>JACKNO010000002.1 GCA_024234815.1 Pseudomonadales bacterium | reverse complement strand
GTTTTGCCGGTCGTCTTGGCCTGGCGAACCATGAGATCTGAGAGCATGAGCCCAACTCCTAAGAAGCGAGTTGGATGCATGGTCCTGTTCGATCCCGCGCTCCTCCAGCAAGAAAGCGGAAGCGGGAAGCTCCGCTTTCCGATGTACCACTTGATGCACCGTTTTGTACCGGCCGTCAGTGGTTTTCTCTGGAAGTCACTGGATTCAGCGATGGTGAAAAAGCTGAACCGTGACAATCACTTGCGACGTTCCTCGGTCTTTTCTGGAAGTCCCTGGAAAGTCGCAGTGGAGCGGGTGAGGAGAATCGAACTCCCGTATGCAGCTTGGGAAGCTGCCGTTCTACCATTGAACTACACCCGCGGAACTCTTTTGCGATTGTAAAGCGCGCCTAGGATAGCAGAGAAACACCAGAACTGAAGCGCTCTTTTGCAGCGATGGCCAGTCAGGGCCTCGCGCTGCCCCCGACCTGGTTTCGGCAACGGCGGCCCAACTCCGGCGCCTGCCCGGCGCCACCGCTGTTCTCGAATTCGAATACGCCGGCGCGGGTCATGGCGATGCTGCAGCCTTTGAAGGGAGCGGCCAGCGGCTCACCAATAAAGATTCCCTGCCCGGGCATGGCCACGCTCTTCCAGTAGGCCTCTATCAACGTGTCACCGTCCAGATATTTTTGAATGACGATGGCGGGGTGGGGGAACTTCGAGGGAAAGCTGCAGGGTTCGGTGACGGTGCCGTAAGAACCTGTCGCGCCGGCTTCCAGCCACCTGAGCGCGCTCATCTGGCGCGTCCCGAACAGCACACCGCCTGTCGAGGTGAGGTGATCACCTATTGCTCCGGGCAGGAACGTATTGGATGCGAGATTCTGGACCCTGGTGACGCCCGTAAAATAAAACAGTATGTCGTCCCGGTCGTCGATGAAGTCCGCCTCGATGATCTCGACGTCCAGTATCGAACCCATGCGCTCGGCGATGTAGGGGAAGGTCGGGGAGCGCACATTCCGGGCCTTGCTGGATGTGCTCAGGAGATAGGCGCGACCGCCGGGACGGGTGGAATCCGCCGCCACGCCCCTGTCTATCAATTTGCGCACCTGCGCTTCATTCTCACCGGCCAGCATCATGGTGGGCCGGATGCCAAAATCGCGAAATGGATAGGCGCTGTTCGAATTGTAATAGGGAATTTGGCGCGTGGGCTTGCAACTTTTGGCGCAATAGGCCCGGTCAAACCCCAGGGCGAAGGCGGCGCTGATTGACATGCACTCGACCTTGTAGGGCAGTGTCCAGGTAAGGGCGTAGGCCTGTATTCCCGCCGGCAACTGGCGCTTGACCTGGTCCTCCAGTTCGGAAAACTCCTGCGCGCTCAAGCGCGGTTTTTCGTGTCGAAACCTGGTGTGAATAACATTTGCCGGTGGTATCTGGCGCGCGTCAGCATAGTATTTTGCCACCGCCACACTCTGCGGGTCGTTGTCATTGACGATGAGCGCGAGTGTCAGATTTGAGATGCCGGTGGCTTCGGCGGAAGCGAGACCCGCCAATGCCCACAGGATAAATATGAATCCGGCAAAGGGTAGTGAGCCCAAGCTTCCGGCCAGCTTTTTGTACACGGGAGTCAAGTCCGCTGGTGGCGATGGTATGGCAAGCTTATCATGGCGCCGGGCAGCTCGCCGCGGTTTGCCAACGTGCACGGTGGCTCCGCTGAGTGTTCCCCGCCAAAGCTCACGGCCACACTGTGTTTGACCTCTACTGCGGTGGCCTCGAACACGGGTTCCTGCGCATGCATTGCGATACGCGCGCCTTGCAGGTACTCAGAATTGGTCTATATTTGACCAATACTCCCGGAAAAGCGATACCGGCTGGCTCGCAGGCTAAACCAAACGGAGGGAGATATGGTCACAAGTAGTTTACGTCGCGTTGCGCCGATTCTTCTCATCACCGTCCTGGCGCTTGTATCCCCCGGCTGTTTTTTGCAAACCATCAGCGGCGCCACCTACCAGGCGGGCGACAGCTTGATCACCACGGTCGAGACCGACAGTATCCTCGCGACCTGTGTTAACGGCGGGTTCGGCAGTGCAAACGTCGAATGCACCTACTTTTTCTTCGACGAGAACGGCGTACCGGTTGAGGCGGTTAGCAGCGCACAATTGATCAGCGAGTTCGGCATTCTCGGTGTGATAATCGATCCGCTTATACTGCAGGTACCATTATCCGCCACCGACGTGACCGGGACCTATGACGACGGTAACGGCACATCCGGTGACCTGGCTATACTAAGCGGGTTCAAGTCGATACCCGCCGACACCTACAGACACCTGTTCGCCGAACCCGGCACCCAGTTCATCATCGCCGAGTTGCCCGACGGCGTGCTCTTTGAGGACATTCAGTTTAACTTCAGCGTCAGTTTCTCGACGCCTCCGGGCAGCGGTCCGGTGCACGTCAAGCCCATACTGAGCGTGAAATATGAGTCCGGCCAGAGTGTTTTCTACACCCCTCTCCTGCCCTGCGAAACAGACATGGCCAACGTACCCGCTATCGCCATCCCCGAGGCGGCAACACCCCAGCCGATTACTATCTCCGCCGCAGCACCACAGGGCTGTGCAGGGTAACAATACCTGCTAGCGGGATTCGGCGTCTATCCCTGCGATTTTGACAACGACGACGACGTGGATCGCAACGACATCATTCGGCAGGCGCGGTTGCGGAATTCGCCCGCCCTCATGGGAGACCGACTGGACGCCAATGGCAACGGCTGGATCGATATCTTCGACGTTCGCTCATGCATACGCCAGTGTACACGCCTGCGCTGCGCTACTTTTTAGCGACTTTTGAGGAAAAGGCCACGATGGACAGACTGGAAAGAAGAACTGTCACACGCAAATCCATCCTGCTCGCAATCACCCTGAGCCTTTGCACACTGGCATCTGGCGTCCGGGGCGCCACACTGAGCCTTGCGCCCACTGCCAGCGATGTGACACCGGGTTCCACCATATCGCTGGACCTGGTCGTGTCGGGACTGGCGGACATGGGTGCTCCTTCGCTTTCGGCGTTCGACCTGATCCTCACTTTCGAACCCGCCAACCTGGCCTTTATTTCATACAGTCTTGGCGAGTCTCTTGGAAACCTCGGCGTTTTCGATGCCCTGGATATCGGCCTGGGCGAAGTGGCTCCTGGAGTTTTGAACCTCGCGGAAGCGAGCTTTCTCACCGCGCCGGAGCTCGATGCCCTGCAGTCCGGAAGTTTCTTGCTGGCGACCATCGACTTTATGGTTGTCGCACTCGGGGTCGGTGACAGCACTACTGTAAATATTGGACCCGTGTTCGGCCTGGCAGATGGCACAAGCAGTCCGATCGCAGTAACGGCGGCCAGTGGTGCAACGCTCACGGGCGCCATCATTCCCCTGCCGGGCGCTGCCTGGTTATTCGTCTCCTCCGTGCTGGCATTGTGCATGGGTTTGCGACAGCGACAGTAAAGGTCAGCCGTCCTGGCCGGATGTATTTTCCGGGTTGCTGCGCGTACTTGGCGATACGCGCTATCGTCGGGTCAAAGATTTGGGGGGCGTGAGCGGATTTCTTCCCGACGCCCCATTTATGTTGTTCGTAGCTCGGCCATGGATCGCTCGTAGGTCAGGTCAACAGCACCCACTGCCACCAACCCGCGCCCAATCCCAGGAGCGCGCCTACAGCAATCAACTTCCATTCATCTTCCGCGATAACCGGATGCAATAACTCGAAGAATTCCTCCGGTGGCAATGCCCCCACGCGCTCGGCCACCGTGTCCTCAATATCGAATGCCTCGTCCAGGTAACGCAGTGAGCGCTTGTCCGGATTCTGGAATTCCCGAAAGGCGCGCTCACTGATGATGTGACCGACCTTGGCGTACTCGGCGGGCCCCATCGACAGAACAGTCAGCGGTTTAAAGATGCCCTGGGTGTTTTCGATGGCACGATTCACCTCACGCTGAATCAGGTCTCGCACCCGGTCCAGTGCGCTCTCGGTCTTCAAAACCTCGGCCATGACGACTTCCGCGGTTATCAGGTCATTGGCGAAGACCTGTCCGAAGTACCTCGACACCTCTTTCTGGCGCTTGATAAACAGGCCCTGTACCGTAAACGGTCCGATCTTCACCGGGTGTAACGGTTTCTGTATCAGGTATATTGCCAGTGCATTGGTAATGTAGCCGACCAGTAAGCCAAATGCGGGTAGCAGCCACCAACTCGGGTAGTAGTACCACGCAACCATCACGGGCAGCCCCAGCGGGAAACCGAAGTACAGCCCGCTGCGCTCAATAAACTTGAACTCCTCCTTCGCGCCGGTCAGGAAGATATCAACCAGCATCTGCTTGTTGTTGCTCAACTTGTCTACAATAACCTCATTAAGGTCTATCATATCCTCCAGGTTATCCCTGACATCTTCGACGGTTCTTGTCAGAATTGCCGGCAGATTCTTTTTGACCGACCGATAGACCATCTGCTTCATGCCACCGGGCGCGGCGGCCCAGATGAAATTGCCAAGCGGTACGCCATAATTGGCAGTCTCAGCCATTACTTCGTCAACGATATCCTCGACAAAAGGTTCGATGCGGGTGCTCAGCGCGTCAACCAGTTTGTCGGGCTCGATCCTGCTGATCAGTTCCTGCTGGGTGAGCACGCGTTTGACACTGTGGTCGACCACCACATTGGCCATCTTCCGGGCATTGGCGGGCACCACGCCCTGCCAGCCGAAAACCCCGACGCCCTTGAACTCCAGGGGGTGCATCATCATCTTCACGGCTAGCCAGTTGGTACCATAACCCACCAGCGCGCTGACAACGGGTATAGTGAGGTAACTCCAGTATTCGTTTAAAAACGTCACCAAGTCCAAGGGCGTCTCCTGAATCAGCTTGAACCTACAGCCTAGTACAGATTAAGTCCCCGGGCAGACGCCGACGAAACGCAGCGATACCTCGCAGCCATTGGCGGCACTGGAGGTATCCCTATCGATATCGACGCCACGCTGGACTCAAGCTTCACAGTCCCGAGCATGGCTATTGCATCGCATCTCAAATCGACGGCGTTTCTTATTGTTTCCCATCGCGATCACGTGTCACGATATTTTACACATAGGCAATGACGAAAAGGCTACTTGTAGTTAAGTTGTTGATTTTATTAACGTGGCACAGATATTGCCTCCTCAATGTGCGGTCTGTCACAAATGATGATATTAGCGCTTGCATTCAATGCGGATGGGGTATCCATATCCCGAGTTTTTAGAAGGCAAGTACCTGAGAGGCGCGCTAAGCGACGCTTCTGATATTAATCAATAAGAAAAACGGAGCGCCAACATGTCCATAAATAAAGACAACATTTTCGACGATACAAGAGTCAACTCATCCAGGCGTCGCCTGTTAGCCGCAGGTGGTGTTATAGCTGCTGCCAGTCTGGCATCTGCCATTCCGGTACAGGCAGCAAAGAAGAATCCGCCGCCGATGGAAACGCAGATGTTTCCAAAGTTCTACCCCCTGGCGGATTTCCAACCCGAGGTCTCTGTAGCTGGCAAATTTATCGTTATCACCGGCGCTTCGCGTGGTATTGGGCGTGCTACCGGCGAAGCATTACTGGCGGCTGGAGCATCAGTTATCGGCACGTCCCGTGACGCGGGGGCGGTGGTGGGCTCGCCATTTCCACTGCTGGACCTGGATATTACTTCGCCCGCATCGATCGCCGCGTTCGTAGCAGCCCTGCAAGCGCATGGGAATTATCCTGGCTCAATCGATGCACTGATCAATAACGCCGGTCGCTTTGTATTTGGTACGCCCACGCCGATAGACCCCACCCTGGTTGACTACTTTAACAGCCAGGTAGACCTGGCTATGGATACCCTGTACGGGGGGCATGTGCGTGTTACCAACGCGTTACTGGGTTCGATGTCTGCCGGTGGTAGCATTATGTTTACTACCTCCGTCGCTGCTTATGGTGTGGGTGGCACGGAAATCGGCGAAGCCCTGGGCCAGAGCTTTCTGTCTCCCTATTATTCCGGTAAGCGCGCCTTGCTCGCCTATGCCAATAATCTCCGTGGTTTTATGCGCACTGCCAACACCGGCATACGCGTCGCGACTGTTAATCCCTTCGCCATCAATACGCCTCTGGCGGAAGGCACTAATCCAATCGCGCTGGAACCAGTAGACCCGGTCACCGGAAACAGCTTAATCAATCCCACTTTAAACCTCGTCCTCGACGGAACCCGGGCACTTCTCGCTAACGGACTGCCGGCGAGCGATGTCGCCGATACCTATGTGCAACTGTTACAGATGAATGAACCTACGCCCAATGTTGCCGTTGGTTCAGACCAGGAGCCCAAAGCCACGCAAGGGGCAAATGAGCTGTTGTTGGCTGGAGCGCTGGAGGAAAATCAGGAATCGGCCGCCACCCTGGGTTGTGCGCCGCCGGGAAAAAGCAAGTAATCGTAATCGTAGAATCTCCCCCGGGAACCGCTCGAAGGTTCCCGGTTACTTCCCGCGTCCCTCCCAGATGCCAGCCTGGTCTTCAATGGTCTGCTGGGCAACACCGATGGCCGCGCGCACCGGAACAGCGTCCATCATGGCACGTATAAAAAACCCGGCTAGTGCCGGGTTTTTAAAGGCGCATGTTATCAGGCGCGCTTGCGGCGTACCTGACCTATGCCCAGGATACCCAGACCCAGCAGGCCAAGGGTGCCGGGAACCGGCACTTGTCCCACCGGAGGACAGCCCCCGGTCCCCGGGGGGTTTGTGTCACACGGGTTGGGTAGATCCTCTTCAGTGATCCCCGCGTAAAGTACATTCGACTGGGAATAGTTGTAAAAGCCAAACGCGCCATCGCTGAAATTACCCGCGTAGTCGAGTTCGACAACACCATTCACTTTGACCTGGATCTGTGTGCTGGTGAAGATCAGATCGAAGGCGTACTCCTGAAAATCAACCCACCCGGTTGAACCAAGAGTGGTGGCACGCTGTACCTCGTTCACAGTGCCGATGTGCTGCCAAAAATCATTAGCAGGAGCAGCAGTCATATCGCCAGTGACATGGCTCAATGCCAGCCCATCCACAGCGGGGGATTGATCACCCTGTTTCCAGTCGATCATCCAGAAATCAGCATTATTGCTGTTCAGTTCGCCGTCCTGGTAACCCAGGAAAAAGCCTATGAAGTCATCGTCACCAGAGGTATTAACCTTGATGGTGCCTTTGAGGGTCGTGCCCTGTGCATTACTTCCCGGCTCGAAAAAGACGGTAGGATCGCCATTGGTTGATTGCAGCACCGAGTCGTTGCCGGGCTGTACGGTCCAGGTGCCAGCCCCGTTGTTCCCCTGAAAACCGTTCTCAATCCAACCCGATAAATCAACCGGCACCGGCACAGCATGTGCCATCGACGGAATGAGGACCGGGAGAGCGGCGAATGGTAACGCCACAAAAGTCTGCTTCAGTGGCGATAAACTTACTTTGCCCCAATTCAGCATGATATGTCTCCAAAATTGTAGTAAGAAAAACTCCACGGCTTGCTGCCGAGGTCAATGCATGCCAAGCAAAATACGTGCCAACCACCCCTAAGCAAATGTTTTCACTGATTTTTGATATATGCGCCTTTGACAGGCACGCCAGAGTGTAAGAAATACTGACACACTTTAAGCGGGTATCAGGCTAGTGAAGGTCCCGTGAGTCATCGGACCAGAAAACGTCTGGCTAGATCGGGCGCTTACATAACAGGGACTGTGGATGTTGTTCTGGACAACGGCGATGGCACCGTCACAGGCCCCTTCGATTATGATGCCATGACAAACACGTTTACCAATGTGAATGTCACTGCCGTCGGGGCCGCTTTTCCGGCGTCTTCGGCTTCGCTGACCAGCATACTCCCCGATTTTTCGGGTGCAGTTACAATCGATTTCGTGCCGTCTCTGGCAGATATAACGGGGGCGCAAGACGTGTATATTAGTTTGGCGAGTCCGATGACCGGCACGAGAGAAACCATCGGGGTCTCAGACGTTTATATGTATATGCCTGAACAGCGACTGCTCCGATTATGATGATACTCAGTGGGGCAGCGGTGTACCCCTGACAGGGACAATATCGTCAGTTTCCCCCGGTGGCAGTTCCATCATGACATGGACTGTCTGCCAGGCGTGCAGCCCCATGTTCAGCTCATGAGCCAGGCTGTAATTCAACAGTAAGACTCGAATTGCAGCCCGGGCACCCACGGGACGCTTGTCGATATATGCGGCATGTTTTATTCTTGCGCCGCTCGTACGCGTGAGCTTCTGCCAACCAGGGGATTGGTGGCCGGGAACCACGGTTAAACGAAAGATTTGCACCAAAACTACATGGAGAGAAACAATGAATTTCAGTAAAAATCTGGCGCTGGCCACAGTGCTGGCGCCGGCGCTGGTGATTGGCGTTGCCAATGCCGCGCAACCCGGTTTGTATCTTGGCGCGGGCGTAGGTCAGGCCAACATGGACAAGGACAGTGACGATCTTGATTACAAAGGCAACAACGACTTTAAAATCAGCGATGAAGACACTGCCTGGAAGGCGTATCTCGGCTATAACTTCCTGCCCTGGTTGGGTGTTGAGGCCGGCTACGTGGATTTTGGCGATTTTCGAAAGGACGTCAACGGCAGCAAGTTGCGTGTAGATGCCAATGGCTGGGATGCGTTCGTGGTTGCCAGCTTGCCGCTGGGGCCAGTTGACCTGTTCGCGAAGGTCGGTGGAATCGCACTGACGAATGACGTCAATGCCAGTCAATTCGGATCAGACAGTGACTCCGATACGCAGCTCGCCTATGGCGCTGGTATTGCCTACAACGTGGGTCGCTTCAGCTTCCGAGTGGAAGCGGAAGGCTTCGATGATAACGAGGTTGATGACTTTTACCTTGTTACCGCCGGTGTGACCTACCGACTGAGCGCCGACAAGCCCGCTCCTGTGGCGGCCGCGCCCGTCCCGGCACCCGAACCCGAGCAGTGCCCGGATGGTGATGGCGACGGCGTATGCGACAGCGTAGACCAGTGCCCCGATACCCCCAAGGGAACCGAGGTGGAGTCTATGGGTTGTAACTGCCATTACTCGCTGAACCTGGAGTTCGCGTTTGATTCCGCGGAACTCAGCATCAACGACATGGTTCAACTCGATGCACTTGTGCCTATCCTCAAAAACCCGAAAATCAGCTTTATAAGCGGGAAAATTGACGGCTATACCGACAGTACCGGCTCTGAGAGCTATAACATGGGCCTGTCCAAGCGTCGTGCCGACTCGGTTTACAAGTATCTTGAGTCCAAGGGCGTGAACCTGGGTAGTCGCTTTACAACCCAGGGATATGGCGAAGCCGATCCGGTGGCCAGCAACGATACTGAAGAAGGTCGCGCCCAGAACCGTCGCGTTGTATTGCGTCGCACTGACTGCAAATAACCGATCAGTTCAGGCGTTAACAGAAGCCCGCGGGAGATATTCCGCGGGCTTTTTTCGTTCTGCCGGCGGGGTTTTGCCACGAAGCGCCGGGCTGCATTGCCTGGGATTGCATCCGGGTAAATTCCTGCCGAGTCCCCGCTGGCTGCGCCTGTATCCCGGGTAGATGGCCCGGCGAGCCAGGGTATACCCGGTCGGTGCTATGGATGCTTTGTCCGCAAGAAAATCGCGCGTGCACAATACAGCAGCAGGCACAGTACTGTCAGCGCGGATACCAGAGCGCCCAGCCGGAAACTGTCCGAGCGGAAATAGATTTTTATTCCGTGTTCCCCCGGCGGAACGAAGATGGCTTTGCCCAGTACCTGCGCGGGGTAAACCGGTACGGCTTCGTCATCAACGGAAGCATGCCAGCCGGGATACCAGGTATCGGCAAGGAACAGCCAGAAACCCGTGCTGGAATTCGAGACAAAACGATACAGCGTGGGTGAAGTCTTGATTCGTCGCAACCTGACGTCCCCATCCGCATCGGAGGGGAGGTAATCCGGAAAGTTCCCGGCCGCGGCCTCCACAAAGAGGGTCCTTGTTGTCTCCGTCTGCAGGGCCTGGAGCGCCTGTTCAGCGCTGTCCACAAACTGTGCCCGCTGATAGGTTTGTACCCGGGGCAAAGCGTGGGGATTTTCCCAGAGCATGAGCCTGCCGGCATCATCCTTGACTGGCACCAGGTGCTCGCTGGTTGCGGCTATTGGCCAAGCCTTTGAAATCCATTTGACCGAGAGCAGATCCATCAGCCTCGAACCTGGCCGGTCGTCGGCACTGCCCTCGATTTCCAGGTTCACGACGTCATTAACCATGGGTTTGCGGAAAGATTTCAATGCCGTGGCCCCGCTGAAAGAGGGCACGCCCCAGAGCAGGTTGGAGGAGGCCACGAGGTGGTTCAATTCCTGGACGGCTCCGTTGGTGAGCGCCTCGGAATAGGGGCTGGCAAACGTGAGCGGTACCAGTCCGAGCTGGTAGTGTTTGAAATCGGGAGCATCTTTCCGGTTTTTAATGTACTCGACCGCTGCGGGCTCCCGCCTCAGCAGCTCGTTGTCCACGGTGGCGAAGGGGACGGCTTTGAGCAGGATGATCTCAAGCGCCAGCAGGGCGCAGGCGCACAATGGAAAGAGGCGCAACTTTTTGAATGTGGCGAGGACCAGCAGGGCGAACACGCTCGACACCAGAATTACATAGTTGGTAACGGGCGCTGCGTCGGTGTGGTAGTGGTACAGTACCGCGGCCCAGAACGCCAGAACCAGTGTCCAGCGCAACCAGGCGCCGCGCTTGGGGGCCAGAAGCGGGTTTGGTTTTATGCGGTAGAGGCTGTCCACTGAATTCCCTGCCAGGATCGCCACACCGATTATGGACACGATGAAATAGGGGAACATGGAGCGGAAGCTGTCCATGCCCGGAATTATTCCGTAGCTGCTGATAAAACGGTACACCGGCGACAGGTTGCCGAAGCCGAGGTTCAGCAGCAGCACTGTCGCGACAATGTGGCCCTTTATCCGGGCACTGGACGGAACAAACAGGCATATGGAGGCAAAAAAGCAAACCACCAGGCTTCCGGTATTCGGAAGATAGGCAGTATTCAGGCTGTTGGTGGCCGCGGAGCTGTCTGTCGAGTAGAGGAGGCCGCGGAGCAGGAGATCGGTAGTGCCATCGAAGGCGATGCCAACGCCCTCCTGACGAAGCGACTGGCCCACCAGTTCCAGCAGCGGCAGCCATTGTATGCAGGAGATGGCGACACAGACCGATACAGCCAGCAATCCACTGCGCCAATGGGTTTGCAGGGTTTTGGGCATGGTTTCCCGCAGTGGGCCACCGGTGAACAGGGTGCACAGGCTCGCCAGCATGTAGATCACCGCGCCGTGCAGGAAGTGAGGGTAACCTGAAAAGACCAGCATGGCGGTTGCCAAACCAAAAACGATGGCGCGCCGGAAATCCGGTCTGCCGAGCCAGGATTCAAACGCCCACAGTGTCCAGGGCAACCAGGCCATCGCCTCGATAACGACCATATTGGCGTTGGTGTTGATTGCCAGGCTGGAGAATCCTGCCGCCAGCGCGGCATACAGCGCACCGACGGGACTGATGGCCAGGCTGCGGGCCAGGCCATAACAACCGATGCCGAACGCCGTCATGGCAAGCCAGTGAATCAGATTGTGGCCGAACTCGGGTGGCAGCAGCCAGGCGACCAGGTAATTCACCGGATTGCTGAGCCCCGCCTGGCTTTCGGCGAACAGGGCGTGGCCGCCGTAGATGAGATTGGTCCACAGCGGTGACACACCGTTGTGTATGACATCGTGATGAAATTTCATCATCGCATAGCCGTGGTGCATGTTGTCGCCGTGCACCAGGGACCTGTCGAGGAACAGGGCGGGATACAGCAGGTAGGCGGAAAACGCCGCGACCACCGCAATCGTCAGGGCCAGGCAAGCCCGATTTAGGGATGTTTGCGTCGGCAAGGTATCAATTCTTGATGAGTCAGTTGGCGCGGATTCACGGACTAGCGGGCCGCACTCAAGGCTGACCCAGCAGCGTCAGCTCACAGGTCCCGGTCAACTCGCGCACTGCGGGGTTGCGCACCTGGATCAGGCCCCCGGCCTGGTGCATAAAACCGACCTCGAGGTAGTCTATCTCCTCTGGTATCTCCACCACGATACGGATCGATTGCCAGTCGTGCACACCCATATTCGGCTCGTGATCGAAGATGGAATTCAGCACAACCCTGCCGTTCTTTCTTGCCGTGAGCAGCAGGCCGCCACCTGTTTTCAGGCCGTGAGCCTGTTTGGGAGTTCCCAGCTCGAATCTGATGTCGGCGCTGAATTCAATCACCTTTCCCGCCAGTGAGCGTGGGTCAAGGCTCTGGGTGAGAATCATCCAGGGCTCCACGCCGATTTGTTCAATGGTCAACACGCCATCGGTCGCTTCGTAGGTAAAGGACCCTCCCGCGGAGTGTTCCGATGATTGCCAGTGGCGCTGGGGACGCGGTACTTTCAATGCGGAAAACAGCGTGTCCTGCAGTCTGTTGTCACCGACCGCTTTGCAGGTGGTGTCCGCCGCCTGTTCGCCACATGCGGTGAGTAGCAGGCTGAGTAGGCCGGCGGCGCATAGTCTCGGCGCCCTTGCGTGAAGTGTCTTGATTCTCTCGGTCATGTAGTTAGAGCCAGTTCGTTTGCAAGATTACGGGTCATTCGGCGATTCGCTAGACTAGCAGAATCCTTCCCCGGATTGTGATATTCAACCGCCATTTCGGGTGTGCCGCCAGCGCGGCCGCCCGGAACCCGTCTTCGCTTGCCGTCCTGGCCGCGCGGGCAATTCCCGAGGCTCAGGTATGTGTTCGTGCAAAGGGTTTCAGCGTGCTACGCCAGTTGTGGTTTGTTGCTCGAGGCGGTAGATCCCCCGGCCTGGCTTGCTGTTTTTTGTATCCTCGGCGCTGCGCGAAGGCAGGGCAATACTGTAGCCTACCGGGAATTCCAGGTTGTTCAGATCCTGGAATACTTCAATATCAATCGGCTTTTCAATGGTGACATAGGCGCCGCAGGCTTCGCCCGTATCGCAGATGAAGCTATCGTTGTCGGAGTCGGTGCCGGCGATAATATTGTACCTGCCTTTCGGCACATTTTCGAAGTTGAGCGGGTAGGCGCCATTGACAGGCTGCGGGCTGAGTTGCTGGATCACGGTATTGGTATCCGCATCCAGCAGCAGTGCATAGACATGGCCGATATTATTACGCTGCGTGTTGGAATTGACCGAGGTGACGATGGTGACAATCACATTGTTGACGCTGGACCGAACAGTGAGCCTGCCGGAATAGATGCCATCGGCAAGGCTGCTGCGGTCTACAGAAACCAGGTATCTGCCGACGCCGTCACTGTTGACTTCAACAGGGATTACATCAATCCATTGCTGATCTGTGACAATACCCGTGACCTGGAGCCTTCCGGTGTTCATATTCTGTACGGTCATTTCGATGGATGTCGTGTCCCCGTAGAAGTTCAGCGAAGCGGGTGTAACCCCCAGTACGGGGTTGCCGGGGGAGCCCGGACTCGCACCCAGGTCAATAGCCGCCTGTACAGCCTTGCGTGCATTGATCAGGCCATAACCGAATTCAGGGTCAGGTCCGTTGCTGCCGATATCGTCGGTCAGCTGGCCTGTGGCCAATAGCTGGTCAACCTGCTGCGGCGTAATCGCGGCATTGGCCGATTTCATCAGGGCGATGGTTCCCGCGACGTGAGGAGTGGCCATGGACGTGCCTACCTGGAAAAAGTAGCCAAAGGCAGGGCTGGCCGATGAGTCTTCAGCTGCTGTGCTCAATACACCGTCCGGGTAGCCGTCGCCGTTCAGGTCTGTCGCGGGATTGCCGCCAGGCGCGGCGACGTCGACACTGGGCCCAAAATTGGAATAACTGGCAAGGTTGCGCCCGAGATCCACTGCGCTAACGGAGATCACGCCATCGTATGAGGCGGGGTAGGAGGGTGCCGCGCTGGCCTCGTTGCCGGCTGCGGCAACGATTATGGCGCCAGCCCTTCTGGCGGCGGTAATAGCGTCCTGTTCGCTGGCGCTGAAGACTGGCCCGCTCAGGCTGAGGTTGATGACATCGGCCCGCCGCGCCGGCAAGGTGCCCGAGTCATTGGGCAGTCCGGCTGCCCAGCGTATCCCCTGGATGATATCGTAATTGCTGCCTTCGCCACCGACTCCCAGTACCCTGACGGGCATGACGCGAGCCCCCCAGGCGACACCTGCCACCCCGCGGCCATTGTTGGTTCTTGCAGCTACCGTCCCGGCGACGTGGGTGCCGTGGAATGAGCTCGCGCCCAAAGCGCCACCGTCCCCCGGATCGTCGGGGTTGTTGTCTATGCCGCCGCCGTCACCCGAGCCGGGTCCGCTCACAAAGTCGTAACCCGGTACGAGTTGTCCCTGCAAGTCGGGATGACCGAGCAGTACTCCGGTGTCGATGACCGCGACCACCACACTGGAATTTCCCGTCTCGAGATCCCAGGCGGCAGGCAGGTTCATCATCGGGTAATGCCATTGTAGTGGGTAGAACTCGTCATTCGGTACCGCCGCTGCCGTCACCAGGTAATTGGGTTCCGCGAGCCTGACCATCGGATTGCGACGCAAGGCCTTCAAGCTCATCAGGGTTTCCCACTTTTCACGGTCCACCGGGTCGTGGATGAGATCCGACTTGCTGCCCGAGGCTGGCGAACTTGCCGCGCCCGCCGCCCTGGACGACACCGCGCTCCGGTCGAGTTCCAGCAGCATCTCGCGGTCAGCGACTCCGGCGCGGACACTGAATCCGTCTGTTGCTACCATCGCTTTAGCCGACTGTCCACGCTTCAGTGCCGCGTTGCTCGTATACCGGACCACAGCCTGCCCCGGGACAAAACTACTGGATACAGTCGGGCCGCCCGCTGCGCCGCCGATGTTGACATTGCCGATGATCAACAGGTAATTAGAGGCGCCCTGGAATGCATAGGGGTTCACCAGGTACATGCCGTCTGCGGGCACGACCAGGCTTTCTATTTCGCCGATGCCCACCGATGCGTCAATAAAGTTGCCATTGGCATCGAACAGGTACAGATCGCAGTCCGCAATCTCGAAGTCGGAAACCAGCATGGTGATAACCTGCCCGGCAAGCAGTTCCACGGCGAAGTAATCGTCTTGATCGCCGGGTACCTGTGAGCGCCCGGGAGCACCCGTGCCGGGCTCATTGATGTAGCCGCTGAGTGTCACGGGGTTGGGTATGGCCACGGCCAGGTGTGGCCAGTCGTTGGACTGGTAGGGTGCGCCGGGGTCGTTGGTGTCGGTATCGACGGCTGCGAAGGCCGGCACCACCATGCGGCCGCGCAAGCTGAAGGTACCGCCCTGTTCAAATACCCACTGCCCCCCCACCAGCCTCATATCGGCGAATAACGCGGTAGTCTTGCTGATATTCTCGGGTGAGTCGGCAAACCTGGTCAGTACCAGCGCCCTGGAAGCGCCCTCGGCCAGTTTTTCAACCCAAAAGGCGGTGCCGGATTGTTCCCCTGCCCGTCCCAACACGTTCAGAAAGAGCTGCTCAACGTATTTCCGGTCAGTAAGTGCGCCGTAGCGGGAAGCAAATTCAGGCGAGTCGACGAACCTCCTTGCGATCGCGACCAGCGACAGGTCAGCTTCAAATGCGTCGACCCAGAAATTGAGGCCGCTTACTTTGGGTTGCCGATCGAATGCGGCGGAATAGAGGCGGGCAATTGTTCGCACATCCTCAACGGCTGCGGTCCTCGCCCACAGGCCAGGTGATGTCACCAGCAGAGCCAGGGCGATCATGCCGACGCCGATCAGTTTCGGGCGCGACATTCCGGAAGCGAGCATGGTGTAGTCCTGTTATTCACTGCAAGCAGTCTCTTGTAGTGAATCTGGCGCCGGGATTTGCCCCGGGGATGCACTTTCGATCATGCTATTACAAGCTATCAATTTTGTCCAAATAGCCGCGGACAGGGAGGCTGGTGGGCCGATATCCCAGGTGCCGTTGCGCACATATGTACAAAACATGATCTGGATCACAAAACGGCGGCTAATAATTGAGCCAATTCCTGAACATTGGCCGCGTAACGCAAAGAGGAGCCTTTTTGCGGCCTCATCAACTGGAGCCGTGAGGGTCACCTGATGCGAATCGCCTGTACCATTGTTTTTGTACTGTTCCTGTGGCCCTGCGTCGCAGGTGCCCAGGTGTCCCTGGGTATTGGCGATGCGACGCTGGAAGTCGGTGATAGCGGCAGCGTCTTCGCCACACTGACTACAGACGGTAGCGCCGTTGCGCTGCAGTTTGATGTGCTCTACGACGCCTCGCGCGTGGTCATTAGCTCTGTCACCCCGGGTACGGCCCTTTCTTCCGATCACAGTCTGGCCAGCAGCGCGATCAGCCCCGGGCGCGAACGCATTGTGATCACGAGTTCGCCGGTTGCCCCCCTGCTGTCCGGCACGCTGGCCGCGCTCAGCATTACCGCCAGGGACAACGCGCCGGCAGGCGATACTCCGCTTACCTGGGACGGCATTGTGATTTCCAGTGCGACTGCCAATCCCATCCTGGCGGCAACGGCGGCCGCGGGCACCATAACCATCACAGCCGCAGCGGCGCCCACGGATGCAGCACCCATCCCCACCTTGCCGAACGTGGCGATTGCCGTGTTGATCCTGCTGCTGGTGCTGCTGTCGCGTCGGGCCTGGGCTCGTCCCTTGCATACGGTCGTCTTGCCGCTGCTGGCGGCGGGCTGTCTGCTACTGTCTCCGGGGGCGGAGGCACAGGGCATACCCGGTGACGCCAACGGCGATGGCCGTCTCGATATCGAGGACGTGCGCCTGATCGTCGAGCACATCCTCGAGCGCGGCGAACTGGTGGGCGACGGTGACTGCAATCGGGACGATACCATCAATGTTCTGGACACGGTGTGCTCACAATTACCCTTTGTGTCGGGAGAAACGTCCCCCATCATTCTGAATCCCGGCAATCGTTCTATCCCCGCTGACCGGCTTTTTGAAATGAATCTTTTTGCCGCGGACCCCGATACGGGGTCTACCGCGAGCTGGGAATTGCTGGGCGGGCCGGCGGGGCTATCCGTGTCGGCCGCGGGAACCCTCAACTGGAGGCCCGGAAGTGACGATATCGGTGGCAACGCCGTTTCCGTGCGAGTGACCGATGACACCGCGCGTTCCAGTGAGGCCGCTTTCACTATCACCGTGTATACGGAGCCTGTGGCGCCTTTGGCGAATGTGCCGCCGAAGGTTAGCGTCCCGGGGAATCAAACACTGACCGTGGGTGGCCAACTTGCGGTACAGGTGACAGCCACTGATGCCGATGCGGGTGATAACGTGACCTTTCGCCTTCTCGATAGCCCGCCCGGGCTGACCATCGATAGTAGTAGCGGCGATATCCGCTGGATTCCACAGGAGAGACAGGTGCGCTCCTGGGATGTCGCCGTTGAAGCGACCGACAGGGCGGGTGAGTCCGATTTTGCCAGTTTCCGTGTAGCGGTGACCGCTTTGAATGGTGCACCGAGTGCCCGCGACGACATTTACATCGCCCGGGCCGGGGAGACCCTGGTCATCGACGCAGCTTCGGGGGTGCTTGCCAACGATTACGACCCGAACGCGGATGCGCTGCTGGCCACACAGCAGTCCAGCCCCGGGCGCGGAAACCTGGACAGCTTCAGTACCAACGGCAGTTTCAGCTATACGCCGCGACAGGTGGAGTCCATCGATATTGGCCTGTTGGAAAAGTGCCGCACGGCGCCGCGCGTTTACGCTGGCACCATGTCGGCGGCGGATGTGGACGGTGACGGTGATGTTGAACTGGTGGCGCTGGTCGAAGGGGGCCGTAACAGGCTGTTCACCGAGGTATTTGTTGTAGATCCACGTGACTGCTCTTCGACCGGCGCATCCATAAATGAAGCGCTTGGCGCCGCCTCCAATAGTGCCGTGACAACCCTGGTCAATCTCGATGACGATCCGGAACTGGAGTTGGTCGGCCAGTATTTTCGCTTCAACAGGGAGTTGGCCGAAGCCGGGGCAGAGGACGACCGGCTCTATGCGGTCAATCTCGATGGATCGCAGCTGGCGAACTGGCCCGCTGGCGGTCTGTCCGAGGCCGATTCCTTCGATACTGTTTCAAACAGCGGCCATGTGAATGCGAGCCCGGTACCCGTCGATCTGAACGGTGACGGCTTTCCCGAGCTGATTATGGGTTTCACCAATGTGGCAGGCGGAACCGTTGTACAGAACACGACCCGCAATGCCGTTGTTGCCTACGATGGTTTTTCCGGTCGCATTTTGTGGGAGTACATCGGCGGGATAACCCGCTCCATTCAACGCGCTGCGACACCAACTATCGTCGACCTGGATATGGATGGCGACACCGAGATTATCTGGAACCAGCTGGTCCTGGATCACGAGGGTAATCTCCTTTTCGAACTCCCTGTGGAGCAAACGATAGCTAATGGCGGCAGCGACTTTCTAAACGTTGCCATTGCAAATTTTGACAACGACGCATTCCCCGAAATTCTCGGCATAGATGCTTCGAACATTTACCTCTTCTCCCACGACGGTGCCATACAGTGGCAGCGCGCTTATCGCGGCGGCGGCTTCGGATTTCCTTTCACGGGTATCACGGTGGCAGAACTTGACGGTGATCCTTTCCCCGAATTCGCTACCATGCTGCAGGCAGATGGTGGCGGCAACCTTACCCTGCGCGCTTTTGATAGCGATGGTGAACCGCTCTGGGATCAGGCTGCAGCGGGCTTCATAGTGGCAGATTATAACGAGTCAGCCTCATCAACCCCGGTGGCGTTTGATTTCAATAATGACGGACTGGACGAGATTATCCAGTTCAAATCCGCCACCAGAGGTAATCTGCAGCCGTCGGGCTTGTATATCATAAACGGCGAGGACGGCGAGGTAATCACGTTCAAGGCGGGTAACTCCGGCAGCTACTACGACGAGGCACTGACGGTAGCAGACGTCGACGGCGATGGCTCCGCGGAAATCATCACCAACATGGTTACCGAGTATGGTGCTGACACGGTGCAGATCTGGGATAACCTGCCCGGGGAACCTTTCCCGCCAGCGCGGCCAATTCGCTCTGGCACCAACAGTCACCCCACCTGGATCAACGTGGACGGGAGTTTGCCGACGAGTATCGCGCCGCACTGGCTGCAACCCGGCCGCAACGGCTGGCACATGATCCAACCGGACATCGATCCGCTCGCTCCCGAGCACGACAGCTTCACCTATGTGGCCAATGACGGCGAATTCGATTCCGCTATCGCGACGGTGAATATTGAAATTCGGCCGGTCGGTAATCCGCCATTCTTTCTCAGCGAACCGGACCGGGGAGCAACGCGCGGTATAGCGTACCGCTACGAACCCCTGGTGGTCGACATCGACCCCGGCGACCTGGTGAGCTTCGAACTGATTGCCGGCCCGGCAGGGATGACCATCGATACCGCAACCGGCGCGCTCAACTGGTACCCGGAGAGTCATGGCGACTACCCTGTATCGATCGTCGCCAATGACACCCTGGGTTTTAGCACGGCGCAGATATTCACTTTGAGCGTTGGTGATCCCGTGCGCGTACCCAATGTGGTGGGCAGCACCGAGGTCGATGCTGAAGCGGCACTGGTTGCGGCTGGCCTTCAGAAAGGTTCCGTGTATCTGATCAGCCATTCCACGTTGCCAGCGGGCGAAGTATACGAACAGCGCCCCTCGGCCGGAGCTGTGGTTGCTATCAGCGACCGGGTTGCGCTTTACGTTTCCAGCGGGCCCGGTGCATTCGATCGTGACGATGACGGCGACGGCTTCAGTGAAAATGAGGGCGATTGTGACGATGCCGACCGCGCGCGTTTCCCTGGTGCTGTCGATATAAACGACGACGGAATTGATCAGGACTGCGACGGTATAGACGGTAGCAAACGGTTGGTTGCGATAGAGCTGGACCCGGCTGCTAAGCGAGTGCTGACGAATCAACCGGTTCCCATCAAGGCCATGGGTATCTTCGAGGACGGCTCGGCCCAGAATCTCAGCTCAGTGGCCAACTGGACCAGGGGTCCAACATTCCTGGAGGGCGCAGCTGGTGCGTATACAGCGGAAGCCCGTTTTGCCGGCGTCACGGGAACGTCGTCAATTACGGTGATTGACCGGGCAGACGATGAACTGGCACCGATTGCGCGCATCGACACACCGGCCAGCGGAGCATCCGTTGCTGCGCCGGTAGATATCGTGGGGACCGCATCTGACGACAACCTGCTGCGCTGGGAGTTGGCCTACCAATACGCTGGCGAGGACGAATTTGTCCTGTTTGCCGAAGGCAGTTCCCAGCGGGTCTCGGGGGTCATCGGCCGGTTTGATCCGACCACACTGTTGAATGGTCTCTACAATATCCGCCTGCGGGTGCTCGACGCCGGTGGTAACGAGAGCGAAGACACCACTACGGTGGTAGTCGATTCGCAATTCAAGGTGGGCAATTTCTCTTTGCGCTACGTCGATCTGGAGTTGCCACTCAACGGGATTCCCATCACCGTGGTGCGCAGCTACGACAGCCGTGACAAGCGGCAGGGCGATTTCGGGGTGGGTTGGCAACTCGGCGTCGATAGCGTGGAAATACGTACGAATCGTGAATTGGGCTCAGGCTGGCAGGTGCTCAGGAGTGGCCTGACCTACGGATTGGCAGAAACAGATGCGCATCTTGCCGCCATCCAGATGCCCAACGGCAGGGTCGAGGTCTTCAGGATGGTGGTCGGCCCCGCTGTTTCACCGATAGTGCCTTTTCCTCCTTTCTCGCAATCGGTCCGTTTCGAAGCGCTGCCGGGTACGCGCGGTACTCTCGAGAGTCTCGAGGTGAACAATATCAGCATCCTCGATCCCCAGCCGGGGCCGGTGAGCCTGCGATTGGACAGTAATGGGGATGTCTACAATCCGACGCTGTTCCGTTACACCGCACCCGATGGCACGAAGCTTGACCTGGATATTCTCGATGGTATCCAGCGCGCGGAAACGCCGGCGGGGCAGGTGCTGACGTTTACGCCAACCAGCATTACCCATTCCAATGGTACTGTTGTGGATATCGGTCGTGATGCTGCAGGACGTATCACCGCTATCACAGACGCGGCTGGATTTTCCCAGACCTATTCCTATGATGCCAACGGCAATCTGCGAGCGCACAGCGACCAGGAAGATTTCGTCACCCGCTTCGATTATGACGCAAACCACAATATCGTTCGCATTACCGATCCGCTTGGTCGAAACGTGGTGCGCAATGATTATGACGAACAGGGCCGGTTGATCAGCGCCACCAATGCGGCTGGCAACACCATCCGTTACAGCCACGATGTGGCGGGGCGAAGAGAGCTGGTCACTGACCCCGACGGCTTCGTCACCGCTCATGACTATGACGATGATGGAAACGTGGTTCGTGTCACCGATCCTCTCGGGGGTGTAACGGTTAACACTTTTGACGAGCGGGGAAATCCGCTTACGGTCACCAATCCCGAAGGCGAAACCACAACCTTTACCTATGATTCCCGGGACAACCGTCTGAGCGCTACGGACCCCGTCGGTGCTACCACCACTTACAGCTACGACGCCAGTGACCGCATGCTGACACGCACCGATGCGCTTGGTCGCCAGACAAAATATGAGTACGACGAAAGCGGGCGACTACAGCGCATTACCAACCCGGCTGGTAAGCAGGAGAGTCAACGCTTCTGGGACGCGAGCGGGAGTCTCATCGCAGACATGGATGCGCGAGGAAATACCCGGCGCTATGAGAGAAACGCCCAGGGTTACGCGGTCGCAACGATTGACCCCAGGGGGAATCGTTCCACAAGCCAGCTCAATGCGAACGGAATCCCTGTTTCAACAACCGATGCACGAGGTGGGGTCAATACTCTGGAACTTGACCGTCGCGGCTGGATTGAGAAAGTCACGGCGCCCGAGGGCAACTATCAGAATTTTGTTTTCGACGCCCAGGGTGAGATCGCCACGGTGAGTGACGCTGCGGGGAATGCCGCATCCCAGGTGCTGGACGCCAGTGGACGCATAACCCGCTTTACGGGACCCGATGGCGGCGTCAACCAATTCTTCTATGATGCCCGCGGTAATCGCATTCGGCAGGTCGATGGCAGTGGTCTTGAGACAAACTTCAAGTACGATGCACTGGGTCGCCTGGTCCAGACTCGCCTGGGGGAGGGTGGCGTTGCCGAGACCACTTACGACGCCGTCGGAAGGGTGCTCTCAGACACCGACCCGAACGGGAATACCACTTCCTATGAGTATGACCCGGCGGGCAGTAATACTGCGGTTACCGACGCCCTTGGTAATCGCACGGAGTTCAGCTACGATCTTGTTGGCAACCTGTCAGCACGCCTGGATGCCCGCGGCAACACAACCCGATACCGCTATGATGTGCTGGATCGCCTGGTAGAAACCGAGTATCCGGATGGATCCACCGAGACCGTCGCCTACGATGAAATTGGAAACGTCATCGCTGAGACGGATCGTCTGGGCCGCACCAAGCTGTACGGATACGACCAGAACAATAATCTCGTATCGGTAACCGACACCGATGGCGGAGTAAGCACTTTCGCATATGATGAAAATAACAATCGCATAGAGCAGGTCGATGCTAAAGGCCGCAGCACGCGCATGCTCTATGATGCCAACAATCGGCTGGTGGGGAAGCGCTACCCGGATGGCAGCACTGAGGCCTATGAGTACAACGCGCTGGGCCAGATAGCGCGGATGACGCTCCCCGACGGAAAATATGTCGATTCCACCTACGACGGATTCGGGCGTCCGGCCGGCCATGATCTCAATGGGGAGGCAAGCGAGTCATTCAGCTATGACGGCGCAGGTCGTCTCAGCGAGGCAAGCAACCTCTGGGGCACGGTGGAATACAGTTACGATAGCGGCGGGCGCGTCATCGAGATTCGCTCTGAAGGCGGGCACACCGTCCAATATGGCTACGATGATTCGGGCAATCGCACGTCTATCTCGACTCGACTGAATGGCCAGCCGGAACGCGTCACCTTGTACAGCTACGATGCCCTGAATCGTCTTGCCACAGTACAGGAGCCTGATGGCGATATCACAAGTTATACCTATGACCCCGTCGGTAACGTCGCCTCAATGACGTATCCCAATGGGGTTGTCAGCGGCTTTACGTATGACAATGTCAATCAACTGACGCGCATAGAGCATCGGCAAGGTGCATCGCTATTGGCGGCTTACGACTACACCCTGGATGCCGGCGGTCGTCGCCTGCGTGTGGATCATGCAAATGGCGATTCCGTGTCGTATGACTACGACTCCGCAGACCGGCTGTTGCTGGAAACTCATCGCAATTCCAGCAACGTGGTCGTGTTTGAGCAGACGTTCTCCTACGATGCCGTGGGCAACAGGCTGACCCAGCGAGTATCCGGGCAGGCACAGACGCTGTTTTCCTACGATTCAGCGGACAAGTTACTCTCGGCAGGCGCATTGAGCTTTGCTTACGATGCCAACGGAAGACTTATAGCGCGCAATAGCCCGCAGGGAATAATCGGCTACGATTACGATGTCGAAGGTCAGCTGCTGCGTGTCACCACATCAATGGGGACGGTCACCTATGGCTACGATGCCAGCGGCAAGCGGCGCCAGCGTAGTCACAACGGTAGCGAGCAGAACTACCTGCTCGACGAGGCGAGTCTCACAGGCTACGACCAGACGCTGGTTGCCTTTGACGGTAGCGGGTCCCAGTTGGCCGAGTACCACTGGGGCGATCGCCTGATTTCCGCTGACGATGGCGCGAACGACAGGTTCTACCACTTTGACGCTGGCGGCAATACGCGCCTGCTGACGGATGAAGTCGGCGTTGTTAGCGACAGCTACGATTACGAGGCCTTCGGCAGAGTGCGCAATCGCACCGGCGTTGCCGACAATCCCTACGGATTTGCGGGCGAGTCACAGCAGAATCCGGAAGGGCTCATCTACCTGCGGGCGCGGTTTTACGACCCAACCATTGGCCGTTTTGTCAGTCGTGACCCATTCAGCGGTACCGCAGAGGATCCCGTGTCGCTGCATCGCTACCTGTACGCCAACGCCAATCCGATAATGTACACCGATCCGTCGGGCATGGAATCCTTCACTCTGAAGGGGCAGATGGCTGTCGGGGCGATCATAAACGTTACAATTTCCCTCGTTTCGGATTACCTGAGCAATGCCAGCCCAACGGAGATGATCACGAATGCGGTCATAGCGGCGGGTTTTGGCGCGGCCGGGGGTGCTGTAGGCGGTGGACTCGCATGGGCGGGGCAGAAGATGCTGGTAGCGTCGGTTGCACAGACTGCGACACAAAGAGGCGTGATATTTCTCTCGATTGTCACTGTTAAATCCGCCGTCAACACCCTGATTGGGGTCTATCAGTCGGAGTTCACGGACGCGCTTGGTACGACTGCGAATAATGTATCTCCATGGGTCATGGGCAAGATATTCGTAGTTAACCTTGTGGTGGAGACGGTGACGCTTGGGTACGGTAATCGCTTCTCAAGGATGTATTCCCAACCCTATATGGCAGACTCGGCGTTGAGTGGATCGGCCAGTAGTCGAACACAGAAGCTCTTCGATAAATGGATAGAAAGTGGCGGGGATATTTTCGATTTTCTCGTCAAGGCAGGAAAGGGCAAAAGCCCGAAACACCCTGCGAACGCAATTCTCGCCTACATTGACGAGATGCATGGGGAAGCGGCGGAAATTTTGCAGGAGGAGTTTGTTGTGAGGCTGAAGGTGATAGATACCCCCAAGGCGTTGGAGGCGTTCGTCGAGTCCGCTCGAGGTGCATTTATTGTAATAGCCGGCAGTTGAGCGGCCAGGCCCTAGGTAAACCGAATTTTCTTTAGAGGACTGCGCAGGCGTCAATGGCTCATTGAATTTACAATAAAAATGCTGCTTAATCCCTGTGAGTGATGCCGCTTCAGGGCGGATTCCGATGTCGACCTGAAACATATCCCTGGCGTCCAGCAACTCGCGGCGGGGCGGACGTGAGCGTGCTTCCCGTGGATATTTTTGGCCCTATCGCTTGAGGCGGTTCAAAAGTGTTCCGCGCCGGGGTGGGATTGGTCTTTACAGCAAAGGATGCTTGAGGTGATTGCCAGGTGAGCGGTAGCCAGGGGGGACAGGATCCAGCAGATGTTACCGCTCTTCTTCGCGCCTGGTCCTCCGGCGACCGGGCGGCGGAGGCGGAAGTTTTGCCGCTCATCTACGACGAGCTGCGCAAAATCGCCCGCTCCGGCCTCAACGGCGACGCTGGCGCCATCACACTGCACGCCACGGACATTGTCAACGAAGCCTATCTTCGCCTGTTGCCGCAGCGAACCGACTGGCAGAACCGGCAACACTTTTTCGCGGTAACCGCGACGGTTGTCCGGCGCATCCTTCTCGATGCCGCGCGCCGGCGCCTGGCGGACAAACGAGACAAGCGCCGCGAGGCCTTCGCCCTGGATGCCGACATTGACTCTCTGCTACCACCCCAGGCCATGACCGAGTCACGGGCCGTGGAACTCCTCGATCTTGATGCCGCCCTGGACTCCCTTTCCGGACTCTATCCCCGGCAGGCGCGCCTTGTGGAGTTGCGTTATTTCATTGGCCTGTCGGTGGAAGAGAGCGCCAGCTATCTGGATGTCTCCCCGGCGACGGCCAAACGCGACTGGCTGCTGGCCAAAGCATGGCTGTACCGCCGGCTCACCGGGGTGGCCGAAACGGTCGATGGATTCTGAACAGCTCGCCGATCTACTCGAACAGGCGTCTGCGATCGGGGATTTGCAGGCGCGGCGCGTGTTTGTCGAGCACGCCACGGCGGGTGACGACGCCCTGTGCGAGGAATTGGAATCGCTGCTCAACGCGCACGACGCCGCGGGCGACTTTCTCGAGATACCCGCACTGGCGGAAGCGGGCGCGCTGCTACCCGGCATGCTTGGTTCGGGCCTCATCGGCTCGACGATAGGGCACTGGCACGTCGATGCGCTGATCCACACCGGTGGCATGGGCAGCGTTTTTCGCGCCACGCGTATTGGTGAAAATTTCATTCAGTCCGGCGCCCTCAAGGTGATCAATGTCGGCCTGGAAACCCACGAACTGATCAGTCGCTTTACGCGTGAACGCCAGCTCCTTGCCCGGGTCGAACACCCGCATATCGCGCGCCTGCTCGATGGCGGTACGACCGCCGAGGGCCTGCCGTGGCTGGCGATGGAGTTTATCGAGGGTCTCACCATCGATAGTTACGCCTATCACCGCCGGCTGACCCTCGCGCAGCGCCTGGACCTGTTCGAACAGCTGGCGAACGCGATCGCCTACCTGCATGAAAACCTGATCACACATCGGGACATCAAGGCCTCCAACGTGATGGTCGACGGTACCGGCCATGTGCGCGTGCTTGATTTTGGTATTGCCGACCTGCTCGGCAGCGCCGGCAATCGTTGCGAAGCGACCATCGATCGACGCTTTAGCCTGGCCACCGCGGCGCCGGAACAACTCACCGGCGGCGCCATCAGCACGGCGACGGATGTCTACGCCCTGGGCGTGTTGCTCTACAGTTTGCTGAGCGGTGTTCCGCCCTACCACATTCGCAGCGACATGTCGGCTGCGGAGATCGAGAAAACAATTTGCGAAGAGGTTCCCCCGCGCGCCAGCCTGGCCCTGGAAAGATCCGCTACACGTGAAGATCACGCTGAGGCCTGCCAATCCGCGCCGGCACGACTGGTTCGTGAACTGCGCGGTGACCTGGAGATGATTCTGGCCAAGGCGCTGCACAAGGACCCGGCGCGCCGCTATCGTTCAGTCGCCGAACTGCGCGAGGATATAGAGCGCTTTCGCAATAATCTCCCAATACTAGCGCGCCCGGACTCAGCGGCCTATCGCAGTCGCAAATTCCTGCGTCGGCACTGGCGCGGCATGGCGGCTACCGCTTCGGTCATGCTTTCGCTTGCGGTGGGCCTTACCATCGCCCTGTGGCAGGCGGAAGAGGCGCGGCGACAGCGCGATCAGGCGCAGGCTATGAACCAGTTCATGCAGGAGGTGCTGGCCGAGGCTGACCCCTACGAGGCGGGTGCCGACAAACGTGTTCGCGACGTGCTTGCGCAGGCCAGCGAACTGCTGGGCGCGCGATTCTCCGGTCAACCGTTGCTGGAGGCGTCCCTGCGACAGAGCGTCGGCGGCGTGCAAGTCAGTCTTCTTCAATTGGAGGCAGGCGAGGAGAATCTGCTGCGAGCGCTGCAACTGCTGGAAGGTATCGCCGCACAGGATGATGAGCTTCGGTTGCGAACCGAGGCGCACATCGCCTGGCTGGAATATGAGCGTGAACACGAGGCGGAGTCAGTTCGTCGTTACCAATCGATTATTGCGCGCCTGTCGGGGCGCCACGACCCCGAGTTTCGGGCCACCGTCCATAACGACCTCGGGGTGGTGCTGGCCGACGCCGGAAACTTCGAGGACTCGGTTGTGCATCAGGAGCGGGCGATGGTGCTCAGCCCCGATGCACCGGACCGGGTCGCCACGCTGATCAATCTCGGTTATGCCTATCATGGACTGGGCGATCTGGAGGCCGCCAGGGGCTACTATCTGGAGGCGATCGAACGGCTGCGCGCCCGGGGCGAGGCCGGCGTGATCGCCGACCTGGGCCATGCCCTCAACAATTACGGCAATCTGCTCAGCGAGGAAGGGCGGGATGAGGAGGCGCTGGCCTACTACCTGGAATCCCTGGCTGTGCGCTACCGCGTCTCCGGCCCGGGTAGCGACTCAGTGGCATTGCAAGCGCTGAATGTCGGGCGCCTGCTCCTGGATATGCAGCGGCAGGAGGAGGCCTTGCCATATCTGCAGGAGGCGGTTGAGATATTTCCGAAGTTTCGCGACGAAGACTCCATATACAACCGCGTGGCGCGCATATCTCACGCGCGGGCGCTACTGCTGACCCACGATGAAGCGGAAGTGCGCGCGGCCGCGACGGAAACTCTCGAACAGGTCCTGGCTGCTTTCAGGGAGGATGAGGCCTATCGATCGTCACGATTTTACGAGCAGGCCGCAGGGTGGCTCGCGGCTGCGCGCGGGGATTCCAGCTATACCGAGCCGGGAGAACAGTAGAGGGCTCATTGTATGGCTCCCCTTCGTCGATGCATATCGAACCCGATGTGTCGCGTGCGCACCAGAGTGGCGGCCGGTATTCGAGTCGATTCTAGAGTTTGATCCTGTTGCGTGATGGCAGAATTCGAGTCTGGCTCTGGTTTCTGCCACAGTAGACCCTGTTAGTATCTGGCGAAGCAACACACATTCGGGAGTAGGGCAAATGGCAAGCGAAGTCGTCTTTCGAGGTAGCCTGGTCGATGGGGTCGATGTTGAATCCATAGAACCGACCAATGGAGCGTCGAATACATTCAACCGGACACGCCGCCCCTGTTCAAACGCTCAAATACCGGTATCGCTCAAAACCACCTTGCATTGGTGCCACGCTCAAAATGGACAATGAAATCACCGCCGGGGGTGCCATACCGACAAACCTCCTCTTTCTGTTCACCCTGTCCGCCTTCGCCTTGATGATGTTACTCGAAGGCCTATGGCCTCGGCGTGAACTGGAGCGGAACCTGTTCAGGCGTTGGATGAATAATTTTTCCCTGTCCATGCTGACCTGGTACCTCAGCGCGGTGGTCTCTGCTGCCTTTGTG
Source organism: Pseudomonadales bacterium (assembly GCA_024234815.1). Classification (GTDB taxonomy): domain Bacteria; phylum Pseudomonadota; class Gammaproteobacteria; order Pseudomonadales; family Halieaceae; genus JARRPM01. Next base: position 694,639 of record JACKNO010000002.1, on the reverse strand, counting down.
TTTTATTTTGTGGAGCGGGTAGCCGTGTGGGAGATAGGCCTGTTACCCCGCCTGGGAGCTGGTCCCGCGCTATCATTCCTGGCGCTGTTACTGGTATCCCAACTGCTCAGTTACTGCGTGCATGTGGCATTTCACCGGGTTTCCTGGCTGTGGCCGATTCATGCCATTCACCACTCGGATGTCAACGTGGATGTCTCCACCAGCTACCGTCACCACCCGCTGGAACCCCTGGTCAGTCTGCCGCTGCTGGTTCCGCCGCTTCTGCTGCTGGGAGTGAATGTGGAGGTAGCCATGGCCTACAAACTGTTTGAAGTAGCCGTAGTCCTGTTCAGTCACAGTAATGTCCGTTTGCCCGAAACACTGGATCGGCAGCTGCGCAGGTTCATCCTGACCCCCGATTTTCATCACCTACACCACTGTTCTGAGCAGCGCTATACCAACAGCAACTATGGCAGTGTGGTGCCCTGGTTCGACTATCTGTTCAAAACCGCGAGTGACCGCCCCTACGAGGAGCAGGCAGATATGGAACTGGGACTGGAGTATTTGCGGACTGCGCGGGATTCACGCCTGGACCGATTGCTGGCCATACCTTTTCGGTGGCGGCATTATATCGGGCCCAAATGAGACCCGGGGCTATTGGCCCCGGGCAGGGAGATCAGGCTTCGTCTACCTCGCATTGGGGCAGTGAGTTACAAGATGCTTCCGGGGCCAGCACCTGCCCTACTGTGCAAGCGGCAGACTCTGTGTCCAGCGTGCATTCAGAGGATGAGAAACTCTTGATCTCGATGTCAACGGTACAGCCGTTTTGAAGGCTGATAGGGGCGTTGGGGTTGTAGTCAATGGGACCAGCCTGCGTGCATACATCTCCCATCGCCACCACGCCGAGGACGCTGGCGATGCTGCGGTCCACGCCGATGGCGCCAATAAGCAGGCCACTGCCCAACAGTACTATACTGAGGAACTTCTGCGCACTGCGCTGACTGCGCAGTACCCTGACCGCCACGACCGCCAGTAACAGGCCCAGCACAATCAGCAGATTGTCTGTCAGCGTGGGAACCGGGGTGGAGACGGAGGCACCGAGAGGACCGACAACCACGTTCGTAGCGCCCTGCGCAACGCTCAATGAGGATGCGGTAAGCAAGGCGAGGCCAGCCAGACAGTGAGGAATTAGTTTTGGTGTGTTCATTTTTCCTTTTCCCTTAATATTATTGGTGGGTACCGCTGATAATAATACTAACAGTAAATGGAAGAATAGGTATTTCTACATCCCCGAGGTGTCAAACTTCCGGGTATGCACAAGCACTGTGAAATATCTCGTTGGCGCAGACAGTGAGTGGTCCCGGGGAGTCACGGCAGCTTTCAGGCGGGCATAAAAAAGCCCCGAAATCAGAGACTTCAGGGCTTTCTCATTGTATGGCTCCGCCTGCTGGGCTCGAACCAGCGACCCATTGATTAACAGTCAATTGCTCTACCAACTGAGCTAAGGCGGAATGGCGTTAACCGAAGGTCGCGTATATTAATGATGCGAACGGGACTGGTCAACAGCTATTTCAGCATTATCGACAGAAGCCTGAACCGCCCGGGTAGAACGCTGAATGTCCACTTTTCACGGTCCTGCAAACGAGCGGTTAGCGGCAGAGCGGCCCGCGCAAGAGTTCCCGGCGAATCAGCTGGCCAGGGAGGCGATGACTACGCAGCCCATGACGAGCACACCCAGTGACAGTGCAAACCTCGCCGCCATGCGCTGGCGTGTTTGCGCCAGGTGGATGCTCGACGCGACGCGGCGGCACTGCCCATGGTGGTTGTTGGCCCCCGCATCCGTCGTGGTGGCGGGCGCGTTCAGTTGTGCGCAGCTGGCGTTGCCGCCAGCAGCTTCTAGGCGATAGCTGTTTTGCACCCTCCGGGTCCGGGACCAGGCATAGATGCAGGCGTGGAGCAGCGTGTAAACGGCAACGGCGATGATGGCTTCGGGGTTCAGGCTCATGGATTCACTCCAGTCCGGTTTTCGACAGGGGCATTATCCGCTGATCGGCCGGCCTGGCGCATTGCCGTGAACGCCACATTCATGGCTTTGGGCGTCAGCCCGACCACTCTCGCCGGCCCCCCGGATTATCGGGCGCCGCGGGCTGCAATTCGCCCCCGGGTGAACCATAATGGGCGGTTCATTCAGACCGGGCGATAGCGCTAAGTGTCCAGACCATTCAAGGTAGAGTCTTCTTTTGAACCCGCGGGCGACCAGCCCACGGCCATCCGGCAACTGGTGGAGGGCATTCGTGCGGGGCTGGCGTCGCAGACCCTGCTCGGCGTCACCGGCTCGGGCAAAACCTTCACCATGGCCAACGTGGTGGAGCAGCTGCAGCGGCCGACCATCGTCATGGCCCACAACAAGACCCTGGCGGCGCAGCTCTACGGTGAGTTCAAGGAGTTCTTCCCCAACAACGCGGTGGAGTATTTTGTCTCCTATTACGACTACTACCAACCCGAGGCCTATGTGCCGTCTTCGGATACCTACATCGAGAAGGATTCGTCGGTAAACGAGCACATAGAGCAGATGCGGCTGTCGGCCACCAAGGCCCTGCTGGAGCGGGAAGATTGCCTGGTGGTGGCCACGGTGTCCGCCATCTACGGCCTGGGAGACCCCGATTCCTATTTCAAGATGGTCATTCACCTGTCCCGTGGCGAATTCATTGACCAGCGCCATATCCTGCGCCAGCTGGCGGAGCTGCAATACACCCGCAACGACGTGGATTTCCAGCGCGGCACCTACCGGGTGCGGGGGGATGTGATCGACATTTTCCCCGCGGATTCCGAGCGCGACGCGGTACGCGTGGAGTTGTTCGATGAAGAAATCGACAGTATCTGCCTGTTCGACCCCCTGACCGGGGTCGTCGAGGCCAAAGTGCCGCGGATAACCATCTTTCCGAAAAGCCACTATGTGACCTCGCGGGATGTCATGATGGGAGCGGTGGAGCAGATCGAGCAGGAGCTGGCCGAGCGTGTGGCGCAGCTCAAGGAGAACAACAAGCTGGTGGAGGCGCAGCGGCTGGAACAGCGCACCCGCTACGATATGGAGATGGTGCGCGAGCTGGGGTATTGCACCGGCATCGAGAACTACTCGCGCTACCTGTCGGGGCGCGCGCCCGGCGAACCGCCGCCGACACTGTTCGAGTACCTGCCGAAGAATGCGCTGGTGATCGTCGATGAATCCCACGCCACCATCCCCCAGATTGGCGCCATGTACAAGGGTGACCGGTCCCGCAAGGAAACCCTGGTGGAGTTCGGCTTCCGCCTGCCCTCGGCGCTGGATAACAGGCCCCTGCGTTTCGAGGAGTGGGAGTTACTGGTACCGCAGGCGGTATTCGTGTCCGCCACGCCGGGGGTATACGAAAAAGAGCATTCCGGGCGCATCGTGGAGCAGGTGGTACGGCCCACGGGCTTGATAGATCCGCCGCTGGAAGTGAGGCCGGCCATCACCCAGGTCGACGACCTCCTGAAGCAGATTCACGCCACGGTGGAGCGCGGCGAGCGGGTGCTGGTCACCACCCTCACCAAGCGGATGTCCGAGGACCTGACCGAATACCTGGCTGACAACGGTATCCGGGTGCGTTACCTGCACTCCGATATAGACACCGTGGAACGGGTGGAGATCATTCGCGATCTGCGCCTGGGGGAATTCGATGTGCTGGTGGGTATCAACCTGCTGCGGGAGGGACTGGACATGCCCGAGGTATCACTGGTGGCCATCCTCGACGCCGACAAGGAGGGCTTCCTGCGTTCGGAGCGCTCGCTGATCCAGACTATCGGCAGGGCGGCCCGTAACCTGAACGGCCGCGCGATCCTCTATGCCGACAAGGTGACCGGCTCCATGGAGCGGGCCATGGCGGAAATGGAGCGCCGCCGCAACAAGCAGATCGCCTATAACGAGGAACATGGCATTACCCCGGTGGGCGTGGTGAAGTCGGTACAGGACATCATGGAAGGTGCGCGGCGCATGCCCACCAAGGGTAAAACCCGGGTGGCTAAAGTGGCCGAGGAGAGACTCAGCTACAGTACCGAGATTGCCAAGCTGTCTCCCGCGGCGCTCGCTCGCAAGCTCAAGCAGCTCGAGAGCGAGATGCACCAGCACGCCAAGAACCTGGAGTTCGAGCAGGCGGCGGCGTTGCGGGACCAGCTGGCCGAGATCAAGCATCTTGCCTTTGTCAGCTGAGATTATTTGAGTAGACTCTATGGCGAATGGCACTTACCAAAGCCCGGAGACCGGCGCCAAATCGAATATGGCTTGCCGGGACTCGCCGTGAATACCTCCATGTAGGCTCGTATCGCGCATCCATGCGCTCCACGGTCCCGGCAAGCCATATTCGCTTCGACGCCTGTATGCTTGTATGGGGCTTTAGCAAGTGCCACTCGGCTCGAATGCCACACAGTCGAGCAGTTCAGCAGCGAACGGATTTAACGGGCCAGTGTTACTTAGAGAGGGAGTACAAATGAATTGCAAGTTGGGTTTTTTGTTGGTCGCGACGCTCTGCGCTGGCAGTGCATGGGCGGATCTCAAGCCGGATATTATTGACTGCAACTCCAAAAAGGCCGCCCGCAACGCGGCTCTGGAAGCCACTGTTGGTGTCAGCGGCCACTGTGACCCCGGCGAGCTGGCAAAGGACACCAGGGAAGATGTTGCCGACGGCGCCAGGGATAAGGTGGACGAGGTTACCGATCTCAAACCGACCCCTTTGGAGCGTGACAAAGGCAAGGGCAAGCTGCGCCAGGGGAAAGACTGAGTCAGGCCGTTCCGCTTGCCCCGGGCAGGTAAATGACCAGGCATACACCCTGGTCTCCTGGCAAGTTTTCCGCGTTCACCCGGCCGTGATGAAACTCCACGATCAGGCGTACGATATGAAGACCCAGTCCCAGGTGTACCGCGCCTGATTCGCTACGCCTGACCGAGACCATGGGGTCGAACAGGCGCTCCTGCAATTCGGCGGGCAGTGGTGGGCCCTCGTTGCTCACACTCAGCGTCCAGCCCCCGTCGGCCTGTGCCAGGCGCAATGCTATGCGGCCACCGGGCGGGCAGAAAGAAGCCGCGTTTTCCAGCAGTTTATCCAGTGCCTGCACAATCAACTCCGGTACACCCGATATCGGGGCACTGCCGGAAGGCAGTTCGAACACCAGCGTGTGCAGTGGGTAAATACTCCGGTAGGCCTCGCACACTTCGCGCAACAGTGGCACCAGGTCCAGCTCCCGGGGGCTGTTGCCGCGGATGCTTTCTTCCAGCCGATTGGCCTCGCTCATGGCGGTGAGGATGCTGTTGAGGCGCACCAGTCCCTCCCGTGCGCGGGCCACGTAGATGTCGGTGCGGTCTGCTCCGGCAGAGGATTGCTCAAGGTTTTCAAGGGAGGTCTGGATCACCGCAATCGGCGTACGCAGCTCGTGCGACAGTTTGCGACTCAGGGTGCGCAGGTAGTCGTTATACTCCCGCAGTTGGTCCAGCAGGTCCGCATAGTGGCGCGACAGTTCGCCGATCTCATCCGCGGCGTCACTGCGCGGGAATGCGGCCAGCCCGCCGCCATCCTCCGCGATGGCATGGCGCGCCGCCCGGCTCAGCCGGCCGATACGCCAGGACAGCAGGCTGGCATAGCCCAGCAGGCCGAGTGCGCCCGCACACAGGGCCAGCACACTGTAGCCCGCCAGCCGGCTGAACGCCTGGTCTGTCAGGGACAGGTACTCCTCGCCACTCTGGCGCGCCACCACCGCCCCGATCACGCCGCCCTCGTAACGAATGGGAACCGCCGCGACGAGGATCGTCCGGCTTGCGTAGTTGGGGTCCTGGTAGCGATGGCTGCCGCCAATCCCGGACAGCGCTGATACGACTTCCTCTCCCGCGACTTTGCCCGCGGCCGCCGCTGGCGGTGTTTCAAGTTCGCCCCGGGACAGGATGCTGCGGTACAACAGGCGCAGCAGCCAGAATGTCTCCGTGCTGTCCCGCCTGGCGCCGCTGTTGGCGGCGACATCGGCGACCAGCCAGTTGTCCTTGTCCACCACCTGCAGCTGGCTGCCCTGGTTGCCGAAGGGCGCCAGGGTTTGTTGCAGGCTGTCGGGGCTGTATATAAGCCAGGGTGGCGCCAGCGTTTCCAGCGGGCTGACGTTGCCCAGGGTTTGGGTCTGGCCACCGGCGCGCCGGCCCACGTTGACGAGATAAAAACCGAGGCGTCCACCGGTGTATGCCAGCGGTATTTCCAGCTCGATGCTGTAGCCCCCCGCAGCGTCCTGCCAGAATCCGTGAATACGCGCCGGATCGAGACCGCGCTGCACTGGGCCGACCGGGATAGCCCTCACGCTGCCCGGGGCGACCGCAGCGATGATATATTCCTGGCGCCTGCCTCCCTGCCAGGTGCGCAAAACCAGGCGGTCACCGTTGGGTTCGGCCGTCAAACCCGGGTTGTGGAAAATCACCTGCGAGTCCTGCACGCGCAACATCAGGTACAGCATGCCGTTGCGGGTCGCCGCCTGGTAGGTCATGGCGAGTGCAGTGCTGCCCGTGTCATTGCGCAATTGCACAACGGGGAACTCCTCCCAACCGTCGCCATAGCCGTCGACGATGAGTATCTGGTCGGCGGGGTGCGCGTAGATAGGGCTTTGCCTGTCCGCGGGCGCCACCCGCCGCAGTGGGTTGGGGTACAGCAACTCCTCCTGCTGTCCCAGCACAGCGGCAACCGCCTGGGCCGTCGCGTGCAGGGACTGTTCCTGCCCGTGGCGCATGGCGCCTTCCATCTCGCGCACAAACTGGCAGCCCGCCCAGGGCAGCGTCAGCAGCAGCAGGCTGACCAGCATCAGCTGGCGGCGCAGGGTCATTCGCTAGGCACCCGACCAGCGATAGCCGACACCATAGGCGGTATCAATCGCGGCGAAGCCATCGTCAACCGCCTCGAACTTGCGGCGGATGCGTTTTATATGCGAGGTAATGGTGTTGTCATCGAGCACCACGTTCGCGGATTCCATCAACTGCTGCCGATTCTTGACGTGGCCGGGGTGTCGGGCGAGGGCGTGCACCATCCAGAACTCCGTGACGGTCAACTCGACCGGCTGGGCCTGCCACTGGCATGTCATGCGCTCGAGGTTCAGGGTGAGGTCGCCACGCTGGATCATGTGCTCCTCCCGCACCGGGCTGCGCAGCGCTTGCACCCGTCGCAACAGCGCGACAATGCGGGCCAGCATGTGGGCCTGGCTGATGTCCTTGGTAAGGTAGTCGTCGGCCCCGAGGCGCAGGCCACAGATGATATCCAACTCGGAATCGCGCGCGGTCAGGAATACGATGGGTAACTCGGGGCAGCGGCTGCGCAGGTCGCGGCACAGCTCGAAGCCGCCCTCGATCTCGTCACCGAGTCCCACGTCGATAATCGCCAGATCGGGCAGCTGCCGGCTGAAAGCGCTGCTGGCGGAGGCGCGGTCACTGAACACGGTTACCCTGAAGCCCTGGCGCTGCAGCGTGTCGCGGTAGTTTGCCGCGATGCTGGCTTCGTCTTCAACGATGGCGATGGTGTGCGGCATGAGGCGCGCTTGACCGGGTTGTGGCTGGTGGCGCACATACTTCCAAATTACGGCCCGCACCACAAGCTCCCGCCACAATTCGCCATTATTGCTGCGCAGAAAGCCACAATTGATGCGCTTTTTCGCCAGATCCGTCCCGCTAAATGGTGTTGTCAAACAACCGGGAGGATCCCATGAAACAGTATGATCGTGTGTATTACCATTTGATGCGGGATGCCGGGCGCCTGGGCGGCCTGCCCTTGTGGCTGGTGTTTCGCGCGCTGCCGGCACTGCTGGGTACCGCGCTGGTGTTGCTGGTGTTGTCGGCCGTACCCGCACGGGCGATGGCGCAGGAGGGGGGCGGGGACCTCACGCTGGCCAGCCTCGCGAGCGGCCAGATGTTGCTGCAGGGCGACCGGCCCGGGCACTACGTTCCGGCCCTGCTGCAGTCCAGCAAAGCGCGCTTCGCCATCAGCGGTATGATCGCCACGGTAGTGGTGGAACAGTCCTTCCGCAATGACAGCAGCAGCGCCGTGGAGGGCGTCTACGCCTTCCCCCTGCCGGACGATGCCGCCGTGCGATCCATGGAAATGGTGATTGGCGAGCGGCGCATCATTGGGCAGATCCGCGAAAAAAGCCAGGCGCTCAAAATCTACGATGCCGCCAAAGCCGCCGGCAAAAAAGCCAGCCTCGTGGAGCAGCAGCGCCCCAATCTCTTCACCAACCGCGTCGCCGGTATCGGTGCCGGGGAGCGCATCATCGTGCGGCTGGAATACGTGCAGCGGGTGACCTTCGCCAACGGCGTATTCTCGCTGCGTTTTCCCACAACCATTACGCCACGCTATATGCCGGGCCGGCCGCTCGAACAGAATCCGGAACAGGAGCCGCCGCCGGCATTGGCGGTAAACCCACGCCTCGGTTGGGCAGTGGCCACCGACCAGGTGCCGGACGCGGCCTCGGTATCGCCGCTGCAGTTTCCACAGGAGGGCGACGAGCGCGCGCCGCTGAACCCGCTGGAGATCAGTGTGCGGCTGGACATGGGCATGCCCCTGGCCCGGGTAGAGGCCCCTTACCACGATATCGCCCTGGCCCGTCGCGCCAGCGTTTACCACATACAGCTGGCCGATGGCGTGACCGAAATGGACCGTGACTTCGTGCTTACCTGGCAGCCTGTCAGCGGCGCGTCCCCCACGGCGGCACTGTTCACTGAGCAGGTCGCGGGGGAGTACTACGGCCTGCTGATGGTACTGCCACCGGCGAGGGAGCGGGCCGGGCCGGCGCCGCCGCGTGAGATTATCTTCGTCGTGGATACATCCGGTTCCATGGGTGGCGTGGCTATCGCCCAGGCCCGGGACAGCCTGTCCCGGGCGCTGCTGGAGCTGCGTCCCGAGGACAGGTTCAATATTATCGAATTCAATTCCAGCCACCGGGCGCTCTATCGCAGGCCCATGCCCGCCAGCCGTCACCATGTGCAGCAGGCGCGGGAGTTTGTGCGGTTGTTGCGGGCCGATGGCGGTACCGAGATGTTGCCCGCCCTGCGCGCGGCGCTGGATCCGCCCCGCGAGGGTGACGGCATGGCGGAACAGCTGCCGCTGCGCCAGGTGATCTTTATCACCGATGGCGCGGTGGGCAACGAAGTGGCGCTGTTCGAGGAGATCAGCGCGCGCCTCGGTGAAAGCCGCCTTTTTACCGTCGGCATCGGCTCGGCTCCCAATAGCTGGTTTATGCGCGAAGCAGCCCGTTTCGGGCGCGGCAGCCACACCCATATTGGCGCGCTGGAGGAAGTGGGCGCGAAAATGGCGGCGCTGTTCGCGCAATTGTCGGAATCCTCAGCGGTCAACCTCAACGTGAACTGGCCCGTGCCGGTGGAGGCCTGTCCGGAACGCTTGCCGGACCTCTACCTTGGCCAGCCGCTCTTGGTGGCTGTGCGCTTTGGTACTGAGGCGCCGGCGGGGGAGGTGGTGGTCAGCGCGGACATCGCCGGTCAGCCGTGGCGCCAGCAGATCCAGCTTTCGGACGGCGCTGACCCGGTGACCGCGGCTCGCCACGACGGTGTAGCGAGTCTGTGGGCGCAACAGAAAATCACCTCCCTGCTTGACGGCCTGGTTCTGGGTCGCGATGGCGATGCGGTGCGTGCGCAGGTGTTGCCCCTGGCATTGCGGCACCGCCTGCTCAGCCCCTACACCAGTTTTGTCGCGGTCGAGGAAGTGGTTTCCCTGCCCGAGGGCGCGCGCGCCGATACAGTGCCCGTACTCAATACCCGCCCGCGCGGCCAGGCGCCGCAAACCTTTGCCTATCCGCGCACGGCTACAACCGGCCCTGCCAAGGCCTGGTTCGGGATGTTGTTGCTGTTTGCCGCGACCCTTGTGCGGGTGCTGCGCCAGCCGGAGGTGGACCATGTTCCCGCGAGCGAGGAATGAGCACTGGCGGAGTTGGCTGGGATCACTGTTGCTGCTGGCGGCTTGCCAGCAACTGGCCGCGGCGGGCCTGATCAAGGCCAAGGCCTGGCTGGCGCCAGTGCTGATCGAGCAGGCCTGGACCGAGTCTCTCGAACGGGGCGGCCTGCCGGTAAAGCCCTGGCCCTGGGCGGATACCTGGCCCGTGGCGCGCCTGCGCGTGCCGGGCCGCAAGCTGGAGCGCCTGGTGCTGGCGGGGGACTCGGGCAATGCCCTGGCGTTCGGCCCGGGGCATGCGCTCGCGTCGTCGGCGCTGGGGGGCGCGGGTCTCGCGGTGATCGGCGGCCACCGCGACACCCATTTCGCGTTCCTTCAGCACCTGCTGCCCGGCGAGCAGATACAGTTACAGTTGCCCGACAGGAGCTGGCGGGAGTACCGGGTTGAGACGATAGAGGTGGTGGATAGCAGCCGGCAGTCGCTGGCGCGTGATACCGAGGTGGAGCGCCTGTTACTGGTGACCTGTTATCCGTTTGATGCTCTGCGGGCCAATGGTCCGCTGCGCTACGTAATCGCTGCCCGACCGGAGTCCGCGTTCCAGATGTTGTCCCGGCGCATGTGAAACTGCCACGGCGGCGCGAGTGGCCTGCTATAATCCCGGGCCGGAAAAATGATACCTGGACGGCGACAATGAAAACCACACTACTCAAACCGGTAGATGCCACCTGGCTCTTTTTGGAAACGGCGGACACGCCAATGCATGTAGGGGTGTTGGCTATCTTCTACAAGCCGCGCAATGCCGCCCCGGACTACCTGCGCAATATGGCCGCCAGGATGCGCGAGTTCAAGGTGTGCAGCGAGCCCTGGAACATGCGCCTTTCCGGGGAGGGGCTCACGGGCATGGTGCCGCGCATGGTGGAAGCGCGGGATGTCGAACTCAGTTATCACTTTCAGCACTCGGCATTGCCTGAGCCCGGTGGCGAGCGCGAACTCGGGGTCATGGTGTCGCGCCTGCACAGTCCGGCCCTGGACAGAAACAGGCCGCTGTGGGAGTTCCACCTGATCGAAGGCCTGGAGCGCGACCGCTTCGCCTTCTATGTAAAAATTCATCACGCCCTGGTCAGTTTCCTGGACAGCGTGCCCACGATCCTGTCGATGCTCGCGGACAGCGCGAGGCAACGCAATATGCCGCCGCTGTGGGCGCAACCCCTGCCGGGTGCGGCGCTTGATGACCCGGAGGAATCGAGTGGCGCGCTGGCATCGCTGGCCTCTCTCGGCCGCGCAGGCGTGGGACTGCTGCGCGCTTCGGTGTCGCCGAGTAAGGCGCGCGGCTTCCTGCTGCCGCGCGGCGTGCCCCGCTCGACCCTCAATCGAGCCATCAACCAGCAGCGGCGTTTTGCCACCCAGCAGTTCGAGCAGGCCCGCATTGAGCGCATTGCCGCTGCCACCTCCAGTACGGTAAATGAAGTACTTACCTATCTTTGCGCCACCTCCCTGCGCCGCTTCTTCAAGGAGTACAACGCGCTTCCGGATGAGTCCCTCGTGGGCCTGATACCGGTCTCACTGCGCGAGCGCGGCAGCCAGAACGCAGCCAATGCCCTGGCGGGCATCCGGGTGGAACTGGGTACCAATATCGGGGACCCCCTGGCCCGCCTGGCGGCGGTGAAGAAATCGATAAAAGTCGTAAGAGATGATCGCAACTCGCTGCCCGAGGAGGCGGTAACGCCCTACGTGTTGCTGCGCGCGGCCCCCATGTTCGCCAGCCAGTTGCCAGCGGTAGGGCGTTTCGTGCCCCCCGTGTTCAACCTGAAAATTTCCAACGTGCAGGGTACCGACAGCCCGATGTATTTCGACGGGGCCCGCCTCGACGCCATCTACCCCATCAGCCAGTTGCTGCAATACGGGGCCCTGAGCATCGACTGCGTCAGTTATGCCGGTACCCTGAATATCGGCTTTACCGGGGCCCGCGATACGCTGCCGCACCTGCAGCGCCTGGCGGTGTACGTGGGCAGGGCCCTGGATGACCTGGAGCAACTGGTGCAGTCTGCGGAGGATGCGGCATGAACAACCTGGCGAAGATAGCGATCGAACAGGGGCTGGCGCTCAACCGGCGGCTGGCCAAAGGCGCCGCCAATGGCGCGGACTGGCTGTTCAAGCGGGATACCCTGATACAGTCGGGGCGCACCTGGTTCGAACTGGTACACGACGGCGACCTCATGGCCGTGCGCTATTACGGCCTGCCGGAAGAAGAGGAGATTGAGCTGGTGGACGGCAGCTTTATGCCGGTGCAGCGCAAGCAGCACGCGGTGCCGCTGGTACTGGTTCCGCCACTGGGCGTCACCACCGAGACCTTTGACCTGATGCCCCAGCGCAGCCTGGTGCGCTTTATGGCGGCGAATGGCTTCAAGACCTACCTGGTGGACTGGGGCAAGCCGAAAAAGGAACACGCGCACCTGAACCTCAAGGACTATTCCTACACCATGCTGGGCACCGCGCTGGACAAGATCCGGGAACATTCCGGCAGCCGCGAATTGTCCATGATGGGCTGGTGTATGGGTGGCCTGCTGTGCCTGTTGCACCAGGGACAGGTGCTCGATCCCGCCATCCGCAACATCGTTACCATCGCCAGCCCCATCGACCTCGAAAGTGGCCGCGGGGTGATAGCGGGGGTCGCGGGTGCCGCGCAGGGCCTGAACGGGGCGGCGCAACTGGTGAGCAATTACACGAACCTGCGACTCAAGGCCCTCGATCCCTCGCGCCTGGCACTACCGCCCTGGGCAACCACCCTGGTGTTCAAGATGACCGACCCGGTGGGCAGCGTCACCACCTACTGGGACCTGGTAACGCGGCTGTCGGACCGCGACTTTGTGAAGTCCTACTCCACCACGGCCGACTACCTCAATCACATGCTGCTGTACCCCGGCGGCGTGATCAAGGACATGGCGGTAAAGGTGGTAGGGGAGAACCAGCTCGCGCAGGGCAAGGTGGAGGTCGGGGATAGACTGGCGGAGCTGGACAAGATCAAATCGAACCTGCTCGCCTTTGCCGGGGAGACTGACATTCTGGTGCCCGCCGAGATTGCGAAACAGATCGTGGATATCGTGGCGTCGAAGGACAAAGAGTTCCGCCTCGCGCCCGGCGGCCACATGGGCGTGATCATCGGCAGCAAGGCCCAGGACGCGGTGTGGGCTGAGTCGGTGGAGTGGCTGGCGAAGCGCTCGGGCGCTGCGCCGGCGAAGTCCGGGAAACGAGCGGCGACCGGTGCCAAGAAGCCAAAGCGCAAAGTGAAGCAGGCTAAAAAATAGCCAACGGCCAGGCCATTTCCGGTCCGGTCAGGCTGTTGAGTAACCGGAACCCGTGTCAGGTTATTTTACACTTGCGGATTAGGGCTTCCGCCAGCCCACCCCAGTGCCCAAAAATTTTCAGCAGGAACAACGGCTTAATGTGACTGGCATGTACCTTGCTTGTTCTGGGGTACAACTTCATTTTTTGTATGGAAGCCATGATGAACTTGAATCTCCTGAAAACAACCCTGGCAGCAGCGGCATTGGGCTTAGTTTCCACCGCAGCTCACTCAACCATTGTCATTTTCGACGACTTTTCTTCAGCAGCGGGATTGACGCTGAACGGCAACACGGTGGCCAATGTCAATAATGGCATCGACGCCAACCCGGTACTGCGCCTGACCGGAGCCTCAACCAGTCAGTCGGGAAGCGCTTTCAGTACCAATACCATTAATGCCGCAACTTTCAGCACCTTTTTCAATTTTCGGATAACCAGTCCCGGTGGCAGCATATTTGACTGCAATACGGAGGCCGGAGCCGATGGTATCGTGTTCGTCGCACAGTCGGTGTCATCCAGTATTGGCGGCGCCGGGCAAGGTATCGGCTACGCCGGTATTGGCAGCAGCGTCGGCGTGGAGTTTGATACCTGGTGTAATGCCGGGAACAATGACCCCAGCTCAAACCATATCGGCATTGATATCAATGGCTCGGTCAACCACGGGCCGGGTTCACCCAATACGCTGGATGTGGCAACTAACTTCGATGATGGGTCGATCTGGTCTGTCTGGATCGATTACGACGGGACGGATCTCGAGGTGCGGGCAAACCAGACGGGAGTACGCCCCGCCGCAGCCATGCTCTCAAGGACGCTGGATCTGGCTTCCATTCTCGGCCAGAACACCGCCTATGTCGGGTTTACTTCGGGAACCGGTGCGGATTGGGGTAATCACGATATTATTCGGTGGGAGTACCGGGACGAATTCAATCCCATCGGGCAGGCCCCGGTGCCTGCTACCCTGGCGCTGTTCGGCCTGGGCCTGGCCGGTCTTGGCTGGTCGAGACGCAAGCGCGGCTAGATCGTATCTGTCGATGCCAGAGCCCACTTCGGTGGGCTTTTTGCGGTTTGGCTCCCGCGTTACGCTGACACTTTATGCGGCCGGCGCTCCCCGGTTTCAATCATTTGCCGTCTGCTCTGCGTGAGGGCGGGGCTTCCTTTTACGGTGGCGTTCGGGCATTATTTCGCCCCCGAAAACGGGCAATAGCCTGCTCCGGTAGAGCGGCGGCCTGAAGCTGCTGTTTTTCGGCAAAGTAGCAAAATCAACCAAACGAATGAATTCAAGTGGCCTTTGGTAGCGGTCACCACTGACGAAAGGAACAACCCATGCCTGTAATTACCCTGCCGGACGGCAGCCAGCGTTCATTTCCCAACCCGGTTACTGTTCACGACGTCGCCGCCGATATCGGCGCAGGCCTGGCCAAGGCCGCACTCGCGGGGGTTGTCGACGGCCGCGAGGTGGACACCTCCCACATCATCGAAGGCGATGCCAGCCTGTCCATTATCACCGACCGCGACGACGCGGGCCTGGAGGTCATTCGGCACTCCACCGCCCACCTGCTGGCCATGGCGGTGCAGGAATTATTTCCCGGTGTGCAGGTCACCATAGGCCCGGTGATCGAAGATGGATTCTTCTACGATTTCGCTACCGGCCACAGCTTCACTCCGGAAGACCTGGCCCGCATCGAACAACGCATGGAAGAGCTTGCCGAGCAGGATCTGCCGGTAGAGCGCCTGGTCGTAAGCCGGGAAAAAGCAATCGAAATGTTTCGCAACATGGGCGAAAACTACAAGGTACAGATTATCGAGGAACTACCGGAGGGGGAGGAAATAAGCCTCTACCGGCAGGGCGCCTGGATGGATCTGTGTCGCGGGCCGCACGTGCCCACTACAGGCAAATTGCAGGCATTCAAGCTGACCAAGGTGGCGGGCGCCTACTGGCGCGGTGATGCCAAAAACGAGATGTTGCAGCGCATCTATGGCACCGCCTGGTCGAACAAGAAGCAACTGCGACAGTACCTCACCCAAATAGAGGAGGCCGAGAAGCGCGACCACCGCAAGATCGGCAAGAAGCTGGACCTGTTTCATACCCAGGAGGAGGCGCCGGGCATGGTGTTCTGGCACCCGGCGGGCTGGAGCATCTACCAGACCATCGAGCAATATATGCGCAAAGCGCAGCGCCGCCAGGATTACCAGGAGATAAAGACCCCGCAGTTGGTGGATATGTCACTGTGGCAACGCTCCGGACACGCCGACAAGTTTGGCGACGATATGTTCATGCTCAAAACCGAGGACCGGGAGTTCGCCGTCAAGCCCATGAACTGCCCCTGCCATGTGCAGGTGTTCAACCAGGGCCTGAAGTCCTACCGGGATCTGCCCCTGCGGTTGGCCGAATTCGGTTCCTGTCACCGCAACGAACCCTCGGGCTCACTGCACGGCATTATGCGAGTGCGGGGTTTCGTGCAGGACGACGCGCATATTTTCTGTACCGAAGAGCAGATCCAGCCTGAAGTCTCCACCTTTATCGATTTTTTGCACGCCGTGTACGAGGATTTTGGCTTCAGCGAGGTTATCTACCGCCTTTCCACACGCCCGGAGCAACGCGTGGGCACCGATGAGGATTGGGACCGCGCCGAGAAGGCATTGGCTGATGCGCTGGATGCCCAGAACCTGCCCTGGCAGGAACTGCCGGGGGAGGGCGCCTTTTATGGCCCCAAGATCGAGTTCTCCCTCAAGGACTGCATCGGCCGGGTGTGGCAGTTGGGCACAATCCAGGTCGATTTTTCGATGCCGGGGCGCCTCGGGGCCCAGTATGTGGCCGAAGATGGCAGCCGCCAGGTGCCCGTGATGCTGCACCGGGCGATCCTCGGTTCCTTTGAGCGATTTATCGGTATTTTGATCGAACACTACGAGGGTATTTTTCCCACCTGGCTGGCACCAACCCAGGCCGTGGTGCTCAATATCACCGACAATCAGTCCGAATATGTCCGAAATGTGGAAGATTCCTTAAAAAACAAGGGCTTTCGGGTCGTCTCGGACTTGAGAAATGAAAAGATCGGCTTTAAAATCCGCGAGCACACGATTCAGCGCATTCCGTACCTGCTAGTGGTGGGGGATAAAGAAGTTGAATCCGGGACTGTGGCCGTGCGTACCCGCCGTGGTGAAGACCTGGGATCGATGGATCTCGCAGCGTTTACAACGCTGATCACCGAGGACGTGGAACGTCGCGGCCGTATTTCAATGGAGAATTAGTATTAAGAAAGAAATGGGCAAGGGCGCCGGTAAAAAGGCGATCGTTAATGATCAGATTACGGCGGATCCAGTACGTCTGGTGGGAGCCGAAGGTGAACAGGTTGGAATAGTGCCGCTGAGCCAGGCGCTCGCGGCTGCCGAGGCGGCATCCATGGACCTGGTGTTGATAGCAGACTCCGATCCACCGGTCTGCAAGGTCATGGACTACGGCAAGCATATTTTCGAGTCCAAGAAACAGAAGTCTGCCCAGAAGAAGAAGCAGAAGCGTACCCAGATTAAAGAAATGAAGTTTCGTCCAGGGACGGAGGAAGGGGATTACCAGGTAAAACTACGCAACCTGGTACGTTTCCTAGAAAGCGGCGATAAAGCCAAGGTCACGCTGCGTTTTCGCGGTCGTGAAATGGCTCACCAGGAAATCGGCATGGAGCTGCTCAAACGAGTAGAAGCTGATCTGGCCGAGTTGGGTGCTGTCGAGCAATTCCCGAAAATGGAAGGCCGTCAGCTCACAATGGTGATCGCACCCAAGAAGAAGAACTAGTGGCCTGTGAATGCCCTTGAGTCTTCAATTTATTAACACTCGAATGCGGAGTATTTGATTATGCCAAAAGCAAAAATTCACAGCGGGGCCGCCAAGCGGTTTAAGAAAACTGCAGGCGGATATAAGCGCAAGAGCGCTCATAAAAGTCACATCCTGACCAAGATGACAACCAAGCGAAAGCGCCAGTTGCGTGGGACTTCAATGATCCACAAGAGCGACAAGGTACTTGTAGACCGCATGTTGCGGGCGTGCTGACGGTTACCCATCAAGAGAATAGGAGCAGACTATGCCTCGCGTAAAACGTGGTGTGGTGGCTCATCGCCGCCATAAGAAGATTTTGAAACAGGCCAAGGGTTACTATGGTGCCCGCAGCCGTATTTTTCGTGTTGCCAAGCAAGCCGTTACCAAGGCTGGCCAGTATGCATACCGTGACCGCCGTCAGCGCAAGCGTCAGTTTCGCGCGCTGTGGATTACGCGTATCAATGCCCAGTCCCGCGCCAATGGTTTGAGCTACAGCCGCTTGATCAATGGCCTGAAAAAGGCCGATATCTCCCTGGACCGGCGCGTGTTGGCCGACCTGGCAGTGCATGACAAGCCGGCGTTTAGCGCAGTTGTGGAGCAAGCAAAGGCCGCTCTGGCTTAAGCTCACCCCACCGCTTCGGCGGATTGCCGCCCAGCGGTTCGCTGGCGACATGTAAGACATCAAGGGAAAGGGCGCGCGCTCTTTCCCTTTTTTTATTTTTGGTTGGATGAGGTCTACAGGTCTTTTGCCCGTCGCACGCAGCAGACGTATGTGCCTCACTGGACACGCCGCAAGTACATCCATGTAGGCTCGCAGCGTGTCCCGCTCCACTACTACAGTCAACCGTAGCGGGGAAAGCGCAGAACCAAAAGATAGCCCAATTACACACTCGAGACGAACACAAATGGAAAACCTCGAACAACTTGCCACAGAGGCCAAAGCAGCTATCTCCAGGGCTGAAGACGGCCCGACGCTGGAGCAACTGCGGGTCGACTACCTCGGCAAAAAAGGGCAGTTTACCGCGCTGCTCAAGGGCCTCGGTAAATTGTCCGCGGAGGAGCGCCCCGCGGCCGGCGCCAAAATCAACGTGGTCAAGCAGGAGTTGCAGGAGCTCATCGGCAGCCGCAAATCCTCGCTGGAAGCCGCGGCAGTCGAGGCGAAACTGGCAGCCGAGACCATCGATGTCACCCTGCCCGGGCGCGGCCAGACAACCGGTGGAATTCACCCGGTTACCCGCACCATGGAACGCATGGAAGACTTCTTTACCGCGATTGGGTTCGAAGTGGTGGAAGGTCCCGAGATCGAGGACGACTACCACAACTTCGGCGCGCTCAACATTCCCGAGCATCATCCCGCCCGGGCCATGCACGACACCTTTTATGTGGATGAACACACCGTGCTGCGTACCCACACCTCGCCAGTACAGGTGCGGGTTATGGAAAGCCGCGAACCACCGCTGCGGATAATCTGCCCCGGGCGTGTGTATCGCTGCGATTCCGACCTCACCCATACGCCCATGTTTCACCAGGTAGAGGGCTTGCTGGTGGACGAGCACTCCAGCTTTGCCGATCTCAAGGGCCTGATCGAGGATTTCCTGCGGGTGTTCTTCGAGCGGGACGACCTGGCGGTGCGGTTCCGGCCATCCTACTTTCCCTTCACCGAACCCTCGGCTGAAGTGGATATTCAGTGCGTGAACTGTGGTGGCGATGGTTGCCGGGTGTGCAGTAACACCGGCTGGATTGAAATACTCGGCTGCGGCATGGTCCACCCCAGGGTATTTGAATTCTCGGGCATCGACCCGGAAAAATATTCCGGTTTCGCCTTCGGCATGGGTGTAGAGCGCCTGGCCATGTTGCGCTACGGGGTTAATGACCTGCGCCTGTTCTTTGATAACGACCTGCGCTTTCTTGAGCAGTTCTAGCCATTTCCGGGAGTAGATAGAGTGAAGATTAGCGAACAGTGGTTGCGCGAGTGGGTAAACCCGGCGCTGACCAGCGAGGAACTGGCTCACCAGATCACCATGGCCGGATTGGAAGTGGATGCCATCGATCCGGTGGCGGGTGCTTTCAGCGAAGTGGTGGTGGCGAAAATAATCAGCGCCCAGCCGCATCCGGATGCCGATAAGTTGCGGGTGTGTCAGGTGGACGCGGGCAGCGAAATTGTACAGATCGTCTGCGGTGCGCCCAATGCCAGGGAGGGTCTGGTTGCGCCCCTGGCGAAGGTAGGCGCGGTGCTGCCCGGTGATTTCAGGATCAAGCCGGCAAAGCTGCGTGGCGTGGAATCCAGCGGCATGTTGTGTGCCAGCAAGGAACTGGGCATCTCCGAAGACAATGATGGTCTGATGGAATTGGCCGCGGACGCGCCCATAGGCGCCGACCTGCGTGAGTACCTGGCGCTGGATGACAAGGTCATTGAAATTGGCCTCACTCCCAACCGCGCGGACTGCCTGGGCATGACCGGTATCGCGCGCGAGGTGGGGCTGTTGAACGCCCTGCCAGTTCAGCCGCCGACCTTTGACAAGGTCAGCGCGACTATAGAGGATGTGCTGGCGGTTGAGCTGCAGGCTCCGGATCGCTGCCCGCGCTATCTTGGCCGTGTCATTCGCGGCGTGGACGTGTCCCGCCCCAGCCCGCTCTGGTTGCAGGAGAAACTGCGCCGTAGCGGTATTCGGAGCATTGACGCGGTGGTGGACGTGACCAACTACGTGCTGCTGGAACTGGGCCAGCCCATGCATGCCTTTGACCTGGACAGGCTGCAAGGGGGCATCGTGGTGCGCACGGCGCAGCCCGGCGAGTCGCTGGAGCTGCTCGACGGCCAGACCGTGGAACTGAAGCCCGAAACCCTGGTGATCGCCGATCATTCCGGCCCGCTGGCGATTGCCGGCATTATGGGCGGCGAGGCGTCGGCCGTTAGTGAGAACAGCCGCAATATTCTGCTGGAGGCCGCGTTTTTCAACCCGGACATGCTGTCCGGAAAGGCGCGCTCTTACGGCCTGCACACCGAGTCCTCTCACCGTTTCGAGCGGGGAGTGGATTTCGAGTTACAGGAGGCGGCCATGGAACGTGCCAGCCAGCTGTTACTTGATATCGTCGGTGGTGAAGCTGGACCGATAGCGCAGGCGGTATCTGCGGAGAACCTGCCGCAGCGCCCGGCGGTTCGCCTGCGCAAAGACCGTATTGCCAGGATGCTGGGACTGGAGCTGCCTGATGCGGAGGTAGAACGCATCTTCACGGGGCTCGGGCTGGGCGTATCCGCCAGCGATGACGGCTGGGTATGCAGTGTGCCGAGCTGGCGCTTCGACATGGCCATTGAGGCGGATCTGCTGGAAGAACTCGCTCGCGTTTACGGGTACAACCGCCTGCCCGCCACCAATATTCGCGCGGAGCTGGTGATGCCCGCGAGATCCGAGGCACAGCTGTCCATCCGTCCGTTACGTCGTCATCTGGCCGCGCGCGGGTATCGCGAGGCAATTACCTACAGCTTTGTCGATCCGCAGCTGCAACGCTTGTTTGACCCCGAAATTTCACCGGTTGCGCTGAGCAACCCGATATCCTCGGACATGGCGGTCATGCGTACCAGTCTGCTGCCCGGCCTGGTCGGGGCAGTGCTGCGCAATACCAATCGCCAGCAACCGCGGACGCGGCTGTTTGAGACCGGGCTGCGCTTTGTGCCCAGCGAGCAGGGCTTGCTCCAGGTTCCTACCCTGGCCATGGTGATTACCGGGCAGCGCTTCGGGGAGTCCTGGGCGGTGGCGAGCCAGGCGGCAGATTTTTTCGATCTCAAGGGCGATGTCGAGAGCGTGTTCGCGCTCAACCGCGACCCCGACGGCGTGCAGTTCAGCCCCGGGCAGAGCCCGGCTCTGCACCCGGGCCAGACGGCGAATATCATCAGGCGGGGGGAAACGGTAGGGCGATTGGGTGCTCTGCATCCCACGGCCCAGGCTGAGCTCGATCTTGCGGCCCCCCTGTTCCTGTGTGAAATTGATCTGGATGCGGTCCTGGCGGGTTCGGTACCTTCATTTGCGGAGCTTTCCAGGTTTCCCGGGGTTCGCCGGGACCTTGCCATCGTGGTTGACAAATCGGTGGCCGCGGCGGACGTTGTCGCAAATGTTCGAGCGACGGCAGGTAGTTACCTCAGGGACTTAAGGCTTTTTGATGTCTATGAGGGCAAAGGTATTGATCCTAAAAGGAAAAGCCTCGCATTGGGTTTGACATTCCGCGATCATTCACGCACTCTTGGCGAGGAAGATGTCAATCAGGCAGTCAATCAAGTCATTGATTCTCTGCAAAAAAACTTTAAAGCCGAGCTTAGGAACTAGGTAACGGAAAGATGGGCGCTCTCACAAAATCTGAAATGGCTGAACGCCTGTTTGAAGAGCTTGGGCTCAACAAGCGGGAAGCCAAGGAAATTGTAGAGCTGTTCTTCGAGGAAATCCGCGGGTGCCTCGAAAACAACGAGCAGGTGAAGCTGTCAGGCTTTGGCAATTTTGACCTGCGCAACAAGAGCCAGCGCCCCGGCCGGAACCCAAAAACAGGCGAG
This sequence comes from Pseudomonadales bacterium, assembly GCA_024234815.1. Lineage (GTDB taxonomy): Bacteria > Pseudomonadota > Gammaproteobacteria > Pseudomonadales > Halieaceae > JARRPM01. The sequence continues at coordinate 673,035 of JACKNO010000002.1, read as the reverse complement.
GAGATACCCATATCGGCCCGCCGGGTAGTCACCTTTCGTCCAGGCCAGAAGCTCAAAGCCCGAGTAGAAGCATATGCTGGAACCGAGTCACAACAATGAGCTGCCCGCCATTCCCGGAAAACGCTATTTCACGATAGGTGAAGTCAGCGAGCTGTGTGCAGTTAAACCCCACGTCCTGCGGTACTGGGAGCAGGAATTCCCGCAACTCAAACCCGTCAAGCGTCGCGGCAACCGCCGTTACTACCAGCGTGACGATGTGCTCACCATCCGCCAGATCCGCAGCCTTTTGTACGATCAGGGTTACACCATAGGCGGTGCCAGACTGCGAATGACTGACGAGGGCGGCGAGACTCTGGCCCCCGAAATCCAGGCAATAATCAAGGAAACGATTCAGGACCTCGAAGAACTTCTCGAGGCGCTACAGCCGGCCAAATAGCCTTTGTATCACCGGCGGTATTGAGTATAATGCCGCCCTCGCCAATCTGGCGAAATCCTTATCGGGGCGTAGCGCAGCCTGGTAGCGCACTTGACTGGGGGTCAAGTGGTCGCAGGTTCAAATCCTGCCGTCCCGACCAATTTTTCTATTAAAATCAAGGGCTTACTGCATGGCCCTTTTTTTGTATCCACAGTGTCGCCAGAAAACTTATTTCACTTCTCGAAGCTGCCCAGGGGCAAAGCTGTTCAGCGCGTTCAGTTGTTCCACATCGTCTTCTGCACGCCACCGGTTTCGACAATGTCCTTGGTAGTTAGCCTTCATGGTTTCAACTGCGTCTCCGATTAAAGCCGCCACTTTTGCATCTGTCATGTCGGTGTTGTCCAGTACGAGGGTTGTAAACGTGTGTCTCATTCGATATTGCCCGCTGTGGGTTGGCGAGGGTATTTGAAGCTTCTTTAGGCATCGCTCAAAGGGATATCTGATACGCTTCTCCCCAGTCAATGGTGCCCAACCGTTTGATATTCTGAACGGATTTTTATTGTCCGCGCGTGGATTGCGTATTCCAGACCAAGCCTGCCACTGATTCCAGACGAAGCCTGCCACCCATTCCACGCGAAAGCTGCCACTGATTCCACGGCAAAGCTGCCACCCCGGCAGGCTGCCTGAGATCACCCTTCGGAGCCAACCGACGCGGGATAACTAACCGGTATTCTGCCCCTTTCCAACCGGAGGGGGTCCGATGCCAGCGAAGAGGTTATCCATGCGTAAAATCAAAGAGGTCTTGCGCCTCAAATGGGCCAAAGGCCTGAGCAACCGGCGGATCGCCGCGGCCTGCGGGATTGGCCGCCCCACCGTCAGTGAATACCTGCGCCGGGCCGACGAGGCCGGTCTGACTTGGCCACTGCCGTCCGACCTGGACGATGCCCACCTGGAGCGGCTGTTGTTCCCACCGCCACCAGCCTTGCCGGCAGATGCCCGCGGCATTCCCGACTGGGCGTCTATCCGCCGGGAACTCAAGTACAAGAGCGTCACCCTGTTCCTGCTGTGGCAGGAATACCGCCAAGCGAACCCTGACGGCTATCAGTACAGCTGGTTTTGTGAACATTACCGGGCTTGGCGGGGCAAGCTGGATGTGGTCATGCGCCAGGACCACCGGGCCGGTGAGAAACTGTTTGTCGATTACGCCGGCCAGACCGTCCCGATTATCGATCGATTGACGGGCGAGATCCGCGAGGCCCAGATCTTTGTGGCAGTGCTGGGCGCCTCCAACTACACCTATGCCGAGGCGACCTGGAGCCAGAGCCTGCCGGACTGGATAGGCTCCCATGTCCGCACCTTCCGGTTCCTGGGGGGCGTGCCGGAACTAGTCGTGCCAGACAACCTGCGCTCCGGCGTCAGCAAAGCCCACCGCTACGAGCCCGATGCCAATCCGACCTACCAGGACATGGCCTCTCATTACGGCGTGGCAGTATTCCCGGCGCGGGTTCGTCACCCCCGGGACAAGGCCAAGGCGGAGAGCGGGGTACTGGTGGTGGAACGCTGGATTCTGGCCGCCCTGCGCCACCGCCAGTTCTTCTCCCTGCTGGAACTCAATGGTGTCATCGGTGAGCTGTTGGAGAAGCTCAATAACCGGACCTTCCGCAAACTGCCGGGCAGCCGCCGCGAGCACTTCGAGCAACTGGATCGCCCGGCGCTGCAAGTGCTACCGGCAGAACCCTACGTCTATGCCGAGTGGAAGAAAGCCCGGGTGCACATCGATTACCACGTGGCCATTGAGGGGCACTACTACTCGGTGCCCTATGCCCTGATCAAGCGTGAGGTCGACGTGCGTATCACCCGCAACACCATCGAGTGTTTCCACCGGGGTAACCGGGTGGCCAGCCATGTGCGTTCGCACCAGAAGGGGCGCCATACCACCGACTCCGGACATATGCCCGAATCGCACCGCCAGGCCGGGGAGTGGTCGCCCGAACGCTTGATGCGGTGGGCCGCCAAGACCGGGCCGGCTACCGAGAAGCTGATCCAGACCGTACTGGGATCGCGCAAGCACCCGCAACAGGCCTACCGATCCTGTCTGGGCATATTGCGCCTGGGCAAGGTCTACGGGGACGAACGCCTGGAGGCCGCCTGCCGGCGGGCACTGACCCTGGGCAGCTGCCGCTACAAGAGCATCGAATCCATCCTCAAGCATCGGCTGGATGAGCAACCCGTGGAAGAGCAGCAGGAGCTGCCGCTGCCGGACGCCCACGACAATATCCGCGGTCCCGCGTACTACCATTGAAGGAGAGCACCATGTTGAAACATCCCACCCTGGACAAGCTCCAGGCCCTCAAATTTACCGGCATGGTGGCGGCCCTGGCCGACCAGATGGCCATGCCGGACATCGACGAACTGGCCTTCGAGGAACGCCTCGGGCTGCTGGTGGACCGGGAGATCACTGAACGTGAGAACCGCCGTCTTACCAATCGGTTACGGCGGGCCCGGCTCCGGCACAATGCGGCGCTGGAGGACATCGATTACCGGCAGTCCCGGGGGTTGGACAAGGGGCTGATCCAATCCCTTGCGACCTGCCAGTGGGTGAAAGAGCACCTCAATGTGTTGATCACCGGTCCTACCGGGGTGGGCAAGACCTGGTTGGCCTGCGCGCTGGCTCAAAAAGCCTGCCGCGAGGGCTACACCGCCCAGTACATTCGACTGACCCGGCTGTTGCGGGAACTGATGGTCGCCAAAGGCGACGGGCGCTACCCGAAGCTGCTGGCCGACCTGGCCAAAGTCGATGTCCTGATCCTGGACGACTGGGGCCTGATGAAACTCAACGCCGAGAACCGGCGGGACCTGCTGGAGGTTCTGGAGGATCGGCACGGCACCCGCTCAACGGTGGCCACCAGCCAGTTGCCCATCGACGAGTGGCATGCAGTCATCGGCGATCCGACGCTGGCTGACGCCATCCTGGATCGGCTGGTCCACAACGCTTACAAGATCAATTTGAGAGGAGAGTCCATGCGAAAACGCCAGGCAAAGTTGACGAGCACCACCGGTTCCGAGTAACAATGCAAACCCCGCGTCGCTACGCTCCGGTGGGTGGCAGCTTTGCTCCGGTTTGGGTGGCAGGCTTCACGTGGAATGGGTGGCAGACTTCGGCGGTTTACGCAGTGGATTCCAAAATACCCAGTCAGCACCTTCTTGCCGGTGTTCCTCCAGTGCTCTGAGGGATTTCATTACTGCGTCGTTAATTGGCACCTCGCGATGCTTAATGGTTTTTGTATACGATCTGACGATTTGTTCGTCGATACGTCCCGAAGCTTCTCTAGATTTTCGCACGGAAATTGTCCGACGTGCGTAGTCTATGTCTCCCCATTCGAGCGCCGTCATCTCTGACGGACTTCTTAGCCCAGTGTTGAAACCGATGACTACATAGTGGTAGATGAAGAGCCGGCGAGGCTTTTCCTTACCGTTGTATGCCCCCTCGTCACATTGCAGCCACCAGTCGTGAAGGTGTGACAGAATTCTATCTCTCTCAAGCAGGGTGAATGGTTTGTTCAGCGTTTTATTCAACTTTTTACTTCGTTCAAGTTTGGTTGCCTCTACAAGCGCCCCTTCATGATCCAGCAGCGGGTGGCTCCTCCACCAACGTTTGAAGCGCCCATACTTAAGAGCTCCTCGAATAGCGGACAGGATATTGTTCATGTAGCGTGTGGTGGCGGGAGGATTCCCTTTTTCGGTGAGCTCGAGGCGATGTTGGAACCGCACCAGCCAATCCCTCACCCACTCCGGTGAGAGATCTTGTATTTTATAGTCCGTCAGCGGTGTCAGAGAGCAAATTTCGTCACCTTCGAACCATTCAGGCTCCTTCTCAAGTGCTCTCATGCATCCCAATTTTGTCCCCCACGACGTCGACTCGATAATTTTGTTATCTCCAGACGCACGATTCGCTTCGTGAATCTTATAGTGGGCAAACAATTCCCCTAGTGTTTTTGGAGCCTTGTGGGATCGAGAGAGCGGCTCAACTACAGCGCAGTTAGGACACTGGCAAAAATCCGCGATCTTCGAGTCTGGAAACTCCTTGCAAGGGAAGAATGCGCTGGATCTTATGAGAGCTACGATTTTTTCTAGGCGCACTTTTGCTCGGATTCTTGAGTCCTCGGTCGACGCTTCACCCGTGGAGACCGTCCATCGGTATTCCGAGTAAGGGTCTCCATTGGGGTCACGCCACCAGAATCGCAAAACAAGCTTTCCTCGCGATTCACCGACTGATCCACATTTGCCTTCTTGTCTTGCCACGGTTTTCTCTCCCAGGCTTGCGCTGCCGGTATGCTGACTACTATTTTTCCACTGAAGTTCTTTACGTACTCGGTACCCTCTATCCAGTGCCCGTCTCTAATTCGTCCTCTCAGTGTTGGGACCGAAAAACCGGTGAGGGTCGAGTACATCTCAAGGGTGATTTCGGTTATTTGAAGCATCATTTGATTAGTCATGAGATGCCACCAACCCAGAGCGCAAAAACTCCAATTCGGTTTCTAGTATTCGGGCTAGATTTAGTCGTCCTCTATTCATTTACTTAATGCCAGGAGCTATTTGCTCCAGTCCTCTTACCCTCCATACTCAGTATTTGAAATAAGTTGTCAACACCTCGGAAAAAATTTGACGCACATAACATATTGATTTATATAGATAATATTACATGATATAGAAATTGATGTGCCTTGAATGCCCCGCCATGACTGGCGGGCAAGTACTTCTCCTGAAGGATATTGTTAATATTGTGAAAATTCACATTTTTACAAATAGAGCAGCGGGGAGAGTAGTTTGGCAGCGAAAAAGAAGCCGACTCTACGGGGTTAATGAGTTGATAGGTGGTATCAGCCAGCCAAATTCTTCCCGTCTAATATCCCGAGCGATGTCGTAGGACCGGGCTACCAAAGGGTGGTCTGCCTAAGGGCGCATATCGAGTGGATTACGGCCACCGGGAATCAGGAAAAAAGCACATCAATAATAGGGCAGCTTGGTGATGAGTTGGCCATGCACTGATCTATCAAGTCCTTCAGAGTTTGCTCCATTTTCTTCAAGTCTTTGATCTTATCCTGTACGTCATCGAGGTGTGTTGCCGTCGTCAGGCGAACCTGTTCACAGGTCTGCCCTTTAGAGTCTGCCAGTCCAAGCAATCCAGTAATCTCACTGATCGAAAACCCGAGTTCACGACAACGGCGAATAAATTTCAGCCTCGCTGCCTGGTCTTCGGTGTATATCCGGTGGCCACCTCCACTTCTTTCTGGCTCATCGAGTAATCCGCACTTTTCGTAGTACCGGATGGTTTCACCTTTGACACCTGTCAATTTTGCCAACTGGCCCCGTGAGTAGGTTGCGCGCAGATCGGTCATTTAGGGCTTGATCCTGTAGTTACTACAGGTTTTATAGTCGTCACCAGTATCACGTGTCAACGCTTGGGAGAACAAAATGGGACGGATTGTAAGTTCGGTGGACAAGGTTGGTGTCGGCGGCGTCATCATCGCCGCGCTTAGCTGTGCGGGTTGTTTCCCTGTCTTGGGCGCATTAGCCGCCACGCTTGGACTTGGCTTTCTAAGTCAATTGGAGGGGCTGGCCATCAACACATTGTTGCCGATATTTGCTTCCCTCGCGCTGGCGGTGAACGCTTATGGCTGGTATCAGCACCGCAAACACTGGCGTGGCGTGTTATCCATACTTGGCCCAATCGCAATACTCGCTACCTTGTATCCTCTGTGGCAGTACGGCTGGAGTACCTACTTGTTCTACTGCGCATTGACCCTGATGCTGGTCGTGTCGGTCGCGGATTTGATCTGGCCAGCAAAGCAAGAGTGCAAGATTTCAGGGGCAGCAACATGAGTGAAACTATCCCTCAATCAGAGATCACATGTCCCACTTGCGGTCATCAAAAGCTCGAAGTTATGCCGACAGACGCTTGCCAATGGTTCTACGAGTGCGAAGGCTGCCACGAGATACTAAAGCCAAAGCAGGGGGACTGCTGTGTTTACTGCTCCTATGGCTCAGTGAAGTGTCCCCCAATACAGTCGGGAATTTCTTGTTGCGTATAAGCGTTCAATTCTACTGTGACATGAACCAGTTCCTCATGCACACTCAGCAGTCGCCTGAAATAGTCGGCTGTCACTTCTTCGTGAACGGCCACGCATAAAATACAAGCATATTTGGCCGTGCCAACGCGCCAGACATGCAAATCAGTAATGATCGTCACAACCGGACCGTGTGCTATTGCCTCCCGGATCTCTGCCACCACCGGCGCGTCCATTTCTGCATCGAGTAGTACACGCCCCGTATCACGTATCAATCCAAACGCCCAAATAGTAACGAGTATCGCCCCGACAATACCCATGACCGGATCAAGCCAATTCGCTCCCCAGAGTTTTCCTCCAAACAGGGCAACTATTGCTAGAACCGAGGTTGCGGCATCTGTCATTACGTGTAAAAAGGCGGCGCGTTGATTCAGGTCGTGATGATGATGGCCGTCGTGTTGGTGGTCATGGCCGTGTTGGTGGTCATGGTGCCCTTTGAGTAACCATGCACAGGCTAGATTAACCAGCAGACCAACAATGGCGATAGTTATAGCCTGGTTGTAGTAGATGAGCGTAGGTGAGAGCAATCGCTCTACCGATTGATAAAGCATTAGCCCCGCGATGCAAACTAGTAAAATTGCACTCGTATAGCCCCCAAGTACCTCGATCTTCCATGTTCCGAAGGAAAAGCGCTTGTCATGGGCAAGGCGTCTTGCCGCCGCATAAGCCAATACAGAGAGTCCCAGCGCCAGTGTATGTGAACTCATGTGCCAGCCATCGGCCAGCAAAGCCATTGAGTTATAGACCCATCCACCTATGATCTCGACGACCATGGTGGTCGCGGTTAACACGATGGCCCAGCGGGTGTTCCTTTCGGCCAGTGGATTGCCATCATCAAACGCATGCGAGTGGATTCTTTGAGTTACGACGGCAAAGGACTGCATAGGTTGGTTCTATTTAGTTAGATGATTTATACTATACCCCAGTATACATTATCTACAAACTAGCGAGCGACCGATGTCACATACCAGCAAAGACAAAAAGCAGCTATTGACGCGAGTTAGGCGTATCAAGGGACAGGCGTCGGCGATTGAGTCCGCGCTGGAAAAGGATGATGCAGACTGCTCGTCGATCCTTCAGCAGATAGCTGCCATTAGGGGCGCGGTTAATGGTTTGATGTTTCATGTCATGGAAGGGCATATCCGTGAGCATCTTGGGTCGGAAGATGTTTCCGCCCGGCAAAGACAGGATGATCTGGAGGAGGTGCTGGGTGTATTGCGCTCTTATCTGAAGTAGTTGCGCGGAAAATACTATGTATGACAAATTCAGATCATATGTCAGCTGGGTGCGATTCACTCAATGCTGGCTGTGATAGCCCTTCTTTCATCAATAAAGACTACGCACGCTTTCTCAGGATATACATTGTGGACTGGAAAACATTTTTGACAATCTTCGCGTCGGTTTTTATTGCAGAGCTTGGTGATAAGACGCAACTGGCAACCATGCTTTTTGCGGCAGATAAGGACGTCAGCAAATTTACGGTTTTCTTCGCAGCATCAGCGGCACTCATCTTTGCTTCTGCACTGGGTGTTCTGGCAGGTAGTCTGTTGGCCGAGTACATAAATGAACGATATCTTCACTACGTTGCAGGTATTGGTTTTATCACCATAGGCGCTACAACGCTTGAGCTGTCGTGCATTGGGTTGTGGGCCTCACTTTTCTTGGGATACTTGATCTCCCCCTGTGGAGGGACTGTTACTTTTCGGCGTGCTAATTTTTTTGAAGTCTCGTTTTCCCCCCCCTGGCGGCGCAATCATTTGGATTAGCTTGTTAAACAATTGCTTGAGCATCGCCTGCTAGCACTATTTATTTCGACGAAGAGCAACAATCTGACAGAATTCATTACAATATTGTAATGTTTGAGTCATGGGTCAGTAATCAGTCGCGCGATAGTCTATCTACTAAGACGAGTAAGTACAGTCCGGGGCGGTTACCGGGTTGTGTTCTATACAAAAAAGCACCGGAGTGACCTCCGGTATGGATGGCGTGCCCGGCCTTAGCTTTGGTGGCATCAAGACCGGTTAGTCCAATGTAACGACCCAGACCAATTTGACTCAAATCAAGGCGCCAATGTATCCAATTCACTACGATTTAGCTTCTGGATCCCGGATTGTTAGGCTGCGTGGTGCCCGTTCCACTATCAGGTGGTCGAGTCGGTCGTCATGCGTAGTTTTATCTACATCAAAAAACTTTCGCTCCCTAGCCCTGAGTACTTTCCATCGTAAACAGTAGGGCCTGAGAGTCTGCGATGCAATGGCACTAGTTTTCGTCTATTCATTGGTTTTACGATTACCTGCGAGGTTATTGGAATGTGCATGCGAATCGAAGTGTTGATTATCTTAGGATCTGTGCTGTTAACGGCCTGTGGCGGCGGGTCTTCCGGTGGAGGATCAACTGATTTACCGGGAACAGGGACTTCCACTCCGATCTTATCGGGCACGGTCACAGTTGGCATCACTGATGGTCCTATGGAGGAAGCCCAAACTCTGGTGCTCAATCTCACGCACATCGATTTTGGTCGTGATGATGGGGATGTTTCGAGAATCGTCTTTGCTGATGGATCCAAACGTCTGGATATGATGAGGTTACAAAACGGTGTGTCTGAGAACTTGATCGACCATGCGAGTTTGCCAGCCGGTCTCTATCGCTGGATGGAACTGGGTATTGATCTGGAACAGTCTGATTTGGAACTCCAGTCGGGCGGACACCATCAGATGCAATTGGCTGATCCCGAGGCAATGCGTATTCAGGAGATGTTCGAGATAAATGCCGGGGAGCATGGCGACTTTATTATTGACTTTGACCTCCGTCGCAGCATTCAGCATCACGACATGGGCGGGATGATGGGAGAGCGATACGAACTGCATGCTGGAATGCGACTCACGCGTGCCGATCAAGCTGGAAGTTTGAGTGGTACGATTCATATGTCTCTAGTCGATGCATATCAATCTGATTGTGATGAAAACGCTGGTGGAAATTGGGCATACCTCTATCCAGGCGAAGCCCTGGAGCCGGACGATCTGGCGGAAACTGAAACGGATGGAATACCAGGCCCTATAGCTACCGATCGCGTCGAACTCGATGCAAAAACCGGTGAATACCAGTACCACTTTTCCTATATGCCAGCGGGTATGTATCGTGTCGCCTTCTCCTGCTCCAGTGAATGGGACGAAGCCGGGGACACCGATTATCCCAACGACCCTGAAGGAAGATTCCACTTCCAGGTATTTGGGGACCCTGTAGAAATCAAGGCGGGGCAAATGTCAGAATATCATCTGAGCCATTAACGAAAGCGAAATGAGCCAGAACGGCCAAGCGTAGCTGCGGAACATACAGAGCTAGTATTCCTTTTTCACCTGAGGTGAAAATGGGAGAAAAGGGCTGTGTTGCCCCCGTAAGATGGTCCATAGCGAGGCGCTATATTGCGCCTGACGAAGCATATGCAACGCCCTTGAGTCGTAGGCCTAGGATGAAGAGAATTTATAAACACCACACATAAAAAAACGTGCTGGACGCAACAGCGAAATAGAAAAGAGCATCCAAAAACTGTAACTATTGTGTAGTTGTAATAGTTCAGACAGTTGTGGAAAGAGTCCTGAAACCCTTGCTGTAGCAGGTTCGGCCCCGAATCATTATTAGACCGATAAAGGGACTCTCATGCAGGGACGCACTCGGTTTTAGCTGGAGCTGCTCCATACAGTCAATCTCGACGATTTTGTCCTCTATGTACTGGATTTTATAATGCACAACACCTATACCCCGTAAATTGGCGACACCATCATACGATGGGATATGAACCCAGGGCGCGGTTGAGCTGTCACCCTCCCCAATTTTGGTCTTTTTGAACGTGATATATCCTTTTTACGTATTAGAAAAATTAGAGGATAGGCCCGGCTTGCATATGGCTCATTGTGATTCTGCTGATGCATGTTTTACCAGATAGCCGGTAATTGTGTTGAGTTCATCTTCGCTTGGCGCAGCGACATTCATCGCGCTTTGGCTTCGTGTCATCCATTGCATACGCATATTCATCCGCGCCAGGGTAACACTCCAACCAGATGCACTGTGCTGTTTCGGGCTGGGTAGGTTATGGCACTGTGTGCAGAACCGTGTGAGGAGTTTCGCCCCTGCTGAATCCGGCTCTGGCAGCTGCGCCAAGCCGAGCGCGGGTGGCATGGCGCCGCCCATCATCATGCCGCCACAGCGGCCTTCCCAGTTAGATCCGCAGCCACCACATACCCCCTCGACCAATTTTTCCTTGGTACCGGTCGATCGCTTAATCTCCAGAGCATGGAAGGGATTTTCATCGATAGGCTGATCAGGTACAGCGGCCATTGAAATGAGCAGGCTACTGCCGTACTGCCTATCAATAGTTGTTGATTCTTTTTCATGCCTGCTTACCTCCAAAAAAAGCGAAGTGTGTTCGAGATGCCCCAGCGTGCGCTTCTTGGATATGGATCACTCATCGAAGTTTTCTATGTTTAAGATTTGAGTTGTAGGATGCGGCGTGCGCCACTCAGGACGATTACTCCGATTACAAGACCAATCACCAGATCTGGATATCTAGAGCCCGTCAGCGCTACAAGAATCCCCGCCAGAATTACACCAAGGTTGGCTATAACGTCATTGGCCGAGAAGATCCAACTGGCTTTCATGTGCGCGCCGCTGTCCCTGCTTTTCGCAATCAACACCAAACAAACAATATTGGCAATTAGAGCGATTGCCCCAAAGTACATCATCAACTCCGATACCGGCTCGCTGCCGAAGATAGATCGCCGCAACACTTCACTTAGCGCACCCACTGCCAATATGACCTGCAACCAGCCGGCAAGATGTGCCGCTCGCACCTTCATTCGCACACTATGACCCACGGCGTAGAGGGCTACACCGTACACGGCTGCGTCGGCAAACATGTCCAGAGAGTCAGCAATGAGGCCTGTCGACTGCGCCAGTCCGCCAACCACTATCTCAATACAGAACATGATGGCATTGATGGCTAAAAGCCATTTGAGGACACGGGCTTCTTTTTCATCCGTGGCGAGCGCTGAAGCCTGAGCTTGGACCAGGTCTGCACCCTCGATGCTTTGCGTGCTTTCCAGTATTGCTCCCAATCTAAGCGATACAAGCCGGGTTTCTATTTCCCCGATATTTTTGCCGTGGAGCACATGTACTTTATGGTTGGGAGTATCAAATTTCAGGACAACCTTCGGCTGGAGGTCGTCAAGCGCCATACGGATCATGTGTTCTTCAGAGGAGCAGTCCATTTTGGGTATTGTGAATTCACTTATGTATCCACTGTCAGTCGAACAAATGCTATTTGGTTGGCTTGCCTCTGTAATACCGTCTCTACATGCTCCGCTGCATTGTCGCTTCATTAAAATGGCCTTGTGGTACGAGTGGTGCCTACTATAGAATCTATAGTAACTATAGAGTCAAGAAGTGGGTGATGAATTATGAAAATTGGTGAATTGGCGAAATTGACTGGCTGCTCCGTACAAACGATTCGCTACTATGAGAAGGAGCAGTTGCTCGCATCGGGCCATCGGAGTGAGGGCAACTTTCGACTCTATGACCAATCTGCTGTTGAGCAGCTCTTGTTTATCAAACATTGTCGGTGTCTCGATCTGGCGCTGGCTGAGATTCATCAGCTTCTTGAATTGAAACGTTCGCCAAGTATCCAATGTGATGACATCAATAGAATGATCGAGAGCCATATCCAGCAGGTCGAGCAACGAATTGAGGAGCTAAACAAATTGCGGCAGCAACTCAGATCCCTTCACGATAGTTGCTCCAGCAATCGTACGATTGAGCAGTGTGGTATTTTGCAGAATCTGTCAACCACTCGGCCTGTCGCTCCCTAGAATTCACTTTCAATCGTCGAGTACCGGTCATGCGTCTTCAGTGACATTTCGCTTCATTCGGGAACGGAAAATGCTCACAGTGAAAAAGAGAATTATCGCCAACTGTGCCAGTATCCCTTGCCAAGTGGATTTAACGCCAATCCAGTCGACCTCAAAGTTTACCGGTAAAGGAGATATACTGACGACAGCGGCTTCTTGTAACGCCGACACGGCTTTGCCCATCAGTACGAATGAGAGTGCCAGTAACAGGTAGGTAGTGGCCGCGAAGAACTTTGCAATCGGCAGCTTGATAGAATATCGCATCAGAATCCATGCCAATACGGCCAATATAACGGCACCCAGTACGAATCCTCCTGCAACCGTCCAATATTGGCTGTTGGCCGCCTGTGTCAGCAAGGATTGATAAAATAGCACGGTCTCAAATACTTCCCGGTAAACGGCTATAAATGCGAGTCCTGCCAGCCCCCAAAGCGTGCCGGTTTGTAGGCGTGTTTCGATGTGTTGCTTAATGTAGGTCTGCCACTGCGTGGCATGCGTTTTGCTGTGCATCCAGATACCGACGTAGAAAAGCACAAGTGCTGCAAGCAGTGCCGCAACACCCTCCATCATTTCGCGACTGGCACCACTGATGCTGATAAGCGACTGGGCAGCCGCCCAGGTCGCTCCGCCTGCAACCAAAGCCGCTACCCACCCCAGGTGGACGTACTTCAACGCGTCCCGCCGCTGGGTTCGCAACAAAACCGTAACCAGAGCAATCACAACCAACAAGGCCTCCAATCCTTCTCGTAGCAAAATCACCAAACTGGCTGTGAACAGCGTGCCGCTGGAGAGGCTGGATGCAGTCATGAGTCGTTCAGCCTCCTCCAGTTGCTGCAAGGTTGCATCCATAAGACTGACTAGCTCATTATCATTGTCAGGACGACCGAGCACTTGGCGGAGTTCCATTAATGAAACTTCGATATTTTGGCGCAGCACCTTATTTCGAGTATCCAAAGAATTTTCGACAAGTTCAAATCCGTCCAGGTAGGCGCTCACTGAGAGATCACTCGCCTCGTTGTATTCGCCCCGTTGATGGGCCTCAAAAGCGGAAAGCAAACGGGTACGCGTGAATGAAAGTGGATGTAAACGTTCAGCAAATAGCCGCGCCGGGGCGGCACGCAGCCATTCGACATCGCTCTCTTTGATCCCAGGCAATACATCGCCCAATTGCGAAGGACTGTGATCCACCATCTGCTGCACCGATATCTTTGGTTCGCGTGCGGGGCGAACATCCAGCGCTGACTCAAAGGCAAGACTGCCTGTATAGAATGCCAAAGACCACCGCTCCAGCTCTGATAGCTGATCGAAGGCCAGCATCGCTGTCGAATCAATCCCGTTGGAAATAGCATCAAACAACCCCAGTATTGATCGGTTCTCAGCGCGTTCCCTGTTGGTAAAATTGGTCGGTGCTGGATCCAGTTGTGCAGCCAGAGGGCCATCACCCTGGCCATTTGCTCCATGGCAACTCGCGCAGTTATTCTGGAATATCTGTTCGGTTGTCTCCATCGGTAATAAATGCTCTGGGAGTGGCGAGTTCGGCATTAGCGCGAGTAACGATCGGCGCAGGTCGGTACTTATCTGCCGCACGAGGGTACGGTCCTGCTTGTCTTGAATAGCTTTTTTCAATGCCTCCGCCTGTTTTTCGAGGGATTGGAATTCGATGAATGTGTCTGCAAGAATTCCGGTTTTTTCAACAATGCGGTTCGAAAACTCCACCATCTCCCGGTACTCGTCGGGGTTTATCACCTGACCGCCGTCCACCGCTGAAATGTAATCGATGCTGACATACTCAGCCAACTGGGCGATTTGTCGGAGTTGTGGCTGGTCCTCGACCTTTGAGGCAAATGCACCTGTGTTAAAGAGGGTGGTTACGGTCAGCAATAGCCCGAATCGGAGTTGTTTGCCAGTGAGATTCTGGTAACCCGCTAAAATCATCCGTTGAACTAACATATTAGAAATCTCGAAGGTAGATATTGGTAGTGATATTCATTCTCAATTGTAGAGTCTATAGCCACTATAGAGTCAAGGCTGTGCTATGCCAATAGCTCATTCAATTGACCCATGCGAATAAAACACTGCGACTAGTCATCAAAAGATTTGGAGGGTGCTAAGAGTCTTGGGCATCTACCCAAACGTAAGTAGTGGTGATCACATCAGTCAACGCCCGCGTGGTAAATATCAACTGCACGACCGACGGTGGATACAGCCATTCGCGACGCTATGACAGGCGTCTTCCGAGTGCGAGTCACCTGGAATCAGTGGTTCTGTCATATTATTCGAAAATGTCTACCGCAGGGTGTTGATGGTCTCTCTGAACGAATGTGTTTCGATGTTGCTGAACAGCGGCGTGATGTGCAAACTTATGGTTGGCGCTCGGCAGCGCTGAGCTGTTTTTCAGTAACACACTCTTTCGGTTCGGGCTAACCTTTTTCAATAATATCATAGAGTTATCGCGGTCCACTGGTATTCTAGTGGCTCAAGTAAATGCCATTGGGGATGTGATGCCCGGCTTGCTGGTGGTCGCGCTGATTGGATTGCACAACACCGTTGCTGGATATGTGACCGACTGCGCTGGAAATCAAACAGACGGAAAAAATTTCGCAGTCCCAGTAATACTGTGTTAGATTTCGCGCGATTGCTGTTTTCTAACTGAAACGCCCCCAACAAGGATTGAATGACCAAATTTCGTCGCCATATCGCCATTTTTATCCTGGCTCTGTTTACCTGCCAGTCAGTCATGGCGGGGATCGGCGAGCATTTGGCATTTTCTTCTGATAGTGAGGCTAAGGATGCACAGCACCTCAGCTTGGTGGGCCATTTTGCTGATAGCAAAGCGCAGCACGGACAACCAGACTCTCAGGATGTAGTTGATACAAATTGTTGCCACGCACACGGGCACTGCCATATTTTGGTTTTTGTCGATGCTGTAAACCCTGCCTCGATGCCCCACGGGCGTAGTTTCACCTCACTATATTCCTATTCATACCACTTCCTGCTTCACGACCCTCTCTTAAGACCCCCCACCAGCGCCTGATTTCGCCATTTTTGGCGGAATAGCGCGCTCTACTGCGTAGCTCTCTTCTAGATACTCCTTGGTGCTGGATGCTTTTCGGCCGGATGTCTGACCCTCTGAATAGAGTTTATCGGTAGCTGCGTAGCTTCGAGCTTGCGTGTCTTGTCGACATGCGAGGCAGATAGCTAGACGTAGATAAGGGTTAACAGGATGTATCAATTCTTTTGCGGCACTACAAACCGCAACTTGGAGCTGTATCGACACTCGATGGGCGTAGCGATCGGCTTTCTCTTCGCCGCGATACTGGCGGTTTCAGTAAAGGCCGATGAACCCCAGAGCACAACAATGACCCTCCACTCAGCGGTGCAGCTTGCCCTGTCTAAAAACCCGGAACTTCAGGTCTATCGCTTCAGGGAATCGGGGCTACAGGGGCTGGCTAAAACCGCGAACCTGCGACCTCAATTCGATTTGAGTGCTGAGGCGGAGAATCTCGGCGGCACCAATGATTTTAATGGTGTCGATGGTGCTGAGTTTACCCTGGCCCTCTCGTCTGTAATTGAGCTGGGAGGGAAAAGGGATGCACGGGTTGCCGCTGTAAATGCGCAGCGTCAGCTCTTCGACGGTGAACGGCAGGCCCTTGCTCTGGATTTGATGGGGGAGGTGACGCGTCGCTATGTAGAGGTGGTCGCCTCACAGGCTCGTCTCGACCTTGCGGTCAACGCCAGGACACTGGCAACAGACGTAGTCCAGTCTGTGGAGCGCCGCACCCGTGCCGGTGCTGCTCCAGAGGCCGAACTCCTGCGAGCGCGTGCCCAACTGGCTCAGGCACAGCTTCAAGTGAGTGCGGCGCAAAACCACTTACATGCCTCACGATTGTCACTGTCAGTGCTGTGGGGTGATGTCGAACCCGACTTTGTACGGGTGGACGGCAGCCTCATAAATCTGGGCAGCATAGGTGATTTCGAAGCACTTTTTCAGCGTGCCGTACAAAACCCCGCGATTACCAGCTTCGCCAGCGAGGAGCGCTTGAGACAGGCGGAATTCCAACTCGCCCAAACCCAATCCAGGATCGATATTGGTTGGTCTGTGGGTGTTCGGCAATTCCAGGACACCAACGATACGGCTCTGGTCGCTGGATTGAATATTCCCCTGAATGCCTCGGGACGAAATACCGGTGCCCTTCAGTCAGCGCGGGCCGCGCGGGATGAAGTCTCGATCCGACGTGAATCCGCCTTGCTGACGCTGCGGGCTCGCCTTTTCGAAGCGTACCAGCAGCGCAGGCTGGGAATTGAAAGCGCGAACGCACTTCGAGAGGAGGTTATACCCGCACTGACGCGCGCGCTACAGCAGACCCAGGCGGCTTATGAGAGCGGCCGTTACGGATACCAGGAATGGGTGGCCGCCCGGCAGGAATTGATCTCGGCAGAGTATGCCTTGATCGATGCAGCTTCAGCGTCTCTCCAAAGTGGCGCCACGATTGAGCAGCTCACCTCAGAACCCCTATTACCTTCGCTGGAGCAGGACTTCAGTGAGACAGAACAGGAAACCAACTAATGCAGACCACAATGAATCTCAACTGGCCGCGATGGCTGCTCTTGGCGCTATTGGTAATTACACTGAGCGGGACAGTGCAGGCGGTCTACGCCGAACCTACCACGTCAGACAACCATGAAAGTGAAGAAGGGCACGAGGAAGAGGGACACGAGGAGGAGGGCCTCATCGTTCTCTCAGCGGATCAAATTAAACACGCGGGTATATCCCTCGACACAGCGGGTCCATCTTCCATTCGAGAGACCCTACCGCTGTACGGTCAGGTCGAGGCCAATGCGGAGCAACAGCACACGGTATCGGCTCGGTTCCAGGGTGTCATCCGGCAGGTTACCAAGCAGGTGGGTGATTCCGTGAAGCAGGGTGAAACACTCGCAACAATTGAAAGTAACGAAAGCCTAAAATCCTACGCTGTAGCCGCATCGTTGACGGGTATCGTGGCTGAGCGCAATGCGAATGTGGGCGAGCAAACCGGCGACAGGGAATTGTTTGTCATTGGCGATTACTCCACGGTCTGGGTCGATGTGGCGGTATTTCCCGGTGATCTCTCCAAAGTCCATGTTGGGCAGACGGTATTGATTGCGAACAGTGATGCTTCCGTTACCGGTGAAGGCAGAATTATTGCGGTCTCCCCCATTGGCAGCAGGGCTAACCAGACCACGACGGCGAGGGTATTACTCGATAACCCGGCTCGACAGTGGGTACCAGGTTACTTTGTGAGTGCCGAGGTCGTTCTGTCTGATACTGCGGTGCCGATTGCCATCCGCGAGGAGGCAGTCCAAATCGTGGAGGACGAGAATGTTGTTTTTGTCGCAAGCGCTGAAGGGTTCGAAGCACGCCCTGTAACCCTGGGTCGCGGTGATGGACACGTCAGGGAGGTCCTGGCGGGGCTTGGAGCAGAGGAGGAATATGTAACGACAAACAGTTTTATTCTCAAGTCTGAGCTTGGCAAGGAGGACGCTGAGCATGGGCACTGAGATCTTTAGAGAGGAATACTACCCATTGGCAGGTGACCTTATGGTGCCCCGCCGAACCAGTATCGCGCATGTAGTAAGCGGGTCTTTAGTATGATTGATGCACTGATACAATTTTCCATCGCCCGCCGCTGGTTGGTGATTTTTCTGGTCATGGCAGCGGCCACTGTAGGTGTCTGGAACTATCAAAATCTGCCAATTGATGCCGTGCCGGACATCACCAACGTACAGGTGCAGATTAACACCGAAGCACCCGGCTACTCGCCACTTGAAGTTGAGCAACGTATCACCTACCTGGTTGAGCTTGCCATTACCGGGCTGCCCTATGTAGAGGAGACACGCTCTCTTTCACGATATGCACTGTCGCAAGTTACTGTGGTTTTTGAGAAGGGCACCGATATTTATTTTGCGCGTAACCTGATCAACGAGCGCTTGCAACAGGCTAAAAGTGAGATGCCAGCGGGCATTGAACCGGTGATGGGGCCTGTTGCCACGGGACTGGGGGAAATATTCCACTACGCAGTCACGGCAGAGCCTAATGCCAGGCAGGATAATGGTGAAGCCTATGATGCGACCGCACTGCGTACCTTGCAGGATTGGGTGATTCGGCCGCAGTTGCGCCTGGTACCGGGTGTGACGGAAATAAACACTATCGGGGGTTTTGAGAAGGAATTTCATATTACCCCGGATCCAGCCAGGCTACTGGCCTACGGCCTCACTTTTGATGACCTGGTGGAAGCGCTGCCCAAAAACAATGCAAATGTGGGAGCCGGCTATATTGAAAAGAATGGCGAGCAATACCTGATTCGAGCGCCGGGGCAAATATCTGACATCGCTGAGATTGAGGATGTGATTGTAAGCTACCGCGACTATGTGCCGGTGACTATTGGCGATGTAGCACAGGTGGGGTTTGGCAAGCAATTGCGTACCGGCGCTGCAACCCTCGATGGCAGGGAAACCGTGCTGGGAACTGCGGTAATGCTACTGGGCGCGAACAGCCGCACCGTATCGGAGGCGGTGTCCAAAAAATTAGTTGAGGTCAATAAAACGCTGCCGGAAGGGGTCACCGCTACACCGGTCTATAACCGGACCGTCCTGGTGGACAAGACCATAACCACGGTGCAGGCCAACCTTCTGGAAGGCGCTGTTCTTGTAGTCTTTGTGCTGTTGGTGATGCTTGGTAATGTTCGGGCGGCTTTGCTCACCGCGATGGTCATTCCATTGTCCATGCTTATGTTGATTACCGGGATGGTGGAAACGAAAGTGAGTGCCAACCTGATGAGCTTGGGTGCACTGGATTTTGGCCTGATCGTCGATGGCGCTGTCATTATCGTTGAAAACTGTATTCTTCGGCTTGCGGCGCGCCAGCATCATCTCGGTCGCATTCTAAAGCTCGATGAACGGTTGCAGACGGTATTTTCAGCAACACGCGAAGTGTTCACGCCGAGTCTTATCAGTGTGCTCGTGGTCATTTTGGTGAACCTACCCATCCTCGCCCTCACCGGCGTCGAGGGAAAAATGTTTACGCCGATGGCGCTCGCCGTGATTATGGCGCTTATCTCGGCGCTGATTCTCTCACTAACCTTCGTGCCCGCCGCCGTTGCACTGCTGCTGACTGGTCGCATCGAGGAGAAGGACAATACCATTGTCCGCACGGCCAAGAGACTGTATCTCCCGACACTGGCCACCGCGCTTCGGTTTCGGATACCCGTATTGATGAGTGCCGTGTTGTTGGTGCTGGGCTGCGGTTGGTTAGCCACCCGGATGGGCGCCGAATTCATTCCCAATCTGGATGAAGGAGACGTCGCGATTCAGGCCTTACGCATCCCGGGTACGAGTCTGACTCAGTCTCTCGAGATGCAGTTCCAGCTGGAGAGGGCCGTGCTCGAGTTGCCAGAGGTGAGAACCTATTTTTCAAGGGTGGGCACCGCCGAAGTTGCCAGCGACCCAATGGGCCCGAATATTTCGGATGGCTATGTGATGCTGAAACCCCAGGAGGAATGGCCGGATCCGGAGAAAACCAAGGCACAATTGCTGGACGATATTCAGGCGAAACTCGCGCTATTGCCCGGCAACGCCTTTGAAATCAGCCAGCCGATTCAACTGCGTTTTAACGAGTTGATTTCAGGCGTGCGCTCTGACCTTGGCGTTAAGATCTTTGGTGACGATCTGTCACAATTGCTCCGCTCGGGAAATGAGATTGCGGAGGTTATTAATAGTATTCCCGGTGCAGAAGGCGTGAAAGTCGAGCAGGTGTCGGGCTTGCCGATACTCTCCATCGAAGCCAATCGTAAGGCGCTGTATCGCTATGGTCTCAATGTTGCCGATGTCCAGGATGTACTCGCCGCTGCAACCGGTGGGGAGGAGGCGGGGTTAGTATTCGAAGGCGATCGGCGGTTTGCGATCGTGGTGCGGTTGACCGAACGTTTGCGTGGCGACTTGAACGCATTGGAACGTTTGCCTATACCGTTGCCACAAGGGGGCTACGTGCCACTGGGAGAGGTGGCGACATTGACGCTTGCTCCCGGTGCCAACCAGATTTCCCGAGAGAATGGGAAGCGGCGCCTGGTAGTCAGTGCCAATGTCCGGGGTCGGGATCTGGGAAGTTTTGTTACCGAGGTCCAGCGGAAGCTGGAAGAACAGGTAACGATTCCGCCAGGTTACTGGCTGAGCTACGGTGGGACGTTTGAGCAACTGGAATCGGCCTCCAAGCGGCTTAGTCTGTTGGTACCGGTGACATTGGTGATGATATTTGCACTGCTGATGATGACCTTCGGCTCAGCCAAAGATGCGGCGCTGGTGTTCAGCGGTGTTCCCCTCGCACTGACAGGAGGCGTCCTTTCGCTGTGGCTGCGTGATATCCCACTTTCGATCACTGCTGGGGTTGGATTTATTACCCTGTGCGGGGTTTCGGTACTGACGGGCGTCATGATGGTGTCTGCGTTTCGGGACGGGCTGGCGAACGGCAAGGATATTGATGCTTCTATACACGACGGCGCGTTGCTGAGGTTGCGCCCCATCCTGATGGTCGCTCTGGTAGCGGCTCTGGGCTTTTTACCGATGGCACTCAATACCAGTACCGGCGCTGAGGTTCAACGTCCGCTCGCGACGGTTGTAATCGGCGGGATTATATCCTCGACCTTGTTAACGCTCATTGTTCTTCCAGGGCTGTATCGGATGGCGTATCGGAAGCCACGGTCGGTGACGCTTGGTGATGAGGTGGTTACACCGTGACGCAGATGTGGCCTCACGTATTAATTCTATCGAGGTATCTATGAAACAGATAAAAGCTTTTGTACACCATATCCGTTCGGCGGCAGTGGTAGATGCACTGCGCGATGCCGGTTTTGCGAATGTTACGCTGCTTGATGTCAAAGGTACGCTGAAGCCCCTGTCCGAAGCGGAGCAGACTTATTCGTCCGAGGTCGGGGTGGTCATCATTTCCGAGGTGAGAATATCACTTGTTTGTGAAGACACCGAAGTTGACTTGGCAACAGATACCATCAGGCTAGCGGGTCAAATCGGGACGAATATATCGGGCTGGGTCTACGTTAGCCCGATCGACCAGGCCTTGCCGATAGGGGGCCCCGATGTGGAACATAAATAAACGCAAAGTGTGGCAGGAGCAGGTCTATCGTCTCGCAGCAGGCTGTGATAACGGTACGAACTGCTCTCGGGGGCGACATGATGGAGGAGAGAGTTGTGCAACGTAATACTGATCCGCCCGCCACAGTGCATTTTCATGCCGAGCGTATCCACCGTACGAATGGGTTCTGGTACTACCTGACTCGAGAGGGCGCTAATGTAGGGCCATTCCGAACCAAGGATAGTGCCAAGAAACACCTTGACGAGTTTTTAGGGTCTGGAGAACAGTTGGCGACCAAGCAGTCGACTCAATGACAGTGTGGATCTCCGCCAAGGTCTTCGCAATCAGGGTAGATACAAGCAGGCAGAAAACCACATTCGTTTCCGGTCGAAATTGCACTCTAATTTTCAATTATTTTAGCCTCGTAACAAATGAAAATGTTTAGATTCGCACCTGCCGCTTCAAGTTTGAAGCGGTAGTTTTCAAGCTAACTTATCTTGGTGGTTCACCGGCAAAGAGAGGCCAATAAGGGCTACGACAAAAAAGTTGGCTTGTTTCAATTGACGCCATACTCAGTGCGCACTCCAGCTGTAGTAAGCTCTATTTTCTTCCGAGTCAAAGACGACACTATAGCCGCCGTGATGCAATCTACGACGCTCTCCGTGGTACCCCTGCGACGCAACATGCACTCCCTCGTCGTCGATACACTTCCATACTCCTTTTGCCGCATCGGAAGTCAACCGTTCACCATCGCCTGAGTAACAATCCACTCCTTCCTTTTCAGACTGATCCAACGTTAGATACCTTCCTATGCGTATAGGCTCACCTTCGATTCTAGATACTTCTAAACCTTTCTCTCCAGCCCATTTTAGAAATCCCTGCTCGCTAATACTAAATTCGTACACTTCCAACCACCCTTGGTTACTTGAATAGATCTGGCTTGCTTCTCCGGGCAGCCAGGGAGCGGAATCTGCATTTCTCAACTCGTCATGGTTTCCGAATATGGTAAACCTAAACGCGAAAAGAATAGCCGCGACAAATGCGAGCACGCATATTAGGGAAGGTAGAATCGGTAATTTTCGCATGATGCGCTGAATCCAGAAAGTTGCCAGTTTAGGGTGTCATATACATCGAAGTTTGCAAGTTTTATGAAAGCCCATTTAAAGCGAGAGCGGCCCAACCGAATCTGACAGTGCCTGTCACGTCAGATCCGAGTTGTTACAGATTATCTCTGGCGCTGCGTAGAATTGGCTCTACCGCCGGTTGGGAGCTCCTCGGAATATGAGGCCCGGTTCCACCCGCTATTTTCGCAACAACCGCAGTCCGTTTCCGACCACCAGCAGGCTGGCCCCCATGTCTGCGAACACGGCCATCCACATGGTGCTCAGCCCGATCAAGGTCAATACCAGGAACACAGCCTTGATGCCCAGTGCGATGGCAATGTTTTGGACTAATAACGCATGGGTGGCATGTGACAGCTTTATGAAGGTGGGGACCTTAAGCAGGTTGTCATCCATCAGGGCGACATCCGCCGTTTCGATCGCGGTATCGGTGCCCATGGCGCCCATCGCAAAACCGATGTCGGCACGCGCCAGGGCAGGCGCATCGTTAATTCCGTCTCCTACCATGCCCACCGTGCCTTGGGTGCCAAGGTCCTCGATGGCTTTCAGTTTGTCTGCGGGTAACTGATTGCCATGCGCCTGATCGATACCGACCTGCTGTGCGATTGCCTCAGCAGTGTGCGGATTATCTCCAGTCAGCATTACAGTCTTGACTCCCAGTTGGTGCAGCTCGGCAATCGCGATGCGGCTACTGTCTTTAACCGTATCGGCCACGGCGAACAAGGCCAATACTTGCTGATCGTCAATTAGCATAATGACAGTCTTGCCTTGGCGCTCCAGCCCATCCAGTCGTACTTCCAGGTCCGGTGAGCAACGATTGAGTTCGTGCACCAGTCTGTGGTTGCCCAGAGAATAAGCCTTGCCGTTGATCATCCCACGTACGCCTCGACCTGGCAGCGCCTCAAACTCGTTAATGTCCCGGGGTATTATCCCATCGGCGTCGGCCGCCCTGGCAACCGCTCGCGACACTGGATGGTCTGAGCGTCCGGCAAGGCTGGCGGCCAGAACGCGACAATGCGCGGAGTCCATGTCGGTCCATAGCTCGAATTCAGTCTGCACGGGCTTTCCATGAGTGATGGTTCCAGTTTTGTCCAG
The DNA here is from genome assembly GCA_024234815.1 of Pseudomonadales bacterium. Classification (GTDB taxonomy): domain Bacteria; phylum Pseudomonadota; class Gammaproteobacteria; order Pseudomonadales; family Halieaceae; genus JARRPM01. The sequence continues at coordinate 649,255 of JACKNO010000002.1, read as the reverse complement.
CGCCAGCCATGACAGCTTTCGACCTTCTTCCAGATAGACCCCCCCTTTGATCAGAATCCCTTGCCGAGCGGCTGCGGCCAGTCCGCTGACAATCGTCACCGGAGTAGAGATCACCAGGGCACATGGGCACGCGATTACCAACAACACCAGGGCCTTGTAGGTCCAGTCGTACCAGCTACCATTCATCAGCAAGGGCGGCATAACGGCCACGGCCACTGCAATTGCACACACGATAGGCGTATACACCTGGGCAAATCGGTCAACAAAGCGCTGCGTTGGCGCTTTCGACCCCTGTGCTTCTTCGACCGCATGGATGATACGTGCCAGCGTAGTATTACCCGCCGCAGCTGTTACTCGATACTCCAACGAGCCGGACTCGTTGATAGTCCCGGCGAATACCGGATCACCCTCGACCTTATCCACAGGGAGGCTCTCCCCGGTAATCGGCGCCTGGTTAATAGAAGAACGGCCGCTGACAACCTCACCGTCCAGTCCGATGCGCTCACCGGGCTTCACACGCACGGTCGCGCCAATACTGACGTCTTTAACGCCCATTTGCTGCCATGAGTCGTCAGGCTGCTGTACGGTGACGGTCTCAGGCGTGAGTTGCAGTAGTCCCTTTATCGCATTACGCGCGCGATCGAGTGATTTCACCTCGATCAGTTCAGCGATGGTGAATAGCACCATGACCATTGCCGCCTCCGGCCACTGGCCAATGACCAGCGCTCCGGTAACGGCGATGCTCATCAACGCGTTAATGTTCAGATTGCCATTGCTAACGGCTATCCAACCCTTTTTGTACGTAGTCGAGCCGCAGGCGACGACAGCCAGAATGGCAAGCGCTGCGGCTAACCAGCCCGGGTATTCAAGCCAACCTACCGCCTCGGATGCGATCGCGGCCACTCCAGCCACGGCTAGGGGCCACCATGGCTTTTCCGGCTTTTTGGCTGCGCCAAACTCGCCGCTTGCATCCACGAGCTCGCCCTCAAAACCCAGTGATCGCAGCACGTCCAGGACTGTCTCCAATGCATTCGGTGCGTGTACCACCGTCAGTACACTTCGCATCAGGTCGAATTCCAACAACTTGACTGATGACACGCCTTCCAAAGCCTTGCGGATCAATGCCTCCTCGGTTGGGCAATCCATCTGGACGATACGAATGGCCGTTCGGATGTCATCCTCTGCGATCGTCGCCTGAGGCAGCGAGTCAATTGACGGTGGTGCGTCAGCACAGCAGTTCGCGCTGTGCTCGTCGTGAGTCTTTTCTTTGCAATCGCCCATGGCGGAACTCCTCATTTGCTCGTATCCTGCCTATTCAACACCCTGAAGTTACTTCAGGGTCAAGCCGTAGGGAGAGAACTAGTGAAAATTGGCGAATTGGCCTCGATGGCGCAATGTACGGTCGAAACAGTACGCTACTACGAGAAAGAGGGGCTGTTGCCAGTGCCAGCCCGAACCACGGCGAATTACCGTAGTTATGGTAAGCCCCACGTCGAGCGTCTTTGCTTTATTCGTAATTGTCGCGCGTTGGATATGACGCACGAGGAAATCCGTACGCTGCTGGACCTGCTGGATCTTCCGAGTGAAGATTGCAGTGGCGTCAATCAGCTCCTGGATGCACACATTGGCCACGTCGATGTGCGTATCGCCGAATTGTCCCAACTCAAGGAGAAACTTGTCGAATTACGTCTGGCTTGCCGGACCGAGAAGTCTGTCGATCAGTGTGGCATTTTGCGTGGACTGGCAGTTGTGGAAACAGCTCCACGGGATCATAGGGAAACTCATCTCGGATAGATGAAAGCAAGCCTATTTATCCTGACATAGAGCATCAATGGGCCCGCTGCATTACAGCTTTGTAATGTTTGCGTCATCGGTCAGTAATCCGTCGCGCGATAGTCTCTCTATTAAGGCGAGTAAGTACAGCCCGGGCGGTTACCGGATAGTGTTCTATACAGAAAAACAGAGGAGTTCCATGTGTTAAATAGAGCCACACGAGCCCTGGCAGGGCTTATAGCAGTATCCGCCATTCTCATGGTGGTAGCCTGTTCGGAAAAGCCAACGGCTAGCGCTGGGCCCAGTAATGCCAAGATCATTCAGATGGAAGTATTCAAGCAAGCCTCCTGCGGTTGCTGCGGTAAATGGGTAGATCATATTGAAAGCGCCCGGTTTGAGGTCAAGACAAAAAATCGCCAGAACTTGAATGCAATTAAGGAAGAGTTTGGTATCCAGCCTCGCTACCAGTCTTGCCATACGGGAGTGGTTGACGGCTATATCTTTGAAGGCCATATCCCTGCCTCGCTGGTTCAACGTTTCCTTAAGGAAAAGCCGGGAGATGCCATCGGATTGGCAGTGCCAGGTATGCCGGTAGGCAGTCCAGGAATGGAAATGGGTGAGCGCTTTGATAGCTACGATGTGCTGCTTCTGAAGAGCGACGGTAGCAGCGAAGTCTACGCCCATATCGATGGCCCGGGCTGGACAGACCAGACTTCCTCAGCTCTGCCTCAGTAGGCCATCAGGAGAGCACCATGAGCAAGGCGATATACCCGGCACTTTCCCGACGGAAATTCGTTACTGGCGTGGTGGCGGGAAGCGCGCTATACGGTCTGGGAACACCCTGGAGTTACGCGTCCAGCTCACCTGGGAGCCCTTCAAGCGCTCCCGTATTGAGTGGAAAAAATTTCGACCTGGATATCGGCTACCAACCGGTCAACTTTACGGGCAAGGAGCGTATTGCCACTGCCATCAATGGCTCTGTCCCGGGGCCGATTTTGCGGTGGCGGGAGGGTGACCGCGTCACCCTAAATGTGACAAATCATCTTGCCCATGACAGCTCAATCCACTGGCACGGGATTATCTTGCCCACCGATATGGATGGAGTGCCCGGCCTCAGCTTTGCCGGCATCAAGCCCGGGGAATCCTTTAAATACCAGTTTGAAGTCAACCAAAGTGGAACCTACTGGTACCACAGCCATTCCGGATTTCAGGAACAGACCGGGATGTACGGCGCCATCGTTATCGACCCGCGTGAGAGGGATCCAGTTGCCTACGACCGTGAATATGTCGTGCAGCTTTCCGACTGGTCAGACGAAGATCCGAACAATATCTACGCCAAGCTGAAAAAGCAGAGCGATTACTACAATTTCCGCGAGCGGACGGCCGGCGACCTCTGGGATGAGATCAAACAAAAAGGTGTCGCCCAGACCTGGAACGACCAGAAAATGTGGAATGAGATGCGCATGAGTGACCGGGACATTGCGGATGTTACCGGCTACACCTACACCTTCCTGATGAACGGCGTGACACCTGAACAGGGGTGGCTGGGCCTGTTCAAGCGTAATGAGAAAGTGCGATTACGCTTCATCAATAGTGCTGCGATGACCATCTTCGACATTCGCATTCCCGGGCTGAAAATGACGGTGGTTGCCTCCGACGGACAAGACATTGATCCGGTGACGGTGGACGAATTCCGCATTGGTGTCGCAGAAACCTATGACGTTATTGTCGAACCCCATGACGACACCGCCTACACGCTATTCGCACAATCCATAGATCGTACCGGTTATGCCCGAGGGACACTCACTCCCGATGCCAGTTGGGTGGCTGAAGTCCCAGAGATGGATGTGGCCCCGATTCTCGGGCATCGTGATATGGGCATGAGCATGAGCATGGGCCATGGAATGCACGATATGGCGAGTATGGGCGGAGACTCCTCGTCCTCCGGCGGTATGGGTGGTATGGATCATAGTCAGCATAAGGGCATGCAGGGCATGGTCCAGCCTCAGCAATCGGGCATGCACGTTGTGAACCAGAACGAGACGTCCAATACATCAACCGCGCTGGGCCGTGCTGGCTTCGGTAGTACTCTACCGATTGTCCATGCACCAACCGAGTACGGCGCCAACGTGGATATGCGAGCCGATGCCCCCCTCAATGGGCTGGACGATCCCGGCATCGGTTTGCGAAATCACAAGGCCGTTCTTGGTCGAAAAGTCCTGACCTATCGGGATATCTGCAATTACTACCCCACAGCAGATCCCCGCGAGCCGAGCCGCGAACTCGAGTTGCATCTGACGGGCAATATGAATCGGTACATGTGGTCCATAAACGGCATCAAGTTTGCCGACGCAGACCCGATCCAGCTGAAATATGGCGAGAGAGTACGCATTACCCTGATAAACGACACCATGATGACCCATCCCATCCATCTGCACGGCATGTGGAGTGAGCTGGAGACGGAAGACCCGAAGTATATCCCCCGCAAGCACACGATTATTGTCCAGCCGGGCTCCAAAATCAGTTACCTGGTGACGGCCGATGCAATGGGTCGTTGGGCCTACCACTGCCACCTGATTTACCACATGCCAGGTATGTTTCGAGAGGTGCATGTTACCCGGGAGGGGAGTGCGTGATGAACGCAAGGCCACTATTGTGGGCTGCCGTGCTCAATGCAGTCTCGATCGGTTTCGTACAGGCAATGGAAACCGATGATCCGACCCTGATTATGCTAAAAGCCGATCAACTGGAGTGGCGCGCGAAGAATGGCCCGGACGCTGCCTACTTTCAGGGAGAGGGCTGGATTGGCAAAGACCTGAATAAACTCTGGTTCAAGGGCGAGTATGAGCACGTAGATGGCTCCACCGAGGAAGCTGAGCTGCAAGCCTTGTATAGCAGAGGGATAGCGCCATTCTGGGATGCACAGATTGGTATCCGCGAAGACTTTAAGCCAGAACCGAGTCGTTCCTGGTTGGCACTCGGCTTTCAGGGCTTGGCACCCTACTGGTTTGAGCTGGACACGGCCATGTTTATCGGGGAGTCGGGCAGGACCGCTTTTCGGTTGGAGGCGGAATATGACCTTCTGTTTACCCAGAGGCTGATTCTTTCGCCCGAACTTGAGATCAATGCCTACGGTAAAAACGACGAGGACACGGGCACCGGTTCGGGGCTGTCAGATGCCCAGTTCGGATTGCGCCTACGTTATGAAATAAGGCGGGAGTTTGCGCCCTATATCGGCATCAACTGGTACAAAAAGTACGGCAATACGGCCGATTACGCCCGGGAAGAGGGCGAAGGCGTGAGCGATACCTCTGTGGTCATCGGCATTCGCGCCTGGTTCTAGCATTATTTGATTCCCGACTCGATTGTGGAGAAGAAGATTGCTCCGTTACGTGATACGCCAGTTACGACTTGATCTGAGTCATACCCTCATGCGGGGCGGCGCAATCGCGGCAGTTGTGGCGGTGATCCTGCTGCTGGAGGGTGTTTATGTAGGCCAGCTGGTGCAATTGCGCAATACCGTCATGAACCGGGGTGGCGACCTGGTGGTGGCCCAGGCTGGCGTGTCCAATATGATTGCGACCCGCTCGATACTTCCCCAGTTTGCACGGCAGGATGTGGAGGCGGTTGAGGGTGTTGCCAGCGCCGCTCCATTGGCAAGTATTGCGCTGATATACGAGCAGGGGGAGTTGCGCACGCCCATTTCACTGTTTGTCTATGACACCGAGGGTGGGCCCAAACATCTGGTCGCGGGTCGTCCTATCACGGAAGACCGGGAGATCATCATCGACCGGTCGATTGCAGAAAAATACAACCTCAAACCTGGCGATCCATTTCCGCTGTCCGATTTCGAGTTTCGTATTGCCGGTATCTCGGAAGGCGATGCTGCATACTTCACTCCTTTTGGGTTTGTCCTCTTCGACGATCTGCTGGATTTCTACTTCGAGTCCGAGTTGGCCGAAGATCTCAGTACCTTTCCCATGCTGAGCTTTCTGTTGGTCAAGTTGGAGGAGGGGAAGGTCAGGGCGGCTGTCGCCCAACGCATCGAGGAAGCGGTACCCAGCGCCGATGTGTTCGAGCCTGGGGTGCTTGCGGATGGCGATGCCGTCCTGGGGGAGATCACCCTGGGCCCCATTTTCGGCATGATGATAGCGGTCGCCTACATAATCGGTCTTTTGGTAACGGCTATTATTATGTTTGCTGCCATCAATGGGCGCCGCCACAATCTTGGCGTCCTGAAGGCCCTGGGCTTCTCCAATAGTTACCTGTTGCGGGTGGTGGTGATAGAGTCGCTGTTACTGACTGCCCTGGCAATACCCGTGGGCATACTGTTGGCGATAGTCATTGCCCTGTTCATCCAAAGCATAGCCCCCCTGTACCTTATTTTACCGACTGAAGCGGTCCCCCTCATAAAGACTACCCTGGCGTGCCTGTTTTTCGCCGTCGCAGGTTCACTACTGCCGGTACGGATGATATTCAAGCTGGACCCTGCCACGGTTTTCAGGAGCTGATGATGTTGCGCTGGATGATCAAGAGCCTTTTCCTGGAGCCCCTGACCCTGCTTGTCGCGATTGCGTCAGCGGCTAGCGCATTCCTGTTGATAATAATGTTTGAAGGCATATTCGCTGGCGAGTCTGAGCAGATAGTCGCCTATGTGCGTAACGTCAAAGCAGATGTATGGGTTATGCAGCGTGGCGTGTCCAACATGCACATGGCCACGTCCTACCTGCCAGATTGGAAGGTCAGGCAGGTCAGTGAGCTTCCCGGTGTGGCGGGCGTGGAGTCCATTCTGTATCTCAATACGGTGGTGGAGGTGGCCGACCAGCGTTGGTTCTCCTACGTGGTAGGACTCGATGTGCCTTCTGAGTATGCCGGGCCCTGGGCTATGGCGGAGGGCAGGGACCAGCCGGCTGCCGGTGAAGTGGTAGTACCTGAAGTCTTCGCCCATATGTCCCAGCTGGGAATAGGGGGCACGTTGCGGGTGACAGATCGTGAATTCACCATCGTGGGCCTCTCCAAAGGTACATTCTCCATGGCGAACTCGGTCATATTCGTGAACAAAGTCGATCTGGAAGACATTATGTCCTCCTTCGATATCACCAGCTTTATGCTGGTAAAGGCTGAGCCAGACACTACCCCAGAGCAGGTCGCGGCAATCATCGAGGGGGCAGTGGAGCATGTCAGTGCGCTACCTGCCAGCCAGTTCCTTAAAAACGACAAGCGCCTCGCCATGCAAATGGGCACAGAAACCATTGCCCTGATGACGTTTATCGGCGGCGCATTGGCCGTGTTACTGGTCGCTTTCACAATATACTCGCAGGTGGCGCGTCAACGTCGGGAATTGGCGGTGGTCAAGGCACTGGGAGTCACCAACCGTGCCATTTACACCAGTGTGGTCGTGCAGGCTATCGGCATTACGCTGGCCAGCGTGGCGGTGGCCACGATGATTGCGATGGCCTTGTTGCCTGCTCTTTCAAACCTCATCCCGGCCGTCACCATGACCCTGACCCTGGTGTCGGTAGCAAAGATTACGATCCTGGGCTTGTTCGTTGCCGTTATAGCTGCCTATCTGCCAGCCAGGCAGGTGGCGCGCCTTGACCCGGCATCGGCATTCCAGACATGAGAGATAAGCAGCCATGAAAGAAAAAGTAGTACTGTGCGCGGAGAACCTGGTCAAAACATTTGGCAGTGGACACACCGAGGTGCGAGCAGTTGACGATATCTCGTTATCACTGGAAGCAGGGGAGCTGGTGTTGGTCATGGGGCCCTCCGGCTCCGGCAAAACGACGCTGCTGTCAATTCTGGGTGGATTGTTGCGCCCCAGCTCCGGGCGAGTTCTTATCGACGGCACAGATATTTCCGCCATGGACGAATCGCAGTTGCCCATGATACGAGCGAGGAGTGTCGGCTTCATTTTCCAGGCGTTCAATCTCCTGGACGCGCTGACAGTAGAGGAGAATATTCTGTTCCCCGCACGGCTTATTCGAGGAGGCTATGGAGAGGCGTCGAAGCGAGCTGGTGAGCTGATAGAACGCTTGAAGCTGGGTCCACGGCGCAATGCCCTGCCACATACCTTGTCCGGTGGGGAAAAACAACGAGTGGCGATCGCCCGCGCGTTGATCAATAAGCCACCGCTGATTCTTGCCGATGAACCCACCGGAAACCTCGATTCTGTGAGCGGTCAGGAGGTGATGATGATTCTCCACGATATAGCCAAAGATGAGGGACGCTCCATCATTCTGGTAACGCATGACCCCCGGGTAGAAGATGTGGCCGACCGTATATTGTGGCTGGAGGATGGTGGCCTGCGAGACCGCAAGTCCGAACAACATTCGTGGGTACGTGATCCCGTGTGCGGAATGCGGGTGGACGAATGGACCGCAGAATTGAGCACAAGCCACGAGGGGCAGAGCTACTATTTTTGTGCACAGCGTTGCCTGGAGCGATTTAAAGCTGATCCACAGCGCTATGTGAAAGACTTCCCTGGTGACCAGGGTGGGGCCGCATCGAGTGGAGCGATAAGTTTATGAAACGATTTGCCTGGATTTTTGCGTCGACCTTCATCATATTTCCGATCTCGGTCACGGCCGAAAATACTATGCAGCTAACGCCCGAGGCCAGCGGTCTGGCGATAGCGCAGGAGGCATCACGCCGCAACGAGGGGTATGGCGATACCACGGTAAAGCTGGTCATGGAGTTGCGGTCTGCGGATGGCAGGACCCGCGAGCGCGTACTGACCTGGAAAACACTGGAAGCCGCTCAACCGGGAGAAGGCGACAAGTCACTAACCATTTTTCATGAACCACGGGATATCGCTGGCACTGGCTTCCTCAGTCACACGCACGTCTCCGGTGAAGACGATCAATGGCTGTACCTGCCATCCCTGAAACGGGTCAAGCGTATAGCATCGAGCAATAAGTCGGGTTCCTTTGTGGGGAGTGAATTTTCCTATGAGGACTTACTGTCTGATGAAGTGGAAAAATTCACTTACCGCTGGCTCAGGGACGAACCCTGTGGAGCCTGGGAGTGCTTTGTGGTGGAGCGGGTGCCTGTCTATGATAACTCCGGCTACCGCCGACAGGTGATTTGGATAGATAGGGCTGAATACAGAATTCAAAAAACAGAGTTCTACAACCTCGACGACAATCTGGAAAAGACCCTCGCTTTTGGTGAATACCGTCAGTATCTGGACCAGTTCTGGCGAGCACATGTGCTACTTATGGAGAGTATCCAGACCGGAAAATCGACCCAACTCGTGTTTGATACCTACGATTTTAAAACCGGGTTGACCGAACAAGACTTTAGCCCGGATACGCTGAAGCGTATTCGCTAATTTGGCGAGAATGACCGCCAGGACCCTTCTAGTAGCCGCGATTGCGCTGGCCTTGTCCAGCATAGGCCACTCTCAGGAGGGCGATCTCGCCGGCTACGCTGCTTTTGAACCGAGGCTATTTTTTGATAAGCCGGCGTATCAGCAAAATCCGAAGCAGGGCATTTCGGCATCCGCAGTGATCTCCCCGGAGTTTCGCTACACATGGAGTGAGGACAGTAACCGCATCACGGTCATTCCGTTCTATAGATATGATGAGGATGACAAAAATCGCACTCACTGGGACCTCCGCGAAGCCAATTGGCAGTATTTTGACGGTCCCTGGACCTGGTTGGTGGGCGTGGGCAAGGTATTCTGGGGCGTGGCTGAGTCCCGACACCTTGTTGATATAGTTAATCAAACTGACCTTGTTGAGGACATCGACCAGGAGGAAAAGCTGGGGCAGCCAATGATCCATGTTGAACATTGGAGCGAAAGCGGGTCGCTGGGGATCTTTCTGTTACCCGGTTTTCGAGAGCGGACCTTTCCCGCCAATGATGCGCGCCTGCGGGGACCACTACCGATAGCCAACAATGATGCAGTGTACGATTCCGGGGCGGGAGATCAGCGGGTCGACGCCGCGTTGCGATGGAAGACATCCATTAATAACTGGGACATCGGCCTGTCCGGCTTTTATGGCACCGGCCGAGAACCCCGGTTTGTGCCAGGAGTGAATACTGCCGGCGAGCTAATTCTCACCCCTCATTATGATGTTATCAGCCAGTTGGGTGTGGATGCCCAATACACTGAGGATGCCTGGCTTTGGAAGCTCGAAGTGATAGGTCGCTCCGGTCAGGGCGATGATTTTGGTGCCGTTGTAGCTGGAGTAGAGTACACATTCTTTGATGTGCAGGGCTCGAATGCCGATTTGGGAGTACTCGCGGAATACCTCTACGATGCCCGCGACGAAACGGCGCCACCCACATCGCTGGATGACGATATATTCCTGGGCCTTAGATTTACGCTCAACGACCTCGATGACACCAATATTCTCGCGGGAGCCATTGTGGATCCGGACGACGGCGAGACGGTTACATTGATAGAGGCTCAACGCCGATTAGGCGAGCGTTGGACGCTCGAACTTGAACTGCGCATGCTGTCGAATATTCCAGACCAGGGTCGATTATACGGTATCGAAAAGGATAGCTACCTAACCTTACGTGGTAGCTGGTACTTCTAGTTTTTGTATGTTCGATATGCGGGTATTTTGAAGGATATGGAAATCAGGCCGTGTTAGCGCACTTTGCTATAATCGCCCATTACAAGGCAAGTTTACAATTATATACTTGGTCTTAACCCCTTAGAGGATACCCAAACCATGTTTGTCACACTTGCGGAACTGATTGCTAACGCCCGTGCCGATTTGCGTTGCTTGGATGCCGAAACGGCCATGAATGAATTGCAGGAGACTGGCGGCACGATAATCGACGTACGTGAACCGTTGGAACTCGAGACCAGTCCTGCCCCCCAGTCCCTCAATATCCCACGCGGTATTTTGGAAATGAAGGTTATGGACATAGTGACGGACGCAGATCATCCGCTGTATCTCCACTGTGCCACTGGTGGCCGAGCTACCCTGGCGGCCGAGCAACTCCAGCGGCTAGGTTACACCAATGTAACGGTTATCACCTGCCCGGTTGAAGTCGTGCGAAGGCATCAGGAATCTCAGGCGAGCAAATAGTGGGTATACAAATATTCTTGTAAAACCGGCTTTGTTAGGCTTGGTAGTCACTGGGACTATTGTATGGAAGCTTGCAAAAGCCTTGGGACGGCACATCCAGGGCGCTATTGAATTTGCTCGACAAATTTTGAAAGGCTATAAGCCCAGTTAACTCTACGACACTGTCGTCATCAAAGAATTTCTTTAACCGTTCCATTAACTCATCGGTTACTTGCCGGTCAGAAAATGTGACGGCTTCAGTGTATTCAAGAGCCACCTTTTCTTTCTCATCGAAGATATCGCTGTTCTCCCAGTGTTCGACTTTCTCTACCTTTTCTAATGAGCCTGTTCGCTTAGCCAGAGTGGAAGAGTTGATGTCAACGCAAAAACTACACCAATTGATCTGCGATACTCGCACTGTAACGAGAGAACGTAGCACGGGGTCCAATGGTGAACCATTTCTGTCCAGGGCGCCATAAAGAATAGCTACCGACGCAAACAACTTTGGAACTCTACCCCAAAGTAAGCCAGGCTGAAGGACTTCTCCATATTTTCCTTTTTGTTTCCAAAAAAATGGACGTATAAACCACGGGTATTCTTTAGGGTTTTTTATCGAAATTCGCATGACGCACCCCTGCTTAGCCTAGGGGTGCACTGATGAAAATTCATAATGGTTGACAACAGCCGCAGCCAATAAAAGCGGTAAATATCCATGCATCAAGGCTCCATTCTAGTGCGACACGCCGAGGGCTACAGGTAACCTCAGCTGGAATACCGTTCGGCGATCCTGGGAAGTAACGCTAATCGCGCCGCCATGAATGTCGATGATAGAGCTTACAATGGCAAGCCCAAGGCCCGCGCTGCCCTCGCGACCACCGCTACTTGAACTTTGGCGCGAAGCATCCACGCGATGAAATCGGTCGAATATTTTTGGCAGGTGGTCCGCAGGAATCTCGTCGCCCAAATTTTCAATCGACATCAACACGAAATTCATATCGGTGGCGAGGTGGGTCTGGATACGCGTTCCTGGGTCGGCATGACGTACGGCATTTGTAAGCAGATTCGTTAAGGCGCGCCGCAGCATGGCACGGTCGCCCCTCATTGGTGGGCATTTACCTTCTAGGGTCAGCGTGATGTCGCGTTCTTCCGCCCAGGCGCTTAGATAATCGAAAAGCTCCAGCAGCTCAGCCCTTGCGTCGATATCTTCGAAGCTTGGCCTCAGCGTTCCATTTTCGCTCTGAGCGAGCCATAGCATGTCATTGATCATTCTGGCCATGCGTTCGTACTCCTCCAGATTGGAGTACAAAATTTCGCGATACTCCACAGCGTCTCGCTCCTTACTCAAAGAGACTTGCACCTGAGTGGTCAAATTGGTGATCGGAGTGCGTAGCTCGTGAGCAATGTCTGCGGAAAAATTGGCCAACTTCTGGAACGATTCCTCCATACGGCCGATCAGCTTGTTAAACGACATGACCAGTTCCACAAGATCTACTGGCACTGTCTCCGGCGGTAACCGCAAATTCAGCTTTTCGGTCGTGATAGTGCTCATCTCTTCACTGATCTTGTGCAATGGCCTGTGAGCAAATTTGACGGCAAGCCAGGCTGATAAAAGGATGACCAGGCTCGCACAGATCAACATTGACCAGAGTTTGGTTTGGAAATTTTCCATGAACCTCAGGTGAAAATCCATATTGGAGGCGACAGCAATTCTATACCCGGGAACAATGACACCGTCTGCGTCCAGCATTCTCAGCACGGTACCGCGATAGGTTTCGTTTCCCTCTGTCCATTGATGAAGTTTCAACATATTGACCTGTTCAACAGGATCAACAGTTTCCAAAAGGTTGGACATCGTTGGGCCGGGTGTTGAAAATATGGCATGGCCAGTATCGTTGTAGACGGCGTAATAAACGCCATGGTGACCAGCCACCGCATGTTCAAGACGGCCCTGAAGGCCATCCCCAGGCGAAGCCCGGGTGCCGCCTCTTACTGCCCGCTGAACTGACGCTGCCACGACGTTGAGTTCGCCAGCATCCTGCTCCAGAAAATGATTATTGATCGATTCCTGTACAACCACGCCTAACATCAAGACGCAGGAAAGAAATGTCAGCCCGACCAGGCTAGTTACCCTTGCGGCAAGAGATAACCGTTGTAGGGAGGAAAAATTAGTCTTCACTCATAACATCCAGTTGGTATCCCATACCCCGTACGGTGTGTATCAATTTTGGGTGGTAAGGCTCGTCAATTTTCATTCGCAATCGCCTTATCGCAACATCGATGACATTGGTATCACTGTCGAAGTTCATATCCCATACCTGGGAAGCGATCAGGGAACGGGGTAGAACTTCCCCCTGTCTCCTGACGAGTAGCTCAAGTAGCGAGAATTCCCTGTTGGTGAGGTTAATTCGCTTGCCGCTTCGAGTGACCCGTCGCCTGGGTAGATCGAGAACCAAATCAGCAATCTCCAGATGCTCTACCGCTGCGGCGGGAAGACCTCGTCTTAGCAACGTGCGTACCCTCGCGAGCAGTTCTGCGAACGCGAACGGTTTGACTAGGTAATCATCGGCCCCCAGCTCTAAACCCTTTACCCGGTCGTCAACACTGTCGCGGGCTGTCAAAAATAATACAGGGGTCGTTTGGTTCGCTTCCCTGAGTGATTTTACGATACGCCAGCCATCAACGTCAGGAAGCATGACATCCAAAACAACCAGATCGAAGGTTTCGGTCATAGCCAGGTGGTGGCCATCCAGTCCATTACGCGCCAGGTCCACCTGAAATCCCGCTTCAGTAAGACCCTTGTGCAAATAGTCGCCTGTCTTCGTTTCGTCCTCGATAACAAGCAACCGCATGGCAGAGTCCCCGTTTGAATTGCTCAGGCCCAAGCGTTGTAGTGGCGTGAGTTGAGTTCGTAGCGTTCAGCCTAAGCTAACGACCATGTCAGAAAGATTGCGTAAAGATTACAGATTTGTAATACGGCTGTCATCCACCAGAAAGCAGTGACGCGTTAGCCTAGTTATCCAGTAGACAAGAGCACGAGAGGAAGGACGCTATGAGCACACAGTCATTCAGGTCGCTGTTGGCGATACTACTGTTTCTAACGGTCCCAGCGATGGCACATGACCCCAGTGAGCATATGCGGGCAGCTGAAAATCCTGATTGTACGACGATGGATGGTTCTTCACACGAAGGAATGGATTCGAATGACCCGATCGTACAAGCCATGATGAAAAAGTGTATGAGCGCTATGCACAAGGAGGCCACAAGTATCGAAGCGGAAGCGACGGAGAGCCCAGCCCTGGGTGAGCGGATGACCGAAGAAGGCCACAGCCATGATCACCCCGAGAGCTAGTTTCAAGGGCGTCCCGGCGTGATGAAACAAATACTGAAAGTACTGCTCTTGATGTTGGTAACCGGGTCCGCGGGTTTTGCCTTTTTGTATTCCGGAATTTATCCAATGGGAGCTGATTCGCCTCACACCAGCTTGACATATTGGGCGCTAGAGACACTACGGGAACACTCAATTGAGAGGGCGTCCCGTACGTTGGTACTACCTGATTTATCGTCGCCTGATCTAATTTTGGCCGGCGGAGCTGATTACAACGAAATGTGTTCGGCTTGCCATCTGGAACCGGGAAAACGTGGCAGCGACATGAGCGCAGGATTGTATCCACAGCCTCCCAATCTCACTATCCCGCCCTTTCTGCATAGGGTCGACGACAACAGCGAGAGAACTTCGAACCTTGCTCGAGAACAGTTTTGGGTCATCAAGCACGGGATAAAGGCATCGGGGATGCCAGCGTGGGGAAAGACGCACGATGACCAGCGTATTTGGGCCATGGTGGCATTCTTACAACAACTACCTCGGCTGGATTCTGCTCAATACCAGATTCTGACGGCCCGGGGTAATACAGAGGAAGCGCATCACTGAATAGGTTCACCTTTCTACTTGAAGAGGCGACCAGACCTATATCGACAAACTGCTGATACTGACAATTATGGATGCGAGAGAGCCGATGAACGATGCAACATGCCACAAAAGTGACGCCAAAATCGTTAAGGATACCCACGAGGTGGATCCTGCTACCGGTGATGAACAGCAGTTCACCATCGAGGGCGCGAGCTGCGCTAGCTGTGTCACAAGAATCGAAACTGCTATAAGGCAGGTTTCGGGTGTTAGTAGCGCTGAGATGAACTTCGCTCAGGGCACAGCAACCGTGTCCGGAACTGCCGCTGACGCAGCCATAATCGCTGCCGTAGAGAAGGCCGGGTATAGCGCCAAACCCAGTACCTCAGAGTCAGATAACGACGCCCTGGAGGAAAAAGAAAAGACCGAACTGGTGTACTACAAGCGTCTCATGCGGGAGATGACGATTGCCCTGGCGCTGGGTATCCCCTTGATGCTTTACAGCCTTTTCGCTGGTGAAATGACCGTCTCTACAAATTCTGAGCGCCTGGCCTGGTTGATCGTCGGTCTTCTGACCCTGGGAGTCATGGTGTTCTCCGGAAAGCATTTCTATGTCGGGGCCTGGCGCTCTTTTAGAAATCACTCAGCCAATATGGACACCCTAATAGCGCTGGGTACTGGCACGGCCTGGCTCTATTCAATGATCGTGGTTTTCGTCCCGGATCTTGTGCCCGACATGGCGCGTCACGTCTATTTTGAGGCGACTGCCATGATAATAGGGCTGATTAACCTCGGGCTGGCCCTGGAGCTCAAGGCGCGTGGACGGACCTCTGAGGCGATAAAACGCCTTATCGGGCTACAGGCCAAAACTGCGCGGGTTAGCAGAAACGGCCAGGAGCTGGATATCGCCATCGAGGAAGTTCTTGTCGACGATATTGTCCGAGCTCGCCCCGGGGAGAAGATTCCAGTCGACGGTCAGGTCGTTGAGGGGCATACGTCAATTGACGAATCCATGTTAACTGGCGAGCCAATGCCAGTAGAAAAAGTCGTTGGCGACGAGGTTGTCACTGGAACCCTGAACAAGACCGGCTCTATTCTTTTTAGGGCAACCCGAGTAGGCAAAGACACTGCATTGGCGCAAATCATCAATATGGTGAAGCGTGCGCAGAACTCCAAGCCGCCTATCGGCCGTATGGCAGACATCATTTCCGGCTATTTTGTACCGATCGTAATGATTGTCGCAGTGGTGAGTGCATTGGCCTGGCTTAACTTTGGCCCTGAACCGGCGTTGGCATTCGCCATTGTATCGGCTACTACGGTGCTGATCATCGCTTGCCCATGCGCTCTGGGTCTGGCCACCCCGATGTCGGTAATGGTTGGCGTTGGTAAGGCGGCCGAGGCGGGCGTACTGATTCGCAACGGTGAGGCTCTGCAAACGGCATCAAAAATTACCGCCATGATTCTCGACAAAACCGGAACGATTACGCTTGGCGCTCCAAAAGTCACCGACGTCATTCTAGCGGGCAGTGATAGCGAGGACAGTGTCTTACAAATGGCAGCGAGTCTGGAATCGGGTTCTGAACACCCACTGGCGATGGCGATAGTTGAGTCTGCCCTAGAACGAGGACTAAAGCAGGAGAAAGTATCCAACTTTGGCGCAATTGCCGGCCATGGTGTTGAGGCACAGTTAGGAGACAAACATCTGCTTTTTGGCAACGAAAAGCTCATGGAAGAGAGAGGTATCTCGATCGAGTCAGTCCGGGACAGGGCGCAAACTCTTGCAGCCGAAGCCAAAACGCCGATGTACTTCGCCGTAAACGGCTCTCTGGCAGCCGTGATCGCGGTAGCAGACCCCATTAAAGAGGACTCAATTGTCGCTATAAAGCGCTTACAGAACTCGGGTATCCGCGTGGTGATGCTAACTGGTGATAACCGGGCCACCGCCCAGGCAGTGGCCGATAAAGTGGGTATCAAAGAATATTTCGCAGAAGTATTGCCTGAGGAAAAATCAAACAAAGTCGCCGAACTGCAAATGCAGGGTGAGATTGTCGGCATGACCGGCGATGGCATCAATGACGCGCCGGCCCTCGCTATGGCCAACGTTGGGTTTGCGATAGGAACCGGAACGGATGTAGCTATAGAAAGTGCGGACATTACCTTGATGCGAGGCTCTCTTCACGGTCTGGCTGATGCCATCGCCGTAAGCCGTGCCACCCTCCGCAACATTAAACAAAACTTGTTTGGAGCCTTTATCTATAACGTTGCAGGCGTGCCGTTTGCGGCTGGCGTGCTCTACCCATTTTTCGGACTTTTGCTAAGCCCGGTAATTGCAGGCGCAGCCATGGCATTTTCGTCCTTGACAGTCGTGACAAACGCTAACCGGCTGCGTTTTTTCAAAGCCCAGGAACATTAGGAGGGAGGAATCATGCTGTTCACAAATCTAGCAGGTGTTGCACTTATTGCGCTAATTGTCTGGTGGTTCTGGCTGTATAAGCCGGGAGAGGATGCAATGAACGATTCCAGTTCGATAATCATTGTCGAAAGTGGAACGTATCAGCCGTCGCACATTCGTTTGCCAGCTGGACAACCAGCTGAACTGAGCTTTATGCGCAAAGATGCTTCCCCCTGTTCGGAGATCGTCCAGATTCCCGAGTTGGAGATTAGCGAAAGTCTTCCACTCAACAAGACCATGACTATCCACATTCCTCCGATGAAAAAAGGTGAGTACGAATTTCATTGCCAAATGCAGATGTATCGCGGCGTTATCCACGTCGAGTGAGGTGATTTGTGAGTTTCAAACTAGTAGCGGCAATATTCGACCAAATGCGACTTGAGGCGGTCGAAACTGCGTTGGTGAACCACGGAGTCAAGGGCTTTACGGTGCATTCCGTAAGAGGGCGTGGCGCCTATTTTGATGCCTATAATCGCGACCCTTTAACGACGCATATTCGACTGTTGACCTATACGAATGAAAAGAATGCCAGAGCCGTGGCGCAGGTAATTATGGATGCAGCCCATGCAGGTATGGATAACGAGGGTCTTGTGCGGATATCGGCTGTTGATGAACTGTTCTGGATCCATACCAGGCAATGCTGTGACGAAAATGATTTCGAATTTCACGAGGTGAGCAATGACTAACAAGAAGCCTTTCTGGATCACTTCCCGGGGAGCCGCATTGCTCTCATTAGGTGGTGCCGTTATCTATTTTCTTTTGATGGAACATCGGACGCACCTCTTCCAGTACCTTCCAGTGCTCATTCTTCTACTGTGTCCCGCGATGCACCTGTATATGCATAGAGGCCACGACCACGGAGGGCAAGCGGGCCAAGAAGGCAATGAGGGGGCGAACCACCAACACCCCGACGCGACGAATTCTGACGCGTACCAGCGAGGTGTCCAAGAAGGACGTAGACAAGCGCTGACCAGCAGCAGTCAACAGAACGAGGAGGTATAAGCCATGGAAAACAAGAAGCATCGATTGGGCGTATCAGAGGTCAATCTCGTGGCCCGACACCTCAAGCTAACTGATGTGGATACACAACGTATCGCGCCGGCGCTTGGAGAAATTGACGAGATCTATGGAATGGACAAGGTGTCGTTCGATGAATCAACCCAGGTCTTGAACGTTGCCTATGACGCCTCCCGAACCTGTATCGATTGCATCGAGGAAATTCTATCGAAATACCACGTTGAGGTTAGTCATGACTGGTGGACGCGCTTTAAAGAAGGTCATTACCGGTTCGTGGACCAGAACGTGAAAGATAATGCGGTACATGTGCCTTTCAGCTGCCACAAAATACCACCGCATAAGTAGGCGCATGGCTGATCTATTGGAGGTTTTTCTATGAGTGCGTGGCCAGCTCCGCCTGTACTTTTTTCGCCGTCACCTTATCCCCTGGCGCAATCACTCACTGAAGAAATGGACTGTGAATTCGGTAGTTTGGAGACGCGCCAGTTTCCCGATCGAGAAACATACCTGAAGATCCACACATCTGTTAGGGGGCGTATTTGCATCGTTGCTATAGACATGTCCCATCCAAACGCAAAGTACCTGCCGTTGCTATTCCTTACTGAGACTTTACGCGAGTTGGGAGCGACTTCTGTCGGATTGGTGTCACCCTACTTGTGCTATATGCGACAGGACAAGCGCTTTACCGATGGTGAGGCAGTGACCTCCCGCCTGTTTGCCAAAGCGCTCTCTCAGCATATTGATTGGATGGTAACCGTGGAACCACACCTTCATCGCTGGTCCGCACTCGACCAGATATACCGTGTTCCCAGTCGAGTGGTCCAGGGAACTTCTGCCCTTGCCGAGTGGTTAAGCCCGCGAAAGCGGGTGCTTCTAGTAGGGTTGGGCCTGGAAAATGAGCATTGGGTAGCTGATGTTGCCTCCAAATGTGGTCATCCATTTGTCATCGGAAACAGGCAACGCTTGGGAGAAGGCGACGAGCGAGTAACTTTGCCTGATTTGAGCCGATACCACGGTAGTGAGTTTGTCATTATCGATCACACCATCTCAAGTGGAAAAACAATTTTGCGCTGCATCGAAACACTACTTTCCCGGGGCATCGACAATATCCATTGTGTCGCGATACATGGGATCTTTGCTAATAGCTCAGATCTCGCGCTCAAGGATGCAGGCCTCATTTCGTTAACTACTGGCAATTCGATTCCACACGAATCCAACAAGATTGACATTGGTCCCTTGTTAGTCCCGGCAATTCTGGTCTGTTTGCAACAATCCGCAAGGGCGCAATTGTGAGGACCCTTTTGCCTATGAACATACTAACGCCAATTCTATTTACGCTACTTGTGCTGTGCACGAGTGTATGGACGCCAGCTTATGCACTGGATGCAAATGTACTTGAGCTCGAGGAAGCGAGGTTACGAGCTCTTGCTAGCAATCCTGGTCTAGCCGAGATGCAGGAACGTTACGAGGCATTGACACATCTTGCTCCTCAAGTGAGTTCGCTACCGGACCCAGTCGTCAGTCTGAACGCGATGAATTTTCCATGGAATTCTTTTGACGTCAATCAAGAACCCATGACCCAGGTTCAATTGGGTGTCAGTCAGATGTTCCCTTTCCCGGGGAAGCTCGGACTGAGAGAGGATGTTGCGCTGTTTGAGGCTGAAGCCGCTCTCAATTCAGTCGAAGAAATGCGGCTGAATCTGGATATGAATGTCACTGTGACGTGGTGGGAGATCTACTTCCTAGATCGCTCACTGGAAACGGTTTTGAGGAATCAGGCATTGTTTCGCCAATTTGTAAAAATTGCACAAACAAAATATGAGGTTGGTAACGGCCTGCAACAAGACGTATTGCTTGCGCAATTGGAGCTGTCAAAGCTCCTCAATAACGAAATACAGCTGAAATCCATGCGCGAAAGACGCCTGATTCGACTGAACGTGCTTATGGATGTATCGCCGGATACGTTAGCTGCTCTCCCTGTGGATATGCCAGCCTTCTCAGGTGTTATTGCCAAGGAACCGATACTCCACCAGCGTGCGCTTGAAACCCGGCCGCTACTAAAGCAGGAGCAGGCGTCGATTGAAGCGTCCAAGTCCAGATTGGCCCTAGCCGAAAAGGACTTCTATCCAGACTTCAAGGTAGGTGTGTCCTACGGTAACCGAGAGGAAGACGATTTCGGGCGTTCACGTAAGGACTTTCTCTCCGTTATGTTGAGTGTAAACGTGCCCCTGTATGCAGGAACGAAGCAATCAGAGGCTGTAAAGCAGCGATCGAGAGAGTTTGCAAAGAGCAAGTATGCGCTGATTGATAAGCGAAATCTGGTTTTGTCCTCCATATCAAATTCACTAACTGAGTATGACCAGGCTGCGGAACAACTCTACTTGTTTGGGGAGGGAATCCTACCCCAGGCGAGACAAACGGTTGAATCGATGCTTGTGGGCTACCAGGTCAATGAAGTGGATTTTCTTAATCTGGTAAGAAGCCAGGTCACACTACTTAACTATGAATTGCAGTATTGGAAAGCTTTTACCGAAATCAATCAATCGGTGGCGCGGCTCGCAGCCGCCGTCGGCGAGGAGAACATTTATGAATAAGGTGACACTTCTGGGCTGCGCTCTTAGCCTTGCAATAGGTTTGGGCGTTGGCTATTACCTTATTCCGAAGGATTCGCCGGCGATGAGCGGTAATGCCAGCGTCGAAAAGAAGCCAATGTTCTATCGCAGCCCCATGAATCCCCAGGTCACTTCTCCTGTTCCGGCGACAGACCCAATGGGAATGGATTACGTTCCGGTGTATGCGGACGACGGGGAAAGCGAGGTCGCTGGCACGGTCAAAATTAACCCGGTTGTTCAAAATAATATTGGATTACGCACTGATATCGCGACGCGTGAAGTCCTGTCTCGTACGATTCGTACGGTTGGCAGAGTCGACTACGATGAAGAAAAGATGTTTCGTCTACATCCAAAAGTCGATGGTTGGATAAAGGACATTCGGGTGGACAAAACTGGACAACCGGTCCAGGCCGACGAAGTGCTTCTGGAGATTTACTCACCCAAGCTGGTGTCTACGCAACAGGAGTTCCTTCTAGCGCTCCAGAACTATGAGTTGCTCAAGGACAACAGGATTGAAGACATACGCCGTGGCGCCATAGCGCTGGTAAGCAGCTCCAGAGATCGACTCAGTCTACTCGATGTACCAGAACACCAGATCAAAGCATTGGAGAAGTCGGGCACTGTCACGGAAACGCTCCATATCCATTCTCCGGTCGCCGGGACTGTATTACACATCGGTGCCAGGCAGGGTCAATATGTAACGCCTGGATCTGAACTCTACCAGATAGCTGATTTGAGTACGGTATGGGTCTACGCGGATATCTATGAGTACGAGTTGCCCTGGGTGAATGAAGGAGATCCTGTTGAGATGACCTTGACCAGTCTTCCGGGGCGGGTACTGACCGGTACAGTGTCCTATATCTTTCCCTATGCGGAATCCAAGACTCGTACTACTAAGGTCCGAGTAATTTTTGAGAACCCCGAAATGCTGCTGAGGCCGGAAATGTTCGCGGATATCACGATCAGGTCGCAGAAAACAGCTACCGTTGTCGTGGTACCGGCTGAGGCGATTATTCGTTCCGGGGAGTACAGCCAGATATTTGTCATGAAAGAGGAGGGCGTATTCGAACCGCGCAAAGTTGAACTGGGCGTTGAATCCGGTGGCAAGGTTGCGGTGCTTGAAGGCATTCGGGCAGGAGAGGAGGTTGTCGTCTCAGCCCAGTTCCTGATCGATTCAGAGTCTTCACTTCGTGAAGCGACCGCAAAAATGACCCAAATGGAACCTCCTGTGAGCTCAGAACATGACCAGGATCATACTTCGGAATCGCCGGCGGATGACCATAAACCCAACTCAGAGGAAGGTACCGATACTGGGCATGAGCATGGGGGAGATCACTAAATGATCAACTCCATTATTGATGCGTCCATAAAAGACCGATTTCTCGTCCTTTTGGCAATGACCGCCCTTGCCGCTATGGGTTTGTTTTCCTATCTCAACGCCCCTCTGGACGCCATTCCCGATCTTTCTGATGTCCAGGTTATAGTCCTGACCAAGCACCCCGGGCAATCGCCTCAAGTGGTGGAGGATCAGCTCACCTATCCGCTGACAACAGCAATGTTGGCAGTTCCGAAGACAAAGGTTGTTCGAGGATATTCATTTTTTGGCCTGTCGTTTGTTTACGTCATCTTTGAAGACGATGTTGATATGTATTGGGCACGCTCGCGGGTACTTGAAGCCATTAACTATATCAGTGGGCGATTACCAGATGGCATCACGCCGACACTGGGGCCTGATGCCACCGGAGTGGGTTGGATATATGAGTATGCCCTGGTTGATCGAACGGGAAAGCACGACCTCTCAGACCTGCGATCTATTCAGGATTGGTATCTGCGATATCCGCTACAAACAGTCAATGGAGTGGCAGAGGTGGCTTCAGTAGGCGGGTTTGTCAAACAATACCAAATCGAAGTCGATCCCAATGCGCTGCTCAGATACAACATCCCCCTGGATAAAGTAAAACACGCTGTAAAGCAATCAAACAATGACGTAGGTGGCCGATTGATTGAATTGGCTGAAACCGAGTACATGGTTAGGGCGCGAGGGTACATTCGTGGGGTAGAGGATATTAATTCCATACCCGTGGGTGTCGACGATTCGGGCACACCCATTCGGATTCAGGATGTGGCGAATGTCAAAATCGGCCCTGAAATCAGACGTGGGCTGGTCGAATTGAACGGTGAAGGGGAGGTGGCTGGTGGCGTTGTGATAATGCGATTCGGGGAAAATGCACTTGCTACTATTCAAGGCGTCAGGGCGAAACTTGAAGAATTAAAGAAGGGCTTACCCGACGGGGTCGAAATCGTAACAGTCTATGACCGTGGTGATCTCATTGAGAGAGCCGTGAACGGTCTGAATACATCCTTGCTGCAAGAGCTGGTTATTGTAAGTCTCGTTGTCGTCATGTTTCTGCTGCACATACGGTCCGCGATGGTGGCGATCATAACCTTGCCGCTTGGCATCCTCATGGCATTTATTGTCATGCGCTTCCAGGGCCTGAATGCCAATATTATGTCCCTGGGAGGAATTGCAATAACCATAGGGACAATGGTGGATGGTGCCATTGTGATGGTGGAGAATGGCCACAAGCATCTTGCGCAGGCGACCAAAGAGAAAGGCGATACATTAACGGACTCGGAACGCTGGGATACGATCGGTCGCTCCTGTCGAGAGGTGGGTCCTGCGCTATTCTTTTCTCTGCTCGTTATAACCGTCTCATTTTTGCCCATTTTCACTATGCAAGCGCAAGAGGGAAGGCTTTTTAGTCCCCTGGCATTTACTGCCACTTACGCGATGGGTGCGGCGGCGATACTGTCAATCACGCTCGTGCCGGTGATGATGGGGTATTTTCTTCGAGGTAAAATTGTTTCTGAACATGCAAACCCGGTTAACCGGCTTATGCATGCCATACATACGCCAACGCTTACTCTGTTCATGAAGCATCGATGGATCACTATAGCGTGTGCGTTGGTTATCCTGGGCGTTACCGCTTATCCCTATAGCCGTCTTGGCAGTGAGTTTATGCCACCACTGGATGAAGGCGATATTCTGTACATGCCCACCTCATTCCCTGGCATCTCCATCACTAAAGCAAAGGAGTTACTACAGCAGACAGATCGGATAATTCTCACTTTTCCTGAAGTGCATCATGTGTTCGGTAAAGTTGGTCGCGCCCAGACAGCCACTGATGCTGCGCCACTTTCTATGTTCGAAACCACCATTCGACTTAAGCCGAAAGACCAATGGCCAGATCCCGACAAGACCACCAAAGAACTTATGAACGAGATGGATAAAGCGATTAAGGTTCCCGGATTTGCCAACGCGTGGACAATGCCGATTAAAACACGAATCGACATGCTCTCTACGGGAATCAAGACCCCTGTGGGGATCAAGGTTTCGGGTCCTGACCTTGCGACACTACAAGAAATCTCGAAAAGCATAGAGCAGGCGATGAAGACATTGCCGGATACGCTTTCTGCGTTTGGGGATAGGGCAGTTGGTGGCTACTACCTGGACTTCAACATCAATAGAGATGCGGCAGCCCGCTACGGATTAACAGTCGGGCAGGTGCAGGATGTTATTAAGAGCGCGATTGGTGGTATGAACGTGACTGAGACAGTAGAAGGTCTTGAACGATACCCAGTGAATATCCGCTACCCGCGAGACCTGAGAGGCGATCTGGAAACTCTCGAGAGGGTACTGATCCCAACGCCGACGGGTGTTCAGATCCCCTTGGCGATGGTAGCGGATCTCGAATATTCCAGGGGTGCTCCGGTGATTAAATCAGAGGACGCCCGACCGAACGCTTGGATTTATGTCGATATTTCCAGTTCTGACATTGGCGGTTTTGTACGGCAGGCGAAGCAGGTGGTTGAAACACAAGTCGATATCCCACCAGGGTATACCATTAGTTGGTCAGGCCAATTCGAATATATGGAGCGTGCAGAGGCACGCCTGAAAATCGTGGCGCCGGTAACAATATTGCTCATATTTCTTCTTCTCTACCTCAATTTCAGGAACTTGTCAGCGCCGCTCGTAGTGATGTTGTCGATACCCTTTGGCCTGATAGGTGGAATCTGGTTCATCTATATCAATGACTACAACATGTCAGTAGCAGTAGCTGTGGGCTTTATTGCCCTGGCAGGGATGGGTGCTGAAATTGGGGTTCTTGTTCTCAGTTTTATCGATGAAGAAATTGCGGAGCAACGGAAAGGTAACCCGGGTCAGCTCAGTACTGATCATATCAAGAACGCAGCCCTTTCAGCGACATCACGGCGTGTACGCCCAGTGGTAATGACCGCGGTATCCACCATGGCAGGCCTGGTCCCCATCATGCTCAGTTCCGGAAGCGGAGCCGATGTCACACACAGAATCGCAGCGCCTATGCTGGGCGGGATGGTTACCGTATTAGTACTAAGCCTGTTAGTGCTACCGGTAATTTACAGCGTCGTATTGCAGTGGAATGAGCGTGCAAAAGCAGTTATCTGACCAGGTGTAGGTCAGAGTCAAGGAGAATTGTGGTGCACCATCACTGGGGTAATCCAGCCCAGCGAGCTGCTCACAATTCTCAATACCAACGCCCATGACAGGGTTTATAAAGGAGTAGGAGTTATGTTTAGAACACTATTAAGATTTTTGGCTATTGCTTCATTTGTCGGATCTATTGCTGCCTGTTCAGGCACCCCGTTTTATCACGAACATATGATGAGAGGGCAGGTCGCATCTGTTGAAGGCAGTAAGGTTGTTGTGTGTATCGGGAGCGAAGATGGTGCCGAACCTGGGATGATACTCGACGTTTCAAACGTGAGCTACTCTGGATCAATCACGGAAGGAACGGACAACTACCGCCGAGAATTGGTGGGGAAAATCCGCATTGACTCTATTATCGACAAGCATTTCGCCCGAGCTTCCATCGTTGACGGGAACATTAAACCAAACGATGTGGCAGAACTGAAAAGAGACTAGATAGTTCGAGCCACTATGGAGAGGCAGTTAATCCAGGGGCATGAAGCGTTCTGGGTTAACTCTGCTGTTGGTGCCGACCTATATTGAAGCGGACAGATGCGAAAAACCATTGAGAACCTGAGACGCTATTCTCATTTCGGAAAAATGAACTGAAATTGAAATCGCAACTGCCAATCAGGGCCAGCGCTGGGCTTTTCAACGTTATAGAACGCCTGGAGTTGTAGGTTCATGGCCTGGTGACCTATCTTAAGCACCTTACCTGCCCCACCGCCCACAGGAACAGTCCAAACATCACCGGAATCAGCTTTCCAATCAGCAGTGATTACCGGCACCGATGCCAAATACCAGCCGTCTGGCAGATGGTAGACCACCATGGGCTGGATATAGCTGGCGCTCACATTTTGATCTCTCCAGCCGGCCACACTCCACTGCTGGTTTGCCACCGCTCCGACCATCCAGCGCCCAGGCGTCCACATCAGCACTGCTGACGGCCCCAGACTCCATTGCCCACTGGTCAGCTCCTTTGAGCTGCCGGATGGTACGGTAAAGGTCGGTCCAACCCCCCAAAAAAGATCGTGCCCCGCAGCAGGGGACAGCCAGAGCGTTGAATTAATGTCTCCCAGCCCATCTTTACTGGATTGGTCTGGCCCGGCTGCACGCTGGCTGACAATTGGAATGATCGTACGCGTGATGAGATTCCAGTTTTCACTTAGAGTAAATGGTACAACCGGTTGGATATCGAGCACGTACTGCGTGTCGTCATCCGGACCAACGCCATAATTCAAGTTGTTCTGGAACGGCACGCTTATCATTTTTGCTACAGGGTTCAGCGCCTTTGTGGCAAGAGCGTTGAGGCTTTCACTGCCGGTGTCGCCCATGTTCATTTCACTGCTGGACTCCTGCGCGTGAAGCCCTGGTAGCCAGATCAGCCCTATTAGCGTGGTATAAAGAACTCGATAATATATCTGGTTATCCATCATAGTTCACCGGGATTTCACATTAGACAAAAAAACGCCCCTCCCGCGATTAGCGGGCTGGGCCAAAGGGATCAATTGTGGCTGATCCTATTTAGTGGCGTAAAATGCCCCGAGCTGATTGAGGATCGATTCCGCTTTAGACACGGCGTTTACTACCTGCGGCCACGCCTTCGGATTTTGCCCGCCAGCGTACTTTTTCAGGTCGCTCAATATTTCGACAGACTCAGCATAGATGGGTTGAGTTTCGGCCTGGTTGGCGCCGTTTTCGAGAGACTCAGAGAGGTCTCTCGTAACGCTCATGAAATGCCGCACGTGATAGCGGAACTCGGTGTGCCCACTGGTGCCCTCATCGAGGTATTTTGGGGGTGATTGACGGCACTCAGCGTTCAGCTTCCGTGATGCAGAATACAGGCTATCGGACAACTGCAAAGCTTCCTGACTATTCCATGGTTTCAATTCTGCGCCGAAGGCAGGCATCATAACCAAGAATAGAAGTGCAATATAGTAGTTGATAGGGTGGTTTTTTGAAGTAGTCATTGAATTCTCCCAACTGATATACAGTTATAGGTAAATAGATAACGTGTCCTGGTTTCTGGACTCGCCCTGCTGCTTGATGTGCATCTCTTTATAGCTATTCCCTCCAGATCACCGGGGGTTTCTCCCGAAAAATGCTATGGCCCCCGGTATTCTTTACGAACGTAGTTAAAGATTTTTCATCTTTCGGTGGTCGTGACGTGGCACCTTGTCCTTCTCAGGCTGGCACTTCCCACTTGCCGCTTCGTCAGTTTTTGCGCCAGCGTTTTCATTTGATGCGGCCTTAGTCTCCTGGTTAGCACATTTTTCTTCCGACACCTGCTTGCTGGAAGATGAGCTCTTGAAATTACTCTTTGTTGCTTGGTGATCGTGAGAACCTGGTTCCGCGCCCAATGTAAAAGCTGACCCGGACATTGATCCCAGAACCGCCAAGATAGAAATCAAATTCTTTACTTTCATCATGGTTGCTTGCCCCCGTAGCTTGTCTTGCTGCCAATTTCTTCAGTTCGAAATAGCACCGAACAAGATAAACAATAGCAATATGACCCTTTCAATTGCATGACCGCCAAATTACGAATGCGTAATCCAATCTACATCTTTCGGTCAGATAAATGCCGAGCGCACTGAATTGAGATCAAGATGACAACAACTGGAGACTCTATTTCATGTATGTAATCTCCGGTTCATCGGTGTGACAGCCGGTGCCACCTAAAGTAGAGCGATGTCGATTTGATGTGGCCCGAAAATGAGTGGAGGAAGTTTGATGAAAACTTGGCGCTGTCACAATGGTTTGCTGCCGATCCTTACGATGTTGGGGCTTGCTATGCCTATTTCGGTTCTAGCTGACGTGCCGCTTGAGACGCTCAAAACCCAAGTGGAGCAGTTGCAAATGCAGCTAAAGGCTATTCAGGCAAAGCTGGAAGAACAGGAACAACAATCTGCTACAAAAGATGATGTTTACCAATTGGAGAAGGAGGTAGTGCAGGCGTCTGAGTGGCTATCGCCCAACACGATAGTCCATCTTGCCGGCTACGGTGATGTTGGTTATTCAAAATCTTATGGCGATGATGATAACGGAGATTTTCGAGTAGGAACATTCGCCCCGATCTTCCATTTTCAGTATCGCGATCTCGTCATGCTTGAAGCTGAGCTGGAAATTGATGTCGAAGACAATGGCGAGACCAATACCGAACTTGAATACATGACTATTGATGTCTTTATGAATGACTATGCCGCATTCGTTGCTGGCAAATTCCTAAGTCCAATAGGCCAGTTCAGGCAGAACCTTCACCCCTCATGGATCAATAAGATGGCCTCAGCGCCCCCCGGCTTTGGACACGACGGCGCAGCTCCAGTCTCCGACGTCGGCTTTCAACTTCGTGGTGGTCTTCCAGCCTTTGGTGGTATCAGGAGCAGCTATGCCATTTTTGCATCTAACGGACCGACGCTCGAATCGGAAGATGGCGAGCTCGAAGGTATAGACGCCGAGGGTTTTAACGAAGATGCCGATGGTGACAAGGTATTCGGAGGCCGAGTAGCCATTCTACCTGTACCCAGCCTCGAAATAGGCCTCTCCGGTGCTACGGGAAAGGCTGCTGTTAATAGCGACGACGGGGAATCGATAGACATCAAATTGGAGGGCGAGCGTGACTATGATGTTTATGGGGCAGACTTTAGCTATCAGCTGATGTCCTCGAATGTGGACTGGCTACAGGGTTTGGGTTTACGCGGTGAATACGTTAAGACAAAAGTCGGTTCAACCGATAAAGGGGAGGCCGCATCTGCGGGTGCCAGCTGGGAAACCTGGTACACCCAGGCCGCCTATCGTATTCCTTCCACAAAGATTGAGGCCGTAGTGCGCTATACCGACTTCGACTCGGCAGTTGATAGTGGAGACCAGAAACAGTGGGGATGGGGTCTCAATTACCTTTTTTCCAGCAATGTCATTGCCAAGTTGAATTATGAGTTGAATGAAGGCAAAGAGAAGGATTCGGCTACCGACAGCAACCGATTCCTGTTTCAGCTCGCGTATGGATTCTAGGGGGATTGAAATGAAACGTATAAACCGTAAAACGATCAAAATGATGGTCGGCGTGGTGGCAAGCCTACTGGTAAGCGGCGCGTTGTCCTCGTCAGTTCAGGCGTTCGATTACCCCGTACCCGGTGACTTCGCACTTGGCGCGCAGCAATGGGCAGATAGCTGCACCCGCTGCCACAATCTGCGCGGGCCGGCCGAGCTGCGCGACGATCAGTGGATCACTACCATGTTCCATATGCGCCTTCGTGCCGGACTTACCGGAGAGGAAACTCGAAACATCCTTACTTTTATTCAGGCATCCAACAACAGCCTGCCTGGCGGCTCCCCGACAAAAGCTTCGCTTATAGATGCAAATGGCACTAACGCCCAGTCTGGTAAGGCTATCTACGACCAGACCTGCATCGCCTGCCATGGTGCCAACGGTAAAGGAGCAATACCAGGCGTCCCTGATCTTACTGACAGGAATGGACGGCTGTCACAGCCAGACGATGTACTGCTCATAAATGTCGTCAGAGGATTACAAAGTTCCGGCTCACCTATGGCTATGCCGCCAAAAGGCGGTAATCCTGAGTTGTCGGAAGCGGATATTCGTGCCGTTATTGAATACCTGCATTCAAGCTTTGGGCCTTGAGAAAAGCCGGGGGCCTCGAATGAGTGAGAATATATTTTCGGATCGTAGAAAAAGGCCCGACAGGCGAAAAGGCCAATGGCCTGGCGGCAGATATGCCGATCGTCGCCAAGCGTCAACAAGGAGGAGGGTGCCAGATGGGCAATCCAAACGTTTCTGGTGGCTTCAAATAAACTATGTATCCAATGGTGCATTGGAGTAGTCTTTCAGATGCTAGATTGATTCGGAACGGGTTTTGCGTTTTGGAGTCAGTCAGATCGAGCGGAGTAATAGTGAGCCCTACAGAAAAATCGGAATATATTCCGGCATTGAGAGTCAATTGGCTTACACCCTATTACGATTCCATCGTTGCGGCCACCACTCGAGAGCGCACATTTAAGCACGCACTAATTAGGCAGACTAGTGTTGGAGCAGGGGAGAGGGTTCTTGATCTTGCCTGCGGCACCGGTACGCTCGCAGTGTGGCTTAAGCAGGCAGTTCCTACCGCGCTGGTAACAGGCGTAGATGGTGATCAGGCGATACTGTCCATTGCCAGGAATAAGGCTCGCAGCGCTAATGTCACGGTACAGTTCGATCATGCACTGTCCGATAATTTGCCGTATCCCGACGCATACTTTGACCGCATAGTCTCGAGCCTGTTTTTCCACCACCTGAACTGGGAGGCTAAAGAGCGTACCGCTTTTGAGCTGTTTCGCATCCTGAAGCCTGGTGCAGAACTGCATGTTGCAGATTGGGGTTACCCGAAAAATCCCCTGATGCGCTGCCTGTTCTATTCGATCCAACTTCTGGATGGATTCGAGAACACTGGGGACAATGTTGCCGGAAGGCTTCCCGAGTTGTTTCGAAGCGCCCATTTCTCTGAAGTAAAGCAGACACAAACATTCAGCACGATATTTGGAACGATGGCTCTTTACAAAGCGGTCAAGTGAGGCTGAAGAACCCCGATAGGATAGCCGTCCGGGGGCAGCGGGTAAAATTCAATAATTGGTACAGTTACCATCATCAAGATCGCTACAGCGAGGCATACTGATTTTCGGGCATAGCCAACCTTGATCTCTACTTATTTTAATGTCATCGGAGCTTGATAAGTCAAGTGAGATTCCCATGGTCATGCGTGCTCGGGTTTTTCAGGTGACGTAAAACAAGACATTGAGGAAACCCATTGTCCAATAATTTCTGCGTTTTTCTGCTGGTCAATTTCGGCGTATGTGGCTATTACAACCGCAAGACTGTCATTGAGCAGGACCGAGAGAGGAGCGTATTGGCTGGGGTGCTCGTTTAGGAACAGAGTAGCTACCAGATGTCTCATAGCATGCATGTTGATTCCTTCATGACAAATGTCGGGAAATATTGCTGCCATCATTCGCTTCGTAGATCTGCGAAATATTACACTGAGAGCCGATGAATTCATTGCACCTATTGTATGTTTTTTCCTGTTCTTATTAATGAAGAGTGAAGTCCCAATCTCCACTTGGAGCTGTTCTGGAAGTGTGCCTAAAAACCTTTCTCTGGATGTCAAAAGTTGTCGAATGATCGAGTTAAATGACTGGGGAATATCTATATCGATATCGTTCACCTTTGACGTATTCCTGTTTTTCAGATGATCCTTTGGTACATAGAGTTTGTACTTGTTCTTTTTGGAATCGTAGGTCAGTGATGAAATGTTTCGAGGCATTGTGCTGAAATTATCTATCAAGTATTGGATGCGTGACCAATTCGACAAGCGAAGCGGGCATATTCTAGAGATTAGAAGAATGCATGCGATTTGATGAGCTTCGAGGCAATCGTAAGATTCGTTCTCGTGCTCATCGCCAGTACGCAGTAGCCAACTTACGCCTTCGTCCAGCTTCGCGTGTGCGTCAGCATGCGTGAGTTCAAGGAATACACGAATATTCTTTTTTGCGTCACGCACTGGACCATCGTCATAGCGCAGGCGCTCGCTTAAGGCAGCTACTATGTCAGGGACCTTGCTCATTTCTGCAAACCACTCCGCTACCGACATTCCATTGGATGGTGCAACGCCAAGACGCAAGTATCCACCAGACCGAGACATTTCATCGAGAAGCGCAAGCACGCGTTTGATAGGCGCTATTGACCGTTCCTGTTCGAGTGCGTCATCGATCCATTGGTCCAGTGCATCCACATCTGCCAGCCAGGACATCGACATGGTGTCCTGGTTTTGTCCTTCAATCTGAGGTAAATACTCGGTAGCGATGTAGGTAAAGAATCCCTTTAACGCGCTGTGCGCATGACCTGCCGTTTTACATACGTTTTCAGCATTCAAGGTCCAGCGCTTTTTCTTCGACGTGTTACGAATCCTATTTTCCACAGCTTTGGGGGCTGTGCCCGGTAGGTAATTGACGGTTCGCGGGACGCCCTTACCTGTTTTTAGTTTGTAGAAGTCGTTGAACTGGCGTTCTACTTCCTGTGGCAGAGGATCGGAGTTTGGCCGCCTTTTTTTTGTCGGTTCAGTCGTCGGCGTGGATGCCTTAAGGGGGGATGGGAGACTTTTTGCCAGTGTTCCTGATGGAAACCGAAACAGCTCGTCTAATGCAAGTAACTCTGCTTCTTTATTTGATCGAGAAGGAATTGTGCGTCCCTGGTGCCAGCTTATGTAAGGCTGTGCTTGCGCTTTTAAGCGTTCCCGACTCGACTTGTAGTTTTTCGAAGGGGCCATTATGAAACCCCTGTCACCTAGGAATTCGACAATATTGATCCCTACTTGAGTCAATGTTGGGTGTCCTGGCTCTCCTGATCGCTTTGTAAGAGAACCGAAGGTTCTCTGTACACCGACTTGAAATAGGGAGCGAAAGTCTTGGTCATCTAGCGGCATGCAGAGTTGATAAATCTCCACCAATTTCTTCAGACGAGATTTAGGTGTACGCAGATCCCGGCAGTTTCTAGCTAACAGAAATTCGCGGTAGGTTTCCCACAACTGGTCTGGGTTCCCCATATGAGCGGCAAACTGGTTGTCAAAATCCGGGATGCATTCGCACAGGCGGTTAAAAGTGCTGAGCAAGTTTTTTTCAGTGTTACCGCCTTCAGATGCGCGGCGCATCAACTCGGCCTTAAATTTGTTAGCTCCAAATGTATGTTGTTGGTTATTCATGATTAGTTACCCCTGATGAATATGTTAGGGACAATAATTGGAAAAACCAAGACAAATATTTTAAGTGATTGATAAATAAGTAAAAATATAACGAAAAAGTAGAAAAATGTCAGATAGTATAAACTCTAAAAATACTTTAGGCTTGTAGGTCAAATCCGAAATATCATATAGTCTCATTAAAGCCTTTTAAAAATGGGGTTAAAGAGTAATATATATCGAATGTTATGTTATAAGACAGATATAAAAGTTGATATATGTGCATGAAAATGACTTATGTTGTTGATATATAATTGATAAATCTGACATTGATAGATATATCAAGTATAGTTTCTATCAACTACTTCGTATGTCATTGTAATAAAAGATAAATATATTTATTTATTGTTGATACTGCACTGCCCCAAGAGTACTTTACCCCCTGACAAAAATATTTTGTTGATATCCAGTATTTTTACCGCTTTAGGTCCGCTGGGATGGATTTGACCAACAGAATTTCGTGTTTTAGTACTAATATTCGGGCCATACCTCCATTCGTTGTTCGGTATTTTTTGACATTTTAGTGGTTTTTGAATAGAAAAATTCATGTGGGAAGCTGGTTACAATTGAGTGCGCGCCTTTTTTGGTGAGTCTCACAGAAGTGGGTATTGCCTACTACTATAGCCGGCCCCCCCTTTGGAATTTTCAGATGGATTCCCTGACTGATGTGATGTGGCGATCAGCGGATAATCAAATTTTTTGTTCAGATGTATAAGCATGACTCCGACAGACAAGAAGGGAGCGAGGCGAGAATCTTTCTCAGAGAATATATGATTCCTCTTTCTGAATGGGAGATATCCCGCAATTGAAGTCACTACGCCAAACAGTAGCCAGGTACATGCGGGTCTGCCAGAAATGTCGTGACGAGGAGAGAGTGCGGCTGCAAGTATGTTGAATTGCACCCAAAATTGACCCTTTAGCCCCCCGGATTTGCATCGAATTTTGACCCACGTATAACCCCTCCCTGCCAAAACATATGCATGGGCACCAAGGAGTGATTGACGTGGCATTATTGAGTGTAATTCGACGCTGGCACCTGCGTGACGGCATACCAATCCGGGAGATCACCCCCGCACCGGCCTGTTCAGGAATACGATTCGCAAATACCTGGCCAACCAGGCCATCGAACCGTCCTACCCGTCCCGCAAAAGCCCCAGCAAGCTGGACGACTACGAGGATACGCTGACCAACTGGCTGTTCCGGGAGTCTCGGCGGCACCGCAAACAGCGGCGCACGGTAAAACAGTTATACCGTGATCTGATGGTCCTGGGCTACACCGGCTCCTACGACCGGGTGGCCGCCTTCTCCCGCCAGTGGCGCCAGGAACAACAGGAGGCTGCGCGCACCGCCGGTAAACAGGCCTATGTCCCCCAGCAATTTGCCCCCGGTGAGGCGTTCCAGTTCGACTGGAGCGAGGACTGGGTCAGGATCAATGGCATCAGCACCAAGTTGCAGATTGCCCACTTCAAGCTCAGCTACAGTCGCGCCTTCTTCATGAAGGCCTACCTGACCTAGTCCCACGAGATGCTGTTCGATGCGCACTACCACGCCTTCAACGCGTTTGGCGGGATCCCGGAACGGGGCATCTACGACAACATGAAGACCGCTGTCGATAAGATCGGTCGGGGGAAGCAACGGCAGGTAAACAAGCGTTTCTACGCCATGGTCAGCCACTACCTGTTCGAGGCCGAATTTTGCAATCCCGCCTCCGGGTGGGAGAAAGGGCAGGTGGAGAAGACCGTTCAGGATGCCCGGCATGGACTGTGGTATGACCCTCCGCTCTTTAAATCCCTGCATGAGCTCAACCAGTGGCTCCAGGAACGATGCCTGGAGCTCTGGCAGGAAAACGCCAACCCCGAGTTCAAGGCCCGCTCCCTGGCGGAGTGCCTGGAGGACGAACGGCCACAGATGATGCCGGTGCCGGCGGCCTTTGATGGCTTCATCGAGCACAGCAAACGGGTGTCCTCTACTTGCCTGATTACCTTCGAGCACAACCGCTACAGTGTGCCGGCCAGCTTCGCCAATCGCGTTACGAGCCTTCGGGTCTATCCGGAGCGGCTGGTGATCGTTGCCGAGCATATCCGAGTGTTCAGCCGGGACAAAAGGCCGCCCGGGCAGACCGTCTACGACTGGCGGCACTATCTCTCGGTGGTACAACGCAAGCCTGGCGCTCTGCGCAATGGCGCCCCGTTTCTGGAACTGCCCGACAGCTTCCGGCAGTTGCAATCACGCCTGCTGAAGCGCCCCGGCGGCGACCGGGAGATGGTCGATATTCTGGCACTGGTGTTGCTTCACGATGAACAGCTGGTTGAGCAAGCCGTTGCCAGGGCGCTGGAGTCGGGCGAACCCTCCAAAGAACATGTCCTGAACTGCCTCAGCCGAATGACTGAACCCAGTCGTCCACAACCCCTCAAGACGCCACCGGCTCTGAAGCTCGTCACTGAGCCGCCGGCCAACACCGCCCGCTATGACCAACTCCGGAGAGCCCACCATGAAGGCTGACGCCATGATCACCACCCTGAAATCCCCGAAGCTGCACGGCATGGCGGATGCCATCAATACGCTCGCCGCCCAGTCCTCGCCCGCCTACCAACAGGCGGTGCCGGTGCTGGAGATGTTGCTCAAGGCCGAGTCCTCAGAGCGGGATGTTCGCTCAATTAATTACCAGATGAAGACGGCCAGGTTCCCAGCTTATCGAGACCTGACCGGCTTCGACTTCGGGCAAAGCACAGTCGACGAAGCCCTGGTAAGGTCGCTGCACCGCTGCCAGTTGCTGGAGGATGCACAGAATGTGGTGCTGGTGGGCGGACCTGGCACGGGTAAGACCCATTTGGCGACGGCCATCGGCGTGCAGGCAATCCAGCACCATCGCCAACGAGTCCGGTTCCTGTCCACGATAGAACTGGTCAATGCACTGGAGCAGGAGAAACTGCTGGGGCAGCAGGGACGGATTGCCAACCGGCTGATCTATACGGACCTGGTCATTCTGGACGAGCTGGGTTACTTGCCCTTCAGCCAGGCCGGCGGCGCCTTGCTGTTCCACTTGATCAGCAAGCTGTACGAGCGCACCAGCATCATCATTACCACCAACCTCAGCTTTGCAGAATGGTCAGCAGTGTTCGGTGATTAGAAATTGACCACCGCCTTGCTGGACAGATTAACGCACCACTGCCATATCCTGGAGACAGGCAATGACAGTTACAGGCTGAAGCACTCGACGACAAATCAGGAAGTAACAAAGAGCGGCAAGAAACCCAAATCTAGGGATCATCTGATTAATCCGTGAAACTGACTAACCTCATGAAAATATTTTTGCCATCGTCAAAATTACGATCAGATTCGTCGAAATACACGACGAAAGGGCCTGTTTTAGTCGTATTCCGAGGTATATCTACCCCTGTTCCCATTTTTCAGGCGCAACTTGGCTGCAAACCCAACCGGCTTCGCCTCAACAATGTTTTCTTCGCCATCACCAGGTTGCTTAGGGCGCAGGCCACAAACAGCCGATGAGCATTCTTGTCCAGCCCACGGTAGCGAACTTTAGAGAATCCGAATTGCCGTTTGATGATGCCAAACTGGTGCTCCACCTTCGCCCTGACCCGGGACTTGTTCCGGTTCCTGGCGCGCTCTTCATCGGTCAGTATCCGGTGTCGGCTACCCTTGGCTTGCGTAAAGTCCTTGGCGCGTGGCGCGCAATCGGTAATAGCTTCTTTCTGGCCGGTATAGGCGGAATCGCCCCACACCCGGTTTTCTTCCCCATGAAGCAGGTCGGGAAGCACCTGGGAATCGTGCACGTTGGCCGGGGTAGCGACCACCGAATGAATGAGCTTGGTGCGGCTGTCCACACCGATGTGGGCCTTCATCCCGAAGTACCACTGGTTGCCCTTGCGGGTCTGGTGCATGTCCGGATCGCGCTCCTTTTTCTTGTTCTTGGTCGAACTCGGAGCACTGATGATGCTGGCGTCAACGATGGTACCTCGGGAGACCTTCAGCCCGTTTTCCTTGAGGTATTGATTGACCAGGTGGAACAGATGATCGCCCAGATTATGTTTCTCCATGAGATGGCGGAATTTGCAAATCGTTGTCTCATCCGGGACCGGCTCCCTGCCGAGATCGACACCCACGAACTGGCGCAGGGCACGGGAGTCGTAAAGCGCTTCCTCGACGGCCGGATCGGACAGATTGAACCAGTGCTGGATGAAGTGGATTCGCAGCATTCGTTCGATACCGATGGGGCGACGCCCCGCTCCTTCCGGATTGGGATAGAACGGCACAATGGCCTCGGTCAGTTCCTCCCAGGGTATGATGGTTTCCATCTCTGCCAGAAACTGTTCTTTGCGGGTCTTCTTGCGGTACTTCTCAAACCCGGCATCAGAAAAGGAGTCTTGGCGCATGAATATTTACCGGTGTTATTGGCTGTGCCTATTATAAATGAACATTGGAATTAATCAGAGATGCCCTAAGCCATAATCTGGCGATCAGGGTGGGTCAATTTTAAGTGCAAATCAACAGCGGGACATCATGCCGGGCTGGGAGCCAGTCAAGGCGCGGCTCGATGGGATGTCTGAATTGATATTGAATGAGTGAGAATGGGTATAGAAGATATAGATACCAGATCGAAAGGTACTGAGGATCGTCAGGCGACAATATTGTTGAGCGGCGGTATCGACTCAATGGTCTGTGCTTATCTACTCATATCCCAAGGATTTAGAGTGGGCGGTGTATATGTTGACTATGGTCAGCCCGCCGCAAATCAGGAGCGGTCTGCTGCCGAACGTATGGCGAAAGCTCTACCTTTGGAAAGCCTTGAGTTCTGCGACGCGAGCGGTCGCGCACCGCTCAATTCCGGTGTGATCCTGGGCCGGAATGCCTTCCTGATATTCAGCGCGTTGACCCTTTCAGGTGTTAGCCGGGGTTTATTGTGTATGGGAATTCATAAAGGTACACCCTACTACGACTGTACTCAGAACTTTTCACAGTCTATCTCAGAAATTCTCTGTGGATACACAGACGGCTGCCTACAGCTTCACCTTCCGTTACTAGAGTGGAGCAAGGCAGAAATATTTGACTATGCGATTGAGAATAGACTACCCATAGGCATCACGTATAGTTGTGAAGCTGGAAGTAGTCCCCCTTGTGGTAATTGTCTTTCCTGCTTGGACAGAAGGAGCATTGGATGCTGAGTAAAATTCGTGAAATCAGAGCAGGTGGCAAAGTGATCGAAAAGACACCTTTACTTGTGCCATCTTTTTCAAGTAAAGGATTTTGGGATATTCGGCAGGTATATAACGAAGTACAACCGCTTATTGATAGGCCTATTCTCGTAAGCGCCTACGACATTTTCTATGAAAAAATCGACAGACCAGATGACCCCGCCGGTCTCATTATTCTCGACAGCGGTGGATATGAGGCCAGCAAAGATGCTGACCTGTCCGATTATGGAGACTACTCGCCGAATCCACAGGAATGGAACGAAGAGCTGTTCGCAAAAGTCATATCAAGTTGGGATATACCAGAACCTACCGTATTTGTGAGTTACGATCACCCCGATAGGCGGGTTACCTTCGGCGAGCAGATTACTGATGCGTTGGGTGCTCTTCCAGGTGACCAAAACAGTGCCAGAGAAATTCTTCTAAAGCCAGAAAGTGAAGGGCAACGCTTCCTTGATATAGGTGCTCTACTAAAACACGTTGAGTCTCTGGCTGGATTTGATCTTCTTGGTGTTACTGAAAAGGAGCTAGGAGGTAATACTGCTGAGAGAATGCGAAATATCGCAGCTCTTCGGAGAGGACTAGATAGCATTGGATGTGAGATACCGATACATATATTTGGAAGTTTGGATACTTTCAATACCGTACTGTATTTTCTTTCAGGTGCAGATGTTTTTGATGGCCTTACCTGGCTAAGATTCAGCTTTTTCGAAGGCCATACACTCTATAAGCACGTCCACGCCTCCCGGAACTACGGCCTGGAAATAAGTGTTGACGAACTCGATCCGGCATGTTGGTTTGATAATTATCAATACTTGCGCCAGCTAGAGCGGTCTATGCGTAAATATACAGGTAGCGGAGAGTTTTCTGAGTTTGAGTGGAATGCTGAAGAACTTGACCGCGCTTATAAACACGTGGTCGAAAACAAAGGAGGTATGTAATGGGCGGTAGTGGAGGATTTCGAAACTGGGGCCATAGAACCATTCAGTCTCGGGTAGATACTGCAAATCAAGACGCTCAGGCCGCCGAATTTGAATCCAGCATTGGCGAACTTTTTGCGGATTATCTTAAAAATTATAATGATCGTGATACCACTCTCGTAAAAGATCGACTGGATAAGATCAAAGAGCTTATTGCCGATCATACAGACGAAACTGTGGATCAGAATTTTGGTGGTTCGGTTTCAAAAAATACATATGTTGATGGGCTTTCGGATATTGATGCACTTCTTATCCTGAACAATACCCAAATGGAGCGTTCGCCGGAACAGGCAAAGACCACTATAGCTCAAGCGCTTGCTGATCGATTGCCAGCCGGTTGTGAAGTCAGGACAGGTGAGCTTGCGGTCACAGTTACGTACCCGGATGGACAAGAAATCCAGTTATTGCCTGCCGTTAAGAGTGATAACGGAGGATTTAAAATTCAATCGGCTACAAGGGACAATTCATGGTCCAGTATAAATCCGCGCGGCTTTCAGGAGGCTCTTACTACGAGAAATCAGCAATGCAGTGGCAAACTTGTCCCCACTATTAAGCTGGTGAAGGCTATTAATAGTGGTCTGCCGGAAGCACAGCAACTATCTGGATACCACATCGAAAGTCTGGCGATAGCCGCATTCAGAAATTATCAAGGCCCGCGTACTACTGCACATATGGTCCGCGAGTTTTTTAGCAAAGCCACCGATCTAGTACGGCAACCAATAAAAGATAGTACCGGGCAATCCGTACATGTCGACGACTATTTGGGGTCAGCGAATAGCGGTGACCGTCAAAGGATATCGCATGCGTTGTCGAGAGTGTATCGCCGAATAGTGAATGCAACAGCGAATCGTGATATTGGAGGCTTTCGGGATATGTTTGAGGGTAACGAATGACTAACGATGTAGTAGATTTTCGAGGCGAACTAAAGAAGATATTTCGCATTTCAGATATGTTGTGTACAGCGCACAACGTTGAACGTGATCGATTTCGGAGATGGTCGCGGCGTTTGGATGTCGCATTAATGCTCACCTCGTTGTATCTGCTTTCGATGGCATTTATAGACCCTGCTCTGGAGAATTCTTTAAGGCCTGCAAACGTTGATACGAAACTCTGGACAGGTGTAATAGCGTTCGCAGTATTTGGGTTCTCGGTTGTTCAACTCCTGGTCGACTGGAAAGGACGCGCAGACGCGCATAATCGCTCCTTTAGGATGTATGCAGCGACCAAAAGTGGTTGCGCTGAATTATTGAATACAGCGGGCCCGATTTCTCAGGAAGATTATAACCGTGTTAGAGCCCCTTACGATATGGCATCGGAAGTTGGTTTTCATATCCCTGATGATCGATTTCTGCGCTTAAAGCAGTTGCATAAGAAGAAAGTGTATATAAGCAGGGAGCTGGACAATCGTCCCTTTATGTCATTGTGGATAGAACGCTGCAAGCTGCTGTATAGACAAAGTTTTCTACAGCAAGAGTCAGAACCAGATGAAACAAGCTCTCATGGTCAGAATACTAGTAGAAGGCCCGAACCTTGAGACATGTTGAATTGGCCAATTGGATTGCTTAGTTATTGATAGAGCAGAGAAATTCATTGAACCACCCTACCTGCCACCGGATCGCGCACACTAGAGAGAAACCACTTTCGGTTGACGAACTTAAACGACTGATGTCGTCCTGAACTCACCACTGCCAGTATTAGAAATCGCTTTGGAGTGCCTGCGGAAGTCCAAATGCTCGTCGATCCTTGGATTAATTCCGTAACCGGGGACGACCGATGAAGCTACTTGATCATGCCGCCGACAAAGTTACCATTGAGTTCACTCTCCATGAACTGCACCTGACCAATGCCTTGATCCAGGAGGGCCGTATATCTCACCAATGTGACTCGCCGGAAGGCCAGGCGTAAGCTTCCCCGTATCGCACACAGGACATAAGTAGAGCTTTCTGGCACTGGAAGATGGGATAAGGCCAATAGTGATCAAGCTTGAGGACGCGGTTCGAGCAGGTTGCGTATTCCAGACCAAGCCTGCCACTGATTCCAGACGAAGCCTGCCACCCATTCCACGCGAAAGCTGCCACTGATTCCACGGCAAAGCTGCCACCCCGGCAGGCTGCCTGAGATCACCCTTCGGAGCCAACCGACGCGGGATAACTAACCGGTATTCTGCCCCTTTCCAACCGGAGGGGGTCCGATGCCAGCGAAGAGGTTATCCATGCGTAAAATCAAAGAGGTCTTGCGCCTCAAATGGGCCAAAGGCCTGAGCAACCGGCGGATCGCCGCGGCCTGCGGGATTGGCCGCCCCACCGTCAGTGAATACCTGCGCCGGGCCGACGAGGCCGGTCTGACTTGGCCACTGCCGTCCGACCTGGACGATGCCCACCTGGAGCGGCTGTTGTTCCCACCGCCACCAGCCTTGCCGGCAGATGCCCGCGGCATTCCCGACTGGGCGTCTATCCGCCGGGAACTCAAGTACAAGAGCGTCACCCTGTTCCTGCTGTGGCAGGAATACCGCCAAGCGAACCCTGACGGCTATCAGTACAGCTGGTTTTGTGAACATTACCGGGCTTGGCGGGGCAAGCTGGATGTGGTCATGCGCCAGGACCACCGGGCCGGTGAGAAACTGTTTGTCGATTACGCCGGCCAGACCGTCCCGATTATCGATCGATTGACGGGCGAGATCCGCGAGGCCCAGATCTTTGTGGCAGTGCTGGGCGCCTCCAACTACACCTATGCCGAGGCGACCTGGAGCCAGAGCCTGCCGGACTGGATAGGCTCCCATGTCCGCACCTTCCGGTTCCTGGGGGGCGTGCCGGAACTAGTCGTGCCAGACAACCTGCGCTCCGGCGTCAGCAAAGCCCACCGCTACGAGCCCGATGCCAATCCGACCTACCAGGACATGGCCTCTCATTACGGCGTGGCAGTATTCCCGGCGCGGGTTCGTCACCCCCGGGACAAGGCCAAGGCGGAGAGCGGGGTACTGGTGGTGGAACGCTGGATTCTGGCCGCCCTGCGCCACCGCCAGTTCTTCTCCCTGCTGGAACTCAATGGTGTCATCGGTGAGCTGTTGGAGAAGCTCAATAACCGGACCTTCCGCAAACTGCCGGGCAGCCGCCGCGAGCACTTCGAGCAACTGGATCGCCCGGCGCTGCAAGTGCTACCGGCAGAACCCTACGTCTATGCCGAGTGGAAGAAAGCCCGGGTGCACATCGATTACCACGTGGCCATTGAGGGGCACTACTACTCGGTGCCCTATGCCCTGATCAAGCGTGAGGTCGACGTGCGTATCACCCGCAACACCATCGAGTGTTTCCACCGGGGTAACCGGGTGGCCAGCCATGTGCGTTCGCACCAGAAGGGGCGCCATACCACCGACTCCGGACATATGCCCGAATCGCACCGCCAGGCCGGGGAGTGGTCGCCCGAACGCTTGATGCGGTGGGCCGCCAAGACCGGGCCGGCTACCGAGAAGCTGATCCAGACCGTACTGGGATCGCGCAAGCACCCGCAACAGGCCTACCGATCCTGTCTGGGCATATTGCGCCTGGGCAAGGTCTACGGGGACGAACGCCTGGAGGCCGCCTGCCGGCGGGCACTGACCCTGGGCAGCTGCCGCTACAAGAGCATCGAATCCATCCTCAAGCATCGGCTGGATGAGCAACCCGTGGAAGAGCAGCAGGAGCTGCCGCTGCCGGACGCCCACGACAATATCCGCGGTCCCGCGTACTACCATTGAAGGAGAGCACCATGTTGAAACATCCCACCCTGGACAAGCTCCAGGCCCTCAAATTTACCGGCATGGTGGCGGCCCTGGCCGACCAGATGGCCATGCCGGACATCGACGAACTGGCCTTCGAGGAACGCCTCGGGCTGCTGGTGGACCGGGAGATCACTGAACGTGAGAACCGCCGTCTTACCAATCGGTTACGGCGGGCCCGGCTCCGGCACAATGCGGCGCTGGAGGACATCGATTACCGGCAGTCCCGGGGGTTGGACAAGGGGCTGATCCAATCCCTTGCGACCTGCCAGTGGGTGAAAGAGCACCTCAATGTGTTGATCACCGGTCCTACCGGGGTGGGCAAGACCTGGTTGGCCTGCGCGCTGGCTCAAAAAGCCTGCCGCGAGGGCTACACCGCCCAGTACATTCGACTGACCCGGCTGTTGCGGGAACTGATGGTCGCCAAAGGCGACGGGCGCTACCCGAAGCTGCTGGCCGACCTGGCCAAAGTCGATGTCCTGATCCTGGACGACTGGGGCCTGATGAAACTCAACGCCGAGAACCGGCGGGACCTGCTGGAGGTTCTGGAGGATCGGCACGGCACCCGCTCAACGGTGGCCACCAGCCA
Source organism: Pseudomonadales bacterium (assembly GCA_024234815.1). Lineage (GTDB taxonomy): Bacteria > Pseudomonadota > Gammaproteobacteria > Pseudomonadales > Halieaceae > JARRPM01. Next base: position 605,650 of record JACKNO010000002.1, on the reverse strand, counting down.
GTTGCCCATCGACGAGTGGCATGCAGTCATCGGCGATCCGACGCTGGCTGACGCCATCCTGGATCGGCTGGTCCACAACGCTTACAAGATCAATTTGAGAGGAGAGTCCATGCGAAAACGCCAGGCAAAGTTGACGAGCACCACCGGTTCCGAGTAACAATGCAAACCCCGCGTCGCTACGCTCCGGTGGGTGGCAGCTTTGCTCCGGTTTGGGTGGCAGGCTTCACGTGGAATGGGTGGCAGACTTCGGCGGTTTACGCAAGCAGGTGGTCAATTCAGCAGTACGCATTAGAAGGTGGACATGTGAACTCTATATCCGTCTGGATGGAGCATGGCGGTTCGAGTGGCCTAAGCAGGGTAATTGTCTGCCCGACATTTCCAATGCCGGGGTATCCCAGTAAATCCAATACCCCTGGGTCCTCGGCGACAGTTGGGCAACCTGGGGGCAACTCTATTCGTTCAAAAGCGTTACTCAGGGCATTCATCGAAGTGGACATGGAGTCCCCTGGGAGCCGTGAAGAACAAAGTGGCTATTGTTCTGCATTCAGGCAGAGGCTCGCAGTTCACCAGTTACGAGTACCAGCAGTTCCTGGCAGGCCATGACATCACTTGCAGCATGAGCGCCGTGGGCAGTTGTTACGATAATGCTGCTGCCGAGAGTTTCTTCGGCCTGCTGAAACGTGAGCGGGTGAACCGTCGGCGGTATGCAACTCGAGCCGAAGCTAGGGCCGATGTATTTGACTATATAGAACTATTTTACAACCCAAGAAAGCGGTGTAAGCTAGAGCAATTACATCAAACTGCTCTTAACTGAGTCTCCGTCATGTCGGGGTAAGACCAGTACTGGTGATTTCGAAGTGCCCCGACCTGGGATTGTTAGACTAACCCTTCCTAGTAAGGGGAGTTACTAAGTCTGTATTCTGTTGTATGTAATATACTTCGTCGGATATAGAAGGGGAGTGCGATGATGGAACCTGAAGTATACTCAGCGGCAGTTCCCGATTGGGCAACCTGCATGGAGGTCGTCGTACCCGACCCCACTATAGAGCTGCCGGTATTCCGTTTCGCCTCCGACTCCAAAAACGAAACCTTGTTTGTGCTGGGAGTTATCTCGACGCCTAATGGCTTAGTCCCTCCATTCTTGGATGCTAGGATGCAGTGCGACCTTGGGGATAACGTCTACGAAAAATTAATTGGGGATGAGAGAGCGTTCATATCTGCTGAGCAGCGGATGTTCGTGTTTAATCAACCACATCCCGGGAAGTGGGAAGTGTCAGTGGAGGGTGGGTCTATACCATTTGCAATGCATTTGATGGCCTTCCACCCTGCAATTCCCCCCAATTCTCCTCCGTCAGCTGGGCCATCAGGTGCTTCTCCATTCAAGTGCAGGGCATGTAAGACGACCGCGAAGGCGCTAGCACTTTCAATCGTTGCAGCGGCAGCGCTTCCAGCGCTTCCTAAGGCGCTTCTGGCAGCAGTGGCAGCCTACTTAGGGGAGTCTACCGTAATTGCAGCTGCATTTATCGCAAGTGTGATTGGAGATGTCGCGGATATGATTTCAGAAAAGCTTTGTAAGCGCGTTGGTCTTTGTTGAAGGACTGTTCTTAAGTTTCGACAAATTCCCCGGGAGTCGCGCGAGAACGGGCTTTCAGCGAGGCGTACAACGGTTGCACACCTGTAGGACGTTGGCTCCAGGCGACCCGCTTCAGGCTGCTCTTAAGTTTCACTAAATTCCCCGGAAGCCTTGTCAGCGTTGGTTTTTAGCGAGGTGTGCAACGGTTGCACACCTGTTGGTCTTTGGCTCTAAATGACCCGATCCTGGTGACCGTAGCCCCGGAATTCGTGTCATGCAGAGTGTGGGGTTTCCATCTTTTAAGCGGTCCCCTTGAACTGAGCCAGTCGGGCCGAGAATTTCCAGCCTTCAGTTTGTGTCAATTGTAACGTTATCAGGAATCCACGATACTAGGGGCTTGCCATATCGCGACAAATTTTGCGATTCTGGTTTTCAGTTCTGTTTGGTAAAAACACTAGAAAACCACGAGTTAGATAGTCATCGGGTTTCAATTAATCTGGCGCCCAACACTGAAGACCTTAAAGCTGCACGGCATGGCCGATGCCATCAATACATTGTCTGACCAGGCTTCACCAGCCTACGAGCAAGCGATACCCGTGCTGGAGATGCTGCTCAAGGCAGAGTCGTCTGAGCGCGAGGTTCGCTCTATAAACTACCAGATGAAGATATCCCGCAATTGAAGTCACTACGCCAAACAGTAGCCAGGTACATGCGGGTCTGCCAGAAATGTCGTGACGAGGAGAGAGTGCGGCTGCAAGTAATTAGAAATATGGATTACTAATGAGTATGACGACAAATATCGTCCAACAGTCTGTCTAAAGGTACAGCGCTGGCGGAAGAGCCGAAGCTATCTTCGTTTAGATAATCAGAACATGACGTTGGCATGAGCGAAAATGAGTCAGCGTCATGGATTTCGTAGCAATGGTTACCTTTTAGCCGCTTCCACATTAACAGGAAGAGCTTGTGGGATGTGTTTGAAGAATAGCTGCTGGCTAGTCTGCGTGCGCTATCTAATGAAGCCTGTACCCCTACAGCTACTGTGAGAAAAATGTGCGTACATAATTCTCGAGCAAGGTCGAGTTGTGCAGGTGTAGTCTGGCTATCTCGTCCGAGCGTAAAAACGAGGGCATTTGTAGGGGACGAGTTAATCCAGGCAATTAATGCCGATGATGGCTGCCAGTTTGGCACCTCAACGTTTAACGGGCTATCGGAAGAGGTTGCAAGCAACGGCAAGCTACCGATAGCAGGTACGCTGTATATCTCATATTGTGGGTCAGGATTTCGTCTGATAATGAGCGCACCTTTCCCGCGCTTAGAGAGCTCTGAGTAAAGGAGTTTCACGCCATGGAACTCCCCGCTGCCGCCCTTGGTTCTAAGAACTGCGATACGACACATGGGGGACTCTAGATCGGACAAAAACGTCGGCTGATTCTCGGGGTAATCACTAAAAGAGCGAGTATGGCGTGGTGCCAGTACGGAGCTATGTCCTGCTCCAAGGCTCTTTTTTTTCATTTTTGTGTACCTGTGTACTTTGTGTTGGAGAGTCACAGTATGTGAGAAACCGAAGTCGAAGTCAATGTAAGTCATTGAAATATAAGAACAAATAAAAGGTATAATATATCATGACGCGAGGGGTCGTTGTTGGACGTCAACTACCTTGACCGGTTGACCGCTAATTGCCGTCGGTGACTTTTTCCCTCCCTGGCGCTGCATTGAGGCCTTCATCCGGTAGCTCTCGCCGCCCATCTCAAGGATGTTGGCATGGTGTACCAACCGGTCGATAGCGGCCACCGCCATCATCCCGCTATCAAAGCTTTGAAGCTGAGTCTTCTTCTGCTTTCCACTTTCGCCACATTTTATCAAATAGGGCTTGCCCATCTTCAATTTTTTCGCTGGGGTATCCTTCCTTCATGTAGCGCCCGTGAATCACTGCTAGCGCTGCTTCATAGTGCGGTTGGTCGAGATGGGAAAAATCGCTGATCGACAGTCGCCAACCAGGTGCATCGTTAGCACACAGGAGTATCTCGGCTGCTATGCCGGCGCCGCGCCCAGTCGATGATAGTGCCAAGTCGAGCAGTTTCTCCACACTCGCTTTGTACTTTGAGAGTTCGTCTGTCGATAGTAAGTTAGAGTTATCTGTCATTTATTTTCTCCTGATTGCAATTTCATAAATTTGCGCCTCCCTGTAAGGGCGGCGACTTTTCAAGTGGCGAGTCCGGCCCGGTCGCTTGCTGCTTTCTTGGCATGCGCTTGAGCCGCTCAGTCTATTCTAGGTACTCCAATACGTTTTATCATTTTTGGATATAGAAACTAGAATGCGCCAGCTAGCGACTGACATTCGCGAGTGAAGGTATTTGAAATGTGACTTGAGTGTGGTGTGTCGCCAGACCGTCGCCACAAAGTTGTCATTTGAGGCGACCGAGGGTTAATAGAAGGTTTAATATGTGTCCTAACCCATTGATTTAAGGGGGGTAGGGCCTATGTCTAAAGATTCAAATCCTGCCGTCCCGACCAAATTCATTTAGGTGCATTCCGGTTACATAGGTTGCACTTTATTCCGAGGGGCTCTACCCAATAATCGGGGGATGGGCATTCATCCGTACCCGATTGATTATGCCGTCCCACCCGCAGTGGGTCAGCACCCTCAACCGATAATTCTCAAAGTTCCTAAAACCATAGGCCCTCCTGGAGATCATTTCCATCTTGTTGTGGAAGCCCTCAGTGATGCCGTTACTTTTGCTGAATCGCCACATGGCAACGATGGGCTCCATCCAGCTAGTCAGCGTCTTTGCCAGGACCCGTAGCGGGCTGTTTCGCAGCTGATCCAGTAGCTCGAATAACCGGGGTAGTTTGGCCCTTGCTCGCCGCGCTGTGAGCGTCTTCAGCAGCATGAGCCGCACCAGCCTCTGCTTGGCTACATACAACTGCTGTAGCACAGGGTAGTCGGCCAGGTAGCGCATCAGGTTGGCGTGCTGATCGTCCTTCAGATGCCACTGGTGGCGGCGCATCAGGCTGACCAGACCACGGTTCTTGCGGCCTTCAGGATCGTGCTGCTGCCAGACCTTCAAAAAGTGCTGGTTGATCAGTCGGACCACATGGAACCGGTCAGCCACAATGGTGGCACCAGGGAAGTACTGCCGGGCGATACTGCGGTAGGTTTCCGACAGGTCCATGACCATCACCTGCACATTGTCACGGCCCCGCAGGCCCTTCAAATAGTGGCGTAAACTGGCTTCCGAGCGCCCCAGCTTCACGTCGAATACCGTATGGTTCTTGAGGTCCACAAAGGTGGTGGCAAAGCCCAACCTGCGGGTGAAGAAATGCTCGTCGATACCCAGTACCCGCGGACATCGTCGCCGGTCCATCTCCGACCGCTTGATGCTCAAATGAGCCCGATACCAGCGCTCGACCGTCGCGCCGCTTATCTGGTGCGTCCGCGAGAGTTTACGCTGGGTGACACCGCCGTCATGGGCCTCATAGACCTCCAGCTGATAGGTGTCTGAGGAGCGATAACGTGGCCTGAGTCCAGGGAACGTATGGCGGAAGTAGCGGCCACAACCCTGGCAGTGATACTTGGGCACCTTCAGGTGCAGAATCATCACCTGATTGCCCCGTCGCGTATGCTTCACCGTGCGCTTGTGGGTGGCCTTGATACGGAGCTTCGCGCCACCACAATGCTGGCAGCTGGCCTGGCGCCGGAACGGCCTGGCCCAGACATCTATACGACGCTTACTTTTAACCCGCATTACTTCCAGGCCAGGTATGCCTATAATCATTCCTGCGTGGGACATCGGTGTTCTCTCCATTAAACGATCTTCGCAAAATCAGTTTAATGAATGCCGGTGTCCCCCGTTAATGATGAAGAGCCCAGATTCGCCGGTGCTACCGTAAACGACATAATGCTCGCTGTGGTTGGCGGTTCGATGCACAAATATCTGAAGGCCAAAAAGGACCTGCCGGAAAAGACGCTGAAAATTGGTGCGCCGATTTCCGTTCGTGATGAAAATGACAAGGACAGCGCGGGCAACCAGGTGACGATGATGATTGTGGGCGGCGGTACGCACCTGGACAGTGCAGCGCAGCGGCTCGAGTTTGTGATGGCCGAGACGCAAAGGTCCAAGGCGATGAATGAAGCGATCGGTGCGAAGACGCTGATGGAGATATCCGGCGCCATGCCTGCCGGGCTGACCGCTGCGGGCACCAAGATGATGGCGGGTCTTGCCGACCGGTTCAATCCCCCGGTCAACACAGTCCTTACCAACGTGCCGGGCCCGAATTTCAAAATGTATTTCACCGGCGCGGAGCTGGTCAAATCGTTCGGCATGGGAATACTCGCCGAGGGGCAGGGGCTGTTCCATGTTGTGACGAGTTATAACGGCGATGTCATCCTGACCATCCTTGCTGATCGTGAAATCTTGCCCGATCCGGAGTTTTACGCCGAGTGCATGCAGGAGAGTTTCGACGACCTGATGAAGGCCCAGCCACTTAAGGAAGCGGCGGCCAGGGTGCGCAAGAAGGCCTCTGCCAAATAGGCTCGTTTATACCATCTCACTCAGGAGACGATTATGGATACACCAGAAACTGTAGCTTCGCAATCAGGCGACAATCATTTTGAGGTAATAATTGTCGGCGCCGGAATCTCCGGTATCGGTTCGGCCTACCACCTGCAAAAAAACTGTGCAGACAAGCGCTTTGCCATTCTGGAGATGAAAGACACCTTTGGTGGCACCTGGGAAACACACAAGTACCCCGGGGTGCGCTCTGATTCAGACCTGTACACGTTTGGCTATGAGTTCAAGCCCTGGGTGGGGCACCCTATCGCCGCCGGGGAAGAGATACTCAAGTACATGGGCGAGGTTATCGAGGAAAACGACCTGGCGCGCCATATACGTTACGGGCACCGCATTACCGCCTGCCGCTGGTCCAGCGCCGAAAACCTCTGGCACCTCGACGTCACTCGCCTTACTGATGGAGAGCAACTGCAATTTACCTGTGGTTTCCTGTGGATGTGCCAGGGCTACTACGATCATGAAAATCCCTATCTGCCCGACTGGCCGGGAATGGACCAGTATCAAGGACAGCTGGTTCACGCACAGCAGTGGGATCCGGGGACTGACTACGCGGGCAAGCGCGTGCTGGTTATTGGTTCCGGGGCGACGGCTGCTACCGTGATACCGGAGTTCGCAAAAACCGCGAAGCACGTGACCATGCTGCAACGCTCTCCCACCTATTTTTACTGTGATGAAAACCGCAATGAGCTGGCGGATCGTCTGCGCCTGATCGGTATAGATGAGGCAACGGTTCATCGGGTAGTGCGAGCTGACATCATTTACAAGCAGTTTGAGACGACGCACCTGTCAGAGTCTGATCCCGAGGCGATGATTGAGATGTTGCGAGACCAGGTCCGCAGTTATGTGGGCGACGACTTCGAGTTCGAGCCCCACTTCGTACCCAGGTATCGACCCTGGCAGCAGAGGCTCGCATTTTGTCCGCAAGCCGATATATTCAAAGCCGCGGTCGATGGCAAATTGACCGTGGTAACGGATACCCTGGAGACCTTTACCGAAAAGGGGGTGCGCACCTCTTCCGGAGAAGAAATCGAAGCCGACATTATCGTTGCCGCCACGGGTTTCAATTTGTTGGTCATGGGCGGCATCCCGTTCGAAATCGATGGCGAGCCGGTGAACTGGCACGACACAGTCAATTACCGCGGTATGATGTTTACCGGTGTGCCCAACATGGTGTGGGTGTTTGGCTATTTCCGCGCCAGCTGGACCCTGCGTGTCGACATGCTGGGTGAGCTGGTATGCCGGCTGTTAAAGAATATGGACGAGCGCGGCGCAAAACGCGTGGAAGTATCCTTGCGTGACGAAGACCGGGATATGGAAATTTTGCCCTGGATCAGTGAAGACGAGTTTAATCCAAATTACCTGATGCGCGACCTGGATCAACTTCCCTCTCGAGGCAGTAAGCCCGAGTGGCGACACAACCAGGATTATTGGGTGGAGCGCAACCAGATCCCTGCAACCGACCTGAATGCTGCTGAGTTTGTCTATGATGGCCAGCGAGGCGCGGGTGGTCGGAGTAACTCTGGCTGATCCCGGTTTCTGCGGAAATCGGGACAGGAGTTTCCTCTGCTCAAGCCGTCACGAAAACTATCACTATAGATGTTGTTCACATGGGAGCTTACAGCATGTTGAAAATTCATTGGCGTATCGCAGTGCTGCTTGCACTGATGCCATTGCTTGTCGCCTGCCAGCAAAAGGCAGCTGAAGAAACCTCCCAGGACGCCGGCGACCAACCCGCGGCCGTCGCAGCAGCCGCAGCTGTAGCCGTCGCCGCTGTGGACAGCGAACGCCTGGTGGCCGCCGACAGCGAGCCCGGTAACTGGATGTCCTATGGCCGCACCTACAGCGAACAACGCTACAGCATACTCAAGCAGGTGAACGACACCAGCGTCGAGGACCTGGGCCTGGCCTGGTACTTCGACCTGGATACCGAACGCGGCATCGAGGCCACCTCCATCGTGGTCGACGGGGTGATGTACCTGACCTCAGCCTGGAGCATTGTGTACGCGCTGGACGCGGCCAGCGGCGAGCAGTTGTGGCGTTACGATCCCGGCGTCAAGAAGGACGTCACCCGCCACGCCTGTTGCGACGCGGTCAACCGGGGCGTGGCCGTTTGGGAGGGGCAGGTGTTTGTGGGCGTGCTCGACGGCCGCCTGGTGGCACTGGATGCCGCCACCGGCGCGGTCAACTGGGAAGTGGTCACGGTGGATCAAAGCAAGCCTTACACCATCACTGGTGCACCCAGGGTGGTCAAGGGCAAGGTGCTGATTGGCAACGGTGGCGCCGAGTATGGCGTACGCGGTTACCTCAGCGCCTATGACGCAGACAGCGGGGCAATGGTGTGGCGCTTCTATACCGTCCCGGGCAACCCGGAGCTGGGCTTCGAAAATGCCGCGATGGAAATGGCGGCGAAGACCTGGAACGGCAAGTGGTGGGAACTCGGTGGAGGAGGGGGTACCGTCTGGGACGCCATGGCCTATGACCCCGAGCTGGACCTGCTGTATTTCGGTGTCGGCAACGGCACGCCCTGGAACCGGGAAATCCGCTCACCCGGGGGTGGCGACAACCTGTTCCTGTCCTCGATTGTGGCGGTGCGCCCCGACACCGGCGAGTACGTCTGGCACTACCAGACCACGCCCGGGGAAACCTGGGATTACACCGCGACCCAGCACATTATCCTGGCCGATATAGAGCTGGAGGGGAAAATCCGCAAGGTGTTGATGCAGGCACCCAAGAACGGTTTTTTCTACCTCATCGACCGCACCGACGGCACCCTGCTGAGCGCCAACAACTACATCGACATCACCTGGGCGACTCACGTCGATATGACAACCGGCCGACCGGTTGAGGTCGAGGGCGCACGCTATACGGAGGGGCCGTTTACGGTGTATCCCTCCTACCTGGGCGGGCACAACTGGCATCCCATGTCCTACAACCCCGATACCGGGCTGGTGTATATCCCGGTGCTGGATTTTGCCGCCGCCTATGGCCAGCCCGAGGAGTTCATATACCGTTCCGGCATCAGCAATACCGGCACTGACGGCATTATTGGCAGCCTGCCCGACGCGCAGGCCGAGCGGGATGCCATTCGCCCCCTCATGAAGGGACGGCTGTTGGCCTGGGACCCGGTAACGCAGCGCGAGGCCTGGCGTGTGGAACACGACGGCCCCTGGAACGGCGGTACGCTGACCACCGCCGGCAACCTCGTGTTCCAGGGTACGGCGGACGGCAAGTTCGTGGCCTACCGGGCTGATAACGGCGAGCGGCTGTGGGACTTCGCCACCCAGACCGGCGTGGTTGCCCCGCCGATCACCTATGCCATTGACGGTGAACAATACATCTCTGTCAACGTCGGCTGGGGCGGCGCCTATGCACTGGTGTTCGGGGAGTTCGTCACGCCCGCGAGCCTGCCGAACGTCAGCCGGGTGCTGACCTTCAAGCTGGGCGCCGATGGCAAACTGCCGCAGCCGGATTGGCAGCCGCGGGTGGTATTCAATCCTCCGGCCCAAACCGGCAGCGAGGAGAGCATCCGCAAAGGCTACGCCCTGTACCAGGATATCTGCTTGGGCTGTCACGGGCTCAACGCCGTGTCGGGCCTGTTGATCCCGGACCTGAGAGGTTCGGCTTACCTGCACGACCCGGCCGGCTGGAACGCGGTGGTTCGCGACGGGGCACTGAAGGCAAACGGGATGGCGGCGTTCGGCCAGTGGCTCGACGAGGCACAGGCATCGGCCATTCGCGATTACATCATCCAGCAGGCCTGGCGTGGCCAGAACCTGCAGCGGCCGACAGAGAAACAAAATTAGACGGTAGAAGCGATAAAGAAAAACCAGCTCACCAAACCCGGAGGACTTGCCAACCTGAGCAGCGACGCCCCCATGCGCTGGCCTCACCGCCTGGCGGGCCCTGGTTGTGGATGGCAACTTGCAAGCCGGTGATACGGTATTGGTACAGGGCAGGGGCGGCATGTCAATTTTTGCCCTGCAGATCGCCAAGGCCGCGGGGGCCTACGTGTACTCCACCACCTCCTCGGAGGAGAAAATGGAGAAACTCAAAGACCTGGGCGCCCACTTCGGCAAATTCCCTTCGGATGAACTGATCAGTCGGGAAACCGGCGTGCAACTGCGCAACTACTATCGTGAAGTCGGGTTCTACCAGCATCTTGCCGGCAAACTCAATATTTCTGTCCCCGAGTGCTATTACGCCGCCATCATTGATGAAGGCCCCGATTTCGTCCTGCTTCTACAGGATATGGCGCCGGCGCGGCAGGGCGATCAACTCGCGGGATGCTCTGCAGAAATCGCACGCGCCGCGGTGCTTGAACTGGTAGGGATGCAGGCGCCGAGCTGGTGTGATGAAAGCCTGCGCCAATATGACTGGCTCCTGCCCGATGACGGTGCGCTTGATACTGCATCGCTCTATGCGCAGCACTTGCCAGGCTTCCTGGATCGGTATGGGAAAACAATGGCAGCCGATGAGAGAGATATTTATACGCGTGTTGGAGCGTCAAGCACCTGTCCACTTTTTACGCCGGCTACATCTCCGTTTTGTATCGAACATCTGGATTACCGCCTCGACAACATGCTGATCGAGGAGAGCGGCGGGGTGCCCCGGATGACGGTGGTAGACTGGCAATCCCTGGTTATTGGCAAACCGATGAACGAAGTCGCGTATTTTCTGGGGTCAGGGTTGCTTCCCGAGACCAGGCGCGAGGCCGAGGTCGATATTCTGCGCGATTATCACGCCGCCCTGCAGGAAGCCGGTGTCGAAGATTACGACTGGGAGCAGTGCTGGACCGACTACCGAAAGGGCTCGTTTTCCGGGTTTGGTGTTACCGTTATCGCGTCGATGATTGTGGAGCGCACCGAGCGCGGTGATGAGATGTTCACTACGATGGCTCGCCGACATGCGCGCCATGCCATTGACCTGGGGGCCGACGAATTCCTGTAGATGCGCGCTCACGCTCGTATTCAAGAGCGTGGGTGCGCTGCGGGGTGTGAAGGCCCGGACTGACTTCATTGTCCGGATCTGAGAGGTGTTGTCATCAAGGCATAGTATGGCTCAGTGGTGAGAAAAGCTTCGCCGTGTCGGAGTTACCCTTCGGTTGTGACGCCGTAACCTCAAAACCATTGTTGGGAAATTGCTTCCCCGTCTGCCTTGTGCGAATGCTTGACGGTGGCCAGCTACAGTTTTCTATGCTCCATGATCTTGCCGATGCTATGCCACACCCAGCGCGGCTGGTGCTTAACAAGTGTCTGCACCAGTCGATTGCCTATCCCGTTGATATATAACGTTTTACCTTTCATCGTTGCGCGATAGCCTTGCTCCGCGACCTCCCTGGCAGTGAGTAACGGCACCATTGGCTGGTTCATGTGTCCGCCATCTTCCTTCTGCGTCATTTCAGTCTGGACGAAACCCGGGCACAGGGCTGTTACCGTGATGCCGTGAGCTGCATTCTCCATGGCCAACGCTTCTGACAAGGACAACACGAACGCCTTTGTTGCCGCATAGGAAGCCAGCCCTGGCACGGCCTGGAATGCGGATGTGGAACACACGTTGAGAATGCGTCCGCGTTTGCGCCTGCGCATATCCTGCCCGAATAAATGGGTCAGTTGCATCAGGGCCCGTGCATTTACATCCAGAATCTGGCAGTGCTGTTCCAGATCGATGTCAAGAAAGTTGCCTTCGGCCAGCAGGCCTGAATTGTTGACCAGGATCCCGACTTCCAGATCCGCCTGTGCTATCGCGCTGTGTAGCCTGACTGCCCCATCGGGGACAGCCAGATCAGCTGACAGCACATGCACCTCAAGGCTGTGCGCCTCGCGCAACTCTTCGCCAAGCGCCTCGAGCCGGTCCTTGCGGCGCGCAGCCAGTATCAGGTCGTGTCCGTGCTCCGCGAACACGCGTGCCAGTTCTTCACCGATCCCTCCGGAGGCACCAGTGATGAGAGTGGTGGGTAGTTTTTTATTCATGATCTCCCCTAATCAGGTACATGCTGGATACTGGTACGACCTTCACCCCTGGGGGCGCCACTCTGGGTAAGAGAGTAACTGCTGGTGTATACCTAATCGGTACCCTACTGGCTCATAACAAAACCGCCATTGGGCGATATCACCTGGCCAGTCATATACTTTGCTTCGTCGCTTGCGAGATACACAGCGGGCCATGCAATATCGTCACAGTCCCCGAATTTCCCCATCGGCGTTTGTGCTTCCAGCAGGGCGCGTGCAGAGCCGAAAGGTTTGGTGAGTTCAGTATCGATAAAACCGGGGGCCAATGCGTTCACGCGAATGCCTCGAGATACTACCTCCCGCGCAAGTGAGCGTGTAAAACCAAGGATGCCCGCTTTGGCGGCACAATAACTGGTGCCGATTCCACCAGTAGTGCCCATGATCGAACCCATATTGATAATGCTGCCGGAGAGTTGCCCATTCATGATTTTGAGTGCTTCTCGCGAGCAATAGAAAGTGCCGTTGAGATGCACATTGATCATACGTTGCCAGTCCTCATCGGTCATCTCTACAGTGAGATCGAAGTGGGTCTGTACAGGGCCGCCCGCTTCCAGTTCTGCCTGCTGTTGGAACGGAACCTCATTTATTCGACGAACTGTCTCATCGTCTCCAGGGGTGATGCCGAAACCCGCGTTGTTAACCAGGATATCCAAACGCCCGAATTCCGATTTAACACGTTCTAACATTCTGCGAACCGCATTTGAGTCAGAAACGTCTGCGGCAATTCCGACGCCAGCAACTTCTTTGGCTACGCTCTGCGCAGCCTCGTCAGAAACATCATTGATGATCAGTTTCGCCCCTTCCTCTTTGAAACGGCGCGCAATTTGAGCCCCTAAACCTGCTCCGGCTCCTGTAATGAGCGCTACTTTTTGATCCAGACGACCCATCTGTAAGCTCCAGGTCAGTTGAGAGAGAATAGTAGACCAGATAACCCATAATATCCTGCAACTGGGTATTGCCAAGATAAATCGCTGTTATCGGAGTAATCCGTGGATGGATACTTGCGAACGCCGCTGATTCCCCCCCCCCCGACGTCCACTGCCGACTCCCGTACACCATTGACGAAGTAATCCAGCCAGGCTGGGTCGAAGAGCCTCCCAGTTGTGATTCATGGGTACGTAGTCTACAAATAAGGATCAATACCCTGGAGAAGATTACTATGCAGGCATTCGCAAAAAGTTTTGATGCAAACGGTGTCGAGTGGCACCACATAAAGGGAGAGCCGGGTGATCCGTATAACCTGGATTACGAATACAGTTTGCTCGGCTATGACCTCGCCGCCGGTAAGCTCGACATGATGATGCGATTCAGGCCAGGAGGCGGGTACTGTGAACCTCACAGTCATATCGCGGCTACCACTGTCATGGTACTCCAGGGGGAGCAGCACTTGCAGGAGCAACTGCCGGACGGGGGGGTGAAGAAGGTGGTGAGGATGGCGGGTGAATACGCCATTACGGGTCGTGATGCTTCGCCTCACCTTGAAACCGGGGGGCCTGATGGGGCGGTAATCATGCTATCCCTCCAGACGGATAGCGGGATTTTGTTCGAGGCTTTCGATCCAGACTTCAAGAAGCTGTTTGATTTCAGTATCGAGGATATGGTGGCGCGCTGGGAAAGCCGCTGATCGAGATGCCAAAAAGAGGGGAAAACATGTTTGAAAGAAGGTTGCAGTCGAAACTTTCTGCTCTCACTTTTCATGGCATGAAGATAAATGCTGACGTGTATGAATATTTTTCGCTGCCGGTGATAAGTACCGGCCGTTCGTTTGCCTACTATCGAAAAATATTCTTTGGCAATCGCTCTCAACGTGAAGTATTAGAGAGACTTGAAGGCAAGCGCATCGTCGATGTGGGCTGTGGCCTGACACCATATGTATCCGACTCCATGTTCCAGATCTGCCGTAAGCATGGTATCGATTTTTTCGGTGTTGACCCCAAGTTTGCAGATGGCTTGAGGCTGCGTCCACTGGATGTGGCTAAAATCCGCGCTGTGGGCGGACGAGGCAAGATCTCTGCGCAGGCCCCCGGCCTTGAAAAGTGCGTTGGTGTCCATGCGGATGAATTGCCTTTTGACGATGGAAGCGTTGATCTGATTCTGTCAAATTTTCTCTTATATGCCTGGATACAGGATGAGACCAGCCTGGCAAATATTTACCGCGAGTTCCATCGGGTACTGAATGCCAGTGGTGAAGTTCGAATCTATCCGGCACCGGACCTGGATATGGACAGGTCCAGAAATTCCGATTTGCGGGAAGTGATGAAAAAGTTCGATATCACGCAGCGTTTCTCCGTAAGATGGCTGAATCTGGCCAAGTACCCGCCGGCATACATGATGACCATGAAGAAAAAACAGGTACTGACAACTTAACTGGCTCTATCAAGGTGACATGACAAGATGAAAAAACTGGGATTTCTGGACACTGCTTTCCTGCTTGCTGAAACCCGTGAAACGCCCATGCATGTAGGTGGCGTAAACCTGTATACCCTGCCCGAGGGAGCCGATGAGCAGGAATTTTTGCACGAGATGGCCGACAATCTCCGCAATGTGGATAAATTGTTGCCCCCCTTTGGGGATCGCCTGAAAACAGGACCCCTGGGTCTGGCAGGGCCTGCATATTGGGAGCCGGACCCGTCACTGGATATCGAATACCATATACGCCACTCGGCGCTGCCCCAACCGGGGCGCTACCGGGAGCTTTTCAACCTGGTTTCACGACTGCACGGTACCCTGCTGGACCGCAATCGGCCGCTGTGGGAGATCCACCTGATAGAAGGCCTGCAGAACCGGCAGTTTGCCATGTACTCCAAGACCCATCACGCCGCAGTCGACGGGGCGCGCTCCACTCATATTGCACGCGCCATGCTCTCTGCCGATCCCAGGGCGAGAATGACAGATTCCCCGCTGTCGCTGAAAATCTGGGAGAAATACCGCGCCACCCTGCAACGCGAGCACCGGGCAGACCTTGGCGACCGGGAATTGCGCAATGTTGCCGAGGTACTTAAAGCCCGCCTTGATACCAGCAAGCATGTCTACGGTGCACTGAAGCACTATACCCAGGCCTGGCTTGGTCGCGGAGGCCCCTTGAAGCTGCCCTTCCTGCAGGTACCGCGCAGTTCAATCAATACCTCTGTCGACGGTGCCCGCCGTTTTGTCGCCCAGTCGTGGCCCTTTGCCCGTATTCGCAACATGGGTAAGGCCTTCGACGGCACTTTCAATGATGCGATACTGGCCATGTGTTCCGGCGCCCTGCGCCGTTACATGTATCGGCACGCGGAACTGCCCGATGAATCCCTCAAGGCCATGGTGCCGGTTTCTATACGCCAGGAGGGTGACATTGATTCTTCCAACGCGGTGGCGGCTATCAGTGCGGACCTGGCCACCAATATCGATGACCCCGCCAAACGTTTTGCCGCTATACAGGCCTCGGTTCGGGCTGGCAGGGCGTTCTACAGCGAGATGTCACCGGCTGAAGTGCAACTGATCAGTACCCTGATGCAGGTGCCGGGTATGCTGCTGATGCCCCTGGGCCTGGCCAGCCGGCTACCCCCCTTCAACACGGTTATTTCCAACGTGCCGGGGATACAGCAAACCATGTATTGGAACGGCGCACGCCTGGATGGCTCCTATCCTGTATCCATCATCACCGACGGTATCGCGCTGAATATAACCATGGTCACCAACGACAAGAATGTGGACTTTGGCATCATAGCCTGCCGCCGCTCTCTACCGCAGGTACAACGCCTGATCGATTATATGGAAGAAGCCCTGGTGGAACTCGAAGACGCCGCCGGCATCGCAGTACCGACGGCAAAGCCTAAAGCCAGGAAGAAATCTCCGGCACCAGCCAAACCGAAGCGCGCGCGCCGCAGCTGACTCACTCGATGTGTCGCTCTGGCCCTTCAGTTGACCGGTGCGAGAACGTCGAGCGAGCGTGACCCCGCTCGACGCATTCGTTAACGGCTCGGACTATACGGCTATGGTCGTGAAGATGTCTGTGAACAACACCGCCCGTTCGTTGATCACCAGCGGCGTGTGCATGCTGCGGGCGATACCGTGGGCAGAGACATAACCCCGTATTGACGCATTGGGTGTATCCACCACGATCATTTGCTGTTCGCCGTAATCCTGCATGAGCGCCAGAATTTCGCCGACAGAGGCGAGCTGAAACGTCTTCAAGTCGATGGCGCGAAGGCGGTTGCGAGGCGTCATCACATACGCTACCGTCAGTTCGTCGCGCCGCAGTTGTGAAACGGCCATCTTTTTCATCACTTTTTCTGACACCAGGTCATCCAGTGTGATGACGCCGCAGAACATTTCATGCGAATCGATTACCAGAAACATTCTTGTGTGTGTGCGACGCATGATCTCGCGCGCCTCGTTGATGGATGTATTCTGTTCCAGCATCAGCGGATTTTGCCGGGTGAAGTCATTCAGGACCTCGATCGCGGGGCTTTGCAGGGTCAGCGGATTGATATCCGATGGCCGCTGGATGTTTCGAACAGTGGTTGTAAATAAAGGATTTACTGCTTTTGATATAGACATGAATGTACGCTCCAGACCCAACGTGCCTCTGCGGTATGGCAGCGGCACGCCGTTCCAATAAGTTGTTTTAAGTGTTTTGGGTAACAACCGTATTACTGGGGCGGGGCGCGGGCCTGGCTGATATTAAACGTAATACCCGCCGCGGAAACATGCACGGGGCAGTCCCGGTCGGTTTGCTTGCGCTGAATATCAACTGCGCTTTCAGCGCAGCGATTAAACTTCTGGTTGTCGCCATCGGGTTTGGCCGGATAATCGCTCTGGATGCCGATGAACGATAATGTGGTATTGCTGAGATAGACATCAGTCGCAGGACTGTTGCCGAGGCTATGGCTGGGAGCCCACGCCGACACGAGGACAAGAAGTGCCGAAGTGAACAGTGGTCTGATCAGGGTTTTCGTCACCTGTGCAAAAGGGCTTGCCTACCTCCTCACTGGCGCCAGTCGGGCGCTGTCAGTGTGGAGTATAGGCCAACGGCGGATATTGTATATGCAGGCAATGGAGAAAAGATTGGCATTATTGCGGCGGCCCGATGCCGGCAAGTGCTCAGCGTTACAGCACAAGGACGAGGGTATACCCCACCGCGTACGCCGCGATGAGGTGGGGGGTATAGCGCAGGTAGCTGATAAAGCCCAGGCCGTCAATCTTGCTCATCATCAGTACGCCTGAAGCCGACCCGATCGCCAGCAGTGACCCGCCCACGCCCACACAATAGGTGAAGCCCAGCCAGTCGCTCACCGGCATGTCGAGGTTGGATTTCAACACGGCTGCGGTCAGGGGCACGTTGTCAATGATGGCCGATAGACAGCCGATGAGAAAATTCGCGACACCCGGAACGGCCACATCATAGAGCCGGGCGATGGTATGCAGCGCGCCGATCTGCTTCAGCATCCCGACGATCAGCAGGATACCGAGGAAGAACAGCAATGTATCGAACTCGATCTTGCGAATGTAATCAATGATCGGTGTCGTCGCTTCCTCGCGGCTCGTAAACCGCGCCAGCAGAAAGACGATGGAAAGGCCAAAAATAAATACCAGAAGTGGTGGAACGTGCACAAAAAGGTTGATCGCGAGGGTCGCGATGATAGTGGCAAGGAATATCACCGAAACCCAGATATCGAAGCGCGAGGCAGTGGTGGCGGTATGACGCGGCGTCAGCCGGCCGTTAAAGCCCGGCATCAGGAGCAGGGCGAGTAACAGGCAGGCCAGCAGTCCCGGCACGACGATAGCAAACAGGTCACTGATGCCAACCTTTCCAGCGGTGAAGATCATCAGCGTGGTAACGTCACCGGTGATCAGCGCAGCGCCACCGGAGTTGATTGAGAATACGGCCAGCACAGCCAGTTTGATATTACTGCGGGTATCGAGTTTGAGGGACTGGATCAGCGCGATAGTGACCAGTGTCGTCGTGATGTTGTCGCAGAAGGATGAAAGGCAGAACGCGAACAACGCCACGCAGGGCAGTAGCGCCTTCTTCGCCAGTGTGGCGGGCAACAGGCGGTACACCAGGGATTCAACGATACCGTGCTGGTTCAGGTAGGCGACGAATGTCATCGCGGCGAACAGGAACAGCCACAGTGAGGCGATGTCGAGAATGTTCTCCGAGAATGCGGTTTCGACACTCGCGTGGTCGGGCGCGAAGAGGAACAGCAGTATCCAGCACAGCGTACCCAGGAAGAGTGTGGACTTGGCCTTGTTTAGGTGAATGACATCTTCCAGCACGATGGCGATAAAAGCCAACACAGCCAAAAATATCAGTATAGCGTCGAACATTTGCTGAATCCCCGGTTCCCAGTCCGCCCCCACTGCAGAGGCGGCGCGATAGTACACGGGAATGTGCCGCGACCATAGTGGGCAAATTGCACGGATAAGCTGCAGGATACCGGGAACTTTCCACCACCGCAGACTGAGGATACCGCAATGGCCGAAACGGGGACCACGCTGGCTTTTGTTGTAACCGGTGCATGGTTCTTCCTGGCTAGCCGCTTACCGCGTCAGACCCGGGATATTTCGGGTGGTGAATTCCGCGTATAAACCATACTGGGTGTCAAGTTTCTTTACGTTCTGGCATTTCGCCAGAGGCTATTGCCTCGTAACTCTTTGATTTTAAAAGCTGGCACGGAATTTGCTTGGTGTATTGCGGGATATGGTTTGATGTTACTAGAAGGAACTAAAAAATGAAAAATTTGCTACCAATAGCGGCGTTACTTGTACCAATGTCAATCAGTGCGGCACCGATTGCCTATCAGGGCGATATCAGCTCTGGGAATCAGGTGACCGGAACCCTTGTCGGATCTGACGGCTACCTGGCAGAGAATGAATCGGGACGCGAATGGTGGACCTTCAGCGGAACTGCGGGCGATGTTGTGGATATCACTGCTGGCCGGTTGGCTGCGGACCTGGACCTGGGCTTCAGCCTGTATTTCGGGACAACTGCAGTGGACGAATCACTGTTTAGTTTCGAAAGCAGTTTTGGTGGCCTGACTTATCTCGGTTTTTTCGACGATAATTGGGGCCCTAATATACCTGGTCCGTTTGCGGATCCGCAGGTGTTGGGTTATGTGTTGCCATCCACCGGAACTTACTCCCTTGCAGTCGTCTCCGTACTTAACGGCTCGGAGTGTGGCACTTGCGACTACGCGTTGAGACTGGGGGATAGTGTTTCACCGGTTCCGGTCCCCGCTGCTGCCTGGCTGTTCGGCTCGGCCCTGCTCGGTCTGGCCGGGGTGAAACGCAAGAAAGCGTAAGGGCCTGGAAGAGAAACAATGAAGCCCCGTTTACGGGGCTTTATTTTGTCTGAAGCTAGAGGAGGCGTCTGGTTGCCTCATTCCCGGCCGCGCACACGGAACAGGCGCCGGGTCCAGACTGACTGGAACAGGGGATCGAACCAGCGGTAGAGTCGCCCTGAAAGATATACTGGTTTACCTTTTTCCACGGCTCTGATGCCCTCTGCCACGACCACCTCAGCCGGGTACCACAGCCAGTCGGGCAGCGAGGCTTTCATGTCCTGCAGTCCGGCGGTGTCGTGAAAGTCGGTGTGGGTAAAGCCCGGGCAGAGGGCGCAAACATTGACACCGGTTCCCCGCAAGGAGACCGCCAGCGCCTCCGACAGTGCGATCAGGTAGGCCTTGCTCGGGCCGTAGTTGCAATCGCCAGCACGGGGAATACGACCGGCTACGGAGCCGACGTTGATTACGCGGCCAAAGCCGCGCTCGCGCATGCCCGGAACGAACAGGTGGCACAGCTGGGCGACAGAGGTCATCATCAACTGGAAAAAGTCCGCGTGATCCTGCCAGTGGCGATCCTTGAGCAGGTCAGGGCCTGCGAGACCGGCGTTGTTCACCAGGTAGTCAACCGTAAGCCCCAGGGCTTTCACGCCATCGTACAGGTCCTGTGGTGCGGCAGGGTCAGCGAGATCGGCGGTCAGTATATGACACTCTGTACCGTGGGCTGCCTGAAGTTCAGTGGCCAGCAACTCGAGCTGTGGTCGCCTGCGGGCAACGAGTACGAGACGGTAGCCGTCACGGGCCAGTTGCCGGGCAAATTCCGCGCCAAGCCCCGCGGAGGCACCGGTCACCAGTGCTGTTCTGTTTTTGTTCATCGAGCCTTCAATCCCTATACCAGGCGACGACCGCCATGACCCGGGTTGCGACAGCGGATCGCCCCCCTAGTTGCCAAGCCTGGCCAGCAGCGCCCGCGCCTCCGCGATTTCCGGGAAGTCCTGGTTTGTTGCAAGGACCTTTTCCAGGGTCGCCCGCGCCGCGTCATTGTCGTCCAGCGCGGCTGCGATCATTGCGCTGTGGTAGAGCAGGGACGGGTTGTCGGGGCTGCCCTGCAAGGCGCGTTCGATAGTGCGGGCCGCGCGCTCGTAATCCTTGTTGTAGTACTCAACCACCGCGAGGGTGTCCATTACTTCGGCGGATTTGGGGGCCAGGGCGAGTGCTCTTTTCGCATACTCCAGCGCCAGGGTGGGGTCTTTTTCTTTGACGATCCAGGCCATGTTGTTCAGCGCTATCGGATCGTTCGGGTTGGAACTTAACGCCGCCGCGTAATGTACGCCAGCTTCTTCTTCCTGCTGACTCAGTTGCAGGCTATTGGCAAACGCCAGGTGCACGGCAACGTCGTCAGGGTTCTTCGCAAGCCATTCGCGATACCCCTTGTGCGCGGCCTCTTTATCACCCATCGCCGTCTGGTAGCTTGCAAGCACTATGAGAGTGCTGCCCGAAGGTATCATCTCGAAGGTTTTGCTGGCCAGGGCGAGGGCCGCGGCGTTGTTGCCCTTGCGCTGCTCATCGACGGCCTGCAGCAGCATGACATTGGGGTTGTCCGGTGCAATGGCGGACAGTTTCGCAAGATGTTGCTCGAACTCTGGTATTGATTGGCTGGCGAATGCCATTTTTGCCAGCGCTATACGGGTGGCAACGTGGTTCTCGTCCAGTGCCAGTGCGCGTTCGAGTTCCTCTTTCGTCTGTTTCTCGTCATCGGCCGAGGCCATGGCCATCATGTAGCGTGTTGATGCGCTCTCGGGGGCCGCGTCGAGAAGTTGTTCCAGCGTAAACCTGGCGGCCGTGCGGTCCTTGGTCGCAAGTTGCGCCTTGGCAAGCAATTCCAGTACGGCAGGTGATTGTTGTTGCTCGGTCCGCAGGTTGGTGAACAGGGGCGCTACCTGCTCCGGACGCCCCTTGCCCAGGTGGTACCGGCCTATCAGAATCAGTGGCAGCAGCGCCTCGGGATCAGCCGCGGCAGCCTGCTCGAGACGCGCGAGCATCGCCGCTTCGTCACCTTCGCGGGCGTCGAGTTGGGCCAGTTGTATCATCGCCGACACGGATTCCGGCTGGCCGGCCAGCACGGCTTCGTAATATTTTCGGGCGGCCGGGATATCGTTATCGGCAACCGCCATCTGGGCGAGGTTGTGGTTGGCTGCGGGGTCTGCGCTATCGAGCTTGAGCGCCTGTTCGAAGGCGGCGCGGGCCTCCTCTTTCTGGCCCGCTCCCAGGTATACCTTGCCCAGCAGGTTGTAGGGGGTGACGCTGGTGACATTGCGCCGCTGGTAAGCCTGGGCCGCCGCGATCGCGGCGTCGAAGTCACCCTTCTGCATATGGTTGAGCACCAACAGGATGTCGGCTTGCTGGAACTCCGGGTTCAGTTCAAGCGCGGTTTCCATGTGCGGGGTCGCATCGTCACCTTTACCACCCATGAGGAGTCCGGCGCCGAGTCGCACCTGGGCTACCGGCGAGTCGGGCTGCAAAGCGGCCACCCTGGACAGCAGGGCGATACCCTCGTTGGTTTTCCCGTCGCCCAGCAGGGCGTTGGCTGTCAGGTTCAGGGCGTCGACATCGTTGGGGTCGGCGTCCAGTACCGGCTGCAACAGTGCTTCAACCGCCTCGTATTTACCCTGCTGCAGGCGAATTGTGGCCAGCAGTTTGCGGCCCCGTACGCTGTCTGGAGCAAGCTTGTGAAAACGCCCCGCAAAGCCCGCCGCGAGGTCGGTATTGCCCTGCATCAGCTGGGCGCTGCCGAGGAAAAAGAGAGTGGCCGGATACTGCCTTGACGCCGGTTCCGCGACTGCGAGCGCCGTTATCGCATCGTCATACCTGCCGGCCTGGAAGTGCAGAAGTCCCTGGATGTAGTTGGATCCCGGATGCTGTGGCGCCTTGGCGATCAGGATATCCGCATCGGCCTGGGAGGCTTCGAAATTACCCAGTTGCAGGTTCAGGATGGCGCGCTTGAAAATGTCGGGGTAGTTGTTCTCCTGCAGGCTGATTGCGCGATCATAAGCTGCAATCGCGTCGGCAAATTCTTCCTGCTTCACGAGCATGTCGCCGCGCAGGCTCCAGGCTTCGGTCATATCCGGATTGCCGGCGAGAATCTCATCCAGCGAACTGTCGGCGGCTTTGAAGTCGTTCTGGCTGGAGAGCAACCTGGCTTTCGCCATCAGTGCCGCGCTGGATTTTGGCGCCAGATCCAGGGCTTTCGAGATCAGCGTCTCGGCCTCCCAGCTGTCGCCCTGGCTAAGCGCGGCATTTGCTTTGAGCGCAAGTAACTCGGCTTCTGCATCGGGTTTAAGGTCCGGGGCGGAGATCTGCCGGACCTGTTCGTATTCACCCTGTGCCAGCAGGGCATGGGCCAGGGCAAGGTTGACCTCGCTGCTGGGCCAGCCGAGTTCAAGCGCACGTTCCAGTTCCTTCTGTGCGGACAGAATGTCGCCCGATTCAAGATATGTCTTGCCGAGCAGGTAGCGCGCTTCGGCGGACTGGCTGTCTGCCTGCAGTGCATTTTTCAGTTCAATAATGGCGGACTTGTAGTCTGACCCGGCGATAAACTCGTTGGCCTTGGCCACGTGAGCCTCTACCGATCCTCCACCACCACAGCCGTAGAGGGTTACTAGCAGTGTTGATACACCCAGGATTCTGCTGATTGTCATCAAATTCACCTTCTACTTTCCTCTTTGCGAGCGGTGCGGAGTCTGCCTGTCAGTAAGGCGGGTACGTCCCGCATCAGGTCGTAACATCATCGGAAACACTAACAGAAGCGCTCGTATTCAGGCCAGTGCTTTGCAGCTTAATTGGCACAGCTGTGATTTGTCTCCCATAAACAACTCGCATATTCTGCGGCATGCCATCCCGGTGATCGCGCCCGCGATGGCATTTGAGAAAAGGGAGCGCTACATTATGGTCAGGCTACTGCTTGTTGCATTGTTGGTCTTCATCCCGGGCTGTCGGGATGAAGACAGGATCGAGCCTTATCTGGGGCCCTATTACGGCGGCTTCGATACCGCCATCACGCCTGATCCGAACGATGATCTCAACCCCAACGAATGCGCTCCAGGGGAGGACCGGGATCTCTGCCGCCAGGCCCACGGCAATCCGCTGAGCCATCTGTTGCTGAAGCTGGGTAAAAATACCGCTGGCGAACTCACACTGGAGTTCTACCGAAGCCAGCAGGACTACGAGGAGGGCCGGATGATGTACCTGAGCGCGGGTTGCAGGACGTCGGCCGCCCCCGCGACTGATCTCCAGGTCTACGCCGTCGACAAGTCTCGCGACGAAACCCAACTGCTGGCGACCGCGAGCTTCCCCCTGCAGTTTGGAAACCAGATACTGGAATGCACCAACAGCGCGCGCCTGGGCGCGGCACAGAACCCCGCGATGGAATTGAGCCTGCAGGTCAATCCAGTGACCGGCGCCAGTGCGATTGGCATTACCCTGGAGCGATCGCGTCGTGATGGCGACTACCTCTTTGTCAAAAAAAATGGCGAGAAGGTGCCGGTGAAGCTGGATTTGCGCTACGTGGGCACGGATGCCGGCGAGTCACGCCGGCTGTGCGCGGCCGATGGCGAGACCACGATCGAGAACAAGGATGGGGTCGAGGCGGTTTGTGTCATGACCGGGCGCAAAAAGTGGAGCGTGGCGCTGCCGGTTTCCCCCTACGGTCTGGGTGGCACCGCGTTCTGGGGCTCCACTCTTACGCCCACCTGGTATCGCACCAGTGGTGAGCCGGATATCGTCACCTATCATCGCGGGCTGTTTTTGCCCGTGCAGTTTGAAGGCGACGAGATGATGCCGGAAGCGGAACCTGTTAGCCGCTGAGTACCGGGCCGGGGCGCAGGCGTCGCCGTGGAATTTATTGGCGTGACGGCTCCTGCCGTTGTTGCGCCTGCCACAGTTGGGCATAGTGGCCGCCCTTCGCCAGCAGGTCCTGGTGATTGCCGCTTTCGACGATCTCTCCCTGGTGAAGTACCACTATCCTGTCCGCGTCGATGATGGTGGAAAGCCGATGGGCGATTACGAGGCTGGTGTGGTCGCGCGCAATGTCCCGCAGCGCGGCCAGGATGGCCTGCTCGGTTTTACTGTCCAGCGACGAGGTCGCCTCATCAAACACCAGGATCGGGGGGCGTTTGAGTATGGTGCGCGCAATCGATACCCGTTGTTTCTCGCCGCCGGACAGTTTGAGGCCGCGTTCGCCCACCAGCGTGTCCCTGCCCTCGGGTAGGGCGAGAATAAAATCGGACAGGTGGGCCAGTTCAATTGCCTGCTCAACTTCGTGGTCTTCGGCCCGCGGGTTGCCGTAACGGACGTTTTCAAAGATGCTGTCGTTGAACAACACCGTATCCTGCGGAACGATACCGATGGCGCGGCGCAAGGACGCCTGGCTGACATTGTGGATGTTCTGGCCGTCGATCAGGATGCGTCCCTTGTCCGGGTCGTAGAATCTGAACAGCAGTTTTACCAGGGTCGATTTTCCGGCGCCGCTGCTGCCTACAACCGCCACTTTTTCCCTGGGCTCAACCGTGAAACTCACATTGTTGAGAATGGTACGGTTGTCCGTGTAACTGAAGTTCACGTCCTCGAAAACAATCCGGCCGCGCGCCATTTCCAGCTCCGCGGCGTCGGGAGTGTCTACCACCTTTGGCGCCAGGGCCAGCAACTCGAACATCTTTTCGATATTGGCCATCGAGCCCTTGATCTCCCGGAATACGAAGCCGAGAAATCCCAGGGGCAGGAACAGTTGCAGCATGAACTGGTTGATCAGGATGAAGTCCCCGAGGGTGATTTCAGCGCTTTTCACCTGCCACGCAGCGAGCCCTATCATGCTGGTCTGGGCGATGGCGATGATCAGCGCCTGGCCGCCATTCAGGCCAAACAGGGACAGGCGATTCCTGCGCCGGGCAAGTTCCCATTTTTCCAGCTCGGTATCGTAACGACGCGCCTCGAAGTCCTCGTTGCCGAAGTACTTGACGGTTTCAAAGTTGAGCAGGCTGTCCAGAGCCCGGGTGTTACTCGCTGAATCGGCCGCGTTCATTTCCCGGACGAACTGTGTGCGCCACTCGGTGGCGCGCAGTGAGAAGAATCCGTAGGCAGCCACCGAAGCCAGGGTGATCAGGGCATAGGTCGCGCTGTAGTTGTACAGGAAGATGCCGACCACCATGGCGATTTCCAGCAGGGTAGGGGCGATGTTGAACACGAAGAAACGCATCAGGAAGCTGATGCCGGTGGTGCCGCGCTCTATCTCGCGCGCCAGCGCGCCGGTGCGGCGATTCAGGTGAAAATCCAGGTCGAGGGAGTGCACATGCCGAAACACCTGCAGGCCTATCCTGCGCATGGCCCGTTCTGTCACCCGGCCAAATACCGTGTCCCGCAGTTCCGCGAAAAAGACATTGGAGAAGCGGGCCGCGCCGTAGGCCAGCACCAGGCCCGCCAGTAGGGCGGGAGCGAGCGACTGTACGCTCTGGCCGTCCAGCGCGTCCACCAGGTGCTTGAGCAGAAAGGGGATCAGCAGGATCGCCCCCTTGGCCAGCAGCAAAAAGGTGAGCGCGAGCAGCACCCGGTTGCGCGATTCGGCGAGGTAGGGGGTGAGGTGCCTGATTATCCGCCAGTTTACCCGGTGATCGGGCTCGGGCTCGAAGTTTCCATGTCGCATCAACAGATTCTACGTGGAATCGCGGCTTGAATCAGTAGCGGGTACGGCCGGGTCGCTATGGGCCAGGGGGCTGATTCCGGATCGATATGAAAAAAATAAAAAAATGTGCCCTGGCCGGGAATAATTTATGAGCCTGAGCCGTTATCGGGATGAAAGTGGAGTGAAACCACCCGAGAAGGTAGCGAAGGGCATTGGGTGCAATAAGTTTCTCGACTAAAGAAGAGACCTTGCAGCCCCGCTACCGATCTCGCTTTTTATAACGGAATCAGTCGCTTACCGGCGACGCAGGATGTTTTAAAGCGTTCGCAGTTGCCGGTTCAGGACATTCCGAAGATAGTCTCACAGAGCAGGGACCGCTAGCCCTCTGCACTGAACCCCAGGGCCTACCGTCAACATGAGGCGATAGGCCCTGCTTCTCCTTTCCCGCTTCTGTTCCTTTTCGAAATAATCTGCCTGAACCCGAAGCTTCGGGATTTTCTGTTTACCTCATGCCAACAGGCATAGTCGCGGTTTGCCGAGGACGGTGACGTTTACGGGATCGGGATAAATGCTCGAGGAAGGGGCGTTCTGTCGCCCCGTTCTGCGGTACTTCCCGGACAGAATTGGCGGGTCGACCTACTGCCACTTGCCGGCGATAACGCTGGCTTCCTGACTTGCGTCCAGGGGTATATCCGCGGCGTTGCGATCGATGAAGTCGGCAACTTCATCCGCTGCCATGGCGCCGGCGGGACGGTATTCATCACTGGAGCCGGCCGGCTGGGTCGCCGTCAGCGCCCGGTTGGCCCAGCCCTGGTTACCACGGCAGGCGACCCCGTGCCAATTGCCATCGGTATCCGCTATCAGGTACTCGCGACACCAGTTACCGTCCACGCCGCGAAAGCTCAGCAGGGGCCTCACGTTGCGGCCGTCGTCGAGTGCAAGCCAATCCGTGGCGCTGGATGGGCTGGATTCGAGAACGGTGGCCAGCTGGGTATCGGCGCCGGGAACGGCCCCTGGCAGCGCAGAATCCAGGCGCCACTGGGTGACGAGCGTCGCGGACGCCGCCACCACAAGGGACGCAGCCAGCGCGAAACTCCAGGCCTTGGCCCGCCGCCGCGGGAAAGGGAGGATTAGCGCGGTTTCTGCCTGCGGTCGCAGCAGGGCGCTGATCCGTGCGGGTATGGCTTGATCGCCGATGTCCTTGTAGGCGTTTTGCATGCGAACTTGCAGCGACCGCAGGTCGGCAAGCGCTTCCGCCAGCGGCGACTCGACAGCGAGCCGCTGTTCCAGCTGCTTCGCGATTGACGCCGGCAGTTCCTGGTCCAGGTACCGGGAGAGTAATTCGTAATCCTGTTCTGTTAGATTCATCGTAATCTCAATCCGCATTTCGCAGGCCGCAATGCTCGACCAGGTGGCGCCTGGCCCTTGCTATACGACTCATTATCGTCCCAACCGGCACGTCCAGTATGCTGGCGGCCTCGGCGTAGGTCTTGCCGTCGATGGCCACCAGGGTCAGAGCCAGGCGCTGCTCCGGAGGTATCTCATCCAGGGCGGCGCTCACTGCTGCCAGTTCTTGTAGGCCATCTGCGGATTGTTCCGCCGATGGCGAGTTATGCTCCTCAGAACTCACCAGCTGAGGGTACTTTTGCCTCACATCCCGCGCCCTGATCTCATCGATCCAGGCGTTCTTGCAAACCCGGTAGGCCCATTTGGCTACATGGGCATCCGCCGGCATGCCTTTTTCCAGCACGCGCTCGATTGTGGCTTGCAGCAGGTCGTCGCCATCGGCAACATTACCGGTGAGCGAGATGCAGAACTTGCGCAACCCACCCAACTCAGCGAGCAGTGCCTCGCGTTGTAGATCGCTGAGCATTGACATCCTATTCCTGCTATTATGGGTGACGTTTAACGGGTGGATTCTATTCCATCCGGGGGAATTATTCTTGACGCTGACCGTCAATAGGTTGGGTGCTGAAACTCATCTGGGTAGCGGGTAATCGTATGTTTATGTATAACTCTATGAAACCTAAGGGAAATCCCGCTTGTGCAGACAGTGCGCGGCCGTTTCGCCTGGGTATTGCCAGCGCATCGTTCATTTTTTCCAGCTTTTTACTGCTGGGGCAACCAGCCTTCAGCCAGGTCCCCGGTGGCGGCGTTTCCGACGACGAAATCATCGAAGAGTCTGTCCAGGACAAGGTTACCGAG
Organism: Pseudomonadales bacterium; assembly: GCA_024234815.1. GTDB lineage: Bacteria > Pseudomonadota > Gammaproteobacteria > Pseudomonadales > Halieaceae > JARRPM01. Next base: position 577,355 of record JACKNO010000002.1, on the reverse strand, counting down.
CAGGTCGAGGAGCGACTCCAGGAGCGGATAGAAGACGATGAATTATCGCTGGGCGGCTATGATAACGCTTTTGAGAAACTGGTTGAACAACAGATCGAGGAGTCGGTTGAAGAATCGGTCGAGGAAGATGTCGAAGAAAGCATCAACGATAAAGTCGAGATAGTCCTTGAAGGGAATATCGAGAGCGAGGTTGAGCAGGACGTAGAAGACACCATCGAGGGTATCGTCGAGGAGTCGCTCGAGGAGAAAATAGAGCAGAAAGTAGTCGATGGCGTAGCCGAGGATGTCGAGGACTCCATGGAAATCGCCTTCGAGGAAGATATGTCGGCCGTGGTCGAGCAGGCTGTCGAGGACAGTGTGGAAAATTCGGTAGAAGCCAGTGTCCAGAACACCACGGAAAGTATTGTGGATACCGGTGTTGAGGTTGCGGTGGAAGGCCAGATCGCATCAGCAGTGGAAGGCAAGCTGGAGGGCCAGGTCAACGACCGCGTGGATGAGCGAATCGATGAAATCCTCGACAGGATCGAAATGGATGAGGGGCGCATCCAAAAGGACCAGTGGCTGGTCATGGCGGCACCGGAAGTCTTCGACGAGTTAGCCAAAGAGGGGTACCTGTTTGCCACGGTAACGGATTTGCCGGGCCTCGGCATGCGCCTGGCTGAAGTGGCCGCGCCGTCCAGTTTTGACATCACCAAGGTCAGGCAGGGCGTGATCGACGTGGTCGGCAGTGATCGCGCCGAGGTGGACCTCAATCATATATACACGGCGGGCGACCAGCTTTCCGAACAGTCTGGCGAGGGCATTTCGCCTCGCTCGGCGGTTGCTTTCCCCGGCGATACCGAGCAGATGTCCCTGCGTATAGGCATGATTGACAGCCAGGTGGATGTGAACCACCCCGCATTGCACGAAGCCAGGATCAAGACCCGCTCATTCGCTTCCGACGGGGCAGTCATGCCCAGTTTTCACGGCACGGCCATCGCCTCCATTATGGTCGGCAACGGAGACGGGTACCTGGGAATCGCACCCAAGTCGGAAGTGTATGCCGCAGAAGTTTTTGAGCAGGACGCCCAGCGCGGTGAAATTGCCAGCACGGTCAGCCTCGTGCGAGCGCTGGACTGGCTCATATCCTCCCATGTCGACGTGATCAATATCAGCCTGGCGGGTCCGCCCAACAGGCTGCTGGAGGCGGCCCTGCAGCGGGCGTCCGAGAGTGATGTGACAATTCTCGCTGCCGCCGGTAACGGCGGTCCGGTCGCGGCGCCAATGTATCCCGCCGCTTACACCTCGGTTGTTGCGGTCACGGCAGTTGACGCCAGCGGACAGATATTCCGGTTGGCCAATCGCGGTGATTACCTGGATATCGCCGCGCCAGGGGTCGGGGTAAGGCATGCCAGGTCCGGCGGCGGTTTTGTCGCGTCCTCGGGCACCTCGTTCGCGGTTCCTTTTGCATCCGCCGCCGTTGCCCGCTTGCGCCAGCTGCAGCCGGCCGATGATGCGCTGGATCTGTTGTGTCGGACCGCAGAAGACCTCGGGCCTCCCGGGAGGGACAGTATCTACGGTTTTGGTCTGCTGCGCCCGGCGAGTTCCTGACTACCTGACCCTGCTCACCAGCTGTACACGAAGCGCGTGCCTACCAGTGTCTGGTTGTAGGCCGCCGGTGGGTAGTTGGATTCATATTCTGCGTAGCCCGCAAAGAATTGCATAGCGCCGTTTGCGAAGACCGGAACTTCGTAGTCCAGTCGAACGCGGTTGCGCTGGTCATCACGCCTCTCCCCGATGCTGGGTGTATCCGAGCGGTAGTTGCGGTCCTCGTAGCGCCAGGCCAATTCGAGCTTGGTCATTCTCGAAAGGATTTCGAAGCGGTGGATGTACCGGAGTTTCACGCTGTTTGACTCGTAGTCGTACTGGTCCGCCCTGGCGTTCTCATGCCTGAAACGATAGCCGATATTGAAATACTGGCGCAGCCCGCGCATGAAGAAGTAGGCATCCGCTTCCCCGGCGTTGGTTTTGGCGTCGCGCCCTTTGCGGTCATGGATGGTTTTGTCTGAGTACACATAGGCTCCCCGCGCGAACCACCTCTTGGACAGGAAACCTGACATCGAGGGCGATACCCGCAACAGGTCGAGAAACCGGCTGCCGTCCAATCGCGAGTCGATGTAGTACACCGAGAGGGCGGGGTCCACTCTCGCGAGATTGAAACCCAGGTCGGTACCGATCATATTTGTCATTCGATCCACCTGGTTGAACTCGTCATAGAGACTCTGGCTGAAGCTGTAGCTGAGCCCCAGTTCCGCGGTGTCGGACAGATCCTGCTTCACGCCCAGGCCCGCATCCAGTGTCATTGCGTAGTCGCCCTGGCTGGAGTTCACGTCCAGTTCATCGACGGAAACATTGCTGTCGTATTCCACCCCGATGCCCAGGTCCGCTGACCAGTCGGTGGGAAATGGCGCCGGCTCCTTCTCGACATCCGCGGCGGTCACGCACGGGGATGCCAGCACCAGCATCGCGGCTGCGAGATATACATGGCGGGGCAGCCGCGGCATGGAGATTAACCTGTCTGCTGGGAGAGTGACGGTGCAGACTAACCAGAACTTCGAATCACCTCAAGTCTGTCATGCGCAATTGTAAGGACAGATACATTTACAGTTACGGTAAGGCTATTGGCCTGGCCGATTTGTTTGCTACCATGGGCAATACTCGCGTGCTTCAGGCTGCGTAATACCCTCGAAGGTCTCTTTTCAATTACGGAACGACTCACAATGCCGCAACCGACTACAATCAGTGACTGCATGCATGCCAAACCATTGACCGTCAATCTTGATGCCAATCTGGTGGAGGCCATCGAAATAATATTTGAGTACAAGCTGACGGGGCTCACGGTCACCGATGACAGCGGTCAGGCGGTCGGAATACTGTCGGAGCTGGACTGTATCAAGGCCGTACTGGCGGCTGTTTACAACGAGGGTGACCCCGAGCGCTCGCTGGTCCGGGACGTTATGTGCACGGACCTGGTTACCTGCAAGCCGAGTGACAGTATCGTCGAGGTGGCGCAGTCCATGCTCGAAAGCCGCCAGCGCAGGCGCCCGGTGATCGAGAATGGAAAATTGGTAGGGCAGGTGAGCTCCAGCAATGTGCTCTGGGCGCTGATGGAGCACTCGCGACGAAAAATGTTTAACCGCGGCAGGTAGGGCCACAAGCACCCGCTGACATAATGCTGTGAAGGCAGAATTAACAGGATCCGATGATGAGCAAATCAGAAGAGCAGGTTCACTCAGAGTGCATGCAGCGCTTTGTCGATCTCGCTAACGCCATGAAAGATGAGGGTATTCCCCCCCGGGTGGCTTCCGCAGGCATGATGACGGCCTGCGCGGTTTACTCGACCTATGTTTTTGCGGGCAACGACGGTCGCCTGGCACCTACTGGCAGCGCCAAGCTGGCGGAAGCCTTCCGGCAGCAGCTCGACCATGTGCAGAAGATCAAGGCATCGGCCCCCAAAAAATCCTGAAAAATCCCAGCTGAGTAACAGGCGATCCAGCAAGCGCGGTGGGAACAGCCACCGATACAGGCCTGGTTTTGCGTGGCTTTATGCCGCGGCGCGACGGTCGGGGCTCTGCCGTCGGTCGTGGATGACCTGGGTGTTGTTGATGGTCAGGGGAAAACTCACGGGGCCGTTACGGCGCCTGTCCCTGGAGTCGCGGAGAACAAAGCGGCCGCGGGGTGATATCGCAGGCATAGCTGAAGGTGCACCGGCATCGTTGGACACGTAATTACGCGCCGCAACAGTGAACACGTAGGCGGCTATCACAATAGCGCCCATACCGAGTACACCCAGAATAATCAGGACTACATCCATCTGCCATCACTGCCCAACGGCTAGCTTAAAAGGTATCTATATCTAGCATGCAAGAACCGCGCCTAATTTCTTCTAATGTGATCGTTTGGCGGGTTGGCGCAATGGTAACCCTCTCCGTGTTGGGCAACAACCGGAAAACGTAAAATATACTGACACTTTGGCAGGGGGGTTAGAGGGGGCGGCTAGCGGGCTCCTTTGCCGAACAGGACGACTTCCACGGTGGTGAGACAAATCATGAAATCCAGGAACAGGCTGTGGTTTTTCACGTAGTACAGATCGAACTGCAGCTTCTGCCGCGCATCGTTCTCTGAGGCGCCATAGGGGTAGCACAACTGTGCCCAGCCGGTGATGCCCGGCTTAACGCAATGCCTGGCATTGTAGTACGGGATGCGCTCGGCCAGATCCTTCACAAACTCGGGGCGCTCGGGGCGCGGCCCGATAAAGGCCATATCACCGGCCAGTACGTTCAGAATCTGGGGCAGTTCGTCGATGCGTGTCTTGCGAATGAAGTTGCCTACCCGGGTGACACGGGCGTCGTTGCGGGTGGCCCAGACGGCTTTGCCATCGCCCTCGGCATCGACGCTCATGCTGCGGAACTTCAGTACGTTGAAAGTCTCCCCGTTGAGCCCGACCCGCTTCTGGCGGAAGAAGACAGGGGCCTTGAACCCGTCTTCCAGCCCTATGGCGATAGCCGTCAGCAGCATGATTGGCCAGGAGAACATCAGCAGTATGAAGCTGGCCGTGAGGTCAAAGCAGCGCTTGGCAAGGTCGGAAGCCGGGCTGTTCTTGAAGCCTTCGGTGAAAGCCATCCAGCCCGGTGTGGCAAAATCCACGAGAATCTTGCCGGCCTCGCGCTCGAAAAACGTGACCAGGTCGAATACATCCACGCCTTTCAGGCGGCATTTGAACAGTTCCTCCATGGGCAGGCTTTCGCGTTTGTCATCGAGAGCGATTACCACCTGGTCGATTTCCGTCTGGCGGGTGTATTCGGCAAGCGGTTGGCGCAGGTTGATGACGCGCTCGCCCTTGATTTTGGACTCTTCTTCCGCGATTCGCACGAAGCCCACGATCGTGAAACCCTGGCGGTCGGAGCGTCTGCGCATGGTGTTGGTGATGGTGCTGGCGGCCTCGCCCGCGCCGTAGACCAGAACGCGTTTCTTGAACTCCTCACGATGGGTGACTGCAGTAAAGGCGGAACGCGCCGCCAGGTTCAGGATAATGGCCGTGGCCGCCGTATAGAAATAAATACCGCGCCACAGGTGAAGTTCCGGTAATACGTAGAAAATGGCCGCCATCACCACGGCTGCAGCAAAGAAGCCGCCGATGGTTCGCAGTAATATGCCGGAAGTTCCCTCGCGCATGCGGGGTTCATACAGACCCATCGCCGCCAGGCAGAGCACGCTGATGACGGCGAAAAGCGCGGCGCGGGAGGGGATCTGGCCCATGAAGTCCTGGAAGCTGCCGGGTTCGGCGAGGAAATACAGGTAGGTGCCGGCGTAGGTGGCAAGCACGAACAGGGCCGCGTCTATCGTAGCCAACCAGTAAAATGAAGAGTGCAGGTGATGATTGAACACCCGGACGGTAGCCATAGTGAATTTCCTCTGCATGGGGGAACCCCCCCCGCGACCCTGAGCGAAGCGGTGTATCGCCTCACAGGGCTCGATAACTTCCCATTACAAGTCTGTTCGTTATTTCGCGTACCAGGCCAATCGTCTCGACATCAACTTGACCGTTTCGAGCTGGCTCAGCTTCGGCACGAGTTAGTAATCTAGCACCTGAATTGGAGGTCTGCCGTAAATGTTGTGCGATATGTGAGCCATGTCTCAAGACTGGCAGAGTCAGATGACAGTCGCATGAAAATCGCAAAAACACCGTAAAAAACAGTCCGAGTGAGTCCGGCCGGTTGCTCGATTTCGATTGATTCGCAGTAGGTATTAAAAACAATGGCTTAGGGCATTTCTCTGCAGCCAGTTCTCGAAAGCAGGCGGCGAATTCAGCCGACTGCCGCGCGCTTGCGCCGTGTAATGGCCCTTTGGACAGCTTGACTATTTCGCAGTCTGTACTAGCGATACCTGTTTGCAGCTTTTTTTAAAACGTAAGCTGGTTTATGAACAAGGCCCGCCTCGCAGCACTGCCCGGTCAGGCAGCGGCTGACATGCAGCGGGCAGGCCGTGTGCGGCTACCGGGTCAGAGCAGGATCTCGCGGGGGTGGGGATGCCCGAGGAAGTCTCGAGGGCTGGCGGAAAAGCCATAGGCGCCGGATTGGAACACGACCACGAGGTCACCTGCGTCGGCCGCAGGCAGGTCCATTTTGTCCGCCAGGATATCCAGTGGCGTGCACAGGGGGCCCACGATGCTGACAGTTTTAAGTTCCGGCGCCGCCACCCGGTTGCCGATGCAGACGGGGTAATTCTTGCGAATCACCTGCCCGAAATTGCCCGAGGCCGCCAGATGATGATGCAGCCCGCCGTTGGTGATCAGGAAGGTCTCGCCACGGGAGATTTTTTTATCAACCACTTCACAGACGTATATCCCGGCCTCCGCGACGAGGTAGCGCCCCAGTTCCATGACGATTTCCGCATCGCCAAGCCTGGCCTTTGCGGCCGCCAGCAGCGACTCCAGGTTGGCGGCGATCGCCGTCAGTTCAATTCGCTGTTCTCCCGGGAAGTACGGGATACCAAGGCCGCCGCCGATGTTGAGCCAGCTGAGAGGAGCCGGTGCGCTTTCTGCCAGCCGAAAAGCGAGCTCGAAGGTCTTGCTTTGGGCTTCGATAATGGCCTCGGCGCGCAGGTTCTGGGAGCCGCTGAAGATATGGAATCCCATAAAGTCCAGCGGCAGTGTGGCCATCTGCGCCAGCATGGCGGGCACGCGCTCCGCATCCACCCCGAAGGGGCGCGGGCCACCGCCCATTTTCATACCAGAGGTCTTGAGCTCGAAATCGGGATTGACCCTGATCGCCACCCTGGGCCGGGTTCCGCCCGCTGTCGCCAAAGCGGCGATCCGCAGCATTTCGCCTTCTGACTCCATGTTGATGATGACACCGCTGGCCACTGCGGCCTGCAGGTCGGCGCTGGACTTGCCCGGCCCGGCGAAACTGATGTCCCTGGGATCGATCCCGGTAGCCAGTGCCGTCGCCAGTTCCCCGGCCGAGGCCACGTCCAGGCCATCGGTGATACCCGCCATGTGCTGCACGACCGCCGGCATGGGATTGGCTTTCATGGCGTAGTGAAGATGAATGCCCGCAGGCAGTGCGGCCCGCAGTTCCGCCACCCTCGTGGTCATCAGGGCGCTGTCGTAGGCATAGAACGGTGTGCTGCCGACCTGTGCCGCAACCTCGAGCAGCGAACGGCCGCCGACCTGCAGGCAGTTGTCCACGACTGCGAACTGATCCATGGTCGCATGCTGTGGCCTGGTGCGGGCGCGCTCTGGCTTGCTCAATGGCTTTCATCCTGGAAAATAGTGCTGTATTCGCCGGCCAGTGCGCGCCGATCGATTTTACCATTCTGGTTGTGGGGCAGATTGTCACGGACAATGACCGCCTGCGGCACCATGAAATTGGGGAGCTCCCGCCGACAGTGGGCCAGCAGCTGTTCGCGCACCTGCTCCAGGTCCGGCGCCGTGCCGTGGTGGCTGACAACAAGGGCGATAGCCTGGCCCAGGGTGTCGTGACGCAATCCCAGCGCGACCGCGCCGGCGACCAGGCCTGATGCGTAGGCCACTTCCTCTACCTCGGTGGGGCTCACCCGGTAGCCGGAGGTCTTTATCATCTCGTCCTTGCGGCTGATAAAGTACAGGTATCCTTCCTCGTCCTTCATTACCTGGTCGCCGGACCATACCGCCAGTTCAGTGGTGGGAATCTCGGGGGGCCGGCCCGGCGCGGGTTTGAAGCGCTCTGCGGTTTTTTCAGGGTCGTTCCAGTATCCCAGGGAGACCAGTGCCCCCCGGTGCACGAGCTCACCCGGCTCACCCGGCGCGCATTCCTTGCCGTCCTGGCCTACCACGAGTATTTCCGCGTTGGGAATAGCCTTGCCCATGGATTCCGGGCGGGTGTCCACCTGGTCCGGCGGCAGGTAGGTGGAGCGGAAGGCCTCCGTGAGACCGTACATCAGGAATATTCTGGTGTCCGGCAGGGCGCGTTGCAGTGCTCGGGTGGTCGGCACGGGCATGGCGCCGCCCGTGTTGGTAATGTAGCGCAACGACGCCACCGCTTGCGGTGGCCAATCGAGCCCCACCAGCTGATTCCACAGCGGCGGTACGGCTCCCAGCCCGGTGACACCGTACTGGGCGACGGCGCGGATTACATCCCGCGGGAGCAGGTAGTCCATCAGAACGACTGACGCCCCCACCGAGAACGCGGTAGTCAGTTGGCTCAGGCCCGCGTCGAAACTGAGGGGTAATACGGCAAGCACCCGGTCCTGGCTGGTATTGCCCAGGTAGCTCGCCACGCTGCGTGCCCCGGCGACCATATTGCGGTGTGACAGCACCACGCCCTTGGGGTTTCCGGTACTGCCGGAGGTATAGAGGATGGCAGCCATATCGGTGTCTATACGGCGGTGGGGCGGCACCGCGCAGCGACCTGCGGTGAAATCGGGGTAACTCAAAACGGCCTGGCGGCCGGCGGCCGGTGGTGCCTGTTGTTCCACCACCACTATCGTAGCGAGGTCTTTACAGTCTCCCAGGACCTCCTCGAGCTGTTTCAGGCGTTGGCTCGACGTTATGAGCACCCGCACGTTACAGTGGGCCAGGATGTAGGCCACCTGGCGCGGTTTCAACAGCGGGTTGACCGGTACAAAGCAGGCGCCGGCCGCAGCCGCGCCAAACAGGCCGAACAGCGTCTCCGGTTGTTTCGGGAGGTATACCGCGACGCGTTCCGCGCAATTGACGCCAAGGGCGAGCAGACCATTGGCGGCAGCCGTTACACCGGCCTGCAGCTCGGAATAGCTGTAGGCCTGGTCCTTGAACAGCAGGGCGGTCGCGTCTGGCGCGAGCGCCGCCTGCTCGGCGATAAACTGGTGAATCAGGTCCGACATAAAGGCAGTAGGCAGCTTGCTAGTGACAGTGGATAGTTCCCGGACGAACTGGTTTTGCATGCGGATACCGGAACTTGACCCAATTGTGTGGGCATCGGCAGTTGGCGACAATGCGAAATCCTATAAACTGTGAACAATTGCACAGGGCGGGTCCGGGTATGTTGAGAATTGTTGTAACACTCTGGTTGCTGGCGCTCGTTCCTGTGGTGCGCGCCGCCAGCCTGCCAGATGTGATAGACCGGGTGCGCCCCGCTGTTGTGGGCATAGGTACCGCCTATCCGGCGCGCCAGCCTAATCGCAAGGGTGATCCTGTAACCTATCGCGGTACCGGTTTCGTGGTGGGCAATGGCCGGCAGGTCGTCACCAACGCGCATGTTATCCCTGAAAAACTCGATACGGACAATAACGAGTCGCTGACCGTGTTTTCCGGGCGGGGGGCGAAATCCATTGTGCACCGCGCGAGGGTACTCTCTACGGACAGCCTTCACGACCTGGTGCTGCTCGAAATCGAGGGCGGTCCGCTGCCCGCCCTCGAGATTGGTAATTCCGATGCGGTGCGTGAGGGTGCGGAAGTCGCTTTCACGGGTTTTCCCATCGGTATCGTACTGGGTCTCTATCCCGTCACCCATCGCGGCATCGTCGCTGCCCTGACGCCGATGGCCAGGCCGGTCGAGAATGCCCGTGCGCTGAACGCGGTGCAGATGCAGCGCCTGCGCAACCCGTTCGATGTGTTTCAGCTGGATGCCATCGCCTATCCGGGCAATAGCGGCAGCCCGGTATACGAGTTGTCGAGCGGGCGGGTGATAGGGGTGCTCAATAGCGTGTTCGTGAAAGAGAGTAAGGAATCGATCCTCGCAAAACCCTCGGGTATCAGCTACGCGATTCCCGCGAAGTACGTCAAAGCCTTGCTGCAAAACACCGGGAATGTGGCTGAGTGAGCACCCGGGCAGAACGGGTAAGAGGGAGCGGGGACAGGGCCCATACAGCCGCCGCGGGCCAGCCGGCCCCGCGGTTTATAAAGCTGTTCCTCGGCCTGGTGTTGCTGGTGGTGGCGTTGCCGCCGTTCCTGCGCTTTCCCTGGCTCGATTTCTGGCTGGTACCGGTGGCACTTCTGTATCTTCTGCTTTTGTTACTGCTGCCGCGACTGTGGTTGATCGTGCTGCCGCTGGCGACCGTGGGCCTGGATATCACGCCCTTCACCGGGCGCTTCGCCTATAACGAACTGGATTTGCTATTTCTGCTGACTATCGCCTCGGGGCTGCTTTTCGGGCGCTACCGCTTTGGCGTTTTTGCGCCGGGCGCTGGCACGGTGGCACTGTTTCTCTATCTGGCGGTGGTCGTCCTGGGTTATTCGGGGTGGTCCTTTTTGGCGCAGCCGCCCCGGGCCGAAACCGGCAACCCTTATCACTCCGGCGTTTATGCCTACAAGGTCGTGAAAGGTATGTTCTGGGGAGTCGCCCTGGTGCCGATGTGGGGGTATTTGCTGGGGGTGGATAAGGCGCGGGCGGTAAATACCCTGGTAACCGGTTTTTCCTGTGCCGCGCTGTTGCTGGGACTGGTGGTGTTGTGGGAGCGGGTTTCACTCGGTGTTGTGCTTGACGGTTCCGCCTGGCGACAGCAGCTCTCCTCCCTGCTGGATCTCACCTCTTCCTACCGGGTGACCGGACTGTTCTCGGATATGCATACCGGCGGCGAGGCCCTGGATGGCGTGGTGCTGTTGCTCCTGCCGGTCAGTTTGTACGCTGTACTGAACGGCGACAAGGCCACCTGGTTGCGTCTGTTGGGTGCAATCGCCGCGCTGGTGCTGGCCTATGTCACCCTGGTCGGGTTTACCCGTGCCACCTATGCGTCCTTCGGTATTGCGCTCCTGCTTTTTTCCGGGCTCAGCCTGTGGTCCCGGCATCGCAACAAGATACCCTTTCCGTTAGCGCCGGGGGCATTCTCCCTGGCGCTGGCGGTGGGACTGGTGGCCGCCGTCACGGCGTTTCGCTGCGCCGGCAGCTATGGCCTTGCCTGCTATGGCGCGCTGGCGCTGTTGTCATTTGCCGCACAGTGGTCGCTGCCGCGTTGGAGCCGGCAGCTGGCCGCATTGGTGTTGATCGCGCTGGCGGTCAATGCACATCTGCGCAGCGCGTGGGTAGAGCCGTCCGCGATGATGGCTTTGGCGATCGGCTTGAGCCTGCTGGCGAGCTATGTGTGTGCGAGCAGGCTGTTTGAAAAAAGCGGGATAACGACAAAAATCAATCGCCTGCTGGCGCTGGCGGCGATCGCCTTGCTGCCGGTGATTGTCGCCCTCGCACTGGGCGGGCAGCAGATCAATGCCCGGGCTGAGCGGGTAGCGGGTGATTACCTGGCACGTGAGCAGCATTGGGGCGATGTCATTGGCAGCGCTGGAGATGGCTTTCTCCAATCTCTTGTCGGCAATGGGGTCGGCCAGTTTCCCCTGCAGTATGTCGTTACCTACCCGCAGGTGACCCGTCGTATCGGCAGGTTCTACATCGAGCCCGAAAACGACCGCAACGTCCTGCACCTGGATGGCGGCAGTGACCTGACGCTGGGCCAGAGGGTGACGATAGAGCCTTCCACTATTTACAAGGTAACCGTACACCTGCGCGCCGCGCAGCCCTCAAGGCTTGTTGTGGCCCTGTGTGAGCGCAACCTGATATACCCCGGCGGATTCACGCCCAACTGTGTGAAAAAGAGTCTCGGTTTTACTGCCACCAATGGCGTGTTTGCGCGACATACCATGGAGATTAACTCGGGAGCAGTGGGTAGGCACGGAGCGCTATGGCGCTGGCCTACGGTGATGACGATATCCTATGCAAACGCGGAAAGTCCGTTGGAGATCGATGCGGTTGAACTGTCCGTTGATGGTATCGGTGTTTTGCGCAACAGCTCATTCAGGCGGGACCTGGACTACTGGTTTTCGTACCACGATTACTCCCATATGCCCTGGCATATCAAGAATACTTTTCTGCAGCTGTGGTTTGAAAGCGGCTGGTTGGGCTTGAGCCTGTTCCTGGTAATGGTGGCGCTGCTGGTTCGCAGTAATTTCAGGCGACACAGCCATGATTCCCTGGTGCCGGTATACACGACCGGCGTCCTGACGCTCTGTGTATTCGGTGTATTCGGCAGCCCGCTGGACTCTGCGAGGGTGAGCTGGATCTTCTACTTCTTCCTGGCGGCGGGGCTGGCCAGGCTGCGAGTGCGGCCCGGGTCGCGCGCAGCCCGGAGGACGAGACTCTAGCAGTGGATCAGTCTGCGGCCGGTTGCGCCAGGCAGTCCAGTCCTCGGGGGTATTGTACAGGGCCGACCATGACTTCCGATGGGCGCGTATGGCCACAGAAATCTTCTGTTAAGGGCTGAGTTGGCCCGACACCCATGCCGAGTCTGTTGGCGGTACTCTTGAGACGAAAATCAACCTGCCCGGGGGCGCGATAAATATCGCTGAATTCACAATCGAATCTGCTGCTATCGAGGCAGTCGCGCGCGATGATATTGCCTTCGCGTATTGAGCGGCCATTGTCCCGATCCCGTATCCGCCCCGAAATAATATTGTTGGTGATACGGGCGCTCGATGTTTCGAAACGGACGTCGATTCCCAGGTTGTTGTATAGAAGGTTGTGGTGAATGTTGGCCTGAGCAGCCCGATTCAGGTAGATACCCACATCCCGGGAACAGTTCATGATGATGTTGTTGCGCATCACGCTCTCGCTGTTTTCGACGGCGCAGCTTCCCTCCCTGCAAAACTCCTGCGCGGTACCGCCGCCACCAAAAGACAGGCCCACGCGTATGCCCTCGTCGGCCGGCAGGCGATGTTCGCAGATCACCAGGTTGCGCTCAAAGATACCTTTTCGACTGTTACCCTTGAAAAAAGCGGCATAACTGGTGTGGTCGCCACCGTTCTTGGCAAAGTCGGCGATGTAGTTCCCGCGCACTACCCAGTCATCCGCGCTGTTGATATTCAGCAGGGTCACCGGGTTATCGGTATTCCTTGGCGCTTCGTTGTAGAAATTGTTGTACTCGACCAGGCCCCCATCCGGATAGCGGTCGTTACCGTCGACGGTTTGCATGTTCACCTTCAGCGGCGCGTTGAAGTTAACCATCTCGCTGTTGCGCAGGGTGAAAGACCCGCCTTCGCCCACCACGTGAAACGCGTGCTCGCAGTGACTGTCATCCTTGCAGTTGCCGCGTATCCTCAGGTTTTCAATGACCCAGAACGGAGCGGAAACCTCGAAGCCTACCAGCGTATCCAGCCTGATCAGGACTTCGCCGAACACGTCCGCGCGCAGGTAGATTGGTAGCGCCGGTAATCCGGCGCTCCCCATGACCACGGTATGGTCGGCGATATCATATATACCGGGGGCGAGGGTGATGACATCTCCTGGCACGGCGCTGGCGATTGCCGAGGACATTTCCGCGACAGAGCCTACCCTGACGTCTCTGGTTCCTGCCGGTGTCAGGAACTGCCCGGGCTCCGATAGCAATGGCGTGCCGGCAAGGGAGTAGGCCTGGTAGGGAAAATGGTTGTCGGGATTGGCCGCTGACAGCAGCAGGGGAAATGGCGCGACCTGCACGGGAACTCCGCTCGTGTGTGCCCAGTCGCTGGCAATCCCCGTGTTGATCAGCGCGGCGGCCAGTCTCTGCCTGAGTCCCTGCCCATGGTGATAGTGGTGGTTTGCCAACTGGTCGATTGCGAAAGTGACGGGGCGGTCCAGTAGCAAGGTGCCGAGCAGGAGACTGACCAGGAGGCAGACCCCGAGCAAACCGGCTGCTTTTACGATAGCTGCTCTCATCCTTATCTGTTCCAGAAGTTCCCGCGCTTACGCTGGCTGGCCCGAGTTAAGCATGGAACAGGAATCGGCGGCAATTTATACTCTGGTTTCTGCCGACAACGGGATGTGTGATATGCGGTTATTTGGCCGACCGGAGAAATCTATCCTGACGGTCTGTGCCGCGAACGTCTGTCGCTCGCCCATGGCGGAAGGTATCTTTCGCGAGGAGTTGCGGCGCCTGGGCTTGCACAGGAAGATTCGGGTGGACTCCGCCGGTACCCATGCCACCCAGGCCGGACGACGCGCCGACCCGCGCGCCTTGAGAGTCTGCGCCGACCAGGGCATAAACCTGTCCGGATGCAGGGCCAGGCAGGTAAAGGAAGAGGATTTCGGCCGGTTCGACTATCTGCTGGCTATGGACAGGCGCAACGAACAGTGGTTGCTGGAGCACTCTCCGGAGCCTTACCGGGGCCGTATTTCATTGTTGGCCAGCTGGGCTCCGGGCGCTGGCCCCGAGGAAATTCCCGACCCCTACTACGGCAACCAGGCCGGGTTCGATCAGGTTTTGTCGATGCTGAATGCCGCCGTCCAGGGGTTTCTGCTGCAGTTGCGCGAGTAACCCCAGGCAGCCGCGGCAACTGCAGCTGCGGGGACCTGGCCCACCGAAAAGAGTACATTTCAGGATGATTCCCGCGTTTTGGCGCGACTAACTCCGGATTTTTCGTTGCGTCGCAACGGCTGGCCCTCCTATATTGAGCATCAGGGAACAGGCCGTTTTTGTACCTTAATACAAATATTCAGCAACAGGATGCTGCCAGAGACAGGAATATGCCATTTAATTACCACAAAGCTTTCTCCCGCAATATTGGCTGGGTAACGGATGCGGAGCAGGAGACCCTGCGCGGTAAACGCGTCGCCATCGCTGGCCTTGGCGGGGTCGGCGGCGCTCATTTGCTAACCCTTACACGCCTGGGTATTGGCGAATTCAATATCGCCGATTTTGACCAGTTCGAAATCCAGAATTTCAACCGGCAGGTCGGCGCCGCCGTCAGCAGTCTGGGTCGGCCCAAGGTAGACGTACTGTCGGAGCGGGCGCGGGATATTAACCCGGGCCTCGCACTGAAAACGTTCCCGGACGGCATTGCCGAGGATAACCTGGATGACTTTCTCGATGGTGTCGACCTCTATGTGGACAGCCTGGATTTTTTTGCCCTGGATATCCGCCGCAAGGTCTTCGCCGCCTGTGCACGCAAGGGAATACCGGCCACTACAGCGGCCCCCATAGGAATGGGGGTGGCCCTGCTCAACTTCATGCCCGGAGGCATGACATTCGAGAATTATTTCCAGTTCGAGGGGCAGGACGAGAACGAGCAGATGCTGCGATTCCTGCTGGGTCTGTCACCGGCCATGCTGCATGCGCCCTACGTGGTCGACGATACCCGCATCGATCTGGAGCGCCAGAAAGTACCCTCTACGGGCATGGCCTGCGAGTTATGTGCCGGGGTTGTGGGTACCCAGGCGGTCAAGATTTTGCTGCGGCGGGGCAAGGTTATCACCGCGCCGCGGGGCATGCATTTTGATGCCTACCGCAACAAAATGGTGATTACCTGGCGGCCTGGCGGCAATCGCAACCCGCTGCAGCGCCTCGGTCTCCATTTCGGGAGAAAGAGGTTCAGCGCGCAGATGAAAACCTGACAGGCGCACCGCTATTGCCCGGCTGCGCTTTCGTCGCTCTGGTCCAGGTATACCTCCGCCAGCGCAACGCGCAGTGACCTTGGCGCGGCGCGTTTCGGGTATCCCACCCTCAGCACCATGTAGAGCGAATCGCTGTCCGACAGGGCACACCGTCTCGAACACTCTTCTTTTATCTGCGCGACCGTGGCTTCAAGTTCACCGGGCAGGGTATGCTCCCGCAGGCGAGCCAGTTGGTCGGTAATGACGTAGTAGGGATGGACGGCGATATTCAGTTCATTCAGGCGAATCCAGGCCCTGGTAAGAAGCCTCCCGGCCTCGATGGCGCCAGCGCTATCACTGGACGCTCTTATCGCCACCAATGCGGGGGCGGCAAACACCGGCGCTGAGTCCGCCGCCGCCATGAACCTGTAGACGCCAAGCTTGTTGAGCGCTGACATCACCCGCCAACTGCGGGTGATCCGCAACAGCGTGGCCCCTCCCGGCGGCAGGTCGAGGGAGCGGACATCCATGCCGCTGCCGTGGACCTCCTCACTGGTATTGAAACGCAGGCTTCCCGCCAGCCATTCGTGGGCCTGCCTGACCCTGAACCTCACGCCGGACGCGGTCTTTATCAGGTTTGCGATCCCGCGGATACTGTCCGCTTCATCAAACAACAGGATATTGGCGCTGCCGTCGCGCATCGACACAAGCTCAGATTTCACATCCTCCGGCAGGGGTGTGGCGGCGTAGGCAAAACGGTTGGTATGGCGGGAAAACAGGGGGTGGTCGCGGGGTAGATCCTGCTTCTGCTCCAGCTTGCCGACGGTGATGCTGGCATAGCGCCCGGGGTCGTCCGGGTGTGTTTCCAGCTGCAGGTCCAGTTGCAGCCGCGCACCCATCTGCATAATATTCTCGATAACCCCGCCCATGGCGAGCAAAGTGGCGGTATCACTGGGGGAGGGGGACAGGTCGGCGTGTCCGGTAGCGCGAAACTGCAGGTTCAGGCAGCTCCCGTCCCAGACCATGCGCCAGGACTGGGAATTATCCGCGGAGGGGGCTGCACGGCCTGCGATTGCGAGGTGCTCCACCAGAGAATTGCGTGCCATACCGGGAATCCTTTTTGCCTGCTCTATCTGGTTGCATACCGCGAATTTCCCGGGAGTGTACACATTCAGTGTGCAAAAAGGCCAGTCTGCCGCTGCCCGGTCCGGTGGCGTCGGCAGTGGCAGGGGTTTCAAGGTGGCGACAGGCGGGCCGGGAAAGTGTCAGAAATCTTTACAATGGCGCCGTTTTTACTTCGGAAACTTTACTTGTTATTTTGTAAATATCCTTATAAAACAATAGCATGAATTATTTTATGCAAAGTTGGCACGGCATATGCATTACATCAAGTGGAAATCATCTCTTCGCTTGCCGGAGAGAGGGCCTTAAATATCATGACGTGGGAAGCGGGATAACCGTTTCAAATGGGAGAAAAAAGTGAAACTGAGAAACTTGTTCAAAACCAGGGCGATTGCAGGAGCGGTGGGGTTAGCTGCTGCATTGGCTGCGGGTTCTGCTTCAGCTGGCATTAACTGGGGCCCAAACGTTACATTGTTCGAGGACGATGACCTGGATTTCCTGATCCAGGCCAACGGCGAGACCGATGGCATCCTGCGTCCGGGCGATATCCTGGTGTCAATTCTCGAATTGAACACCGCCAACAGTGTGAACATCACACCGTCGGAGCTGACCGGGGTGGCCGTTATCCAGTTGCTGGGTTACGCGGACCTCGACGGTCTTGGCGGAGCCAACGACATGGTTTTCGGCCCGGCAGCGGCAGGCTTCAACGCTATCACGGGCGCAAATGTTGCCGGCGGTGGCGCGGGTGGCCCAGCCATGGTTTCCTTCTGGCTGGATCCCAGCAATGATCTGGCAATCACGGCGGGTAATGTTATCGGCGGGAGCGAAAGCTGCCAGACCCTTGCCCAGTGCCTGACGCAATCAACCAACGGTAATCCCTGGCTGACGGCTGGTTTCGGTGATGCTGCGGATTTCTGGGTTGCTTTGAATGCCAACCCCGATACCAATATTGTGTTGGCAGGTAGCCCCGCCAATGAGTTTGGCGCGGTCAATACCGGGATGTCTATTCTGGATAACCAGACTGGCCAGAACCTGAAGCTGAACTCATTCTCCTGCGCCCCCTTGTGCGGCGGCGATCAGAAGGTTGATCTTCTTGCTGGCGGCAGTATCAAAGGCGGTGATAACGGCGGCCAGAACAATGGCGAGTGGATTGCCACCAGCGATTTCGACATGGTACTGGCGCGTCAGGTACCCGCTCCAGGCACCCTGGCACTGTTGGGTCTGGGTGTACTGGGACTTACCTCAGCACGCCGTCGGAAGAGCTAGTTCGGTTGGGGGGTTAACCGCTCCGCGGTTAAGCAAGCCCCCGCTTTCCGGACAAAGTTCGTGTTATCGAGAAACCCTGGCCAGTGGCCAGGGTTTTTTTATGGTGCGCCAGGCATGGCGCGTAGCGCCTTGGCAGCGCTGCTCCAGTACTGTGCCGTGGTGTGACACCGACAAGCCCGGTGAGCAACTGTTAGCGTGATGCCAACTGCTCTGACAGGCGGGTGACCTGGGCTTTGAGCTCGGGGCTCAGGGGCATTTTCAGCAGCCCCGACACCAGCTTGCTTGCCTGGTCAGCCTGCCCATCCCTGGCCAGGGCATAGGCCAGGTGGTATTGCCTTTCGGGGTCGCTGGTATCGGCCGCCACGGCCTGCTTGATCAACTCAATCCCGCTGGCTACTTCGCCTTGCTCCACCAGGATCCAGCCCAGGGTGTCCGCGATGTCGGGGTTGTCCGGGCTCAGCCGGTGAGCCGTCCGCGCGGTGGCGAGGGCTTTGGCGTTGCCGGCGCGCTGATAGAGAAACGCCAGGTTATTGAAAGCCATCGCGTTGCCGGGTGACCGTTGGGTGAGTTCCACGTATTGCCGCATCGCCTGTTCATCCAGGCCGCGCTTCAGGAAACTCAGGGCAAGGTAACTGCGCGCGCTTTCGCTGTCGGGGTTGGCCGCAAGCCATGCCAGAATTGCCTTGTCAGCCGCGTCCGCATTGTCCAGTCGCAATTCCGCGATGTGCAGCTTGATTACGACCCGTGCATCCTGGGGTTCGAGGGCGAGCGCCTTCCGATAGGCCGCCGCCGCCTCCTTGTTTTCCCTGGCCGCCATGCGCGCATCCCCTTCCAGCATCAGGCCGGTGGAGGACCCGGGTGAAAGCTGCTGGTATCGCAATGCCTGGGCCAGTGCCGCTTCAGGTTGCCGCGACACAATTTCCAGTGTCGCCAGCGCGCTAATTGCGTTGAGATACTCCGGGTCCGACTCGAGCGCTTTGCGCAAAGTCTCCCGGGCTTTCGAGACATCGCCATTCGCAGCGTATGTGCGCGCGAGTTGATCCAGCGCCATCGCCGATTCGGGTGCCAGAGCGGCGAGTTTGGTGAAGGTGTTGAGCGCGCCCTGGGCCTCTCCCGTGGTCAGTTGCACCTTGCCCAGCAGCGCCAGCGCAATGGTCTTGTCCGGGTTGAGGGTTACCGCTTCCTGCGCAACTCTCAGTGCGGCGGCATTGTCACCCCGCTGCAACAGGTCGTTCACCTGGTAAATGCGCGGCATGATGGCGGATGGGTTGGCCTTGACTGCCCGCTCCACCCACTTGAGATAGTCCTCTTCCTTGCCCTCCTGCCTGGACAGGTCGGCCAGACCGATCATCGCCGCCGTGTTTTTGTTGTCCTGCTCGAGGATGGCTTTATAGCGGTCCCTGGCTGCCGGAATATTGTTCTCCTGTAAATCCAGGGCCGCGAGGCTGAGGCTCGCGGGTACCAGGCTCGCATCCAGTGACAGTGCTTTCTCGAAGTTGCTCCGCGCGAGCCCGTAGTCGTTCATCTGGATATACACACGCGCTTTCATATCGTAAACGCGGGGGTCATCCGGATGCAGGTTCTCGAGTGTGGTCACGGTCTCTAGTGACTTGTCAAGCTGGCCTGTATTGAGGTAGTAGTAGCCCAGCGCGATATTGGTCCTGTATTCATTGCCCAGGCTGGCGGCGGTTTCGAGGGACTTGACGCCGGCGGCTTCATCACCCGCCTGCAGTTGCGCGAGTCCCGCCATCATCCTGGCTTTGCCCGCATCGGGCATCTGGTCCGCGGCTTCATCAAGCAGTGATGCCGCGGCGGCGACGTCTTTCTTGATGAGATAAGCCTCTCCGGCCAGGGTCAGAAACTGGGCGTCCGGGTTTGGTCCCTGCAACGCGGGCTTCAGCAGATCCAGCGTGCGATCCGGGTTGCCCAGTTTATTGTGGGTAAGGGCCAGCAGGCTCACGGCGGGCTTCGATTCGGGAAATGCCGTTACGAAACGTTGCAGATTGAACTCGGCCTGGCTCAGATGCTCCTGGGCGAGGTGTGTGGCGCCGAGGTAGAAAACGACCTCCATGTAATCCGGAGATCGGTTGAGGGCTTTTTCAAAGGCCGCCTGGGCCTCGGGATAGCGTTCCTGCCTGAAATCCAGAAGCCCTTCGGCATAAAGCGTTACCGCTGACTCCGGGGCTTTAGCCCTGGCGACGGCGATATCCTCTTTGGCGCCGTCATAGTCGCCCAAGGCGATTCGGGTCATTGCCCGCTTCAGGTGGTCGAGAGTATTGTTTTCCCGGCTCTCGATGGCTTTGCTGAACGCCTCGTTCGCCGCGTCCAGCGCACCGGAGGAATATTCCAGGCTGCCCAGCAGGGTCCATGCCTCGGCACTGTCGGGGACCTGGGCCAGTACCGCCTGTATCTGTTCCCTGGATTTGGCCACATCCCCGCTTTGTGCCGCCAGGTGTACCTCCGCGATGAGCGTGGGTAACTTGTCCGGCGCAAGCCTCTTGGCCTGGGCCAGTTCCATATCCGCCCTGTTGAGGTCGCCCAGTGCCAGCCAGGAGCGGCTGCGATAGCTGAAAACCTCTGCCGCGGTATCCGCATCATTGTCATCGCGGGGTGCTACCTGTTCCAGCAACTGGTTGTATTTGCCCTGGCCGAAGAGGCTGGTTGCAAGAGGCACCTGGAGCTCGCCCCGGGTATTGTCTATTTCGGCGGCCTTCTGAAATTCCTTCTCCGCATCCGATAACCTGCCACCCTCCAGGTAGATACTGCCCAGCAGGTACCGGGCCTCGTAATTGTCGGGGTTGAGTTGAAGCGCTGACTTCAACTGGATAACGGCGGCGTTGAACTCACCTGCTGCCCGGGACTGCCTGGCCTGTTCCAGGTACTCGGCATCGGTGGTGTTGTCGCTACAAGCCGGTAGCAGGGCGAGTGCGAACAGACCAAAAACAAGGCCTCGAGGAAGCTTTAATCCCATGATGTGTCTCCAGCGTTTTCAATTCAGGCCAACGGGCGATCCCCTGTTGCCGCCGATTGCGACAGTTGCCCATCGTATGTTATTTGATCAATTGCGGCATATGTGACTGCCGGTGCCATGCTACTAAGGATATTTTAAGTAATCGAGTGTTTCCCGGGCGGCAATTGTCTATTTCAACATTTAGTGCGCCGGGGGCCGCTTTTCCCGCTACCCCGGCATTTGCTACACTGTCGGCCAGGCCCGTAACGCAGGGTCGTTATTTTCAGGATATTCCCTTGCAATCCCCGTTTATTTCGATTCAATTGGATGGTGCTGGCGGGTTCAGTGAGCTCAGGGCAGGCGTCGTCGTTGAAGGGGGCCGAGCGGGCCTTGCCAGCGGGTATGATTCTAATAAAACAGGCGTGACTATCCGTAATTTACCGGACCATCGTGCCGGACTATCGAGATAGTGGCGCCACACGCCACGGGAACCAGCAGTTACTATGAAGCGCTTTGTAGTCGATTATCCCAAAATCGTCCTTTTCCTGTGTCTGATTCCGATTCTCCTGGCAGGCCTCTCGCTGCCGAAGATGGTCAAGGATATACGTTCGGACGCGTTTCTCGCAGAGGACAATCCAGCCCTGGTATACAAGCGCAAGGTAAAGGAGCAGTTCGGCCTGAGCGACCCGATTGTTGTCGCAGTGCAGGACCTGTCCCCCGACGGTATTTTCAACACCCGAACACTCACGCTTTTGCAGTCGCTGACCCGGAAGATAGCCGCGCTGCCTAACATCGATTCATCCAGAACAATCAGCCTCGCCTCCGAGAAAAATATAGCCGGCAACCCGGAAGGCATGGAGATCGCGCCATTTTATGAATCCGTCCCAGTGTCGAAGAACGAGTTGGACGCACTGCGCAACGCGGTTTCCGACTTCCCAATCTATATGGGCAATCTCGTCTCCGCGGACGGCAGCGTTACCATTATCATTGCGGAAATGCTCGACGAGGATAAGGCGGGCCAGACCTACCAGGACGTGGTCGATATCGTTGAACAGGCGTCTGTACCTGGCGAGGCAGAACTCTATGTTGCAGGCGAAGGGGCGATAATAGGTTACCTCGGCAGTTACGTGGATGCCGATGCTCGCCAGTTGGTGCCTTTCAGCGGAGTGGTTATCACCCTGGTGTTG
Organism: Pseudomonadales bacterium; assembly: GCA_024234815.1. Classification (GTDB taxonomy): domain Bacteria; phylum Pseudomonadota; class Gammaproteobacteria; order Pseudomonadales; family Halieaceae; genus JARRPM01. The sequence goes on along the minus strand of JACKNO010000002.1, from coordinate 555,498 downwards.
ATACTCGCCTTTCGCGGGATAGTGGCGGCCTTGCTGACCAATGCTATCGTGATTGCTACGCTGGTCATCACGATGGGCGTCATGGCGCTGTGCCAGGTACCGTTTTACGTCATTACCAACGCATTGCCCGTGATATTGATCGGTATTTCGGTAGCGGACGCCATCCATGTCTACCTGCACTTTTTCGATCTTCAGCGCCGTAAGCCCGGGGTGGACAGGAAGGCTCTGGTGATTGAGACCATGGCCACGATGTGGCGTCCCGTTACGCTCACTTCCCTGACCACAATTGCCGGTTTCCTGGGTCTTTACTTTTCGGGCTATATGCCGCCGTTTGTCAATTTTGGTCTGTTTGCCGCCATCGGGGTTGCGGTGGCGTGGTTGTACACCATGACTTTTCTACCCGCCGTGATGGTGTTGAGCGGGGCGGGCGGGAATCCACGGCACCCGGGTGCCGACAAGCCGGCAGTTACAGGTATCTGGTCCCACATGCTGGTCAGGCTGGGAGACATAACATTTGATAATGCCGCCAGGATCGTTTTTATATACGCCTTGCTCGCCGTCGCCGGCGGCGTGGCGGCCAGCCGCCTGGTTGTCGACGAGAACCCCATAAACGTATTCAACCCCAAAGAGCGGATCGTGCAGGCGGACCAGATTATCAACCAGCACATGAACGGCGCCAACACCCTGGATATCGTGGTTGAAACCGGCGCGGCCGAGGACCTTTTCCTGCCGGGAAATCTGCGCAAAATCGAAGCCTTGCAGGAGTTTGCAGAGGCCTTGCCCGAGGTGGGAGGTTCCGTCTCCATAGTGGACTACCTCAAGCAGATGAACAGGGCGCTCAATGCCGGTGACCCCGCTGCGTACCGGCTTCCTGATGATAAGGAAACGGTGGCCCAGTATTTTCTTCTTTACTCGGCGACTTCAGACCCCACCGACTTTGAAGAGGAGGTGGATTACGACTACAGGACGGCGAACATCCGTGTGTATGTCAAATCGGGTGATTACCAGGATGTCAGAATAATAGTCGAGGCCCTGAATGCCTACATCGAAGAAGACTTTAACGAGACGCAGATAAAGGCGACACTGAGCGGTCGGGTGAATGTCCATTATCGATGGATAAGCGAGCTGGCCGCGAGCCATTTCACCGGCCTGGGAATAGCGATCACGCTGGTGTTGCTGATGTCATCGCTGCTTTTTCGCTCGCTGGCCGCAGGGCTTCTCACCCTGGCTCCGGTCTGTGTTGCAGTGCTGCTGGTATACGCAATAATGGCTACCTGGGGAATTACACTGGGCATGGGTACATCGATGTTCGCAACTGTCGCAATCGGGCTCGGTATCGATTACGCCACACATACGGTGGAGCGCATGCGGGCAATCTATAATGAGGTGGGTTTTGACATGAGAGCGACATTCGCTGAGTTCTACCCGGGTACGGGTAAGGCGCTATTTTTCAATTTTATTGCAATCGCCGGCGGCTTCGGCGTTCTAACCCTTAGCAAGATCAGTTCTCTCAATACATTCGGTGCGATAGTCCCAGTGGCGGTTTGTGCCAGCTTTATCGCCAGTATGACGCTGCTGCCGGCGCTCCTGAAACTGCTGCTGCCCGCGTTTCTGCGCAGTTCCCGGAAAACCGCCGCGGGGTCGCTACCGCTTGGTGTCGGCCTGGTCGTTATCGCTATATCCGCGGCGGTGGCGTACTCCCCCGCAGCGATGGCGGAGACCGGGGCTGTCGTGATTTCGGCCGACGAACTGGTGGCGAACGTCAATGCCGTGCCCGAGGGCGAGACTGTCAGCAGGCGAATTGAAATGTTGATGACAGATCGGCGTGGCACGCAGAGGAGCAGGCACACTATCAGTTTCAGGAAAAACTACGAAGACCAGAAGAAAACGGTACTCTTTTACCTGGAGCCCGCTAACGTGAGGGACACCGGTTTTCTGATCTGGGACTACCTTGCGACCGACGAAGAGGACGATCAGTGGTTGTACCTGCCTGCGCTGAAGAAGGTGCGTCGCATATCGGCGTCAGACCGTGGCGACTATTTCCTGGGCACTGATTTCACCTACGAGGATATCAAACTCGATGGCAAGCTCGAACCACTGGACTACAACTTTCGCCTGCTCGGTAAGGAGCCCCTGGATGGGGTGGAAAGCTACCAGTTGGAAGCCGTGCCGAAGAATGATGATATAGCCCGCGAGCTTGGTTACTCGAGGACGGTAATTTGGGTAGACCCCGCGAACTCGATGATATTGCGCGCCGAGTTCTGGGACGTAAAAGGGGAACTGCTGAAGACCTTGACAGTATCCGATATTCGCCAGGTGGACGGCATCTGGACGCGTCACGATCTCACCATGGCGAATCACCAGAGCGGCCACACCACCCGTTTCCTGTTCAGCGATGTCGACTACGCCTCGCCGATTGACGACGATTTCTTCACCAGGGGTGCTTTGGAGAGGGGGCTTTAAACTGGTCTGGAAGCGGCTTTCTTTTGCGATCCTGCTCGGTGCGGCTACCACCGGTTTTGCGCAGGACGCAGGCCTTTATGCCGTGGACGATGTGCGGCTTGGTCGTTCCGGAGACAGGACCCGGCTGGTTTTCGACGTGTCGGGCCCCGTTCAATACCGCGTCGTGCCATCGGATGATCCGCGACGCATGCGCCTTGAGTTTCTGAACGCCGGGCTCTCGCCCGGGAAGAAGCCCACCTCGCTGGTGCAGGCGCCGATCAGCAGCATCGAGTTCAGTCGCGGCGAAGGCGGCCTGCTGAACGCCGATTTGCATTTCGGTATGCCTGTCGTTTACGACGTATTTACTCTCAAACCCTATCTCGACAGGGGTGATCGCCTGGTGCTGGACATATACCCGGAACCTGTTGCGGCGCAAATGGCTCCAGATCCGAGCCGCGATGAGGTGATACCCGTCGGGCGCGCGGACGACCCGGTCCCGGGAGGGGCGAGTCCCACACCCCAACAGGAAGCTCCGCGAGCAGCCAGGCCGCGCAGTGTCAGCAGTAGTTCACCCTTTCGCTTTGGCGGCACCTGGCAGCAGGAGGGCGCAGTTGAAACGGATGGCGGGCACGGCCAGAAATTCGAAGCGCTGATTCAGCCGCGCCTGGATGTGGACCTGGCACCGGGTACCGATCTTACCGCGATCGCCCGGATTCGGCTGGATGCCGTCGGCGACCTGGGGCCCGATCAGGACAAGCCCAGGAACTACTCTGAGATCAACGGCCCCTTGTACAACGACCGCTATGCGGAACTGTCGCTGCGCGAACTCTATCTGGACACCCGCTGGGGCGATACCTACTGGCGCCTCGGCAAGCAGCAGGTCGTGTGGGGCCAGGCAGACGGAATAAAGGTGCTGGACGTGGTAAATCCGCAAAGCTATCGCGAGTATATTCTCGATGATTTTGACGATTCCCGCATCCCGTTATACTCGGTGAAGATGGAGGCGCCCCTCGGTGATTCACTCACTCTCCAGGTGCTCTGGATCCCCGACACTACCTACCATGAACTCGCTGAAGACGACACGCCCTACTATATAACCTCGCCATTATTGGTGCCGGTCGCACCACCGGGTCTCGATGTGTATGTCGAAAACGCGGAGGTGCCGGATGACTATATAGGTGACAGTGATATTGGCGCTCGGGTATCCGGCTTTGCCGGTGGTTGGGACGTCACCCTGAATTACCTGTATCACTACCAGGATTTACCGGTGTTTTACCAGGCCCTCGAGCTGACCCCGGGTGGCGCCCGCGGTGTAGTCACGCCGGTCTATGAGCGCAGCCATATGACCGGAGGCACATTGAGCAATGCCTTTGGAGATTTCACGCTCAGGGCGGAAATGGCTTACAACACGGATACCTACCACGTCTCTTCAGACCTGGCCAGTCGGGGTGTGGAGCGTTCATCGGAACTGGCGTCGGTCCTGGGGCTGGACTGGCAACTGGGTCAATACGATACCCTGCTGAGTGCCCAGTGGTTTCAAAGCCACCTGTTTGACTACGACAGTAGCGTCAAGCGGGACGAAACAGAGCAATACATGTCGTTGTTTTATCAGCGCTCTTTTGCCCACGATACCTGGATACTCGATGCCCTGAGTCTCTACTCCCTTAACCACCACGACTCCCTTACCCAATTGAAACTCAAATACCTGTGGCAAAGTAATCTGGAACTGTGGGGTGGCGCGGATATTTTCCTTGGCGACAGGGACGGGGTATTCGGGCAGTTCAGGGATCAGAGCCGTGTGCTCCTGGGGTTTGAGTTGGGCTTCTGAAGGCTTCCCTCGCTACCCCAGCGGTACCAGTTTCCTGAAATCATTTGCGATCAGCTCATGTATCGCGGCATAGAGTTCCGCCAGTTCGGGCACCACATTTTCCTTAACCTCGGTGGTGGTTACGAAATAGGGGGCCCGCAAGCCGTGGTAGTCGATATTCTCGCCTATCTTTGTGAAGTTGATGCCGGAGCGCTTGAGCAGCCTGGGCAAAAACGGCTCCATCATTGCAAACAGGTAAATGCGACCTGAGAGGTCTGCCATGATGTTCGCGGCCAGAAAGCAGGACACCGCAATCAGCGGAAACGTACGCAACTCCTGTTGCGTCATGTCGGAGATATGAACCCCGCCAAATCGGGTGGACTGTTCCCCCGAACGCCGCCGGAACATACCGTCCACCGCCAGTCGCGATACCTCGCACATGTTTTCGCGAGGCATCGGATTGTTCTCAAAGAATTTTCGATCGAGGCTTGAGGCGCAAAACTTTTCGAAGGGCAGGGGGTCGTTGCCCAGTGTTTCCACGACTCTTACACAGCCGGCGGGTGTGTTGCTCGCCTTGTGGGTGACCAGGCAATGCGTCGATTGCGCGTCGAAGGCATCGTGCTCCAGGCCGTCCGGAAACGTGTCTTTGGATTCGTAGCCGAACTCTTCGCAATAAACCCGGTAGCGAATGCGGCTGACGTCCTTTCGCTCCTGCTCGGTTGTGGACAGGCAGACGTTAAAATACGTCAGGAACGCCTCGGCATAGGTTTTCGGTGTCGTATTCATCTTTTCACGGCTTCATACCATACTTTTCAAGCAGGTTGTAGAGAGTAGGGCGTGTTACTCCGAGCACGTTTGCGGCATCGGTAATATTGTTCTTTGTGGTTCTGAGCACTTCCCGAATTGCTTTCTGTTCCGCCACTTCCCTCACCTGCTTCAGGTTGAGTGGTTGGCCGGCGGTGTCGACGTCATCCGCGCCGGGCGCCAGTTCGAGGTCCTGCCTTGTCACGTAGCGGCCCTCCGCCATTATAGTGGCGCGTTTGATTCTGCTTTCCAGTTCTCGCACGTTGCCTGGCCAGTCATGGGCCGCGATCGCTTGCAGTGCTTCCTGGTCGAATCCTTTCAGCGAGCGTTTCATTTCGCGGCTATAGCGGTCAAGGAAACTTTTCGCTATCACCACGGCATCCCCTTCCCGGTCTTTCAGGGGCGGGATTTCCACCGTAATTTCACTGATGCGATAATACAGGTCTTCCCGGAAGCGGCCATCTGCGATGTGCTCGCGGAGGTTTTGATGGGTTGCGCAAATGATACGAACATCGACGGGGATTTCCTTGCGTCCGCCAAGGCGTTCTATCACCCGCTCCTGCAGGAAGCGCAATAGCTTGGCCTGCAGTTCCATGGGCAGGTCGCCGATTTCATCGAGGAACAGGGTGCCCCCGTTCGCGTACTCGATTTTTCCGATTGTTTGCTGGGTCGCACCGGTAAACGCGCCCTTTTCATAACCAAACAGCTCGCTTTCCAGCAAGGTCCCCGGTATGGCCGCGCAGTTGATCGCGACGATCTTCTGCTTGGCGCGTCCACTTAATTCGTGCAGTGCCTGGGCGAAGCGCTCCTTGCCGGTGCCGCTGGCCCCCAGCAACAGCGTGGTGATATCCGTGGGTGCAACCTTTTCAATGGTGCGGCAAACCTCGAGCATGCGCGGGCTGGAGGCGATAATGCCCGAGAGTGGGGATTCTTCCAGGTTTCGCTGTAGCCGCTGGTTCTCCAGTTCGAGCTCATAGACACGATAGGCGCGCTCGACAATCAGGCCCAGAATCTCGGGGTCAGCGGGCTTCTGGTAGAAATCGTAGGCCCCGAGGCCGATGGCCTTGACGGCATTGGCGCGATCATTATCCCCGGTCACCACGATGACCCTGGTTTCAGGAATCAGGGAAAGTATCTCCGTCAGGGTTGCCATACCTTCGGAAACACCACCGGGGTCGGGTGGCAGTCCGAGGTCCAGCAGTACAACACCCGGCTCAACCCTGCGCAGTTGGGCAATGGCATCTTCCCGGTCGCCGCTGATAACCACTTCGAAGTCTTCAAATGCCCAGCGCAATTGGCTTTGCAGCCCCTTGTCGTCCTCGACTACCAACAAATATTTTTTTGATCTACTCACCGACCCCATCCTTGCTACCTGTTATCGTAATTGGCCTGGCGGACTGCGCACGCGGCAGGGCAATGCGAAATATTGAGCCTGCGCCGGGTTTGCTGCTTACCCGGATGTCACCCCCGAGGGAGCGCACAAACTCCCGGCTTTCAAAGGCCCCAATGCCCATTCCCGTGAGCCCCTTGGTTGAGTCGAAGGGCTTGAACAGCCGTTCGCGCAGAAACTCGTCGTCCATGCCCGCGCCATTGTCCTCGATCTCTACCAGTGCCTGCCCCGCTTTTTCCAGAAGGCGTACGGTCACCTCACCGTTCCGGCTGGTGGCTTCCTGCGCGTTCTGGATTATGTGTGAGAAAACAGTTGCGAGTAACTCCCGGTCGGCCTCTACGACCACCTTTTCCGCGGTCTTCTGCAGCATCGGCCTGGGCTCGATTTTCTGGTGCTCTTCAACCACTGATTCCAGCAACTCCACGAGGTCGACTGACTGCGCTTCGACACCGCGCAAACCGCTCTTCATCTGGTCCATCAGTCTGGTCATGCGTTCCACGGAATTGCGCACGGTGTTTATCACGTCGTCGATAAAAGCCGGCTTATCCCGATGCTTTTCTGCGTTTGATACGATCAGAGACTGTTGTGCCAGAATATTCTTCAGATCGTGTATCACATAGGCGGACAAGCGATTGAAGGCCTCGAACTGGCGTGATTCCACCAGTGCCTGGTTTGCCTGGTACTGGGCGAGGTGGCTGGCGGCCTGTCGCCCGGCCACCTTGAGCAAGTCCCTGTCCTCCCAGTTGATATCTGTTTGCAGATCAGATTCGCGCAACAACAAAATCCCCTGCAGCTGATTGCCGAACAGCAGGGGAATTATCAGCCAGGCGCGCGGAATCTCCTCCAGGAAAGCGGGCATTTCCAGTTGTTCGTAAAGGTCCGGTGTTCGTCGCCACTCCCGCAGGTCTATTATCCATTCTGTACGTTGCATCCAGTCCGACAGGCCGCGCAGGTCCAATGCACTGTCGGGTTCGGGCATGTCGAAATTGCAGGCGAACTGAAAGTGGCCGTCCATGCTGCGACTCCACAGTACGCCGGCCGAGCTCTGGGTGAGGTTCGCCATGGCTCGGGTAATATTTTCGGGGACGTTATCGCCGCCTTCTCCCAATGTCATGGTGAACTGCAGCCACTCGGTGCGGTAGTCGTACTTGTAACTGAAAAAGTTCTTGCTCAGCCATACCCTGGTGCGGGCGCGAATCTGGCCGGAGAATAACAGTGCGACCAACAGGAGCCCGGAGCCGCACAGGAATGCGATTTGCAGTACACCACCCCAGGTGCCGCCCAGGTAGCGGATAAAATACCCGACCAGCGCCATCAGGATCAGGTACAGCCCGGCAGCCAGAAGCGTGACACTGTGAAACACGACATGCCGTGACAGGTGGATATTCTGGCCATTGTTTGCGCGTTCGCTGCGCCCCAGTGCAATTGCCAGGAAAACGGCAGCCAGTGCGACGACCAGCCCCCTGGCTTGCCAGAGGCTGGGGTTCAGCTGTCGGAACAGCAGCGCCTCGGCGTACATGAAAAAATCGTAGGCGAAAATAAACCCCAGCCCGAGGCAGAGGTACTTGATGGACCAACGCTCGGTAAGCGTGCTGTTGCGGAAGATCTGTTCGAGTAACAGCAGGCCGAAGATCGCGGTCGACAGCCAGGCGGCAAATGCGACATCGCGATCGAGATTCTGTGACAGGCCAAGAGCGCGGGATAGCAGGGGCGTGACGAACAGTAATACCATCAGGCCGCCGACACCGGCCATGAACCATGGTATCCAGCGATTGCTTGCGAGTATGTGTGTGCTCCCCTGCAGGTGCAGCCCCAGGAATCTCAGGAGTACAAAACACCAGGCGGCATTGCGTGCCACCTCGGCCAGCTGCATGAGTTTAACGAGCGGGTAGGGCAGCAATGTGGAGACTGCAACGCTCGTCGCCCACAACGCAGTGAACGCGCTGGCTATTGTTAAGGGCCATCCCAACGGGCGCTTGGCCCGGGTGAAGAATACCAGCATGCCCAGCAGCGTATAGGCCAGTAGAGCGAAGCCGTAACTGTAAAGGCTGATATTGGCTGGCATTGAATCAGGCTTTCCCTAGGTTCTATTCATATAAATGTGTTTGAGTTCACGTTAGGCAACCACTCGTATGGCTGGCAATGTCTCGAGACACTATACTCTGGCCGCATTGGTGTAAACGCTGCCTGAGAATAAGTGAGACGCGCAGCACATTAAAGAATAATTCGCTATTGCGAAGAGCAGGGGAAACAGCAAGGGGATGGATATGGACACAGAATCAACGATAGCAATAGTCGGGCTGGGGTACGTGGGCCTGCCTCTCGCCGTGGCGTTTGGCAGTAAGCGGGCAACCATCGGTTTCGACCTGAATGAGAAAAAGCTGGCGCATTACCGCGCCGGTCGCGACCCCAGCGGCGAGGTAACACCGCAGCAACTGGCCGCCGCGAAACAGCTGGAATACACCAGCGACGCAGGCAGGCTCGCTGCCGCCCGGATCGTTATCGTCGTGGTGCCCACACCGATCGACGCGGCGCGCCGTCCGGACCTGAGCCCGCTTGAGGGCGCCTGTCGCACTGTCGGTACGCATCTTCAAGCCGGGGCGACTGTTATATTTGAATCGACCGTCTACCCGGGTTGCACCGAGGAAGTCTGTGTACCGATACTTGAAAAATACTCTGGTCTCCCCTGGAGCGGCAGGGATGGGGTGGAGGGTGGCTTTTACGTTGGCTACTCACCGGAGCGCATTAACCCGGGAGACAAGGAGCATCGGCTGGAGACGATCATCAAGGTGGTGTCCGGTGATACTCCCCAGACCCTCGATCGTGTAGCCGACCTCTACAGCGAGGTCGTGCAGGCCGGCGTGCACCGCGCCGCGAGCGTGAAGGTCGCCGAGGCCGCCAAGGTAATCGAAAATACCCAGCGCGACCTGAATATCGCGCTGATGAACGAACTGGCATTGATCTTCAATCGCCTGGACATCGACACTCTCGATGTACTCGAGGCCGCGGGCACCAAATGGAACTTTCTCCCTTTTCGCCCGGGCCTGGTCGGTGGGCACTGTATCGGTGTAGATCCGTACTATCTCACCTACAAGGCCGAGGCCGTCGGACACCATCCCCAGGTGATACTCGCAGGCCGCAAGACCAATGACAATATGGGCAAATTTGTGGCGGAGCAGACTGTCAAGCGAATGGTTCACCTGGGGCATTGCGTCAATGGCTCCAAGGTCGCAATCCTCGGTCTCACCTTCAAGGAGAACTGTCCTGACCTGCGCAACTCCAGGGTAGTGGATATCATCACCGAATTGCGTGAGTACTGTTGTGATATTCGTGTACACGACCCCCTGGCCGACCCTCACGAGGCCCAGGAGGAGTACGGTATCACCCTGGCTTCCTGGCAGGAATTGACCGACTGTACTGCCGTGATCCTGGCGGTTCCACATACCCAGTACCTGTCACTTGAGATAAGCGAACTGGGTGCCATGCTGGCCGCGGATGGGACCCTGATCGATATCAAGTCTGTCCTGGACAGGGAGCAGCTTGCGGCAGCCGGTCTCAGTGTCTGGCGGGTATAAGCTTGCCTGCACTACGCTAGCCCGCGGGTTTGGCGGCGGCAATCCCGGCGTTGTCGGACTCTTCAAACTTCGACATCCAGGCCTTGCGGGCGAGGTGCGGTATCAACAGGTACAACGGCATCCGCAGATAATGCGAGCGCAGGTATAAAAGATAGAGCGCGCTGTCAGTGAAGGGCAATCGACACTCCGGTTGATCCGGTCTGAACGCTCGCCTGAACAGAAAATCCATGAGCGGTTTGCGCAGCTTTCGGGCCCGGCTGTTGGCCTCTTCAATCATCCCCGCCGGTACCGGTGTGTCGAATATACGCTGCGAGTAAGTGAGCCCATAGAGCAGGGGGCCGACAAGGTCCAGCGCCCGGGCCCTGCCAAGCAGGTGGTCCCAGAAGCCGCTGTCCCCGGCTGAGAATTCCCGAAGCATTCTGTCCAGGTCCCAAAGGTCGCGCAGCCCGTTGTGAAATTCGCCCTCATGAAACAGGTGGGTGGCGCTGTGAATTACCATATCCGGGCGACTCAAAGTGTAGACTCCCGGCTGTACCTCGACAATCTGTTCAAACAGCAACCGCGCGTCGATATTGGCCGCGGCGGTGGGCGGCAAAATAGTAAAATGCAGGTCCAGCGTGCTGCCGTATTTGCTGTGCCCCAGCGGTGGAATTTCATGCATCCATTGGCGATAGTAGCGTTCGTTGTATGGGTCGAGTTTGCCACTCTTCCAGCCCTGCAGATTCAGGGCCTGTTCCGCCGCGCCGATGTCGGCTTCCGGCACGATCAGATCGATATCGGAGATCAGCCGGCCGCGGCCCGCAGCGATGCCTGCCTGCAGGTAGGCGGCGCCTTTCAGCAATATCATTTTCTGACCCGTGGGCGCGAGTGCGCGCTGCACGAGTTTGAGGTGATAGGCAAGATCATGCTTTTGCTTGGTATGCACCAGCGCAACAGATTCGAGGTGGCGGCGCACCCGATCTGGAATCTGCTCCATCAAGCCTTCATCCCTGATGCGTTCCGCCAGCGCAGCCAGCAGGTTCGCGCTGCGCGCCTGGCGGAGGAGCTGCCCGTATCGCCGGGAATCCAGGTCCGGTGCCTGGCCGGGGTCCAGCAGCACTCTCGATAACAGGAAACTCACGGCTGCCTGGCCCTGTCGTGCAGTTGGCCAACCGCCTCAATTGCCCAGTCCAGGTCGCGGTACACGAGGTCGTAGCATTCCACCGAGTCGATCAGGGTTTGCATGGCTGCAAACCCGGACTCACCCATGAGGCTGTAATTGAATGAATGGTAGGCCGCCAGAACGAAGCTTTCCGTCTTCGAGCGAGCAGTGAGTTCCTGCCGGTCGACGCTGGAGTAGCGCGGAAACAGCATGATGTGAGCCGGCAGGGCCTCCTGGTCGTGGCAGTCGGGGGTCAGGTCTGCCTTCATGTGTGCGACTGCGCCCTTGTGGGTGTCCTTGCTGACCGGCCCGAAGCGGGCCGAGCGATCAAAGGCGCGAATTGTCTCGATGCTCTCGTTCTTCAGGCTGACTGGTCGGCACAGTGGCACGACCCGGGAAGTACCCGGTGGAATGAGTGCATGCTCGTCGGAGAGTATGCGCCAGCCGGTGAGCCCCAGTGCCGCGCACAGGGTGCTCTTGCCTGCGCCCGGTACCCCCGGCATGACTATCACCAGCCCGTCCCGGGCCACGGCTGCGGCGTGCAGCTTGAGATATTCGTTTGCGTGCACCGAGACGCACCAGTTCATGCCCCATTCCATGAAGGCGTACGCCTGCTTTATGGGGATGGGTGCGAAAGAGCCCTGGTTGTCGAACAGGAACTGCACCTTGCGGCGAATCGTGGACAGGGGACCACCGCGCTGTATCGATACGGCGTAATCGACAAAATCGCCGGGGCTGGCGGCGGGAAAATCCGCATACAATTCGCTGAGGCCCTCGGCCAGTTGGCCCAGGCTGCTGTGAAGATTGTATATATAGGGACCGACCCGGAAACTCAATTCACCTGCTTTGAGCAGGGTGCCGACGTCTTTACTGGACAAGGTATTGCGCAACGGCATTCTATCCCTGTTCTACGATTTCGAGAGAAATGAGCTCTGCGAGGATATCGGGCAAGGCCTCAGTGAGTGCAGGCAGATCGTCGGCTTCGATATCCGGCGCAACCGCGGTCACCAGTTCCTGTATGTCCATGGTCCGGTCTGCGAGCAGGGCAATGATGTGGGCGGCGAAGTCGCTTACAAGGTGGGTGTCCCCGGATTGCAAATCGAAATATACGACTGACTCTTCGCCGCAATCATGGAATCTGCCGGGTACTTCAACGCGATACTTCATAGAAATGGGGTGAATGTCCGGGGAGGCACTGATTATTCCAGAAGGCAGGAAGGATAGCCATTGGCATCGCGGCCGGCCTGTGCGGGACGCGATGGGGCAGCGGCGATGGCCAGCGCTAGGGCACCTGTCCCTGGTGCTTTCGGGGCGCGCGGGAAGTCCCTTTGGCGTGAAGTGTCTGGCAAAAGGTCACGTCGTGCCACTGGCGCGCCGGGATGAACTGGTGTCGGGTCGGCCTGTCTAGCGTTTCTGGACGCAGATATTGGTGCCGTGCTGGTGCCGGTGTTTTTCCGGCGTGCGCAGGATTTTCATTGCCTCGTCAGTGACGTCGCGCCCGGCAAACGAGGCAAGCGCATTGCCCCGGTTCGTATCGTTGGCAACGAAAGAGGCCAGCAGTGATGCGGACAGGCAGGTGTCGTTGGCGTGGTCGCCTCCGCCTCCCCAGGCGGGCCGGTTTGACAAGGATGCAAGTACCGCAGTGCCCACCAGCGCGTTGCGGGTAAACCGGCGGCGTGAAGATGCAGGCTGGGTAACAGGAGCCGATTCCGCCGATAAATCCTGCGAATCGAGTGCTTGCTCCAAATCCTTGTTCATAGATGCCTTACCGTCTCACTGTTTCATGTTCTCGGGTTGCTGGAACACCAATCTGGCCCTGACCGGAGAAACTTAGCACTGGTTCGGGGCCGCTTTCAACCGGATGCGCGATAACCGCTGACCAGTTCACATTTTTGAGAAGACCAGTGTCCGCCAACTAGTGGTGCAAAAAACGAGCCGACAAATAAAATGTACTTACAAAACAAATAGATATAAACGAATCATGCATCTATCTCTTTGCCGGGAGCCCTGATATCAGGTCTTCTGTAAAGAAAGTTGACAGGGGAGGTACCACTTTGCCGGTGTCCGGCTGCGCGACAAAGCGACCCGGCCGCTGGTCAGGCGGGGATGGGCAATAACTGCTCTTCGTTGAGGCTGTCGATGACTTCCCGCACATCTTCCAGCCCCAGTTTGTGCTTTTCCTCAACCATGCCGTGCAACAGCAGTCGACTGCATATCTGGTTGACTATCCTGGGTATACCCAGGCTGTAACGGTAAATTGGCTCGAAAATCTTGTCGCTCAACTCGGGGTCGTTATCCCAGCCCACCCGACCCAGGCGGTGTTTGATGTAGGCGGCGGTACTGTCTGATGTGAGAGGTGTCAGGTGACAGGCGGCCACGATACGCTGGTGCAGTTGTTCCAGTTCCGGGATGAGTACGGTCTGGCGCAACTCCTCCTGCCCCACCAGGAAGATCTGCAACAGCGGTTGATTGTCCTTCTGCAGGTTGGTGAGCAGCCTCAGTTCCTCCAGCGCGTCTGTCGCCAGGTCCTGTGCCTCGTCAATGATCAGTAGCGGGCGTCGGCCTTCGCGATGCAGGCGATACAGGAAATTCTCCAACCGGTGGATCAGTTCGGCCTTGTAGTCGGTGTCCGCGTTCAGGCCGAACTTCAGAACCACGAGTCGCAGCAGGTCGTCAGCGCGAATCTGCGTGGAAGTCAGCGATGCGTGGAGGTTGCCCTGCTTGCTGAGCTGGGTAGTAATGTCGTTGATCAGGGTGGTTTTTCCGGTACCGGGGCGACCGGTTACCATCACAAAACCTTCACGGCGCTGTAATGCATACTGCATATAAGCCTTTGCTTTTTTATAGCTGGGGTGTACAAAACACAACCTGGAGTCCGGGCTGAGGCGAAAGGGCTCCTCGCGCAAACCGTAGAAGATCTCGTACATCCTGGTCACACCCCTGTTTTTGCCCCGGCATATTGATCAGCCTCGATTCTGAAGATTATGCCAAGTTATTCGGTCCGTGGCGCGATTGGCGATGTATGCCGGTCTATTTATGCGAACTTGTGCACAATTCGAGAGCGCTTGCTTTGTAATCCGGGCCTGCGATGCGGCTTGATATAAGAAAGGGAGCCTGTATGCTCCCAGCAATGCATTTATCTTGATGAGCAGGCCCCGACAGGATGTACGAGCACTTTTTCAGGCTGAAGGCAGAACCTTTTCGTCTCAGTCCTGACCATCGCTTTTGTTACAACCACCCGCAGTATGCCAAGGCAAAGGCCTACATGGCCTACGCGTTTATGCGTGCAGAGGGCTTTGTGATGGTGACGGGCCAGCCCGGCACTGGTAAGACCACCCTGATAGGAGACCTGGTTGAATCACTGGCGGATGAAAATGTAGTTGTCGCGAACCTTGTCAGCACCCAGCTGGCAGCCGACGATTTGCTGCGCATGGTTGCATTCTCGTTTGGCCTCACTGCGAACGCGGCGCAAAAATCCGCTATTTTGCAGGACCTTTCCACACTATTCCTCGGCCTGCACAGGGAGGGCGGTCGCGCCCTGCTGATCGTGGACGAGGCACAGGACCTGACGCCCATGGCCATGGAGGAGCTGCGCCTGTTGACCAATCTGCAGCTGGACGGTCAGCCGCTGTTGCAGATCTTCCTGCTGGGCCAGCCGGAGTTGAGGGAACTGATCCACTCCCCGGAGCTGGAGCAGGTGCATCAACGGATTATTGCCACCAGTAATTTGCGTGCGCTGGAGCTCGATGAAACACGGGCCTACGTCGAGCATCGCCTGCGCGTGGTGGGTTGGCGGAACGACCCGGCCATCAGTGCGGCCGTGTTCCCGATCATCTACCAGTTCAGCGAGGGCGTGCCCCGGCGTATCAACCTGATCTGCAGCCGGCTGCTGCTGCATACTTTTGTAGAACAGCGTCACCGTATCGGCGTTGCCGATGCGCGCACTGTCGTGCAGGAGTTGCAGGATGAGCAGCTCTCAACGCGCAATCTGCTCAACGACGATCTTTTCTACGCCGAGGATATCTACGAGTATCCGCCGCCTGACGAACCCGAGCCGGAGGCCCCGGTGCTCGTCGATGAACAGGACGAGCCGGAGCCTGAGGCGGTCGAGGAAGCTCCCGCCGGCAAGAGGCGCAAGCGGGAGGCCACAAACGATGGTGGAACATCGAAGCATGCCACCGCAGGCGAAGCGGATGAGTCAAGGCTGTTCAGGCAGGCGGATACGGATACGACGGGCGTACGCCTCTTTGAAAACCTGCCGGCCGAGGTGGCCCATGCCGACAAGAGTTCCATGAGCATGGATGCCTGGGCGATGCTTTTTGCGGGTTTGGTCGCGGGGGGTTTTGTGCTCTTTTTTGTTGGCGTTGACCGTATACTGTGACTATTGTCACAGTGTTGGTGGCCCGCTAGTGCCTGTCCTGCAGCGCATGATATATTGCTTCAAATATAGGAACTTAACCCGGTTTTGGGAGAATAAGATGATGAACGTTGTGTCAAGAAAATTTCGGCAAAAAGCCGCGTTAATTCCGATGTTGCTCGTGTCGCTGATAGTTGCGGGATGCAGTACCTCGCTGCCGGAAGTGCCCGCCGACCAGCGCTTCCCCAGCCAGGACTACACCTACCTGATCGGGCCCGGCGACACCATGGAGATTTTTATCTGGGGTAACGAAGAGCTCTCCACCTCCGTTATTGTTCGTCCCGACGGCAAGATGTCTACCCGCCTGGTAGAAGATCTTGAAGCGAGTGGCAAGACACCCACCCAGTTGGCGCGTGACATCGAGGTTGCCTATGCGGATTACGTGAAACAGCCGGTTGTGAGTGTAATCGTCAACGGTTTTGTCGGTGTGCCTGACCAGCAGGTACGTGTCGTGGGCGAGGCGGCCGATCCGCGCAGCATTCCCTACAAGAAGCACATGACGCTGCTTGACCTGATGATCGACGTAGGCGGCATGACCGAGTTCGCTGCCGGCAATGAGTCGGTCCTGATTCGCACTGAAAACAATTCGCTCAACAGTTATTCCCTGCGTCTGGATGACCTTCTCAAGGACGGTGATATCAGTGCGAACATGAACCTGATGCCCGGAGATATCGTCATCATCACCGAGTCCTGGTTCTAGGCCGACAGAATCCGCCGGTCAGGGGAGTAGAAAGCATGCAGGAGTCCATTGCGCAAATTCTGAGCTACGTTTGGGGAATCTGGCGGTTTCGCTGGCTCGCCCTGGTCGTGGTCTGGATTATCGCGCTCGCCGGTTGGTTGGTCGTACAGCAGGTGCCAGAGTCCTATGTTGGCTCCGCGCGGGTTTATGTCGACAGCAACAATGTATTGCGGCCTTTGTTACAGGGCCTGGCGATACAGCCCAACGTCAACCAGCGGGTCGCCATGATGAGCCGCACCTTGCTCAGCCGCCCGAACCTGGAGAAGGTCATGCGTATGACCGACCTGGATCTCCAGGTGCAAACCGACCGCGAGAAAGAGGAACTCCTGACGGACCTGCGCGACTCCATCTCCCTGACTGCCGATCGCACCAACGAGTCACTCTATACTATCGAAGTCAACGACGAGAGGCGGGATACCGCCAAGCGTATTACCCAGGCGTTGATCACGGTGTTTATCGAAGGTGGCCTCAGCGGCAAGCGCGAGGACAGCGCCGGGGCCCAGGATTTCCTTGACCAGCAGATCGCGGAATATGAGAAGCGCATGGCCGAGGCCGAGAATCGCCTCGCCATGTTCAAACAAAAATATCTCGGTGCGCTCCCCGGAGAGAGCGGGGGCTACTACGAGCGCCTCGACCAGGCCAAACAGGACCTGAGTACCGCACAGCTTCAATTAAAGGAAATGGAAAACAGGCGCGATGAACTGCAGCGCCAGGTGGATGGCGAGGAGCCGGTGTTCATGTCCAGCGGGGCAGGAGCCGTCGCGGTCAGTTCCCCGCTTGACGCCAGGATCCAGGCGCTTAACGCACAGGTCGACAGCCTGCTTGCGAGGTACACCGACCGCCACCCGGAAGTTCGCCAGATGCGGTCCCTTATCGCGGAGCTGGAGGCCCAGAAGCGATCTGAACTCGCCAGGGTTCGCAGTAAAGATTACGGCGACGCATACGCCGGTTTAACGTCCAGCCCGGTATACCAGAGCATGCGGTCCATGCTGGCGGAAAGCGATGCCGTGGTCGCCGAACTCCAGGTGCGAGTGGCCGAATACGAGAAGCGCGTAAAAACGCTGACAGACCAGGTCAACAATGTGCCGGTGATCGAGGCGGAACTGAAACAACTCGACCGCGATTACCAGGTCATCGCCACCAAACACCAGGATCTGCTGGCGCGTCGCGAATCCGCCAAATTGGGTGAGGACGTGGAGCAGACGGCGAGCGATGTGACATTCAGGGTGATTGATCCCCCGTTTGTACCCTCCAAACCCAGCGAGCCCAACAAGTTGCTACTCAACAGTCTCGTGCTGTTGTTCTCAATCGTGGCCGGAGCCGCCGTGGCCCTGCTGGCTTCATTGATCAAGCCCGTAATCGTCGATCAGCAGTCCCTGGTCAAGCTGACGGGCTTGCCCCTGCTGGGCGTGGTAACCCTCGTTCCCTCGCCGGAGCAGAAGAAGCGGGAGACCCTTGGGCTGGTAGCCTATTCGTCACTGATGGTCGTGCTGCTGGTCGCCTTCGTGGGGCTTAACATCGGCCAGTTCCTGATGCTGGCTCAGGCGTGACAGGTCGCGGGGGGCAGATCCTCACAATGGGAAAACAATGAGCACTATAGAAAAGGCAGTCGAGAAACTGGAGCGCAAACAGGCCGCTGACGATCGCGCTGGCGTTGAGAACGACGCCGTGGAGCAGGCGGCTGAGGAACAGGTTTCGGAGCAGGTATTGCGCGGCGCCGACATCCTCGACAAGGCCGCGGTCGACAAATCATTGCGCGCCAGGCAAAAGAGTACTGTAGAGGCCATCGTTGCCGACGCGCGCTCCGATGCGCCGAGCGCGGTCGTGTCGGCGCAGCCCGCTGGGCATCATTCGACAGCGCCGGAAGCGCAGGCAGATGAAGCGGCCGCCCCGGTCCGCCCTGCGCAGCCTGCACAGGGCTCCCGCACCAAAAAAGATCTCGAGTTACCGTTTGCTTTGCTGGCGGAGAAAGGCATGGTTACGCCAATCGCGCCGCGCAGTCGGGTGGCGGAGGAATTGCGCGCCATCAAGCGCCCGCTGTTGCGCAACATTGAAGGGTTGTCGGCGGCACCTTTGGCGAATGCGAATCTCATTATGGTTACCAGTGCGCTGCAGGGAGACGGCAAGACCTTTAACGCTATCAACCTCGCGATCAGCATTGCGATGGAGCAGGACAAGACGGTATTGTTTGTTGACGCGGATGTCTCCAAGGCGTCGGCTGGCAGCCTGCTGGGTGTGCCCGAGGGCAGCCTGGGCCTGATCGACCTGCTTGAGGACAAGGGCATTGAACCCGCGGACGTCATACTGAATACCAACGTGGAGAACCTGCGTGTCATACCCGCGGGAACTATCAGCGAGCGCTCCACCGAACTGCTGGCCAGCCAGACCATGCACCAGTTGATGCTGGAAATGTCCAATCGTTACCGCGACCGTGTCATTGTATTCGATTCCCCGCCCCTGCTATTGACCACTGAGGCCAGCGTTCTGGCGAGTTTCATGGGACAGATCGTGTTTGTGGTAAGCACAGACTCGACGCCCAGCGATGCGGTGACGGAGGCGCTTGAGCATATCAGTGGGGATAAAGTCATCGGCATGTTACTGAACAAGGCTCACAGCCGCCGCAGTAACCTGTTCGGGCTGGGCTCCAGGTATGGCTATGGTTACGGCTACGGTTACGGCTATGGTTACGGCTATGGAGACGGTCATCGCAGGGATAGCAAGCGACAGGCCGAGCCCGGGACAAAGGCTGGCTGATGAATGCCCCAGGCGGATCCAGCATGCATCGAATAACGTCGCTCGGTTACACGGCACTGGGGCTGGCCTGCATCGCAATACCGTTGCAGGCGGCCGAGTGGACCAATACCGCGAGCGTCACGCCCGGTGTCACTTACACCGACAACGTCTGTCTGAGCAAAGACAACAAGAACGGCCAGTGGATCGGCACGGTTACTCCCGCCGGCACCATGAAAGCGGAAGGGGCCCGGCTCAAGCTGAATGTCGCCGGCTCCGTGGAGGTCAATACCCTTTCTGACAACGATCTGGATGACGAGGGCTGTACGGGGGGATCTTTCAATAATCGAGAGCAGTTCGCACCGCAGCTGCGAGGTAACGCGAACGCTGTCCTGATGGAAAACTGGGTCTACCTGGATACCGATGCGGTGATAAGCCAGAACCAGGCCAGCCCCTACGTGAGCGGTGGCGGTGATTCCTTTGATCGTACCGGCAATACCAATACAACGTATAACTACAGTGTCAGCCCCTATATTCAGCGTCAGTTCAAGGATGTTGCGGAACTCAACCTGCGTTACTCCTGGGACGAGCAGTACAATACTGTCAACCTGGTAGGCGATAGCACCGAGCAGAGCGCGGGAATGACCTTCGGGAGTATTCCCGGCGCCTCCAAGTATATCTGGGGCTTACAGGGCGATTACTCGAAAGTGGATTACTCGGAGACGCCGATTACCGGGAGCAGTAACCGGGATAGCGAGTTGCAATCGGCACAACTGAACCTTGGGTACCAGTTCGACCGGCGCTGGCAGGTGAATGGTTTTTTTGGTAACGAATGGAATGACTTCGTTTCCACGCGCGACGACATCGATGGTACCTTCTGGGATGTCGGCATGCGCTGGACGCCGAACGGACGAACCACAATTGACGCAGGTATTGGCGATCGCTTTTTCGGCAATAATCCGCGCTTTGAGATCAACCATAGTCACAAGCGCAGCGCCTTCAGCGCGGGCTATGCCAAGACCCTGACCTACGACCGGGATATTCGGACGCTGCCCAATTCTCCGCCTCTCAATCCCGATTTCCCACCCGCGCCGGGAGTTGATCCGGGGATCACGGATATCAGCGAAAGCCCGATCCTGGATGAACGCTACACCCTTGGGTATACCTTCCAGGGACTTCGCAGCAGTTTCGGAGTCAGCGCGTTCCAGTCACAGCAGACACAGGAAGGGGCCAATCCCCAGACGGGGTTTACCGATTCCACCTTCCGGGGGGTTTCGGTATACGGCAGGCGCAGCCTTTCGGGCGAGACCTCGCTGACCGCGCTGGTCAACTGGAATGAGCAGGATCCCAAAAATTCCAGCGATGACAATATCCTGAATCGCGTTGTCGACAACTCCGAGACCTGGACCTACACCCTGGGGCTTGAGCGTCAATTGAGCAAGCGCACCACCGTGGGGCTGAATTATGAGTATACAGACCGCCAGTCCGACAACGCGTTTAATACCTACACGGAGAATCTGATCACCCTGGACCTCAGGGTGGATTTGTAAAGGACAGCATCATGCCGGCACCAGCCGCGGCGGGCCACGTACTCTGCATAGTTGGCGCCAGACCCAATTTCATGAAAATCGCCCCGATTATGCGCGCGTTTGCCCGTGACAGTTCGGCGCTGAGTGCCCGACTGCTGCACACGGGGCAGCATTATGACGCAGCCATGAAGCATGCCTTTTTTGACCAGCTGCACATTCCCGAGCCGGATATCGACCTCGGGGTCGGTTCGGGTAGCCACGCCCAGCAGACCGCCGATATCATGAAGCGTTTCGAGCCGGTGCTGGACGATACGCCACCGGCGGCAGTGCTGGTGGTGGGCGATGTCAATTCCACGATCGCCTGCGCTCTTGTCGCGGTCAAAAAGGGTATTCCGGTCATCCATGTCGAGGCGGGCCTGCGCAGCGGCGACCGGCAGATGCCGGAAGAGATAAACAGGATTCTTACTGACCAGCTGTCCGATCTTCTGTTTACAACCGAGGCGGAAGCGGAGGATAACCTCGCCCGCGAAGGCATCGCGCGGGACAGGGTTCATTTCGTCGGCAACGTGATGATCGACACCCTGCTGTATAACCTCGAATTCGCCGTCCCGGCAGTCACTACGCTCGCAGCCGCGGGCATGGAATCCATGCCCCCCGAAGGCTACGGCCTGGTCACCCTGCATCGGCCGTCCAACGTGGACGACCCGGTGGTACTCGAACGCCTGTTGAGGGTCCTGGGCAGGATAAGCGAGCGCACGCCGCTGCTGTTCCCGATCCATCCCCGCACATCCGCTCGTATCGCCGAAGCCGGTTTAAGTGAACTCCTTGGCAGTTTCGCCATTAAAACCTTGCCACCCCAGGGCTATCTGGAGATGCTGGGACTCATGCGCGAGGCGCGGCTTGTATTGACCGATTCCGGTGGAATCCAGGAGGAGACCACCGCCCTGGGAGTGTCCTGCATCACCCTGCGTGAAAATACAGAGCGCCCGATTACGGTAGAGCAGGGGACGAATACAGTGGTAGGCACGGACCCAGTAAAAATCCTGGCCTGTTATGAGGCTGTCATCTCCGGGGGCGGTAAGCCAGGCAGGGTGCCGGAACTCTGGGATGGCAAGGCCGCGCAACGTATTGTCGATTCGGTAAACGCGTGGGTCGCGGGACGTGAATGATGAACGCAGCTGCCGGCCGGCCCGGAACCCCCACCGTGACCAATGCCATGACAGTGGACGTGGAGGACTATTTCCAGGTCTCCGCCTTTGAACCTTACCTGAGTCGTACGCAATGGGATAAGCAGTCCCTGCGGGTCGAGGGCAACACCGAGAAGATTCTCGAGCTGTTCGCCGCGCACAGAGTGCGGGGAACATTTTTTACCCTTGGGTGGGTGGCCGAGCGTTATCCGGAGCTTACCAGGAAAATTGTCGCAAACGGCCACGAACTGGCCAGCCACGGTTGGGAGCACATCCGCGTCAGCGCCCAGAATCCGCGCGAGTTCAGGCAGGATGTGGAACGCACGCGCAAGCTGCTGGAGGATATCAGCGGTCAGGCGGTCAAGGGTTATCGCGCCGCCAGCTATTCAATCGGTTCCGCGGAGGCTGCGTGGGCGTGGAACGAACTCGCCGAGGCGGGTTACCGGTACAGCTCAAGTATCGTTCCCATACGCCACGATCACTACGGTATTCCCGATGCGCCGCGTTTTGCCTTCCAGGCTATCGACGACAGACTGCTTGAGGTACCAATCACCACTGTGGCGCTGGCGGGACGCAATCTGAACTGCGGCGGCGGCGGTTGGTTTCGACTTTTTCCCTATGCCTTTTCGCGCTGGGCACTCAAACGGGTGAACGAACAGGAAGGCCAGGCGGGTATTTTTTATTTCCACCCGTGGGAGATCGACCCGGCACAACCGCGACCTGACGGCCTGGGCCTCAAAACCCGTTTTCGACACTACCTGAACCTTGATCGTACTTACGGGCGGCTCGAACGATTGATGACTGATTTCAAATGGGGTCGCATGGATGAGATTTTCCTGCCCGGGGAGGGGGTTTGATGGCGCTGGCGGTAAACAGGCTCGATGCTTCGCGGTTTGGCGATTGGGATACCTATGTCCAGCGCGCACCCTCGGCAACGTTTTTTCACCGCGCAGGCTGGAAATCCGTGCTCGAGAAAGCCTTCGGTCACCCCACACATTTTCTTTATGCCGAGGCAGATGGAGCTATCGTGGGCATCCTGCCGCTGGCGGAAATTAAAAGTGCGTTGTTTGGTCATTCGCTCTCGTCCCTGCCGTTTTGCGTATACGGCGGCATCGTCGCGGATTCGCAGGAGGCGGCCGCCGCGCTGCGCGGCGAGGCCTGCCGGCTCGCAGACAGCCTGAAGGTGGGCGCGCTGGAAATGCGCAACTTCGACGCAAGTGACGCCGGCTGGCCGGTCAAGAAGTTGTACTACACCTTCAGGAAAGAGATACAGCCGGATGACGACGCCAACCTCAAGGCAATACCCAACCGCCAGCGGGCGATGATCCGCAAGGGCATAGGTGAAGGATTGCAAAGCGAGTGGGATAGCGGCACCGAGCGGCTTTATCAAGTGTACGCGGAGAGTGTCCGCAACCTGGGAACACCGGTGTTTTCGGCAAAGTATCTGCGCGTGTTACAGCAGGAATTCGGTGACGACTGCAGCATCCTGATGATTACCCGGGAGGGCAAGGATGTGGCGGGAGTAATGAATTTCTACTTCCGTGACGAGGTCCTGCCCTACTATGGGGGCAGCACCGCAGAGGCGCGCTCGATCAAGGGCGTAAACCATTTCATGTACTGGGAACTGATGCGGCGTTCGCGCGAGCAGGGTTACGCTGTTTTTGACTTCGGTCGAAGCAAGGAGGGTACGGGACCTTTCAGTTTCAAGAAAAATTTTGGTTTCGAGCCGAGGCCGCTGCCGTACGAGTACTACCTCGTGACTTCGCCTGCGGTGCCTGACCTGAACCCACTGAATCCGAAATACCGATTAATGGTGAATACCTGGGCCAAACTGCCGCTGCCGCTGGCGAATGCCATAGGTCCTTTTCTCGCCCGGTCCCTCGGGTGAAAACAGTGAAGAAAACGCCCCTGCTGTTTTTGTGCCACCGTATTCCCTATCCGCCAAACAAGGGCGATAAAATTCGTTCTTTCCACCTGCTGCATCATCTTAGCCAGCATTTCGATATTCACCTGGCCACCTTCGTGGACGACCCCCTGGATTGGCCCTGGGTGCCCGAGGTCAAAAAGTTCTGCGTGGACAGTCTTTTCCTGGACCTGAAACCAGGGGCCGCCCGCGTCCGCAGTTTAAGTGGGCTGGCGACGGGCAAAGTGTTGTCCCTGCCTTACTACAACAACCCGCGAATGCACGCCTGGATTCGAGAGCAGGTAGCGCAGCACGAAATCTCACACCTGCTGGTATTCTCCGCCGCGATGGCGCAATACGCGCTCGATCCCGGCATGGGGTTCCGCTACAAGGTTATCGATTTCGTGGATGTGGATTCAGACAAGTGGCAACAGTATGCCACGCAGAAAAAGTGGCCCATGAGCTGGTTATACCGTCGGGAGGGCAGGCTGCTACTGGAGTTCGAGCGGGAAGTGGCGCGCCTGTTCGACGCGGGCCTGTTCGTCTCCTCCGCCGAGGCCGCCATGTTCAGGGAACTGGCGCCCGAATCCGCCCATAAGCTGGGTTTTTACAATAATGGTGTCAACCGGGCTTATTTCGCTCCTGATCCCGCCCTGCCTGCCCCTTACCGCGCAGGAGAAAAAGCGGTGGTGTTTACCGGAGCCATGGACTACTGGCCCAATGTTGATGCGGTGACCTGGTTTGCACGGGACATTTTCCCGCGCATGCGGCAGAGCGACGCGTCCCTGCATTTCTACATTGTCGGCAGCAGTCCGACCGGGGCTGTTACCCAGTTGGCTAACTTGCCCGGAGTGACTGTCACCGGGCGAGTCGAGGATGTCCGGCCATATTTGCAGTACGCGCTGGCGGCTGTTGCGCCCATGCGCATCGCCAGGGGAGTGCAGAACAAGGTGCTGGAGGCAATGGCGATGGAGAAGCCTGTGCTGGTCAGCGCCAAGGGCCTTGAGGGCATTGCCGCCGAGCATGGGACGCATGTCCTGGTGGCTGACACCGCCGAGCAGTACTGCGAATGCCTGCAACAGATACAGAGCGGGCTTCATCCGCGTCTGGGACAGCAAGCCCGCGAACTGATCACGCAACATTTCGATTGGGATAATAACCTGCCGGAAGTCGTTTACCTGTTGGGCGGTAGCGGCGCCCCTGTCATGGGAGAGAGTGCCAGTGCCGGCAATAGCTGAGCGGCGGTACCCGGAGGGGCCTTCACTGGTCGCTGGCGCCTGGGCGGCGGGTCTGTTTGGCATCGCCCTGCTGGTGTTGTTTCACCAGACCGCCTGGTCAATGGTGTCTATCTGGTTGCGCTCTGAAACCTTCGCCCATGGTTTCCTCATACTACCCATCTCGCTGTGGTTGATCTGGCGCGAGCGCCAGGAGCTTGCCGCCCTCAAACCCCGTCCCGCGCCCTGGGTGGCGGTGCTGCTGCTTGTGCCCGGCCTGGTATGGCTGGTGGCATGGACGGTGGATGTTTTGGTCGTGCAGCAACTGGCCCTGGTTGCCATGCTGGTTCTCGGTGTGTGGGCGATTCTCGGACATCAGTTGGCACGAGCCCTCGCTTTTCCGCTGTTGTTCCTCTTTCTCGCTGTACCCATGGGGGACTCGCTGGTTCAGCCCATGATGGAGTTCACTGCCACGACTACTGTGTGGCTGGTGCAGCAAACCGGCGTTCCCGTTTACCGCGAAGGGATGTACTTCTCCCTGCCGTCAGGTACCTGGTCCGTGGTGGAAGCCTGTAGCGGTGTTCGCTATATCATCGCCTCGTTCACCCTGGGTGTTCTGTACGCCTACCTGACCTACCGCACCCGCTGGCGGCGCGTGGCTTTCGTGCTGGCCTCGCTGGTGGTTCCTGTCATCGCCAATACGATCCGCGCCTACATCATCGTCATGTTGGGGCACTGGAGCGATATGAAGATTGCCACCGGTGTCGATCACCTGATCTACGGCTGGGTCTTTTTCGGACTTGTCATGTTCCTGCTGTTCTGGGTGGGCGCGATGTTTCGGGAAGACCACGACACTCCAGCTGCTCCCGCGCCCATTTCCGAGCCGCCGTCACGCGGTCCGTCTATCGGCTTGCCTGCCCTGGCGGTGGTCGCCCTGCTTGTGTTGGCGGTGCCCGCGGCACTATTGCTGTTAACCGCGGCCGGCCCGGTTGCTGACGGCGCCGACGTTGCGACGCCACGGCTCGCGCAACTGGGGGCAGCCGGCGCCACGGGCGCGACAGCTGAACCGGCATGGGAATGGCGTCCTGCCGCAATGGTGGTGGGACAGAGCAGCGCCTACTATTCTGTAGATGGAAACATCGTGGGCCTTTATCTTCAGTACGATGACGGTTCGCTTGAGGGCGGCGAGGTTGTGGGAAGCAGCATGCGGTTCGCGCGTCCAAAGACAACGGCCAGAGAGATGGGCCTCGACCGCGTCGAGATTCAGTTCAAGGGTAGAATGCTGCTGGTCGACCAGGCTGAGGTGTTTGATCCGGCGGGCCCGATCCTCGCATGGTCCTGGTACCGCATTGGTGACGTCGATACGTCCAGCGACTACCTCGCGAAATTTATACAGGCCTGGCTGCGTCTGAAAACGGGAGTGGACGCTTCTTCCCGGGTCGTGCTGGCTGTGGCGATGCCGGATTCGGTTCAGGCCTCACAGGCTGTTTTGCAGGCGTTCCTGGATCAGTATGGTGCGGAGCTGGATGCAGCATTGACCCCGGCGGGGGTCGGAGTCCGATGATGGCTGAGTACCAACCGCCGCTAATAGCGCATGTGATATACGCTCTCTCCACCGGCGGACTCGAGAACGGCCTGGTCAATATTATCAACCGGACGCCCCCGGACCGCTTTCGCCATGTCATCATCTGCATCACAACCGCCGATGACTTTGCCGGACGGATCGTCGCCCATAACGTCAGGGTAATACAGCTCCACAAACGCGAAGGGCACGATTGGCGTTTTTTCTGGCGCCTGTGGCGCCTGTTCAGGGAATTGCGCCCGGATATCATCCACAGTCGAAACCTGGCTGCCCTGGAAACCCAGCTGCTGAGCGTCGGCCTGCCCGGTGTCATCCGGGTGCACGGAGAACACGGCCGGGAGGTCAATGATCTCGATGGCACCAACTGGAAGTACCTGGCCTTCAGGCGCTTCATGCGAAGGTTTATCCACCGCTATATTGCGGTCAGCAGGGACCTTGAGCGGTGGCTGGTTGAATCGGTGCAGGTGGCGCCCCTGAGGGTCCGGCAGATTTATAATGGCGTCGACCACCAGCGCTTTTGTCCGCAAACCGTGGGCTCACCCGATCTGCTGCCAGCCTCCTGGCGTGAACGCGATGACATTCTGGTTGTGGGCACGGTGGGACGAATGACACCGGTTAAGGATCAGCAGAGCCTGCTGCGCGCGGTTGCGGAACTGCGCCGTATCGCGCCCGATCTGTTCCAGCGGGTGCGGATACTTATTGTCGGTGACGGCCCGATTCGACATTCCCTGGTGGACCTGGTGGATCTACTGGGTTTGCAGGATATGACCTGGCTGCCGGGAGATCGCAGGGATATCCCCGAATTGCTGGCGAAAATGGACCTGTTTGTATTGCCTTCGCTGGGAGAGGGTATATCCAATACGGTGCTGGAGGCCATGGCGTCAGGGCTGCCGGTGATAGCGACCGCGGTGGGTGGCAACGTCGAACTCGTGGCCGATGGTGTCAACGGGCGCCTGGTGCCGGTAGGGAGCCCGGCGGTGCTCGCCGCCGCCCTCAAGGCACTGCTGGTTGATGACCTTGCGCGGCAGCGCCAGGGGGCAACCGCAAGGCAGCGGGTCTGCGAGCGCTTTGACTGGAACCGCACCGTTGACGCCTACCTGGGTGTATACGACGAACTTTTGCAGGCCCGGGCGGTGCGGCCAGGCGTCAAAACAAATACACAGAATGCTGGATAGATTATGTGCGGTATAGCGGGACTTTTTGACCTGTCGGGGCAGGCTAGCTTCGATCGGGATTTGCTGGGGCGCATGAACCAGGCGCAGTTCCACCGGGGGCCGGATGAAGGCGGTGATTTTCTTGAGCCGGGGGTCGCGCTCGCGCATCGGCGCCTTTCCATTATCGACCTGTCCTCCGGCCAGCAGCCCATGCACAGTGCCGACGGCAATGTCTGCGTTGTCTACAACGGTGAGATATATAATTTCGGTGAATTGACCACTGAGTTGCGGCAACTGGGTTACCAGTTTCGCACCCACTGCGACACGGAGGTCATACTCTACGCCTGGCAGGAGTGGGGGGAAGCCTGCGTCGAACGCTTCCGGGGCATGTTCGCGTTCGGCCTGTACGACCGGCGCCGGCAATGCCTGTTTCTCGCCCGCGACAGGCTTGGCATCAAGCCGCTGTTCTTTTCGATACTGGATGGCGGCACCCTGATTTTCGGCTCCGAACTGAAAGTCCTGAAAGCCCATCCGCGACTGTCGCGGGCACTGGAGCCGCAGGCGGTTGAGGACTACTTCGCACTCGGCTACATCCCCGAACCCAAGACAATTTATCGCGATGTCTACAAGTTGCGACCCGGTCACACCCAGTTGTTCACGCGCGGGAAACCGATTCCCCCGCAACAAGAGTACTGGGACGTCCCCTTCCGGCAGGTGCAGGTGGGCAGCGAGCGGGACATGTGCGACGAGTTACTCGCCCGTATGCGCGAGGCGGTGGATATTCGCATGGTGGCCGAAGTGCCACTGGGCGCCTTTCTTTCGGGCGGCGTCGACTCCAGCGCGGTGGTCGCGATGATGGCGCAATTGCAGAGCGACCCGGTCAATACCTGTGCGATCGGCTTTGACGTGCAACAGTTTGATGAAACCCGGTTTGCCCGCCAGGTGGCGGAACGCTATCGGACCAACCATCTGGAGCGCACGGTTACCAGCGATAATTTCGATCTGCTGGACAAGCTCGCCTGGCTCTATGACGAACCCTATGCCGACAGTTCCGCCATACCCACCTATCGGGTGTGTCAGCTGGCGCGGGAACGGGTAACCGTGGCCCTGTCCGGTGATGGCGGTGACGAGAATTTCGCGGGCTATCGCCGCTATCGCTGGCATATGCACGAGGAGCGGCTGCGTTCGATGCTGCCGCTGGGTATCCGCCAACCGGTATTTGGCGCCCTGGGTCGGCTCTATCCAAAGCTGGACTGGGCGCCGCGCATGTTCCGGGCAAAAACCACTTTCGAGTCGCTGGCCCGCAACTCGGTGGAAGCATACATGCACTCGGTGTCACTGACTTCAGAGGCCCAGCGCCAGGCCATGTTCAGCGACGCAATGCACAGTCAGCTGCAGGGCTATCGCGCGGTCGAGACCTTTAATCACTACGCGGACCGCAGTCCCACCGACGACCCCCTGTCATTGATCCAGTACCTGGACATGAAGACCTACATGGTGGGGGATATCCTCACCAAGGTCGACCGGGCCAGCATGGCGCATTCGCTGGAAGTGCGCGTGCCCCTGCTCGACCACAAGCTCATGGAATGGGTATCGGGCTTGCCGGTGGATATGAAATTGCGTGGCCAGGAAGGCAAATACCTGCTGAAGAAATCCCTGGAGCCGCATCTTCCCCGGGACGTACTGTACCGCCCCAAAATGGGTTTCGGTGTGCCGCTTGGCAAATGGTTCCGCGGCCCGCTCAAGCAGCGCCTGCGCGAATCGGTGCTCGAAGGCGGGCTGGCGCAGACCGGCATATTCAATCACGACTACCTCGAGACCCTGGTGAACGACCACCAGAGCGGCTTGCGGGAATACAGTGCGCCCCTTTGGTCGCTGTTGATGTTCCAGGCGGCGACGGCCGACGACGCCTTCAGTGTGGGTTGATCCGGTATGAAAATATTGCACATCCTGGATCACTCCATCCCGCTGCACAGCG
Organism: Pseudomonadales bacterium; assembly: GCA_024234815.1. Lineage (GTDB taxonomy): Bacteria > Pseudomonadota > Gammaproteobacteria > Pseudomonadales > Halieaceae > JARRPM01. The sequence goes on along the minus strand of JACKNO010000002.1, from coordinate 525,906 downwards.
GTTACACGTTTCGCACGCGCAATATACTGCGCGAGCAGGCCGCCCTGGGCTGGGACACCTGTCACGTGACCGGCCTGAAGCAGGGTGAGGTGAGCGCCCCGGAGGAGGATGTCGACGGACTGCACTTCTACCGGACGATCGACAGCGGTTCCTTGACCGGCAAACTTCCCATCTTCAACCAGTTGCATGTGATCAACACCCTGGAGAAGCGTATCGGCCAGGTGATAGAAAAGGAAAAGCCCGACATTCTTCACGCCCACTCGCCGGCCCTGAATGGCCTGGCCGCGCTGCGGGCGGCCAGAAAGCACGCCCTGCCTGTGGTCTACGAATGCCGGGCCTTCTGGGAGGATGCCGCGGTGGATCACGGCACCAGTACCGAGGGGGGGCTGCGCTATCGCCTGACCCGGTCGCTGGAAACCAGGGTATTTCGCCAGGCAGACCGGGTAACCACAATCTGCGAGGGCTTGCGCCAGGACATAGTGCAGCGCGGCGTCCCTGAAAGCCGGGTGACTGTCATCCCCAACGCGGTGGATATCTCGGCCTTCAATATGGATTCAGCGCCCGATGAGTCCCTGCGCGCCAGTCTCGGCCTGCAGGGAAAAACCGTGCTGGGTTTTATCGGCTCGTTCTACGCCTACGAAGGCCTGCCGCTGCTGCTCGACGCGCTGCCGCGCATCCTCGCGCAGGTTCCCGAGGTGGTGTTGCTGCTGGTGGGTGGCGGTCCTGACGAGGACAGCATCCGCCAGAGAATTGCCACCCATGGCCTGGAGGACGCGGTAATTTTCACTGGCAGGGTGCCCCACGCGCAGGTGCACGGCTATTACGGGCTGGTCGACGTGTTTATCTACCCGCGACTTCCCATGCGCCTGACGGAACTGGTGACGCCGCTGAAACCTCTGGAGGCCATGGCCCAGGGAAAACTGGTGCTGGCCTCGGATGTGGGTGGGCACAAAGAGCTCATACGCCACGGCGACAACGGCTATCTGTTCAGGGCCGGTTCTGAAGCTGATCTGGCCAAAACGCTGGTCGCCGCCCTGGCCGATAGGGAGCAGTGGCACAAGCTGCGCGACAGCGGCCGCGCCTACGTGGAGAATGAACGCAACTGGCGTAACAGTGTGGGTCGCTACCGCGACATATACGAGGCCCTGGCGTGAAGCCCGCCTCCTTGCGACTCGGCCTGGTAGGGCCGTTGCCTCCGCCCAACGGGGGAATGGCGATGCAGTTACAACAACTGGCCGGGCTGCTGGGTCACGAGGACATCGGGGTGGATCTGGTGCAGACCAACCCACCTTACCGTCCGGCGATAGTGCGGCATGTAAAAGGGCTGCGCGCCATCTTTTTGCTCGTGCCTTATTTGTGGCGGGTCTGGCGCATGGCGGGGCGCGTTGATGTCATTCACCTCATGGCCAATTCGGGCTGGTCCTGGCAGTTGTATGCGGCGCCGGTGATCTGGCTCGGCTGGTTGCGGAAAACGCCGGTGATTGTCAATTATCGTGGGGGCGCCGCGCGGGAGTATCTCGCAGCCTCCGGGGCATGGGTGAAGCCTTCCCTGGAGAAGGCCACCTGCCTGGTAGTCCCCTCGGGTTTCCTGCAACAGGTGTTCAGCGATTTTGGCGTGGCTTCCTCGGTCATTCCCAACATCATCGACCCGGATATCTTTCACCCGGCACCGGCGCCCGTCGCCCGCGCGCATTTCACCATTGTCATAACCCGCAACCTGGAGGCCATTTACGGGCTCGATACGGCCATTCGCGCGGTGGCGATCGTGCGCGAAGCCGTCTCGGATGTGAAGCTCAAGATCGCAGGCAGCGGCCCCCAACGGGAAGAGCTGCAGGCCCTGGTGGATGCCCTTGGCCTGGGAGATACCGTGGTTTTCCTGGGCCGCCTGGGCCGCGCCGAAGTAGTGGATCTCTACCACAATGCCGATGTCATGCTGAACCCCACCAGGGTGGATAATATGCCGAACTCGGTGCTGGAGGCCATGGCCTGCGGCTTGCCGGTAGTGTCGACCAATGTCGGGGGCGTGCCCTATATCGTGCGCGACGGTGAAACCGCGCTGCTGGTGCCGCCGGATGACGCTGGGCGGATGGCGCAGGCGGTGCTGGATCTTCATCGCGACAAGTTCAGGCGCGAGGCACTTGCCAGCAATGGCTTACGGGAGGTTGCGCAGTACTACTGGAGCGAGGTCCGGTTGAAGTGGTTGAACCTGTACGGTGAATGCGGGGCGCGGGTATGAGCCTGTATACACAAATTGCGGCGAACGTATTGTTTCCGCTGCACGAAAGAATCAAGGGGCACAGCACCATAGAGGTGTTTCGCGCCATGGAGGAATCCCAGTGGTATACACCTGAACAGATGCAGGAGCTGCAGGTTCGGCGACTGCGCGATTTCCTGGCGCGGATCGGTAGTACCGTGCCGTACTACCGCTCTCTTTTTGAACGCTTGAACTTCAATCCCGCGGACCTCGCATCCGTTGCCGAGCTGCAGCAACTCCCCCTGATGGGCAAGCCCGATATCCGGGCCAACACGGACGCCCTGAAGGCGGAGGGCGCCGTTGACCTGCAAAGGTTCAATACCGGGGGCTCCAGCGGCGAGCCGCTGATTTTCTTCCTGGGCAAGGAGCGGGTAAGCCACGATGTCGCGGCCAAGAGACGGGCGACGCGCTGGTGGGATGTCGATATTGGCGATACGGAAATCGTGGTCTGGGGATCGCCCATAGAACTCGGCTCCCAGGACAGGATACGCAGGTTGCGCGATGGCCTGTTTCGGACATCGTTGTTGCCTGCATTCGAGATGTCCGAGCGTAACCTGGACCGGTTTGTCGCTGAAATTCTGCGCACCCGGCCCCGGATGCTGTTCGGCTACCCGTCCTCGTTGCACCTTATCGCCCGGCACGCCAGGGGCAAAGGAGTCACTCTCGACAATATCGGGATAAAGGTAGCCTTCGTCACCTCCGAGCGTCTCTACGATTATCAGCGCGAGGAAATCGAGGCCGTGTTTGGTTGCAGGGTCGCCAATGGTTATGGTGGCAGGGACGCGGGATTTATCGCCCACGAGTGCCCCGCAGGCAACTTCCATATCACCGCGGAAGACGTGATAGTGGAAATCGTTGATGAGGCGGGGCAGGTGCTGCCGCACGGCGAGACCGGGGAAATCGTAGTGACGCATCTCGCCACGGGGGATTACCCCTTCGTAAGATATCGCACAGGCGATGTTGGCGCGCTCACACGTCGCAACTGCGAGTGCGGCAGGGGCCTGCCTCTGCTTGAGGAATTGCAGGGGCGTACAACGGATTTTGTTATCGCCGAGGATGGCAGCCACGTGCACGGGCTTGCGCTGATCTACGTACTCAGGGACTTACCCGGAATCAGTTCCTTCAAGATTACCCAGCACTCCCAGCAGGCGATTACCGTGCAGATTGTCAGGGATGACGAGTACGACCCGGCAAACGAGAGCGAGATCCGGGCTGTATTCCGCGCGCGCCTGGGGGCGGGGGTACTGGTAGATGTGGAATACGTGGACGCCATCGCCCGTGAAAAATCCGGTAAGTTTCGCTATATCGTGAGCCACGTGCAGCGATGAGGGATCTTCTTCTCCTGTTCATTGTGACCGGCACATTGCCGTTTATTCTCCGACACGCCTATATCGGGGTCTACGTCTGGTCGTGGCTCAGCTATATGAACCCGCAGCGCCTGGCATTTGGCTTTGCGCTGTCCGTGCCCTGGGCCCAGATAGTGGCGATCACGCTGCTCATTTCGATGTTTTTCAGCAGTGAGCGCAAGGCACTGCCGAAAGACAAAGTGGTGGTGGTCTGGATTATTTACCTTCTGTGGATGACATTCACCACCTTTTTTGCCCTGCAACCGGAGGCGGCATGGGAAGGTTTCGATACGGTCATGAAAATTCAGTTCGTCACCTTCCTGACGATGATATTGATCACTGATCAGAGAAAGATTGACCTGTTGATCTGGACTATTGTCCTGTCCATCGGTTTTTACAGTTTCAAAGGAGGTATTTTCACCCTGATTCACGGAGGTCATTATCGGGTTTACGGCCCGATGAGTAGCTATATCGAGGAGAACAATGCGCTGGGGCTGGCATCACTCATGATCGTGCCACTGGCGTATTACCTCTATCGCACTAGCCGGGGACGGTTTTTGCGGTGGGGACTGGCATTATTCACTTTCCTCACGGTGGTCTCGGTACTGGGGTCCCAGTCCAGGGGAGCGTTTTTGGCGATTCTGGCGGTGGGCACTTTTTTCTGGCTCAAATCCAGTAGCAAGCTGATTTCCGGGATCGGAATAGTCCTGCTGGCCTTGATCGGATTTTCGATTATGTCCGACACCTGGTTCGAAAGAATGGAAACCATCCGCAACTACCAGGAAGATGCATCGGCTCAGTCACGCCTGAATTCGTGGACCTACAACCTGAACCTGGCCTCGGACAGGTTTGTGGGCGGGGGCTTTCGCTCTGAATCCCCGCAAACATTCGCAATCTATGCACCCAACCCGGATGACGTGCACGCCGCGCACAGTATATTCTTTGGCGTGTTGGGCGACCACGGTTGGGTCGGTCTCATCCTGTTCCTGACGATTCTGATGTTAACCTGGCGCAGTCTCTCTTTTGTCATCCGCGAAACGAGGAATAGCGAGGACGAAAAGTTGGCGAACAAAGGTGTGCTCGCGAAGATGTTGCAGGTAAGCCTGATTGCCTACTGCTCAGGCGGGGCCTTTCTCGGGCTGGCCTATTTTGATTTGCCATGGCATATCATCGCCATTTCAATTCTGCTGAAGAGCCAGCTGCAGGTCCCGGAGGCCGGGCAAACCAGCCCCGCCGGCGAGGCGCCCGAAAGAAAGCGCGGCCTCGCTTCCAACAGCAGGAATATGCGACTGCGGTCGGGGCGCTTGTGACATGATGCCATTGGCTCCATTGACGCACCTGCTCCCACACCTGCTGCGAACCGGCTCCGAGCAACGCCTCTCGGTACTGAGTTACCATCGGGTTCTGCTTGCGCCGGACGCCATTCGCCATGCGGACCCCACAGTGGAAAAATTTTCCTGGCAGATGGAAGTGATAGGCAAATACTTCAACCCGCTACCCTTGTCAGAGGCCGTGGAGCGAATGGCGAACGGAACATTGCCGGACAGGGCCGTGTCGATCACCTTCGATGACGGCTATGCGGACAACTACACCCGGGCCCTGCCGGTATTGCAGAAATGGCGGGTGCCGGCGACTGTTTTTGTCGCAACCAAATACCTGGACGGTGGCGCCATGTGGAATGACCGGGTTATCGAATCGGTCAGGGCCGCGATTGGAGATCACCTGGACCTGGGGGCTATCGGCCTGGATCGCAACATGGCTGTGACTGTCGAGAACCAGGCGCGGGTTGCGCAGGATATCCTGACCGCGATAAAGCACTGGGATCCGCAGCGCCGGGAGGATGCGGTCGACTACATCTCCTCCCTCGTCGGGGACCCGGTCTGCGACCTGATGCTGAGCCGTGAACAGCTTCTGAAACTGCATGAGGCCAAGGTCGAAATAGGGGGACATACTCACTCCCATCCCGTACTTACCGCGATTGATGACGAGCGGGCGGCGGCGGAGATCATGGAGGGCAAGGAACGTCTCGAAGCTTTGCTCGGACAGCGCCTGAAGGTGTTTGCCTATCCCAATGGAAAATCCCAGGCCGACTATTCACGGCGGCACAGGGATATGGTGAAAGACGCGGGCTTTATCGCGGCGGTGAATACCGAACTGGGCGTGTCGAGCAGCCGCAGCGATTTTTTCCAGCTACCAAGATATACTCCCTGGGATGCCACAGCACTGCGGTTTCTCACCCGGCTGCATTTGGCCAGGCGAAATGTTATCGCCAATTAAAGGCTGGCAGGCACCCGTGTGGGAGTTCAGAACCACGGCGCGCGCTTGCGGTTTGCTTTTCCCGCTTGTTTCCCTTGCCTTCAGCGCCTTTTTACATGCCGCCCCCGGCACGGATGCCGGATCGAGAGAGGCATCCGGGCGCGAGGCGGCAGTGCCTGTCGAGGTGCTGCCATCGATAGAGCCGCTCCAGCAGCTCACGCCCGTTCACGACCGCCCCGTTATCCTCGACGGACGCCCCGGTGACCGCGAGGAAATAGGCCTGTTCACCGAGTGGCAATCCGAGTTTCTCGCCACTGGCAGGAACCGGGATCTGATTATCGAGCAAGCTGATTCACTGCTGGATGCGCCCTGGTGTGATTACGATGCCATGAAAACCGTTCCCTGGAAAGGCGGCAAATACGCTGTTTCGTTTTCGCACCTGCCCAATCTTTTCTTTCTGCCCTACCTCCTCACCGGGGACAGGAAGTATGTGGCTCCCATGGAGTGTGTGTACAGGATTCTGCAGGAGTGGCCACAAAAATCCCGGGGTTCCGCGACCATTCCCGCCCTCGGTGTTGATGGCAAACGCCCCATGTTCTGGTTGACGGGCCGCGATTACGCCTGGAGCCTGAGAAACCTTGCCCAGCTCGCCTATATCGAGAAGCGCGGAGATACGCGCGAGGCAATTTATATTCAGGCGCTGGAGAACACCCGGCAGGCTGCACTGCAGAGAATGCACAATCCAATAGAATCCGAATTTCACGTTTTGGGAGAGAATCAGCTGGCAGCGGCAAACCAATGGTCGGGATGGTTTGAGGGTTTTATCGGCATGTCGGTCAATCACGCTATCAATCTCGGCTTCAAGGAATGGAAACCTGTTGCCGAGTGGCATTTTAAACACCTGCAATGGCGCTGCGGCGAGAAGTGGCCGATAAAGGCCTGCGACAGCGATCACGTCGACGTACAACCGGGCGGCACCTGGGAGAACACACCGCAGTACAATGCCGAGCGGATGCAGTGCTACCTGGCGGCTCCGGATGACGCGCTCATGCCGACAAAGTGCGGGAACGTCTTTATGACTTACGATGACCGGGCGCAGATTGCACGCAGCTGGGCGGCAATGGCCGCTGCCAACGGCATAGCCGGCGCGGCGGGAATGTACGCGGAACTGGATGAACAGGTACGACGGCGCGGGGGTGCCCGCTGGTTCAAGTACTCCATACTTCCAGGCCATGCTTCAGCTAGCATGTCGGCAACTGAGTCACGGGCGGCACCAGCGCCTGCAGTGCGACCCGAATCCGCGATGGCTAGGAAGCCAGAGCCGGCGACAGCGCCGGCAGCATCAAATGCGGCAGCAGCGACGCCAGCAGCAGGGCCACCATTAACGCTGGCGGCGAGAGCTGCCGCCCTGATGGCCTCATCGACGACAGCAAGCACAGTGACCCCGCCCGAACCGGCGGCAGCGAAGCCGCAAGCCAAAGCCCGGGCTGAAGCCCGTCCCGCAGCGAGGTCGCCGGCGCCGCCCGCTTCCGGGCAGCAGAAGATCCCTGCGAACCACCTGCTGGCCAATGTGCCTGCGGGTACCTGGATAGAGATCCCCGACAGCAAGCTGCAGGATATTCTTCCCCCGGAATCATTCTCACAACCGATCCATTACATTGTGGGCCCCAAGGCCATCACCAGGGCCTGGAACGGCGCGGTGTTCAATCCGGATTTGCAGCGTCTTGATATTTTCAGTGCAGGTGGCCATGCCGACTACTGTGGAAACGAGTATCTCGGGTTCAGTCTGGAGTCATTGAAATGGCAGCTGGTGCACGGCCCTTCCGACCTTACTGGGTTCGACCCGAAAACCGGTACGGTCGCTGGCGTGGACCCGCCCACTACCGGTTACGCGCCCGATGGCAGACCGATTTCCCGCCATACCTATGGCGGGCAGGTTTACCATCCCGGCCTGAAGAAATCGTTTATGTTCGGTGGCTCTTTATGTTCGGGAGCGGGTGTGGCTGATGACCGCTGGTGGTCTGTTACCCCGGACGGGCAGTACACACAGCTGGGTGGAGTGGGCGCATGGGCATCGCTTGGTATATCGTCGGCTTATGACCCCGTCTCGGACAATATTTTTCTGACGCTGTCCGGCAATGTCACCGAGTTTGATGTCGTCGGAAACCGGAAAATACCCAGAACCAACCTGGGCAGCAACGGCAGGTGGGGGCAGGTGTCAGCAATAGACCCGACCCGTAACACGCTGTTTGTCTTCGGGCACGCCGCAGGCAGTGGTGGCCCGGGTGGTGCCTATACTTACAATACCGTCACCGGAGTCCGCAAAGACGTTCAGCTCAGCGGTGACCTTTCGATTATTGAACGGCCTGGCATTGGACTGGCATACGTGCAGGAGTTGGACCGGTATGCGGCCTGGATCGATGGCGGGGCGCTCTACCTCATCGATCCCGAATCCTTCCACGTGACCGTCTACCAGACCAGGGGCAAGCCGCCACCGGGCGAGTCGCCGAATGGCGTCTATGGGCGTTTTGCCTACAGCGCGCTTTACGGGGGATTTGTGGTGGTCAGTGCTATCGACAGCAACGTGTTCTTCCTGAAGCTGCCGGAGCATTAGGGAACCGGGTGCCCGCTGGCCTCCAGTTTTTTGCGCAGGCCCGGCAGCGGGAAGCCGTTGGAATAGACTTTATGCGCCATCTGGCCCGCCGCTTCGAAGTTATTCATATCGAACAGGAGCAGGCCGTAATTGTAGGATATGAACAGGTCGGAGGGAGCCAGTTTGCTGGCGGTCTGGTATTCCTGCGCAGCGCTTTCTTTGTGTCCGGCGCGGTGCAGGTGAATGGCATAGAGCATTCTGGTGGTGGCGTCTTTCGGATTGAAGCTGACCGCGCGCTGTAGCCAGCACTCAGCGGGAGGATTCAGGCGTTCTCCGCGGGCCTGCGCCCTGCGACTGTAGATCGAAAGACTATTGAGAGCCCGGTGGTGGTTTGGCCAGTAGGTCAGGGTGAAGAATATGTCCGAAACCGGGTTGGGACTGGTCTGGCCGCGCACCAGATTCTCCACCTGGGGGGTGAAGTGATGGTTTTCCACCAGTTGCAGCGATTGCGCGAGGCCGGCCCGCTCCATGTAGTCCCAGGGCCCTGAACCGTTTCCGACCGAGTCGCCGACGCAGGCGGTATCCTCGAAAGTTACTCCCACGAATGGCGCCGCCCGGTTTCCCGCCAGCGCGGGCGCGCAAACAAACAGGGCACAAAAAAACAGGCGCTGGGCTGCTATCCTGGTATTGTCGCGCGAGCGCAGCTTCATGGCTCCCCCTTTCTGTACACACCCACAAGGCAGTACTCAGGATACCTGAGGCCTATTGCGTTGAGAGCCTTGCGTACAGACAATTCAGTGTAGGCGAGCGCTTTGTAGCCGCTGAATGTACGGCAGTCGTCGAGTCGCAGGAACAGTTGCTCACTAAAGCCGTTCGATGAAAACAGGTTCGCGAGTGTTTCGCGGGTGTTCATTCTGAAACAGGTCGGAAACGTGTCTGCGGGTTCAGTGCCCCACAGAACCCGTTTTACCGGATTGTGCATTTTGAACGGGACGAGATTCGTTACCAGCGGCACGGGCGAGTACTTGTATACCGTATAGACGAAAACCAGCCCTCCGGGAACAGTAAGTTTCGCGAGTGAACGCAGCAGAGTCTCGGGGTCGGCCACGTGCTCCGCGACCATCCGCATCGTTACGAGATCGAAGTGGCGTGAACTGTCGAGGTCCTCCAGGGTGCCAAGTACTTTCTCGTGGACATAGGGATTGTCGTTCAGGGTTTCATCCGGGTCGATTCCCACGAGCAGTTTGGCTCGCTCGGCAAGTTCCTTTGAGAGTTTGGGGTTTGAGGGAAATATGTTGCGACCGCAACCCACGTCCAGCCATTGCGTGTGCTCATTCACCGCTTTACTCAGCAGTGCCTCGTAGACGTCGTCCGGGTTGAAGTAGTCGAACTTCCGGCGCAGCGCGGGAGACCAGCCCAGGTCCTGGTCCTTGCCGTACTTCTGCGTGAAGATCTCTACTAGCTCGGGATGGCTTGGCGCGGTGAATTCTTCCATTTATTAGAGCTGGTTCACTGTTTGGGTTGCACGAATAGATTATTGGATAGCGCAGAGTATACTTCCTTCCTCGCTTTGAAGCATATTAAGCACGCGGAATGATGTGAACTGGTCGAGGAAATAGGCATAAATGTTTCTCTCTCATATCCATAATTTCAGGGCCTACGCCATTATTGGAATCGTCGGGGCCCACTCCCTGCATGCTTTTGTGTGGAATGATCACCCGTACATGTTCCGCTTTTTTGACACGCTATTCAATCAATCGTCGGTCCTGTTTTTCTTCATAGCCGGATTCATGTTCCAGTTCCTGAGCAGACGCTTCGAGAAGTGGGATTACTGGAAAAAAAAGCTTCGCAATGTCATAACTCCCTACCTGCTGCTCTCAATACCTGCCATCTATTACTACACGCAGATTGGTATACAGGACAATACCTGGCAGGGGTTCTACGACAACCCTTTGTACGAGCAGGTGTTCTTCTTCCTGATCACCGGCAAGCAGTTGGCTCCCTTCTGGTTTGTGCCCACTATAGCCTTGTTCTATATCATTGCGCCCCTGCTGATCAGGGCTGACCGGGCCCGGACCATATACTGGTTTCTTCCCGTGTTCATGTGCATCTCGTTCGTGCTGGGTCGCGATGGCGCCTACGGGCCGATAAACAAGGCGGTCTACCTCTTCTCGGTTTATCTGTTCGGGATGTTCGCATCCCGTTACCACGACCAGATGCTGGCCGTTGTAAAGCGAATCCACTATCTGCTTCTGTTTATCGTGATTGGACTGGTCTGGTTCAATACCTGTTTCGTCGGCTACGAGCAGTACGTACAGTATGTACTGAAGATGATTCTTTGCCCGCTGCTTCTATACTACTTTGACTGTATTGAGCACATACTCGGGAACCGCATGAGCTATCTGGCCCATGTCAGTTTTGGCATATTTTTTATCCATGCCTACGTGCTTCCCGCGATCAAGATCGTGTACCTCAATGTAACGGGGAACGTGGATTTTCCGGAGGGGAACCTGATCGCTTACCTCGCGCTCACCGCGTCGGTCACGCTCGGTTCCATGGGCATAATCTACCTGTGCCAGAAAATATTCGGTTCGAGAAGTCGCATGATACTGGGGGCATGAACTCGCGCGGGTGAGTCTACTGGTCCCTTTGCAGCCATAGCTCCAGTGTCATCAGGACCCATATCAGCTCGCCGTAGTAGGACGCATGGCTGTTACGGTGCAGTTCTATGGTGGAATCTATAAACTCGGGTTTGAAATATCTGCGGGTCTTGAGCTGCAACAGGGAGTCGTACGCCATCTGCTGCAGTCTGGAATGGGTTCGCATCCAGACGCCGAAGGGCAGTCCGAAGCCATGTTTTGACTTGTTGATGGTCTCCAGCGGCAGCCAGCCACGCAGGGCTTCCTTGAAAAAATGCCTGAGCCTGCCGCGCTTCATCTTCAGCGAATCAGGAACGCGCAACGACATTTCGATCAATGCGTCGTCCAGCATGGGGTAGGCCACCTCGACACCCGCCAGAGCCGTTGTGTGGCTTACCTTCCGGAGGTCGTTGTCCGCCAGGGTGTACTGCCAGTCCAGGAACAGCATTCTGTCCAGGGTCGTGGCATTGTGGGGGAGGTTGTAAATCGCCCGTTGCAGCCTGAGTGGCAACTGGCTATCCACGTTGGCCATGAGTTCATCGCTGAATATCTCGCCCGCATCGTGCATGTGCAGGAAGTTGTAATGTTGCAGGCGCTCGGGAAGCTGCGTATTTGCCTGCTGGATATAGCCCCTGGCCTTTGACGCCAGGGGAAAATTCCGGGGAAGGTGGCTCACCAGCGGTTCGATCAGGCTGCTCCTCAGCAGTTGCGGAACATCGCCGTATAACTCAAAAATACGCTGGGTGGCGTAGCGCTCGTTACCGGCGAACAGTTCGTCCCCGCCATCGCCTGCCAGCAATCGGGAAACGCCGTTGTCGGCGGCGAACCTGGCGCAGAACCAGGCCGGAAGTGCCGAGGAGTTACCGAAGGGTTCGTCGTAACTGGTTGCTATCCGGGGCAGGGCGTCCACGATCTCGTCGGGCGTCACGTAGTGCTCGTTGAGCTTGACTCCAAAATGCTTCGCTGTAATGCGAGCAAAAGCCATTTCATCATAGCCCTGGGCGTCGAACCCGATCGAGTAGGCTTCGGTACTGCCGCCGTTGATCTCCGCCAGCATTCCCGTCACTGTTGAGCTGTCCAGGCCACCGCTGAGAAACGCGGCGATGTTGCCAGCGCCGTCCGCGGCTCTGGAGACTGAGCTTTTCAATGCATCCAGAAACTGATCTTTCAGTGCGCCGAAACTGGCGGCGGATTTCCTGCTGTAATCCGGCTGCCAATAGGAAAACGTCGACAAGCCAGTGTTGTCACATTTGAGATAGTGTGCCGCGGGAAGTTTATGCAGGTTCCTGTAGATCGAGGTAGGGCTGGGGATCATGTGGAAGTACATGTAGTTGTAAATACCCTGGTCGGTCAGCTCAGTCTCAACCCCGCCGTGAGCCAGCACTGACCCTGCGCTACTGCCAAGTACGACCCCCGAGTCCGTCTCGCAATAGTACAGCGGAAATTGTCCAAGCCGGTCTACGCCGGCATGGAGCGCCTTGCTCTGGCCGTCGACGATCGCGAACGAGAATGCCCCTTTCAAAAGATCGAGGCAGTTGATGCCGTGTTCACGATAGGCCTCCTGCAGTGCCTGCGCATGGCTCTGCCCATCCGCCACGGATTGCAACTGCGGATCGGCCCAGTAGGGTGAGCCGACGATAACAAAGCTGCTCCCGGATTCGTTGCTGGCGGTTGCGCCCGTGGAGCCAAAGGCACAGTGGTCGAGACGGTGACTGCGCAGCTCGATACCGCAGTTCAGGGCGGATACCATAGCGGACAGGTCTGCCTCTTCATCCTGCAAATGACCGGTCCTGGACCAGTAACCGACCAGTCCCTGAAAGAGGAGGCTTTGTTTGGTATTCATCATGGATGTCCGACTGGGGTGCCCGTTAAAGTAGCGCGGTGGATGCGTTCGCGGGTATCACAAAAGTAGATCTATTGACTATTTGAGTTCTGCCCGGTGATAGCCACATGATATATTGTGCGGTCCGCAAATCCCAATAAGTACGGATCTAAATTGTGATTTTGTCTGCATTACCAGGCACAGAGCTTGAGTGAAATAGAAGTACAGCCACCGGTTCCCGGGGCGCCTCCCACCCGTTTTGTAGGCGGCACTTTGTGGATGTTGGCCCTGCGCTGGATGATACGCATACTGGGTCTCGTGAGCATGGTTATTCTCGCCCGCCTGCTGACGCCCGGGGATTTTGGCCTGGTGGCGATGGCGATGGCGGTCTATGCGTTGATAGATTCCATGGCCACCACGGGGGTGGATCTGGCGCTTATCCGGGACCAGCGGGATTCGCTGGAGCTTTACGACGGCGCCTGGACAATTCAGGTTCTACAGGGCATTTTCATCGCAATCCTGATGCTGGCCAGCATTCCCTTCGCGGTGGCCTATTTTGAAGAAAGCCGCCTGCAGACGATTCTTTCGCTGCTCGCTCTCTCCGCCCTGATTCAGGGTTTCCGCAATATAGGAACGGTAGCCTTTCGCAAGGAACTGGATTTCGCCAAGGATTTCCGGTTCGCTGTCTACCAGAAGCTGGGGGTGTTTGCCGTCACGGTGACGCTGGCGCTTTGGTTGCGCGACTACCGGGCGATGGTATTCGGTATGTTATCGCAGTCAGTGTTCGAGCTTGTGCTCAGTTATCGAATGCACCCGCATCGATCGAGAATTTCCACCAGGGGGATAAAGGAGCTTTGGGGATTCTCCCAGTGGTTGCTGATTTCCCGTATCGGTATGGTGCTCAATGAGAAGTCCGGCCAACTGATAGTAGGTCGAGCGTTTGGCACCGGGGTCCTGGGTATCTACTACGTAGGGGTCGAAATCGGCACGATTTTTGTCTACGAAGTGATAATGCCCATGCGCAGGGCGCTGTTTCCCAACCTTTCGCGCCTGCAGGATCAGCCCGACTTTACCCAGCGCGCGCTGGAGGTTATCGGCTTGCTGGTCATCGCCTGTGTTCCGGTTGGTGTTGGCCTGCACGTTACATCCACCCAGATTGTCAGCCTGATATTCGGGGAGCGTTGGAGCGAGGCGGCACCGGTACTGTCCTGGATGGCGATCTTCGGCACCATCGCAGGCATCAACCTGACCCTGGATCTGATATTGCTGGTTAAAAACCGGGCCGATTTTTCCGCGAGAAAAGCCTGGATGGAACTCGTGCTGCTAATCCCTGCGCTTGTCTATGCCAGCGGCCACGGTGATATAGAACTGGTGGCCTCCGCCCGGGTGCTGGTCGCCGCGGTGTTTGTACCTCTCATGATCTACTACACCGCCAGCGTATTGCGTGTGTCAGTCTGGGCGCTGTATGGCGTTATCTGGCGGCCGTTGCTGGCGGGTTTGATCATGGTCCTGGTGGACGTGGTAGTGATCGAACCCATGCACCTGTCCCTGCTGCCCGCTCTTGTTGCCAAGGTGTTGCTGGCGGGGTCGACCTATGTCGCCAGTCTCATGGGTTTGTGGTTGTTGTCCGGAAAAGCCGGCGGCCCGGAGCAGGTGTGTGTCGACTACCTGCGCCAGCGCCTGGCTGGCGGAACGCCGGGCAGCTGACGGCGTTTCAGTCCCGGCAATGCCCCCGCAGGGAGTACCGTCTCAGCGATAGCGTTGATTGTAGTTTTTCAGGTAGATTGCCGTGGCCTTGAGCTTGTCTTTCAGCCCGTTCGATTTTCGATACAGCTGCCCGTTGTAGGTATTGGTCAGGTCTTCCTTGGTCAGCACGGTGCCGAGATGCCTGTTGATATCGGCGATAGTATCCTCCGGACGCAGCAGTAGATCCTCGAACTCCAGTTCCACGAAGTTCTTGTTGACCTGCCCGAGAAACTGCTTGAGTGAGTCGGTGATACCGTGGTTATAGGCGTGCGTAAACCTGCGACTCTGTATATGCCTGCGCAGGTTGGATGATATCCACGCCTGTTCGTCATCGCGCGTCAGAATGATGAACGCCACGTCCTCGAGTTCCAGCATTTTCGCCCAGACCCTGATAGTCCAGGTAAGCCTCGGGTCCTTCCATATCCACGGGGAGTTCTGGTTGCAGCGGGCAACAAACTCCCTGTAGGGTGACAAATCGATATTCGCGGACTGTTGTTCAAGCCGAATAACTTCCTGGGGATCAAACTCGTGTTCGTGATCGCCGCCGAAGCCGAGTTCCTCAAGCATGCGCTTGTTCAACTCTATGAGTTCCAGGTTTTCGTAGGTGTTGTAGTCGATTTTCTGGAAGGTGTCCTTGCCATACCAATAGCCGGCTTTGGCAATCAGTGCTGTAAAAACAGAACTCCCCGTCCATCCGTGCGTCAGTATGATAACGTTCTTGCGCATTGTAGCTGCCCCTGAAGCTGGTTTGGTTGTTGGGTGACTCAATTTGACTCCAACCATTTCTGCGTGGTGTCGAAAAGGTCGACACGCCACGCGGTTCTGGAGAAAGTATGGTCCGCCTCGGCGATCTCCTTGAACTTAGCGCGTTCCAAAGCCATAAGCGATTGCAGTTTTGCCGAGCCATCGACGAAATCCCGATATTCCTGGGCAATGTGATCGCGACCGCTGGTCAGCACGAAAATCTCTCCCTGGAATAAAAGCAGGCTGCGCTCCAGTCGCTCCGGCAGCGGCAACGACGCCAGGTCCGGTTCTCTGGTCGCCTCTTTTTTACCGGCGTTGCTGATGACCTGGTAGAAAAGAGTCGCAATCGACTTTATTGAGGCGGAGATAGAGAACTCTCCCGCCCTTACTTTCTTCCAGAATTCCGGGTCGGTGATGCGCTGCCGGTAATAGTGTTTGAGGTAGGTCTTCGCCAGTCCCGCCTCCGTGCGAATCCAGGGATTCACCAGGAAAATCCCGCTCACCCGGGCGTCCTTGTGGGCGTAGTACGCCGCCGCCGAAGCAGATTCGCACTCCCCCCAGAGCACCACCTTCGACAGGCTCGGAAAAGTGGAAAACAGGTGGTCTATGGCACTGCGAATATCGGCATCCATGTCGGTAAAACCGCGATAGTCACCGTCGCTATCGCCGGTCCCGCGGTGGTCAAACCGAATGACCGGTAGGCCCGCCGCTGCAATCTGGCGGGCAAGCATCACAAACTGCCGGTGAGCGCCTACCCGATATTGCGGGCCCCCGGCTACAATGATGACCAGCCCGGTGTCACCCGGAATAGCGGGTTCGTGTACGATGCTGACCAGCTCGCTGTTGTCGCAAAGCAGAACTTCGGCTCGTTCCCGCACGTCAGTGCACCCCCCGAACGTACTTGACGGTGGCTTCCACCAGGCTCGGTGCCAGGGTGCGCTCATGCACCGCCCAGTACGAGGGACCGATTACCGTGGTATGACTTACATTCGCACCGCTGGCAGTCCAGCGCTCGAGGAAATCACTTTCCACCCGGGGTGTCTTCCTGTCCTCACTTGCGAGCGTATTGAACCAGACGATCTCGGTTCCGGCGAAACTCTCACTGCTGTCCAGTTGGGCAGCCTGGATCGCCCTGTAGAGGGCCGGGGATACGTCGTAGCCAGCAACCTGCACATGCTGGCCCTGGTCGAGTTGCTGTTCAAAGTCGGCCACTGTGCCGCCGTCCTCATCGCGTTCCAGTGACGCGGCGATGCGAATGCGCATGAACTGGGTCAAAGCGGTCTTGCCGCTGATCACCGGTTGCCAGAGGATAACGCGCTGCACGCCCCTGAGCCCTGGCAGGGCCTCCATGGCCAGCAGTGCGCCCAGTCGGATACCCAACAGCGTCAACCGTTGGTACCCCAGCTCCCTGGCATAATCGCAGGCGGTCACCAGGTCGCCCCGCCACGTCTGCCAGTCCGCATCGGAAAAGTCTCCGGCGCTGTCACCGGTGCCATACAGGTCCACGGACAGGTAGCCACAACCATGCCGGGTGAGTTCCTGTGCCAGCATTGTGCACATGTAACGGCAGCGGTTCATTTCCTCGGCAAAAGACGGCGCTACGATAAAACACTCGCTGTCGGCTGTCTTGGAGGCCGGCGTGCGATGAACCGCAAAGAGCGGCCCTCGCTTTCCCGGTATGAATGTGGCCTGGATATTTTTGCTGCTCATGTTCAGGCCAACTTTGTTTCCACGAACTGCGCCAGGGTGCCTATGGTCGCGAAGACGTCCGCTGAAATTTCATCATCTTCAACAACACAGCCGTACTCGTCTTCCAGCGCGGTGATTATGGAAACAACGGCCATGGAATCAAACTCCGGTATGGAGCCAAGCAGGCCGGTATTTTCGTCGAAACCGTCGGCCGAATCGCCCAGGACCAGGACGTCGCGGACAAGTATGGAAATTTCATTTACCAGGCTCATAGTATTTCTCGCAGTATCAATGTCATAGATTCAGTGCGACCAATTCGCTGTAGGTGTAATTGAACGCCTCGGCGGGGAGGCTGTCGCTCAGGAAGAACTTGGCCGAAGCATGTGCGGTGGAGAATGAAAACCCCGGCCTCTGTTGCAGCAGGCGCAGTTCCGCCTTTGTGGTAAAAACACCCTGCCGAAGCAGCAGGCGGGTGCGTATGGCTGGCCAGCAGCGGGCGAACAGGGACTTGTCGCTGACATAGAGCAACTCCGCGCAGGGCAATCGCTTGTACCGGCATGGTTTGTAGATCAGGAACCCGTGCTTCGAGCCACTGGCGTAGAAGATGAACCTCAGCCATGGGAAATCGCGATGGTCCTGCACGCATTTACGGTCCGCTACCGAGAGGCGATCCAGGGCCGAATTTAATTCGAAGCTGACTTCAACCTTGCCCGGCAGTTGCGGGGTGGGAAGGTTCAGTATTGCCAGCGCTTCGCGCCCCAGTGGCTTGAAGCCCAGGTAGGCGAAGATCTCCTCGCCGTCCCTGTTGGGAGAGTACATGCTATAGTGCATGTCGGGTTGCCGAATCACCGAGAGAATGAGGCTGACGCTCTTTGCCCGGTAGGGCTCAAGCACGCACCAGGTGTGCGGGTTGCATATCAGTCGCGGTTCTCCGTCTATTTCCTGTTCGGAGTACAGGGCGCAGACGACACCCACCACTTCGCCATCGAATTCAAGCATAAAACCGTGATTCGGGGCGTTTTCATACCAACTGGCCCGCAAGCCTCGTTCCCATTCCTGTGCGGAGAATTTGCTGTTCATATGGCTGTGCAGGAATAATGCCGTCCGAGCAACGTCATCCCCGGTGATGGGTTTGAGCGTGGTTTTCCTGTCTGGCGTGTCGCCCACAGTCAGTGTCCTTCCAGGCTGGCCAGAATGTGGCGCGCGCTGTCCAGGATATCGAGCCCGGCAATTCCGCTGGTCTGGTCAGTCAGCATGCGGGGCAACCTCGGCGTGAAAAAACGCCACCGGGGATACCTGGACTGAATCTGGAGCGCGAACGACTCTGTGGCCGCCTTGCAGACACTGTACTCGAAGAAGCCTTTCTCCGGCTGGTCAAGGAATGCCGTGGAGGGCAGGTAAATACTGAGCTGCGCATCGCGGTACTGCGGATTACCGGCAAACCGGGCCAACAGATTGGCAAGCCCGTTAAGATAGAAGTCCGTATATTTTCCAAACAGTTGCGCGTCCCATATTCTGGCGTCGCTCTTTTCAATCAAGGGCGAGGCCATGTAGTAGATATGGGTAATTCTGTCCGGGTTGTCAAACAGTGGGTGGGGGTCTGAACCGTCCAGTACGTCCAGCTTGAGCGTATTGCATACGCCGCCGTTAGCGAGAATGTCCGCGGCAACTTTCGTGGCATCAGCGTGCCCGCTGGCGTATGTGATGATGGTGTTCGCACCTCCGGCGGCCAGCACCTTCGCCGTTACCTCACCCAGTCCGCGAGAACCGCCGATTACCAGCGCAGTCTGCCCCCGAAAGCGGTCGTCATCGACCAATGTGGCAATATCGGACGCACTTGCCTGCGAAACCGGTGGCGGGCGAAAAAATGCCTCGATCGTACCTGATGCCACCGGGTTGGATACTTCCATAAGTACGCGTGAAAAACGCGCGTCGACACTCGTCACCCGATAGCGCAACTCAGTGGCCTGATCGACAGCTTCAGTTGCAAAGGTGAGGTGCAGTCGAGCGTAGACAGAATTGAGGCCCGGGCAGATCATGCCCACAATTTTGGTGCTTGCCAGTATGGTCGCGCACTGTGGCTCTGGCAGTGTTTTCGCAAGGTTGGGGAAAAGCGCCCTGAAACAGGCCGGATCCCATTTCATGGTGGTGCTGCCTGCAAGTCCTTCTGCCTGCTGCAGGCCGATATCCGCTGGTTCGGGTGCCTGATCCGTCACCGGCGCAGGTAGCTGGGGTGCAGGCAAGTTCGCCGCCGCGATGTCGCTGAACGAGAACTCGATCGATTGCAGCTTCTTGCCGGATCTGTGCACTTCCATATGAACATCGGTCGAACCGGATTCGGCGCCGGATAACTGCTCCGCGAAAAGGGCAAGTTCATCGCCCTGGCGGGCCGGTTTACTGAAAGTGACCTGCAGGGATTTTAGTGCGGCGTGTTCTCGTCCGGCGAAAAAGGTATCCAGCGCACGCAGTGTGCCATTGATGCCGTGAATCAATGTGGACCCAAACTGGTACCTGCGCGCCAGAACGGGATCGATATGAAGTGGGTTGAAGTCACCGGAAACCCGGGCAAATGTCGCGCTCTCCGCGGGAGTGATTACGCAGGAACCTATCTGTTCTTTCGACTGTTTCATGCAGTCGACGCAACCTGGCGCTGCGGGTGATCAATTTCAATAGGCGGATGTTTATCGACATACGATGCGACTTCCAGCTCCCAGGTCTCAGTGCCGTTGTCCTCGGACAGCTTTACGAAGCCAAGGCTTTCATAGTGACCCCTGACCAGGGCGTTGCGTTCGCTGGGGCGATAGATTCCGCGCAGAAACGATACCCGCGCCTGCTTTGCCTGCCGCACCAGTACGTCGCATATGGCTTCTTCGACCCGGCGCTTGATCACCCGGCAACTCATCAGCCAGCTGTCGATCAGCCACGCGTCGTCCTGGACCCTGCAGATCACGACGCTGATCATGCCGTTGTCGCCGAAGCGGTCAGTAAGACGGGCTTGCAGCGTTACAAATTCGTCCGAGTTCTCCATGGCTTCGATTTCGGGTTCGGTGTAACGCTTTGTGGTGAGGTTGAACTGATTGGTCTTGTTGATCAACTGGGTGATGCGTTTGCGGCCCATGGCATCAAACCCGGATACGGACATTGTCATCTGCAGGGAAGCGAGAAATTCCTCGACGCCTTGCGCCGCCTGCATGGCGTCCTGGCGTTTGGTGTTGGCGGCGTACTGCTCACTGCGCAGTGCGTCATCCGCATCCAGGTGAACCATATCGAAGTAGCCGGCGGCGGCAACGGTGCCGGTCACCAGGGCCGGGTCATGGGGGAGCTCGGGTACTGCGACCTCGGGCAGAAGCCTGCGCACGATGTCTCTCTCGGCGGGATTGTCATCGACGAAGACAATGGCATCCAGGCCTATATTGAGGCTGCTGGCAATGTGGCGAATATTACTGGCCTTGTCATCCCAGTTTGCGACAAAAATCGCAAAATCACTCTCCTTCAGCAACATATCCCCGTGGTCACGGAATACTGAGCGGGCCACGGCGTCATCGTTCTTTGAACAGACGGCAAGAATGATGCCGCGTGACTTGAGCTCCAGGGCATATTTTTGCAGGTCCAGATGAGCCTCGCCGGTCGGGTTGCCCTGCCCGATGACGATCCCGCCGATACCGTCATCGCCTATCACGCCACCCCACAGGGTGTTATCCAGGTCCAGTACCAGGCACTTCCTGGTCTTGCCGCGCAGCGCTGCGACCACTCTGGAAATTTGCTCACAGTAAAGTGGCCCGAATTCGTGGGCGATCGGTATGCGGGCGCTGAGCCACTGTCGTTCGTCGAACCAGTTGCGACTGCCTACCTGCCCGACAATCGCCGCCACATCCAGCAGCACATCGGCGTTATCGCTTACCGATTGGGTCAGGCTCCGGTTAAATTCAGCTATTTCCCTGATCAGCAAGCCGTCAACCTGGCTGTCGAGACTGCCCAGCAGTGAGCGCGGAGGCATCGCCAGGGTTTGCAGGATACACAGCGCACCGCAGTTGCTGCGAAAGCCTGTCCGAATCTGGTTCAGTAGCTCAAGTCCGGCCTCTGAGCGCGCATTCAGCGGACTCGCGGCCCACGCCTCCTTGCCGAAGGGATAGGCCCTGAAATCCAGGGCAAGCAGTACGGCATCGGGCTTCGCCTGGTTGATGGCCGATAAGGGGTCCATGGCGTCCTGTACGGATTGATCGAAACCACCCGTAACGATTTCCAGGAAAACGCCGCGCCGCAGAGCAGTAATGGCCAGCATGGGTAACAGAAGGTCGAGGGTGCCGTTACTGACGATTCCCAGTTTGAAGTGTTCCAGCTTGCCCGCCAGGGATGTTCGCAGGCGCTCGGATTTTTCGATGACCCGGTGCAGGCGGTAAGCCTGGTTGAGGTTCAGCTCGCAACTGGCCAGTGCCAGTGCGTCCGCGATCGCATCCTCGCTGTGCGGGAGTTCCTTGCAGCGCTCATTGAAGTTCGCAGGTGTGTCTACAAGCCATGGAAGCATCTTCATGATCGCCTTCTAACGCTCGCGAATCAGGTGACTTTCTGGCTGATAACTTGTACCAGGTCCGCGACCCCGGCGATATTTTCCATTTCATCGAGGTCGAACCTGAAGCCGAAATCCGTCTCAATGGCCAGAAACAGGCGCACCTGGGCAAGGCTGTCCCATTCCTCGATCTCATCCTGCGTTGTGGACAGGGTGATTTCCTGCTCCGCATCCGGAAATGTGTCTTCCAGGATCGGGATGAGACGAGCCAGTATTTCGGTCTGTTCCATGATTTTTTGGTAGCTTACCGGTGCGGATAGGGGCCTTATAATATCGCCATTACTGCCGGCAAATCATTATTATTCATAGGTTTATTGCATATATTTTTAACTGGGTCACAATTTCCCCAGGGCCGCGTGGTTCCCTTCCATACCGTGGGCCAAGCCCGTTTGCCGAGAGGCTGTAGCGCCTGTCGCAGCCGCACCGCATGTTGTGCGCGTGGTGGGCGCAGGGACACTTTTGGTATGACACGGTTAAAAGATTCACGTAATACTACTGGCCTGCCTGTGTCAAATCTGCGATTCTCGAACCATAAGACTATCTACACCTGCGGTGGCGTGCTGACTCGTGCTGTTTAACTCTTATGAGTTCATTTTTCTGTTTATGCCGATCTGTGTGTTCGGCTATTTTGTGTGTGCGAAGTATCTTTCCCTCGAGTCCGCGCTTGGATTCCTGGTTTTTTCCTCCCTGGTTTTCTACGGCTACTGGAATCCGAAATACCTTGTCCTGCTGCTGTTTTCTATCGGCTTCAATTACTGCGTGGGTGGGGTTCTGGCCCGGGGTCCGGAGCGTCGCAAGCATATCATCCTGGTCCTCGGAATAGCGGTAAACCTGGGTTTTCTGGGCTATTTCAAGTACGCGAATTTCCTGCTGGACAACGTCAACCTCGTGCTGGATACGCACTGGAATGCCGGGCATATCTTTCTGCCCCTGGCGATTTCATTCTTTACTTTTCAGCAAATCTCGTACCTCGTGGATGCGCGACAGGGTAAGACGCGAGAGTACAATTTCCTTCACTACTGCCTTTTCGTCAGTTTCTTTCCCCAGTTGATCGCGGGCCCTATCGTTCATCACAAGGAGATGATTCCGCAGTTCATGCGCGCCGGGAATCTCTTCCCGAAATGGTCCAATTTCGCCATCGGAGTTTCGATTTTTGCCATAGGCCTGTTCAAGAAAACGGTAATTGCCGATAGTCTTTCGAGCTATGTGTCACCGGTATACGACGTCGGTGGCGCGGCGGCCCAGGTGGATTTTTTCAGGGCCTGGGGCAGTACACTGGCATACACTTTTCAGCTGTACTTCGATTTTTCCGGTTATTCCGATATGGCGATCGGCTGTGCGCGCATCTTCGGTATTGTGTTGCCGGTAAATTTCTTTTCGCCCTACAAGGCTACGAATATTATTGAATTCTGGCGTCGCTGGCATATTACACTGTCCCGTTTTCTGCGGGATTATCTGTACATCTCACTGGGTGGAAATCGAAAGGGCACATACAGGCGTTATGTGAATCTCTTTGTCACCATGTTGCTGGGTGGCCTGTGGCATGGTGCGGGCTGGCCGTTTGTGGTCTGGGGCGCCTTACATGGCAGTTACCTCATGGTCAATCACGGCTGGACCAGGTTGCTTGAGGTGCTGGGTATCGACCCTTCCGGATCGATGCCCTATCGGGCCTGCGCCTGGCTGTTGACCTTCCTGGCTGTGGTCTTTTCATGGGTGTATTTTCGCGCGCCCACTATCGAGCAGGCCAACCATATTGTTCTGGCCATGCTGGGTGCATCCGGTTTTGAGGTTCCGGCCGGGATACTGGCCAGAACCGGCGCACTGGGCGCCTGGTTTGCCGAGGTGGGTGGTGAAGCCGCTTACGGTGGTGGGGCTGTGTTCGTAGGCAACTTCACCTGGGTTGTTGCGGCGGGATTGTGCGCACTCCTTTTGCCTAACGTCGCCCAGATGTTCAATAACTACGATGCGGCTCTCTACGAGCACCCCGGTTCATTCCGCGATGTTCGCGAAGTCGGCTGGTTGAACTGGCACTACAGCAATCAGTGGGCCGCGGCCATATCCGTCGCATTTCTGGCGGGTGTTCTCACCCTGTCACAAGTCTCCGAATTCCTGTACTTCCAGTTCTGATATGAGTCCCCGCGCCTATCTCGCCCGTACAGCCATATTCGGTCTTGCGTTTGCCTTGATGGTAATAGTGTTTAACTGGCTGGTTGATCCCTACGCCGTTTTTGGTACCCCGCGTATATCCGGTCTCAACGCCAATAAAATCGATATCAATAATTTTACGAGACTGTCGAAGCGATACCAACCGGGTTTTGATTCACATAACGCTCTGATTGTCGGCAATTCGCGAGTTGAGTTGGGTATCAACCCGGCTCACCCGTGCCTGCGCGAAGCGGGTTGGAAAACCTATAACCTTGGCCTGCCCGGGGCGAGCGTTCGCACGCAACTCGAATACGCGCTCAACGTCATGCACCAGCAAGCAATCGAGCAGGTGTTTATCAGTGTTGATTTCACCGATTTCATTTCGAGTAGCCCCTTAGAGGTGGATACTGTAACTCCCATGTTGAGCCAGCAGGGCGGTGAACTGAAGTACCTGCCTGGTGGTCAGTTCAATCCGCAGTACCCCGTCGTGGTCGCAACGGATTATTACAAATCGCTTTTTACTCTCGATTCACTGGTGAGTTCGTTCACCACCGTAATCGGGCAGAGCGAACGCGCGCCCGATCGTGACGAGTCCGGGTTCAACCCCGGTCGCGATTTCGCCGAGGCGGTCCGGGTCGAGGGCGCGCATGCGCTGTTTGCCCAGAAAACGGATGAACTGGAGCGTAAATATTCGTCCCAATGGTATCTGCGGGACAGCGCTGGACGGTTGGAGTCTTCCTTTGGGTACCTTTCCGAGTTTCTGGTAATTGCCGGCGAGCGGGGTGTGGCGGTTCACATCTTCACGAATCCCCTTCACGACAGTTACTGGGCGTTGTTGGAGAGACAGGGCATGATGCCGCTTTACGCGGATTGGTTGGCCTCGATCGAGCGCCTGGTAATGGAGCACGAGGGTGCGGCTGTGACCTTCTGGGATTTCTCCGCGAGTTCCGTATTTATCCACGAACCGTTGCCGGAGGAGGGTGTCGGGAGCGAGCCGTTACAGTGGTTCTGGGAGCCTGCCCACTATCGGGAAGAGCTCGGCAGCCTGATGCTGGATGCGATGTTGTCGGAAAGTTGTAACAGCCGGATTCTGTTTGGCCGAAAAATCCTCTGAATCACCAGGCCGTGTGCGCCGGGTTGTGGCGAGCAAGCTGTGTGGCACGGCGTGCGCCGGTGCCGCGATTGGCATGTGGTCTCAGGCGGCTATGCGAAGCCTGTTGCTGGTCGCCAGGTGGGCAACGGACAGGTAGTGCTCGAGACCTTCAAACGCGCCGCGTGCCATATCCGGTGTGGAGCGATGAATCTTGAAGCCCACACCCAGCGCAGAATGGCACTGTCGGTAGAAGCGGGCATTGCACAGTGAGCTGAGTACCAGGGCAAACTCGTAGTCGAGGCCGCGCGATGCATCTATCAGCTTGGCGCAGAAATCGCGCACCAGCTGCACTGTCCTGACCTCGGGGTCGATCACAAAGCGTTCCCACATGCAGCACGCATCCTCCACCAGGTCCAACTCGTTCAGTTGTTCGCTGACCGGCGCGCCCGAGGCAATGCGGGCGCCGCCGACGCAGCGGTCGCCGCGGCGGGCGATCAGGATGTGCCCCGTCCGGTCGCGCTCATCCTCGCCGCCGTCGAAGTCAGGCAGTCCCAGTTCCCGGCGGAAGCACTGTTCCCGGAGTTCGTAATACTGGGCCAACAGATTGGAGTCGCTGCACAATTCGAACCGGATCGACATGTAGAAGTCCTCTGTTATTGTCTGCCTGCTGTTTTTCCGCAAGCGATAAAAAACCATGCAATAAGTGGGCCATACCACGCAAACAATTGAAAATCAAGCACTTAGCAAAACACACCTGTGACCCACTTCTCAAAGGTGTAAAATTTTAGTGGTAATTTTCAGGGTTTTGGGGGGTACGGCGGGAAGAATTTTACACTAGAACCGTGAAGTTGGGCACTCATAATCGGGTGCCTGATGGTCAATAGTATATGGCAGTACGCCAGTCCGCCAGCCAGATCTTGTAGGGAAAGGGGGCTATCCGCCGGGGTGGCTGGGCAGGATTTGCACGCTCGGGGGCCCTACTGCTGCTTGAGGCGGACGATCTGAGCGGCCTGTTTGCACAGTACCTCGCTCTCCTTGATCTGCAATTGCTCGAGTTCTTTCACCGCTGCGTCCCTGGTGTTCGCCATGGCCAGGCGCAGTTCGGCGATAGTCTTTTCCGCACGCTGGTCGGCTTCGCGCTCCAGGGCTTCCAGTCTTGACTGTTCGTTAGAGGCTGTTTCCCTGGCCTCTTCCAGCATTTTCCTGATTTCGACAATGCGCTCCTGGGCGGAGTTGGTGCTGATCTGCAGTTTTTCCTGTAATGCGTCCGCCTCCTCCGTGGCGCTGCGCCCGGTTTTCTCCCGCTGCTCCAGCAAGCTTGCCGTTTCCTGCTCGGCATGGTGCTTCGCGGATTCAATGAGCGCTTCCAGTTCCCCGGCGTCGATTTCAGCCTGCTTCTGCACGTCGGCTATCGACTGCTCCAACCTGGCTATTTCTTCCGCCGCTTTGCGTCGGGTCTCGCGCACGGCTTTTTCGAGCGTGGTAATCTCTTCCCGGGCGCTACAGTTGATCTCCTGTTCCCGTTCCTTGAGCCGGGCCAGTTGTTCCTCGACATTGCGCTTGCTCTGTGACTCCAGTTCCTTGAGCCGGCTGATATCCTGTTCCATGGACCGCTGGGTGGCGCTCTCGAGCTGTTGCAGGCGCTGAATTTCTTCCTGGGCTTTATCGCTGGCGTCGAGTGCCAGCTCTTTCAGGCGGGCAATTTCGAGCTCGGCTTCGGTTCCCGCGGCAACGGCCTTTTGTTCCAGCAGATTGAGGTTGCTTTCAGTTTCCTTCTGAATCTGCAAACCGCGGGCCTCCAGGCGGGCCAATTCGCGCCTGGTTTCTTCGTCTATTTGCAGTGCCAGCAATCTGCGGCGTTCCTTTTCCTCAGCCAGCCGGCGGCTCTCCTCGGCCGCAGCCCGTTCCTGGGCGGCAAGTTCGCGCAGCTTCCGCGCCTCTTCCAGCTCCCGGCTTCGCTTGGCTTCCTCTTCCTTTAAAGCCGCTGCCTCCCTGCGGGCTGCCGCTTCAGCCAGGGCTGCCGTTTCGGCCCGGCTTGCAGCCTCCGCATAGGCCTCCGCCTCTGCCCTTTTTATCGCGTCCGCGAGGGCCTGCGCTTCCGCTGCTTTTTTTGCTTTTTCCCGGGCCTGCGCTTGTGCCTGGGCGGCGGCTTCCGACCGGAAACCCGCTTCCAGCAGCGCCTCCGCCGCCGCTTGCGCCTGTGATTCAGTCCCGCTTTTCGCTTCCACGCCTGGCGCCGCATCAGCGCGGGCGCCCTGAGCTGCCAGGCCGGATGTTGGCTGCGCCAGTGAGGCGCCAGCCGTCACAATGGCCTGGGCTCTCTGCCTCGCCGCCTGGTCTTCCTGGCCCTGCTCGCGGCTGCCCTGGAGCGGGGCGTCGGCGCTCGCGCCCGCCGGGCTTGCGCCGGCGGCTTGCCGTCGCTGGCTCTGCCTCGCACTGCTCACCGGCCAGCTGCGATCTATACGGCCCGGCTGCCTGAACAGTATGTCGCCATCCAGGTTCGGGCCCTGATGCGAGTTCCCGCCGTTATGCGAGCCGGCATCGCCGTTGGCGGCGTGCTCCATCGAACCGTTCTCGTTGTCGCGGTAGCGCGCGCTGGATGTTACCAGTTCGATAACTCCACCAAGTTTGTTGACCTTTACAAAGTACTCGGCTGCCGCCTTGCGATCCAGGTTGCTGCGCAGTACCACGGTCTGGCCGGAGAAAATGTCATCCAGCATCCCCGGGTCCTGAATTTTGAACAGCTCAACGAACCCGGCCTTAACCTGCTCCGGATCGTGTTTTGGTAGTACTTCGCCCCTGAAGGTGATGTCGAATTTTTTCACCCGGTTTTGCCCCGATAGTCTGTTGCAGTCTCTGGTTTCCTGCGTTTTTCGAATCTAGAGCGTTTCGCAGGGATTTCCAACTGAAGACTGGAGAAATCTCCAGATTTCCCGGGCGCCGGCTCGGCTGGGGCCACCTGTCGTACTGAGCCGGGAGAACCGCTCGCCGGGCCGGCTTAACCGGAGTGCAGCCAGGGGCTATACTGGACGTACCAGGAGGATCGAACCCAGTTATGAACCTTATCGAAGATATTCGCTATTTGAGGCCGCTGCAGGCCTGGCGCTCGGTGCGTGCGCTGATCGCCGACCCGGACAACACCGGGGAAGTATTCAAGATAATCCAGGCGCTGAAGGGTGCCAGCCTGGCCCGCGCGGTCGCGAGGCTGCGGGACATTCCCGAGGGCGCCCAATTGCTGCGAGAAAAACCGGCCATACTGCCGTTGCTAAGCGACCGCCCGGCTTTGCGCGCCCTGCCCGAGGGCAGCCTGGGCCGTGCCTACCTCGCGTTTGTGGAGTCCCAGCAACTGAGTGCCGATGGCCTGGTCGCGGCCAGCGAGGAAGCGCCGCGTGGAGGTGAGAGAACCGCCGAGGAAAACTGGCTGGGAAACCGGCTGCGGGATATACACGATCTGCAGCACGTGCTGTGCGGGTATGGCCGTGACGAATTGGGGGAATTGTGCCTGCTCGCCTTTATGAACGCCCAGACACCCAGTCGCGGTATCGCGTTTATCATCTTTATGGGACGGCGCACATTCCGCCAGCAGGCGCCGCACATCGACGTGGATGCCTGCGTGGAGGAGGGGCGCCGTACCGGTGAGGCGGCGCGGTGGTTTGCCACCGTGAACTGGGAGCAGCGTCTTGCCCAACCCCTGGACGCATTGCGCGCCGAGTTGGGAATCGCCAAACCTGTCCGTTACCGCAATGCCGTCAATATCCGGCCGATGGACGCCTCTGCAGCCGCCTGAGGCGGGCGGCGGCAGACCGGAGTTCGATGGGCTTGTGCGATCGATGATCTCAGTCGGCCTGCCGTGTTGAACGGTCCCCCGGGTCGGGCCCTCAATCTGGCGCCGCGGCGAGGTCGGCCCGCAAAGTGCGCGCCGCCAGGTAGAAGTGACAGGCTGACCAGCACATAACCGCCGGCAGAACGTACAGCATCGCGTAGCGCAGTGACTCGAGGCCCAGGGTCGGCTCCAGGTAGTCGCTGAACAGGCCGATAGACCATGGCCCCAGGCCCAGGCCAATTGTGTTGATAATCAGGAACAGGATGGCGGATGACAGGGCGCGCATGCGCGAGCCCACCATGCTGTGCGTGGTCGCGATGGTGTTGCCGAGGTACACATTGAACAAAATGCCCGGCACGATACCCATGAGCAGCGCTGTATACGGATTGGCGACAAGGAACGTGGCGGCCATGAATGGCACGCAGGTAAACCCGGCCAGGGATGGCAGCCAGACGTACCAGCGCTTGTCCCGCGGGGCCAGGCGATCAGCCAACAGGCCGCCGCAAAACACGCCCACCGCCCCGCCCAGGCCGATAGTCAGGGAGAGCCACGTCCCCAACTCCCCGGTGCTCATCTGGTGGGAGCGGATCATGAAAGAGGCGGTCCAGTTGCTGATGCTGTAGCCGGCAAACGCGTTCAGGCCTGCAGCGAGTGCCATGTGCCGAAACGAGCGCCGGCTCCATAACACGCCCACGACCTGCATCAGGGGAACGCTGGTTGCGCTGACCCGGCGGTGTTCGGTGAGCCCTCGCACGGGCTCCGGTACTGTCATATACAAGAGGATGGCGAGCAGTATGCCGGGAGCGCCCACCACCATAAAGGCCACGCGCCAGCCAAAAAATTCGTTGAGCCAGCCACCGGCCAGGAACCCGAACAGGATGCCCACACTCACGCCCATGGAGTAAAAACCGATCGCGCTGGCGCGTTCGCCGGGAGGAAAAATGTCCGAAATCATGGAGTGCGAGGGCGGGCTGCCGCCCGCCTCGCCGATGCCGACCCCGATACGGGCCAGCAACAGTTGAACGAAGTTGTTGACCAGGCCGCTGAGGGCGGTCATGAAACTCCACACAAACAGTGACAGTGACACGATGTTGCGTCGGTTGCCCCGGTCTGCCCAGCGCGCAATGGGAAGTCCCGCGATCACATAGAATGCGGCAAAAGCAAAGCCTGTCAGCAGTCCGAGCTGGGAGTCCGACAGTCCGAGGTCGCCTTTAATGGACTCCTGGAGAATCGCCAACAGTTGGCGGTCGATAAAATTGAAGCTGTAAACCACGGTGAGCACTACCAGCGTGTAGTAGGCGGCTTTTCTGGTGGCGTAGGGGTTTGTCTGTTCCGCCTCCTGGTCCGGGTGGGCTGTCGCCCCTGCGTCCTCGATCGCCATAGTGGTGCTGCTCCCTTGGTGTTATTAGAGTTCTCTGGTGTTCCCGGTGGCGACCGGTGCATCGTCGGTCGTGGCGATCACAGTGTCATATTGGGCCAATATGCCTATAGTCCACCGGCGCTCGCCTTGGGCACCATGCGAATGGAGAGTCCTGCACTGACTATACACTACAGAGCGCGGCTTGCGTGGTACTTCGTCCGGCGAGTAGCCTGCCGCTCTCCGATAATTGTCCTGGGGGCATATTTTCCGGCCATCGTGAGGCAGTGTATCCCCACGACAGCATTTGCTGGGCTTCTCTGAAAAAGTTGCAGTGGCCCGCGCCATCGCCTACCGCTTGCGTGAATAAAGCCTCATAATTACGACTTCGCTAGTTGTTGGAAGGAGTTACGTCATGACCGCGATGGTCGAATGCAAACAAGAAGCCAGGTATACACTGATAACCATGGACGATGGCAAGGCAAATGCCCTCGGTTTCGAGATGCTGGCCCAGTTGAACGCCGCGCTGGACAAGGCCGAGGAGGCGGGCAAGGTGGTTGTCATTTGCGGACGCCCGGGTAAATTTTCCGCAGGTTTTGATCTTTCGGTTATGGGGGAGGGTGGCGATGCCATGATCGACCTGCTGCGCTGTGGCGCCAACCTGTCCCGGCGACTGCTGGCTTTTCCCACCCCGGTGGTACTTGCTGTGAGTGGTCACGCCCTGGCCATGGGGGCTCTGCTGCTGCTTTCTGCGGACTACCGGGTGGGAGTTCACGGCACCTATAAAATTGGTCTCAACGAAGTCGCCATCGGCATGACCCTGCCCTATTTCGGCATAGAGCTGGCGCGGGCAAGGCTGGCTAGCAACCACCTGGGCCCGGCCGTCAACCTGGCCAGGGTGTACGATGCGGCCGGAGCACAGGAGGCGGGATACCTCGACGAAGCCGTGAGTGAAGAGGATTTGCTGCACCGGGCGTTGTTCATGGCGGAACAGTTCTCCGCGCTGAATATGGATGCTCACAGGCAGACCAAGGCGCGGGTTCGGGAGGGCTTGACTGCGGCACTGCGTACGGCAATAGACAAGGAACTGGGTGCGGCATAAGTGCGCCGCCACCAAATCAGGCAGGGGCGTTCCGTGTTGAATCGATTTAAGTACATTTTGTGCGGCATCGGTGCGCTGCTGCTGACTGCATGCGATACCAACAGCTCTGGCGGCTCGAATACCGATCCCGTGGAGCCGCCCCAGCCGGCTCCCGCCACGCTGGAGCAGGAGACGGTGGACCTCCCCAGTGAGGCCCGGCCCGCGCATACGCCTGGCAGCCCGGGCGTCGTGGTGAGCAATCCCGCGCTGCTTGAACAGTTTGGCGGCTCCGATGTAAACCTCAATAACGCCCGGTATACCCGTTACTTCCTGTCCGACCAGGCCGATCTTCAACCGGATGCCATCCTGGTGATGGTGCCCGGATTTATGGGCGGTGCCTCGAATTTCGCCACGCTGGCGGAGCAGCTCATGCGCCGGGCCCAGGCGGAAAATTCGCTGGCGCTGGAAGTCTGGGCCATGGATCGTCGCTCCAACCAGCTGGAAGATACTGTCGGCCTTGACCTCGCCGAGGAACTCCAGGACCCGCAGGTAGGCCTGAACTTCCTGTTCGGCGAGGAACTGGGGCTGGAGTTGGGGGACGCGCTCAGCAACGGCCCGAATCGCCGCGCGGTCTTCTACAACAATAGTTCGGACACCGCTTTTATGGCCCAGTGGACGCCGCTGGTCCACTCCCAGGATATCGATGCCATCGTGGAAGCGGCGCGCGCGGTGGCCGCGGGGGGAAATGTATTCCTGGGTGGGCACTCGGCGGGCACCGGTTTTACCGCCCGTTACGCAGCCACCGATTTCAACCTTGCCGGCGGTGCGCCTGAGCCCGGTTACCTGAAGCTGCGCGGCCTGATTCTGTTGGAAGGTGGCGGCGCGTCAATGTCCGATACGCCACCGGAAGAGACCACGCTGGACCTGATTGAGGCCCGCTTCGACGGCGGCCTGTTTGGTGCGGTGCGCGATCAGGCTCCCCGCTGCAGTGACGGATTAACCGCCTGCACCCAGGAGACCGCCGCACTCGCCTGCGCCGCGCTCGACAACCGGCAATGTGTTGAGAGCACCTCTGCCTATTCCGATGTCGGCGGCCTGCTGTCGCCGCAGCTGACCGGCGCATCAGAAGTAGCCGCGATGGACGCCGCCCTCAATGGCGAGGGTGTGCAGTCTATTTTGCAACTGGAGCAAAATGGCGAGCCGGGCAACTCCGCCGTTGACCAGGTACCGGAACTGGCGGGGCTGAAGTTGCTGTTGGGCGACGCCCCCAGCTCCTCGATCAACCTGCTGGGCCAGTTTCTCGATGACGATGGCGTGGTCGCAAGCATCGCCAGTTTTTTTGGAACGTCCCTGGGATATCCGGGGCCTGAGGTTGAGGGTATACGCACCTGGCTGGATGGTCCGGACAGTCCAGCGGAGGCCTTTGTCGATCGCGGACCGCCGCCGGAAGCACTGGAGGATGTCGGCCGCTGGGGGCTGGAGGTCGAGCCCACCGACCTGGTGAGCACCATCCTGCCCATGTTTTATCGCGGGCAGACAAACTTTACCGACTGGTATTATCCGTCCTCCGGCCTGGGCGTCGTATCGGGCCTGGGCCTGGATACCAGCGCCCTGTCGTCACCGCCACCGCTGGGGCGCGGGCGCAGTGATATCGACAATCGCACCCAGGGCGCACTGATTGACATACCCGTGATCGCCTTCGGCGGTAGTAACGGCCTGACCCCCACGCCCGCATCCTGGCTGGGATTTGCCCGGGCTATCGCCCGTTGTGCGGCGCCCGCCTGTGACGGCGTGACCGAGCGCCTGGTGGACGAACAGAATCCCAGTCCCGCATTCCCCACCTACGGTGAGGTATCCGGTGGCTTTGAGGTGTATATGTCAGAGGGTTACGCTCATGTCGATATTCTGACGGCCGATGACGACGATACCAACAATGTCATAGGTCCGTTACTGGCCTTCGTAGCCCGAAATTTGCAGTGACGGGGCGCCGACGAACGCTGCTTGCGAACGTCGGCCGCCGGATCAGAACTTCCAGCGCAGCGTTACGCCGACAGTGCGCGGTTTGTTGACAGAAATGCGTTGCAATGAGCCCCAGCGGTTGCTGTAAAACTGTTTTGCCACCTCGTCAGTGACGTTGTCTACAAACAGTGTGCCGCTCCATTTCTCCCCATCCAGACCGGCCCTGAAATTGCCGACATCATAGGACGGCTGGTCGGTCGGCCCCTGTGTGAAAACGATGGACTCGGTGCCGTCCAGGGAGTTGACGGAATCCCCCACGTAAGACCAGTCAAGCCTGACGTAGGGCTCACCTCCCCACAGTTGTGAACGGAATGTGTACTGTATGGCCGCGCTGGCCTTGTACTCGGGCGCGATGGGCAATTGGGTGCCATTGGAGACTTCGGCGACAATCACATCATCCTCGCCGCGAATGACGTCGTTCTTGGAAATTTCCGCGTTGATCCAGGCGCCGTTGAGTGTGAGATCCCAGCCCTCGGCCGGTATCCAGGTGAGCTCCGTCTCAAAACCGTCCACCTGCGCCTGGGAGAAGTTGACGATGCCCAGCGAGAAGATTTCCGGGTCGTTGACCTGGATCTGCATATCGTCCCATTCCATGCGGTACAGCACCGAGTTGAAACTCAAGCGGTTGTCGAGCCAGGTGCTCTTGAAGCCCACTTCATAGTTTTTCAGTTTGTCCGGATCGTAACTGCGTGGCAGTACCGAGGAGGCCCGTACCGCATTGGTGCCCCCGCGCCGGAAACCCTCGGAGTAGGTGGCATAGCCCATCGCGTCATCGGTGAACTGGTAGGTCACGTTCAGCTTGGGCACCCAGTCGGAATCGCTGCTGCTGGGGCTTTCATCGTTGGTGAAGTAATCCGTTTCCCGGTCCGGTTTCTTGCCGCCCATCAGGGCGCCCTGGAGCAGGGTGACATCCTGGGTGTAATCGAACCAGCGCGCGCCGGCGGTAAAGCTCAGCTTATCGGTTGCGGCGAAACTGACCTCGCCGAACACGGCGGTCTGTTTGACTTCCAGGTCATAGGATCCGAAGAACCAGTTGTCTGTAGGTGTATTGTGGAACTTGTCGTAATTGGGGTTGTAGTAAGGTGAGTTGGCCAGGTAGCTCAGGTAGCTATAACCCTGGTTGGCATAATATTCGGTATCGCTGAAGCCCTGTATGTCGGAGGTGAACAGCTGCTTGCGATCCAGCTTGCTGTAGAAGAAGCCCACCAGCCCGCTCCAGCGGCTGCCCGAATTTTCCTGGGTCGTCAGCCGGCCCTCAAAGGTCCAGCGGTCATCCTGCTGATCCTGTCTGGCCCTGCCGCGTGGCTGCCCGGTAAAGTCGTAAATGGCGTAGTAAACCGGATTGTATTTCTGGTCAAAGTCGTGCAGGTAGCTGGTGGCATCGGCATCGTAGGTCATGTCCCGGTTGAAGTAGCTGCCGGTGAGTACGGTGTCGGCGAAGCCGACATCCCCCTCGATGGACAGGCTCAGCTGATACCACTTGTCCTTCAGTTTCTCATCTTCAAAGCGCAGCTGTTGCAGGTCGCCCAGGCCTGCGGTGGTATCACCGAAGCCATCGACTTCCAGGTCCTGGATAATGCCCGCCACGTCCACGGTCCAGTCATTGTTGACCTCCCAGCGCACGGCGGCGCGACCGCCGGTGGTGGTCGATGAATTGATATCGTTCTTGTTCTTGCCCTGGTTGTCGAAGCGGGGGCGCACCGGCAGATAGCCCGACTCCTCCCTGGCTTCGCGCCACTGGTCGGGCTGGCTCAGCCCCAGTACGTTGTCGATATATCCCGCCTCGTCGGCGCGGAACCCCACCAGGCGAATGGCGACCTGGTTGTCCAGCAGCGGGATGTTTACCATCCCCGAGAAGTCTGTGTCCTGGTCGCTGCTGTGTTCAGGCTGGCCGAGTGTACCCTCCACCCAGGCGTCGAATTGCTGGGGGTCGGGTTTATTGGTGATGATGCGCAGGGTGCCTGACTGGGATGCATCCCCGAAGAGTGTGCCCTGGGGGCCGCTCAGCGCTTCTACCCGCTCGATGTCGATCAGGCGGGGGTCCGGGTTGAGGCCGGCCTGGGTGATTGGCTGCTCATCCAGATACACGCCTGAGGAAGGGTTGGTGCCAAACTGGATACCGGAGGAGGCAACCCCCCTGAAAATCACCGAAGTGCCGGCGGGTTCCCGGGTGGCATAGGACAGGCTGGGGATTTTCGCCGCGTAGTCGTCCAGGCCGGTGAAGCCCTGGCGGGAGATGTCTTCCGTGGTAAAGGCCGTAATCGCCAGGGGCAGGTCCTGCAGGTTGACCTTGCGTTTGGACGCTGTGACGACCACCTCTTCCAGCATCCCTGTCTGGCCATGGGCGCCCTGCGCGGTTCCCAGAACCGCGGAAATTACCAGTGCGAGTGTTTTGCGCCGGGTGGAGAAGGGGGGGTATTCAGGTGCGGCTGGATTCCTGTAGTTATCATCCACGGGTAGTCACCTTCTTATTTATTCTGGCCCTGACTCGTCCAATCCTACTGCAAGGCAGACTGAATGCCAAGCCATCCCATGAATGAACGGTCATTCAGTTGCAGGCGGACCGGTTGACTGGGCGGGTATGTCAATTTATGGTGCGAGGGTTGACCCAAATTGATGCGGCGGGCGTGTTTGAATGGATATAGGGGTGCCATTGCGTGAACTTGGCGAGTACGACATCTCGCCCTTGCGCGATCTGATTCTGGGTCTCGACGAAGAGGCCTGGCTGGGTAACACCTACCGACAGGAAGAGTACGAAGTACACCAGCGCACGCAATCCATCGTCATGGTGTTCACCGATGGCTCCGGCTGGCCGGATATCGAGGTGCGCAAGGAGCCGGGCTGGGATGTGCTGGCGGCGCAGGCCCTGCCGCTGATCCACCGGATTATCGCCGATCACTACCCGCCGGGCGGCTGCATCATCCGCGCCATGGCGGCTCGCCTGGAGGCGGGGGGCATCATCAAACCACATCGGGACACGCACCCGTCCTTCCATTACGGGCATCGTATCCACATACCCATTTACACCAATGACCGGGTGCGCTTCATGATCGACGGGCGGCCCTACAAGCTGGCTGTCGGCAAGGTCTACGAGATTAACAACCAGCTCCAGCACAGTGTGATGAACAAGGGCAAGGAAGGCCGGGTCAATATCATCTTCGATTATGTTCCGCCCCAGCACCTCGGCCAGGCGGAGCCACAGGCGGGCGGTCTGCGAGAAGGCGGGTCGCGCGAGACCAGTCCCGGCGCATTACGGGGTGGTTCGCGGCCAGCGTGACCACCCTTATCGCAAGCTCCGTCGTGAGAGGGACCCACCAGGGGGAGAGCCATGGCGGGGTGTTCCTGGTGGATTTCACCCGGCAATCGGTCACCCAGGTCATTGACTGGAACACGGTGGATATCGACTGGCAGGGGCGGGGCTGGGATCGCGGCCTGCGGGGGATCGCCTTTGACGGCGAGCGCGTATTCGTCGCCGCCAGCAACGAACTGTTCGTTTATACCCCCGATTTCAAACTACTGGGCTCGTACCGCAACCGCTTTCTCATGCACTGCCATGAAATCTGCGTTTATCAGCGCCGCTTGTACCTGACGTCTACCGGATTCGACACGGTGCTGGGCTTTGACCTCGACAGCAATCGCTTCTGCTTCGGCCTGCACCTGGTGGCGGTGGGTAGCGGCTACCAGGGCGCTCCTTTCGATCCCGAGACCGAGCAGGGTCCCGCGGCGGGTAATCAACTGCATATCAATAACGTTTTCTGCGACACAACCGGCATGTACATCAGCGGCCTGAAAACCGCCGGCATGATGCGCTTCGACGGCCGCACCCTGATCCGTCTGGTCAGTTTGCCCAGGGGTATCCACAACGCCCGCCCCTTCGGCGACGGCGTCGTGTACAACGACACCCCGGCTGACAGGGTGCGGGTGCGCGCCGCGGGCAAGGAGATCAGTTTCGCTGTTCCGGCCTTCGACGAGAGCCGTCTCACCCACACGGATCTCGACGATTCGCGCATCGCGCGCGCGGGCTTTGGCCGCGGCCTGTGTGTACTGGATGACAAGCTGATTGCCGCCGGCTCCTCGCCGTCGACTATTGCCTTGCACAATCTCGCCGAGGTGAAAACTGTCAGTGTGGTGACCCTGACTCCTGATGTACGCAACGCCATCCACGGCCTGGAGGTATGGCCTTACAGTTAGGCCGCAGCTGTGATAACAGCTGCAGGGTAGCTCGACGATGGGACGCGACAGGGCCGCGTTGACCTGGCGGGGTAAGGCACCCGACAGTACGGGCGCGCTCTTTTTTCGGACTACGGGGCGTAGCGCTCAAGAATCGGTTCGAGTACCTCTTTCAGCTCTTCCAGGTGGGACTCATAGTTGCGCCAGAAACCGATACCCGAGGTATAGATAGGCTGCCGTACCTGTTCGGAACTGGCGGTGCGCACCGCCCGCTCGGTGTCGTGGAAATTGAGGCAGGCATCTTCCCAGGGCAGTTCCAGGTATTGCAGAATGCGTTGTACCTGGGTTTCCAGGTCTGCGACCACGTCCTCGTACTGCACGTGCAATACCTTGCCCGGCAACACCGTGTCCCAGTGGTCCATCATGCGCTGGTATTGCAGGTAGTACTCGCCGATATCAGTCTGGTCATAGCTGAATGTCTGGCCGCGGGCGTATAGCTGTCGCAGGTTTCCGGTGCAGGCATCCATGGGGTGGCGCCTGGCATCGATGATTTTCGCGTTGGGTAGTATGGCGTGAATAAAGCCCACCAGTGGAAAGTTGTTGGGCATCTTGTCGATAAAGCGCGGTGTACCCTCGACCCGGTGCATGCGCGCCATGTCCAGGTAGTTCTGGCCGAGGCGGTTCAGGTGGCGCGGCTCGAGTTCGGTAAGTACCCGTGGGTAGCGCATGCCATCGGCACGGTTGCGATTGAGGGATTTGGTCAGGCGGCCGATATAGGGCAACTCGCTGGTGCCTTCCACGCGGCTGTGGCTGGCGATTATCTGCTCCACCAGGGTGGATCCGGAGCGTGGCATGCCGAGTACAAAAATGGGGGAGGGGTCCGGGTTGCCCTGGCCCTCGCGCTCGCTGAAAAAGTCCGCATTGAAATATTCGACCAACTCGTCATTGACGGTCTCGGTGAGCACCGGGTCGTAACTGACCAGCAGCCGCTGTTTGCTGTTGCCCTCCTCGTAGTAGCGCCAGGCACTGGCATAGTCCTTGCGGTCCTCGTAGGCCTTGGCGAGGGCGAACAGGAAATTGACCCGGGATGCTTCCCCTACCGTCTCGCTCTCCAGGCGCTGTTGCATCTGGGCTATTTCGGCGTCCGTGAAGTGGTAGGTCTTCAGGTTGGCCATGCT
The DNA here is from genome assembly GCA_024234815.1 of Pseudomonadales bacterium. Classification (GTDB taxonomy): domain Bacteria; phylum Pseudomonadota; class Gammaproteobacteria; order Pseudomonadales; family Halieaceae; genus JARRPM01. The sequence goes on along the minus strand of JACKNO010000002.1, from coordinate 487,384 downwards.
GAACCAGGCCTCGCCGAACTCGGGTTCGAGTTCCAGGCAGCGGCGGTAGGCCGCGATTCCTTCGGACTGCTTGCCCAGGGTCTTCAACATATGTCCGAGGCCCAGCCACGCTCCGGCGTGTGCGGGATCGAGCTCCAGGCAGCGCCGGTAGGCGGCGGCGGACTGCTCGGTCATGGCCGCCGGGGCCAGTACGCCCGCAAGTCGATAATGGGCTTTGGCGTTATCCGGTTGCTGCCTGATCAGTTCGCGGAAAATCTCGATGGCCTCGTCGGGCCGCTCCAGTTCCTTGAGCACCCGGCCCAGTTCGAACATCGCGGGCACATGGTCGGGCGCTGCGGCCAGTGCCTGGCGCAGCAGGTTTTCGGCTTCATCCAGGTCGCCGGCGGCGGCTGCGATCAGGCCCAGCATACGCAGCGCGTCCACATGCCGGGAATCTTTCTGCAGGACCTGGCGGCACAGTTTCTCGGCCTCTTCCAGGCGTCCCGCGGCGTGGTGTTCCGCGGCCCTGGCCATCAGGCCGCGGGTGGGGGAGAGTGCGAAGCTGCGCTCAAAGGCAGCGTCCGCTTCCGGTCCGCGCCCCATCTGGGCCAGGGCTTTGCCCAGCTCGAAGTGGGCGGATTCCTGGTTGGGCTCCAGGCGGATCGCCTTTTCCAGTAGCGCAATAGCCCTTTCAGCCTGGCCCTGTTGTACCAGCAGGGTGCCCAGATCCTCGTAGGGCTTGGCGAAGGTGGGTGTGAGGTCGATAACCCGCAGCAGAATCTCCTCGGCCTCGCTGAACTGCCCCTTGTCCCCCAGCGCGGCGCCAAGCAGGCCGAGAATATTCACGTCATCGGGGTAGCGGGACAGTGCCTGCCGGCAGTTGGCGATAGCCTCTGCGTGCCTGCCGCCTTGCAGCAGCGCCAGAATTTCGTCGAACACACTCCGGGGAGCTCGCGCCTGTTGCATAGTACCTCTGGGGAAGTCGCGTCGTGCGGAGCCGCAATGGTAGTGCGAAAAGGCGGGGAGCTCCAGAGCGGTCGGCGCTTCAGGCCGCCCGCAGCGCTCGCCCCAGCGGCCTGGCGCCCAGCGCCGGCGTGAAATCGCCTTCCTGCCATACCGGCTCGCCGCGAATCAGGACGTGGCTCACCACGCCGTCGGAGCGACTCACCAACTGCTTGTGTTCAAACAGCTCGCGATAGATGAACTGGCGATTTGCGTTGTCGTCCCACTGGCTGAGGGCCTCGGGATCGATGAGCACGATATCCGCCTGGGCGCCGATCTCCAGGCTGCCCACGTCGAGACCAAAAAATGCGGCCGGTTCACTGGTCAGGCGCCTGACCATGGTGCTCACCGTTGCCAGAGAATCCTGCTGGGCGAGCTTCAGGGACATCAGGTTGCCGTCGAAGAAAGCCATATTGGTAATGTGGGCGCCGGAATCATTGAAGCCGGGCATCGTGTTCCTGTGCAGCAACAGCGGCAGAACGCCCTCCCTGTCCTTGTTGGCCACGTCGACCCAGAAGCGGAAACCCTTGTCGTAGGCCCGCATCATATGCAGCATGAATTCGGCGTCATCGACTATGGGCCTGGGGAAGGCCGCAAACGCCTCGCGCTCGACATCCGAGCGCGCAGCCTGCTCCAGGCCGCGCTGAAAGCGTTCCAGGCGGTCGTACACATCCTGCAGGCTCTCTCCTTCCCACTGGGGCACCGGGGCGCCATCGAAGATCATCCGGTGCAGATCCCGCACCACGAGAATGTCCGGCATTCCCAGCCTGGCCTTGAGATGGGCCAGGTTGCGCCCGCGCCGGCCGTGGTGCCAGTCGGCCCGGAAGCGGGCGATAAACTCGGGGTCATTGAGCAGGGCGAGCCGGCCCTGCACATCGTCGTACTCCCTGGCGATCAACTCGCTGGTGGACTCCAGTTCCTCGAACAGGGGGCTGACGATGCCATCGGACCATATCCTGAAATTGGTGCCCAGGGCCTGGAAGTGGATATTGCCCTTGAGCAGGCGACTGTTTGCGAGGCTGGCAAATCCGAGGAGTGCCTTTGACGCCTCCGGTGCGAGTACGAAGCGCACCGCGGACAGGGCCGAGGTCTTGAGGGTTTTGCCGAAAAGCCGGCCGCTGGTGAGCAGGAAATAGAGGAAAGCCTTGGCGCGATGTTCGAGGATGGGGGTGGTCTGCCATACCCGACCCCGCTCCCGAACCACCTTGAGAAGGCGCTTCATTTCGCCAAAGCTGGCGAACTGGGTGGGAATGCGTTTGTCGGTATGGGGGGCGTTGGCCAGGTAGTGAAAGGGCAGCCCGTCTGTGCTCATGCCCAGGTAGCCCTGGTCCATGGCCTGGCTCAACAGTTCTTCCATTCTGGCCAGTTCTGATTCTGTGGGTTCGCGGCTGATACTGTCTTCAAGCCCCATCACTTCCACCCGCAGCATGGAATGGGGTACAAAAGCGCCCACGTTTGGCCCCAGGGGAATCTGCTCGAAGTGATCCAGGTAGGCTCCGGTATCATTCCAGGTAACAGCTTTGACGCATTTTTGCAGCACGGGTTTGGGTATGTTCTCCACGCGGGTGAAGCAATCCACGATGGGGTTCTGTTCGCCCTGGGTTTGTGGGCCAAAGCTGGTTCCCAGGCTGCAATTGCCCACCAGGACCGTGGTGGTGCCGTGGCGCACCACTTCAGGCAGTCCCGGCTCCAGGTCCACTTCCAGGTCGAGATGGGTGTGGATGTCCAGCAGCCCGGGCATCAGCCACTTGCCTTCGCCCTCGATGACCCGCCCTGCCTGCGCGGTGGGAAGTGCATGGCCTCTGGCGGCAATCCGGCCGTCGCTGATAGCGATATCCTGTTGTCGGGGCGGTCCCCCGTTGCCGTCGAATACAAGGGCATTGCGAATCAGTGTGTCCCAGGCCAAATCGTTCAACTGCGGCATCCTTTTTACGATGGGAAAGGCGCTATTATAGAACCCCTGTTCGCCGGCTCCCAGTGCGGCGTGCATTCAGGAGGTACACTGCTACGTGTTGTCGACAGTTCCGGCGACGCACTTATCACAGGGAGAGACTCACATTGGGCCATCGATTCGTTCCATTTTTGGGTCAGGTCTTTGTAAAGGAACCCTTGATGTGGGTGACCGATACTGAATCTGGCACTTTTCTTGATATGACACCGGCGACCGCTGCGGCGAAAGAGCGGCAATTGCTGGGTTTTGGCGCCGACCAGCGCACACTCTCAAGCGAGTTTGACCTGGAAACGTCTCGCGCTGTGTGCGCGACGGGTGAGTCCCGCACCCTGATTGAATGGATCAAATACGACGGTAGCTGGCATAAGTTCGCCCGTGTAAAAAGCCATGCCGGGGGCGCGCGCGTACTGGAAGTATTGCACGAGATCACTCATCTGGATCCCCGTGCCGAGTGGTTGGCGCGGATCAATCTGGAAAGCCAGCGGCTCGAACTGGATGGTGGATCTTCCATCTCCTTTGAGGAATTCGTCGTGTTGCACCTGATTCTCAAAGGCTACAAGCACAGGCGTATCGCCCAGACTCTGAATATTTCGAGCAAGACGGTAGATTACCGGATATCGAGACTCAAGAACGCCCTGGAAGTGGAGACAACTGAAGAAATGATGGGGCAGGTATGGTCCTCGGGTTTGATCCACCTGGCGCTGGTGCCCATTGACCTGGAAAATCCTGCCAGAACCGAGCTTGAACTATACAAAAAGATCGACGGCTAGGTTTTTTCCTAGTGCCTTGGCATGGCTACCTGCTTATTCTACATATGCAGGGACGCTTCTGCATGGATGCAGTTCTGGGGCCAGGATGGCCCCTTTTTCATTACCCCTCCACCCGGGTTCCAGCCGGGTCAGTTCTACGTCCGCTACTGCCAGGATTTTCTGGCAAATACCCAACACCGTAGCGACAAATCCGCCGCGAGCCGACTTTCCCTGTTGCGGTCGGACCTGCCGGTTGTGGTGACGCAGGGAATAAAAAATATGCAGCCTCAACAAGGGATTTCTAGGCCTGAATGTGACCATGTCGGCAAGTTATGGAGGAAATGTACGGATACTGATTGTGACACTTCTTTTGCCTATGGTAGAAAGAGTTAAACCATCGAAAGGAGTTGTTGCAATGAAAATGAAATTTGGATCGTACCTCAGGGTGTGCGCAGTCGCTTTTGCATTACTGACTGGCTGGAGTCCTGTGCACGCGGCTATGGTAACGGACCAGTTGGGTGTCGTCGTCATCGGCGGCCCCGGTCTGGGCGCGACGGGTACTATAGACGTCACATACGATAGCAGCGATCTGGCGGGCATCGGCGAGGAAACACTCGGTGCGCCCCAGGTGGACTTGCTGCTCACGGTTTTTGGGCAGGTGTTCACAAGCAGCGATGACGTGGATTTCCCGGACTTTCCACGGGCTACCTGGAATGATGGCGTTCTGTCCTTCATCGATTTCGTTATTGCGGAGCCCAATAGCGACATCATTGATCCCACGATCGCAACTATTGCAGGGGGATCTGTCGTGAATGGAGTTTGGCAGGCTGAAACCTTTGGATTTGCCGTACCCCTCCCCGGTGCAGCCTGGTTGTTCGGCTCAGCCCTTCTCGGCCTCGGGGCAATCAAGCGCAGAAAAGCCTGATTATTTTTTACTGAGTGTGAGCACATGCCCCCGCATCGCGGGGGTTTTTTTTGGTCTGAATTCCGCCAGCCGGCCGCATCCCCGAGGGCACTTTGGCTGGAATTGCCAGCGCTGGAATGTGGGCACCGACTTTGTGGTCGCCCGCTCGCAAAGTGATCCCGCTGAGGCCACTCCTGGTGTCAGAATCTTTTACAAAACTATCACTTGGCCCGCTGCGCCAGCACGACAGGTCTGATGAGCCGAATAATAACTGCTTGTAAATAATGGACAATATTCCAAATGGTCTGGAACTTGCCTCATTTACGCGAGGGCAGTCCTTGTTGAGGCATGGTTCTAAAATCAGGGTTCGAACACGGTAGAGCCACGCTGAAAGCCTTCAGGCTGGGGCACTGCGGCTGCACAGAGCGATCTGTGAGGGGCATGCACAGTTTATTGGCACTTTGATAAGCACCGGCATATAGCAGGGCGATTGCCGGCCAACCGACACAGGAGTAGTTACGATGAAATATGCTTCGAGATTCGTTTTTGGGTGCGCGTCCCGTATGAGGACGAGCTTAGTCTCCAGTTTGCTTGGCTTATTCTTTGCTGGGCTGTTTGCGGTGACCTCCGCCATGGCACAGCAAGCTGACAGCAAAGGCACCGATTTCTGGTTGATGTTTAACGCCAACCTGACCGCGCCGACAATGACACTCTTCATCGCAGGCGAGGAAGCTACCAACGGCACGGTAGAAATTCCGGGCTTGGCATTTTCGACCCCATTCAATGTGGTTCCGGGTACCGCTACCACCGTGTCGATTCCCGCAGCGGCCGAGGTTACTGCCGTTGATACAGTGCAGAACAAAGGCATTCATGTGACGGCATCGAAAGAAGTCACGGTATACGGCCTCAACCAGCGGGCAAATACAACAGATGCATTCCTGGGATTGCCCACTGACATACTGGGTACCGAATACATCAACCAGGGCTATAAAAATGTCAACATCGTCAATGCCACCCAGTTTGGCGTCGTCGCGACCGAGGACAACACCACAGTAACCATTACGCCAACGGTTAACAGCGGGGCTCGCCCGGCAGGCGTTCCCTACAATGTCAGCATGAACAGGGGCAGTACGTATCAACTGCGTAGTGTCCTTTCTTCACCGGCGGATCTCAGCGGCTCTATCATCTCCGCTGACAAGCCTATTGCAGTTTTTGGTGGACACCAGTGCGCTAACATACCCAACGGCAATACTGTGGCCTGTGACCATATCGTAGAAGAAATACCACCTACCAGCACATGGGGGCAGGCATTTGTGACCTTTCCTCTTGCCACCAGGCTCAGCGGGGATACATTCCGGGTTATGGCTTCAGCGGACGTCACGTCAGTGTCAGTTAATGGCGCCAATGTGGCTATCCTCAATCGGGGCGAAATCTATGAGACGATCCTGATCAGCGCATCCACCATAACAGCAGACAAACCGGTCCTGGTAACCCAGTATTCGAATGGTACCTCCTGGGACAATGTCACTTCCGACCCTTTTGAGGTCGTGGTTCCGCCGTTTGAGCAGTTCCTGGCAAGTTACACCATCAGCACGCCCCCGGTTACCTTCCAGATCAATTATGTGAATGTGGTCGTGGCTAATGCCGGGGTGGGAGCCGTTGTGCTGGATGGCGTACCGATACCCGCCGGATCCTACAGCGCGATCGGTGCCAGCGGATTTTCTGGTGCCCAGGTGCCTGTGACTGTGGGCAGCCACACGCTCAGTGCTCCGGTCCCCTTCGGATTGATCTCCTATGGATTTGCCGACGCTGATTCTTACGGCTACCCGGGCGGCCTGGGTTTGTCTGAAGTGGCAGAGTTGACGGACCTCACACTGGCGCCGAAAACCGCCACCAATCCGATCAACACCGAACACTGCGTAGTGGCCACCACCCTGGATCAGCAAAGTGATCCATTGCCGGGGATACGGGTGGACTTTGTTGTTACCGGCGTAAACCCGACCAATGGTTTTGAATTTACACAGGGCAACGGCGAGGCGCAGTTCTGCTATACCGGCACGAATGCCGGCGATGATCTTATTACGGCCACCGTCGGTGCTTTGAGTGACACTGCTACCAAAACCTGGACGGATACCCCAGCAGTGGCCTGTGATATCGACAATGATGGGGATGTCGACCGCAACGATATCAGCTTGATCACAGCGGCGCGTAATGCCGTGGCCCTCCCCGGAGACCCGCGGGATAACGATGCTAACGGGGTGATCAACGTCAGCGACGCACGCCAGTGTACGCTGCTGTGCACCCTGGCGCGTTGCGCGACCCCGTGATGCGGGCTGACGGGAGGTCTTTGGCCTCCCGTCAATACACGGAATATCGATTACTACAAAAAACAGAGGAAGTGCCAAAATGAAAATGCTGAATACCTTCAAGAAAACCCTGACCGGCCTTTGCCTGTTCGGTATGGCTCAATTGGCCTCGGCCGGGATGATCAGCCTGAATCCGACACCCGCGCTGGGTAACGTGGGGGACACGATCAGTGTGGATCTGATGTGGACCGGTTCGGTGGGCGACTACATCGGCGATTTTGATGTGCAAGTAAACTTCAATGCCGCGATCGCGAGTTCCTTTTCCATAAACGTCGACCCGGATTGCGGGCTGGATTCCCTTTGCCTGGGTTTATACGGTTCAGGGACTAACGCGGCAGGACTGTATGCTTTTGGGGTTTCTTTTGATTCCCCGGCAGACCTGATAAGCAATCAGGATATCCTCGGAAACACATTCCGGCTTGCAACCTTCGAGTTCCTTGCAGAGGCTGAGGGCCAAACAGCCTTGACGCTGACCCAGACCACTTTCGGAAATGAGAACGGGGAGGCTATTTCCCCAACGCTGCAGAACGGCCAGATTTGTATTGGGCCAAATGGCTGCGCAAATAATGTCCCCGCACCCGGTACTGTTACGCTTTTGGGACTGGGTCTTGCCGGCATCGGCTGGTTTCGGCGCAAAAGAGTGTAAACAGAAGTTCTCCCCTGTAGCCCCCGCATGACGGGGGTTTTTCTGCGCGTCCGGCGATAAGTGCTCCCACCGGTACAAGCCCGACTCTAATCGGTATCGAGTCACAGGGCTTTGTGCCTAGCTCTTCTTGCGCCGCGCCCATCCGAGACCCGCAAGTCCAATACCGAGCAGGGCGAGCGTGGCGGGAGAGGGTATGACTGCCCCTGGTTGGCATTCGGGGGCATCCGGAGTCGCGGTGCAATCGATCTCGGTGATTCCCGCGTAGAGAACCTGCGCCTGGGAGTAGTTGTAGAAGCCGAAAGAGCCATCGGTAAAAGATGACACGCCGGGAACATCGGCCGGAGTTATGCTGATCTCCTGCAGACCGTTGACGACGACGGAGATGAGGGTGCTGGTGAAAACGATGTTGAACGTATACTCAGTGAAGTCAACCCAGCCGGTATTTCCCAGCGTTGTCGCACGGGTGATCAGGTCGACCTCGCCGGGCGTGTGATTCCAGTATGGCGCGGGAGGGAAGGTGACATTGCCATTCGAGCCATTTGTTACGTGGGATATGGACATGCCCGCGTCCCAGGCCGGTGTTGAGCCTGGCTGCTCCTGCTTCCAGTCCACCAGGTAAAAGTCTGCGGTGCTGGAAAAAATTTCTCCGGCATCGTAACCGAGGACGAAGCCGATGAAATCATCGTCACCGCTGGTCTGCACACTGATCGTGCCGCTCAGTGCCTTTCCCTGGGTGCTGGTGAACGTGGGATCGTAGAATATCGTGGGGGCACCGTTGACCGTCTGCAGTACGGTATCGTTGCCGGGCTGTACCTCCCAAGAGGAACTCCCCCCCTCTGCTGCCCACCCGCTTAAATCTACCGGGACGGCATTCGCTACGGTTGGCAAGGCAAAGCACACCGCCGCGCTCAAGCTATATTTGAGGCTGGTCATTATTGGTTCTCCCCGGTTGCGGTTTTATGTGTCGAATCAGGAAAAAACACGGTTTTGATAATCCCATTGACGCAATATGTGTGCCATTGAAATTTTTTGTGTGGAAAAACAGACGCTTGGTTTCATTCCAGACGGAAGCGCCGCAGTGAGTGTAAAAAACCGTGACATCAATGGCCTGGGTTTACCCGCTGCTGCCTCAACATCGTCCAGCCGGCGATAAGCACTCCCACCGTCACAATCCCGATAATTATCGTCGCCAGCGCGTTGATCTCCGGGGTGACTCCCAGCTTCACCTTGGAGAAGATCACCATGGGCAGGGTGCTGGCGCCGGCACCGGACGTGAAGCTGGAGATCACCAGGTCGTCCAGCGACAGGGTAAAGGCCAGCAGCCAGCCCGCCGCCATGGCGGGCGCCACCAGGGGCAGGGTGATATCCAGGGTGACGGCGAAAGGGCGTCCGCCCAGGTCCATTGCCGCCTCTTCCAGTGAATGATCCATGGAGGCGAGGCGCGACTGCACGATCACCGCGACATAGGCCATCGAGAAAGTGATGTGGGCGATGGTGATGGTGTTGGCGCCGCGCGAGGACGGCCAGCCGGTCAATTCCTGCAGGCTTACGAACAGCAGCAGCGACAGGCCGGTAATGACCTCGGGCATGACCAGCGGCGCGGCGATCATGCCGGTAAACAGGGTGCGTCCGCGATAGCGTCCCATGCGGTTCAGGCCCAGCGCGGCGAGTGTGCCCAGCAAGGTCGCGACGGTGGCGCTGACTACCGCTATCTGCAGGCTCAGCAGAGCGGCATCGAGGATCTGGGCGTTCTCCAGCAGGGCGCTGTACCAGCGCGTCGAGAATCCGCCCCAGACGGTCGCCAGGCGAGCGTTGTTGAAGGAGTACAACATCAGTACCAGAATCGGCAGGTACAGAAAGGCGTAGCCGAAGCACAACACCGAGTACAGGAAGGTCGATGATCGCCTCATGCGTCGCTTTCCTGTTGCAGGCGCTGGAACAGCATGATCGGCAGGATCAGGATCAATAGCAGTACCACCGCGACAGCCGAAGCCAGCGGCCAGTCGCGGTTGACGAAAAACTCATCGTACAGGGTGCGCCCTATCATCAGTGAATCGAGTCCACCCAGCAGGGCGGGGATCACGTACTCGCCGAGGGCGGGAATAAACACCAGCAGGCAGCCGGCGATGATGCCGGGCAACGCCAGCGGCAGGGTGATATCGCGAAATATCTGGTGCGGTCGCGCGCCCAGGTCCGCGGCGGCCTCGTTCAGGTCCAGGTCAAGTTTTTCAAGGGTGGCGTACAGCGGCAGGATCATGAACGGCACATAGGTATACACGATGCCGAGGTAGACGGCGCCGTCGGTGTACAGCATTTGCAGGGGTTCATCTATCAGGCCGCTCGAAATCAGCAGGTGATTGATCAGACCCTGTTTTCCCAGCATCACCATCCAGGCGTACACGCGCAGCAGAAAGGATGTCCAGAACGGCAGTATGACCAGCAGCAGCAAGAGGTTGCGCCAGGGGTAGGGCGTCAGTGCGATGGCATAGGCCATGGGAAAGCCCAGCAACAGGCACAGCGCGGTGGATATCAGCGCGATCTTGATCGATTTCAGGTAGCTCACCAGGTAGAGCTTGTCCTCCAGCAAAAAGCGGTAGTTATCCAGGGTGGCGAGAATCCTGTCCCCGGTGGTGGCCGTCCAGTCAAAGAAAGGAGAGAAGGGCGGCTGCGCCACCAGCGGGTCGGCAAAACTGATTTTCAATACGATGGCAAAGGGAATAAGGAAAAACAGTAGCAGCCACAGGTAGGGGGTGGCGATGACAACGCCGCGCCACAGACGGTCGCGCTTGCCGGGGTTGACGACTGTGCTCATCGCGGCATCCCGGTGCTCATTGGGAAAGCACCACGCTGCATTCGGAATGCCAGCTCAGGAACACCTCGTCGTCCCATTCCAGTAACAGCTCTGAAGAGCGCTGGTAGTTCTGTGCGCTCACCTGGATCATGCGGCCGTTCTGGGAGCGCACCCGGTACAGGGAGCGGTTGCCGTAGTACGCCAGGTCTTCCACCACGCCCCGGGTTACGGTGTAGCCGTCCTGGGCAGGCGCCTCGGTGCTGATCAGCAGTTTTTCCGGGCGCACACCTATCGAGCAGCGGGTACCGGGTGCCAGGCGCTGATGGTCCCGCGTGCGGATTTCGGTGTTACTGTCGTCCAGTCGCGCTGTCAGGAAGTGGTCATCGCTTGCCACCACCGTGGCGTCGAAGACGTTGATCTGGCCGAAAAAGTTGGCGATAAAACGGCTGGCCGGAAATTCATAGACCTCGCTGGGCGTACCAATCTGCACGAATTTTCCCGCATCCATCACCGCGATTCTCGTGGCCAGCGTCATGGCTTCTTCCTGGTCGTGGGTGACCACCACGAAGGTGATGCCCAGCTGGTCCTGCAGGTTCATCAGCTCGAACTGGGTTTCCTCCCGCAGCTTCTTGTCCAGTGCCGCCAGCGGTTCGTCCAGCAGCAGCACCTTGGGGCGCTTGATAAGCGCCCTGGCGAGGGCCACGCGCTGGCTCTGGCCGCCGCTGAGCTGGCCCGGTTTGCGTTTTGCCAGTTGTGGCAGCTGTACCAGTTGCAGCATCTCCGCGACCCGCTCTGCGATCTGACTTTTTGGCAGCTTTTCCTTTTTCAGGCCGTAGGCTATGTTCTGCTCCACTGTCATGTGGGGGAACACGGCGTAGGACTGGAACATCATGTTTACCGGGCGCTCGTAGGGCGGCGTGTCGGTGATGTCCACGCCATCGATCAGGATGCGCCCTGCGGAGGGTTGTTCGAAGCCCGCCAGCATGCGCAGCAATGTGGACTTGCCGCAGCCGGATCCCCCGAGAATGGTGAAAAGCTCACCCCGGTATATCTTGAGGCTGACATCGTCCACCGCCGCGAAGTCGCCGAAGCGTTTGCTCAATGACTGCAATTCGATGAACGGATGTTGCCCGGGATCCTTCCACGGCGTACCGCTGCAGGCGCCGCCCTGGCCGGGTGTTTTTGCTCCTGTCGGGTCTGTCATCGGCGGTACCTGTTCATCTCATAGCCCTGTTTTGATCTTGGTCCAGGTGCGCGAGCGCCGTCGCTCCAGCTTCGGCGGGTGCACCACGGTGGATTCCAGGCGCTGCATTGTTTCGGCGTCGGGGTAGATGGCCGGGTCCGAGGTGATCGCGGGATCCACCAACGGGGTGGCGCTGCGATTGCCGTTGGCATAGCCGATAAAGTTGCTGGCGCGGGCGGCATTTTCCGGGCGCAGCATAAAGTCGATAAACAGGTAGGCGTTGTCCGGGTGGGGCGCATCCGCCGGTATATACATCATGTCGTACCAGTCCACGGCGCCTTCTAGCGGTATGGTATAGGCAAGTTCGATATCCAGCCCCACTTCCGCCGCCCGTGCCATCGCCACGGAGTAGTCTCCCGACCACGCCATGGCGACACAGACTTCCCGGCTGGGCAGGTCCAGCAGCATCTTGGTGGAGCTGAAATATTTGATGTAGGGGCGTACCGCCTTGAGCAGTTCCTCGACTTTTGCCAGGTGCTGTGGCTCGACGGAGTTTGCGGGGTAGCCCAGGTACAGCATTGCAATCGGGATCACCGATGTGGGGTCGTCCAGCAGGGAGACCCCGCAATCGGCGAAGCGCGATACCACTGCCGGGTCAAACAACATGGCGCCGCTGTTCACGGGTGCGTCCGGCATGCGCTCGCGGATCATTTTGCGATTGTAGGCAAAGCCGGTTGTGCCCCACATATACGGCACACCCGCGATATTCTCGCCGTAGGCGCGCCTGATCCTGGCGACGAGGTCGCCGTCGATGTGGTGCCAGTTGCGCAGGCGCGAGTAATTCACACTCTGGTAAACCCCGATAGGAATCAGCCGGGCGGAGAAGGCCGCAGAGTGGATGACGACGTCGTAGCCGGAGTGGCCGGTGAGCAGCTTGGTGTCCACAATTTCGCTGGAGTCGTAAATGTCGTAGTTGACCCTGATGTCGAATTCACGCTCAAACTCCTCGATCAGCGCCGGGTCGATATAATCCGCCCAGTTGTAAATGTTTAGAACGTTGTCCGCGGCCGCATTGCCTGCATTCACGGCGAGCGGCGCAAGGCTCAGGAAGAGACCGATGAGGGCGGCTGGCGGCCACAGCCTCAGGAGTCTGAACCGGCGAGCCATCGACATCAGCGGCCGCCCGGCATTACATGCCGCCCAGCCCGCGCTTGGCCAGGGCGCCGGCGATGATCATGCGCTGGATTTCGCTGCTGCCCTCCCAGATGCGGTCAACCCGCACTTCGCGGTAGAAACGTTCCACCGCATTGTCGCGACGATAGCCACGGCCGCCCCAGATCTGCAGGCAGCGGTCGGCGACGCGGTTGGCCATTTCGGTGGCGTATAACTTGGCCATGGAGCAGCGCACGTGCAGGGACTTCAGGTCCACAGTGCCACGATCGTGGGCGCGGGCGGCCTCGTAAACCATCAGCTGCGCCGCCCACAGCTCAGTGCTGCAGTCGGCCAGCATGAACTGTATAGCCTGCTTGTCGATCAGTTTTTCATCGCGTATCCGCCGCTGCCGGGCCCATTCGGTGGCCTCCTCGATCATGCGGGTGGCGGCTCCCAGCATGCGGGCGGCTATGGTCATGCGCTCGTGGCGGAACCAGCTGCGGCTGTAATCCATGCCCGAGCGGTTGCCGCCGATGCGGTTGCGCGCGGGTACCGCGACATCGGTGAAGCGGTAAGTGGGGTGGTGTGAGGGGAAAGTGTGGGAAAACAGGGGGTTTTCCACTATCTCTATGCCCGGGCTGTCCATCTCCACGATGAAGAGGGCGTCGCCGCCCTCACCGGCGCGCGCCTGTACGAACAGGAAATCCGCCAGGTTGCCGGAAGTGACAAACCACTTTTCGCCGTTGATCAGATAGCCGTCCGCCGTGGCGGTGGCGGTGGTGTTGACCACCTCGTGGGAGCCGGATTCGGCCTCGGTGATGGCGTAGGCTTCCCGGCGCTTTCCCGCCAGCAGGGGCTGGATATAGGTCTCGAGCTGATACTGGCTGTCGGCGCAGGCCTCGTACATCCAGGACTGGGCTTCGGGGAAGCACCAGCACAGGGCGTTGGTGGCGCGCCCGAGGGCCTCCCAGGCGGCCACCTGGTCCACCATGGACAGCCCGAGGCCGCCGTGGCTCGCCGGCGCATCCATGCCCGGCAGGCCCAGGTCGATGGCCTCGCGCTGGATGCGCCGCATGACCTCGGCGGGCAGTTCGCCGCCGTTCATTTCGGCGGTGACTTCCCAGGGAATCAGGTGCTGGTCGACATAGGCGCGAACCCGTTGCTGCCAGTGCAGGGTTTGTTCATCCAGTTCAATCTGCATCGCCAGGGTACCTGTCTACTTGCCGGGCTTGATATGTTTGGGGAGCGCGGTAGCGAGGTAGTGCCGCGCGGCGCGCGCGGATTTTTTCCAGGGCAATCTGCGCGGGTCCACCAGTGAGTTCAGCCAGAGGCCGTCCACCAGTGCAATATAGCCCGCCGCGAGCAGCGCCGCATCCACCACTTTGTCGCCCGCCTCATCCAGTGCCGACTGGAACAGGGCGGTGATTTTTTCTTCCGCCAGCGAATCCTGGCGCGAGCAGATGCGCTGGTAGGTGGGGCGCGACCTGGCCTCGCCGAGGAATCCGAACCACACGGCCAGCTTGTTTTTGTCGATGACGCGGGCGCTGAAGTCAAAGTTCAGCAGCGCTTCAATCCTGGCGGAGGTGGACTGGAATTTCTCGCCTTCGAGTATGGCCGCCTGGCCCGCGGCGTATTCGTCGGTAACCGACTGCAAGGTCTCCAGCAGCAGTTTTTCCTTGCTTTCAAAATGCAGGTTGGCGATGCCCATGCTGAGACCCGCCTCGCGGGTAACCAGCGCCATTGTGGTGCCGGACAGGCCGTGTTTCGCGATGCACTTGATCGTCGCCTGGATCAGTTGTTCCTTGCGGACCTCTTTCGGTTGGGCGCGACGGGTCTTGTTGGCGGTTTTGGTCACCGGTCTTTCCTGCAGCGGTTTTGGCTCACTTTACGGTGTATGCCAGCGCCAGGCCAATAGTTCCGTCAACCCTAAACCAGTGCGCCTTTTCTGGCAACCAATGAATGACCGTTCATTCAGGTGTGGACAGGCCCCATGCGCGCATGGCATGCTCGAGCGCGCTCTACCTGATCCCTGCAACCAGTTTGCCTGCGGAGATAGCCTTGAAAAAATATGACGCCATCGTGATCGGCGCCGGCCACAATGGCTTGACCAACGCTGCCTACCTGGCCAAGTCCGGCCTGGATGTCGCGGTGCTGGAGCGCAATCCCTATATCGGCGGCGCCACCGTCAGCCGCGAATTGCACCGGGGCTGGACTTACTCCAACTGCTCCTACGTGTGCAGCCTGCTGCGACCAGAAATCGCCCGCGACCTGGAATTGCCACGACACGGCCTGCAGGTGGTGCCCTATGGGGGCGGCGTCACGTTCATGCGCAACGGCGACTACTACGGCAATTACTACGATCACAATCGACAGTACCGGGAGATGGCCCGCCACTCGAAACGCGACGCCAATGCCTACGAGCGCTATACCACCGATGTGATGAAGCAGACCCGGCTGATCCGGCCCTACCTGCTCAGGCGCCCCCCGGACCCCACCTCGCTGAAACCCCGGGACTTGCGTGATCTCCTGGGCTTCGCCCGCTCCTTTATGGAGATGGGCGAGGAGGGTCTGGCCGATACCCTCAGGTTCTGGACCAAGAGTGTCGGCGACTACCTGAACGAGTATTTTGAAACCGATGCCATAAAGGCGCATCTGGGAGGCACCGGCGTGATCGGCACGGCGCTGGGTGTGTATTCGCCGGGTACCGCCTACGTGTTGTTACACCATTACATGGGCGATGTGGACGGCAATGTCGGCTCCTGGGGTTTTGCGCGCGGGGGCATGGGTGCCGTGGCCGCCGCGCTTGAGAAGTCGTTCAGGGCTTTTGGCGGAGAAGTCATATGTGATGCGGATGTCGACCGGATCATCGTCAGGCACGGCAAGGTGCGCGGCGTGGCCCTCAAAAACGGCGATGAGTACCTGGCAGATATCGTGGTGTCCAACCTCGACCCCCGCCGTACCTTCCTGGATGTCATGGATGAAGGGGACCTGTCGGCGGAGCTGTTGCACAGGGCCAGGAATTTCAAGATTCGCGGCTCCTCGGGCAAGCTCAATATCGCGCTTGACGGCCTGCCAAGCTTTCATGGTCTGGACAAGAGCAGCCCGCTGATGGTGGGCGATATGCATTTCACCGATTCCCTGGAGCGGCTCGAGCGGGCCTACGACGACTGGAAAGACGGTACCTGGTCGAAAGACCCGTACGTGGACATGCTGATTCCCACCCAGACCGACCCCACCATGGCGCCGCCAGGCAAACACATGATGACGGTATTCGTGCAGTATGCGCCCCCGAAAATAAACGGCGGCGAATGGACCGACGCGGACAAGGCGGGCTTTGAAAAGTCCGTGATCGACCAGATCGCCGCCCACAGTCCTGATTTCCGGGACCTGATCCTGCACTGCGAAACCCGCACGCCCAGGGAGATCGAAGCCGAGACGGGCCTGACCGAAGGCAATATTTTCCAGGGCGAACTCACCTTCGACCAGTTGTTGTTCAACCGCCCCTTCCCCGGCTACTCCCAGTACCGCGGGCCGGTGCGCGGCATGTACATGTGCGGTTCAGGCACCCACCCCGGTGGCGGGGTGATGGCTGCGCCCGGAGCCAATGCGGCACGGGAGATTCTCAGGGACCTGCGCCGTCCCGATGTAGTGCCCGGGGGGTATGCCGATGACTGACAAACTCGACGTGATCCTCATCGGCGCCGGGCACAACGGCCTGGTGTGCGCGAATTACCTGGCGAAGGCGGGCAGGAAAGTACTGGTCCTGGAGGCTGGCGACAGCCCCGGCGGCGCCGCGGCAAGCCGTGAATTTGCCCCCGGTTATTCGGTGTCATCCTGCGCCCAGTGGCTGTACCAGTTACATTCAGGCGTCAGCAGGGATCTGGATCTCGAGCGCCACGGCCTGCAGTGGGCGGCGCGGGAGCTGCCATCGCTGTTACTCGATACCCGGGGCCGTCATTTGAGCCTGCTCGGATCGCGGATTGATGGCGAGGGGGTCAGTGACGGCGACCGGGAAGCGTGGCGCGCGTTTCATGCCCGGACCGGTAAGTATGTGAAATTGCTGGCCAGGGTATTCGAGTCCCGCCCTCCCAATCTGGTCGAGGCCGGCCTCGTTGATCGCCTGAATCTCCTCAAAATGGGCCTGGGCCTGAAACTGCTGGGCCGGGATGATATGAGCGAGCTGATGCGCATCATCCTCACCAACATGTACGACCTGGCGGAAGAGTATTTTGACAACCCGCAGCTGAAATCCCTGCTGGGTTTTGACAGCGTGCTGGGCTCGCGCATGGGGCCGCGCACGCCCAATACGGTGTTCACCTACCTGTATCGGCGTCTCGGGGAGGCCTACGGTTACAACGGGGTTGCGCAGGTCAAGGGCGGTATGGGCGCGCTGGCCCAGGCGCTGGCCGCCAGTGCCCGGGCCCGGGGTGTTGAACTGCGGCTGGGAGCGCGGGTGACCAGTATCGACATGTTCAATGGCCGTGCCGGCGGGGTTAGCCTGGCTTCGGGTGAGCAGTTCAGGGCCGCGGTAGTGGTGTCCGGTGCCGATCCCGTCACGACCTACGGCACGCTGGTGGGCCTGCGCAACATGGAGACCGGTATGGCGCGTCGCGTCAGCCAGATTCGCTGTGCCGGCGCGGCCGCCAAGTTGCACCTGGCCCTGAACGCGGCACCGCGATTTACCGGCCTGGATGAGTCCCAACTCGGGCAGCGCCTGGTCATCGCCCCGGATTTGAACTACCTCGAGCGCGCTTTCAATGCCGTGAAATACGACGAGTACTCTGCCGCGCCCGCCCTCGATATCAGTGTCCCCACGATCAACGACCCGGGCGGGGCGCCAGCCGGCTGCCATGTGCTGTCGGCCATCGTGCAGTTCGCACCCTACGAGCCCGCCGGTGGCTGGGAGGGTCCCAGCACCGCGGCCGGCGCCACCCACAGGGAGCATTTCACGCGCCTGATACTGGATAAAATCGCGGAATACGCACCCGGCATTCGCGATCAGGTGGTGGCCTGCCAACTGCTCACCCCACAGGATATCGAGCGCGACTACGGCATGCGCGGCGGTCACTGGCATCACGCTGAGATGAGTCTCGACCAGGTGCTGATGATGCGCCCCTTCCCGGGGGCGACCCAGTACGGCAGCGGCCTGGACGGTCTATACCTCTGCGGCGCCGGCGCCCATCCCGGCGGGGGGGTGATGGGGCTGGCCGGACGAAATGCGGCCCGGGAAATTATCCGGCGGGGGGCGAGGGCATGAAATCCGCAAGTGATGCCACCATGATGCTGCGCACGCCATTTCACTCGCGGGTGGCGGCGGCCTGTGAACTCAATGCCTGGGGTACCTGGAAAGGCTACACCACGCCAACCGCCTACACCGACGTGGAACTGGAGTATTTCGCCATCCGCAGCACCGCGGGCGTGTTCGACCTGTCGCCCATGAACAAGTACCGCATCACCGGGCCCGATGCCGAGGCCTACCTGAACCGGCTGGTCACCCGCGACGTCAGCAAGATCCGCGCGGGCCGCGTGGGCTATACCGTGTGGTGCAACGACGCGGGGCAGGTGATGGACGACGGCACCATCTTTCATCTCGGCGAGAACGATTATCGCGTCTGCGCTTTTGCCCGCGCCACCGACTGGCTGCACTGGTCGGCGCTGGGTTTTGACGTGGAGGTGGTGGATGAAAGCGACGAGGTGGCGGCGCTGGCCGTGCAGGGTCCGACCTCCTGCGCCGCTTTGCTGGCCATGGGTCTGGTGGGGCTGGAGCAACTGAAGCCTTTCGGGCTCACCATGTTTCCCTTCGAGGGTGGCACCCTGATGGTAAGCCGTACCGGATTCACCGGGGACCTGGGTTATGAGTTGTGGATTGCGGCGGACAAGGCGGAGCTGCTCTGGGATCGCCTGTTCGAGGCGGGCAGGCCTCACCTCATCAAGCCTTTCGGTTCCGATGCCCTGGACATGGCGCGCATAGAGGCGGGTTTTCTGCAGGCGGGAGTGGACTTCGTGCCGGCGGAATCGGCGGTCCGCAGCGGCCGTTCCCGCTCCCCTTATGAGCTGGGCCTTGGCTGGCTGGTCGACATGGACAAGCCCGTATTCAATGGTCGCAAAGCCCTCCTGCGGGAGCAGGCCCGGGGCTCGCGCTACCGTTTCGCGATGCTGGATGTGGACGGCAACAAACCGGCCTCGCACTCGTTCATCCTCAGTGGGGGCAAAAAAGTGGGTACCGTCACCTCCGCCGCCTGGTGCCCCACCGCGAAAACCAATGTGGCCTTCGCCCAGCTGGAAATGCCCCATGGCGACGTGGGCCAGGAACTGGTCGCCGAGATCTATTACCAGCGGGAATTGCAATGGACCCGGGTAATGGCCCCCTGCCGGGTGATAGGCGCACCGGTATTCAACCCGCCGCGGCGGCGCGCCGTGCCGCCCGGCGCGTTCTAGCGACCGTCCGTGTCATCGCACCGGCTGGCCCCGCTGCTGCAACCCCGATCGATCGCGGTGGTCGGGGCCAGTGCCCGTGTGGGTTCACCGGGGAACGAGGTGTTGGTCAACCTGCGCAAGGGCGGCTACAGCGGCCCTGTCTATCCTGTTAATCCCGGTCGCGACCGGATTTGCGGTCTCGATTGTTATCCTGCCCTTGCAGCCTTGCCAGAGATTCCGCAGCAGGTGGTTTTCGCGGTGAATGATACGCGCCTGGAGGCCTGCTTCGACGACGCGATAGCCCTGGGGGTCGAAGCGGCCACCGTGTTTTCTTCCCTGTCCCAGCCCGGCCTCGCCGAGCGCCTGCGACAAAAGGCGCAGGCGGCGGGCATTGTGCTGCACGGCGGCAACAGCATGGGCTTTTTCAATATGGCCGGGCAGGTTTGGGTCTCAGGCTTTGATACACGGGATCATACGCGGCCCGGCAATGTGGTCCTGCTCAGCCAGTCGGGTGCGGGTATGTCGGGCATTCTGGACAGCGAGGAACGCCTCGATATCCTGTTCGCGGCCTCCACCGGGCAGGAGTTGTGCCTGGGTATAGAGGATTACCTCGACTATGTCCTGGACCTGCCCGCCACCCGGGTGGTCGGTTTGTTCCTGGAGACCAGCCGGCAGCCGGCGCGACTCCTGTCGGCCCTGGAAAAAGCCCGGCAGCGACGGATTCCGGTGGTCGCGCTGAAGGTGGGCAAGACCGAGCTCGCCGCGAGACTCGCCATTTCTCACAGCGGCGCCCTGGCGGGCAGCGATGCGGTGTTCGATGCGGTCTTTGACCGTTACGGCGTGCAGCGGGTGGACGACATGGCGCAGTTGGCTGCCGCCCTCATCCTGTTTGCCCAACCGCACCCGCTGCCCGCCGGCGGCCTTGCCACCCTGCACGATTCCGGGGGCGAGCGACAGCTGGCTATCGACCTGGCCGCCGAGCTGGGTGTGGATTATCCGCAACTCGACGCCGCCAGCGTGGTGCGGCTGGAGGAACTCCTGGATGCGGGCCTGCCGGCGGTCAATCCGCTGGACGCCTGGGGCAGCGGCGGCGCGGACGCCGGCCGGTCCATGGAGGCCTGCTTTACCGCCCTGATGGCCGACCCCGGTATTGCCCTGGGCGCGGTGGTGCACGATCGCGCTCCCGGCGGCGGCATTTACAGCAGCTATCTGCAGTACCTGCGCGGCGCCCATGCGGCCACTGGCAAGCCGGTCTGCCTGGTGGCCAATTGCGCGGGTTCCGGCAGCGACCCGCAAGCGATCGCGGCGACGCGGGCAGGGCTGCCGGTGCTGGACGGCCTGCGCGAGTTCCAGGTTGCCGCCCGCAGTGTGCTGGCCTACCGGGATTTTCTGGCGCGCGGCGAAGAGCCGGCCCCGGTTCCGACGGCGCCGGAAATTATTGTTCGCTGGCGCGACTTCCTGGCTGGCGCAGGTGATCTCGATGAAAGTGTCGCCGGCCGCCTGTTGCGGCATTTCGGTATCCCGGTGGCGGAAACGGCGGTATTCGATGGCCCAGCGGTACCCGCCGGGATAATGCGGTCCCTGCGGTTTCCCGTCGTATTGAAAACCGCGCAGCCAGGCATTGCGCACAAGACCGATGTTGGCGGCGTCGTACTCAACCTGGAGGACCCGGCGGCCCTGCGTCAGGGATGCGCCGAGATGGCCGCCCGACTGGGTCCCCGACTCGCGGTGGCGCCAATGATTACCGCGGAGGGCGTGGAGATGCTTCTGGGCGTCGCCCGTGACAGCCAGTTCGGACCCACCGTGGTGATGGGCCTGGGGGGCGTATACGCGGAACTGCTGCGTGACAGTGTTGTTCTGCTGCCGCCGTTCAGCGCCGCGCAGGCCATGCGGGCCCTGTCCCGGCTGAAGATGCGCAAGCTGCTCGATGCGGTGCGCGGGCGCGAGGCCCTCGCGGTCGGGGCTTTTTGTGAGATGGCGTCGCGCCTGTCGCTACTGGCTGTGGAGCTGGAGGACGTTGTCGCCGAGGTCGATATCAATCCGGTGCGGCTGATGGTCGCGGGCTGTGTGGGCCTGGACGCCCTCGTGGTGAGGGCGCAGACAGATGGAAGATGAGGTGATGGTGAATACAGGGGCTAACAGGGAACTGGAGGATTTTCTGCGGCGATACCCGGATACCCGGATGCTGGAAGTGCTGATGCCGGACATGAACGGCATTTTTCGCTGCAAGCGAATTCACCGCAGCGATTTCGATGCGCTGTTTGCCGGGTCGCTGAAATGCCCGGCCACCCAGTCGCTGGTGACCACCATGGGCGAATATGACCACGAGGTGGACCCGCGCCTGGTAGCGGGTGAACCCGACAACCGCATACTGCCGGTGAGTGGCAGCCTGGCCCCGATACCATGGGTGGGGTCCCCCACCGGGCAGGTGCTCGCCTGCCACTACAATCTCGATGGGCGACCCGCCTGGATGGACCCGCGCCATGTGCTCGCCGGCGTCGTCGCACGCTTCGCGGAGATCGGCCTGAAGCCCGTGATCGCCACTGAGCTGGAGTTCTACCTGGTGGCCCGGGGCGATGGCGTGGTGCCGAAGCCGCTGCTGGGCCGCATCCCCGGTATCGGCGGGGAGCAGGGCGGCATACAGTTCGCCATGGCCGAGGATATGTGGCAGTACGATGCCTTTCTCGATGGCGTGCGCAGCGCCTGTGAACAGCAGGGGGTTCCAGTGATCGCCATGTTGTCGGAGTTTGCGCCGGGCCAGTGGGAGATCAATACCCGCCATGTCGACGACCCCCTGGTGGCCTGTGATCACGCGCTGCTGTTGAAACGAATCGTCAAGGGAGTGGCGCTGCAGCAGGGTATCTCTGCCACGTTTATGGCCAAGCCCTTCGCCGGCAGCGCGGGCAGCGGCCTGCATATTCACACCAGTCTGTATGATGCCCGCGGTGAGAATGTTTTCAGCGAACCGGGCAGCGCGATACAACCGGCGATTTCGCCGCTGCTGCGCCACGCTATTGGCGGGCTGGCGGAGACCATGACTGATGCCATGGCGATCTTCGCTCCCAATGCCAACTCCTACCGCCGTTTCGTGCCTGGAACCTATGTGCCCCTCTCACCGAGTTGGGGTTACAACCACCGGGACGTGAGCCTGCGTATCCCGGTATCCGGTCACGAGAACCGGCGCATAGAGCACCGGGTGGCGGGCGCCGACGCCAATCCCTACCTGGTGACGGCCGCCGTCCTGGCCGGCATCCTGCACGGCATAAACCTGCAGTGCGAGCCCGGTCCGATGATCGCCGAGGGAACCCTGCTGGATGAACAGCAGATCACCCTGCCCACGCGTTGGGAGCAGGCCCTGGCGGCCTTCGGTGCTTCATCGGTTATGCCAGCCTACCTGGGAGAGGCCTATTGCAGCGCTTTCGGCAGTATGCGCCGGGCCGAGTGCGAGGCGTTTCACGCCTGTATATCGAACCTGGACTACGAGTGGTACCTGCGCGCGCTGTAGTGCTGAAAAGTGGGCAATTCAGAAATCTGAATCACCATTTAGAAAATTGTATATTTGTACAAGTCATTGCTATACTGTGGCTCAAGACTTTTAGCAGTGCTGCCTGCTGCCGGTGAAAGTATGAAGTTTATTGCCACTGACGTCGAAGATTCCACGTCGAAACTCGCTGACAAGCTGCGCGCCGCTGTGCGGCGACCCGACCACGCCATCGATTCCTATTTCTACCGCTCGCATCTCGTTTATGAGCGGGAACTCGGCGCGCTGGTTTTTCGCAGCTGGATCTACGCCGCTCACGTTTCCGAGTTGGCCGCGCCTGGCGATTACCTGCTGCTGGACATCGGCGAGGATTCGATCATTATCGTGCGCGCCGACAGTGGCGAGATTCACGCCCTGATGAATGTCTGTCGCCACCGCGGTGCGCGGGTGTGCGAGGCTGGCAGTGGCCATCGCAAGACGTTCGTCTGCCCGTATCACGGTTGGGTTTATAACACTGACGGCAGTCTCAAGGCCGCCCGCGAAATGACTGTGCGCCCGGATTTCGATATGTCCGCACACGGCCTGAAACAGGCGCGGGTGGTGGTTTACATGGGCCTGGTGTTTATCAACTGCGATCCCCGGGCGGCGGACTTTCTCGGCCCGTTACAGAACCTTGAAGAACCGTTGGGAGCCTACGATCTGGCCAACGCCAAAATCGCCCACAAGCAGACCTACCGTGTGGATGCGAACTGGAAGCTGGTGCTGGAGAACTACCTCGAGTGCTATCACTGCGCTACCTCGCACCGCGCCTACGCCCGCATGCACACGCTCAAGGATATGGATGCCAAAGTCGCCGATGTGGTGCAGGCCATGCTGGACCGGACGGAGTCCGTGACAGGGGTCAAGGGCATGGGCAAGGAATACGAGCGTATTTATGGTAACGCCGAGGGTTTTGGCTGCTGTGTCTATACCAGCCGCTACGGTCTGTTCGACGGTTACCTGACCGGCAGTGAGGACGGGCAGCCCGTGGCCCCGCTGATGGGACAGATAAAGGATTACGACGGCGGTGTCGGGGATTACCAGATGGGACCTCTGTCGTTCATGTTGAATTATCCGGATCATTGCGTGTTGTACCGATTTCTACCGCGCGGCCTGACCGCAACCGATATGGAGCTCGTGTGGTTTGTCCGGGGGGATGCACGCGAGGGCCTGGACTACGAGCGCGACAAGCTTACCTGGCTGTGGCACAACACCACGCTGGAGGACGAATTCATCATCACCAGGAACAGTGAGGGTGTAAATTCACGCTTCTTTGAGCCCGGCCCCTACCACCCGGAGTTCGAAAATACCCTGAAGTCATTTATTCACTGGTACCTGGTGACACTGGCCGGTACCGTATAGGAGTTTCCCCGTGTCGTCCTGCCGACGCCAGTTCAACCGCCATTCCCTGCATCCCTGGGCCGATCTTCCGGCACTGGGTGAGGACGATTCAACCCCGGTGATCGTGAGCGGGGAGGGCATTTACATTACCGATGACGAGGGCCGGCGCATGATCGACGGCCCCGCCGGCATGTGGTGCATGCAGACCGGTTACGGTCGGCGGGAAATTGCCGACGCCGTCTCCGAGCAGATCATGCGCCTGGGTTATTCCACCGCGTTTTCGACCATTAACCCGCGGGAGGTCGAGCTGGCGAAACGCATTGCCTCCGAGACTCCGGGTGACCTCAACCGGGTATTCTTTACCACCGGCGGCTCCACCGCCGTTGACTCGGCCCTGCGCCTTTGCCAACTGGCGAACAACATCAAGGGCCGTCGCAACCGCAAACATATCCTGGCGCGCGATCGCGGTTATCACGGCAGTACCTTTTTATCCGCCTCTGTCACCGGCAAGGAGCGCGACAAGACGGCGATGGACACCCACCAGGACTACGTCCATTTCCTGAGCTCGCCCTCCCACTTCCACCATCACCAGGAACTCAGCGAAGCGGCCTTCTGTGACTTCCTGGTGGAGGAGTTGGAGAGCAAGATCCTCGAACTGGGCCCGGACAATGTCATGTGTTTCATCGCCGAGCCGGTCCTGGGTTCGGGGGGGGTGGTTGTGCCGCCAGCGGATTACAACCGCCGCTGCTGGGAAGTGGTGAAGAAGTACGGCATCGTCTACATCGCCGACGAGGTGGTTACCGCCTTCGGGCGTCTCGGCTACTGGTTTGCCTCGGAGAAAGTTTTCGATGTGGTGCCGGATATCATCACCTTCGCCAAGGGCCTCACCTCCGGCTATGTGCCGCTGGGTGGTTTCGCGGTATCCGATGCCTTTATCGACGATATATCCGGCGAGGATTCGCGCGGCAATATCTACAGCAACGGCTATACCTGGTCCGCCAACCCGGTTTCCTGTGCCGCGGCCCTGGCCAGTTGGGATATTATCGAGCGCGAGAACCTGCTGCAGCATGTGCGCGATATCGGTCCGTATTTCCAGCGGCAACTGCGCACATTGCGCGACATTCCGCTGGTGGCGGATGTGCGGGGCATCGGGCTGATGGCCGCGGTGGAGATGCGTCACGAAACCGGCGCCAGTGGCGAGCAGTTACTGTCCCAGGATTACGCGCTGGGCGACCTGGTGGACAGCTACTGCCACCAGTTCGGCCTGCTGGTGCGACCGCTGATCAACATCTGCATCATGTCGCCCCCGTTGATCATAAGCCGGGAGCAGATAGACGACCTGGTGCTGGCGCTGCGCAAGGCGCTGGAGCTGGCGCAGGAAGAGATCAGGTCCGGCAAGCACGCCGAGGTTCTGGCACCGGAGTGAGTCCCGGTGGCGGGTCTACACCAGGCTCAGTGAATACTTGTAAAACTCCAGCTCCCGTTCATAGCCCAGTGATTCGTACAGGGCCTGGGCGCCGTAATTGTCGATCGCCGTTTCCAGGTCGATCCGGCTGGCCCTGGATTTGCGCGCCATTTTTTCCGCCGCCTGCATCAACGCCCTGCCGACGCCGCGTTGACGTACGGCCGGATCAACGAAAAGGTCGTACAGGGTCCAGACAGGGTTTGCGCTGACTGAGCACCAGCCCGGGTAGAGTTGGGTGAAGCCCAGCGCGTTGTCGTCGCTGTCCAGGGCGATAAACACCACCGAGCGCGCTTTCTTCAGGTTGTCGCCCATAAATTTTCGGGCCAGCGCCGCATCGGCCTTCTGCCGGTAAAACTGGCGGTAGAGATCGAACAGGCGGGCGAGGTCGCCCAGTTGCTCCCGACCGGCCCGCACGATGCGCAGGGACTTGTCGGCTGTTGCCAGTTGCCCTTCGCGTGCGCCCTGGCTGTGGGGCATCTCGTACGCCCAGGGAAAAACACTGGCCAGGAAGGACAGGTACATGAAACGGGCGTCATCCCGGTCATAACCCTCTCCGGCGTAGAGTATCGCTTCCCATATCTCGTCGATAAGGCCCTGCACGGCGTTGGCCATCGCGCGGGCGTTCATGAGGCCCTCGCGATTGCCCTGGTGAATGATTTCGTCGCAAAGCTGCAGGGTGATATTGAAAATCTTTTTGTCCTGGGCGCCGCAGATACGCTGGTAGTCCTCCCGCGAGCGTGCTTCGGAGGTAAAGGCGAACCACACGGCGGTCTTGCGCGGCTCGGTGATATTCGGGTCCAGCGAGGCTTCGAACATGGCCAGCAATCTGTCGGCCGGGTTATTGCCGGCGTTGTCGAGGGCCAGCAGGATGCGCTGCTCAAACTCCAGGGCGAGTTCGGTAAGGGTCTCCAGCAGCAGGGCCTCTTTGCTGGCGAAGTGGAAGTTGACCGAGCCGGCGCTGAGCCCGGCGATGTCTGCTATCTTGGCGAGGGTGAGTTTAGGCAGGCCGTGCTCAGAGATGGCGCTGATCGTAGCGTCCACCAGCAGGCGCCGGCGTTCCGCCTGGATGGTGGTGCTGATGCCGGGTTTCTTTTCGCCCATGATGTCCGCCTGCCAAGCCCTGGTTCGCGCGGTGTCGCGCTTGGAAATGCCCGATGTTACTGGCATTATATACGCATACAGATAATTGAACAGATATTCAAACAGTCCGCCGGAACCAGCGCATTAAAAGGGTAATCATTGATGGTCGAATCAAAGAAGACGGCAAGCTATACGCTGGTTATATCCTGCCCGGACAAGGTGGGTATCGTGGCGGCGGTATCCCGGTTTGTCGCCGATCGTGGCGGCTCGCTTACAGAATCCAATCACCACACCGATGTGGAGCAGGGCTGGTTTTTCATGCGCAATGTGATCAGCGCCAGCTCACTGTCGGTCAGTCTCGATGATTTTCGCAGGGAATTCGCTCCGCTGGCGGAAGATCACGGGATGCACTGGGTCCTGCGCAACAACAGCGAATTGCAGCGGGTTGTGCTGCTGGCCAGTCACGCCTCTCACTGCCTGGCCGATATCCTGCACCGCTGGAAGAGTGGCGACCTGGCCTGCCAGATTCCCTGCGTAATTTCCAACCACGAAAACCTGCGCAGCATGGTGGAATGGCACGGCATACCCTTTCATTACGTACCAGTGCCAAAAGAGGAGAAAAGCGGGGCTTTTCGGCAGATGTCTGAAATCATCGAGCGCCACCGTGCAGAGACCGTCGTGCTGGCGCGCTACATGCAGATCATCCCACCGCAGATTTGCGAGGCCTACGCCGGCAGGCTGATCAATATCCACCACAGTTTCCTGCCCTCGTTTGTCGGCGCCAACCCTTACCTGCGAGCCTACGAGCGCGGCGTAAAGCTGATCGGCGCCACCTGTCATTACGTCACCCAGGATCTCGATGAGGGGCCGATTATCGAGCAGGATGTGATCCGGGTTAACCACAGCTGCGACAAGGATGACCTGGTGCGGCTGGGGCGCGATGTGGAGCAGTCGGTACTGTCCCGCGGTTTGCGCTATCACCTGGAGGACAGGGTAATCGTGCGGGGGAATAAAACAGTGGTGTTCACGTCATGAGTTACGAGTTGCCCGGCGCCAGATCCCGCGCCCTCCTTGAACAGGGTCTCCCGCATCTGCGCAATGGCCTGCGTTATCCGGCCGCCGCGCGGCGCAGCGCCGAAAAAGGCTACCAGCCTCCGGCGCAGATGATAGTCGGTCGGGCCGAGGGCGATTATGTCTGGGACCTGGACGACAACCGTTACATCGATTTCCAGGGCGGCTGGGCGACCAACCCGCTGGGCAACTGCCACCCCGAGATTGTCGAGGCGGTGCACGAGGCGCACAAACGCTACGGCTTTCAGTGGGAGCATCCGCTGCGAATACCGCTCACGGAAAAGCTCGCAGACCTGATGCCCGGCAAGGCGCTGCCGCGTTTCAGCTTTGAAGTGTCCGGCACCGAGGCGGTCGAATCGGCCATTCACCTGGCCCTGTGCCACACCAGGCGCCGTTACATTATCAGCTTCACGTCCTGCTTCCACGGCGAGGGCCTTGGCACCAAGATGGTCAGTGCCTACAACAGCAACAACAACCTGTACATGGAGGCCTGGGCGGGGGGCGTGCTCAAGGCCCCGTTTCCCTATTCGGAAAATATCCCCGCCGGCATGAGTCATGCGCAATATAGCGAATATTGCCTCTGGTACCTCGAAACCCACCTCCCGGAGTTCGTGGTGCCGGCCGAAAACATCGCAGCCATACTGATAGAGCCGGGCCTGGCGGAGGGCGGTAACTGGATTCCCAGCCGCGAATTCTTCCGCGGCGTGCGCCGCATCTGCGACAGGTACGATTGGCTCATGATAGCCGACGAGGTACTGACCGGCCTCGGCCGAACCGCGAAAATGTGGGGAGTGGAGCACTACGGCGTGGTGCCCGACATCCTGGTGGCCGGCAAGAATATGTCCGGCGGTGTCGAACCCTGCGCCGGAGTTGCCGCGCGCGATGACATCCTCGGCGACAACCCGCGGGCGACTGCGGGCAGCACCTTCGCCGGCACCCCGGCGGGCTGCGCCGCCTGCCTGAAAACCCTGGAAATCTACGAACGCGACAATATTATCGATCACGCCGCCAAACTCGCGGAGCTCGCCGCGCAACGCATGGCGCCGTGGGAGTCGCGCTATGGCATCGTCAGCCAGGTGCGCAGTCTCGGCTTGTTGATGGGCGTCTCCTTCGCCGGTCCGTCGCAACCGGACGAAGAGTTCTTCGTGGCTCGCTCTGTGCGGCACGAAATGCTCCGGCGCGGTGTCTGGGCCATCTGCGATAACCAGGCCCAGGTACGCATGTATCCGGCGTTGAACATGCCGCCCGAGGTCCTGCTGGAGGGCCTGGCTATCATGGAGGAGTCGATCGCGGCGGTTGAGCGCAACGGACCTGTGGTGGGTGACTATCCGCCGATGCCGAGTGGCAATGTGGGGTTTTGATGGTTCTGGGAAAACGCGGCTCAGCCAACCTGCTCTGACTCGAAAATCCTGATCGCCGGCGGGCTGGCGGCCAGCCTGGAGACCTCCTCGATAAAGGTGCTGGACTCCGCCACCTGGAAGTGAGTCTGCAGCGCGGCCATGTCCTCCCACTCCTCAAAAAATATCAGCCGGTTCGGGTCTTCCAGGTCGGCCTGTACGCTGTGGCTTATGCAGCCCGGTTCCTTGCGAGAGCGATGCACGTGTTCCAGGCTCACCTTTTTCAGCGCATCCATATCCTCAGGCGCCGCATCGACACTGCCCCAGACAATTATCATTCTCCCAACCCTCGTTCAAATCGCGTTCAACCATGCCCGGCACCACTGACGCCAGGTGCCCTTTGTTAACTGCCGGTCAGCTTACCACAGGTCTGGAACCGCCAGTCGGCGCGGGGGGCGGCCGACAGCATGCGCTTTTCAGCAGTCCGGTGGCGGCGTTGCCCGCGCCCGTTCCGGCGACCAGAAGGCCTTGGTCACCCGGGTACACCGTGCGACCTTGCGCTGCCAGCGCAGTTCTTTCTGGTGATAGATCTCGGCCCAGATAGGACCCTTGAAGAACTTGGCATCCACCAGTCCATAGGCGATATTGGCTTTGACTACAGGCGACCACATGGCCGAAGTGATATAGCCAATCTCCGTGGCGCATTTTTTGTCGGCGTACAGGATGCTGTGCTCCGCCGGCTTGTTGCCTTCGATGTCCAGTTTCAGCAGGCGTCGGTAATTGCCCGATTCCTTCTGCGCGAGCAGCGCCGCGCGACCGCTGAAATGCGCTTTTTTGAAATTGAGAATCCAGCCCAGGCCCAGCTCCAGGGGCGAGTGGTCGTGGCCGCGCTGGACAGTGTGCAGCGAGCCGTGGAAGTCCACGTCGGGGGCGAGGAAGCCCGCTTCCAGGCGGGCCATTTCAAGTGACTCATCACCCAGGGGCTGGATTCCATATAGCGCGCCTTTATCGAAAAGTGCATCCCACAGCTGCTTGGCGTCCTGCGGCGGCAACCACAACTCGTAACCCAGGTCGCCGGTGTAACCGGTACGGGAGATCATGATTTCACCGCTCGCGAAGGCAAAACGCATGATCTGGAAAGGCTTGCAGTCTTCTATTCCGGTGAAGCCCATCGCTTTCAGCAGGGCGCAGGAGGTGGGGCCCTGCAGCGCGAGGGCCGCGACTTCCTCGGAGATCTCGGTGATGTCCACCGCGTCGAAGCCCACGGCGCTGAGGCAGAACCAGTCGTAACACGGGTCGGCGCAGCACAGCATGAATTCCTCTTCCGCGAGCCGGAATATTGTTCCGTCGTCCACCAGTGCGCCCGCATCGGTGCACCAGACGTTGTACGCGACCGTATCCACCGCCTGGGCGATCACATCCCGGGTGACCATGCGGTCCAGCATCGCGGCCGCGTCTGCGCCCCTGAAACGATACTTGCGCATCGGGGACACGTCGAATACGCCGCAGGTGTTACGGGTAGAGAAATACTCGATGTGCGCGTCGCTGTAATAGGCGGCCGAGGCGAACCCGTTCCACTCGTTCCACTGCTGGTTGAGGTTTAATCGCGAAGTGCGGCTGTGGAACGGCGAGGGCAGGATGCCCATATGCACATGGTCGATGGCGTAGGCCGGTTGTAAGGTCGCTTGCAGCGGCATGCTCAGTTCTCCTCAAGAAGGGCGCGGGCGGCGTTGCTGCCCGCGGCTCCCATGATGCCGCCACCGGGGTGGGCGCCGGCGCCGCACAGGTAAAAGCCGGACACCGGTGTGTGGTACCGGGAGGCGCCATAGGTCGGGCGGTTCATCCACCAGTTGTCGAGGGCGAATTCACCGTGGTGCCAGTGACCGCCGGTGACACCGAACTGCTGTTCGAGGTCGGCGGGGGTCAACAACTCGGCCGCGATCACGCATTCGCGTATACCCGGCGCATAGCGCTCAAGGCTTGCCAGTGCATTTTCCAGGAAGCTGTCGCGGTGGGCGTCCCAGCCGCCTTTAACCGTATAAGGCGCATATTGCACCAGGGCCGAAAGCACGTGCTGGTCCCGTGGCGCCAGGCTGTCGTCACGCAGGCTGGGTAGCAGCACCTCCATGGGCAACTGGCGGGCGTAGCCGCCGTATTTGGCCGCGTCGAAGGCGTTTTCGATGTAAGCCATATCCGGGGCCAGCAACAGGCGGCCGTCCGGATGGGCAAGGCCGGTAAAATTCGGCAGGCTCTCGAGGGCGAGATGCAGTTTGGCCACCTGCCCGTCCATGCGCAGGCGGTTGATGCGGTGGGTAAACTGCACGTCGAGGTGTCTTGCGCCCAACAGCTTGAAAAAGCTGGTCCTGGGGTCGGCGTTGGAAACAATGGTCGGCGCACTGATGATTTCGCCGCTGCCCAGTTGCACACCGGTCGCCTGCCCCTGTTCGACGATCACCCGGGCCACCGGGCTGCCCAGTCGCAGCTCGGCGCCGTGGGCGCGTGCGGCTGCGGCCAGTGCGTCCATCAGGCCGCCGCAGCCGCCTTTGGCCAGGGGCAGGCCGCCAGTCAGGTCGCCACTCATCCGGTATAGCAGCGCGATCACCGCGTTGTTGGGAGAGCGCGGCGCCAGCTTGCTGCCGACATTGGCGTCCCAGCTCAGGGCCGCTTTCAGCAGTGGGCTCTCGAAATATTCATCCATCAGGTCCTGGGCGGGCAGGGCGATCATGCGCATCAGTTCCCGCATATCCTGCTTGCCCAGGGCGCGCAGCTTCCAACCGAACTGGCCGAGGGTGGCGGCGTCGCGCAGGCCGCCGCTGCCCAGTAGCGGAGGGCGTTTATGCCAGAAGGGTTTTATCGCTTTTGCAAATTTTTGCATTAGTTGCAGGTAGGCCGGGTAGGCGGCGGTATCGCTCGCGGATGCGCCGCCCAGTTCATTGCCGGAGACCGTGATGTGCTTGCCGCTGGTGCACATGGCGACGGTGGGCAGGGCCTGCGCGGCCAGGCCGAAGCCGTGCCGCTCCAGTTCAAGGTCCTTCACCAGGCGTTTGCCAAGCTGGGGCAGGGTGTGGGCAACCGAGGCCCTGAAGCCCGGCGCGAATTCCCGCGTGGCGCCGAGGCCCCCGGCCTGCGTGTTGGCCTCCAGCACCAGCACCTGCCTGCCGGCTTTGGCGAGATAGGCTGCGCAAACCAGGCCATTGTGGCCGCCGCCGATGATAATGATGTCGGGTGACTTATTCATCCACGTCATCCTCCGGTACCACATTGGGTCGTTTCAGGTCGCGCAGGATCTCCCGCGCCGAGTTGGCGCCGCAGGCCGCGGACACGCCGCCTCCAGGGTGCGTGCCGGAGCCGCACATATACATGCCCTTGACGGGTCCCCGGTACTGGGAATAGCCGGGGAAGGGGCGGTTGAACATCAGCTGGTCGATGGTGAGTTCCCCCTGGAAGATGTTGCCCTCGGTGAGGCCGATCTCGTTTTCTATTTCGTGGGGGGTGCGAACTTCCATGTGGGCGATCAGGTCGCGGAAGTTGGGAGAGTAGTTGCAAATCTGGTCGATCACCGTCTTGCCGAAAGCGTCGCGTTTCTCCGGGGTCCAGCCACCGGCCACCTCCGCCGGGCAGTACTGGATAAAACAGGACACGAAGTAGTGTCCCGGCGCCGCCAGCGTGGGGTCCCACATGGAGGACTGGGTCATTTCCACAAAGGGGTCATCGGACCAGCGTCCGTGCTTCCAGTCATCATAGGCCCGCTCCATCCGCTCCATGCTGTCCAGAAACTGGAAGGAGCCGTGGCGCAGCGGGTGACCGCCGGGCAGGGAGGGGAAGTCCGGCGCGCCGGTAAGGGCGATATTGACCTTGCCGGAGGAGCCTCGAATCTTGAAGTTCTCGGCCTTGCTGCGCAGGTCCGCCGGGATGTCATTGCGGTCCATGATCACGGTGAAAGTGCGTTTCGGGTCGAGGTTGGATACAACGATGTCGGCGCAAATCTCCTCGCCCCCCTCGAGGGCGACGCCCGTCGCGCGACCGTTGCGCACGATGATCTGCTGTACCGGTGCGCTGGTGCGAATCGTGCCGCCGTGCTCGCGCAGGGCGCCGGCGATAGCATTGGAGATAGCGCCCATGCCGCCCCGGGCGAGTCCCCAGGCTCCTACCGCGCCGTCCACGTCGCCCATCACGTGGTGCAGCAGCACGTAGGCGGTGCCGGGAGAATACACCCCGAGGGCGGTGCCGATGATGCTGCTGGTGGAGAACATGGCCTTGACCAGGTCGTTTTCGAAATACTCATCGAGGAAGTCACCCGCACTCATGGTCATGAAGCGGATGAATTCGTACACCTGCTCCTCCCCCATGCCGGCGAACTTCTTCGCCATGAACATCATTTCGCTCATGTCGCGGGGTTTGAAGGAGGTGGGGTCAGCGGGGGTGCGCAGCAGGAAGTGGCGGATCAATTTGGCGTAGCGCATCAGGTCGGTTTCATAGCGAACCGAGGCGTCGGCGTCGCGCAGTGAGTGGCGCCTGATTTCCCGGTACTGCATGGCGTGATCGCTGTACTCGGCTATGTAATCGCCGGTGCGGGAAAAGTTGGTGGTGCCGGAGTAGGGCACGATCATCAGGCCGTGGCGCGTCAGCTCAAGGTCGCGATGGATGGACTGGCGCAGCAGGCTGCACACATAGGAGCAGTTGGAATATACCCAACCCTCGTGCAGTTCCCGGCTGACGGCGGCGCCGCCGATGTAGTCATTTTTTTCAACCACCAGCACGTCCAGGCCGCCCTTGGCCAGGTAGGCCGCGTTGGTCAGGCCGTTGTGGCCGGCACCGATCACTATGGCGTCGTAGCGGGATTTGAATGTTTGCGTACTGTTATTCATGGCGCTAAACCGGGTTGCAGGCTGCCACCAGCATAGCCCCTCGCCACTGGCATGGGCAGAGCCGATAGGGGACAATAGGGGGATATAAACGGACACTGTGCAGGCCTTAAATGCCCCCATTACAGCGCCAGTTGCTGAACAGCCACGAGATCAGGCTGATGCTGCGGGAACTGGAGGCGACGCAGGGCATATCGCCGCGCTCTATCCTCGCTGGCAGCGGTGTCTCGGCGAAGGCGCTGGCAGACCCCGCCCAGCGCCTGACCCTGGAGCAGGAGCTGGAACTCTACACCCGCATCGCTCGCGCCAACTGCGACCCTCTGCTGGGAGTCCGGGTGGGGCGCAGATTGTCCCTGTCCAGCTACGGCATTCTCGGGTACTCGGTCATGGGCGCGATGACACTGGGCGCGGCGCTGGAACTGCTCACCGAGTTTGCGCCCCTGATCAGCTGGGCGTCCCACCTCACGTTGACCAGCGAGCGTTATCGCGGCATCCCGTGCCGCTGCCTCAGCCTGTACCCGACCGCCGCGGACCCCGCCGCCGCCGCGCTGGAGATCGAGAGCACACTGGCTTCATTGCAGACAATTTTCAATGAGCTGGCGGGCGATCCCGTGCGCTTCGCGGGTATCGAGATGAGCCATGCCAACCCCGCGCTGGGCAGTCACGAGTTTCAGGAATTTTTTCGGTGCCCGCTGCGGGGCAATCGCCCGCGCAACGCGGTGCTGCTGCCGGTGAATCTGCTGGACATGGCCCTGCCCTACCCGCAACCGGAGTACAGCGATCTGTTCAGGGATATGTGCCGCAAGAGCATGGCGTCCCTGCTGGACGCACGCAGCCTGGTAGCGGCGATCAGGGACCTGATCCTGGCCCGTGAGGGCGGCGTGCCCACCCTGGAGCAGGTGGCGGCGCATTTCGGTCTCAGTGCCCGCACCCTGCGGCGCCATCTGCGGGCCATGGGTATCAGCTATCGCGGCTTGCTGGAGGAGGTGCGTTACGCCAGCGCCAGTCGCTACCTGGTCTCCACCACGCTGACGGTCAACGCGATAGCGCTGCAGTTGGGCTACGCCGACGCCCGCAGTTTTCGCACCGCCTTCAGGCGCTGGTCCGGCACCACCCCTGTCGCATTCCGGCAGCGAGGTCAGCCCGGGTAGGACGCGGGGCAATCTGGTAGTATGCGCGCAATTTTAAATTGTTGTGGTACCCCCCGTGAAAACATTACAACCCAGAACCTATCAGGTAGAACTGCCCGACATCGCGCTGCAGGTCACGGAGTGGCCGGGCGACAGCGACCCGGTGTTGCTGTTGCACGCCACCGGCTTTCACGGTCGCTGCTGGGACAGTATCGCCCGCGAGTTGAACGGGGTTCACCTGTACGCGGTCGATATCCGTTTTCACGGCGGCAGCGATCGCCATGGCCAGGTGAACTGGCGGCTGATGGCGAGCGATATCGAGGCCCTGCTGGCCGAGCTGGATCTCAACCGGGTGACGGGCGTGGGGCACTCGCTGGGAGGTTATCTTGCCGCCTACACAGGTGCTACCCAGCGCCAGCGCTTCAAACAGCTGGTGCTGATCGACCCGGTAATACTGCCGCGGGAATCGTATCGGGGCCTGTCCGCGGCGAGGGACGCGGTTGATCCCGGGCAGAACCCCGTAAGCCGCCGCAAGAACCAGTGGCGCGACAGTGCGGAAATGTATGAGCGCTTCCGGGATCGCGCGCCCTTCAAAAGTTGGAAGGAAGAGGTGCTTCGGGATTACTGCGACTACGCACTGCGCACAGTGCCCAGTGAAACCGCGTTGCAGCTGGCCTGTGACCCCTTGCATGAAGCCTCGATCTATCTCAACCAGAAAGGCAATGAAGCCATCTATGACCTGCTGCCGCGCCTGACGTTTCCGGTGACCCTGTTGCGCGCGTCACCGGACCCCGACAACGCGTTCAACCTGGCGGCTTCCCCGACCTGGCCAGGCCTCATTGACTCGCTGCCCAGGGCCCGCGAGTTTTACCTTCCGCAGTTTTCCCACTTCATTCCAATGGAAGACCCCGGGCTGGTTGCGCGGATTATTCGCGAGGCGGTGGAGGAGCGCTGGACGGGCGATGCCTGAGGTCAACTGGATAGCCTGCCGGATCGCATTTCGCCACGGCGCTGCAAATACTTGTTGCGTCCGGGCATGCGCCGATGGCGTGGCTGGTGTGACCGGCCGAAGACTGCGGTCACGACACCCGCGACGGTAATCGACATAATGCATTTTGCGCCGCGCAGTTAGTGGCGGCGAAACCTGTAATGGCAAGAGGAAGCAGCGGCTATGGAAAAAGGTGGCAATACATACAGCAGTGCGGATATGGGAACGCAGCGGTATGGCGAGCAGGGCTACGAGGTCATCCTGGTGGACGCGCCCGCCGCCGGCGTGAAGCGCATCACCCTCAACCGGCCCGACAAACGCAACGCGCTCAATCACCCGCTGCGCGGGGAACTGCTGCACGCCCTGCAGCAGGGTGATCGCGATACGGAGGTCAAGGTACAGATTGTGCGCGGGGCGGGCAGCTGCTTCTCGGCCGGCTACGACCTGGGCGGGGGCAACGAGGGTTACGGCTATCCCTACCATACTGCCGGTGGAGACAGCCAGTGGCCGCGTCATGTGACGGACGGCTGGATGAGTATCTGGGATCTCGCCAAGCCGGTCATCGCCCAGGTGCACGGTTACTGCCTGGCGGGTGGCAGTGAACTGGCCACTGGCTGTGACCTGGTATACATGGCCGAAAACGCCCAGATGGGTTATCCGGCGGTGCGCTTCGGCACGCCGGATATGCAGTTTCACCCGTGGCTGGTGGGAATGCGCAAGGGCATGGAGATGTTGCTGACCGGCGAATCCCTGTCAGGGGTCGAGTGCGCCGCCCGGGGCTGGGCCACCGATTGTTTTCCGGAAGCGGAACTGGAGCGCCGGGTGCTGGAAATTGCGGGCCGGATCGCGTTGCTGCCGCCGGATATCGTCCAGCTCAACAAGCGCGCGGTGCATCGGCAGATGGAAGTGATGGGCTTGCGCCAGGGTATTCGCGCGGGCACGGAGCTGTGCGCGCTGGCTACCCATCAGCCGACTTTCAAACAGTTTCTCAACAGGATAGAGCAGGGTGGCTTGACCCAGGCGCTACAGGAAAGAGACGAAAAGTTCGGCGATTATCGCACTTCGAAGGACGCTGATGGGGACTGAGTTTTAAAGCACCGCCCGTTTTGCCCGGCCGAAGGCCTCCAGCGCAAAGCGGATATCGTCGTCTGTCAGGGCGGCGGACATCTGGGTGCGTATGCGCGCTTTTCCCTTGGGTACAACCGGGAACGAAAACGCCACCACGTACACCC
The DNA here is from genome assembly GCA_024234815.1 of Pseudomonadales bacterium. Taxonomy (GTDB): domain Bacteria; phylum Pseudomonadota; class Gammaproteobacteria; order Pseudomonadales; family Halieaceae; genus JARRPM01. The sequence goes on along the minus strand of JACKNO010000002.1, from coordinate 450,215 downwards.
CGTGGCTCAGGACTTCTTCGGCGAACCGGGCGGCCAGGGCGGCATCGTGCAACATAACGGGCACGATGGGGTGTTGCCCCGGCAGCAGTTCGAAACCGAGCCTTTCCAGGCCCTCCCTGAACATGGCGGTGTTGTGTTGTAAACGGCTGCGCAGTTGCGGCTCTTCATTTACCAGTTCAATCGCTTTGATGGCGCCGGCTACCACCGGGGGCGCCACCGTGTTGGAAAACAGATAGGGGCGGGAACGCTGGCGCAGCAGGTCGACAATTTCCTGCCTGGCCGCCGTGTAACCGCCACTGGCGCCGCCGAGGGCCTTGCCCAGGGTGCCGGTGATGATATCCACCCGGTCCATGCAGCCGCGCAGTTCGTGGGTGCCGCGGCCACCGTCGCCGATAAAGCCGGTGGCATGGCAGTCATCGAAGTGGACCAGGGCGTCGTACCTGTCGGCGAGGTCGCAGATCTCATCGAGTCGGGCGATGTAGCCGTCCATCGAAAACACGCCGTCGGTGCTGATCAGCTTGAACCGGGCGCCGGCGGCGTCCGCCGCCTGCAGCTGTGTTTCCAGGTCGGACATGTCGTTGTTCCGGTAGCGGAAGCGCTGCGCTTTTGACAGGCGGATGCCGTCGATGATGCTGGCGTGGTTGAGTTCGTCGGAGATCACGGCATCCTCCGCTCCGAGCAGGGTCTCGAACAGGCCGCCGTTGGCGTCGAAGCAGGAGGGATACAAAATAGTATCCTGGGTGCCCAGGAAGGCACTGATAGCCTGTTCGAGCTCCTTGTGCAGGCTCTGTGTGCCGCAGATAAAACGCACTGAGGCCATGCCGTAACCCCAGTCCTGCAAGCCCTGCGCGGCCGCGGCGTTTACGGCGGGGTGCTGGGCCAGCCCCAGATAATTGTTGGCGCAGAGGTTGAGTACGCGCTTGCCGCTGGCAACGCCCACATGGGCCCCCTGCGGTCCGGTGATCAGGCGTTCGCGCTTGGTGAGACCGGCGGCGTCGATACCAGCCAGTTCATTCGCCACGTGTTGTTGAAAGCGATCGTACATACGTGATTCCCCTGTTGTGTCAGGACGGTTCAGGCATCCCAGTTGAGCACTACCTTGCTGGCCTCACCACTGCTCATCACGTCAAAGCCGTGCTGGAAGTCGCGGTAGCTCATGCGGTGGGTGATCACCGGCGAGATATCCAGGCCCGAGTCGATCATTACCGACATCTTGTACCAGGTCTCGTACATCTCCCGGCCATAGATGCCTTTCAGTGTCAGCATATTGAAAATAACCGTGTTCCAGTCGATGGCGGTATTCTCGCTGGGAATGCCCAGGATGGATACTTTGCCGCCGTGGCACATGTTGCCCAGCAGGTCGTTGAACGCCTGGCCGTTTCCGGACATTTCCAGGCCCACGTCGAAGCCCTCGGTCATGTTCAGCTCCCGCTGCACGTCCGCCAGGTTTTCCCTGCTGACGTTCACGGTGCGGGTCGCCCCCAGTTTTGCCGCCAGCGCCAGGCGCGCATCGATGACATCGGTGATAACCACGTTGCGCGCCCCGGAATGCTTGCAAACGGCCGCCGCCATGGCGCCGATTGGGCCGGCGCCGGTGATCAGCACATCCTCCCCCAGCAGCGGCCATTGCAGGGCGGTGTGCACCGCGTTGCCGAAGGGATCGAACAGCGCGGCCACGTCGAGATCTATGCCATCCGAGTGCTCCCAGACGTTGGACATGGGCAGGGTCAGGTACTCGGCGAAAGCGCCGGGGCGATCCACGCCGATGCCGCTGGTGTAAGCGCACAGGTGGCGGCGACCGGCCATGCAGTTACGGCAACGACCGCAGACCACATGGCCTTCCCCGGAGACGATCTGGCCCTCGCGAAAATCGATCACGTTGGAGCCGACCTGCACAATCTCGCCGACAAACTCGTGCCCGACGACCATGGGAACCGGGATGGTTTTCTGCGCCCATTTATCCCAGTTATAGATATGCATGTCGGTGCCGCAGATGGCGGTGCGCCTGACCTTGATCAGAACATCGTTGATCCCGAGGATGGGTTCGGGAACATCCTCCAGCCAAAGACCGGGGCGGGCTTCTTTCTTGACGAGTGCTTTCATGACGGTGGCCTTTTCTGTAGTTGGTTTGGTGCGCCCGGCTCAACGCGGCTTACGACTCCAGGCGCTCGAAGCGGTTGGCCGCGACATTTTTACGCACCCGGTTGGCATCGAACACTTCCCCGTTCATGGCGATATAAACGCCGGGCGGCTTGCTTTGTACCGCGCCGATAGCGCAGCCGATATTGAAAATGGCATCGCTCTGGGCAAAGGCGGCGGGTTGCAGGGCTCCGGTGAGAACGATGCACTTGCCCGCGATCCCCTGCAGGGCCAGGGCGGTGGCCACCATGCCGTCGGTGCCGTGGGTGATAAGCACACATTCCTCGGCGCAGTCGCTGGCCAGGCGCCGGATCAGGGCGCGGTCATCATCGGTCATGTCGAGACTGTCCTTGCGCATTGCCGACTCCACCGTGAAGGCGAAGCCCGCTTCCATTTTGTGGAGCAACTCACCGATTACCGGCTCGCCGACCTGGTAGTCGCTTTTGGCATCGAAGTAGATTTTGTCGATGGTGCCGCCTGTGGTGATGATGTGTAGTTTCATGGGTCCCGGTATGCTGGCGCCAATTGGCAGCTTGTCATTATAGGCCGCTTGTCCAGTGCGCGACAGTGAAAGGTCCGGCGCCACGGGCGGTAATAATTTTCGAATTGGCTTAATTTTTCAACGCGGTGCAACTATGCTGTCGACTGCTTATTCAGTAAGACAGACAGGAGAAAGGGCATTATGAAAACACGAGCGGCAGTGGCATTCCAGGCGGGCAAACCCCTGGAAATCGTTGAAGTCGATCTCGAAGGGCCGCGCGCCAACGAGGTATTGGTCGAAATCAAGGCAACAGGTGTCTGCCACACGGATGCCTTTACCCTGTCGGGAGATGACCCGGAGGGCGCGTTTCCAGCGATCCTGGGGCACGAGGGCGCGGGGGTGGTGGTAGAGGTTGGTCCCGGCGTCAAGGGCCTGGTGCCGGGGGATCATGTTATCCCGCTTTACACGCCCGAATGCCGGGAATGCGACTACTGCCTGCATCCCAAAACCAACCTCTGCCAGGCGATTCGCACGACGCAGGGACAGGGCGTTATGCCCGACGGCAGCAGCCGCTTCTCCCTGGACGGCAAACCGCTGCTGCATTACATGGGCTGCTCTACCTTCTCGAATTACACGGTGCTGCCGGAAATCGCGCTGGCCAAGGTTCGCAAGGACGCGCCCTTCGACAAGATCTGCTACATCGGTTGCGGTGTGACCACGGGCATCGGCGCGGTGGCTTTCACGATGAAGGTGGAGCCCGGGTCGACAGTGGCGGTGTTCGGCCTGGGAGGTATCGGCCTGAACGTCATCCAGGGCGCGAAGATGGTAGGCGCCACCCGCATCATTGGCATCGATCTCAATCCCGGCAAGGTAAAGCTCGCGAAACAGTTCGGCATGACCGACTTTGTCAATCCGTCAGAGGTGGACGACATTGTCCAGCACCTGATTGAACTCACCGGGGGCGGTGTGGATTACAGTTTTGAATGTATCGGCAACGTCGATGTCATGCGCCAGGCCCTGGAGTGCTGCCACAAGGGTTGGGGCCAGAGTTGTATCGTGGGCGTAGCGGGCGCGGGCAAGGAGATATCCACCCGGCCATTCCAGCTCGTGACCGGGCGCGGCTGGCGCGGTACCGCTTTTGGCGGCGCGCGCGGTCGTACGGATGTCCCCAGGATTGTCGACTGGTACATGGAAGGCAAGATCAACATCGACGACCTTATCACCCACACCATGCCACTGGACGATATCAACCGGGCATTCGATCTCATGCATGCCGGTGAGAGTATTCGCTCGGTGGTGCAGTACTAGCGGACAGGGGGAGATTATGGAACAGATCAGCGCCAGCAAGTGTTTCGGTGGGCGACAGTTGCGGTATTTGCACCAGTCAGCGGCGCTGGGTTGCGAGATGACATTTTCCGTTTTCCTGCCGCCGCAGGCCGAGGAAGGCAAGGTGCCGCTCGTTTACTGGCTGTCGGGCCTCACCTGCACGGACGAGAATTTTGTCATCAAGTCGGGGGCCCAGCGTTACGCCGCGGAACTGGGATTGGCGATAGTCACGCCCGATACCAGTCCCCGGGGCGAGGGCGTGCCCGATGACCCGGACGCAGACTACGATTTCGGCCTCGGCGCCGGGTTTTATGTCAACGCCACCGAAGAGCCCTGGAATACGCATTACCGGATGTACGATTACATCGTCGATGAGCTGCCGCGATTGGTAGAAGCGGAATTTCCCGTGGACAGTAACCGCGTGTGCCTGTCGGGACACTCCATGGGCGGCCACGGCGCGCTTATCGTCGCGCTGAAAAATCCCGGCCGTTTCAAATCGGTCACAGCGTTTGCGCCGATTTGTTCCCCGGCCAATTGTCCATGGGGCCATAAAGCGCTGGGTAATTACCTCGGGGCGCAGCGCGAGCGTTGGCGCGAATATGACGCCGTCGAACTGCTGGCACTCAGCAGCGAGCGCCTGCCCGTGTTGATAGACCAGGGCGGCGCGGACAACTTCCTGGAGGAACAGCTGAAAACCCCGCTCCTGCAGCAGGCGTGTGTCGACCACGACTACCCCATGACAATTCGGATGCAGGAAGGTTACGATCACAGCTATTTCTTTATCGCGTCCTTTATCGGCGAACACCTGGCGTTTCACGCAGGCTGTCTCGATTAGGCATATACTGGGAGTCAGTGCAACAGGGTGCGGGCTTTGCGTATGGATGACCGGGTAGCGGAAGCGTTGGCAGCCAGTATCCCGCGGTATCGCGATCTCCCGGGAGGCCTGTTGCCGCTGCTGCACGCCCTGCAGGCCAAACTGGGCTGCGTTCCGCCAGAAGCCGTGCCCGCGATCGCCAGCGCCCTGCAATTGTCCCGGGCAGAGGTGCACGGGGTTATCAGTTTTTACCATGATTTTCGCAGCGAACCCGCCGGTGCGCACGTGTTGCAGATCTGCCGCGCGGAAGCCTGCCAGGCCATGGGTTCGCGCGCGCTGGAAGCTCACGCCAAAACCCGCCTTGGTATCGATTTCGGTGAGACGACCGCGGACGGGCGCGTCACCCTGGAGCCGGTTTACTGCCTGGGAAATTGTGCCTGTTCTCCGTCCGTGCGGCTCGACGAGGAGATACACGCCCGCGTGGATGCGGCGCGACTGGATGCCTTGCTTGCCGGTCTGGGGGAGGTAGTTGGCGGATGACTACCCGTGTTTACCTGCCGCGCGATACCACATCCCTGGCGCTGGGCGCGGACAGCATCGCCGCTGCGCTGGTGATTCAGGCACAGGAGCGGGGCATGCGGCTGGAACTGGTGCGCAATGGCTCCCGGGGCCTGTTCTGGCTGGAACCGTTGCTGGAGGTCGAGCACGGCGGCGAGCGTATCGCCTTCGGGCCGGTGGCCTTGGCGGATGTCCCCCAACTCTGCGACGCGCTGGCGGCGGACCCCGCCGGGCACCCGCTTTTCCTCGGACCGGTCGAGGAGATTCCCTACCTGAAATCCCAGCAGCGTCTGACCTTCGCGCGCGCGGGGCAGGGCGACCCTTTGTGCCTGGATACCTATCGCGCACTGGCCGGTTTCAGCGGTCTTGAGCGCGCCCTGAGCATGGACTGCCAGGAGATCGTCAACGCGGTGACGGAATCCGGCCTGCGCGGCCGCGGCGGAGCGGCCTTTCCCGCCGGTATCAAGTGGCAGACCGTGCTGGATGCGCCCGCCGCGCAAAAATACATTGTCTGCAATGCGGACGAGGGCGATTCGGGTACCTTTGCCGACCGCCTGCTGATGGAGGCGGATCCCTACCAGTTGCTCGAGGGAATGATTATCGCCGGACTCGCGGTGGGCGCCAGCCAGGGTTATATCTACCTGCGTTCGGAGTACCCCAGGGCGCGGGAAATACTTGCTGCCGCCATCGCAAGAGCGCGGGAACAGCAGTACCTGGGGGACAATATTCGCGGCAGCGGCCGGGCCTTCGAACTGGAGTTGCGCATTGGCGCCGGCGCGTATATCTGCGGTGAAGAGACCTCCCTGCTGGACAGCCTGGAGGGCAAGCGCGGCATGGTGCGCGTGAGGCCGCCGCTGCCCGCGATCGAGGGACTTTTTGGCCGGCCGACAGTGGTCAACAACGTGTTGACCCTGGCCGCGGTGACCACGGTACTGGAGCGGGGCGCACAGTTTTATCGCGATTTCGGCGTGGGCCGCTCCCGCGGCACTCTTGCCGTGCAACTGGCGGGCAACGTCCGTCGCGGCGGCCTGGTGGAGCTGGCATACGGCGCAATCCTGCGCGAGCTGGTCCAGGACTACGGTGGCGGCACATTCAGCGGCAGGCCGCTGCGGGCCATTCAGGTAGGGGGGCCGCTGGGTGCATATCTGCCCGAGTCGCAGTGGGATACGCCACTGGATTACGAGGCGTTTGCCGGGATCAATGCCATGCTGGGGCACGGCGGGGTGGTGGTGTTCGACGACAGCGTGGACATGGCCCAACAGGCGCGGTTCGCGATGGAATTTTGCGCCGTGGAATCCTGCGGCAAATGCACGCCCTGTCGCATTGGCTCGGTGCGCGGAGTGGAGCTTATCGACCGGATTATTGCGCGCGATGCCCCCGCTGGGAACATCGACTTGCTGCGAGAGCTGTGCGATACCATGGAGGCCGGGTCACTGTGCGCCATGGGGGGAATGACGCCGCATCCTGTGCGCAGTGCGCTGGCGTATTTCGCAGAGGATTTTTCCCCGGACAATGCTGGCCCGAGGCCGTCGGCGAGGTGATGTGATGCTGCAGTTTTACGAACCCCAACAGGATTACGGTACACCCGAGGCGGTAGCCGGTGCGCCGGTGCAACTGTCGATTGACGGCCGGATCGTGAGCGTGCCCGAGGGCACGTCGGTGATGCGCGCCGCGTTTGAAGCGGGAGTAAAAGTGCCGCGGCTGTGCGCAACCGACTCCCTGCAGGCCTTTGGTTCCTGCCGGGTGTGCCTTGTGGAAATCGATGGCATGAAGGGCTATCCGGCCTCCTGCACAACAGCGGTACAGGCGGGCATGGTGGTGCGCACCCAGACCGACCAGCTCGCGCGATTGCGCCGCAACGTGATGGAGCTTTATATTTCGGACCACCCGCTGGACTGTCTTACCTGCCCCACCAATGGCGACTGCGAATTGCAGGACACTGCCGGGGAGCTGGGCTTGCGCGAGGTGCGCTACGGTTTTGCCGGGGCCAATCACCTGCACGCCCCGAAGGATACCTCCAACCCCTATTTCACCTTCGACGCGTCCAAGTGTATCGTCTGCTCGCGCTGCGTGCGCGCCTGTGAGGAAACCCAGGGCACTTTTGCCCTCACCATCCAGGGCCGCGGATTCGAGTCCAGCGTCAGCGCCGGCCAGGACGAGTCGTTCATGGACAGTGAATGCGTCTCCTGCGGCGCCTGCGTCAAGGCCTGCCCCACCGCCTCATTGACCGAGGTCAGTATTATTGAGCACGGCAAGCCGGAACACTCGGTTGTCACAACCTGCGCGTACTGCGGTGTGGGCTGCGCCTTCCGGGCTGATCTCAAGGGCGCCACCGTGGTGCGGATGACTCCCCATAACGATGGCAAGGCCAATGAGGGTCACGCCTGCGTCAAGGGACGTTTCGCGTTCGGCTACGCCACCCACAGCGATCGCATCGCCAGCCCCATGATTCGCGACAGCATCGACGAACCCTGGCGCCTCGTCACCTGGGATGAGGCTATCGCGTACACCGCGGCTCGATTTCGCGCTATCCAGCAACAACACGGTCGCAACAGTATCGGCGCTATCAGTTCCTCACGCTGTACCAACGAGGAGGTTTACCTCGTACAGAAACTGGTGAGAGCAGGCTTTGGCAACAACAATATCGACACCTGCGCCCGGGTCTGTCACTCGCCGACGGGTTATGGCCTGAAGACCACCCTGGGGGAATCGGCCGGCACCCAGGCCTTCGCGTCGGTTGCGCAGACCGATGTGGTGCTGGTGATGGGGTCCAATCCCACCGAGGCGCACCCGGTATTTGGCTCACGCCTGAAGAAACGCCTGCGCGAGGGTGCCAGACTGATCGTGATCGATCCGCGCGGCATCGAACTGGTGGACGCGCCCCATATCCGCGCGGATTACCACCTGGCGGTCAACCCCGGAGCCAACGTGGCGGTGCTCAATGCCATGGCCCATGTGATAGTCAGCGAGGGCTTGCACGACGAGACGTTTATCAGGGAGCGTTGTGACAGCGAACAGTTCGCGCACTGGCTGGCGTTTATCCGCGATCCCCGCCACGCGCCTGAACAGCTGGAGACGGACACGGGTGTGGCCTCCCATCTGCTGCGGGAGGCGGCGCGGTTGTTTGCCACGGGTGGCAACGCGGCCATCTACTATGGCCTTGGGGTGACCGAGCACAGCCAGGGTTCCACCGCGGTCATGGCTATCGCCAACCTCGCGATGCTGACCGGGAATATCGGACGCGAAGGCGTGGGGGTGAACCCGATGCGCGGCCAGAACAATGTTCAGGGCTCCTGTGACATGGGCTCTTTTCCCCATGAATTGCCGGGTTACCGTCACCTGTCAGACACCGCCACCCGCACACTGTTCGAGCGCGAGTGGAACGTGGTGCTGGATCCGGAACCCGGCATGCGTATTCCCAATATGTTCGATGCGGCGCTGGATGGCGAATTCAGGGGTTTGTACTGCCAGGGCGAGGACGTGGCCCAGTCCGATCCCAACACCCAGCACATCCAGGCGGCACTGGCGGCGCTGGATTGTCTCGTGGTGCAGGATATCTTCCTGAATGAGACCGCCAAGTTTGCCCATGTGTTTCTGCCCGGTTCCTCTTTCCTTGAAAAAAACGGAACCTTCACCAACGCGGAACGACGCATTTCGCCGGTGCGTAAAGTCATGCAAGCCCTGGCCGGCAAAGAGGACTGGGAGGTTACCCAGGACCTGGCGAATGCCATGGGCTGCCCCATGAGTTACGCTCATCCCTCCGAGATCATGGATGAAATCGCGCGCTTGACACCAACCTTCCACGGCGTGAGCTATGCCCGCCTCGACGAACTGGGCAGCATCCAGTGGCCCTGTAACGACAGGGCCCGCGACGGCACGCCGATCATGCACGTGGACGAGTTCGTACGCGGCAAGGGATTTTTTGCACTCACCGAGTACGTCGCCACGGAGGAACGCGCCAATCGCCGCTTTCCCCTGCTGCTCACTACCGGGCGTATTCTCAGTCAGTACAACGTGGGAGCCCAGACCCGGCGCACCGCCAACAGCTCCTGGCACGGGGAGGATACCCTGGAGATCCATCCCCATGACGCGGAAGAGCGCGGCGTGAAGGGGGGGGACTGGGTAGGTGTCCAGAGCCGGGTCGGCAATACGGTGTTGCGCGCCCAGGTCAGTGAACGGGTAAAGCCCGGAGTGGTCTATACCACATTCCACCATCCTGTATCGGGTGCCAATGTGATCACCACCGACAATTCCGACTGGGCCACAAACTGTCCCGAGTACAAGGTCACCGCGGTGCAGGTCTCCCGTGTGACTGAACCGTCAGCCTGGCAGGCGCGCCAGCGGCAGTTCGACAGGCGCCAGCAAAAGTTGCTGGAAACGGCTGCGCCCGGATGACCCGGGAGACAGGGCTGGCCCCGGTGATGCAAACGGTTGTGCGCCGAATCTGGGAGCGGGGCCGGGTGTCCTGCGACGAAGACGTGATCGTCATCGAGGCTCCGGTGGCGCTGGTCTATAACGGCATCTCCCATGTCGTGATGATGGCCACACCCGCTGACCTGGAGGATCTCGCCCTGGGTTTCAGTCTGTCCGAGGGTATTGTGCAGGGCCGGGACGAGATGCTGGACCTGGAAGTGTTCGCGCGCGAGCAGGGCATCGAAGTAGCCATGACAATCAGCGCTGCGGCCTTCGCCGGGCTCAAGGAACGCCGTCGCAACCTGGTGGGTCGCAGCGGTTGTGGCCTGTGCGGTGTCGAGTCGTTGGAACAGGCCATTCCCGAACCCGTGCGGGTCGGTGACGATGTTCGCCTTTCGCACCGGGTCCTGCAGAGCGCGGCGCTTGCGCTCGGCCAGCGCCAGTCCCTGAAGCGTCTCACCGGCGGAGTGCATGGCGCGGCCTGGTGCGACGCCAGCGGTGCGATTGAACTGGTACGTGAGGATGTGGGTCGTCACAATGCCCTGGACAAGTTGCTCGGCGCGCTGAGGGGCAGCGCGCACGCTGCCAATGGCTTCGCCCTGGTCACCAGTCGCGCCAGCTATGAAATGGTCGCCAAGGCGGCGGCCTGCAATATCCAGATTCTGGCGGCGGTGTCGGCGGCTACCTCCCTTGCGGTTAGTCAAGCCGAGCAAAGCGGCCTTACCCTGGTGGGCTTTGTGCAATCGGGCAGGCAGGTGATATATGCCAACCCGCAGCGCCTTGTGGAGGAGGACTGACGGTGTCGCGACAGATAGAGCAGCTGGTGAAAATGGCAAACCAGATCGCCCTCAATGTGGCCGCCGGACAGGACGAGGTCATCGTGGCGCGCGAAACGGCTGCGCACATCCGCAAATTCTGGACACCGGCCATGCGCCGGCAGTTGCTTGATTTTCGGCGCGCCGGCGGCGCTGTGGCACCAGCTGTCGCAATCGCCCTGGCCGCCCTCGATAATACAGATTCCAACCGGAGTGATACCCAATGACAATACTTGCAGGAGTTACACGATCGGCCCTGGTGGCCGCCTCACTTTGCGTGCTCGGTTTTCAGGCCGCGGCGCAGGCATCCACGAATGAGCCCTATCCACAGATCATTGTCAGCGGGGAGGGCGGTGCCGAGGTCGCGCCGGACATGGCGGTGCTGCAACTGACCGTCAGCCGGGAAGCCGAGACCGCGCGGGCCGCACTGGATGCGAACAGCGCGGCGATGACCGAGGTGCTCAAAGCGCTGCGCGACGAGGGGATCGCCGAGCGGGACCTCCAGACGTCCAATTTTTCTATCCAGCCCCGGTACAGCTACCCATCGCCCAAAGCCCAGGGGGAGCACAAGCCGCCACGCATCGTCGGTTATACCGTGCGCAACGGATTGAGCGTGCGCATACGGGACCTCGCCAGGCTGGGCGCCATCATGGATAAATCTGTGACGCTCGGGGTCAACGAGGGCGGCAATATCCAGTTTACCAACGATGACCCAACTGCCGTGATCGAACAGGCGCGCACGCGCGCCGTGCAGGATGCCGTGGCCAAGGCGAAGACGCTGGCGGCGGCGGCGGGTGTCAGGCTTGGCAACGTGCTTGAGATATCCGAGCAGTCCTATAACCCTGCTCCCAGACCCATGATGAGGGCCGCTATGGAAATGGGCGTGGCAGCCGATGCGGTGCCGGTAGCGGCGGGGGAGAGTCGCTACCAGGTAACGGTTAATATGTCCTATGCGATAGAACAGTAGCGCGGCGTATTCAACGCCGCGCCTTACTCCAGCAGTTGCCTGGCGAAAGTCAGCACCGCGGCGGCATCGACCCGGGTTGAGTAGCCTTCCAGGAACAGCTTGCCGACAATCGTGCCGCTGCGATCCACGATAAAAATACCGGGATAGGGTATCCCGTAATTGGAATCGCCGGGCTGGTACTCGGTATTGAGAATACCCAGGGCCTGCATAGTCCCGGCATCGATATCCGAGATCAGCGGATACCGCAGCCCGACCTTGTCGATAAATGCCCGCTGTAACTCCGGCGTATCATAGGTGATGGCCACCACGCCGATGCCCGCTTGCCGGAAGTCCTCGAGATACGATTGCAGCTGCACGAGCTGCTTCTTGCAGAAGGGTCACCAGTCGGCGGAGCGCACCGCGATAAACACCAGGCCCTTGTCCAAAATGAAGGGATCAATCGAGCTGATCTCGCGCCCCTGGTAGAGGGCGTGAATGGGGGGGAAACTGTCGCCGACCGCAAGGCCCGGGTCGTAGCTGTCGCTGTCGGAGTCGACAAACATATCCTCAGCCACAACATCCTCCAGCCAGGCCCGCAGCGGACCCTTGAATACCGCGCCGGTGACGACGACGGCCACGAGAATCGCGGCAACTGCGGCAATGGGCTTTTTCATAAGCGTATCCTGCTTCCCGGTGCTGATTCCCGGCCACCGGTATCAGTCATGTAGGTGCGACATTGCCCTACAGGTTACGCCCGACAGGTCCGGTTGACAATGCCGGCACCCCGGGTACCGGGGGAGTCAACGATCGCGGCTTTCACCCCCGTGCCCGGCAGACTACACTTTAGGGCACCGGGCGGGGCATGCGCATCGGAGAGGTCTGCCGTTTGGCGCGCTACTGGCGCAACAGATCCGGGCTTTTCCCCCGGAGACGATCCATATCAATAACAAGGAGAGCAATACTCTCCAGAATAGGTATCCATGGGAATAGATATCGACAAGACCAGTTTTGGTGCAACGGATCACCAGGCTTTCAGTGCGCGACTCGAAGAGAATCTCGATGCGCTGCGACAACTGCTGACGCAGCCGGGTTTTGGCGAAGGCCCCGCAACGCTGGGGTCTGAACTGGAGATGTATATCGTCGACGATGCGGGCAATCCACTTTATGCAAACCAGGAAATAGAGGCCGCCGCAAATGATCCGCAACTTACCCTGGAATTGAACCGCTACAACCTGGAGTTCAACCTGTCACCCTATCGCCTGGACGATTCGGCTTTTGCATCCACCGAGCGCGAAATTCTCGCCAGCCTGGAGCGCCTGCGGGTCGTGGCCGCACGACACGGCGGGCGTATCGTTCCTATCGGTATTCTTCCCACACTGCGTCAGGCGGATTTTGGCCCCCACTGTATTACCGGGCGCAAGCGTTACCACGCGCTCGTGGACCAGCTGATCAGGCGGCGCGGTGACAAGTTCCGTATCGATATCAACGGCGACGACCCTCTCAAGGTAGAGCTGGCGGATATCACCCTGGAAGGGGCCAATACCTCATTCCAGGTACACTACCGGGTCACTCCGGAGGAGTTCGCCGATACCTTTAACGCTGTCCAGATGGTGACGCCCCTGGTGCTGGCGCTGGGGGCCAACTCGCCGGCCCTGTTTGGCCATCGCCTGTGGCATGAGACCAGGGTGCCCCTGTTCAAACAGTCGATCGACACCCGGCACGTGGACCGATACAGCTCTCGCGAACCGGCCAGGGTCAACTTCGGGCAGGGTTGGGTGCGGCGTGGTGCCTGCGAACTGTTCCGGGAGGTCGTGAGAATCTACCCTCCACTGTTGCCGGTGTGCTCCAGCGTTTCCCCGGCGGATGACCTGGCGGCCGGTCGCACGCCCTCGCTGGCCGAACTGCGCCTGCACCAGGGCACGGTCTGGTTGTGGAACAGGCCGATCTATGACGATACGGATGGCGGCCACCTGCGCATTGAGATGCGAGCTCTGCCCGCCGGCCCCAGCGCTCTGGATATGGTGGCCAACGCCGCCCTGTTTGTAGGGCTTGCCCAGGGCCTGCGCCCGCACATCAACGAGCTTTTGCCCGGTCTGCCGTTTTCCCGGGCGGAGTACAATTTCTATCGCGCCGCCCAGCATGGGCTGGACGCGAAACTGTTGTGGCCGGACAGCAATCGCTCCGACTACCGCGAACGGGCGGTCACGGAAATACTGGCCGAACTGCTCCCCGTGGCGCGGGCGGGACTCGGGGCCATCGGTGTCAGCGCCGCCGAATGCGAGCGCTATCTGGGTGTTATCGAGCAACGCCTGGAGCGACGCCAGACGGGGGCGCTGTGGCAGCACAGGCGGCTGGCGCAGCTGCGCGGGGAAATGCCGCTGGCCGAAGCCCTGCATGAAATGTTGGAGAACTATATGGAGTACAGTATGCGCAATCTGGCGGTGGCGGAGTGGCCGCTTTGAGACGGTTCAACTTTGTTCGCGATCCCGAGCCGGCGCTGGTCGGCAATAACGTCGAGGAGTTCCTGCGCTGGCTGGGTGGCCCCGCCTGTATTTTCCTGACCGGGCAGAGTGTTGACCGCACCCGCGCCGTTGTCACCCTGTTGCACGGCAATGAACCCTCCGGCGCGATAGCCCTGCATCGCTGGCTAAGGTCAGGGGCGCGCCCCGCTGTCAACGTGGTCTGCATCGTGGCGTCTGTCGCGGCCGCGCTGGAGCCTCCCCTGTTCAGTCACCGTATGCTGCCGCGCGCCAGGGACCTCAATCGCTGCTTCCGCCCGCCGTTTAACGATGCCCAGGGTATTCTGGCGGAGGAGATTCTGGAGATACTGCGCCTGCACCGGCCCGAGGCTGTGACTGACATTCACAACACCTCGGGCTCAGGCCCGTCTTTCGGGGTGTGTACCTATATGGATCGGCAGCACGATGCCCTGGTGTCTTTTTTCACCCAGCGTCTGATCGTTTCGAACCTGGGCCTGGGAGCGCTGATGGATATCAGCGAACACAGCTTCCCGACGGTGACCGTTGAGGTGGGCGGGCGCCTCGACGAAGAGGCCCATGAACTGGCCTACGAGGGCCTGTGCCGTTACTTCCGGGCAGAGACTGTCCTTGACCACGGCGATACCGACTGGGGCCTGGAACTGCTGCGCGACCCCATCCGTCTCGAACTGAGGGACAATGTAACCCTCACTTATGCCGATGAGCCCAGCGCGAACTATGACATTACGCTCAAGGCCGATATCGAACACCACAACTTCGGCACGGTGGCGACGGATACCCTGCTGGGTTGGGCCAGGGGCCCGGAGCGCAGCCTGTTTTTAGCGCAGGACGCGGGCGGCAGTTGTGCGGTGACACGCCTGGTGCGCATCGAGAATGGCGAGCTTTACCCCGCGCAGGCACTCAAGCTGTTCATGATTACCAACAATGCGGCCATCGCCGAGTCAGACTGCCTGTGGTACGCGGTAGCAGATGACGGCAGCACGATTTGCGAGTGAGTCCGCTCGTCTCAACCCGCCGCAAGTTGTTGCAGGCGCTGCCACAACAGCTGCGCATCCTCTGCTGAATCCGCCTCCATACGGTGAGCCAGTTCCACGCCCGCAAGTGGCTGATCCACCGCCAGCTGGCTCTCCATCACCCCCACCCCGGCCTCGGAGGCGTCGCGCCCGTGCTGTTCGCGCTCCAGCAGTCGCTGCCGCAACCGGCCTGGCGGCGCCTTGCAGTCGATGATCGCGAAGGCAACGGTGAGGCGCCTCGCCAGGCGCCTGAAACTGTCCCGGCTGCGCCGGTGCAGGAAGGTGGCGTCCACGATCACGGGAAAGCCCGCATCCAGTGTCTGCTGTGCAAGTACTTCGAGTCGCAGGAAGGTTTTTCTGCTCATCTGGCTGCTGTAGAGCGCGCTCTTGTCCCGCTCCCGGCTGCGCTGCTCTGGCGCCAAGCCGAACAGGCGCTTGCGTTCCACGTCAGAGCGGATTCGCAGGGCGCCCCCGGCGGCCACCAGTTTGTCGGCGACAGTTGATTTTCCGCTGCCTGACACGCCATGGGTGATCGCCAGGAATTTCAGCGGCGCCACGCGGTAGGTACCCGCAAGTGCGAGGTATCGGCAGAAATCTTCGTAGGCGGCGGTATCGATGATGGCGGGGTGGTTTGTCGGCTCGCGCAACAGCGCCACCTTGGCCCGAACCATGGCGAAGTAGCAGCGGTAGAGATTGAGCAGCGCCAGGCTCTCATAGTCACCGCGGTACTCGAGGTAATCGGCTACCACCCAGTGGGCTTCCGGGCTGTGCCCCTTGGCCTCAAGATCCATGGACAGCAGCGCGATTTCGCCAATCGCATCCATGATGCGCAGCGAGGGGTTGAATTCGATGCAGTCGAACAGGCGCACCGCACCGTCGACCAGGGCGATATTGCCCAGGTGGGAGTCACCGTGGCCATCGATGACGCTGCCCTGCGCGACCCTGCGTTCGAGCAGAGGCAATAGCGCCGCATGGCGGGCGAGGGTCCATCGCTCCAGCGCCGCGAGCAGGTCGCGCTGCGGCGGCGCGACGTCGTAGGCACCGACCTGCCGAAAATTCTGCGTCATCGCGGCCAGCATCGCGGTGGGCGAACCCGCTTCATCGCTGCCGGGTCGGGGATGGCAGACGCCCGCCAGGGCCTGCTGCCGGGCTATTTCCCGCGCCAGGGAGCGCACCAGTGGCCGGTCCAGCTCCCCGCGGGCGGCAATATTATCGAGTAACTGGTTCTCGTCGAAGCGGCGCATCTTTACGGCGTAGTCGATAACGCTGCCCGGGCCGTCGAATCGCGGCCCGCCCGCGCCGTCGGTGATGGTCACTACGGCCAGGTAGAGTTCCGGGGCGAAGCGACGGTTCAGTGCCAGTTCCTGCTCGCAAAAGTGGTGGCGCTGTTCGAGGCTGGAAAAGTCGAGAAAGCCGAAGTTGACGGGCTTTTTGATCTTGTAGGCGAACTCGCCGCTCAGGATGATCCAGGAAATGTGGGTCTCGCGCAGCGCCATTGCGTCCGCGGGGTGACTGAAGGCCTGTGGCCGCATTAACCGGCGAAGCGTCGAGCTGTCCATGGTCGTCCTCCCTGCCGTCTCGTGATCTGCCATCCCGCCCGGGAACGTTACCACCGCGGCGACAAGTCTGCACTTGTGCCGGGTCCCCGAAGGCATGGTGCCCGGCCCGCCGGTGTGGCTGGGCGCCCGGGTACAACATACAGGGAAGCGCTGCCACCGTTGCTACCTGTCGTCCAATCAGGCAGGTTTTTTGACGTTGTGCGAAGTGGCTGAATTTAATTGCTTTTGGGGCTTGCAATCCGTTTTCAAACCACTGAGTATATATACAGTAGTATTACTGGACAGCCACAGGAGATTAGCAAAATGGAAGCCAATAAAGTCAAGGCGCTGGAAGCCGCACTGGGTCAGATCGAGCGACAGTTCGGCAAGGGAACCGTCATGCGCATGGGAGACCAGCCGCGGGTCGCCATGCCCGCCATATCCACCGGTTCACTGGGCCTGGATATCGCGCTGGGAATCGGCGGGTTGCCCAAGGGCCGCATCTGCGAAATCTACGGCCCCGAATCCTCCGGCAAGACGACCCTGACCCTGCAGGTAATCGCCGAGGCGCAAAAGGCCGGCGGCACTGCGGCATTCATCGATGCGGAACACGCGCTGGACCCCATCTATGCTGAAAAACTCGGCGTCCAGGTGGAAGACCTGATCATGTCCCAGCCGGATACCGGCGAGCAGGCACTTGAAGTGGCCGAAATGCTGGTGCGCTCCGGTGCGGTCGATGTACTGGTCATCGACTCGGTCGCCGCGCTCACGCCGCGGGCCGAGATCGAGGGCGAGATGGGCGACTCCCACGTGGGCTTGCAGGCGCGCCTGCTGAGCCAGGCCATGCGCAAACTGACAGGCGCCATCAAACAGACCAATTGCCTGGTTATTTTCATCAACCAGATTCGCATGAAGATCGGTGTCATGTTCGGCAGCCCGGAAACCACGACCGGCGGTAATGCGCTCAAGTTCTACTCCTCCGTGCGCATGGATATTCGCCGCATCGGCGCCGTCAAGGATGGAGACGAGGTGGTGGGTAACGAGACCCGCGTGAAAGTGGTTAAAAACAAGGTGGCGCCGCCGTTCAAGCAGGCCGAGTTCCAGATCATGTATGGCAAGGGCATTTACCACATGGGCGAAGTCGTTGAGTGGGGCGTGAAGCTCAACCTGGTCGACAAGTCCGGCGCCTGGTATGCCTACAAGGGTGACAAAATAGGGCAGGGCAAGGCCAACGCTGCCAAGTTCCTGGAGGACAACCCGGCAGTGGCCAATGAGATCGAGACCCAGATCCGGGCCCAGATGCTTACCCCCGTGGAACAGCCGAAAGCAAAAACCGCTGCTCCTGAAGAGGCCGCCGAGCAGGAGTAATCCTGCTCACTGGCCGCGCAAGCAGAGCCGCATGTTACGTTTTTCCTGCAAGGTGCCGGGAGACCGCCTCTCCCCCGAGTTTCCCCCGGCACCTTCTTTTTATTATGACTGACGACCCGATAAATCCCGCTGAGGTCAGGTTCGCTGCAATGAACCTGCTGGCGCGACGCGAGCACTCCCTGGGAGAGTTACGCCAGAAACTCAGGCGTCGCTTTGATGACGAAGAAATCGTAGAGAGCCAGTTGCAGAAACTGGTGGCGGAAAATTTACAAAGCGATGAGCGTTACGCAGAGAGTTTTGCCCGTTTGCGGGCGCTCAGGGGTTACGGTCCCAATCGGGTGCGACAGGAGCTGCGGGAGAAGGCGCTGTCAGATATCGCCATAGCCCGCGCTTTCGAGGCGGCGCAATTTGACTGGTTTGCGTTGGCAGAGGCCGCGTTTCTGAAGAAATTTGGCGAACCCGGTAAAGTCGATCTCAAAGAAAAAGCGCGGCGAGCCCGTTTTATGCAGTATCGCGGTTTCGCGGTTGATCATTACCAGCACCTGATAGATATCTGATCCTTCGCCGGTTCCGGCAGCCGGGTGATTTCCCCGCTCGTTCAGTTACACTTGTCACTACACGTCATCCATGGAAGGCCAGGAGGTTCACCATCCGACACATCTGTGATTCGCTCAAACCGGGCAGCGGAGCCGGGGGCGCAGGATATGAGGTGATACGGACAGCGGCCGCAATGGCAGCACTTTTTGCCTCCCTTACTGCCAGTGCCGAGGATGGCGGACTGTTTCTCCAGGACCAGGTGCTGGCCGATGGGCGGGTGGTTGTTGTTGCTGAAGCGCCTCTGGAACCCCGCTCTGTCGGTAGCTATAGCATCAGGCTCTATTCCGGCGCCAACCCGCGGTACCCCTTTGATAACTTTGTGACCGGGATTGTGGTGGACCGTGACGGCTCGGTGGAGCGTGTCACCCTGGATGATACCGACGGCGATGGCAACGCGGAACTGATTGTGATAACTCGCAGTGCCGGCAGCGGTTCCTGGCTTTCCGCCAGGGCATTTGCGTTGGAAAACGACAACATCCACCTGGTTGCGCGACTTGATAACCTGGAGCCAGGCCAGGACCCAATTCAACTATTGAGGCGTTGACACAATGGCGACGATAACGTTTTTTGGAGCTGCACAGGAAGTCACCGGGTCCTGTCACCTGCTCGAGGGCCCCGGGGTTGGCCGTGTATTGCTGGACTGTGGTATGCACCAGGGTGGCGACGCGGTAGACCGCATCCAGGACGAGGAGTTTGCGTTTGACCCCGCCACCATAGATGCGGTGGTTTTATCTCACGCTCACCTGGACCATTCCGGTCTATTGCCCCGACTTTGTCACGAGGGCTTCGCCGGGCCGGTGATCTGTACCCGGGCCACAGCGGAATTGCTGGAGATCATGCTGAACGATTCGGCGGGGCTGTACCTGCGGGATCTCGAGCGCACCAATATCCGCAACGCCCGGCGCGGTCGCCCGTTGCTGGACCCGACTTACACCCTGGAGGACGTCGAGGCGGCGTTGAAGCAGACGCAGGGGCACCGCTATGGCGAGAGTATCGCACTGGGAGAAAGCGCATCCCTGTGCTTTCACGATGCGGGACACATCCTGGGTTCTGCCATTGTGGAGATTACGCTGCGGGAACAGGATAGGGAAAAGGTCCTGGTTTTTTCCGGAGACCTGGGCAAATCCGACTCGGTACTGATGAATGAACCCGCCCGCCTGGAGCGGGCCGACGTACTGCTGGTGGAGAGTACCTATGGGGACCGCGAGCATCGCGGTGAAGAGGACACCGTCGAACAGCTGCGGGAGGTGCTGCGCGAAACATGGAGAGCCGGTGGCAGTGTCATGATTCCCGCCTTTGCGGTCGGGCGCACCCAGGACCTCTTGTTTCACCTCGGTTGCCTGCACAGCAGGGGCGAACTGGATCAATGGGAAGTGTTCCTCGACAGCCCCATGGCGATAGCCGTGACGCGCGTCTACGACCGCTGGTTGAAGTTGCTCGACGCTGACGATATTCGCCAGCTCAGCGATGCCCACAAGACATCACTGGAGAAATTTTTACCGAGACTTAACCTCACCGCCAGCACCGAGGAGTCCATGGCGATCAATCGGATCAAAGGGGGAGCCATAATCATTGCGGGAAGCGGCATGTGTACGGGGGGGCGAATCCGTCATCATTTCAAGCAACGCATCTGGGACCAGCGCAATACCATCATTTTTACCGGTTATCAGGCCAGGGGAACCCTGGGGCGGATCATCGTAGATGGCGCCCGGAGCATCAAACTGTTCAATGAGGAGTACGTGATCAAGGCGCGGGTCGAGACGCTCGGCGGGCTGTCCGCTCACGCAGGCCAGCGCGAACTCCTGTCCTGGATAGCGGGGTTTCAGCCTCCGCCCCGCACCCTCCTGGTACACGGCGAGCCCAATGCCCAGGATGCGATGGCCGAAAAACTCTGGAAAGATCAGAAGATGAAAGTGGAAATTCCCGCGCGGGGCGACAGTATCGTGCTCTGAACTTTCCTGTTGCTGCAACGGGGCGAATAGCAGTGACTCAGTCGCCTTGAAAGCGGCTCCAGAGGAAGCCCGCAGCCTGGAAAACCAGGATCGGCCCGAAAAAGAAAACCAGGAACAGGGGGCCGTTGAATTTCAGTTCGACCTCGTAACGCAGCACTGCGTCCGGCTCGGATGTCGCAGCGGTATCCGCCGGCGGGGTGCTTTCCTCCACGGTCACCTCCATTGTTCGTTCGATAAAGGGGCTGAGTATCTCTCGCCTGACGGGATCGCGCTCGAGACCGTGCCACTCCATGAGGCTCAGCACCGCGAGGGTGATTCCCCAGATCAGGCTCAGGTGTGTGGCCAGGTTTTTGCCAGCTAATTTCACAGTGTGTTACCGCCAGTGGGTTTTGATCCGGGAAACGCAGTATTGCGTACCATGCTTACAAGTGGAATACTTTTGATCCATCGCGACTAAGGAGGAACACATGGCGAACGAAGGCTATCACGAAGCTATAGAGGATCTGTCAGACGAAACCCGGGATATGCACCGGGCCATCACCTCGCTGATGGAAGAGCTGGAGGCTGTGGACTGGTATAACCAGCGGGTGGATGCCTGCAAGGACCCCGAACTCAGGGCAATCCTCGCTCACAATCGCGACGAGGAAAAGGAGCATGCGGCGATGGTGCTGGAGTGGATTCGCCGTCGCGACCCCACCATGGACAAGGAACTTAAGGATTACCTGTTTACCGATAAGCCCATCGCCCACTAGGCCGGCGTTCAGGGGCGCAGTGCCTCCTCGATAAAATCGAGTCGATCCTGGCCGAAATACATGGCGCCGTCCATGAACAGGGTGGGGGCGCCGAACACACCGCGCGCGACAGCAGTCTCGGTGTTTGCGGCCAGTTCCGCCTTGACTTGCGGATCCTGGGATAGCGCCAGCAGTGCGTCGGCATCGAGACCCGCCCCGGCAAGGGTTCGCTGTACGAGTGCCGGGTCCCCCATGTTTATCCCCGATACCCAAATCGCGTCGTAGACGAGGTCCACATAGGCGTCGAAGCATCCCAGGCGCTGGGCCGCGATGGCGGCGCGCATCAGGTTCAGGGTATTGATGGGAAAGTGCGGATTGAAGTTGAGTTCCACGCCGTAGCGCCTGGCGAACCTCGGCAGATCCTGTTCCAGCATGTACTTGCCTTTTGCGGGAATCGCCACGGGAGAGGTATTGCCGCTGGCCTTGAAGACGCCGCCCAACAGCATCGGTATATAGCGTACTTCCAGGGCGTACTGCTGCACCAACTGGCCGAGGCGCTTGTGCGCCAGGAAAGCGGTGGGGCTGCCGAAATCAAAGTAAAACTCCAGTGATTTGTTCATTGTGGTCTCCCCTTCAGGGTTGTATGCACTTTATGAATGTCTGTTTTCAAGCGCCACCGCCAGCGGCTTCCCTGCAAGGCCTTTGATTACCAGCGCTCGATCCACGGGCGTATATCCATTTCAAAGGTCCAGGCATTGCGCGGCTGTTCGTACAGCATCACGTAGTTCTGTGCCAGGTCATCCGGCGCGACAATGCCGTCTTTGAGCTTCAGTGCAGCGGACTCGGGGACGTTGTCGCTGATCCACTGGGTATCCACGGCGGCGTCAATCACCACGTGGGCCACGTGAATATTGGCAGGGCCCAACTCGCGGGCCATGCTCTGGGCCAGTGCCCGCAAGCCGTGCTTGGCGCTGGCGAAGGCGGCGAAGCCGGCCGCACCACGCATGCTGGCCGTCGCGCCGGTGAAAATGATGGTGCCGCGCCCGCGTTTGCTCATGTAGCGTGCCGCCTCACGGCCGCACAGGAAGCCCGCGAAGCAGGCCATCTCCCAGATCTTGAAGAACTTGCGGCTGTCAGTCTCCAGTATCCCCATCGGCACGTTGGCGCCCACGTTGAATACGACGACTTCGATTTCCCCTATATCCGCTTCTATGCGGGCAAAGAGATCAATAACGACGTCCTCCTTGCGTGCGTCGCAACTGAACGCGTGCACGCGCTGGCCCGCGGCCGTCATTTCCTTCACCAGCGGTTCAAGGCGCTCGACATTGCGCCTTGCCGCACAGACGGTAAGCCCTCGCAGGGCGAACTTGCGCACGATGGCGCTGCCGATGGCGTCGCCAGCGCCAATGATAAGGGCAACCCGTTCAGTCATGCGGAACTCCGGATGGGGGTACGAAAGTTCTAAATCAGAACCGTACAGGAGCTTAACGTAGTCCGGCATTGGTTGAGTGTCAAGCCTGCCCCGCGGCAAGGCCTGCCGCAGGCACGGTGGTGATGCCCGGTGACGTGTTCGCCACCGGTAATCGCTGTCTTTGTGTCCTTCCTGCGCTATATTGAGATCACCTGTTCAACACTGGAGGTAGTTCTCATGCAATACCCAATGCCAGGCAGCAAAGATGCGCTTTTTACGTTCAAAAACCGCTATGAAAATTTTATCGGGGGAGAGTGGGTAGCACCGAGGGAGGGTCGCTACTTCGAGAATATTTCCCCGGTGAACGGCCAGGTGTATTGCGAAGTTCCGCGCTCCAGTGCCGCCGACCTGCACCTGGCCCTGGACGCCGCGCACGCGGCTGCTGATGCATGGGGAAAAACGCCGGCGGCGGAACGTTCGAACACCCTGTTGCGCATCGCCGACCGCATCGAGGCCAATCTGGAAACCCTCGCCTATGTCGAGACCTGGGATAATGGCAAGGGTATCCGCGAAACCCTCAATGCAGACATTCCGCTACTGGTGGACCATTTTCGCTATTTTGCCGGTTGTATCCGCACCCAGGAAGGGACCGCCGCGGAGATTGACGGCAATACCGTGTGTTACCACTTTCACGAACCGCTGGGAGTGGTGGGGCAGATCATACCCTGGAATTTCCCCTTGCTCATGGCTGGCTGGAAACTGGCGCCTGCGCTCGCCGCGGGAAATTGCGTGGTGCTCAAGCCCGCGGAGCAGACGCCCACCTCGGTGCTGGTAATGATGGAGATGATCTCGGACCTTTTGCCCCCGGGTGTGGTGAATATTCTCAACGGCTACGGTGAGGAAATAGGTCAGGCGCTGGCCAGTTCTGACCGGATCGCCAAGATCGCGTTCACCGGGTCCACCGCGGTGGGCCAGATCATCCTGGCCAACGCCGCCAAATCCCTCATTCCTTCCACCGTGGAACTTGGCGGTAAATCACCCAATATCTTCTTTGAAGACATCATGTCCCACGAAGAGGATTTTATCAGCAAGTGCGTCGAGGGCCTGCTGCTGGGTTTCTTCAACCAGGGCGAGGTCTGCACCTGTCCCTCCCGCGCTCTGGTGCAGGAGAGCATCTACGGCGACTTCATCGAGCGCGTACTCGTCAGGGCCAGGAATATCAAACAGGGGAATCCGCTGGATACGGATACCATGGTTGGCGCCCAGGTATCCCGCGAGCAGTTCGACAGGATAATGGGCTACATGGATGTGGCGCGACAGGACGGTGCGCATTTCCTCATGGGCGGCGGCAAGGCGACTGTGGGCAGCGACATAGCCGGAGGCTACTACATCGAACCGACCCTGCTGCAGGGCACCAACGACATGCGGGTCTTCCAGGAGGAGATTTTCGGGCCTACCCTCGGTGTAACCACATTCAGGAATGAAGCCGAGGCACTGGCCATCGCCAATGCCACGGAATATGGCCTTGGCGCCGGGGTCTGGACCCGCGACACCAATCGCGCCTTTCGTATGGGTCGCGGCATCAAGGCCGGCAGGGTGTGGATGAACTGCTACCATGCGTACCCGGCGCACGCGGCCTTCGGCGGGTACAAGAAATCCGGTATCGGGCGCGAATGCCACAGGATGGCACTGGAGCATTACCAGCAGACCAAGAATATGCTGGTAAGTCACGACACCAACCCCCTGGGATTTTTCTGAACTGCTGACAATGCTCCGGCTCGCAACTACCTCACTGTTGTGTGGTGCAACAGTGTTGTTGGCTGCTGTGTACCTCTATTTCGCGACCTTGACCCCGGCTGACCCGCCGCGGGACAAGGTGCTCGATCCGGCGCTGGCGAAAATCAAGGTCGGCAGGGTGTCGCGCGAGGATGGCGGACTGAGGCTGACCCTGGATGACACGGGATTGGGCGTCCTGTTGTGGAGCCTGCCGGCGGTTCGGGCCACGGACTATCTCTTGCTGGATGCGAGCTTCCGGCAGTCTTCGTCAGCGACGACCCTCGCGCTGTTCTGGAAAACCGCAAAGACCGGGAACACACTGCTTCACCACACTCTTCCCGGAGGTGTCGGGCCCGCCTTACAAGCGCTCGTTCAACTGGGCGAGTGGCAGGGCGTCATCACAGAACTGGGTTTTGTGATCCGCGGCGCGCCGGGGCAGACCATTGTGCTGGAGTCTGCGCAGTTGATCGCCAGCACCCCGTACAGCTGGTTCAGATACACTCTCGACGAATGGCTGGCGCCCGGTGAGTGGAGCCATTCATCAATCAATGCCTACTACGGTGTGGGCTCGCGCGATGCCGTACTCTATCCCTTGCCGCTTGTCGGGGCACTGCTGGTGTTGAGCCTTGTCAGCTACGGACTGATTGTGGCGGTCAGCGCCAGGACCCGGTTTGACTGGCGTGTCCCGGCAGCGCTGTTCGTCTGCTGCTGGATCGGCCTCGACCTCTTATGGCAGGGCAAGCTGCTTGATCGGCTGCGCAACACCCACAGTGATTTTGCAGGATTGGCCTCGGCGGACCGCCGCACAGTAGGGCCGGAAGCGCCGCTGTTCGCGTTTGTCGGCGCGGCAAAACAGCGCATTGCTCCGGACGGTACCCGTGTTTTCGTCAGCTCTGCCGATGAGTATATCGGTATGCGCGGCGCCTACTATCTGTACCCTCGCAATGTTTACTGGAAACGCAATGGCCCGGAATTACCTGCATGGAGGCGATTGCGCAAGGGCGACTACCTTCTGGTTCTGGCACCGACAGCTCTGCGCTTCGACCGGCAGCAGAATATCCTGGTTGCGCCTCGGGGCGAGAGGGTTGCCGTCGAGGTCGAAACATCCAGTGCCGTTGGCACTTTGTACAGGGTGATGTGAATGGAGTTGGTCAAGCTGCTGCTCGCCCTCTCGCTGCCCCTGGTGCTGGGCGCGACCTGTATCAGTCTCCTGACCCGCAGCGGCACAGCCGGCCGGGCCGCCGCGGTTGCGGGTAACGGCATGCTGTTTGGGCTCATACTGTTGCCACTCCTTATGCGACTGCTGGACGGCTTTGGTGTCGGCCTCAGGTTCCATGTCATCGTGTTTTTCGCCGCGGGATTGATAGTGGTGCTGGTGGCGGCCAACAGTTTAAAGCGGCGGGGTCCGACGCCGGTCGCAATCCCGGAGCCTGCGTTGACAGCGATGCACAGATTGTTGATAGGACTGTTTTTGGTACTGCTTGGCCTGCGACTCCTCAGCGTGGGTCTGGAACTGGTCTGGCGACCGCTGTTCCCCTGGGATGCCACCATGCACTGGGCGACCAAGGCCCGGGTCTGGTTTGACGCTGGCGGTCTCGTACCCTTCGTGGAAGAGAGCCAGTGGTTGAGGCTGGGAGGGGAGGGCGTATACACGGATCATCACCCCGGCTACCCTGTCACCATACCGCTGTTACAGCTCTGGTTGAGCCTGGCACTGGATCGCTGGGATGAAAGCCTGATGAACCTGCCCTGGCTGCTCTGCTGCGCGGGACTGGCCATCGCTTTCTATGGCCAGGCCAGGGCTGCGGGCAGCACGGCTCTTAGCGCCCTGATCTTCACTTATATGTTGGTGTCCATGCCGCTGATCGGCTCGCATGTGGCGTTGGCGGGGTATGCCGACCTGTTTCTCGGCGCCTGTTATTGCGCGGCCCTCATGGCGTTTCATAACTGGTCACTCAGGCGTGAAACAGGGCAAGCCCTGCAGGCGCTGCTATTTGCCCTTTGTTGCCCGCTGATAAAAAACGAGGGATTCTTCTGGGCGCTGACCTTCATTCCCGCCCTGGTCGTGGTGCTTCTGCCGCTGCGTTGGGCGCTGTACGTGTTGTATGGCACGTTTGTTGCCGTGGTGTTGGCGCTGGTCCTGATCCCGCCGGATTTCACGATTGCCGGTCACGCACTGGATGAGCTTCGCCTCTTCTATCGTCCCGGGGCGCTGGCAGGGGTGCTGGCCAGTTTCTGGGTGCAGGATAACTGGCACCTGTTGGGGTATCTGCTGCTGGCGCTATTGCCGATTAGCATCCTGTCGGGAAGCTTCGGGAGAGGCGCATATGGAGGAATTACGACCGCGCTGCTTGCCGCGGTGTTACTGTTCTTGAGCCTGTTCCTGTTTACCCGTTATTCCCTGGGCGCGCTGCGTTTTACTTCGGTGGGCAGGATAAGCCTGCACCTGGTTCCCGGATTGATGTTTTACTGCCTGTTACTCTGGAATGGCGTATCCGCTCGTGCCGGGTTGGGTCGTGACCCGGATACCATGCCGGCAGTTGGCGCCCAATGAAAATTCTTGTGGAAATCGTGCATCCGGCGGATGTGCTCTTTTTCCTGAATCCGATTCGTATCTGGCAGAGCCAGGGTCACCGCATTCTCGTCGCCAGCCGGCGCAAGGACGTCACCATCGACCTGCTCGACGCCTTCGCGATTGAACACCATGTTATTTCCAGCGCCGGCTCCAGGCTGCTGACGCTCGGGATGGAATTGGCACAGCGTGACGTGGCCCTTTGGCGAGTCGCGAGGAAGTTTCGGCCGGATGTCATGTGCGGGTTTGGCGGTGTGGCGATCTCCCACGTGGGCAGGTTGATGAGCATACCTGCCATCAGTTTCTACGATACCGAACGGGCGCCCCTGCAGCACAAGCTCACGCTGCCCTTTATCAGTCGCCTCTATGTTCCGGAATCCTACGACGGGCCCGTTGCCAGGGGCAGGACCACCCGCTTTCCCGGAACCAAGGATTTCTCCTATCTCCATCCGGAGAACTTTGTGCCGGACCGCGGGGTGGCGCTCGCCGCCGGCCTGGCGGAAGGGATGCCAAATTACTTTCTGCGCCTGGTGGGCTGGCAAGCCAATCACGACATTGGCCGCGGCGGTTGGAACGCGGACACCCTGCAAGGCTTTGTAGACAGCATCAGCAGCCGGGGCAGGGTCCACATATCCTCCGAGTTGCCGCTGCCACCTGAGCTCGAATGTTACCGCTACCGCGGTCCGGTGGCGCAGGTGCATCACCTCTTGGCCAGTTGCAATTGTTATATCGGGGAGAGCGCGACCATGGCCGGGGAGGCTGTGCTGCTCGGGGTGCCGGCGATATACGCGGCGAATGACCGGCGCTGCTACACAGACGAACTGGCGGAGTATGGACTGTTGTGGAAATTGCCCGCGGTGGATAGTGAATCGCTGTGTCGCGCTGTCGCGGAAACCGCGGCGCTGGATCCTGGGCAGTGGGCCGGGCGCCTTGCGAATTACCTGGAGGGCAAGGTCAATCTTGCCCGGTACATCGCCCGGGAAGTTCTCAGCCACTCTTCTGCGGTGAGTTGATCCGCTACGGTTGTTCCGTGCCTCGCCCCGGGTCCGAAGCCCTGGCGAGCGCCGCCTGCTCCAGGCTGGCGGTGTTGCGGATGCGCTCCAATTCCATGGCGCGCACTTTTTCCAGGGTTATTTCCGCGAGTTGGCGGTTTTGCGAAATCAGGTCCGATAGCAGACCGCTGACAAAAACCATAAACCCCATGGTCAGGAACGCTCCGCCCAGCACCAGTGACTGGATGTGACCATCGCCCTCGCCAGCCGAGTATGCCAGTAGAAATCGCACTACCGGAATTATCCCGATGGCACTCAGCAGGCTGCCCAGGTAGAAGAAGAACCGCATGGGTCGATACATGGCGTACATTCGCAGCATACCGACCAATTGCCTGCTGACAAACTGCGGGATGTTGCGAAACAGGCGCGATTCCCTGGTCGCCGGATTTGTGTCCACCGGGACGCTCGCAACCCTCATCTGCTTGTTCCCGGCCTGGATAATCATCTCCACCGTATAGCTGAATGTGGACAGGACGTTCAGGCGCAGTGCCGCCTTCGCGGATATGGCTCGAAATCCGGAAACGGCATCGTGTACCGCCACGCCGGACAGGGTGCGCACCACGTAACTGCCCAGTCGTTGCAGAAGTTTTTTGACCGCGCCGAATTCCGGGTTGTTCGCCGTCCTGCGGTCACCGATAACAATGTCGGCCCGCCCTTCGAGTACCGGTTTCACCAGGTCGGCGATGCAGGCGCCGCTGTACTGGCCGTCACCGTCAGTGTTCACGATGATATCCGCACCCTCCTTGAGGGCGCGGTCGAGTCCGGACCTGAAAGCCCGCCCCAGTCCGCAATTGCTGGAATGCCGGACGATGTGGTGCACGCCGAGGGAGCGCGCGACTTCAGTGGTGCGGTCATCGCTGCCATCGTCGATGACCAGTATCTCGATGCAGTCGATGCCGTCTATCTGCCGTGGCAGGTCCGCCAGCGTGGCGGGCAGGGTGTGCTCTTCGTTGAGACAGGGAATCTGGATGATCAGTTTCATGTCAGTCCCGGTTCGCACCCTGAGTTCGTTCCTGGCAGCGGTCAGAAGCGATACATCAGGCCTATGTTCGCCTGTACCTGGCTGTAGGTATCTGAACTCACCGCGATGACGCAGCCGCCACTGCAGAACGCGGCGCCACTGCTGTCGAAAAAGGTCGCCAGCCAGCGCACGTCCATGCGCAGCAGCAGGGTGTCACTGAATCGGTAGTTGGTGCCGGCGCCAATTTGCGCGGAGAACTTGGTCTCGTCATCCAGGGTGGGATCTTTCGGCGCGAAAAACCCTGCGCCCAGGCCCGCCAGGACAAAGGGCTCCATATTGCCGCTGGGGTAATAGCTCATGGCGGTGAAATGCAGGTGGGTGATGTCCATGTCCCTGTCAGTCAGGCCGGCATTGTTGTCGAACTCGGTTTGTTCATAGGAGACATAGAAACCGATACGCTTGGTTTGCTGGTTTTCGAAGACAAAATCAACGGCCAGGCTGAAGGCGGCGCCATCCTCCAGCTCGACATCATCTCCCGGCTCCCCCGTACTTGGATTGGTATTGGCCGGCAGATTGTTTGCCGAAACAATCTCAAAGTTGGAGTTGAACTGGTAGCCGGTGAGGAGCGTGACATCCGTTGCCAGCGAGGGCAGGCAGAAAGTCAGCAAAGCAAAACAAACGAAGAGTCTGGACACGTTATATCCTTGATTTTTGGTAGAGAGTTATTCTACTCCCGCGAGGACAGCCGGTACAGCAACGCCTAGACCAGGCCGCTCTGGGCGATACCGTCGAAGATGAACTGCACTGCCAGCGCCGCCAGCAACACGCCCATAACCCGGGTTATCACGTGCATGCCGATAACTCCCAGGAGTCGCTGGATGCGACCCGCCAACAGCATTCCGATATAGGTGAACAGCAGTATCGCCAGCAGCGACCCCAGCACCACGGCCTGCAGCTCCAGGTCGCCCTCTGCATCGGCCATCAACAGAATGGCGGCGCCCATGGCGCCCGGGCCGGCTATGAGTGGGGTGGCAATAGGGAATACCGAAATATCCTGTTTTAAAATTGCTTCCTGCTCCTCCTCGTCCGTGGTGGATGTGCCGCCGGTGGTGCGCGCGAATACCATTTCTATGGCGATCAGCAGCAGGAGGATACCGCCCGCGGTGCGCAATGCCGCCAGCGAGATGCCGAGGCTCCCCAGTACCACTTCGCCCACCAGGGCGAACAGCACCAGCACAAAGGTGGCGATCAGCGTACCGCGAAGCGCCATTGAGCGCCGGTGCTGGCGGCTCGAGTTCGCCGTCAGGGCCGCGAATATCGCAGCGACGTCCAGCGGGCCTATCGTGGCGAAGAAGGTGGCCATGGACAGCGCGGCCGTTTCGATCACAGCTGCCACCTGGCCCGGGCGCAAACTGTATCGGGCCCGCTGATTGCCGGGTAGCCGCGGTTGCAGCGGGGGCTGCGGACCATACAGGTGGCCGGGGAGAGATGCGGCATCGCTGGAGTGACCGGGTAGTTTGAAGAGGGCGTATTATCCGCTACCGGGTCCGCCGGCGCCATGCCTCCTGCAAATTTCCACCAGATTGGCCCGCGAATCCCTGCCATATATCGCGCACATTTCCGTCAAAGGGCCCTATTTTTCGCGATCACAGTCTCAAGCTGTGCCTATAATAGCGCCACAAGCCATTACCTGCCCCCGGACTCCTATGAAACGATTTGGCGATGTTGAGTTGCAAACGCTGGGCCATGTGACTGTGGTGGAAATGCAGCGGCCCCCCTACAACTTCTTCGATGCCGCCCTGATCGGCAGTGTTGCGGATGCCTTCGAATCCCTGGACCAGGATGTCGACTGCCGTGCGGTAGTGCTGGCGGCGCAGGGCCGGGCATTCTCGGCGGGAGCGGATTTCAAGGCGGAGTCCAACCGCAACCTGTTCGCGGGCGACCCCGACCGGGGAGCGGCTGAATTGTACCGCCATGCGGTGCGATTATTTCGCACCCGCAAACCCATCGTGGCTGCGATCCAGGGTCCGGCCATAGGCGGTGGGCTGGGGCTGGCGCTGGTAGCGGATTTTCGTGTCGCCTGCGAGCACAGTTGTTTTTCAGCGAATTTCGTCCACCTGGGCGTACACGCGGGCTTCGGCATCAGCCATACGCTGCCGCGTATCATCGGCAACCAGGCCGCGAGCCTGATGCTCTATACCGGGCATCGCATCGGCCCCGAGGAAGCGCTGGACATGGGGCTCGCCGATGTCTTGACCACGGAGGAACTCCTGCGGGAGGAGGCCATTTCGCTGGCGGCTGATATTGCCGCGGCGGCGCCACTGGCGGTGGAATCAACGCGAGAGACGCTGCGTAGCGGCCTCGCCGACGCGGTGGAACAGCAGTTACAGCGTGAACTGGCCGAACAGCAGCGTCTTGCCGCGACCCTTGATCACGCCGAGGGCGTCAGGGCGGTCACCGAGCGCAGACCGGGTAAGTTCACCCGCGGCTGAGCGCACGGCAGCAGACTGGCAGCTGCCGGTCGGCCGTGTCCCCGCGGGTTTGATTTGCTGTACGCGTGCGTGGCGATTGCACGCCTCGCCTTGTTGCCGCCGGCGCGGTGGTTCATGCTAGCACCCCGGCCAACAAGGGGAGACCAGCCACGATGCTATCCAAATTTGACGACTATCCTATTCACCAGAGCGCGGAACCGGTATTTCATACGGTTAGCAGCGATCGCAATACCTACGATCGTTTCTGGTACAACGGTCACGCTCGCGATGGCAGTTTCTACTTTGGTGTTGGCCTCGGTCGCTATCCCAATCTCGGCGTACTCGATTGCGCCCTGAGCCTGGCGATAGACGGTCGCCAGTACGCGTTTCACGGTTCCCGGCGTGCCCCGCTGGAGCCCACCGATACGAGTGTCGGGCCATTCGCCCTGCATATCCTGGAGCCCATGGGGCGGCACCGCGTAGTAATTGAAGCCAACGACACCGGGATCGAATGTGACCTGGTATTCACGCCCCATACCGCCTGCATCGAAGAGGGGCGCCAGACTCTGCGCAACCAGCGTCACGTGATTATGGATGTCACCCGGCTCGATCAGTTCGGCACCTGGGAAGGCTGGATTCGCTACGACGGCAAAAAGCTGAAGGTGGACGGGCACTCGACCTTCGGTCTCAAGGACCGCTCCTGGGGTATTCGCCCGGTCGGTGAACCCTATGGTGGCGGCGCGCCGCTGGCGGAGTTCCAGGCGATTCACTTCAACTGGATGCCGATTCACTGGGAGCATGAGTGCAGCCTGGCCGGCTGGTTTGAGGATGGCGCCGGTAACCAGTGGCATACTGACCAGTGCTTCCTGCCCCGCTACTCAAAGATGGAAGATATTCCCGGCACCAACGATCCCGGCAGCTACACCTGGCAGGGCCAGGTGGCTCACAAGCTCACCATGCTGCCCGGTACCCGGCGCGCCGCCTCGGCGGTGATCACCATGCAGGACCGCTCGGGAGAGGTCATGGAAGTTACCCTCGAGCCGGTGCTGGTGCATCGGATGAAGGGGCTGGGCTATCAGCACCCGGTCTGGGGACACGGCAAGTGGCAGGGCGAACTGGCCATTGCCGGGGAGAGCTGGACAGACAGCGAGCTGGACCCCCTGGCCCTGGAAAATATCCATGTGCAGCAAGTAGTAAAAGCCACCTGCGGCGATCGGGTAGGCCACGGGGTACTGGAGCAACTGCATATCGGTCCATCGACCACCCTGGGATTCGCCGACTGGTTTGACGGCGCCAGCTAGCGCTCAGTCCTGCTGCCAGGCGGGAGCACGCTTTTCCAGGAAGGCGCTGAGGCCTTCGCGGCCCTCGTCCGAATCGCGGACATCCGCAATCACTTTGATGGTGGCCGCGATCAAATCGTCGTTGATCGCGCTGGCCGCCACATCCATCGCCAGTTGCTTGGACCGACCCACCGCTGCGGGGGCATTTTTCAGCAGGTTCTGTGCCAGCGCTGTCACGGCCGTGTCCAGCTGATCCTCCTCGACGACGGCACTGAGAAAACCGAGTCTGCAGGCTTCCTCCCCCAGCACTGGCTGGCCGCTCATGAACAGCCTGCGGGCTGCCTTCTCGCCAATGGTCATGACCACATACGGGCTGATAGTAGCGGGCACCATACCCAGTTTCACTTCGCTGAGGGCGAGCCGGGTCGAGGGGGTGCCGATGGCGAAATCGCAACAACTGACCAGGCCGACACCGCCCCCCATGGCAGCCCCCTGGACGCGGGCAATGGTGGGCTTGGGCAGGGAGTTCAGGGTTTTCATCAGGCGCGCCAACTGTCCCCCGTCGGCGAGGTTTTCCTGGTAGGTATTGCTGCCCATTCGGCGCATGTAGTTGATGTCGCCGCCTGCGGAAAAGCTCCTGCCGTGGCCGGCGATGACCACCACCCGCACCGAGGGGTTTGCACCGGCTTCGTCCAGGGCGGCGATAAAGCGCGCAATCTGCTTGTCATCGAAGGCGTTGTGGACCTGGGGCCGGTTCATCGTAATGTTGAGCACGCCCTCGGCGGAGAGTGAAACTTCCAGTTCTTCTGACATCGGTATTTTCCTGCGCAGCCTGATACGGTGTGTGATTGGCCAGTTTACGCCATTTTCCCGACGATGAAGTAAACTGGCTGGTACCGGAATGACCGGCCAGCCGGGGCCTGCCCGGAGCCAATAGCCCGGTCGCGGCGGCTGCGACCGTGCATCGGCGACGATGCGACAGGACCTGCAAAATGACCTTGGAGCTTAAGATTCATGACTGAATTCGAGTTTGATTGTGCGGTGGAAGATGTGTTCGAACTGTTGACCGATCCGGACTTCATCGTTCAGCGCAGCCTTGCCCTGGGTGACCTGGAGTCGCGCTGTAAGGTAAAGCGGCGGGGGGAGGTGACGGTTCTGGTGTCCGACAGGAAAGTGCGCCGCGACATCCCGGCTTTTCTGGCCCGTCTCTTCGATCCGGTGCAAACCATCCAGGTGACCGATACCTGGCGCCCCAACGACGATGACAGCGGCTGGCTGTGTATCCAGGAAGTCGATATCAAAGGGCAGCCCGTCTCGGTTTCCGCCGAGATAGAGCTGTTTGCGACGGATGCAGGCTGCTGTTACCAGGTGGAGCCACACGCCAAGGCCAAAGTTCCGCTGATTGGGGGCAGGATAGAGAAATTCTCTGTGAGCCAGGCCCTGGACGGCTACCGGGCCGATATGGACTATCTCGCGCGCGCCCTTGGCTGAAACGCCTCTATGGGGCGGCTCTCACGCCGCTTTTGCCTGCTCTGGCAGTCAATTTCGCCTGTTTGTGGGACCTGGATCACGATTATCGTGTCCTGATCTGAGCCAGATCAATAACACCCGTGTCAAGGGTGTGATTCACTGTCAACATTGGTACATTGACCTTTGGGTATGTTTTTTCATAAACCAGGATTTGGAGTTGTATCTGATGTCATTCCGTGGAAAGCGCAAGTTCGCGGCGGCCATGAACACGGCCGAGAGCTATGAGCAGTGGAAGGAAGCGGCGCAGGGTTATGATACCGCCACCGGCATGGATCGGTGGCGCGCTCGCGACCAATCCACCCAGTTTGACAATGTTGCAATTCGCATTCGACTTGACCGACTCCGGTCCATGCGAGCCCGGCACGATCACCGCGGTCTGTTGTTTAACCTCAATGAGGGCATACACGGCAATATGGCGGGAATGGGCAAGGCATCCCTGTATGAATGTTCAGCTTTTGGCACCAAACACCTGATCCACGACTATGTGGAGGAGATCGTCGATGCCCTTGAGCTGCTGGCCAGTCCGGACATCGACGATATCGGGTTTGAAGAAAAACTGGATTTTTTCCGTCGCGCCCATCACTGCTTTGGACGCAGCGCCCTGCTGATGAGCGGCTCCGGCATGCTCCTGTATTTTCACGTGGGCGTGGTCAAGGCGCTTTGGCAACAGGGTCTGCTGCCGACCATCCTGTCGGGTTCCAGCGGCGGCTCCGTGGTCGGCAGCCTCCTGTGTACCCATAATGACGAGGAACTGCGCGATATCTTCACGCCCGAATTCCTGCTCAGCGAGGTGCAGCAGGAGGCGGGCCTGATTCGGAGTCTGGGCGGCCTGCGCCCACGCTTGCTGCAGGTGGACGAGGTGCAGTCGATGATCGAGCGCCTGATACCCGATATGACTTTCCAGGAGGCCTACGAACACAGCGGTCGCATGCTTAACGTATCAGTGGCACCGGCGGAGACTCACCAGACCTCCCGCCTGCTGAACGCGACCACATCGCCCAACGTGCTGATCCACAAATCCGTGATGGCCTCCGCAGCGGTTCCGGGTGTGTTTCCGCCAGTTATCCTGGAGGCCCGCGATAAATGGGGAGAACGCCAGCCCTACCTGCCCTCCAGAAAGTGGGTGGACGGCTCCGTCAGCGATGATCTGCCCACAAAAAGGCTGGCGCGCCTGTACGGGGTCAATCACTACATTGTCAGTCAGGCGAATCCCGCAGTACTGCCGTTCGTCACCGATGGTCGGCGCCAGGGTGGCGCCCTGGCGATTTTGACCAATGCCAGCAGGCGCACCGCGAGGGAGTGGCTGAACGCCGGGGCGGCCATCATGCACAAGCCACTGACAAGGGAAGGAAACGTGTCGAAAGTGGTCAACACCCTGATGTCGATGGTGAATCAGGACTATATCGGCGATATCAATATTCTGCCGCGCAACCGATTCTACAACCCGATGAAACTGCTCGCGCACCTTTCCGCCGATGACATAATGAAACTGATTGCCTCGGGCGAGCGTTCCACCTGGCGCAAAATTGAGATGATCCGGGTGCAGACCCGGATCAGTCGGACCCTGGACCGGATCCGGCAAGATTTCGAGGAAGAAGCGCTGCGCAACAGTCACAAGCCCACGGGGCGCCGCAGGGCCGCGTGATCGGCGTCCCTGCGACACTGTAAATCGACTGGTCAGCTGCTTCCGTGTAACAAAATGTCAATTTCATTAACAGCTGGGGTCATTGCATGGGCCGTGGCCAGCCAGCACTATCTCGCCAGTATTTTCCAGCAACCCTACAGCCACCTCTATCGGAGCACCTGATGAGTAAGCCAGCCTATATTTTTGACGCGGTACGAACCCCTCGCAGCAAGGGCAAACCTGGCGGCAGCCTTTACACTATCAAGCCAGTCGACCTTGGGGCGGGCCTGCTGCGGGAATTGCAATCCCGTCATGACCTGGACACGGCCTATGTTGACGACGTGGTCATGGGCTGCGTCACACCGGTTGGCGAGCAGGGCTCGGACGTGGCCAAAATGATTGTGCAAAACGCGGATTGGGACGAGTCCGTGGCGGGTGTGCAACTCGATCGCTTCTGCGCATCCGGCCTGGAGGCTGTGAACATCGCGGCCCAGAAAATCGCCTCCGGTTGGGAGGACCTCGTGGTCGCCGGCGGTGTTGAGTGCATGTCCCGGGTGCCCATGGGCTCCAACGGCGGCGCGATGGGCGGCGATCCGGCTTTCAGCCTGAAAACCGGCTTTGTGCCCCAGGGCATCGGCGCCGATACCATCGCCACCCTCGAAGGCTGGAGCCGGGAAGATGTGGATGCCTTCGCGGTGGAATCGCAAAAACGCGCTGCCCACGCCAGGGATAACGGCTATTTTGACAAATCCGTGGTGCCGGTCAGGGACTACAACGGCCTCACGGTCCTGGACAGGGACGATTTCATCAAGCCCGACACCAGCATGGAAGGCCTGGCCGGTCTCAAGTCATCTTTCGGCCTGATGGGTCAGTTCGGGTTTGACGATGTGATCCTCGCCAAGTACACCACACTGGACAAAATCAATCACGTGCATACGCCGGGCAATTCCTCCGGCATCGTCGACGGCGCCAGTGCGGTTCTGATCGGTAGCGAGAAGGCCGGCAAGGATCTCGGCCTGAAGCCTCGCGGGCGCATCGTCGCCACCGCGGTGTTATCCACCGACCCCACCATCATGCTCATTGGCCCGGGGCCGGCGGCGAAGAAGTGCCTGGACAAGGCCGGCCTGCAGGTCTCGGATATCGACCTGTGGGAAATCAACGAAGCGTTTGCAGCGGTGGCCCTGCGCTATATGAAAGACCTGGGCATCGACCACGCGATAACCAACGTTAACGGTGGCGCTATCGCCATGGGCCATCCGCTGGGGGCGACCGGGGCCATGCTGGTGAGCACCATGCTCGATGAACTCGAACGCCGCAATCTCAAGCGCGCCATGTTGTCACTGTGTGTCGGTGGCGGCATGGGCATCTCCACCATCATCGAGCGCGTGTAACGCCCTTCTGCATTGACGAATTGGGAATAGATCATGAGTGTATTCAAGTACGAAAAAGACGCCGACGGCATTGTCACAATCACCATGGACATGAGCGGTCCGGTCAATGCCATGAACGAGGAGTATCGCTCGGCCATGGCGGAGACCGTTGACAGGCTGGAGCGGGAGCAGGGGCTGACGGGTGTTGTCTTCGCGTCGGCCAAGAAAGTGTTTTTCGCCGGTGGCGACCTGAATGAATTGCTGGCCGCCGAGAAGGGCAATGAGGCCGGTTTCATGGACATGCTGCGCATCACCAAGCACAACCTGCGCCGCCTGGAAAAATTGCCGGTGCCCGTGGTGGCGGCGATCAACGGCGCCGCGCTGGGTGGCGGTTTCGAGATCTGCCTGTGCTGTAACCACCGTATCGCCTGGGATGACAAGTCAGTACAACTGGGTCTGCCGGAAGTGAGCCTGGGCCTGCTGCCGGGCGGGGGCGGCGTGGTGCGCATGGTCAATCTGCTGGGCCTGGAAAAGGCCCTGCCATACCTGCTCGAAGGCAGGAAAGTGGCACCTGCGGCGGCGCTGGCTGAGGGCATGATTCACGAAACTACCGCCACCGCGGAAGAACTTGTGCCGCGGGCGAAAGCCTGGATCCTGGCCAACAGGAGCGACGAGGAGGCAGCGGTGCAACCCTGGGATCGCAAGGGCTTCAGGGTTCCCGGCGGCAATGCCAG
Organism: Pseudomonadales bacterium; assembly: GCA_024234815.1. GTDB lineage: Bacteria > Pseudomonadota > Gammaproteobacteria > Pseudomonadales > Halieaceae > JARRPM01. The sequence goes on along the minus strand of JACKNO010000002.1, from coordinate 412,245 downwards.
CTCGCCCAAGCTGGCGCAGCTGATTATGGGGGCACCGGCGATGCTGCGCCAGAAAACCCGCGGCCTGCTGCCCGCCCCGGAAAAAATTCTCGACTGCGCGGTAGAGGCCTGCAGGCTGGACTTCGACAGCGCCCTGGAAGTGGAATCCAGGGGGCTGACTTACCTGGCGGTTACTCCCCAGGCCAAAAACATGATCTCCACGTTTTTCTTCGGTATGAACAAGGTCAACGGCGGCGCCAGCAGGCCCCGGGATATCGCACCCTACACCACAAAAAAAGTTGGGGTACTGGGCGCCGGCATGATGGGCCAGGGCATTGCCTATGTGTCCGCGATGGCTGGCATCGAGGTGGTGCTGAAGGACATTTCAGTTGAAGCCGCCGAGAAGGGCAAGGCGTACTCGGTAAAGCTGCTGGATAAACGGGTCGCTCGCGGTCGCATGACCGAAGCACAGAAAAATGAGGTTCTCAAGCTGATCAAGCCAACGGCCACCGATGCCGACCTGCAGGGCTGCGACCTGATTATCGAGGCGGTGTTCGAGAACATGGAGCTCAAACACAAAATCACGAAAGCCACTGAAGGCCGCCTGGCGGAAAATGGCGTGTGGGGCTCCAATACCTCAACGCTGCCGATTACCCAGTTGGCTGAAGCCAGTGCCCGGCAGGAAAATTTTATCGGTATCCACTTCTTTTCGCCGGTGGACAAGATGCCCCTCGTGGAGATTATCTGTGGTGAAAAGACCTCGGATGAGACCCTGGCGCGGGCCTTTGACTACACCCGCCAGATTCGCAAGACGCCTATTGTTGTCAACGATTCGATGGGCTTCTTCACTTCGCGAACCTTCGGTACTTACCTGGATGAAGGCGTGCGTTTGCTGAACGAGGGCGTCCACCCGGTACAGATCGACTCCCTGGGCAAGGCGATCGGCATGCCGGTAGGTCCGTTGGCAGTATATGACGAGGTCAGCCTGGAACTGAGCCGAAAGGCCCAGGAGGCATGGAAGGAAATGGGCGTGCTGGACAAGTGGGGCGATGGCAGCGTGGTGCGCTCAGTCATCGACACCATGGTGGTTGAACACGGTCGCGGCGGTCGCCACCACGGCGGCGGCTTTTATGAGTACAGCGAAGACGGCAGCAAGGCCATCTGGCCACCCCTGTTCGATCTTTACTACAAGCCCGGAACCCAGGTGAGCGAGCAGGACATCAAGGATCGTCTCCTGTTCCGGCCGGTGATCGAGTCCCTGAAGTGTCTCGAGACACAAGTGTTGCGCTCCGTGGCGGACGGTAATATCGGCTCGATCATGGGTATTGGTGCCCCGGTGTGGACAGGTGGTTATATCCAGTTCGTCAACACCTACGGCGCCCAGCGCTTTGTCGAGCGGTGCAGGGAGTTGGAGCAGGTTTACGGCGAGCGTTTCCAGCCGCCAAAAATTGCCCTGGACCACGCTGCCTCGGGCGAGTTATTCCGCTGAGTTGGGCTGCGGCGTGCCAGCGGAGCCCCGCTATGCCGCCGCTTCGTAAATGTATAGATGACAAATGGAGTAAATGAATCGTGAGAGCCTTTACCGAAGAACAGCAGATGTTCCGGGACGCCTACCGCAAGTTTCTGGAGACTGAAGTGCAGCCGCATATGCCGCGCTTTCGCGAGCAGGGCATCGTCGACCGCGAGATTTTCAAGAAAGCGGGCGACCAGGGCTTCCTGATGATCTGGCCCGATGAAAAATACGGCGGCATGGGCGACAGCGACTTCCGTTTCGAACAGATCATCATGGAAGAGACCTGTCGCGCGGGATGCGGCGAGTGGTTCAATACCTTGCACAGCCGCCTGGTAGGGCCCTATTTCAAAAACTTCGGATCCGAGGAGCAGCGGGAACGGTTCCTGCCCGGCTGCGTCAGGGGCGAGACTATCCTGGCTGTCGCCATGACCGAGCCGGATGCGGGCAGCGATCTTTCGGGTATGCGTACCACGGCGAAAGATGAAGGCGACCATTTTCTTCTCAATGGCTCGAAAACCTATATATCCAATGGTATCAATGCGGATATCGTCATTGTTGCGGCGAAAACCGACCCCGAAAATAATCCCTACTCCCTGGCGCTGCTGGTTGTCGAGCGCGGTATGGAGGGCTTTGAGCGCGGTCGCAATCTCGACAAGATGGGTATGCACGCCCAGGACACCGCCGAGTTATTTTTTGACAACGTCAAGGTTCCCAAGAAAAACGTGCTGGGCGATCCCACCCAGGGTTTTGTGTACCTGATGAATGGACTGGCCGAGGAACGCCTGATTTCTGGCGCCGGCTCCATTGCCAGCGCGCGGGCCGCGTTCAATCTCACCCGGGAGTACGTCATGGAGCGCAAGGTGTTCGGCAAACCCCTGTGCAAGATGCAGAACACCGAGTTCAAGATGGCGGAGATGGATACGGAAATCGACATCATGCAGGTGTACATCGACCACTGCGTGGAATTGCACAACCAGGGCAAGCTGACGCCCAATATGGGTGCCAAGTGTAAACTGCAGGCCACTGAAATCGAATGGCGGATGCTTGACCTGGGTGTACAGTTGCATGGTGGCGCCGGTTATATGATGGAGTATCCCATCAGCTACATGTTCACCAGCGCCCGGATCAACCGTATCCTGGCGGGCAGTTCGGAAATCATGAAGTACATCATCGGTCGGGAAATTTTTACGGACAAGTACAGCAGTATCTTTGATTAGCAGGTGAAGCAGGGCGTTAACCGTCCTCAACCCTGCCGCGCAGGGACTTCAGCTGGCCGCGCCTGGTCTTGCTGTCCATGCGCTTGCGTTTCGCATTTTTACTGGGACTGGTGGCCCGGCGTGCCTTGCGGGTGACGGTAATGCCGGCCACCAGTTCCCGCAGGCGGTCCAGCGCGTCGGCCCGGTTTTTTTCCTGGCTGCGAAAGCGCTGCGCCTTGATGACAAGGACACCTTCGCTGGAGATGCGGCGGTCGCGCAGGGCCAGCATGCGCTCCTTGTACTCCAGCGGCAATGATGAACCTGTGATATCAAAGCGCAGGTGAATGGCCGATGACACTTTGTTGACGTTCTGTCCACCCGCACCCTGGGCCCGTATGGCCTGGACGTCGATCTCCGCCAGGGGGATATTCAGGTGGCGGGTAATCGCCAGTGAGGTTTCGTCAGCCGTCATGTTGCGCCGGCTTAGCGGTTGCGTCCCAGGCGTTCGTGGGCGTCCACCCACTCGTTTTTGCGGGTTTCCTTGTCCACGCGGGTGGCGGCGCCCAGCGACAACTCCCCGGCCAGTACCAGGCCGGCGGCGATTTCCGCCAGCTTGTGCGCTTTGTCCTTGCCGAAGCAGTCCATGATTTCCAGGCACTCGCGCTGGGTGGGCAGGGCGGTACCGCCGCCGTATGTGGCCATGATTATGGCCGGCATGGTGATGGAGAAATAGTAATCGCCGTCCCGGGTGACCTTGTTGTAGGTAGTGCACTGGTTGGATTCGCCGATGTTGGCGATGTCCTGGCCGGTGGCGAGGTACAGGGCGGCGAGGCCGTTGGCCGGGTGGGCGGCGTTGTTCGAAGAATTGGTCAGCAGGGCGGCCAGGGTGCTGATGCCCTGCCCGTAGTGCATTTGCGGCGGCGTGATGCGCAGGTTCCTCAGCATGACATCGCGCGGGATCGTGATCTCGGCCGTCACGCGTTTGCCGCGACCTTTAAGCAGGTTGACCGACGAGGTACGTTTTTCCGTATCGAAACTGCCGGACAGCAGGTAGTGGGAGAGTTGGGGGTACTGCGTCACGATCCACTCGCAGGCGGCGAAGGTGGCGCGACTGGTCATGTTCTGGCCAGCGGCGTCACCGGTGCTGTAGTCGAAACGGGTGAAAACCATGTTGTGAGCGTGATACTGCTCAATCTCATTCAGTTTGCCCACGGACGTGGTTGTTTCGGCAACCGCCTTGATCTGCTCGTAGTTCTGTTTCAGCCATGCGCAAAAATCCCTGGCCTCCCTGGCGCTTGGGAACACGAAAGTGGGGGCCCGCTGCATGGCTTCACCGGACACCGTGGTGATGACACCGCCACTTTCGCGAATGACCTTCATGCCGCGGTTGTAGCTGGCCAGCATGGTTCCCTCTACGGTCGCCATGGGTACGTAGAATTCCCCCTTGGCGTGTTCGCCGTTGACCAGTAGCGGACCCGCCAGGCCGATAGGTATCTGGGCCACGCCGAAAATATTCTCGATATTGCCGGACATCTCCTCGGGATCGAAGGAAAACTGCCGGGTATGGTGCAGTTTCGCGGGTGTATTCTCCTCGATGAAAGCCTGGCGCTGGGCAATGATATCGGCGCTGTAGTCGTTCTCATTGGAACGGGGGATTTTTTTGCTCATCATATTCTCCGTTGGCGAGGTCAACGGCAAAAGCTACGCGCTTGCAAAGCGCGCGTCAACGCGTCGGGCGCATTCGGGTGGCAGCTTCGTTGCGAATTGGGCTATGCTCAAAAGCAAGGAGTTCTAAACGGTGTTTCCCAAATGGGCAGACTGTCCAGCTTGAGCCGCTCTATCCGCGGCAGCGTTGCCATTGTGACCGGAGCCGCCAGTGGCATGGGGCGCGCAACCGCGCATCTTTTTGCCGATGAGGGCGCACGGCTGGCTATCGTGGATATCAATCAGCAGGCGCTGGCGGAGGTGGCGCTGGAAATTCGCCAGGCCGGCGGCGATGTACTGGCGATACCCGCCGACTGCTCATTGCGAACGGCAGTCGTTGCGGCAGTGGAACAAACGGCGGCTCATTATGGCGGCATTGACATCCTGGTGAATAACGCGGGCCTGGTGCTGCCATCGATGCTGGAGGACGAAGACTACGAGGCCAGCTGGCAAAAGTCCCTGGATATCATGGTCAGTGCCCAGCAATGGGCTATCCGTGCGGCCAGACCCTGGCTTGCCGCGGCTTCGCACCCGCGTATCGTGAATATCGCGTCCACTGAAGCGCTTGGCGCTACCGCCAATAACAGCCCATACGTGGTGGCCAAGCATGCCTGCCTGGGATTAACGCGGGCGCTGGCGGTGGACCTGGGCAGGGATGGCATCACGGTGAATTGTGTCTGCCCCGGCCCGATCCATACCGGGATTACCGAGGCGATCCCCGCGGCTGACAAAGAGGTGTTCGCCCGCCGCCGCACGGCCCTGCGTCGCTATGGCGACGCCGAGGAAGTTGCACATATTACGCTGACGCTGGTATTGCCCAGCGCCAGTTTTATCACCGGGGCGGCTATCCCGGTAGATGGCGGGCTTACGATCCGCAACGCCTGAGCTGCCCCGCGGGATGAGGAGCCGATAGTGAATTTTGGAAAGACGGCGGCTTACTTTGATCTTACCGGCAAGGTTGTGCTGGTTACGGGTGGGACCAGGGGCCCGTGCACAGGGTCGCTGCATGGCCGCGGTGCAACTCTGGTATACTGCCAGCCCAATCAGCAAAGAATCCAACGTGACCGACAGCTCTTTTGCATCCCTGGCCTTGTCCCCGGCCCAGCTCGACAATCTCGGCAGCCTTGGCTATCACAGTATGACGGCGATCCAGGCCGCCGCATTGCCGCTCGCCCTTGCCGGTAATGACCTTGTCGCCCAGGCCAAAACCGGAAGTGGCAAGACCGCTGCGTTTACGTTGCCACTGCTGGCGAGGCTTAATCCACGCGATTTCGGTACCCAGGCCCTCATTCTCTGCCCCACCAGGGAACTGGCCACCCAGGTGGCCGCGGAGATTCGGCGGCTCGCTCGCTACCAGCAGAATATCAAGGTGGTCACCCTCTGTGGTGGCCAGTCCATAGGGCCGCAGATCGGTTCGCTGGAACATGGCGCGCACGTGGTGGTGGGTACGCCGGGCCGTATCGGTGATCACCTGCGCAAAAAAACCTTGTCCCTCGCCCGTGTGAACTGCGTGGTGCTGGACGAGGCTGACCGGATGCTGGAGATGGGGTTCGTCGATGAAATCGAGGCCATCATCGGGCACACGCCGAGCGAGCGCCAGACCCTGCTTTTTTCCGCCACATTCCCCGACAATATTCTGGCGATGAGCGCGCGTTTTCAACAATCCCCGCAGCGGATATCGGTGGAGTCCCAGCACGACAGTCCGCAGATTGACCAGCACTTCTACATCTGCCAGTCGCAGGGCCGCCTGGAAGGGTTGGCGAAACTGCTGGCACACTACCGGCCAGATGCCGCAGTCGTTTTTTGCAACACCAAACAGCTGGTGCGCGAGGTCTGTTCATATCTTGAGCAGCAGGGTGTCAGTGCCATGGCCTTGCACGGGGATATGGAACAACGCGACCGCGACCAGGTGCTGGTGCGTTTCCGGCAGCAGGCCAGCCGGGTGCTGGTGGCCACCGATGTTGCGGCGCGAGGGCTGGATATCGACGAGTTGCCCGCCGTGGTGAATTTCGAGTTGCCGCGCTCCCCTGAAATCTACGTGCACCGCATTGGCCGCACCGGTCGCGCCGGCAGGGGCGGGCTCGCGCTCAGCCTGTTTACCGATACGGAACGCTACCGCCTGGACGGCATAGCGGAGCTGCAGCAGCGGGAGCTCACGTTCGAGGCCATCGACACCGTGGCCTGGGGCGATTCCCCCATGCCGCCCCCGGATTTTGTCACCCTGTGTATCGCGGGCGGGCGCCGGGACAAGGTCCGTCCCGGCGATGTGCTGGGTGCCCTGACCGGCGAGGCGGGTATCGATGGGGCGGCGGTCGGCAAAATCAATGTGATGGACGGCGTCACCTACGTGGCCATCAGCACCGACCTGGCGGATACCGCGCTGGGCCGCCTGCTCAATGGCAAGATCAAGGGGCGCAAGTTCAAGGTGCGCAAGCTGTGAGACGTTTATGAAGATTCCAGCCCGTTTGCTGCCGCTGTACGAGGACGGACTTATCGACGAGGTGCTGTACCAGTTGATGAGCGGCAAGGAGGCCACCGTCTACGTCGTGCGCAGTGGCGATCAAACCCGCTGCGCCAAGGTCTACAAGGAGGCCGCCAAACGCGGTTTCAAGCAGGCCGCCAAATACCAGGAGGGGCGGCGGGAGAAGAACAGTCGCCGCGCCCGGGCCATGGAGAAAGGTTCCAAGTTTGGCCGCAAGCAGATGGAAGAGTCCTGGCAGAACGCCGAGGTGGACGCACTCTATCGCGTGGCCCGCGCGGGAGTGCGGGTGCCCCAGCCCTACGGTTGCTTCGACGGAGTCCTGTTGATGGAACTGGTCACGGACGAGCAGGGCGAAGTGGCGCCCCGGCTGGGGGAGGTGGATATGTCCGCCCAGCAGGCGCGGGAAGATCACGCGCTGATGATGCACTACATCCAGCTGATGTTGTGCGCCGGCCTGGTCCACGGCGATCTTTCTGAATTCAATGTGTTGGTGGATGAGTATGGCCCGGTCATCATCGACCTGCCGCAGGCGGTCGATGCGGCGGCCAATAATAATGCCCGGGAAATGTTTGACCGGGACGTGAACAAAATCACCAGCTATTACGCGTTGTTCGCCCCCGAACTGAAAAATACCCGTTATGCGAAAGAAATCTGGTCGCTGTTTGAGGACGGCGAGTTGCAGCCCGAGACCCCACTGACCGGCCTGTACGAGGAAGACCTGCAGGCGGCTGACGTCGACGCGGTACTTCTCGAGATCAAGGCAGCCCTGGCCGCAGAGAGCGCGCGGCAGGAACGCCTGCGGGAAGCGGAAGAGCCCGATTAGGGCGAGCGGGCGGGGTGGCTTGCACCGATACGCCTGACAGCTATCATGTGCGGCCACATGATCAGCTATGAGGATTACGATATGTTCGGTACGGCATTGTCCGCAGGCGCCACCCGTGTGCTCTTACTGGGTTCGGGCGAACTGGGCAAGGAGGTGGCCATTGAGTGCCAGCGACTGGGCCTGGAAGTGATCGCCTGTGACCGCTACGCCAACGCGCCGGCCATGCAGGTGGCCCATCGCAGTCATGTTTTCAATATGCTGGATCCGCAGGCACTGCGCGAGGTGATCGCGCTGGAACGGCCCGACTACGTGGTGCCGGAGGTGGAAGCGATCGCCACCGCGACACTGTTGGAACTGGAGGCGGAAGGTGTGAATGTCGTTCCTTGCGCCAGGGCTACCCATCTCACCATGAACCGCGAGGGAATTCGCCGCCTGGCGGCGGAGACCCTGAAGCTGAATACCTCGCCCTATGCCTTTGCGGACACTTACGACAATTTCGCGGCGGCGGTGGATGAAATCGGCTATCCCTGTATCGTCAAGCCGGTCATGAGTTCATCCGGCAAAGGCCAGAGCATGGTGCGCAATGCCGCTGATTTGCAGGAGTCCTGGCGTTATGCCCAGGAGGGTGGACGCGCCGGCGGCGGCAAGGTGATTGTCGAGGGTTTTGTTGATTTCGACTATGAGATAACCCTGCTGACCGTAAGCGCCTCCGATGGTATCCATTTTTGCGCGCCCATAGGGCATCGCCAGGAGGAGGGCGACTACCGCGAGTCATGGCAGCCCCAGGCCATGTCGGACGCTGCGCTCGCCGCTGCGAAGGACACCGCTGGCAAGGTTGTCACCGCGCTGGGCGGGCGCGGCCTGTTCGGGGTGGAACTGTTCGTGAAGGGTGACCAGGTTGTTTTCAGCGAGGTTTCCCCGCGACCTCATGACACGGGTATGGTTACCTTGATTTCCCAGTCCCAGTCGGAGTTCGCCTTGCACGTGCGGGCCTTTCTCGGGCTGCCCGTCCACCATATACCGGTGCTGGGAAGCTCGGCCTCTGCCGTAATCCTGGCCCGCGGGCAGTCGCGGGATATTCGTTTCACCGGCGTTGCCGCCGCACTGGATTGTGATGATGTGCAGTTGCGCCTGTTCGCCAAGCCGGATATCGAAGGCCAGCGTCGCCTTGGGGTGGCACTGGCGCGGGGGGAGACAATCGACGCTGCGGTGACGAAGGCAAAGACAGCTGCCGCCGCAGTAAAAGTAGTGTTGTAGGCGGCCAGCGGTATTGTGCCGGAAGGCTCTCGCTCGCCGCTGCATTGTATGTAAGACGCGCGACGGACCCCCGCGCAAAATTTGAACTATAGTCTTTAAGTGCAACCCACCCAGGAGTTCAGTAATGGAAAACGTAACCAACAGTATCATCATGAACCCGGAGGCCGCCGCGGGCATGCTGCCCGATGCCGAGCGCAGTGTTGGAGAGGAGCGCAAGCTGCGCAAGGAGCGGCTGGCCGCGGCCCTGCGCCTGTTCGGCAAGTTCGGGTTCGACGAGGGGGTGGCCGGCCATATCACCGTGCGTGACCCGGAGCACCTGGACCATTTCTGGGTAAACCCGATGGGGCGCTCGTTCAAACAGATGCGGGTTTCCGATCTGCTTCAGGTAAACCACAAGGGAGAAGTGGTACAGGGAAGTGGCCTGCTCAACGGCGCGGCTTTCACCATTCACTCCCAGATTCATATGGCGCATCCGGAGGTTACAGCGGCAGCCCATGCACACTCGGTCTATGGCAAGAGCTGGTCCAGCCTGGGTCGACTACTGGACCCCATCACCCAGGATGCCTGCGCTTTCTACAAGGACCATGTGCTGTTCGACGACTTTACCGGCGTGGTGCTGGATAACAGTGAAGGCGTCCGCATCGCGGCGGCGCTGGGAGACAGCAAGGCGGCCATACTGCAGAACCACGGTCTGTTGACCGTCGGCCAGAGCGTGGATGAGGCGGCGTGGTGGTTCGTCACCATGGAGCGCAGTTGCCAGGCCCAGTTGCTGGCCGAGGCGGCTGGCAAACCGGTGATTATCGCCGACAAGCACGCGCTCCAGACTCGTGAAACGGTCGGCTCCCATCTGGCGGGTTGGTTCAGTTTCCAGCCGCTTTACGACGTCATTGTGGCGGAACAGCCCGACCTGCTGGATTAGTGGAGCGCGATCCGCATCCGGGTGGCCCGTATCGCAGGCTGAAGTGTATTTCCCCGGGCAGTGACCGCGAGCAGGGTCACCGCCCGGGCCCCGTCCCCTGGCTCAGGGCGTGCCGCTCGCGGCGTGTTCCGCCGCAGCGGGCACCTCGGCGATATACTGGCGTACCAGTTGCAAAGTGCTTTCTATCTCGGCATCCGACATTGCGCCCTGCTTGAAGAAACGCACTACTCCAGCCGGATCTGTGACAATCACGGCGGAGTTTTCCTTTTCCAGCTGCCACTGCTTGAGGCCGACACCGTCCGCGTCTGCCACAAGTATTGCGTTGGGAAACTGCTGCTTGTTCGATTTCAGTTCGCTGACGACCAGACCGCCTGTGCCCCACATCGCCTCGTCCAGGTTCAGGATGGTAGTGGAAAGGAAGGCGCCTTGCGGCAGATCGGTTTTCATCCGGTCGGTGAAGGGTTCGTTGATTTTACTCGCGGCCCGGGTGGCGGCCATGTATTGCACCACGTGAACCTTGCCGGGCTGTTGCGGGTAGGTCCAGGCCTGGTAGCCGACATCATCCCCCTGCAGAACCAGTTCACCGCGCTCGGAAATGCTGAGGTCGGGCAGTCGCCCGCCTGCGGGAACATCGCCAGCCATGGCGAACGGGGTTGAAAGCGCCGCTATCAAAACAAGCATTTTCTTCAACATAGTCTGCTATCTCCACATGTATTCAAGGTTTCATTCACCTGTTCAACGCTTCTCGTCACTGCTGAGGTCCGCGATCTTCTTGTAACGGCTGAGGTCGTATACGCCCGCTGCCAGTGGCTCTGTTCGGCGCGTGTAATCCACAAACCACTGGAAGTTTTCCCAGATCGCAGGGTTGCTGCGCGCCAGGCCGTATTCATCAACCACCGCGAGAAACTGCTCCTGGCTCTGCGCGGCATGCAGTGCGGCGGTAAAAGCCTCAATCTTCTGCACCGGGACATGAAACATGAAATTGGGATAACTGCCAAGCAAGCCGGGGTAGACAGTCAAGGTGTCCTTCGCCCGGTTGCGGCGTTCGCTTTCTTCGAACATGAAGGCGACGTTGGTATGGTCCTTGTTGCGAATCAGGGTATAGGCGAAATCCTTGTCGGGGTTCGGGGTGCTTACCCGCAGGAATACCTCGTCCGGCATGAAATCGATGAACTGCATTCCCGTGCGGGCGGCGGGCTGAGAGCTCAGCGTCTGCAGGCTGGCCTCGATGCGTCGCTGGTCCGCCGTAGCGCCCTCGCTGTAACACGGCTTCCTGGCGCATCGATTGAGTATGTCGGGCGGTCCGGCCAATGCTCCCAGGCGCGATGTCACCATGGAGATAAACTCCGCTTTCGGGTTGGCGGTCTGGTAGGGAATGCGCACCGGCATGTTTTCGTTGACGATCGCGTAGGTCTTGCTCATCTTGGTTTCGGCGTCGCTGCCGATATACCAGGAGTCGCGCATGGCGGTGCGCACATCCGCAGGCATGAAATGCAGGAAATTGTTTTCGCCGTTTGCCCGCATCAGGTCAAAGTAGAGTCGCGTTTCCGCCTGGGTGGAAACGCTGCCGAATACGTTGAAATTGACCACCAGCAGATAGTAGGTGCGTTCCAGCATGGGGTAATCCATTACCCACAGGGTTTTCGGGTCGGCGCCGACAAAGCCCTTGCTGACCATGGCGTTGTCGAAATTGCGAAACACGGTTAACGCGGCGTTATCATTGCCGTACCAGATATCATCCAGCGAGCGGCCCTCGGGTTCGGCCCGCTTGTAAGCCTTCCCGCGTATTTCATTGTAGACGTCCATCGCTTCCACGCGACTCTTCCAGTCCGGGTACAGCAGGATCAAGCCCTCCTCCTGTGGCACCAGCACAAGGTGAGGAAGAATCTCGGCCAGGTAGTCCGGGTCGGTTACGGCGAGGTCCGCTGCAGGGTCCTGGAACATGACAAAGAACTGGTCCTCGATCACGTTGGTGGCGATCTGTCCTGCGCATACTGGCCCGCGAATGAAGGTGGCGACAAAATAGTGGGCCGTATCCAGCATGAACTGGTAGCGGGCACCGGCCGGGATGTCATTGAAAGCGGCGACAGGGTTGACCTGAATGTCACGGGAGTAATCCGGCAGTTGGCTTACGTTCCAGTCGCCGGTGAAAAAGAGCTCCTGGAAACGGGCCATTTTTGCCGTGCCCAGCGGGTAGGGTAAGTGGGTTTTGTGCACCAGGGTGGAGGCGACCCTGCGCAGGCGGTAGTAGACGGGCTCCCCTGGGGCATCGTTGGGCCGCAGGGTGGCAATAATCTTGATAGCCTGGCCGGGCGGCGTGCTGGAACGCACCAGCTCGAAGAAATTCCCGGTGTCGAGTTCATCGAAGTACAGGTGGGCCGGGTACAGGTGCTCGTACAGGTAGCGGGCGACCAACTGGTTGCGCAGCGGGGTCTGGTTGAGGAACTCCTCCCACTGCCCGATGTGCTGTGCCTCGTCCGCCGTAGCTGTCCAGGGCTTTTCATCTATGACAGAGCCTTCAAAAATCCACTGTTTCAGGGTCTGGTATTCGGTATCGCTCAAGCCGGCAATGGCCAGGGGCATGCCCTGCTGGGGTTTCTCGCTGGCGTAGTCGTCGAAGTCAGCCACTGCCGCGCACTGGTTTTCCCGGGACAGCCCCAGCTGGATATCAGCCGGCACCGGGCTGTTGGCAGGCAGTGGGTGCGTCTGGCCCAGTTCGATCATCCGGTAGAGCAGTGAGTTTGCCAGGTTGTCGTCCAGGGAGCCTCCCTGGTCATTCAACACCGGGAAGAAGCCCTTTTTACGCCACTCGGCCTGACCTTGCGCATCGACAAACAAGCGAGTTGGATCCGCGTTCCGAATTCGCGTGCCGTCATAGACTGTCTTGTCGGTGGCGCCTCGCAACAGCCCTTCACTGGAGCTCAGTTTCAGCTGGCAAGGAGCATCGTAGCAGGCGTGGCAGGCGATGCACTTCTGATCGAGTATCGGTTTGATATCGCTGGTGTACGAGTAGGTTTGGGTTTTTGATACAGAAGGCTCCACCTCTTTCTCGGATACCCCGGACCGCATGCAACCGGCAAGTAACAGGCTTAAGAACAGTAAGGCGGTGGTTCTGAACATGGATTTTATGGGATCGGACATCTGGAAAAACGTACTCCGGCGACAGCCCCCGGTCGGCGGCACAGGGCGCAATTGTTCACGCTTTACATGGCGCTTGCAAGACGGTGTGAGGTTCTATCGGGGATTATACGCCAGATATGCCAGTCCGGGCCGGGTCGGAGTGTTGCAGGATGACTTGCAGGAAGCGGGTGCCGTACTTGTCCAGCTTGCGTTCACCCACGCCGGTAATGCGGCCGAACTGGGCGGTATTGCGCGGCAGGGTGGTGCACATTTCCTGTAGCGTGCTGTCGTGAAAAATCACGTAGGGCGGCACCCCCTGTTCTTCCGCCAGCTGGCGTCTGCATTCGCGCAGGGCTTCCCAAAGTGCCACATCGATATCCGCCGGCAGATGTGTGCGGGTCTGCCGCCTGGCCGCCTTCGCCTGGGGCTGGTCGCGCCGCAGCTCAATCTGCTCGTCGCCTCGCAGCAGGGGGCGACACTTTTCTTCCAGGCGCAGGGCGCCGAAGCGCTCGAGGTCGACACTGAGGTAAGCCCTGGCCACCAGTTGGCGAAACACCGATCGCCACTGGTTGTTGTCTAACTGCTTGCCTATGCCATACGTGGGGAGATGCTGGTGCTCAAACTGGAATATCTTGTCACTGTTACTGCCTCGGAGCACCTCGATGAGGTGATTGACGCCGAAGCGCTGCCCCGTCCGGTACACCGCACTCAGGGCCATGCGCGCGGCCTCCGTGCCGTCCCAGGTATCGACCGGCTCCAGGCAGCTGTCGCAGTTGCCGCAGGGCTCCGGCAGCGATTCCCCGAAGTAGTTCAGCAGGGCCTGGCGCCGGCAGCTGGTGATTTCACATAGCCCCAGCATGGCGTTCAGGCGATGCTGCTCCGCCCGTTTATGCTCTTCGCTGCCCGCTGACGAGGACATCATCTGGCGCAGCTTGATCACGTCCTGCAGGCCGTAGATCATCCAGGCGTTGGCGGGCTCGCCATCGCGCCCCGCGCGCCCTGTTTCCTGGTAGTAGGATTCCACGGTCTTGGGCATGTCCAGGTGGGCAACGAAGCGCACATCCGGTTTGTCTATACCCATGCCGAAGGCGATGGTCGCTACCATGACGACGCCGTCGTCGCGCAGGAAGCGCGCCTGGTGAGCCGCCCGGGTGCCAGCGTCCAGCCCGGCGTGATAGGGCAGGGCGTCCAGCCCCTGCGCGCTCAGCCAGGCGGCGATTTCCTCGGTTTTGTTGCGGGACATGCAATACACGATGCCCGCATCGCCGTCGTGTTCCCGGCGCAGGAAGGACAGCAATTGTTGTCTGGCATTCTGTTTCAGCGCGATCCGGTAACGGATATTGGGCCGGTCGAAACCAGCGGTGAATTTGCGGGCTTCCCCAAGGTCCAGGCGAAGCGAGATTTCCTGGCGGGTACGCGCATCAGCGGTGGCGGTCAGGGCAATTCGCGGAACGTCCGGATAGCGCTGGTGCAGGAGGCTGAGCTGCAGGTAGTCGGCGCGAAAGTCGTGACCCCACTGGGACACGCAATGGGCCTCGTCTATGGCAAACAGGCTGATCACCGCGCGATCGAGCAGCGCCAGGCAGCGATCCTGGGTCAGGCGCTCAGGCGCGATATACAGCAGATCCAGCGTCCCCGCCAGCAATTGCTCTTCCACCTCCCGGGTAGCTGCCGCATCGAGGGTGGAGTTAAGGAAACTGGCACTCACTCCCAGTTGGCGCAGAGCGCTCACCTGGTCCTGCATGAGGGCGATCAGGGGCGAAATTACCACCCCGCAGCCGGGGCGTACCAGGGCGGGAATCTGGTAGCACAGGGATTTGCCGCCGCCAGTAGGCATCAGAACCAGCGCATCGCCCCCGGAGATAACCGTTTGAATGATCTCGTCCTGCGGTGGGCGGAACGATTCGTAACCGAAAACGGTCTGGAGGATGTGCTGTTGCGGCGTCATGGCGGCGGAGTATAGCGTATTTGGCGCTGCGCCTTCGCCATCATTTGGCATCGGATCAGGACGGCAAATTCGGTTAAACTGCCGGATTGCCTGAAACCGGTTTTCGCCATGTGGACATGTCCGCACTGCCGGTTGCCGCTGCTGGCGAGCCCTGACGGAGCCTCGCTGGCATGTGACAACCGGCATACTTTTGATCGCGCCAGGGAGGGTTATGTGAACCTGCTGCCCTCCAACCGCAAGCGCAGCGCCAATCCGGGAGATAACCCGCAGATGGTGGCGGCCCGGGCGCGGGTGCATACCGCGGGTGCCTACGCGCCGATGGCCGCGGCCATGGTCGCCGAGCTGTCGGCGCTGTCGGTGGCAGGCCCGGTACTGGACCTGGGTTGCGGCGAGGGCTATTACTGCGGCGTCCTGAACCAGGCGCTGCCCGCCTGCGCACTTTATGGGGTGGATATATCCCGCGCGGCGGTGCGACTGGCGGCGAGGCGCTGTCCGGCAGCTGATTTCGCCGTCGCCAGCGCCTTCCACTTGCCGCTGCCGGATGCTTCCCTGGATGTCGTCCTGCGGGTCTTCGCCCCGTCTGACGATGCGGAAGTGCTGCGGGTGTTGCGCCCCGCTGGATTTTACCTGGAGATATGCCCGGCCCCCGGCCACCTGAAGGAGGTGCGCGCGAGGCTTTACGACACGCCCCGGGAGCACGTTGAGGCCAGGGAGGATGTCCAGGGTCTGCAACTGGTCAAGCGAAGCCGGGTGCAGTACCCGCTGGCGCTGGATGCCGAATTGCTTTCGGACCTCGTCAGTATGACCCCTTTCGCGTTTCGCGGACACCGGGAAAAGCGTGAGCGTTTGCTGCGGGAGGCGTTGCCTGAGGTGAGCATGGCTTTTTCGCTGCACCTGTTTCAGAAAGCAAGCTGAACTGGAGCTCCCCCGGTCAGCTACAAAGCGGAAAGGAAGCTGCTGGTGCGGGGGGCTTTGAGGAGTCGAGCCGGGGCTTCCGCAACCGGCGGCGGGCAAGAAATACCTGTATTTTTTTCGGTATTCCTGTACAATATCGCGCTTTCCCACTTCCGATAAGGTTTTCTCATGGCGCGTAAACCCACGCGAGCAGCGGCAAAGAAGAAGCAACCTGCAGCAGTTGAAACTTCAGCATCCATTGAAGAGCAGACGCGACTTTTTTTGAAATCGGGTAACAAAATCGATTTCATCAAATCCGGCGTCAGCGGCCAGCCTACCATGGCGGTCAGCAAGCAGATCAAGCTTGGCAACAAGCAGAAAGCCGGATAGTTCTCCCCCGCCGTTTATCTCTTTACCTTCCAGCGTTTCATTCGATTTTCAGCGCGGCCTTTGCGAAAGTGAGAGCCGCAGCTGCATCGACGCGGGTTCGGTAGCCTTCAAGGAACAGTTTGCCCACCACCTCGCCCTGCGGATTGATCACAATGATCCCGGGGTAGGGGACACCGTACTGATAGTCTCCCCTCTGGTAGTGTTCATTCAATATCCCCAGGGTCTTGAAGCTGAGCGCGTTGTTATCGGAAAGCACGGGTATCGTGATCCCATATTTTTCGATGAAAGCCTGTTGCAGGTCGGGCTCGTCATAGGTGACGGCCAGCATGCCGATGCCGGCCGCCGCGAAATCCCCGCTGCTTTTCTGAAGCTCGATGATGTGGCGCATGCTGTACGGACACCAATCCAGTGAACGGTCGGCGATAAATACCATCCCGTTACGCCCTGCAAATTCCTCTACCAGTTGTATTTTGCCTCCCCGATAGCTTGCATTTATCCCGGGGAAGCGAGAACCGGCTAGGGGGCCCGGGTCGAAGTTGTCGTTGTCGTAAGCGACAAACATGTCCCGGGTGAGCCTGGCATAGGTGAAAGCCTGTAGCGGTTCGAAGAATAAATAGCCCACGACGGCTACTGCCAATAGCAGGGCGGTGAGGATTGCCAGGATATTTTTCATCCCTGTGAGAGCCCTTTGTGAGTGATCCAGTGTGACCTGGTTCCTGAAATTCTAGTTGATTCCCGATCTTTGTCCCATGGCAGTTGTCCCGCGGCACTCCTAGCGCGTATGCTTCGGATTGCTATCCAGAATTACGGAACCACTGCATGTTGGATCAGTTGCTTGTCGCTGGCGTTTTCTTTGCGCTGGTGGCCAGCCTTGTGTTTAGTTCATGGCCTGCCGTGTGGGTTTTCGTGTCCGCGATGCTGGCGACTTACTTTCTTGGCCTGGTGGATACTGCGGAGGTGCTGGCCAAGGCAACCAATTCCGGCCTGATTACCCTCATTCTGCTACTTTTGGTCTCCATTGGCCTGGAAAAACTGTCCTGGCTTACCCGTTTGTCTGGCAAGCTCATTACGGCAAATTATTCTGTCAGCTTGCTGCGTATGGGTTTCTTTACCGCCCTGTTCTCGGCCTTTGTTAACAACACCGCGGTAGTCGCGACACTGGCGCATACCATGCGCAGTAATCGCCATCATCCCGCTTCCAAACTCCTCTTGCCTCTGTCCTATGCCGCCATCCTGGGCGGCACCGTAACGCTTATCGGGACGTCAACCAACCTGATCGTCAGCAGCTTTCTCGAGGACGCCACGGGGCAGGGGCTGGCATTTGGCGATTTTATCTGGGTGGGGCTGGCGGTCACTGGTGTGGGTCTACTGGTCATACTGGCCAGCTCAGGCCTGCTGCCCGCGGGCACTACCGAACAGATCGATATCAATGAATACCTGATAGAAGCCGAGGTGGACGCGGACTCGGCGCTGGTGGGCAAGAGCATCCTGGAGAACGGCCTGCGCGAACTGGAAGACCTGTTCCTGGTGGAAATCGTGCGTGGCAGTTACCTCATTTCCCCGGTGGCGCCGCAGGAATACATCGAAGCGGGGGACAAGCTGATATTTTCTGGCGATATCAAGCAGATCAAAGTGCTTGAAGACTTCGATGGCCTGCGGCTTTTCGCCATCGAGGAGGGGTTGCTGCGCACCAATATGACGGAAGTTATCGTCATGCCCGGAGCGACCGTCGAAGGCAAGACCGTCAAGGACAGCGGCTTTCGCTCCCTGTTTGATGCCGCGGTGGTCGGAATGCGCCGCGGCGGCAAGCGCCTGTCCGGCAAGCTGGGAAATATCACCATCCACGCCGGTGACAATATGATGCTGGCGGTGGGGCCGGACTTCAACGAGCGCAAGAACCTCGACAAGAATTTCCTTGTCATTAACGACTCTGTGGGTGAGATCAAGACCTCGCGGTTCCAGGACTATTTCATTACCGGCGTATTGATGCTGGTGATAGGCCTGGCGTCCATGGAAGTTATCCCCCTTATCAAGGGCGTGAGCTTTTTGCTGGTCTGTATGCTCGCCCTGCGGGTGGTGCGGGGCTCAGAGCTGCGACGTCGTTTTCCCTTTGAACTGTGGATAATTATCGCGTCCGCGCTCACCCTGTCCCAGGCGCTCACCAACTCCGGACTGGTTGCGATACTGGCCGATGTGTTGCACGCCAACCTGCAGCACCTGGGGCCCTACGCTGCGATCATTGGCATTTATTTCTGCACCCTGCTGCTCACTGAACTGATGACCAATAATGCCGCAGCGGCGCTGGTTTTCCCCATCGCGTTTGGGTTGGCGGAGAGCTACGGGGTGAGCCACATGCCGTTTGTGATGACTGTGGCTTTCGGCGCCAGTGCCAGCTTCCTTACACCGTATGGCTACAACACGAACCTGATGGTGCAGAACCTGGGAAGCTACGAACTGCGAGACTATTTCCGGGTGGGCCTGCCACTTTCTATCGCCTACTCGGCGACGGTGGTCCTGCTCGTTCCCCGTGTCTTTCCTTTCTAGAGCCGGGTTCCCGGCCGCGTTCGCCCTCCCGACTCAGGAAGCCGGGGTCTGGGGGGTTGCGTAAAACTGGCTATACCACTTGCGAAACTTGGCAAATGGCCCGTCGTTATCGCACAGCAGGGGTTTCTCAAAATACTTCTTGTGGGCCCAGATAATCTGGTCCTCTGACATCTGTTTGCAGATGTCCTTCACTATCGCATCGGCAACACCACCCACTGGCTCCTTGCCGTCGACTTTCTTCTGGATAAACGCATAGAAGGCGCGGGAGTTTTCGCTGTCTACCGGAGTCAGGTTCGCCATCAGTACGGTTTCACAAATACCGCTGAATCGCACGGTGGCCTGCCCCGGACCGGTGCTGTTATTGGCGATGACACCCACGATTTCACCGCGCGGCGTCGCCATTTTACTGACGAGTTTGCCGCGGCGGTACACGCCGTCGAATTCCATGACTTCCGGCGTGGGAATGTTCTGGGTGCCATGCACATAGAGGAAGTGGGCCGGATCAACCGCGTTTTCCCCGATTTCCTGCATATGGGTCTGGATATCCCAGCTATGCAGTTTGAGGCCACCCCACTCGTCGTTGGCAGGGTCAGCCTCCGCGATGTTCTCGGGTTCGAAATAGGGGGCGAGACCCTCGGGGTGATACCACACATAGATAACCTGGTTGATTTCCCTGACAGGCCAGGGTTGGATGACCTGTTCGCCCCTGGCCACCCTGGGGGGCATGCGATTGGCATAGGGTATGTCGGTGCATTTGCCGTCACCATCGTAGGCCCAGCCGTGAAAAGGGCAGACGATGGATTCACCCACTACCGATGCGCCACCGCCGGCCTGGTCGCGAATGCCGTAGCCCAGGTGGGCGCCCATGTGGGGGCAGTACGCGTCCAGCACCCTGGCCGCCCCGCTTTCGGTTCTGAACATGACCAGGTCGGTGTCGAAGTAGCGCAGCGGTTTTGATTGTGCAACTTCCAGGTCGTGGGAGTAAGCTACCTGGAACCAGCCAAATGGCATGGGCATGGGAATACGTTCGCTCATGGAATGTGCTCGCTAGCGTGATTTGAAAGTTGGAATCTTCAGCTATTGTGGGGCAGCTGGCCGCGAAATGTAATGGCTTGCAAAATCCGATTGCCTCGTTACCCGAGCAAATAGCTATACCCGCGCGGGATAATCGCTACCGGCAGCTGCAATATGCGCCGTTGCTGGAGTCCAGCGGGAATGCGAGGCAGCCGTCCGGAAGGGGAGCGGTCGGCGCCTTCGTTTGCGCTCAGTCTGCCGATTGCTTCGGCTTTGGCCTGGCTTTGGCGCGGGGCTTGGACTGCAGCTTGGGAACGGCGCGGGCGGTTTTGGTAGCTGCGGCGCGGTCTTTTGCCTTGCCGGGCTGCTTGCGTTTCGCAGCTGATTTAGCGGGAGATTTGCGCCGGCGCAGCCCTGCGGCATCCTCCAGTTCGACCAGCGACTCCTCCATATAATCTATCAGTCGCTGCACCTGCGGTACCGACTTCCGACAGGCAACGATGCCAAAGTCGAGATTTTCGTTGTTGCTCACCAGAGTGAAGTTGACCGCGCTGCCATCCATCGGGATCGACACGGGATACATCCCGTCCATGCGGGCCCCGTTCCAGTAGCGTTTTTCGCGGGGTCCTGGCACGTTGGATATGACGGTGCTGAAAGCGGGGAAGCGACTGGCCAGGCCGGTGAGCTGAGTCAGCAACAAGGGCGCCTGGCTGATGGCTGTATAGGCCTGGATCTCGCCACTGGATAATTGCTGCAGTTGCGCCTTGGAAGCGTCCATGGATTCCTTGATGGCGCGAAACCGCTTGGCCGGGTCCCGGACGTTGGTGGCAAGATCCGCGATGACCATGCCGACAGCGTTGGCCGAGTCGACGTCGCCCGCGGCACGCAGGGAAACCGGCGCCATTGCCTTGAGGGAAATCTTGGGCAGGTCACGCTGTTCCTGCAGGTGTTTGCGCAGTGCGCCGGCGCACATGGCCATGACCGCATCGTTCAGGGTTCCATCGTAGGCGCGACCCATGGCCCGAACCCGCTCGAACGGCCAGGATTGGGCGACAAACCGCCGCGCCCCGGTAATCTGGGTGCTGACCGCCGATTTCGGGATTTTGTGGAAGGGAACCGCCATGGCGGTGTTGCGGCCGAGCCAGACATTGGCCGATTCACGCAGGGCCTTGGCCACGTTGACCGTCCCCCCGAGCTGGTTTTTAAGTATTTCAAGAACGGCTTTGACCTCCGCTTCCCTGGGCTTGCCGGGTCTGCCTGAGGCTTCCGCCAGTTGCCTCTTGTAGATTTCGTGGGCCTCGCGGGAAAAGGGGGAAATCTTCACCTTGTTGCGGGCATTGGTTGAATACATGCTGCTCATCAGGTGCATGGAACCGACGCCGTCGATAGCGCAATGGTGAGCCTTGAAGTAAGTGGCGAACTGGCGGTTCGGCAGGCCCTCGATGAGGTGCATTTCCCACAGCGGCCGTGACCTGTCCAGCAAGGTGCTGTGCAGCCTGGAGATCAGCGCGAATAATTCGCGGTAACGACCGGGCCTGGGCAGGGCTGAATGGCGGACATGGTACTCCATGTCCACTTCGTCTTCTTCTTCCCAGTAAATGTTGCCGGCCACGCCAAGGGGCCCCATTTTCAGTTTTTCACCGAAGGGGCGTCGCAGCTCGCCGTCGTAGCGCAGGATATTGCCGAGGTTTGCCAGAAAGGTGGTGTCGTCGACATCCTTGGGCAGGGTAAAAAGATTCAGGCCCCCCACGTGCATCGGTGTGCGCCGCGATTCCGCGAGCAGGAAAAAGGCATCGGTTATCGGCATTCTGCGCATGGTGTGGACTCCTGGAATTATAAGAATAGTAGAGCGGGTACACCGGCTAGAATAGACTAATCGTTTGTACGAGTGAAATAGTTCCGTCCCGGGGCCTCCCGGTGTGACTTATTGAGCCGCTGATGCGTCGGGCCCGGCGTTTTTGCGTCATACTTTCGAAATTGAATATTGTCGGGTTCGGGCTGGGAGTTGGCGCATGGTGTTGGAGGGTAAGGTGGCCCTGGTTACAGGAGCGGGCCAGGGGGTAGGCCAGGGTATCGCACTGGCGTTGGCCGCGGCTGGCGCCCAGGTGGCGGTGACCGGCAGAACCGGGGCCAAACTGGAAGCGACCTGCAAGATTATTGAGGAGCGCGGAGGTAGTGCCTTGCCGGTCGTGGTTGATGTAAAGTCGGCAGCGGCCATCGAGGCTTGCGTGTCGGGGGTAGTGTCGCACTTCGGCCGCCTGAATATCCTGGTGAACAACGCACAGGAGGTGCCGCTGGGCACGCTTCACCAGGTGAGTGAAGAGAGTTTTACCGCCGGTTGGGAGTCGGGTCCGCTGGCGGTTTTTCGCATGATGAAGCTGTGCTACCCCCATCTCAGGGGTGACGGCTGCATTATCAACCTTGCCAGTTCCTCGGCCAAGCGTTGGGACGTGTCGGGTTTTGGCGCCTACGCCGCCAGCAAGGAGGCAATTCGCGCACTTACCCGTGCCGCGGCTTGTGAGTGGGGTGCGCAGGGCATACGCAGCAACGCAATCCTGCCGCTGGCCAGGTCGCCCGGCATGGCATGGTGGATGGAGCACAAGGGAGACGAGGCTGCCCAACTGCTGGGCAGCGTTCCGCTGGGGAGGGTAGGGGACTGCGAGGACGATGTGGGCCGATTTGTGGTCGCGCTGTGCAGCGACGCTTCCTCTTATATCAATGGGCAGAGTATTGGAGTGGATGGTGGCCAGGCATTCATGGGTTAGCTGTGGCCCTGTGCTGCGCAGTGAGCTGTCGTACCTGAGGTGTCAGGTATGAGGGTGATGGTAACGGGCGCCACCGGTTTTGTCGGCTACCATACCGCGCTGGCGCTGCTGGCTGCCGGACACGAAGTCAGTCTGCTGGTGCGCAGTGAACAGAAGATGCAGCGCTTGTTCGGCCCCGACCGGATCCGCGACTTCACTTGCGGGGATATCACGGACGCCAGCAAGGTGCGTCGGGCCGTTGCCGGTTGCGATGCGGTGGTGCACTCGGCGGCGATGGTTTCCACCCACGCGGCCGATGCGGCAGCGGTATACCGGACCAACCTGGATGGCACCTCTACTGTTATCAGGACCTCGCTGGACCAGGGTGTCGGCGCCGTTATTCATGTTTCGAGTGTTACCGCACTGTATGACCCGGAGGCAACGGTGCTGGACGAAAACTCCCCGCCCGGCGCCGGCGCCACAGGCTACGGCCGCTCGAAGGTCGCCTGCGAGCGCCTCGTGCGGCAATTGCAGGAGCAGGGTGCGCCGCTGAGTATCACCTATCCCGCGACGGTGATCGGGCCCGATGATCCGGGATTGACGGAAGCCCACGTGGGTTTGCGTACCTACCTGCAACGTTTTGTTCCAGTGATGCCCTCGGGGACCCAGTACGTAGACGTGCGCGACATAGCCGATGTGCATCTGCGATTGCTGGAGCAGCACCTGCCACCGGGCCGATTCATCCTTGGCGGCCACTATATACCGTGGACCGAACTCGGCGCTTTACTATTCGGGGTGACCGGTAGGAAGCCTCGCGAAATACCACTGAACCCCGGCCTGCTGCGACTGGCGGCGCGCCTCTGTGACAGCGTTGGCAGCCGCCTCGGGCTGGATCTGCCCCTGACTGTAGAGGGTATATCCTATGCCACCCACTGGGTTGCGATGGATAGCCGCGGGGTGGAGGAGGGCCTGGAGTTTGCCTTCCGACCGGTGGAGGACTCCTTTCGGGATGCGATTGGCTGGCTGGCTGCGGCAGGTTATATCACTGCCGGGCAGGCTGGAACTGCCTGTCTCTAGGTTATAGTGCGAAACCTGTCGGGCTGAGGTCCGGACCTGCAAACGAAAGCGCCTTCTCGCCGTCCAGATGCGCGAGTCAGGTTGGCTACCCCCAAAATAGCAGCCATCGGCGGGGTTGTGGCTCGCCCCATGCCCCTGAATTTGTTCCAAATCAATGGTGCGGGCTTATTGTTCCATTATATTTAGATGGTATTATGTCGGTGTATCGGTTAAGAATTTAGCTTGAAAGCAAGCCCGCAGCACTCGGAGACAGACACTTCGCCACAGCCACAGCCCCGTACATTTCCCTGCCGCCGGCCCCCCGTCGAGGCGCTTTGGCCCGGGTGCTGGGCGTGGGTCCGGCAAAAACAGCGGTGGCCAGCGGAAGTATTGCCAGAATCTTTGGTAAGAGTTGGCTAAATTTTCGATTTTCATGGCTTATTGTGGGAATGGTATTTATCTTGTGGGCAAGTAGTGACGCAGGATGCCGCCGATGGAAGCGGCCACAGGGATAGCGGGAATAACAGTGGCAGTGTTCCGCCTGACAAAATTTTGAACCTAACTATACTAAAATGCTCAGAGGGAAAGTCTAATGAAGAAAAAAGCGCTTGCATTGTCCGTACTTGCGGCCATCAGCTCCCAGGCCGGTGCCTTCCAGTTCGATACCGGAGACGACTGGAGTATCCGCTGGGACAACCAGCTCAAGGGCAACCTGGGGTTTCGGACCACTGCCGCCAAGCGCAGCGTGGTCGACCCCTCCGTGTTTGCCAACGCGCGACTCGCCGATGACAGCGACCTCTCGGTAAACCGCAAGGCGGGGGGGGTGACCACCTCTCGCATCGACCTGCGCTCGGAGCTGGACGTGGTCTGGCGGCAGGATTTCGGTTTCCGGGTCAGCGGCGCCGGCTGGTACGACCCGACCTACGACAACAGCGACAACCCCAAGAGCGGTACCCTGCCCCGCACCGGCGGCCAGGTCTATGACTACTCCTGGGCCGGCCTGACCTACGCCCCCGGCGACTACAGCCACGAGGCGCAGTGGCAGCACAAGGCCGGTGGCGAACTGCTGGACGCCTTCGTGTTCGGCAACTGGAACATCGGCGAAACCGCCCTGGGCGTCCGCGCCGGCCAGCACACCATTTTCTGGGGCCAGAGCCTGCTGTTTACCGGCGCCCTCACCGGTATCGCCGGTTCCATGACCGCCATCGACCTGAGCAAGGCCCTGTCGGTGCCGGGCACCGAGGCCCAGGAGCTGTTCCTGCCCTCCACCAAAATCTCCACGGTATTTCAGGCCACCGATAACCTGACTTTCAACGCCTACTATGAGTTCGATCACCGGGTGAACCGCATTCCGGAGACCGGCAGCTACTTTAATATGCTGGAAGTGCTCACCGAAAACACCGAGTGTCTCACCCTGGTCGCGGGGGTAAACGGCGGGCCCCGGACCTGTATGAAAGTGAAGGACAACAAGGTCAAGAGCTCCGGTGAATACGGCTTCAATATCCAGTACACCATCGAGGCCTGGAACCTGGAAACCAGTTGGGTGTATATCAACGGCTCCGATCGCAACGTGGCGGGCGTCTACGGCACGTTCGGCGGGGTTGATCCCGAGATCGTCGCCAAGTACGCGCAGCCCTGGGACCAGGGCGGCGCCAACGCCATCATCGCCGGTGAGTGGGGCTGGGCCTACAAGGATGAGGTCGAGACCTTCGGCCTGGCCCTGGGCAAGCAGATGTTCGATATCAGCTGGGGCATGGATATCACGTACCGCACGGACGCGGGCCTGAACCCGAACTTCCTGCCCAGTTTGACCACGCGGGGCGCCACGACCCCTGCCGATTACGGCTACAGCGATGACGACTACCCCGGCGCCACCGGCGATATCTGGGGCGTGGTGGTCAACGGCCTGGGCTTCCTCAACGGCGACTGGGGCCTGTGGGACGGCGGTACCTGGATCCTGGAGTACACCACCAGCTGGCTGGCTGACTACACCAGCGCCAACTACGGTGGGACCGACGCCTATTCCGAGCAGTTTGCCAATGTCCAGATTCACAAGAACAGGGTGACCTCCCAGGTCGGCGCGGTATTTCGCCCCACCTGGTACCAGGTGTTTCCCGGCTGGGATATGACCCTGCCCGCTGCGATATCTTACGGTTTCGATGGCGAGCAGCCTCCCCAGGGGTCGGTTGTGCACGAGGAGTTGGGTAACGGCAGCGTTGGTGTGGAGTTCCTGGTCGACCAGGTGTGGACGCTGGACACGAAGTACAACTTCTATTTCGGTCCCTCCATTAACGGTACCACCGGTCCGCTAAATGACCGTAACTTCATTTCCCTGACGGCGAAAAGGACCTTCTAACGGACCTCGCAACGGACCGTCAAAGGGGCCTTGCGGAAGGTCCCTTTAAGGGGTTTGCCGGCTCCCGTTGTGCGGCCCATGGTGTACGGCTTGAATGTGACGGAGGTGTACTGGATGTTGACCGGAAAACTCAAAGCGGCGATCTTATGCGCGGCGTTCGTTGCCGGTGCCGCCCAAGGCGGGGTTTCTCCCGAGCAGGCGGCAAGGCTTGGTAAGGAACTCACTCCCACGGGTGCCGAAATGGCGGGTAATGCGGATGGCAGCATCCCGCCCTGGAATCCCCAGGGCGCTCCGATACCCGCTGACTTCGTACCTGGCTCAGATGACTATAAAGACCCCTACAAGGGCGAAAAGCCCTTGTTTACCATCGATAACAACAACTGGAAACAGTACGCCGATAACCTGACGGAAGGCACCAAGGCCATCATGGAGAAGCTGGGCCCGGATGGCTTTCGCCTGAATGTCTACCCCACCAAGCGCGATTTTGTCTACCCCGACTGGGTGGTTGCCAATACCATCAAGAACGCCACGGCCGCGCAGATGACCGATGACGGCCAGAAGCTGGTGGGCAACCTTCCCGGCGTGCCTTTCCCGATTCCGCAATCCGGTATGGAGGTCATGTGGAACCATATGATCCGCTACCAGGAAGACTATTCGGCGGATTACGATGTCTACTATGTCAGCAGTGACGGTAAGCCCATCCTGTCCACCACCGGTTTCATCACCAACGTCTATACCGTTTTCAAGGAGGAAAACCGGGACAAAGAGGTAGGCGATACGCCCTGGGTAATGTTGCGCATCAATTACAACGCTCCGGCGCGGCGAGCGGGTGAGATCCTGCTGGTACACGAGCCGGGCGCCGATTACACAGAGGGTAAAGGTCGTCAGGCCTGGCAATACCTGACTGGTCAGCGACGTGTTCGTCTCGCGCCAGCGGTGTCTTTCGACACTCCCAACCCCGGTGTCGCGGGTACATCCACTTACGATGACTCCTATATCTACAACGGTTCGCTGGAGCGTTTTAACTGGACGTTGGTTGGCAAGAAAGAGATGTACATCCCCAACGGCGATTACGACTTTATCTTCCAGACGCCCATCGAGGACATGCTTCTGCCCAAGATGCTGGATCCGGACAAGATTCGCTGGGAAAAGCACAGGGTTTGGGTGGTGGAGGCCAACCTCAAGGAAGGCATGCGCCATCTCTACAGCAAGCGTCGCTACTACATCGACGAGGACACCTGGCACGGCATGACCAATGAGAACTACGATGGCAGGGGTACACTCTGGCGCGTGCAGTATGCCTACGGTGCCAATCTCTATGATGTGAAAAGTTATTTCGCAGCGCCCTATGGCGCCTATGACCTGTTGCAGGGAATCTATAACCTGAATGGCAAGCCCATTCCCGGCAAGTACCGGAATGGGGTTGCCCAGGATGATAAGTACTTCTCTCCGAAGGGCATGGCGCGCTCCGGAGTTCGATAGCCGTACAACGATTGGCAGGGCGCCGCGCCTTGGCGCCCTTTTGTATAAATTAGAATAAATAAGTGGAAGCAGTATCATGGCAATAAGAAACGCTTTGCTCAGCCTGGTGCTGGGCGCACTGTTAATTCCCAGCACCCTGTCTTACGCCACCTCCTATGACGTCCTCAATCTGCCCGCTGAACCCAGCGAGTTGGCGTACAAGGCCCCCATGTTCGTAATCAAGAAGTTTGGCGACCGCTATTTCGCCGCTGGCGACCGCGGACACATTATCTATTCCGATGACCATGGAAAAACCTGGACCCAGGCGGAGGTGCCGGTGCGCTCCACCCTGCTGGATATATTCTTTGTAAACCCGGAGCAGGGTTGGGCAGTTGGCCATGAAGGTGTCATTTTGCATTCCAGTGACGGCGGCAAAACCTGGGAGAAACAGTACGACGGTTTGCGCTACGGGACGGAAGGCATCGCCTTTTATAAGAAAATGATGGAACAGGATCCGGACAACGAGCTCTATCCAATCATGCTGGGTGAAATGGAGTTCGCTGTCGAGCAGGGTGCGGACAAGCCGTTTTTTGGCGTAGTTTTCTACGATGAAAAACACGGCCACGTCGCCGGTGCCTACGGGATGCTGATGGTTACCTACGATGGCGGCAAGACCTGGGAACACCGACTGCACAATGCCGAGAACGAGAATTTCAATCACATCTTCGATTTCTCGCCGCTGCCCGAACAGGGGCGGTACTTCCTCAGTGGTGAGGCGGGACTGCTGCTGATCGGTGACATCAACGCGCAAACGGCGACGCGGGTGCACTCGGTTCCCTGGGAGGGCAGTTTTTTTGCCACCGTGGCCGCCGCTGACGGCGCCATCGTGATGGGGGGGCTGCGCGGCAGAATGTTCCGAACCGCAGATGAAGGCAATACCTGGACCGTGGTGGAGAAGCCGCCGACCAGCGCGATTGTCGCGGAAACCCGTCTTACGGACAACACGCTGGTAGCTGCCGGTGTAGGTGGCGAGATTCTGGTAAGTGATGACGATGGCTTTGTTTTCACGATGAGTCCCGCGTCTGGAAAGGCGGGACCAATATTTGACCTTACGCAGGGCGAGGGCGACACCCTGTTGGTGGCTGGACCCAAAGGCATCAAGTCGGTCACGCTGGAAAAGCAATAAGAACGATTTCTCGGAGAAATACTAATGGCCCATGCACAAGAGTCCGACCTGCCCGTCATAGCAGATCTTCAAAAGTTCGACTTTCAGTCCGGGACATTCCTGGAAAAGCTTGTTTTCAACAATCGTCCGGTGGTGATGGTTCTGTGCCTGATTACCACGCTGGTATTGGGTTATCAGGCGACCAAGATCCAGCTGCAGGCCGGTTTCGAGAAGATGCTGCCGAAGGCGCACCCCTACGTACTTAATTATCAGGCGAATGCCGGCGGCCTGAAGGGGCTGGGAAACAACCTGCGGGTCGTGGTCGCGGTGAAAGAAGGTACGATTTTTACGCCGGAAAATCTCAAATTCGTCGAGATGGTGAGCGATGAGCTCTTCTTCATGCCCGGCGTCGACAGAAACGGGCTGAAGTCGATCTGGACGCCCAACACCCGCTGGCGGGTTGTGACCGAGCAGGGCTTTGAGGGCGGGCCGGTCATTCCCGGGGATTACGACGCATCCCCCCGGTCCATCGAGGAAATCAAGGTAAATATCCAGCGCGCGGGCATCATCGGTGACCTTGTAGCCAACGATGAAAAGTCGGCGGCCATTATCGTGCCGCTGCTCGACATCAACCCCGAGACCGGTGAGCGTCTGGACTACGCTGACCTGGGTGTAAAGCTTGAAGAGATTCGCGAGCGATTCACCGCTGGTAATCCGGACCGCTCCATCCATATTATCGGTTTTGCCAAACTGATCGGTGACCTGATTGATGGTCTGTTTTCGGTCATGATATTTTTCGGCATCGCCGTAGTGATTACGATCCTCCTGCTATATATGTATACCAGATGTATGCGTTCGACCCTGATGGTGATCGGCTGTACTTTGGTGGCAGTCATCTGGCAGTTGGGCATTCTCGCCACACTGGGTTATGAACTCGACCCGTTTTCCATCCTGGTGCCTTTCCTCGTGTTCGCGATTGGCGTGAGTCATGGCGCCCAGAAACTGAACGGTGTCATCCAGGATATTGGTCGCGGCACGCATCGTTACGTTGCGGCCCGCTACACGTTCCGGCGCCTCTTCCTGGCCGGGGTCACGGCGTTGCTGTCTGACGGTGTCGGTTTCGCGGTACTGATGATAATCCAGATCCAGGTGATCCAGGACCTCGCGATCACTGCCAGTATCGGTGTAACGGTACTGATTTTTACCAACCTCATACTCGTTCCCGTTACCCTGTCATACACGGGTGTGGGCAAGGTCTGTGCGGAGCGTGCGACCAGGCCGGTCAAGAGTATGGAAGACATGCATTGGCTGTGGCGCTTTCTCCTCATGTTCACCCGCCCGGTCCCTGCAGCGGTGGCGATTATCGTGTCAATTTTCATGACTATCGGCGGATACTATGTCTCCAAAGATTTGCAAATCGGGGACCTGGACCCGGGCGCGCCGGAATTGAGAGCGAACTCCCGCTACAACAAAGACGTGGCGTACATGATCAGCAATTACTCGGTGAGCACCGACGTGTTTGCGGTCATTGTCAAAACGCCGCCGGACCAGTGTGTTGACTATGAGAGCCTGAGCCTCGCAAACGAACTGGAGTGGCGGCTGCGCCAGGTGCCAGGTGTAGAGGACGTGCGCGGTCTCAACGTGCGCACCCGGCAAATTATGGCGGGAATTAACGAAGGCTTCCCCAAGTGGATGTCACTGTTTCGCAACCAGGACACCATCAATTATGCCGTTACCGAACTGGTCAACCTCGACTATGTTGACCCGGGCTGTTCACTCTGGCCAATGATTGTTTACCTGGCTGACCACAAAGCCGCCACGCTGGAAGGGGTGGTTGACGCGTTGGAGCAATTCAACGCGGATTGGCCCAGTGACAAGGCCGAGTTCATGGGTGCGGCGGGTAGCTCGGGTTTTGAGGCTGCGACCAATATCATCGTGAAAAAAGCCAACACCGAAATGCTGTATTACGTCTACGGTGCGGTGCTTGTGCTGTGTATGCTCACTTTCCGCTCGGTGCCCGGGGTAATCTGCGCGGTACTTCCGTTGATGATGACCTCGATACTGTGTGAAGCCCTGATGGTCTGGCTGGGAATCGGCGTGAAGGTAGCGACCCTGCCGGTTATTGCGCTTGGGGTGGGTATCGGTGTCGATTACGCTCTTTACGTGCTAACGGTTATTCTGGCGAAACAGCGGGAGGGCATGGATCTGACTCACGCCTACTACGAAACCCTGAATTTCACCGGAAGAGTCGTGGCGCTGATTGGTGTTACCCTGGCGGCAGGTGTAGTCACCTGGTCCATGTCACCGATCAAGTTCCAGGCCGATATGGGCATTTTGCTCACCTTCATGTTCCTGTGGAATATGTTCGGGGCCCTGATTCTGATGCCGGCGCTGGGAACGTTTTTGCTCAAGCCCCGGAAGGTCAAGGATGCCACCTGATCCGGGCGAACGTGCCTGGTTAGAGTAACGCTAATACGGCGGTCAGGGTTTCCTCCACTGGCCGCTTTTTTTTGCTCGAGCAATTAATTCTGAACCTCGTTACCCGGATATAAATTCGGTTGCACAGTTCGAAGATGCGCCTGTTGTATTTGAGCCTTTGCACACGGGAGCCTACCCAGCCTATGCGCACTTTTTCTTCGTTAGTTTCACTCTCTTTTATGCTGTGCTTCGTAACGGCATGTAGCCAGCCCGTGCTGGAGGATAAAGTCAGCGCAGAGTTTGCCTCCCAGGATTTGTACCGGGTAGACAACACCGGTTTCACGGAGGTTTTTGCCAGGCGCAACGCCGATCTATCCAGCTATAAAGCGGTTGCTATCCAGGCTCTCGATGTCAGCCACATCGAGATACCGACCAGCTTTGTCGCCGGAACACTGCGGCGCGACTGGGAAATGACCCCTGAGCGCGAGAGCGCACTGCGTGCCGCCTGGTCTGACGCTATGCAGAGAGTATTTTCAAGCTACAGGCAGGCAAACGGTGGCCCGGGTGTATTACGCATCGCGGCGAAGTTGATCAAAATAGCACCGGGCAGGCCAACGGCTACAACCATTGGCGCCGGATTACAGCCTGTGGGTTCTACCCAGGATGTGATGGAAATATCCGCTGAGTTCCGCCTGTATGATGCCGACGATGACAGATTGCTTGCAGTGATACGTGACAATCGCACTCTCACCACGGTGGCCATGTCCAGAACGGCACCGATTACGGTAACCATGCTGTTCAGGTCCTGGGCGGCATCACTGCATACCAGTGTCTCGGGAAAATGGGCAATCTAACCGGTTGAAAGTTTATCCCGGTGACGGCCGCACCTTTGGTGCGGCAATCCGCTTAAAGCGGATCGCCGCTGTGGGGCAGCACTACTTGCAGCAGTCCTTTTCGCTAGTCTCGGTGAGATCCCTGCCATGCTCTTCCTGCCATAGAGCCAGGGCCAGAATGCCGGCAAACAACGAAAGAATAATAGCCATGATCTTTACCTCTTTGGTTTAAGGCCGGACAACTCTGCCCGGTTGTAGGTAAGGTATGGGCGTGCAATCAATTCTTCAAATGGCAAGAATTCAACTACAATATGAATATGGTTCATACTATAGGGGGCTTCAGCAGTGGATATCCGCGAATTGGGACGGTTGGATTTGAATCTGCTGGTGGCTCTGGAGGCACTAATAGAGGAGGGAAACGTCTCCAGGGCGGCGGAACGGCTGTTCATTAGCCAGTCGGCCATGAGTAAGACACTGGGCAGATTGCGGGAACTGTTTGACGACCCCCTGTTTATTCGCAAAGGGTCGGGTATGGTGCCCACTCCCCGGGCGGAACAACTGGCCGAACTGTTACCGAAAGTCCTGCTGGCCGTGCAGGACATGCTCACACCGCCCACGTTCGACCCGATTTCCTATGAGGGGCAATTCAACCTGCTGGTGCAGGGACATATGGGGCAGTGGCTGTTACCCCTGTTGATAGAACGGCTAAGCCAGCGCGCCCCGCTAATTCGACTCAGCGCCCTGAGCCGGGCGGAGAAACCGTTCGACCAGCTCAATAATGGCAAGCTGGATTTTATTCTGCAGGCTCATCTGCACAAGTATCCCCCCGGGTTGCGTCTCACAACGCTGGGCTATGCGCCCCCCTTATTGCTGGCTCGCCAGGGGCATCCGCTGGAGGGCAAGGAGCTGACCTGGGAGGACGTCCTGCCATACCCGCACGTGCAACTGGTGATCGATGAACTGGCGAATATCCAGTTCCTGACCGGCAAGAAGTCATCTTTCCTTCGGCAAATGGCGACAGTGGTGCCGAACCTGGTGACTGACCAGCTACTGACCGCAATCCAGGTCGTGCGTGGCTCCGATTATCTGTTCCCGGCTCCACCACTGTTTCTGGAGCAGGCCGATCTCAGCCACGAACTGATCGCCCTGCCGCTGCCGGAGGGTGAAGAGGTCACGCTCAGGTACGTCATGGTGAACCACGAACGCGTGGATGTATCCCCGGCGCATATGTTTGTTTACCGGGAAATTATGCAGGTGATAGATAGTTTCCGAGTGAAATACGGACTATCCTCGCTCGCCCAGTTGAGGGCGCAGCGCAAACTGGCCTACTAGAGTTCCGGCAAATTTTGTGAAGCAGGTGTGGCCTGTTATCCTCAAGTCACCGGTCTGAAAGATACACAAATAAGAAGGACAAGAATTCATGCATGGGTGGATGAGGCGGGCGCTGGTGCCGCTTGTAGGTGGCCTTGGGTCGTTGCTGGTCGGTGTGGTTGTATTGGCGGCGGGCGTCAAGGACAGCCTCGACGTGGTTTCGCAAACCAATAACAGTGCCGCAGCTTCCCAGACGAAGATTGACGATCTGGCACGGGAGAGTCGCAACCTGGTGGAGGACTATCGCAGGCTGCTCGATGGGTCCGAGTACCAGGCATCATACACCCGCGAGTTGGAGGAGTTGCAGCAGGCTCAGCAGGAACAGTTACAGGCGTTGCGCGAACAGATTACCCAGGCGAGGATCACTCGCCAGCGCATCGTCCCGCTGATGCGCAGTATGGCCGATTCACTGG
The DNA here is from genome assembly GCA_024234815.1 of Pseudomonadales bacterium. Taxonomy (GTDB): domain Bacteria; phylum Pseudomonadota; class Gammaproteobacteria; order Pseudomonadales; family Halieaceae; genus JARRPM01. The sequence goes on along the minus strand of JACKNO010000002.1, from coordinate 378,645 downwards.
AAAAATTTGTGGTACTGGACCTGCCCTTTCACCAGGAAGAACGGATCGCCGCGGTAATGGAACTTAAGCAGCACCTGCGTTCCCCGGACATTGCTGTGGCCGCGAAACTCCGTATTTTACTGGAGGCCTACCAGTTGGAGCAGGACTATGGCGGCACTATCGAGTCCTGGCGGGCTCCTTTGCAGCTGGCCGGCGAAGAGCTGTCGGTAGAGTACCTGCGAGTGGGTCGCGTCGCACTGTACTTTCAATCGCTGGATGGTGCCTCTAGCGGCTACTGGAGCGTATCCGCGCAGCAATGGGCCCCGCTTGAGGAGAGCTACAATCGCGATCTCGGCCAGGCATTGCGGGTCGCGCAGAACCTGACCGCACCCCAGCTGTTGAACCTGCCGCTGCCAGTGGTGGGGGACGAGCAGTGAGCCGGCCTCTGGTGCTGGTCGCGAGTCTGGCGTTGTTGTTGCTGATCAGTGGTCCCGGCCATGGCCAGGAAGCCGCGGGGGAACAGATCACCAATCTCGACCAGTTACTGGATTCCGTCAGGCAGACCCAACAGCAGCAGCGGGCGCTCAACGCGCAGCGCGAGCAGGAATTCATACGGGACAACGCGCGCCAGAAGGAGCTGATGGCGCAGGCCCGGCGTGACCTTGAACGGCGGCAACGGGAAAACCAACCTTTGCTGGCGGTGACCGAGAATAACAAGGTAGAGATCGCGGCGCTGCAAAGCGAATTGAAAAAGCTGGTGCAGGAAGTTGGGGATCTCGCCAGTACCTTTCAGGAGTTTGCCGGTGATTTCTCGGCGGTTATGCAGGAGTCCATGATTACCTCCCAGTATCCGCAGCGAACCGGGGAACTACGCGCGCTGGCCGCGGCGGATACCCAGCCCACTATCGATCAGATAGAGGCGCTGTGGTTACTGTTGCAGCAGGAGATGACGGAGGCCGGCAAGGTTGCACTGTATGCGACGCCAGTCGTCCTGGCCGACGGTACCACGCAGCAGCGGGAAGTGTTGCGTGTGGGCACTTTTTCCGCCTATGCCGACGGTGATTTCCTGCGCTACGTGCCGGAGACGGGTGAGTTGTTGTTGCTGTCGCGCCAGCCTGCCGCACGTTTTCGTGATGAAGCCCGCAATTTCGCGCTGCAAAGTGACGGTGTCGCGCCCATCACCGTGGACCCGACTCGCGGTAGCCTGCTGGGCATGCTGGCCTATACACCCAGCCTGCGCGAACGCATCGAGCAGGGCGGCTCGATAGGCTTGATCATCCTGTTCCTGGGCGCCTTCGGTCTGTTGCTGACCATCTGGCGGACACTGTATCTCGTTATTGTCTACCTGCGTATGCAGGCCCAGGTACGCAATATCGACACACCGAACGCATCGAACCCGCTTGGCAGGGTGTTGTCCGCGGTGCAGGGCGTTGCGCTCGAAGAGGAAGAGTTGCTGGAGCTGAAACTCGACGAGGCAGTGCTGGCGGAGATACCCGCGCTGGAGCGCGGCAATGGCCTGATCAAACTGTTGGCAGCGACTTCGCCCCTGTTAGGGCTGCTGGGCACGGTGACCGGTATGATCCTGACTTTCCAGGCTATAAGCCTGTTTGGCACCGGTGATCCCAAGCTGATGGCAGGTGGTATCTCACAGGCATTGGTGACCACGGTGCTGGGGCTCGTGGTTGCGATTCCGCTGTTGTTCGGACACAGCCTGATCAACGCCCTGTCCCGGTCCATGATCCAGCGACTGGATGAACAATGTGCGGGGGTGCTCGCCCGCAATGCCGACCTTCAGGCTGGTAACTGACATGGATGTATGGAACGGCATTTTTCATTCCATTCAGGATTTCGTGGATCAGGGTGGCCCCGTGCTGTGGGTGATCTTCGTTACCTGCTCGCTGTTATGGCTGTTGATACTGGAGCGTATCTGGTATTTGCATATAGCCTGGCCCAGGCGCGCCTCGCAGATTATCGCCCAGTGGAATGCCCGCTCTGATTGCCGGACCTGGCGGGCCCGCAAGATCAGGGAAGCGACAGTATCCGAAGTCAACATGCAACTGCATTCGGTGTTGCCCCTGATCAAGGTGCTGGTAGCCCTGTGCCCCTTGCTGGGCCTGCTGGGCACGGTACTGGGTATGATTGGCGTGTTCGAGGTTATCGCGGTCAGCGGGAATGATGATGCCCAGGCCATGGCGCGCGGTGTTTATCGCGCCACCATACCCACCATGGCCGGACTGGTCGTCGCGCTGACCGGAATCTACTTTACGGTGCGCCTGCGCCAGGTCGCCGACAGGGAAACCAGTCGGCTGATGGACAGGTTGCCGTTGCATGAGCAGTCAACCGCAACGGTAGCGGGGTACTGACGCCATGTCCGCCAGACGCCATCGCCCCGCCCCGGAAGAGACAGAGCTCGATATGACACCGATGCTCGACATCGTGTTCATCATGCTGATTTTTTTCATTGTCACCACCTCGTTCGTCAAGGAATCCGGGGTGACGGTAAGCACGCCGTCAGCACAGAGCGCCGCGCAACAGGAGAGCGCCAATATTTTTATCGCGATCACCGAAACAGGTGAAGTGTGGATCGACCGCCGGCCGGTGGACCCGCGTTCCGTGCGGGCAATCGTGGCGCGCATGCACGCGGACAATCCGGAGGGCTCGGTGATCATCCAGTCCGATGAGGAGGCATCCACGCGGATGCTGGTGGATGTTATGGATCAAGTGCGGCTGGCCGGCATTGAGGCCATAGCTATAGCCGCTGACAAGAAGGCCAAGTGAGATAGGCGATGCGCTTTCTACTCTCCCTGCTGGGAGGCCTGCTTATCACCGTTGCGGTGTTCCTCTTTATGCAGAGCCTGATCAAAAGCCGGCAGCAGCAGGAAGTGTTGCTCCCGGTATTCAGTATTATCGAAATTCCGCAGGAGAAGCCCGAAGAGGAAGAATCCGAGCCGGAGGAGCCGGAACCTGAGGAGCCCATGGAGGAACCGGTAATGGAGGCCCTGGAGGTCGCGGCTCCCACGCCCGAACCCGCGGTCGACCTGGAGATGGCCGCGCTGGACTTCGATATGGGAGAAATCAGGATTCAGTCATCGGGCGACCGCTGGCGCGGGCCTGTCGGGGCCGGTGCCGGCGCCGTTAATCTGGCCGGTGGCGGCGGTGAGGATGCCCAGGGCTTCATCGAAGTTGTCCCCTACGATACGCGGCGGCCAAACGTCCCCGACGTTGCCTATCAAAACAGGATCAGCGGCTGGGTGCTGGTGGCCTTCAGGGTTACCGGAGAGGGCAAGACCCGCGATGTCCGTGTGCTGGACGCCAATCCCAGGGGCGTGTTTGAGGAAAAGGTAGTCGCCGCAGTGGAGGACTGGAGATACCGGGTCGCTTTCTACGGCGGCGCCACCGGCAGTGTCGTGCTCACCCAGAAGGTAGAGGTGCAGTGGGAAAACTACCCTCAGAATATGCCCAATGTCGACTGATCAGATGCATGGCGCCCGGGTGAGCAGCCGCGGCCTTTGCCTGTTACTGGCGCTGTGCTGGGCGCTGTCAGGGTACGGCCAGGAAGGTCAGTATCGCAGCAAAGTCCGGATCGACCCGGGCGGCGGGCTCGGCGGGGAAGCGGGTCTGTCGATCGAGGAACTGGAGAGACAGATCAGTTCGATCGGCGATTCCTATGCCAAATCCAGCGCCGGGCGACACCTGGCGCGGCACTTTGTCGAAAAGGGCGAGTACGACAAGGCTATCGAATATTACCAGACCGCCCTGGCCGCGAGCGGGCTGTCCGATGTTGCCAACCGTGAAATGCTCAGGGAACTGGCCCAGGTCTACCTCCTGAGCGAGGATTACGCGTCCGCGGCGAATGCGCTGGAGAGGGCTTTACGTATCAAGCTGGTCCCCGAGGCCACGGATTACCTGCTGTTGGCGCAGGCTTACTATCGCCAGGGTAAGCTGGTACAGGTTGTTTCGGCGCTGGACCCCATCAGCGAACGCGGGCTTACCCTGACGGTTCCCCAGCAGCGCCAGGCCCTGGCACTGTATTATCAGGCCGGGGCCTATGCCCAGTGCGAAAAGTTGCTGACGCAGCTGTTGAATCTCGAACCCGATAACCCGGACAACTGGCACCAGCTGGCTGCCGTTTATCTGCAACAGGGCAAAAGGAAGCAGGCGCTGGATCAACTCGTGCTGGCGCGGGAGAAGTCGGTACCCTTTCGCGAGCAGGACACCATACTGTTGGCCGACCTGCAGGCAGTCAATGGCAATCCTTATGGTGCGGCCCTGACCCTGGAGGATGCCCTCACAACAAAAGCTGTGCCGGTCGATGGGCGCAACTACCGCAAACTGTTCCAGTTCTGGCTGCAAGCCAGGGAGAATGAGCGTGCCAGCGCGGCGCTGGTACAGGCCGCCCGACTCAGTGGCGATATCGAGCTCTACCTGTACCTGGCGCAATTGCAGATGGAGCAGGAGAGCTGGCAGCCCATGTACCAGACCATGCTCGCGGCCTGTAAAAACCAGTTGCAGGACAAGTATGTCGGCAAGGCCAACCTGCTGCTGGGTGTCAGCCAGTTGAAACTGGGCGATGAGGCATCCGCCCGACGCTCTTTTATTAATGCCACTCTTATCGGGGGGGCGGGCGCCCAGGCCGGGCAGTGGCTGGAATTCATGAAGGCGGCCCCGCCCACAGCGCGCGAAGCCAGAGGTATAGTGGGTGTGTGTCACGGCGCGCGTGACAAGCAGGTGGCAGCCGACGAGTTTGTCGAGGACAACGCACCGGATTCGGTAGCGACCGAATTGACCTCGCAACAGAAGGCCGCGCAACAGGGGGCAGCGGAGCCGCCTGTGGCGGTGGATACGAAAACGGTACCCCGGATGAAGTTCTTTTACCTCAACTATAAGAAGCCGTTCGCGCAATTGGCTAGCGACGCAAAATCACTGGCTATGGCTATGGGCGTGGCACTGGTGAAGGGAGGGGGCAGTGTCGACGGCCCGCTGCAGATTATCGCCCAGGGTGAGGGGGATGGCGGTGTCCTGCAACTGGGCTTCCCATACCGCGGTTTTCCCTCCGCTCGCGGAAAATACAAAACCTTGGAGACACCCGCATTCAAATGCGCCTACCTGGTTCATTCTGGCACGGCAGATGCGCTGGCGGGGGTGTGGGCCCAGTTCCTGGCCTCTGTAGAACAGGCCGGTTATGAGCTTACGGATGAGCGCAGGGTGATTCTCCAGGTTGATCGCGGCGGCGGCACCAACGACGCGCGCCTGGAACTGCAGATTGGTATCAAATAACGTAAACCCGCGGGCGATCCGCTACAGCTACTACAGTGCGTTGTTGATCCAGCGGGCAATGGGCCGCGTATAACATGGTGAAACGTGTTTTCTCAGGAGCAAGCGTCCACCGTGAGCATCAGTGTCCCAGCCGCCCCCCTTACACCCTTGACTGACCGGGTGACAGATACCCTGTGGTTCAATGCCCTCTGGTTCCAGGCGGTCTGGTTTTGCACTGTGCTCGGCAGGGACAACTGGTTGCCGCTTGCCGTCGCCTTGTTGGTGGTGCATGTGTGGCTCGTAAAGGAGCGTCGCAATGAGCTCAGGCAACTGCTGCTGGTGGGAAGCATCGGTATTGCGACCGACGCCGCGTTGAGCCTGGCGGGCGTGTACCATTTTTCCGATGGCGTGCTGTTGCCGTTCTGGCTGTGCTGCCTCTGGCTGGCATTCGCGGCGGCACTGGGGCGCAGTCTCTCCTGGCTGAGAGGGAGGTCGTTGCTGGCCGCATTGGCTGGCGCCGTAGCGTTTCCCCTTAACTACTGGGCGGGCCAGCGCTTGGGAGCGGTGGAGTTCGGCTATCCATTGCTTGTAACGCTGGCGGTGTTGGCGCTGGTCTGGGGGGCGGTGCTGCCGCTGATGGTCAGCCTTACAACACGGCTAAGCCGAACGCAAATAGAGGAGGCTGCAGCATGATCAGGCCCATGCTGTTCGTCGCAGTGCTTTTGGTTTCCCAGAGTGTCTCGGCAACGCCGTCAGGCATGCAAATGGTGGGACAGGCGCGTCTGCAGTTTATGTTCTGGCCGGTATACGATTCACGTTTGTACACGAGCAATGGCGAGTTTCAGGAAGGTCAACTGCCGCTGCGACTAGAGATAGAGTACCTGCGCGATGTGGCCAGTGCCGAGCTTGTGGAGCATACCCGCAAAGAGTGGCAACGCCTGCAACCGCTTGCTGTCCCCGAGCAGCAGTGGTTACGGACTCTGTCCCGTCTGTGGCCCGATGTCGGGAAAAATGATGTTCTGGTACTGGTGCTCGACGAGTGGGGGCGCAGTACTTTTCTACTGAATGGACAGCCCCTGGGCAGTGTGGACGAACCGGCCTTCGGCCAGCGTTTCCTCGATATCTGGCTGTCGCCCGCTACAAGTCGGCCCGATTTGCGCCTGGCGCTTCTCGGCAGAGATTGAATCGGTGCTTGCCATGCCGCCGTGACGGTCCCAGAATCGCGCCCATGTTAAAAAAACCCTATGAATTGGCGGCCCTGCTGCTTGCAGGTCTTGTATTGTCCGCTGCAGTTTGCGCCGGCAATGACTACCCTCCACAGGTCAAATCCACGGTCGAACAACGGTGCATGGTCTGCCACGGTTGTTATGATGCCCCCTGCCAGTTGAAGCTGGATGCCTGGCGGGGCCTTGAGCGTGGCGCCAGTAAGGACAAGGTGTACGATGGCACCCGCCTGTTGAATGCCAATATGACCCGCCTATTCGAGGATGCGCATACGGCACAGGAGTGGCGGGAGAAGGGCTTCTACCCGGTTCTGGATACCGAGCAGCCGGAGCAGGGCGTGTTGGCCAGAATGCTGGAGTTGAAACGCGCGCACCCGCTCCCCGAGGTGGATCGTCTACCGGACAGCTTTGATTTCAGCCTGGATCGCGATCAGCAGTGCCCGAAACCGGAGGAATTCGACGTCTTTGCCAAAGACTACCCGCTGTGGGGTATGCCTTACGGATTTCCCGGTCTGGATAGCACGGAACAGGCTACGCTTGGCGAATGGCTGGCCCAGGGTGCGCCGGGTGTACCTCGCGACGCGCCCGGGCCGGAGGAGCGACTGTCCATTGCCCGCTGGGAGGCGTTTTTCAATGGCTCCAGCCTGAAACAACGCTTGGTAGCTCGCTACATTTATGAACATCTGTTTATTGGAGATCTCTATTTTTCTGATCTTGAGGGTGAGCCCAGGTTTTACACACTGGTGAGATCGCACACTCCGCCGGGGAGCGACATCGACATTATTGCCACCCGGCGTCCCTACGATTCACCTGGCAGTGAGCGCGTTTACTATCGCCTGCAACCGCTTCAAACAAGCGTGCTGGATAAACGGCATATGCCCTATGCCCTCAACCGGGCGAGAAAGGAGCGCTGGGACGCCCTGTTCCTGCAGCCGCAGTACGAGGTCAGCGTGTTACCTGGCTATGCGCCGGAAGTGGCGTCCAACCCGTTTATCGCTTTTCGGCAGCTTCCGGTTCAGGCCCGTTATCAGTTCATGCTCGATGAGGCGCAGTTCACGATCATGGGCTTTATCAAGGGCCCTGTGTGTCGGGGACAGGTTGCCCTGAATGTCATAGATGATCACTTCTGGGTGGTCTTTACCAATCCCAATATTCTGGACCCGGATCAGGATGCGGAATTTCTGGCCAGGGAAAGCAACAATATGCGGATGCCCTCCGGGGAGAGCAGTTTGCTGGGCTCGCTGGTGGAGTGGCGCCAGTACGCTAGCGGCCAGCGCAAGCTCCTCAAAGCCAAATCCAGGATGCTTGAAAAGTTGACCAATGAAAGCCGCCTGCCCCTGGATACAGAGTTGATTTGGGACGGTGGCGGCGACAACGACAACGCGGCACTCACGATCTTCAGGCATAACGACAGCGCTTCGGTAGTAAAGGGGCTGGTTGGACAAACCCCCAAGACTGCCTGGGTGATAGGCTATTCGCTGTTGGAGCGCATCCACTATCTGCTGGTGGCGGGATTCGATGTCTATGGAAGCATGGCGCACCAGTTGGAGACCCGGCGTTATATGGACTTCCTGCGTATGGAAGGCGAGTTCAACTTCCTGGTTTTCATGCCCGAGAACAAACGGGTTGAACTGCGTAATTTCTGGTATCGCGAGGCGAGTCCGGATGTGAAAGAGTACGTACTGGGGCGTCACGCCTTCATCACCGATGACAGCCAGGTGGAGTACCGGACCAGTTTGCCTGTGCAGGAGTTTTTCAGCCTGCTGGAAGCCAGGCTGCCCGGGGCGAGGGCACCGCGCTACCAACCCGTCAGTCCCCAGTTCGCCGAACTCCAGAAAAAGACAGGCGCTGGTTTGAGCCTGATGCCTGAGGTGTCCTTCGTGCACGTAGTGGCTGACGGCGGCGAGGATCGCGTCTATACCATCATTCATAACAGCGCTTATCTGAATAACACACAATTGTTTCGTGAGGAGCAGAGGCGGCTGCCGGTGGAAGACTACCTGACTGTGGTCAAGGGCTTTATCGGTTCCTATCCGAACATCTTTTTCCAGGTGCCGGAAGCCGAACTGGACACGTTTGTCGCTTCTATAGAGGCGCTGCAAAGCGAGGACGACTATGCCCTGCTTCTGTCGAACTACGGGGTGCGGCGTACGTCACCCCAATTCTGGGGGCTGAGTGATACCCTGTATGACCATTACCGGCAGCATCAGCCAATAGAGGCTGGCCTGTTTGATTTGAACCGTTACGAAAACCGCTAGCACGTTTACTGGAGAGAGCCATGCCAACTCAATTCGTCGCGCCCGAGGAACACTTCAAGGGTAAGGTCATCTGGATCACCGGGGCATCTTCGGGTATTGGAGAAGCGCTGGCGAGGAATTTTGCCCGCTGTGGCGCCCGCCTTGTATTGTCGGCCCGCAGGGAAGCTGAACTCCAGCGTGTGCAGGCCGATTGTGTCAACGACGGAGCAAACGCGGAAAACCTGTTGGTGCTGCCCCTGGATGTGGTTGACTATGCGGCGATGCCGGCAGCCGTGGCCCGCGTGCGGGAGGCCTTTTCGGGTGTCGATATGCTGATCAATAACGCGGGAGTTTCGCAGCGGTCATTTTGCCTGGACACCGCAATGCAGGTTTACCGCAACCTGTTCGAAGTCGATGTGCTGGGACAGATCGCGCTCACCAAGGAGGTTCTGCCACTTATGGTTGAACGGGGTTCCGGACATGTGGTGGTGACGGCCAGTGTTGCCGGCAAGGTAGGCGCGCCACTGCGTACCGGGTACTGCGCCGCGAAACACGCGGTCATGGGTTTTTTTGACGCGCTGCGTACCGAGGTGGCTCATCACGGGATACGGGTAAGCACAGTGATTCCCGGTTTCATTCGCACCAATGTGGCGGTGAACGCCCTGGCAGGTGACGGCGCCGCAACCGGTGCGACAGACGATGATATTGCCGGCGGGATGGAGGCTTCCAGCTGCGCTCAGGTAGTTGTTGCAGCCCTGGCCGCAGGAGAAGAAGAGATCGCGGTGGGAGAAGGGCCTGAGATGGATTTACTGGAGCTGAAGCGAACCAACCCCGCTCAGGCGTTTCGCCTCCTGGAAGCGATGGCAGACCAGGTTCGCGCCACTCGCTAGTGCCAGGCACCCGCCGGCACGACTGCAGCGCAGTAACGTCCCGGTGGGGTTCAAAGTCTGCTAATCTGGCGCTTGCATGATTATGTTTAAGAGGTACCAGATGAAACGACTATCCAGGGTAGCGGTGCTGCTGCCGATGTTTTTCGCGCTGCTCATGGCTACTGCCGCCAACGCTGCTTCCAAGGAGGCAAACTCGCCTTTGTGGCAGCCTTTTGTCGATGAATACACCGAGAGTTTTTTTCAGGCACACCCGGTATTTGCCGTTTACAGGGGGCGCCATGAATATGATGGCCAACTGCCTGACTGGAGCAAACAGGGACTTGAGAAGGAAGTCGCCCGCCTCAGGGCACAGCGTGACAAGGCGGCAGGCTTCAGTGAGCAGGCGCTTTCCAGCGAACAGCAATTTCAGCGTGCCTATATGCTGGCAGCCATTGACCGGCAACTGTTCTGGCTGGAAAAGGCGCAGTGGCCTTTCCGAAATCCGGCCTTCTATTTTGACTGGATGACCGACACGCTGGACCCCAGCCCCTACCTCACGCTTGATTACGCCCCCCTTGATCAGCGCATGCAGGCGTATACCCGCTACGCAAGTAATATTCCCGCCGCGCTCAGGCAGATCAGGGACAATCTGCGCATGCCCATGGACCGTCCGGCCCTACAGTACGGTATCGATTCATTTGGCGGCTACGCTACCTTCTTTCGCGATGACGTACCCGGGATATTCACCGCTGTAAAGAATCCCGCCTTGCAGGAAGCCTTCAGGAAGGCCAATGGCGAGGCCGCCGCTGCGATGGCGGAAATCACCGCCTGGCTTGAGTCCAATAAGGCGACCGCTACTGAAAATTACGCCCTCGGCGCCGAGTTGTTCAGCCAGATGCTGTATGACACGGAGCGGGTCGATATCCCACTGGCGGATCTGGAGGCTATTGGTCGCGCCGACATGAAGCGCAATCAACAGGCAGTGGCCGAGGCCTGTGCCGAGTTTGCGCCCGGTAAAAGTATTCCCGACTGTTTTGCCCTGATGTCCAGCCGCAAACCCGAGGGCGGGTCAGTGGCGGGCGCGCGTCGGCAACTGCCCGAGTTGAAGGCGTTTGTGCTGGCCCAGGAGCTGGTTACCATCCCCGGCAAGGAAGAGGCAAGAGTGGAGGAGTCTCCCCCTTACGCGCGCTCCAACGCAGCCTATATCCAGATTCCCGGACCCTATGAAAAAAACCAGCACGCGACCTACTATCTTTCTCCACCGAACCCGGCCTGGCCGGAAGCGGTCCAACTGGACTACATACCGGGTGAATCCGATCTGCTGTTCACTTCCGTCCATGAAGTCTGGCCGGGGCATTTTCTCAGTTTCATCAAGTCAAACCGGGCGGACTTCGAGTTCGGTCGCGTTTTTGTCAGCTATGCATTTGGCGAGGGTTGGGCGCATTACACCGAGGAAATGATGCTGCAGGCGGGCCTGCGCAACGCCAGCGCGGAAACCCGTATTGGCCAGCTCAGCAACGCGCTATTGCGCGATGCACGTTTCCTGTCTGCTATCGGCTTGCACACCGGTGGCATGACGATAGCCCAGTCACAGGAGTTGTTCATCGAGCAGGCCTACCAGGGGCAGGGCACGGCGGAGCAACAGGCAAACCGTGGAGCCTATGATCCGGCTTACCTCAATTACACCCTGGGAAAGCTGATGATATTGCGCCTGCGTGAAGACTGGGTAGCCAAACGCGGTGGACGCGAGGCGTGGCGGGAGTTTCACGATACCTTTCTGTCTTTTGGCGGGCCGCCGATCCCACTGGTGCGCGGGCAGATGCTGAACCAAGCGGCCGAATCCAGATTCTAGACTCTGGGCACAGGGCACAGGGCGCAGGGTCGGCGCGTGCCGGCAGCGCCCCGGCCCTGAGCCTGCCCCGCCAATCTACTTTGCCAAACTACCCCGTCAAAGTACCGGCCCAAACATTGCGACGGTGTTGTTCCACAATCGCCCGAGAACAGACCAGGAATTAATCTCCTCGATGGTAATCCGGCGGGATGAGGCGATATATTGTTGCTGACGCTGGTAGAAGTCAGCGGTTAACTGGCAATCGATGAACAGGATGTTGTTTTCATAATTGAGATCAAAACTGCGCCGGTCCATATTTGCCGAACCGATCAGCGATACCTCGCCATCCATTGTCAACGACTTGGTGTGCAGCAAACCGCCGACGTACTCGTAAATCGTCACGCCGGCATCCAGCAGTGCGCCGTAATAACTGCGGCTTGCGGCCCCGACGATTCTGGAGTCATTTTTCGCAGGAAAGATGATAGTGGTTTTCACGCCCCGGTAGGCGCATGCACACAGCGCCTCCAGCATCGACTCGCTGGGCACGAAATAGGGCGTGGTGATAGTCAGTTCGTCGCGTGCGGAAAACATCAGTGATTCGAACATCTCCGGCATTGCCGAGAAGCGCACCGTCGGCCCGGTGCCGAACGCCTGTGCCACAAATCCGCCGGGTTCAGGGGCTATCGTTTCCTGCAGCAGATGGCTTATGTCCTCGTCGACGTGACTCATCCAGTCACAGGCGAACAGGAACTGGTTGTGGCGGGCGATGGGGCCCGAAAAACGGATAACCGCATCGACCCACGGCGCGTAAGCGGCCTTGACCAGGAATTCCGGGTCGGCGCAGTTCTGGCTGCCGCAGTAGGTCACAGAGCCGTCCACAACCAGTATCTTGCGATGATTTCGCAGATCGATACGCCCGGCGAAAGGGCGCAAAAGCCAATTGCCGATGGGCAGCGCTACAGCGACCTGGACCCCGCTGTCACGCATCGCACGCCAGTGTTTCGACTTGATCATCAGCCGCGAACCCAGTCCGTCCGCCATCGCCCTTACCGTCACTCCGCGGACAGCCGCCCGCTGCAGTGCGGCTACGATCTTGCAACCGTTGTTGTCGGTCAGCCAGATATAGAAGATGAGATGAACATGCTCCCGTGCCGCATCGATGTCGGCGACCATCGCGTCGATTGTCGCATTGGAATCGGCCATCAGTTGGCCGCTGTTGGCGGATACGGGATTCAGGCCACTGATCGAATGGCCGATACGAAAAAGGTGCTGGTATTTCTGCTCCCGGGCATCGACGATGGATTTTTGAGAGCGTTCCCCGGTCAGTGTGGCCTGCAGGTTCGCCACCACTTCGCGCATGCGCGCAATGCGTGTCCGGCCTATGTTGACTTCACCGAAAAGTATGTACGCACCGATTCCAGCAAAGGGCAGGGCCATGATCACCACAATCCATGCAATTCGCGAAGCGGGTTGTCGGTAGGGGCGCAGCAGTACCCTGGCGGATACCGCCAGTACCAGCATCATGTGGAGGACGGACAGCAGAATCGAAATGTTCATGTGCGACGGCGTCGCGCGTTGCTGCCGGGCTTGATGATATCCCCCAGTCCCACTGCCAGTAATTCGGCCTCGACCCGCAGGCGGATATCCGCTGGATACATACACTTTAGCGATTCTGTCGCCAGTTGTTGCGCCGTGGTGATCGGCAGGCTGCGAATCAGCCACTTGATGCGCGGGATCTTGGTGGCGCTCATGCTCATGGTTCGTAATCCAAGGCCCATCAGCAGTGCGACCGCTACCGGGTCGGATGCCATTTCGCCACACAGGCTCACGGGTATGCGATGCTCTGCCGCCAGCTGCAAAATGCGGTGTATTTCAAGCAGGACAGCGGGGTGTACATGGTCGTAGCGGCCGGCCACCCTGGGGTTGTTGCGATCCAGCGCCAACAGGTATTGGCTGAGGTCATTGGAGCCGATGGAAAGAAAATCGATTTTATCGGCCCAGAATGGAATTTGCGAGATCGCCGCTGGCACCTCTACCATAACACCGAGAGCCGGGCGGTTGACCCTGTGCCCCTCGGACTGCAACTGGGCAACCGCGTCCATGAGCAACTCGCGAAAGTCCTCGATTTCGCTGGTGGAACTCACCATTGGCAACAGGATGCGCAGATTATCGAGTCCGGAGCTGGCGCGGACCATGGCCCTCACCTGGGTCATGAGCAACTGGCTGTTGTCCAGGGTGAAGCGTATGCCGCGCCAGCCCAGTGCGGGATTTTCCTCGTTTTCCACCGGAAAGTAAGGCAGGGTCTTGTCACCGCCGATATCCAGTGTGCGCATATGTACGGGTTTCCCCGCGTACGCCGCCAGTACCTGGGCGTACACGCCAACCTGTTCCTCTTCCGTGGGAAAACTGTTGCGTATCATAAATGGAATTTCGGTTCTGTAGAGCCCCACGCCCTGGGCACCATTGGCGAGGCCGGGAGATATATCCGCCAGCATGCCGGTGTTTGTGTACAACTCCAGTTGCGCACCATCCGGGGTGTGGGCCGGCAGGTCGCGCAGCGCTTCGAGCCGCGATATCAGGTAACGCTGATCGTCGGCAAGCTTGCGGTATTCCGCAAGCACAGCGGCCCCGGGATCCAGCATTACCTGGGCGTTGTTGCCATCGACTATCAGCAGCATGTCTTCAGCCAGGTTCCGGATGGGCCCGGTGCCCATAACAGCGGGCACGCCAAGCGCGTTGGCCAGCACCGCCGTGTGCGACATACTGGAGCCATCCAGGCAAATTATGCCCTCGAGCATACCGGTGGGCACCGAGGCGATTTCCGACACGCTGACCTGGGCTCCCACCAGCACGACTGACCGGTTCGCGGAGTTGGCCGCCGGGCGGATTCCGCGCCAGGCGTTATACAGCTTGTTGCCGAGGTGATGTATGTCCTCGTGCCTGGCCTGCAGGTAGGGGTCGTCCATTGCCTTGAACAACTCTGCAAAATGCTGGATGGCCTGGCGCAGGGCGCCGGGCAGCCAGTTTCCGTCGAGAATGCCTTTTTCCACATGGCCGAGAAAGGCTGGATCCGACAGCAGCAGCATATAGGCGGAAAAAATGGCGGCGACGCCGTCGGATACACCGCCGGCCAGTAACTTTTGCTCATATTCCAGTTCACGGCGGACCATGCCGAGCAGGTCGTGCCAGTCGCGCAAGGCTGCCGACGGATCGCCGCAGGGCGCATTTGCCACAGCGTACAATTCGCCATGATCGCACAGGCGGGCGTGACCGATGCCGATGCCTGCCGCACCACCTACGCCAGATACGCGGCTGGACTTGTCCGCCACTTCTCCCAATGCCAGTGGACTGTTGGCAAGCAACAGCGCAAGGTGAGCCGCAAGCGTTACCAGGAAACCCTGTTCCTCCTCACTGAATTGGCGGATCTCCCGACCCTGCACAACCAGTACACCGATAACCTTGCCGGTGTGTACCAGGGGTACTCCGCAAAAACTGTGGAAGCGCTCCTCTTCTGTTTCGGCAATATAGAAGTAGGCCGGATGCGATTCTGCGTCGGCGAGGTTCACCGGATGGCGACTCTTGGCCACCAGGCCTACCAGTCCCTTCCCGGGAGGAATTTTGACATGGCGTACCGCGCCGACTGCCAGCCCCCGTGAGGCCAGCAGCATCATCTCAGAACTCTCGTTGGCGAGGTAGAGACTGCACACATCCACCGCCATGGTGTTGCTGATGGACTCGACAACCAGGTTCACCTGGTCCGCGGGTTGCTCAGCCAACGCGACAGCCTGGACGATACGGGCTAACTGGTGGATTGCTGTTGTCATGACAGTGTCCGCGAATGCGGCGAGCTTCCTTGCGATAGAATTGAACGGATAGTTGCCCTGGCGGTTGTGGTGTTACCAGGGTCAGAACGTATATATGATTATTGCGGCCAAATCACAAGCGAAATCTGGCGGCCGCTACAAAACCCGGGCACGAGTCGGATAATACGGGTACGCGTCGGGCCGCAGCTATGGGATGATAGGACGCTGGCGCAATAATTCTTATAGGGATAGCCAGCCCCCGGGGCAGGATTGACGGCCCGGCAGTGCTTCGTAGACAAGGGTAGGGCAGTGGTAAAGCAATCTATGATTGGCGAAAATTACTTTCAGGAGATGTCGGAGGCCGCGGTACTTTTTCTGGATCGTAACAGCGAAAAAGTCTACTTCTGCAACCCTGCGGCGGCGGCAATGCTCGGGCGGCCGGCGAAGAAAATTCAAGGACTGGGCTGGCGGGACGCGCTGGGTGTATCCGGCGAAACAGAATTGCCGTTGGCGGGGGCCGTGCGCTCGGGTTTTCGCGCAGCGCTGTCTCCCATGTTGTTACACCCTTCCGGCGTTGGTGACCTGGTGGCAGGTGGCTATCTTTTCCCGCAGCTTCAGGACGGGCGCGAGGCGATGGTGCTGCTGCTATTCAGTCTCGCTTCCGGGCAGGACCGGCAGTTTGCCCCGGATCTTGGCACCGGCGACGTGGTTGCGGTATTGGGAATAGATGATCCGGACTACGTGACGCTTCCTGACAATGCGGACATCGCCAGGCTCATGATAGATATACGCTTCAGCCTGCAGCAGATAGTTCCCTCGCCGGACGACGTGGGCATGCCGGTGGGGTCGACCATCCCCATTGTCTTGCGCGATACCACGATTGACCAGGGCCAGGACATCAGCCGGGCCCTGCTGTCCCATCTTACGCCGCTCGTCGATGGTGGCGCGCGGATACGCATTGGCCTTGCCCAGTGCCACGAAGGTGACAGTCCGCTGGCGGTGCTGATTGCGGCAAACAATGCACTGTTGCGCTTGCAGCGGGTCGCCTCCGGCGAATTGATAGCGGCAGCCAGCGAACGGGACTGCCAGTCGCTGGCGGCAGGCGCGGCGGGTGCCGAGGGTATCTTTGGCCAAGCGTATAGTGGACACGGGTCGCAGGCCTTCCTTGCATCCCTGGCAACACTGGCGGCCGACCCGCAGCATGCACCGGACTATCTATGGCGGGTTATCGCCCTCATTCTGGACCAGCCGGGGGTGTTTGCGGCGGCGTTTTATCGGCGGCGTTTTGATGACGGCTTTGAGTGTGTCAGCGCGGGCCTCGCCGCGGATTCTGCAGCGACCCCGGCGAGTGAGAAGCAGCTACCGCGAGAGCTGCGACAACTCGCGCGCAAAATTGACAGCGCGCAGCTGCGCAAACTCGACGTTATAGCCTCCGCGAAATCGCCTGCCACCGTATTTTCCCTCAGGCGTTATGAGCACTTGCTGGGCTTTATCGCGCTGCAGTACGACAAGGAAGCCGGCACCGGGTCCGCTAGATTTTCCCCGAATGTGTCGGCTTTGCACCACCTGGCAACGCAGTTGTCCTCGTTCGCCGACTGGCGCCAGGCGGGTGATGTACCTGAATTGCCGCAGGTCGCGGCGCCAAGACCTGTGGAGGAGCGGATAGACGGGTATGTCGGCGACAACATGGAAGGCGCCATCGACCAGGCCATTTTCCTGTCTCGACTGGATGTCCCTGTCGCTATCATAGGGCCGCGCGGTACCGGCAAGCTTTACGTGGCGAAAGTCATCCACCAGGAAACAGGCGCCGAGCCCGATCAACTGGTATCGGTGGATTGCCGCGAGTTTCGCAGCCGCAAGGATGCGCTCAACAGGATAGCCCGGGTGCTGGAACGTTCGGCCGGGAAGACCCTGGTATTCAAGTCGCCGCACCTGATGAATCCGGACGCCCAGCTCAAACTGGCGCGGCAGATCGGCAGCCGCGTGCTTGCCGACACCAGCCCGCCCCGCTACCTGCCGGCAGCGCGAATCATCGCCCTGTTCCCCGACAATCTCGAGTACCTTGTGCGCCACGGCGGCTTGAACGACAGGCTCGCGAGCGTGTTCGCCGCCTATCCCATACGGGTGCCGCCGATCAAGGATCGCAAGCGGGCGGTGTTGCGCTGGGCTCATAAAATCCTGGCCCAGGAGGCGAGTCGTCGCGATCGCAGGGTGATCGGGTTTACGCCGGATGCGGAACAGGCCATGCTCCAGCACGACTGGCCGGGCAACATCAGTGAGATGCGCCAGTGCATTGTCAGCGCCCTGGACAAGACCGAGAAGGAATGGCTGACGCCGGTGGATCTGGGTATTTTCAAGGGACTTTCCGCCACCGGTTCCGGGGTTCCCGGCCAGAAGCGCGCCTATCTGCAGGTTCTGGTGGAAACGCAACCAGAGGAGGAGGCGTATTCCCCCACAACGCTGGAGGAACTGGGCGTAGCCCTGGGCGAGGCATTGCACAGCCTGCTGCAATTGGAGGCGATCAAGCCACTTGGCGCCTGGCTGGACGACGAAGTGATACTGGCCGTATGCGAGCGCTTTCGCGACAATATGCGCGCCGCCGCGGATTTCCTGCAGACCAAACCGCGCAATATCGGGCGCTGGATGCCAAAAGTGTTGTCGCGCGATCACGAGCGCAGTGCCAGTTCCCTCTGGCAGACGCCGAGGCGGCTGATCCGGCAGTGGGTGCGCGAAGCCGCGCCGACGACGCAACCGCCGCAGCAGTTGCTTGAAGCCCTGTTGCTGTCGCACGTGGTCAACCAGTGCCAGGGCCTGAGCGTCGCGGACAGGGCCAGGATAATGGGCGTATCCACGCCGACGTATCACAAACGCTTACAGGAATTTCTCGAACAGTAATCACGGAGGCCAGTAATGGCAGCGACACGGGAGCAGAGTGGCGGGAGCAGGGCGGGCGGCCCTGCCCATGGCCAGCGGAAATCGGTGCAGGAATACGCCGAAGAATACCAGCGTATTGCCGACACCCAGTTGCCACTGTGTCCCGGCTTCTCGGCACGCCTCAATATGCTGTGGGACCTGGCCGGCGCCGCGCCCGCGCAAACCGAGGGCCGCGTGATCGGGGTTATGGGAATAAACAGCGGCTGGCGGGAATCCGAGGTGCGCAACTGGTTGCAGAAGGATGTCCTGCCATCCCGGCTGGATTTGCACAACCTTGTGAAATTCCTCGTTGCCCAGTTACAGGACAACCAGGACGCGAGGCGCTGGGAGGCCTTTCTGGTCTACGGCTCACCGATTGTCTCTTCGCCCATAAGCCACGGCATGTACCGGGAAGACAGAACGCGTCGGGAGATCGCCTCGATGATTTTTGCCCAGCTCACCGCCGAGTATGCGATTCCGCCCTCCGCCTATGATGCGGATACGGTCTTTCAGCGCTGCCTCACACTGATGCAGAAATTCAATATTTATGAGATCCAGGACTTCCAACCCGGCCACCTCGAGCCCTTCAGGAACTATATGTTCCCCGCGCAGTAAGCCACCGGCACGCCCCGCAGCCCGCGCCTGGCGGGGCCTCGCTTCGCCCGGCGTCCCGCCGGCCGGGGCGGATTCACGGGCGCTCCCGGTAAAAAATCCAGTTTCTTTCTAAATCTCCAGTTTTTCCTTGATGGCCATGGCCTGCCGCACGAATACTGTGTTGGCAACCTTTGTTGTGATGTGCATCACAGGACTGGATAGAAAGCCGAGGGCGACAATGAATGATCAACAAGAAGAATTCGACATATCGGGTGTGAAAATCGCCATTGTGGATGATGCAAAGACCATCCGCATGATGATGTCATACACGCTCAAGGGTATGGGCTGTGAAGTGGAATGTGCGGAGGATGGCTATAAGGCGCTGGGAATGCTGCGGCGCTTCAAGCCGGATCTCATCTTCCTGGATATCACCATGCCGGAGCTGGATGGCTACCAGACCTGCACCCTGATCCGCAATGCGGAGGCCACCTGCAACACGCCGGTGGTGATGTTGTCCTCGTCGGACGGCATTTTCGATATCGCCAAGGGGCAGGCTCGCGGGGCCACAGCGCATGTGACCAAGATTCCTTCCGAGCGTGTTTTGCGGCAACTGATCTACAAGCACACCAGCAAGCGCAAGGCAGCCTGATCCATGTCCAGTCATGCACGTCACGCGGTGGCGATGCTGGAGCAAGCCTATGCCGACAACGGTGTGGCGTCGCCCGCTCTGGCAAGCGCTCCCATGATGTGGATCGGCACTTCACTTGGGATTGCCGGGGTCCCGCTGCTGGTGGGCGCCGGGGAGATCGATGAAATCGTGGAGACACCGGCTGTCACCCCGATTCCCGGCACCAAGCCCTGGGTAATGGGTGTGGCGGCGTATATGGGCGGGCTGTTGCCGATAATCAGCGGCGATGTGTTTTTCCGTCACCGGCCCTATGCGGGCAGGGTTCGCGACTTCTGCATGGTCATTCGCAGACCTGGCTTTTACTTCGGCGTCACCCTCAGCGCGGTGGAGCAGGACATGAAGTTTCCGCTGGAGGAGCGCGACCTGCGCCATCCAGTCGATGAAGATTTTACTGAGTTTACCCTGGGCGGTTTCAGTGATGGTGACCGCTTTCTGGCGGTTCTGGACATAGAGAGATTGGTGGCCGACAGCGAGCTGTCAAATGCGGCAGCACTGGGCGCGGTTTCAAACGAGGAAAAAGGCGATGAATAACAAAGCGATCAAACCCGTATCCAAACTGCGGGCAGTATTGACCGGTATCGGGATGGCGGCCTGCCTGGGACAGTTCCTTTACAGTCAACCGGTCCTGGCGGATGACGCGTCGGTGGGGATGGAGAGCCGCTTCGCCGCGGAGGAAATGCGTCTTATAGGCCGCCAGATCGCCGCCAGTGCATGGCAGAGTGCACAGGGGCGGGAAGCGACCTTCAAGGACCTCGCACGCAGGGTTGCCCATTTTGACGAGCAGAAAAGCCTTGTCCGCGCCGAACAGCTCGCCGGTGAACTCAGCGTGGTTGACGTTGCCTGGCAGCCTGTGAAGCGCGCCGCCCAGGCGCTCATCGATGCAGGGCCGGAGATCGTTTTTGTACACAATGTCGTCGAACAGTACGCGAACCAGATGGAGTCCATGCAGGCCGAGTTCTCAACGGTGGCAGACGTCGCCCGCCAGCAGAAGTACGGTTCGGCGACAAACTCACTGGCGCAGAAGAATCTCTGGCTGAATGAGCGAATCAACAGGAATATCAACAGCATCCTGGCCGGAAATCCCGGGGACGGCGCCGCAGCGCGGGAGCTGCGTGCCGACTCATCCGAACTGCTTCGCAATATCGAGCTGCTGACACGGGGTGATGAAAGCCGCGAGATCAGGCAGGTGACCGATCCCGACGCCGTGGGGGCAATGAGTTCTGCGTTTCGCAAGTTTTCCACGGTATCCACTTCCGTCGATCGCATAGTGGCCAGTGCGCCCGAACTTGCGGAAGCCGCCGCGGCCCGCGATAGCATTTTGTCATCCGCAGACTCGCTCGACGAGGCCCTGGACGCGCTGGTCTCTGGCGCTGATGAACTGGCAGGCGGCCCCGTCGAGGGTGCTTCTCCCGCGCTGGAATACCTGGCAGCGGCCGCGCTGCTGATGCTGGGCCTGGTGGTGTTTCAGTACATCTACCAGCGCCGTCGCACCGTGCTCGTCAGGCAGGGTGTGGCCGAAATCAATGCCGCGCTGGAGAAAATTGCCGGTGGCGACCTGAGTGTTCGTGTCTCCGAGGATAATGCCGCGCTGTCCGCAATCTCGCGCCAGATCAACACCGCGATAGGACAACAGCGGGGCATGATCGATAACATTCTTGCGCCCTTCGAGCTGTCCGTACAGGAGATCAACAAGATCGGCGTTTCGGCCCGCAGTCTCGTGGAAAAAGGCAAGGAACTCACGCACTCGGTGGGTGAATCCATTACCGCGGCGGACGAAATGGTCAGGACCAGTGAAGAGATCAAGACCTCTACTGCGGAGGCGTCCAGGACATCCGATCGCAACTGCCAGCAGGTAGCCCAGGGCTACGAAATGACCAAGGAGATGTCAAAGGCATCAGTCCACGTAAGGGAATCGGTGCAGGAAACATCCAAGTCGGCAAAACGCCAGGGCGAACTGATTCAGTCGGTTACCGCGGCGGCCGAATACATCCAGGCGCTGAACACCAAGATCTCGGTAGTTGCTATCAACACCAGGATCGAGGCGGAAAAAGCGGGCGAGTACGGCCGGCCATTCCTGGGTATCGCCGAGTCCATCGCGGACCTGCTGCGCGAAGCGGGCGAGGAGGGGCGCAAGATTATCTCCGAGGTGCGCATGTTGCAGAACATGTCGGCCGAAAACCTGGCCAGTATGGAAAACACGGTGGGGACTGTCGTAACCATCCTGGAATATATCGAGCGACTGGACAGCTCCCTGGAAGAGATCAACTCGGGCTCGGCGGCGATCAGTTCCATCATCCGCTCGGTCGACGAGGCGGCTGGACAATCCACCGTGAGCGCACTGCACATGAACAGTTCGATGACCCAGATTCGCGAGCGCAACCTGGAAATCGGCAAATTCAGCGAATTTACCAAGCTGGGCGTGGCCAGGTTGCAAAAAACCATGCGCGACGCGTCCGAGAGTCTGGCTCAGTTCAGGTCTGGCGGCAGTAACGCGATGGCGGGGGCGGTACGCACCCGGATCGAGGATCTCGAGCAGATCGGGGTGGCGCCACGGGTATACCTGGAAGAAGACATGAGCGCCCTGGAAGATGCTGAGCAGGTGCGGGCATCGGTGTGATTTTCACGCCTCCGGGCTTTTGTGTCCCGGTAGATGTGTATTTTAGAAATCGGAGGTTGATCTAGTGGCTAGCAAACCGGATATCGTCGCCCTGAAGTGGGTGGTCGGATTGATGAACAAGCAGGCGGAAGACGCCGAGGCCGCATTGGTGGAGTACAGCAAGAACACCGCCGAAAAGAAGCCGTTGCTGCAGTGTATGTGGGCGGTTCACCAGATTACCTCCACCCTTAGAACGCTGGGTATGAGCAAGGGTGAGCTGTTGTCCCTGGAGATGGAGCGCGGCCTCAACTACATCTACAAGGACAAGGTGTCGGGAGAGCGGCGCAAACTGACCATGGGCGGGCTGATGCAGGCGCTGAAGGTGCTGCCCGCTTATCTGGCCCACACCCAGGCCACGCGCCAGGATACCGGCCAGGGCCTGGAGCAGCATATTAATGATCTGCGCCGCTGGCTGGGCGAGCGTCCGCGGCCACCGGCGCTGTTCTTCTATACCGAGATTCCGGCAACGGCGGGCATAACGGAAGATGCCACACCGGCCTCCGACGAGGATGTCAGAAGCCGCGCCAATGTGATGCTCGCGCTGTACCTCGAAATGGCGAAGGTCGCCCTGCGCGGACAAAATGTCAACGAGGGCATGAAGACGGTTGCGCGCATCGCCCGCAAGATGCAGCTGCTGTTTAGCGGCACGGAGGTCGAGCGCTTCTGGTTCGCGATGATAGGTCTGTGCGAGGGGATAGCCGGCCGCCTGATAGTGCCCGATGAGTGCGTGGCCCAGATATTCAAGACCGGTGCATTCCTGATCAAGTACGCCAGGGAAAATGGCGCCGCCATAGACCCCGCGGTCGATTATGAGGCCCAGTTGCAGCAGATGTTGTTCTACATCGCCGCCTGCAAGTCGAAGCCCGTGCATATCACCCGTATCCGCAAGGCCTTCGATATAGATGACAGCACTATCGAAAAAGCCTCGCGCGGCCTGATCCACATCGATGCGCTCACCACCGCGCTGAGCGGCGCAATGAGCCAGCTCACCAAGGTAGTGGAATTCCTGAGCGCAAACGATCTGCACGATGCAGGGCAGTCACCAGAGGACAGGTCCGATACGACGGCGGCTGATGCCATCGAGGCGGCAGCCTGCCGCCTGGAAGCGGCCGGGCAGATCAGTCATTCCGACACGCTGCACCGCGTGCGGGCAAAACTCAACGAGCTCTATCGAGGCGGTTACCGCGATTCCGCGGCGCAGCATGACAAGGCTGTTGACGACGTTATCAGGGGCATAGTCGATGTCAAAATCGATATCGAATACAAGTTGAAGCACGGTTTGTCCAGCGCATTTTCCAGCAAGGAGTACGAGCTTCGGGAGAGCGTTGTAACCGCCACATTCGCGCAGATGGGGCTTATCGAAAACCAGTTGCACCAGATCCTCCGTCGCAAGGCGCTTGCCAGTGCGCTCGCGAAAAAACCTCGCGGGGCGCAGAGCGTCGAGCAACTGTGTAACGCCCTGAAGCGAAACCTGAACAAAACCGACCACGGGCATGGGGAATTGCGCCAGGCGGTGCTGGACGCGGACGCAGGCAAGGGGGATCAGGATCTGTTGTACCGCCTGGCCGGAGACTACCTGAATGAACTTGAGGATATTCCGGAGCGCAAGGCTATAGAGATTTCTATCCAGCTGCTGGGCCAGATCAGCGGTGCTCTCGATTTCGCGGGCATGACCCGTGAGAGCCGGGTGATAGAACAGTGTCATCGGTGGCTGGGTGCTGCCAGCAATGCCGGAAGTGTGCGTGAGGATGACGCTTTCCGCTGTTTCGCCGATGCGTTCGCGCAGCTTGAGCTGCACATGCAGCGTTCCCTGGTGGATCCGCTGGGTGACACATCGCACATCATTGCCTGCGCCGAGCAGCGCGCGACCCAGCTGGACAGCTGGTTGGAGCAAGTATCACCGGGCGCCGACGTTACCAATCCGGTCAGCGCGGAGGCCGCGAATGCTGTGCAGGATGCGCAAATTCCCGACGACTTCCTGGAGGTGTTCCTCGAGGAGTCCGATGAGATTGTCGTGGAATTGGGGCTGCTCGGGGCGGCTTGGGCACAGGACCCGCAGTCCGGCCAGGTGCTGCGGGATATTAGACGACATTTCCATACATTTAAGGGGAATGGCCGCGCGGTTGGCGCTAACATTCTTGGTGAGTTGGGTTGGGCGGCACAGGACATGCTGGACCGGGTGCTGGACGGGGAGTTGAAGCCCGACGCCAGGATTCAGGAGCTGGTCGCTGAAGTTATAGCGAGTCTTCCCGGTTTGGTGGCCTCCTATCGCGACAAGGCCGAGCCGGATGTCATCGCTATCCGCCATCTTACGAATCGGTGTTTTGTCATGGCGAAACCCGGCGGCCGGGATTCGGCCAGGGGCGCGCCGGCGGTAGAGCAGGTGATGCGCGGCCCCACCAGGCTGGCAGTGCAGTCCTCGACGGTCGGCACAGTCAGCCATTAGGCTCACAGGCGACACGGACGAGCGCAAACAGGACAGTGGAGGTAAACGTGCATACAGATACCAATAAGGAAAAATCCGGTGGCAAAGAGCCAGCGGACTCCATTGAAGATTCACAGGAACGTGCGCTCAGCTGGTTGCTGGACATGGACTTGTCGGATCCCGAGGAGCGCCTCTTCGCTGTTGAGCATTCGTCCCAGGTGGATGACGGGCTGACAGACTATGAGATGGAAGTTGCACGTCGCCCCATGACTCGCGGCTCCACCGGGGCTGACAATCTGGAAAGTTATATTCACGAGGAAATCGTGATGTGCTCCGAGGGGCAGGGTAGCGATATCTATTCCGGCGAGCAGGGCAACTCGATTGGCGATGCAATCCCGGGACCGGATTCATCGAGTGAGGCGATGCCAATCGACTATTCCAGGCCCTTTGCAGCAGGGACTATGGGCATCGCGAATGATGAAATTGAAGGGGCTGACATTCTGGGCCTGTCCGACAACGATGAAATCGGTGAAAAGTACTTCGTCGTCAAGCGTGTCAAGTCGGCGCCGGAGAACTCTCAGCAGCCACCTGCACGCCAGGTAGTAGAAGCGTCTTCCAGGTCAGCAGAGCAGGCCGCTTCCGATACCAGCGAGGCTTCCGCCACAACGGACAAAAAGGCAGGGCAGGAGTCAAAAACTACGTCGGTTCCGGCCCCTGTGTTGCGGCTCGTCAGTGCATCCGTGCCGCAGCCCAGGGCAGAAGTCGCGGCCGCGGATACGACTGCGGTTGCATCCGCAGCTGTACCGGACGCGGGCAGCGATGAGCTGGCTGAAGATATCGTCGCCGATAGCAGCCAGGAAAGCGTGGAGCGACCTGAAGATGAGTACCTGTGCAACTACCGTGGTCCAGGTTTGCAATCCGCACGGCCCGAGACTGACAGTGCGCAGCAAGACCAGAATACATCTGCGCCGCTGTTACCTGACGGGCAGCCGGAGGATAGCCGGGCATCCGAAGAGGGTTATCTGTGCAACTACCCCGGCGCCAATGAGCAGGCTGAAGATAAAACGGCACAGTCGCATTTCGATAACACACTGGGGGATGATACAGAAGTCGAAGAGCAGGACCGCGCTGCTCGGCTGGTCGATGGTGAACTCGATCAGGCAGGTGACGGATATGACGAGTTGCTCGCGGCTGAACTTATGGAACCGGAGTTCCCGACACAGGAGCTGGCAGGGGATTACCTGTCAGACGAGGAGCTTTCCCTGGAGGGGATCTCCGAAGAGTGGGCGACCGGGGACAGCTTTTCGGCTGAAGCCATGTCAGTGGAAACTGTGTCAGCTGAAACCGACTCTGACGATGCCCTTGTCCTGCAAGATGGAATTGATGACTACCCTGCCAACGAACAGCGGAGCCCGTCGTATGACCTGAGCTTCGAGGAACTTGCGCTGGTACCTATAGAAGGCGAGGACGGGTATGAAGCTCCTGCAGTGAGCGTTGATGAGCCGCAGGATATGCAGGCCGTCGCTGCCCTGGATGAGCCCGTACAGGACAATGTAACCCCGCTGTTGCCGCGCCTGATGGACGAGATGGCGGTCAGGCTCAGCGAGCGCCTGGCCGTGCTGGGCATGGCTGACGGTAGTGTGCAGAGCGAGTTGAAAGTGGCTGGCGACGCCGCCGCGGTCGATCAACTGTTCGCCGCCGGCTTTGAGCCGGTGATCGCGATCTGCCCCGGGCAGTTGCTTGCTTTGCAGGAGCTGCGCCAGATTGAGGTTGATACTATTTTCCTGCGCCTTGCAGTCACGGACTCAGGCGAAACCTGCAATCAGTTGTTCAGCGGCGACTATGTCGCGCCCTGTGCGCCGAGCAAAGACGCTGTTGCGCCGACGCTGGAAGAAAGCGTTGAGTTGGAAACGCAGGCAGAACTGGCAACCGATAGCATCCCCGAACTCCACCCCGAACTCCTCCAGGGCCCAGTCGCGCTTGCGACTGAAACGGATGATGCGCTTGCTGCTGCTGAGGCTGAGGCTGAGGCTGAGGCTGAAGTATCCGTGATATTCTCGGATGATGTGCTTGCCGCCGACATGCCTGAAGAGACGGATGCCGCTGCCTGGCAGCCGGAAGATCTCGACATCGAGGAGTTTTTTGCCGATTTTTCAGAGGCGGAGGAAGAAGCGGGCGTAGAGGCACTGATGGCTGAAGCGGCGGAGGATAAACTCTTCGATGCCGAGCAGGACGATACCTATAATGTTTTCGCCGAAGACGTGTTCGCCGCCGATATTACTGCCGACGCCAGGTCGACAGATACCGCGGAGCATGCTGATATCGAGGCGATTTTTGAGTGCCACGAAGCAGCGTCCGGCGACAGCGACGAGATATGTGGGCTGGATATCCAGGAGTTTTCGGAAGCCAACGAACACCTGCACCTTTTTGCCGAGTCCGCAGAAGCCCCGGCGTCCGAGTCGCAAGTGCATACCGAGAGCAATTTCTCGGTCATACCCGCCGGCATCACATTTTCCCAGGCGAGCCCCGGTGGCGGCGAGATCTTTGCCGATTTTCTTGAGGCCTTCATCGAAGAGGGTTCCTCGGAACTGGAAAAGCTCGAAGATGCAGTACTCGCATGGGAGAAAGACGTTGCATCGGAGGCCGCTTTCGGGACCGTAAGCCGGATACTGCACACGCTCAAGGGTATTGCAAAGGGCGTCGGTTTACAGTTTTACGGTACGCTTGTACACAATTTTGAAACCCTGCTGGGCGCGCTACCCAGGCCACAGGCAGGAACCGAGGGTGACTACTTCCGCATCGTCAACGCGTGGCTCGACGCCTGCGTGCGCGGTCTGGATCACATCCAGGATACTCGGGCCGACATTGTCAACGAGTTGCCGCAACCCGCGGGCCAGTTCACCGGGGTGGCGCAAGCTGTTACGGAGACGACATCTGCCCACATCCCGGAAGGCGCTCCGATACAGTTGCCGGAAGCCGCCGAGGCCACGCAAGACAAGGTTGTCGAGTGGCAGGAACCGGTGCGCGCACCACAAGCGGCTGCCAGCGCGTCTGACGCCAGGGCGCAACAGGCGGCCAAGAAGATTGCAGATGATGGCGCCCGGGTTCTGGCGGCGCAGCAGTCCGTGCGGATTACTTCAGAAAAACTCGACCACCTGTTGAATCTCAGCAACCAGGCACAGCAACTCAGTGTGCGCACGGCGCAGAGCGTTACCCGCAGCAAGCGCGCGTCCAGCGAGATGCAGAGCCGGCTGGCCTCGGTACGGGCACATATCGCCGCGATTGCCGACCGCGCGTTGCGCAGCGTGGCAGCCCAGGGCGTGCAGCCCGGAGCGCCTATGGACGCCCTGGAAATGGACCAGTACTCCGAGTTGCAGGAGGCGGCAAATATCCTGCGCGAGGGTGTCGAAGACCTTTCGGACCTGGTGGATTTCGCCACGCGCCAGAATGCCCAGATTGAAGCCTTGCTCAAGCAACAGAACAAGGTCATATCCTCCATAGGCTCATCTATTCGCGGCGCCCGCGTGGTACCGGTATCGCGTTTGGTCCCCGGCCTTCGCCGCCTTGTTCGCACCCTCAGCGTCGACCTGGAGAAGACAGTGTCCTTCAGGGTACTGAACGAACTGGGGACTCTGGACCGCGATGACTACGCCCGCTGCCAGACGGTCCTTGACCACATGGTGCGCAATGCGCTGGACCACGGCATCGAGCCCGCCGACGAGCGTGTGGCCGCCGGCAAGCCAGCCGAGGGCCTGGTGACCATCGATATCCGCAAGGCCGGGGCCGACTCCATCATTACCCTGACCGATGATGGTCGCGGCATAGACCCGCGCAAGATGCGCGAATCCGCGGTCAGGAAGGGTCTGGACGTGGACGTCGAGGCCCTGAGTGACGCGGAGGCGGCCCGCCTGATTTTCCACAAGGGATTTACTACCGCCAACGCTGTCAGCCAGATCTCGGGTCGCGGTGTCGGTATGGACATCGTGCTCAATGAGATACAGGAGATGGGTGGCGATATCCAGATAGACTCCCAGCCGGGGTACGGGACGTCCTTCCATATCCGTGTGCCTTCCTCGGTCACGGTCAATGGCGCCCTCCTGGTGAGCGCCGGCGAGCAGTCCTACGCCATCCCGCTCGGGGGTCTCATCGCCGTTGAGCAAGTGCCGGTGGATGAGTTTTTCTCGGCCGTGCAAAACAACACGCGGCTGTCGCTGGCGGGGATGGAGTGCGAGCCAACCTACCTCGCCACTCTGTGCCAGAGCGGACACTCGCTGGATGCCAAAACCTGGCAGCACAGTGTGCCGGTTATCATTGCGGGTTCTGCCGAGCGCTACATGGCGGTAGCCGTCGACGATGTGGAAGAAGCGCTGGAACTGGTTATTCGCTCACTGGGTGCCCAGTTCGCCACCGTGCCGGGCGTGGCGGGGGCCGCGACTACCGCGTCGGGCGAGGCCATAGTGGCTCTGGACCTGAATTTGCTGGTGGCCAGTGTCGCGGCGGATGACCAGTCCTGCCTGCGTGTGGACGCAAGCCGGGATGAGGGTCTACTGGTGATGGTGGTGGACGATTCCCGGACCCAGCGCATGGTCGCTACCGGTCAGCTCGACACGGTTGGCGTGCAAACGGTCACTGCGGAGAACGGCGCTGTTGCTATCGATCTGCTCAATTCGGCCGACCGCCTGCCCGATGTCATCCTGATGGACGTGGAAATGCCGGTCAAGGACGGGATACAGGCACTGCGGGAAATTCGAAAGTCGGTTCGCTACGGTCATGTGCCAGTCATCATGATCACTTCGCGCACTGGCCTGAAGCACCGCGCCATGGCCCAGGCTGCGGGTTGCAATGGTTACATGGGCAAGCCGTTTAATTTCCGGATGCTGGTCGGGCAGATCAATCAGCTGACCGGTCACCGGCTACAGTTGTCCTGAGGACTTTTCATGACTGCGACGTGCTCTGGTTATTGTGTGCTGCTGCCCTGTTCTTCACAGCGCCTGTGGGTGGTACCCCAGCGCTGCCTGGGCGAGATAGTCACTGTTGCGGCTTACACTGACCAACCGCCGGAAGAAATCAGCTGGCGAGGTGAGATTGTTCCCGTGGCGGACTTCGGGCGCCAGGACAGCGTGCCGTGGCGTGATCAGCGTGGCGGCACGGGCCTGGTTGCCGTGATGCTGGGTCAGCGGGATGAAGCCTGCAGCTATTTCGGGGTTGCCGTTCGAGGCCCGAACCTGGGCGTCAGCAGGCTGGTCGATGAGGAGGTGGAGGATATCGCGGATGCCCCGCCGGACTACGCCAGCGCCACATTTCGAATGCACGGGCATGTTTACCAGGTGCCAGATCTTCTTGCGCTGCAACGGGCGATAGGATCCGGGGAACACATTTTGCAGTAGTAATCCCCGCTTATATCGGACGGATGGAGTAAAAAGTTGGAACAATTGCAGTTGGATCGCCTCGTGGAGCAGCTTGAGGGTGCTTTCGGAGAAGAGCCCCCGTTTTCATCTGCGGAGCTCTCGACGGGACAGGTGGATGTCCTGCGCCAGGTCTTCGGTGACGATGGCTACCAGGCTTACCTGGGCGACCAGGTGAGCCGCCAGATCATCAGGGATTTCACTATCAACGCCGTCATGCTGGGTTTTTTGGCAGAGGACCAGATAGACGGAATTTCCCACCAGGTGGCCACCCGGGAGGGGCGGGCAGCCCTTGCCCTGCATATGTTGATGAGTTCCGTTGAACACGCCAGCGAACTGTTCAGGCCGAGCGAGCCACAACGACTCAGCAAGCTCGATCCGGGCGTGACGCGTCCCTCGTATATCAAATTGATACAAGGCTAGAAATAAAAATATGGCACTTAAATCCATTTAGTCGACTAAAATACTCTTTCTATTAAAAATAATGACAAATAAATAGCATTAGTATTAAAAGAGATAAAAATATGGCCCTTCGGCCATTGCTGTGATTACCCTCCCGGACCTATAAAAGAGTCGTCGCCACTAGCGGGTGATACGAGAAGGGGAGCGTGACGTCTTCTGGGTCCAGCCCCCCAAACCGATGCAGCCAGGCAAGCGCTGCATTTAACGGATCGGAGAGCAGCCATGTTGACTATAACCCCTACAGCAATTGTCGATATCAATCCGGGCGACCAGCTCGAGGTATTCGCCGTAATCGAAGGCAAGAAAGTGTACTTGCCGCCTGAAGCCAACTACGTCATGCAGGACAAGCGCGGCATCTGGTATTACTGCGCGCGCAAGCCGCGCCCCAAAGAGGGCGACTGGACACCGAACAAGACCAGTATTGCCTGTCGTCACGATGGCGGTTATGTACGCGCCCTGAAAACGCCGACCAAGACGCCCTGGCTGGACACCTGTCAAAGAACCGTGCGCATGGTGTGTGGCGCGAAGGGTGAGAGCCGCCGTCCGGCGGATGGTTGATCTGGCCTGGCGTTCGGTCCCGGGGCCGGGCGGCTGCACTCCCTGAACCGTGGCGCGACCGCGGTCGAGGACGCCAGTCCCGACTTACTTCCAGACTGCCCGCAACGGCGCGGCGCGATACGACGTCATTGCACGGGGGAACGCTGTCGTGTTAGTTTTGCCCGCAATTGAGTACGGCGGCTTCGGCTGCCCCAAACGCGGGCGCAGGACATGACCATTGCCGGTAAAATCAGTGGACTGGTCTTCCTGATAACCGCAGTCCTGGGTGTTATAGCCACGGGATTCACAGCGGTTCGGGAGTTTCATGCCGAGCGCGAACTGGTGCTGGACAGGACGATGGCGCTGGTTTCCAGCCTCTCGGACCTGCCGGCTGATGTGTACTTCGACAACCAGCGCGGGCTGGAAAAGTCCCTGGATGGTTTGCTGGAACCCGCACCGGTATCCTATGTTGTTCTGTACGACGCCAGCGGTGACGTCCTCTCCCTGCGCAGCCGGCCCGGCGCAGCGCCGCTGGAGCCTCCCTCGTTTGATACCTTGCGCGGCAGTTACGGGCCCACCGAGATCACGCAACTGTTTCTGGACGGTATGCTGGAGGCCCCCGATCTGGGCCTTTTGTCCGCCGCGCTGAATCCAGACAGCATTTTACACCTGACATTACCGGTTTTTTCAGCGCTTAATCCGCTGGTGGAAAACTACTCCCTAAGCGATTTTGGCGAGGCGGCGATACGCACTGACACCGCAGCCAGCCTGCATGTCATCGGCTACCTTCAGGTGGCGGTGAGCCCACGCGCCATCTTGCTGGGCGTCATGCCGGTAGTCGGCCCTACCGCCGCCCTGTCGGCGTTGCTGGTGTTGCTCTCGACCTGGCTTACACTGAGGGTTACCCGCCGTATTACCGGGCCGCTCGCGCGGATAGCGCGGATGGCCGACGAGATCGCCTCCGGCCGGCTTGAAAAAACCGTACAGGTGGAAGGCAGCGGAGAGGTCAGGGAAATCGCCAACATCCTCAACGGCATCATCAGCGGACTCACCAGCTACAAGACCCGAATGGATGTCGATCACCAGTTGCTCAGCATGAAGGTCGAAGAGCGCACCTCCCAGTTGACCTTGCGCAATGAGGAACTGAACCAGGCCGTACTGGAAGTGACCGAAACCAAGGACAGGCTGCGCCAGATGGCCTATTACGACAGTCTTACCGCCTTGCCGAACCGCCGCCTCTTTACCGAACAGCTCGACCTTCTGCTGCGACTGTCGAAGCGCAATGGCGAGATGCTGGCGCTGTTGTTTCTCGACCTCGATAATTTCAAGCGCATCAACGATTCCCTGGGGCACAGTGCGGGCGACCTGCTGCTGCGCGAGGTGGGTAATCGCCTGTCCGGTTGTGTCCGGGACAGCGACGTGGTCGCGCACTACGTGGACACCGGCCCGAGAATCGATGTATCACGCCTGGGCGGTGATGAATTTACGGTGGTGCTCAACCAGATTGACTGTCCGGAGTCCGCCGGCAAGGTTGCCCAGCGATTGCTGGCGGCCTTGAGCCAGCCCATGGTGATCGGGGGGCATGAACTGGTGGTGACACCCAGTATCGGCATCGCACTCGCGCCGCGGGACGCGGAGAATGTCGACGGCCTGCTGAAG
Organism: Pseudomonadales bacterium; assembly: GCA_024234815.1. GTDB lineage: Bacteria > Pseudomonadota > Gammaproteobacteria > Pseudomonadales > Halieaceae > JARRPM01. The sequence continues at coordinate 346,108 of JACKNO010000002.1, read as the reverse complement.
GCTGCCGATACCGCGATGTACCACGCCAAGGCCGCTGGCAAGAATCACTGTCTTTTCTACCATAGCGATATGGATGCTGCCGGTGTCGACCGCCTGGAGTTGGAGGCGGATTTGCGACGGGCGCTGGAGCGCGACGAATTCAGGCTGCATTACCAGCCCCAGGTGGATACCCGCAATGGCACGGTAGTAGGGGCAGAGGCACTGGTGCGTTGGGAGCATCCTGAAAAAGGCATGATTCCGCCGTTCAGGTTCATTCCGGTGATGGAAGAGATGGGTCTCATCGGCGCACTTGGCGATTGGGTTTTGCGCGAAGCCTGCCGCCAGATGAAGGAATTCGAGGCGGCGGGACTGGCATTGCCCAAGGTCGCGGTGAACGTTTCCGCCCTGCAATTCAACGCCAACTTTATTCGCAACGTAAAAGAAATCCTGGAGGAGACGGGCCTGGCGCCCTCCATGCTGGAGCTGGAGCTCACCGAGGGCGTGGTAATGGATGACGGAAACGCCGCCGTACATGCGTTGGCGGAGCTCAAGGAAATAGGCGTGAGCCTGTCGGTTGATGACTTTGGCACGGGCTATTCGTCGCTGAGCTATCTCAGTCGATTTCCCTTGGATGAACTGAAAATCGACCGCAGTTTTGTCATCGAGCTGGACAAGAGCGAGAACGATGCCAGTCTTGTCGTAGCGATTATCGCGATGGCCCGGAGTATGAAGTTGCGCCTTGTTGCCGAGGGAGTTGAGACGCGGGAGCAGTACCACTTTCTTACCGAAAACGGGGCGTATGTTATTCAGGGTTACCTGTTCAGCAAACCCGTTTCAGCGAAGGAGCTGCGGCCCCTGTTGGCGCCCTGGCATTTTATGGAACAGATTCAGGATATGGCGAAGGAACTTGCCCAGGAACAAAGGCGAGGACTGTCTGCAGCCTCCTAGGCAACTAAAGGCGCTATTCCCGCCGTCGGGAACTACTCGGCCATAGTGTCGATCAGCTCGGGATTATGCTCCAGCTCGCTGATGGTCTTTTCCAGTTGCTCGGGCGACTCGGAGCGAACTTTTGCGGCCTCTTTCTCCATCTGCTTGTCGGTCGGCGCCTTGTATTCCAGGTTTTCGCTGTAAGTGAGATTGTTGTAGTCCCTGCACTCCGGCAGGCCATTGCCCTCGCCGCAGACATCAACCATGCCACTGGGCTCAATAGTCACCCGTTCACCTTCCACTTCGGTATTGCCAGCGCAAGCGCTCAGCAGGGCCGCACCCAATACGATATATCCCAATTTCATCTAAAGTCTCTCCCGGTTCTGTGTGCGCGTATTGTGCGGCCGCCTTGATTTCTGTCAACTGGTGCAGGGGTGCCCATTTTTGCAATCAGTCTGAGCGTTGGTGGGTATTACGTATCATTTCTGCGCCGACTAGACTTCTACCTGTCCAACCAAACCAGGAGTCAACAGGATGAAAGCTCTCAAGTCTACGGTATTGGCGGTCGTGATCGGCGGCCTGTCGTTCGGCGCAATTGCAGCAAGTGAGAATGAACGTGAACTGGCGGTGTGCGCGTCGGAACTGAAGGAATACTTCGGCACTGACACACAAATCAAGCTGGTCAGCCGACAGCGCGGTCTCTATGGCACGCAATTGAGAGTGGCTGCCAGCCAGGATGGGGAAAACGCCCGGTTTGCCAGTTGCTGGGTGGACACGGATGACATGGCGGCGATGGACATCGAGGAAGAGTCCGAGCAGGTAGTGGCTGCAGAAGTTCCCGCCGGTTGAGCGCGGGCGACTGCTCAGGCCTCCTGCGGCGGTCTGTTACGCGGCAGGGTGACGGTTACCGCCAGGCCGGTTTTGGTATTGACGGCAGACACCTGCCCGCCGTGCCTTAGAATTGCGCGGCGGGCGATCGCCAGGCCGAGGCCGAAGCCGCCGGTATCCCGGCTGCGCGCGACATCCGTTCTGTAGAACGCTTCGAAAATCTTGTCCAGTTCCTGCTCGGGTATGCCGCCGCCGTGGTCAGTCACGCACACCTGGTAGCTATCGCGATCTCCTGTTATAGACACATTCACTTCAGTGTGCTCCCGCGTGTGAGCCAGCGCGTTGCGCAGTATGTTTTCGAAGCTTTTGTGGAGAAGATCGCCTGAACTTTCCACCATGGCCTGCGGGAAGTCGTGCTGCAGCAGCAGTCGCTTACCCTGCGCGGCTCCCTCGAAATTTGCGTCGTCGCACAGCTGCCGCAGCAGGGCCACAAGATCGATATGGCTGTCGAGTTCCAGGGCCTCGCCCTGGCTGCGCAGCAGTTGGTCTATGAGCGCCTCCAGGCGCTCGGTTTCCCGCTCCATACGCTGCAGGTAGTCCGGCAGTTTTTCCGGCTTCTCCTGGGCCAGTGCCAGGGCGATCCGCAGACGCGCGAGCGGCGAGCGCAGTTCGTGGGAGACATCGGTCAGCAGCCGCTTCTGCGCACCTATGCGTTCCTGCAGTTGTTGGGCCATGCTGTTAAAGTCCCTGGCCAGTTCATCGGTTTCATCACCGCCACGCTCCCGTACCCGCAGGCGGGTATCCAGGTGGCCGGTGGCCAGTTGCCGGGATGCGGCCTGCAGGGTCTTGATGCGGTTGGTCAGCAATCGCGACAGCAGGTAGCAGATCACGCCGCTGATCAGGATGGTGAGTCCGGTTCGCAACCACAGGTTGCTGCCCAGCAGGCGCAGGAACTGGTGCCTGGAAGGCCGGAATACAAAGACGGCCCGCAGCATACCGTGGTCCGGTCGATAAATTTGCTGGGCGAAGAGGTGTTCCCCGCCGGTCCTGAGAAACGCCCGGCGCCGGGGGGGGCGCAATTTCCGTGCAACCGCCGAGACCTTGTCCGGTACCGCGCGTCCCAGGATATCCACTTCCCCTTCGTCGAGCAGGAAAATATCTACATCGTGTTTGGCGCTGGCACGTGCCAGCAGCGGTTGCAGCTCTGCTTCATCGAGATTTTGCAGTTCGTAGACCATCTGCAGGATAAACCGTTGCGGTGGCTCTTTTGATCGATGTTCCACCGCGCCGCGATCGGGGCCGCTGTCGAAGTAGCGGCTGGTCAGCAACCAGCTGGCAAAAACGACAATGGTGACCAACCAGAAGCCGAGAAATATTTTGCCAAACAGCGGAATGCGTGGGGTCACTGCGTTTTTTCGCCTGCGTTCACCGTGAATTGGTAGCCACTGCCGCGGACACTGACAATCAGCCTGTCACCGCCCGCGGTCGCCAGCTTCCTGCGAAGTTTGCTGATATGCACATCGACACTGCGATCGTAAGCTGTGAGCTCGCGCCCCAGGGCCTGGCTGCACAGGGAATCCTTGTCGACGACTGTTCCCGCCTGGGCAAGCAGGACCTGCAGTATATTGAACTCGGCGGCCGTCAGCTGCAGGTCAATGCCCCCGTGTTCAGCAATGCGCGCCGCGGTATCGAGTCGGGTGTCACCCACGACCAGTTCCGCGCCGCTGGATTCCCGCACGTCCGGCGTACCGCCTGAGCGGCGCAGGATGGCGCGCAGCCTTGCCGCCAGCTCGCGTGGATTGCAGGGTTTGGGCAGGTAGTCGTCCGCGCCCATCTCCAGGCCGACGATGCGGTCGGTGTCCTCTCCGCGCGCAGTCAGCATAAGTACCGGCGTGGTGCTGAATTTTCGCAAACTGCGCAGCACTTCCAGACCCTGCAGCCCCGGCAGCATGACATCCAGGACAATGGCGTCATAGCGGTGATCGCGGCAGTGGGCAACGGCGGCCGCGCCGTCGTGCACCGAACTGGCGCTGAATCCCTCCAGTTGCAGAAACTCTGTCAGCAGCGCACACAGCTCCCGGTCGTCGTCTATGATCAGTATCGTGGCGCTCACGGCGCGTTCCCTTCTCTGGTATTGATGGCGGTTGGCGGGCTGTCCGGTTACATTATCCGGGCAACGCCAGCTGCACGGGTGGCTTAGGACCTGACAATGCTAGTGTGTAGAAGCGCCCGCGTCTTGTCACTCGCTCTTAACCCGGTGATGCGGTTCTTAACATTTCTTTACCAAAGCTGCGACCGACTTTACTGGCCCGTCCGCCAGAATAGCAGTTGAGAGTGGCGGGACGGGTTCCGCCACCAGTAAGTAACGAAGGAGAGTAAAAATGAAAACGACATTGAAATCATGGTTGTTGGGTGGCGCCCTGGTCGGGGCCGCAGCACTGTCAAGCGTGGGCTGGGCCCAGGGGCATCACCCGGGGATGAGTCCGGATCCCGAGCGCATGCTCTCCCATATGAGTAAAGAACTCGATCTCAGCGCGGAGCAGCAGGCCCAGGTGGAAACCCTGCTCGGTTCGGTCAAGGAAGCGACAGGCGCCGATCGCAAGCGTATGGGCGAACTGCGGGGGGAACTGATGGCGATGCGCAGTGACTTCGACTCGGGGAAGGCACGCCAGATAGCCGATGAGATCGGTCAGCTTACCGGCGACATGGTGTACCGTGCCAGCGAGACCTGGTCACAGGTATACCAGGTACTGAACGCGGAACAGCGGGCCGAGTTGGAGAGCATGATGGAGAAGCGTGGCGAGCGCCGAAAAGGCGGTCTCCGCCGTGACTCGAAACCAGCCGAATGAGTGAGCGTTAGGCTGTACTGGCCAAAACGTCGGCAACGGGGAGAAGTCGGAATGAAGAAAACTATCGCGGTGAGTGCAGCGTCTGTTGCCAGCAGGTCGGGTTCCGGCTACCCCGAGCCGTTTAATACGACTGTGGGCAGCGCCATCTGGCGGCCGCCCACAAGGACGGTCGGCCCTACTGAAGTGGCAGTCTGTTACAGTTCCTCGACGGACAGTTGTAGTTCTTCACACAGCGCCGCTGTAGCCTCGCGCTGCCCGCTGCCGGTAATCACCGCGGTGCTGGCAAGTTCCGGGCGCAGGTAGGTTTCAGCGACCCGGCGCAGATCCTCAAGACTGACATCGAGAATGCGCTGGCGAAACTGCTCGCGCTGGTCGTGACTGCGTCCGAACAGGCGGTTGTGAAAATGCTGCTTGGCCTCTCCCGCGGGGGAGCTCGGTTTGTCCAGGCTGCCGATTACGCCCAGGACAGCTTCTTCCAGCGCGCTGTATTCGTGCCGGTTATCGAGCATCCAGCTCACAGCTGCATCGAAATCCGCCAGCGTCCGGGCCAGGCGCGGGTCGCGATAGGAGTAAAACCGGAAGGCGGCGATGCTGGAATCCTGGGAGGCGCCGCCCCCATAGGCGCCCCCCTGCTCACGTATCGACCGGTGCAGGAATCCGTTGCGTAAAAAGCCGCCCAGTACGCTAAGCGCCGCGGCATCCGCATGTTGCACCGGCACGGTGGGGTAGGCGCGTGCGCAAAAGTTCACCTGGGTATTGGTCAGCCACAGCTCGGCGCGGCGTTCGCGGCGGGGCGCCAGGCTGAAGCGCTCAGCGTCCGCGGCCTGTTGTTCATCGGCCCAGGTCTGCGCGGCGATGGCCGCCACTTCCGCAATCCTGTGATCCTCGGCTACGAGCAGTAATTGGCGCGGCATGGCGAGCACCTTCCGGTGAAGGTCGGCCAGCTTGCCGGCGAATTCCGCCAGGCTTTGTTCATCCCGCAGACTGTCATCCAGCGCTCGCAGGCTGCGGATGCCGGCAAGACCGGACAACTCGTGGTTGAGGCTCGCCAGGCCGCTCATGCCCGCGCAGGCCGCGGCCATCGCCAGGCCGTGGCCATTGCCGGTTATCGATTGGTCGCGACGCGCCCGCTGCTGGCTGATCAATTCGCGAATCCGGTCGTGTTCATCAAAACGTACTGTCTCCAGGGTGTCGCGCATCAGGCGCGCCTGGCTTTCGGTATTGCGCAGCAAGGCCTTGGAAGACAGTACCAGGTGGCCACGCACGGCCTGCTCGTCGTCCACCGCGCCGCGCATCGATGAAAAGGCATTGATGGAACCTACAGTGGCTGCCTGCCGGTGCTGGGCCTCCAGGTAATTGCCGGCGCCCACGCCGAGCTCCGTCATGATCTGGGTATACAGGGGTAGTACCGGGAGCTGCTCCTCCGTCAGCGCGGGCAGGGGAGCCAACACCTGCTGGTAGACGATGCCATTGGTGCCCTGGCCGTAGGTGGTGATTCCCACGCCCCTCGGTTTGCTCTCTTCATAGGCCAGCTCCGGCAGGCTAGCGGGTACGTCGCTGAGCTCAACCTTGGGCAGGATGTTGGCATCGTCGATCCTCTGCTGGCGCTGTGCCAACTCGGCAGCCAGCTGCACGACCTGCGCGCGCGCCGCCGCGTCCATACCAGCTTTGATACCCGCCAGGCGCTTCGCCTCGGCCGCGGTGCGCCGCGCGGACAGTTCGGTATCGGGTGTCAGTACCAGGGTGACCCGGTGCGGGTTGTCCAGCAGCAGGCGCCTGGCCAGTTGCCGGATGTAGTCCGGTTCCTCGATGCGGCTGCGCAGCCTGGCGATCACCGGTTCCAGGTCCAGCACGGCAATGGGGTCGCTGTAGTGGGTCGCGCAACCCAGCGCCTGCAGTATCAGCTGCAGGCCATAGGGATAGCCATCCCCGGTGATTTCGCGCTGGTGCAACTCCAGTTGATGCAACACTGCTTCCATGCGGTCGTGACCCACGCCGTCAGTGGCCACCTGTTCCAGTACCTGCAGCACCATGGCTTCCAGGGCGTCGGCGTGTTCCGCTTCGCTGCCTTCGACACCGCAGCAGAACACCATCTCCCGCATGCTGTCCTCAAGGCCGCACAGGGGGGAGGGGGCCTGCCCGAGTGAGGTGGTTTCCAGCGCGTGTTGCAAGGGTGACGCACTATTGTCGAGCAACACGCTCGCCAGCAACTGCGCTTCCAGCAGCTGTTCCAGGTCGCTGCTCTCTCCCAGCAACCAGCCGATCACAATGTGGGTTTTTTTCTGCATGGGACCGCTTTCGTCGCAGGCGTACGCAGCTGTCGCCCGGATCGGAGTCGCGATGCGCTGTTCCGGGGGTACGCGAATACACTCATCGAGTCGCTCAAAACGCTGCAGGGCGCGGGTCTCGAATACCGCCTGGTGCTGTTCCGCAGGAATGTCGCCAAAGGTCATGAATATCGCGTTGCTGGGGTGGTAATGGCTGCGGTAGAAGGCCTTGAGTTGTTCGTAGCTCAGGTCCGGGATGTGCTCGGGCTCGCCGCCGCTGTTGTAATGGTAGGTCGTGGTGGGGAACAGCTTTTCACACAAGGTGTTCCACAGCACGCTGGTGACCGAACTCATGGCGCCCTTCATCTCATTGAACACCACGCCCTTGAACACCAGTTCGCTGTCGGCGTTGTCGGGTTCCGCGAACTCCACCCGGTGCCCTTCCTGGGCGAAATCCAGCGGGTCCAGGCGGGAGAAAAACACCGCGTCCAGGTACACATCGAGAAGGTTGTCGAAATCCTTGCGGTTCTGGCTGGCGAAGGGGTAGGCGGTCCAGTCCGAGCTGGTGAAGGCGTTCATGAAGGTATTCAGCGAACGCCGCAGCATCATGAAGAACGGGTCGCGCACGGGGTAGCGTTCACTGCCGCACAGGGCCGTGTGCTCGAGAATATGCGCCACACCGGTCGAGTCCTGCGGCACGGTGCGCAACGCCACCAGGAAGACGTTCTCGCTGTTTTCCGCCGCCAGGTGATAGTGCATTGCACCGGTTTTTTTGTGCTCGAATTGCTCTACCGTGATGTTCAGGGATTCTATCGTTTGTCGGCGTACGGGGGTGAAAGCCGGGTGGGCGGTGGATTGTGCGGTGCTGCCAGTACTCATACGAGGTCCGTGGGGGAAGTGGTCAATGGAGAATGGGTGGCTATTCTACCGCGATTCCGCGGTCCTTGTGTGCGGCTCGGTGGCCGGTTTCGGCACGAGCTCGATGCGGTACAGCCAGGGCCAGTTTTTCCCTGTGACCCAGATGCTTCCATCCGCGGGGTTGCGGGCGATACCGTTCAGCACATCCGTATCGGGGCGCCGTTCCATGACGGGCAGCAGGCCGGTAAGGTCGACGCTGGCCTCCACCTCGCCGGTGGCGGGGTCGATGATAACGATACGGTTGGTCTGCCAGATGTTGGCCCATATTCGGCCATCGATCCACTCCAGTTCATTGAGCCGGACAACCGGCTTGCCGCTTTCGGTGACCTTGAGGCGACGGGTGATTTTGCGCTGCGTCGTGGAGATAAAATAGAGCTGGTCACTGCCATCGCTGTAGATCAGCTGCTCGCCGTCGTGGGTCAGACCCCAGCCCTCGCCGGGAATCTGCCACTTTTCCACGCCCACAAGATCACTCCTGTTGTACACCAGCAGCATGCGGGCGCGCCATGTCAGCTGGTAGAGACGCTCTCCCACCACGGTCAGCCCCTCGGCAAACAGGCGCGGGTTGAGCCTGCGTTCAAGCAGCAGTTTGCCGTTGGCGAAATCGAAGCTTTGCAAGCGCGAGGTGCCATAGCCGCCACTGCTCACATAAAGAATGCCATCGACGATTTCCAGGCCCTGTACATAAGTATCGCGGGCCTGGGGCTTGTGGCCCGTGACCTTGTAACCATACTGCTCGACCGCTGCAGCCGGGACGCACAGCAGGGCGAGCAGCAGGAGGGGGAGTGCTCGGGGCATTGTCAGATCCGGTTGCGGCTGAGGTCCCGAATTATAAACCGGGCGGGGGCCAGGGCGCGACAGAGCTCGCGACTGATGGGCGGCGGTTCGCCGCAGATCTGGCTCGCCAGCAGCTCCGCCGCCAGGGGGGTGGAGGTGAGACCGCGGGAACCGTGGGCCGTACTCAGGTAGAGCCCTTGCAGATACTGACCCGGTTGTGAAATCGCGAGCTTCGCATTTCTGCGCAGCCCGGCGAAGTCGTTCAAAAAAGCCTGTCTGTCGGGTACCGGCCCTGCCAGCGGCAGGTAGTCGGGGCTGGTACAGCGAAAACCCACTCTACCGTCAAGCGCGCCGGGGTCGAGCCGCTCCAGTTGCTCGCGCCACGCCGGTACCGCTCGCGCCAGGCCGGCCTGGTTGGCCAGATGATCCCGCGGCCGCGCCGCCGGGTCGGTATCATTGAGGTTGAAAGTTGCCCCGATGCAGTGAGCGCCATTGCGCGCAGGGGCGATATAGCCCTCGTGGCAAAGCACGGCGCGCAAGCGACGGTAAGGGTCGTCGGAGGGCAGCGTGGTGGTCTGCCCGCGAATTGACTGCAGCGGCAACCAGTCCAGACCCAGCAGGCCCCCACAGGCGGTGCCCGCGGCGATGACCGCGCAAGGCGCGTCCCACGCCCTGCCATCAGCGGCGGTGGCGCGCCATCCGGTCGCGATGGGGTGAAGGCTGATTGCGCCGCAATGCGCCTGCAGCCGGATCAGGGGGTGAGCCGCCAGTACCCGGCACAGGGCCGCCGGATGCAGCCAGCCGGAGCGGGGGAACCAGTAACCCGCGGCAGGCTGGTCTATACCCAGAATCGCGCTGGCCTCGGCCGCGTCGATCACCCTGGCAAACTCCGGCACGCCGTGCAGGGCTGCCGATAGCGCTGTCATGTCCTGGCTGTTGGCACTCTGGTGAAAGCTGCCGCACAGGTCGCCGTCTATTCCCTGCGCAAGCGCGCCCTCGGCGAACAGGTTCCGGTAGAAGGCGGTGCTGAAGCGAAAGCTCTGCACGCTGAAGTCGGTCAGCGTCGAGTGCCGCCGTGACAGGCGAGTGTAGATAACGCCCTGCTCGTTGCCGGAACCGGCGCCCGCGAGCGCCGCCTGATCCAGCAGAAATACCTCTACCCCGCGCCGGGCGAGGGCAGCCGCCATCGTGCAGCCAGCCAACCCCGCACCCAGTACGATTGCACGCTCCGGAGCGGCCGGCTGTGTCGCCGGCAGGTCCCAGGCTGGTATGGAGGGAGCAGCGGGGACGGGCGGCACGGGAGCGCCGAGCCGTCCCCGCAGGCACTCGCGCTTGCGCCCGAAGCCGGCTGTCTTTTCAACAGCGAAGCCGGCGCCGGAGAGCTGCCTGCGCACCTCGCCAGCCGCGGTAAATGTCGCAAAACTCGCGCCGGGACGACTCAGGCGGGCCACGCTGCGCAGGACAGCAGGCTGCCACATCTGCGCGTTGCGCGCCGGCGCAAAGCCGTCCAGATACCAGGCATCCACCAGGGGGCGGCCGTGACTGGCAAGATCGGTCAACGTCTCTTCGATGTCCTCCCACCACAGGTCCAGTGTGAGCCGCCCCCGATCGAGAACCAGGCGGTGCTGGCCGGGAACCAGGCCGGGGTATTGCTCCAGCAGGCTGTCGGCGAGCGGCTTCAGCGAGGGCCAGGAGGCCAGTGCCCTGGCCATATCCGCTGGCGCCAGCGGGAACTTTTCCACGGACAGGTAGTGCAGGCTGGGGCGCGGCTCGGGAGCGTCGCGCCAGGCCTGCCAGGTGAGAAGAAAATTGAGGCCGGTGCCGAAACCCGTTTCGGCGATACAAAACCCCGGCGCCGGCCAGTTCAGCCAGCGCCGCGGCAGGTCATTGCCGCGCAGGAATACATACTCGCTTTCGGCCAGACCGTCGTCGCGGGAATAATAAACATCGCCGAAATGCAGGGATTGCGGGACGCCTTCGTCAGTCCAGCCGATGGCAGCGGCTGTTACCGGCCGCCAGGGCGTATTGTCGCGCCTCATCCCGAACGCGATGTGAGATTGATATCTGCTGGCAGCCAGGCGGGTATGTGGGGATTGTCTTCCGCCAGCAAATCGTCGATTGCAAACAGGTGCAACTCGGGCGGGCTATCCGGTGGTATGTACAGGGTGATGAGGAAATCGCGGGCGCTCACGTTCTGGGGCAGCTGGATTTCCCAGCGGTCGTCCCTGATCCGCAGTGTCGTTTCCCCCGGCTGCAGCCTCACCCTGGCGACATAGTTGTTTTTTCCGACGGGCCGCAGGCTGCGCCGCTCGCTGGCTATGAGAGCGCCGAACAGGCTGGTACGGATCCCGCAGATCGGGGCGATATCGCGCCGGCTTTCCGGAATATTGGGATCTGTCAGCCGGCGCGTGATCTGGCTCAGGGCGGTGCTGCCCTCGGCGCCGTTCAGCCTGACCTTGTCCGCGTTGAAGGGAATGCGGGCCAGTTTTTCGGCATCCAGCCTCGCCGCCGCCCGGGCGGCGAGTTCGTCTTCGCTGGGCAGGGTGCGGGCAGCCTCCTGCAGTTGCGCGTAATAACTGGATAACAGCGCGTGCAGGCGCTCTACGTGCTCCTCTTCCTTGGCCATCGAGTAATCGGGGGTAGTCATGCGCAAGGGCTTGCTCTCGATAGCCGTGTTCGCACCTGCGGTGGGTGTATCGGGCGTTTCACCGTTCTCGGCGAGTTGGCGAACCTGAATGATCTGCTCCTGCAGCAGGGTGAGTTCCTGCTTGGTGACCGCGATCAGCCGCTCCTTGATGCGCACCATCTCGAGGGCGAGTTTGCGCACGGCCGGATTACTGCTCTGCTCCGGTGGAGTGCCGTCTTTTTGCAGCAGGTCGACGGTGCTTTTGTACTGCTCCAGTTCCGTGGTCAGCATCTCGCGCTCAACGGCGAGCGCCTGCATCTGGGCTCCCTGTTCCTGGCCCTGTGCGTAGGTCATTTGCGCCAGCAACAACAGCACGCAGGCGAACCGGGCCGCCCCCATGCGCGAGCGGCGCGGTTTGGCCCGCGGATAAGTTATGACCGTGGGTGTACCAGTCATTCCGCAGTTTCCACAATGTATGAATAAAAAGCCTAACAGACGCGACCCTGCGTGGGCCAGCACGTTTGACGAAAATAACGACAAAACCGCTAGCTGGCGTTAGACTGGCGGGATTTGCGTCCACCTTGACCAGTACTTGAATAACACCGGAGATTGTATGGCCACTTCAGCCCAGCTGAACATTCCCAAGGACAAGTTTCTACTCATTGCCATCAACCTGTTGCATCGACATTTTATCGCGGCGGCGCGGGCGCCGGCCAAGCGCCTGTACCGGGAAATCCGGGAGGGCCGGCGGGTACCCATCACCTCCGTACAGATGGAGGACGATTCCCGGGTCCGCTTCACGTTATCGCTGGACCACAGTGAATACAGTGGCCATCTTCATTTCAGCTCGTTCAGGCAAGGTGTTTCCACTTTGCTGGCCAACATTTCGGTGGCCCTGGAGGAGAAGCGGGAAATATCGGTTTTCAATAGGGAGCAGAGCCCCGGTTCGCTGCTGTTCGGCATCACGGGCGTCACCATGGATGGCGAAAACCCCCGGGTCATGGTGCTCGGCGCCGACCTGGAAGGGCCGGACGGCGCCATTACCCTGCGCCTGATGTACCTGAACCCCGACCAGTTTGCCCGCCAGGAGAACGCGGATTCCATAGACGCCGGGGCGGCGCCGGTCTAGTCCACCTGCGGCAGTGCGGGCCGTTCGATCTGTAACTTCTGTGTGGGTGCGATGACCTGGGCGGTGCCGGTGGCCACCAGTTTTCCCGCCGCGTTGCTGGCCTTGCAGTCCAGGGTAACGATTTTGCGTCGATCCTGTTTCTCGGTGACTTCCAGCGTGACCGTGACGGTATCGCCTATTTTGACCGGCAGGCGAAAGCGCAGGGATTGGCTGATATAGATGGTACCCGGCCCCGGCAGTTCCATGGCCAGGGCCGCCGACACCAACGCCCCGGTCAACATGCCGTGGGCAATACGTTCGCCAAAGGCGGTGCCGGCCGCGAAATCGGCGTCCAGGTGAACGGGATTGACGTCACCGGAGACCGCGGCGAACAACCGGATGTCACGCTCTTCAATCTGTTTGCTGTAGTTCGCCGTCTGTCCGATGGTGATCTCGTCAAAGGTAAAGTTGCCGAGCTTTGGCATGTCTGCGGTCCTTAGGGGGCTTGCAAGGGCTTACAATAGCGCCGAGTGTACTTCATTTTAACGATTACCGGGTCCGGTCCCGGCAAAGAGCGAAAACATGCAAAAGGCTGACGGGGGCGTAAAGGAAGCTCCTGATACCGTGGTCGCGGGCGAGCTTGTCCGCGACATCCGGGTCGAAGCAATCAGGTTTCCCGAGGACCTGCCGATCAGTGAACGGCGCGAGGATATCGCGCGCGCCATCAGCGAGCACCAGGTGGTGATCATTGCCGGGGAGACCGGCTCCGGCAAGACCACCCAGCTCCCGAAGATTTGCCTCGCACTGGGGCGCGGCAGCAGGAAGGTGATCGGTCATACGCAGCCGCGCCGGCTCGCGGCGCGCACGGTGGCCCAGCGAATCGCCCATGAGCTCGACACCAGTCTCGGCGACCTCGTGGGCTACCAGGTGCGGTTTACCGACAAAGTGTCCGCCTCCAGCGCCATCAAGCTGATGACAGACGGTATCCTGCTGGCGGAGATCCAGCGCGACAGGCTGCTCACCAACTACGACACCATCATTATCGACGAGGCCCATGAGCGCAGCCTCAACATCGATTTCCTGTTGGGTTATTTAAAGCGCCTGCTGCCGAACCGACCCGATTTGAAAGTGGTCATCACCTCGGCGACTATCGACCTCGAAAGTTTCTCACGCCATTTCGACAACGCGCCGGTCATTGAGGTGTCGGGCAGAACCTACCCGGTGGCGACGCATTATATCGACCCGGCCGAGGCGGATTCCGACGATGGCCCGGCCACCCAGATCGCGGCGCTGGTGGATGATATCGACGCCGGCCGTTTCGGCAAGCGCGGCGATGTGCTGGTTTTCCTGCCGGGCGAGCGCGATATCCGGGAGCTTGCCAGGCTGTTGCGCCACAATCCCGCGCTCGATGTGCTGCCGCTCTATGCGCGGCTCAGCCAGGCCGAGCAGAACCGGGTGTTCGATAACAGCTCCGGTCGCGGTATCCGCGTGGTACTGGCCACCAACGTGGCGGAAACATCCCTGACAGTGCCGGGTATACGCTACGTGATAGACCCTGGGCTGGCGCGTATCAGTCGCTACAGTTTTCGCACCAAGGTGCAGCGCCTGCCTATAGAGCCCGTGTCCCAGGCCAGCGCCAACCAGCGGCAGGGGCGCTGCGGTCGCATTGCCGCGGGGGTCTGCCTGCGGCTGTACAGCGAGGCGGATTTCAATCAGCGGCCGGAATACACCGACCCTGAAATCATGCGCACCAATCTCGCGGCGGTGGTGCTGCAGATGTTGATTCTCGGCCTCGGCGAGGTGGAGGACTTTCCGTTCATCAACCCACCGGACCCGCGCATGGTGCGCGACGGCTTCAAGCTCCTTGAAGAACTGGGCGCGGTGACGAGCGCTGGCGAGTTGACCAGTGTGGGCCGGCGCATGGCCCGGCTGCCGGTTGACCCACGTTTCGCCAGGATGGTGCTGGCGGCCGCGGAGCAGGGCTGCCTGGAGGAGATGCTGGTCATCACCAGCGCCCTGGCCATCCAGGACCCGCGCGAGAGGCCCTCCGATAAGCAGCAACAGGCCGACCAGGCACATGCCCGCTTCCGTCACCCGCGCTCCGATTTCATGGCCTGGCTCAACTTGTGGCGGTATTACGAGGAGCAGCGCCAGGCGCTCACCGGCAATCAGTTGTCGAAGCTGTGCAAGCGGGAGTTTCTCTCCTACATGCGGATGCGGGAATGGCGCGATGTGCACACCCAACTGAGCATCGCCTGCCGCTCCCAGAAACTGAAGCCCAGGCCCGACCTGCCGTCCGAGGAAAACTACGAAGGCGTGCACAAGGCGCTGCTGTCCGGGCTGCTGGGCAATATCGCCCAGTGGCAGGAGGGCAGGGAATACCTGGGCAGTCGCAACCGCAAGTTACAGGTGTTTCCCGGCTCCTCCCAGGCCCGCAAGCCTCCCAAATGGCTGGTGGCCGCGGAGGTGGTTGAAACCTCGGGCGTCTATGCGCGCGAGGTGGGCGCGATCGATCCCGAGTGGGCGCTGGATATCAATCCGGCGCTGTTGCGCAGGCACTATTACCAACCGCGCTGGCAGGCGCGCAGCGGCCGGGTGATGGCCTACGAACGAATTACCCTGTACGGCCTCACCCTGGCCGACAAGCGCCCGGTTCACTACGGGCCCATCGCGCCGGCCGAGGCGAGGGAACTCTTGATTCGCGATGGCCTCGTGGCCGGCAAACTGGCGCCGTTTCCGCCTTTCCTCAAGCACAACCAGCGCCTGGTTCGGGAACTGCAGGAACTGGAGTCGCGCACCCGGCGTCGCGACATCCTGGTTGATGACCAGGTTTTGTTCGAGTTTTATGATCGCCGCCTCCCCGAGGACGCCTATACGGTAAGTCGTCTGCAGGCCTGGTTGAAGCGCTACCCCGATGCCGCCGCGGGCTTGCGCATGAAGCGCGATGATCTGCAGGTGCGGGACCCGGGTGCAGACCTGGGTGAGCAGTTTCCCGATTATCTGCAATGGGAGGATGTGCGCTTCCGTCTCAGCTACCAGTTTGAACCGGGGGGTGTGGCGGACGGTGTTTCTGTGACGGTGCCGGTGGCCCTGCTCAATCGCGTGCCCCGTTTCCGTTTCGACTGGCTGGTGCCCGGCCTGTTGCGCGAGAAGTGTATCGCCCTGGTCAAGGGCCTGCCCAAGGGCAAGCGCAAGCAACTGGTGCCGGTTCCCGACCATGTGGACCGGGCGCTGGACGGACTTGAAGCTGACAATTCGGACCTGCTGCAGGTGCTGGCGCAGCGGCTGGGACGGGGCGCGGGCGTCAGCCTGGCGCCCGGGGACTGGGACCTGGACAAGCTCGATGATTACTACCGGATGAATGTGCGTGTGGTCGATGCCGACGGCAAGCTGCTGGCCCAGGGGCGAGACCTGGCGGAACTGGTCAATCGCTTCCGCAGCGACACCCGCGAGAGTATCGGCTCGGGCAAGGATGACTCGCCGACCCGCGCCGGTATCACGCGCTGGGATTTTGGCGAGCTGCCCCGCGAGTGGCGCTTCCGCCAGGCGGGCGTGGCTATCGTGTCCTACCCCGCGCTGGTCGACGAGGGCGACAGTGCGGCCATCGTCCTGTGCGATTATCCCGGCGATGCCCGCTTGCGGCACCGCCTGGGCGTACTGCGCCTGCTCCGATTGCACAGTGCGCAGCAGGTAAAATACCTTAACAGGCAATTACTGCGGGGTAATGAATTCAGCCTGGCGCTGGCGGCGGCGGCGCTGGAGCGTTCCGCGCTCGTGGAAGACCTGATCGATGCGGCCTACCTGCAGGCGATGGCGGTGGATGCCGGGCCACCATACTCCGAGGCGCAGTTCCGGGCGCAGCTCGAAAGCGGCAAGGGCGAAGTGATCGCCTGCGCCACCCAGCTCGAAACCATGCTGCTGAACAGCCTGCGTTTGCTGGCTGAGATTCGGCGGCGGCTGGCGACATTGCAGGCGGGCGCATGGCCCGATGCCCGAGCTGATATCGAATCGCAGCTGCGCCGGTTGCTGCTCCCCGGCTTTCTGCGGGACACGCCGGCGGACTGGCTGGCGCAGCTGCCGCGTTACCTGAAGGCGCTGTGTACCCGCATAGAGCGCCTGCCGGGACAGTACCCCAAGGACCAGTCCCATACCGCGCAGCTGCAGGGTCTGGCGGCACCGCTGTGGGCCGCTGCGGACAGCCACCCCGGCCTGTTCCTGCTCAGCCCCGAGGCCCTGCAGTACCGCTGGCTGCTGGAGGAATTTCGCGTTTCCCTGTTCGCCCAGAACCTCGGGACACGGCAGGCGGTTTCCGCCAAGCGATTGCAGGAGCACTGGCAGGCGGTGGCGCAGTGGCTGGCGCAGAATCCGCGCTGATTGGCGATCATTTGCCCACAGGGGCTATACTCCATAGCGTCTTCGACATGAAACTTCCGTCGGGAGACCTTGTCATACCTCGTACGAACGTTGCCGGTGGATGCTGTGTCCCCGGATGCTTCGCGGTATAACTACAATGACTTCATTATCGAAAGGGAAATTATTATGGCTCATTTCAAGAAACCTCTGGCGGCAGCCCTGGGCGCGGCATTTCTGGCGAGTTCAATTGCGCCGCTGACGAGCGCCGCGGTAAACCCGTTCTCCGCCCAGCAGCTGAGCGGTGGCTACGACCTGCCTAATTTTGACAAGCATGCCGAGGGCAAGTGTGGTGACAAGGACGGCGAAGGCAAGTGCGGCGACAAGGCCGGCGAAGGCAAGTGCGGCGACAAGGCCGGCGAAGGCAAGTGCGGTGACAAGGCCGGCGAAGGCAAGTGCGGCGACAAGGCAGGTGAGGGCAAGTGCGGCGATAAGGATGCCGCTGGTGCTAAAGCTGGAGAAGGTAAGTGCGGAGGCGATAAGGCCGCCGAAGGCAAATGCGGCGGTAGTTGATGCCGGATCACTCCCCGGAGCTGCATGGTGCAGGTCTCGGTCTGCGGCGGGCCCTGCTGGGTCCGTTGCAATCCACGGAACCCGCTGCAATCGACTTTCTGGAAGTAGCCCCGGAGAACTGGATCGGGGTTGGTGGGCGCTTGGGCCGGCAGTTTCGGGAGCTGGTTGAGAGTTACCCTGTTGTCCTGCACGGGCTTTCCCTGGATATCGGCGGGCCCGACCCGATAGATACGGATCTCGTGCATGCGATAAAAGCGCTGATGTCGGAGCTGGGAGCACCGCTGTTCAGCGAGCACCTCACTTACTGTGCCGCCGGTGGTCATCTCTACGACCTGTTGCCCATACCCTTTACCGAGGAGGCCGTGCATTACGTCGCGGGCAGGGTGAAGCAGGTGCAGGACATCCTCGGGCAGGCCATCGCCCTGGAGAACGCTTCATACTACGCCCAGCCACACAGGGATATGAGTGAGCAGGCATTTATCCGGGCGGTTCTGGATGAAAGCGATTGTGACCTGCTGCTGGACGTCAATAATATCTACGTCAACAGCATCAATCACAGCTATGACCCGGTAGACTTCCTGGACGCGTTGCCATTGGAGCGCACCCGCTACATCCACGTGGCCGGTCACTTCGACGAGGCGCCGGACCTGAAGGTGGACACCCATGGCACCGATGTCATCGACCCGGTATGGGAGCTGCTTGCCCAGGCCTACCAGCGGCTGGGCCCGCTGCCCACCCTGCTGGAGCGCGATTTCAATCTGCCGCCATTGTCACAGCTGCTGGGAGAAGTCGAGCAGGTGCGCAAGCTGCAGGCGGCCGCTCGCATCCCCCTGCATGCCAGGGCCTGCAGATGAGCGGCGCCGGCCTCCGCGAAAGCCAGTTCGAAATGGCCAGGTACCTGCGCAGCCCGAGCGGCGAGGGCGCCCCGCAGGGTATTGAACAGCGGCGTCTCGATATTTACAGGCGGCTGGTTTACAACAATATCGAGGGCTTTATCAGTGGCGGCTTCCCGGTGCTGCGCAGCCTCTACCAGGACACTGACTGGCACGAACTGGTGCGTGCTTTTGTCGAGCAGCATCGCTGTCATTCGCCCTATTTCCTGGAGATAAGCCAGGAGTTTATCCACTTCCTGATGCACGAGTACCAGCCCAGGGAGGTCGATCCGCCATTTATCACGGAACTGGCCCATTACGAGTGGGTGGAGCTGGCCCTGGATGTGTCGGAAGCCCAGCCGCCGCCGGCGCAATCGGCTGTCGATGTGCTATCGGCCGTACCGATGCTGTCGCCACTGGCCTGGTTATTGAGCTACCAGTATCCGGTGCATCGTATCGGGCCTTCATTCCGCCCTGCAATCGCCGGGCCACCAACTTACCTGCTGGTGTACCGCGACCGCCAGGAAAAGATGCGATTCATGGAGCTGAACGCGGTCTCCGCCCGGCTGGTGGAGCTGGCCAGGGACAATGCCGGGGTGTCGGGAGCAGAGTTGTTGCAGGATCTCGCCGCGGAGACGGGGATGGAGGCGGCGATGTTGACGGAGTTCGGTGCCAGCCAGTTGGCAGAGCTGTATGAGTGCTCGGTGCTGGGTCAGGCACCGGTTGCTCCCGCCAACCAGTAGGCGTACCATTCCGGTCCTTTTATTGATATGGCCCGTTGGATGACAGTCTTGCGTTGTGTACTGCTAGCCCTGGTGCTATGGCCGCCGGCTTTCGCGTGGGCGGAGGATCAGCCGCCTTTGCCGGTGCAGACCAGGGATATCGATCCCTGGGAGCCCGTTAACCGCAAGATATACTGGTTCAATGACACGCTCGACCGCTGGCTGCTGACACCCGTCGCCAAGGGCTACAAGTTTGTCATGCCGGACATGGCGGAACAGGGGGTCAGCAACTTTATCGCCAATATTTATGAATTCAACTCGTTCTACAACTCACTGTTGCAGGGTGAGTTCGTAGGCGCGGCCCATGCCAGCGGTAGATTCATTGTCAACTCCACCCTGGGCCTGCTGGGATTTATCGACGTGGCCAGTTCCATGGGCATTACGCCTTTTCGCGCCGATTTTGGCCAGACTCTCGCGGTGTGGGGGGCGCCCTCCGGTCCGTTCGTCATGTTGCCTGTTTTTGGCCCGCGCAATGTGCGCAGTGCCGTCGGTTATTTCACTGACACCTATACTTCTATTCCCTATTTCCTCAACGACCAGCGCTGGGCATGGGGATTCTGGACCGTGGAGGTCATCGACTACCGGGCGCGCTTGCTGGATGTGGAGGATATGGTTACCGGTGACCGTTACATCTTTCTGCGAGACGCCTATTTGCAGCGTCGGGCGGCCTATGATGCTCGCGGGGAAGTGGAGGACAGTTTTTCTGATTTCGAGCAGGACACGGAGGACTGGGAAGAGTTCTGATGGCGATCTTCTCTTCCAAAGCGCGAAACAATGACCGGCCCCCCGAAATCTGTGAAATCCTGCCCAAAGCGCAACCCCCGCGGTTGCCTGTCGCGAGCGATACGCGTACTGTCACGCCGAACCTACCCCGTCAAAGTGCCTCCAGATGGCCACTAAAGGCAATGTGCTTGTAGTCGATGACGTCCCGGCGCGCGCCGAGGCGCTGGCGCAGTTTGTCGCGGCTGCGGGATATACAACGACCGTGGTCACCGACATCACCATTTCGGAGTACTCGCTGGGAATCGACAGTGAATTTGACGTTGTGCTCTGCGAACTCGATCTGGAAGGCGTGTCCTGGGAAGACGCCCGCAGGGGCTTGCACCAGATGGACGCCCAGGTTCCCTCTATTATGTTCAGTGATGTGCTGGACGCGCGCAGAATGATGACTGCGCTGCATATGGGCGCGAGTGACTTCTTCGTACGTCCTCTTGAAGAAACCGATGCTCTGCTGATGTCGATTGAACGCTGCGTACACCAGCGGGAAATGAGGCGGGAACTGCGCAAGTCACGCAAGCGGCTAGAAGCCGCCAACAATGAATTGCGCAGTACCGTCAAGGTGCTGGAGCAGGATCAGCAGGCGGGCCGCCAGGTTCAGCTGAAGATGCTGCCGGCAACGCCACTGGTAATCGGGGACTACGTTATCAGCCACACGGTAATCCCTTCCCTGTATCTCAGTGGCGACTTCACCGACTACTTTACCGTAGGCCAGAATTACATCACCTTTTTCATGGCCGACGTGTCCGGTCACGGCAGTTCTTCGGCTTTCGCAACCGTTCTGCTGAAAAACCTGTTTGCCCGCAAGCGTTCGGATTTCCTGCGCCTGCTTGACGATTCGGTACTCAGTCCCGGGGAAATGCTGAGGCACGCCAACAAGGAATTGCTGGAACTCGACGTGGGCAAGTTTGCCACCATGGTGGTCGGTGTGCTGGATTTGTCCGAAAACACCCTTCGCTACAGTATTGCTGGGCACCTCCCGCAACCGGTGCTGGTGTCTCATGCCGGGGCGCAATATCTGGGCGGGGAGGGTAGCGCCGTGGGTATCGTGCCTGGCGCGACGTACCAGGAGCACCTGGTGGAACTGCCTGACAGTTTCATGCTGGCCCTGTTTTCCGATGGCATCCTCGAGATACTCCCCCCCAAAAACCTGGTTGAGAAAGAGAAATATTTCCTGGAGGTTTTTGAGCAGACCTCTGAGTCGCCGGAGCAGTTAGTGACGCGCCTCGGGCTCGATAAGGTAGAGACGGCGCCTGATGATATCGCCGCATTGTTTATCAGCAAGCGTGGCTGAGATGGCTGACGGAAGAATACTCGCTGCCTCCCATAACGGTGCCTACGTTATCCGCTTCGAGGGCGATGTTCGCCTGACCCTGTGCACCACAATCGACGAGTATTTCCAGCGTATGTATGACGACCCGGCGTTTGTCAGTGTCTGGGTTGACCTGTGCAGTGCAGAAGGGCTGGACAGCACCACGCTCGGCCTGCTTGCAAAGCTGGCCCTGACGGTAAAGGAGCGTTTCGGCTTTCAGCCCGCCATCTACTCCTGCGATCCGGGGATCAACCGCCTGATCAGGAGTATGGGCTTTGCGCAGTTGTTTGTACTGCGCGAGGAATTGTGCGGGACCCCCGAGGAGGCTGCCGAAATACCGGTTGTCGAAGGCAGTGAAAACGAGGTCAAGGAAAAGGTCATAGAAGCGCACAAGGTGTTGATGGAACTCAGCCCGGAGAACCGTGCGCGTTTCAAGGACCTGCTCAGCGCGCTGGAGTGCGGCTGACCTCAGGCTCTCGCCACCAGCTTGGCGCGAATGTAATCGGTGTGCGGAACGTAAGTCAGCTCCGCCACTTGCCTGATCAGTGACTCCTCGTATTTGTCCAGTCGCCCGTCCGCGTAAGCCACCCGCCACATATTGGTGACCAGCTCCTGTTTCTGCTCCACCGAATAGTGATCATTGATAACCCTGGTGAATTCAAAAAGTGATGTGGAGCGGTCAAGCTCGCTGCTGGCCTGTGCGACCAGCTTGCTGACCTCTTCGGGATCCAGCTCCAGGGTACGGCGCAGCAGGCTCTGCAGTCGGGCGTCTTCCGCCTGGTCTTCGGCGAAGTCGGCGCGGGCGGTCTCTATCAGCAGGGCTGCTGCTGCCAGCCGTGTGCGGTATTCCTGCTCCGCTTCGGATTCCTGTTGCGGTACCTCGAATAATTTTCGGAAAGCGCGAATCATCGGGAGCCTATCAGTTGCTCCAGCTTGACCTGGTCGGCGACAAAATTGCGGATTCCTTCGGCCAGTTTTTCCGTGGCCATGGCATCCGCGTTCAGGTTATAGCGAAAGCCCGATTCTGAAATGCGCTCAGCGGCTTCGGGCGAATTCGCCTTCTTCGGATCCAGTTGGCGTGGCAGGTCACCTTCGTCCGCCGCCAGTTCCTCCAGCAGGGCAGGGCTGATGGTGAGTCGATCACAGCCCGCCAGCGCCTCGATCTCGCCGGCGTTGCGAAAACTGGCGCCCATTACCACGGTCTGGTAGCCGTGCTGTTTGTAGTAGTTATAGATGCGGGTAACCGATTGCACGCCGGGGTCGTCTCCCGGTACGGCAATCTGCAAATCGGTGTTCGCCTTGTACCAGTCGAGAATACGCCCGACAAAGGGCGAGATCAGGAATACTCCGGCATCGGCGCAGGCGGCTGCCTGACTGAAGCCGAACAGCAGGGTGAGGTTACAGTTGATATTTTCCTTCTCCAGTTCGCGCGCAGCGCAAATGCCTTCCCATGTCGACGCGGTCTTGATCAGGATGCGCTCGCGGCCGATGCCTGCCTGCTCGTACATGCCGATCAGTTTGCGCGCCCGCTCCATTGTGGCAGCGCTGTCGAACGACAGGCGGGCATCCACCTCGGTGGAGATGCGCCCCGGCACGATCGCGAGAATTTCCCTGCCCACATCGACCGCAAAACGGTCACAGCAGTTCGCCAGTTGCGCGGCGCTGTCGCCACCCTGCGCGGTGGCCCACTTCCTGGCCTCATCCAGCAGCCTGGCGTAGTGGGGCAGAGCCGCGGCTTTCAATAATAGCGAGGGGTTGGTGGTGGCGTCCTGCGGATGGAAGCGCTTGATCGCTTCGATATCACCGGTGTCTGCGACCACGTCGGTCATGGTTTTCAGTTGATCCAGTTTGTTGCTCATTACTTGCCTTCCCTTTTCAATCCCGGCCGGGCCAATGCAAATCAATGGAAGTGCTCTGCCCGCTAACGAATTATGCGCCCCGTGTCGGCACCGCCTGTCGGCGGCTCGAGTTCACGCCGCGGAACTTGCCATCCCGGTTGCGGCGTCCGCCTTTACCAGGTCAAACGCCGCCGTGAGTACCTGCAGGCCCGCGTCTTTTTTGTAGGCGTTTTCGCTCAGGTGACGCCTGAACTTCCTCGCTCCCGGCACGCCCTGGTAAAGCCCGAGAATATGCCGGGTGATGTGGTTCAGGTGAGTTCCGCGCGCGAGCTGCTGCTCCACGTAGGGTAGCAGGCCAGCGATAACATCATCCCGAGATTGGGCCGGATTGTCCATCCCGAACAGTTCCCGGTCCACCTGTGCCAGCAGCCAGGGATTCTGGTAGGCCTCGCGACCGATCATCACACCGTCCACCTGCCGCAGGTGCTGCCGGCATTCCTCCAGTGTCTGGATGCTCCCGTTGATCACGATATCCAGCTGCGGAAAATCGGCTTTCAACTGGTAAACCCAGGGGTAGTTCAGGGGCGGCACCTCCCGGTTCTGCTTTGGCGACAGGCCCTGGAGCCAGGCCTTGCGCGCATGCACGATAAACACTTCGCAACCGGCGCCAGCCACTGTGCCGACAAAATCCAGCAATTCGCCGTAGCTTTCCATGTGGTCGATGCCGACCCGGTGCTTCACCGTTACCGGGATTGTGCAGGCGTCCCGCATGGCCCTGACGCAGTCGGCCACGAGTTGCGGGCGCGCCATCAGGCAAGCGCCGAACATACCGGACTGCACCCGGTCCGAGGGGCAGCCGCAATTGAGATTCACCTCGTCATAGCCCCATTCCTGCGCCCAGGCCGCGCAACGGGCGAGATCAGACGGCTCGCTGCCACCCAGTTGCAGTGCCACCGGATGCTCCTCGGTGTTGTAGCGCAGGAAGCGCTCCCGGTCGCCGTGGATAAGCGCGCCCGTCGTCACCATTTCCGTGTACAGAAGCGACTGGCGGGTGAGCTGGCGCCAGAAAAAGCGGCAGTGGTGGTCCGACCAGTCCATCATCGGGGCGATGGAAAACAACCTGTTGAGCTTCAAAGAAAATGCATTCCGGCGAATTGGGTAGCGCACTATTATATGCGTGTGCGTCGCGCACCGCGAATCGGAAGTGGGTGGAGTCGCGCGGGACGGCGTTCTTCCAAAGTCGTTCTGCGGCGGTTATACCCGGCGATTCCAGCGAACCTGCTCGCAATCGAGCTATGAATCTTTCCTGGTGACAGTGGTTTTCGCTTTCGCCTTTGCCGAGAGTCCCGCCTTGGCCCTGGTTTTCGCAGTAGTCGTGACCTTGGCCTTTTCCGCGGCGGGCCGCGCGCCGCCGCTCACCGTTCCGGTGCCTGCGGGCGTGGTTTTGTTGGCTTTTTCCAGGGCGGCGACTTTTTCGCGCATCTCCTTCAGGCCGCTGTCCAGGCTCTG
The DNA here is from genome assembly GCA_024234815.1 of Pseudomonadales bacterium. Taxonomy (GTDB): domain Bacteria; phylum Pseudomonadota; class Gammaproteobacteria; order Pseudomonadales; family Halieaceae; genus JARRPM01. The sequence goes on along the minus strand of JACKNO010000002.1, from coordinate 321,816 downwards.
CAGGAGTTCCCTGCGCTGCTGGACCTTCAGGTCCCAATGTTTGGCTGACAGTGCCTGCTCCCGTTCACAGGTGGCCAGGTCGGTCCTGGCCTGGTCAACCAGGGCCTGCTGCTCAGCGACGGTATCGGCGAGCGAACTGGTTCGCCCGGGGGCCAGTTTTTCAATGTTGCTCTTGAGGCTGGCCGCGAGTTCTTTCTGCACCGCCATTGCCTGGCTGAAATCCTTAATGTCCATTGCAAAACTCCTCAGGTCTGGATGTTGAAACTGGTCAAGGGTGCGGGCGTTGTGGTCCCGACCCGAATGTACTTTCCGCTGGTGATGTTGCCCATCAAGGCCACCTGTTTCCTGTTTCCCAGCGACATGGCGTTGACTTTTCCGTCCGCCTTGACGTGATTGCCCATGGCGATCAGCTTGCCCCCCCACAGTCTCACCGTGGCGGTGTCATCCAGTGGTTCGGCCCCCAGGTGTTCACAGACGTTGTTATTGAATGTGACTTTGTCAAAACGCAGATCGATGTTGTCGGTGATGTTATTCTGCGCGAATTCAACGAGGTGGCTGCGCCCCGGACCGCGAAAGCGATTGTCATTTACGACGGCGCTGCCGACCATCAGCTCAAGGGTAATATCGCCAGTGGTGTAACGCAGCGCATACGGACCTACCAACATCAGGGCCCGGTGTTCCAGCGCTCGCGCCAGCACATCCTGGGTGTAGTTCGTGTGGTTGTGGCTCACGGTACAGCTCGCGCACACCGCCGCAATGCCCACCGACACGGCAGCCGATGCCTTGTTGGTGACGGGATTGACCCCGGTGTCCAGCACCTCGTTGCCCTCGATGCGCACCATGGACTCGGATTCTGAGTACAACTGGTTGGCAAATACCGCAATACCCAGCGACGAAGTGTCGCTATAACCGCAATTGAGCAAACGGTTTCCGGAAATCCTCGCAGTAGCAGTGACGTAAGCCATAATGCCGGTAAACGCGCAGGCCACCAGTTCATTGTTGTCGATATCCAGGTGGTTTTCTGCGGTTGCCGTGATGCCTATGCCGCACTCGCGCATATGGTTGGCGCAGGTATGATTGCCCAGGCCGCCACTGACAAAGAAGCCGAAGAACAGGTCCGCGGCCGTATTGTTGCGAACCCGGGCACTGTTGCAATCGCCAAGCCGCGCACCGAACCAACCGGCCCCGTCACCCTCGATAAAATTATCCTCTACGGTCACCCCGTCCGCCCGCGACACGACGATACCGGTTTGCGGCCCCAGCAGACGATTCCCGATGAGTTTGCCGTGATGGGCGGCGCTGCCTTCCTCGGCGTGGCCGCGGCAGTAAATGCTGCCCGGCAGCGGGGTCAGGGGACTGGCCTTGACGGTGGCGCGCAGAATATTGCCCGCCACCAGCGTGTGTTCCGCTGCGATGCGAACGCCGCCCCACAGGGAAGCGGGCAGATCGATCAGGTTGTGCTCAACCCTGCAGTGGCTGGCATTGATGTCGATGGCGAAATACAGCGCATCCATATAGGCGCGCAGCGATTCCATGTTCTCTGGAAAGGACTGGTCCGCGGACAGCTGGCCCGCGCGCTGGAACTGGTTGTGCGCGACGGATGAACCGCGGGCGCCGTCACCCAGCGCCACGCCGCTCCAGAACTGGTTTATGCGGTTTCGCTCTATCCGGCAGGGCGCGACAAAATCGTTATCGACTGCCACGCCGAGACTGCCGAACGCGGATTCGACGCCCTCTATGGCAGCGCTCATGCCGCTGATGACATTGTCTTCTATCGCCAGGCGGTCGTAATAGTCCCGCACCCGGATGCCCTCGTAAAAGTTGTCCAGGCGGTTGTCGCTGACCACCACGTCGCGCACGTTGCGCATGAGAATGCCGATGTAGGGTGCGGGTTGTTTTAACGCCACCTCCAGCTCGCACTGTGCGATACGTACCGCGGCGCAGTGGTTCAGATACAGCAGGCAAACGCCCTGGGAATCCGGCACTCCCCGCGCTTCGAAGCGAATGTCCAGCACCTCGATATCGCGGGCGCTGAGGTCGGGGTCACCGATCTGCAGCATCCAGGGCAGTGCGCCCGGCGCCCGCACGATTGCGCCCGGGCTTTCACCGTGTAAGCTGATGTTGGAGGCGGTAATTCGCAGCGGCTCCCTGATGATATGCACACCGGTCTTGAGGCAGATACAGCCGCCTTCCCCGGGCAGCGCGTCGATAGCGGCCTGGATGTCATCTCCCGGACTTACGGTAAATGTGCAGCAGCCGCCGCCGCAGTCGGGCGGCCAGTGCTTGCGGCAGTCCGTTTCGCCATCGGGGAAGGTCACTCTTGCGAGCCTTGCGTAGTGGCGATGTATGCCCAGCGGTGGTGCATCCGCGAGCAGTTCGACCGAGGCATCGCTGGTGCGTGCGGCCACATTCCAGTAGTCGTTGCAGCGGAAGCTGCCCGTGCCCGGCTCCCGGGCAAAACGAACCTGCACTCCATTTTCCAGGTTTACCCAAACACCCGGTCCCGGTACCGAAATAATGCCATTGCTCCCGGGCGCGTCGAGATCAACAATGATGTTGTCGTCGGAATCCCGCACCACACCTTTCTGGTCCCAGCGCGTTACCCGCAGATGGCGCAGTTCAAGGGTGTCGCTGCCAAGCTCGGCGGGAATCATGTCGGCCGGTAGTGCGGGGCTGAAACTGATGGTCTGTTTGGCATCATCCACCGTGATGTTGCGCATCTCACCGTGGCGCCGGGCCGGATCGCCGGCAGTGCCGGAAAGTTCGCGCCAGTCGTCGGTGATTTCAACCCAGTCGCCACTGTTGAAACGCAGCACAGAATCCCGGCCCATGCTGGCCAGTTTCAATTCCGAGGCGGAAACCACCTCGACCACGGCGGCGGCCACGCTGGCGTTGTCGCGGGACCACTTGAAAGTGGCGCTGCCGACCGCGCCGCCGTCGTGTATCTCGATGCGGTAGAGCTGGTTTTCCAGGCCCCGGTAACCACCGCTGGGAGGCAGCTCGCAGGGGTCGTTATCGCCGGGTACTCCGGCGTCGCGGCTGGAGAGCCTGCCGGCGGACGGACTGGTAAGGGTCGCCCAGGCCGGTCCCAGGTCGGCGTCGGGGCTGCTGCAGCTGATAGCGTCCGGGATATCGTCGAGCAGGCGCACTTGCCAGACGGTCTGGGTGCGAGTGGTGGTGTCAACGCCGATGGCCTGCTCCACCAGGTTCGGTTGTTGCAGGTGCGTCACTTCGCGCTGCCACACTTCCAGGTACGCCAGCTGGGTACCGGATTCCGGCAGGGGCGCGGGGGCTGGATGGTAGGGCTGGTCGGCATAGGCGCGGGGCGCGATACCGCGTTGTTCCGCGAGTACCGGATCAAAGTGCTGGGCGCCGTCGGGGGCGCCGAAGTTTTCCGCCAGCAGGCCGTCCACATACATGCGTCCCGCGCCGATGCTGAGTTCGCCGGCGTTGAGTTCCACCAGGAAGGCGTCCGGTGTCTGCGGTGAGACTACCGCCACGCCGCTGATACCCGGGGTGGGAGAAACGCCGAACGTGTCCACCGTCTCGGCCCGTGTGCGTCGTTCCAGTGCGTCTGCCCACTCGTTCCAGTCCGAGTCCAGTTGTACCCGGCCCTGCTGCATCTTCACTCCGCTGTAATGATTGCGGGGATTGAAGCGCACTCGACTATAGTCACCGCTCATGGGTATTCTCCTTGTGTGATGCCATTTCGCCTGAACCGCCGGCCTCCCGAATTCTTCCTGTTTGCGTCTTAGCTGGCATAGAAAATTCCCGCCTCGAGACCGAAACGCAGGTACTCGTCCAGCCTGACTTTCAGGTTGGTTTCCCGCTGCGGCTGGTAGAGGTCGTGCATGACGCCCATCTCACTCTCGTCGTGGGCGCCGCGTCGTATGCTGTCAGGCGTTGCCTCGCGCAGCTGGCAGTAGCCTGCATCGCCATATCGCAGCGAGGTAAAATGTGGCCGTGTGCGCTTGTCTCCCGCCACGGGTTGACAGTGAAAGCGGCGCGGCGTGCGCGCTCCCGGCGGCACGAAGGAGAAGCGCACGCAGCCCTGCTGGCGACGTTCAACCCACAGGGGCGCATCCCAGCTGTCGCCAACTGCGGCCAGGGCGGCGACAAACAGGCAGTCGCTCGCCAGCGTCAACTGGCGGGTATGGACTTTGCCGATCACGGTGCAGCTTTCCATGCTCACGCTGCCGCCCGCTCGCAGTTCGTCCGCCGCGGTGTTGCCCGGCGCGCGCCAGGCAACGGCGTGCGGCGCGGCGGCATCGACAATGCACTGGCGCATTTCAATTTCCGCATCCGCGGCGAGGTGGATGGGTCCGCTGATGCAGCGCTCCATTTCAATCGTGGCAAAGGGGTGTGCCAGTTCCAGTGATACATCGGCGCTGCCGGGTACCAGGGTGCAGTCCCGCAGAATCAGCCTGCGTGGCTCATCGTCGCCGAAATCGGGCATTGCGAGGCCGCCGCTGATCAGCCAGCCATCCAGGATCAGCGTAGACGCCGCGCCGAGATTGAGTGCGATAGCGCCGCTGGCTTCCAGCAGCGGGCGATGGCCGTTGGCGGCCAGCAGGGTGACACTGGCTCCGGGGTCCACCGCGATGGCTGGACTCTCCCGGTAGATGTAACTGTCGCTCACCTCCACGGTGCCACCGCTGCGCACCAGGTCGAGGGCAGGTTGCAGCGGCGCCCCGGCGCTGACTTTCTGTACCGGCGTGGATACCGGTTTTGTGCCGCGTTCGTATTCGCCGCCGCCCATTGCCAGGGTGAAACCGTAGTGAAAACTCGCCAGCAGAGGGGTGGCCGGCGCATCACCCAGGGCGATGCGACCCAGTACCGGATCAATGGCCACCAGGCCTGAGCCCGGCGCGGGTTGGTGTGCCCAGCCGATGACCGTGCCGCCGCCATCCCTGATATCACTGAGGTTGCAGATGCGAATGTCCGCCGCCGGAACCGGTTGCGGCGGATCGAGCGGGCCCGCGCCCTCGAGTTCCAGAAACAGGCTCTTGCCGGGGCCGTAGTAATCGCCCAGGTGGGCCTTGAGCCAGCGCCTGTCCAGCGGTATCGGCACGTTGACGGGCTCTGCAAGGTGGCTGATGCTCTCTTCGGTAGCGGGTGTGTTGTACAGGGGCATATCGGCGCCAAGGGGATTGCAGCGCAGCAGCAGGCCGCCTCCGACCTCGGCGTCCGCCACCGCCGGTGAGCGGGTCAGTGGAAAGGCGCGTACCCGCCACAGGTACAGGCCGACATTGGGGATGTTATAGCGGCCGCTGCCCGAGGCTATATTGCGTACTTCAACCGTGTGGCCGACCTTGTCGAAAGGGCCTTCCAGCCATTTTAGGTCCTGCCAGTTGCGCAGGTCCGGGGCGTAGTGGGCGCGGCCGCGCCGGTGGTTCATGTATTGCGTCCAACCCAGCAACTGGAAGAACTCCACCGCCCGGGCCGGCCAGCCGGTGACATCCCGCGCCACCTGCTCCAGCATCGAGGCGGTACCCTTGCGGCGTCGATAGGCGATGGTGTTGGCGACGTCGGCGCGCGGCGACGCCACCCCGGGCACCACTCCGTGCAGGCTGCGGTAACCAATCAGGTCGCCGATATAGGGCGCAACCCACTCGGCGCAGGTCTCGATGAACTGGTCATCATAGAGCTGGTCCAGGTTTTCCTGCATTGCGCTGACCTGCTCGGCAATTACCTCCAGCAGTTCGCGCAGCGGATAGCCCTGTTGCGCATCCCGTACGCGGTGGATGGCCGGCAGGCGCTGGTACAGGATGTCGGCGCTGCTGTTCATGGCATCTCCTGCAGGTAGTCCAATGGGCCGGGGTCCAGCAACAACATTTCCGCCGCGATGCCATCGCCGGCGAGGTCGAGGGTGGCTGGCGCCGGGGTCAGGCGATTCTCCAGTGTCGGCGTGGCGCCGCGATAGAAATAATCCACGTCCACGCCTATGACCCCGCTGACCTGCTGCGCGACCCTGATGACCTCGGAGCGTGCCACCCGCAGGCCGAAGTCGCGCTGCTCGAAAGAAAAGGCGAGGCGCAGTTGGGCCTCGACCGCCGCCTGCACAATGTCCCTGTCGTGATCGGGATGGTGCTTGATACGTAGCGCAAGCCTGAAATAGGCGGGAACAAAGGCCGCCGTGGCGCAGGCGACCAGCGGGTCGCTGTTTTTGCGCAGCGAGGTCAGCAGGCTGGCGAGGGTATTGGCCGCCGGGATGTCACCGTTGCTACCGGCCACCGTGATGAAAATGGTGCGAATGCCCCGCACAGGCAAGACGCTGGCGGTGGCCCGGGCAATGCCGGTGTAGGCCCGGGCGTAGTCCTCGTAGTCCCGCAGGGAAACGGCGCGGCCCAGGGTGCGCACGCCGAGTGGCATGTTGCGCCGGGCGTCCGCCGCTGCCTCGGCGTCAACCCCGCCGCTGGCGGCCTGCGGATTACTGACCTCCTTGAGGCCGAGCGGTCGCGTCAGCAGCTGGCTCAACTGGCCGGCCTTGAGATTGCCGGCACTGCCCAGGCCCTTGCGGTAGATGGCGTGGATATTTTCCCGTCCGCTGGGCAGGCGAGCGCCGTGCAGGCCATCGCCGAACTGGATTTGGCCGGCGCCGTCCTCATCGATGCGGACGACGTAGCTGCGGTCGCCCGCCTTGCTGTCGTACAGGGTCGGGGCCTCGTGCCAGGCGATGTCCTTGACCCTGACTTCCAGGGCCGCTGTGGCGCCGCTTTCGTTGCCCGCACTGACAAAGGTCAGTGGCGCGTGTTTGAGGGTAAAGCGCTGGTGCGCCTTGCGCGCCTCGCCGCTACCGAGAATCTGGTGTACGGTTTCACCGTGCGTGGCGCGTGTCACGTTCGCGTACAGGCTCACCGTGTCGCGCTGGTACTGGTGCTCCATCGCCTGGCTAAAGGTCAATGTGCAGCCGGTACCCTGGTTCTCGCTGTGCAGCAGGGTCAGGATTTCGCTGGCCGGTTCTCCCGTCGTAGTCAGCCCGGTGAGCAACAGGCGACGCCCCGGCTCGAGCAGATCCGTCATCTGGTCGACCGACAGGCTGTCGCCGGCCACCTCGTCGGTGATCGGCGTTTCCGCCAGGGCCAGGAGTTCACTCTGGGCGAATACCGCGGTTTCGCGCAGCTTGTTGTTAAAGTACTTTTCCAGGTTTTCGCCCTCGAGCGACAGCTTTGTGGTTTTACCGGTGAGCATGAACGCCGTGCGCGAATCCTCCCCGCTGCTGGCAACCTGGTACAGCTCCTGGTAAGCGGGCTGGGACAGCACCAGCCAGCTGTCCGGGACGATCTGCGGATAGCTGCGCTCCAGGTGTACAGTGTCTGCGACGCCGGCGACTTCGGCGATGGTGAAACCGGGCCACTGGGTGTCAGTGATCTCGTCGCCCGGGCCAAGCCCGAGATAGCCGCGCTTGATCTCGTCGGACATCACCCGCCAATCCGGCGCGTTGTAACCGAACAGCGAAGCGCGCAGGCGCAGGGCGTAAACCTCCGGATTGGCTGGTGGTTCGATGCGGGGCGACTCGGACCCCAGCCCGCGATCCAGGGTGACAACGGTCGTTTCCGCGGCGCTGTCGATATGTACTTGCTGGATGCCGCGGAACTCCCAGCGCTCGCTGGCCGTGTCGTTTGCGCGCTCGCTGCCCACAAGCAAAAGCGCATCACCTGCCTTCAGTTGATTCGAGGTGCCGCGCAGGTGGATCACCCGGGTGCCGAAGGACGGGACTATCATCTCCCGCATTCGGGGTTTCAGCAGATTCCAGCCCGGCCTGGCCTCGATTTCCTCAACAGTTTCGAATGTCTGCGGTTTTTCATCCTGGCCGGGTACGCTCTGGACCTTGATGCCGGCTTCGAGGCGCACCTGTGCGGGCGCGCCGACGGCCGCCTCCGCAGTGAAGGCCAGCCAGGTTTCCGCCGCCACCCCCGGATTGAGACGGTAGCCGATCAGGCGCGCCAGTTGCTGTAGCGAGAGTCGTTCGCCGGCGGTGCGCAGGTAGGACTCGTTGGCGATGCGCTCCTGGTAGAAAGTCAGCACGTCCGCCATTCCCGCGAAGGCGTCGAGCAGGGCGATAGAGAAGTCATCCCGGTCGCGGCTGCGCAGTTGCGCCAGGGCGGGGTGGTCCTTCGAGGACAACCTCGCCAGCAGCGTGGCCAGTATCTCGGCGTGGTTGCCAATGCGGTAGGCGATAGCGGACAACCCGGGGCGGTTGTGTATCTGTAGCGGCGCCTGGCTGCCGACGCCGTCACAACAGCCGCAGGCGGCCTGGGGTGCAAACACCGGATCGCTCATTTGCCGCCTCCGACTTCGAGTTGCAAAAGTCCGCGCTCGGGAAAGTTGGGGTCATTGTCCAGGCGCGCGATCTCCAGGCGATCCAGGCTTAACACCCCGTCCTCCAGCGGTTGCGGGTCATTCAGCAGGTGCAGGCGCTTGAATCGCTTGATAACAACGGAGGCAACGCCCTGCACCGATTGGGCCGCGGTGTAGAGCTGGCTCAGGTACACGGGCTGGCCAAAGCTGAAATTGTCCGGGTGAAACAGCGCGGGGCTGCCGTCTTCCAGCCAGCCCTTGCTGAAGATGCGCATCAGCGCGGCGCGTACATCGGCGCGAAAGTAGTCGGCTTGTACGCAAACCTTCATGGCAAGCTCCAGCGGCACGTAGCGGGGGCCGTCCACTTCCAGGTCGTAGCCGGCCATGCGATAGCGCTCGACGTGCTCGAGCATGGCCTGTTCAAAGCCGGCGTCCACCGCCGCCCCGCCGAGGCGGTCTGCGGTGATAAACACCGTGTGCCAGCTGCCGGTCCAGCGGAAGGTGGCGGCGGCGCGCTGGACATCGCCGTGCTGCTCACTGACGTCGGCGTAATCCTGCGCGGTGACGGCGCGTTCCTGCTTGCGGAAGGCTTCGGGCGCGTCGCGTTTTATCTGTTCAGCGGTTTCCGGGTCTACGCCGCCACTTGCGGGCAGCGGGTTGCTCACTCCCAGCAGCCTGGCGTCAGCGCTGGCGATATGCACGATCGACGCCATCCCCACGTTGCCGCGCGTGCCGTTGCCTACCCGGTAGTCGGCGCTGAAAACGGTGCCGCTGTCGGGGCGCTTGCCGTGGTAGTCGTCGCCGAAGCGCAGCTGCGCGCTGCCGTCGTGTTCACTCTCCACTACGAATTCAGTTGCCTCGGCGCCGCTGGCCAGCAGGTCCGGGCGCGGCGACCATTTCCTGGTGTCGCCGCCATAGAGGCCGTTGAGGCTCACCTGCGGGCGTGCCCGGCGCGGAGTGGCGGCGGTCATGCGGGTTGCGGCCTCGCCCTGTTCGTAGACCTGCAGCTGCCCGTTTTCCAGCTGCAGGCGAAAGCCGAGCTCGCCATCCGCAACTGACCAGCAGCCGTCACCACCTTGCACGACCACAGGGGCGCTGAACTGAACGCCGTGGCCCTGCAGCGCCAGTTGCAGTTCCGCAGAAAAACTGCGCGCTGCCAGGTCGGACAGCAGGCTGGCAGTGGCGGACAGGGTGAACAGGTGGCGCCGTTGCAGTGGCAGGGCGTGGGTCAGCGGTGTCCTGTCGAGCACTGGTCGGAAGCGGGGCGGGATTGACTGCTGTTGTGGCCGGTCACAACTGGCATCGTGGTTCTTTATCGCGGTGAAGATGCTGGCCTCGGGTACGGTTCCCAGTGGTTCGGCGCCGACGCTCATGCCGTGATCCACCAGTACCATGTTGCCGTAGGCGAGACTCACTCCGTGGAGATAGCGCTCGCCATGATCCGGATCGGTAATGGTGGAGAGGCAGAGCGGGAAGGGCAGGGCGTCCTCCGGGAGCCAGTGGATTTCGGTGACCGGGACGGGATCATTGGTGGGCGGTTCCAGAAACAGCCCGCCGCATGGATCTTCATCAAGCACCACGTGGCTCAGCCGCACCGCCCGGCGCTGGCCTGGATCCGCATCCTCCTCAAGCCCGGTGCGCGGTCCGACGGCTTCGATGAAAACCAGTACATCGCCCGCCTTGAGATTTGCATAGTGGCCGCTGAGCGTGGCTGCCGTCGCGCCCTTGGGGAGGCAGCAGCGCCGTTCACCCCAGGTGTAAAACTGCAGGGTCTCGTGGGCGCTGTAAAGCAGGTTGCTCTCGACGGTCTCGAACACCTCGGCGCCGGCGGCGAGAGCGTCTGACCAGTCGTCGCCTCCCGGAGCGATACGCGGCCCGATATCGGGTGTGCGAGTCAGGACCGCAGTCCCGCGCGGCAGCTCGACGCCGTCGTCGTTGACCAGCACCCGCAACCAGGCGCGGGCATTGCAGCCCTCGTGCACCAGGTAGTCCATCAGCCGTGCGTGTCGTCGCAGGGACGGTCGCCGCCGGGCGGTGGCAAGGTATGCCTCGGTCGCTATCGCGTCCTGTTGATAGGCGAGGTGGTCACCGGTATAGGCCAGCAATTCCACCAGGGTCATGCCGAGGTCGGCGGCGTTGCGCTCGCGCCACGCGGGCAAAAGCACGCTCATGCGGTCCAGCATCAGCCGGCGGAAGCTGTCGTAGTCCCTGGCCAGGTAGTCGAGTTGCGGTAATTCCACCGGGTCGACGGGGCAGGGGGTTCCGCTCTGGCAATCGAAATCGGATTCGCACTGCACCTTGAAAGAGAACACCAGGTTCACCAGGCGCGGATCGAATCCCGCTGGTGGTGTATCAACGCCGGGGCCACTGACCAGACGCAGCGTGTAGAAGGAAAAATCCCCGTAAAAAGCCGTGCGGATTACCAGGAAATGATCCGGCGGGTCCAGCCCGTCCACCAGCGCCGCGGGCTCGCCCGGCGGCAGCGCGGTGGCCGGTGCGACCCATTCGATATCGACGCTTTCGATACGCTCGCCGCCGTCGATGCTGAAATTATTCGCGGTCAGCGCCGGGGGCGGGCGCAGGAATTTCAGCAACAGCGTACGCTGGCGCATGGTATCGGCCGGCAGCCCGCTGTCGTCGACCTCCAGGTAATCGAGGCCATTGAGGCTGCCGCTGAGTTTCACAACCTCCCGGCGGCGTTCATCGCAGCAGTGGTATCTCACGAGCTGGCTCCCTGCAAACTCACCCGGGCGGTCGCGCGCGCCTGGCTGCGCCGGTCGAGGTAGCGCACATTGACCGACAGTTCTCCCTCGCGGGCCTGCACTTCCACCGCCTCCACCGTTATCAGGTCGGCCAGCCATTGCTGCAGCGAACTCTGCACCAGGTACTGGGTAGCGGTGGCCACCTCCGGGCTGGCGGCGCCGAACAGCAGTTGGCGCACGCCGCTGCCGAAAGTCGGCCGCATCACCCGCTCGCCCGGCGCGGTCAGCAGCACCTGTTCAATCAGCTCGCGGATATACTCGTCAGCGCTGCTCATGCCGGTACGGCCGCGGCCATCGAACTGGAAGGGATAGTCGACGCCGCTCACGTGGCCAGCACCCGCGTTTGCGCCACCAGTGGAAGCAGGCCGGTGCCGGTGGGAACGCAGACCGCGGTCCCCGTCTGATTGATCACCGGCTGGCCGCCGGCCATAACGCGCACTGCACCCACGACCCACTGCGCCGTAACGCAGGGGGGCGCGCCGGTGCCCGTCAGGGTGCAACCGGTTACCGCGTAGGGAGTGGCCAGGGTTACCACCGGCTGGCCGCTGACCAGTACCCGCGGGAACGGCGACAACGGCTGGGCCGGGCCGGCATGCATGCAGGTAATGGTGGCGCCGAGGTGAAGTATGGGTGCTGGCACTTTTGTCTCGCTCCTCTAGAACATTGTCATGCTGCGGTCATACCACCGTCAGCGCGCCGACGTTGATATCCACCGTCGGGCCGGTCATGTTGATGATGGCGCCTTTGCCATTGGAAATGGTGATGCCGACGTCCGTCACCGAGATCATGGCCCCTGTGGCAGTCTGTAGCTGGATGCCACCGGTGGGGCCGGGTACGTCGCTGACCACGATGCCGTTCTTAAGCGGTGTCTGCAGGGTGATGCCGGGAACGCCCGGCGGCACCATGTGCGCCAGTAGCGGGACCTCCGCGGCGGTACCCCAGAAACAACCGACCCAGATCGGGTAATCGGGATTGCCCTGCTCGAACTCCACCCAGACACCGGCGCCCACCAGCGGTACGGTGAACATACCCGTGTTGATTCCGGCCACCGGCACGCAGGGCATGGCCCAACTGGACAGCATCACGTTTGACACATCGGGCACCATCACCTGGATGCGTCCTATCTGCATCGGGTCGAGGTTGTTCACCACGATGCCGCGATGTTTGCCGAGATAACGCCGGTTGTCGCCATTGCTCATACCGGAACCCTCGGTGTCGTGGACAACAGGCCGTTGCGCGCCAGTGAAAAGTTCTGGGTGTACTCGCCGCGCGCGATGTTGTGGCTTACGCTCTTGACGTAATACAGCCCATCGAAAGCCTCGCCCGCACCGCGCACACCAACCAGTTGCCGCGCCTTGAGCACACGCCCGTAGCGGCTGACCTTGAGGCTGCCTTCGCCGGTGACCGCGTCGGCGTGGCGGGAGGCGTGAGCCAGGCCCTGCATCACCGCCCCCAGCGGCGAGAGCTTGGCGGTATCGTTGAGGAACCTGACCTTGGGCGGCAGTGGCGGTACCAGCCCCAGCGGCGGATTCAGCGGTGTAATGTCGGGAATCGGAATGGGAATCGGCGCCTTGGTGGCCTGGTTCTGGATAAAAACCACCGGCATTTCTTTCATCTCCTTGTCAAAATTAAAGGATAGTGACTCGACATTGGTGAACGCGTCCATGTCGGTATTCAGTGCCGCCTGCGGTGTGCCCACCTTGATCTGCGGACCCCAGTAAGCGCGGCAGGTGCCGGGTGTCTGCAGCGGTTCGATGTAGAAAACGTAACCCGCCTCTCGCGCCAGGCGTGAGATATACGCAAGGTCGCTGCCCTGCTGGGTAGGGATGCGCTCGATGGGTATCGGCAGATCTTCCACCACGCTGGGGATAACCATCGGCACCACGCCGAAGGCGGCGTACTTGGCCAGCAGGGTGAGAACGCGCAGTGCCGGCGACATCGCCGGCAGGGGCAGGCCGTTCAGTTCAATCAGGTCCATCAGGGCGGTGAGGTCCTTGCCCTTCACCACCAGGGTGGATTTGCCGCCGTCGCTGCCGGGCCTGAGTTCGTGGTGGGTCATGACGCCGTCCATGATGACGTCGGCCCTGCCGCCCATGGTGACCATGATCACCACCCGCAGAATCGGTATGCTGCTACCGCCTGTCAGCAGGAACAGGGTTTGCAGGGGCGAGCGCCGGGACACCGAAAAATTCAGTTCGAAACCGCTGGGCGTATCGCCGTCGTTGATCTGCACCTGTACGCTTTCCAGTGCGTCCAGCACGACCCGCGACGCGGGCACGGGGACCGCCGGGCCGATAAACAGATTGAGTTCGACATTACTCATCGCTCTGCCCCGGCACGCCCTTTGGCAGGGTGATGGCGATTCTTGCGCCAGTGGTCGCGGTCAACATATCGGGGCGCATCACGCCATTGGCGTCGCACAGGCGCCAGTAAAGCTGCGGATCGCCCAGGTAATGGGCGGCCAGGTTGTCGACCCGGTCACCTTCCACCACGATGTGTTGCTGGATCACCGCGAACTCGTCCTGCGGAGGTATGAAGCGGCGTCGGAGATAGGGGATGGGCTCCCCGTTCTCGCGTTCCAGGGTGGCGACCGGCGTGGCGTGATAGCGGCTGTGCTGGGGGAAACTGTCGGTATTCAGCACGCCGGCGTCCAGTAATGCCTGCAGCGGATCATCCATCACAATCCCTCCAGACCGAGGCTGTTCAGGGTGGCGCTGTCGACTGTGCCGGCCAGCGCCTCCTTGTTTTTCAGATAGCTCATAAACAGGCTGCCGCCGCGATGGTCAAAGCCCAGATCGTTCACGGACAGCACTCTCAGGCTGAGGCTGATCCTGGCGCGTATGGGGTTGAGCGAGGGATCGAACGCCTCTTCGGTGACGGAAAATTCGCTGACCCGCACCGGCACCGCGCGCTGCTTGCTCCAGACGAACAGGCTCAGCGGCGCCTCCATGGGCATGATCTCCAGTACCCCGCGGCCGGCTTGCTCGTAGTTGCCCTGCAGGGCTTCACTGCTGGGGTAGAGCATGGATTCCAGCGCCGCCAGTTGGCCGTGTATGCCGTTGTTGACGATGTTGCTGTGTTGATCGGGAAACTCCAGTTGATCCGCCGCGTCGATCTCGGCTTCCATGCGTATGGTTTCTATCGGCGAGCTTTTCAGGCGCAAGGCCTCGGAGCGGTCGCCGCCGTCATTGAATGCCTGCACCTGGAAGCTGCGGGACAGGGTGTCGGGGTTGTACTGCAGCGATATGATACGCAGCACCTTGCCGCTGTCCGGGTCCAGCAGCACGATGCCCCCCTTGAGCAGGCGCGGCGAGTTGGGGAAGGCGCTCATGAGTGCCATACCTGGGCAGGGTTACGCATGTGCGGCCTCCGCCTCGTTGCCAGGTCCGGGTGTAAGCGTGTTCATGGCGATGCAGGCCTCGGGTACTTGCTGCTGAAATAGTTGTAGATGTTGGGTCGCAGCTGGCGCAGCGTTTCCGGCGCGCTGCTGTAAAGGGCGAAGCTCTCGGCGAACAGCTCCTCGTAGTCGGTGTCGGAGTAGCTGGTGACGCCACCTGACAGGTTGGCGGTGGAACCCTCGACCGTGGTGCGCCCGCTGGTGTCCCTGGCAACCTTGTCCTTGCCCGCCGCCTTGCGGAAGGCGCCGTCGCTGTCATCCAGCGCCTGTTCGACGTTGAAGTCGCCGCTGCCCGCATCGTGCACATAGCGGGCGCCGGAGGGGGAGCGGGTGGCCAGTAGCGTTGCGCGGGCCGACTTGCTTTGGCCGGCGCTGTCAAATGCGGTCCAGGCGCGTTCCAGTACCCGCAGGTCCAGGGCGTGGCCGATCTCGTGCAATATGTTGTGGGTGGTGCGCGTGTGTTGGCCCACCCGCATGGACGAGCTGGAAAAGGCGTTGTCGTGCAGCACGATGGTGTCGGTTTCCGAGCGGTACTCGCCGGCTTCGGAGCCGCTGCCGGTGTGCCCCGATTTGCTGAAGGTGACGCCGGCGGCATCGCTCAGGGCCGTGGCGGGAAGCAGCGAGAGCCCCTGTCGCAGCAACGCGTACTCATCGTCGCTCCAGTTGCCCGCGAGTTTGAAGCTGTGGGCGCCGAGGGTAAACGCGCCCGTGGGAGCGGCCTGCCCCGCGGGCGCGGCCACCACGTTTCCCAGCAGTTCAATCAGCATCACCTTCTCGGTCGTCGCCTTGGCGCCGGTACCGGTGCTGTGTTCAAAGCGGGTGAAGCGAAACGTGGAGTGACTGCCGCCATAACTGCTGAGGTCCAGGGCTATCTCAATGGACTTGTTGACGGGCAGGGCATTGGTCTGGCCTGCAATCCAGGCACCGGTGCTGGCGAGGCCATCCCGCAGGGCGGGGTCTATATTGGCGGCATAACTGATCTTGTCGCCGACACTGAAGGACGCGCTCGGCTTGCCGCTGGGCATAATCGTGAAGAACTCCTTGATCTGGGACGCGGGTACGCTCACCGCCATGGTGCTTACCTGGATGGCGCGTTGTTCGCTCGCGGGAATGGCTGCCAGGCTGTCCGGCCGCCGCATCAGCGTCCCGGCCCGGCCCGGGGCCGGCCGCACCATGTCATTCGCCGGGTGTTTGCCGGGGGCGGCGCCCTGTTGCTGCACCACATGAGCCAGTTCATGGCTGAGTGTGCGCAAACCCCTGCTGGTGTCGGGTGCGTACTGCCCCGCGCCGAAGGCGAGGTGATTGCCGGAGGTGTAGGCCAGCGCGTTGATCGCCCTGGCCGATTGCGCGGCGTATTCATCGGTGTGGATGCGCACCCGGCTGAAGTCGTAGCCAAAGCGCGACTCCATGAAAGTCCTGGTGTTGGTGTCCAGCGGTCTGCCCGCGGAGGCCAGCACCTTGTGCACCGATGCCGGAACGCCGCTGCCGGGCTGCGGGCCGTTTGCCTTGCGCTGCACGCTCGGCTGTTCTTTTTTCTTCTTCGGCTCTTTGGTGTTCTCCTGCTGAGTCTTCGGTTGTTCACCGCTCAGCTTGAACTCCGCGGCGTAGGGGGCGAGTGGCGGGGGCAGCTTGCCGGCGGACGGCGGCCCGCCGGCTTCGGCGCCCAGGGCAGTGCGCGCAACCCAGGCGTTTATCACGGCCTGTTCCGCCTCGCGATCCGCGGCGCGCTGCTGCGGCGTTTTCGTCATCTCGCGGAACTGGTACTGCTCCCTTGCCAGGCGCGCTGCCTCGCTGCGGATTTGCCCTGATTTTCCCGGTGCGGGTTTATCGCTTGTCACGTTCGGCCCCAGGGGTATGGTAAAGCCGGCCATCACCCTGGTGGGGCTATCCACCGGCCCTTCGTAGGTCAGGTTGAGTTTCAGGCCCGGTGTGATTTTGTCCAGCGGTATCTCGGGAATGCCGATGGGAAGCTCACTGTGGGTGGCGGCGAGTGTGGCGACAGCGCCGCTGATGGCGGTGCCGGCAATAATCTTGCCCGGCAGTGTGGCAATGAAGGCATCGCCGAGGTCCTCGGCTTTCTGCTTTATCTCCTTGCCGGGTGCAGTCTCAAGAAACGCCTCCCCCACTTTTTTCGCCGCTTCCTTGTACTTTTCCTCATTGGTTGGCGCCGCCGGTTTCTCCTCGCGCTGCAGGGGAGGCAGTATGCTCACCCTGGACAGGATATTCGGGCTTGCACCATTGATAATCGCATCCGCCGCCCTGTCGGCTTCGCGTTCGTAAGCGTCGTCGCTTTCGCCGAGCTGTAAATCCGCTTTGCATTGCAACAATGGTGGCTTACAGCTTCCGGGCTGCGTTGCCGGAACATGGCTACGCATGACCGCCGCCTCCCGCTGGTGTTTCCCGCATCGGGTCCCGGTCTTGCGGATCGTTGGAAATAATGTCGGTCAGGCACCCGGCCAGGATGCGACCCAGTTGTCCGCCACCGGCGCCGGCCGGCAGGGTGATACGGGTCGCGGTGTGCGACAGCTCCGCGGCCTGCAGTGGTGGCTGTGCTGCCAACTGCTCAGTCAGCGCCTGTCGCAGGGCTGCGGCCAGGGCGTGACGATCAACGTGCTCCAGGTCGTGCAGCACGAGATGGTCGATGTTGAGATAGATATCGGCACTCATCGCCATTGCCCCAGTTCCGCTTCACTCAGCGGTTTCTCCAGCTTGGCGTATTCCATGCGAGTGGCCCTGGCCAGGTCCGCCATGCTCAGTGGTTGCCCCCTGTCCGCGGCCAGGAAGGCGGCATTCATCGCGATGTTGCGGATGTTGCCACCGGTGATATCCAGGCGGCCCAGCAGTTTTGTGTTGAGTTCGGCGCGGGGCAGGGCATCCGGAAAAACGCGGCGCCAGATTTCGACGCGCTGGGCCACATCGGGAAACGGAAACTGGACCACGAAGCGGATGCGCCGCAGAAAAGCGGTGTCCAGCGATGACTTCAGGTTGCTGGTAAGAATGGACAGCCCTTTGTAGGACTCCATACGCTGCAGCAGGTATGCCAGCTCGATGTTTGCGTAGCGATCGTGGCTATCCCTGACTTCGCTGCGCTTGCCGAACAGGGCATCGGCTTCATCGAACAGTAAAATAGCGCCGCCGTTCTGTGCCGCTCGGAACAGCCGCTCCAGGTTTTTTTCGGTCTCGCCAATGTATTTGCTGACCACGGCGGACAGGTCGATGCGATACAGGTCCAGGTCCAGTTCGCGGGCCAGCACCTCGGCGGCCATGGTCTTGCCGGTGCCGCTTTCACCGGCGAACAGGGCGCAGATTCCCAGGCCGCGCTCACTCTTGCGAGCGAAACCCCAGTGCTCATAAACGGTGGCGCGATGCCGCACCTGACGACTGATATCCCGCAGGATGGCGCGCTGGCCCTCGGGCAGAATGATGTCGTCCCAGTCCGCCTGCGGGACGATGCGCCGGGCGAACTGATCCAGGCCGTCGCGGCCCTGTTGGCGGCAGTGTTGCCACAGCATCGCGGGCAGTGGTCTGCCGCTTCCCAACGCGGTGCGAACTGATTGGGCGGCGGCCGCTATACTGGCGGCGCCGAGATCGAATTGAGTCAGCTGCGGTACCAGCTCTGCCACATCGCCGCCGGGCAGGAAGCCCAGCGCCTCGCGCCACAGATCGCCCTGTTCCTGCCCGGTGGGTTTGTTGATTTCAAATGTGATGCAGCGATCCTGCAGGCCCGCGGGTTGATCCCCCTGCACGATGACCGGGCACTGCAGTCTGTTGACAAACCCGGACAGTTGCGTCGGCCGGTCCCGGCGCGCGTCGATCAGCAGTACAGAACCCGAGAGCAGGTGTTCCCTGTCAAAAAGGCGCGCCAGCTGGGCGCGCTGCTCAGCGCCGTCCGGGATGTCCTGCGCCCGCAGCAGCATCAGGTGCATACCGAGCTGGCTGCTTGCGCTGGCAGCCACTTCCGCCGCCGCCCCGGCATCACTGCCGCGCAGTACCACTACGCCCGGTGTGCGGCTGTCCCCCAATGCCAGGGCCAGTCGCCCTGCCTCGCCCTGTTGCGACGGGGGTAGAGGGGTATCGGCCTGCACGGGCACCGTCAGGTCGCGCAGGCGGTAATCGGGCGCGGTATCGCCGAGCAGAAAATGCAGTATGCGCTCGTCGAGCGCAAGGCGAGTACGCGTGATACGGCTGGCGTCGTCTGCCTGTACCAGCTGCCAGTGGCGCAGGGGCGAGCCGGGTGACAGGGCGCTCCAGTGCGCCTCGGGCAGTACTGTCAGCGCCAGGCCGAAGGTCGCATGGTCGCGCCTGTCATCCCCGTGCAGCCTGGCGCACAGCGGGCCTATGTCCGGGTGTAATTCCACGCCGGCGCACAGCAGGAGAATGGCTCGCTCAAAGCCGGACAGGCGCAACCGTTGCGCCAGGAAGTCCAGTGTGTGGGCGGTGGCGTCGGGGACATCACCTGCGGGGCCGCTCTCATACGCGGCAGGATCAGCGAGAGCACCTTGCAAACGTCGGCACAGGCAGTCGAGTTCAGCGGTCAGCGCCTGCTGGTTGTTCTCGAGCCAGTGCCTGTTGTCGGGCGCGTTCATGCCGGTATCGCCAGTTGCTGGGAGGTGAAAAATTCAGGTGGTGTTTCGGCGCGGTTGATCAGCAGGCTGTCGACGCCATCCACCCGCAGACGCAACCAGTGGGTGCCGGCTGCCAGTTCCGGGAACACAAATACGAGGGTGTCGGTCTGGCTTGCGATAGCAGCCGGCAGTGCCTCATGGCCTCCGACAAGGAGGCTGACCTGCTGCTCTGGCCGCACCTCGGGGCCGACAGGCAAGGTAATGGTTACCGCGCCGGTACCGCCGTCGCGATTGGCGATTGCGGCGGGCATGTCGATGACCGGCGCGAGCAGGAAGGGAACGCTGTTGCTGCTGCGCGGTTCTGGTTCGGCTGGCCTGCGTAGTTCGAGGCTGACGGACCAGTTGCCCGCCGGCCAGGCAGCCATCGCGGCGGCGTCGGCGGGCAGGCTGACACTTACCCGGTCGCTGTTGGCGTTGTTGCCTAGCGGCAGCTCGATGGGGGCATCTAGCAGCGGGTGGCTGAACCGGGCGACCAGATTGTCGCCGTCGAGGTTGTAGCCGTGCAGGACGATGCTGTCACCCGGCACCGCCGCCAGTTGTTTGGCGGGCGCCAGCACGTGGGTGATACCGGGGTAGGGCGGCAGTAATCCCGGCACAGCGCTAATGCCGGCTTCGCGGCCGCTCACCGGGTCGCGCGGTCCGCGAGTCAGAACAGGCAGGGCGGAGCGGGTGGGCTTCTGCGCCGCGATCAACACCACCGAAGCGCTATAGGCGACCGTCGGGCGGTAGTTGGCCTGCATGGCCGACCACAGTTTCGACATCTCGTCACTGGTGACATCCGAGGGTGTAATCCTGATCTGCTCCACCTGGTCCGCCAGGTCGGCGGCCGCCAACGCCTGGTAGGCGGGCGGCAGTATGGAGACGTCGATGGTGCCGCCGGCCAGCGCGGTGCGAATCGCCTGCCTGTCGAGAGCGGGCCGCTCGTGCATAAGGTACATGGCGTAGCCCAGCAGGATTTCGCTGTGCAATTCCTGGCTGCCGTAGGCGGTGAGAAGATAGTGCAGGTCCAGTGCGAGAGGCGGGTTGCTCAGCCGTTCGCCACTGCCGTCACGCGATGGCAGGCCGACGTTGCGCCAGGCCGGGTTGGGAGTGACGTGGTGCAGAAACAGGTTGAGCTGGCTGCGGACATTGGCGCTGTCGAGCGGGATGGTATCGGGCGGTACCGTGGTGATGGTGACGTTGCTGCCGATCGCACCCACGATGTTGTGGTCAATGAGTCCATTGTTGAGCAGGTCCCGCAGTACCGCGGTGACAGAGGCTAGCGCCAGTGGGCTGCTCATGGCGCACGCTCGCCGCGCTTGAGGTAATCGCCGAGGCTCAGGCGACTGGACGTTCCGGATTTCGCGCCGGTCTTCGCGGCAGGCGCTGCCGGTGCGACGGCAGCGGTCCGCGCCCTGACATCGATGCGACCGATGTTGATATGAATTTCTGGCTGGCGGTCGCTCGCCGGGCCGGGTTCGGGAGCTTGCGCGTCAGGTCCCCGCGATTGCGCCTGGCGCGCTTGCCCGGCCGGCACCAGCGGCGCTGATGTCGAGTGATGCGCTGAGGCAGGTACAGTCGGGAGCCGGTGCAGATCGTCATTGCGCAAGGTGGCATCGGCTGCCCCGGGATCACCTGCTGGCGCGTGCCGGATCGAGGCTACTGCGGATGCCATGTCAGCTGTCACGAGGGTGTGCGGATTGGCCTGTTCCGAAGCGGCACCTGGCAGCGCAGAGCCAGCGTTGCTCTTTGACGGCGGCCTGCGCCGCGGTTCCTGGTCCGATCGGGTTGCCTCGGGGCTATCCGTTAACGGTCCCTGATCGCTGCGTCTGACAGCGCCCTCCGGGCGTAAGGGTTCAGCCAGGACGGACGGGTGCTGCCCGGGTGCAGTATTTTTTTGTGTAGCAGTTTCAGCGAGGTCCGGCTCTGCCATGCCGCGCCCTGACGCGGTGGGATGCCCGCTGCGGGCTTGCGGCTGCGCCTCCCAGATAGCTTGCATGGACTGGCCCGCCTCGCCTCGCGCCTCCTCGGCAAACGGGCTGCCCAGGCGCGGTTCAACCACCCGCGCCGCGCCGAGACTGAGTTGCGCCATGCGCGTCAGAAAGTCGCTCATGCGCTCACCATCCGCAGGTAGCTGGCGCGCCTGGTGGGGCTCAGCTCGAGTATCTGCTGCTCGCTCCAGCCGTAGGCCGAGGCGAGCAGGTGCACCTCGCGCAGCAGGTGTTGGGCGCGGGCGCTGATCTCCGCCCACAGGATGTGCACGATATCCAGCAGGCTGTGCCACTTGTGCCCGCAGGCGGGACAGTCCAGGTCCAGCAGTATCTCCGCCTGTGGGTCCGCGGCCAGCGCGGTTTCGTTGAGGCGGTCCTGCAGGCCCGCTGGCAGCTGATCCGACGCGACGGCTTCGCCCTGTAAACTCACCTCGACGATGCACTGTCGCTGCAGCAGTGCACGCGCCTGCTCCAGCGATGTGGCGGCCGCGGCTGCGGCCAGGTCAAAACTGTTCAGCGGCCTGAGCACGACACGGTAGCCCTGGTAGTCGAGGCTTGCGGCACCCGGTTCCCCGGATTGGGCCAACAGCGTGTCGCAGCTCAGTTCAAACTCCACGGTTTCATCACACTGCGGGCAGTGGTCGATCCCTGCTACCCGGTCTCCGAAGGTGGCTTGACGCACCGCCAGTAACAGCTGATCGCGCTGGCCGAGGGAAAACCCCGCCAGGATGTCGCGGTGCTGGTCCGGTATCAGCAATTGCAGGACGGCCAGGGCCCTGTCGACAGGGTGGTAACGGCTGGCCAGTTCCCACAGGCGGATTACTTCAGCGGCAGTCAGCGCTCTCACACAAACATCCGCGGCCTAGGCCGGCTCGGTGAATTGCGGCTCGCTCGGCTCGACGACATCGTAGTCACGTTCCCAACCCTCGTTTTCAAGCTTGAGACTCTGGATAGCGACGGCGTTGGCATTGGCATCCAGGTCGGGCAGCGCCTGGAATTCTGAAACCCAACACCGGTAAATGCGGTAGGCAATGGCAAGCTGCCCGGCCTCGTTGTACAACTCGATGATGATGTCCTTGCGAAAATCCTGCAGCGACATCTCGCTGCCGAGGCCAGAACCGTAATTCCACACCTTGTTGGCCCAGCGCTCAAACTCGGGGTCGTGGGTTACCCCGCGCTCCAGGGTAATGGCCTCGTACTTGGTGCGGCCGGGCGATTTGCGGGCGCTGGAGGGGTCACCGCCCTCGCGGTGCTCCACCACTTCGGTGCTGCGCTTGAGAGCGCCCACCTTGGCGACGCCGGCGACATAGCGTCCGTCCCACTTCACCCTGAACTTGAAATTCTTGTAGGGATCAAACCGTTGTGCGTTCACGCTGAACTGTGCCATGGGAGACTCCTCAGGTTTGTATCTGGCCGGCGATCTGCTGCAGCTTGATCACCACGAACTCGGCGGGTTTAAGCGGGGCGAAGCCCACCACGATGTTGACGATGCCCTGGTCGATGTCATTCTGCGTGGTGGTCTCCCTGTCACACTTTACGAAGTAGGCCTCGCGCGGGCTGCTTCCCTGGAAGGCGCCCTGGCGAAACAGGTTGTGCATGAAACCACCGAGGTTGAGCCGTATCTGGGCCCACAGGGGTTCGTCATTGGGTTCAAATACTACCCACTGCGTGCCGCGAAACAGGCTCTCCTCGATAAACAGCGCCAGGCGTCGCACCGGCAGGTACTTCCACTCGGACGCCAGTTGGTCGGCGCCCCTGAGCGTGCGCGCGCCCCACACCACACGGCCGGTAACGGGAAACGCTCGCAGGCAATTGACGCCGAGGGGATTGAGCATGCCGTTCTCACCATCGGTCAGCCTGGCTGTCAGTTCGACGACACCGTTGAGGGTGGCGTCATTACCTGCCGGCGCTTTCCAGATGCCGCGGCGGCCGTCGGTTCGCGCCATCACCCCGGCCACCGCGCCACAGGGCGCGAACTCGGCCAGTCGATTTTCCTGCAGGGGGTCCGGCAGCTTTATGCGCGGGAAATACAACGCGGCATTGGTACTGCGGCCCAGACCCCAACCGGCGCTGTCCAGGCCGGTGCCCGGGTTGGTGATGTGGGCGGGCTCGGTCCAACTGGTGAGCGGGTCGACGACATAGACCGCGCGGCGCTGCTCGCAGTAATGCGCGGCCGCACTGCGCGTTTGGGAGCTGATGTCGCCTCCGATCGCCCGGGTGAGCGGCGGGATACAGAGCAGATTGAAAATGTCCGCCTTTTCCAGCGCCCAGATACCCTTTTTCGTACCCTCCAGCGATGCCAGCGAAATCTGGTTATCGGTGATGTCGGAGCCGTCATCGCCATCGGCATTGAAGGCCGTTGAAGCCGTGTCATCCAGCATCGGATCCACCCCGGCGGCCGGTGCGCCGTGATCCGCTGGCCTGGCAACGGGCACGCCGCCGCTGGTGCGCACCAGGCGTGATTGCTGCGCCAGCACATCGCTGACAAAGCGGGCGTTGTTGGTGTCGGTGGAAACGTTGAGAAAGCGCTCGGTAAGGCCCGTGCCGGTATCGCGGATGGTGAGGTTGAACAGGCTGGTGTCAGCCGGGTCGCGGGTCTCGTAATCCACCCTTGCGCGCAGGCCCTCGCCCCAGTCGCCGCGGCTGGCGGCCACCAGGTTGAAACCGGTAGCGAGGGTCAGCGTGGCCGCGCTGCCGCCGTTCTGCACCCGCACGATCAGGGCGTCGTTGCCGCCGTTCTGGAAGAACTGCTGCACCGCGTAGCTCATGCTGCTGTCGCGCCACAAGCCACCGAATACGCGCTCATATTCCGCGAAGCTCTGTACCCGGGTGGGTTCATCCTCCGCACCCCGTGAGGCGCGGCCAATAAAGGCGGTTATCGAGGTGGCGACGCCCGTGATGGTGCGAACGCCACTTGGCACCTCTTCGATGTAAACGCCGGGATATGACAGGGTGACGGGCATGGTGGATCTCCTTGTAGTACTGTGGGCCTTGCTACGGAGTGGAATCTCTGCCGACCAGTATCTCGATCACTGCATCGGCGCCGGTGTTATTGGTAAAAGTGAGGCTGGTGACGCCGCCGAGCAGGCCGACGGCGCCGCTGCCGAGCAGGACATGGGGACCATCCAGCGCCACCGGGTTGCCGTCCAGCTCGTAACTCAGTGTCTCGTCGGGAGTGACGGGGTTGATGACCAGCAGGGTTATACCGGCGCCGGGTGGCACCAGGCTCACCGCCTGGCTCTGGCTGTCTTCGATACGGATATTGAATTTGTCGTAGGCATCCACGGTGTCGGTAGTGCCTGCCGCGGAGACGTTAGGGCCGTTGAGCACCTGGGTGACGAAGTTCCACCTGATTGTTTCTGCCATGTCTCACCTCCCTGATCGCCCGTATAAAGCGCATCGGTTCTGACTGGCCCCGTGACTGCTGATCTGTTGTCAGTTGCCAGCCCTGTCTACCTGTGTCGAGCTTCGCGCTGTCGCGAAACCCGCTCCGCCGTACGGCGGAAAAACTCTTCCCCCTGGCTTCGATAGGACGACTCTGATGGCATCCGCGAGATCTCACTTCAAACTAGATGCCGCTTGGCTCGCTGTCAAACCCGCTGGTGTTGTCCCGTAGCAATTTAGTGCGAATTGGCAAAATTCCGGTTAGGGCGGTTTGCGATGAGGTGAATGGGATATCCGTCCCGGTGCGGGCAGGGCAGGCATCGGCATGGTGCCGGGGATTATAGCGCTGCGTTATTACCAGCCATTTTTATATGGCATGCAATGAAAACTCGTTCGGGGGAGGTGTAAGGCAGACAGGAAAAGGTAGTCGACCCGGGTGATTGCATGGAGGAGCAGGCGGTACCCGCTGACAGCTGTCAGTGGGACCGCGGATGTGGGTGTTGCCCGGTTAACTGCCGACTTCAGTTAATGTTGCACTGCTTCTTGATTTCGGCAATTTTTGCGTCCAGCTTCTTGTTGTACTCGCCGGTACCGATCTCAAATGTTTGGGACTCGCTGCCGCCGAACAGGTGGGCCACGGCGCCAATTGGAATAATAGAGCTCGCCCCGTCCTCGACTTCCTGGGAGGTGCGCGCTTTTTCACTGGTCAGCGTTTTGATATCCGCGGCCGCGGTAGAGCAGTCGATGGGTGCGGCCAGGTTTGCCTTTACCTGTTTTTCCGGAGCGGGCGCCTGTGCGGAGCAAGCTGTGACCAGGGCGAACAAAACAGCGAGTGGTATTATTGTTTTCATAGAACATCTCCAGATGGTGGTTTGACACTCCTCGCAGGGCGCCGTTGTCGATGCGTCTGCCGGTGCGGTGCTGCAAATAGTGTCATACTTTCACGTATCGGGTCCCCATTTTTTTGGTCGGTCAGGCGAGCGCCCGAACCGGGGTCATATCTTCGGGTCGATGCCGGTCATCTCGATAGACAATTCCCACAGCCTGGCCGCAACCTCATCGTCATGGCTGCGCCTGTTGGATTTTACCCTGATCGCCGGCCCGGCTGTTTCATTGCGTTTGCTGGGTCCGTAGTACTCCCCGCCCTGTACTCCAGGAGCAGTGGCGGCCATGAGCGTTGGCCAGGCTCCCTCGGCGGGGGTGTTGAACAGTGGCCGAAACAGGGGTGCGAGCAGCATCAGCGCTTGCGGGAGATAGCGCGATAACTCGGTATCGGCGATACCCGGGTGGGCCGCGACTGAAATGGTGCTGGCGCCCGCGGCCGACAGGCGCCGCTGCAGTTCATAGGCGAAATAGAGATTGGCGATCTTGCTCTGGGCGTAGCGCGCAATGCGGTTGTAGCCGCGCTCGGCGTTGATGTCGTCGAAATGTATCCTGCCCTGCTTGTGGGCGATGCTGGCGGTACTGACAACCCTGGCATCCGGTGTTTCCCCCAGCTTGTCCAGCAGCAGGCTGGTGAGTGCAAAAGGCCCGAGGTGATTGACGCCGAACTGGGATTCAAAGCCGTCCCGGGTCAGTTCATATGGCGGAATCATAATGCCGGCGTTGTTGATGAGGACATCCAGTCTGGGCTCTTTGGCGACTGTCGCCGCCGCCTTTTTTACTGAGGCGAGACTGGCGAGGTCCAGTGCCACGGTGGCGATGTCCGCGTTCGGGTATGCGGCCAGTATATTGGTTTTGGCCTGGCGGGCTTTATCGTTTGACCGGCAGCCTATAATCACCCTGGCGCCCTTGCCGGCAAGTACTTTCGCCGCCTCAAACCCCAGCCCGGTGTTGGCGCCGGTAATGAAAATGGTCTTTCCGGTCTGGTCCGGGACGTCTGCAGCAGTGAAAGTTTTCATGGCTAGCCTCGTGAGAGCACAGTGCCGGCAAGCAACTCATCGCGCCGGGATCGGGAACAGCCGCAAGTATGGCACGGACCGCGGTCTATTTGGGGCGCGCCAACAGGTTAATTGCTTACCGGCACTGTCAGCAGTGGCGCCGCCGGACCATCGGCGACAGAGCTGGCCACGGCCAGCGACCACAGGCTGGACAGCAGTCTGAAGTAGCGCTTGGTGATGCGGTCCCTCTCATCGATATAGAACCAGCCGCCGCGGTCCGCTACCGCGACATAGGCGTGCTCCGGCTCCTTTTCGGAATAATGCACTGTCAGGTCTTTACCGAGGCGACCCACCGGGGGATATTCCGCGACGACGCCATTTTCCTCGTCGATCGGCGGCACCTCGATACGGGCGGTCATGATTTCCACCAGGTCATAGATTGAACGGGTGGTAATGCCCATCACGCCCTCCCTGGCGCCATTGAGGGACAGGACGACCGGGATCACGATTTGCGGGCCGGTAAATTCTTCCCGGGAAAGTCCGATTATATCCAGCAATTCTTGCGCCATCGCAGCGTGCTCTGGAGCTGATCGGTCGATGACGATCGAAAACTTTTCCGGTTTTCCCGCGTTCTCCACCCAGTTCAAGCGGTGCGCCTGGCTCAGTTCGGAAATGATCGTGACAATGCGGTCAAAGCGCGGGTCGTGATCATTCTCGCCGAAGACAAAGTCGGGATTGTAGATTCCGTTTACCGATGAAATCAGCCCGATGAGAGCCGCGCGCGGGTCTGTCTGGGTGCGTGTGATTTGTGCCAGCATGCCAATCGGCAGTGGCACGCTCAGCCGGCTCAGGTACTTTTCCCCTGCCACCGGGGTGTAGGAGATAGTGGGATTTTCCTCGTAGATCACGCCACCCGCAAAGGGTATGAGATTGCCCTGGTAGCTGCTGCTGCCGCCGAAGCCGGCCTGTACACCGGCACTGCTTTTCACGCTGACATTGGCGGTAACGCTGGCGACCGCCAGCATACTTCCCTGCTCGTCGTAGCGGTTGTGTACCAGCACCATCAGCATCTGTTGGTTGTTGGTTTCAGCGATGGCTTCGTTGTAGGCCAGCCTGCCGGAGCTGATGGATTTGGGCCCAATGTAAGTACAGCCGGCGAGGGCAATGCCCAGCAGGCATCCCAGCAGCACCGTTCTGTGAGCCAGGGAACCGCGGGACAGGGAGCTGCGAGACAAGGAGTCGATAGATAAACTGCCACTGGGCCTTTTCATGGGTAGTCTGCTCTCCCGCATGACGCTGTTTTCGTTATCCCCGGAACCCGGTGGTGCCCCGGCAGTTTTCCCGCATCTAGTTGGCAATCCAGTGCGGGTAGGGCAGCTTGTGCTTCCACAGGTACTCGGGGTTGAACAGCTTGCTCTGGTAGCGACTGCCGGAATCGCACAGCACAGTGACAATGGTATGGCCGGGGCCCAGTTCCCGCGCCAATGCGATGGCGCCACCGATATTGATGCCGCTGGAGCCGCCCACCGAGATGCCTTCTTCCTTCAGCAGGTCATAGACCAGGGGCAGGGCTTCCTCGTCATCGACGCGGCACGAGAAATCGAGCTCCAGCCCGGCCAGGTTGCCCGGGACAAAGGAAACACCGATACCCTCGGCGATGGACTCGCCTTCGGCGCGCAACTCGCCCGCGGTGAAATGGCTGTACAGGGCCGAGCCCATGGGGTCTGCAAGGCCTATCTTGATATCGCGATTATGCTCGCGCAGTGCATCGGCAACCCCACTGAGGGTGCCGCCTGTGCCGACAGCGCAGATGAATCCGTCGATCTTGCCATCGCTCTGTTGCCATATTTCCTGGCCGGTAGTGCTGTAATGGATCTCGCGGTTGGCGGGATTATCAAACTGGCGCGCCCAGATGGCGCCATTGGCCTCGTCCTTGCGCCTGCCGGCGGCGACCCGTTCCGCGGTGTGAATATAGTGGTGGCTGTCGGTGTAGGGCACGGAGGGCACCAGCAGTAGCTCGGCTCCCAGCATTTCCAGCTGCGCGACTTTTTCCTCGCTGGCATTCTGCGGCATCACGATCACGCACTCGTACCCCAGGGCGTTTGCCACGAGGGTGAGGCCGATGCCAGTATTGCCGGCGGTGCCTTCGACAATGACCCCCCCGGGTTGCAGCTCGCCCGAGCGCTCCGCCGCGCGGATGATACCCAGGGCGGTGCGGTCCTTGATGGAGCCGCCCGGATTCATGAATTCGGCCTTGCCGTAGATATGGCAGCCGGTGAGTTCCGAGGCCTTGCGCAGGTACAGCAGGGGTGTGTGTCCGATTAAGTCAGGCAGTAACTGCTGTTTGGGCATGATATCTATCCTCGGTCAGGTCCTGGAGTTGTGGAGCATTATCGCGGTAACCGCGGGATTTACCAAGTTGCCGAACAGATACGCCCCGCTGCAGGCCGATGCAGCCCCGGCGACGGCGGGATGGAAGCGCTGCCCGCTGGTGTATATTCGGGGGCTGGCAAACACGCTGCACGACGCGAGAGATTATGGGCAATCCTGAAACCTGCGAGCTTATCTACCGGGATGAGCACCTTGTGGCCGTCAACAAGCCCAGCGGCCTGTTGGTGCACCGCAGCCCCATCGACCGCCACGAGACCCGCTTCGCCCTGCAGATGGTGCGCGACCAGGTCGGACAGCATGTGTACCCGGTGCATCGGCTGGACAAGCCGACCTCCGGCGTACTGCTGTTTGCCTTGTCCAGCGAGAACGCCCGTCGCCTCGCCGCGCAGTTTTCGGCGGGCGAGGTGCGCAAGCACTACCTGGCGGTGGTGCGCGGTTATAGTCCCGAGGCCGGCACCATTGATTACCCGCTCGTCGAAGAACTGGATCGCCTGGCAGATCGAGACCGGATAGCGAGGGGCCGGCAGCGGGACGGGCAAGCTGCTGTCACCCATTATCAGCGCCTGGCGACAGCGGAAATTGCAGTCGCTGTGGACCGCTACCCGCAGACCCGTTACAGCCTGGTGGCACTGCGGCCCGAGACGGGGCGCAAGCACCAGTTGCGACGCCATATGAAGCACATAGGCTACCCCGTCATTGGTGATGCCAAGCACGGCAAGGGTGTGCACAACCGTTTTTTCCAGAAGCAGTACGATTGTCATCGCCTGCTGCTGGCGTGTACCGCCCTTGAGGTGAGCCACCCCTCGACCGGCGTCGCACTGACCCTGCGGGCCGGTTTGGATGAACCCTTTCTGCGGGTGCTGGACGCCTTCGATTGGCGCCGCGCACTGCCGGCGTGGTTGCAGGCGGCGGGCTGAAGCGGCGCATGTGATGGGCTTTACCCGGTCCAGCCCGTATAATCCCTGCTCCGCAAAAACAGATACCGGATACCCATGACCGTTCGCACCCGCATAGCGCCTTCACCCACCGGTGACCCCCATGTGGGTACCGCCTATATCGCACTCTTCAACCTGTGTTTCGCCCGCGCCCATGGCGGCCAGTTCCTGTTGCGTATCGAGGATACCGACCAGGTGCGCAGCAGCGCCGAGTCGGAGCAGGCCATTCTCGACTCCTTGCGCTGGCTGGGGCTGGAGTGGGACGAGGGCCCGGATGTGGGAGGCGCCAACGGCCCCTACCGCCAGAGTGAGCGCATGGAGCTTTACGGCCAGTACGCCATGCAACTGGTGGAAGAGGGAAAAGCCTTCGTCTGCTATCGCACCACGGCGGAACTGGATGCGTTGCGCGAGGCGCGGCAAAGCGCGGGTACCAGTACCGCCCTCAAACCCGCTGACCTGATGCTGCCCGCCGCCGAAGTTGAGAAGCGCAGGGCGGCGGGGGATGCGTACGTCATTCGCATGATGGTGCCCGAGGGTGAAGGCGCCTGTGTAATCGAGGATATGCTGCGCGGCACCATCGAGCTGGACTGGAGCATGGTGGATGCGCAGATACTGCTCAAGTCTGACGGCATGCCCACCTATCACCTGGCCAACGTGGTGGACGACCACCTGATGGGTATTACCCACGTACTGCGCGGCGAGGAGTGGATCAACTCGGCGCCGAAGCATAAATTGCTGTATGAATACTTTGGCTGGGAAATGCCCAGCCTGTGCCACCTGCCGCTGTTGCGCAACCCGGACAAGTCCAAGCTCAGCAAGCGCAAGAACCCCACCAGTATCCTGTATTACCAGCGCATGGGTTTTCTGCCGGAGGCACTGCTGAACTATCTCGGGCGCATGGGTTGGTCAATGCCCGACGAGCGGGAGAAGTTTTCCCTCAGCGATATGATTGCCGAGTTCGACATCCAGCGGGTTTCGCTTGGCGGGCCCATCTTCGATGTGGAAAAACTGAAGTGGCTGAATGGCACCTGGATTCGTGAGGACCTGGACGAGGCCGAGCTGGCCCGGCGCCTGGTGGACTGGGCCTACAATGAGGCCAACCTGATGAAAGTGCTGCCCCACGCGCAGAAGCGGCTGGAGACCCTGAGTGATTTCGCCCCGCTGGCGAGCTTCCTGGTGTCAGGTACACTGCCTATTACCGAGGAGAGTTTCGCTGCGGTGAAGGGCGAGCGCGAGGACATCGTCAAGGGCATGCAGTTTGCACTGTGGCGACTGGAGGCCCAGCGTCACTGGAGCCGCGATACAGTCTGGAATGATCTGAAGGAGATCGCCGACGCGCTCGGCGTTAAAGTAAAGGACTTCCTGGCGCCTTTGTTCGTCGCTATCGCCGGGTCAAGTGCATCCTTTTCCGTGGTGGATTCCATGGAATTACTGGGAGCCGACATGAGTCGCGCCCGCATCCGCCACGCGATAGATGTGCTGGGCGGCGTTTCAAAAAAAGCGGCCAAACGCCTGGAGAAAGAGTACCAGGGCCTTGTTGAAGCGTCGGGGTCCGGCGCGACGGAGGATTAAATTATGGCGGGAAATATAGCGAGCTCCCTGTTGTCTACCCTGGTGCGCGGCAGCAACGGCATAAGCTGTACGCCGGCGGCGGTGAAGCCGGCGCAACTGTTGCAGTTGTACGATATAGAGAATTGCCCCTACTGCCGGCTGGTGCGCGAAGCCCTGACCGAACTGGACCTGGATGCCGAAATTCTGCCATGCCCGAAAGAGGGCGAGCGTTTTCGCCCGGAAGTGGAACAGCGCGGCGGTAAAGCCCAGTTCCCCTACCTGGTAGATCCCAATACCGGGATCGAAATGTACGAGTCCCTGGATATCGTGGCCTACCTCTTCGAAACCTACGGCCAGCGACCCCTGCCCCTGAAGTGGCGAGCGGGCCGCTTGCAGACCCTGGGCTCGATGCTGGCCAGCGCACCCCGCATGCAGCAGGGAATGACGGCCCGGCCCGGAGTATCTCCCGAGTATCTGCTGGAGTTGTACAGTTTCGAATCCAGCCCCTACGCGAGGCCGGTGCGCGAACTGCTGTGCGAGATGGAGATAGCCTACATCCTGCGCAACTGCGGCCGTACCGAACTGCAGGAGTGGTTGTTACCGCCCGTGCGTTCGGCACTGAAAATCACCCCCCGGAGCACCCTGGAGAACCGCCTTCAACTGCAGGACCTGGAGGGCAGGGTCTCCATCCCCTACCTGTATGACCCCAACACTGAAACCGGCCTGTTCGAGTCGGCGGATATTCTGCAGTACCTGAGCGATACCTACGGTTGCTGATGCCGGGAGTCGGATAGGCGCAGCCGCATGGACAGCGTAATTCACCTGGTCGATGTGCTTGCGGTGGCGGTGTTCGCGATCAGCGGGGCGCTTGCCGCGGCGGAGAAGAAGCTGGATATCCTGGGTTTCATACTGTTCGGTATCGTTACCGGAATTGGCGGCGGCACCGCGCGCGACCTGCTGTTGGGTACTGACACCGTATTCTGGGTCAGTGACAACCTGTACCTGTGGATGTGCATAGGCGCTGCCGTGGCAACCTGGTTTCTCGCGCCGCTGTTGACCTCCTTGCACAGGGTGCTGTTGTGGGCCGACGCGGTAGGGCTCGCGCTGTTCTGTGTGCTAGGCACCATCAAGGCCCAGGCCTGGGGCGCGTCGCCGTTAGTGGCGGTGGTGATGGGGATGATGACAGCCACGTTCGGATCGGTGATCCGCGATACCCTGCTAAACCAGGAGCCGGTTCTGCTGGGGCCCGAGATTTATGTCACGGCCGCCCTGCTGGGTTCCACCGGCTATATCGTCCTGGATGCGCTGCCTGCGACCGCCGCCCTGGCGATGCCTCTGGCCATTGCGTTGGCCTTCATGTTGCGCGCCGCCGCGATTCTATTCGGCCTGCGCCTGCCCAAGTACGGGAAGCGTTGATCGGGAGTCATTGTTGGAGAGCCGGTAGAACCGGTGACATCCAATTTTTGCGTCATTGGTAGTAGTATGGACCACCAACGCAATCCCCCGGTACCCCTGACAGGTAACGAGGGTCCAGGAAGCGACCATGGCAGTAAGCACCTTCGACCTGTTCAAAATAGGCATCGGGCCTTCCAGTTCCCACACCGTGGGGCCGATGCATGCCGCCCTGCGTTTTGCCCAGGGACTGAAGCAGGCTGAGCTGCTGGCGGCCTGCGCGCAGGTCACCGTGGAACTCTATGGCTCGCTGGGAGCGACCGGGGCGGGGCACGGATCCCCCAAGGCGATTATCCTGGGCCTGGAGGGGGAGGCTCCTGAAACCGTCGACGTGGATACCATAGAGGACCGTGTACTGCA
This sequence comes from Pseudomonadales bacterium, assembly GCA_024234815.1. Lineage (GTDB taxonomy): Bacteria > Pseudomonadota > Gammaproteobacteria > Pseudomonadales > Halieaceae > JARRPM01. Next base: position 288,808 of record JACKNO010000002.1, on the reverse strand, counting down.
GGTGCGCGAGCAGGGCGTCCTCAAACTGCTTGGAGAGGCAGAGGTCCCCTTTAACTACCGGGACGACCTGGTAATGCACCGTACCGAATCCCTGCCGTTCCACTCCAACGGCATGCGTTTTACGGCACGGAACGCGCGCGGCGAGGTGCTCGATACGCGCATCTATTATTCCGTGGGCGGCGGCTTCGTGGTCGACGAATCTGCCACGGCGGGCGATGTGCTGGTGGATGATCCCACGGTACTGCCATACCCCTTTGCCTCCGCCGACGAATTGCTGAAGCGTTGCAAGGAGAGCGGTCTGTCGATCAGTTCGCTGATGCTCAGGAATGAAAAAGCCTGGCGTCCCGAAGCACAGATACGCAGTGAACTGCTGAATTTATGGGCGGTAATGGATGCGTGCATCACCCGTGGCTGCAATACTGAGGGCATTTTGCCCGGGGGCCTGAAGGTGAGGCGGCGGGCCGCGCAACTCTATCGCCAGCTGAAGAGTCAGTCGGATAGCCTGGGCGATGCCTCGCTGGTCACCATGGACTGGGTCACGCTCTATGCGCTGGCGGTCAATGAAGAGAACGCGGTGGGCGGGCGTGTGGTCACGGCCCCTACCAACGGCGCCGCCGGGATCATTCCCGCCGTGCTCAAGTACTACCTCAGATTCTGTTCCGGTTCCGGTGAGGATGACGTCTGCCGCTTCCTGTTGAGCGCGGCCGCCATCGGCATCCTGTACAAGACCAACGCCTCTATCTCAGGCGCCGAAGTGGGTTGCCAGGGGGAGGTGGGTTCCGCCTGTTCGATGGCCGCTGGCGCCCTCGCCGATGCCCTGGGCGGCACGCCGGAGCAGGTGGAGAACGCCGCGGAGATCGCCATGGAACACAACCTGGGCTTGACCTGTGACCCTATCGGCGGCCTTGTGCAGGTGCCCTGTATCGAGCGCAACGCCATGGGTGCGATCAAGGCGATCAGCGCCGCGAGGATGGCACTGCGCGGCAGCGGCCAGCACTACGTTTCGCTGGACCAGGTGATCAAAACCATGCGCGATACCGGTCGCGACATGCAGGACAAGTACAAGGAAACCGCCCGCGGCGGGCTGGCCATTAATGTACTGGAGGTTCCGGTCAGTATTATCGAGTGCTAGCGCGGCCCTGATCGCCGCGTGACGCGCTCAGCGTCGCAGGGCGATCGCCGCGATGATGGCAGTAAAATACTCGTAGGCCATTGCGCCGTAGGTGTAGCCACCGAGTTGGCCATCACCTGTAAAAGCCCAGAAGCAACGCGCCAGCGCCAGGCCGCCAATGCACAACAGCAATGCCATCAGCGTGGGCCGATAGTACTCCAGCTTCAGCGCACCCAGCAGGCACAACAGGCCAAAGCCCGTTTGCAGACCGCCATACATCGCGCCCATTTCAGGTTTGGCATCCCCCGTGACAAACTCCAGGCCGGCGTAACCCGCCGCCAGCTCCGGCGCGAAGAGGCAGGCCAGCCCATAGGCGATAAACACGACTGCCGACAGCCATAATATGAACTTGCCCAACATGCGTCAGTTCCCCTGCTCTTATGAAGTATTGTGCCGGACAAGACTAGCACACTATCTGCGGCCCGAACGCAGGGCCGAGCCGGAGGGAGACTGATGGCTTATTTATCCTTTATCGACCACGCCCAGCACGTTTTTGGCCGCAAGTATGAGCGGCCGCTCGCCCGGCACCTGCTGCGACCGCGGTTATCGTTATGAATAAGTGACAGTCCAGTTTCCCGTGCCGGTTGACAGCGGCAGCCCCTGTCACTAAAATGCGCAGCTCGTCATTGATCCATTGCAGTTAAAAATCCAGTATGATCAATGACTTACACCCGATTACGGGGCTATAGCTCAGCTGGGAGAGCGCAACACTGGCAGTGTTGAGGTCAGCGGTTCGATCCCGCTTAGCTCCACCAACATCTCTATATAGAGCAGGCGGCTATCGTTTTTCGGTAGCCGCCTTATTTTTACCTTCCCGTATTAACTCCAACTCTTTATGTCGCATTGAGCACGATTCTGGCCCCCTGCTGTTCAGAACTTGCCCTCGGTCCGCCTGTTGTGCAGAAAAAGGGTCAGAGCCCTTTATCTCTTTATCTCATCGCGATTTACAGAAAAAGGGTCAGAGCCCTTTATCTCATCGCGATTTATAGGTCATGTTGGATACAGGAAATGGCAGCGCGGCGTGATGACCATATCATGCTCACCAAGGCCGCAGTGATGATAGGTGGGTGGTGGGTAGCGCTCAGGATTTTGTGCCATGCCAACTCGCACGGCATAGAGTTCGATGTATGGTTAGCTTTTTTTTAAGGCGTCATTCGGGTCCCGCGCCGGGCAGGACCCAAAGTCGGTTAAACCGTGGTCCGTCCCCGGTTAGTTCGCTTGATTCCAGCCAGGCCAATCAAGGCAGAGCCGAAGAGCCAGGCAGCGCCAGGCAGGGGGACTGCGGACGGGTCTGGAATGCGCAGCGTTACCGAGTCCGAACTCCATGACCAAACATGATTACCCGGGGTCAATCCCAACGATGCGAACGTATGTCCGGCAAACACGGTGGTACTGGACAAGGAGGTACCGGAAACGAAACCGTTGGGCACATACAGCCACTGCCCGTAATTTGAGATACCCACGCGCGACCCTGATGCACTCGTCGCCAAGGTCTGGCCACCGGTGCCGAAAACAGATGGTCCGCTCACTCCACTGTAAACATCAGCCAGCCCCGAGCCAGCCCATGGCCCTGTGAAGACATATCCCTGGTTTGGGATTACCTGTTGGTATGCGCTCCCCAGAGAAAAGTTGGTCAAACCTGTCAGATCGAGGGAGCCTGAGGTAATAAGTTCTACATTGCCCCCCGTCTCCACCGCGTCGATCATCACCGCCGCTTGAGAATTCTGACCAAGCGTTGCAAAAAACATTCCGACCAGAGATGCGAGATATTGCTTTGGAATAAGAGTATAAATTCGCATTTTTTTCTCCTTTACAACCGTTGTTAGTACGGAGTTTTCGATAATTCTTGCGTTTTATCTCCAGAGAACCAATCAAGCTTCGAGGCCGGTGTTGCAGACATCTAACTGACAGTCCCTCACTAGACAATTAGGCAAAATTTACGCCAAAGGAATTTTTTTTCCGACTATACAGTGCGTTAGAGGGCTCAGTACGATAGCGATACCGCCATGTGTAAAAAAAATCGACAATCTGGCAAGCGCGGTGAAAGGGGGCAGGGTGAAAGGGGTCAGAGCCCTTTATCTCAATTGGGAGACAAATTTGATATTCGCGGTTTTCACGACGCAAATCTTGGCGTCGGCCCCTTACCCGAACCTTTATTAGCCAAAGCGCTCAATAACTGGATCGAGGAGGTCAGTGTCAACTGAGTTAGACCGAGCTGATCAGCATCATAAAATGTGACCGCGGCTGGCGCAAAGCCGCCATTACGAGAGTACTTCAAGAAGCGTTACTCAATTTCCCAACTCGTTAGATGTTTACCAAACGGCACAAAAAAAGCCCACTCGTTAGGTGGGCTTGATCGAAAGATTCTATCTAAACTTTTTTGCGTTTCACCACGCCAAGCCCGAGTATTGCTGAACCAAACAACCAGGTAGAGGCTGGAATGGGAACTTCTGATGGGCGATAGAACCAGGCACCAATACTTTCCGATGCCACGGCCGAACCGTCGCCATTCGACCAATATGTACTGTGTGAAAATGGAACGCCCGCTGTGTTAACTTCACGATCCTCTATTGTTGCTGCGTTCCCACAGCAGGCTCTTGGCACCGTATTGGCATGAAAGCCCATTATCAAAATGTCGTGTATGTAGTTAAAACCGTTCCAGTAATAATCCGCCGTTGGCTCCCAACCGTCGGCCAAAATCCCATCCATGAGCGAGATGGTCTCCATACCAATGGAATCCGGGCCGAATGCGTCGCTCCCAATATAGTGATTGAATAGCCCGTTTACGTCATTAACATCTGCCCACTTCCATCCATCCATATCCCAGCCGTTCAAAACGCTGGCGGCCCCACATACACCGGCTGGACACTGCGTATTTATTTCGTCCCATGTCAAAAAAGTGAACAGATTGACTTGCGCCCAGTTATTCGCACCGACAGTAACCGTTGCGGTGATCGATGCACCTTGCACGGCCATAGACGAACCGATAAGAACCATTCCCGCCAAACACCTTTCTAGCCGCATTTGAAATTCCTCGAACACCCGCTGCTGGCCTTATGGCCAGCATTGTTATGCGGATGCCCCTCGAAAAAATGCAACTATCGTAAGCGGTTTGCTAACCGCGGGGTTGCCTATGACGTTTCCGCGGAGATTTTTTTCAAGACCCACGGCAGCAGGCTCTCAATATCCTCCACGGTCTCTGCCTGCGGCAGCGCCGTGAACACCTGCTTCAGGTACTGATACGGCTCCAGCCCATTGGCCTTCGCCGACTCCACCAGGGAATACAGGTTGGCACTCGCTTTGACGCCGTGCACCGAATCCGAGAACATCCAATTTTTGCGGCCAATCACAAAGGGACGGATCGCGTTCTCCGCCAGGTTGTTATCGATCTCCAAGCGACCATCCTCCAGGTAACGGATGAGCTTCGGCCATTCGTTGTGCAGGTAGGTCAGTGCCTTGCCGGCCAGGGTGCCCGGCGGTACCGTGGGTAAACTGGCATCCAGCCACTCGCGCAGCTTATCCAGAATCGGCGCCGCATGCTGCTGGCGATGCAGCTTTCGTGCCTGCGGTGACAGTTGCTGTGTACGCGCCTGCTTTTCGATGCGGTAGAGCTTCTGGATCCAGGCCAGCCCTTGCTGGGCTTTGCCTTGACGCTTGTTCTTGCCCTGCCCCTTGACCGCCTCGCTGAACTTGCGCCGGGCATGCGCCATGCAACCCAGTTGCACCAGGCCGCCTGCGGCAACGACGCCGTTATAGCCGCTGTAGCCATCGGCCTGCAGGTAACCGGCAAAGCCCTCCAACAATCCCTGCGGCACCGTTTGGCTGCGCGAGGGATCGTAGTCAAACAGGATAACCGGTTCATCTGGCGGGCCGCCGCGCTGTAACCATAAATAGGACTTCGATTGCGCCGTCTTGCCCGGTTCCTTGAGCACCTGCACGGTGGTTTCGTCCATCTGAATGATGTCGTAGGCCAGCAGACGGTCTCGAAGAAGGTTGATCAGCGGTTGTACCAGCTGCCCGGACCGGATCATCCAGTTCGCCAGGGTGGCCCGAGGGATAGCGACCCCGACACGCTGCAGGATCTGCTCCTGACGGTACAGCGGCAAGGCATCCTGATACTTGGACACCGCGATATGGGCCAACAGTCCTGGCGAGGCCATGCTCTTGGGAATGGGCTGTCCCGGTAACGGCGCAGTCTGGATACACTGGCCACAGGCGCAGACATACTGCTTGCGGATATGGCGAATGACCCGTATTTGCGCCGGGATGATATCGAGTTGTTCTGATATCACCTGGTTGATCTCGGCCAGTATCTGTCCATCGTGCGGGCAGTGGCGCTGGTCTTGCGGAATCTCGTAGACCACCTCAACCCGCGGCAGCGTGTCGGGCAGAGGTTTGCGCCCGCCTTTCTTGCGGTTGTGCGCGGGGACGGCCACCGTCTCACCCGAATCCGTCTCAGCGGTGTCATCACCCTCAATGGTCGCGTCAACTTCGGCTTCATTGAACAGGCGGATCTGATCCGGTGACAGCTTCTCACTGCTGGCGGCATAGCGGCGGGCGATGGCCAGATTGAGTTGTTCCTGGAGAGAGAGCACCTTGGCATCGAGGCGCACATTTTCTTGTTCAAGTCGGGTGTTGCGAGCGACCTGATCGGCAAGCAATGCCTGGAGAGCATCAATATCGCGAGGCAGCTGATTGGGCACGTTTGGCATGTCCTGCATTATACCCGATAGGCGCGTTAAACCCTATAAAACACTGGTAAAACAGAGCTTTTCGTGTGGGTTCATACGAGCAATATCGTAGCCATCGAGCAGCCAGTTCAGCTGCTGCGACGTCAGTGTCACAATCGCGTCCTCCACCTTGCGTGGCCAGTGGAATCGGGCTTTCTCCAACCGCTTCTGCCACAGGCAAAAACCACTACGCTCCCAATACAGGATCTTGACCCGGTTGCGCCGGCGGTTGCAGAACACAAACAAATGCTCTGAGAATGGGTCCAGGCAAAGGGTATCTTCGACCAGCACCGATAAGCCGTTAATGCCTTTCCTGAAGTCAACGGCATCCCGGCTCAGATACACCACTGGCAGGTCGTTCGCCGGTCGCATCATGGCAATGCGGCCACCGTGCGCAACACGGTCTCCAGGTTGCGGGCGTTTACCTCACCGCTGAACCCGACCATGGCCCCGTTCGGCAACTGGATCTGCCACTGTGCACCCGCAGTGTCACGGACAACGGCGGCCTTTTGAAACCGGGGCGGCCTGGGCTTTGGCAATGCACCCTTTTCCGCCAGTGCTTTGCGGGCCGAGTACATGGCGCTGACTTCAATGCCGTTCTCCCTGGCGTACTCCACCGAGGGCTTGCCGGCAGCATCGCAGGCACGAATATGTTTGAGCCAGTACTGCTGGCGCTCGGTCAGAGAGGGATCGATCTGCGTCATAGGCTGCTCCTGTGATACGAGATCACAGGGTGCCGGGGCGATCACCGGGCGGATAGGACGTGGTTAATTTGGCGCTTACCAACTATCATGCCGTAGGCCGAAAAGGGTTATAAATCAGCGAGTTCGGCTCTTTTGGCGCCACCTGGTCGGTTGTAGCCGACCTAAAGTGTAAATTTAATTTACACAAATTTGTGGGGTCCTTTACCTATAGCTAAAGGAGCTAAAGGGGTCAGAGCCCTTTGTTGCATGTTTGGCTAAGTTTCGTACGATGTGGTGTCGAAATATTTTACATCGCAGATAGATATTCCGATCGGTGAATCCTAAGTCCTTGATTTTATTGGGAGGTATATATCTTGCATAAAACAAGGAAAGATGATACTCGGAGAAAAGGGAGAGACATCATGTTCAGATTCGCTCGTTTAATCATTGTAGCCGCCTCGCTAGGCGTGGCCTCCTCAACTAGCGCCAGTATGGCTCATCACATTGACTTTTATTTTGGTTCTGAGATTACTGGAGACCCCATTCAGTGGGCAGAGATTGTGTTCCCGCAAGCGGCGGGCTGCGTGTCGGGAGAGGGCAGCTTTGGCGGGCAGTTCGACTGTAGCACTTCACCGTTTGGCCCGGCCACCAATACTGCGGATGAAATCTCCATCACTGGATCTCTGGGTGATGGCACACTCAATGCAGGCGTGTGGGCGATAAATGCTGATACGGGGCTGTTGGACACGTTTTACATCGGGTTCAGTATCGGCGACATTCCCGTAGGCATCGGTGGCGCCCCGGATTCTCCGTTTGGAACTCTGTATCCAAATGAAGAAAATCCTATTGGAGTTGCTGGAACCTGGCGTGCGATATACGATTTCGGAGACGGTGAGGGACCTGTAGATACAGGAGGGGTACTGCTTGTGACCCCTTCGTCTGTTCCCCTGCCAGCCGCAGCCTGGCTTTTCGGCTCTGCTCTGCTCGGCTTGGGAGCGGTGAAGCGCAGAAAAGCGTAAACAGAACTCCCGGTATTCCAGAAAAGGGGTCAGAGCCCTTTGCTCCTTTTCTCTAACCGGCAGCCGAGAAGGCTGCCGTTACAGGACTAATCCGCCCCGGTATAGGGCCTCCTCTATCCGGGCTTTAGCCAAAAGCCCTCGTCACTTTCCGGAACATCACTCGCGCGAAGCATCGTTTTTGCCGGCTTCGGCCTTCGCGGCAATAGCGGCATTACAGGCATCCACGAGCTGTTGCGCATCGAGATCGCCACACTCGGTCTTCTCTTGAGCGGTTTCAAGCAGGAAGTGCAATTCCTCCGGCCCGAACTCACCGGCTTGTACTTTGCCCAACAAGATCTGATACTTCATTACGTGTCTGCTCCATTCGGTTTATCGGCGCCAGCCGTTTGATCATTTTTGAACCTGAACCACAGTTCAGCAATTGCGTCTTTAATCACATCGGTAACGGTTACCTGCCTCGCCTCGGCGATCGCTTGAAGCCTTCGCTTCTGCTCCGGGTTTAGCCTGATCTGCAGTTTGTCGCTTGCCATAATGTTGTCCTCCATCTGTTGGGACAATTGTATGGACAAGCGGGGTGCGAAATGGATGGCGGGGCGCGCCAAAAGCATGGCAATGAGCGACAAGACGGTACTTCGGTGACCAGGGGCTTTATCGGAGTTTTCGGAGTAAGATCAACGCGCCAGAATTTGGAATCACAACGGGAAAGGAAATTATCATGGCCAGGCCAGTAAGCAGCGTAAAGGGAATCGGGTCGGTGGCGGCACAGACCCTGCTTGAACACGGCATTACCTCTGTAGAGGAACTTGCCGCCATGTCAGTGGAACAGCTATCCCTCGTGCCGGGTTTTAGCACGGCATTGTCGACCCGTGTCATTGCACAGGCGCGGAATATGGTTGCTCCAGGCGGCAAGGAAAGTACTGACGCCAATGGAGGCCCATCGGCTACTTCGCCAGATGCCGAATCCTCTGCCAAAGGCAAAGGGAGGGGCAAGGGGAAAGGCAAGGGCAAGGACAAGGAGCAAGCCAAAGGCAATGCCAAAGCAAAAGCCAAAGGTAAAGCCAAAGGTAAAGCCAAAGTTAAAACCGGGAGCAAAGGTAGTAGCAAGGAGAACACCAGGGGCAAGAAGCTGAAAAAGAAAGACAATACCCAGCAAGGCAAGACAACTGCCCCAGAGGCCGTTGTATCGAAAAAGACCGCTATTCTGATCAAGTTGTTAACCCGGCAAATAGAGGCCAGAAAGGCAAAAATAGCCAAACATACCCGCAAACTTGAACGCCTTGAAAGGGCGTTGAGAGAGGCGCCGGTAAAGTATCGCCACGATCGAGCCCGGAAGTAGTTATTGCGGCGGGACGGCCACAATTTTATAGGGGGGGTGCGCTACAGAGGCGGCATCTCTTTCAACGAGGAAACGGAGAGCAGAACCATGAACAAATTTTTCAGATCAGGTGTTGCCATACTTTTCACCGCCGTGATGGCGGTGACCCTGGCGGGGCCGGGCAGGGCCCTTGCGGCCGATGCCGCGGAAATTGAAGCCAATTCCAGGACAGCCCTCGCTACTTTGTATGCGACGACCCCCGCGGCCAAGGTGCTGGGAGACAAGGCGGAAGCCATCCTGGTATTTCCCAGTATCCTCAAGGCCGGTTTAATCATAGGCGGGCAGGGCGGTAACGGGGTTCTGCTTGTAAATGGTAAAGCCGAGGCCTATTACAACATCGCAGCGGCCTCCTACGGCCTCCAGGCCGGCGCACAGGAGTTCAGCTATGTCATGTTTCTGATGACAGACGCCGCCAGGAAATACCTCGACAGCAGCGACGGCTGGGAACTGGGCGTTGGGCCTTCCATCGTTGTGGTCGATGATGGCGTCGCGAAGTCTTTGACAACCACGACCGCCCAGGACGACGTGTACGCGTTCATCTTTGGCCAGAAGGGTATGATGGCCGGTATTGGTATCCAGGGATCGAAGATCACTCGCATCGACCCGTGAGCAGGTCCGGTATGTAACTCCCCGGACGCCACCTCTCGGGAAACATCTACAGAATGGGACCGGGCATGGCGTCCCTGTGGGTGACCGCCGGTAGCACATTCTGCCGGTCCTGGCCTGGGTCGGGACCGCCAGGCTGGCAGATCGCTGTCAGCGCTTTCGGGTAGTCTTCGACCTGGCTAGCGACGGTCTTACTGCGCGGCGACTGGCATCTTTAACGCATGTCACGCTCGCCGATTTCCCGATATAATTCCGCATCTTTTTTTCCCCTGGTACCCCCATGCTGGCTTTATCCCGCGTCACCCCCGGCACAACTATCCGCCTGGCGGCACTCCTGTTGACGGCATTACCCTTGATTTCACTGCCTGTACTCGCCGGCCACGAGTACCGTGTGCCCGAGAACCCCGACGTGGTTCGTCTGCTCACGGCTGGCCAGTCTCCCGAGGCGGAGTTCAATGCGAAGTCTGGAAGGATCGCCTTTTATCACCGGGAACACCTGGTGCCGGTCGAGCGCATCTCCCAGCCCCACCTTGGCCTGGCGGGATACTCGCTCGACCCGGATATCCGGTCCTCGGGTTATGACTCCAGGGTAAGCCGCGTGGAGGTGCTGGACGCGCGCTCAGGCGTGATGCTGGCCACCTGGATGCCTGACGGTGAGCCCGCGCTGGACGATGTCGATATATCCCCTGACGGTCGTTTCCTGAGCGCCGTGAGTTTCCGCAATGGCAAGCCCGAACTCATGCTGTTCGACATAGCCAGCGGTCGTGAACAGCTGCTGCCGGTGGCGGTCAATCCGGCTTTTGAAGCGCCCTGCGACTGGCTGGATGCCAAGCGATTGCTGTGCCGTGTCATCCCTGACGAGGCGGCAACGGCGCCCGCTCCCTATGCATCGCCGAACGTCATGGAGCATCCGGGAGGCAAGGCGCCGACGCGCACCTACAGCAACCTGCTGGACAATGCCTGGGAAGAGGACCTGTTCGATTACTACTTCAGCTCGACCCTGGCGCTTGTAGACGTGGACGGCAAGGTGCGGCGCCTGGAGGGCACCACCGGGCTGCTGGCGCGGGTGCAGCCTTCACCAGACGGGAAGTACGCCCTCGTGGTGCGCCTGCAGCGCCCTTATTCCCACCTGCTCAAGGCCAACAATTTTCCACGGGAGATTGAGCTTTGGAACCTGGAACTGGGCGATCGCGTGGATGCTCCTGCCTTGCTGCAGCAAAGAGGAATTACGCCCACCGATGGCTTCGGGCTACCGGTATTTGCCTGGCAGCCGGATACCGGGGCCCTGGGCTGGACTGAATCCCGCGAAGGTGGCGGTGATCGCTGGGTGGCGCTGGATCCGCCCTATACCGGCGCCTCACGGGAAGTCGCCAGCAGCAAGGGCGAGATCGAGAATTTTGGCTGGACCGACCAGGGTACCCCCTATTTCTCCCAGCTCAGTGACAGGGGTACCGAGGTTGGCGTCTATGTGGTTGCCAGGGACCAGACGCCGGAATTAGTGTGGGAAGGGGCGGTGAAGGATGTCTATGGCAATCCCGGCAGCCCGATCCGCATCAACGGCAACAGTGGCCCGGTGCTGGAATACAAGCGTCACATTTTTCTTACCAGTGACGGCCTCAGCGCCGAGGGACCGGTACCGTACATAGAGTCACTCAATCTCGATACGCTTGAGGTAACACGGCTCGCGACGGCACCAGACGGCAATTACGAGCGGGTGGTCGGGATAGTGGATCCCGAAACGCGCACCTTCCTGACTGTGCGGGAGTCCGAGACGGATCCGCCGCAGCTGTTCTCGGTGACAGAAGGCAAGCACACGCCGGTCGGCGGACTCTACAATCCGTTTCCGGAACTCTACGGTGTCGAACGCAGGAACGTCACCTACACCCGCAAGGACGGGGTGCAACTGAACGGCATGCTGTACCTGCCCAGGGATCGCGATCCGTCGAAGCCGCTGCCCACCCTGGTGTGGATCTACCCGGCGGAATTCTCCGATGAAGAGTACGCTGAGCAGATGGACTCGCGTCGTTTCCGATTCCACCAGATCAAGGAGGCCTCGCCCATCGCGGCGGTACTCGATGGTTACGCGCTGTTGCTGAATCCGACGGTGCCTATCATCGGTGAGGGTGAAGCTAGTAACGACACCTACCAGGAACAGCTCGCCTCAAGTATGGAAGCGGCGATCGATTACCTCGTGGAAAACGGCATCTCGGACCCCAAGCGAATGGCGGTGGCCGGGAGAAGCTATGGTGCGTTTTCGACCGCAAACCTGCTGGCTCACACCGATCTTTTCCAGACCGGCATCGCTATCAGCGGCGCCTACAACCGGACGCTGACTCCCTTCGGCTTTCAGCATGAAAAACGCTCCTTGTGGGATGCGGCGAGTTTCTATACCCGCATGTCGCCGTTCTATTTCGCGGACCAGATCAACGAGCCCTTCCTGATCATGCACGGCGGCGCCGATAACAACCCCGGCACGCCGACCCTGCAGGCGAAGCGGATGTTCCACGCGCTGGTGGGTAATGGTGCGCATGTGCGCTACGTGGAACTGCCCTTTGAGCAGCACCACTATCGCTCGCGGGAGAATGTGCTGCACACTTCGGCGGAGATGCTCGACTGGCTCGACCAGACGATTGGTCCGAAGTCGGCGGAGCCTCTATCTCCGTGAGTTCACCCAAAATCAACAACACCGGTAATTTCCTTGAGGGGAACCTCGATGCGATACCGATCGAAATTATTGAGGGAGTTTCAACGCAGGACACGGATTTTGTGAGGCAATTTGTTGGCTATGTGGCCACGCCGAAGGGCTTCGTCATCAGCCCTGATAGCCTTGCCGGTATTGATGAACTCGGCGGGGCATTTTTGGCGATCAATTATAGCGACGAACATAGACATGGATGGAGCGGTGCTTCCCGGCATCGGCCCCACGCTGACCCATGTTGAGGATTTGTGATCGCCTGAATCAAACAACCCGGCGGCGGTTAACGGGCCTTGCGCCGCGACAGACACGCGAGGCCGGCGATTGCTGAACCAAACAGCCAGGCAGCTGCGGGGACGGGTACGGCTGCCACCGTGGATATAGCTCCCACCGCGTCTATGTCAGCACCGACACTTACCCCGGTAGTGGCGCCCTCCAGCGGGTCGTCAGTCAGTCGCACGTAGGCGAACAGGTCGCTAGAGGTAAAACCAAAGGCGTCTATATCGATGCCAGCCGTACTGCCATAAACTTTTCCTACGTCGTACCAGACGCTGCCATTTTTGCTGATTTCGACGTAGGTATCTTCGACGTCCGAGCCCACTTCGAATACCCACAGGTCAAAGGAGTCATCGTCGCTTCCGGTCAAGCGGTTGTCGGTAAATTGAAGCGTGATCGTACCGCCACTGCCCAGTGATACAAACGGGCACGCAAACGGGTCGCCAAAACACGCGCCAACCGCTGTGCCCGCAACCTCGGGAATTCCCAGTGCATTACTCGGCTCACTGTTTGCCGCGCTTGGCACGGCGCCGCCACCTGCGGCTGGATCATAAGAAACCACCGCATCAGCAAATGAAACCGCGCCCTGCGGAAACTCCACGCCACCGATGAGTGCGGCGTCTACAGAGGATACAAAGAGCAGCGACAGTAACCCGGTAACGCTTCCGAGCCGTTTGAATCGATGGGAGGTGTCAGTTGTTGAAACTTGCATGCGCCTGAACTCCTGCACGGTTTTACATTGATTAAAGCGCGTGCTTACCGCACTTCAGTGTTGGTACTCCTCAAGGAGGTAAGCAATATGTATGCCAGCACACTGAAATCAATGACTTAACCGCCTTGCCAGCCGTTCAGTCAGCAAGGAGTGTAAGTTTTTGTGACAACAGGGCTTGAAGGTCACTGCCGGGGTATTCGCCACCAGTTTCTGGCGACTGGGCCAGGACCGACAGTGCGGCACCGGTTTCCCGCAGGGAGAGTGCGATAGATGCCGGAGTGGCGGAAGAGGCAGGAGTCGAACCTACCAGGCACGTTACTGCGCGCCTCACTGGTGTTGAAGACCAGGCACCCCACCGGGGATATCGCTCTTCCGTTGCAAGGGACCTTGTCTCTAATCCCGCTACCGTAGTTGAATCGCATTCAGGTCTGAAATCAATCGCAAATTCCCGGTCCTTCTCGTATAGCCAATTTGATCAAAGAACTCGAGTATTTCAATGGTCAGGTTTCTGCCGAGGCCAAATACCTGCTTTGCCTCGATCACTGACATTCCGCCTGAGGTGTCCGTGAACTGTTTTACCAATACGGCCAGTTCCCTTAGCGTGGCCGGCAGCGCAAGTCGTTTCTCGCCGATCTCTACCAGGTCTCCTGTCTTGATGGCGGGGCGAGTCAAGGTTTCCAGGCGCCCGGCATCGAAACCGGTACCCTGCTGTATTTCAGAACGCAGTGGAATATTGGCGCCTCTGGCTTTTATCCATGCCTCGAGTCGTTGCCACTCCCGTTGCACCTGGGGTGACAGTGTGGGCCTGTGCCCAAGGGCGCGAATCAGTTGCTCCTGGCGGACGATTTGACCGGCGCGAATTCGATCATCCAGCACCGCCTTGAACAGGCGCGCAGGGAGCTGACGCTGCACCAGCGCTTGCAACGACTCGGGTCGTATACCGGGCTCCATCGGGCGCGCGCCATGCCACTCGGCTAACTGCTGCGTCAGGTGCTCAACATAGTTTTGCCACAACTCGCGTGATACGACGAGTTCATCCCCATCGGCGCTTACTCTCACGAGAGTGTTTGCCGCGAACGGGGGGCGGGCCAGCAGGCCTTCCATCTCGTCCCGGGTCAGGTTCCAGGTGCGCTTACTCTGGCGCAGGCTGACAATATCGCCATTGCTGAACAGCAGTTGATTGAGGGCCGCTTCCGGCTGTCCCATTTCCAGCGCGTCGAGCTGTTTAAGATGCTTGCTGCGTGATTTGCCCCACTGGGGAGCCTCCGGATCGATTATAATGCCGCCTCCCAGGGTTGTGCGCTCATTGTCATCCCGCAGGACAAAACGGTCGCCGGCGAAAGCGAGTACGCCCCGGTCCAGGATCAATTGAATACGATGGCTCGACGCATTGTCTTCGCCGCGATCGAGGAAATAGGTTCTGGCGCCGACGCGGCGGGTGCCGATATAGAGTTTTACCCTGCCCAGGTGCTTCAGGGGCCGCTCCGGCCCCGCAACTGTCCAGCAGCGCGTATCCAGGCGCCGACTCGGCAGGGCGGTGGGGTGCGCGCATAAAAAATCTCCCCTGTGGATTCGCTCCAGGGAGACCTTGCCGGCGAGATTCAGTGCGCAGCGTTGCCCGGCGTGACCCGAGGTCGCGGGTTTGCCCTGGGTATGAATTTCTCGTACCCGGACGTTCGTGTCCCGTGTATTGCTCCCTGACGACGGGTGCAGTCGCAATTCATCCCCGGTGTCGACGGAACCCGACAGGCAGGTGCCGGTGACCACCACTCCCGCACCTTTCTTGATGAATACACGGTCGATGTACAGGCGAAACTGCGCCTCGGTTGCGCGCGGGGGGCAGTCCCGCGACGCGTTATCCAGTATCGACTGAAGCTGGGCGAGGCCCTCACCGGTGCGGTTTGAAATTTCGCACAGGGGCGCGCCCGGAATAAGTGCGCCGGTCTGTTTCGCGACCTGATCCAGTCTAGCCCTGTCGACGAGGTCGCTCTTCGTTATGACGCCCGCGAATCGCTCCACACCCAGCAGGCGCAGAAGTTGCAGGTGTTCAAGTGTTTGCGGCATCGGCCCATCGTCTGCCGCCACTACCAGCATGCCGAGGTCGATGCCATTGATCCCGGATATCATGGTATTGATGAAGCGGTGATGACCAGGCACGTCAATAAAGCCGATGGACTCCATTGCCCCGCCTTCTCCAAACGCGTAGCCGAGCTCTATGGTCAGCCCCCGTTGTTTCTCTTCCGCCAGCCGGTCCGTGTCGACCCCGGTCAGGCGCTGCACCAGGCTGGTCTTGCCGTGGTCCACATGACCGGCGGTAGCCACTAGCACGACAGCGCGTCCCTGAGTTGGGGCAGTTGTTGCAGGAAGAGCGATTCACAATCCAGGCAACGCAGGTCCAGCAACAAGCTGCCGTCGTGGATGCGGCCGATTACCGGGCGTGGCAGCCTGCGTAGTTCCGTGGCCAGGCTTCTCAGGTCACTGTCCCGCCCCTCCGCGGATTCAATGGCGATGGCAAAGCTGGGGATCGTTTCGACCGGTAGGGCGCCGCTGCCAATCTGACTGAGGCAGGGCGCTGTCGCGACCCGGAAGGGATGTGGGAGATAGCTGGCAAGTTCAGCGCACAGGCGCACCGCTTGCGCTTCGATATCGGCTGCGGGGCGGGTCAGTTGTCGCAGGGTCGGCAGCGTTTCCGTCAGCTGTTCCGGGTGCCGGTACAGCTTGAGCACTTCTGACAGGGCCGCCAGAATCATACTGTCCACACGGAGCGCGCGCTTCAGGGGGTTCCTGCAAATGCGCTCAATCAGCGATTTCTTGCCGGCAATAATGCCGCACTGTGGCCCGCCGAGTAATTTGTCACCACTGAAGGTAATCAGGTCTACGCCATTGGCGATGTATTCTGAGGCTTGCGGTTCTCCCGGCAGGCCCAGGGCGGTGAAGTCGACCAGGCAGCCGCTACCGAGATCCACCATGCAGGGCAGGCCGTGTTCATGCGCCAACTCGGCCAGGGTTTTCTCGTCCACTGAGTGGGTAAAACCCTCCAACCGGTAGTTGCTGGTGTGAACCTTCATTAACAATGCGGTTTGTGTAGAGATTGCACAGCGGTAGTCCTTCAGGTGCGTGCGATTGGTTGCCCCCACCTCCACCAGGGTGCAGCCAGAGGACTCCATGACCTCCGGCACGCGAAAGGATCCGCCAATTTCGACCAGTTCGCCCCGCGACACAGGCACTTCCAGGCCTCTGGCCAATGTGCTGAGTGCCAGTACCACAGCCGCCGCGTTGTTATTAACCACCGTAGCGGCTTCACAGCCGGTCAGCTCACAGATCAGAGACTCGACGTGGCTGTCGCGGTTGCCCCTCTTGCCGGTCTCCAGGTCGTACTCCAGGTTGTTGGGGAACATCGCGGCCTGGCAGGCCGCCTCGGCGGCGGCTGCCGGGAGACAGGCTCGCCCCAGATTGGTATGCAGGACTATGCCGGACAGGTTGATGACGGGTCGGATACCGCGCGCGTCACTGGCGGACAGGCGTGAGTTTATTGCGGAGTGAACCGCCGGGATGCTCCAGTCTGGGTTCTGTCCCGTCTTGACGCCCTCACGGATGTCGCGCAAATGCTCGCGAATTGCCTCGCTTACCCTGCGGTGACCACAGCGCGAGACCAGGTCCTGCGACGCCTGCAGCACACGGTCAACGGATGGTAATTCGCTCCTGATGTCCCGGTCGGCAGTCATCGCATCTGTCCTCTGCTAGTATCCCTTACCATAAGTTCCTCGATATTCAGAGCTAACAGAAAGCCTCACCGCAAGGGGTGTTCTGGAGGCTCCCGCAGGGCGCGCCAGCCAAGGCCCCTGGGCGCCGACCATTGCCGGCGAGGCGCGCCTTGCCAGGAACCTTGGCTGGCACGCTGAAATGATGCGAATTAATCGGACAGGGCACTAGTAACCTGCAACCGTATCAACTACACCCTGTAGTGGCTGATTGTTAGCAAAGGCTGTTACATTGGCAAAAAATGGTTCCATCAAACGCTCAATCATATTTGGCCCGCTCCAGGAGATATGGGGGCTGAGGAAAATTTTTGGATGTCGGTATATCCAGTGGCCAGCCGGGAGGGGTTCGGGTTCCACAACATCGAGAGAGGCGCGGCCTATGTGGCCCTTATCCAGGTTTTCACGGAGTGCTTCCTGGTCGACAAGGTTTGCGCGGGACACGTTAACCAGGTGCGCGCCGGGCTTCATGGCCGCCATGGAGCGGGTCCCGATGAGCCCGTCGCTCTGGGGTGTGGAGGGCAGCGCCAGAACCAGGTGGTCTGCTCGCAGCAGCAGCTTGTCCAGGTCCGCTACCAGCTCGACGCCCTGAACAGGGCTGGTTCTGTGGGTGCGCACCTTGGCAATGATGTTCATGTCAAATGGCAGTGCTCGTTTGGCGATAGCCTGGCCGATGGCCCCAAAGCCGATAATTCCCAGGGTTTTGTTTTCAAGGCATCCAAGATCGGCCATATACCAGGCCTGGGGCGGTTCGGTAATCCAGGCATCCGGCAACTGTTTTTCATGCGCGAGCAGCATGGCCATTACCCACTCGGCAATAGGGCCGGCGGTAGCACCGCGGGAGCAGGTAACCAGTTTGTCCTCGACCAGGTGGAGCGGAAATTTATCGACACCTGTTCCCAGGATATGGAGCCAGCGCAGGCCCTCGCAGCGTTCGATCAGAGCTGGCAACCGGGTTCTTCCTGTAGCGGTACCCAGGAGAACGTCAGCCATTATGCGGCGCTCGCCGGATTCGTTGGTATCCGGCACAACGAATGCCTCGATATCCGGTGCGAGGCATTGTAGCTGGTCGACCAGACCGGGGATTTCTGACTGTAAGGCTATTCGCATGACCAGGTTCCAATAAACAAAAAGGAAACTATACCAACTCTGATATCACTAAAGTATAGGCTGTCAGAACAGCGCACGTAGTGTACGACTGTACTATGCGCGCTATCTTTGTTGTAGTGCTGGTTCGAGTCCGGATGAGACCTTGACTGTAATCAAGGGTATTTCAAGTTTTAGCGACGGCAGTCGTACAGGTGTACTAAGCGAGCTATCCGATTCGCCACTATAATCAACGCCAATAATGAACGTGTAGTTTCTGAAATCCCATTCGCACACCAGTGCGGTCTTTGCGGAGTAAGGCAATGTTTTATGGTTGGCGTGTCGTCGGCGGTGGTTTTCTCTCACAGGCTTTTGTGATCGGTTTTTTCACCTACGCGGTCAGCCTCCTTACGCAGCCGGTGCGGGAGACCTTCGATGTCGGTGTCGAAATGGTGATGTATAGCCTGACCTGCGGTACATTCGTCGGTCTTTTCACCATGCCCATAGTCGGAGTCCTGCTCGACAAACTGTCTGTGCGAAAGCTCTTCGCCGCAGGTATTGTGCTCTTTGCACTTGGTCTGTGGCTGCTGGGCCAGAGCAGGACGATTGTTCAGTATATCGTGATCTTCGGCATTACCATGGCCCTGGCCAACGCCCTGGCAGGCGCCATGATTTCCTCGGCTGTGGTGTCCAGGTGGTTTACCGAAAACAGGGGCAAGGCGCTAGGGGTTGCCGCAACCGGGACGTCGGTAGGCGGTGTCCTGATCCCCGGGTTGATCACCTACTGGCTGCCGGATTATGGTTGGCGGGGCACCCTCGAGAACCTGGCAATAGTGCTTATTGTTATCGTACTGCCAATAGTGCTCTGGAGCATTCGCAGTTGGCCCTCGGAAGTCGGAATACAAGAGCCACAGGCAGGGGAGGTGGCTGGTACCGTCACCGCTGCGGCACAGCTTGGCCTCAAGGAAATCCTGCGCAACCCAAATTTCTGGTGGCTGGGTGCGTCGCTCGGGCTTCTTTTTAGCACCTATACCTCGATCCTGTCCAACATGACCCCTTATGCCTCACAACTTGGCCACCAGGAAGAGGCCGCTTCCGGGCTCATTATGGTGGTTGCGATCAGCGGTCTGCTAGGCAAGTTGTTATTTGGCGTCGCCGCGGACAAGATCGGTCAAAAATTGGCGTTGTGGAGTGCGCAACTGCTCGTCGCCGCTGGCTTTATCGTTCTTGCAACGGAACCTTCCTATCCGCTGATTATGCTGGCCTGTGTCTCTATAGGGTTGGCGGCGGGCGGGATGTTACCGGTTTGGGGCGCGTTTATCGCGGATATTTTTGGCCTGCAAAGCTACGGTCGCGCTTTCGGGTTGATGGCGCCAATCATAACCCTGTTTGTTATGGTGGGGTTTCCCCTTACCGGTAGGTTGTACGATGCCACTGGCAGTTTCAGTCTTTGTCTGTGGATATTTACTGGCCTGATGGCAGTTGCCGCTATTCTGGTTGTTCCGCTTCGGCTGCCACGGCAATCCCGAGCGCGGGAATACATTTCAAAAGTCAGTGATTGACTTCGACCTGACGCCTGGTTGAAAAGACTCGATGGGAAATCCGCCAGCCTTTCGCGGTTTTGCAGACCTCATCGTAGTACGAGCCGTAAAACACCCTGTGCCCCGCCCCGGCGCCATCCGAAATGATTGGGAAAATGCCGCGACTGAGCAGCCTGACGCAGTCGCTTCGCTCCTCAATATGGATGTTGGTGATGAGATGGGCGAGTGGGTGTCTTCCATCTTCAGCCATATACCGCATGATTTCAGGCAGCCCTTTCATTGTAACCAGTGCCACGACTTCGAAAACGGCATCTTCGGTAAAAATGCTGCCGAGAGCGGGCCAGTTCTGGTCATCAATGATATCGCCGTAGCGCCCTGCCAGTTCGTGTAGCTCAAGCTTGTCCTCAATTGATAGACTCATACTGTTCCCTGTTAATAGTAGTTATGGAATCTTAGAAAAGTTGGTGCCCGATATCGGGATTGGCTACAAAAAGTATGGCGATTTGGGAGAGCAATGTCACCCGCCTGGTGGATTATGTCTATCATTTAGAGGGCTTTGGTACTATATCCAAAAACGGGTTGCTTTACTCTGCTGGAAATCTACAGAAGGAGTAATCAATGCGTTTTACGCTGATGACGGGCTTGGGCGGTACCGAAGATTATACGACGATAGCACCTGCTGCCGAAGCTGCCGGCTGGACTTCCATGGCGATTCCGGACAGCTTGTTTTATCCGGAGGTCACTGAGTCTGATTACCCCTACCTGAGTACTGATGCCGTGCGGCAAGCGCTCGAAGGTGTGCCGGTACTGGACCCGATCGTGGCAATGACCATCATGGCTGGCGTCACCAAAACCCTGCGTTTTTACCCCGCGGTACTCAAGGTGCCGGTACGGCAACCACTCGTGCTGGCCAAGGCGCTGTCGTCCCTGGCCGTGGTCAGCAATAACCGAATAGCACTGGGTGCGGGGCTCAGTCCCTGGAAGGAAGACTTTACGTTCAACGGTATCGCTTTCGAGGAGCGCGGTAGACGCATGGACGATTGCATTTCGATTATCCGCGGCGCTATAACCGGCGAGTATTTTGAGTACACTTCCGAGTATTACGACATCGGCAGGATGAAACTGAGCCCGGTGCCCGCTGGGCCACTTCCAATCCTGGTCGGCGGTCACGCGGTACCGGCCCTGCGTCGGGCCGCGCAGACAGGCGATGGCTGGATCTCGGCAAATAGCGATTATGAATCTCTGCAGCAGATGATCAATAAGCTTAACGAGTTACGTCAGGAGTTCGGAACGGCCGGGCGCACCGACTTTGAGATCCACGCGTTTGATATGCATGCACGCACCCTCGATGACTTCAGGCGACTGGAGGAACTGGGCGTGACAGATATCTGTGTGACACCCTGGAATCCCTATGATCCCGCACTGAACCTTGAGCAGAAACTTGCGAGAATCGAACAGTTTGCTGAGACGATTATCCATCACTGGTAAGCTTTCGGGGGGGCGGAGCGGGAAATAACCGCCCACTGCCCCGTCCGGATTCGGGCCTATTTTACTAAGCTCTTAGCGGATCGCCCCGCCACCGTCTACGGACAATATCTGGCCGGTAATGAACGAGGCGCGGTTACAGGACAGAAAAGTGACGGCTTCGGCTATTTCTTCGGGTTCCCCCAGTCGGTTCATAACAGCCGCTTTCTTTAGTCCCTCTGCTATTTTCGGCTGCTCTTTAAAGTATTTTTCTACACCGGGGGTACGAATAACCCCGGGTGATACCGCGTTGATGCGAATGCCCTGGGCTCCGTACTCCGCCGCGGAACTCTTGGTGAGAATGTTTACGCCACCCTTGGCTGCGGCATAGGCGGTGTTGTACGCCTGGCCTTTAAGCGACGCGTTCGAGGAAATATTCACTATGGCACCACCGCCAGATTTCAGCATCGCAGCGATTTCGTATTTCATGCACAGCCAGGTATTAGTCAGGCACATCTCCAGGGTCTGGTCGAATACGCTGCGTTCAAACTCGTGTATAGGTCCCGCACCGCGACTGAGGGCGGCACTGTTGCAGGCGATGTCGAGCCTGCCATAGGTGGCTACTGCAAAATTGACCATAGCCTCTACCGAGTCCTCCTTGCTTACGTCACCAAAGCTGAAACTAGCCTCTCCCCCGGCTGCCTGGATCAGGCGCACAGTCTCGCTGCCCATTTCTTCATTGAAATCCGCCACCACGACCTGCGCGCCCTCGCGTGCATAGGACATCGCAATGGCGCGACCAATACCCTGGCCCGCACCTGTGACTATGCCTACCTTGTTTTCCAGTAATTTCATGAAGGTGTTCCTCAGTTAATAAGCTTGGGGTCAGGGAAAATTACTGCGGATCACGTAGTGCTATCAGCACCATAGGGATGACCAGCAGGCCTGCCATTACTCCCGCCCACACACCCTTGAAAATGGCGTAATTGGTTGGAGAAACGTTTTCCACCCCAAACAGGTAGAAACCCAGCAGGGTGAGTGGTGCGATGACACACATTCCAAACAATCCGAATAACATGGCACTCTTGAGCGTGCCGGCCGGGAAGCGGTCTGCGATCGCCTGCATTCTGGAGCCTGCCCCCAGGCTAATAGCCTGTAACTTCCCCTTGCTGAGCTTGCTACGTTGTAGCGGAATGACGATAAGAGCGACGATCAACGGCAGTAGGAGTGCGGTTGCGATGACATCAACCACGAAGCTATGCTCTCCGCCCCAGGCCAGCGCTGGTCCGCCCGTTAGCAGTAACCAGGCGATCAGGCCATTAAAGAAGGTGTTGGATATACCCCCGACCAACACTTCGTGTCGAAGATGGGCCTTTGCTGTCGTTGATTGATTCATAAATTGACGCTAAAACAAGCCGGAATGTTATTGAAATTATGGCATGGCGAGCAGGCATGAGGCATAGGACTTATGCGGTCAGATTGATGAACATTATATGCCACTAACCATACTTTCGGTGCCGCGGTGTGGGTCTGGCTAGCCCCATATATTGTGGTAAGCTCTGGTTTGAGAATAAAAAAAGTGTAGTGAGTTGGTTCCGAGAGTGGCCGATAGACAATGAGTGAAATCACCATAGGCGCTAAAAAATTCCAGCGCTTGCTGGATTATCTGACGCGAATAGGACTGGACGCAGAGGCTATAGCGGCAAGCGTTGAGTTGAACTCGGATCGTATAGCAGCACTGGATCCGGAGCATCCACTGCCAGCCCGACATTATTCCAGCCTGTACCGGGCCGGGGTCAGGCAGATGCAGCAGTTGAATCAACCAATACCCTGGGCCGCGGGTCTCGGGGGGGAATCCTTCGAACTCATGTGCCACTGCATGATTGGTGCCCGTACCCTGGGTGGCGCCCTGCGCCTCGCCGAGCGCTTTGACAGGCAGCTGTACCCGCTGAACGGGTACCGGATAAGTTTGTTGGAGGATCCGGCCGAACGCCATGTCAAGCTGAGCTATACCTTCGATTTATCTGAGGCTGGGGCGGCCCTGATACCTGAGGACTGGGACCGGGCCGACTCCAAGATGACCGTAGCTCGTTCCTCTGGATTGCGGATGTGGCATGCGCTGTGTGGCTGGCTTATTGGTCAGTCTGTTACGGCGCTCGAATTACGCATTGATGCCCCATCCCTCAGCCAGGAGTACGAAGACGCGCTGGTTAAGGTCTTCGATGCTCCGGTATATTTTGACGCGGGAGAAAATACCTTTAGTTTCGACCGGGCCTTACTCGATCGCCGGGTGGTGCATACCAGCAAATCTCTCGCCGAATTCCTCAAAAATAGCGTCTATTACCTTATCGCAGTGGACAGCGGGCCCGCGAGCACCAGCGCGGCCATCAAGTCCCTGGTGAGTATCGACCTATCCGAAGGTACACCCTCCTTCTCTGCCATCGCTTCCATGCTCTACATGTCCGAGTCGAGTTTGAGGCGTTGCCTGCAGGGAGAACAGACCAGCTACCAGGCGATAAAGGATGAAGTCCGCTGTGAAGTGGCGATAGACAAACTGTTGAATGAGGATGCGAGGGTTGCGGATCTCGCCGAGCTGTTGGGCTTTACCGAGGCCAGTTCCTTCGTGCGCTCATTCAAGAACTGGACGGGGCACACGCCCAAGTCATACAGGGACAGGATGCTATCGCTGGGTCGTGTCTGATGGCGGGCATGGGAGCAGGCTGAGCCCTGTGAGCTGGGTTTATCCAACCATCTACCCTAAATCGGGTGCTAATTGCAACACCAGGTTGCGTGCATCCAGAATCGCCCCGTCAATATAGCCTACGGTGCGGCAATCGCCGATCCGATGTACCTGGGCTTCGCATCCCGCCAACCGGGTCTGCAGGTGGTCGTCAGGCTGAGCCCCCATGGCGATGATCACCTGCTTGCAGGGGAGTGACATAGCCTTGCCTTCCAGTTCAAAGGCGACCGTGTCTGCACCGATTTCAATCTGCGAGACTGATTTGTGGATGACGGCTCCATGGGAAACCAGCTCGTGCAGCACCCTGGCGCGGCGTACGATTGACAATTCTGCACCCAGGTCCGGGCCGGGCTCAAGTATGGTGACTTTGCGACGGCGCTCCACCAGGTATTCGGCCAGCTCGAGCCCCACCAGGCCTCCGCCGATGATCACGACTTCTGAAGCGATAGGCATCCACAGCTTGCTCAATTGACGCATCAATCCGATATGGCGCAACAGCTGGCTGAGTCTGCCCGCCCATAGCATTGAGCGCTGCAGGGGGTGGAGCTTGGCGATAGCCTCCCGGTTGTTGCCAAACAGCACGCCGCGCAACTCGTCGCCGTCGAATACGTGGCGTTGTTGTTTGCCGGGAATGTCCGGCGCGACCCTTCGTGCGCCGGTGGCAAGAACTATATGATCCGGAGTGTGCATCGCAATGTTTTCCGCGGTAGCGGTTTTTCCCAACTGGATATCAATGGGCAGCGACCGTATAGCGTTTGCCAGGTAATGTACCAGGCGTTCGTTGGGTTCATAGGCGAGGGCGGCGATACGCGCGGTGCCGCCCAGGTCGGAGTCCTTCTCCCACAGACTGACGTGATGCCCCTTGAGGGCGAGTATACGCGCGGCCTCCATACCACCGGGGCCACCGCCGATCACCAGGATGCGCTTACTGGCGTTGCTGCGGGCGATAATATCACCCTCGTGTTCGCGCCCGGTATTATGGTTGACCGCGCAGCAAACGGGCTTGTTGATAAAGATCTGGCTGACGCAGATGTAGCAGTAAATACATGGGCGTACGGACTTGCTTTTACCTGCGCCCAGCTTGTTCGGAAGCTCGGGGTCTGCAAGTAATGGTCGCCCCAGGGCCAGGAAGTCAAAGTCGCCCGCGGCTATCCGCTGATCCCCTACGTCGGGTTCTATTCTGCCCACCCCGATTACCGGTATCCCTACAGCTTCTTTCACCCGCTTTGCAAAGGGAATAAACCCGCCGGGTTCGTGCACCAGGGGTGCCTCGGTAAAGGCAATGGCATGGCCGACATTACCGTAGGCGCTGACATCAATGGCGTCGGCGCCCGCCAGTTCACACAGGCGGGCAGTCTGCACACAGTCGTCTGGCGTGATGCCACCCTCTATCCGGAATTCTTTGGCATCCAGGCGCACAAGGATGGGGAAATCGGCTCCGGCGGCCGCCCGCACGGCAGTGATTACCTCCACCAGGAAGCGAGCACGATTTTTCGCTGAGCCGCCGTAATTATCGGTGCGCTTGTTGGTGTAAGGCGAAAGGAAGTTGGCCAGTAGGTAGCCGTGGCCGGCATGCAGTTCGATGCCATCGAAGCCGGCTCGCTGCGCGCGCGAGGCGGCTGAGGCAAAGCCAGCGACCGTGTCGGCGATCTGGGCGGGGGTCATTTCATAGTAACTTGGGCCCTTGCCATCGGGGCCCGCTGCCTTGATGAAGTGACCTGTCTCGGCTGCCGTCAACACCTTGAACATATCGCTGCGACTGGGAGAAACCGGGGAGGGCACCGGAATGGGGCGGCCCGCTGCGGTATCTTCCTGGGCCATCTTGCCACTGTGGTTGAGCTGGGCGACGATTCTGGCACCGTGTTTGTGGATACGGCGGGTCAGTTCAGTCAGGCCCGGAAGAAATACATCGTCGGAAAAAGCCACGGTGTTGGGCATGCTGGCGCCGTTGGGCCAAAATGCGGCAGAGGTCTCCAGCACCAACAGGCCCGCGCCTCCTTCGGCCCGCGCCTCGTAATAGGCGATGAGGCGTTCAGTGCAGTGCCCGTCTGAGCTGGCATAGTTGGTGCCCATGGCAGCCATAACAATGCGATTGCGCAGTTCAAGGCTGCCTATGCGGCCAGGTGATAGCAGGTGAGGGTAGTGTTGTGACATAAATGCGCCTGACCGACAGAAGTAGCAGTTTCCTATGTTAGTCGGCGTGGAATATTCTCACAGAACCCTTCGGTTCAAATTGATAGACATTTACGCTCTCCCCGGCGAACCCTGCGCCGCCACGATATCCTGAATGAGGATCCTGATTTGCCCCCTCTCATAGTCCAGTACGGCCAGGTCTTCAGAATTCGGCTCGTAGCTGACTGTCGCCCCCGGGCCGGCAAACATAATGACGTTGGGAAACATGGGGTGATCATCGTCCCTGACGTCCAGGTCTACAGGGTTGCCCACGGCTTCAAACCACAGTTCCAGGTATTCCTTCCAGCTATAGTTCTCGTCGCCAATCAGGTAGCCCTTGCCCGACTCTCCTTTTTGGAGGGCATTCAGTGCCGCCTGGGCAAGCGAGTTGGCGCTGATATGGTTGGTGCCGCCTTTCGGGGCGAACAGGGGCAGACCCGGGATGTCGCCCCTTGCATAGCTGGCAAGTGCATCGATATAGGGTACATTCAGGCCGTCGATATGCCCGAGTACGAACGGCGCGTTGAGGCTGCAAACAGCGAACTTCTCGTTGCTGAGCGCCCTGACTTTCAGGTCGGTATTGTGGCGTGAGGTGACATAAGCGCAGACACCGATCTGCTGTGGTGCCAC
Source organism: Pseudomonadales bacterium (assembly GCA_024234815.1). Classification (GTDB taxonomy): domain Bacteria; phylum Pseudomonadota; class Gammaproteobacteria; order Pseudomonadales; family Halieaceae; genus JARRPM01. Next base: position 262,150 of record JACKNO010000002.1, on the reverse strand, counting down.
CTGCGGATAAAAGGTGCCCACCAGTACCGCCCGACTGATACCCGCTGCACGGGCTGCCTCAAAAAAACGAGGTACCGCTTCATCGTTGACTTTTGTATAGAAGTCCCGGGGGGCAATCGAGCCATCCTGCGGAAGATTTCTAATGTCGGCCGCCGCTGAAAACACCAACCAGTCAAACCCCGCGAGGCGCCCATCGCCTGCGTGATCGCAAGTGTAATCACCCTGCAGAAAGTCCATCGATGCCAGACTGGGAACGGCGGTTGGCTTGCGGGACATAAGCGTCACCGCGTGGCCGTTGTTGTGCAAGTGCAGGGCAATCTGGCCACCGATCAGACCTGTTCCACCTACGACTAGTACTTTCATTGTATGCTCCTTGTTAGTCCGGATTACGCTTATGTGGGATGCCGACCCGCTGGTCAAAATGCCCGGAAGCGCCGGCGAACATGCCGTTGCCTGATAGCGATCTGCCGCCGCCGCTGCTCAGCGGTGACAACCGGCGTCGACGCTGGCAAGTGCTCGCGGACTTCCTCAAACGGAATTTTTTGCGCTGATATAACTGGCCATTGCGCCTGCTCGGGTGTTTCGCTGTATGCCCAGCGCGGCGCTATAAACCCTTCACGGTGGCCGCTGGTATCCAGCCAGTTTGGCACACCCGGGTCTCGATGGGCGACGACCAGCCGAATCACCCCGTCAGGATCGGCCACCATTTGATGGCCGTTGAGGCTGCCGACCTGATTTGCATACTCGATGGATTCGCCCCACAGATTGCTGAGCTGGATGCCCACATAGTTGGGTTTCAGCGGAATCCGGTTTTCGATAATCAGCGCCTCCTCAGGTTCCAGTTCAAACACAGCGCCAGCGTACAGGTTGGTACTCATGCCGCCTCCGGTAGCGCCGGAGGCAACGTTGATAAGATTGAAGTCGTTACGCTTGAAGGCCACCCCGGGAATCGTCCCCTGGCGTTCGCCGTAAGTGCCCATGGGGATGGTCCAGAAGGCGTTCCAGAAGTGCATCTGGTTGCGCACCAGCTCGCCGAACCGGCGTAGCTCCCGGGCAGCGCTGTCGGTCGAGTACGCGGGTGGATGGCTGCCCTCTGCACCGAGTTGGCTGATCTCAAAGTGTATGGCCTCTTCAAACTCCCAGTCATTGAATAACTGCCGCCCACTGATGTAAGAGGCGTAGCGCTCGGGTGGCATGGTAGAGTTAGTGGGGTGGGCTTGCCGAACAATCTTGAGGGTCGAAATAAAATTACCGGAAAAGCCGGCGGGCCGTTCTGGTGCCAGCAGGATCTCGAAGAAGCCGTCTGAATTCACCTGGATATTTGAGGAGTCCAGGCGGCCGGTCTGGGTTTTCATCCCGGGGCGGAGTTCATGCAGGTCGCCGGAGTCCCCCGCAAGGTTCCCGGAGCTGGCCTCGAAAATGAGGTAGTGGGGAGCCTTGCGCACGCCGCTCAGTGCTTGCTCGCCTCGCCAATGGCGCGTGTCGCCCACTTCCCCGGTGAGCAGGTATTGTTCACGGCCATCCAGCGGGGCGTAAAAATAGATGGCATCGGCGTTGTCGATCGTGCCGCGGTTGATTGCGCTGAGGATGTTGCGAAACTGGGGCCGCTGCGGGTCGCTGTGAAAGGCGCGCTCCATCGCGCTGTGGACGAAGCCCATAAGGTAACGATAGCCCTCCGCCAAATTGCGGTCCGTTGCTGGCGCCGGCATGAGTTCGGGTACATCAACGGCATCGCGCGCTTCCTGCAGGGCCATGATCATCTCGTCCCATGCCTCGCGCAGTATGGCCCTGGAAACGTCAGATTCAATTGTCATTGCACATCCTCTGGTCGGCATTGTCGAACGAGTGGGAGAGCCTGGCCCCATATGCCAGGGCGAGTCTGAGCGCTAAGCCGGTCACGCCTGAGATCGCCGCGGCCAGCCATAGTCGGCAAAAAAAACCGACAGCTCCGTCTCAATGCGCTCCTGTGATAATTCGTAGTCGTCGATACTGTACTTGAAAGGGCTGTCGTGACCGCGCTCTTTCTCTTCCTGTGTCTGCAGATAGGCATCGAAGGCAGGGGACACAACCATGCTGAATGCGCGGTACACCGTGTGTACTGTGTTCCGGGGTTCCGTGGTGAGTTGGCGATAATCCACCACGGCCCGGGGTGTCTGCTGGTGGCGGGCGAGAACATCGCGCGGGTGGTGGAAGGTATCAAAGGAGATTTCAGTCAGGCTGCGCAGGGAGGCATTGTAGTCGTCTCGACGCCAACCCCTGCCGCCCCAGTTAACCTCCACGAGTTTCAGCACACTGGGTATACATTCGCTGGGGTCCCGCATGACTACCACGATACGGGCATCCGGGAACGTCTCGATCAAAGATTCAACCCAGCCGCTCATCAGCGGGTTTTTGCTCAGGTGCGTGCGCCCGCCCCCATTTAGCAGTAATTGTCGTTTCACACATTCCCGATAGTGGTGTAGCCATCGGCGTCGCTTTTTCTCGGGCATTTGATCCACGTGGAACAGGTCGATGACATCCATCATTGGAACATCCAGCGCCCATTGCTGGGTAACAAAGGCTGCGCGCATGACGAACTGGTCTTCCTCCGAGTTCCAAAGGCTCATATTGTGGATATGGCGATATTTGCCGAATGTCTTTTCGTCCCAGGCTTGCAGGCGCGTCATGACAAGGCTGCCGAGCACGGCTTGGTCTACCCGGCCCAGGGCGCGGATGACCTTCTTCTGCAGCAGGGAGGGGAAGAAGGTTTCCCAATACCGGAAGTAGCTGAAGGTTTCACCGTCCGCCGCAAGCAGGCGGTGGATCAGTGTGGAACCGCTGCGAGCATGGCCGACGACAAATACCGGCTGGCGAACCTGTTGCCGCCATAAACGTGGAAAAAGCAAATAGTCCAGGGTGAAGCAAAGGGCGTGAAAAGCCGTGACAGGCGGGACGAGAACGACCAGGCGGAACAGCATGCGGGCCCGTCCGGGCCAGGGCTTCAGTGCCCAGACGTGGCGCAGAACACGATAATAGTAGTCAAAGTCAAAGTACACGCGTTGGTCCCGGGGAGCGCAGTAATGGCTTAAGCCTATGTATTCGCGGTTGCGGCCACAACTCGCGTTTGCCTCCGCCAGACGTGCTGGCAATACCCTTGTGGCGTGCCGTTTCGACCCAAAAAAGCCGCCGGGTGATGACAGGACTCATGTTTGCGCTCGAATAGCGGGTTTGCGGTGGCGCCAAAAAGCGTTAGGGACTGAGTGTAGAGCTCTGGTCTCTGTTGTCGATTTGGTACTATCATGCCCGATGATACGTCAGTCACTGCCGGTCCCACTGCCATGAAGAAGCTGCCACCAGAACCCCGCAGGCGCCCGAGCCAGAGTCGCTCCAAAGTGGTAGTGGAAGCCATAATCCAGGCCTGCAGGCAGGTTCTGGCCGAGGAGGGCGTAGAGCGGCTGACCACCAACCGTATTGCAGAAGTGGCGGGTGTCACCATCGGTTCCCTGTACCAGTACTTCCCGAATAAAGAAGCCATACTGGCGAATTTCTTCACGGAGGAGATTGCCGCCACAACTGACCAGATATGTCGGGAAACAACGCCCAGGGTGCTTGCCCAGATAGATGTATCTCTTCGTAGTACGGTGCGGGAACTGGTTCGTGTCACCGCCGAACTCCACCTTCGCTACCTCGGCCTGCACGGTGAATTCTATCGTGAGTATTACGATTTTTTTGACTTTCAATCAAAAGTGGAAGCGCACATGACCCAGGTATACCGGCAACCCTCATGGGAGGAATGGCTGCCGGACCTGTTCAGGAAATACCGGTCAGAGATTGCACCTGCCGACCTTGAGCAAGCCGCATTTTTGACGGCAAATATCATAGAGCGCCTGCTTGTCGCCGCGCTGGAGGAAAGGCCAGAGTGGCTGGAGGATGAAAGTTACCTTGATAAGATTGAAACCATTGTCATGAACTTTCTCCATGGCGCGGCAGCTGAATCCAGCCGCTGAGTCCCGAAGTGAAGGCCAGATTGGAGCTAGAAAATGGTATCGGCAAGAAATGATTATCCAGACCCGAGAAGGCAATTGCCCTGTTGCAGGACACCTGCCGCCGGCTGGGTATGATTCCCATATCCCGTCCTGAGTCTGCAGCCTCGCCTCTACTGTTCTCCCGGCCTGACGATGTCTTAGGTCTATAAAATTGAATTGAAATGTCATAGTTGTCGAGCGGGTGAGCTGCAACACTGCAGCCTCGTCCTGTCACTCCGGGACGATTGTCGCCTTGTGAGTTGATTTCCAGCAAGAACCGGAGCTGAACTATGCAGCAGTTGTCAGGACAGGACGCCATGTTCGTCCATGCGGAAATGAAGGGCCTGCCACAGCACATTGGCGGTATCAGCATTTATGATCAGTCTACCGCGCCTGGAGGCCGGGTTCGCTTCAAACAGATTCTGGCCATGCTGAAAACCCGAACCCACCTGTCTCCCATTTTCAGGCGCAAGCTGGCCACAGTTCCTTTTGGCCTGGGGCAGCCTTACTGGGTGGACGACCCTGAGTTCGATCTGGAATATCATGTTCGACATATCGCGCTACCCAAGCCAGGCGACTGGCGCCAGTTGTGCATTCTCGCCGCGCGCCTGCATGCAATCCCACTGTCGAGAGACAAGCCATTGTGGGAGATATACATCATTGAGGGGCTGGATGCGGTAGAGGGCTTGCCGAAAAACTGCTTTGCGATGCTGCTCAAGGTGCATCACGCCGCTATGGATGGCGCCGCGGGCGCCCAGTTCATGAATGTCATGCATGACCTGGTGCCGAAGCCGGTGGAGGTGGAGCCAGCGCCACCCTGGAAAGTGGCGCCGGCCTCCCGCGTTCGCATGCTGGGTAAAGCTTACCTGGACGCCTGGAAAAAGCCGGGCCAGGTTTTTCGTATGGTGCGCTCGGCCCTGCCCACCTATCGCCGAATCCGCAAGGGCTATCGGGAGCATGAGTTCGAACCTCAGGATGAGGCACCCAGGACCCGCTTCCAGGGCAAAATCTCCCCACACCGGGCAGTGGATGCCTGTAAATTCGATTTTGAGGATATCCGGGCCATCAAGAATGCGGTGCCTGGAGCGACCGTGAACGATGTCATGCTCGCAATTGTCTCCGGCGGTTTGCGCAGATACCTCGACAGTAAGGATGAGACGCCCGCGGGTAGTCTGGTCACGGGCTGTCCTATCGATGTCCGTTCGGTAGAAGAAAAAACCTCCGGCGGCAATATGGTGGGCTTTATGAATGTCTCACTGTGCAGTGATATAGCGGATCCGCAGCGACGACTTCAGGCTATTCAGCAAAAAACAACCCAGGCCAAAGCCTATGCACAGGCCCTGGGGCCTCGTATCGCGCTGGACATTACCGATTTGATTCCAGGCAGTGTTCTGGCGGTGGCGGTGCGAACGGCGGCAGCAACCGGCCTCGCCGAATCCTCGGTAATGTTTAACACCATTATCACCAATGTCCCCGGTGCCATGGAGCCACAGTATCTCTGCGGAGCGGAACTGATCGACGCCACCAGTTTGGGGCCGCTCGTGCCAAACGTAGGTTTGTTTCATATCGTCTACAGCTCGGTACAGAATAAAAAAGGTTCGGTGAAGCTGTCTTTCACTGCCTGCAGGCAGATGCTGCCCGATCCCGCTTTTTACGTTGACTGTCTGAAAGCTTCCTTTGAAGAACTGAAAACTGAGCTGGTGAAGGCCCCAAAGCCAGTGCGAAAGGCGCGTAAAAAAACCAGCAGTAAGCGGGACTAGGCTAAACGCCGGAACGAACTCAAATGTACATGAAATTGGTCGGTGTCGTTCTGTGCTGCGGCCCTCTGGTGCTTAACAATTGAACACAATGGGCAGAGGGTGGTTCCGTCTGTCCTGGTCGAGGTAGTCGTACTGGCGCGCAGGCTTGTTCATTTTGCCGTAGCGGCTACAAAAATAGTAAACCCGATAAAGTTAAAATAAGGGAGTTTCACCAATGATAATTCCGTATAAGAAGTCCGTTCTGGTGTCAGCCCTGGTGCTGGCGGGCGCGGCATATTCGCCGCAATTGCTGGCCCAGTCCAAGGTCACGTCACTGGCATTGGAAGAGGTGGTGGTTACCGCCCAGAAACGCGCGGAAGACTCCCAGGATGTACCTATAGCCATCTCTGCCCTTAGCGAAACTGACCTTGAGCGCCGCGGCGTGGTCAACGCGGGAGACCTGATAAGCACCATGCCGAATATGACCGGCTACGAGAGCCCGGGTTCGCGGGCCAACCTCTCTATAAACATACGGGGTGTGAGTGGAGGAGCTTCCAGCAACCTGTCGAATGACCCGGCTGCCGCCATATACATGGATGGTGTTTATCTTGGCAAGCAGGTCGCCTCCTCGTTGGACGTCGCTGACCTGCAACGGATAGAGGTGCTGCGCGGTCCCCAGGGCACCCTTTACGGCCGCAACGCCACCGCTGGAGCGGTCAATTTTATCACCCAGAAGCCCACCGGGGAGTTCGGCGGCAAATTCACGGGAGAACTGGGTAGCGACAGCCTTTGGGGAGTCAAGGGAACCGTCTATACAGGCACCCTCGGCACCGTGGGGGAAGGTCCGGGCGCCCTATCGGGTTCATTTGGCGCGATGACCCGGCAACGGGACGAGTTGTACGACAACACCAACCCCAATCTCGACGATTTTGACGACCTTGATCGCCAGGCTTACCGGATAGCGCTGCGCTGGGAAGTGAATGACCAACTGATCATTGACTACGCCTACGATCATTCCGAGCTCAACGAAAAGGGCACGCCCCAGTTTATGGTGGGTTACACCCCGCTGGCCGTGAACCCCGTGACCGGTGCGCAGACCAGTCGTACCCAGATACTCCAGGATATCAACGTCGGCCAGATCGGTGGTGGTCTCGCGCAGATGAACGCGTATGCCCCATCGTTTGGGCTGTCACCGGACAATACCGCTGACCGCTATGTTAACTCCAGCCAGGATACATTGGACCTCTACAACAACCCCAATGATGGCGACCGGCCCAACAGAGCCAGCAGCGACATCAATACTTACTCCAAGGACGATAGCGAGGGTCACAACCTGACCGCGGCCCTGTCGTTTGACGATATGGGAGTCCTGGGTAGTGTGGAATTCAAGTCCATCACTGGCTATCGTACGCTCACGAATAAAAATGTGGGTGATCTTGATGGCACCGACAATACGGTTGTGCCTGGCGGGGCGGGCGCCGTCAACGACAGCGCACTGGGTATTCTTTCGGCAATGTACGGCGAGGAACTGGGGCTGTTTGGTGCTATGTCGGCTGACCCGTCGCTGATTCCGGTGCTGACACCGCAATACAACGAACTACTGGAGAGCACTGCCCAGATGTGGCAGTACATCGATGAATTCGGTGGCGGCTTCTTCAATCAGGACGCGAAAATCGACTACGACCAGTTCTCCCAGGAACTGCAGATGGTGGGTAGCCAGGATAACGTCGAATACGCCGTTGGCCTGTACTATTTCAGTGATTCGGGTGAGAACCGCAGTATCCGCAGCGCGGCCCAGCCCATAGGTGGTAAATCAGCGGTGAACTACGACCTCGAAACCGAGGCGTGGGCGCTCTATGGCCAGACCACGATCCGGCCAGAGATGTTCGAAGATAAACTCGCCCTGACCTTCGGCTACCGCTATACCGAGGAGCAGAAAGATGTGAAGTACTTGTACCAGGATGCGGGCTCGGTGTATCTGCCAGGTTCGGTTCCCGGCACGTACCGGACAAATATGGATTACACTGGCGAACTGATGCCGACTCCAGGGCAGTATCAGCAGAAATTCGACGACAATTTTGACAACAATAGCGGCACAGTCACCGTGGCGTATGACGTAGGCGAGAACACCAATACGTATCTGCGTTGGGCCACCGGCTACCGCAGTGGTGGCTTCAATGGCGAGGTGTTCGATAGCCCCTATAAGGAGGAGACTATCGAGTCGTGGGAACTCGGGGTCAAGTCAGACGTGATCCCGGGGGTGCTGCGGGTCAACAGCGCGCTGTTTGCCTACACCTACGATGATCAGCAAGTGTCGGAGATTAAGGTCAGCGAAAGCGGCCAGACCACCTCGTCTACTGGCAACGCGGGTAAGTCGGAGCGGTGGGGCGCGGAGGTAGAGGCACAGTGGCTGCCAACGGATGACCTGATGTTCAGCGTCACTTACTCTCATATGAGTGGAAATTTCGATAAGTATGCAACGCTGGAAGGCGTCAATACTAGCATCAACACGGATAACCTCGCCGTGCGTACCTCGCCGGACAATATGGCTTCGGGCGTTGTGGATTGGGTTTTCCTGCGCACTAACTGGGGGGAGTTCATTGCCCACACCGAGGTATTCTGGCAGAGCAAGGGCTACTCCTCGGCGCTTTGGACAGGCACTTATTCCGGTGAGCCCTACGTATTTCCCGACATTGAGGTCGAAGAACGCACCATGGTGAACATGCGCCTGGGTATTGAGGGAGTAGCGGTAGGTGATGGCACCTTGCGTGCCGGACTCTGGGCCAGAAACTTGTTGGATGAGTCTTACAATACTTTCGGCATCAACTTTGCCAGCCTTGGACCGATAACGGAACAGTATGGTGATGAGGCAACCTTCGGGATGGATGTGACCTACGAGTTTTAACGCTCCCAGCTGGGTCCCCTTGGACCGCACCGCTAATCCGGTGCGGTTTTTTTTTGGCGGCTAACCGGGGCCATAAACGCCGGAAAGAACAGGCTTGCTGATGAATATTCGTGCAATTGCGATCTGTCCCTGCTCGGGAGTATTGCGATGAAGAGGGATGCACAGAAAGTACCACCTTTGAACTAAACCACCATGGTAACAGCGAGGCGCAGCCGCTGGCAGCCTACGACGGAGTCTGGAGGACGGCCGCCTAGCGCCGCCCCGGCCATTTCGGTTCGAAAATATTAATCAGCAGCTTGTCCGCCCGGTAGCGCGCAAAGTCTGGTGTGCTCATTGTAGCCTTCCATATGGCGTTTACCTGGTCGCTGTTGCTGATACCGGTTTTACACCAGCTGGAGAAGTGTTCGCAGTTGTGAAAGACGATGCTGAAGGCACGCTCACCGATACGAGCCTCGGCGCGGTCAATGACGGCGTCTGCTGACTTCAAGGCCGCAAAGTTTGTGGCTGGATATGCCGCTAGAAATGTACTCCCTTTAACAGCGCCGCGATTGCCACTTGCTCACTGGAGGGCTCCGCAGTTATCTGTTTGATGCCCTTGGTCTCGGTTGAACTCTCAAACATCCGGAACGGTATATTCATGGATGTTGCCGCCAGCTTGGGCGCGAGAAGATGCATAATCTGGAACATCCTGCCCATACCGGTAACGATACGACTGGGTTTATTGATAACCGCATCCACTACCATATCGGCAGCCTGCTCCGGCGAAAGTGTAGGGGCGACGTCATAGACCTTGGTCGGGCCGATCATCGGCGTTCGCACCAGCGGCATGTTGATATTAGTGAAATGAATATTGCGATCACAGAACTCGGCCTCCGCACAGCGACTCCAGCCCTCCAGTGCGGATTTCGAGGCGATGTAGGCTGAGAAGCGGGCAGGGGGCCCGACAACGCCCATCGAGGAAATATTGATTATGTGGCCGCTGCGTCGCTCACTCATGCCAGGCAGTACGCCCAGGCTCATGCGCAGGCAGCCAAAGTAGTTCAGCTGCATAGTTCGCTCAAAATCGTGGAAGCGGTCATAGGATTCTTCAACTGCCCGGCGAATGGAGCGCCCGGCGTTATTGATCAGAATATCCACATAGCCATGGTCCGCTTTAACCTGGGCAAGAAATGCATCACAGGCTTCCATACTGGAAATATCGCAGCTGTAGATGTGTGCTTCACCCCCAACCGCCTCAACCTGGCGTTTGGCGTCTTCCAGGGTCTCCAGGGTTCGTCCGCTCAACACCACTTTGGCGCCGGCCTCTCCCAGTCGAATCGCGGTGGCCAGGCCAATACCTGTGCCCCCTCCGGTTATGATGACTACTTTGCCCTCTACATTGCCTTTCAGTGAGTGGTCTATGAACAGCTGCGGATCGAGGTTACGCTCCCAAAAGTCCCAAAGACGGGTGGCGTAGCTGGACAATTTGGGTACGGAAATACCGCTGCCCTGCAGGGCAATTTCGGCTTCGCGGTTGTCAAAGCGTGTATTCCAGGTGAAGAACATTATGGCATCCACCGGCATGCCGATTCCCTCCATGGCGGTTGCAATCAGGCGTTTCACCGGCGGCAGTTTGCTCAACATGGACAGCATGCTGGAGGGAATGAAAGAGAATATTTTGGTATCCAGGCGCAGGCCGAAGCGTGGCGCCTTGGCAGCCTCGGCAAAGATATTCATCATCTCCCCGGCGGAATAGTGATCCGGGTTGGTGAGATGGAAAGCCCGGTAATCACAGTCATCCTTGTGGGCGATGTGATCCATGGCCGCAACCACGAAGTCTACCGGCACGATATTGAAGCTACCGGTGTCGATGCCGATCAGCGGGAACCAGGGCGGCAGTGCCTTGCGCAGTTTCGCCAACGTGGGAAAGCTGTAGTAGGGACCGTCAGTCTTGTCGATTTCACCCGTTTCGGAGTGACCGACTACGGATGCGGGTCGGTAAACCCGCCAAGGAATAGCGCACTCTTCGCGAACCACTGCTTCGGATTCATGCTTGGTGCGGAAGTAGGGATGGTTCAGTTCGCCAGCCTCCCTGAACATGCCCTCGCGAAAAGTGCCCTGGTATTTCCCGCCGACGGCGATTGAACTGGTGTGCTGGAAACAGCCTGCCCGCAGGTCTTCGGCGCACTTCACCGCATTGCGGGTGCCCTCGACGTTGGCTATCTGCTGGCTTTTTGCTGACGCCGTCAGGTCGTAGATCGCTGCGACGTGAAAGAAATGGCCGATATTTCCGCGCAACTTGTCGCGATCTTCGTCAGTAATCCCCAGCAGTGGCTCGCCCAGGTCGCCATGCACCGCGACAATGCGATCGGCGCCACACGGGTATCGTTGCTTAAGGGCGTCCAGTTTATGCTCGGACCCTGCGCGGAGCAGCACGTACACGGTGCCCTCCCTTTGCAGTAATTTTTCAACAAGAAATTTGCCGATAAATCCTGTGGCACCCGTGACGAAGTAATCCATGACGTGTTTCCTCTTTATAGAGCCCAGCGCCGCCTTGCCCGCATCAGTCTGGCCAGCCCGGGCACTACAGGCTGTTTGATTTTTCCTTACCAATGTAAGCCTATGCCGACAGAGCCAGTAGCTCGGAAGAGTCCAATTTCGTTAACAATACAGTTCGAGCCCCGGGGGGAACTGAAAGGTAAATGGAATCGACCTCATTCGTCATATGCAGGCATGCTGTATGCATCTAATGTGGCTCGCGGGTACAACCCGCGGGCACGGTCCTCGGGAAAGCTATCAGCGTTTAATCGAGGGGATTACAAAAATGGCATGTTATGCGTTAACTGGCGGCGCTACAGGTATCGGTGCAGCTATCAAGCAACGTCTTCGTGGAGAGGGCAATCAGGTAATCGTGGTGGATATCAAGGATGCCGATATAGTCGCGGATCTATCCAGCAAGGACGGCCGAATGGCCGCCATTGCGGCGCTCAGGGATACTGCGGCCGCCGGCCTGGACGGACTTATTACCTGCGCCGGTCTTGGCTCCAACGTGTCCAACCATAAGTTGATCACCCAGGTTAACTATTTTGGTTCCGTTGAGTTGATCGAGGGTCTCAAGGACCTGTTGGCGGCTAAACGGGGCTCTATCGTAATGATTTCTTCCAATTCAGCACCCATGAACAACACTCCCGAGTTCGTCGATTTGTTGCTATCCGGTGAGGAGGAGAAAGCCACCGAATTTTCTGCAACCATAGCGGCACAGGAAGTCTACAGTGGGACCAAAAAGGCGGTAGCGCAGTGGATGCGAAGCAATGTCGTTGACTATGCCGCTGCCGGTGTACGTATGAACGCCATCGCTCCCGGTTACACGCAGACGCCAATGACGGAACAGGTAGAGAACGACCCCACCTATGGTCCGGCAATCAAGGAGTTCATGGGCAGTATCCCCGTGGGATTTCCCGGTAAGCCTGAAGACCAGGCTGCGGCAACCAGCTTTTTGCTGGGTCCGGAGGCGAGATTTATCTGCGGCTCGGTACTGTTTGTCGATGGCGGCCACGACGCCATGTTCAGGCCAAGCCAGGTATGAGTCGGCAGCTCACACGTCGGACCCTGATGAAGCAGGGTATAGCTTTGGCCGCCGTCGCTGGCGTTGCGCCGGTGTTGGGGCGTTCCAGTGGCTCCGCCCTGAGCTTTCCTGAGTACCGCTCCTACGATGCGCTCGGTCTGGCTCAGCTGGTACAACAGGGCGAAGTTTCAGCAATGGATCTGCTGGAAACAGCCATTGCTCGTAGTGAAGCTGTTAACCCCGACATCAATTGCGTGGTCGAAAAGCTCTATGACTTTGCTCGCTCAGCAATTAACACCGGTCTGCCGCAGGGCCCGTTTACCGGCGTACCGTTTATGCTCAAGGACCTGGGCATGGCGCTGAAAGGGACGGTTACTACCAACGGCTCTCGCTTCTACCGGGACGCACGTATGGACTACAGCAGTACTGTGGTGGAGCGCTACCAACGCGCCGGGCTGGTGATTTTTGGTAAGACCGCCAGCCCCGAGTTCGGCGGCACCCCTACGACCGAGTCAGCTCTGTTTGGCGATACCCGCAATCCCTGGAATTTAACCCTTAGCGCCGGTGGCTCTTCCGGTGGCTCGGCTGCGGCGGTTGCCGCGGGGATTCTGCCCGTGGCAAATGGTTCCGATGGTGGCGGCTCCATAAGAATTCCCGCTTCCTGCTGCGGGCTTTTCGGAATGAAACCCAGTCGTGGCCGTGTGCCCAGCGGGCCGAAGAGCCTGTCTTCGATAATGAGTGTAATCCACGCGGTGTCACGCAGTGTTCGTGATAGCGCCGCGCTGCTGGATGCCAGTCGGGGTCCGGAGCCGGGCCAAACCACCATTGCGCCGTTTCCCCGGGGCGACTACCTGGCCGCGGTGAGCAGGGTGCCAAAGGCACTCAGAATTGGTTTGATTCACACACCGATCACCCACAGCCCGGTGGATACTGAGTGCGTAAAAGCCGCCGAAAACGCCGCAATACTCTGCGAAGGCCTGGGGCATCATGTATCCGGGATACAACTGCCGGTCGATCCCCGCGAGTTTTTTGCCGCGACGCGAATCATTATGGGTGCGGGGACGGTGGTGCAGGTAACGACTCGAGAGCGCCAGTTGGGAAGAGAGGTCACTGAGAATGACCTGGAGCCGATTATCTGGCAGCGCTACCAAAGTTCACGCGGCTATACGGCTGAACAACTTTGGAACGCCCAACAACGAATCGAGATAACCGCTCAAAGGATCGCATTGCTGCAGCAGGAGTACGATCTTTTGCTGTCGCCCACTCTGGCGACACCGCCGGTCAAATTGGGCAAATTGAGCCTGGACCAGGACAATGCAGCCTATGAGAAAGAGGCGATCAGTGCTTCTGCTTTTACCATGTTGTATAACGCCACAGGTCAACCCGCGATGTCTGTGCCTCTGCACTGGACGCCCGAGGGCTTGCCGGTGGGTGTGATGTTTGCCGGGCGCTATGGAGAAGAGGCACTGTTATTTCAGCTCGCCGGACAGCTGGAACAGGCGAGCCCCTGGTTCGACAAACTGGCGCCAGCCTGATCGGGCGAGACAGGACGATAGCTGCCCGGCGTGGTGTCGGTGATGGGATGCTCGCCGCTTGAACGCTTATGGCTATAAATCTGGCTGTTTATGTATAGCAGCGCCCTCCAATACGGGCATATGCTGTCGGTGGCTCATATCATTTCTTAATCCACAGAGCCCAGTCACCAGTTAAAGCGGAGATCATTGGCCTAATGAAAACGCGTACGAGGTCCAGCAAAACATCCAAGCTTAGACAAATTGAACAGGATATGGCGCGGGCCGTAAGTTACGACGACTGGTTTGAGCTTGCTGAAAACCATGACCGGGAGACCGGGGCCGACCTGTGGCGCCGCAAGGACGAATCCCGGCAGTACGACTCTGTCAGTATCGGCAAGCGGCTGAGGAGGCTGCGTGGTCTGCGCAGGAAGGGAGATGACCATGGGCTGTTGTTTGCGCTGAACGAAGGCATTCATGGCAACATGGCCGGGATGGGGCAGGCCAGGCTCTATCAACGCGCTCGCTGTGGTACGAAGGCGCTTATCGAAGACTACATCAAGGAAATCAGCGATGCCCTGGAATATCTGGCACCGCGCAATTTCGCAGGCATACCGTGGGCGGAGAGGGTCGAATTCTTCCAGCGTGCAAGTCATTGCTACGGCCGATCGGCATTGATGTTGAGCGGGGGCGGAACCCTGGGCTACTTCCACTTTGGTGTGCTCAAGGCATTGATAGAGCAGCAGTTATGCCCCGCGGTTGTTTCTGGAGCAAGTGCAGGTGCTTTTGTGGCGGCGGTCTTTGGTACCCGCAGTGACCAGGAGTACCTGCAACTGTTTGACAATACCTATTTGGCGCGGGCACTGACTGGCAACAGGGAAAACCTGGAGATTGGTTTTGGTAAGCGTGGCAATGTGGATATGGCAGCCGTCAAGCGTGAGATGGCCCGTATGATTCCCGACATGACATTCCAGGAGGCCTACCAGAAGACGGGACGCAGTATAAATATCACCATATCCCCGGCGGAACCCCGACAAAACTCCCGATTGTTGAATCATATCGCCTCTCCAAATGTCACCATCAGATCAGCGGTACTGGCAAGCTCCGCATTGCCGGGCATCTTTCCGCCAGCTCAGCTGGAGGCGCGTAATGCCGCAGGCGTGGTAAAGCCCTATCTTTCTTCACGACGGTGGATTGATGGTTCCTTCTCACAGGACTTGCCTGCCAAACGGCTGGCGAGAATGTATGGTGTCAATCACTTTATCGTCAGCCAGGTAATGCCGGGGCTGGGACGGGAACCCAGCCTACGCCCGGGTCTCCGCAAGATCGCATCCGATGCTTCAGTAGCCGCGACCAAGGAGGTAGTACGCGGATCCCTGGGGCTTATCCAGCGGTATATGACGGTTGGCCCAAAACTGGGTGTGGCCATGAATGCCTTCAATGCGCTAATTGATCAACGCTACACAGCGGATATCAATATCTTTCCCGGATATGGCGTGGCTGGTTTGCGATCGTTGCTGAAAATGCTGTCAGTAGAGGAGATGGTAGAACTCATCGCGGCAGGTGAACGTGCCACCTGGCCAAAAGTTCCGGCAATTCGAGCGACCACAAGTATAGGGCGGACCCTGGATGGCATACTTCAGGCCTTTGAACAAGAAGAGATTCACTGGCTGAAGACGGTGCGCAAAGCTGGTTAGTGGTGCAGCCTAACCCAGCGTTTCATAGCTGTGATTCTTGTTGCCGCATCAATCGGATAAAAACATTTCAACACAAATGTTTTGTATGATACGCTCGTGGATATCAAGCGGTATGACGTATGGTGCGTTGGCTGCTGTGCTTTTTACTAATAGGAGCAAAGACTTTGTCCATGCCAAGAGATATCGAAATTATTGACCTTATGTTAGCAATACCAACCAGCGAAAAATCCAACTACTACGACTTTATAAAGCCGCTGTTGATGGATGAGGAAAGTCGACAGATGTTCCAGATGCCGGCGCAATATATGTTCAAGGACATACCTGATACCGGCAAGCAGGATGACTACCTCGCCTATACGATCGGAAAAATGGATGAATTCAATATCAGCAGGGCCATGGTGGGGGTCGATGAGGGACAGTACGGGCTACAGAATGAGGCGGTGCTGAAGCATCCGGATCGTTTTTTCGCCAGCTATGAGTGCAACCCGAATAACGGCATGGAAGAAGTGCGTAAAATCCGCCGTCTGAAAGAGCAATATGACATCAAGGCAGTCACCGCTTTTCCAGCCGGTTTGTGCCCGCAGGTCTCACTGGATGACAAACGCTGGTACCCCATCTTCGTCGCCTGTATCGACCTTGGGATTCCCTTTTGCCCCTGTGTGGGTGTGCCGGGACCGCGAATTCCCATGGAGCCGCAGAAGGTCGAGCACCTCGATGAGATCTGCTGGTTCTTCCCGGAACTCAAAGTTGTTATGCGTCACGGCGCCGAGCCCTGGACCGACCTGGCCTGGAAGCTGATGTTGAAGTACCCGAATCTGTATTACATGACCAGCGCCTTTGCACCTCGGCATTATCCGGAGAGCATCGTCAATTTTGCCAATACGCGTGGCGCCGACAAGATCATGTATGCCGGGTATTTTCCCATGGGATTATCCCTGGAGCGCATCTTCAAGGACATGCCCGGCGTGCCATTCAAAGAAGAGGTGTGGCCGAAATTCCTGCACGACAATGCCGTGCGGGTTTTTGGCCTGTCTTAGTTGCTTATAAGTATCGGGAGCCGTTTGTATGGCGAGTGTGTTCAGGTTCCATTCAAAGCGAAACGTTTATCCAGGGAGAAAGTTATGACGGCATCACACGAAACTATAGAGCGCATACCTCTGCCCCTGCCTTTTGGCTGGTTTCAGGTCCTTTATTCCAGCGAACTGGCGATTGGTGAGTCAAAACCCCTCAACTATTTTGACCAGGAACTGGTGGCTTTTCGTACCGAATCCGGCGTAGCCAAAGTTCTGGATGCCTTCTGCCCTCACATGGGCGCTCATCTCGGCTATGGAATCCGTGACCAGGCCGGTAGCGGCTCTTCGGTAGTGGGCGAGAGTATCGTATGCCCGTTTCATGGCTGGCAATACAATGGCGAGGGTCGGTGTACGCATATACCCTATGCCAAAAACCTTCCGCCGAAGGTGGCACGCGAAGAGGAAGTAATACGACCCTGGCATGTTCGTGAAGTTAACCAGTGCATCCTGGTTTGGTATCACCCCGAAGGTGTCGATCCCCTGTTTGAACCTGAGTCTGTCAAAGAGGCGGCGTTGGATAATGAAGAGTGGGGTGAGATAAAGTCTTTCACCTGGGATATCGAGACGCACATGCAGGAGATCGGCGAGAACGCTGTCGATACTGTACATTTTCTTTTTGTACACGGTACCAATGACATTCCCGACGTGGTGAAGCTGGAGTTCACGGGGCACACCAGATACGGTCTGCTGAAGACAAGACAGCCTACGCCAAAAGGTGAGATCGAAGGTGCGATAGAAAACCGCAATATTGGCCCTGGCCTGACCTTCGTCCGCTTTACCGGACTCTGTGACACATTGCTAATGGCCAACCTCACGCCGGTAAGCAGGGAGCATACCCACGCCAAGTACGCCTTCATCCAGAAAAAAGTGAATGGCAAAACGCCGGCAGGTGGCATTGGCGATGCCATCATCGCCAATGTATGTCAGCAGATGGAAGAGGACAGGATTATCTGGCGTCACAAGCGGTATTTTGAAAAACCCTTGCTCTGTGATGGCGATGGGCCGTTTGGCAAGTTCCGCAAATGGTATAGTCAGTTCCTGATAGAGTAGGGGGCGCTAACCCATATATGCCTGTCCGCCATCCACGGCGATACTCTGGCCGCTGACATAGGAAGACTCTGGTTGGCATAGCATCGCGACAAATTCGCCAATATCCGCTTCACACTCGCCGATGCGCCTCAGTGGGATGCCGTTCACGAACTCCGCCGCTTCGGCCGGGTTCCGCTCAGCCCATTTCTGAAGGGCCGGGGATTTGGCGTGAGGCAGGATACAGTTTGCGCGAATATTTGCCCCACCCCATTCGCTTGCTGCCGCACGGGTCAAGGCGCGTATACCTTCTTTCTCAGCGGCATAGACGCCGTAATTGCTCATATCCCAGCGCTTGGCGGCGGTGCTGGCCATGTTAATGATCGAGCCACCTTCCTTGCTAAGATAGGGGTGGCATAATTGCATGAGCCGCAAGGTGGCGATGGGGCCAACCATAAACGCCTTCAGGACCTGGTCGTTTTGTTGTGCGAGCAGCGGACCTGGCGAAGTGCTCACCGCATTGTTGACGAGGATATGAATTCCGCCAAACCGGTCCACCGTTGTCGCTACCGCTCTTTGCAGGTCTTCTTCAATAGCGACATCGCAGCCCAGGGAGATGGATTCAGTACCGTGGCGCTCACTGATCAATCTGCAGGTTTCTTCGCACTTTGCGACAGTGCGTCCGGCTACGGCTACCTTTACCCCGCGTTTGGCTAATGCCAGGGCTATGCCCTGGCCAATACCCTGGCCTGCGCCGGTAATCAATGCAACTTTATCCTTTAACATGGTGTTCTCCATACCGGTGATATGTACAAATGGTTTCGATTCAGTATCCCATCAGTTGCGCATACCGGTCCTGGTGATAACTGGTGTCACCAAGAATCTGCATGCTGACGCGGGCTCGCTTCAGGTATAGGCCGATATCGAGTTCATCGGTAAGCCCCATGCCACCGTGCATCTGTACGGCCTCGTTACTGATATGCGCATAGCACTGGTTGACCAGCGCCTTTGCCATGCTGGCATGTAGGGAAATATCCCGGCAGCCCTCATCGAGGGAGGAAAGGGCTTTTAGTACAACGGTCCTGCATTGCTCCAACTGGCAGTACATTTCGGCGCTGCGATGCTGGAGTGCCTGGAAAGAACCGATCCTGACGCCAAACTGCTCTCGTTCCTTGATGTAAGCCATGGTGCGCTCGAATACTTCCAGCGAACCACCCAGCATTTCCGCCGCGATGCAAATGGCGCCCCGGTCGATGACCTGAAGAAGAATCGACCATCCCTCGTGAAGTGTGCCGACGAGTGCTTCTGGGCCGAGCTCGACCCTGTTGAATTTAACAATAGCGGCGTTACGTCCGTCCATGAGGCTAGTGCGCTGTACATTCACGCCCGCGGTCTCACGTGGTAGCAACACCAGTGACAAACCGTACTCATCTCCTGGCTTGCCAGCGCTGCGGGCAACGACCAGCAGTTTGTCGGCTGAGTGACCGTCGAGCACGAAGACCTTGTTACCGTCCAGTATCAACCCTTCGTTAGCGACGGTCAGGGTCGTGGCGGTGGCCCGGGGTTGATGGTGATGCCCCTCATCAATCGCCAGAGCGAGGGTTAGCTTGCCGGCCGCAATCTCCGGCAGCAGATCCCGGTGAGGTGTGCCACCCGCCAGCTCCAGGGCTGAACCGCCCAGCACAACGGTGGAGAACAGGGGAGAGACAGCCAGCGTGCGCCCCATTTCTTCCATGACGGCACCGAGACCGCTATAGCCAAAGCCGAGTCCGCCATAACTGGCGGGCATTACAATGGACGGAATGTCCATGTCGACGAGTTGCTGCCAGAAACCAGGATCGTAGCCGAGTTCATCGTCGGAATTGCGCAACGTCCGCAAAGACGTCACCGGCTGGTGTTTTTGCAGCAGTCCATTGACGGTCTCTTTCAGAAATCGTTGTTCCTCATTCAGAACCATCGTCATAGCTTGTTTCCCTCGGTGATATTTTTTGCAATCTGGAGAAACCACTTGCTAGTGGCCCGGTAAATCCAGTGCGCGTTTGGCGATAATATTCAATTGGATTTCGGAGGTGCCACCGGCGATGGTCTGTGCTTTGTTGTATGCCCAGTTCTTTACCAGGCGCTGCTCCTTATGCGAGTACTCCGCATCTTTCAGGCTCAGGCCGCGGTTGCCCATTATCGCCAGTATGAGCTCGTCCTTGCGCTGTAACTCCGTGGTGCTGATATGTTTCATGATCAGCGGTAATCCGGCGTCCTTGATGACCTGTCCATGCTGTTCGAACAAGCGATAACTGGTCCACTCAATGGCCTGGCTATTCATCAAGTGCCTGGTCAGTTGCGTGCGCAGCGCGTTGTCGCGCAGCTGCCCCGTGCCATCGACACCGACGTAGCGTTTCGCCAGTTCAACAACCGTCTCGTCCTCCTTTTCTACCATCATCTCCATAATGCTCATCAGCTTGCGCTCATGCTTGAGCAGGCGTTTGGCAATTGACCAGCCGGCGTTGAGTTCACCCACCAGGTTTTCTTTCGGGACGCGCACGTCCTCAAAAAATGTCTGGCAGAATTCGGACTCGCCGCTGATGAGTTCGATTGGAGCAGTGGAGACACCCTCGCTGGCCATA
Organism: Pseudomonadales bacterium; assembly: GCA_024234815.1. Classification (GTDB taxonomy): domain Bacteria; phylum Pseudomonadota; class Gammaproteobacteria; order Pseudomonadales; family Halieaceae; genus JARRPM01. Next base: position 242,030 of record JACKNO010000002.1, on the reverse strand, counting down.
TCGATAAGCAGGAAGCTAATGCCTTCCTGCTTTGGTACTTTCGGGTCGGTCCTGACCAGGCAGAAAATCCAGTCAGCCTTATCCGCCTGGGTGGTCCACATCTTGGAGCCGTTGACGAGGAAGTGATCTCCCATGTCCTCAGCCCTGGTTATGAGACTGGCCAGGTCGGAGCCGGCGCTGGGCTCCGAGTAGCCCTGTGACCAACGGATTTCACCGCGCACAATTTTGGGAATGTGCTCGAGCTTTTGTTGTTCCGAGCCGTATTCCAGCAGGGCCGGACCGAACATCCACAGGCCGATTTCGTACAGAGGCGGCCGACAACCCAATGCCTGCATTTCCTGCTCGAGCACCTTTGCCTCAGCCGCTGAAAGTCCGCCACCGCCGTATTCGGTTGGCCAGTCGGGGGCGGTCCAGCCCTTGTCGCGCATGCGTTCGAACCAGAGCCTGGCATCCGGGCTTGGGAATATGCGCCTGCGGCCTCCCCAAATCTGCTCTTCTTTGATAATGGGTTGGCGTTGCGATTCGGGGCAGTTGGTTTCCAGCCACTGCCGCACTTCCAGCCTGAAATTGTCCAATGATGTCAAAAGCCATTCTCCTTAGCGTCTGGCGAGATCCGTTCGCGTATCAACAGCGGTCCGCCTGATAAAATTACATTTACAATGCTTTTTCCTGTTGCGATGCGCATCGCGCGTCGTTTGAAGTTCCAAGTCGCTGCTAGGCTTGGTGTATAAGGGTGAAGAGTTCGTCCTTCAGCCGCTGGATATGAATGTCTTCGTAAGGAAGCCTGGGTTCAAGCACTTTGTCCATCGCAAAACCAGTTAGGAAGCGGTGCACGAACCGCAGGGATTCTTTCATTCGCAAATCCGAAACTTCATAGTCACCGAAAATTTCAAACATGGTCTGAAGGTGGGTCTCCAGTTGGCGATTCATCCGCACACTCCCGAGAGGAAGTTTTCCCTTTTTCCCTCGCGTGGCCATGACGATTTCGGAAAAGGCAAAATAGAGGTCGCTCTTGTAATGCTCCCAGACGGTATCTACAAAGTGGTCAATTCGTTCTTCCAGCGAACCCTGTTTCAACTCCGCGCTTCGCAGCGATTGAATGTAGACGTCCCTGGCCATCTCCAGTACGGCGAGCAAGATATCTTCCTTGTTACCGAAGTGATGCTGTACGGCACCCCAGGTAATACTCGCTTTCTTTGCGATCGCAGTGGAGCTGGCAGAGCTGTACCCGGACTCATTGATCAGCGTCACTACCGCATTGAGAATCCTTTCCCGCGTCGCTTTGGCCTTCATGGCCTGGTGACCGTCTTCGTTTTGTATTCGTTTCTTTCCAGCCATAGAGAGCCTTCTTATCCGTCTGTTGGAAAATACATGTCCTTTACCTGCCGCTTGATCACCTTGCGGGTGGCATTCATCGGCAAGTCCACGTCAGTAATTTTTACAAAGCTGGGTACCTTGAATCTGGCAAGCCTTTCTTCGCAGTACTTTTGTACAGTTTCCGCAGTCAGTTTACCCAGGTCTGCGTGACTGCAAGTGATGACCACAGCCAGTTCTTCACCCAGGCGTTCACTGGGCACGGCGAACGCGGCCACACGCTGGACCCCCGGTATCGACTGGATACAGTTCTCGATTTCGATGGGATATATATTTTCTCCACCACGGATGACCAGGTCTTTGGCGCGATCACAGATGAACATGCAGCGGTCTTCGTCCAGGTAGCCAATGTCGCCAGTCTTGAACCACCCGTCGCTGAAGTCACTGCTATTAGCCTCGGGGGCGTTGATGTAACCGCTGATCACCGTTGGACTCTTTATCCAGATTTCACCCGCTGTGCCCGGGGCTACCTCGTTGCCGTCTTCATCGCAGAAGCGAAGTTCCACGACGGGGTTTACGAATCCACTGGCGCCCGGCTTGGCAGTTACAGGGTAACCGGTAAAAGCTGTTCCGGCGGCACCGGACTCGGTCATCCCCCATCCGGCACCCGGTAGGGCATGAGGTGCTTTTTCCTGAACCAGTTCGGCAAGTCTGGTAGGGGTGGCAGCGCCGCCGCCGCTGATATTGATAAGGTTGCTCTTGTCCGCGGCAGTAAACTCCTCGCTCTGCACCAGATCCAGTAACATCGACGGAGCCCCGACTACAACTGAAATTTTTTCGCTGCTAATCAAGTCACAGGCAGTGACCGGGTCCCATTTGTACATCATGACAATGCTGCGACCATTGCGAAGATTAAGCAAAAATTGGGAATACAGGCCGGCCACATGGAACAGGGGAACAGTCAGTAGGGACTTTGCGGGTGCTCCCAACTGTGCGTGTTGATTGAATGCATCCATGTTGAGCATATAGGCTACAGCGCCAACGGCCTCGAGGTTCACGATGGCCTGGCAGCAGTTGCGATGACTGAACAGCGCGCCTTTGGGTCTGCCGGAGGTGCCGGAGGTATACATGATCATCGCAGGGTCTTCCCCGCCGATGGGGCCAGATGGCAGGACCTTCCGCACCGCTTCGCTGTCTACGCCGGCAAGAACCTGCTGGAAGGCTGTGCAGTTGGCCGACAGGGGGCCCTGCGACCTTACGATAATTGCAGGCAGGTTAAGGGCGGCGGGATCGATGGTATCCAGTCGTTGCTGGTCACAGATCAGGAGCGACGCCTGCGCGTCTGCCAGGTTCAGGCGAAGCTCTTCGGTCTGGCCCCAGCTATTGAGCGGTACGGCTACCGCGCCGCTGGAGACGATCGCTACAAATGAGACCAGCCATTCGGGATAGTTACGCATGGCGATCGCCACCCGGTCTCCCTTGCATATGCCAAAACGAGTTACCAACTGGTGCGCAAGACGGTCCGACTGATCAAAAAATTCGCCGAAGGAATAGCGTTCATCCTGGTAGACGAGGAACTCCTGGTTTCCAAACGTCCGCCCCGGGGCCAGCAGTTCGGCCATTGTTTCCGGAGCGTTGAGGTAGGCAAACGACTCGATCCCGTCGTAATTTTTCCTGCCGATCTCGAATGGGGAGCCCGGTTGGGTCAGATTGCTAAGGACGTCTTCGTAGGCGGATTTCAGTGATGACATGGGAATCGCTATCCTCTTTCAATTTAGTGTCGGGCGTTGGTTGCTACTCATCCCCCGATTTTTGAGGCTTGACCGGTGTTCGATAAAGCATTATTCTACAAAAAACATTTCAATACAAATGTTTTGATGGCGACACGCGACAGGTGCTCAAAAATGCCAGCGCAGTGTTCACGACTTCCTGGAGCTTATTCCTGATGGCCACAGCAGCAGACTACAAATTAGGACCGAACACCTTCCCCCGAGGCTGGTTTGTCGTGGCGGAAAGCAAGGAACTGGACAAAGGACCCAAGGCCGTGCGTTTCTTCGGGCAGGACCTGGCACTGTATCGGGGTGAAAGTGGCAAGCCCGTGCTGCTGGATGCCTATTGTGCCCATATGGGTACCCACCTGACCGCCAGTACCTCCGCCATGATTGTCAAAAACGGTGAGCAGATTGAAGGTGATTCCATACGCTGTCCGTATCACGGCTGGCGTTATAATTCGGCAGGTGATGTCGATGATATCCCATACTTTGACGGCCCCTGTCCAAAATCAGCTTCGATTCGCTCCTACCCCGTGGTGGATAGCCTGGGTTGCGTGATGGCCTGGTTTGACCCGGATGGCCGGCATCCTGATTACGATGTGCCGTCGCTACCGGAATGGGATGACCCGCAGTGGGTCCCCTGGGGACTGGACCACCTGGGAGAGCTACCTATTCATTCGCAGGAAATCCTGGATAACATGGCAGATGTTCGCCATCTTGGCCCTACACATGGTTGCCCGAGTCAATATTTTGAAAATGAGTTCAAGGACCACATTTATATTCAGCGACAGGGTGGTCCAATGCAGCTGTACGAGACTTATCTGTATACCACTACCTGGTACACCGGGCCTGGTATTCTGTTGTCGAAGCAGGTGTTTGCAGACACCGTTATCTATGAGCTGATCGCAAATACGCCAGTGGAAGAAGGCTCCAGCCAGTGCTGGCATGGCGGTGTTTTCCGGGGTAGCGCGGATGTCGCCAGCGATGAAGACAGGGCGGCCGCTGAGGTAGCGCATGCAGGTGCCCTGGAAGCGTTCAGCGCGGATTTCAACATATGGCTGAACAAGCGTCCCGCCCTGACTGTAATGCAGCTCAAGACCGATGGGCCTTTTCGCACTGGCAGAAAGTGGTATTCGCAGTTTTACGAAACCCCTGAGAAGGCCGCTCGCATCCAGGAGGAAGTGAACGGATTTCATTACACTCTGAATATGCCGAAGCCCGCAGAAATGAACCACGATATCGACGAGGGTTTACCATTTTGATGGCAGGATTCCGGAGTATTTACTAATGCGGGTTATGATCACAGGGGGTACCGGCTTTGTTGGCTATCACACCGCGCAGGCACTGATGGCAGCTGGCCACCGGGTAAGCTTGCTGGTGCGCAGCGTGGACAAAATGCTCCAACTCTATGGCGATGATTGCGATCTGGATTATACCCGTGGCGATATCACCGATGTCGACAAAGTTAATGCGGCGCTGGCGGAATGTGATGCGGTAATACACGCCGCAGCCATGGTTTCGACCAAGGCCAGCGATGCCGAGAAAGTTTTTAACACCAATATAGACGGCGCCAGGACAGTTATCGGCGGTGCCTTGAAAATCAAAAGTGTGAAGTCGATTATCCATGTTTCCAGTGTGACAGCACTATACGACCCGAGCGCGAGCATACTTGACGAAAATTCTCCACCGGGTGTTGCTCGCAATGCCTATGGCAGGTCAAAGGTAGCCTGTGAAAAGTACGTACGAAATCTTAAGCCCAGAGGTAAGCGGGTGTATATCACCTACCCGGCAACAGTAATCGGCCCAGACGATCCAGGCATGACAGAATCGCATGTGGGCATGCAAGGATACCTGACCGCCTTTGTGCCGTTGATGCCCAGCGGTAACCAATATGTGGATGTGCGTGACGTGGCCGATGCACATCTACGCCTGCTGGAGCAGAGGCCCGCCGGGGGCTATTTCACCCTGGGTGGACACTTCCTGCCCTGGGCCGAGTTGGGGCGGGTTTTGGAGAAAGTGACAGGGCGGCACCTGTTGAAGTTGCCACTTTCCGGGGGATTGATGCGGCTGACGGGCCGAGTATTTGACCGCTTGCACCCCTATATTTCGGTACCGCTTCCTATCAGTGAGGAGGCTATGGAATATGCGACAAACTGGGTCCCGCTGGATAATCACAAGGCTGAAAAGACACTTGGTCTTAGCTTTCGTCCGGCCGAGGAATCCATGGCTGATACTGTACGGTGGTTGTGCCAGGCAGGGCATATTAGTTCGAAGCAAGCTGGCGTGCTTGCCGGGTAAACCCCGCACCCTTTTGAACAGGCCGCATCGGTTGCGGGGATATGCGGCCACAGTGCCTTCGCTCGAACTCAAATGCACATCATTTTGATCGGCAGCGCACTTTGAGGGGCGCGGCCGCCATTCCATAATAGTTGTTGGTACATTAAATAAGATGCCTGGAGATCGATAGTGAGATTGGCAAACAAAGTAGTGATTGTCACCGGCGCGGGGCAGGGCATCGGCGCGACTACTGCCCGCCGTATGGCGGCGGAAGGTGCGAAAGTAGTATTGGCTGCGCGCCGCAAAAACCTGCTTGACGAAGTGGTTGCCGAGATAGAGGCCGCCGGTGGTGTGGCAATGGCGTACAGTTGCGATGTATCCGATGAAGAATCGGTAAAGCAACTGGTAGCCGCGACCGTGCAGACTTACGGCAAACTCGATATCGTCGTAAACAACGCCGTGCTGATGGTGCCGGGTATGCTCGCAAGCCACAGCACAAAAGCGTGGCGTCAGAATTTTTTGGTGTCCCTGGACGGGGCGATGTTCCTGATGCGCGAAGCCTATCCCCAGCTTAAGCTAAACAAGGGGGCGGTGGTCAACGTGGCGTCGGTATGCGGCATGCTCGGCTCTGTAGGAACCGCTGGCTACAGTGCTGCAAAAGCCGGCATGATTTCCCTGTCGCGCAGTGCCGCTATAGAGTGGGGCAAGCAAGGGGTTCGAGTTAATACCGTTATACCCGGAGTATTTCTGACCCCGCCCACTCTCGGTCTGATGCCCGATACCGAATCACAGGCAGCAACTGCAAAATCCCTGCCGTTGGGCCGCATTGGCGATCCGGTAGAGTGTGCCAATGCCATACTGTTTCTCGCCAGTGACGAGGCCTCATATATTACCGGGGCCGAGTTGGTGGTCGACGGCGGCCGCACAGCAGAACTCAATACCGGGACTGCGAACTGGGATTAGGAGGGCAGGATGGACGCAGAGTTGCTGAGACGTATTGATCGCCTGGAGTCGCTGGACGAAATTCGGCAGTTGCCTGCCAAATATGCGCTGTCTCTGGATATGCGGGATCTCGATGCCCATGTGAACCTGTTCGCGCACGATATCCGGGTGAGCCGTGACAAAGTTGGGCGTTCGCACCTGAAGCGCTGGCTGGACGATACCCTGCGCAAGCAGTTTACCGGTACGTCACATCATATCGGCAACCATATCATTGAATTCGATGACGCGGACCATGCCCATGGGGTTGTGTACTCCAAGAATGAACATGAGACCGGCAATGAGTGGGTCATCATGCAAATGCTGTACTGGGATAACTATGAGCGCATCGACGGTCGCTGGTATTTTCGGCGCCGCTTGCCCTGTTACTGGTATGCAACAGATTTGAATGCTCCACCAGTTGGCGACAACAAAATGCGTTGGCCTGATCGGGAGCCCTACGAAGGTGCTTACCATGAGCTGTGGCCGTCGTGGCAGGAGTTCTGGAGTAAGCCGCCTGATAGCGATTCACCGGAGGTGGCAGCCCCCGCGCCGCTGGATCAATTCCTGACGGCTATGCGCAGCAATGCCGCTGAACCGAAAATACGTATAAGGTAAAACGTATCATGACCGCCAACAACAAGCAGCCCCGGACTAACATCTTTTCCGCCGTAAGCCTTGGCAGCCTGGCGCTTGCCAATCGTATCGTCATGGCACCTATGACCCGCAGTCGCGCCGGCGCTGGTGCCGCGCCTACCCAAATGATGGCGGACTACTACGCGCAGCGCGCCAGTGCAGGCCTGATCATTTCCGAAGGAATCGCTCCCAGCGCCAATGGCCTGGGTTATAGCCGCACCCCGGGCCTGTATAACGATACCCAGGTCGATGGCTGGTCCCGGGTTACCGCAGCGGTTCACGCCGCTGGCGGTAAAATCGTTGCCCAGTTGATGCACGTTGGTCGGGTAGCCAACAAGTTGAACAAGCCTGCGGGCAGTGAGACCCTCGGGCCGTCACCTGTTCAGGCCCGGGGAGAAATCTATACCGAAGAAGCAGGGATGCAGCCGTTTGATAGCCCCAGAGAGTTGCGGGCTGATGAAATCGGCGCGGTGATAGACGAGTATCGCCTGGCTACCGTAAATGCATTCCGCGCCGGTTTTGACGGTGTGGAATTGCACTGCACCAGTGGGTACCTACCGGCCCAGTTTTTGTCTACCGGAACCAACCAGCGGACTGACGCTTATGGTGGTAGTGTGCAAAATCGCTGCCGTTTTCCGCTGGAAGTACTGGCTGCCATGGCGTCTGTTGGCGGTCACGGGCGAGTGGGCATGCGCATCTGTCCGGATAACCCCTTTAATGATCTCGCCGACGAAGACCCGCTCGATACCTTCGAGTACTTTTTGGGCGAGGCGGCACTGCTCGACCTTGCTTACCTGCATGTCATCCGCATGCCCTCGGGATCGGTAGACAATATCGCACTTGGGCAACGCTTCTTCGGCGACCGTTTAATCGTTAATGACAGCTACGACTTCAGGGAGGCGAATGAGTTTATCGCCAACGGAAGTGCTGCGGCCGTATCTTTCGGTCGGCCATACATAGCCAATCCCGACCTGGTCGAGCGCTTTCGTGAGGGCGCGGCCCTGGCGAAATTTGATGCGCGCACCCTCTATGCAGGAGGTGAGCATGGCTACAGCGATTATCCTTTCTATACGCCAGGCAAAGTGGTCACCCAATGATGGCCGGAAAACCGCTAGTCATTGGCGTGCCCGTCTCGACTGCGGGCATGACTTTGGGCAGGAGTGTCAGCCCGGTTGATCTGGTGTGTCTGTCGGGCCGCTGCCCGCTCCAGGAGGCCAGCCCTTGATATAGACATCGTGCTTGGCATAGGGGATTTCGATACCGTTGTCGATAAACTGCTGGTAGATCGCGCAGTTCAGGGCATCGACCGCCCGGCCGCGAAGCTCGGGGTCCTCGATCCAGCACAGTAGTTCGAATTCCAGGGCGGAAGGCCCGAAATTGCGAAAGCGCACCTTGTGTTCCGGGTCTCGACATACCTGGTCATTGGCTTCCGCGATTTCCATGAGAACCTTGCGTACCAGGTCGATGTCACTGCCATAGGCGACACCAACCGGAATTCGCACGCGGTATTTTACATGCGGGCCGCCGGACTCGTTGATGACACTGGAGTTGCCGATGACGGAGTTGGGCACTGTCACTTCCACGTCGTCCCGGGTCAGAATACGGGTAGAGCGCAGTCCGATGTTGGTGACCTTACCCCGCTGCATATTTTCCAGCACGATGTAGTCACCAATTTTGTAGGGAGCATCGGCCAGGATAAACGCGCCGGCAAACAGGTTGGCCAGCGTATCCTTGGCGGCGAAACCCACGGCGATGCCGACGATGCCGGCGGAGGCGAGCCATGCCGTCATGTCGATGTTCCAGATAAGAAACAGCAGGTAGACGGCTACAGATATCACCAGGACCAGGGCGATGTTGTTGAACAGTGGCAATGTGTGCTGTCGGATCACGTGCCCTACGCCCTGGCGGCTGGACATATTCAGCATAATCATTCGCGTGCCGCGAATTGCAAACGTCGACCAGGCGATCAGCAGCAGGCTGAGCACGATCGCCCGCAGGGCAATATTCAGTTTCGCGGGCGGGCTCGCCAACTCCAATGCCAACAAAAACCCGGCGGCGATCACCGTCCAGTACAGTGGGGTGCGCAACAGCCTTGTAATGGCTTCATGCAAGTGATTGGAGCCGTGTTGTACCAGTCCGCCGAGCAGCTTGCTCAGCAAGAAAGATATAAGCCTGGCCAAAGTAAATGCTATCAACAGGACTATGAAGGCTTTTAGATAGCTGTGGTCTCCCAGCATTTCCAGTGAGGCATTCATTGCGTCGAGCAGTTTTTGCATGGTCGATGTCTCTTGATGTGCGCTTTAACCGGATACCTGTTTTGGAAAGGGTAAATATAGGGGACGTTGCCAGGGCAAGTCATCAGGTATCCAATCAATACTACCGAAGAGCAATCAGCTGGGAAAGCGCGCATCACAGCCCTGATTGCAGTTCACTCATATTGTGCATATAGTATGCATGTTATGGCGCATGCCGCGTCCCGAGAGAGTTCCCCACCATGTGGAGCCGGGCGTCCCAGCGAGGAGAAACTATGAAAAAAGACGGTGACAAAGACTTACAGCCTTCAGGTTATTCCTCGTCTCCATGCTCGATGCACTCAGTGGACCCGGCTTACATGGGTCTTGAGCGTCCAGCGGAAGTGGCCAGGCCCTCGGGGGAAACTGCGCTGGCAAATCTCGGCGAGGCACTTTTGGCCGGGCTGCCCGATGCAATCGTCTATTCGGATAGCAAGGGCCTGATCCGTTTCTGGAACAGTGGCGCGCAGCGTATCTTTGGCTATACCGAGGCGGAGGCCCTGGACCAGTCTCTCGACATTATTATTCCCGAGCGGCTCCGGGCGCGTCATTGGGAGGGCTACGAGCGAATGATGGAGACCGGGAAGTCGCGGCACGCAGCCGACAAGTTACTGGCGGTGCCGGCGCTGAACAAGTCGGGAGACAAGCTCTCCATTCAGTTTACTGTGGCGCCGGTAACCGGCCGGGATGGTGTGTTGGAGGGCATAGTGGCCGTGCTGCGGGACGTGACCGAAACCTTTGAGGAGATCAGGCGACTCCGGGGCGCTCAGTCGTGACGCTGGCTTTAGCCCCTCCCATCACAATTGAGCGCTGGTTCAACACGCCGGAACCGATTGCACTGGATCAACTGCGCGGCAAGGTAGTGGTCATGGAGGCATTTCAGATGCTTTGCCCCGGTTGTGTGTCGCACGGTATACCCCAGGCCCAGCGTATCCGGGAGGCATTTTCACAGGAAAACGTTGTGGTGCTGGGCTTGCACTCAGTCTTCGAGCACCATGCCGCGATGACCCCGGTTTCGCTGGAAGCGTTTTTGCATGAGTACAAGATCACCTTTCCGGTCGGGGTCGACACTCCTCACGCTTCGGGGATGCCGGAAACAATGCAAGCTTATGGGATGCAGGGTACGCCGACACTTTTGCTGATCGATGCCAAAGGCCGGCTGCGAAAACAGTGGTTGGGCGCAGCCTCCGATTTGATCGTCGGGGCGGAGATAATGCGGCTGGTTATTGAGCATCATGCAGGAATTACTGGCGCTACTTAACCGCGTCTGTATGGCAATGGCGGCAGCCGGTGCCCATTGTCCGGACTTGCGACCGGCGCCGGTGTGTTCCGCTTTCTGCCAATCCACCAATCTACCCGTAATCCATCCAGGTGCTGAACAAGCGCCAGACACTTTATTCACAACGTTTCAAAACATGCAAAGCATACGCATCTTTATGTATACTGGGTCCCCGGTGTTCCAGTGAACTGTGCCCATGCGACTGACGACCTTTACCGACTATTCTCTTCGAGTGCTGATCTATCTCGCCGTGAAAGGGGAGGAGAGCGCTACCATCGCGGAAATCGCGAAAAGCTACGACATTTCCAGAAATCACCTCATGAAGGTTGTGCAGGAACTGAGCCAGCAGGGTTACCTCATAGCCCTGCGGGGAAAGAACGGAGGGCTGCGACTGAAGGCGACCCCGGCAGAGATTAATATCGGGGAGTTGGTGCGGGTGATGGAGAAAGACCTGTCGTTAGCGGAATGCTTCGGGATGAATAACCACTGCGTGCTGACACCGGCCTGCTCACTGCCGACGCTGTTCACCGAAGCCCTTGAGGCGTTCTTCGCCGTGTTGGATGGTTATACGCTGGAAGATATCCTGCCGGGCAAGCGAAGGCGGGAGCTGGTAAAGATCCTGAATATCGTGTGAGTTCGATCATGAGTTACGGGATAGATAGGGTGACAAACATGCTGACTGTAGAAGTGTATCGCTACAATCCGGAATCAGACCGGGAACCGTATATGCGTTCCTATGAATTGGAACTTGGGGACCGGGAGCTTATGGTTCTCGATGTTCTGGAGAGGATCAAGATGGAGGATACCTCACTCAGTTACCGGCGCTCATGTCGGGAGGGCGTATGCGGCTCGGACGGGATGAATATCAATGGCAAGAACCAGCTTGCCTGCATCACCAAAGTTTCCGGCGCGCTGAGCAAAGACGGCGTGTTGCGGGTAAGGCCTTTACCGGGACTCCCGGTCATCCGCGACCTGGTTGTGGATATGACCATGTTCAACAGGCAATATGAGAGGGTCAAGCCGTATCTGCAGAATAAAACGCCCGCGCCTGCCATCGAGCGCCTGCAGTCACCTGAGGAGCGTGCCAGGCTGGATGGTCTATACGAATGTATTCTCTGCGGCTGCTGTACTTCCTTGTGTCCCTCCTTCTGGTGGAACCCTGAAAAGTATGTAGGACCTGCAGGACTGCTCCAGGCCTATCGCTTTCTGGCCGACAGCAGGGATACGGCGACCGAAGAGCGGTTGGCGGACCTGGAGGACCCATACAGTCTGTATCGCTGTCGCCAGATTCAGAATTGCACGTATACCTGCCCCAAAAAACTTGATCCGGCACAAGCCATCGGCAACATCAAGCGGATGTTTCTCGCAAGGGGAACCTGACACTCGCGCAGTCTCACGGTGATAGTCTCGATGCGCGAACGTCGGACCGCGCTTCGTCCCTGGTGAAACGATAAGTTATGTGTTCCCGGTCACCCTTGCTATACCTGTGCATCGCCCCCGGGCTATCCGGCACCACCATCGATCCGGGGAGTGAGCAGCATGGGGCTGTAGTGGTAGACGAAGATGCCGTAGGCCCCCAGCCACAGCAGGCCCGCGATCCCTATGCCCCACTGGGCAAATGCCGGCAGCAGCGTGGGCGCCAGCACCCGCACCACCGCACTGGCCAGGATCAGAATATAGGCGGCGGTCATCGCTTGCGGCGGACGCAGCGGCCTGCCGGTGTGGCCCAGTGTGACCCGGGAGATCATCGCCAGGATCATGCCCCCGATTGCGCCAACGGTAAAGCAGTGCAGGGCGATGCTGACATTGGGCAATAGCCCAGCGCTGTACAGGGCCAGCGCCAGCAGGCCCAGCGGGATAAACGCATAGGCAAGATGCAGAGACCAGAGCAGCGGTATGCCCCAGCTGTACTGGTAGCCCCAGCGCAGGAAGCGCCAGCCGTTGACGAGGGCGGCGCCGACGCACAGGGGCACCATGATGATTGCGGGTAGCCGGGAGAATCCGGTGAAAGCGATAACCACCAGTACTATCATGGAGCCGCCACTGAGAACCTCCAGCCAGCGCAGGGGTGGCTGTCGCGGCTTGCCGGTGCCGTTGGCGGTGAAAAAGGGAATCACCCTGCCGCCAATGACGACGATAAACAGGGTGATCAGCAAGATGGCACCATGCAGTGCCTGTAGCGCCAGCTCGGGTCGCTCCATTGCCACTCCCCAGTGACTGGCACCGTTCAGCAAGGCCAGGACAAACAGCATGGGTACGAACATCAGGTTGCGCCACTGCTTGACCTTCACCACGGGGTAGGCCATCGCGGCGGCTGCGGCCAGCAGGAACGCCAGGTCCACGGCGAGCAGCAGCCACGGGGGTAGCGCGGAACCGAAAGCCATTAACAGGCGGCCCAGCAACCAGGTCCCGGCCAGCGCGCCCAGTAGTCCGCCCCGAAGACCCGGCACGCCGGTCCATGCCTGTACCGCGGTTAGCAGAAAACCCACCACGATGGCGCTGCCGAAGCCGAACAGCATTTCATGTCCGTGCCACCAGATCGGGCCGCCATAGGGTTGCCACGCCATCGGGTGCAGCCAGAAGACCGTCCACCAGAGCATCGCGACCAGGGAAAACAGCGTGCCTCCCAGAAACAGGGGCCGGAAGGCAAGCCGAAGTATCGGGGGTGTCGTCGTGGTAACTTGCCCGGCGTTGATGTTTTGCACTTGTATCTCCTGCGGTGAAAGTTGGCGCGGCAATTGCCCTGATGCCAATCGAGCCGACGGTCAGTACGCTCGAACAGAATGTTGTTTTCCGGGTGTACGTGCGCCATGAGTTCCGCATTCAGCGCCGCCAGACCCGGATAGAGCGCTAACCAGGCAGTGTTTGTGCAACACGCAGCTAACAGCCGCTGTGCAGTGGGCCAGGCTGCCAATGCGCTTGTCCAGAATATCCATTGCACTTCTCTCTGTTGACCCGAGACGCCGAGTATCTTCCCGCCGCGTGTCGCGCCCGGCGGGGACGGGTACTGAAGATGTATTCTATACACAATTTTTAAGATGTAAATAATATGCATTATATAAGAATTGCCTGTCTGCCAGTAAATAGTGCTGCTGCCCTTACAGGGGGAAAGTAAAGTCTTGTGGCTGGGCAGCGGGCCGGCCGATATCACCGGAGCCTGGCATGGCTTGCCGACAGGTCGTTGGGGTCCTGGCGCTTTGCGGGGGTTGGCGGCAGTATATCGTTGCGCGCCAGGGTGATTTGTAAGCTGTCGAATCCGGGGGCTAATGACTGATCCGCCGCTCACCCGGCTCGGCTGATAGATGCACTATACTGACCATACCGTGGCGCCCACCGTCAAACGCGATAGTTTCGGTCAGCGAATTATCACGTAAAAATGCCTGCCAGGATGGTATATCCTCCGGCTCGATCAGCATGGCAAGATAATCCCAGCCCTGCCGATCTTGCCGATAGCCAAGTAGTTTGCGCCACTCAAAATTGCTGGCCGTGGCCTTCTTCCAGTCAAATTGACGCCCGCTGAAGTAGGCGAGATAGTGGCTGTTGGATATCAGGGAGGCTTGTTCCGGAGTGTGGTGCTGTAGCCAGTTTGCGGCATCGCGCAGGTAAGCCTTCCGGTAATCGTTGTTGTGAACACTGTCCAGGGACATGGCCAGCAACAGTCCGACAACCAGCCAGCGTTGCAGGGGGCGTCTGCCCTTTCGCAACATGGAGTCCAGGACGAAGGGCAGGAACAGCAGTGCGAAGATTGTAAACTGGCTGGCGTATCGCTCCAGCATGAAGCGATTGATAAGGGTAAATAACGCCAGGTAAAGCAGGCAGATCAGCAGGTGCGCCCACAAGAGCACGGCATCGTCGTGGCGCAGTCGCACTACCCGCTTGCCGCCTGCCCCCCAGAGCAGAACCACAACCCATGGCCAGCTCAACGCGCGGCATATATTTATCGCAAGGATTGCTGCCAGGCCCGCCAGGACAGCTATCGAGGCGTGCTCCCGAGAGTGTTTATCAAGCATGGTGTCAGCTGTCGCCGCCGCCATCTCGCCAAAACTGTCCGGGAAAGCCTGGAGCCGGCCCAGGTACGTGCCGATGCCTCCGCCCTGTCCGAAGCTGTCCTGAAACAGGAGCAGGCAAGTGAGTGCTGCGACGAGTACCAGGATGTTGGGCATCCACAGCTGCAGGCAGTGTCGCCATCTGTGCGAAAAGTCTTTGGTGGCCAGCAGGGAAAGAGGCGCAAGCACGGCGAAAAACAGACCCTCAAACCGGAACAGGGAAGCAAGCAGTATGTAGCAGGACCAACGGAGCTGGTGGCGCAGCACGGGCCGCTGCAGGTAGAGCAGCAACTCGCGAAAAGCCAGGAGGACCAAACCCCAGTAGGCCGGGTCGCGCACGATTGCGCTGCGCTGGTCGTTCAGGGCGGGGTGTGACAGGACCACGGCGGCGGCCAATATCTGAATCCTGCGATCGCCGCCGAGAGTCTTGACCGTGGCCACGAAAGCCACGCAAAAAAGCGCGTAGTAAAATGAGGTCAGCAGGAGGCCTGCGAAGACCAGGGGCAATCCCGTCAGCTGGTGCACCAGTGCGAAGCAAACTGACAGCAGCGGGCGTCCGTACAACTGCAGGCTCGCCACTAGCCCATCCTGCAAATATGCGTCGGCGCTGCGTAAATATAAAATGGCATCCCGGTTAAGCACCGGATCGATGGCGATAAGCCACGCAGACAGCGCCATGCTGAGCGCAAAGATCAGCCAGTAATCCGTGGTTTTCAGTGAGCTGGGAGCGAGTTGGACTGGCACGGGCTGCCTCCGTTGGATTTGCAGTCTAACCTCCGTAGCACGGAGAGAATATTGCAAATTTAACTAACTGAAATTGCTGGAAATGGCGGGTAAATGGGTATATGTGCCATCCGCTTCAGCAGGGTGTTACCCATGTCCTCGGAATAAAGTGCAACCTATGTAACCGGAATGCACCGACTGAAAATGGCCCGCCTGGCAGGAGTTGAACCTGCGACCTACCGCTTAGGAGGCGGTTGCTCTATCCACTGAGCTACAGGCGGGTAATGAGGTGATTTTGACGCGGCGATTGCCGAGCGGGGTGCCCGACGAATCGAAGCTGCGAATTATCGGTGCCACGTCGCATTAACGCAACCCCGGGAGGCGCTTGACCTGGGTCAATTATCGTCCTGAATATATCCCCGAGGTCTTGAAAGTGCCTGCTGGCACCCCCATTTTAGTGTGCGGGTTAAGCCCAATCACTACAGTACAGGAGGTGTCAAATGTCTTTAATTCCACGGAGTAACCTGTTTGATATCGACCGTTTTTTCGGCGATTCCTGGCCGCAGGGCTACGAGTCGCAGAGCAATGCGTTTTTTGCGCCGCGGGTGGATATCAAGGAGGCGGATAATCACTACGAGATTACCGCGGAACTGCCTGGTGTCGCGAAAGAGGATATCCACGTCCATGTGAAGGACGGGATACTCACGCTCGAGGCCCAGACCAAAAAGGAAAGCAAGGAAGAGAAGGACGGCAAGATTATTCGCCAGGAGCGGCGTTACGGCAAGTACATGCGCAGCTTCAACCTCGGGACGGATATCGAGGAGGGGGATATCAAGGCGTCGTTCAATGATGGCGTACTGAGACTGGAAGCGCCGAAGCTGACACCGAAGGCGCCGGAGCGCCGTCGCATCGCTATCGAATGACCCTTTGGTATTGCCCGGAGGTGTTCGCCGCACCTGCCGGGTAGTCCCGGTACATTTCTCGCCCGCTTCCGGGGGGCTCGCCCCGGAAGCGCTTGTCTCTCGCCGTCCCGCCCAACCCTGCGCCTCGCGGCGAGATTTTATCGCCCTCGCTCTTGCTTTCCCGTCACCCGGA
Source organism: Pseudomonadales bacterium (assembly GCA_024234815.1). Classification (GTDB taxonomy): domain Bacteria; phylum Pseudomonadota; class Gammaproteobacteria; order Pseudomonadales; family Halieaceae; genus JARRPM01. The sequence goes on along the minus strand of JACKNO010000002.1, from coordinate 225,619 downwards.
CAGGACACTAGCTCACTGATGCAATCGGCAGCCATTGTCGCCGGGTATCCTGTTGTTATGGTGATAAGAGGTAGTTTCCCGTGAGGTTTCGGGTTCGGATTTTCCTGTTTGCGTTGTTCCTGCAAAATACCGTGAATGCACTCCCTGCAGCCGCAGCGGCCGCTGAAGATGCTCTGGCGAGCGAGCGCGAGCGGTATGAAAAAGCCATGGCCGCCCTGGGCAAGGGCCGCTGGGCCGAATATGAGCAATTGCGTCCTGGCCTGGATGACTACCCGCTGGCGATCTATCTCGATTACAACCAGCTGATCCGGCAGCCCGGCGACGTGCGGCCGGCAGATGCCCTGCGCTTTATCAAACGTTCCGCCGACTCACCGCTGCCCAACCGGTTTTCCGGGCGCTATCTCCGGGAGGCGGGGAAAGAGGAGCGCTGGCAGGATTTTCTCGCGGTCAAACCGGACGAGCCCCAGAGCGTTGACCTCAAGTGCTATTATTTTCGCGCCCGGCTCGCGGCAGGTGATAAGCAGACCGCCTGGGACGGCGCCAGGCGCCTTTGGGATTCTGGCGAGTCGCGCCCCGGCGCCTGTGATCCGCTGTTCAACGCGTGGTTGCAGGCCGACCAGCTGAGTGACGACATCGTGTGGTCGCGCCAGCTCAAGGCATTTGACGCCCGCCAGAGTTCGCTCATGACCTATGTGGCGAAAAAGGCCAGTCCCGAGCTGGCGCCCTGGGCGGACAAGTTGCTGGCGGTGTATCAGCAGCCGGAGAAAATCAGGCAACAGGCACTGCCCCCCGGCAGCGCCTATTCGGCCGATATCGCCAGCCATGGGCTGGCACTGCTGGCGCGCTATAACCCGCAAAAAGCCCTGCAGTTCTGGACCCAGTACCAGACCGAGCTTGAATTTACCGACGATCAGGCGCGCCAGGTCGAGTCAGCCATCGCCCTGCACGGTTTGTTCGCCCGTACCCAGGACCTCTCGCCGTGGCTGCACGGGGCGCTCGGGCGCCTGCAGGACGATGGGCTGGTGGAGATTCGCCTGCGCTGGGCGCTGCGGGAGCAGGATTGGGTAGCGCTCGAGCAAACCATGCCCCTGTTGTCGGCAGATGCCAGCGAATCCGAGGTCTGGCGTTACTGGCGGGCCGTGCTGCTCGAGCGCCGGGGCGAAACCGCCCAGGCACAGGCGCTGTTTGCCGAGGTGGCCAAAGAGCGCAGTTACTACGGCTTCCTCGCCGCGGACAGGGTGGGGCAGCCCTACAGTTTCAACCACCACACGCCGGTGCTGGATGACGCTACCGCCGGCGCGCTGAAGCAGTTGCCGGTAGTGCAGCGGGTAGGGGAACTCAACTACCATCAATCCTGGAACCTGGCGCACTCGGAGTGGTATTACCTGCTGCAGGCCAGCGACGACAAGACCCGCAACCGCGAGCTGTCGCAACTGGCGGCCGCACAGGGCTGGCACCGCATGGCGATAGACGCCGCCTCGCGGGCGCAGGCCTGGGATGCGCTGGAGCTGCGTTTTCCGATGCCCTACCAAAGCACCTTCAAGGAAAACGCGCAGGCGCAGCAGGTCGCTACCACGGAACTTATGGCTATCGCCCGGCGCGAGAGCGCATTCTATCCCCAGGCGCAATCGCCCGTGGGCGCCCGCGGCCTCATGCAACTGATGCCGGCGACCGGGCGCGAGGTCGCCGCCGGCCTGGGGCAGGGCAAAGCCGGTTCAGACCTGTTCCAGGTGGACTACAACGTGTTGCTGGGCAGCGCCTATTACCGCCAATTGCTTGATCGTTTCGGGGATAACCGTGTGTTCGCTCTCACTGCCTATAATGCGGGTCCCCACCGTGTGCTCCGCTGGCGCCATGAACCTGGAGACGGCGTTCCTGTCGATGTCTGGATAGAGACCATTCCCTACAAGGAAACGCGTGGATATGTGCAGGCGGTGCTGTTCTACAACGTGGTATTCCAGTACCTGATGGGTGATACTCGCAGCCTGTTAACCCCGGCGGAGCGCAACGCGCTGTACTGACCGGGTTCTTCAAACGCAGTTAGCGGCTTGCGCCGCGCTGCAGAAACAAATGGCCACAGGCTCATGCAGGACACTCGCCCACTGTTACTGGAGACTGATTTCCCGCCCGTCAGGCGCCGGGAATTACAAACGCTGCAAGTCAACCTCGGCTATGTGTGCAATCTCAGTTGTGTGCACTGTCACGTCAATGCCGGCCCCGGACGCACCGAGTCGATGAGTCTCGAGACGGTGGAGCAGGTGATTGGCCTGCTCGAGCGGGAGCGTATCGGGCAGTTGGACCTCACCGGCGGCGCGCCGGAGCTCAACCCGCATTTTCGCTACCTGGTGCGGCGCGCGAGGGGGCTGGGGGTGAAGGTGATCGATCGCTGTAACCTCACCGTGCTGTTTGAGCCCGGGCAGGAAGACCTCGCGGATTTTTTGGCTGGCGAGCAGGTGGAGATCGCCGCTTCGCTGCCCTGTTATCTCGAGGACAACGTGGAGGAGCAGCGCGGCAAAGGGGTTTTCAGCGACAGTATCCGGGCCATTCGCCTGTTGAACGAACGGGGTTATGGCAGCGACCCCGCGCTCAAGCTCAACCTTGTCTACAACCCGGTGGGCGCGGTGCTGCCCCCAGCCCAGGCTGCATTGGAGGAGGATTACCGGCGGGAACTGGGTCTGCGTTTCGATATCCGCTTCAATAATCTGTTGACCATAACCAATATGCCGATCAGCCGCTTCGGTGCGGTACTGCTGGCGAAGGGTGAGTACGTGCGGTATATGCAGCTGCTGCGGGACAATTACCGCCCGGCTAACCTCGAAACCCTGATGTGTCGCAATCTGCTCAGTATCGACTGGCAGGGTTATATCTACGACTGCGATTTCAACCAGATGCTCGAGTTGCCCCTGCTGGCCAGCGACCGGCGCCGCCACATCTCCGGGATGCCCACCGGCGCGCAGCTGGCGGCCATTCCCATTCGCACGGGCGAGCACTGCTATGGCTGCGCGGCGGGGCAGGGCAGCAGTTGCGGTGGCGCGCTGGCGGATTGATGGCCGCCAGCGTCGGCTTTGTCATTCCGGTCCTGAATGAGGAGGCAGGCATTGCCGGTCTGCTGGAGTACCTGCGCGAACATTTTCCGGACAGTGAGCTGACGGTGGTGGACGGCGGCAGCAGCGATCGCACCGTGGCGTTGGCGCTGCCCCGGTGTACCCGCCTACTGATAGGAGAGCCCGGCCGCGCCGCGCAGATGAACCTCGGCGGGCGCGCCAGCAGCTCAGACTACCTGTGTTTCCTGCATGCCGATTCGCTGCCCGGCGTATCAGCCGGGCAGTTGCAGGGCTGTCTGGCCAGCGAGCCGCCGTGGGGCTTCTGCCGGGTGCGGCTGAGCGGCGGGCGCCGGGCGTTTCGCATTATCGAGTGGTTTATGAACCAGCGCTCGCGGCTTACCAGTGTGGCCACCGGGGACCAGATGCTGTTCCTGCGGCGTTCACTGTTCGAAGATAGCGGCGGCTTTGACGATATACCCTTGATGGAGGATGTGGCGTACAGCAAGCGCCTGCGCCGCGTTGCCAGGCCGTTGATTATCCCGCAGCCGGTGCAGTCTTCCAGCCGGCGCTGGGAGCAACGGGGCGTGGTGCGCACGGTGCTGTCCATGTGGGGGTTGCGCCTGGCGTATACTCTGGGTGTCTCTCCCCGGCGCCTGTGGGAGCACTACTATGGCCCCTGAGTCCGGTTGCCTGCTCATCCAGTTTGCCCGGGAACCGGTGGCGGGCGCGGTGAAGACCCGGATGATCCCCCATTTGAGCGCGCAGGCCGCATGCGACCTGCACAGCGAACTGGTGCTGTGGACAACCCGCAGCCTGCTGAACGCCAATCTCGGCCCCGTTCAGTTGGCGGTGGCCGGGGAGGCGACACACCCCGTATTTGAATGCTGTCAGCAATTGGGGGTCGCGCGCCTCAGTCAGCAACGCGGTGCGGACCTGGGGGAGCGTATGTACAACGCCCTGGCGGACGGCCTGGCTGAATTCGAGAAGGTGCTGTTGGTGGGCAGCGATTGCCCCGCTATCGACCGGAAGTACCTCGTACAGGCCGTGGCGGGCCTGGAGCAGTCGGATATTGTGCTGGGTCCGGCGTCAGATGGGGGTTATGTGCTGATTGGAGCCAGGCGGGTGTCTGCGCGGTTGTTCGTCGGTGTTGCCTGGGGTGGCGCCGCGGTTTTCGATGAAACCACCAGACGCTTGCGGCAACTGGCTTGGAGCTGGTCGGAATTACCCGTGCTGCCTGATATCGACCGCCCCGAGGACCTGGCGGTCTGGGCGGCCCTGCGCGGGAGCTGAGGGCGGGGCCTCAGGCGGAGGCGCGCTGCTCCAGGCTCTTCTGGTCCAGACCCTTCTGTTCCACGCCTTCAGCCAGTCCGGAGCGCTGGTACAGCAGCCATGCGATAGCCGTGCAGTAGCTCAGGTTGGTCCGCAACTCGCTGTCCGGGTCGCTGAGGAAGGCGCGCTGGCTGGCCAGACCCCGTACCCTGCTTGCCGTATCGGGGTTGAAGGCCAGATAGCGGTCCCACAGGTCGCGGTGCTGGGCGGCCGTGATATTGAACAGCCCGAGTCCGTCGTTTCTGGGGGAGAACAGGCCCAGGTCGGGCCCGTCTATCGCGGCGTTGAGCAGAAAATTTTCGCTGGCCTGCGTCCATTTTCCAAGGTACTTCAGGGTTGGCCTGATGACATGGTCTCTCAGGTGTTCTGCGGTAACGTACATTTGCCACTACCTCGCAGGGATATCAAATCCGTCAGATACTGCTTCACTGTTATGGTTTTAAGTGGCCCGGTTATCTTCAGCAGGTTTGGGAGATGTCCTCCTTTTGCCGCCAGTTCCAGACTCACATGACACTTTTTAACACAGGAAAATAATAAAACCAATAAAAATAAAGGTTTGCGAGGTCTATTTGATAAAATATTTGGGAATCCGTCGTAACTGGACGAAATTGAGTCCTGGAATCAGCTTTCCGCGCCACTGATGAAGACGCTGGCGGTGCCGTCGAGCAGGCGCCCGCTGCCCTCCCGCTCCAGCCAGACCTCGCAGCTGGCAAGCTGGCCTCCGTCCTGCTCCCGGACCGCCGTGACCCGGCCCGAGGCCACCACCCGGTCGCCGTCCAGTACCACCTGCGGAAATGTCATCCTGATTCGGCGGATAGTGCCCGGGCCGGCCCAGTCGTGCAGCATGTTGATGATATACCCCAGGCCCAGCGGGCCCTGGTTGATGGTGTGTGCGCCCAGGCCCAGGGGCAGGGCGGCCACTGCTTCCCGGTCCCAGTGCAGGGGGTTGGGGTCGCGCAGAATGGCCGCCATGGTGCACATGCGCTCGGCGCTGACAGCCTCCATCACCCACGGGGGAATGGGGTCTCCCGCCCGCACCTTCACAGGGTGTTCCTGGTGTAGTGCCAGGTGATCGTGCTGCGCGCCGTCAGCACGCCGGCGTCGCTGATCTCGAAGCAGAACTCGATGCGGTCGTACAGCTGTCCCGCCTCGTTACTGCAGCGGCAGGCGGATTTCACCGCGCCGCTTATGGCGTAGGTCACTTCCTCGCGCAGGGGGGCGAACATCTCCCAGTCATAGCTCTCGATCATTATGGAAAGATCTGACTCTGCCTGGCCCAACGCGAACATCTGCGCGATGCTGGTGCCCGCGCCCAGGATGGGCACATGGAACAGTGCCACGGGGTGCACCATTCCCGCTGGCAGCAACTGCGCGCCGGTGCAGCCCGTGAGCAGAAAGTTCTCCCAGTGCTCCACCTTGTAGTGACCGCCGGGGAACTGGTGGCCGGCGAGCGCGGTGATTGTCGATTCCGCGGGTACAGGTCTGGGTGTCATCGCTGGACCTCGCCCGCGGGCTTTGGCGTTGCCTGTGCCAGGCTTATGTTCATCTAACCGGCGGTCGCTTCTGTGTGTTTCCGGGGCAGTATGTCCTGCATATTGGACAGGGCGTGCTCCGCAAACCCGGCGCCGGCCTCGGCGTAATAGTTGAACACCACATCCGCGCCCGCCGCTTTCATTTGCGCACGCTCGTCCTCGTACTTGGCTACGGCGGCCACCTTGCCGGTGTAGCCGGAACTGCGCAGCTGCTTGACGGCGTCGATCATCTCCGACAGCGAAGGCATGGTGAACATGACGAGTTTATAGTGGGTGAACTGCAAGCCCTCCCAGAAGTCCGCGTCCTCGGCATCGCCGTATATGACGCGCCGCCCGGCAGCCTTGTGCTGTAAAAGCTTGGGTTTGTCGGTGTCAACTCCGCAAACCCGCAGCTGGTACTGGGATTCGATGGTGTCATAGGCGCCCGAGCCCACGCGGCCGAGGCCGACGATGAGGACATCGACATTCCTGGCGGGGGCTTCGGGGTCGTCGTCCGTCGCCAGGTTGGTCTCGAAGCGCTTCAGGGGCTCCTTGAAGCGGCGGTACAGCCTGTGGGAGCGGCCGTTCAGTAATGTTGATACCACGAAGGACAGCGAAACGGCTATCGCCAGCGTTGCCATCCACTCCGCCTGCAGCCATCCCAGTTTCACGCTGAGGGCGGCTACGATCAGGCCGAACTCGCTGTACTGGGTCAATGCCAGTCCCGCCAGCATCGCCGTGCGCGCACGCATCTTGTAGCGCGTCAGCAGGAAGAAAAACGCGGCTCCCTTGATGGGCAGCAGCAGGCATAACACCAGGGCGATACCCAGCATCTCCAGCGATGGCTGTACCGATAGCCCGATATTGAGAAAGAAACCAATCAGGAAAATATCCTTGAAACTGATCATCGATTTGGCCAGCTCGCCGGCCTTTTTGTCGCCGCTGATCAACATGCCGAAAACCAGGGCGCCCAGGTCGGCTTTCATGCCGACCAATTCGAACAGCGAACTGCCGGCGAAGGTGAGGATGATGCCGGCGAGGATCAGCACCTCGTCGTGACCGCTCGATCGCAGGACATAACTGAAAGCGGGGCGAGCGAAATACAGCAGTGGCAGCAACAGCGCCCACGGCAGGGGTATCTTGCCCGTGGAGACAGTGAGAAACAGGACAGCCACAATATCCTGCACGATCAATATGCCGACGGCGATCTGGCCGTGACGCACACGAAACTCCCCGTGCTCTTCGAGCATGGCAACGGTGCAAACGGTTGAGCTGAAGCTCAGTGCAAACGCTACCAGCGCGGCCTGTTGCCAGCTGATATCGGCAACCAGGGGCAGCCCCATGACCGCCAGCATTGAAAGAAAACCCAGGGTGACCAGGCCGAACGCCGCGGTGTGTTCGAAAGTGGAGCGGTAGATTTCCGGTTTCAGTAGGCTCCTGATATCAAGCTTCAGGCCGATGATAAAAAGCATCAGCGAAATACCGGTATTGGCGATGGACTCGATAGTTGCGGATGACTCGAATCCGGCAATGCCCAGGGCGAAGCCCGCGACCAGGTAGCCGACCAGAGGCGGTTGGCCAATCTGGCGTGACGCAAAGCCAAAGGCAAATGCGGCGAGTATGATCAGGCTATCCATGCGGCACCGGTATTTACGAATGATTGGCGATGGCAGGAGGAGAGCGCGGGTTTGCTCCGAAGGGTGTTATACCAGGTGCCGCAATGCGATCGAAGATTGCTCATAGTTGGTGCGGGGCTAGCCGATAACCAGTTCCAGTCCCATCTTTGCCAGCACTTCCTGTTCGCTGGCCAGTTCCCGCGCCGTGAGAGGGTGTTCCTCCAGCCAACCGGGCGGAAAGGTGAAGGAGAGGCTGTCAGGGCCCGCTTCCAGGGTAAAGTCCGGCAAGCGCTCCAGTTTCTCCACGTGCTTGAAGCAGACCGCCAGGCGGATGATGCTTACCAGTCGCTGTATTCTCGGTATTTCCGAGGTCGCCATATCCCTGTAGATTTCATCCGTCAGCTTGCCCCTCTGGCCCATGGCCAGGACGGCCAGATGTTCCTGCTCCTCCTGGGAGAATCCCGGCAAGTCGGCATTGCGCAGCACATACGCGGAGTGGCGATTGAAATTCTTGTGGGCAATGGCCATGCCAATTTCGTGGGTGTGGGCAGCCCAGCGCAGCAGTTCCCAGTCGGGTGTATCCAGTTGCCAGCTCTGGCGCGCGGTGGTGAAAAACACTCGCGCCCGGCGTTCGACGATGTGCACGGTATCGGTGTCCACCGAGTAGCGCTGCATGAGGGCATTGATTGTGCGTTCGCGCACATCCTCGTGGGACAGCCTGCCCATCAGGTCGTATATCACGCCCTCGCGCAGGGCGCCGCTCGAAGTGCGCATATGCTCGATGCCAAGCACGTCAAACAGGGCGCTGATAATGGCGACCCCGGGCAGTATAACGTTGCGGCGCTGGGCACTGAGGCCATCCATGTCGATATCGTCCATGGTTTCGAATGTGAGCAGTTTGTCTTCCAGGGCGCGCAGGCCGACGCGATCAATCCCGTTGTCACACCAGCCGTGCTGGGTGAGCAGGGCGTCTATCGCCCGCAGGGTGCCCGAGGAGCCGACGCAGTCCTGCCAGTGCCGCGCGTGGTACTCGTGACGTATCGGCGTCAGCAGGGTGCGGGCCAGATCGTAAGCCTGTCGGTAATTGCTGCGATTGATAACGCCATCGACGAAGCAGTCGCGGCCATAGGATACGCAGCCCATCTGCAGGCTCTCGAGCCGTTGCGGCTCGAAGCGCTGGCCGATGATAAGTTCGGTACTGCCGCCGCCGATGTCAATTACCAGCCGCGATTTGACATCATCAGCCAGTGTGTGGGCAACACCGAGGTAGACCAGGCGCGCCTCTTCCCTGCCGTAGATAACGTCCACCCGGGTACCGAGTATGCGGCGGGCGGGAGTGGTGAATTCTCGCCGATTATCGGCCACCCGCAGGGCGTTTGTCCCCACTACGCGCACCCGCTCGGGCTCAACGCTCTTGAGCAGTTCCGAGAAGCGACTCAGGCAGTCCAGGCCGCGGTCAATGGCTTCCCGGGACAGCAGTTGATTCTCGAGCCCTGCGCCGAGCTGGACCTTCTCCGCCAGCGCTTCCACCGGCCGCATTTCTCCATGTTCAATTTTCGCGATGATGAGGTGAAAGGAGTTACTGCCCAGGTCGACGGCCGCCAGCAAGCTGCCCTCGGGTAATGCGGTGGTGGATTTGTCAGCCAAAATAGTATCTTCTCGTAGTCCGGGCGCGGGAATTCATAGTAATGGATAATGCCCGCCGCCGCACGGTTGTCAGGCCGGCGGGCAGACCAGTGGCGAACTGGTGGCGGGGTTGTCGGTGGTGCAGAACTCCTTGTGTATGTGCTTTTGCACCGTCAGGCAGGGGTTCTCGCTGGCGAGGGCTCTTTTCAGCATGCTTTCGCCAAAGACCGAAAGACCTCCGGTCATGACGGCCGCCCAGCCTCGCCATAGTATGCCAGTGGCATTGGGAATTATCTTGGGATCGGTCAGGGGACCCTCGATTTCAACGGTATTGGAGAACACGTTGCCTATCGAAATGCCCATGCCCTTGCGGCTGCTGGAGCTGAAATTCAGGTGAATGGTCTCTTTCTTCAGGTTGATTTCAACCTGCCCTACCAGGTTCGCCTGGTGGGTGCGCGCGGCGTAACCATAGGGCGTTTTGCCAATACCGTCCTTGAATATGCCCAGGGTGACACCGCACTTCAACTCCGGCGGCTTCTTTTCGATACCGGGGATCAGGGTCTGGAAGGCGGTGGTGGCGACATCGGCAGTCAGCAGCATCATTTTGCTGTAATCCAGATTGCCGGCTCCCAGTTCCAGGTAGACGATACCGTTGAGGTTGCCCGCCAATTCCGCCTGGCTGTCACCGCGACTGGTCACATCGAAGTAACCGCTGCGGGCAAAATTCGATTTGCTGTTGTCGCCGGTCAGGTTTATGAAGGTGCCGCTGACCGTCAGTGCGATCACGTCCGGGGCGGTGATGTTCATCTTCATCGAGGCGCTACCCCCGTTCAATTTCCCCGCACTGGCCTCTACCGTCAGCTCCCCATCCAGCAGGCTGCCGGATAACTCAAGGTCGCTCACAGTTGCCTCGCGGCTTTTGACGGAGTCCAGTCTGCCCTTGATCCGGGCTTGATACCTGCCCAACCATTCCTTGGGCAGGGGGGTGGAAGTGAACAGTTTTTCCCCAGGTTCCGCTTCCCTCGGTCCGGATACGAGCCGCAGCGGCGCCATAAGCACATTGCCCACCATATCGATACTGGCCTTGGCTGTTTTGGCAACCATCGACTCCCCTGAGTCCTTGTCGGATGGGTCTGCGGCCGCGGATTTATCTGCCTCCCACGGCAAAAGAGAGAGCGATCCACCGTTGATATCGGCCTCGACCAGCGGCGGGGTCGTATCGTGATATCGGATTTTGCCTGCGAGGTCGGTACCCTCCCAGCGGAAGCGGCGGATATCGGCCTCCATGCCGTAATCGGTCCGGCGCGCCACCATATCTATCTCGCCCGGCGTTGTGCCGGATTCGGCAGAGGCATTTGTGCTTGCCAGTTTAATATCGCCGTTGAGGCTGGCTAGCAGGCTGGCAACGCTGTCACCGGTGCTGTGCAGGGAAACGGTACCGGACAGGGGGGCGACGTTGGCGGAGGGAACGTCCGTCAGGAATTCCCGCACCTTGAAGTCCGTCACCCGTGCCTCCAGCGACAATGTGGCGGTGTCGTTCAGCCAGCGTATTTCCCCGTGACTGCTCAGGCTTCCCTTGTCCTGGGAGAAGTCCAGTCGAGCAATCTTGACGCTGTTCGGCGCGGTCGCCAGCTCCACCCTCACCTTGTCCAGCGTCTCGCCCGCAACAATCATCGAGCTGGCATTCAGGCTGATCTGGCTTTCCCAGAGTTGCTTCAGCGAATCGAGTGAACTGGACGATGTGTCGGCCGTGCCGTCTTCCTCGCCGAAGGTGGATAGCCTCGCGAGGTCCAGTTTGTCCGACTCCAGGTTGGCGATCAGCCATGGCTTGCGCCCATCGGCTATCGAGGCGGTTCCGGTCAGGTTTTGCGATATTGAATCAATGGCGAGGTCGCTGATTTCCAGGCCGGTGATCCTGTCCTCGTTCAATACCAGTCTTGCCGCGCCTGCTACCTGCAACACATCTTCAGGGATGGCGGGGCGGGTCCAGTTGTCGTCAGGCCGATGATCAATGGAAAGATCGGCGGTACCCTTCATTGCCTCGAATATCTGCCGCAGGGTGTTGCCCTTGCTGTCGAAAACGATACTGCCGGAAGTGCGGCTCTGGGGAAGAGGGGCCCCCTGACGGAACAGGTGCGCAAAGCTGAACCGGGTGAGGTCGGCCCGCAGCGAAACGTCGGTGGCCTTGCCGGGAGCAATCCCGGCCAGAAGCTGCAGTTCGAGCCGGGCATCGTCCTGCGCGGTTACCAGCGCATTCACCGCCAGTTTTTCCGGATTTCGCAGGAAGCTGGCCCTGGTTCCCGTAACAATGAAATCGCGAAATGTGATCTGACTCAGTTCCAGCTGCCAATCCAGGTCTATTCCGGGGAGAATCTCGAGATAGGTGGGCAGCTCCGTACCCGGTTGTGCCTGCGGGTCCGGTTCGGGCGCCAGGAAGTCGAGGTCCACATGATGTGCGCTGATGGTGCCGCTCAGGCGCCGCTGCTTGTCGCCGGACAGTTTCGCTGCCCCGGTAATATAGCCGTCGCCGATTCTTATATCGATCTTGTCCATCGCGAACTCGCCGGGCCGGCTATCGAGGACGGCGGTAACGCTCACCGGAGTGTCCTTCGCGCCTCGATGACTGCCCTTGATTGCGATATCGCCTTGCATGGAGTCCAGTAGTGCGCCCCAGGTCTGGCCCCTGCCGTGAAGCTTGGCGTTGCCCTCTCGCCACAACCAGCTTGATTCCATGTACTTGGCAGCAAGGCTTTTCCCCGGTGTCGCCGCGCTGATCGCGGCGCTGCCCTGCAGTTGCCAACCCGTTTCCGAGCTCGTGATATCCAGCTCGCCATGCAATAGACCACCTTCTCCGCGAGCCGAAAACGCCGGGATCTTCAAGCCATTGTCATCGCTTGCGAAGTCGACGGTAGCATCGAGAACAACTTCGTTTTTCCAATGGATTTCGTCGCTGGTAAGGCGGCCCGAATGCTCGGGTAGCGACAGTCGGGGCAGGGTGCTTGTCAGGAATGCTTCCGCGTCAGCGGCGGTCGACTCTGCGGAGTAATCATCGGCCAGCGCAAGCAGCTTTTTAATATCCAGCTGTGGAATGTGGCTGCTGGATGTGTCCGGTAGCTCCCAGGCGCTGCTGTTGCCGGTCTGTATAGCAGCTGTCATTCCCGCGCCGGCGACGGTTATTGCCAGTTTGTAACCAGACGTCTCGCCAGGCTGTAGATCAACATCGGCTTTGACCTGCGACTCTTCCCTGTCTGTCGCCTGTGTGTCGATATGCATCTGCACGCGTGCCAGCCGCAGGAGGTCGTCCAGCGAGTCCAGGCGCGCGGCCAATTCGACTGGCTGGCCATCCAGTTCGTACCCGAACTGCAGGGTCATCCCGGGTGGCTTGCGCCGCCATTGCGGGCGTTTGAACGCGTAACTGTGCTTGTCGTCAAACACATACAGGGCACTTTCGAGCGTGATGTGGTCGGGCAGGTAGGGATCGAGAAAACGATAGTCAGTGGGCCATGGGTCATCGTTTCCCGGCCAGAGTGAGGAGTTCACCATCAGGGTGGCGCCCGCCGCACGTCGCAGCCGGATCTCGCCGCGCAGCAGATCAGACCAGTTCAGGGAGACCATGACCCGGGTTGCCACCAGCGCCGGGTTATCGGGATCGCCCATGACCAGTCGCGGAGTGCGCACGGTCAGGGTCGAGATACGGGTGCGGGTCGGCTCGAGGGTTACCGCAATGCCCAGTTGGCTGCTAAGCAGTTTCGGGAGCTCCGCATCCAGGGTTCGCTGCAGAATTCGGTTGGCCGACACTGCCAGTGCAATTATGACGAGCAGGGCGATGCCCGGGGTAATCAGTCGTTTCACGCTTTGGAACTTGCCTTGAAATCAGTGTGTCATGGTAACAGCGGCAGAAACCACGCGCCATGTTGACTGATAATCCGCCGGTGCTACCAGTGCAGCTGGTGGGCTCAGGTGTACACGCCGAAGCTCTGTCTGGCCAGGGCAATTTTGCGGTCATGGTCATCGGTCTCGGCCGCGATTTTCTCGGCCACGGCCAGGCGATGCCGCAGTCCGGCCATATTGGCTACCTGAATAGCGAGCCCCGGTCGGGCGTTGAGCTCAAGCAGCATCGGGCCGTAGGTCCTGTCCAGCACGATATCCACTCCCAGGTATCCCAGCCCGGTCATTTCCACGCAGCGGCCTGCCAGGTCGAGAATCTGCTCCCAGTAGGGAATCTGCAATTCACGGAAGTTGGCCCCCGTATCGGGATGCGTTGTCACCAGGGTTCCGTGCTGCACTGCCCTGACGCTTCTACCCGTCGCAATGTCGATACCGACCCCGACCGCACCCTGGTGCAGGTTTGCCTTGCCGTCAGAAGCGTGTGTGGCGCAGCGCACCATGGCCATGACCGGGACACCCTTGAACACGATCACGCGGATATCCGGCACACCTTCGTAACTGTACTCCTGGAGGCAGGGGTCGAACTGGATCATCGCCTCCACCATGGCCCGGTCGTTGCGGCCACCGAGGCTGTGCAAACCCGCCAGGATGTTGGACAGGTGACGACGCACATCGGCGGCGCTGATCAGGGAGCCGCTGGATTTGCGAAAGCTGTCCCCCTCGCGACCGATGATGACCAGGATGCCTTTGCCCCCGCTGCCCTGGACCGGTTTGATGACAAAGGCCTCGTGCTCGACGAGATCGCGGGTGGCGCCGGCTATCTCATGCTGGCGCTCTATGACCTTGTAGAGCTGGGGAACCGGAATGTTGTTCTCCAGCGCCGTTTTTTTGGTCAGTAGTTTGTCATCCACCAGCCGGTACTTGCTGCGCGGATTGTATTTGCCGATGAAGCCCACGTTGCGCCTGTTCATCCCCAGGATGCCGAGCTCCGCCAGCTTGCGCGGTGAAATAAAACCGATCATTCGTTTTTGCCCAGGTCGCGAAAGCGGTAGAGCTCGGACAAGCGGTAACCGGTGTACTTGCCAAGCAGCAGGATAATGGCCAGCAGGCTGAGCGTCAGCTCCGGAAAATTAAAGGTCAGGTGCTCCACGACGCGGTTGGTCATCAGAAGATAGGCGATGATCGCCACCACGAGGCTGCCGCCGCCTTGCAGGAATACCTCGTGAAAGCCTTCTTCCTCCCACAGGATGGACATGCGTTCAATCGTCCAGGCCAGGATGATGGTGGGGAAGAAGGTGACAGTGAGGGCCCGGTCGAGGCCAAACTTGTAGCTGAGTATCGCGGTGGTCGCCATCATGAATATAACGACGATGATGACCGCGGAAATGCGCGACACCAGTAGCAGGTTCATGTGGCTTAGCCAGGAACGAATCCAGAGTCCCACTCCCACCAGGATCAGGAACAGGGCCAGTCCGGTCAGCAACTGGGTTTGCAGGAATGCGAGGGCGATCAGCACCGGCATAAAGGTGCCCGAGGTTTTAAGCCCGACCAGAATCCGCATGACCACCACCACCAGTGCGGCCACGGGGATCAACATCAGGATCTTGAACACGCCCTGTTGCTCAACCGGCAGGGCGTAAATGGAAAAATCGAGCAGTGCGTATTCGTGGGCCCGCTGCTCCATGCCAATGACGGTTTTGGCGGGCAGGCTGTTGCTCACCAGGGCGAACTCCAGTCGCGAGTTGCTGCCACCGGCCACCGCCAGCACGGGTTCGCTGCCGCGGTGCCAGACGAAGAAGTTGGGGGGCATGCCAACGCTGGCGTTTTCGGGGTCGATGACGATCCACCGTTCGTTATCGTAGAACTCCAGCAGGGAGCTGAGCGTTTGGCGCCGCCTGCCGTCCTGTAGCCTGATGCCTCGTATCTCGTGTACCGGGATGTCGGCATGGGCCAGCACGGCCTGCATTACTACCAGGGGTGATTCTTCGAAAGTACCCAGCAGGAATTGCGCATCCCTGTCCTGGTCCTCCCTGTTGAACTCGGTGACCAGCAGAGCGACAAAACTCTCGGTGTCGGCGGATTGTTCATGCAGCAGGGCGATCAGGCGCTCCATCGCCGCGGACTGGTCGTTTTCCAGGATGGGCTTCTCGATCGGTGGCGGAGGCATGTCGTCCAGAGCCTGGTTGGTGGGCCTGTAAGCCTGCAGCTTGTAGTAAAGTGTCGTGGGTCGTTCCAGGCTCTGGCGAGTCCAGCGCGCGTCGCGGCCATCGTCATGATCGACAATGGTGAAACCGAAACCGGACGAGGCAAAATGCTCATCCAGCAGCACCCAGCCCGCCTGTTCACTGGGCAGTTTCAGGTTGACCTGTACCGCCTGGTCCTTTCTCGGCGAAAAACTGATCTTGGACTCGATGGTCCAGACCTCCCGGTACTCGCCGGGCAATAACGGGAAGCCGAGGCTGAAAGCCTTGTAAAGAGCAATGCCGACCCCCAGCAGAAACAGGGAGCCTGCGATCATTGCGATCTGGGTTCGCGATGCCATCATATTGGGTTCTACGCCTTATTTTTCGAGTTCATTCTGGCGGCTGACATCGACGATCAGGTTATCCATCAACAGGTTCCTGCCGATCAGCAACGGGTATTCCATGTGGTCGCGGTCGGTGAGCGTCACATCGACTCGCGAACGAATGTCCCCGAGTGAAATCCACAGTTGCACAACATACCGCCGCTGTTCCTGGCCGTCGCCCGACCTGATCAGCACGGTGCGACGCAGCCGTTGTTCCACGCTGACCTTCTCTTTGCTCTTGGGGTCCTGCAGGGTGAAGTGCACCCAGCGCTTGCCGTCCTTCTCCACCAGCTGGATGTCCTCGGCATGGATCGAGGTTGTGGAGGCGCCGGTATCGATACGGGCCGGCATGCGAATATCACCCGGCTCAACATTTGCCCACTCCACGGCGCCCACTATAGGCAGGCCCAGCTTGCCGGCGGTCGCTGCCTTTGGGGGTGCCGGCGCCGGTGCGGGCACCTTCACGATTTTCTCAACGATCTGCGGCTCGGGACACTCCTGCACCGCCGGCTCAGCGGGGGCGCACACAGGGCAGCTCGGCGGTTCTATGGCAGGGCAATCGGCCACGGTGGGTTCAGGTTCAAATGTACTACACGCCGAAAGCAGCGAGAGAGCGAGGTAAACGGGGAATCCAGATAATCTATTCATCAATGCAGGGTAGTGAATCTACTGTAAATTGTATATACCGCCGCTTCGACCGAAGAGGTCGGCGGCCCGCTTTTGCCGGTTCGGGTGTTCGGGTAAGCGCTGCCCGGTCGTGAACTGTCGCTGGATTGAGCCCTGGTACGCGGCCGCTGCAGCTTAGCTGAACTCAAGAATCCCTCCAATCACCTTCAGGGACATTGTGACTTTTTCCCATGCGCCGGGTAGGAAGCCTTTGTCCGAAATAACCATTCATTAAAATAGGTTATAAAGTTGACTAAAATACTAGGTTATGAAAGACTAATCGTTCTGTATTCACCACCACCAGCCGGAGAAGCGGTCATGAGATTGACGACCAAAGGACGTTACGCGGTTACTGCCATGTTGGACCTGGCCCTGCACCACGAAGGGGGGCCTGTTCGCCTCGCCGGTATTTCGGATCGCCAGGGCATTTCCCTGTCCTACCTGGAGCAATTGTTTGCCCAGTTGCGGCGGCGGGACCTGGTGAAAAGTGTGCGGGGGCCGGGTGGCGGTTATCATTTGGGACGTCACGCCGGTACAATCAGCGTGGCCGAGGTAATCGCCGCGGTGAATGAAGATACCGATACCACCCGTTGCCGGGGAGCCGGCGACTGCCAGGAGGGCGAAACCTGCCTGACTCACCACCTGTGGATGGACCTGTCGGAACAGGTGAGGGAGTTTCTGCAGGGCATCTCCCTGGGTGATCTGGTCAAACGCAAGGACGTGCGCCTTGTCTCCCGGAAGCAGGAACGCAGGAGTAAATCCGCCGCGCGCAAGAACGACCAGATCCCTGCCAGTAATGTATAAGCTGGCCGGCCCGGCTGACTGCGGGCAGGCCTGAGGTAAGCAAGCATGTCACAGGAAAACATCGACCATGCGATCTCGCGTGAGTACTCGGCCGGATTTGTCTCGAACATTGAATCCGATACCCTGCCGCCCGGTCTGGACGAGGACGTCATTCGTTTCATCTCCACCCAGAAGAAAGAGCCCGAGTGGCTGCTGGAGTGGCGCCTGGAGGCCTACCGCGGCTGGCAGAATATGGCTGAGCCGGGATGGGCGCATGTGCACTATCCCCCGATCGACCTGAACGGCGTGTCCTTCTATTCCTCACCCAAGAGTATGAAGGATGGCCCGAAGAGTCTCGACGAGGTGGATCCGGATTTGCTCGCAATGTACGAGAAACTGGGCATACCCCTGCACGAGCAGGAGATGCTCGCCGGGGTAGCGGTGGACGCCGTCTTCGATTCCGTGTCGGTGGCCACCACCTTTCGCGGCAAGCTGGCGGATGCCGGCGTCATTTTTTGCCCCATATCCGAGGCCGTACACTCGCACCCGGAACTGGTGCGCAAGTATCTCGGCACGGTCGTGCCGCGCAAGGACAACTATTACGCAGCGCTCAATAGCGCGGTGTTCAGTGATGGTTCTTTTGTCTATATACCCAAGGGCGTGCGATGCCCGATGGAGCTGTCGACCTATTTCCGGATCAACGAGGCCAAGACCGGCCAGTTTGAGCGCACCCTGATTATCGCCGATGAAGGCAGCCATGTCAGTTACCTGGAGGGCTGTACGGCGCCCATGCGTGACGACAACCAGTTGCACGCGGCGGTCGTGGAACTGGTGGCGCTGGATGGCGCGCAGATCAAGTACTCCACCGTGCAGAACTGGTACCCCGGCGACGCCAAGGGTCGCGGCGGCATCTACAACTTCGTAACCAAGCGCGGCGTGGCCCACCGCGACAGCAAGATTTCCTGGACCCAGGTTGAAACGGGGTCGGCGGTTACCTGGAAGTACCCCAGCTGTATCCTGCGCGGGGACAACAGCGTCGGTGAATTCTACTCTGTGGCGCTGACCAATAACTTCCAGCAGGCCGATACCGGCACCAAGATGATTCACCTGGGAAAAAATACCCGCTCCACTATCATTTCCAAGGGTATCTCCGCTGGCCAGAGCTCCAACGCCTACCGCGGGCTGGTGCGCATGAGCCCCAAGGCGACAGGCGCCCGCAACTATACACAGTGCGACTCACTACTTATCGGTGACCGCTGCGCGGCCCATACCTTCCCCTATATCGAGAGCCGCAATCCGTCAGCGGTAGTCGAGCACGAGGCGACCACCTCCAAGGTCAGCGATGATCAGCTCTACCTCTGCCAGCAGCGCGGGCTCAACGCGGAAAAGGCAGTGTCGATGATAGTCAACGGTTTCTGTAAAGAGGTATTCAAGGAACTCCCCATGGAGTTCGCGGTAGAGGCGGGCAAGCTGTTGGAAGTGAGCCTGGAAGGCTCGGTTGGCTAGCAGCGACGGCAAGGTGCCGCGCCTCGGCGACGCAAGCAAAAGGACAGGAGATACAGCTCGATGCTAATAGTAGAAAACCTGCACGCAAGTGTGGACGGTACAGACATACTCAAGGGCCTGAGCCTTACGGTCAATCCCGGTGAAGTGCACGCCATCATGGGTCCTAACGGCTCCGGTAAAAGTACCCTGGGTCATGTGCTCGCCGGTCGCCCGGGATATACGGTGACCGCGGGCAGCGCCACATTTCTTGGACAGAACCTGCTCGACCTGGAAACCGAGGAGCGCGCTCGCCTGGGCCTGTTTCTGGCCTTCCAGTATCCGGTGGAGATTCCCGGCGTGAGCAATATGGAGTTTTTGAAGGCGGCTGTAGACGCGCAGCGTGAGCAGCGCGGTGAAAAGCCCATTGATGCCGTGACATTCATGAAGAACGCCCGCGAAAACTGCAAGGCGGTTGACCTCGACCCGGCCTTTCTCAAGCGTGGCGTCAACGAGGGTTTTTCCGGCGGGGAGAAAAAGCGTAACGAACTGCTGCAGATGCTGCTCTTGCAGCCGCGCCTGGGCATCCTCGATGAGACCGACAGCGGCCTTGATATCGACGCGCTGCAGGTCGTGGCCCGTGGCGTCAACTCGATGCGCAGCGCCGATCGCGCTTTCGTGATGGTGACCCATTACCAGCGCCTGCTTGATTTTATAGAACCGGATTTCGTGCATGTGCTGGCAGGCGGACGCATTGTGCGCTCGGGCGACAAGTCCCTGGCGCTGGAACTGGAAGCGCGTGGCTACGCCTGGCTGGAGGATGAGGTCGCCTGATGACGGATTTTATGCGACTCCCCCTGGATAGCGCCGCTGCAGGCGCGCCGTTGTGGCTGCAGGATTACCTGCGTGAAGCGAGGTCGCGCTGGGAAGGCAGTACCTTGCCCACGCGCAAGACCGAGGAGTGGAAGTACACCGGCCTGCAGGCTTTGCGGGTCTCCTATGCCGCGGCCAGCGAGGGAGTCGTGGGGCTGGCGGAGGCGGGTGTCGAATTGCCGCACTTCGGCGGCTATCGCCTGGTCTTTATCAACGGCCGGTACTGCGCGGAGCATTCGGACGGTAACCTGCCTGAGGGCGTGTCGCTGGTGCGCTTCGCTGATGCCGGACCCGCGCAGGCGGCCGCCATACGCGATCACCTCGGCGCCGCCGTGGGTCGCGAGGAGGGCTTGTTCACCGCACTCAACGACGCGTCCCTGGAAGACGGGGTGTTTGTAGAGATCGAGGCGCGGGTCCGGGTCGAGCAACCCTTGCACGTGGTCTGGATCAGCGGCAACCAGGAGCAGGCATTCAGTATCAATCAACGGCTTCTGGTGCTATGTCGCCAGGACAGCACGGCAAGCGTTATCGAGCAGTTTTCCGGCGCCAGGAGCGAGCAGCAAAGTTTTACCAACGGTGTTACCGAACTGCTTCTGGAGGACGGCGCCACCCTGAACCACTACCGTATTCACCTGGAGGAAGCCGCCGCTGCCCACATAGGGCGCCAGCATGCCCGCCTGGAGACCGGGGCCACCCTCAACAGTTTCCACCTCGCCCTGGGCAGTGTCCTGAAGCGAATCGACGTGGTGGTCGATCACTGCGGCCAGCGTGCGCACAGTGAACTGAATGGTCTCTACCTGCCAAGAGGCGATGAGCACGTCGACTACCACACCTGTATCGAGCACCGGGTTCCCAATTGCACCAGCACCGAAACCTTTCGCGGCATCATTGGCGACGAGGCGACCGCCGTGTTCAATGGTCGAATCCACATCCACCGCGACGCCCAGAAAACAAATGCCCAGCTCAGCAACCGCAATCTGCTGACCAGCACCCGGGCGGAGGTCAATACCAAGCCCGAGCTGGAGATCTACGCCGACGACGTGCAGTGTTCCCATGGCGCCACCGTGGCCCAACTCGATGAGATGAGCCTGCACTACCTGCGTTCGAGGGGCGTTTCGCGCGCGCAGGCGCAAACGATGCTCAGTTTCGGCTTCGTCAACGAGGTGGTTGATACCGTGCGCTGCGAGCCATTGCGCGACTACCTGCGCGGTATTCTTACCCGGCGCTTCGCCCGCGATCCGGCCATCACCGGGAGTATGGTATGAGTGCGCGGCCAATGAACATCGCCGCCGCTTTCGACCCCGAACGGGTGCGGCGCGACTTCCCCATCCTCGACCAGCTCGTCAATGGTCACCCGCTGGTTTACCTGGACAATGCCGCCACCACCCAGAAGCCCGAGTGCGTGATCGAGGCGATCAGCAATTACTACCGGCGCGACAACGCCAATGTGCATCGCGGTGTCCACACCCTGAGCGACCGCGCGACGCATGCGTTTGAGCAGGCGCGGCAAACCGTGGCGGATTTTCTCGGCAGCCCCCGCCCGGAGCAGCTTATCTGGACCAGCGGCACCACGGCGGCCATCAATCTGGTGGCATACAGTTGGGGTCGCAGTACCTTGCAACCCGGTGATCGTGTGCTGGTCTCCTGGCTGGAACATCACTCCAATATTGTGCCCTGGCAACTGGTGGCTGAAGCCACCGGCGCCGAGGTGCTTCCCATCCCGGTTACCGACAGCGGTGAGATCGATCTGGGGGCGTTGGACTCACTGCTGGACGCCCGCGTAAAAATGGTCGCGGTGAACCACATCTCCAACGCCCTGGGCACTGTCAATCCGGTGCAGGAAATCGCCCGCCGGGCAAAGGCGGCAGGTGCCCTGGTGCTGGTGGACGGGGCCCAGTCTGTGGCGCATTGGCCTATCGACGTAACGGCGCTGGGCTGCGATTTTTTTGTCATGTCGGCCCATAAGCTGTTCGGTCCGACCGGTATCGGGGTGTTGTGGGGCCGCGCGTCCCTGCTCGATGCCATGCCGCCTTTTCTCGGCGGTGGTGAAATGATTGAGCGGGTGGGTTTCCCCACTACCACCTATAACACTGTGCCCTTTAAATTCGAGGCTGGCACCCCCAATATCGCGGGAGCTATCGGTATGGCTGCGGCCATCGACTACCTGGCTACCATCGACCGGGAAGCCGCGGCTGAGCACGAGGCCGCGTTACTGGCACGCTGCCTGGATTTGGCGGGGGAGGTTGCCGGCCTGCGGCGCGTGGGAACCCCGGCGCACGCTGCCGGTATTTTCAGCTTTTTGCTGGAAGGCACCCACCCTTCCGACGTCGGCATGTTACTGGACCAGCAGGGAATAGCGGTCCGCACCGGCCACCACTGCGCCCAGCCGCTGATGGATCGCCTTGGCATACCCGGTACGGTGCGGGCATCCTTTTCGATCTACAATACGCAGGAGGATGTCACTCGTCTGTTCGAGGGCATCCGCAAGGCAAAGAGCCTGTTTTCCTAGAGGATAGGGGCATGAGTGTTGAAACGTTTGATGTAAAAAGTGAATTGCTTACCGTGACGCCTGCCGCCGCCGAGCATTTTCGCAGCAGCCTTGCACGCAAGGGCTATTCCGGCGTCCGCATCAGCGTGCGTGAAAGCGGCTGCACGGGCTTCAAGTACGTCATGGACGAGGTTGAAAGCGCCGGTGCGGAGAATGACGTCGAGCTGGAGCTGGCCAACGGGGTCACCCTGTACCTGGAGCCGGCTGCGCTCGCGTTTTTGAGGGGCACTGAAATTGACTACGCTCGCGAGGGTGTGAACCGCACCCTCAAATTCAACAACCCGAACGTGACTGCGGAATGCGGTTGCGGTGAGAGCTTTAGCGTGGAGTGAAGCCATGAGCGCCCAGGAACGGACCATACTGACCACCCGCCGCGACTGTCCCGGCAGGCTGGTGCCCGTGGGCGACCCGGTGATGATCCCGGCCCACACCTTTGTAACTCTCACCCAGGCGCTGGGGGGAAACTACACCGTGGTATACAACGGCAATATGGTGCGGGTTGACGGCACCGATGCCGACGCCCTCGGTTTCGAACCCGTCCACCTGGATTATCCGACTCCGCCCGACGGAAAGATAGACGAGGCCCAGGTCTGGGAGGCACTGCATACCATTTACGATCCCGAAATCCCCGTAGACCTGGTCAACCTGGGCCTTATCTACAGCGTCAGCATCGACCAGGATGAAGCCAGGGTAGACATCAGAATGACCCTCACCGCCCCGGGTTGCGGCATGGGGCCGGTGCTGGTGGGCGATGTGGAGTACCGCGTTGCCCAGGTGCCCAATGTGCGCAGGGTGGAAGTGGAACTGGTGTTCGATCCGCCCTGGCACCGGGAAATGATGTCCGAGGAAGCGCAGCTTGAAACCGGTATGTTCTACTGATGAGCATGCCCGAGGCCACCGGCGAAAATCCCTTCGGACACGCTATCTCCAGCCAGGATATTCTCGATAGCCTGGGCTTTTTCGACAGTTGGGAAGAGCGCTACAAATACATCATCGACCTGGGCAAGGATTTGCCGCCGATGCCCGCCGACCTGCATACGGAAGACCGGCTGGTACGCGGCTGCCAGAGCATGGTCTGGATCGACACCAGCCTGCAGGATGGCCGCTTGCAACTGGCGGTGGACAGCGACGCGTTTATCGTCAAGGGACTGCTCGGCGTGGTCCTGGCCGCATATAACAACAAGACTCCGGATGAGATACTCGCGTTTGATGTCGACGCCTATTTCGAGCAGCTGGACCTGCTGCGGCACTTGTCGCCGACCCGCGGCAATGGCCTGCGCGCCATGGTGCAGCGGATCAAGGACATTGCCCGGCAGGCAGCCTGAGCCGTATTCCGGGGCGTGATTCAAGCGCTTAACCGGTTTATCATCCGGGCAGACGTCGCCGTTTCCCGCGGCCCGGCAGAAAGAGGAAATCAATAGTGAGAGATCTTTATCGCCGTGAATTCCTCCAGCAGGCCGGCCTGCTATCGGTGCTGGCGTGTCTGCCGCCCGCGGTGCTGGCCCAGATCATCAGTAAAGTTCCGCCCACCAGCCCGTTCAACGCCGACTCCACCGCCGAGCAGGTTACCGAGGGGCTGGACCTCGCCGGTAAAACCTATGCCATCACGGGCGCGAATTCAGGCCTGGGTTACGAGACCATGCGGGTGTTGGCCATGCGCGGCGCCCATGTCATCGGCATTGCCCGCACCATGCAAAAGGCCGAGGAGGCCTGCGCCGGTATTCCGGGCCAGACAACCCCCGCTTTCCTCGACCTTGCGGACTTCGAATCGGTGGTCAACTGCGCGAGCATGATCCGGGCGATGAACATTCCGCTGGACGGGCTGATCTGTAACGCCGGCATCATGGCCCTGCCGGAGCGGGAGCTCGTCAACGGCGTTGAAAAACAGTTTGTGGTCAACCACCTGGGACATTTCATTTTGATCAACCAGTTGATGGAGACCGTGATGGCGGCGCCCCAGGGCCGTTTCGTTATCCTCAGCAGCATGGCCCACCGGCGGGCGCCGGACAAGGGCATACAGTTCGGCGACCTGGCTTTTGAGAACAGCGAGTACTCGGCCTGGACAGCCTACGGGCACTCCAAGCTGGCCAATGCCCTTTGCTCCCTGGAACTGGCCCGGCGGCTGTCGGGCACGAGCACCACTTCCAACAGCGTGCATCCCGGGGTGATCAACACGAATCTCGGTCGCCACATGCCCTGGTATATGCGGTGGGGCGGCAAGTTGTTCGGCTGGGCTTTCATGAAAAGTATCGAGGAGGGTGCCGCTACCCAGACCTACGTTGCCACCAGCCCTGGACTGGTGGGTGTCAACGGCTACTATTTCGTCAATTGTAACCCCGACCCGGGCGACACCCCGCAGATGCAGGACGAGGCCATGGCCAGGCAATTGTGGGAGGTTTCCGAGGAACTCACCCGGGATTATCTCCCGGCCTGATATCTATTCCCGCATAACCCTCGCCAGCTGCTCCGGTCGGCGCCAGCGGCCGCCGACCAGGCGCGACAGGTACGCCGCAGCGATACACAGGATCATTGCGACAAACACCCACCAGGATACCAGCGCGTCAAGCTTCAGTACGACGATCACGTAATACTGCGCCACGATCATCAGCCAGTGCAGTGAGATCGACGTGATCATAACCCAGCGGGTATCGCCGGCGCCGCGCAGTGTGGCGCCGGCGACGATGATGACGGCGTCCGCCAGCATATAGGTGCATAAGCCGAGCATCATGCTGCTCGCGAGTTCGGCAACCGCGTCAAATTCCGCTCCGGGCGTGCGGAACACCTCTATCAGTTCGGTGCGATATATCAGGAACAGCACCGCAAGCGTGCCCGCGTAGCTCAGGGCGACTATGAGTGCGGAAGAAATCACCTGGTTGGCCCGGCCCATATCGCGCATGCCCACGAACCGGCCGATCAGGCTCATGACGGAAATATTGAGTCCGATCAGGGGCACGAAGGAGAGCATGTCCCAGTTGAAGACAATGGCCATCGCCGCGCCCTGCGCCACACCGTAGCCCTGGAACAGCAGCAGGAACAGGTTGAAGGTGGCCATGTTCATGAAACTTTCCAGGCCTGCGGGAACTCCCAGGCGCAGGTAGCGACGCATGATGCCCCGGTCAAACCGGAATGACTCGTCTACCTGGAACTGTTGGCGATGCCCCCGCGACAGGTAGAACAGGAAGAACAGTGCGGTGCCGAATATGGTAGCGATTACCGTTCCCATGGCGGCTCCGGCGATACCCATTTCCGGCATGCCGAACTTGCCGAAAATAAGCACCCACGACAGGGGTATATTCAGCAGTACCGACAGTACGTCCGCGACCATCACCACCCGGGTGCGACCTATACCGGCGAAGTAGGAGGCCAGGCAACCTTTCACGAGGTTGAAAAAGCTGGCCATCATCAGCGTCTGGAAATAGACCCGCTCCAGCGGCACCTGGACGGGGTCGTGACCGAGGTATGAAAACACGGCGCCGCCGTAGAACCCCGCCAGCAGCAACAGCGGAATGCAGGCGGTCGCCATCAGCAGCCCCTGGGTGACCACCCGGGGACACCGCGCGAGGGTTCCCGCCCCGTAGTACTGGGCGACCAGCGCGTTCGCGTAGGTGATGACCCCCATGAACAGCGAGATGCAGAAGAAGGAGGCAACGCCTCCGCCCATGGCAGACGCAATATGGGCGGCATCAATTTCAGACATGAACCAGCGGTCAGTGAACACCATAACCGCGAAACTGCCCTGGGATACCACCATCGGTATCGCCATCCTCAGCAGTTCCCGCAAGGTGGTCAGTGACAGGATTTTCACAAATGGTCCGTGGCCGGAGGCGGCCGTCCCCGCGCTTGCTGTGTCAGCTATCCGCCACGACGCGGGGGGTGCGAGCGGGCATGCGTGTGGTCAGTTCGTAGCCAATGGTGCCAGCGTGACGTGCAACTTCGGCTACGGGTAAACCGTCGCCCCACAGTATAACCTCGTCGCCTATGGAGGTGCCCGGCAATTCGGTCACATCGACGGTGATCATGTCCATGGATACCCTTCCGGCGAGTGGCGCGCGCCGGCCATTAACCAGCACCGGGGTGCCGGCAGGCGCGAGGCGGGGATAGCCGTCGCCGTAGCCGATGCACACGGTGGCGATGCGCGATGGCCGGCTCGCAGTCCACGTGGCGCCGTAGCCGACTGTCTCGCCGACGGCGACATCGCGCAAGGAGATCACCGCCGATACCAGGGTCATCACCGGTCGCAGGGTTCGTGCAGCGGGGTGATCAGAGATCATGGGCGAGTTGCCGTACAGCATGTAACCGGGTCGCACCCAGTCGTAGTGGCTGGCGGGCCAGGCCAGTACGCCCGCGGAATTCGCGGCGCTGCGAGGACCGGGTAGATCTGCGCAACTTGCTTCGAACTGTTCGAGCTGTGCGCTGGTCTGGTCGCTGTCGAGGTCGTCGGCACTGGCAAAATGGGTGGACAGCACTATGTCGTCCCGCGCGTTGGCGCTCGCCGTAAGGCGCTGGTAAAACAGGGCGGCCTGCGCCGGGTCCACGCCCAGACGGCGCATGCCGGTATCGATCTTCAGCCAGCAGCACAGCGGTCGTGGCAGGCGGGCCCGCTCCAGCCACTGCAGTTGCCGCTCGTTATCGATGGTTACCCAGAAATCGCGGGCGGCCGCAGCGGCCAGTTCGGTTTCCTCAAACGCGCCTTCCAGCAGCAGGATCGGCGCTTCAATACCCCCGTCGCGCAGTACCTGGGCTTCCTCGATGCAGGCCACCGCCAGGGCGTCCACCAGCGGCGCCAGGGTCTGCGCCACCGCGAGTGCGCCGTGGCCATAGGCATTTGCCTTGACGACTGCCATGACTTTTGAGCGGGGCGCCAGCTGTCTCACCACTTCCATATTGTGGCGCAGGGCCTGCAGCGAGAGCCGGGCCTGGTTGGGACGGGCCATCAGAAATCGAATTTGTGCGCGGTGAAGAGCTTCTGGGCCGCCAGCCATACGTCGCCCACCTTGCCGTCAGCGACCGGCTTGCCATCGATCTCCAGCACCGGCGCGATCTCCTTGCTGGAACTTGTCAGCCACACCTCGTCCGCCTGCGCGAGCTCGGCCATGGTGACAACCCGTTCCTCGACGGGAATACTGCCATCGCGGCGCAGGATTTCCAGCAGCATGAGGCGGGTGATGCCCGGCAGCTTCTGGCTGTCCAGTTCGGGTGTCGCCACCACACCGTTTTTCACAATGAAGACATTGCAGGCAGCCGCCTCGGTGACTTCACCTGACTGGTTGTAGAGAATGGTTTCCTTGTGACCCTGGGCGTGGCCGTGCTGGTAGTGCATGACATTACCCAGCAGTGCGGTGGACTTGATATTGCAGCGTTTCCAGCGCAAATCCTCCGCGGTGGCAACCGTGTAGCATGAGGCTTCGGCCTTATCCGGAACCGGCGCGGGCGGAATATCAAACGCGAAGGCGTAGACTGTCGGGCTTATGTCTTCCGGGTAGGCGTGATTGCGCCGGGTCTCGGCGCCGCGGCTCACGTGGAAGTAGATTCCGAGATTGCCTCCGCCATTGAGCGCGACCAACTGGTTGGCGATCCGCCGCCATTCGTCGTTGTCCAGCGGCAGGCGGATTTCGAGTGCGTTCAGGCCGTCCTGCATGCGCTCCATGTGCGGGATGAACCCCACCAATTGGCCATCGTACGATGGGATGACCTCGTAGATACCGTCGCCGAACAGGAAGCCGCGATCCATGGGCGATATTCTCGCCTCGGACATCGGCATATATACGCCGTTGAGATATACCGTGCTCATTCTCTTTCCTTGTGGTTGCCAGCGTCAGTGATCGGCGAAGCCGGTCAGCATCCGCAATTCGTGAATGACCCGCATGCCTTCGGTGGCTGCCAGTCCATCTTCAGTCAGGGTGTTTTCCCGGGTAACCCCGTCGACACTGCCCCGGGCCGATAAGTATTCCAGGATGGCCAGGGGCGCGATATCGGCCAGCAGATCGCGCCCGCAGTGCCGGGCCAGCAGGGCGATGAGACCGTAGGCCCCCCAATTGGAGACGTCGGCCACCAGCAACTCGTCGCAGTCGGTAACGGAGACCCTGATATCGAGCGCCTGGAGGGCTGCGCCGATCTTGCCCATGCCGATCTCATTGCCGCCGTCGCCTATGGCGATAGTGGGGCAGGCGGCCAGCAACAGGAACGGATCGAAAAAAGAGCAGCGCGCGGTGATATCCTCACCGCGCATATTGTAGTAACGGCCGTCGTCGGCCAGACCCGGGCGTTCGATGGAAATGACCGCGCCGGGCTGCAGGCGTTCAAGTGCTCTGGTGGCTTCGAGCTTTGCGCTGTCGAGGTCGGGGGCTGTCAGTTCCAGCACCCGGTATTCGTCGGCGATAGCACGGGACAGCGGCGGACCGCAGGCAATTATCGGTTTCGCACCCAGGGCCTGCAGGCAGTCATACAGTGCAATCGCTCCCACCGGTCCATCGGTCTCAAAGGTGTCAACGACCGGGAAGCCGGTGCCGATGATAACCGTGCCTGAGAGATCGTACAGGTAGCTCGCGGCGCGCAGGAAGTAGCCGGGTAAAAGGGCTGCCTGAGCCACCTGCATGCGGCGCGGGTTGCGCGCCACCATCAGGTTTTCAATGGCCTGGCCCAGTTTCGCATCAGTCAAGGTGTCGCTCCTTCAGGGGCTGGCGCCGCGCGACACTGTAGGCCAGGTGCAGTGCGTTGTGGGCGCCGTGGGGGCTGATGGGGGCGAAGTGCACGGTGCCCCCGGGCCTGAGTTGGGCAAGGCGCGCCGCATCCAGCGTCAGTGCCGAGCCGATCTTGGGGTAACCACCTATGGTCTGGCGATCGTTGAGCAATACGATGGGTTGGCCATCGGCGGGAATCTGGATGGCGCCGAAACAGATGCCTTCCGACAGGATGCCATCGATGTCACAGGCGATGGCCGGTCCCTCCAGGCGATAGCCCATGCGGTCGCAGCGCTCGGATACCGTGTAGGCGTGACTGAAGAAGCGGCGCTGCTGCAAGCGGCTGAAATGGGCCTGCTGGTAGCCCGGTATCACCCGCAGCGTCACCGTATTCTGGTAGTGTGGCTGCTGCTCTGGCAGTAGCTGGTAAAGCCGGCGCTCAGTAATGCGCGCGCAGGGCAGCAGGTCGCCTGGCTGCAACCTGTCACCGCGCAGTCCGCCGATCTGCTCCCGCATAACCGTAGCGGTGCTGCCAAAACTGGGCGCCACCGTGAAACCTTGCGCCACACCCAGGTAGCTGCGACAGCCGCGCTCTGCGAAGCCGAGCCTGATCTCATCGCCGGCGGCCACGGGATGCACCGCCCACAGCGGCTTTTCCCGATTGTTGATCGTCAGGGGCATGTCGGCGCCGGTGACGCAAATGAAGGTATCGACTGTCGACCTGAAGTGACTCCCGCCGAAGCTGATCTCGACCGCGGTGCTGCCGGCGTCGTTTTCCAGCAGTCGATTGCAGTAGCCGAAGGCTTCCGGGTCCAGTGGTCCGCCATTGGTGAGACCGATGCGGTGCGCACCGAAGCGCCCGCGATCCTGCAGCAGGCCGAGTACTCCGGGTTGGATGACCTCCAGACTCACGACAGATCCCCGCCGAGGGCAAGGTAGCGCTCGCGGCTGATGGCCTCGAAGCGGACCCGGTCGCCAACCGCCACCGGCATGGTGGGCGTCGCAGCCGGATCGAACATGCGGGTTGGACAGCGCCCGATCAGGTTCCAGCCACCGGGCGAAACGGCTGGGTACACCGCCGTCTGCCGGTCGGCGATGGCCACTGCGCCACGCGGTACCTTCTGCCTGGGTGTTGCCAGCCGCGGCGCAGCGATGCGCTCATCGACCTGGCCGAGGTAGGCGAAGCCCGGGGCGAACCCGATGGCGTAGACCCGGTATTCCGTCTCGCTGTGAATACTGATCACCTCGTTGACCGTCAGGCCCCTGCGCTGCGCCAGCGTTTCCAGGTCGGCGCCGCTTTCAGCGGCATAGTACACCGGCAGGACCACGCTGCGGCCGGCGGAGGCGGCGGTGGTCGCCAGGGCCGACACGGCCGTGCGCACCCGGTGGCCCACACTCAGATGATCGGTCCGCAGGGGGTCGTAGATAATCAGTACTGAGGCGTAGGAGGGCACGAGGTCGCGCAGGTCGTCCCCCAGGGCCGTCTCGATGGCGCTGCAGGCCGCCTGCACGCGCGCAGCGATCACAGGACTGGTTTCGTGCCCGAGGTAGAGGATCAGGGCGTCTTCGCCCGCCGAGTGCAGTTCCAGCACGGCGCTTCAGTTCCCGTCGACCAGTGCGCGTATCGCCTGGATGGCCTGCACCCCTTCAAGGTTGTCGCCGTGCACGCAGAGGGTGTCGGCCTGCAGCGCCAGTAGCTTGCCGCTGACGGTGGTCACGGTACCCTCACTTTGCAACTGACTCACCTGGGCCAGCATGCGCTCGCGGTTGTGAACCGCACCGGGCTCGCGCCGTGATAGCAGACTGCCGTCGTCGTCATAGCAGCGATCGGCGAAGGCTTCGAACAACAGATTGATACCGAGGGCTTTCGCCTCCGCGCGGTGGTCGGCGGCGGCGGGTGTCGCCTGCAGCATCAAGGCCAGCGGCCTGTGGTAGCTGGCCAGCGCCAGCATGACCGCCGAGCGCACCGCCGGCTTGGCCATCATATCGTTGTAGAGTGCGCCGTGGGGTTTCACATAGGTGGGTTCCAATCCCTGGCTGAGGGCCATGCCCTCCATCGCGGCCACCTGGTATTGCAGGCTGGCGATGATTTCGTCGCCACTGAGATTCATGCTGCGCCGGCCAAAGCCTACCAGGTCCGGATATGCGGGGTGGGCGCCCACGCTGACACCGTGTTGGGCAGCCAGCGCCAGGGTTCGCTGCATGGTGACAGGGTCGCCCGCGTGGAAGCCGCAGGCGATATTGGCCTGGTCGATGTAGGGCATGACTTCGGCGTCCAGACCCATGGTCCAGCTGCCGTAGCTCTCGCCGAGATCGCAATTCAGTAGCATTCCTAAATCCTGTCGTTACATCACGGCCAGTTGACTGTTGCGCAGATCGCTCACCAGCATGCATCCCGGGCTGTGGGTTATTGCAAACGGTGGTTTTGCCGCTTCCAGCGCGACCTGCGGGGTCACACCACAGGCCCAGAATAGCGGTAGCTCGTTGGGCCCGACAGTGACGACGTCACCGTAGTCGGGCTTTGCCAGGTCGCTGATGCCGATCAGGGACGGATCCCCGAGGTGGACAGGCGCGCCGTGGACAGCCGGAAACCGGGTGCAGATCTGTATCGCGCGAATGGCATGCGCAGCCGCGAACGGGCGCATGCTGACGACCATCTTGCCGGCAAAGGCACCCGCGGGTTGGCAATCGATGTCCGTGCGATACATTGGGACATTCACGCCCTCGGTGACGTTGCGCACCTCCAGCCCGTCGGCCAGCAGGGCCTCTTCGAAAGAGAAGGAACAACCCAGCGCGAATGTGACCAGGTCGTCCCGCCACAGGCGCATGATATCCCCGACTTCCTCAACGAATTCACCGTCGCGAAACACGCGATAGGATGGCACGTCAGTGCGTATGTCGACATCCCCCAAAGGTGGTAGCGTGGGGTCGCCGGGGCTGTTTGCGGTGGCAATAAGCGGGCATGGGCGCGGATTCAGCTGGCAGAAACGCAGGAAGTCATTGGCCCGGTCCGCCGGCAGAATCACGATATTGCACTGCACAAAACCCGCTGCCAGGCCGGATGTGTTGCCGCTGTGGGCGCCAGTGCGAATGGCGTGGCGCAGGGCCTGGGGCGAAAGCGCGTCGTTCATGAGGTTTCCTGTCGATTCCAATTGTATGCAAAACGGGTGTGCCGTGAGCTGGCGGCAGGCGCGCGGCACCGGCCCATATCTTTTCGGGGATTTAGTTTCGCACAGAATCACAAATCTGGATAATGGCGCTTCCATGACGAACCAGGGCGCGAACATGCTTTCCACATTACTTGAGGTAGTCAGCCCTGTTGCCACAGGCGAAGATCGCTTCGTCGGGCACAATATGCATCCCGATGCGTTCAGGGTCTATGGCGGGCAGGTGCTCGCCCAGGCCATCAGCGCGGCGGTGGCAACTGTCGCGGATGACCGCGTAATCCATTCCCAGCACGCCTATTTCCTGCGCCCCGGCAACACCCGGCTGCCGATGGATTTTGAAGTGGAACGGGCCCGGGACGGGCGCGGTTTCAGTTCCCGCAGGGTGGTCGCCTCACAGCGGGGAAAACCTGTGCTGGTGGCTTCCATGTCGTTTCAGCAACCTTCCAGGGGCGAGGACTACCAGCCCGATATGCCGGCTGTGCCGCCACCGGAGTCCCTGCCCAACGAGCGCCAGCTGCACCTGGAGGCGGGAAAGCTGGACGAGAGTTTCATGATTACCACCGGCGAGGACCTCGACATACGCGTGGTAGAGCCCATCGACTGGAACAATCTGAAGCCGAGGGAGCCGGTGCTGCAGGCGTGGATGAAAACCACTGGGCCGGTACCCGCTACCCGGGGTCTGCACCACGCCCTGCTGGCCTACCTCTCCGACGCTTTCCTGGTAGACGTCTGCCTGATCAAACACGGCCTGAGTTTCGAGGATACGCGCTGGCAGATAGCGAGCCTCGACCACGGCCTGTGGTTTCATGATGACTTTCGGGTCGACGACTGGCTGCTGCACGTGGTCGAGGCGGAGCGCATAAGCGGCGGCCGCGGCCTGGCGCGCGGCAGTTTCTACACCAGGGAAGGTCGGCTGGTGGCGAGCACAGTGCAGCAGAGTGTCATGCGTTTGCTTTGAATCATTGTCAATTCGGAGTCCTTGCTTCTATAGTGTCCCGAAGCGGAAGCGCGAGTTAAACCAGATCAGTCAGACAGGAGCCCCCCATGCCGCACCCCAGTGTCACCGCCCAGACCTATCCCCACAAGCCCGCTATTATCATGGGCGAATCCGGGGAAATCGTTACCTACCGGGAGTTGGATGAACGCTCCAACCAGGGCGCCCAATTGTTTCGCTCCCTGGGGCTGAAGGCTGGCGATCACATCGGAATGATGATGGAAAACACGCGCCAGTTCCTGGAAATTGCCTGGGCGGCGCAGCGCTCTGGAATTATCTTCACTCCCATCAGCACCCACCTCAAGAAAGACGAGGCGGCGTATATCCTGGAAAACTGTGGAGCAAGCCTGTTTATCGGCTCGCTCGCACTGGCGGATATCGCGCAGCAGATCGTGGCGGCCGCGCCCGGGAAGATTGCCCATTTTTATATGGTGGGTGGCATCCGCCCGGGATTTGAATCCTGGGAGGAAGCTATCGATCTGCAGGGTAAGGAGCGGATTGCAGACGAGAGTTGCGGCGCGGCGATGCTGTATTCGTCCGGTACCACCGGCCAGCCCAAAGGAGTATTCGTGGCGCCGGAAAGCACCGACGTCAATACACCACACCCTCTTGCCAGTTCGATTGGCGCGGCCTTCGGATTCAGTGAGGAGAGCGTCTACCTGTCGCCGGCGCCGCTGTATCACGCGGCGCCGTTGCACTACAGCATGATGGTCATATTCCTCGGCGGCACGGTTGTGGTAATGGAGCAGTTCGACGCCGAGACAGCGCTCAAGCTGATCGAGGAGCAGCGGATAACCCACAGCCAGTGGGTACCGATCATGTTCATCCGGATGCTGAAGCTACCGCAGGAAGTGCGCGAACGCTACGATGTCAGCTCCTTGCAGATTGCCATTCACGCCGCCGCTCCATGTCCGATCGAGGTCAAGGAAAAAATGATCGAGTGGTGGGGCCCGGTGATCGTCGAGTACTACGCCGCCAGCGAGGGTATCGGTGTGACCATCATCGACTCCGCCAGTTGGCTCACCCACAAAGGCTCGGTTGGGCCGGCCCTGGTCGGCGAGTTACACATCCTCGACGACGACGGCAACGAACTGCCACAGGGGGAGATCGGCACCATCTATTTCGGTGGCCAGCAGGCGCGTTTCAAATACCACAATGAGCCTGAGAAGACCGCCGGCGCCTATAACGACAAGGGCTGGGCCACAACCGGAGACGTGGGTTATGTGGACAAGGACGGCTTTCTTTACCTGACAGACCGCAAAAACTTCATGATTATCAGTGGCGGGGTGAATATCTACCCGCAGGAAATCGAGAACCTGCTGATCACTCACCCCAAGATCGCGGATGTCGCGGTTTTCGGCATTCCGCACGAGGAGTTCGGCGAACAGGTTAAAGCGGTGGTGCAACCCATGAACTGGGCTGACGCCACCGATGAAGTAGCCATCGAGATCATGGAGTGGCTGCGTGAGAAGGTTTCACACATCAAGCTGCCGCGTTCGCTGGATTTTCATCCCGAACTGCCTCGTATGGATAATGGCAAGCTCTACAAGCGGCATCTCGTCGAACAGTACCGTGGCGCTGCGCGCGGTGAGCAGGTGCCCGCCAGCGACGACGATAACGATAACAAGCCTGACTAGGTAACCGGCGCCGGGGGAATACCTTCAGCGTCAGCAGCGGGCTGGCGCTGGGATGCGCGGCGCATGGGCAGGTACAGGGTGGGCAGCACGAACAGCGTGAACAGGGTGCCCACCAGCATGCCGGCGGTAATCATGAGACCGATGCTGTAGCGACTGTTCGCCCCGGCACCGGAACCGACCACCAGTGGCAGCACACCCAGCACGGTGGCGAAGGTGGTCATCAGTATCGGCCGCAGGCGCAGCGCGGCCGCCTTGAGTACGGCATCGTGGCGACTCGAACCTGCCAGCACCAGGTGGTTGGCGAAATCGACGATCAATATCCCGTGTTTACTGATTAGCCCTATCAGGGTCAACAATCCCACCTGGGTGTAGATATTGAGGGTAACAAAGCCCAATGCAATAGGTACTACCGCGCCAAAGATCGACAGCGGCACCGAGACCAGTACTACCAGCGGGTCGCGAAAGCTGTTGAACTGCGCTGCCAGCACCAGGTAGATCAGCATCATCGACAGGCCGAACAGGATGGGGAACGAGGCACTTTCCTGTACCAGGCGTCGGGAACCGCCAGTATAGCCGTCGCGAAAGTTTGGCGGGGCAATCTCTGCCAGCTTGTCGCGCAACCAGTCGAGCCCGGTACCAACGCTGTTGGGAGGCATCATGATTCCCTCCAGCGTGGTGTTGTTCATTTGCTGGTACTGGGTGCGGGTATTGGGTTCCACAGTTGATGAAAGTGAAATAATGGCTGACAGTGGCACCAGTTCTCCACTGCCGGTGCGCAGGTAGTAGGACTCCAGCGCCAGGTCGGTAAGGCGAAAGCCCGGTGCGGCCTGGGCAATCACCTTGTAGCTGCGGCCGTCGCGGGAGAATCGGTTGGTATCCGACTCGCCCAGCATGGCGGACAGGGTGCGGCCGACGGCTTCCATGGAAATTCCCAGCCTGGCCGCTCGCTCGCGGTCTATGTCGACCTGGATTTCCGGCCGGTCGAACTTCAGGCTCTGGGTGATATACACGAAAAGACCCGACTCCCGCGCCGCCTCCAGCAGTTCCTGCCCCACGCGTTCGACGTCCGCGTAGTCGGCGGTGGATGCGACCACGAAGCTGACCGGCAGGCCCGAGTCAGACCCCGGCAGCGGTGGTGAGCCGAAGGTAAAGACTTCGAGCCCCGCAATGGTGTCGAATTTCTGCTGTAACTCCGCCTGCACGGTGTCCTGGTCGCGTTGCCGTTGCTCCCAGGGCACCAGCGATATGCCGCCCAGGACAAACGAACTGTCCGCCACCTGCCAGGAGTGGCTCGCCTCGGGGACCTGTTTCCACAGGTCAGCCAGTTGGTCGAGGAAGTAGCTGGTGTACTCGATATTGGCGTAGCGCGGCGTGTTGGACATCACGTACAGCTCCCCGCTGTCCTCTGACGGGGCCAACTCCTGCTGGGTGATGGAGAACAGCAGGGGAATGCTGGCGAAGATGCCAAACCCGAACAGGAGTACGGCGCCGCGGTTGCGCAGGCAGCTGCCGAGCAGGCGCTGGTAGACATCGATCAGCCGTTCGAACTGATCATCCAGCCAGTTTTCAAAGCGTCCCTGTTCCTTTTGTCCCTGCAGCACGCGCGAGCACATCATGGGGCTGAGAGTGAGGGCGACGATTCCGGAAATAAAAACGGCGCCCGCAAGTGTGAGCGCGAACTCGGTAAACAGGGCACCCGTGAGTCCACCGATAAAGGCGATCGGCGCATACACGGCGGCGAGAGTCACCGTCATGGCCACCACGGGCCACGCGACCTCCCGCGCCCCCGTCAAAGCCGCTTGCAGCGGGCTGGCGCCTTCCTCGATATGGCGGTGCACATTCTCCACCACCACGATGGCGTCATCCACCACCAGGCCGATGGCGATCACCATGGCCAGCAGTGTCAGCAAGTTGAGCGAAAATCCCATGGCCAGCACCAGGAACAGGACCCCGATCAGCGACAGCGGAATGGTTACCAGCGGGATAATCACGACACGCAGCGAACCCAGGAACAGGAAAATCACCAGTACGACTATCAGCGCGGCCTCCACGAGCGTGGTGGCAACCTCCCGCAAGGCCGCCTCGATAGGTACGGTGGCGTCCCAGTTCACCTGCAGTGTCATGTCGGCGGGAAGGGCGGCCCGGATCCGTGGAATTGCCTTCTTCACCGCCCTGCCGACTTCGAGCGGGTTGGCGTCAGGGGCAGGTGCTATCTTGACGAACATGGCCGGCTCGCCGCTGGAGTAGGAGCGGAAGCTGGAATTTTCATTGCCCAGTTCGATATCGGCGACATCCGCGAGGCGGACACGCTCATCCCCGTTTTGCCTGATGGCCAGTTCCGCGAAGGCCTCCGGCGTCTGCATGTCCGTGCGGGCGTCGACTTCCACCCGGATCAAACCGCCCTCGGTGGCGCCGGTAGAGGCTATATAGTTATCCCGCCTGATCGCGCTGTCGATATCCTCGGCAGTGACGCCCAGCGCCGCCATGCGCACAGGGTCGAGCCAGATTCGCATGGCGAGGTAGTTGCCGCCGATGATCTGGGCGCTGCCCATGCCGTCCAGCGTCGCCAGTTCCGGCTGCACGTTGCGCAGCAGGTAATCGGTGACCTGGCCCATGCTCATCTGGCGGCTGGCAAAACCCAGGTACATCAGCGCATCGCCGCCGCTGCCGGTAGTGACAATGGGGTCCTCGATTTCGCTGGGTAGCTGCGAGCGCGTTTCATTGACCTTGGCGATGACTTCCGACAGGACATCGCTGCTGTTTTCGCCCAGTTTTACGTGCACCCGGATTTCCGAGTAGGAGGGGTCGCTGGTCGCGGTCATGTACTCCACGCCGCGCGCGCCGGCAATGTTCGACTGCAGCGGCGTTGTGACGAAACCTTCCACGGTACGCGCGCTCGCGCCCTGGTACAGGGTGGTGACAGTAATCACACTGCGTTCGAGTTCAGGAAACTCCCGTATCGACAGGCTGCCGGCGGAGGACAGGCCAAGCAGCAGCAGCAGGCTGCTGATCACGATGGCCAGTACCGGGCGGCGGATGAAAATGTCGGTAAAACGCATCAAAGCCCTTCCAGGGTCACTGTTTCATCGACTATTACCCTGGCGCCGCGGAACAGTTTGTTCTGCCCGGAACTGGCCACCCTCTCACCGGGCACAAGTCCCGACTTGATGGCGACCCGACCGTCCCTGCTGTCACCGGTTTGCACTACCCTGGGGATGGCGCTGAGCCCCTCATCATCACTTTCAAGCACATACACGGTATCGCCCTGCAGTGAATAGCTGACCGCCGTTTCCGGAACGGTCACTACCTGTGCCGGGTTGCCAAGTGCGAGTTCGAGCTGTGCGAACATGCCGGGAAGCAGCTTGCTGTCAGGCTCCAGTGTGGCTCGTAGCAGGAGGTTATTGGTGTCAGGGTCGACCTTGGCATCCAGTGCGCTGAGAGTGGCTGAGAATACCTGCTCGGGGAACGCATTGACGCGCACCGCTATCTGCTGGCCTTTGCGCAGCAGCGGGTAGTAGCGCGCGGGTAAGGTAAAATCGATTTCCAGCTCCGACAGGTCCTGCAAGGTGGTAATACTGTCTCCCGGGTTGAGATAGCTGCCCACTTTGACATGTACGATGCCGATGGTGCCGGCGAAAGGCGCCTGGATGCGCTTGTCGTCCAGCCGGGCTTCGGTTTCGGCAAGCTGGGCCCTGGCCTGCTCCAGGTCCGCCCTGGAGCGGTCGTACTGGCTCTGGGGAATGGACTTCTGCGCCACCAGTTTGCGGTCGCGCTCGTACAACAGTTTGGCAAGCTCAAGCCCGGCTATCTGGTTCTCCCGGCTGGCCTTTTCAAGCTTGTCGTTCAGGGAAAGCAGCAGGTCGCCCCGCTCGACGTGATGGCCGGATACGACATCGACAGAGACCACTTCGCCGCTGGACTCAGTGCTGAGTTCCACGCCCCGCACCGCCCTGATGGTGCCTATCGCCGCCAGCACAGTATCCCATTGGGCCGTCTCGACGGCTGCCGCGGTGACCGTAATGGGGCCGGGGCTGAAGTCCATGCCGGACATCGCTGCATACTGGCGGTAGAGATAGGCGGATATACCCCCGAATATGAGCAGCAACAAAACGGCGGCGACCAGATATGCGCGCAAGAGGGACCCTCATCGTGATCGGTGGTTATTATTGATTACCCGTGCGGGATCACGAATTCTAGTGGTTTTGGCGATTGAAAGCACCACCGCGAGCAGGATTTCACTACTCGGCGAGTGCGGTGCGCAAGCGCAGCCTTGCCCCCATACCGCCCGGGCGCCGCACAAGCCGGCTGCCGCATTCCACAAAGCACTGGGAGTCATATGCCATTTGGATTATGCTTGATGGGCAGTCATATTTGCGAAAGCTGAAATCAGAAGAGGTGTCAGGGTGGGTAATTCGCGCAAACTCAAGAAACTTGAGCGCACGATGGCTAAATGCCGCAGCTACGACGATTGGCGTACGGCGGCGATTGAACATGATGAATTATCCGGCAAAAGGCGTTGGCGCGAGGTCGACCAGACCAGCCAGTACGATTACGCCCAGATTCGCCTGCGCCTGGACCGAATCCGCAGCTTGCGCGCGCGCCACGATCACCACGGCCTGTTGTTCACCCTTAACGAGGGTATTCACGGCAATATGGGCGGTATGGGGCGCAGCAGCCTGTATCGTCAGGCCAAATACGGCACCAAGAAACTCATAGAGCAGTACATCGACGAGGTTGATGAGTCGCTGCGCTACCTGGCGGACCTCGACAGCAGCCTGATCGACCCCCAGGACAAAATGGATTTTTTCTACCGGGCCAATGTCTGCTTTGGGCGCTCGGCGCTGATGCTCAGCGGTGGCGGCGTGTTGGGTTTTTACCACCTCGGGGTGGTCAAGACCATGCTGGAGCAGGGCCTGTTGCCCAGGGTGATCTCGGGTTCCAGTGCGGGTTCACTGGTGGCGGGCGTGCTGGGGACGCACACTGACGCGGAACTGCAGCGTTTCTACAGCCCCGCAAATGTGTTGTTTGAGGCCGAGCGGGAGGCGGGCATATTTTCACGCATGTTTTTTGGCGCCAACCCGCAGATTGACGTGGGAGACCTGGGGCGCCTGATTGCCCGTATGGTACCCGATTACACCTTCCAGGAAGCCTATGAGAAAACCGGCCGCCAGATCAGCATTACCGTGGCGCCGGCGGAACCGTACCAGCGCTCGCGCCTGCTGAACGCGATAACCTCACCAAACGTATACGTGCGCTCCGCGGTAATGGCATCCTGCGCGGTGCCGGGGGTTTTCCCACCGGTGATGCTCATGGCCAAGAACGTACACGGGGAGGCGCAGCCCTACCTGCCGACGCGCAAGTGGGTGGACGGCTCCATCGCCGACGACCTTCCCGCCAAGCGCCTGTCACGGCTTTACAGTACCAATCATTACATTGTCAGTATGGTCAACCCGATCGCGATACCCTTTCTCAAGAAAGAAGGTAATCGCGGCGCCCTCGGTGCCGCCCTCGGTAGCCTCGGGATTGGCGTGGGGCGCGAAGTGCTCAATTTTTACCGCAGCGTGGTGCAGCGCCAGGGGGATAACTGGCCGCGTTTCAATATGCTCATGAACAGTGTGCACGCGCTGATTGACCAGGATTACAGTGGCGATATCAACATCATACCCAGCTTCCGCTGGTATAACCCCGCCAAGATACTCTCGCATTTGTCCGAAAAGGACCTGATCGAATTGATGGAAGGCGGTGAGCACTCCACCTATCCAAGTGTGGAGGCGATTCGCATCTGTACCAAGATCAGCCGGACCATGGAGGAGATCCTGAACCGGTTTGAAACAGGGGACCTGCGGCCGGAGTTATCCGAGGTCAAAAGGCCGCGGGCATCCCGGCGCCGTCCGCCCCCCACGCGGGCGGATCGCGCGAAAATGGGCGCCGCGACAAAACCGGCGAAAAAAGCTCCGGTGCGCAAGAAGTCTGCCGGTGGCAAGAAAGCCGGAACAGCCCGGAAAGCGGCCAAGGCTCCACCGGAGGGAGAGCAAGCCAGTTCAAGGGCGGCATAGAATAGGGGGCGAAAGCCCCTTTTTTTGTGATGTCGTTGTCGGCAGCGCGGCACACGGCCCTGAGCTTCAACAGACGACTGTAGTTGCTACATAACCCTTCCCGGCGCGCTCGAATCCTGCTACATCAAACTCGCGCCCAACTCCGCCAGCGGTATTACCGCATCGCCACGGGAGTCGGCCTTGGTGCTCGAAGCGGTGCCGATCTGCGCGCGTTTCACAATGCCCTGGCATATGGCAGCCAGGCGGAACAGGGAAAACACGATATAGAAGTTCCAGTTTTTGATTTCGCCGCGGCCGGTGCGCTCACAATAACGGGCAATGTACTGCTCGTCGCTGGGAATACCCAGGGCCTGCCGGTCTACTCCGGCGAGCCCCATGACGCCGCCATCGCGCGGCAACATCCACGCCATGCACTGGTTGGCAAGATCGGCCAGCGGATGGCCCAGGGTGGACAATTCCCAGTCCAGCAGGGCGATTACTCTCGGTTCCGTGGCGTGAAACATCATATTGTCCAGGCGGTAGTCGCCGTGGACAAGGCTCACCGCGCCATCGTCCGCTGGCATATTGGCCGGCAGCCAGGTCATCAGGGCCTCCATGGCGGGTATGTGCTGGGTTTCGGAGGCGCGGTATTGTTGGGTCCAGCGGCCCACCTGGCGCTCAAAGTAATTGCCGGGGCGGCCGTAGTCCGCCAGTCCGACGCTTTCCACGTTCACGCTGTGCAGCGCTGCCATGGTGGCATTCATGGCGTCATAAATCGCGGCGCGCTCATTGTTGTCCGCGGCCTCGGGCAGGGCCGGGTCCCACAGTATCCGGCCCTCCATGCATTCCATGACATAAAACATGGAGCCGATAATCGCCGGGTCCTCGCACAACAGGTAGGTTCTGGGTACTGGCACGTCCGTGTTCTGCAGCGCACTGATCACCCGGAACTCCCGGTCCACCGCATGGGCGGATTTCAGTAGCTCGCCCGGAGGCTTGCGGCGCAGGACGTAGGAGGTACCACCAGCCGTCAGCTTGAACGTGGGATTTGACTGTCCGCCCTCAAACTTTTCCGCTACCACGGGCCCCTTGAAACCCGGTATGTGTTGCTCAAGGTATTTTCCCAGAATGGCAGTATCTAGCTGTTGTGTACTCATAGATTGGATCCGGATCCGCTGCGACAGCGGGTAAATGTACAGGAACTCGGCGCGAAGCGGAAATATTTGAGGCTGGCGCCGATGGCCGTTATGCTGTGGCGAAGTCGATGTCGGCAGGCTGCGGATACGAGGAAGGGGCGGCGGTTTTGGTAGAGCCAATTGGAAAAGTGCAGCAGCGGGAAGTCACTGCCGCCACTGAACATTATCGGCAGCAGGCCCAGGATATTTACAAGCGGCGGTTCACGCCTGTGCCAGTGCTGTTCGACCTGGCAGGGCGCACCGCGGGAATGTTCAAGCTGGTGGGCCGGCGCGGCTGGATTCGCTACAACCCCTGGATATTCGCCAAATATTTCGAAGAAAACCTGCGCGACACGGTGCCGCATGAGGTGGCACATTTTATCGTATACGAGTTGTACGGTACGCGGGGAATAAAGCCTCACGGTCGTCAGTGGCGCGCTGTAATGGAACATTTCGGGGCGGACCAGGGCGTGACCTTTGATCTGGACCTGGAGGGTGTGCCCCAGCGGCAGCAGAGAACTCACCCGTACCGATGCGGCTGCAGGCTGCACGAGGTGTCATCCACTCGCCACAACCGGGTACAGCTCGGTGTTGGCAGTTACCGTTGCCGTCTCTGCGGCAGCGATCTTGCCTACGTTGGCTAGGTATCAATTTCCAGCTCTGCACCGCTGTACAGATTGACCTTGGCGTCCAGTTTGGGTTTGGCGATAGCCGCTCTCTCGGGACTGAGGCCGGCATCGGTGACCAGGTAGGTTTTGACGGCCACCGCCCTGGCCGTGGCCAATTCCAGCAGTGCCGTATCCGGCAGCGGTATATTCTGCGCCAGCTTCAGGTACTGATCGTTGACGGTTAGCCCGGTCGCGCCGGGAACCATCTCCTGGTAGCGTTCGACTATAAGCTTTTCCCACTCGGGGCCCTTGCTGGACAACTCGTCCTGGGGCAGGCCGGCTGCCAGTAATTCTTCCTGTAGCAGGTTCTTTTGCAGACGCTCCCGGTCAGCTTTCAGTTGCAGGCGGCCGGTAATAACCAGGTTCAGCTCCGGGCGCTGGTTCAGTGCGGTTACGAGTTTGTCGAGTTTTTCCCGGGAAGCCGTTCCAAGCTCGGCTGAACCCGACTTGAAGTTGATTCGCTGCAGGTCCTGCTCGCTATCCACCAGGCTGGCAAGCAGGGTGAACGGTGATGTCACGATCTTGGTGATCATGTTGACCAGTGCACCCATCACGACACTGCCCACGTTGAATTCGGGATCTTCGACATTGCCGCTGACGGGGATGTCCATATCGATTACACCATTGCTGTCCGTCAGCAGCGCGAGTGCGAGTTCCAGGGGTACATCAACGGCTTTCTCGCTCTTGATTTTTTCCCCGAGTTTCATCTGCTCAATGACGATCTTGTTGCGGCCCTTGAGGCGGTTGTCTTCCATGGCGTAGTTCAGGTCGAGATTCAGTACGCCACGTTCAATGGCATAGCCGGCATAGGTGCCGGAGTAGGGCGACAGCAATGCCATGTCCACGCCGGCGAAGCTCAGATCCAGGTCAATCGCGGGCGGCGATCGCAGGGGCTCGGCGCTGCCGACCAGCGCAACCGGGGCGTAACCATCCACCGAACCCTTGATGTCAACCTTGGTCTTGGTGCCCGGCGTGGTACTGATATCGACTATGTTTCCATCGATATCGCTGATAACAGTGCGAAACGGGATGGGCAGCGATTCATCCATAAAGTCGATTTCGCTGTCGCTGATGCGTATCAGGGGGGCATCTACCACCCATGGCGCTCCCTCGGCGAGGCTGTCTTTGACCTCCTCTGCCTGCTCGCCCACTTCCTGCTGCCAGACTTTCTGGGCGTTGATCGAACCGTCCTTGTGGATGTGAATGCGCCCGTTGTAATTATCGATGGAGAGCTTGGCCAGGCCTACCCGGTGTTTGTCCATATCGATCAGCAGTTTTTCCCAACGCACGGTTTCCCAGGAGGTAATCGATTGCTCGGCATCGGTGATTTTGCCTGCGAAACCGTTGATCGCACCGTCCATCGCTATCGTGCCAGGCATGAACTGGTCCAGTGTAATCTCCCCGGCCACCTGCAACTGGCCTTCGGTAATCCGGGCCTTCAGGGCGGCAGGCAGGTTGGGGTTAAACCAGGGCAACGGCAGCGCCTGTAACTGGTAGGTGAGTTTGCCGACACCCTGCGCCAGGTCCAGGTCGCCCTCCACGGAAGCGGAGGTCTGGCCGTTGACCGTCAGTGTGGCAGTTAGCGCGGTATCGCCCTCAAGCGGCCATTTCAGCGCGTTCGCGGACAGTTCCAGGGGTGTTATCTCCAGCTCGGCCGGATCGGTGAATTCCGAACGCCAGTGGACGCTGCTATCGGTAAGTTTCAAGCTGCCGAGACTGGCGTTCCAGTCCTTGGTCGCGGTCTCCGCTTCCTCCTCCGCCAACTGCTCCGCGGCCGCGGGGAAATTCATTTCGAACAGCCTGGCCAGGCTGACATCCTCGCCTTCGCTCCAGCCCCTGACCGCTATTTCCCTGATCGCGAGCGAGTCTACGGCCACACGCTGCGCAGGACCATCCAACTCGATTCCCGCCAGTTTCAGGCTGCCCAGGGCCAGATCCGTGTCGGGAAGTTCAGCGGGGGTTTTCGGTCGAATCGCGATCCCCTCCAGGCTAGCCTCGCCCTGGTTGATCCAGTAGTCGAAGCCAGAACTCCAGTCTATCTTGTACTGCCCCGCCAGGCTGAACGTGCCATCGGTGAGTTCCAGTTCGACCCAGGGTTCGATAAACCGCCACAGGGGGCTGAGCTGGATCCTGGTCAGCGTCAGGCTTCCCTCGCTGAGTGACCGGGGTATCGAGACCGTGCCCTCCCAGTGCAGCAATCCCCCCCTCTCGCCTGAGGCGTCCA
The DNA here is from genome assembly GCA_024234815.1 of Pseudomonadales bacterium. Lineage (GTDB taxonomy): Bacteria > Pseudomonadota > Gammaproteobacteria > Pseudomonadales > Halieaceae > JARRPM01. Next base: position 181,107 of record JACKNO010000002.1, on the reverse strand, counting down.
GGGTGTAGGGCCTGCCCTCCTCGAGCACGGTCGACAGCCCGTCGATGACTATGGCTATTCCGGACAGGCTGGTACTGGTGGGCTTGCCGCCGACCGGGCGCGTGTAAACGATCTCACGCGAATTGAGAGCAAGGTGGTCAATGGTAACCGCGACTATCTCGCCTGCTTCTTCCACGGGCGCCGCGGGTTCGGGGGGCGGCAACATGTCGGAAAAATTGAAGTTGCCATCGGACTTTTCCTCCACATGCGCATACAGTTCATCGACTCTCAGTTCGTCGAACACCAGTGCGCCGCTCCAGAGGCTGGACATCGAGAGATCGACCGTGGCGCGATCGAGGCTGAGAAAGGGCGTACCGTCGAGTTCCGGCAGCTCGGTCTTGCGCACCTCCAGGCTGACCGTGAAGGGATTGAACCAGATCATTTCACTGTGAAACTCCCTGCCCAGGTGTTTTTTGATCAGCCAGGCTGGCAGCAGATTCAGCGCCGGTGTGATGACCAGCAGTACCAGTAACAGGTAGCTGATGTAGATTATGGCCAGTATCCGTATAGCTTTTTTCACAGGTGGGTTCCCAGAAACTTTTCGATTACGACTATAGCTAAAATAGCGGTGAATGTCGGGGTGGTCCCGGTTTTTTTCATGTCGCGGGGAATAGCCCCGCACCTGCGGTGCGCGGTGTTGCAGGGTTGTTGGATTTCACGGCCCCACAGCAGCGGGAGTCTGGCTGAGCCGCCCTACAGGCCCTTGCGGTAGGAGTAGGGCGTCACACCGGTCCAGCTTTTGAAGGCGCGGATAAATGCGCTGGATTCGGAAAAGCCCGCGCGATGTGCGATTTCCTCGATGCTGAGCCCCTGTTTGCCGAGAAAGTGCAGCGCGGTATCCCGGCGCAGGCGGTTTTTTATCTCCTTGAAGCTGCCTCCCTCGGCGGTCAGGCGACGCCGCAGGGTCTGGGGATGCACCTGTAAGCTTTGCGCCACCTCGCTGAATTCAGGCAAGGTGCCCATGTTTTGTCGCAGTACATCCCGTACCTTCGCGGTCCAGCTGTCATTGGCGAAATGCTGGGTGAGCATGAACAGCACCGGGTGGCGCAGGAAGTGGCGCAGTGAAGCCTCGTTCTGCTGCAGCGGACGCTCCAGCAGGGCCGATGCAAGGCTGAGTCCTGCCTCCGGCTGGCCAAAGGAAACCGGATTTTCCATGAATACCTGGCGATATTCCTGGACCCGTGCGGCGGGTTCGTATTTCAGGTCCACCGAGTGCAAAGGCAGTTGTTCGCGCACCAGCCAGTTGCAGAACCGGTGCGAGTTGCACAGGAACAATTCACTGAAATAGGGCCCGGAACAGCCCGGGGAATCATCCGCCTCGTGCAATAACAGGCGTGTGACGCTCCCGTCAGTCTCCATCACCGGGTGCAGGCCGAAATCGAACAGCTGGTAAAAACGGCAATAGCGGCTGAGCGCCTGTCCCAGCGTCGCGCTGCCCACCACCGCGTGGCACATCATGGACCAACTGCCTATGGGCATGCGGGACGAGGCGTAGCCCAGGAATTCATCCTCCAGCGCCAGCATGGTGCTGACCTGCAGGTCAGCGAAGCGCTCAACCGATATACGCGCATCGTCTTCGAGCAATAGGCGCGGCGAGATGCGGTTCCTGCGCAGCAGTGAGACCGGGTCCAGACCGCGATTGACGGTCTGCCTGAGGACTGCGCGGGCAAAGTGCACCGAGATGGAAAGGTTACGCATGGCGGCGCTATACCTGCCTGTTCTCCGTGCTGAGATGCACGGGCCTGTGCTCGACAGATGCAACCCGGTTGCGCCCGCCACGCTTGGCGAGATACATCGCCCGCGCCGCCTCATTGGACAGCTGGTCGAGATCCACATTCCCGACCGCACAGGCAACTCCCAGGCTGACCGTCAGGTCTATGCGCTGCGAATCCACCTGCAGCGGCTGTAGGCCGATGTTCTCGCGGATACGCTCGGCGACCGCGCAGGCCGCATCGAGCGGGGTGTCCGGCAGTATCACCAGGAATTCCTCGCCCCCGATACGGGATACGATGTCGCTGCCGCGACTCTGGTGGTTGATCAGTTCAGCCACCTGGCGCAGCACATGATCACCCACCTCGTCGCCGAAACTGTCGTTGATCTGCTTGAAATGGTCCAGGTCCACCATGATGGCCGAGGTAACCAGGCCGTGCCTGGCAGCTTGTGACAGGGTCAGTTGCAGTGCGTCCTCCAGACCGCGCCTGTTGTGCAGGCGCGTCAGCGAGTCCTGGGTCGCAAGGGCGGACAGGTGGTGCTGGTACTCGATCAGCACGCTGGCGAGGAAGCCGATGGCGACGAGAGCGTAGGCGGCGCTGTGCACACCCAGGGCGATGACTTCGCCATCGGCCTTGAGATCCTTCGCAGTGAAAAAGTAAATGGCGATTGGCATTCCCACAGCCATTATCAGGCCCGCGCAGGCGATGATTGCGTCGCCGATATTGCCGTAGCGCCAGCCGCGCCAGGCGCAGATCAGCCCGGTTGCCAGGAAGAACAGGAAAGCGGAGGCGGTCTGGACTACAAACATACGTGACGGAGGCAGGAAAAACACGCAGAGGCAGGCACCCAGGCATGCCGCCCCCAGAACGATGCGCCCATGCACCACGGCCGCTCGCTGTCCGGCAGCCATGAACAGGATGTAACTGTTCAGGATAATCATGACCGAAGGCACGTTCACCGCCAACTGCAGGTCGGAGTTCTGCTGCAGCGTTAACGCAATCCAGCCCAGCAGCGAGGCCATGAAGTAGACGGTGTAAAGGCCCAGGCCGGCGGGAGGCTTGCTCGAATCCGCCAATACGTAGACCACCAGCATCTGTGCGCAGGTAATGGAAAAAATCAGACCAAAAAGTATGAGCGACCAGTTGTCCGGAAAAATCTGCTGCATTCATCTCCCCACGCCGGTGATCTGCCCCGGCTGTCATTTTTAGTCAATTTTCCTGTAGGGGCAGGTCATTGTTACCCCACTGCGCTCCACCCATACTAGCCGGCCGATATAGCCGGTGAGGGCGGCACGGGTGTTGCCTTGCAGTATCACCAGTTGGCAAAACAGGATGGCGCACGGATACCCGTAGCAAGCTTGCAGACTGCGGGATTGTGCCACATCTGCGGGCCCGGCGTGAGGCGAAATCGCCGTCAAGCTGAGCCACTCGCACCGACTGCCGGCAGTTTTTTACCACGTAAACCCAGGAGATATAGTATGGATCTTGCAGGAAAAGTAGCGATTGTCACCGGCGGTGCTTCCGGCCTTGGCCGCGGCACGGTGGAAGCGTATGTGGCCAAGGGCGCCAAAGTTGCGATATTCGACCTCAACGAGGCGAATGCCAACGAGGTGATCGCACAGCTGGGCGCGGATAATGTGTCATTCTGGAGCGTCAATGTCGCCGATGAGGAATCGGTGAAGACCGCGGTGGAGGGCGTTGTGGCAAAGTATGGCGCCCTGCATATCTGCAACAACTTTGCCGGCATCGGCAATGCCTGCAAAACCTATGGCAAAAAAGGGGTTTTCCCGCTCGACCAGTACATGCTTGTTATCAACATCAACCTGGTGGGCACCTTTAACGTGTCTCGCTACGCCGCCGAGCAGATGGCCAAAAACCAGCCGTTCAATGAAGACGGTGGCCGCGGCGTGATCATCAATACCGCTTCAGTGGCGGCCTACGAGGGCCAGGTGGGGCAGGTGGCCTACTCCGCCAGCAAAGGGGGGGTTATCGGCATGACCTTGCCGATGGCTCGCGACCTTGCCAGCTACGGAATCCGGGTCAATACGATTGTCCCGGGCCTGATCCACACCCCCCTGTTCGAGTCGCTGCCGGAGCCGGCTTACAAGTCACTCGAGGCCAGCGTCTGCTATCCGCCGCGCCTTGGCCAGCCCAAAGAGATCGCCCACCTGTCAGTGTTCATCGCAGAAAATGATTACCTGAACGGCGAGAGCATCCGCCTGGACGGCGCCATTCGCATGCAGCCGCGCTAGAGGGAGACGGTCATGGGTCCATTGAACGGTTATACCGTTATCGAATTGGCGGGTATCGGGCCCGCTCCCATGGGCGGCATGATGCTGGCCGATATGGGGGCGGAGGTCATTCGTATCGACCGCGCGTCGGGTGGCGGCATGGCGGGTATGAAGGACGTGAGCGCCAGGGGCAAGAAATCCGTGGTGCTCGATCTCAAGGCGCCGGCGGGCATTGAAACCCTGCTGCGTATGCTGGAGAACGCCGACGTACTTATTGACCCCTACCGTCCGGGTGTTTGCGAGAAACTCGGTATCGGCCCCGAGGTCTGCCTCGAGCGCAACCCGAAACTGATCTTTGCCCGGATGACGGGCTGGGGCCAGGAGGGTCCGCTGGCCCAGGCTGCCGGTCACGACATCAACTACATTTCCATCACCGGTGCGCTTTATGCGATGGGGCGCAAGGGCGAAAAACCCGTGCCGCCTCTCAACCTGGTGGGCGACATGGGTGGTGGCGGCATGTTGCTGCTCAGCGGTGTGCTGGCAGCGCTATTGGAAACAACCAATTCCGGCAAGGGCCAGGTCATTGATGTCGCGATGGTGGACGGCGCCGCGCAGTTGATGTGGATGTTTCACGGTTTTCACGCCATGGGGATGTGGGACGCCAGCCAGCGCGAATCCAATATGCTGGACGGCGGTGCCCACTACTACGACACCTATGAGTGTGCGGACGGCCAATACGTGTCCATCGGCTCGATAGAGCCGCAGTTTTATGCGCTGCTGAAACAGCATGCGGGTCTGTCCGAGGAGGACTTCGGCGATCAGAACAATGCGGCAAAATGGCCGCAGATGAAAGAAAAGCTGGCGCGGGTCTTTGCCACCAGGACCCAGGCCCAGTGGTGCCAGATCATGGAGGGAACCGATGTCTGTTTTGCGCCGGTACTGTCCTTCGTGGATGCCCCCGCACACCCTGCCAATATCGCCCGGCAGACCTATATCGAAGTGGACGGATTGACCCAGCCGGCCCCTGCGCCACGCTTCAGTCGCACCCCGTCAGAAGTCAGGCATGCAGGTCCGGAGAATGGGCAGGACACTGACGCGGTACTGGCGGCCATGGGTTTCGGCGAACGCGAGATTGTGGAATTAAAACACAGCGGCGCGATTGCGTGACCGCGGAGACAGCCATATGAGCAAATACACTGCAGTCAAGGTCGAGCGCAAGGGCAGGGCCGCCGTCGTCACCCTTAACCGCCCCGACAGTCTCAATGCATTCAACGCACAGCTGCGCCAGGACTTGCGCCGAGCGGTGCGCGAGGTGAATGATGACCCCGAGGTCAGGGTCGCGATACTGACCGGGTCCGGGCGCGCGTTTTGCGCTGGCGCCGACCTGGCTGAATCCAGCGCCAACCCCGAGGATTTCAGGGTGGAGGACCAGATCAATGGCGAGTACAAGCCTATTCTGCTGGAGATGAACTCGGCGCCCAAACCCTGGATCAGTGCCGTCAATGGCGCGGCGGCCGGTATCGGCAGCGCTTTTGCCATGAACTGTGACCTCAGCGTGATGGCGGACGATGCCTATCTCTACCAGGCGTTCGCCGCGATCGGACTGGTGCCCGACGGCGGCGCCACCTGGCATCTGGTGCGTACCCTGGGTCGCCACCGCGCCTATGAAGTGATTGTTTCCGGCGAAAAAATTCACGCGCAGAAATGCCTCGACTGGGGTCTTTGCAATCGCGTGGTGCCGGCGGATACCCTGTTGCAGCACACCCTGGAGTGGGCCGAGGAAATCGCCACCAAATCGCCGTTGGCGCTGCGCTATGCCAAGCAGGCCCTCAATGGCGCTATTGAAGACAGCGTCGCTGACACCATTTCCAATGAGGCCCGTTTGCAGCACATTTGTGTAACCAGTGCCGATGCCGCGGAGGGTATCTCCGCGTTCATGGAAAAACGCGCTCCCCGCTGGCAGGGACGCTAGTGTCGTCAGGCGGGTGAGTTCAGCTATAGTCTGTCGTCAGATTGACGATGGAGCGATAGATGACTGACGATATCCGACCGGAACTGGCCGCCTGGCGCGACCGGGTGGCGCGCACCCTCGATGAGCATCGGGCCGAGGCGCGTGCCAAGCGTCACGCCAAAGGCTATCGCACGGCCCGGGAGAACGTGGATGATCTGGCGGACGCGGGCTCGTTCCTGGAATACGGCCAACTGGCGGTAGCCGCGCAACGCAGCCGCCGCGAGTATGAAGACCTGCAATCAAATACAGCCGGGGATGGCATTATCACCGGCACCTGCACCATCAATGCGGCCCAGGTGGGCGCCGAGCGGGGCAGGGCGGCGATTATCGTCAATGACTACTCTGTACTGGCCGGAACCCAGGGCTTTTTTCACCACAAGAAACTCGATCGTATCTGTGAACTCGCCGAGGATTTGTCGCTGCCGCTGGTGATGTACACCGAGGGCGGCGGTGGGCGCCCCGGGGATACCGATGTTACAACCCAGATCGCCGGTCTCAATATCAACTCCTTCAGCACCTGGGCGGGGCTCAGCGGCAAGGTGCCGCGCATCGCGGTGAACAACGGCTATTGTTTTGCCGGCAATGCGGCGCTGTTCGGTTGTGCCGATTTTACTATTGCCACACGCAACTCCTGGATCGGCATGGCGGGGCCAGCCATGATCGAGGGTGGTGGCCTGGGGAAATTTGACCCCACCGATATAGGCCCCATAGCGGTACAGGAGAAGAATGGCGTGGTGGACGTTGTCGCCGAGGATGAGGCCCACGCCACGGCTCTCGCCCGCCAGCTGCTATCCTATTTCCAGGGCCCGGTGGAGGCCTGGACTGCCGCGTCGCAGGAGGTGCTGCGCGACCTGATTCCCGAGGATCGGCGCTGGGCCTACCCCGTACGGCGGGTGATAGAGACGATCGCCGATACCGGCTCTTTTTTCGAGTTGCAGCGTATATACGGGCGCAGCGTTATTACCGGTTTTATCCGCCTGGAGGGCAGGCCGCTGGCACTGATCGCCAATGACTGCCAGCAGATGGGCGGCGCGGTGGATTCCCAGGCCGCTGAAAAGGCCGCGCGTTTTCTCGGTATCTGCGACGCCCTGCGCCTGCCAGTGCTGTCCCTTACGGACACCCCGGGCTTCATGGTGGGCCCCGACAGCGAGAAAGCGGGAGCGGTACGCAGTATGTCCCGGTTGTTCGTGGCCGGCGCGGGCATGACCGTACCCATCGTGGCGATTTTCCTGCGCAAGGGATACGGGCTTGGAGCGATGGCCATGACCGGCGGCAGTTTCGTACGCCCCGTCTACGCGGCCTCATGGCCGTCCGGCGAGTTTGGCGGTATGGGGCTCGAAGGTGCGGTCAGGCTGGGCTTTAAAAAGGAACTGGATGCGGTGGCGGACCCCGCCGAGCGCGAGCTGTTGTATCAGCAACTGCTGGCGCGAATGTACGAGGTTGGCAGGGCTACCGAGGCGGCAGCTCACCTCGAGATAGACGCTGTCATCGATCCGGCGGATACCCGGGCGGTGATTGCGAGGGCGTTTGCAGCGGCGGCGTGAAACCTCACCTCGTCCGTTCATTCATTGAAAATTAAATCAGGTTGAGGAATGTCGATGAAAAATCTGTTTGATATCTCGGGCAAGGTGGCAGTCGTTACCGGTGGCTCCCGTGGCATTGGTGCCATGATTGCCCGCGGTTTCGTTGAAAACGGTGTTAGAACCTACATAACCGCGCGCAAGGAGGATGAACTCAAAGCCACGGCGGAGGAGTTGTCGACCCTTGGGGAGTGCATCGCCCTGCCGTCCGACCTCGCGAGTCAAGAGGGGGTGAGCGCCTTCGCCGCCGCTATCAGGGAGCGCGAGAGCAAGCTGCATATACTGGTGAACAATGCCGGTGCCACCTGGGGTGCGGATATCGAGGATTTCCCCGAAAGTGGTTGGGACAAAGTAATGGATCTCAACGTGAAATCCCTGTTTTTCCTCACCCGGGAGCTGCTACCCGCGCTGCAGGCCGCAGGTACTGCGGAAGATCCTGCTCGCGTGATAAATATCGGTTCCGTCAACGGATTTACGCACTCGCATATGAACAACTACTCCTATACCGCCAGCAAGGCGGCCGTGCATCACCTGACCCGTCATCTTGGCGCCGACCTGGCGCGGCGGAATATCAACGTCAATGGAATCGCGCCGGGCTTCTTTCCCAGCAAGATGACAGCGCACTGGCTCGACCAGGCAGACGAAATGGCGGGCGAATACCCCCGCGGACGTATCGGCAGCCCCGAGGATGCCGCTGGCACGGCAATCTATCTTTGTGCGCGGGCCTCGGCCTGGGTTGCCGGGCATACCATTGTATTGGATGGCGGCGTTGTAGCCGCCGCCTGATCGGCATGGCCCCGGAAGTGGACAAGGCGGCATCCCTGGCGCTGGCGGACGGCTCGGTGCTCGCATATCGGCATGTGCCCGGCAGCGTTCCCGGGATACTGTTTTGCGCCGGCTTCAATTCCAATATGCAGGGCATCAAGGCCCTGGCGCTGGAACAGTGGTGTCGTGAACAGGGTCGGCAGTTTACGCGTTTCGACTATTTCGGGCACGGGGATTCCAGCGGCGCGCTGGAGGAGGGCTCCATAGGCCGCTGGCGGGACGATGCCCTGGCCGTGCTGGACCAGGTCACCTCGGGTCCACAGCTTGTCGTGGGCTCGTCTATGGGCGGCTGGATCATGTTGCTGGTAGCGCGGGAACGCCCCGACAGGGTGTTCGCGCTGGTGGGCCTGGCTGCCGCTCCCGATTTCACCGCTCGCCTGCGCGCCAGTCTTGGCGAAGCCCAGCGCCGCCAGTTGCAGGACGCCGGCTACATGGATTTGCCCAACTGTTATGACGATGGCGAACCTTATCGCATCGGTCGCGAGCTGCTTGACGAAGGTGACGCGCATCTACTGCTGGGCGCTGAGATCGACGTCACGGTACCCGTCAGGCTGATTCAGGGGCAGTGCGACGAGGACGTTCCCTGGCGCCTGGCCCTTGGCCTTGCGGAGAATATCCGCTCAAATGATGTCGAGGTACAACTGGTCAAGGCCGGTGATCACCGGCTGTCGGGTCCCGCGGACCTGGATCGCCTGCGGCGTACGGTCGCGCATTTGCTGGCCGGGTGATCTATGGTCTACATTATTGTTTCCACCGTCGGCGTCGATATTGCGGATACTGACACGGGGAGCGCTGCAGTCGCAGGCTGCCAACCGGTTCCCACCCAGTTGCATCACGGGCAAATCACGCTATCCCGGCGCGGCTGGAACAAAGGAGAGAACAGAATATGAAATTAACAACCGGGCTGGCTTCTGCGTTGACGCTGTCGCTGGCAATCACCACAGCGCCGGTCTTCGCCCAGAAATCCGGGCAGTCCGCCAAAATCACCACCGGTATTGTCGAGAATGCGCAGAAGGTGCAATTGGATTCCGATGCGGGCCTGGGCGCACTGGTAGGGGGTTCTCTCGGGCTGTTGTCGGCCGGCGGCAAATCAAGCAGCAAGAAAGCGCGCAACGCAATCATAGGTGCCGGGGCCGGTGGGGCTATGACGGGCCTCGCCCAGGGCAGTCGCGACGGCGTAGCCTATACCGTGCGCACCGGTGAGGGCAGTACTATCCGCGTTATCACCGACCAGACGGAAATTCGTATCGGCGATTGCGTTATCGTGGAAGAGACCGGCAGTACAGCCAATGTCCGCAGGGTAACGCCCACCATGTGCGAGTCGGCTTCCGCGAAGGCGGTCGCCGAGCTGCAGGACAGCTTCCAGCAGGAGGCGACCGAGTGCCACAACGCCAAGACCCAGCTGGTCAACGCGCAGACCACCGAAGAACTGGACCTGGCACAGCGCAAAATGGAAATTCTTTGCAGCGACTGAAACCGCCTCGCGGGGGGCGCAGCGTCAGGTCGTAATAACCAGCCGCAACGCCTGTAGTTGCAGGTTGGCGTGCCGGATATGCACCGCGCACTCGTCGATGCGGTGGCGCAGGTGATCCAGCTCCTCCTCCCTGATCGAGGGATTCACGGCGCGCAGGGCCTCCAGGCGGGACAACTCTGCGCCCAGGTCCTTGCGCATGGCGTTTTCCGCTTCCGCCAGAATACCCTGCAGGCGCTGTTGTGCCTGGGCTGTGGCCAGTGCCATCTTGGCTTCCACCTCATCGTGGACCTGTTTGATGATCGCCAGCGCAGTGGATTTCTTCACACTCTGGATCAGGTCGTTAAGGCGAGTGTGGGGCACCAGCTCTGCGAGGTCCTTGCCGCGCGCATCCACCAGCAAGCGCATCGGTGACAAGGGCAGGAAGCGCTCCACCTGCAGCGGCCGTGGCGCCACGCAATTCACGGTAAACAGCGCTTCAAGCAGCATCGTGCCCGGGGCGACCCCCTTGAGTTTTATGGTCCCCAGCGCGGCATTACCGAGTTCCGTTGAGTGCACCATGTCCATGGCTTCCAGAACCATGGGGTGCTCCCAACTGGCGAACTCCATGTCCTCGCGGGCAAGCGCCTTGTCGCGGCTGAAGGTGATTGTCGTGCCGTCTTCCTTGATGAAAGGAAAATGCCCCGTCAGCATGTGTTCCGAGGGCCGCAGGATTAAGGTTTGTTCCGAGTGGAACTCCTGGTCGACGCCGAAAGCCTCACACAGGGCTTCCAGGTATTTCTCCAGTGCGTCACCTTCTTCGGTGGCTCTGATTTCGTCTATCAATGCCGCGGCGACCTCGGGCTTACAGGAGTTGCGTTCCAGCAGGCGGTCGCGTCCCTCCCGCAGCTCCGCACGAGTTTGCGCGGTAAACTCCGCCGTGTCCGCCAGCAGTGCCTCAAATTCCGCGGTGCGCTTTGCCAGTTGCGGCAGCAGTCGGTCGCGGAATGACTGGAAGATCATATAGCCGGCGGAGCAGCTGTCGGAAAACAGGTTCATCCCCTGGTCATACCAGTCCAGCAGGGCTTCCTGCGCCGTCCCGACCAGGCAGGGCACATGGATTTCCACATCGGATTGCTGACCGATGCGGTCCAGCCGGCCGATGCGCTGTTCCAGCAGGTCGGGATTGAGTGGCAGATCGAACAGGATCAGGTTGTGGGCAAACTGGAAATTTCGCCCCTCGCTGCCGATTTCCGAACAGACCAGGGTCTGGGCACCGTTGATTTCGTCGGCGAAATAGGCGGCCGCGCGATCCCGCTCAATAATCGAAAGCCCTTCGTAGAAGGCCGAAGAGCGTATACCTGCCCGCAGGTGCAGGTGGTGTTCCAGGGCCACGGCTGTCTCCGCGCGGGCGCAGATCACCAGTGCCTTGGCCGGACGCAGTTCCTTGAGGGTTTGCTCCAGCCATTTGACCCTGGGGTCGAAAGACAGCCAGCTGTCGTCGAGGTATGATTTTTCCGGGTGCAACTGCTCGTCCAGCTCAACCTGGGCGAAGCTGTATTGGTCCGGCGTCGCCAGTGGGTAGCGGTGCAGGATACGACGGGGGAAGCCTTTTACCGCGGCTCGCGTATTTCGAAACAGCACCCGGCCGGTGCCGTGGCGATCCAGTAACTGGGCGATGAGCGTCTTGGGGGGTGTTGACGGATCCAGTCCCGGGGGCAGATCCGCGGGGACCTGGCCTCCCTCGATGGCGTCCACCAGTTTGCTCAGTTGTCGGTACTGCGACTCCTCGGCCTGGAAGCTCTCCAGGTCGTGAAACCGCGAGGGGTCCAGCAGGCGCAGGCGCGCAAAGTGGCTGGCCTGGCCTATCTGCTCCGGCGTCGCGGTCAGCAGCAGCAGGCCCTGGCTGGCGCGCGCCAGCGCCTCGACGAACAGGTAGTCCTCACCGGCTTCAGTGGGTGACCAGTGCAGGTGGTGGGCCTCGTCTATTGCCACCAGGTCCCAGTTCGCGGCGATCGCCAGCGCCTGCAGGTCCGGGCGCGAATCGAACAGGTCGAGGCTGCACAGAACCAGTTGCTCACTTTCGAAGGGGTTTTCCTCAGGCATCTCGGCAAGGCGATCCGCATCAAACAGGGCGAAATGGAGATTGAAACGACGCAGCATCTCCACCAGCCACTGGTGCAGCAAGCTGGGGGGTACCAGCACCAGGACCCGGGAGGCGCGGCCAGTGAGCAGTTGCTGATGCATGATCATGCCCGCCTCGATGGTCTTGCCCAGTCCGACCTCGTCGGCCAGCAGGATTCTCGGTGCATGGCGCTGGCCCACCTCGTTGGCAATATAGACCTGGTGGGGCAGCAGGCTGGTGCGCGAACCCAGCAGGCCGCGCGCCACCGACCGCTGCAGGCGGTCGCTGTTCTCGAAGGTCGCTATACGCAGTGCGAAGTCGCTGTTTTTGTCGAAGTGGCCGTTGAGCAGACGCTGCTGGGGTGTAGTCAGCTGGACGAAGGCATCCAGCTCCAGCTCCGAGACAGTGCGTTCTTCCTCGTAGTGGTCGATGCCCGTGTACAGCAACAAGCCCTGGCGCTCAACCACGGAGCTGACCAGCAACTCGACGTCGTCAGTGGTTGATATCCGGTCTCCCACCTTGAACCGCAGTCGGCTGAGGGGCGCGTTTTCAGTGGCGTAGGTGCGCTCTTCGCCGACAGCGGGAAAGGCGAGTGTGACCCGCCGCCCTTCAAAGTCCACGACGACGCCGAGGCCGAGTTGAGCGTCAGCGTGGCTGACCCAGCGCTGTCCGACAATATATTCCATTAAACGGCTCCGAAAAAAATGTCCAGGCTGTTGCGATAGATTTGTTCCAGCATCGCCTCTACCTCCAGCTGCTTGACCGCGGCCACCTTTTCGGCGACCAGCGGCAGATAGAAAGGCGCATTGGGTCTGCCCCGGTACGGTACCGGAGTAAGGTACGGGGCGTCTGTTTCGAGCAGGATCTGCTCCACGGGGGTCAGGGCGATGACTTCCCGCACATTCTCGGCGCGGTTAAACGTGGCGATACCGTTGAAGCCCAGCATAAACCCCTCGGCCAGGCAGTATTCCGCCAGCGCCGCGCTGGAAGTAAAGCTGTGCAGCACCCCCTTGCGTTTCAACGCGGGCCCGAAAACGCGCAGAATATCGCGGGTATCCTCGTCCGCCTCGCGGGTGTGGATTACCACCGGCATATCCAGATCGGCGGCCAATTGTAACTGGCGCTCGAACACCTCGCGCTGTACTGCGCGATCCGCGTGGTCGTAGTGATAGTCCAGGCCGATTTCACCGATTGCCAGAATACGTTCATCCGCGGCCTGGGTCCTGATTATTGCCTCAACCTCGTCGTCGTAGGACTGGGCTTCGTGCGGGTGCACGCCCTGGGTGCCCCAGATGTTCGCGGCTACCCTCGTCAGCTGTAGCACCCTGTTCAGGTTGCCGGGGGAGACAGCGATTGTGATGATGCGTTCGATTCCCACCGCAGCCGATTGAGCCAGAGTGGTCGCGAGTTCGTTATCGTCGAGATAATCCAGGTGGCAGTGGGTCTCGATGATGGGTGTCCGGTAGTGGGGAATTTCGCGCCGCTTGCTCTTGCTCATGTGGTATTCGCTACTGGAGTGACTTGATGCGGCCGACCGCTGCCTGCCAGCGCGTTTTCTGTGACAGGTATGTGTTGCGGATGGTACACCTGATCCGGATCTACAACCAGCTCCGCCGGGTTTTGCAGCGTGCGCAACGTGAGTCTGTAGCTGCCCCGCTGCAGCCGCAGCGCCCTGTGTAGCGTGGCTGGCTCAGCCGACCTTAGCTGCGCTCTTGGGGCGCGCTTTGGGCCGGGCCGCTCCAGACCCGGCCTTTGCCTTTGTGTTTGTCCGGGCGGCGGTTTTAGCCTTTGTCGCCGCTCCTGATTTCGCCCTGGCTTTTGTTTTTCGTTTCGGCGCGGCTGTTGATGCCGCTTTGGATCGGCTTGCGGAAACTGCTTTGGCCGCGGCTTGCGGATTGCTGCCGGCGCTACCGTTGCTATTGCGTTTGGGTGATACCACCTCCAGGCCCGCAGCCATTTCGCCTTGCGGCAGCGTGGGGCCGAGCGCGGCGCGGTACAGTTCCTCGTAAGAGGATACGAGGAAATCGTGGTACTTCTCGGGGTCGGGCATGATGTCCCGGTCTGCCAATACCGACAGGGTTATTTTGCCGGCATAGCTGAATACCAGGTGGAACAGGCCCATTCCCGGAGTCAGTACGCCGAGGCCGTAGTAATCCACCATGCGCGCGCCGGCGCAGTAGAGTGGGAAGTCGGGGCCGGGCACATTTGAGATACAGGTCGATACATTCATCGGAATGAAACGCGATAGCTCGTTGCGAGACCAGAAGCCGGCGGCGGCGCGGGTGACCAGGGGCGAGAACACGCCGGCCAGTTTCATCGCATCCACCATCGGACTGGCTTCCCCGCTGACTTTCGCCTCAGCGGTAGACTCCTTGATGGCGTTCAGTCGTTGTATCGGATCGGAAATGTCGGTGTGAAGTGAGGCGAATACCGAGCCCACCTGGTTGTTGTCGGCGCTTATTTCGCGGCGCGTGCGCATATTGAGCGGAATTGCTGCAGCCAGCGAACCCTCTTCGGGAGCCTCGCCCCTGCTTTGCAGATAACGCTGTAGGGCGCCGCCAATAACACCCAGCGCAACATCGTTGAGGGTGACATCGGTGGCATTCTTTATAGCCTTGAAACCCTGGAGGGGAAATTCGGCGGCATCGAAAACCCGATGCGGACCAACCGCCCGGTTGAATATGGTCTTGGGCGCCGAAACGTCCGGCGCGGGAATCTGGTTGCGGGCCACGTCCAGCGCATATTTGCCTATCGCGAGAGTATTGCGGGCAGTGCCGCGCACCAGTGCCAGCGAGTTCTTCACACCATTGATTGAAGCCCGGGACAGCAGTTCGGCCATGCTGGGGTCGGCGTCCACCAGGCGCGGTCCGTCCTCGGCCTCGTCATCTTGCACCGGAATCGGCTGCAGGTCGTGCAGGGCGGCCATGAAAGACGAGCCGCCCGCACCATCGACCAGGGCGTGGTGCATCTTGGTGTACACGGCGAAGCAGCCCGCGGGCAGGTTGGGGATATTGTCCAGTCCCTCGATGATATAGGCCTCCCAGAGGGGGCGCGACATGTCCAGGGGACGCGAGTGCAGACGTGCAACCTGGATGCAGAGCTGGCGCCAATCCCCGGGTTCAGGCAGGGCGATGTGACGCAGGTGGAACTCGACATCAAAATTCGCATCCTTGACCCAGTAGGGCCGGTCCAGCCCCCCGGGCACTTCGACGATACGAGTGCGAAACAGCGGTAACTTGCCCAGCCGCCGCTCAAAGCTGGCGATGACGTCCTTGAAACGGACGAAGCCGCCCGGGGCCGTGGACGGGTCATATATACCCAGGCCCCCCACATGTTGTGGCGTATTGGTCTGTTCGAGATTGATAAATGCCGAGTCGAGTATTCCCAGTTGTTTCATATAAGCCCTTCGCTCGCCGCTTGCGAGTCACCGATGTGAGTGCCTGGCGGGTGTCCGTTGGTGCCACGCCAGCCACAAGTCCACGCAATGCAAAAAGCATCAACTGTCTTGCAGGAACAGCGCCCGCGTGTCATGTTGTTGCTACGTTTCGATCGCGCGGGCGACTTGGTGATCTTGTGGCCCTTATATCATTTTACGAGGGTTTCTCGCCAGATGTGTAACGGGTAAATGGCCGGCAAGCTGAATAATTGTCCTTCGTGTCCGGGCAGGAGGCGTTTGTCCTTGTGCCTGCTGGCCCTGTGTTGCGCCCTCGCGGCGCAGCCGCTGCGACTCATGGCGGCAACCCCCACGCCGTACGGGGAGCAGTTTGTCCGGCTCGGTGAAAGCTGGCCCGATGCCGGCGTCGTTAAACCCTGGCCGGAAGCGGATCCGGCCGCGGATGCTGCGCCGGGCAGCGCCAGCTTTGAGCGCCAACTCGAGCTGCTGGAGGGGGAGGGGGGGCCGTACGCGGATACCCTGGCGGAGCCGCTGGCGGATCTCGCCCGCCTCCATCGCCGCAATGGCAACCTCCTGCAGGCGCAGCAGGCTTACCAGCGCGCCTTGCATGTCGTGAGGATCAACGAGGGCCTGTACAGCGAAAACCAGGTTCCCATCCTGCGGGAGTTGTTCGAAACCTACCGTATGACCGGCGACATGGCCACACTGGATGCCCGCTACGAGTACTTCTTCAGGTTGTACGGCAGCGGCCGCCCGCCGTATACACCTGTGCGCCTCAATGCGGCCCTGGAATACCTGCGCTGGCAACGCGAGGCTGTGCGTCTGGAACTGGATGAGCAGGAGACCCGGCGCATGTTCGATATGTATTCCCTCAATGAGCAATTGCTGGAAGATGTGGCGCAGGATCCGGCCGTGGATTTCCAGGTTTACCGCGCCCTGACGCTCAGCCAGTTGCGCAATCTGTACCTGCTGCGGGACCGCTACAAGCCCAATCTTGAAACCAGCACTGCCGGTGGCAGCGTAGGCATACCCACGGCGTGGGACGAGAAGGATACTTACCAGCATCGGCTCGAGTCCTACCAGCGCACCGCGCTATCGCGGGGCAGGACTCTGCTCGAGGAACTTATCGAGCGCGCCGCGCCGGACCAACTGCAGGAGCGGGCCGGCGTCTGGCTGGAGCTTGCGGACTGGAACCAGTGGAACGACCGCGGCGCTGAAGCGCAGGAGGCTTATGCGCAGGTGGAAAAACTGCTGGAGCAGGCCGGCCAGAGTGACCTGCTTCAGCAATGGCTGGGTGAACCGGTTGAATTGCCCGCGAATGGCGCCTTCTGGCAACCGCGAACGCCTGGCGATGACAGTGCTCCCATTGTTATACAGGCCCGGTTTGATGTATCCGCCAGTGGCAAGGCGCAAAACATCGAGGCGGTTGCTCTGGCCAGCGAGAACGAAAGCAAGGCGGGCAGGGTCAGGCGCAACCTCGCCAAGACCCGATTTCGACCGCGTATCGTGGACGGCGAACCGCAGGCAGAGTTGCACCTGCAGCGGGACTACCAGGTAATGAAATAGTTTTCAGGCGTTGTGGATAACCATGATTGCGCCCTTTGCCTTGATCGGCTTGCGTGTTTCCCATTCGACAAGTTCAGCGCAGTGGCGCTCTACGCAACGTTCGGCCATTTCATGGAAGGTGGGGCGTTCCGGGTCCGCGATCAGGATATGTTTGACGCCCGCTTTTACCGCCCGGTTCACCATTTTGAAAACCGGGTCCACCAGTTCGTCCCAGAAACAGATATCGGCGGCGATGAGCATGTCGAATTGCGACAACTGGCGGGTGGTCAATTTCTCGAATCGTGATACCAGTTGCGTGGTCTCCACCCCGTTCAGTTCTGCGGCGACATCCAGGAAGGGGAAGACATCAGGGTCGGCGTCCATGGAGGTCACCTCCGAACCCAGTTTTTTAGCGCACCATATGCCGGAGGCGCCCCAGCCGCAGCCGACATCGATCACCGTGTTCGCGTACTCGGGCGGATTTTGCTTGAGATAGTCCATGATGAGACAGGTGGACTTCCACAACTTGTTGCCGTGAATGGAGGGGTAGTTTCCCTCGCGTTTCACTTTGCGAATCATGGGGTGGGACGATGTGGGCATCGTTATGCCGCGAAAACGCCTCGCGGTTATCGGCTTTTTCTTGCTCAATTTGAATTCCTGCGTTGTTGCTTGGGGCAAGCCAGCCGAGTGCCGGCCTGCAGTGGAACGAGCGGACCGTACGGGTGGTGCGGTCCACATGCGCCGCGGGGCGCTTAATCCAGCCCTTCTACATCTTCAGCCTGGGGTCCCTTGTCACTGTCCGCAACAACGAAAGTGACTCGCTGGCCGTCCTTCAGGCCGCGTCGACCGGCGCCGCGGATCGAGCGAAAGTGCACGAATATCTCCTCGCCATCGTCTTTTGTGATGAACCCGAAACCCTTGGATACGTTGAACCATTTAACCACTCCGTGCTCACGCGGGCCATCAGGCGCGGCTGCTTGCGGGCTGGACTTCGCCTTGTTCGGCTTTGCCGCGGGGCGTGCTTTTTTCACCTTGCCACCCTGTGCCGGGGCCGCACTGCGGCCGGGAATGGAAACCAGCAGGGCGGTGCTGACGGTCGCTCCGCAAAATGCGATGAACAGTGGCAGGAAGGCGTGGTTGTTGCCGGTGAACCAGGTAATGAGCGCGGTTGCGATTGCGGCGATGGCAAGACTGATCAGGAGTTTTACGTAAAGGTTCATCAATTTCCTCTCGAGGATTTATGCCCGGCAATGGCGGGGGCGTGAATGCGGCGCAAGTTTATCACCATTCCGCGCTGGAGGCAGGTATACGACAGAAGAATAGGGAATAACGATGGAGCTTCGAGGGGAAAACATGAAACGCCGCGCGCTCGCTGCTGACAACAGTGCACGATAAACCAACTTCGTGAATCCGGACCCGGCGCGTTGACCCTGCGCCCGTAGCTACAGCTTCATGACTTCCTCAGCCTGCAAGCCCTTGGGTCCTTCCACTAACTTGAACTCAACGACCTGGCCTTCGTTCAGCGTGCGATAGCCGTCACCCTGAATGGAGCGGAAATGTACAAAAACGTCATCCTCGCTTTCCTCGCGAGTGATGAAGCCAAACCCCTTGGCGTTATTGAACCACTTTACCGTACCGCTTACGCGATCTGTCATGCCATTTTCCTCGGACTTTCATTTTGCTTTTATTGCGCTTTACCGACCGGGGGACGGTGAAGACTCGAAATCCCTGATACCGAGGTGTTGTTACATTTGCCGGATATGTCGCTCCTGCTCCTGTAACGTTGCCAGCGCCTGCTGCTGCGCCTGCATTTTCTCCTGTTCTTTTGCCACGACCGGGGCGGGGGCCTTGTCGACGAATTCGCTGTTACCCAGCTTAGCCCTGATGCGCGACAGATCTTTCTCCAGTTTGTCTATTTCCCGGGCGAGGCGCTGTAGTTCAGCATCCCTGTCTATGAGTCCCGCCATTGGCACCAGTATTTCCAGCTCACCTACCAGTGCAGTTGCCGCTACCGGCCCTTCATCTCCCGCTTCGAGCCAGCTCATGTCTGCGAGCTTCGCCAGTTTTCTGAGGTACTGTGCATTCTCCAGGAGACGGTTCCTGTCGTGTTCGTCACCGTTGCGAAGGAGAACGGAAAGCTCTTTTCCGGGTGGAATATTCATCTCACCGCGGATATTTCGAATACCTATAATGACGCCTTTGAGCCATTCTATATCCGCGTTTGCGCCACTGTCCACGCCTTTCTCGGAGCCCTGGGGGTACGGCTGAAGCATGATGGTTGGCCCCGTCCTGCCGGCGAGAGGGCCGACGGTTTGCCAGATTTCCTCGGTAATAAAAGGCATAAAGGGATGTAGCAGCCGCAGCGTGGTCTCCAGAACCTGTAGCAGTGTGCGCCTGGTGCCGCGCTTGGCCTCGGCGCTGGCGTTGTCGTCCCACAGTACCGGCTTGGACAGTTCCAGATACCAGTCACAGTATTCGTTCCAGATAAATTCATACAGTGCCTGTGACGCGTGATCAAAGCGGTAAGCCGCCACCGCGTGGGCGACCTCCGCAGTGGTCGCCTGCAATTTGCTCACTATCCAGCGGTCGGCAAGGCTCAGCTCTACAGGCGCCTCGCTGTCAACGCCACAGTCCTGGCCTTCACAATTCATCAGCACGTAGCGCGCTGCGTTCCAGATCTTGTTGCAGAAGTTGCGGTAGCCCTCGATGCGACCGATATCAAACTTGATATCGCGACCGGTGGACGCGAGTGAATAGTAGGTAAAGCGCAGTGCGTCGGTGCCATAGGCCGCGATGCCCTCGGGGAATTGCCTGCGTGTCGCCTTGTCAATTTTTTCGGCCAGTTGGGGCTGCATCATGCCGGCGGTGCGTTTGCTGACCAGCGTCTCCAGGTCGATTCCGTCGATCAGGTCAATGGGATCGATGACGTTACCCTTGGACTTCGACATTTTCTGGCCTTCGCCATCCCGCACGAGTCCGTGTACGTACACCGTGTGAAACGGTACTTCCTTGCGCAGGTGCAGCGTCATCATGATCATCCGGGCAACCCAGAAGAAAATAATGTCAAAGCCGGTGACCAGCACGGAAGTAGGGTGGAACGTAGCCAGTTCGGGGGTTTCCTCGGGCCAGCCAAGGGTAGAGAAAGTCCACAGGGCGGAGGAGAACCAGGTATCGAGTACATCGTTATCCTGGGTCAGCGCAATTTCGTCACCCAGGGCGTTTTCGGCGCGAACCTCGCTCTCGCTGGCGCCCACGTAGAAGTTCCCCGCCTCGTCATACCAGGCGGGAATGCGATGCCCCCACCACAACTGACGGCTGATACACCAGTCCTGTATATCGCGCATCCACGCGAAATAGGTGTTTTCCCACTGCCTTGGCACAAAGCGGATGTCGCCGTTCTCCACCGCCGCGATGGCGGGTTTTGCCAGTTCCCGGGCATCGACGTACCACTGGTCTGTCAGGTAGGGCTCTATCACCACGCCGGTGCGGTCTCCCCTGGGCACTCGCAGGGTGTGATCATCCACCTTTTCCAGCAGGCCCTGTTTATCGAGATCGGCGACTATGCGCTTGCGCGCTTCAAATCGATCCAGTCCACGATACGCGGGCGGCGCTTCATCGTTGAGGGCCGCATCGTCATCGAACAGGTTGATAGTGGGAAGCCCGTGACGGCGCCCCACCTCATAGTCGTTGAAATCGTGGGCGGGCGTGATTTTTACCACACCCGTGCCGAACTCCCGATCGACGTAGTCATCGGCGATAACCGGAATCTGGCGCCCGGTCAGAGGGAGTTCCACCATTCTTCCGATCAGGTGCGAATACCGTTCATCATCGGGATGTACGGCGACGGCGGTGTCACCCAGCATCGTTTCAGGTCGGGTGGTTGCCACGGTGAGATGACCCTCGCCGCCGGCCAGCGGATAGCGGAAGTGCCAGAGCTGTCCCTGCTCTTCCTCGGATACAACCTCCAGGTCGGAAATAGCGGTATGCAGTACGGGGTCCCAGTTAACCAGCCGTTTGCCGCGGTATATCAGGCCCTCGCGGTAAAGGCGTATGAAGACGTCCTGCACCGCAGCGCTGAGCCCCGGGTCCATGGTAAACCGCTCCCGGGACCAGTCCAGGGAGGTGCCGAGACGGCGCAACTGGCGAGTGATCGTACCGCCTGACTCTTCTTTCCACTCCCAGACCTTTTTGACGAACTCTTCACGTCCCAGGTCATGCCGGCTTACACCCTGGGCTTCCAACTGCCTTTCCACCACCATCTGAGTGGCGATTCCCGCGTGGTCGGTGCCGACCTGCCACAAGGTGTTGTAGCCGCTCATCCGGTGGTATCGGATCAACGCGTCCATGATCGCTTCCTGGAAGCCGTGACCCATGTGGAGGCTGCCGGTAACGTTAGGCGGTGGAATCATGATGCAATAGGCGGAGTCGCCGCCCTGTGGCGCGAAGTAGCCCTGCTCCTCCCATTGCTGGTAAAGGCGGGTCTCGATATCGGCGGGCTGGAAGGTCTTTTCCATTGGTATGGGAATCCGTTGGGGGTGAACCGTAGGGTTAAAAAGCGGGAATTATACGCTACTGCAAAGGCTGCCTAAAGGTCGTGCTTTTCGAGTTGATAACCGCGCTCCTTGTAGAACCGCCAGGAGCGGCGCAGCGCGTCAAGGCTGGATGGATCCTGGGTAACCACTTCGGCAACCCGGCGAAAGCGACTGAAAAACCCCGGTATTTCCAGCTGCAGGTTGATCAGGAGATCGTTGTGGCCTTCCGGTTCCTGGCCCCAGCCGATGGCGATGGTGTCGGACAGTTCGTCGTTGTGCAGGCCGTGCGGCAGGAAGCTGGCTGGCCGGTGTGTCCACAACAGCTCATCCAGTTGCCTGGCCTGCTCTTCATCGGCCGCATTGATAAAAATATTGTGCCCGTGCTGGAAGGCCTTGTCGGCAAGGCGCACGGCAACCTGCAGCCGTTGCGCCTGGTCGCTGGCCTGAACCACGTAGAAGCCGACCCGGGTCACGCTGTGCACACCGCGCGGGTGTACCGGGGCATCAGTGCGCGCGCTCCATCAGGTACTGGGTCAGCAGGCCCACGGGGCGCCCGGTGGCGCCCTTGGGCGCGCTGTCCCATGCGGAACCCGCTATATCCAGGTGTGCCCAGTGGTAGTCCTCGGTAAAGCGGGCGAGGAAACAGGCGGCGGTGACACTGCCGCCACCGGGCCCACCTATATTGGCCACGTCGGCGAAGTTGGTGTCCAACTGCTTCTGGTAGTCATCCCACAGGGGCATACGCCAGGCCCGGTCGTGGCTCTCGTCGCCGGCATCCAGCAGCTGCCGGGCGAGTTTGTCCTGGTTGGCATACAGGCCTGTGGCGTGAGAGCCCAGCGCGACAACGCATGCACCGGTCAGTGTCGCGATATCGATAACCACCTTCGGTTTAAAGCGCGCGGCAAAAGTGAGCGCGTCGCACAGCACCAGGCGGCCCTCCGCGTCCGTGTTCAGCACTTCGATGGTTTTGCCCGACATGCTGGTCACCACATCTCCGGGCTTGGTTGCACCGCCGCTGGGCATGTTCTCTGCGGCGGCGACAATGCCCACGACGTTGATCGGCAGGCCCATTTCAACCACGGCGTTGAGAGTGCCGAAAACACTGGCGGCCCCGCCCATGTCGTATTTCATTTCATCCATCTTGGCGCCCGGCTTGAGCGAAATACCGCCGCTGTCGAAGGTAATGCCCTTGCCCACCAGGACATAGGGCTTGTCCCCGGTCTTGCCGCCCTTGTAGTTCATCACGATGAGCTTGGCTGGCTGGTCGGTGCCCGCGGTGACAGACAGCAGCGAGCCCATTCCCAGCTCTTTCATTTTCTTTTCTTCGAGCACGGTGGTGCTGACTTTAGCGTGCTCACGCGCCAGTTTGCGGGCCTGCTGGGCGAGGTAGGTCGGGGTGCAGATGTTGCCCGGCAGGTCTGCCAGCCTGCGCGCCTCGTTGATGCCACGGCCCATCGCCGCACCGCTGTCCAGCGCCTGCTGCCCCGCTTTCGCCTTGGCGTTGTCCCCGGTGTTGACTACCAGGCGCGCCAGTTTCATCGCCTGCTTGGGCTTGGATACGGTCTCGGTATAACGATAGCTGGCGCGGGTGATTTCGCGGGCGATGGTGTTGAACAGCCAGCCCTGGGACGCGTCCTTCACCTCGAACTTCTGTGCGTGCAGCACTGCGTCTTTCGCCTGGGTGGCGTTCAGGGCTTTGGCCAGGGTGCGGACAAATTCCCGCGCCGCGCCGCGGTCGAATGCAGAGCGGACGCCACAGCCCACCAGCAACAGGCGCTTCGCGCCGCCGGCGCCGGGCAGGAAGCAGCTCTCACCAGCCTTGCCGGAAAAGTCTCCCAGGGCCATGGCCGCCTTGATGGTACCGCCTGCGGCATCGTCGAGCAGCTGCGCTTCATCGGAGAGTTTCTTCTGTTGGTACATGGGCAGGATTGCACACTGGCTGCTGCCCTTGGTGATGTCCTGGATATTGCGAGCGGTAAAAGTGATAGCGGGCATGTGGTTTTCCTGAGCTGGTGATTAGCCGTGTAGTGTATGACGATACGGCCCCAAACTGAATACAAAAGCGGAAATTGCCGGGCCGCGGCAGTGGCGCTCAGGCTCCGTCGGGTGCGGGATTGTGGTTTTTTTTCTGCTTCGCCCTGGGCTTTGGCAGCAATACCAATTCAGTTCCCGACAGATAGTCGTGCCAGTAGCGACGGTTGCGGTCGATCAGGACCCACCAGTAGCCGAGGCCGAAACAGGCCGCCGACAGTGCGGCACCCAGACAGCGCAGGATGATCTGGCGGAAGCCGGGTTTGCCGCCGTCAAACGTGACGAGCTTTATCCGCCAGGCCTGCATCCCGAGAGTCTGGCTGTTCTTGAGCCAGAACCAGCTGAAAAACGCCATGGTGGTAAGCAGCGCCAGCAGGCGGACGAGATTGGCGTCGAGCCGCACCGTGCCGTCCTCAGCGGCGCCGAATCCCAGCAGTGTTCTCAATCCCATCACCAGGATGACACAGGCCATAATCAGCGGCAGCACCAGGAGAATATCGTATAGCAGGGCCGCGAGGCGCCGCGGCAACAGCGGGGCGGGCAGGTCGACGTCCTGGTTCATCGCTCGGGGCCAGCCACCGTTTGCGGGGCGCTCACAGTGCTTGAGGAGAGCACTAGTCCTCCAGGGCCAGGTGGTCGGTGGCGGGTGCTGGCGTGTCGTGTTTGTTGCGGAACTGCGGTTCCAGTACGTCGGCGCCGGCCGGTGCGAGATCGAGACCCGACAGGTCGAGGTCGGGTGGCGCGGCGGGGTCCGCGGCGCAATCTGACAGGTCGGTGCCATCCGGGGACAGGGCAATAGCACTAGTATCCGGCGACAGTGGTGTGGCCGACGAAGGCAGGGTGGGCAATATGTCGCCGACGGGTCCCTCGCTGAGATGACTGGTATCCGGTGGCGGCGGAGGTGGTGGTGACGTCTCCGACAGGCGTTCTCCGCTGGCGCCGACACTGAGTTGCGGAGCCTGTACCGTACTCGCCGCAGGTGCGGCGCGCTCCGTGGGCAACAGTACCGGGGTCCCTGCGGGTGCGAGCTGGATGCCTGACGCGCTGTCTTCGATTTGCCCGCCCTGTCCGGCCGGAGTCCCGGCAGTATCGTTCCCTTGAGCGCCCGGTACTTCCGGGGACGGGGCCCCGCGGCGGATGGCGGGCTCGGGGGCCGCCGCCAGTGCGGCGATCTTTTGTGCAGCGGTCATCGGAGCGCTGGCCGCGGCGGGGGTGGGGGTTGCCACGCTGATCGCCTTGATGACGGGGACGCCGCCGGCGCTCTCGATGGCCTGCTTGTACTTGAGCGCGGTGCTTTTGTCGCAATTGCGTTTCACCAGCTGCTGGCTGCCGCTGAAAAGCCTGGCCACCGTGGCTTCGTCGGCATTGAACAGCCTGGCCATGGCGGCCTGTGCGCTGGCCAGGTCGTGACCGTCGCGCAATTGCCCGGCAAAGTAGATATTATAGCGAGCTTCCATAGGGCGGCTTTCCACGAAGTGATAGCGGAGATTATACGGAAAATTTATGGGGGGGTCTCGCCCCCGAGGCGCCGGGACCCGGGTCGAGCTCATCTGTTAGACTGCGGACCTGGCTGGTCCCGGGTGCGAAAGTCCTATGAGTGATCGTGTTCCCACGCGGTTCGTGAGTACACTGCTGCGTATGGTGGCTGATCGAGGCTACGATTTCAGCGCGATCCTGCGCGATGCCGGCCTGGACTTTGACCCCCTGGACGACACCGCCAGTGCTTATCGCAGCGAAATCAGCGCAATGCAGTATTCGCGTGTCTACCAGCAAGTGCTGCACCTCGTGCAGGATGAAACGTTCGGGTTCGCCGGAAGTGAGCTGACTGCCCCGGGCGCCTTCAGGATGATGTGCTATTGCATTATCTCGTGCCGCAATCTCGGTCAGGCGATACAGCGGGCGGCGGAATTTTACCGCACCTTCTTTGACGAGCGCAGTCAGTTATACGCAAATTTCAGTGAGCAGTATGCCCGGGTTGGCTACCGCACTATAGAGCGCGATGAGGATCCGCGCATGGTAGTAGCGGATGCCTATGGACTGTCACTCTGGCACAGGTTTTTTGGCTGGCTCTGCGGCCGCCCGCTGGAGCTCAAGAGAGTGGATTTTCGCGGCAGCGAGCCCGCGCGGGCGGACAAGTACGAGCGCCTGTTTGCCTGCCCGTTGTACTTTGGCCAGGCCAGCGACCTCCTGTATTTCGACAGCGCCTGCCTGGCGTGGCCCCTGGTCCACACCGAGCACTCCTTGCGGGAGTTTCTGCGCACCGCGCCCTACCAGTTGCTGATCATGGACAGTGACCCCGACAGCAACAGTTTGTCGATGCAGGTCAAGGCCATGATGGGTCACGACTTCAGCGCGGGATTTCCGGGCTTCGAGACTATCAGCAGCGCGCTCGGTATATCGGCGCCCACCCTGCGACGCAGGCTCAGGCGCGAGGGCACAACCTTTCAACAATTGAAGGATGAAGCCCGCTGCGAGGCGTCTATTTTGTGGCTGGACAGGCCGGAGTTATCCATCAACGAAGTGGCGCTACAGATGGGCTTTACCGACCCCAGTGCCTTCCACCGCTCTTTCAAAAAGTGGACCGGGGAGACGCCGGGCCAGTTTCGCGCCGGGCGTCGCCGTCGTGACAGGAGCTGAGCGGCTGTTGCGGCCTGCTCACCTGGGTTATAATCCCGTTCTTTTTCAGGGGGCATACCATGACAGTGCAGCGGGATATCGAGGGACAGCTGGTGCAGCATTTTGCGCCATCGTTCCTGGACGTGGCGAATGAAAGCCATATGCATAGTGTGCCAGAAAACTCGGAAACCCATTTCAAGGTAGTGCTGGTCAGCAACCGCTTTGACGGTCTGCGCAAGGTGGCGCGACACCAGCAGGTGTACGCCGCACTGGCCAGCCAGCTCGAGGGTCCCGTGCATGCCTTGGCGTTGCACGCCTACACCCCCGCAGAGTGGCGGACCCGCCAGCAGGCGGCACCGGCATCGCCCCAGTGCCACGGCGGCAGCAAGGCGGAGGGGAAGTAGGGTGGCAGCACCGGAAATCATCGTCGCCGCGCTTTACAAGTTCGTCACCCTTGACGACTTCCACGCCATGCGAGAACCCCTGTTGGATGCCTGCCAGGCGGCCGGCGCCCGCGGTACTTTGCTGCTCGCGCAGGAGGGTATCAACGGCACTATCGCGGGCAGTCGCCAGGGAATAGACCAGGTGCTGGCTTACCTGCGCTCGGATGCGCGTCTTGCCGATATCGAGCACAAGGAATCTGTGGACGACCATATGCCGTTTTACCGGATGAAGGTAAAACTCAAGAAAGAAATCGTCACCATGGGAATCGCCGGTATCGATCCGAACCAGCGGGTTGGTACTTATGTCAGGCCGCAGGACTGGAACGACCTGGTGAATGATCCGGATGTGCTGTTGATAGATACCCGCAATGACTACGAGTACGGCATAGGCAGTTTTCGGGGCGCTATCGACCCCTGTACGACCACGTTCCGGGAATTCCCCGAGTACGTGCGCAAACACCTTGACCCGCGCAAGCAGAAGAAAGTCGCCATGTTCTGCACTGGTGGCATTCGCTGTGAAAAAGCGTCGGCGTTCATGTTGCAGGAGGGTTTCGAAGAGGTATATCACCTGCAGGGGGGTATCCTGAAATACCTGGAGGAGGTTCCGGAGCAGGAGAGTACCTGGCAGGGAGAATGCTTCGTTTTCGATAACAGGGTTGCGGTCAATCATCGCCTGGAAAAAGGGCAGTATGACCAGTGTTACGGTTGCCGCCACCCGATTACAGAGCAGGATAAGTTGTCGGATAAATACCAGCAGGGAGTTTGCTGTCCCCGTTGCTTCGATACGCTCACCCCCGACCAGGCAGCGCGCTTTCGCGAGCGCCAGAAACAGATAGAACTGGCAAACGCTCGCGGCGAGGTCCATGTGGGCGCGCCGCCACCTGCCCGGCAGCAGTCGGCGCAGTGAGCTTCCCGGCGGTCGGGTATCCCGGCCGCGACCCCGCCCGCTACTGGCGCGGCTGCCCCAGGTGCCGGCTGATCGCGTTGCGAAAGGCCGCCACGGGGACGAAGGTACTCAGTCCCAGGCCATTTCCTTCCGAGATCACACCGCTGAATTGTGGCGTACCGGCCGCGGAGAGTTGCACGACCGCGCCGCCTGATGCGCCCTTGTGCGCCAGGCAATCGCTGTCGGTGATTTCCGGTCCCTGCGCGGTAATTCGGCACACCGGGTCAAAGGTCAGGCGGTTGCCGCCATCGCCCTTGCCGGTATCCCGCGAGTAGCCAGCCATGCTGATCGCCCGGGCCGCGCTGGCGCGTCCGGGATGAATGAGCAACGCGGCGACGTCCCCTGGCGCGACGGGTTGACGCAGTCGCAGCAATGCCCAGTCAGCGTGCATGCCGCCGCCATCCGCCAGTCGATAGGCCTCGCGTTGCAAGCTGCCCCGCGCTCCTGTCGGCAGGGTAAACGTAATGGTCCTGCTCAGGTCGTTGTAGTTCACCAAACAATGCCAGGCCGTGATGATGGTGTCGGCACCTCTGCCGGTGGCGCTGGTTACCAGGGTGGCGCTGCAATTTTCGAACTGATGGGAGCTGACGCCATCGCGGTAGGTGCTGCCCGGGACCTGCAGTTTGCCCACGGCGCGCAGCCAGGCCGGTGCAGCGCCGTCGTACACCTGCCTGGAATCTGCGGCTATGGCATCGTCTGCCGGGCTGGCCTGGGCCGCAAGCGCCGCGCTGACGGCCAACAGCCATGCCGCGGGCCGATTGCGCAGCCTGCGGACTGAACTGGATGAATTTCTGCACCGGGGCATTGGGAAATGGCTACCGTCGTCCGTGGCGGCTTGGTTGTGCCCGCCGCTGCATCTAGTATGGTTGCCCGATAGTAGCGCACAGGGGAGCAGGGGGAACAGCCATGGGCTTGAAGCAGGACAGGATCGCGCTTGTCACCGGCGCCAGTCGCGGGGCGGGCAAGGGTATTGCGACAGCCCTGGGCGCGACCGGCGCCACGGTGTATGTCACCGGACGCACGCGCACGGAGGGCCAGGCGCCGCTGCCCGGGACCGTGCAGGCCACCGCGGACGCGGTCACCGCCGCGGGCGGCAAGGGTGTTGCCGTGTACTGCGACCACGCGGACGATGGCCAGGTTGAGCAACTTTTTGAGCGTATCAAGCGGGAGCAGGGCAGGCTGGATATCCTCGTCAATAACGCCACGGTGATCCACGACGCGCTGACCCGACCCGGCCCCTTCTGGGACAAGCCGCTGGCGCTGGTTGATATATTGGATGTAGGCCTGCGCTGCCACTACAGCGCGACATGGTTCGCGGCGCCGCTGCTGCTGGCCAACGGTGGGGGACTCGTGGTCAATACCTCTTCTTTTGGTGGCAGGATATATATGCACGGGCCAGCCTACGGCGCCGGCAAGGCGGGCCTGGACAAGATGGCGCACGACATGGCGGTGGATTTCAGGCCCCACGGGGTCGCCGTGGTGTCGCTGTGGATGGGCTTGCTGTCTACCGAGCGCACCCGGCGGGTATTCGCGGCCGAGCCGGAGAAGTACGCAGGCATGGTCGATACCGCCGAATCGCCGGAGTTCAGCGGCCGGGTGATCGACGCCCTGGCGCGAGATCCGGACCTGATGAACAAAAGCGGCAGGGTCCTGATCGCTGCCGAGCTCGGGGAGGAGTACGGGGTGACGGATACCGGCGGGCGTATACCAGTCTCGCCGCGGTTATTTTTCGGGGAGTCCACCGTTTTTGGCGACGCCGTGGTCGAATAAACCCGATACCCCAAATGGAGGATGCGGCCCGGTTCGCGCCGTTGAATACTATGCCAGATTCACTGATTTCCACTAACCAGGGGTGTGATATCAACAATGACAATACATCAGGATATAAACGCAGGTGAGATCATGAACCAGTACGGACTTGAAAGCCCCCGGGCTCAGGCAATGTTGGCGGCGGCACGGGCCATGGGGCCTGCCCTGCGGGAGCGGGCGGCGCGTTGCAAGGCCGAGAGCAGGGTGCCGGACGAAACGGTAGCGGATTTCCATAAAGCGGGGTTCTTCAAAATATTGCAACCGCAGAAGTGGGGCGGCTATGAAATGGATCCGCAGGTGTTTTACTCGGTGGGACTGGAAGTGGCCCGGCACTGCCCCTCCAGCGCCTGGATCCTGGGCGTGATCGCCGTGCACAACTGGCAGTTGGCGGTGTTCGACGACCGCGCTGCGCAGGATGTGTGGGGTGAAGATCCGACGGTGCTCATTTCTTCTTCGTACGCGCCCGTGGGCAAGGTCAAGGTGGTGGAGGGAGGCTTCCGCCTCAGCGGGCGCTGGAGCTTTTCCAGTGGCTCCCAGCACTGCAAATGGGCGTTCCTGGGTGCGGTTGTACCCACTCCCGATGCGCCGTTCGATATGGCCAACTATCGTACCTTCCTGTTGCCGATCAGCGACTACCAGATAGTCGAAAACTGGGACGTGGTCGGGCTGCAGGGCACCGGCAGCCACGATATCGTGGTCGACGACGTGTTTGTGCCTGAGCATCGCACCCATAAATCGATGGACGGCTTTCTCTGTGACAATCCGGGCAACGCGGTTAACACCGCGCCGCTGTACCGGATGCCCTTCATGCAGGTATTTGTGCGTGCGGTCTGTACCGCGACTCTCGGCGCCTGTGAAGGGGCATTGGAAGCATATATTGAAGTGGCCAAAACCCGTCAGGCCGGGCCGGTTAAAATGAAGAACGATCCGCGGGCGCGCCAGTTGGCGGCGGAGGTTAAAACCTCGATCGAGGAAATGAAGCTCACCATGATTCGCAACTTCGATGCCATGATGGACTGTTGTCGCGCGGGCGAGGCCATCCCGGTCGAGGACCGCGTGCGCTATCGCTATGATTCCTCGGTGGTGGCGGACCGCTGCCTGGAACTGTCCGGTCGTATGCTCAAGGCCATCGGCAGCGGCGGCATCCGGCTGGGCAACGAACTGTTGGGCTATCACCTGGATATCCTGGCCAGCCAGGCTCACGTCGCCAACCACTCCACACCCTTTGCGGTCAACATGGGCGGCGTTATGTTCGGCGAAGACAACGTGGACTTCGCAATCTGATGGCTGTTACAGAGATGGGGAGATGGCGATGTCCATGAAGGGATTGTTACCCGAGGGCCGCTACGCGGATTGTGCCAATGGCTACCGTATTCATTACCTGGACGAGGGCCCGGCGGAAGCTGAAACAGTGTTGTTTTTGCACGGTTCCGGTCCCGGCGCCAGTGGCCACAGCAATTTCAAGGGTAACTATCCCGCCCTGGTCGCTGCGGGGTACCGCTGTATTATCCCGGACCTGATCGGTTACGGGTTCTCCGACAAACCGGACGACGTCGATCATCCGCTGGAATTTTTTGTGCAGTGCGTCCGCCAGACCCTGGCGTGTGCCGGCGTCGAGCGCTGTACCGTCATCGGCAATTCCCTCGGCGGCGCGGTGGCGATCGGCCTGGCGCTTGACCATCCCGAGATCGTCGAAAAGCTGGTGCTGATGGCTCCGGGCGGGCTCAGCGAAATGCCCGAGTACCAGGCGATGCCCGGTATGCAGAAAGTCTTCAAGGTTTTCGGCTCCGGTGAGCCGGTGACGCCGGCGGTCATGAAAGACCTGTTCGCGACTGGCCTGATGTATAACCCCCGGTTTGCCACCGATGAACTGGTGGCCGAACGCATGCAGATCATGCAGATCATGAATGGCCATGTCATGGCCACGATGAAGGTGCCGGTGCTGACGGATCGCCTGCCTGAACTGGACTGCGCGGTTCTCGGGTTCTGGGGCCTTGACGAGAAAATGATGCCGGAGAATGGGATCATGGCCCTGGCCCGCAACGTGCGCCACCTGCGCCTGGTGCTGGTGAGCGAGTGCGGGCATTGGGTTATGGTGGAGCACGAGGCCATGTTTAATCGCAGCTGCCTCGATTTCATCAAATATGGATAGTTGATCCCGCGCGCTGGGTACTGCCCTTATGGGCGAGGTTTCCGGATAGATTCGCCACCCTGTGGCCTGGCCGGGCAGATCGCTCCCTGGCCGGGGGGCAGGTGTCCCCGTTGGGCATACTGAGCCTGGTGTGGTAGATTTTCGCGCAATCCGGCAAGCCCTGCCGGAACACAGAGCCTTCCCGGGAGTCGCTGGTGTCGGAACTGGCCCTGCTGCCAATTGTATTCATGACCTCCTGCCTCACCGCGGTAATCGGCATGGGCGGTGGCGTACTGCTGTTGACCCTGATGCCGGGACTGGTCCCGGCGGCTGCGATCCTGCCCCTGCACGCGCTTACCCAGTTGGCAAGCAACCTGTCGCGGGCGGCCTTCGGCTGGCGCTCCATTGACCTGAGTATCGTGCCGGCGTTTACGGCCGGCGCTTTACTGGGTGGCTGGCTGGGTGCGGAAATCTACCAGGATCTCGATTTGCACCTGCTGCCCGCCTATATCGGCGTACTGATTCTGGTGTTTACCTGGCTGCCATTACCCGTGCTGCGAGGCGGCGGCCAGTTGGCCCTGGCAGTGCTGGGATTCTGCCAGACCGGGCTGGGCATGCTCGCTGGCGCCACCGGCCCACTCGGCGCCGCCGTGCTTTTGCAGCGCTCCAGCGAGCGCGACTGGCTGGTGGTGAACACGGCGGTGTACATGACACTGAACCATGCTCTCAGGGTTTTTGCGTATTTTGCGATCGGCTTCAGTTACGCCCCCTGGTGGCGGCTGGTTGCGGGCATGGTGCTTGCAGGTATCATTGGCTCCTGGGTGGGGACCCGCTTGCGGCCTTTGTTGCCACAAAGGAACTTCCATAAATGGTTTCGAGTGCTGGTCACGCTGCTTGCATTGCGCATGATAGCGCTGGTGATGTTGTAGGGCGTCCGGTCACGGTACCGGCTCCAGGACGCAGGGAATCGATAAAAATGACAAAGCTCGGCAAGGTTCTTCCAGTCTGCCTGTGTGCGCTGCTTGTGGGCTGCTCCGGCCAAGGGGTGGTGGCATCGGAGTCCGGTTCGGGCTTCAAGCCGGACCCGCAACCGTCCGCCAGAACTATGGTGTACGACTGCAATGGCTTCGAATTTATCGCGCGCCTGGGTCCCGGTGAAATGGCGATCTGGCTGCCGGATCGCTATGTGGTGCTGCCACAGGTGCGCAGCGCGTCCGGCTCCAAATACCAGGAAGAGGATATTGAATTCTGGAGCAAAGGTGATGAGGCGATGCTCACTGTCGGCAGCCAGCAGTATTTCAACTGCGCGCAGATGCCCCAGCGGGTGCCCTGGGAGGATGCGCGCCGCCGCGGTGTGGATTTTCGCGCCGTCGGCAATGAACCCGGCTGGTCCCTCGAAATCCAGGATGGGCGTCAACTGCTGTTTGTTGGCGATTACGGCATGCAGCGGGTCGCCACTCCAGACCCGGGAGCACAGGCGCAGGGAGATGTCCGCAGCTGGCACGCTATTACCGAATCTGCAGATCTACGGGTGGAAGTCGTGGAACAGCCTTGTGCCGACACCATGGCGGATGAGGTCTACCCCAGCGCGGTGCGGGTGACGCTCAACGGGGAGATGTTCCAGGGCTGCGGCCGCAACCTCGAGTACCCGTGGGAATAAGGCGCTACCATCGCCGTAGCTGGCCGTGGCCCGCTCCAGCCGGCGCGCTTCGCTAGCGTCATTTCGAGTAGCCGGCAACTTTACTGTATGTGTAAAAGTACCCGGTTGGATTCCGTTGACCTCACTTGATCTTGATTGACATCAAGGTACGCTGCCACCGCCGCCAATACTATGTCTCCCAGATGGTAAAGGGCGGTTCGGTCTCTTACCCAATACAGGAGTGATGTAATGAAAAAAGCGTTATCGATTGCGCTGGTAGCAGCTCTCGCGAGCGGCAGCATGTTAGCCCAGGCGTATCAAAAAGGCGATTTCGTGCTTCGTCTCGGTGCGGTCAACGTCGACCCCGATTCCGACAGCAATGACATAAACCTGCCGGGTGTGCCGCCACTGCATACCGAGGTCGATGACGACACACAGTTCGGCATTATTCCAATGTATATGGTCACGGACAAAGTAGGTATCGAACTGCTGGCCGCCACCCCCTTTGAGCACAACATCACCTTGAACGGCCAGGGCGTAAACCTGAATGCCGGTTCTACCAAGCAGCTGCCGCCCACCCTGAGTGCCCAGTGGTATCCGCGCGGTGGCAAGGATGGCTGGCAGCCCTTCCTGGGCATGGGCGTCAACTACACGATTTTCTTTGACGAGGATACCGACAAGCAACTGGACAACACGCTCAACTCGATCCTGGGTGCTACCCAGACAAACCTGGATCTCGATGATTCCTTCGGTCTCTCGGCCCAGGCGGGTGTAGACATTCCATTTGCCAAGAACTGGGCCATCAGCCTGGAGGTCTGGTACATAGACATCGAGACCAATGCCACGGTGAATACCGACGTGGGGGATGTCAGGTTCAAGACCCAGATCGATCCTTTCGTATACCACGTGGGTATTGCCCACCGGTTCTAAATCCCGTGTGACCGACTCACCTGCGGTCATGTGGCGCCTCGCCCCGTTAGTTTCCTAGCGGGGCTTTTTTTTGGTTAGTCCGGCAGCGTGGTAGCGGTTTATGTGGCGCGGCTAATGGTGCATGTGGGAATGGTCCTCCATGGGCTGGGAGGAAGTCGCGCCGCCATGGCTGGAGTGGCCGCTGTGGGCGGCGGTGATATAGAGTGTCCAGGCTCCGGACACGACCAGCAACACCGCTATCAGCAGTTTGAGACCGCGCTTTTTGAGAAAGGCCTGCAGGCCCTGGGCGCCCAGGCTGGTAGCGAGCATTGCCGGTAGGGTACCCAGGCCGAACAGGAACATCATAAGGGCTGAGGTCGGGGCATGCTGGGCGGTGGCGGCCCAGGCCAGGCTGCTGTAGATCAGTCCGCAGGGCATCAGGCCCCAGCATAGCCCGAGGGCGAAACCCTGGGGCCAGTGGCGCACGGGCAACCAGCGCGACGACAGGCGCTGTACCGGCCGCCACAGGCGGGCGCCGGCTCTCTCCAGCAGGGCCATGCCACGCCACCAATCCGCTATATACAAACCCATGCCGACCAGCATAAAGCCCGCCAGGTAGCGCAGGCCCACGGTCCAGGCGGCGATATCGATGCTGCCAGCCGCATAGCCCAGCGCTCCGCCCAGCAGGGTGTAACTGCTGATACGGCCCGCGTGGTAGGCCAGCGTAATCGTCGGGGAGCCGGAACCGCCGAGGCTCAGCGCCGCGGCGATACCTCCGCACATACCCAGGCAATGCCCGGCGCCCGCCAGTCCCAGCCCCAGTGCGCTGGCATAGCCCAGCTCAGTCATGGTTTTTCCCCTTTCGCCGACTCCGACTGCTCCGGGCCCGCTGTCGGCGGTACAGGCTCATCATCAGCCAGGATTTTCCACGCCTCCTTGTCCAGGTCATCGTACTGTCCGCTGTCGATGGCCCACAGCAACAGCTTGATGCCGATGGCGCAAAACAGCAGGGCGATTGGTATCAGCAGGTAGAGACTATCCATGACAGCGGCTCACTGGACTTGGGGCTTGCCATTTAACCGCAGGGAATTAGCGACTACCAGCAGCGAACTCAGCGACATTCCGATAGCCGCGGCCCAGGGGGGCACATAGCCCAGGGCTGCCAGCGGAATGGCAAAAGCGTTGTAGCCGAGAGCCCATGCAAAATTTTGCACTATAATTCTCCGGCATTGGCGTGCTTTGAACCAGGTGTTGGTGATGCTGTGGAGGTCGCCGTCTACCAGGACGAAATCGGCCTGGGTGCGGGCCAGGTCCGAGGCAGTCGCCACCGCGAAGGAGGCATCCGCCAGGCCGAGAACCGGGGCGTCGTTGAGACCGTCGCCCACCATGGCCACTACCGAGCCCGCCTCCTGCAGCTCGCGCACCCGATCCATCTTCTGCTGCGGTTCCAGGCCGCTTCTGACACTGTCGATCCCGAGGTGCCGGGCCAGCAATGGTCCCTGGGCCGAGCTGTCCCCGGTAAGCAGTTCGACCTGTAGTCCGGCCGCCTTCGCGCGGTCGATGACCCCCTGCGCCTCGGGCCTGGTCCGGTCATTGAGCCCGATCCAGGCCAGCGGCCTGGCATCGCGGCACAGCGCCACCCAGTACAGCGGTTCCGGAGGCGGTGGGGGCAGGGTGGCTGCCATGCTGCGACAGAAAGGCTCACTGCCGATCCTGTAGCAGCGATCGCCATCCCGGGCTTCCAGGCCGGCTCCCACGGTGTAAACCACGTCTTCGAGACCGGGGCCGGGCTCTATCGAGCTGAATGCCCGCGCAACCGGGTGGTTTGAATATTGTTGCAGCGCGGCGGCGATCGCCAGGACGCGTTCACTGGAAAAGTCGGCCAGGAGTTGCACCCGGGCGATGGCCAGTGAGCCCTCGGTGAGGGTGCCTGTCTTGTCAAAAATGAGGTGGGTGGCGCGGGCCAGTGCCTCGAGGGCGTTTTCGCCGCGCACAATCACGCCGCCGGCGCGCAGCGCGCTGGCGGCGCTGGTGAGCGCTGCCGGTGTGGCCAATGCCAGTGCGCAGGGACAGCTGATGACCAGGACGGAAAGGCTGATCCAGAACGCCTGCTCCGGGGCCAGCTGGCTCCATACCAGCGCGGTGGCGGTGGTGATCAGCAAAATGGCGCCGACGAACCAGGAGGCGATCCGGTCAGCCAGCCGCGCCAGCCGGGGTTTTTCGGTCTGCGCCTGCTCTACCGAGCGTTGCAGGGCGGCCAGCCTGCTGTCCAGATAACTTCCCAGCACCCTGGCTTCCAGCGCACCCTCGACATTGACGCTGCCAGCGTAAATGACGTCGCCGACGGTCACGCTGCGTGGCAGCGGTTCACCGTTGAACGTGTCTTCGCGCACCGCGCTGTTGCCGCCACTCACCTCGGCATCCGCGGGCACCGTATCGCCGGCGCGAACCAGCACCGTATCGCCGGATTGCAGTTGTACCCTCGGCTCCAGCGCCCAGCGCCCAGCGCGTTTGACCGATACAGCATCGGGCAGCGTGCCCTGGGCGTCGAACCAGGTCAGGGAGTAACGCTGCCGCACCCTGCGTTCGAGGAAACGGCCCAGTAACAGGAAGAAGGTGAACATGACTACCGAGTCAAAATACACCTGACCGCTACCGGAGGCCGTGGCCCAGACACTGGCGAGCCAGGCCAGGCCGATTGCCAGCGCCACCGGCAGATCCATGACCAGCGCACCCTGGCGCAGGTGACGCCAGGCGGTTGTAAAGAACGGGCGCGCGCTGAACAGGACCACGAAACTCGCCACCAGCAGGCTCACCCAGCGCAATAAACCCTGGTACTGGCTTTCGATACCCTGGATGTCCCCGGCGTGCAGCGCAATAGCGAACATGCCAACCTGCATCATGCCCAGGCCAGCCACCGCCAGCCGGCGCAGTTCCAGCCGGTACTCCTCCTTCATCTGCTGGCGTCCGGCGCTGGCGTGAAACGGCCTGACCCGGTAGCCCAGGGCGTCGACGCGGCTGAAAATCTCGCTCAGGGGAACCCGGGCGGGATCGAAACGGATGTCCAGCCGACCCTGTTGCAGATTCACCAGCGCCTTGCTGACCCCGGGTACCCGAACCATGGTCTGTTCTATAAGCCAGGTGCAGGCAGCGCAGGAGATGCCACCCAGCAGCAATTGCGCTGTTATCTCGCCGTTGGCTTCTTCCGTGGTAAAACCCGCTGCCAGTGCCGGGTCGTCATATACCCGGTATTGTTCCCGCGGGGCGAACTCCTGTTCGGGCGGGCGCTGATTGTAGGCGGTTCGCTGCTGGTAGAAATTTGCCAGGCCGCTGGCGTTGATGAGCTCCGCGACGGCACGGCAGCCCGGGCAGCACATGGGCCGCAGCTGCGCATCGATGACAACGCCCATCTCGCATCCGGCGGGAACGGGCTCGCCGCAGTGGTAACAAAGCAATGGATCCGCGGCGACCGGGACATCAATCGATGGCGGCATTGCCAATATCGTGCTGGTCGATATCACCGTCCAGGCGCCAGCCATCGGCCTGGTCCAGCGTCAGGGTCCAGTGCCAGCGCGGCGCGACGGCGGACGGCATGGTCGTCTGGTAGATGCCGGGGGCGATCCTGGCCAGGTCCAGGGCGAAGTCCCGGTCGGCCTCCAGTGGATGTGACAGCAGCAGTCGCAAACTGGCGGCGTCGACCGGTCCCGCTACCCGCGCGGTGACATGGCCATCGGTGAACTGCACCTGCGCCGTGATACCCAACTCCTGGCTGCGCTGCTTTTTCTCCAGTTGCCGGTTGATTGCCAGACCATCCTTGTAGTACTCGTCGACCACCAGGTCGTCCGCACCCCGGTTGGCGATATACAGGGTGAACAGGCTGGCAACCACCACGCAGGCAGGCAGCAATATCAGGAACCAGGGCCAGAACTGCCGGTACCAGGGTTCGGTGTCGCCACCGGGCAGGCCTGGTTTCGTCATAACGGTTTCATGAAGCGTGATTCAGCCGTGGCCTTCAGGGATGGCGCATCGGGTGAGACTGCCGTGAAATCAAGTTCTGTACTCGGCAGTGTCAGCGCGCCGGGTTCGGCGCGTACGCGCAGGCTGATGGTGCGTACCTCGCCGCCGTCCAGTCGATGGCTGGTTTCGCCGATGATGGTGGCGCCTTCAACGCCGCTTATGCTGATCTTGAACTGGTGCGGATTGTTGTCCATGTTGGCAAGCTGCAGTGTGTAGATGTTCTCGATGGCGCCGTCGTCGGCGACCAGGTACAGTTGGGTGCGATCGCGAATAGCCGTCATCTCCACGGGAACGCGGGCATATACGTTGTACCAGAATACACTGATCATTACGCACAAAACCAGCACGTAACCGATGATACGCGGCCTCAGCCAATGGGTCTTGCCGCCGCTGAGTTCGTGCTCGCTGGTGTAGCGAATAAGCCCCCTTGGATAGTCCATTTTATCCATTACCGAATTACAGGCGTCGATGCACAGGGCGCATCCTATGCACTCGTATTGCAGACCATCGCGTATATCGATGCCGGTGGGGCAGACCTGTACGCAGAGCTCGCAGGCCACGCAATCACCCACGTCGAGATCCTTGTGGTCGAGGCTGCGCTTGCGGGACCCGCGCGGTTCCCCGCGTTTTGCATCGTAGGACACAATCAGGGTGTCCTTGTCGAACATGACAGACTGGAAGCGGGCATAGGGACACATATATTTGCAGACCTGCTCGCGCATCCAGCCGGCGTTGATATAGGTCGCCAATGTGAAAAACAGGGTCCACAGCAGTTGCCACTTGCCCGCAGTCAGGGTTGCCAGCTCGTGCAACAACTCCCGGATCGGGTAGAAATAGCCCACGAAGGTCAGGCCAGTGACCAGCCCGACAAAAAGCCACGAACCGTGTTTCGCTGTCTTTTTCAGGATTTTCTCGACCGACCATGGCCCCTTGTCCAGTTTTATGCGCTGG
This sequence comes from Pseudomonadales bacterium, assembly GCA_024234815.1. GTDB lineage: Bacteria > Pseudomonadota > Gammaproteobacteria > Pseudomonadales > Halieaceae > JARRPM01. Next base: position 142,171 of record JACKNO010000002.1, on the reverse strand, counting down.
TTGCGACTGCCCTCGGTCTTTTGCTCAAGCCACATGAAGATACTGGTCCAGACCGTTTGCGGGCAGGTATATCCGCACCAGATCCGGCCGGCAAAGGTGGTCACCGCGAACAAGCCGAACGCGGCTATCATCAGCATGAAGGCGAGCATGGGGAAGTCCTGTGGCCAGAAAGTCAGGCCCAGGATGTGGAATTTTCGAGCGGGCAGGTCAAACAGCACCGCCTGGCGGCCGTCCCAACTGGCCCACGGCAGTAACAGGTAACCCAGCAGCAGGGGCCAGCCGCTGAACAGGCGCACCCGTTGGTAGAAGCCCTCTATCTTGCGGGTATAGATTTTCTCCCGACGCTGGTAGAGGTCGATCTCGCCGACCTCCGCAGGCGCGATTTCCTGAAGATCAATCAGATCCTTGTCAGACATGGGTCCTGTTCCGTGGTAGAGCGGGCCCGGGAGCCCTGGATTGGGAGCCGTCCCTGGCCCCCGGGGTGTCTCTTTAACGCCTGGTTATTGCTGCTTGTCGAGGCTGTATACATACGCCGTAAGAATGTGGATCTTGTCCTCGCTCAAGGTATCCTTGAAGGCAGGCATAACGCCGTTGCGACCGGCGCGAACCGTCTGCGCGATCTGCTCCTGGCTGCCCCCGTACAACCAGACGCCATTGGTCAGGTTCGGTGCACCCATGGCGACATTGCCATGACCGTCGGCGCCATGGCAGGCCACGCAATAGGTCTGGTATACGGTCTCGCCGGCGGTGGCTTCGGCGGGGTTGGTATCCCTGCCGTTAAGGCTGAGCACGTACTGGGTGACATCCGTGACACCCTTGTCACCGATGATGCTGCCCCAGGCTGGCATTGCCGCCTGGCGTCCGTTCTCGATGGTTGTCTTGATGGCAGCCGGGTCGCCGCCATAGATCCAGTCGTCGTCGGTCAGGTTGGGGAAGCCATACCTGCCCTTGGCGTCTGCGCCGTGGCACTGGGCACAGTTGTTGGCAAACATCCGCATGCCCATCTTGCGCACGGCTGGATCGGCGGCTATCTCTTCCACCGGCAGTGCCAGGTAGCGGTCGCGCATATCGCGGTATTTGGTTTCGGCACTAGCGACCTCGCGGTCATACTGTCCGATCTGGGTCCAGCCTATGACGCCGGCGAAGTTGCCCATACCCGGATAGACGATAAGGTAGCCGATGCCCCAGACAATGGTGATGACGAACATATAAAACCACCACGCCGGCAGCGGGTTGTCCAACTCTTCGATGCCGTCGTACTCGTGGCCAGTGGTCTTTACGTCGGCCCGGGAATCCCGTTTGCGATTGGCAAACAGAATCCAGGTAATCCCCACGATTGTTACCGTGGTCAGGATAATTATCCAGTAGCTCCAGAAACTAGCCATTCCTTGCTTCCTCCTGCATGGTCTCTTGATTCAGCTCTTCGTCCGCGAAGGGAAGGTTGGCGGCTTCATCAAATGCTTTTTTTCGTTTGCTGCTGTACGCCCAGATACACAGGCCGATGAATGTCACCATCAGGAATACTGTGCTGAACCCTCTCAGGTCATTGATATCCATAGTGAACTAGCGCCTCGATTGCAGCAGGGTGCCCAGCTGTTGCAGATAGGCAACCAGGGCGTCAATTTCCTTCTTGCCGGTGACCGCTGCCCCGGCACCGCTGATATCCTCATCGGTGTACGGCACGCCCACCTTGCGCAGGGCGGACATTTTCAATCCGGTCAGGTCCGGGTCAATCTCGTTTTCGAACAGCCATGGGAAAGCGGGCATGTTGGATTCGGGTACAACGTCCCTCGGGTTGTAGAGGTGCGCTCGCTGCCAGTCATCGCTGTAACGCTTGCCCACACGCGCCAGGTCCGGCCCGGTTCGCTTGGAGCCCCACAGGAAGGGGTGGTTATAGACAGACTCCCCGGCCACGGAGTAGTGCCCGTAGCGCTCGGTTTCCGCCCGCAGCGGGCGAATCATCTGGGAGTGGCAGGTGTTGCAGCCCTCGCGGATATAGATATCCCTGCCTTCCAGTTCCAGTGCCGGCAGCGGTTTGAGGCCGGCGATAGGCTCGTGGGTTTCCTTGGCGAACAGCAGGGGTACCAGTTCAACCAGGGTGCCGAAGCTGAGCGCAACTATCGTCAGGATGATCATCAGGCCGACATTTTTTTCAACTACATCGTGTTTCATCATCCGCTCCTTAAACCGCGCTCGCTAACGTCGGGGCCGCCAGTGGTTCAACGTCTTTCCGGCTTGTCATATACAGGTTGTAGGCCATCAGCAGCATGCCGCTGAAGAATATCGCGCCGCCGATAACCCTGACGACATAGCCCGGGTAGCTGGCGGATACCGACTCGACGAAACTGTAGGTCAGGGTCCCGTCCTGGTTATACGCGCGCCACATCAGGCCCTGCAGGATACCGTTTACCCACATGGAGGTGATGTAAAGTACCGTGCCGATGGTGGACATCCAGAAATGGGCGTTGATGAGGCTGATGCTGTACATGCGCTCACGACCGAAAAGAATTGGTATCAGGTGATACATGGCGCCGATCGAGATCATCGCAACCCAGCCCAGGGCGCCGGAATGCACGTGGCCGATGGTCCAGTCAGTGTAGTGCGACAGCGAATTGACTGTTTTGATCGACATCATCGGCCCCTCGAAGGTGGACATGCCGTAGAACGACAGGCTCACCACGAGGAAACGCAGGATTGGGTCGCTGCGCAGTTTGTGCCAGGCCCCCGACAGCGTCATCATGCCGTTGATCATCCCGCCCCAGGACGGAGCCAACAGGATCAGGGACATCACCATGCCCAGGCTCTGGGCCCAGTCGGGCAGGGCAGTGTAGTGAAGATGGTGGGGGCCGGCCCAGATATACACCGCCACCAGGGCCCAGAAGTGCACGATGCTGAGCCGATAGGAATACACCGGGCGCTCGGCCTGCTTGGGTACGAAATAGTACATCATGCCCAGGAAACCGGCGGTCAGGAAAAAGCCCACGGCGTTGTGGCCGTACCACCACTGGACCATGGCGTCCACGGTGCCAGCGTAGATGGAGTACGCCTGGAACGAGTTGAAGGCAATCGGCATGGCGAGGCTGTTGATGATATGCAATATGGCGACCGCGATGATAAACGCGCCGTAAAACCAGTTCGCGACATAGATGTGGTCGGTTTTGCGCTTGGCGATGGTGCCAAAAAATACAATGGCGTATATCACCCAGATCACGGTGATGAGGATATCGATGGGCCACTGCAGCTCGGCGTACTCCTTGCTGCTGGTGATACCCAGCGGCAGGGTGATGGCCGCCGAGACAATTACCAGCTGCCAGCCCCAGAAGGTGATGGAGGCCAGCTTGTCGGAGATGAGCCTGACCTGGCAGGTGCGCTGCACCACGTAAAACGAGGTGGCGAATAGCGCCGACCCGCCAAAGGCGAAGATCACCGCGTTCGTATGCAGCGGCCGCAGGCGCCCGAAGGATAGCCAGGGCAGGTCGAAGTTCAATGCCGGCCAGGCCAGCTGGGCGGCAATGAGTACGCCCACCAGCATACCCACGATGCCCCAGACCACCGTCATCACGGTAAACTGGCGGACCACCTTGTAGTTGTAAACGGGGTGTTCCAGTGCAGAGTTAAGCTCGCTCATGGTTTAATTCCAATTCAAGATGTCAGTGCAACAAAAATATCGGGGTTAAGGCGTTTAATCAGTCGGTGAAAGCCGGCGCCGCGCCGTATTCCCAGAGTATGACCGAGCCAACCATCACACAAATAAAGATAACCAGCGCCACGCCGACCACCGCGCTGGAAAACAGGAAGCCGCGCTCTTCGGGTATGTTCATGACAATGGGTATCCCCAGGTAAAGCAGGTACACCGACCAGCTTACCGCCACGACACCGATCAACAGGTCAATCCAGAGCAGGGGGTAAAAGCCTACAAGGCCGGCGATAAATAGCGGGGTGCAGGTCAGTCCGACAATGACGATACCTTTGGTGAGGCTGGAGTCAGCCCCGTAGGTGTCCGACATCCAGTGCACAAAGTAGCCGATCACCACGACCGACGCGAGCATCGTAAGATAAAACAGGACGCTGATCTGGCGGGCGCTTTCCACGGTGAGCTTGATGGCTTCGCCCTGGTCGCCGACAGTCCAGCCGACTCGACTGGTGCCGTAGTACCAGGCCACCGCCGGCAGGATGGCGAAGATGCAGGGATACAGTACCAGCGTGAGAAAAGAGCTCTCTGGAAGATCGGCGACAGTCCGCCATTGGGCGCTGGGCCTGACCAATAAGCCAAAGGTATGTTGAATCATTAGGTTGAAGTCTCCCCTGAGCAACTAACTGTATTATCAAAAACGCGTAATGTTAGGGTTTGTGTGGATATCGTCCTTGATTTGCGTCAAGAACTTGCGAGCGCGGTTGGATTAACCGGCCACATTCGCCATGTTTTGCAAGCCATTTGGGTCGAGAATCTTGATTTCCTTATTATCGACGCGGAGGATTTCCAGTTTCTGCATGCGACTGAAGACGCGACTCACGGTTTCAACGGTGAGGCCAAGGTAGTTGCCTATGTCGACACGGGACATGGGCAGCCTGAACTGGGTTGCGCTGAGCTTGCGCCTGGAATTGCGGCTGGAAATGCTCAGCATCAGTGAGGCAACCCGCTCGTCCGCGGAATTTTTGCTGAGCAGGGTGATCAGTTGCTGGTCTTCGGTGATTTCCCTGCTCATGAGCTGGAAGAAATGGCGTTGCAGGCTGGGCATTATGGAGCTCAGCTTTTCCAGGGAGGTGAATGGAATTTCGCAGACAGCGGCTGTTTCCAGCGCCTTGGCAGAGGAGGCGTGCAGATTGTTGCTGATGCCGTCCATGCCGAGTATTTCGCCGGGAAAGTAGAAACCGGTGACCTGCTCGCGCCCGTCGTCGGTGGTCTTGTAGGCTTTCAACGCACCCGAGCGCACCGCGAATACGGATTTGAAGTGGTCGCCCTCACGGTACAGGTGCTGGCTTTTCTGCAGGGGTTTGCTGCGCTGGATGATGCTGTCCAGTTGTTCGATGTCATCGCTTTCGAGCGCCAGTGGCAGGCAAATACTGTTGAGTCTGCAGCTGCCACAACTCACCTGGTAGTCATGCAGGCATGGTTTGAGTACGTTGTTGTCTCCCGCATCCGCCAATCTGATGGTCATGCCCAAGCCTCCACTGCTCGATAAGGGCATTATAATCCAAAGTCCCTGTCGCAAATACCCCCCTCGGATCAGGGGGGCTATTAAATTGTGGCGGAAAAGCGCGGGGGCGGCTGGTCGCCGCGGTGGGCGGTGAGATAGGCGTCGAAGGGCATGCAGATATTGCGCAGGAAGGGGCGCCCCCGGCGGGTGACGGTGATCTCACGTTCATTGATTTCCAGCAGACCGTCACGGACCATAGGTCCCAGGGCGGCGAGCTCTTCCGGGAATTTGGCGCTGAAGTCGATGCCGAACTGGCGATTACAGTCCCCGATATCCAGGCGCAGGTCCGAGATCAGGCTCATGATGATGTGGCGCCGCAGCTTGTCCTCTGAGGTCACCATGCAGCCGCGGGTAAATGGCAGCTTGCCGCTGTCTATGTGTCGATAATAACTTTCGACATCGCGCTCGTTCTGCAGGTAGAAATCGCCGATCTGGCTGATCGAGGATACCCCCAGGCCGAGCAGGTCATCGGCCATATGCAAGGAGTAACCCTGGAAGTTGCGTTGCAGGCGTCCTTCCGCCAGCGCTAACGCGAGCTCGTCGTCCGGCAGCACGTAGTGGTCCATGCCGATATGCAGGTAGCCCGCGTCCTGCAGCGTGTGGCTGATCATCTGCTGCATCAGCAGTTTTTCTTCCGGCGCTGGCAGGGTCAGGCGGTCGATCGCGCGCTGGCTGCTGAAACGCTGTGGCAGGTGGGCGTAGTTGTAGCAGGCAATCCGGTCGGGGCGCAGCGAATTGACCTTGCGCAGGGTCTCGGCCATGGTGTGGTGGCTCTGGTGCGGCAGGCCGTAGATCAGGTCGAAGCTCAGGGAGCGAAAATGGTGCGAGCGTATGTTCGCCACCAGATCAGCCACCATCTCGTAGGGCTGGATCCGGTTGACGCTGCGCTGCACCACCGGATCAAAGTCCTGAACCCCGAGGCTGATACGATTGAAACCTACACCCTTGAGCAGCGCGATGGTAGCGGCCTCCACGGTGCGCGGGTCAATTTCTATGGAGTATTCGCGGTATTCCCTGTCCAGCAGGCGGAAGTGGCTGGCGAGCATATGCATCAGCTCGGTAATTTCCGCATCATCCAGGTAGGTGGGCGTGCCTCCGCCCCAGTGCATCTGGGTGATAGGACGCTGCTTGCCCACCAGCTGCGATTGCTGCTCGATTTCCTTGTGCAGGCGATCGAGATACTGGCGGGCAACCCCTTTTTGCCGGGTCACCACCTTGTTGCAGGCACAGTAGTAGCAGATGTCCTTGCAAAAAGGCAGGTGGAGATAGAGCGACAGCGGCGCGCGTTTGTGATCGCCGTCGCGCTGCTGCCAGGCCAGGTATTGGTCCAGTGGAAAGTCCTGCCGGAATTGTGGCGCGGTGGGGTAGGACGTGTAGCGCGGTCCCTCGCAGGCGTACCGTGCCGCCAGTTCCATCTCCGCCCTGTGGGCAGGTGTAATTTCGAACTGGGCCTGGGTAGAGGGCAGAATACTGGTCATGGCGATGTTGTCGTCTTGTGGCACAACTCGCACGTTAGCAAGATCGAGATGGCGGGGCGTTGACCTAGGTCAACTAGTCCCTCACACCGAGTCTGTTGGCCGGCTCGGGGGCCTGGCCCAGGGAGGCGACACTCTTGGCGATCATGCGAACCAGTTCGGCCTGGCGCGAGACGCCGGTCTTGGCGAAGATCGATTTCAACTGGGCGCGAGCAGTGTGCGGGGAGATGTTCTGGGCCTCGGATACCTCTGCCAGGCTCAGGCCCCTGGTCAACAGTATCGCCACGTTGGCCTCGGCCGGCGTCAATGAGAACAGTTCCGCAAGTGTCTGTTGCGAGGCGGAATCGCGTTGGTCCGGGTCGCTGATGAACACGGCGGCGCAGGGGCCGACCTGCCCCTCGCCCCATTCGGACAAGGCTACCGGCCTGATCACCAGGCCGAGTGCCGGGCGCCCTGCGGGCCGCGGCACCCGCAGGGCTTTTACCACCGATGTTTCACCCGCCTGCTGGGCGCTGATCACGCTGGTCAGTGCCGACTGCAGCTCCCGGTCGGCATTGCGGCCGGCGAGGTGCAGGCGTTTTCCCTTCAGGCTCAGGCCGTCGCCGTCCTTGAGCAGGGCGGATGCCATGGCATTGGTATTGAGCAGCCTGCCTTTTTCATCGAGGATAATAGTGGCCACTGATAACTGGTCGACCGCCCCGGCGTAGATGTCCCGTTCCGAGGTCATATGGTGCAGCCTGGCATAAATTTGCACCGCCTGGCGCAGGTGCGGCGTTATCTGCGCCAGCATCTTCCTGTCCCGGCTGCTGAAGGGAGCCTCATCCCGGCGACGGGAAAAACGCAGGCGGGCCAGCACTCCGTCGGGTTCACCGGTATCGACACCCAGAATCCGAAACAGGCCGATCGGTTGCAGGTACTGCAGGTAGTAGTCAGAGGCCATGAGCTCGGTATCGCTGAGCAGGTCCCCGAGGGTGATGATCTGGTCCAGGGGCAGGTTGATGAATGGGTCGAGTGAAAAAAACTGCTCGCGATACGCGGTAAGCTCCCAGTCGCCGGGGTCGGCCAGTTGTGAAGCCGCCGCCTGCTGCCCCGGGTCGGGTCGCACGCAGTTGAGGATGACGCCGCGGTCGCCGACCGACGGTGGCCGCAGCACGAGGGAGACAACCTGTGCATCTATGGCATCGCGCAGGGCGGGCAGGGTGCTCCGCCAGGGCGGTTGTTCCAGCGCGCCGCGGTATACGGCCTGCAGGAGATTGTCGAATGCGGAATCTATCAGGGAGGACGACACGTCAGCTCGCGCGAGCTACTTTTCGATGGAGGACAGGTGCTTGGCTACCTCCGACAAAACCTGTGGCCGGCCAATACCCCATCCCTGCAAGTAGTCGACGCCAATTTCGCGTAGCTTGGCGATGATCTGGTCGTTCTCAACGGACTCGGCAATAGTCTCCTGGCCCAGGAAGTGGGCCAGGTCATTGATCGAGCGGGCGATGGCGTAATCGTTGCGGTTATTGTGGATATTGACGATGAATCCGCCGTCAATCTTGACGTAGTCAACCGGCAGTTCCCGCAGGTAGTTATGGCTTGCCAGGCCGGTGCCGAAGTCATCGATGGAAAACTTGCAGCCGATATTGCGAAAGGCGCGTACAAAATCCGCGGCCTTGACCAGGTTGGAGATGGTGCCGGTTTCAGTGATTTCAAAACAGATTCGGCTGGTGCCCACACCGTATTCGGAAATCTGCTCAAAGAGGTAGTCCATGAAACTGTCATCGGTGACGCTGGTCCCCGACAGGTTGATCGACAGGCTGGGGACAACTTTCTGCGCGTCCATCAGGTGACTGATCCAGCTGAAGGCCTCGCGCACCACCCAGCGGTCGACCAGGGTCATGAACCCGTAGCGTTCGGCGGACACGATAAAATCCTGGGGCGACGACAGTGAGCCGTCCTTGCTGGTAAGACCCAGCAGCAGTTCGAAGTGCAGCTGCTCCGGCGTGTTGCCGGTAATCGGCGTCTGCACTATCGGCTGAGCCTGCAGCACAAAGCGGTCGGTGGCCACCGCCTGCTCCAGGTCCCGTTTAACCCGCAGCTTTTCCTGGGTGTAGGCGCTTGCGCTGGTCTGGTCCTCCTCGAACTGCACCACCCGGTTACGCCCCTGTTCCTTGGCGTGGTGCATAGTCGTGCGGGCGGCGTGCAGCAGCTGGCTCACATCCGGGCTGTGTTCGCGGATGGGGACGACGCCGACGGAAACGGTGAAGCCGATCTTCTCGCCGTCGATGTCGACACTGCTGGCCTCGATGTCGTGGCGGATTCTCTCGGCAATCTGGACCGCCTGTTCCATCGTGCGATCCAGCAGGAGTACGGCGAAACTGTCCGCCTCTATCCTCGCTGAAGAGGACTTGCGACCGTGGAGCTGGGCCAGCAGTGTCGCGAACTCCAGCAGGACCTGGTCACCGTGGATGCGGTCGTATACCTCGTTTACCAGCCTGAACTGGTCGATGTTCAGGTACAGCACAGCGTGCTGGGATCCCTTTTTCTGGGCGTGGCGAAGCGCCCTGTCCATCTGGTCGAGAAAGGTCTCGCGGTTGATCAGTCGGGTGAGGGAATCGTGATTGCGGGCGAAGCTGAGCGTCTTCTGCACATGTTCCAGGGTCTGGTACAGGCTCCTGTCTACCAGCGAGAGGCGGTCGGCGGGCGCGGGAGGCTGCATACCCCGGCTCAGCTGCCGGGCGAGTTTGATATTGCTGATATCTGCGACTTTCTGGCCGCGCTCGTTGACGAAAATGAAGCGATCCCGCGCTTCGCTGATCCAGGCCAGTTGCATGCGCACCTTCTGGCCCGCCTTGTCGCGATAACTGAGCCATGTGCCTTTTTCCAGTTGCTCAACGCGCATCACCCAGCGGCGCAAGCGCGGCAGGTCCTCGATCTTGGCGCGGGTTTCCGCGGGCTCTTCCGGGGCACCCGCTTCCCCATCGCTGCGGTCCACGAATTCGACGTCGCGGTTGCCCGCTACGATATCGCGCAGTTCGTCCAGTACCGATTGATGCGAAACGTTGGTGGGCAGCCCCGATACGATCTGTTGCTCGATCATGTCGATCAGGGTCCCGGCCTCGAGGCCCCGCTGTGTCATCATTTCATCGTTGGCATCGCCCTGGTCCTGTTCGGTCAGCCACAAGCGCAGTTGATCCAGATTTTTGAGGTGGTCTTTCCATGCCCTGCTGTGTGGGCCTTCCTTGACATGGGTCAGAACCAGCAGGTCGCGCAAGCCGTTATCGACCAGGTCCGCCAGAACGCGTGGCGCATGGTCCGTCTTCACCCTGGCGGCGATCACCTTGTCGACGGCCTGTTGTGCCTTGTGCAGCTTTTCCTGACCCTCCTCTATGCGAACCACGCGCTCCACGTTGCGCGACAGGGCCCGTTCCTGTTGGGCGACCAGCTTGTCGATTTTTTGCAGCGCCGTGTCGAAAGTCGCGTTGTCATCTTCGTAATCGGCGATGATCCGCTCGACGATCTCGGTTATGCGCGCCTCCAGCGCCTTGTTGGGGAAATTGGCCGCAGAGGCGAGTTGCGCCAGCTTGTCCAGGGTCACCCGGGCGGGGTGTGAGCGATCGAGAAAAAATTGGGGGTCGTTCAGCGCCAGCTTGCCCAGGGGAATATGCAAGCCCCCCAGGGCGGGACGCAAACCCGCGCTGACATCCAGTTGCGATTTGATGGTACCGAACAGGTTGTCGACCAGATCCAGCTGATTGAGACTGTCTGAGGTGAGACCCCCGGTATCTTTGAGCTCGCCCAACTGCTGGCGGTGGTTGGCCAGATACTCGCGCAGGGAAGTGCTCTGGCCCACCTGGTCGCGCACCTGCGTATCCTTCTGCAGTGAGCCCAGCGCCCGCGCGATAGCCTGGGCACTGGCCAGGTTGTGTTGTGAGGCATCCCCCGGCGGCAGGGGGGAGCCGTCCCAACTGCCCCCGGCGGGGGGTGAATCATAGTGGTGAGCCTGGGCGGGAGCGGAGTCGTCCGCCGAGCGCTTGAAGTTAAGGGCGTCTATTACCGACTTGTATATGTTGTCGTACTTGGTTTGCTGCGGCCCCGGCCCCGGCGCTGCCGCGCCGGCGGAACCCGCGCCGGGCAATGACTTAGCCATGTCCGCCAGGGTGGCGCTGTTTTCCGGCGCAGCATGCTCTTTCGACTCCGCCGGAGCGGCGGGCGCCTCTCTTATCAGTGGTCGCGGCGGCTTTATCTGCCTCAGCAAACTGCCCTTGGCGGCGATCTCACTTTCCAGCCCAGGGCGTATACCCTTGTCCGCCAGGCTCTGGTTCAGTTTCTTGTAGTAGCTTTCGAGCCGCCGCATGAACTCCCGGGTGAAGTAATCAAATATTTTAAGCAGCACCGCAGCGGGGTAGTCGTGGGCCGCGATCGTCGCCTGGAATGCCTTGCTCAGCGGGGCCACGTGTACCGGCAACCTGACTTTGCGAGGGTCCTCGTCCAGCAAGGTCGCGTAGCGGATCAACAGCGCCTCCAGCAGCGCGCCATAGATGTCCTCCCCGTGCTTCACCATGCGGTCTATAGCCAGAGAACTTTCGAACTCCGCAGTATCGACAAGGTTGAGGGCGCCGTCATCCTTGGGCTTCGGAGTATTCAGGCAGTCATATTTCCCGAGCGACATCGGGTCTTCGAAATAATCGTTGATGCGGGTGGTGATATCCGCCACCAATGCGTCCCTGTTACGCCTGATCGTTACTGTCGCGTCGTAGAATACGTTCTGGTCAGAGCTGGAATGCCGTACCTGGGTGGACAGGTCAAACAGCTGGTTTGCGAGGTCGCTCAGGAAAGGCTTGAACAGGCGTTCCAGTTGTTCCAGGCTGTCTTTCCGGAAGGACTCAAGTATGGCGGGGGCCCGCTCCTGGTTCGCCGCCGCGGCCGCTGGCGGAGTCGCTCCACCCAGGCTCGCGTGCATCAGGCGGGCCGCTTCGCTGGCGGCGTCGGCAAATAGAAGGATAAGGGTTTTGCCCTCGATTTTACTGAGGGTGACCGGATTACTGCGAGTGGCCTCGCCGACTTCGGTGGCATCTGCCAACTCCAGTCTGGCTTTTGTGCCGGGTTGCAGTTTCAATTGCTTCTGGCCCTGTGCCAGGCGTATTACGGAAGTGCCGCTCAACTGCAGGCTGCCGTCCGGTAACACTGACAGGTCGCCGACCATTCGCGCACCGTCGTCCAGTTCCAGTTTGGCGGGAAGTTCGACCTGCTGGATTACGGGTTCAGGCATTTGATCTCTATAGTACGTTTATTGTTCAAGTGCATGGGAAAACCGGGCGCGCCAGCCATCAGCGCATCTTCGAAGGAGTATACCCGGATATCGATTCGCGACAAACGGTAGCTGTGGATGGTGGAACCCGGCACCGGCGCGGTCCAGAATCCGGTGCGAATGACTTCGGCGCTGGCGGCTGTGGCCCGCCGGCATCAGTGCTTTGCATTGGCTGCGGCCAGGAAGGCGGGCTTCTCGCCACCGCCGTGCACCGCGATGCTTGCCCCGCTGATATAGGAGGCCATCGGCGAGGCGAGGAACAGGCAGGTGTTGCCCACATCGGCGGGTAAACCCATGCGCCCCAGTGGAATGGTCGCTGCGACGGCGGCCATTCCGGCTTCATCTCCGTAGTGGAGTTCGGACTGCTCCGTTTGGGTCAGCCCCACGATCACCGAGTTGACCCTCACCCGCGGCGCCCACTCAACAGCCAGTGACGCGCCGAGGTTGACCAGGCCCGCTTTCGCGGCGCCGTAGGCGGCGGTGCCCGGAGAGGGGCGCAGCGTGCTCACGCTGGCGATATTGATGATGCTGCCGCCGGTCTCCTGTTGTTGCATGATCCGGTTGGCTACCTGGCTGAAGTTCAACGGGGCGATCAGGTTGAGCCGGATGACGGATTCCGAAAACCGCGGTGACGCGGTGGCGGCCTCCGCGTGGGGTGCCCCGCCGGCATTGTTGACAAGGACGTCGACGCGTCCAAAGCGGTCCGTGACGAATTTCATGAAGTTTTCTATCTGCTCGTACTCGCGCACGTCACAGCCGGCGAAAACTGCCTCCCGCCCGCCATCCGAAGGCAGGCTGTCCGGCCTTGAGCGCCCGCAGATGACGACTTCTGCCCCCGCGCCCAGGAAGGTATTCGAAATGCCCCGACCGATGCCCTTGCCGCCGCCCGTCACCACAACGACCTTGCCGCGAAAATCCAGCGGACTGCTCATATCATAGGACTCCCCGGGCCGCTGTTGGGCCGCAACTTGTGGTTGATCAGTGATTTACATAAGATGCCTCGGCCGCGCCCATCCTAACCGAAATTGCTGGGGCTGCACATTCCCGGGTCGCGAACATCATCGCGGCTCTCGTTTATTGACAGGATGTAGTATATGACTGAAGCAAATTTACCCGTGCTGGCTATTCTGGGAGGCACAGGGGACCTGGGTACGGGTCTCGCCCGGCGCTGGGCGCAGGCGGGCTATCAGGTAATTATCGGTTCGCGAACCCTGGAAAAGGCCGAGGCGGCCGTTGCCGACCTGCGTGAAGTGATGGCCGAGCGCGGTGTGGGCGACGTCACGGTGCGGGCAATGGCGAACCAGGATGCCGCCGCGGCGGCCGAAATCGTCACCCTGACCGTACCGTTCAGCCACCAGGCCAGTACCCTGGAGTCCGTGCGCGCGGCATTGCAGGGCAAGATCCTGATCGATGTCACAGTGCCATTGGTGCCGCCTCGCGTAGCCCGCGTGCAGTTGCCGGAGCAAGGCAGCGCGGGCCAGATCGCCCAGGAACTGCTGGGGGAGGAGGTCGCTGTCGTCTCTGCTTTCCAGAACGTGGCCGCGGCACACCTGCAGGAGGGCAGGGGCGTGGACTGCGATGTATTGGTGAGCGGAAATAAAAAGGAGGCGCGGCAGGCGGTGATCACGCTGGTGGAGGCAGCCGGTATGCGGGGGTTTCACGCCGGCATGATCAACAACGCGGCGGCGGCGGAAGCCCTGACCTCGGTTCTCATCTCCATCAATAAACAATACGGCTGCCACGCCGGTATCAAAATCAGTGGCCTGGGCGATGCCTGATGGCCACGCGCCTGGAGCTGATTGCCCTCGAGGGTTTTCCCCTGGTCGAGCCGGGAGATAATCCCGGTCAGCTGATTGTCGACAGCCTGCGCCGCAACAAGCTGCACCTGCAGCCCGGAGACGTGCTGGTGGTCGCCCAGAAAATCGTCTCAAAAGCGGAAAACCGCTATGTGCGCCTGGCGGATGTTGAGCCGGGCGCGGAAGCCATCGCCCTGGCGGTGCGGGCGGACAAGGACCCGCGCCAGGTCGAGGTCATGTTGTCTGAAAGCCGCGAGGTCATCCGGGTGCGCCCCGGCGTGATAATAGTGGAGCACCGCAATGGCTATGTACACGCCAACGCGGGCATTGACCGCTCCAATATCGCCAACTCCCCGGAAGATCCCAGGGTATTGCTGTTGCCCGTCGATCCCGACGCCTCCGCGCGGGCCCTGCGAGCGACCGTGGCGGAGCTTACCGGCGTCGCCCCCCAGGTGATCATCAATGACAGTGCCGGACGCGCCTGGCGCCACGGCACAGTGGGTATCGCCATTGGCACCGCCGGTATCGATCCGGTGCGCAACCAGATCGGTGAACAGGACCTGTTCGGCAATGTGCTGCAAGTCACCGAGCCTGCCATTGCCGACGAACTCGCCGCGGCCGCCTCGCTGGTGATGGGGCAGTCTACCGAGGGCTTGCCGGTCGTGCTCGCCAGGGGGATGTTGCTGCCCGCTTCCGAAGCGGGTTCGGCCAGGCTGATTCGTGAGCGGGCATTGGACCTGTTCCGCTGATGACGGCGACACCGCGGGATATCCTGGCCCTGTCCGGGGGAGTAGGCGGGGCGAAGCTCGCTCTCGGCCTGGCGGATGTGCTGGCGCCGGGTGAACTGCATGTGCTGGTGAACACCGGCGATGATTTCACCCACCTCGGGCTGCAGATTTGCCCCGATATAGACACCTTGCTCTACACCCTCGCCGGTCGCGCCAACCAGGCGCAGGGCTGGGGTCTCGAGGGCGAGTCCTGGGCGACCATGGATGCGCTGGAGCAACTCGGCGGCGAGACCTGGTTTCGCCTCGGCGACCGGGATATGGCCACCCATTTATGGCGCAGCCAGCAGTTGCGCGCGGGTGCGCAGCTCAGCGCCGTCACCAGCGCGCTGGCGCTGCGAATGGGAATAGCCAGCCATGTGCACCCCATGACGGATGACCCTGTGCATACGATCGTGCACACCGGGCGTGGCGACCTCCCATTCCAGCACTACTTTGTTCGCGATCGCTGTGAGCCCGCAGTTTCGGGTTTCAGTTTTGACGGCATCGCGCTCGCTCAACCGAACGTGGAACTCATGCGGCGTTTGCATGATGGAGCGTTCCGGGCGGTGTTGATCTGCCCCTCGAATCCTTTCGTCAGTATCGACCCCATCCTGCAACTGCCCGGTCTCGCCGCGGCACTGCGCGCAGGTTCCGCGCCCGTGGTGGTGGTATCGCCCATCGTGGCGGGACTCGCCCTCAAGGGACCGGCCGCAAAAATGATGGCGGAGCTGGGTATGGGTGCCTCGGCGCTGGAAGTGGCGCGGCATTATTGTGAGCAGTATCCGGGGTTGATGGATTGCTTCGTGATCGATGAAAGTGACGCTACACTGGCCGCGGAGATTGGTGAACTGGGAGTGGCCGTGGCCGTGACAAGCACTGTTATGAAAAGCCGGGCGGACAAGCAGGACCTTGCGCGTTTTTGTCTGCAGGCCTGCGGGAGCCGGCAACAGTGACGCAGGCGCTGGTACCCCTGAAGGATCTGGTGCAGGCGAAAACCCGCCTGGCGGGATTGCTGAGCCCATCCGAGCGACGGGCTTTGGCGCAGGTGATGCTGGAGGACGTATTGACGGTACTGGCCTCTCACCCGGATATTAGCGGTGTAACCCTGGTGTCCTCCGATCCATCGGCCCACATGCTGGCGACGCAGTACGGCGCGCGGCACTGGCCCGAGACCGAGATGGCTTGTCGCGGCCTCAACGCGGTGGCGGCGCGCGCCAGCGAGAGGCTACTGGCTGACGGCGGCGAGCCCCTGCTGCTGGTACACGCCGACCTGCCCATGCTGACAGCCGCGGATGTGTCCGCCGTGCTCGCGGCCCGCGAGAGCGCTGGCCTGGTGGTGGGTTGTGATCGACATGGGAAAGGCACGAATCTGCTGTGTTTTGACGCGGGAAGTATGCCGCCTTTTTGTTTCGGCGCTGACAGTTGCGCCCGCCACGTGGCAGCCGCTCGCAGCCACGGGATAGCCGTCACCGTGCTGGAGCGAGCGGGAATCGGGCTGGACGTGGATGAACCGGCCGATCTCGAGTCACTGCTAAGCCAACTCGCGGGTAAAGACGACAGCCATACCGCCACACTAATGCACAGCACCGGGCTGGGCGCGAGGATCGGTCTTGCACTGGCCTCGCTTTCCCCGCGCGCTACTCCACGAGACAGGCAAGAGGTACTTTGATGTTTAACTGGCAGCAGATTCAGGCCGACCTGTTGGCGGGGGCCAGTCTTACTCAGGAGCAGGCGCGAGCGCTGGCGGACTATCCCGATACCGCCGCTCTTGCAGCCGTCGCGGGTCCGCTGCGGGATCGGGGCTTTCGCAATGTGATTACCTATTCCCGCAAGGTCTTTATCCCGCTGACGCAGCTGTGTCGCGATGTCTGCCACTATTGCACCTTTGCCCAGACGCCCAAAAAAATCGGGCAGCCATTTATGAGCGTCGAGCAGGTGCTCGACATTTGCCACCAGGGCGCCCGCCAGGGCTGCCAGGAGGCGTTGTTCACCCTCGGGGAGAAGCCTGAACTGCGCTACAACGCGGCGCGGCGCGCCCTCGAGGAACTCGGTTTTGCCGATACGCTGTCCTACCTGCGCCACGTCGCCTCCCGCGTGTTGGAGGAAACGGGCCTGCTGCCGCATATCAACGCGGGGTGCATGACCGCCGCGGAGATCGCCGGGCTGCGCACGGTGAGCGCTTCCATGGGCATTATGCTGGAGTCGGCATCGCCGCGCCTGTGTGAAAAGGGTATGCCGCACTATGGCTCCCCGGACAAGGACCCGGCGGTGCGCCTGCAGACCCTGGAGCTGGCGGGCCAGGCGGCAGTCCCCTTTACCTCCGGCATTCTCATCGGTATCGGCGAGACCCGCCTGGAGCGAATCGAGTCCCTGCTCGCGCTGCGCGCCGTGCACGAACGCCACGGTCACCTGCAGGAAGTGATCGTGCAGAATTTCCGGGCCAAGCCGGGCACCCTTATGGCGAGCGCTCCCGAGCCCGACCTCGACGACCTGCTGTGGACCATCGCCGTGGCGCGCCTGGTGTTCGGTCGTGACATGAGCATTCAGGCCCCCCCCAACCTGAGCCCCGGTGTACTGCCGCAACTGGTGGCGGCGGGCATCAATGACTGGGGTGGCGTATCACCGCTCACTCCCGATCATGTCAATCCCGAAGCTCCCTGGCCGCACCTGGACCAACTGGCGCGCGAGACCCTGTCCGCCGGCAAGTACCTCGATCAGCGCTTGACCATCTATCCTGCGTACGCGAGCGACGCCGAGCGCTGGCTTGACCCCGCAGTGCGCCCGGCCGTGCTGCGTCACAGTGACGCCGAGGGTTTTGCCCGCCGTGACAACTGGGTGCCGGGCCAGGAGCAGGCTATTCCCGATACCGACGCGCGACTTTTGCACGGCGACCCCGCGGACGCGGCAGTGGCGGACGACCTGCGTGGCATCTTCGAGCGGTGCAGAGCCGGGGGCGAGCTGGAGGAGGCCGATATAGCCCGGTTGTTCCAGGTCAGGGGCGCTGAATTCGCCTGGGTGGTGCGCCGGGCGGACGAACTGAGACAGCAGGTTAACGGTAACGTGGTCAGCTATATCGTGAACCGCAATATCAACTACACCAACGTCTGTTATTTCAAGTGCCAGTTCTGTGCGTTTTCCAAGGGCAAGCACAACGAGGAACTGCGGGGCAGGCCCTACGATATCAGCGGTGAGGAAATTGCCGGGCGCTGTATTGAGGCCTGGACCCGGGGCGCGACCGAAGTCTGCATGCAAGGGGGAATCCACCCGGATTACACCGGCCAGACCTATCTCGATATCCTGCATACGGTTCGCGCCGCCACTCCGGGGATGCATGTCCATGCCTTCTCTCCGCTGGAGGTGTATCAGGGCGCGACCACCCTGGGCATAGACATCGAGACATTCCTGCGCCGCCTGAAAGAGGCGGGCTTGAATACCCTGCCCGGGACGGCGGCGGAAGTGCTGCACGACGATGTGCGCAGGGTTTTGTGCCCGGACAAACTCGACACCGCCCAGTGGCTGGAGGTGATAGAGGCAGCTCACCGCGTGGGCTTGCGGACCACCGCCACCATCATGTACGGACATATCGACCAGCCGCATCACTGGGCCCGGCACTTGTGGCATATCCGCGAGTTACAGCGTCGCAGCGGGGGGTTTACCGAGTTTGTGCCGCTGCCGTTTGTGCACATGGAAGCGCCGATGTATCTCAGGGGCAGGGCGCGGCGCGGCCCGACGTTTCGCGAGGCGGTGCTGATGCACGCCGTGGCGCGGCTAACGCTGCACGGGCTCATAGACAATATCCAGGCTTCCTGGGTGAAAATGGGAGAGCAGGGCGTGGCCGCCTGCCTGGATGCCGGGGTCAATGACCTGGGTGGCACTCTCATGAATGAGAGCATCACCCGGGCCGCCGGTTCTGGGCACGGCCAGGAGTGGGCTCCCGCATTCATGGAGCAGCAGATAATCGCCGCGGGGCGCCAGCCGTGTATGCGTACCACGCTCTACCAGCAGGTGTCTCCGGAGCGGCGCGCAGCGGCTTTTTCGGCATTGCCACTGGCGGAGGTTCACAATGCCGGCGCCGGCAAGCGGGAGCGTTCAAAACGGCTGGTACCGGTAGTTGCGGTGCCCCTGGATTTTCAGGATGAACTGCAGGACATGGGTCATCTCGTGTATCAGCAGGTCATGCTGATGGCGGCCTGCAACTGAAGCCGGTGGCTGAGGTTTGAGCAGGCCGGTGCAACTCGAACCGGGTTGGCTGAGCCGCCTGGCAAGCGAATTCGAGCAGCCCTACATGGCGGCCCTGCGCGCTTTCTTGCTAGCCCAGAAAAAAGCCGGCAAAAGGATATTTCCAGCAGGTGATGAGATATTCAATGCCTTTACCCATACTCCGCTGGAACAGGTAAAGGTGGTTATCCTCGGCCAGGACCCCTATCACGGGGAGGGTCAGGCACACGGGCTGTGCTTTTCGGTAAAACCCGGCGTGAAAGTGCCGCCTTCGCTGCAGAACATTTTCAAGGAAATCCACGCTGAGCTGGGCTGCCCGATTCCATCCCATGGTTATCTTACCGCCTGGGCGGATCAGGGTGTACTGTTGCTCAACAGTGTTTTATCGGTGGAGAGTGGCCTGGCCGCCTCTCACCAGGGAAAGGGTTGGGAGACTTTCACGGACCGTGTTATCGAAGTGGTCAATCGGGAATGTGAAGCTGTGGTCTTCATGCTCTGGGGCAGTTACGCCCAGCGCAAGGGCGCGATTATCGATAGGCAGCGGCACTGCGTACTGAGCGCGCCGCATCCTTCTCCCCTGAGCGCGCACCGCGGTTTTTTCGGCTGCGGTCATTTCAGGGCGGCCAACGAATACCTGGTGGCGAACGGCAGGCAGCCGATTGACTGGCGGCTGCCTGAATAGCCGCTGTTGTTCGCACTGACCTGTCAGTGTGAGCAGTTTTTGAGGTTATTTATTTTCTGGTACGGCATAGGGAACCGCACTGATGTGCAGCTCCGGGCCCTGCGTGGAAAGCAGCTGCAATGTGCCATCGAGACTGTCGGTAGTTGCTGTCACCAGCAATAGGACCGGGCCATCCGCAGTGGCCACACTGTTGATAACGTTGCCGGCCGCCTGGCTGGTTCCGTCCTTGTACAACGGGCTGCCCGGCGCCGGCAGGCGTCCGTCGGGAAGCTGGTCCGCGTCGATCCGGGCCAGGTAGAGCCGGCGCTTGGGCTTGCCGCGATAGTGCAGGCGAGCCACCACTTCCTGCCCCGTGTAACAACCCTTCCTGAAACTGATGTGCCCGGTCAGGTCGTAATTGAGCATTTGTGGAACGTATTCACCGCTGGTGGCGGTCTCTATGCGGGCGACGCCGGCGGCAAGCTGCAGTGCCTGCCAGTCGGATTCACTGCCGGATTGCGCCGCGGACTGAAGCTGCCGGTACATGTCGCCCACCACCTCGTCCTGCAGGTAGCATTCGAACTGCTGGCCGGCTGCGTCTGTTTGCACCAGGAGGAAGCCGTCGCCGTGGCAGCTTGCGAACCTGCCCGCGGGTGCGGCGCCAAAAATACCCTGGAGCAAGGTGACAGCCTGCGGACCCCACACGGCCAGTACTCGCCAGCCATTGTCCCCGGAACTCAATTGCGCCTTTGAAAATACGATGTATTTGGCCAGCAGCGCGGCGCTGGATGCCAGGATATCACGCCGCATGCGCAGTACCAGGTGGTCCGCCTCTAGTTGACCCAGCAGGAAGTCGAAGACAACCCGGCCCTGGACAGTGCAACAGGCGCCGGGCAGGGCGAGATCGGCGCGCAGGCTGCGGGTGTCGCAGGTAACCTGGCCCTGCAGGAAGGACAGGGCATCCGGGCCTTGCACATGGAGCAGGGCCTCATGGTCCAGATTGGCGTAATAACAGGTCAACGGTACTTACCTTGGCTGAGCGGGACCGTCATCATAGGCCCTGGCGTCATGACTGTCAGCACCCGCTCATGGCGCTCGCGGGTTTCTGGGGGCATTTGACGATATACTGCCCGGCTATGATGAACGACGAGACCCCTATGAGTGACATGATATCGGACGAGGAAATCAATCGTATGCGCTGGGCCTGCAGGCGCGGCATGCTGGAACTGGATCTCGTCCTCGAGCCTTTTGTGGTTTCCCGCTACGCCCAGCTGGGGGAGACGGATCGCCAGCGTTTCCAGCAATTGATGCGGTGTGAGGATCAGGATCTTTTCGCCTGGTTCCTGCGGCGTGAACAATCCGACGACGAGGAAATGAACGCCATTGTCAGCAAGGTTCTCGACTTCGCCCTCACTGCGCCTGAGGATCGCTAGATCCCGCATCCTGCGGGTGCTGCATGCCCTGTTCTTCGTGTTGTTCGGCTTGGCCCTGTTGCGCCTGTCGCAGCGCGGCTATCCCCTGCTGGCGCTGCTGTTGATTCCATGTGGCACCCTGTGCTGCTGGCAACTGGCGCGGCAGAGACTGGCGGGTGCATGTATTACCTGGCGGCAGGGGGAGTGGCAGTTGGAACACGGCGGCGGGAACCGCGCGATCAGTGTCCGCGGCTGCAGCACCAGTCTGCCGTGGCTTATCTACCTTGCCTGGATAGAGATGGGCAACGGCCGTCGGGCATCGGTCTTCCTGTTGCCCGACAGCGCCCCCGCGGAGCAGCTACGCCGACTGCGTGTTCGCCTGACTCTCGAAAGGTGAGTTTTCGGGTATGAGTACTGTATCGACAGCCTCCGGTAACAGCTCCGGGTAATCCAGGGTGTAGTGCAGACCGCGGCTTTCCTTGCGGGAGATAGCGCAGCGAATCATCAACTCGGCCACCATGGCCAGGTTGCGCAGTTCCAGCAGATCGTTGCTTACCTTGTAGTTGCCATAGTACTCGGCGATCTCGGCCTGCAGTAATTGCACCCGGTGCAGGGCGCGCTGCAAGCGCTTATTGGTGCGCACGATACCAACGTAATCCCACATGAAACGCCGCAACTCATCCCAGTTATGCGAGATCACCACATCCTCATCGGAGTCTGTCACCTGGCTTTCGTCCCAGGCCGGCGCGGGTGCCGGTGCGGCGACACCCGACAGGGTGCCGGCGATATCATTGGCTGCAGACTCCGCGTACACGATGCACTCGAGCAGCGAATTACTGGCCATGCGGTTGGCGCCATGCAAACCGGTACAGGAGGTTTCCCCGATGGCGTAGAGCCCTGCACGGTCGGTGCGCCCGCGGGTATCCACCACGATGCCGCCGCAGGTGTAATGGGCGGCGGGCACCACCGGAATCGGCTCGCTGGCAATATCGATGCCGAACTCGGCGCAGCGCGCCATGATGGTGGGAAAGTGACTTTGCAGGAACTCGCGGGGCTGGTGGGAAATGTCGAGAAAGACGCAGTCGGCGCCGAGTCGTTTCATTTCGTGGTCTATAGCGCGGGCGACGATATCCCGCGGGGCCAGCTCGCCCCGGTGGTCAAAGTGTTGCATAAAGCGGCTGCCGTCGGGCAGCAGCAATCTGCCGCCCTCGCCGCGGATGGCCTCGGTGATCAGAAATGACTTTGCCCTGGGATGATAAAGGCAGGTGGGGTGAAACTGGTTGAACTCCAGGTTGGCCACACTGCAGCCCGCTCGCCAGGCCATCGCGATGCCATCGCCGCTGGCGCCGTCGGGGTTGCTGGTATAGAGGTAGGCCTTGCTGGCACCACCCGTGGCCAGCACCACCGCCCGCGCCTGGAAAAGCTCCACACGATCCGTGTCCCGGTTGAGAATATAGGCGCCCTGGCAGCGCTCATCCTCCAGCACCAGGTCCACCGCAACGCGGCGGGTATACAGTTCAATGTTGGGTGCCTGCCGGGCTTTTTCAGTCAGTACTTCCGAGATCGCACTGCCGGTGCGGTCGGCGGCGTGGATGATGCGCCGGTGGCTGTGGCCGCCTTCCATGGTCAGGTGAAATTCGCGCTGGTCGATACTGGCCAGGTTTTCCCGCAGGTCGAAATCCACGCCCTGCGCGACCAGCCACTCGACGCACCTGCGGCTGTTTTTCACCGTAAACTCCACCGCCTCGCGCCGGCACAGGCCGCCGCCCGCAGCCAGGGTGTCCTCGACGTGGGAATCTACTGTGTCCCGGGTGTGAAGCACCGCGGCCATACCCCCCTGGGCCCAGTAGGTGGAACCTTCGTTCAGTTGTCCCTTGCAGATGACCGCCACTCGCAGGTGACGCGGCAGGTGCAGGGCCAGGCTCAGGCCGGCGGCGCCGGATCCGATGATGAGTACGTCGTGCTGATAAAGGTTGGCCATAGCGCCTTGTGCTTGCCGCGTCAGGGGGTGAATTATATTATGCGAGTCAAAGACTTAGCTTTTGGTCGCACCACTGTAGCCGAGTATATACGAGCGTTCGGCGAATAAGGAAATGCCGCTGTGTGGAACTTTATGGGTAACTATGCCTCTTATTGGCGGCAATCTGGTGATCGCGGCGAACTTGTTGGCTGTTGCGGTGTCTATTGGGTCATCAGCCGGAGCGTCGGCAGGGCAGTAATGTCATGGACTAGGGAGAGGTACAGGGCGTGACTGCCGCAGCGACGGACCAGCAGCTGGTTGCACGGGTAAAAAAGGGCGACTCACGGGCGTTCGACCTGTTAGTGCTCAAATACCAGCACCGGATATTCAGCCTGATAAGTCGGTACGTATACGATGCGGACGAAGTGCAGGACGTGGCGCAGGAAGCTTTCATCAAGGCTTACAGGGCGATGCCGGGGTTTCGCGGCGAGAGCGCGTTTTATACCTGGCTCTACCGGATCGCCATCAACACGGCCAAGAATCACCTCGTATCGCGCTCGAGGAGGCCTCCTGGCACGGATGTCGAGATTGAAGACGCCGAGCACTATGCCAACGGCGAGCTGTTACATGAAATTGAAACCCCTGAGAACGCCCTGTTCGGAGCGGAACTGAAGGCGGTGGTGGAACGGGCGATTCAGGAGTTACCCGAGGATTTGAGAACAGCGGTAACTTTG
Organism: Pseudomonadales bacterium; assembly: GCA_024234815.1. GTDB lineage: Bacteria > Pseudomonadota > Gammaproteobacteria > Pseudomonadales > Halieaceae > JARRPM01. Next base: position 118,654 of record JACKNO010000002.1, on the reverse strand, counting down.
CGTGAATTTGACGGTCTCAGTTACGAGGACATTGCCGAGGTCATGGATTGTCCGGTGGGTACTGTGCGTTCACGGATATTCCGGGCGCGGGAGGCCATAGATTCCCGGGTGAAAGAACAATTGGATGGAAATGTGTGACGCTGCCCAGGCGTGGCGCGAGCAAGTCCGCCGACTGGGGCGGGCGATTATTGACGAAAGCGTGCGCAGGCACGAGGAAACACGATTATGAGTGAAGCAATGCGGGAATCGCTGTCAGCACTGCTGGACGATGAAGCCAATGAACTGGAAATGCAGCGTGTGCTGGCGCGCATCGCTGATGATCCGGAACTGCGGCAGGTCTGGGTGCGCTACAACATGGTACGCACACTCACCGGCGGGCAGACGCCCGCACATCCCGATCTCGATATATCGGCGCAGGTACGGGAGGCGATAGGCGGCAAGTCCGCGGGTGTCGGGCTCAGGCACCGTCTCCTCAAGCCCCTGGCCAGCGTCGCGGTGGCGGCCTCCGTGGCGGTGACGGTTGTGCTGGGAGGTCAACAGCTGGCCCAGTTGGATGCCGACAGTTACAACAGCCAGGCCATCGCCAGCAGCGTGTCTCCAGTCGGCATGGTAAATAGCCTGGGTGCCACCTCGGTGCAGGCCAGCTATGGCACCCAGGGCGTGGTGGAGCTGGAGCCGGCTACGGGCACCGCGTATCAGGAACTGGCGCGGCAGCGGCTGCAAAAGTATATGCAGGAGCATGCGGAGCACGCCGCCCTCAATTCACCCAACGGGCTGGTTCCCTTCGCTCGCGTGCCGATTATCCAGGAATAGGGAACGCTTTAAGGTGAGAGGCAAGACTACATGGTGCCGGACATTGCTACCCGCGGTGTCGCTCTTTGCATTACTGGTGGCCGCCCGGGCCGTCACCGCAGCCTGTCCGGCTGCCGATGCCGAGGCCCTGGCGTGGCTGGACAAGATGTCGCGTAGCCTGCAACAGATAGACTATCACGGCATTGTTACCTTCCAGCGGGGCGATGATTTGCAGGCCATGCAAGTGTCCCACACCGTTGTCGATGGGCTGGTCACTGAGAGGCTTACCGAGTTGACCGGGCAGGGCGCGGAAGTCGTTCGTATCAATCACCCACTGGAGTGCATTCACCCCGGACATCGCCTGTTGCAACTTGGGGCTGATCTCCAGTCCGGCGACTGTGGTGTGGCGCAGTACTATCGTTTCCGCGTGGCGGGTGGGGAACTGGTAGCGGGCCGCCAGGCGGTGCAGGTTCAGATAGAGCCCCGGGATATGTACCGCTATGGCTACGTGATGGAACTGGATCGGGAAACCGGCCTGCTGCTGAAAAGCCAGACCGTGGGCCGCGGCGACAAGGTTCTCGAGAAGTTCCAGTTCGCCAGCCTCTCGTATGCGCCTGAATCAGGCACCAGCGGTGAGCCGCACGTGGTCCACCAGGCAATGCACCCGCACCCGGGGGCCGCGCCTGCATCCGGCGGCGTTGGGCCCGACTGGACGGTGCAGTGGTTACCGCTCGGGTTTACCGCTACCGATGACCCCGGGTCCGACGGCGGACGCAGGACCTACACGGACGGATTAGCGGTGTTTTCCGTTTTCCTGGAAATGCTAAGCGGCGATATTCGCCCGGGCGAGGGCGTGGTTCGCACCGGTGGCACCACATCCTATACCCGCGGAATGCACCTGGCAGGTGTGCCAGTGCTGGTAACCGTTATTGGGGAAGTACCGCTTAACACCGCGCGCATGGTCGCCGACTCGATCAGGGGCTTGCAGTGACATGTTGATAGAGACCGGCCGGGTGGTGGCATTGGAAGACGGGGCGTTGTGGGTCGAGACCATTCGCCAGAGTACCTGCGGCAGCTGCGCTGCCAATAAAGGCTGTGGTCACGGCCTTCTCAACCGTATTGCCGACGGGCGCACGGGATATGTGCGAGTGCTGTCGGGCGCAGTCGCCGCCGAGCAATGCGCCGTCGATGACCAGGTCCGTATCGGCATCCCGGAACAGGTCATACTGCGCGGCTCGATGCTCATCTACATGCTGCCCCTGGTGTGCATGCTCGCTGCTGCCTCCGCCCTGCAGGTATTGTGGCCGGCCACGGGTCCGGGAGCGCCCGAGTGGGCCGCGATTGGCGGCGCTGTCATTGGTCTGGCGATCGGTTTTTCGCTGGTGTATTGGCACGCCTGGCGACACAGCAATGACCGGGACCTGCAGCCCACTTTGCTGGCGGTCCTGCCGCGAGCGACCCTGCCGGTACGCCTTGCCTGATTGTTTTCGAACCGTGTTTTTCTAACCCATTTTCACCTGGATCCATACTATGACTGCAATATTTCGAATGGTAAGTTTTGCTGTATTGGCCTGTGCCCTGGCGGCGCCCTCGTGGGCGTCTGCGGCGGCGCTGCCCGAGTTCAGGGACATTGTGCGCAAGAGTTCCCCGGCGGTGGTGAAGATCGTCGTACAGCAAAGTGCCGCACAGGCCGCACACGGCCAACCCGGCCCCGAGGAGATGCCGGAATACTTGCGCCGCTTCTTCGAGTTTCGCGGCGCGCCGCCGGACCCGCGCGAACAAATGGCCATGGGTTCGGGTTTTATCATTTCCGACGATGGCTATATTGTCACCAACAACCACGTGGTTGCGGGGGCCGACAGCGTCCTCGTTCGCTTGAGTGACAGGCGCGAGTTTGATGCTGAAGTCGTGGGAACCGACCCGCGCTCGGACCTGGCGCTGCTGCGGGTTGAAGCCGAGGACCTGCCGGTACTGGAACTGGCTGACGGCGACGATCTGGAAGTGGGAGAGTGGGTGCTGGCAATAGGCTCGCCCTTCGGCCTTGATTACTCGGTTACCGCCGGTATCGTCAGCGCAAAGGGGCGCAGCCTGCCCACTGAGAACAATGAAAACTACGTTCCCTTTATTCAGACGGATGTGGCGATAAATCCCGGTAATTCGGGAGGTCCGCTGTTCAATCTCGAGGGCGAGGTCGTCGGGGTTAATTCACAGATATTTACCCGCAGCGGCGGTTCCATAGGCCTGTCATTCGCCATCCCGGTAAGCGTGGTGCGCAATGTGGTCGAGCAATTGAAAAATGATGGCCGGGTGACGCGCGGCTGGCTGGGCGTGACCATCCAGGACGTGGACAAGAACCTGGCCGAATCCTTCGGTCTGGAGCGGCCGCGCGGGGCGCTGGTGTCGCAGGTGGCGAAGGACAGCCCGGCTGAAAAGTCCGGACTGGAGTCCGGTGACATCATTCTTGCCTTCGACGGCACCGAGATTGCCACTTCTTCTGATCTCCCCCATGTGGTCGGCCTGGTGGCGCCGGAATCAGTGGTGCCGGTGGAAGTGATGCGTGACCGGAAGCGCATGAAGATGAAGGTCAAGGTGGGCGGTCTGGACGCCGATGACAGCTACAGTCTCACCGCGGGTAACGGTACGACCGGAGGTGGCGGCCGTCTTGGGGTGATGGTGGAAACCGCGCCGCAGGAAGTACTGGAGCGCTTCGGCATCAGCGGTGGTGTTGTCGTCCGCGAGGTATTGCCTGACTCGGTAGCCTCTGAAGCGGGTATTCTGCCCGGAGATATCATCACGCTGGTGGGTTCCACCCCGATAAAGTCCACAGAGGCATTCGAGGAAGCGGTTGCCGGACTCGGCGGAGGCAGCTCGGTTCCCCTGCGCCTGATACGTCGGGGTTCGCCACTGTTTATCGGCCTGAAACTCAAGGATTAACCCGGCTGCCGGGGGCCTTGATAAAGGAACGGGGCGCGCATGGCGGTTGTATCCCGGTTGGGGTACAATCGCGCGTTTTTTGCAGGCTGGACGGTTGTACTGTGCTCCTGCATTCGTTTACGCGCAGGCCTGAAGCGGCTGTGCCAACCGGGCCCGACTGAGTGAGCAATCTTAGCAACATCCGCAATTTTTCAATTATTGCCCATATAGACCACGGTAAATCCACGCTGGCGGATCGATTCATCCAGCATTGCGGTGGACTTAGCGCCCGGGAGATGGACGAGCAGGTGCTCGACTCGATGGACATCGAGCGCGAGCGCGGTATCACGATCAAGGCCCAGAGCGTTACCCTGGACTTCAACTCCCGTGACGGCAATGTCTACCAGCTCAATTTCATTGATACACCCGGCCACGTCGATTTTTCCTATGAGGTATCGCGCTCCCTTGCCGCCTGCGAGGGCGCCCTGCTGGTGGTGGATGCCGGGCAGGGCGTGGAAGCCCAATCGGTCGCCAACTGCTACACGGCGATTGAGCAGGGGCTGGAAGTCCTGCCTATCCTGAACAAAATGGATCTTCCCCAGGCGGACCCCGATAAGGTCAAGATGGAAATCGAGGAAATCATCGGCATCGATGCCAGCAATGCCTGTCTGGTCAGCGCCAAATCGGGGCTGGGTATCGAGGACGCCCTGGAGAACCTGGTGCAGCGCATCCCGCCGCCAGAGGGCGACCGCGACGCGCCTTTGCAGGCGCTGATCATCGACTCCTGGTTCGACAACTACCTCGGTGTTGTATCGCTTGTGAGGGTCAAGAACGGCACCCTGCGCAAGCGCGACAAAATCGTCGCCAAGACTATCGGCAAGTCGCACCAGGTGGACTCGGTAGGCATATTTACGCCAAAGCGCGTAGAGCGGCAGCAACTGCAGGCGGGTGAAGTTGGCTATATTGTGGCTGGCATCAAGGATATTCACGGCGCGCCGGTGGGCGATACGCTGATCCACGCCCAGGGCCAGCAGGATGTTCCCGCATTGCCGGGCTTCAAGCGGGTTAAACCGCAGGTCTACGCCGGTATTTTTACTATATCCTCGGACGATTACGAGGATTTCCGTGAGGCGCTGGCCAAGCTGACGCTCAACGACGCATCACTTTATTACGAGCCCGAGACCTCGGACGCCCTGGGTTTCGGCTTTCGCTGTGGTTTCCTGGGCATGTTGCACATGGAGATCATACAGGAGCGACTGGAGCGCGAGTACGACCTCGACCTGATCACCACTGCCCCCACCGTGATTTACGAAGTGCTGAAGAAAAACGGTGAGATCATCCGGGTGGACAACCCCTCCAAGCTACCCGAGGTCGGCGAAATCGAGGAGATGCGCGAACCCATCGCACGCTGTCATATTCTGGTGCCCGATTCCTACCTGGGTAACGTGATCACCCTGTGCGTGGAAAAGCGCGGCCTGCAGAAAGACATGCAGTTCCTCGGCGCCCAGGTGTCACTGACCTATGATATTCCGATGGCGGAAGTGGTGCTGGATTTCTTTGATCGCCTCAAGTCCGTCAGCCGTGGTTATGCCTCGCTGGACTACAGTTTTGAGCGATTTGAGCCGGCCGCACTGGCGCGGCTGGATGTGCTGATCAACGGCGAACGGGTGGACGCACTGGCTGTAATCGTGCATCGTGACCATGTTCAGCACCGGGGACGTGTGCTCACCGAAAAGATGAAAGAACTCATTCCCCGGCAGATGTTCGACGTGGCCATTCAGTCTGCGGTGGGCGGCAAGATTGTCGCGCGCCAGACTGTGAAAGCCCTGCGCAAGAACGTGACTGCCAAATGCTACGGCGGCGATGTCAGTCGCAAGCGCAAACTGCTCGATAAACAAAAAGCGGGCAAGAAACGCATGAAGCAGGTAGGCCGGGTGGAAATACCTCAGTCAGCCTTCCTGGCGGTACTCAAGGTTGACTGATAACAGGCTCTAAATTATGGATATAGATTTCCCCCTCATTCTGGTGATCCTGGTATTCGGCAGCGGCCTGATCTGGTTGCTGGACGCGCTGTTTCTGGCTCCTGGCCGGCGCCGTGTGGTCGCCGAACTGCGGGGTCAGTTCCCGGGTTGGGAGCAGCAGGGCAGCGGGCAGGCCCTGAAATACGAGGAGAAAGTGGCCAGTTCAGCCCGCGAGCCGCTGGTTGTGGAGTATGCGAAGTCGTTCTTCCCGGTGTTGCTGGTGGTTTTCGTGCTGCGCTCCTTCCTCGTCGAGCCGTTCCAGATCCCGTCGTCTTCCATGGTGCCGACGCTCGAGGTAGGTGATTACATTCTGGTCAACAAGTACACCTACGGTATTCGCCTGCCGGTGTTGCGCACCAAGGTACTGTCATTGAACGAGCCCCAGCGAGGCGATGTCATGGTGTTTTTTCCGCCCCATATGAATGATACCTATTATATAAAGCGGGTGGTCGGCCTGCCGGGCGATACCATCAGCTACCGCAAAAAGCGGCTTTATGTGAACGGCACTGAGGTGCCTGACGAGACCCTGGCAGTGGTGCCGGAAGGTGGGTACAGGTACCGACTCTCGCAGGAAACACTTGGCGACGCGGTCCATCTGGTTCAGGAGAACGAGTCGCGCCCCGCCAGGGATTTCACGGTGCAGGTGAAGCCCGGCCACTACTTCATGATGGGCGACAACAGGGACAATAGCAGTGACAGCAGGATTTGGGGTCAGGTACCGGAAAAAGATATAGTAGGCAAGGCCTTTGCCGTGTGGATGCACTGGGATTCACTGTTCAGCGTTCCCAGCTTCAGTCGGGTTGGCCAGATACAATAGTAGCGGCGGAAACGGGGACGATACCTGATGAATACAGCTTCGCAACAACGTGGGATGTCAGCGCTGGGTATATTGGCTGTGGTTGCCATGGTTGGCTTTTTTATCATGTGCGCTGTGCGCATGGCACCGCACTATCTCGAGTACCTCAGCATCCGCGAGATCGTGACCACTGTCGCGCGGGAATATAATCCCGAGGAACAGAGTATTCCCGATATCCGGCGGCGGCTCGAATCCATGTTCAATACCAACCAGATATACGATCTGAAGGCCAGGGACATCGAGGTGTTCAACAAGGATGGTCGCACCTATATTGATGCCCGTTACCAGCACCAGGTGCCGATTATGGGGTCTATTGACGCGGTGATGAAATTCGACGACCTCGAGATAGAAACCGGCGCGCAGAGCTACTGAGCCGCGGATGACAAAAATGGCGGTCCTGCAGCGGGCACTGGGTTACGAGTTTACTGATCCCGGGCTGCTGACAATGGCGCTGACCCACCGCAGTGCCGGCCACGGCAATAACGAACGCCTGGAGTTTCTGGGCGATTCCATCGTCAACCACATCGTCGCCGAAGCCCTGTACAAGCGGTTTCCCGAGTCGCGAGAGGGTGAGATGAGCCGGATGCGGGCCTCCCTGGTCAAGGGGGACACGCTTGCGGAGTTGGCGCGGGAACTGAATCTGGGTGACGCCCTGGTGCTGGGACCCGGTGAGCGCAAAGCGGGCGGTTACCGGCGCTCGTCCATACTGGCGGACGCTCTGGAGGCACTGGCAGGTGCGATCCTGCTGGATGCAGGCTACGAGAAGTGCAGGGCCTGTGTGCTGGCATGGTTTGACGACAGGCTTGAACAATTGCTTGTCGGAGACGCCGGTGACATCGCCGGGAAGGACGCCAAAACCCGCTTGCAGGAGTATCTGCAGGGGCGCGGTAACCCGTTGCCGGATTACGATCTGGTCGCGGTCAGCGGCGACGATCACGATCAGCAGTTCACGGTCGCCTGCCGCCTGAGCAAGCCGCAACTGGTGGCCGAGGGCGTGGGTAAAAGCCGGCGCAAGGCAGAACAGGCGGCGGCGCTGGATGCCCTGCAGAGGGTAACAACACATGGCCGTTGAAAATCCCCGCTGTGGTTACGTCGCGATCGTAGGGCGGCCGAATGTCGGCAAATCCACCTTGCTGAATCACCTGCTCGGCCAGAAAATCAGTATTACCTCCCGCAAACCCCAGACCACGCGTCACCGTGTGCTCGGCATCAAGACCCAGGCGGATAGCCAGATTATCTTTGTCGACACCCCCGGCCTGCACAAGGATGCGGAGAAGGCGATAAACCGCTACATGAATCGGGCCGCGAGCGCCGCGATTCGGGATGTGGACCTGATCGTATTCGTCGTGGATCGCACCGCGTGGACGGATGAGGACGCGATGGTGCTGGAGCAGATTCGGCAGGGCGGTTTACCCTGCCTGCTGGTGGTCAACAAGGTCGACCTGCTGGAAGATAAGAGCACACTGCTGCCCCATCTCCAGATGCTGGAGAAAAAGGCCGATTTTGCTGCGATCCTGCCGGTTTCCGCCCTGCGCCAGCACAACGTCGCTGAACTGGAACAGGAGATTGTCAAGCTGCTGCCGGTTTCGGATCATTTTTTTCCCGAGGACCAGATTACTGATCGCAGCCAGCGCTTCCTCGCCGCCGAGATCGTGCGCGAGAAAATCATGCGCCAGTTGGGTGAGGAGATACCTTACTCCATTACCGTGGAAATCGAGGAATTCGCACTGGATCGCGGGGTGCTGCACATCTCCGCGCTTATTTTCGTGGAGCGCAAGGGCCAGAAGAAAATTCTTGTGGGTGAGGGGGGCTCGCGCCTGCGTTCCATCGGTACCGATGCCCGCAGGGACATGGAACTGTTGTTTGACAACAAGGTGATGCTGCGGCTTTGGGTTAAGGTCAAGTCCGGCTGGTCGGATGATGAGCGGGCGTTGCGCAGCCTGGGCTACGATGACGCCTGACTGCCCGGTACAGCCCGGCCACCGCCGGGTCTAGATACATGCGCATCAAGTTGCAACCCGCCTTTATCCTGCACAGCCGCCCCTACCGGGACAGCAGTCTGCTGCTGGAGGTCCTCACGGCGGAGCAGGGGCGCATCAGTATCGTCGCCCGCGGTGCGCGCCGCAAAACCCGGGGTGGCAGTGGCAGCGCCCTGCTGCAGCCGTTCATCCCCCTGTTGCTGTCGTTCAGCGGCCGCGTCGACCTGAAGAACCTGAACGCCCTGGAAGCCGCCGGCAGGCCACTGGTATTGCGCGCCGAGCGTATGTTCAGCGGACTATACCTGAACGAGTTGCTGGTGCGCCTGCTGCATCGTCACGATCCGCATCCGCAATTGTTTGCAAGCTATGCATCCACGCTGGATGCACTCGCAGAGAGTCCTGAAATCGACGAGGTGCTGCGGCGTTTTGAGTTCACCCTGCTGGGCGAACTGGGTTACGGCTTCGACCTGGATCTCGACGGACGCAGCGGCGCCGCGGTGGAGCCGGGGAACTGGTATCACTACGATCCCGATTACGGCCTTGTCGCCAGGGGGGCCGACCCTGAGCCGGAGCGACCGGCCTTCAAGGGAGCCGACCTGTTGTCCATGGCCGCCGGGGAATTCGGCGGCACTGCGCGCTCCACTGCCAAGCGTTTCCTGCGCCAGGTACTGGCGCTGCATCTGGGGGACGCACCCCTGCGCAGTCGCGAACTGTTTCGGGCCCATGTCACGTCGCGGCACCCGCATTCCCCTGGCGCGGCAGAGGCGGCAAAGTGATCAGCATAGGAACGGACATTCTCAGGATAGCGCGCATCGACACGGTGCTGGAGCGACTGGGGGAGCGCTTCGTGGCGCGTATACTGACGCCGGCGGAACAGCAGGAGTACAGGGCGAGCAAACAGCCGGCGCGCCTGTTGGCCAAGCGCTTCGCCGCCAAGGAGGCGGTAGCCAAGGCGCTCGGTAGCGGCATCGGTCGCGGTGTGAGCTGGCAGGATATCGCGATAGGCCATGACAGCCAGGGCGCGCCGCTGGTGACGCTCAGTGGCGGTGCGCTGCAGGTTGCCAACAGGCGCGGCGGCAGCCGGGTTGAACTTAGCCTTGCGGACGAGGTTGATTACGTCGTGGCTTTTGCAGTCTTGGCAAAGTGACTTGTGCATGGCAGCTCACAACCCAAATTGGATATACTGGCGCACCGATTGCGCGGTAACGGAAAAATGCCCCAGTACCCCACGATAGAAGCCTGTATTGGCAATACTCCACTCGTGCGCCTGCAGCGGATGCCAGGCAATACCAGCAACGTGGTGCTGGCCAAGCTGGAGGGCAACAACCCCGCGGGCTCGGTCAAGGACAGGCCGGCGCTGAGCATGATCGCCAGGGCCGAGGCGCGCGGTGAGATCAGGCCCGGAGACACCCTGATCGAGGCTACCAGCGGCAATACCGGGATCGCACTGGCAATGGCCGCCGCTATTCGTGGCTACCGTATTATCCTGATCATGCCCTCCCATATGAGCGAGGAGCGCAAGCAGGCCATGTCCGCCTACGGCGCTGAACTGCTGCTGGTGAGCCAGGAGCAGGGTATGGAGGGCGCGCGGGACCTGGCGCTGGAAATGCAGGCCAGGGGCGAGGGCCGGGTGCTGGACCAGTTTGCCAATGCCGACAACCCTGAGGCCCACCTGGTGGGCACCGGTCCCGAGCTGTGGCGACAGACGGAGGGCACTATTACGCATCTGGTGAGTTCAATGGGCACCACCGGAACCATCATGGGCTGCTCCGCCTATCTCAAGCAACAGAATCCCGATATCCAGATTGTGGGGCTGCAACCACTGGAAGGTTCCAGTATTCCCGGCATCCGGCGCTGGCCCGAGGCCTACATGCCCCGCATTTTCGACGCGGCGAGGGTCGACAGGGTTATCGATATCTCCCAGCAGGAATCGGAGCACACCATGCGCGAGTTGGCCCGTGTGGAAGGTATCTTCTGTGGTGTGTCCTCCGGTGGCGCTATCGCCGCGGCTTTGCGCCTGTCGGCAGAAGTCGAAGACGCCGTGATCGCCGCGATTATCTGTGACCGCGGCGATCGCTACCTTTCCACCGGCGTGTTTGCCGGTTGATGGCATCCTGACGCCGTGGTACAGGTTCGCGACCAATCCCATCTCGGCCCCGCAGGCGACATCGACCTGGATCAGTGGCTGCGCCAGCTGCCGGCTGTCCATTCGAGTCTCGAATCCAGCCGCCTGCTCGCCGCCTGCAAGATGGCACAGGGCGCGCTGCAGGTGCGGGGGATTGACAGCGGCGACTGGGCGCGCGAGTCCGACTGCTTTGTGGCCGGCCTCGACATGGCCCTGATTCTCGCTGAACTACAGGTGGGTCCGGATTGCCTGCTGGCGGGTATCCTGTACCGCGCGGTGCGGGAGCAGCGGGTAACGCCGCAGCAGGTAACCGAAACATTTGGGGAGGGGGTAGCAAAGCTGATAGACGGCGTCATTCGTATGGCCGCGATCGGCGAACTGCGCTCCCACGGCGACAGGCCGGTTCTCGGGCAGGCCGAGGGCCAGAAGGACAATATCCGCAAAATGTTGATAGCGCTGGTGGACGACGTCAGGGTGGCGCTGATCAAGCTGGCCGAACGCACCTGCGCCATCCGCGCGGTCAAGGAGGACGAAATCCGGCGCCTGTCGGTCGCACGGGAGGTTTTCGATGTTTACGCGCCGCTGGCTCATCGCCTTGGCATCGGCCACCTCAAGTGGGAGCTGGAGGATCTTTCTTTTCGCTATATCTACGGTGACGCCTACCGCAAGATCGCGCGGCTGCTCGACGGCAAGCGGGTGGAGCGCGACCAGTTCATCGCCCGGGTGACCAACGACCTCAGTCGTGTGCTGCGCGGCGCCGGCCTGGAGGTGGAAATCGACGGTCGGGCCAAGCATATCTACAGCATCTGGCGAAAGATGCAACGCAAGGGTATCGGCTTTTCACAGGTCTACGATATTCGCGCAATTCGTATCCTGGTACCGGAGGTTCGCGATTGCTACGCCACGCTGGGCCTGGTGCATGGGCTGTGGCACAACATCCCCAACGAATTCGACGATTATATCGCCAATCCCAAGGAGAACGGCTACCGCTCCCTGCACACGGCGGTCGTGGGACCGGAGGGGAAAGTGCTGGAGGTACAGATTCGCACCCACCAGATGCACCAGGAGGCAGAGCTGGGCGTTTGCGCCCACTGGCGTTACAAGGGCATCGAGTTCGCGCGCCAGGCATCCAGTTCCTACGAGGAAAAAATCGCGTGGCTGCGCCAGGTTCTCGACTGGCACGAGGAAACCGGCGATACAGAGGATGTGGCCGAGCAATTCAGTTTCCAGTCGGCCCAGGACCGGGTGTACGTCTTTACGCCGCAGGGCGATGTGGTCAATCTCGCCCACGGCGCCACGCCGCTGGATTTCGCCTATCACGTGCACACCGAGGTCGGGCACCGTTGTCGCGGCGCCAAGGTGAACGGTTCTATCGTGCCGCTGACTTATACGCTGGGGACTGGCGAACGGGTGGAAATACTGACAAGCAAGGACGGGGTACCCAAGCGCGACTGGTTGCAAGCGGGCCTGGGTTACCTGAGAACGTCCCGTGCGCGCGCCAAAGTACAGCACTGGTTCAAGGCCCAGGCGCGGGAGGACAATATCGATGCTGGTCGTCACTTGCTGGAGAGGGAGTTCAAGCGCCTGGCCCTGACCAGTGTCGATTACCGCAGAATCGCCCGCAAGGTACAGCAGGCCAACGTGGAAGACATGTATGCCGCGGTGGGTTCCGGCGACCTGTCCTCCGCCCAGGTGCTGAATGCTGCCCAGGGACTGGTGGAAAGTCGCGGGCCGCAGCTCAAACTTGCACGCCCGGGCGAGGGCGTCTATCGCAACCAGGTACAGGTACGCGGTGTCGGTAACCTGATGACCCACATGGCGGGCTGTTGCAAACCCCTGCCAGGAGATGCGATCACCGGTTTTATTACCCAGGGTCGCGGGGTGACCGTCCATCGCACCGATTGTGGCCGCCTCGTCAGGCTGATGGAAACCGTGCCGGAGCGTGTAATAGAGGTCGAGTGGGGACTTTCCCCCCAGGAAAACTACGAGGTTGACGTGGCAATCGAGGCCTACGACAGGCAGGGGTTGCTACGTGATATCACAAGCCTGTTCGCCAATGCCCGCATCAACGTGCTGCGCATCAACACCCAGACCAACAAAAGCAGCAATACCGCCACCATGAGGTTGCGGGTGGAAGTTCCGAATCTTGTCGCCCTGTCGAAACTGCTGGAGCGCATAAATCGCCTGAAGAATGTCGTTTCCGCGGAGCGGCTTTCCAGCTAGGAGTGAGTTGATGAAGAAGCCGGTTTACACAGCGGAGGACTTGCTGCGGGTGATGACCCGCCTGCGGGACCCGGTGGCCGGATGTCCCTGGGATGTACGCCAGGATTTTCGCAGCATAGTACCCTCTACCCTCGAGGAGTGTTACGAACTGGCCCAGGCCATTGAACAGGAGGACTTCGGACATGTCGCCGAGGAACTGGGCGACGTCCTGTTCCAGGTTGTTTTCTATGCCGAGCTCGGCCGCGAGCGCGACCTGTTTTCATTTGCGACCATCGTGGATAGCCTCACCGCAAAACTTGTCAGGCGCCATCCCCATGTTTTCGCGGACGGCGACATCGAGGGCGTTGTCACAGGCAGCGTAGATGTAGACGCCGTGAAGGAGTCCTGGGAGGTCATCAAGGCGGGGGAGCGCAAGGCCAAATCCCTGGAAGGATTAATGGCGGACGTGCCGGTAGCCCTGCCGGCGTTGCCGCGGGCGCAAAAACTGCAAAAGCGCGCAACCAGGGTAAATTTTGACTGGCCGGACGCGGACGCGGTCCTGGCAAAGCTGGACGAGGAAATCGCCGAACTGCGCGAGGCGATGGCGCGCGGTACCGCCGCCGATATCGAAGCCGAGATGGGTGATATCCTGTTTACCTGCACAAATCTGGCGCGCCATCTCGGGCTGGATGCGGAGTCCTGCCTGCGCCGCGCCAGCGCCAGGTTCGAGCAGCGATTCATGATAATGGAGAAGCGGGCCGCCGCAGCTGACAGCTCCCTGGAAGAGCTCTCGCCGGCGGCGCTGGACGAGCTTTGGGAGGCCGCCAAGCGGGTGGCTGGTGGACCAAGGTAGGGCTTGTACAATTACCGGGCGCTGTGTATGGTTACGGCCCTCCAAATCATGGTTCGGCACCTGCTCACGCCTGACTTTATCCGGCTTGTAGCCCCGCACCGGTGCGTTTGCGGATACTACTGAGGAACATCACGTATGCGATTGATTTTGTTGGGCGCTCCCGGCGCCGGGAAGGGCACCCAGGCCCAGTTCATCACTGAAAAGTATGGTATCCCACAAATTTCTACCGGCGACATGCTGCGCGCGGCGGTGAAGGCCAGGACTGAACTTGGCCTGCAGGCCAAGAGTGTCATGGATTCCGGCGGCCTGGTGTCGGACGATATTATCATCGGCCTGGTAAAGGAGCGTATCAAGGAGGCCGATTGCGCAAACGGTTTCCTGTTCGACGGATTTCCAAGAACCATACCGCAGGCCGAGGCGATGGTGGAATCGGGTGTTCACCTCGACCACGTCGTGGAGATAGCGGTGTCGGATGATGCGATAGTGGCCCGTCTGAGCGGCCGCCGTGTGCATCCGGGATCGGGACGTATCTATCATGTTGAGCACAACCCGCCGCAGCGGGAAGGACTCGATGATGAAACCGGCGACCCGCTGGTGCAGCGCGAGGACGACAGCGAGGAGACCGTGCGTAAGCGCCTCCAGATTTATCACTCGCAAACCAGTCCCCTCATTCATTTCTACAAGTCGATGACCGGCCCCAACGCTCCCGCCTGTCACAGGGTGGAGGGTGTCGGTAGCGTCGAAGACATCAGGGAAAAGGTATTCGCCGCGCTCGAAAGTTGAAGTCGCCACGCAGGTTTGGTTAAGAAAGGGGAGTGCGCTCCCCTTTTTTTTTAGGTAAAAAGTTATCTGTTTATTACCACTTCGGTGGTCGCGAAATTTGCCATGAGCCGGTCTGCCGCTGCCGCCTTCACATGCTTTTTCAAAATAACACTGTTTTTGTAGTGTTTTATCATTTCTCGTATTTTCTCCCGCCGCGATTGTGGCCTGTCAGCGCGCGTTAAAGCGACGGGCCCGCGGGCTCGAGTCTTCTTCGTGTCCATGTTGAAACCTGTTGTTTTTGTTGCTATTTTCTCCCGGACGTTGGATGTCACTAACTTTCGGAGAGACATAGAGATGGCTACAGCAAAGAAAAAAGCACCTGCAAAACGTGCACCGGCCAAAGCGAAAAAGGCTGCCGCCAAAAAGACGCCTGCCAAGAAAGGTAATTTTTTCAGCAATGCGATCAGCGATGCTCGTGACCAGGTGGGGCATTTCTTCGACTCAGCAAAGCTGAAAGCGAAGGAGGTTGCCGCGCAGGAAAAATTGCTGGAGAAGAAAGCCGAGCTTGCCGCCAAGGCTGAGATCGACAGGGTAAAACACCTGGCAGCCCAGGGCGAGAAGTGGATGAAGGCGCGCAGCAGGGCAGACGCCAAGAAGCTCAATGCACTTGAGAAAAAGCTCACCAAGCAGCTGCGCGATTTCGAACGCAAGATCAAGGCGCAGGCCAAGGCCGCTGAGAAGAACGCAGCCAGGAAAACCAAGGCCCTGCAGAAGAAGCTTGATGCTGGAGCGAAGAAAGCGCTGGCCAAAGCCCCGCCCGAGGCCCGGGCTACAGTAGCAGCGGCCAAGAAGAAAATCGCTGCTGCCAAAAAGAAGGCCGTAGCCAAGAAAAAGCCTGCCGCCAAGAAGAAGCCGGCAGCCAGGAAGAAGCCCGCAGCTAAAAAGAAAACTGCGGCGCGCCGTTCCAGGAAATAGGCCTTTCATCCAGGCTGACAGAAACCCGCGCGGAGTGATCCGCGCGGGTTTTTTTCATTCCATGCGGTTGAGGTTTGTGAAGCAATGCGCCTGAGTGGAAAAGTCTACCGGCACACAGCGGTGTTGTGCGTACCAGCACCGCACCGCCCGCTGGCCCTCATTGAGAAAGTGGGGCAGCGTGCGCAGAACTTCGAGGTGCATTGCCGCGCACAGGTACTGCTCCCGTTCACCGTCGTGCGCATAGCTGATTTCAGCGGCAGGGTCCTCCGGCGAACCGAGCGCCGCGAGCAGACGCGCGGCCAGATCAAGTGGTAACAATGGGGTGTCGCAGGGCGCGATGACAAGAAAGCGGCCGCCAAGGCCTGGCGTCGCCGCTTCGATACCGGCCAGCGGGCCCTGGAAATCCCGGCGGCTGTCCGCCACGGTGCCATCGGCAAGGGTGGCGTAGTAGTCGCGGTTGCGGTTGCAGCTGATAAGCAGGCGCCCAACCTGGGGGCGCAATCTGGCGGCGACATGCGCCGCCAGCGTTTGCCCCCGCCAATCCAGCAAGCCCTTGTCCCTGCCGCCCACGCGAAGCCCCGCGCCGCCAGCGAGAATCAGTCCGGTAGTGTCAGCTCTCGCGCTCATAAATCCGTTGTTTGGGTCGCCGCTAGTGTCTCGCCGGCGTCGGCTGTGGGATAATCGTGATATTACCACCGTCGCGTTCGTCGCGAGCAGACAAATGCTGCGCGAGGTCTGGATTTTTGCCGGCAAATGCGCCGCGAACATGGGATTGAAATGGCAGGAATACTGGCAATAGACACCGCGACCGAGGCCTGCTCGGTGGCGGTATACGCCGACGGGGAATACCGCGAGGTGTTCGAGATAGTTCCGCGGCGGCATAGCCAACGGCTGTTCGGGATGTTGCAATCGCTGCTGCCGGATGGGCGCCTGCGGGATCACGGTATCGACGCCATTGCGTACAGCTGCGGGCCCGGTTCGTTCACCGGTTTGCGCATCTGCGCCAGCGCTGTGCAGGGCCTGGCTTATACCAGCCGGTTGCCGGTTATAGCCATCTCCACGCTTGCCCTGCAGGCACAGACCGCGTTGCGTCTGGGCGAGGTCGATGAAGAGGCGTGCGTGCTGAGTATGCTGGATGCCCGTATCAATGAGATCTACTACGCGGTTTGCGAGTTTGAGGAGGGGCTAGCTCTGGTACGCGAAGGCCCCAGGGCCTGCCCTGCGGCAGACCTTGTGGTGGAGGCCTCCGGTGCAACCCTGCGGGCGGTGGGCAGTGGCTGCCATTTTGCCGGCGATTTGCCCGAGACTATCCGCGCGCGAGTCCGGTCCTGGGCACCGGAGCTTTTGCCCCATGCACGGGATCTCGTGCCGCTGGCGCTGGCAGGCCTCGCGCGCGGCGAAACACAACAAGCGCAGGAGGTTCAACCCGTCTACGTACGGGACGAAATCAACTGGAAGAAACTGGCGGAGCAGGGCAAGACAATATGATAGACACTTCCCAGGCGATTCTGCTGGCGATTCTGCAGGGCCTGACTGAATTTTTGCCGATCTCCAGTTCCGCGCACCTGGTGATTCCCTCCCTGGTGTTGGGTTGGCCCGACCAGGGCCTGGCGTTTGACGTCGCAGTGCATGTAGGTACGCTGGCAGCCGTGCTTTTCTACTACCGGGGCGATCTCGCCCGTATGGCCGACAGCTGGTTCAGGTCTCTGCTCGGAGGGCCCGCCACCGAGGACAGTCGCCTCGTCTGGTACCTGGCGGTGGCGACGGTTCCGGCGATACTCGTTGGATATTTCGCCGGCGATTTCATCGAGGACAGATTGCGCAACCTGCCGGTAATCGCCACTACCACACTGCTGTTCGGCCTCCTGTTGGGCTTTGCCGACAGACGCGCGCCAACAGCGGGCGCGGGAGTGCAGCTCACGCTCCTTGTGGCGGTACTGATTGGTCTGGCCCAG
This sequence comes from Pseudomonadales bacterium, assembly GCA_024234815.1. Lineage (GTDB taxonomy): Bacteria > Pseudomonadota > Gammaproteobacteria > Pseudomonadales > Halieaceae > JARRPM01. Next base: position 101,221 of record JACKNO010000002.1, on the reverse strand, counting down.
GCAATCGCGCCGATTCCCGGTGTGTCCCGGTCTGGCGTAACAATCACCGCAGCGCTCCTGCTGGGCATGAACCGGCAGGCGGCCGCCCGGTTTTCCTTTTTGTTGTCGATTCCGGTGATTGCGGGCGCCGGCACTCTCAAATCGTGGGAACTGGTTAGTTCCGGCCACGGCGCGGACTGGTTGCAACTGGGTATGGGCGCGCTGGTATCGGGTGTTGCCGCTTATCTGTGCATTGCGCTGTTCCTGCGGCTCCTGGACAGGATCGGAATGATGCCGTTCGTCTATTATCGGGTGCTGCTCGCCATAGTTCTTTATGGCCTGTGGCTCGCATGAAACAGGAATTTCTACAACCGGGTGTGCTATGAATCAACAGCAATTCAACAAACAATTGTGCGAGTTTATCGCCGTTGCCACCACGCCGTTTCACGCCGTGGCCGAGTTAGCCAAACGCCTCGAGGCCGGCGGCTTCGTCGCGATAGAGGAGTCCGGGCAGACCCCGCTGGAGGCGGGTGGTCGTTACTACCTTACCCGCAATGGCAGCTCCATCATCGCCTTCGTGTACGGTAGTGAGATGTCGCCGACCGAGGGCATGCGCATGGTCGGCGCCCATACCGACAGCCCCTGTCTGATGGTGAAGCCCTCCCCGGAGAAGCTGCGCAACGGCTATTTCCAACTCGGGGTGCAGGTTTACGGCGGCGCGCTCCTGAATCCCTGGTTTGACCGGGACCTTTCCCTGGCGGGACGGGTGAGCTATCAGTGTGAGGACGGCCTGCTGCGCACCGGGCTGATCGATTACCGGGTGCCGCTGGCGACGATTCCGAGCCTGGCGATTCACCTGGACCGGGAGGCCAACACGGGTCGCACCGTCAACCCACAGACGGACATCGTGCCCATACTGTTCCAGCAATCCGGCGACGATCCCGCTGATTTTCGTGCGCTGCTGAAAACGCGCCTGCTGGAAGAGCATCCCGATTGCAAGGTCAAGCAGGTGTTGGACTTCGAGCTGTGCTTCTACGATACCCAGGCACCGGCGGTGATCGGCCTGCGCCAGGAGTTTATCAGCTCAGCCCGCCTGGATAATCTGCTCAGTTGCTTTGTCGGTCTCCAGGCCCTGTTGCAGAGCGACGGTACCGCCAGTGCCCTGCTGGTCTGCAACGACCACGAGGAAGTAGGGAGTCTCTCCTCCGCGGGAGCGCAGGGCCCCATGTTGAGTTCGCTGCTGAAACGCCTGGCTGGCAGTGAGCAGGCCTATACCCGACTGACCCAGCACTCGATGATGATCTCGGCGGACAACGCCCATGCCATCCATCCCAACTACGCCGACCGGCACGATGAAAACCACGGCCCGCAGATGAACCGGGGCCCGGTGATCAAGGTAAACGCCAGCCAACGCTATGCATCCAACAGCGAAACCACCGGTTTGTACCGCATGCTCGCCGCGCAGGAGGGCGTGCCTGCCCAATCCTTTGTGGTACGCAACGACATGGGTTGCGGCAGCACCATAGGTCCGATCACAGCCGGCGGCACGGGTATTCGCACCATCGATATCGGTGTGCCGACGCTGGGCATGCACTCCATCAGGGAAATCGCGGGAGCCGCGGATGCTGCGGACCTGTGCCGCGTGTTGCGCCGGTTCTATAATCACCGGGGGCCGCTGAGCGCCAGTTAAGACAATGAAGGTTCTGCTGCTGTCGGCATATGCGGCGCACAGCCACGTACACTGGCAGCGCAGCCTGATTGCCATGTTTCCGGATTGGCAGTGGCAGACCTTGAGCCTGCCGCCGCGTTATTTCAGCTGGCGGGTGCGCGGCAATCCCCTGTACTGGTCGCTGGCCGAACGGGAAAACCTGGAGCGGGACTACGACCTGCTGGTGGCGACCTCGATGGTGGACCTGGCGACATTGCGAGGCCTGGTGCCTGCCCTGGCGCGGCTGCCATCGCTGCTGTATTTTCACGAGAACCAGTTCGATTACCCGCAACGTGATGAGCAGGGCAGCCTGCTCGAGGCGCAGATGGTGAGCCTTTATTCCGCGCTTGCCGCCGATGAACTGGCCTTCAATTCGGCCTATAACCGCGACACTTTCCTGGCGGGGGTCGATGCATTGCTGCGCAAATTACCTGACCGGGTGCCCGCCGGGATAGTGGCGGCGCTGGCCGGCAAGGCCGTGGTGTTGCCGGTTCCGATTGTTACCGATGATGAGGGTGTCGATCGACAATACTGGCCGGACAGCGGGTGTCGCGCCGAAACAGCACAAGGTAGCGGCGGCAGCGGAAACAGGACAGCGCCTGAGGCGCGGCCACTGCGAGTAGTCTGGAGCGGCCGCTTCGAGCACGACAAGGGCGCCGAGACCCTGTGGCACGCGCTGTGCGAAATGGAGCGCCGGGGCCTGGCGTATGAACTGGCGCTTACCGGCCCCCAGTTTCGAAAAGCGCCCGCGGTCTTTGCCCGTATCGAAAATGATTTCAGTCATCGCCTGGTGCACTTTGGCTACCTGGAGTCGGTGACGGATTACCGCGCACTACTGCGGGCGGCGGATGTGGTGCTGTCGACGGCAAGGCATGAATTCCAGGGACTGGCTGTGCTGGAAGCGGTGGCGGCGGGATGTCTGCCCGTCGTGCCCGATCGGCAGGCATACCCGGAAATCTATCCGCCGTGTTTCCGCTACCCGTCCACTCCCCACGACCCCGCCCTGGAAGGCGTTGCTGCCGCGGAACTGCTGATTCGCCTGGCGCGGAGTCCCGGCGCTGAGGTACCCCCCGATGTCAGCGCCTTCAGCCTGGCACAGTTACAGGCCAGCTACGGGCGCAGGCTGCTGGGGCTTGCGGGCAGAGCGGGATAGCCACTGCCGGCCATAGACAGTATCATTGGCGGCTTTTTGTAACGGGCGGTTTTACATGGCCAGGCAGCGCATTCTTACCGGAATTACTACCACCGGCACCCCTCATCTGGGTAACTACGTGGGCGCTATCCGCCCCTCCATCGAGGCGTCCAGGGATTCATCGAAAGACACGTTCTTTTTTCTTGCGGACTACCACGCCCTGATCAAGTGCCAGGACCCCGCGCTGGTGCGCCAATCCAGTAAGGAAATCGCGGCTACCTGGCTGGCACTGGGACTGGATACCGATAATGCCCTGTTTTATCGCCAGTCGGACATACCCGAAATACCGGAGCTGACCTGGGTGCTGACCTGCAACGCGGCCAAGGGCCTGATGAATCGGGCGCACGCTTATAAGGCAGCGGTGCAGGCCAATGAGGAAGCGGGCGAGGACCCGGACTTCGGCATTACGATGGGCCTGTTCAGCTACCCCGTATTGATGGCGGCGGATATCCTCATGTTTAACGCCGACCGGGTTCCGGTAGGGCGCGACCAGATACAGCACGTGGAGATGGCGCGGGATATCGCCCAGCGTTTCAATCACAATTTCGCCGATGTTTTCAACCTGCCTGAAGCTGCGATCGACGATAGCGTCGCGGTTTTGCAGGGTCTGGACGGGCGCAAGATGAGCAAGAGCTACAACAATACAATCCCCCTGTTCGCCGGGGAGAAGCAATTGCGTAAAAGTATTAACAAGATCAAGACCAACCTGCTGGAACCCGGGGAACCCAAAGATGCCGACGACTCCACCGTGTTCCAGATCTGGTCTGCCTTCGCCTCGCCGCAGGAGACCGCTCGCATGCGCAGCGACTTTGAGAACGGCATCGCCTGGGGTGAAGCCAAGAAGCAGTTATTCGAGTTGGTCAACGGCGAACTGGCGGGCGCGCGGGACCGCTACGAGGAGTTGATGGCCAACCCGTCCCACATCGAGTCCGTGCTTGCCCGGGGTGCGGAGCGGGCGCGCGAATATGCGGTGCCGCTGATGGCAAAGGTACGCGAGGCGGTGGGAATCGGCCCGTTGCGCTAGGCGCGCCGGGCGGTGAAACTTCAGGAGCCGAACTGGTAACTGATTTCCAGGTAAGCCCCGCGGGGCTGGCCGACAAAATACCGGTACTCGCCAAATCCGAAGTCGGCGCGTTCGGCATAGTCCTTGTCCAGCAGGTTGGTGACGCGCAGCGTTCCGCGCCAGTGCCTGTTCACCATACTTGAAATCCGCAGGTTGAACAGTGAATGACCATCGTACTGGTGTTCATTCTCGGGCTCCAGGTAGTAGGAGTCCATATATACCCATTCCAGTTCCGCCGTCCCGGTTTCGCTCCCCAAACTGGGAAAATTCCAACCGACTCTCGCGCTGCCAAAGGCTTCCGGCGCGCCTTCTATTGTGTTGCCATTGAGATTGCCGGCGCTGCCCAGCAGGTTGATCTCGTTATCATAGGTATGGCTGGCCCAGGTGCCATCGAAGCGAAAATACCAGTCCTGTGCAAAACGGTAGTCGAGACTCAACTCCGCCCCGTAGTGGCGGGTCTTGGCACCGCTGACGTTGTAGCGGTCGGCGTCCTGGAAAATCACATTCTGCTTGTGCATGAGGTACACCGACAGGTCGTATTCAAGTTGCTCCCGCCACACGCCACGCAGACCCAGCTCGATGTTACTCAGCTCTTCCGAATCCAGGTTGGCTTCCCGCTGGTCGCTCTGCAGGCGGTACAGTTCAGCTGTCTGTGGTGCCCGAAAACCGTTGGCGAGGCGCAGGTAGGCGATGGTTTCGGGTGTCAGGCTGTAACTGGCTCCGGCGTTGGCGCTCCAGTCGGTAAAATCGTCATCCTGGTCCGCGGGGCGGTAGAACCGACAGGCACTGGCGGTGGGCGCACACGCGGGACCGTCCGCCGTCCTGTTGTCGTAGTCGTAGTAGGTGTATTCCAGTCGGACCCCGGCGCTCAGTTCCCAGTTGCTGCCCAGGCTGGTGCGCCACTGGCTGTAAGCGGCGGCCATTGACGCACCGACCTTGTAGTCGTAGTGCACACCCGCCGGCTGGTTGGGGCTGAACTCCTCCTGCTGGTACTCGCGCAGGCGACCATCGGTGTACTCCAGTTCAACGCCGTTGGCCCAGCTACTGCCATCGAGGTCGGTGTTCAGGGCGGTGCGCAGGCCCAGGCTACTGTGGTCATTTTTCTCCACCGGCTGCCAGGGTACGAAGTGCTGCAGGAACTTCATCTCATTGGCGCGCAGATAGGGCGTGACCGTCAGGGTGTTGGCGGCGTCGAGCACCCGGCTGACGGCGCTGTGGAAGCGCAGGGAACGGGCGTCGCGGTAGGCTTCCGGATTGGGATTGTCGCGCCGGCTGCCCTTGTCCTTGTAGATCTTGTAACCCTGGATGTACCCCGCGGTTTCCTGGTTCAGGTTGGCGTAGTCCAGTACGCTGCTGACGCGCCACAGCTCGTTCTCGAAATCGTGGCGCAGGGTGGCTTTCTGCTGGTCGTAGCCGGCGTCGTCAAGGTAGCCGCCGTCGGTGGTGCCGTTGACGCGCACGCTGACGCCGTGGTCGCCCCAGGTATTGCCATAGCGGTATTTGGCCCGGTAGTAGTCGTAGGGGCCCGCTTCAAGGGCGATGTTCTGGTCCTCCTCGTCGCTGGGCGCCGCGCTGATCACGTTTATGAGTCCGTGCATGGCGTTGGAACCGTACAGGGCTGTGGCGGGACCCTTGATAACCTCAATCCGCCCGGCCTGTTCGGTGTTGGCATCGAACAACTGGTTGACGTTGCAGAAGCCGGGTGCGCGCAGGCTGATGCCGTCCCCGGCGATCAGGAAGGCGCCACAACTGCCGGCGCCGGTCAGCACCGGCGAGCGCAGGGCGATGAGGCTCTCCTGGCCATTACCCCGGGCGATCCAGGTGCCGGGCACCTGCTGCATGGCCTCGTTGATATGAACGTGACCGACCAGCGCGAGTTCTTCCTCGCTGATGCTGGACCAGGCCATCGGCAGCTTCGCGCCATCCTCGGGTACGCGAGTAGCTGTCACCAGAACATGTTCAGGTGCCGCCGCCTGTACCCAGGCGGATGCCAGTAAGAAGAGCAGAGGCGCACCCCGGCAGTGTCTGGACGGAAGCACCGGGGCCCTATCCCGCGGCGATGATATTGGGGTTGGCGGCTGCAGCGCTGGGTCCCTCGCGGTTGCGAACAGCGTCCGCGATACGAAACATCGGGACACTCAGCATTTTGATCAAATCCTCACTGGCACCGATGCGCTCCAGGGCTTTGTCCATGCACAGCAACCACTGGTCCCGCTCCTCGGGGCCGATGTGGTAGTGTTCGTGGGGCGTGGTCATGCAGACGGTGCCGTATTTGTCCGCGTACAGCGGTGGTCCCCCCATCCAGCCGATCAGGTATTCGGCCAGCTTTTCCTTCATCGGGGCGAGATCGGAGGCGTGCATTGCCCGCACACCCGCGGCCTCCGGCAGGCTGTCCATGATGTCGTAAAAAGCAGAGGTCAGTTCCCGAATACCCTGCTCGCCCAGCAATTGGTAGGGCGTCTGAGCTTCTTGCATCTGGCGGTTTCCTCGTTCATGTCAAAGCGGGAGGGAAGGGCGCGTGCGCGGAATCCTGGTTTACTGCGCTGCATGGTCCGGGCCATTTTATCCGTTACGGGCGGCCGTGTCCCGGTCCGGGTCGTTTTTCTTGCGAGGCGCCGCTGTGATCGCGGCATACGGTGGAATGCATTGCGTGTGCCCGAGGAGAGCAGCACAAAATACTGTTCGATGATGCCGCCAGTGCCCGGCTCTGCTAACATTGTCGCCCCGGGGAGCACGCGGGCGAGGATCGCGAACTTTGGTGGCAATCGCGCATGGCCGCGCCGGATTTTATGACCAACACAGGACCTGACACGATGAGTCTTGCCGATAAGGTATTAGCGGTAAACAACGACCTTCCTATCCGCACCGCGGCGCCGGTGCACAGTGGCAAGGTGCGCTCCGTCTACTGGTTGAGTGCCAGTGACAGTGCCCGCCTGGTAGCCGATAGAGCTTACGATGTGGCGCCTGACGCACCTCTCGCGATCATGGTCATCAGCGACCGCATTTCCGCATTCGACTGCATCTGGCACGGCGACGGTGACATGCGGGGGGTGCCGGGGAAGGGCGCCGCGCTCAACGCCATCTCCAATCATTGGTTTCGCTTGTTCCGGGAGCAAGGTCTGGCGGACAGCCACATTCTGGAAATACCACATCCACTGGTGTGGATTGTGCAGAAAGCACGGCCAGTGATGATCGAGGCGATAGCCCGCCAGTACATTACCGGCTCCATGTGGCGCGCCTATGCCAAGGGCGAGCGGGAATTCTGCGGTATCGGAATTCCCGACGGCCTGCAGCGCGACCAGAAACTGCCCGAATTGCTCATTACGCCCTCGACCAAGGGTATCCTGACCGGCATTCCGGGCGTTCCCGCAGCCGATGACGTGAACATCACACGTGCCGACATCGAGAACAATTTTGCGGCCTTCAACTTCGGCAGCGTGGCCGACGTGGACCGCTATGAAACACTGCTGCGCGAGGGCTTCGACCTGATCAGCCGCGAACTTGCCAAACTGGACCAGATTTTCGTGGATACCAAGTTTGAGTTCGGCTACGTCACCGACGCCGCCGGTCGCGACAAACTGATCTACATGGATGAGGTGGGTACACCCGATTCTTCCCGGATATGGGATGGCCCCGCGTGGCGCGATGGCAAGGTGGTGGAAAACTCCAAAGAGGGCTTTCGCCAGTTGTTGTTACAGCACTTTCCCGACCCGGATATCCTGCTGAACAAGGACAGGATGCCGGAGCGAATGGCACTGGCCCGCGATAACGCCCTGCCAACCGAGGTGCTGATGGAAGTCTCGCGCACCTACGTGGGTATCGCCGAAAAAATCATCGGCAAAAAGCTGCCAATACCCGATAACCCGAAAGCGGAAATCATCGATATCCTGGCGACCAGCTTTGGCCTGGTAGACTGAGGCCACTTGTTCAGCGACCCGGGTTTTTACCTCACCTGTATTCCCGCGGTCCTGCTGTACGGGGTGTCCAAGGGCGGCTTTGGCGGCGCCGTGTCTATCCTGGCGGTGCCGATAATGGCACTGGCCATGCCGCCCACCCAGGCCGCCGCCATTCTCCTGCCGATACTGGTTGTCATGGATGCCTTTGTCGTCAAGACCTACTGGGGTGTATTTGACCGCACGGCGCTCCTGTATCTGCTCCCAGGGGCACTGCTTGGAATACTCATTGGCTTTGTCTCGGCCGACGCCATGAATGAGCACTATATGCGGATACTGATCGGCGTCCTGGCCCTGGGCTTTGGCGCCCAGCAGTTGCTTGGCCGCAACTCGCACACGAGCAGTAAACACAATCGGGTGTCTGCCGGCGTGCTGGGCACACTCTCCGGTTTTACCAGTTTCAGTATCCACGCGGGCGGAGCGCCGTTCACCGTGTATTTGCAGCCCAAGCGTCTGAGCCCACTGCTTTTTGCCGGTACCGCAGGTATTTTTTTCGCGGTGGTAAACGTGGTCAAACTGGTGCCGTACTACGCGCTGGGGCAATTCACCTCGGACAATCTGATTTACTCACTGGCGCTGGTGCCGCTGGCTCCTCTGGGCGTAAAGATCGGGCACGCACTGGTAAAGCGCTCGGGAGCGACCTTCTATTACCAGGTGATCAGCTTTTTCCTGCTGGTGATCGGTGTGAAACTGCTGTGGGAGGGGGCGAGGGCGCTCCTGGCGGGTTCCTGAAGTATCCTGTGCGCCACGCCGAGAGGTGGCGCAAGCAAGGCCCCGGAGTCCTGCTCCGGGGCCAGCTGCGCTGTCCGGACTAGCGCTTGCCCAGCTTGCGGATATTGCTGGGGGAGAAGTGGACGGGCCCTTTCATCGGGTTGACGTCATACAGCATGGGAGCGCTGTCATTGATCAGGCGCTCGGCAATGTAAGCCCCCGCACGCAGGTCATGGTACATTTGCGCCCGCCGGGCGTAGGCCTGGCCGCCGTATTCGTAAATGTTGTTGGTGAGCACGACTTTCCATAACTCGCCGTGGCCGTCGTAGTTTTCGGTGATGACAGTGAACCCGGTGTCCTCGTCCACGTAGATCCGGCGCTTGCCGTAGATATGGCGCTCGCCCTCGCGCAAGGTCCCCTCGGCTACCCACACGCGTTTGAGTTCATAGCGCATGTAGTCGGGGTTTGCGTGGAATTTGGTCAGCAGTTCATCGTAGCTCAGGCTGGGGTCGTCAAACCGGTAGTTATGATAGGGCACAAAAATTTCCTGGCGGCCCAGTAGTTTCCACTCGAAGCGTTCCATCGAGCCGTTGAACCCTCTCACCTCGTCCACCGTCTTGAGCCCGCCGGGGCCGTCGGGTGTATCGAAACCAACCGTGGGAGCCCGTCGTACCCGTCGTGACCCCGGCAGGTAGCGCCAGACTTCGCGCGCGTTTTTGGAGTAGTCGTAGGGCTCGAGGACGGCCGTGATCAGGCCTTTGTCCCGCGCAGGTTCAGTCACATAGGTCATGATGTAACCTGCGAATTCTCCCAGTTTCGGGTACTCGTACTCCGCAGTGACAGGGTTGTTGCGACTGGCGTAGGGAGACTCCTGCAGAAACCTGGAGCGGCGCGTGGAACGGGTGCCATTGGGGAACACCGCGATATCACTGTATTCGCCCTCCGTAGTCTCATAGGCGCCGGTGGTGCGGGTAAACCAGACCGCCTCCGGCCCGGTAGACGGCACGGGAAAGGCGGCGCCGCCGACAAAACCCTCTATGCCCTCATCGTCGTTGATCAACTGGCTGTTTTTCGCGTTATACAGCACCTTTTCGTAAAACTCCGGGTAAAACGCAAATTCCCGGTGGCCGGGGTAAACCGGCATGCGAAAGGTGTCGGGGTAGGTTTCGAACATGGCGACCTGCCCGGGACTCAAACGCTCCCGGTACTGTTCCATATTCTCTTTGGTGATCACGAACAGCGGTTTTTCATCGGGCCAGGGGTCGGGGTAGGTCGTGCCGGGACCGTCCCATTTGAGACCCGGGGGCAGGCCGACCACCGTGCCGGTCCATTCCGGCAGGAGACCGTCCTCGCTGCCAGCCTTGATCCCGCCCATCGGGTTGAGGTCTTTGCCCAGGCGCGCCACGTCCTCCGCCGACATTTTTGCAGCCGCGCCAGCGGCGGTAAGCGACAGTGCCAGCGCAATCACGCTGCTTTTGAGTAACCGCATAATCGAAATCCTCCCTTGTCTGTCTCAGAAGCTGTAAGCAAAGTTCAGCGACACATTGTCGCGGTCGTTGATGTAGGTATTCTCGCCGCCATCGAAAAAGTTGGAGTAGCCAATGGCGGTGGTGAAATTATTGAGGTAGACGAACTGGAAAGTGATGTTGAAGGCGGAGGAGTCTTCCACCATCTCGCTTTCCAGGATATTGCCGTCCAGTCCGCGCCGGAAAAAAATGGGTACCTTCAGGTCGAGTCCGTGCGTAAGGTTCAGGTAGGCCAGTTCCAGGCGCAGGTTGATAACGGTGCCGTGATCGTCGTACAGCAACTCGCCGCTGTCGTGGGAAGTGATATAGGCCCCGGCCAACTCGAAGGTGAGGTTGGCATCGTCCCACAGGGCGGTGGGTTCGAATACATAGGAACCGCCGAGTTGATAGGAGGCAAGGTCGCCTTTTACCGGGTCGCCGTCCACCAGCACAACCGGTACATCGGTTTTGAAGGAGGCTTCCCCCTGTACGTTGGTATCGGCCAGTACCGTGGTGAAGCTGGCGGCGTAGCCCTGTATATCCTCGAAATAGACGATGGTGTAGTTATCGGGAATGGCGCCGTTGTAGTTCAGCCTGTAGGCGGGGGCCTTGCTATGTGCGTTGATGTAGTAGAGCCCGAGATCGGTGTCCCCGAGTACGATCCAGTGCAGGGCCGATCCCCACTGGCCACTGTCCGAGGCGGCTTCGTCAGGCGTCCTGGGCGCGACCAGGAAATTGTCCGGCCCGAGGCTGATCAGGAAGTTTTCTGCTCCCGGCCCGAGAAAGTCCCGGTCGCTGAAGAAACTGCCCACCCCGTTGAGTTCGGTTTTCTTCCATTCGTACTGGTAATAGGCCTCGAAGGTGATATCGGGTGTCACATCCACCTGGCCGTATAGGGCTCCGGTGGGTAGCAGGATTTCCTTGACCTCGACCCCGGGGGTGTTGCGCGCTATCAGGTCGGCCCTGTTCTGCAGGCCGTTGATGCCGGCGGTAAATGTAGCCTCTCCCCAGTTGATCACCTGGCTGCCCAGTCTCACGTTGAACAGGTGTTCACCGGGCAGTTCACCGTTAGCGTACAAAAAGTAATCCAGCATTTCCAGGCGGTCGCGGTGTTTGTCGATGGTGCCTTTGGGAAAGCGGCGGAAATCCGTGGTGCCGCCGATGGCCGGGGAGTTGCCCGAGTTGTAGGTCAGGAAATCCTCCTCGCTCTGGTCCGTGTGCTGGTCATAGACATCGTCGTAGTAGCCCCTGGCCCTTGTGAACAGGCCGTAAGTACGCCACTTGAGATCCATTTCCGTGACAAACGACACCTTGTTCTGTACCAGGCTGCGATTGAAGTTGTTGTCGCCGTCGTTGGCGTTTATCAGCACTGTGTGTCGTTTGAACGAGGCGATAGGATCGTCCAGTTGCTTGTAATTGAACTGGTCATCGTCCTGTTTGGCGACCCGCCACTGGCTTGTGTAGGCCACATTGGTGTCCCAGTCCAGGCGCCAGTCGCCGTCGTCACCGAAGTCGAAGGAAAGTGCGTGGGCCGCGGAGGCGGCCAGCAGGAGGCCCGCGGCGGACACGGCCCGGGCGAGAATGCTGTAGCGTTGCGGGTAGTGCATTATCATAATATTTTCCACTCGTTGTTCGCGGTATTTCTCATTCGTTCAGAGCCTGGATGTTCACGGCGCGGGAGCCTCGCCCGGGACCGGCTCCACCTGCGCGGCCGCGAACTTTTCCGGCTTTACCAGGAAGTGCGCAAGCGCAGGCAGCAGCCACAGGGCTCCCACCATATTCCACAGGAACATGAAGGTGAGCAGCAGCCCCATATCCGCCTGGAATTTGATGGGAGACCAGATCCAGGTCGCCACGCCCACCGCCAGCATGACGCCGGTAAGGCTGACAGCCTCTCCCGTGGTTGTGAGGGTGTGGTAATAAGCCTGCTGGATTCCCATGCCGCGACGCAGGTAGTAACTCAGCTTGCTGTAGATATAGATACCGTAGTCGACGCCGACCCCGACACCCAGCGCGATGACCGGAAGCGTGGCGACTTTTACGCCGATCTCGAGATGGGCCATCAGGGCCTGGGCCAGGAAGGAGGTCAGCGCCAGCGGCGTCATGATGCAGATCACGGCACGCCAGGACGCGAAACTCAGGAATACCAGCGCACCGACCACCCCGTAAATCAGCAGCATCATGCGGGTCTGGGCAACAGCGATCTCCTGGTTGGTGGCAGCTTCAATACCGGCGTTACCTGCCGCCAGGGCAAAGTGAATACCATCCTGCCGGTTACGCTCGGCGAAGTCCTGCGCCGCGTCGACTACCCGCTGCAGGGTTTCCGCCTTGTGGTCGCTGAGGAACAGGGCCACCGGCAGCAGGCTGCAACTGGTATTCATCAGGGCGGCCGGCATCTGGTCGAACGTGGAACCCAGCAGGCGCTGATCGCGGTTGATAGTGGCCCATTTCAGATTGCCCTCGTTATAGCCCGCCGCGTACAGCTTCGAGACATCCGATGCCGCAATCGCGGAGCTTACACCGGGCACATTGCGCATATGCCAGACGAAGCGGTCAACCAGTGCGAGCTTGTCATACTGTGCGCATTGCTCTTCGGGCGTTTCCACCATCACTACAAAGATGTCAGAGCTGGTGGCGTAGTTGTCGGTAATATACTGGTTATCCAGGTTGTAGCGGGAATCCGGTTGCAGCTCCGGCGCGCCGGGGTCCAGGTCACCGATTTGCAGGTTTTGTCCGCCGTATATGCCGATCGCGAAGCCGAGCGCCGCTATTGCGATTGATACCTTGGCGACCCCTGCGCTGGCGAGGTTGGACAGCAGTCGCCAGGCGGTGCGGCGCACGGCATCGTTAGTGCGGGCCTGGCGGTGATGCTCCAGGGTTTTCAGCGTGATACCGATATAGGACATCATCACCGGCAACAGCACCAGATTGGTGAGCATGACAACAGCGACACCGATGCTGGCCGCTACGCCCAGGTCCTTTATTACCTGAATCGGAATCAGGACCATCGTGACAAAACCGACAGCGTCGGAAAACAGCGCCGTCATTCCGGGCACGTACAGGGAGCGAAAAGCGCGCTGCGCACTTATTCGCCGATCATTTCCGGCGATACTCTCCCCGAGGAATGCGTTGACGATCTGTACCCCGTGACTGACGCCAATCGCGAACACCAGGAAAGGTATCAGTATCGAATAAGCGTTGAGGCCATAGCCCAGGGTCTTGAGGAGACCCAGTTGCCAGATCACGGCGATGATCGAGCACAGCAGCGGCGACAGCGTGCCGCGCAGGCTGCGGGTGTAGAGGAACAACAACACGGAAGTGATCAACAGGGTGATGACGGCGAAGAGCAGTATAGCGGTGATGCCGTCTAGCAGGTCGCCGATAATTTTCGCGAATCCAATAATATGAATCCGGATCGTCGGCTGCCCGTTGGCGTCGACTGACAGCTGCTCGTATTTATCACGGACCTCTTCCAGGGATTGTGACAAGGCCCAGTAGTCCAGCGGTTCACCTGTGGTGGGATCGATATCGATCAGGGGTGCCTGTACGATGCTGGAGCGATAGTTGTCGGAAACCAGTCGACCCACTTCGCCGGAACGCAGGATATTCTGGCGCAGTTGCGCCATGGCCTGCTCGGAACCGTCGTAGTCGGAATCAATGACCTTGTCGCCTTCAAACCCTTTCTCCGTGACTTCAGTCCAGCGTACGTTGGGCGTCCACAGCGAGCGCATCCTGTTGCGATCCACGCCTTCCAGATAGAACACCTCATCGTTGACCTTTTGCAGCACGTCGAGGTAGTCAGGATCGAAAATATCGCCCGAGGTATGCTCCACCGCGACCTGTATGCTGGTGCCAGCCGCGCCGAGATCAGAAATGTGTTTCATGAAGGAGCGGATGTACGGATGCTCCATCGGGATCATTTTTTCGAAACTGGCGTCCGGCCGCAGTCCGGCGGTCTGGTAGGCGAAAAACACCGTCGCGAGCAGGAAAACAAACAGCAGTGGGCCCCGGAACGAGAAGATTATCCGCTCCAGGAATACTTCCTCCTCGCCGGGGTGATAGGTGTGGAGGTCTTCTGCGCGCTGGGACCCGTTATCATTCACCCTCGGAGATACCTCCCTCTACCTTGACCCCACCCTGTCCGACGAGGATGAGCCTGCCGTCGCGAGCCACGCCCGAACTCAGGCTGAGGCGGTCGGCGACCATGCTGCGTGTAAATGACTCGCCGCCATTCCTGCTGGACAGTACGGTGCCGACGCCGCCCACGAGTACAATGTCACCCCTGCCCGAGGCGTTGCCGCCCGCCAGGGTAGTATTGTTGTCAGCAGGCACCGGCTTCCAGGTGGAGCCGAAATCACTGGAGCGATACAGCTTGCCGCGCAGTCCGAAAACGAACAGGGCGTCGTTCCCGGGATTGTAGACCGCGCCAAACCAGCTGCCCTCGTAAAAGGGCTCCAGGGTCTCCCAGCTCCGGCCGCTATCCAGCGAGCGAAACATCACGCCGCGCTCACCGGCGATAAATACCCTGCCTTTGCCGTCACCGGTGATCGCATTGAGATGGTACTCATCGGGGTTGTCCAGTGCGGCCTGCCGGTTCTGCCAGTGTTGTCCGCCGTCACGTGTGGCCACCAGGGTGCCGAAGGCGCCCACTGCCCAGCCGCGCTCGACGTCCTGAAACCACAGGTCCATCAGCGGGGAGGTAAATACCGGCTCTTCCAGGGTGAGATCAGCGTCCTCGAGATCCATCCTGGCTTCTTCGAGTTCGTACTCGAACCCGGCTTTTGATTCCTCCGCGGCAAGTTCCAGTTGCTGTTCCAACTCCCGGAGCCGGTGATGGGCTGATTCGCGCATTTCGAGATTGAGCTGTTGCTGCACGTTCAGGCCATCGCGCTGGATCCGCCAGTTTTCGCCGCCGTCTTCGCTGATCAGGATCAGCCCGTCATGGCCCGCTGCCCAACCGTAGTTCGCGTCGACAAAATGAACGCTGGTCAGCATCTGGGTCGTGGGCACACGGGCCTGCCGCCAGGAATCGCCATTGTCGTCGGAATACAGGATATGGCCCCGCTCACCCGCCACTACCAGGCGGGGTCCCGCGATGCTGATATCCAGCAACAGCGACTTTTCCGCCAGTGGCATGATAGGCGCGTACCCGGGCGAGGCGCCCCGGCTTGCCATTGACAGCGCAAGGCACATCGATACCACGGTTAGCGGGAAAGCACGCAGAAAACTCATATGAGCAGCACAAACACCGTTATTGATTATTTATGTGTGTCGGTTTATTAAAAGGCAAGATGCGCGTTCCGAACTTGATCACTGTCAAGAGTTTCAAGAAAATTGCGCGTATTCGCCATACCCTGGCGTGACTTGATTATCTGTATGGCGCTCGCTAATCTGGCGGACTCTCAGGCGGGAGTCCGGGTACATGAAATTACCTCACTTTTTGAACACATTGTTGTTGGCTGCAACAGCACTGCTACTGGGCGCCTGCAGTTCCACCACTTCAGCGCCGCCGGCCGAGACCTATGACGGCCTGCAACTGCAGCCCGACACGCGATTTGCCGCAGTTTACCTGCGTCCCGGCGCGGACCTGACGGGTTACGGGTCCTACGGTCTGGCGAAGTGTGAAGTGGCATTCAAGAAGGACTGGTTGCGCGACCAGAATAATTCCCGCCTGAACCTCAGTAACCGCATAACCCAGCGGGATGTCGATGCCGCCAAGGACAAGCTCAGCGAGGAGTGCGACAAGTATTTCCGGGAGGCGTTGGAACAGGCGCCGCCATACCAGTTGGTCGACAGCTTCGACGGTGGCGAGCGGGTGCTTGTTTTGCGCCCGGCCATCATCAACCTCGATATCTCGGCACCGGATACGAATGTGTCCGGCGCCACTCGAACCTACACCACGCACACGGGGGAAATGACGCTGGTACTGGAGGTTATGGACGGCACTACCGGCGAAATCCTGGTGCGGGTAGTGGACCGCCAGCGCGCCCGGGATACCACATACCTGCAGTGGTCCAGTTCAGTCACGAACTCGGCGGCCGTCCGCCGCGCCCTGGCCGCCTGGGCGAGTCAGCTGCGCGAGGGCCTGGACGAAGTCACCACCGGGATGCGCACCACCAGTGAATAAGGAGAGCCCTTTATGAATAGCGTTAAACTCACACCCACCATCGCGGTGGCCGGGCAAATCAGTCTCGCCCAGGTTCCCCAGATCGCCGCCGCCGGTTACAAGGTGCTGGTCAATAACCGTCCCGATAACGAAGAGCCCGGCCAACCCGGCAGTGCGCAGTTCGAGGCGGCCGCACTGGCGGCCGGACTCGAGTACCACCACCTGCCGGTGACTGCCATGGACTTTCCGGGTCCGGATGTGGCGCGGATTGAAAAACTGTTCGACGATGAATCCCGCCCCTTATTCGCCTTCTGTCGCTCCGGTACCCGCTGTACCAATCTGTGGGTGCTGACCCGGACGGGTGAGGCGCGGCAGGAGGCCATCGACCGGGCGCGGGCGCTGGGATACGACCTGGGAATGGCCGTTCGCGCCGCGCAGAACTGAGGGTTCAGGCGCCGGGCGTAAACCAGATCGGGGAACTCCAGGCCCGCTCCTGGATGACCTTGTGGTGATCCGCGGCGCAACACTGCTGCATGCCGGCGGGCACTGTCGCGGGGTCCTCGCAGCGCACACCCGCGGCGGCGCATGCGTACTGGCTCCAGCGACAACTCGGGTTTTCCAGCACCCTGGCGTAGTAGAAAGCCTGGGCCCCGGGGTCGAAATTATCGTCGGTCCAGACCTGGCATAACTGGCGATGTCCCGAGCCATGGCGCTCACAGGAATGGATGTCCACCCCGGCTTCATTGTCGCCGCCGGCTATATCCAGCACCTGCTCATGTAATGCACCGTCCCGGTACCACCCCTTGATCAGCTGAATGCGCTGGAGTTCGGCACCGGGGTATTCGCGGGTACCGGGGTCGTATGCCGCGGAGACCAGGAATCTGGGCGCGGCGCCCGGTTCCGCGGGTGGCGGTAACTCGCCGCCCATGGGTACGCCGCCGGCATACGCTTTTTCCACCAGGTCGCTGTCCGCGCACAGATCCTGCGGGTAGTCCCAGCCGCCGAAGAATCGCAGTATCGGCCGGGTACCGCTGGTGGCATAGGCCTCGCGCCTGCGCATCGCGGCAAACAGCGCGTCGCGGGTGTTTTCCTCCGCGTAGAGCACAGCCAGGCCGCCAGGTCCGTACTCCAGGTCATCCACCAGGCCCGTGGCTATACCATCGCGCGAATCCATACCTGCGCCGCCGTGGCCCGGGTAATTTTTCTCCATTACCAGGCCCGGGGCCGCGATATGCGTATCGGTGCTTGAAATCAGTCCATACTTGAAACTGTTGGCGCCCAGCTCCGCCTGCTCACGCAGGCCTTCTTTAAGCGCGTAACGCAGGAAATTGCTCTCGTCCGGCAGTTTGGTGACGGGTAAATCCTGTTCATCGACGAACAGGGCCATCACGCTCATGGACGCGCCTCCCGGAGCGCCACTGCTCTTGCCGCCAAAACTATCGTAATCCAGCAGTTCAAAATCGCAGTATTCGTCAGCTGCCCAGGCGGCGCTGCGGTTGTCGCACTCGGAAGACCCTTTGTGCTGCATTACTTCGAACAGCGGATTCCAGTGCGCCCGGCGGCTGGCCTCGCGCGCGCTTACCGGCCCGGGTGGGATGGTCACATCGCTGACCCTGGCAGTCTCGAACATCAGGCCGCCGCTGAGATTGGAATTGTGCGGGATCGCGATGGCATCACAACCGGGCTTGTCTTGTACGCACTCCTGCTCCAGGTAATCCCACAGTTGTACCTGGGAGGGTGTTTCAATCCAGCTGAGGGCGCGGTCGGGAACCTGTTCGTTGCGAAAAATCACGTTGTGGTGAAGATTCTGGCCCGCTCCGACATTCGCAGTCCATTCATATCCCACGAAGCTGGTAAAGCTGCAGTCAGCGCTGCGGTCGTAGGCCTGCTCCGCCGCCTGCTGGATATCCTGCCATGTACTCTCGGCAGCCCTGAAGCAGTCACTGTTCTGCTCGCCGCAGAAGCCCCAGCGCTTCTTGCCGGCCATACCGTAGGCCCCGAAGGTCGCGAATGAAAACGATGGCAACCAGCGGTGGCCAATGCACACCGGGTGCCAGTAGCCGGGATAACCCGGTGTCTCGCACATGCGCATTTCCCCGAAGAATTCCGAGTGGTCGGTGACAGCGACAAAATCCAGCGGCCGGTCAATACGGGTATGGCGCAGGGGCTTGCCATCGTCACTGTAGGGCTGGATGCCCATCTGTGCGCCACGAGCGAAGGCATAGGCCTCGGGCGGCTTGTTGCGGGTGCCGCCGGCGCTCGCATCGAAGGACCAGGCCGTATGCACATGGGTGTCGCCGAAGAAAGGCCGGCGCCGGGAGCTGTAGTCGGTGCAGGGCTGTCGCTCTTCGGTGATGGCGTACGGCTGCCCAGGATAGCTCATCCCCTGGCGGGGACGTTGGCCATTGGCTGCATCGTTCCAGGGTGAATTCGGCGATTCGGCGAGAGCGGTGACAGGTCCCAGCAGGATCAGGGCCAGGAGGGCGGAGCCAGTGTGAATGCGGGTGGTATGCATAGAGTTTACAGTCAGGTTTTAGCGCAGCAGCATTCCAGTTTTGCCGTTCAAAGGCAAAAATATCGGTATTGATAAGCACACCGTCACCGGGAATTAGGGCGGCTGATGACTCGCCTGACGGGTAGTAATGCTGGTATCGTTCCAATTATAACCAGACTTCGATAGGACGGCTGCAGACCATGCCCAGCGCTCAAACCGCAAATTCAACCGCCGGGAGCGATGCATCGTTGCGCCCCGCCAGCACAGTCGTGCTCCTGCGTGAAACCCGGGCGGGCCTCGAGACCCTGCTTCTGAAACGCAACAAGGCGCTGATGTTCGCCGGCGGCTGCTGGGTCTTTCCCGGTGGCGCGCTGGAGCCGGCGGACCTGGCGGCCGCGCAAGGGGATGAGGTGCGCGCGTCGCGCATCGCAGCGGCCAGGGAAGCCTGGGAAGAATCCGGCCTGCGCCCCGATCCTGATGACATGGTTCTGGTCAGCCATTGGACCACGCCGGTCGCCGAGCCCAGGCGTTTTTCCACCTGGATTTACGCGGCGCCCGTGACTGGTGCGCAGGAAGTGGTTATCGACGGCGGGGAAATCCACGACCACCTGTGGATCGGAATCGACAAGGCAATCGCCATGCACGAGGCGGGTGAGTTGGCCATGCTGCCACCCACGCTGGTCACGCTGCTGAGCCTCGGGTCCTATAACTCGATCGCGGAGTTGGTGGGGGAGGAGCGACACAGCTTCGTGCCGGAGGTGTTGCCCGTATTCGCCCTGCACGAGGGCGTGGTGACAGTGATGTTTCGAGGCGATGCGGGCTACGACACCGGCGACCCCGCGCTGGCTGGCGCCAGGCACCGCGCGACCCTCGACGGACAACGCTGGATATATACCTGCCTGAATGTTGATCCGGCGTGCCCGCAACTGGTCAGGCAAGCGGGGTAAAGGTCCGGTGGTGAACAGGCCGCAACCCCTATGGGATATCCCGACCCGGCTGTTCCACTGGCTGATCGTCGTCTGTGTGCCCCTGTCCTGGTGGAGCGCCGAAACCGAGAATTTTGAGTTACACGAGTGGCTGGGGTACATCGTCATTGTGCTGGTGGTCAGTCGTATCGCCTGGGGTTTTGCAGGTAGCCGACATGCGCGCTTCGCGGATTTCCTGGTTGGTCCGCGCAGGGTTATCGCCTATCTGAAGGGCGCGGGAGCGGCCAGCTTGGGCCACAACCCATTGGGCGGTTGGTCGGTTATCGCCCTGCTGGCGCTACTGCTGATACAGGCTGTCAGTGGGCTGTTTAACAGCGACGATGTCTTTTTCAACGGGCCGTTTTACAACGCTGCCAGCGTATCGCTGCGGGACGCCATGGGCCTGCTGCACGATGTGGCGTTCAACCTGTTGCTGGCGCTGGTCGGCCTGCATATTCTCGCGGTGTTATATCACCAGATTCGGCATCGTGAACCGCTGCTGCGCGCCATGGTGCGCGGCAGCGCCGAAGGCCGCGTCGGCAGGTCAGCCCCGGTATCGCCCTGGCGGGCAGTATTGATCCTGCTGCTGGTGTCGCTGGCCCTCTGGGGCCTCCTGCAACTGGCACCGCCCCCGCCGTCGGTGATGTGGTAGACAGCCTGGCGTCGCCTGGCTGATCAACAGCAAAGCGACCCGGCCCCCGACCGGCTCAGTAGAGGTAGTTTTCCGCCTTGTAATCATCATGGCAGGCTTTGCAGGCCTTGCCGGCCGCGCCTACCTGTTTTGCAATCGCATCGCGGTCGCCTGCCGCGGTTACCTTCTGCAGGCTCGCCAGTTCGGTGTGCAGGGACTCCATTTTTTTGGTGAAATCGTCCTTGTTTTGCCAGATTTCAGGTTTCGCGCGCGTCGTGCCCTTGTCCGAGCCGTCGACAAAACCACGCATGATGTCCAGCGTAGACAGTGCCGCCAGGTCGTTGGCCCAGTTCTCCATCTTGACCTGGTCCCAGGGAGCTTCGCCTTTCACCGTGGCAACCATGGGGCCAAAATTAGCCGCCAGCAGGGCAAAATAGGACTGCCGGTAAGACTGCGGCATCTCCTTGTCGTCAAAGTGGGACAGGGCGGGAACTGAGAGCATGGTAGTCGTTACTGCGGCGGCGGCCAGCCAGAGTTTTGCTTTTGGTCCAATCATGTTTGCTTCCTTGGTTGCCAGGTTGAAGTTGTGGTCCAGTCTTGCGCAGACCCGAGTGTAGACATCGACCCCGGTGAAGGACAAGAAGATTTTCCTCGCGGGCCGTGTTCGCGTCCGCACGCTGCGACCAATTTATTGAACCTGTGCCTGCTTAAGCATTTTGTCCGCGCTGCAAAGCCCGAAGAGTGCGCTACCATGGCGCCATCTTGAATGCGGGGTTGTGGCATGAGCGCAGGGCAGCAGTGGGATTACAGTTTCGATGTGGTTGTGGTGGGTTCCGGCAACGGAGGCCTGACCGCCGCCCTGTGTAGCCACGATATGGGTACGCCGGATGTACTCGTGGTCGAAAAATCACACCTCTATGGCGGCACCAGTTCCATTTCCGGTGGCGGGGTCTGGATTCCCTGCAACCGATATGCCCGCGCCGCGGGTGCCGACGATTCCATCGGCGCAGCCAGAACCTACCTGCGCCAGCTGATCAGCACCGAAGAAGTGCCCGACTATCAACTGGATGCATACCTGGAAAACGGCCCCAAAATGGTCGAGTTCATGCACCAGCACACCCGTGCCCGCTATGTGAGCCTGGCCCATTACCCGGACTATTACACCAACCTCGATGGCGCCATGGTGGGTCACCGCTCCATGGAACCCGAGACGTTTAACGCTGATGAGTTGGGCGAGGAGTGGCGCCACCTGCGACGCACCCACCCGATGATGCACCTGGCGGGCGTTATCGGTATCACCCAGCAGGAGGCGGCGCTATTGATTGGCCAGCAACCGGGCTGGTGGAAGATCGCCCTGAAACTGGTGGCGGCCTACGTGGTGGATATACCCTGGCGCCTGCGGGACCGTTTTCACCGCCGCCTGGCCACGGGTTGTGCCGGCGTGGCCAGACTGCGCGCATCCATGCAGGATCGCGACATCCCCCTGTGGCGCAACACCGCGATGACCAGTGTCATCGAGGAGCAGGGCAGGGTGGTCGGGCTGGAGGTGCGCCGCAACGGCCGCCCCCTGCGCATCCAGGCTCGCAAGGCTGTGATACTTGCCGCCGGGGGCTTTGAACACAACCAGGAGATGCGCGAGAAATACCTGCCGCAACCCACGGATCACCGCTGGAGCGCGGGCACCAGGGACAATACCGGTGACGCCATCCGCGAGGGTATGCGTCTGGGCGCGAAAATGCACAGGCTCAACGAGGCCTGGTGGTGCAATACCATCTCGGTACCGGGTGAGGATATTCCGCGCCTGAGCATCATGGAGAAGTCCTACCCGGGTTCTATCGTGGTCAATCCTGCCGGTAAGCGCTTCAGCAATGAATCGCAAAACTATATGGCTTTCCAGCAGGAGACGTTCCGGGTCCACAGTCCGGACAACCCCTGTAATCCGAGTTGGCAGATTTTTGATGCCGATTTCAGGGCGAACTATTTCGTGGGACCTCTGTACAACAGCAAGTTTCGACCAGACTGGATGCTACCCAAGCGTTATGAGCAGGAGGGTTTCTTCGCAAAGTCGGATACCATTTTCGGACTCGCGGCGAAGATCAAGGTCGATCCCCAGGGGCTGGCTGATACTGTCGCAAAAATGAACGAGTACGCCCGCACGGGCGTCGATCCGGATTGTCACCGTGGCGAGTCGGCCTACGATCGCTATTACGGCGATCCGCGCGTTGCGCCCAATCCCTGTCTGGGCCCGGTGGCGAAACCGCCGTTTTACGCTATGCGGGTAGACCCGGGTGATTTTGGCACCCAGGGTGGGATGGTGATCAATGCCGATGCGCAGGTTATGCACGAGGACGGTCACGTAATTGAGGGCCTGTATGCGATCGGCAATTGTAGCGCCCCGACCTTGCCCTGTTACCCCGGCCCGGGAGCGACGCTCGGGCCCGCCATGACGTTTGCCTACCAGGCGGCCAAGGCGATTACGGGGTTCAGGGATTAGCGGTAAATATTCGACCGAGCTGGCTGGCTTGGCAAAACTGCTTTCTGGTTGATTCGCGCTACCGGCTCCGACCGGGAAGGCTTTTTCGCCCGCTTCCCCGATACTCGCGAACGAAAAAGCCTTCCCGCCCGAATCCTCGAACAGTCATCTGGAGGTAGCAGTGCTCGAGCTACTAATCCTGACCGAAACCTTGAAAAGAGCCATTGGCTGTAACAGTGTTCAAGTTACCAGTCCCGAACGAAGGAGCGGGTGGTAGGGGTACAATTCGTTCGCAAGTATCGGGGAAGCGGGCGAATTGTACCCCTGCCGGCCGGGCCCGCTAGCTTTGCAAAACTTCTTCCTGGTTCGTTCACGCCACTGGCTCTGACCGGGAAAGTAATTTTCGCCGCTTCCCCGGCCGGTCCCGTTAGTCTCGCAAAACTGCTTTCTGGTTGATTCGCGCTACCGGCTCCGACCGGGAAGGCTTTTTCGCCCGCTTCCCCGATACTCGCGAACGAAAAAGCCTTCCCGCCCGAAGCCTCGAACAGGCATCTGGAGGAAGCAGTGCTCAAGCTACCAGCCCTGACCGAAACCTTGAAAAAGCTATTGGCTGGAACAGTGTTCAAGTTACCAGTCCCGAACGAGGGAGCGGGTGGTAGGGGTGCAATTCGTTCGCAAGTATCGGGGAAGCGGGCGAATTGTACCCCTGCCGGCCGGGCCCGCTGGCTTCACAAACTTCTTCCTGGTTCGTTCACGCCACTGGCTCTGACCGGGAAATTATTTTTCGCCGCTTCCCTGGCCGGGCCCGTTAGTCTCGAAAAATTGCTTTCTGGTTGATTCGCGCTACCGGCTCCGACCGGGACGGCTTTTTCGCCCGCTTCCCCGATACTCGCGAACGAAAAAGCCTTCCCGCCCGAAGCCTCGAATAGTCATCTGGAGGTAGCAGTGCTCGAGCTACTAATCCCGACCGAAACTTTGAAAAAAGCCATTGGCTGGAACAGTGTTCAAGTTACCAGTCCCGAACGAGGGAGCGGGTGGTAGGGGTGCAATTCGTTCGCAAGTATCGGGGAAGCGGGCGAATTGTACCCCTGCCGGCCGGGCCCGCTGGCTTCGCAAAACTTCGTCCTGGTTCGTTCACGCCACTGGCTCTGACCGGGAAAGTATTTTTCGCCGCTTCCCTGGCCGGGCCCGTTAGTCTCGAAAAATTGCTTTCTGGTTGATTCGCGCTACCGGCTCCGACCGGGAAGGCTTTTTCGCCCGCTTCCCCGATACTTGCGAACGAAAAAGCCTTCCCGCCCGAAGCCTCGAACAGGCATCTGGAGGAAGCAGTACTCGAGCTACCAGTTCTGTCCGAAGCCTTGAAAAAGCCATAGGCTGGAACAGTCTTCAAGTTACCAGTCCTGACCGAAACCTTGAAAAAGCCATTGGCTGTAACAGTGTTCAAGTTACCAGTCCCGAACGAGGGAGCGGGTGGTAGGGGTGCAATTCGTTCGCAAGTATCGGGGAAGCGGGCGAATTGTACCCCTGCCGGCCGGGCCCGCTAGCTTCACAAAACCTCTTCCTGGTGCGTTCATGCTACCGGCCGGACCCGCTAGCAGAGCCAACAACTTAAGGATTCCACGCGAGCTACGCATGCACCGCAACCAACTGATCCAGCAAAGTCTGCACTACCCGGGTCGGTGGTGGGGAATGGCGCACAATCGCGCTGAACCCACACACATACTGCAAAGTGGCAGGCAGCACCGGGCGCATCAAGCCACGGGCGACGAAACTCTCCGCGTAATGCTCCGGCAAAAAGCCAAGGTACTTGCCCGATAGCACCAGGTGGGCCACCGCTTCCTGATCGTGGGCCGTGGCGTGGCGATGTAAGCCGAGTTCCCGGGTGATCTCCATATTGGGGGAGTGGTAGCCAATACCCACATAGCGGTGCTCGCGCACCGTATCCAGGTCGATGTAGTTGCCGCCGGGGTCGTACAGGGGATGGATGGAAGAGCAGTAGAGATACATCTGCTCATCGAAAAGCGGGTAGTAATCCAGGCTGCTGGAAACCCGGTGGCTGGGGATAATACCCAGCTGGAAACGGCCCTCCATCACCCCCGCCTCAATCGAATTGAGCGGCTGAACGTGCAGTTCCGGGTGGACATCGGGAGCCTGTTCATCGAAGCCCGCCAGCGCGCGGCTGATGTGGCAGCGCGGGTTGGAGGCCGTCTTGTCGAAAATAGCGATGGTCAGGGAGCCGCGCAGGCGCTGGTGCAACTCGTCGACCTCGTGCTGGAATTCGGCCATCGACGCCATCATTCTCTGGGCGCTGGCCAGAACCTGGGCACCCTCCGTACTGAGGGCGAAGCCGCCGCGGCCGCGGCGACACAGGGTGACACCCAGTCGCGTCTCCAGATCCTTGATGTGACGGGAAATCGTGCTGCGGTTGATGTTCAACTCCAGTTCCGCCGCGGCGAAACCACCGCAGGCGGCCACCGAGCGGAATACGCGCAGCAGTCGCAGGTCACTGTCGGTGAGGTTGCCGAGCAGTGCTTTTCTCGCCATTGGGCTCAACTCCGGTCTATTAGATGAATAACAATGAAACTAAACGTTGATAGATAATACTTTATACACCAAAAAACGAGACCTAGAATAGGGCGGTTTCTAACTTCGGGAAGTTGTCATCATGTCCAATAAATCCAGCAGCGCCGTCCGGGCCCTGAAATCCGGCAAGCTGAGCCAGCACCATTCACTGACACGGGCGCAACTCGAAGCCCACTGGATGCCGTATACGGGCAACCGCCAGTTCAAGAAGGATCCGCGCATTATCGTGGGCGCGAATGGCGTGCATTTTATCGACGACCAGGGCCGGGAGATTCTGGACGGACTGTCGGGTTTGTGGTGTTGCGGCGCCGGGCACAATCGGCCGGAAATCGCTGAGGCCGTGTACCGGCAGTTGCAAACCCTGGACTACGCCCCCGCTTTCCAGTTTGGTCACCCCGGTTCCTTTGAGTTGGCGAACCGGGTCAAGGCGCTGACGCCCGAGGGGCTGGATTACGTGTTCTTCACGGGTTCCGGTTCCGAATCCGCGGATACATCGCTCAAGATCGCCAGGGCCTACTGGCGCCTCAAGGGTCAGCCCAGCAAGACCAGGCTGATTGGCCGGGAGAAGGGCTACCACGGTGTCAATTTTGGCGGTATCTCTGTTGGCGGCATAGGCGCCAATCGCAAGCTGTTTGGTCCCGCGGTTGAGGCCGACCACCTGTCGCACACGCTGCGCAGTGAAAACTCATTCACCCGGGGCATGCCCAGCCGGGGTTGGCAGCTGGCCAATGAGCTGGAGGATATTATCGCACTGCATGATGCGTCCAATATCGCGGCGGTGATCGTTGAGCCCATGGCGGGCTCGGCGGGAGTTATCCCGCCGCCCGCGGGCTATCTGCAGCGTCTGCGCGATATCTGCACCGCCAATAATATCCTGCTGATTTTTGACGAGGTCATCACCGGGCTGGGCCGTTGTGGAGGCTTGACCGGTGCGGATGTTTTCGGCGTGGTGCCGGATATCATGAACCTGGCCAAGCAACTCACCAACGGCGCCGTGCCCATGGGCGCCGTGGTCGCCAGCAGCGATATCTACCAGACCTTTATGGCCCAGGGCGGCCCGGAGTACATGCTGGAATTTCCCCACGGTTACACCTATTCCGCGCACCCGGTGGCCTGCGCGGCGGGGCTGGCCGCACTGGATATTCTCGAGGACGAACAGCTGCCCGAGCGCGTGGCGGAAATGGCCCCGTATTTCGAGGACAGTCTGCATCAACTGGCCGGGTCGCCCTACGTGTCGGATATCCGCAATTTCGGCTTCGCCGGCGCCCTGCAGATGGAGCCGCATCCGGGAGAACCCGCCCGCCGGCCCTTCGAGGTTGCCATGAAAATGTGGGAAAAGGGCTTTTACGTGCGCTACGGCGGCGATTCGATACAGTTGGGCCTGCCCTTTGTAATCGGCAAGGACCAGATAGACAGCCTGCTGCAGGCTCTGGAGGAGACCCTGCTGGAACTGGGGTGAGGCTGGCCCACGGGTCGGGCGCGTTGAGTGCGGGGTGCAGGTGCTGCAAAGGGGCGCGTGTTTTGAAGAAAGGTGAGTTTTGTACAGTCCCGACGCCCTGACGCTTTTCTACAATGCCCTGTCGGTCTCGCTGCCAACGTTTGGCTGGGTGGTGGCGGGGCTCCTGTTGCGCCGCCTGGGTTTACTGACCGAGCCGTTGATCAACCGGGTGTCCCAACTGGCCTTCAGCTTCGGCCTGCCCCTGATGTTGTTTGCCAGTGCCGTGCGGGTGGATTACTCCACAATCGGTAGCGCGCTGTACCTGTGGGCGGGTGTGCTGGCGACATTTCTTACGGTGGGCCTGGCCTGGATATACAGTCACTGGCGCGGTCATGCCCGGGCCCTGCAGGGCATTTTCGTGCAGGGCGCCTATCGTTCCAACCTTGCCATCATCGGCATCGCCCTGGCGGTTGCCGCCTACGGGGAGGAGGGGCTGGTGCTGGCCGCCATGCCGGTGGCGCTGCTGACGGTGCTCTACAATGTGCTGGCGGTCTGGATGTTGAATGCCACCCTGGGCGCGGGTACATCCGGCACCGCGTTGTTGCTCGGCATTGCGCGTAACCCCCTGATTATCGGGATTTCGGCAGGTATCCTCTGGGCGCTTGGCGGTGTGCCGGTGCCGGGCTTTATCGCGCCGATGGGTGCGGGTATTTCAACGTTCTTCCTGCCGCTGATGCTGTTGTGCATTGGCGGCGCCATGCAACTGTCCAACCTGCGCAAAACCGGGTTAATCGCCTGGGAGGCCACTGCCTGGCGCCTGTGCGTGGCACCGCTGCTGGCTGTTTTGCTGGCCCTGGCGCTGGGGGTGAGGGATCAGCCCCTGGGTATCCTGTTTCTGTTGCTGTCTTCCCCGGTCGCGGCCGCCAGCTTCGTTATGGTGGTTGCTGCGAGAGGCGATGGCGTACTGGCGGCCAACATCGTGGTGTTGAGCACGCTGCTGTCGATTTTTACGGTGACCGCCGGCTTTTTCCTGCTGACACTGTTCTCCCTGGCGGGGCAACCGGGCTGAGTCGCGAAGGCCGCCCGGTCGCTGCCGGGGTCTACCTGCCGAGGATGGAACGCGCGACGACTTCGCGCATGATTTCCGAGGTGCCGCCGTAAATTCGCTGGATGCGGGCATCGGTGTAGAATCGCGAGATAGGGTATTCCGCGGTATAGCCGTAGCCGCCAAACAGCTGCAGGCACTGGTCGATTGTCTTGCACTGCATTTCTGTGCTGGCGTATTTCAGCATTGCCGCCTCTGTCGCATCCAGGTTTCCCGCGGCGTAGGCGTCGGCGCATTTTTCATAGAAGGCGCGGTTGATGGCGATTTCGGTTTTCACCTCGGCCAGGACAAAGCGGGTGTTCTGGAAGCTGGCCACGGTTTGCCCGAAAGCCTTGCGCTGCAGTACGTAGTCCACGGTGATATCCAGTGCGCCCTCGGCTGCCGACACCGCCTGGGCGGCGATGCCCAGGCGCTCCCGCGGCAACTCCTGCATCATGATGACGAAACCCTTGTTGAGCTCGCCCAGCAGGGCGGAGCCGGGCAGTCTCACGTCCTGGAAAAACAGCTCCGCCGTATCGGAGGTGTGCTGGCCAATTTTTTCCAGTTTCTTGCCCTTCTCAAAGCCCGCCAGGGAAGTGTCCACCAGGAACAGCGAGGTGCCCTTGGCGCCTTTGCCCGGGTCGGTGATGGCGGCCACAATAACGACATCCGCGTGGTAGCCGTTGGTGATGAATATCTTGGAGCCGTTCAGTATCCAGTCGTCGCCATCCCTGACCGCGTTGGTGCGTATGCCCTGTACGTCGGAGCCGGCGCCGGGTTCGGTCATCGCCAGGGCGCCCACGGCCTCCCCGCTAACCATCTTGGTCAGCCACTGCTCTTTCTGTTCTTCGGTGCCGAAATGATTGATGTAAGGCGCAACAATATTGCTGTGGATACCGTAGCCTGTGGCGACGCCGCCGAAGCCCATCCGCGAAGCTTCCTCGATGATCGCAAACGTCACCTGGGGAGTCGTTCCCGCAGCCCCGTATTCTTCCGGCATGTCGGGACACAGCAGGCCCGCGGCCCCCAGGGTGTTCCACAATTCCCGTGGAACCATGTGTTTCTCTTCCCACTCCTCGAAGTGGGGCGCTACTTCCTGCTCGAGCGCGCGGCGGGTCATGTCGCGAAACAGGGTCAGTTCTTCGTTGTCCATGGGAATGGCTCTCCTGCGGTTAAGGTTTGCTCAGGGCCCGCAAGTTTGAGTGATTGGGGGCCCAAAAACAATGACCAAACGGAACAAAGCGGGGACCCGCGAGGGGGTGGCGTGCGATTGAGCAGCGCAAAAGCAAGCTGCCGCGCAGGGTCTGAATCGATGGCTCCCAACCCTGGGATATACCTGCCGCAACTGTGGCCAGTTCGCTGGAAAATGCTACACTCCCTGTCCTGCCAAGCAATACAGAAAACAACCAACCCAATGCGGAGAACGATAATGCGCGAGTACACACAGTTTTATATCAATGGCGAGTGGGTCGATCCGGTCAAGCCCAATACATTTGACGTCATAAACCCCGCAACCGAGGAGGTCTGCGCCCACATCGCCATGGGCAGCGAGGAAGACCTCAATCGCGCGGTGGCCGCAGCCAAGGCCGCTTTTGAGAGCTTCAGCCGCACCAGCGTCAAGGAGCGTGTGGAGTTGCTGGAATCCTGTGCCGCCGTATACCAGAAATACTACAACGATATCGCCGACGCGATTCGCGAAGAGATGGGCGCGCCGCAGGAACTGGCGGCGGGTGCACAGGCGTACTGCGGTCTCGGACACCTGCAGGAAGCAGCCAAGGTATTGAAGACGTTCAAGTTCGAGGAACAACTGGGACAGCACCGTGTCTTCAAGGAGCCTATCGGCGTGTGCGGGCTTATCACCCCCTGGAACTGGCCGGTCAACCAGATCAGCTGCAAGGTCGCCCCGGCCCTGGCTGTGGGCTGCACCATGGTGCTCAAGCCCAGTGAAGTGGCGCCCCTGTCCGCCTACCTCTACGCCCAGGTCATGCACGAGGCCGGGGTGCCGGCAGGCGTTTTCAATTTGGTTAACGGTGACGGGCCGGTAGTTGGTACAGCCCTGTCAAAACACCCCGATGTCGATATGATGTCCTTCACTGGCTCCACCCGCGCCGGCTCCCTGGTGGCCCAGAATGCGGCGCCCACGGTCAAGCGGGTCACCCAGGAATTGGGCGGCAAATCCCCGAACATCGTGCTCGAAGATGCCGACCTGGAAAAGGCGGTAACCAGTGGCGTTCTGCACATGTACCAGAACACCGGCCAATCCTGTAATGCGCCCTCGCGCATGCTGGTGCCCCGGGCGAAACTGGCCGAGGCCGAGGCGATCGCCGCGAAGGTCACCGCATCAGTGGTTGTGGGCGACCCGACCGCCAAGGGCACCACCATGGGCCCGGTTGTATCCGAAGTGCAGTTCAACAAGATTCAGGGCCTGATCGAAAAAGGTATCGCCGAAGGCGCCAAAGTGGTCGCGGGTGGTCCGGGGCGCCCCGAGGGTATAGAAAAGGGTTACTTTATCCGTCCCACGGTATTTTCCGGCGTGAACAACGATATGACGATTGCCCGCGAGGAAATTTTCGGGCCGGTGCTGGCCATGATCCCTTATGACAGCGAGGAGGAAGCGATCAAGGTCGCCAATGATACGCCATACGGGCTGGCCGGTTACGTGCAGAGCGAGGATATCAATCACGCCCGCGCCGTCGCCGCCCGTATTCGTGCCGGTAACGTTCACATCAACGGCGCCTCGGGCGGTTTCGACGTACCCTTCGGTGGCTTCAAGCAATCCGGTAACGGTCGCGAGTGGGGTGCCCATGGCTTTACCGACTTCCTTGAAATCAAGGCAGTGGAAGGCTACGGCGAGTAAGGGTTCATCTGGAGATGCCAAGCTTCGTACTGGCAATCGATCAGGGCACGACGGGAAGCACCGTCGCCCTGATGGATGCCCGCGGCAAGTTGCGGGCCAGCGTTAATTACGAGTTTCCCCAGATCTATCCCCGGCCCGGCTGGGTGGAGCATCGCCCGGCCGAGATCTGGTCCTCGGTGCTGCGTGGTATCCGTGCCATCCTGAGAAAAAAACTCTGTAAGCCCGGCGATATCGTCGCCATAGGCATCACCAATCAACGCGAAACCTCACTGCTGTGGGACCGCCGCAGCGGCGAGGCATTCAATAACGCCATAGTCTGGCAGTGTCGGCGCACCACCGATTTTTGTGAGTCGCTGCGCCAGGCGGGGCACGAGTCGCTGATCGCACGCAAATCCGGCCTTGTGCTGGATCCCTATTTCTCAGCCAGCAAGTTTCGCTGGCTGTTGCACAACAGCAAGGGTATCGCCCGGGCGTTGAAGTCGGGCCACGTGGCCGCGGGCACCATCGACAGCTACCTGGTCTGGCAGCTTACCGGCGGCGAGACTCATGTTACCGATATCTCAAACGCCTCCCGCACTTCGCTCATGGATATCAGCAGCGGACAGTGGGACGAGCAACTGCTGGGCCTGTTTGAGGTGCCGCGGCATATTCTCCCCGATATCGTCGCCTCCAGCGGTGTTCTGGGGCGCACCCGCGGCGTGGCGGGGTTGCCTGACGGTATTCCGATTGCAGGTATGGCCGGGGACCAGCAGGCCGCGCTGTTCGGCCAGGCCTGTTTTATACCGGGTGACGCCAAGTGCACCTACGGTACCGGTTCTTTCATCGTGATGAATACGGGGCAGCAACTGGTGCGTTCCGGAGCGGGCCTCCTGACCACCGTGGCCTGGCAATTGGGCGCTGATGCGAAGCCGGTGTATGCCCTGGAAGGAGGCGCTTTTATTTGCGGCGCGGCCGTCCAGTGGTTGCGTGACGGTCTCGGTATTATCCGCAAGGCCGCCGATGTAGAAGCCCTGGCCCGCCAGGTCGACGATCACGGCGGTGTCGAGTTTGTGCCTGCCCTCACCGGGCTCGGGGCACCGCACTGGGCGCCCGATGCCCGCGGTACGTTTACCGGCCTCACCCGCGGCACGGGGCGCGCCCATATCGCCAGGGCTACCCTGGATGCCATGGTGTTGCAAAATGCCGACATCCTGCGGGTCATGGAGCAGGACCTTGGAAAACGCATGCGTCCCCTGAGGGTCGATGGCGGCGCGGCGGCCAACAACCTGCTGATGCAAATCCAGGCGGACATACTGGGTCGCAAACTGATAAGGCCACAGGTTGTCGAAACCACAGTGGCCGGAGCCTGTTATCTCGCGGGCCTCGGTGTCGGCCTGTGGAAGAGTCCCGCCGAGGTGCGCAAGATCTGGCAGGCGGAGCGCGAGTTCAAGTCATCGATGTCCGCCGCCGCGCGGCGGCAGCGCCTGGCCTCCTGGAACAACGCGCTGCGGCGCACCCTGTTGCCGCAGGACTGAGGTTCGCGTCCGCTGTGGCCGAGGTTATTCCCTTTCGCCGTCCGTCCCTCAAGGACAAACACAAAGGCAAGACGCTGTGCCGTCACGGGCACCACAAGTGGGTGGTGGACAAGGCCAGCCAGTTTGATGTGAAGCAGGGCAAGCTGGTCACGCTATTTCGTTGTGAGCGCTGCGGTCAGCAGAAAACCCGGGCTTTGTAGCGGTTGTCCCGTTCGGGGAAGATGCTGCGGGGCGGCTGGAAGCGGACTGAATGCGCCCGGAGTGTACTGCCAGATAAACAGGCTGATGCTAAAGGTGCGGGCGGGGTCCGATTGCTCGGCTCCCCACCCCGGTAATGCGGATGAATCTGGGTCTGCTTAGAGCCCGCCCATCAGCATGTATTTCACTTCCACGTAGTCATCGATTCCATACTTGGAGCCCTCACGGCCGGAGCCCGATTCCTTGACTCCGCCAAATGGCGCCATCTCGTTGGAGATAATGCCCTCGTTAATGCCCACAATACCGTAGTCCAGTGCTTCGGCGACACGCCACACTCGCCCGATATCGCGCGTGTAGAAGTAGGAGGCCAGTCCGAACTCGGTGTCATTGGCCATGGCGATGACTTCCTCCTCGGTAGAGAAGCGCACTACCGGCGCCACGGGGCCGAAGATCTCGTTGCGAAACACCGCCATCTGCGAGTTCACCCCGGTCAGCACCGTGGGTTGGTAGTAACAGCCGCCCAGTTCGTGGCGGCCGCCACCCAATGCCACGGTTGCCCCCTGGGCAATGGATGCCTGCACCAGTTTATCAACATCCGCAGCGGCCTTTTCGTTGACCAGTGGGCCGATGGTAATGCCGTCCTGCATGCCGTCACCCACGTTAAGCGCCGCGGTGGCCGCTACCAGCTTTTCCACGAAGGCATCGTAAACGCCGTCCTGTACGAAAATTCGGTTGGAGCAGACGCAGGTCTGGCCGGAATTGCGATACTTGGAAATCATCGCGCCCTGTATCGCGGCGTCGAGGTCGGCGTCGTCGAACACGATGAAGGGTGCGTTGCCACCCAGTTCCATGGACGTTTTCTTCATGGTGGCGGCGCAGGCCGCTTCCAGCATCTTGCCAACCGGCGTCGAGCCGGTAAAGGTGAGTTTGCGCACCAGCGGGTTGGAGGTCAGCTCGCTACCGATCTCGGAAGAACCGCCGGCGACGACATTGATCACGCCGGCCGGTACGCCAGCGCGCTCGGCCAGTTCCGCCATGGCGAAGGCGGACAGCGGAGTCTCGCTCGCTGGCTTGATCACGATGGTGCAACCGGCCGCCAGCGCCGGCGCGGCCTTGCGGGCAATCATCGCGTTGGGGAAATTCCACGGGGTAATGGCCGCCACAACTCCGACCGGTTGTTTGATGCAGACGATGCGCTTGTCGGGGGAGGGGCCCGGAATGACGTCGCCGTCGATGCGCTTGGCCTGCTCGCCGAACCACTCGACAAATGCGGCGCCGTAGGCGATCTCCCCGCGGGACTCCGCCAGCACCTTGCCCTGCTCGGTGGTCATGATGATTGCGAGATCCTCCTGGTGTTGCATCATCAGGTCAAACCACTTGCGCAGTATGGTGGCGCGCGCCTTGGCGGGTTTGCGGGCCCACTCCGGCATGGCCGCCGCGGCGGCGGCGATGGCGCGGGAGGTCTCGGTCGCGCCCACTTTTGCCACGGCTGTGACCAGTCCGCCGTTGGCCGGATTGGTAACCTCGAAGGTATCGCCGTTGTCGGCATCGACCCACTGGCCGTTGATATAGGCCTGGTTTTTCAGAAGGCTTGGATCGGAAAGCTTGAGTTGCATTGTGATAGTCCCTTATGTGGTTTTCGATGGGCGTGAATTATTGCAGAAATTTACCCGGAGTGGTGGCGTTGGCGAGTATATTTTCAAGCGCGTCGGCGGCGGCGCGCGAGCCCGTGTTTGCGGACAAGTCCGCGCAACTGATCGTAGCTCAGGCCGAGGGCTGCAGCGGTCTGGCGCTGGTTGTTGGCGTGCTGTGCCAGCGCCTCCTGCAGTAATTGCTTCTCGATCAGGTCCACGCGCTCATTGAAGGGGGCCTGTGGCTCGGACGGGGCGGCAGTCTCCGTGTCCTGTACATCGCTCGCGGGTCCCTCGGCGAAGGGCGAGCGGAAGGGGTCGATAACGATCTCGGCCACCGCTTCTGTGGGGTCGCCCCAGCGATAAAGCGAACGCTCCACGACGTTTTTCAGTTCCCGCACATTGCCTGGCCAGTCGTGGGCGCGCAGGCTTTTCATGGCTTCGGGAGTGAAGCCAGCGAACAGGTCCCAGCCCAGCTCCGCACACATCTGCACGGCGAAATGCTGTGCCAGTTCAGGGATATCCTCGCTGCGCTGACGCAGGGCCGGCAGATGCACCACGTCGAAGCTCAGGCGGTCCAGCAGGTCACTGCGAAAGCGTCCCTTGCGGGCCTCCTTTTGCAGGTCGATATTGGTGGCTGCGATGATTCGTACGTCGACTCGCAGGGTCTGTTGGCCGCCGAGCCGTTCGAACTCGCCGTACTCGACCAGTCGCAGCAGCTTCTCCTGCAGGCGCATCGACATGGTGGCCACCTCGTCCAGGAAGAGACTGCCCTCGTCAGCCCGTTCAAAGCGCCCGCGCCTGGCTCCGGTGGCACCGGTGAATGCACCGGCCTCGTGCCCGAATAACTCCGATTCGAGCAGGCTGTCGGCGATCGCCGCGCAGTTGACCTTGAGTAGGGGGGCATCCCAGCGATCGGAGAGATAGTGCAGGCGCTCCGCCACCAGTTCCTTGCCGGTACCCCTTTCGCCCAGGACGAGTACGGGGCGATTGACGGAGGCGAGCCGGGAAACGTGGTCCAGGGCGCTGGCAAGAGCACCGGAATTGCCGATGATACTGACTTGGGTTCTCATAGGTTAAATATACCACCTGATAAGGCCTATAAGACCACTATATAGGTAAAAATAGCCAAATTACTCGATTCAGGATACTGAAAAATCAGGAATCCCGATGATATTTACAATAAAAACAATAGCTTGGAAAAGTTGGCACGGATTCTGTATTAGTAACCGTAGACAAGCGAATCCACCGGGTTCAACTGAAGACGCTGACAGGAGAAGCACCATGGGCATATTTTCCCGCATGACCGACATCATCAACTCAAACATCAATTCAATGCTGGACCAGGCCGAGGACCCCGAGAAGATGATTCGCCTGATCATCCAGGAAATGGAGGACACCCTCGTCGAGGTGCGCAGTTCATCCGCGCGGGTGCTGGCGGACCGCAAAGCGGCGGCGCGCCGACTGGAGCAGGTGCAGGCCGAGGCCGACAGTTGGGAGGGCAAGGCCCGCCTGGCGATCAGCAAGGAACGAGAGGACCTGGCGCGGGCCGCACTGCAGGAAAAACGCTCGATCGAAGAAGAGATCGCCGTGGTCGAGGCGGAACTCAAGGCCACCGATGAGCATATTGAACAACTCAATACGGAAGTTGCCCAATTGCAGCAGAAGCTGAGCGACGCCAAGGCCAAGCAGAAGGCCATCCTCATGCGCAGCAAGACGGTTGAATCGCGCATCAAGGTCAAGCGCCAGACGCACCGCGAGGCCCTGGACAGCGCCTTTCAGCGCTTCGAGTATTTTGAGCGGCGCATGGATACGCTGGAGAGCCAGCTCGAATCCATGGACATTGGGCGCGATGTGGCGCCTGACCTGGCGGCCGAGATTGATTCGCTGCAGGAGGATGTCCGCATCACCGACGAACTGGAGAAACTGAAGGCGGAGATGGGCGGCAAAGGCACCCAATAATCCGGTGGCAGCAGAGCCGATTGGCTAACGACCCCAACAATGGCAGCATGATTGCGATTGCCAGGCTGCCCAAGGAATGAATCAATGGAATTTTGGAAATTCATGTTTGTCCCGACCATTCTGTTTCTGGTCATCGTTGCGCCGATGTGGATCAGTATGCATTACCGCAGCGTGAATCGTGCCGCCCGCGGCCTGACCCGTGAGGACCGGGAGTCGGTGGAACATATGCTGGTGACGGTGGACAAACTGACAGACAGGATCGAGGCGCTGGAATCCATTCTCGATGCGGACCATCGGGAGTGGCGCCAGCAGGTCGACCGGCAGGGACGAGACCAACATACGAGCGAGGGCTAGATTATGGGTTTGAAACGCGGACGTAACCGCCATTACGAGGGCCGCCACAACGGCCGTGGCAGCAGCCACTTTCAGTCGCGCAAACGCAGCGGATGGGGCATGAACCTCTATCGCAACACCCGCGACGGCAAGATCGCCGGGGTCAGTGCCGGCCTCGCGGATCACTGGGATGTCGCCCACTGGGTGGTGCGGCTGTTGTGGGTTGCCGCGTTCCTGTTTACCGGCACGCTGGCGCTGTGGGTCTACCTGGCCGCCTGGATTCTCATGGCGCCCAGGCCCAGCCGCTGGAGTGCCGATGGCGGCGGCGCCGATGCCATGGAGTACGAAGAGGCGGCGGTGGAGATGGAGTACGACGAGCGGCATCACGATTACCGCCCGCGCAAGGTGTTCCGCTATCCCGACAGCAGTAGCGATCGGCTCAAGCGGGCGCGGGAGCGGCTGGACGCGGCCCTGGACAGGGTGCAGGCGATGGAGTCCTACGTGACCTCCCGCCAGTATGAACTCAACAAGGAGTTTTCCCGGCTCTGACTGGAATACCGCGGGGCCCTGAGTTGCGCCGCCCGCGGTTCGCCATGCGCGCCGGCGCCTCCCGGAGGAGGGGTTCCGCTGTCCGGATTTATTGGCTATGCTCGTGTCACTGGTTTCAGGGACGCGGTTATGGACAAGGGCTCCGGCAGTCTGCGATACAAGCTCCGCTGTGGGGGTGCGCGGTGACAACCGGTCTCGAGCCTATGGTGCCGCCACCCAGCGCGCTGCTGTCGCTTACCGAGGCCCATCGGGCCGTCATTGAAATCATCTCCCTCAACCTCAGCCGCAAACGCCTGCGCAAGATTGCCCCGCTCGGGGATGGCCACCCGGTCATGGTGCTGCCGGGATTCATGGGTGACGATGGCTATAACGCGGCCATGCGACGTTTTATCGGCGGCCTTAATTACGCCGTTTACGGCTGGGGGCTGGGGCGAAACCTGGGGCCCCGCGGCGGGGTGCTGGAGGCGCTGCAGGAGCGCATCCACGAGCTCCACGAGCGTCACGACCGCCCAATCTCCCTGGTGGGACACAGCCTTGGCGGCATATTCGCCCGGGAACTGGCGCGTGAATATCCCGACAAGATTCGGCAGGTTATCTCCCTGGGCAGCCCCTTCGGGCGCGGTCGCATGTCGGCATCCGTGCCGGCTCGCCTGTTCAGCGCCCTCAATCCACCGCAGCAGTTGCCCATTGACCAGGACCTGATCCACGAGGCGCCGCCGGTACCCGTCACTTCGATTTACTCCAAGGGCGATGGCATCGTCAACTGGCAGACCACCCGTCAGCAGGACGGCCACGACCGCAGCGAGAATATCAGGGTGCGCGGCAGTCACTGTGGGATGACACTCAACCCGGTGATCTGGTACCTGGTCGCGGAGCGGCTGGCCACCGACCCCGAGCAGTGGCAGCCCTTCCACAGGGCCAGCTGGCGCAGCCTGTTCTATCCCTCGCCAGAATCCTGAGCACCGGATTCCCTGCCGCGCCCCGGTGCGCTTTTCTCAATTTGTCAGTGGCCATTTGTCAGTGACTGCTGGCGTGAGACCCGGCGAACAGCTCGATCTGGGCGGCGCCTTCGGTATCCCTCTTCGCGCCAGCATTTTTAGCCCGGCGTGTCGGTGGCGTGAACAGGTCGGTGCGGCCGTTGTCCCCGCGTTCCCCGGTCGTGTATCCCAGGCGCCTGCAGGCCACGCTGAAACGTCGGCCCAGCAGGTCGGCGAAGGTGCCGGTGCCGCGCATCCGGTGGTTGAAGCGGCTGTCGTAATCCGCGCCGTTGCGGCTCTGGCGCAACAGGCTGATCACGTGCTCGGCCCGCAGCGGGTAATGCTGGTGCAGCCACTCGAAAAACAGATCCCGGATTTCCAGGGGCAGGCGCAGCAGGATGTAGGCCGCGGTCGTGGCGCCGGCCTCCCGGGCACGGGCCAATATGGTTTCCATCTCACTGTCATTGAGCGCCGGGATCACGGGGGCGAACAATAGCGTGACCGGCACGCCCGCGGCAGCCAGTGTTTCCATGGCCGCCAGCCGCGCCCGCCCCGAGGCTGCGCGCGGCTCCAGCCGCCGCTTGAGGTTGGAATCCAGCGTGGTCACACTGATCGCGACTGAGCACAGGTCGTCGGCCGCCATCTCCGCCAGGATGTCGATGTCCCGGGTCACCAGCGCGCCCTTGGTGACAATGGCCACGGGATGGCGGTGGCGTTGCAGTACCTCCAGCAGCTGGCGGGTGATCCGGTGTTCCCGTTCAACCGGTTGGTAGGGGTCGGTATTGGCGCCCAGGGTGATAGCGCTGCACTGGTAGCCGGGTTTTGCCAGTTCATCTTCCAGCAGGGTGGCGGCATTGCGCTTGTAGGTCAGCCGGGTTTCGAAATCCACTCCGGGCGAGAGGTCGAGATAGGCGTGGCTGGGTCGCGCGTAGCAGTAGACGCAACCGTGTTCGCAGCCCTGGTAGGGGTTGATCGACTGGCTGAAGGGAATATCCGGCGAGTTGTTGCGCGAGATGATACTGCGGGCGTCGACGGCTCTGCATTCGGTGACGGGTGTGGGACCCTCGATACCATCGTCCCACTCGACCCGGGTGGGCTGGTAGCGGCTGCCGTGGTTGCTCAGCGCAGCGCGCCCTTTGCGCACGCTGCGTTGCCGCAGGATGATGTCGTTGTTTTTTGCCATCTCAGCGTGTTTTTTCAAGTACTGTATAAAAAAACAGTATACGCTCCGCTTGGGTCGATGCAAGGTTTTGCTTTAGTCTGCCTGCACCGCTCATCGCGCTGATGCGCTACTGCTTACACAACAGGGGAGCTGATGCTGCACCGCATCTGGCTGGGATTTTTCGTCGTCGCTTTCATCAGCGCGCTATACCAGTGGCTGGGCCTGGGCGACGCCGGAGTATTCCAGCGCATGGTGACAGCCCTGTTTGACATGGCTGGCCTGGCGGTGGAACTGGCGATCGGCCTGATCGGGCTGATGGCGCTGTGGTTGGGCATCGTCGCCATAGGGGAGGCCAGTGGCCTGGTCGACAAGCTGGCGCGCCTGCTGTCACCGCTGTTCACGCGCCTGATGCCGGAGGTGCCCAGGGGGCATCCGGCCATATCGTCGATGACCCTCAACTTCGCGGCCAACATGCTGGGCCTGGACAATGCCGCCACCCCGCTGGGGATCAAGGCGATGAAAGACCTGCAGTCCCTGAACCCGACGCCGGCGGTGGCGAGCAACGCGCAGATTCTGTTCCTGGTGCTCAACACCTCCGCGGTCACCCTGTTCCCCGTCACCATCTTGCTGTATCGCGCACAGCTGGGCGCACCGGACCCCGCCGCCGTGTTCATTCCCATCCTGATCGCCACCTGCTGCTCGACCCTGGCCGGCCTGCTGGTGACGGCCTGGGTGCAGCGCATCAGGCTGGCGGACACGGTGGTGCTGGCGTTCCTGGGCGGTGGATTCGCGCTGCTGCTGGCGCTGGTGGGCTGGTTTGCCACCCTCAGCGCCAGCGAGTTGCAGCGCCAGTCCAGCCTGGTCAGCAACCTGCTGATAATCGTGCTTATCATGCTGTTCCTGGTGGTCGCTCACCGGCGTGCGGTGAATGTTTACGATACCTTTATTGAAGGCGCTCGCCAGGGGTTCGAGACCGCGATAGCCATTATTCCCTACCTGCTGGCGATGCTGGCCGCGATTGGCGTGTTTCGGGCGAGCGGGGCCATGGAGATCGCCATGACCGGCCTGCGCGACCTGGTGTCCCTGGGCGGTTGGGATACGCGCTGGGTGGACGCCATGCCCACCGCGCTGATGAAGCCGCTGTCCGGTTCCGGCGCCCGCGCCATGATGATCGACACCATGAACACCTTCGGCGTGGACTCTTTCCAGGGACGTCTCGCGGCCACCATGCAGGGCTCCACCGAAACCACGTTCTATGTGCTGGCTGTCTATTTTGGTGCGGTGGGCATCCGCCACACCCGACATGCGGTAGCCTGCGGCCTGGCCGCCGATGTCGCCGGTATCGGCGCGGCCATCGCGGTCGCCTACTGGTTTTACGGTGGACTACAGTAGGATGCTATATTCTGGTTCTTTGCTTCGGGGGCGATGTCGGCAATGACTGCAACGACAAAAGGTGGCCACTCCCTGCTGGGCAGTTTTATCGTGCCGGTGGCGCAGGCGCTGCGCCAGGCGGGCATCGATCCGCTCTCGATCATGGAGCAGGTGGGCCTGGACCTCGCCAGCGGCGCCAATCCCGACTGGCGGGTCAGCCAGCCCGATTTCAACCAGTTGCTCGAGGCCTGCGTCACGGCCAGTGGGGAGGAGGCCTTCGGACTACTGGCCGCCGAGCAGTTGCAACCTCAGGTGTTGCACAGCCTGGGCCTGGCCTGGCTGGCCAGTGATACCGTCTATGACGGCTTGCAGCGCCTGCAGCGATTTGGCCAACTGGTGAGCACGGGGTTGAACCTGGAACTGGCGGAGGATGGCGACAGAATTCACCTTTGCCTGGGGCTGGAGTCGTTCACAACGCCGATAGCACCGTCTGCCCACGACTACGCGGTGGGCATCATCACCCGCATGAGCCGCCTCACCATGGGCGAGTTCCTGGCGCCGGTGAATATCCAGATGCAGCGGCCGTCACCCCTCGAACCCGAGCGCTGGGAGTACCTGCTGGCGAGCCGGGTAGAGTTTGGCGCCGTCGCAACCCGTATTACCTGGGCGCGCTCGGATATCATCGAACCGCTGGTAACCGGGGACCCGCAGCTAGCGCGAATCAACGATGAGCATACCCAGGCTTACCTTGACAGCTTCGTCGATCAATCCACCGCCAGGCGGGTGGTGGACCAGATCGTGGAGAAATTGCCGGACGGCCCTCCCAGCCAGCAGCAGATAGCGGCGGCACTGCATGTCAGCAACCGCACCCTGCAACGCAAGCTCAAGGACGAGGGCGCCAGCTTCAAGGACCTGTTGCAGGACACCCGCATGCAGCTCGCCCGGAAATACCTGGGCAGTCCGGGTCGCTCCGTGGTGGAGACGGCTTACCTGCTGGGCTTCTCGGAGCCGAGCACGTTTTCGCGGGCGTTCAAGCGCTGGACCGGCGTGTCCCCGGCGGATTACCGCCAGCAACCGCGAGCGGGTCTGCATTAGCACCGCTCTTGATCTGAAGCAGTGGCCGGAGTAGTCCAGGGCTCTATAATCGAACGGGCTTGGCAGTTAACCAGGGGGAGTTTTCATGGGTAAGCTTTTAATCATCGCCGACATCGAGGATACCTGCGCAGCCACGCAGAGGGGGCTGCAACTCGCTGCCAGGCTGGGGCTGGCGGCGGAAGTCGTCGCCTTTACCTATGAGGGCCTGGCTGGTCTGAATATGAATGCCGAGCAGAAGGCGCAGGTGCGCAAACGCCTGCTCGAGCAGCGCGATACATCGGTGAGGAAGCGTATCGAGGAGTGCCGCACCGAGGACCAGAAGGTCAGCTTCAAGACGGTCTGGGAAAAAAACCTGCACCACTGGATCGCAAAACAATGCGCCAGCGGCCGCTACCTGGCCGTGGTGAAAACGGGCCATCGCAGCGAATCGCTGGTGCACACATCGCTGGACTGGCAGTTGCTGCGCGACTGTCCTGTGCCGGTGCTCATTGTCGCCAGAAAGCGATGGCCCCGGTCCAGACCCGTACTGGCCACCCTGGACCTGGCCAGTAAGTCTGCCCACCAGCGCGCGCTGAATCGCAAGGTGCTGGAGACGGCCAAGCAGTTGGCCGCAGGGCTGGATGTGGAACTGGAGGTCATCGCCGCCATCGAAGTTCCAGTGCTGCTGGCGGACCTCGACCTGGTGGATCCGATCGCCTACGCTCGCGACGCCGAGGCCGCCATGGGTCCGCGAATAGCCGAGTTGGCGAAAGCCTGCGATGTCCCGCCCGGCGCCTTCCACTGCAAGCGGGGCCCGGTGGAGAGGGTTATCGCCAGCCGCGCGGCCAAGGTGGGTGCGCAGATAGTGGTAATGGGCACCATCGGGCGCAAGGGCGTCAAGGGGGCGCTGCTGGGTAACACGGCGGAGAAAGTGTTGCGTCACCTGAAGACCGACGTGCTGGCGCTAAAACCCTGACAGCGGCACTTCCTTTCGAGCTGCCGCAAATATTTCCCCCCAAAAATTTGCTTTCCTCGAGTCTGCGACTATCTTGATTAATGCATGCCCTCCCCGGGTGTGCAAACACGTCCCCTGGCCTATGTTTCTGCCCCGAAGCATATGGCTATTGGCCCGCATCTCATACCCTGTTTTGCGGGCTTTTTTTTGTTCTGAAATCAGCAACAAGCCAGCGTTTATTAATGTGATTTCGAGATTTGGTTCGCAATTGTCGTCAATGGTCATGCCGTTGTCGCCAGTTGCCATGTCGAATGCTGCCCCCGCACCGTACTATTTCTCCCGAAGCCGAAAATAGCGCCCCTCCGGGGTCTGGCGTAGTCAACAGGAGAGCCGTCATGAACGAACTGGTAACCCGCATCAAGGATCCGCAGCTGTGCTATGTGTTCGCCAGGAATGCCAAGCGCAACGGACACCCCGAACTGGCTCTGCAGGCGTATCGCCACGCGGTGAACCTG
This sequence comes from Pseudomonadales bacterium, assembly GCA_024234815.1. Lineage (GTDB taxonomy): Bacteria > Pseudomonadota > Gammaproteobacteria > Pseudomonadales > Halieaceae > JARRPM01. Next base: position 58,238 of record JACKNO010000002.1, on the reverse strand, counting down.
CGTGCAGGCCAGCACGAAGTTGACAGCCAGGCCGAGGCCGCGGCGCTGCGCGCCATCTACGCCTATGAAGAGGCACTGAGTTACAGCCGGGGCAAGCGCACGCGCGCTACCGGCACCTGGCAGCTGGTGAATCGCCACGGTTTACTGCCGGCCCTTCGCAAGCGCCTGCAGTCGCGCAACGGCGAGGACGTACAACAGGTGCTGGTGGAGCTGGGTATGGAAGACTACAGCTTCAGCGCGGTGCATGAGGCTTACCCGGAAGCTTTCGAAGCCAGGGCCGCCTAGCCGTATCCCATCCACGGGCCGCACCGGCGCTATTGTCGCAATAACCGGGTGCTTCTTTTCAACGATTCAGGTGACCAGCCATTGAAAACAGTTGATCTGACAAGAGACAAAAGTGGCGTGCTAGTGACGCTGCAGCTGAACGAGTTTGAACTCACCGGCCTGGTGGCGCTGGTCGAGGAGGGACAGCGTCGTTTGCACGGCAAGCCCGAGACGAAAGACCTGCATGCCGAAATGCACGCAACCGCGGACGAATTCCGCAGTTTGCTTGGACACCTGGAGCTGCTGTCCGCGAACGAGTAAGCGCTCCTTCCCGTTTCCCCTGATTTACCCGGCCAGTGGCCGGGTTTTTTTTGCCTGCGATGGCCCCGGCTAAGGCCTGCGCCAGGCCCCGGTGAGTGAGTCCCTTGTGCAATAAGACGGTTTTTAGCCGGGAAGGCTATTGTTGCCAGCCGAAGTGTATTAAATTGCCGTTAGCACCGCGTGTTTTCGCGCAAATCCCTTGTTTTATTGCATTTTTGTTACAGGAATCATAATGGCCAACCCGATTAAAATCCGTCTGGCGGACATGCTGGACCATGACCTGTTTACGCCGCGGGAGCTCAGTTGGTTGTCATTCAATGCGCGGGTATTGCAGGAGGCGGCGGACAAGAGCATGCCGTTGATAGCGAGATTGCGCTACCTCGGTATTTTCTCCAATAACCTCGATGAGTTTTTCAGGGTGAGGGTGGCTGAGGTGCGCCGCCTGATTTCCATGTCCGCCGGTGGCGACAAGCAGCAGTCCAAGGACCTGCTGGTGGCGATCCAGAAACGGGTCGTCAACATGCAGAAGGAATTCGACCGTATTTACCTGGAACTGCTGGCCGAACTGACGGCCCGGCGTATCTATCTAATCAATGAGTTGCAACTGGACCCGGGGCAGGCCGAGCGGGTGCAGGCTTATTTCACCAGTACCGTATTACCCGAGCTGGAGCCCATCCTGCTCAGTGATTCCCAGCCTATCCCCGCCCTGAATGATGAATCGCTCTATCTGGCGGTGGATATCAAATCCGGTGACAACTACCACTACGCAGTGGTGGAGGTCCCCACCGATCGGCTTGCGCGTTTCATCGAAATTCCCCGGCGCAAGGGCAAGAGCGGCAAGGTTTTTATCGTGCTGGACAATATTATCAGGGCCTGCCTGCCGCAGATGTTCCGCGGGGTTATCCCTATCGACGAGTGCCACGCCTTCTGCTTCAAGTTTTCCCGCGACGCAGAATTGTCTATCGATACCGGTATAGACCAGACCCTGATCGACAAGATGGCGCTCAGCCTGAAACAGCGCCGCAAGGCCGATGCCGTGCGCATGGTCTACGACGAGAAAATGCCGGGGCGTCTGCTGGACTACCTGAGTTCCCGTTTTGGCTTCGGCAAGTACGACAGCCTCATCGCCGGGGGACGCTACCACAACTCCAAGGACTTCATGTCTTTCCCCAGGCTGGGCCCCAGGTTCCTCGAATTCAAGCCGCTGCCGACAGTGCGCATACCACGACTGGACGCAGAAGGCAGTATTTTTGATGCCATCCGGGAGAAGGATGTACTGCTGTACTATCCCTATCACCCTTTTGACTACGTCGTCGACCTGCTGAAAACCGCGGCGCTGGACCCACAGGTTACCGATATCAAAATCTGCCTGTACCGGGTGGCCAGGGATTCACGGGTTATCGACGCGCTGGTAAACGCGGTACACAACGGCAAGCGGGTAATGGCCGTGGTGGAACTGGCTGCGCGTTTCGACGAGGCGGCCAATATCAGCTGGGCACAGCGCCTGACCGATAACGGCATCAACGTGATATTCGGCATACCGGGCCTCAAGGTGCACAGCAAGCTGCTGTTGATCGAGCGCAAGGAGGGTATCAGTTCCCGCTATTACAGCCATGTGGGTACCGGGAATTTCAATGAGAAAACCGCATTGATCTACACTGACTTCACCCTGCTGACCTACGACCAGAATGTTGGCAAGGACCTGCTCAGTGTGTTTGATTTTCTCCAGTACAATTACCGCCGCCACAATTACAAGTTGTTGCTGGTTTCGCCCCACTCCATGCGCTCCGGGCTGCTGAGCCTCATAGAACAGGAGATCGCCAACGCGCGCGCGGGCTACCACGCCGGCATGACCCTCAAGTGCAATAACCTGGTGGACAAGGAACTGGTCACCAAACTCTATGAAGCCAGCCAGGCGGGAGTCCAGATTCGCCTGATCGTGCGCGGAATGTGTTCCCTGCTGCCCGGCGTCAAGGACATATCCGAGAATATCCAGGCCATCAGCATTGTCGATCGATTCCTGGAACACCCGCGGGTCTATGTGTTCTACAACCGCGGTAATCCGCGCTACATGATAAGTTCCGCGGATCTCATGACACGCAACCTGGATTACCGGGTAGAGGTGCTGTGCCCGATCTTCGATCGCGACGCCCAGCGCACTATCCAGAATATCCTTGACCAGCAGTGGTATGACAACGTCAAAGCGCGCATTATTGATCAGAACCAGACCAACGAATTTGTGCCTCGCGGGAAGCGGGTAGCCCGTATTCGTTCGCAGGAGACGATCCATGAATACCTGGCAACGGGAAAATTGCCGCGCTACCCGAAATCGGAAATGCACCACTCCGCCAAGCGCCGCCGTAAACCCGCGAAATCCTAGGGCCAAAACAGGAGACAAAGCACATGGCGGGTAGCAGCCTGTTACTTCTGCTCGACGACATCGCCGCGGTGTTGGATGACGTCGCTGCCATGACCAAGGTCGCGGCTCGCAAAACGGCGGGTGTGCTTGGCGATGACCTGGCGGTCAATGCCGAGAAAGTCACCGGCGTGCGGGCTGATCGCGAACTGCCGGTGGTGTGGGCGGTTGCCAAGGGCTCTTTTCGCAACAAACTTATCCTGGTGCCGGTCGCGCTGGCTTTGTCACTGCTGGCCAGTTGGACTATTACGCCCCTGCTGATGATGGGTGGCCTGTATCTGTGTTACGAGGGCTTTGAAAAGATCGCTCACAGTTTCGGGTCCGGGGCGGCGCAGGAATCCGCCCACCGCCAGGCTCTGCTCAACAAGGTAGCGGACCCCGTCGTCGACCTGGTGAAATTTGAGCGCGCGCGTGTCAAGGGTGCTATTCGCACGGACTTTATTCTGTCGGCGGAAATTATCGTGCTCACCCTGGGTATTGTCGCGGACGAGGTTTTTGTTACCCAGGTGCTGGTCCTGAGCGGGATTGCCATTGTCATGACCGTGGGGGTTTACGGCCTGGTGGCAGGTATCGTCAAGCTGGACGACGCCGGCTTCCACCTGGCCGGACACGAGGGCGAGGGACTATGGGCGGGTTTCCTGCGCCGCCTGGGTAGGGGGCTGGTGGCCTTCGCCCCATGGCTGATGAAGGCACTGGGGATTGTGGGAACCATCGCCATGTTCATGGTCGGCGGCGGCATCCTGGTGCATGCGATACATTTACTCGATGAGTGGATAGCGGCGCTAACCAGCTACCTGGCGGCGACGCCGGCAGTGGGTGGGACCCTGGCTATGCTTACACCAACGCTGGCTTCGATGCTGGTCGGGCTCATCGCCGGCGCCCTGGTACTGGCGCTGGTGACGGGCTGGCAGCGTCTGCGCGATGCGATTCGAGGACAGGCACAATAGTGCAGGCAGACGCAGACAGCAGATTCAGGCCCGCCCTGATATAGAGTTGGCGGTGGCGCAGTGGCTTACCGATAAAGAGCACAGCCGCTGCGCTATAGATGGACTATTTCAGCAAAGATCCGAGGATACCGCGAAACAGCTTGCGCCCGACGCTGCTGCCAGCCGCCCTCGCCAGGCTTTTCACGAACGCGTCGGTGGCGCTTTCGCGGCCGCGGCTGGACGGCCTGGCGGAGGCCGCTTTTTTTTCCTGTTCCGCTTGCTGTTGTTGCTGCAGGGCGGCGGCGGTTCGTTCCAGCAGCACCTCGTGGGCGGAACGCGGGTCATAGGGCTGGCCGTAGCGCTTCATATTCATGTCGGCGGCCATGATGGACTGGCGTTCAGCGTCGGTTGCGCGGCCCATGCGGGAATGCGGCGGACGTATCAGGACCCTTTGTACCGGCGCCGGTATCCCCTTGTCCTGTAGCATCGATACCAGCGCTTCCCCAACGCCCAGCTCGCTGATGGCCTTGAAAGTGTCCAGCTCGGGGTTGGCGCGAAACGACTGGGCGGCGACCTTAACCACCTTCTGTTCCCTGGGCGTGTAGGCGCGCAGCGCGTGCTGTACCCGGTTGCCCAATTGCGCCAGCACGCTGTCGGGCATATCGCCGGGACTCTGGGAGATGAAATACACGCCCACGCCCTTGGAGCGGATAAGCCGCACGACCTGTTCTATTTTTTCCAGCAGGGGTCTTGGTGCGTCCTTGAACAGCAGGTGCGCCTCGTCGAAGAAGAACACCAGCACCGGCTGCTCAGGATCACCGAGTTCAGGCAGTTGCTCGAAGAGTTCCGACAGCAGCCACAGCAGGAAGGTGGAGTAGAGCCGGGGGCTCATGATGAGCTGGTCGGCGGCCAGGACATTGATCATGCCGCGACCGTCGCGGCTGGTCTGCATGAAATCCTGTAACTGCAGGGCGGGCTCGCCAAAGAATGACTCGCCACCCTCGCGCTCCAGCATCAGCAGGCGCCGCAGGATTGCGTTGACCGAGCCCTTTGAAACGCCGAAACCACTGCCCAGCTCCTTGCTGTTATTCCCCAGGTATTCCAAGGTGGTGCGCAGGTCTGCGAGGTCGACCAGCAGCATACCCTCATTGTCCGCGAACTCGAACACCAGGGTCATCACGCTCTCCTGGGTTTCATTGAGGTCCATCAGGCGCGACAGTAACTGCGGGCCCATCTCCGAAATCGTTGAGCGCACCGGCGTGCCCTGTTTGCCGAACACGTCCCAGAAGGCGACCGGATAACCGCGTTGCCTGAAATTATCGATACCGATCTTCGACACCCGTTCATCCACCTTGGGATGGGGTGATCCCGGCTGGCTGATACCGGAGATGTCGCCCTTCACATCGGCCAGGAACACGGGCACTCCCAGGTCTGAAAAGCCCTCCGCCAGGCATTGCAGCGTTACGGTTTTGCCGGTACCGGTAGCGCCCGCCACGAGTCCGTGCCGGTTGGCGAAACGCGGGTTGAGAAATACCTGGCCGGCCTCGTTGCCGCCGATGAGAATGCCTTCGGACATAACGGTGTTTTCCTTCAGTAACTGTGCGGGCAGGGTATAATGATCGCTGCCGGCTTGCCAGTGCTTCGAGGCATGCTAAGGTGAACAGAGGGAACTGCGAGGGTAAACAATGCGTTGGGAAGACGGCAGGCGAAGCGACAATGTGGAAGACCGCCGAGGGCAGGCTACCGGCATGGGCGCAGCCGGGGCGGCGCCGTTGCTGCTGCGCTTCCTGCCGGCCATGATCCGCTCGAAAACCGGGCGCATCATCCTGGTCGTTGGCGTCCTCGCCATTTTCGGCGGCAAGCTGCTGGGTATCGATGTATTGTCGATGTTCCTCGGGGGAGGCGGCGTTACCTCGCCCGCGCAGCAAAGCCGGGAATTCAGCCAGCAGGAGCAGCGGCTGGCTGAGTTCGTGTCGGTAGTGCTGGCCGATACCGAGGATACCTGGGGCAGGATATTCCAGTCCCAGGGCGCCACCTATCGCGACCCCACCCTGGTGCTTTTCACCGGAAGAGTCAATTCAGCCTGTGGCCTGGCGACGTCGGCTGTGGGTCCGTTCTACTGCCCGGCCGACCAGAAGCTGTATATTGATCTTGCTTTTTTTCACGACCTCAAAGTTCGCCACGGTGCTCCCGGGGACTTTGCCCAGGCTTACGTCGTGGCCCACGAAGTCGGTCATCACGTCCAGACGCTGTTGGGTATCAGCCAGAGAGTGCAGGCGGCGGGGCGAGGCAAGAGCAAGGCCGCGGTCAACGCCCTGTCCGTGCAGCAGGAACTGCAGGCGGACTGCCTGGCCGGAGTCTGGGGTCACGCGGCGAATACCGAGCGCCAGTTACTCGACCCGGGTGACCTGGAAGAGGCCCTGCGCGCGGCCACCGCAATCGGCGATGACCGGCTGCAAAGTGAAGCCGGAGGCATGGTGGTGCCGGACAGCTTTACCCATGGTACCTCCGCCCAGCGCGTGACCTGGTTCAGGCGCGGATTCGAGAGCGGTGATTTCGATGCCTGCGATACCTTCGGCTCTGCTATTTGATTTTCCCGCTGCTTCCAATGCCGCGCGGTTGTGGGAATAACTGCTGCCGCTGTGGATCCAGTTCCCGCCTCAGTTGATCACCAGTACCTGGCCACTGGCCTTGTCCAGTGCCGCCTCCAACCCTTCCGGGGGCACCCCCTTCAGGCAGTCGCGCGGCAACAGCAAGAGGTCGTATTGTGACTGGCTGACGAGTTGCACAATGGTTTTCGGTTCACAGCGCAAGTTGGCCTGCACGCAGATTCGGCTGCCGGGGCGGTAGAGTTTATCGAGCGCGCTTCTGTCCAGGGGGCCGACTGAAATGACATAGATCTCGGCCACCAGCCTGGCCTCCTGCAGCAGGCGGGTGGTTTCCACCACATTCTGATCCTGCGCGGTTCCGGCCAGTACGATACCCAGCCGGCGGATCGCACTGCCGGTTGCGGACCTGCTTGCGGCCAGCAGTTGCCAGCGCTGCCGGGCGGGAAAGAAGATGTCCAACTGGCCCCCGCGTTCCAGCGATGTCCGCAGGCGGCTGCCCGTGGCGTTTTCAAACGCCAGTTCAACGCGGTTGTGCTGGGCCAGGTCATCAAGTATTCGTCGGGTATTTCCGCTGACGAGGGTTTGGCGTTGGCTCAGGTGATCCCGCAGCAGGTTGCGCTCTCTGCCCCCGGCGAGGGAGATTTCCGTGGTGAACGGCAAGTCCGCCACCTGTTGCAATCGAATATCGTCCAGCAGCAATCCCAACAGGCGGCGGTCAAGCAGCCTGGCAAGGCGCACCAGGGTCTCAAGGCTGCCGCGACTGGTACCGTGCAGGTCTATGGGAACGAGTATGCTGCGGCGCACCGCCGGTTCAGTCGTCATCCCGGGTGTCTCTCTTGTGGCTGAATTTGCGGGCCAGTTCGTCCAGTTCCTCCAGCCGGGCGATGACCCGCTCGTCAATGGATGCCGCGCTGTAACCGGTTAACAACTCCAGCGCATCGTCGATGCTGTCGGCGCTGTAAACCTGGAAGTGGCCCGCGGCAACGGCGTCGAGAACATCCTGGCGCAGCATCAGGTGCACCACATTGGCGGCGGGGATCACGACGCCCTGGCTGTCGCTCAGGCCGCGTGCGCAGCAGATGTCGAAAAAGCCCTCAATCTTCTCGTTAACACCGCCGATAGCCTGTACCTGGCCGTGCTGGTTGAGGGAGCCCGTCACCGCCAGGTCCTGCCGAACCGGGATATCGGCGATCGCGGAAATGAGTGCCACCAGTTCCGCCACGGAGGCGCTGTCCCCCTCGATGCCGCCGTATGATTGCTCGAATACCAGGCTTGCACTGAGGGGGAAGGGGCGTTCGCGAGCGTAGCGGTTGGCCAGCAGCGCGCTGATGATCATGACGGCTTTGGAGTGGATATTGCCGCCGAGATCAACCTCGCGTTCTATATCCAGTACTTTACCGCTGCCGAGACGGGCGGTGGCTGTGATCCGGGTGGGGCGGCCGAAGGCGTAGTCACCCAGCAGGTAGACCGCCAGGCCGTTGACCTGCCCGATAGCGGTGCCGCTGGTGGACACCAGCATGATATCCCGCAGGATACCCTCGTGTGATTTCTCACGGAGCTGATCCAGGCGGTGAACCGCCGCCTGCGCCGCGCCGGTGACATGCTCGACCGCAATCGTCTGCGAGCCGGCTGCGCGTGCGCGAAAATCACTTTCACTCAGCAGGTCCTCCAGCCTGCCGCGGTGCAGGCTGAGTTTTTCGCTGTCCTCTACCCGGCGGGCGGCGTACTCGATTACCCGGGCAACTGCCGGGCGCTCCAGCGGCAGCAGTTGCTTGCGCTCCTGCAGGGTTCTGATCATGCGGGCAAACAGGGCGGTACTGCCGGGTGCCCGCGGCACTTCCTCGGACATATCCGCAGCCACCTTGAACAGCGTGGCAAACTCGGGGTCGTACTGTTCAAGGATGTAATAAATCTGGCGGTCACCCTGCAGCACTACCTTGACATCGAGCGGTATCGGCTCCGGCTCCAGTTGCACGGTACTGGCGAAGCTGAACAACTGCTCCAGTGTCTGGATGCGAATTTCCCGCGCTTTCAGGGCGCGTTTGAGCGCGGGCCACGCGTAGGGACTGCTTAGCAACTTGTCCGCGTCGAGTATCAGGTAGCCGCCATTGGCGCGGTGCAGGGCACCCGCTTTGATCAGGTTGAAGTCCGTGACCAGGGTTCCCATCTGCGAGACGTACTCCACCCGGCCAATCAGGTTGCTGAAACCGGGATTGTCCTCGTAGATGACCGGGGTTTTTGCCAGCCCCTGATTGTCTACCAGCACATTGACACTGTACTGGCGGAACTCCTTTACCCTGTTCTTGAGGTTGTCCGGAATGGCGGATTCTTCCGGTACCTGGGTGAACGCTTCCGCCGCCTCCAATACATCAGTATGCACGGCTTCCAGGTGGGCGATCACCGCGGGGAACTGCTGGTACCTGGCTTTCAAATCGTTCAACACCGGGTCGATTACCAGTTTGCTGAACTCCTGGTTCAGTTCCTTGAATGCGTTGCGACTTTCTTTTTTCCACCCCGGGAGCTGGCGCACGACGACCTTCAGCTCTTGCTTGAGCTCTTCAATCACCGCCATCACCCGTTTCTTTTCGTCCTCGGACTGGGCTTCAAAATCCTGCGGCGCGATGACCTCGCCGTCTTTCATAGGCGCCAGGGTATATCCGTTGGGGGTCTGGATCATGGCGATACCCGCAGCCAGGGCTTTTTCCCCCAGGGCCTGAAACGCTTCCTTCTCAAGGTCCTGGTATTTTTCTCCCAGCTCCTGCACCCGCGCCTGGTATTCATCACTCTGGAATGTCGCCGGCAGCACGCCCAGCAGGTCCTCCACCATGTGCGCCATGTCATTGCGAAGCTCGCAGGCCTTGCCTTTCGGCAGGCACAGTGCGATGGGTCTGTCGGGGGCGTCGAAATTGTTCACGTAGCACCAGTCGGATGCCTCTGTCTGACGCCCGCTTCCCGGGTTCGCGAGCATCCCTGCCAGGACATTGTCCAGCAGCTCTCTTTTGCCCACACCGGTGCTGCCCAGCAGGTAAACGTTGTAGCCGTCGTGGGGAATCTGCAGACCGAACTCCAGCGCTTCCACCGCCCGGTCCTGCCCCAGGTGCTCCGCCAGCGGTTCCAGTTCCGCGGTGGTTTCAAAGGGCAACTCGCTCTCGTCGCAACGGCGATAAAGGCGATCAACAGGGAGCGATGCCCTTGCTTCGGCCGCTCTCAACTGCGGTGTATCTGTTGTCATTTACCAGCTGTCTCCCTGCTGTGATTGGCACCATCAAGGATAGTCCATGGGACGTATATTTGGCTTAAGGCAGATCAATACATGCGCTGATCGCAGTCTGTGGACTACCGCGGTGCGCAGCTTGTAGTCATAGTGCTTGATCAGCCTGTACGGGTTGGTGAATAATCGGGAGGAAGGCGGGCAGGAGGTCCGCAGGTTGCCAGAACCGGGAAGGTGAATCATTATGATCAGTAACCGACGCTCAATCACATTATTTCCTTTAGCGGCACTGTTGTCCCTATCCGTCTATTCCCACGGCGCACCGCTGATCTTCGATTACGTGGCAAATGTGGACAGTTCGGACAGGCCGGGGGCACCAACTGGCAGTATTCTGACCGGGCGTATCATATATGACCCCGTCGCGCTCGATCGCCAGGTAGGCGAGCATGACTATTTCCCCACGTTGGGCACATCCTCGATAAGCGCCCGCGGCAGCCAGGGGTTTTATCTGTCGCAGGATGTCCGGGTTATCAACGTAACGCCGGGACCGACTGCCGACAACATGACGATCCAGACCTTCCTCTCGGAATCTCCCAATGATTGGCACATGGTGATCGACTTTATCGAACCACCTGGTGGCGCGAACGGCTGGTTACAGGGCGACAGCTCGCTGCCCACCGCTTTTCCCGACGTACTGCAATACGCCAATCTCGCCATGTACTTTACCGATGAGGCAGACTGGGTCAGGAACGTTCATGCCAGCCTGATATCGGTTACGCCCGCGGTGGTACCCTTGCCGGCAGCAGCCTGGTTATTCGGCAGCGCGCTGATCGCCCTGGCAGGGTTCAAGCGCAGGCGCTAGATAGCAAACACCTTAATCGCGGCTATAAACCGGGGCGCCGCCGTGCCCCGATGGGCGGCCTGTTCTTGTATCCCTGTGGCGGCGGGTAAATTGGCCAGAATGGTATCCCGCTCCCGCTCCCCCGCAGGTCCGTATTCGGGAAACCGAAAAAGAGGAATGTCTGATGATGACGGTGCTGCCTTAGAGCGGTGCTACCTGTCGCCTTTTCAAACCGTTCGAAAAATCGACAGATCGCGATAGCGGGGTGCATGTTTGATCATGGGGGTGTTGATTCATTCGCCCGGGAGCCAGGCCATGACCACAGTCCGCTGCATCGAACACCGCATCACCCGAGACCTGATGAGCCGGCGGGAACGTGAACCCGCATCGCAAAGAACGCTGCTGGCCGAGCGGCTGATCAGCGCCGCCGCCGTCACTGCCGGTATGTTACTGCTAGGCAGTTACGCCCAGGAATTGTTGTGGGCTTTGCTGGCCGCGGCTGCGGTGCTGACTCTCGGAACGCGTACGCCCTGATCTGCGCCTGTTACGACTCCCGCCTGTTGCGACATGCTCAGGCGCCGGTTTCGCGAGCTACGTCCGCGTCCCAACTGGCGCCGTCTATCGTCGCCGCGCCGCTGTTTTCGGGAACCATCCCCGGATAATGCTTGCGCATCACCGCCATGAGTTCATCGAATGGCAGGTCGAGGTATTCGCCGCGATCATTCAGGTATTCCATGTGTCTGTTACCCGCGACGTCAAATTCGTGGTAGAGACTGTCCTGTCTGCCGTTGAATTCCAGTGGGCGCAGCCCGAATTTTTCACACAACTCAATGTTGAAGGCGGGTGTCGCCTTTACCCAGCGCCCCTCCAGATACAGTGAGGTATAGCCGTGAAAGTAGAAGATGTCGGTCTGCATCGACTGGCGCAGGCGTTCCGTGGAGAGGTGATTGCGCACGTCCGCGTAACCGACTCGTGCGGGAATACCCGCCGCGCGGCACAGGGCCGCCAGTAACAGGGCCTTGGGGACGCACCAGCCTTGACCAGCGGCCAGAGTGGCACTTGCGAGGTAGGCGGAGGGCGAGCTGTCAACCAGGTAGGGGTTGTAGCGAATCCGGTCTCGTACGTAGTAGTAAAGTGTGATGGCATTTGCCACCTCATCCGCGGCGGCATCCGCCAGCGAATCCACAAGCGCGAGAATGGCGGGATGCTCGCTGTCGATAAACCGGCTTGGGCCGAGGCACTGTTTCGGCGGGAGGGGATCGATCATGTGATGGCGTACCCTTGCTTCGTGTTGAGGTAGGAGTTTTTTGGGGCTTGGCGAACTGGCGCGGCAGCCGCCACAAGTGTCGGTCGCGCCTGCGCGGGCTAAAAATGCCGCGTCCACGGCTTCCGGGGACAAGGTTATACGAGTACTGTGAGCCCTTACAAGGCCCTCGCCAGATACTTACATGTCCCTGGACAGGCTGATAGCGCCCCGCACCTGCCCCAGGCTGTAACCGGTGGCCGTGTCGTCCGGGTAATACTGCTCGAGGGCGTCCTGTACCTCATCGGACAGGCCCTTGCCGTGACAGACAAGGCACAGTGGTTCCACCGCCTGCGCCTGCATGTAGCGATACTGGCCACCGACGACCTCGCCAAAACTCATGTTGGAGGCGTCCTCGCCAGCGGCCTGGCGGGTGGCGAAATCCAGCAATACGGTTCGCTGCCACGGGTCCGGTACCGCCCGGCTCGCGTTGCGGGACTTCAGGCTGACGCGCTCGACATCCCAACCGGAACTCTCGCTGAGTGCGTCCGCTATTGCGGGTGCGAGGTCGGCGCAGACCGCTATGGCGCTGGCGGGTCCGCCCTCGGCTATCGCCTGTTTAAGCTGCGGCTTCAGCAGGCTCACAAACTCACGGGCCAGCGCTCCCGCCTGTTGTTCAGGTGAATCCGCCGCCATTGTCGCATGGCACGTGCAGAGGATTGCCGCCGTGAAAATGACTGCTCTCATCGGATATCTCCACCACTGTGTTCGCAGGTCATGATAGGCAGGTCACGGTGGGAACTCCATGATTTAGCTCAATGGAGAGGGTGAAGGGAAATATGAGCACTTGCAGCCTATACTCTAATACGCCGATACTGATACCAATGAAATTTCGCAGATATCCAGTGAAAACCCTGCCCGCGCTGTTCCTGGCGCTACTGACCCTGTGCGCTGCCCAGAGCCGGGCGGATGTCTGGCTGATCGATGTGCACGGCGCGATTGGCCCGGCCACTGCCGACCATATGGTACGCGGCCTTGAGCAGGCCCAGGCAGCCGATGCCGAACTGGTGATACTGCGCATCGATACGCCAGGCGGTCTCGACCTGGCGATGCGGGAGATGGTGCAGGCCATACTGAAGTCACAGGTTCCCGTCGTTGGCTACGTCGCCCCCAGCGGCGCCCGTGCGGCGAGCGCGGGCACCTATATTTTGTACGCTACCCACATAGCGGCGATGGCCCCCGGCACCAACCTGGGCGCGGCCACGCCGGTACAGATCGGCGGCATGCCGCGCATACCTGTTCCGGCGGATCAGGAAGGGGAGGGCGATACCGCCGCGCCCGGTTCGGCCATGGAGCGCAAGATCGTAAACGATGCGGTGGCCTATATCCAGAGCCTTGCGCAACTGCGCGGGCGCAACGCGCAATGGGCTGAGCGGGCGGTGCGCGAGGGCGCAAGCCTGTCGGCGGAAGATGCGTTACAACAGGATGTTATCGACCTGATAGCCAACTCCCATTCCGAGCTATTGGCGCAACTCGACGGCCGCGAGGTGGAAGTCGGCGATACTAACCGCGAGCTTGATCTTGAGGGGGTCGCTTTGCACGAACACCCGGTGGACTGGCGCAGCGAGTTTCTCGGGGTCATTACTGACCCCAATATTGCCTACGTGCTGATGCTGGTCGGCCTCTACGGCCTGATCATTGAATTTTACAGCCCCGGTGTCGGCCTGCCCGGGGTGGTGGGTGGCGTATGCCTGCTGCTGGCCCTGTATGCGTTCCAGGTGCTACCGGTCAGCTACTCAGGGCTGGCGCTGATTGCGCTGGGTATCGGGTTGATGACTTCAGAGGCATTCACTCCCAGTTTCGGTATTCTGGGCCTGGGGGGTATTGTCGCCTTCGTGGTCGGCTCCATCATGCTGATGGATACCCGCTTGCCCGCCTACCAGATTGCCCTGCCGATAATCGTCGCATTCGCCGCCGCCAGTGTGGCAGTGCTGGTGTTCGCGCTCGGCATGTTGCTGCGCGCCCGGCGCCAGGATGTGCGCACCGGGATTGAACACCTGCTGGGCAGCACGGCGACGGTGGTATCGGTGAATAATGGAGTTGCCCACGTACAGCTGGATGGGGAACTATGGGAAGTCGCCTGCTCGCAGGCACTGCAGCCCCGGGATACGGTCAAGGTTAACGCGTTAGATGGCGTCACCCTTCAAGTCAGCAAGGAAACAGGAGTAAATATCGATGTTTGATCCGGAATATTTTGGCGGTGTGTTTCTTGTCATGGCGATCATCCTGGCGGCATCGATGCTCAAGGTGCTGCGGGAGTACGAGCGCGGGGTGATCTTCATGCTCGGTCGTTTTTACAAGGTGAAGGGCCCCGGCCTTATCATCATCATTCCCGTGTTGCAGCAGATGGTGAGGGTGGATTTACGTACCATCGTCATGGATGTTCCCACCCAGGATGTCATTTCCCGGGACAACGTCTCGGTGCAGGTGAACGCGGTGTTGTATTTCAGGGTGGTGGACCCGGAGCGAGCGATTATCCAGGTTGAAAACTATCTCGAGGCCACCAGCCAGTTGTCCCAGACCACACTGCGCTCGGTGTTGGGGCAGCACGAGTTGGACGACATGCTGGCGGAGCGCGAGCGATTGAACGCCGATATCCAGACCATCCTGGACAAGCAGACCGCCGCCTGGGGAATCAAGGTAGCCAACGTGGAGATCAAGCACGTCGATCTCAACGAGACCATGGTGCGCGCGCTGGCGAAACAGGCCGAAGCCGAGCGCGAGCGTCGCGCCAAGGTCATTCACGCGATTGGCGAAGCCGAAGCGGCGGAAAAACTGGCGGAGGCGGCCCAGGTGCTGGCCAGCCAGGACCAGGCGGTGCAGCTGCGTTACCTGCAGACTCTCGTGGAAATAGCGGGCGACAAGAGCTCGACGATTGTTTTCCCGGTGCCGATAGATGTGTTTGCCAAACTGAAAGTCTGATTACGGCGCTTGCGGCGCCTCGCCTGCCGGGCCTCAGTGGCGCAATTGGGCGTCAAGGTGGTCCACAACTTCGGCCCAGTCGGCGTCCAGGGCGATCGCTTCGCGGATAAACTGGGCCTGGCCCGCGCTCCAGAAAGCCGCGTTTTCCAGCGGGATACCTGCGGGCAGGTGATTGTTCTGGATAAAATTTTCAATACTGGCGTCGCTGCTGGGCAAGCCAAGCTGCGCGAACAGCGCCTGCATGGTGTGGTTCGAAGTGTCCATTGCCGGTTTCCCCTGTAAATATCCTCCACAGAGTATAGCCCGCTGGTCCGCATGCGGGGCTGAAGTGGCCGCCCGGAACGCCTCACGATGGTAGAATTCGGGATTTCTGTGAATCAGGAAACGCACGAATGATTAACTGGAAGCACTTCGGCAGGGTACACAAGATACTCTACAAGCTCAGTGGCGGTCGCTACGGCGCCCGCATGGGCTGGATCGATGTAGCCCTGGTGACGACCACGGGACGCAAGACGGGCAAGCGGCGGACCGTGCCGATAGCTTGCTACCCCTATCGCGATACCGTGGCGGTATCGGCATCAAACAGCGGCATGGAAAGCCACCCGGCGTGGTATCTCAACATGCAGGCCAACCCGCGGGTGACGGTGCAACTGGGCAAGGAATGCTTCGAGGCGCTTGCCGAGGATGTGGCCGCCGAAGAGCGCGAGGAGCTGTGGGCCAGCATCGTAAAGATCAACAAGCACCAGGGCGAGTATCTCGAAATGGTACAGCGACAGATTCCCCTGGTATGGTTCCGGCGCGTGCAGAATGCCTGATTCCGTGGGCGGCGCTTTCCTGTTTAACGCCAGGGGTTGTCAGCCGTCGTCGTCTATTGAAGTCGCTGCATCTGGCTTCACCGGTTCGTCACCAAACCAGGACGTCATTCTGGCAGCGGTCTTGGCTCGGACATCCTCGTTGATATAGGTCGCAACTGCGGCGATAGCGAGGGCCAGTACGCCCAGGTCATCCGCGTAGCCGACAGCCGGTGTGATATCCGCGATCGCGTCCAGGGGCACGATAAAATAACCGAGGGCGCCCGCGATGGTCGCCTTGGCCCATTTCGGCGCCTTTTCCTCCTGGGCGGCATAGAACAGCAGTAGCGCTTTTTCCACCACTTCCCGGCCCGCGGTCGCGGCGTATTTTTTCAGTTTGCGCCAGAAGCTGTTCTCGGAAAACGCTTCCTCGTACTCGTTATGCTGGATCATTTTTCAGTATGTCCGTAGTCCTGGAAACAGCCAGGGAAATACTCAGGCAAACAGCCAGGGCAACAACTCGGCCCTGTTTTCCACAATAATCTGCTGTGCCATGGGGTCGGCCTGCTCTTCATTGGGATCTATATGCAGCATTTTCAGGGCATAGGGCACCAGTTTGCCCCTCGTGGTAACTTCGAGCGCGCCGTCCTCCATACCATAGTCTACCTCGACCACTTCCTTTTGTTCCTGCAGCAGGCGCGGGTCGGGCACGATGCGGATGGTCACCCGGGTATTCCACTCGGTATCGGCCTCCATGCCGTGCTCCGACTCATCCATGATTTCCGGGATGTCGCGGAACCGGCTCAGCACGAAATCGCGATACTCCTGGTTTTTTTCGCACCACGCCCGCACATGCCAGCGCAGGCCCGTGTATACGAGCGTGTGGGGCACGATAATACGGCCCTCGCGGTCGGGGTGATTGAGAGACACATAATCGACATCGAGCCGCTTCTGCTGGCGGGCGGCCTGCATGATAGGCCGCAGAACTTCGGGTTTTACGTCCCGTACCGGTTGTGAAAGCACCTCCACGTTGGCCATGTTCAGCGCCAGCGACTCGAACACGTTCATCAGTTCATTGTTGCGGGCCATGAGGTGCAGGTATTCGTCGGCCAGGCCTGCAGTAAGCCTGGGCTGGAAGCCGTCCGCGGGTTTGTAGCCTTTCAGGAACTTGTCGTACTCCAGGTTACCCGGTGCCACCTCCCGCAGGTAGTTGTTGATATCCTTGCTGGCCTGTTGCCGACCGATACCAAAGGTGTCACACAGGTGACGGGTGGTGAGGCGGCCCTCCCACAAGGCGATCGTTTCGATGAAGCGGTAGCGCAGCAGCAACTCCCAGCGGAAGGGCCATTTTTGTTCGGTGCTATCAGGCATTGGGTGGTTGCGGGCCAAGCGTGGCTTTACGCCTTATCGGGGTCCGACGGGGCGGGCGCGGATTCGGGAACGGATTCTGAATCAGTGGCTTCCAGTTCGCCAGCGCGAGCCTTCTGCAGCTTTTTCTCTTCTTTTTTCTTCTTCTTGGCCAGCTCGCGCTGCCTTTTTTCAAATGCGTAGTTCGGTCTGGCCATGAAGTATCTCACCTGTTTATGTTGGCTTGTCAGCGCTATAGAATAAGGTATTTTTCAGCTTTGCGGGACTTTCTTTTTTGCGCGAGCGGCGCAGGCGGCGCCCGGCCCGGGTGCAGGGCGGCGTTCGCGCTCGTCAATTGACAGCCGCCGTCCCATCCTCGCAAACTGCAGATTCCCAGTGCGGGCCCCGCGGCCCGCCGGCGCCGTCCTAAGGAAGTAGATGTCAAGCAAGACACCGAGCCTGTCAGAACTGTACCACCTCGCACAACATCTGGAACTCGATGCGGAGATACCGTTGCCGGCTGCCCGGGAGCGCGATCATGCACTCGCCGCGACCTGTCCGGCGCGGGACGACAGCGGGCGGCTGCGCTATTGGCTGGAGGCCGTAAGCCAGCAACACCCCGCTGCCCAGCCGCCTGTGGAGCCCTGGCTGAGCGAGGCATCCGCTGCGGTTCTGGGTAGATTGCTCGCCCTGTTTTTCGGTTTTTCCGGAATGGCCGCATTCCTGCTCGGCAGCGGCCGCGGGTTGGTGAATGTGTTTGTTTTCATGCTGCTGTTCGTACTGCTGCAACTGCTCCTGTGCCTGGTGGCGGCCCTGGTGATGGCGCGGACGGTGCTGGGGCAGCAACCGGTGGTGCTGCCTGTCAATCCGGCGCGGCTGCTGGTAAAAAGGATGTTCCCCGACCGGCGCTACCTACGCGATGCGCAATCGGTGATACGGCTGGTATTCCTGCGCTACGGCCAGGAGCTGGGGGCGCTTTTTACCCTCGGGGCAATCGCCGCCTTTTTCGTGGTATTGGCGCTCAGTGACTTTACCTTCGTCTGGGGTTCGACCTTCCGCCTGAGCGACTCCCTGGTGGAGGAGATGACGGCACTGCTGGCGACACCATGGGCCGGCTGGCTGCCGCAGGCGACGGTGAGCGGCGACCTGATTTTCGCCAGCCGCTTTCACCCGGCCATCACTGCGCTGAGTCACTCCACCATTGAGGCCATGCGCGGCTGGTGGCCCTTTCTCATTATGTGCATGGTCTGCTACGCGATGGTGCCGCGGGCGCTGCTGTGGCTGCTTTCACGTTTTTTCTACAATCGCCAGATGCGGGCCGCCTTTACCGGTCTACCCGGTGCCGAGCGGGTGCTGGCGCGGATGAAAGCGCCGCTGGTGCGCACCCAGGGGGACAGCGGCGGCGCACCCGCCGGCGTCGGGAGCCTTGCCAATCCCGAGATCAACCGGCGCCTGCTGTTGTTGAACTGGGCCGGCGCGCTGGCTCCGGATGAGCTCACTCGCTTTGACGAATTCGCCGCGGTAGCCCAGGACAATGTCATCTGTGCAGGGCTCGGCTCTGTACCGGTTGAGCAGGAGCGCCTGGGCGACAGGTTCGCGGGGCGAGTGGCCCATATTTACGTGGCGGTGAAATCCTGGGAACCGCCCATGGCGGACCTTGCCGATTTCCTCGCCAATTTCGCCAGCGTGCCGCGCTGCACCCTGTTCCTCGTGCCTTTGCCCCATAAACCCGTTTCGGCGCTGAAGCTGGGCGACTGGCAATTATTCGCCCGGTCCCTGGCCTTCGGGGGGGTGGATGTACAGGTACTGGAAAGCGAATGATATGAATATCAGGAATGGAAAACTGTCCCTATGACAATACCAACGTTTGCGGTGGTGGGGCGGCCCAACAAGGGAAAGTCCAGTATCGTCGCCACCCTGGCCAGGGACGACGCTGTGTACATCGATGCCAGGGCCGGCTCGACCCGTGAAGCGCAGAGCTATCCGATGCAGGTAGACGGAGAGACACTGTACGAGCTGGTCGACACCCCCGGACTGCAGCGTGCCCGCTCGGTGCTTGACTGGCTAGTGGCGCATTGCAGTGACGCCGCCGCCCGGCCCGAAACCGTAAAGGCCTTTCTGGCGCAACACGAGGGCGACTCCCGCTACCATGATGAATGCCAGGCCTTGCGCCCCATCGTTGCGGGCGCGGGCATTATCTACGTGGTGGACGGTTCCTGCCCCTATGGCGCCGACTACGAGGCGGAGATGGAAATCCTGCGCTGGAGCGGACGGCCGAGCCTGGCGCTGATCAACCCTATCGAGGGTGAGAGCTTCGTCGCGGAATGGACCGCTGGCCTCGGCCAGTTCTTTCGCACGGTCCGGGTGTTTGACGCCCACCGCGCCGAAGTGACCAAACAATTGGAACTTCTCGAACTGTTCGGCCACCTGGACCCGGACTGGCGGGCACCGCTGGAGAGGGCGGTTTCCATTTTGCGGCAGGACCGGCAACTGCAGGCCGAGGGCGCCAGCAGCTATATTACCGACCTGATTGTCGAAGCTATCAACTACAGTGTGGAGCAGGCCGTACCCGAGGGACTGCCGCTGGAACCGGTGCAGAAACTCCTTTTCGAACGCTACAAGGCGCACCTGGTGAAACGTGAGCGCCGCTGCCGGCAGCGGGTGGAGGAGTTGTACCATCACTCCAATCTAACCAGATCGGAAGGCAGCCTGGTGGTCGACGAGTCCGACCTGTTCAATATAGAGAAATGGTACCTGTGGGGGCTGGGGAAAAACGCGCTGCTGGCTGCGGCCGCCTCAGCCGGAGCCGTGGTGGGAGGGACCACCGGAATGGCGCTGGACGTCGCCAGCGGCGGCCTGCTGGGCGGGCTGGGCACGCTCGTGGCGGGTGCCGGAGGAGCGGTGAGCGGCGCCCTGGGCGCCCGCAAATACGCTGACAAAATCGGCCAGGTGAAAGTGAAGGGCATTCCGACCGGCGGCAACATGCTGTCCTATGGCCCTTCGCGGAGCATTAACTTTCCCTTTGTATTGCTGGGACGCGCGCTCCTGCACCAGCGCCTCGTAAGCTCCCGCACCCATGCCGACAGGGCCGTGCTGGACCTTACCCAACCGGCGCTGGAGAGGCTCACCGACAAGGAGCGCAAGCGCCTGGCCAAATTGTTTGATGATATACGCAATGACAGGAAGCCCGGCGAGCGCCGCGCGGAACTGGCCCGGATGATCCTGGGCTGGTGTGGCGATGATGTTGGCGCATAGCACCCGTTTGAATTGATCCTGCTTCCCGCCCGCGACGTAAACTACAATGCAGTGACAGAGATGGCAGTAACAGCTGCGGCAAACCGGGTATGTTGCCCGACCGACGAACCTTGCCGGCGGCGGACGCCCACCAGACATTTTCCAGGGAGAAGAAAACCATGAAATTTTTTGCAATTCTGTTTTGCTGCGCGCTAGCAGCGGTTACCGCCCGGGCAGAGGAACTGAAAGTCGGTGATCCGGCGCCGGATTTCACTCTGCAGGCCTCCAACGGCAAAACCTACACGCTGGCTGATTTCAAAGGCAAGCAGGCGGTGGTAATAGCGTGGTTTCCCCGGGCGTTTACCAGCGGCTGCACGGTGGAGTGCAAGTCGCTGGCTCTGAACGGCGGGCTTATTCGCAAATACGATGTCACCTATTTCATGGCCAGCGTGGACCCGCTGAAGGAAAATATTGGTTTCGCCGAATCCACCGGCGCGGATTTCCCGATACTGAGCGATCCTTCCAGGGAGGTGGCCGCGGCCTACGGTGTGTTACGCAACGGACTGGCGATGCGGGAAACGTTCTATATTGGCGTGGACGGCACCATCCTGAGAATCGACGACGGGGTGATACCGGCAACGTCTGCCGAGGATATGGCCGCCACCCTCGGTGAACTCGGCATAGCGCTGGCCCCGCAGTAGCGGGGACAGCGCCAGGTCTTCAGGCGCAGGCCTTGGCCTGTACCACTTCGGGGTCGAAGGTGATGTACATGCGCTTGATGCCATTCACCAGGTTGGAGCGGGTGTAGTCGACTGGCTTCACCAGCTTCGGATTGCGCAGGCGGGGGATGATTTCCTCGAACATGACCCGCATTTCCAGCCTTGCCAGGTGGGTTCCCAGGCAGAAGTGCTGGCCGATGCCGAAGGCGCGGTGCTGGTTGTACAGGTCGGGCATGCGCTCGGCGCGCGTCACGTCGAAGCTGGCCGCGGTCTCTCCGAACACGCTTTCATCGTGATTGACCGTGTGATAATGCATGATGATCTTGTCGCCTTTCCTGATCTGCTTGCCGGCGACCTCAGCGTCCTCCATGGCGGTGCGCCGCATCAGGATGAAAGCGGTGTTGAAGCGCAGCATTTCTTCGCAGGCGTTGGGTATTTTGTCGGGGTTATCCACGAGGTACTGAAGTTGATCCGGATGTTGCATCAACTGCAGCAGGCCGTGACTGATAACGGTGCGGGTGGATTCATTGCCCGCGGCGATGAGCATCAGGAAGAACCAGACAAACTCTTCCTCGCTCAGGCCTTCGGCTCGTTGGGTGCCGCGCAACAGCGCCCCGATAATGTCGTCTTTCGGATTTTCCTGGTGCTGGGCCGACAGCTTCATCGCGTACTCGATCACTTTGAAGGATGCGCCCATGGCGACTTCGGGGTCGGCGGACATTTCGGGGTCCTGGTTGAACATCATCGCGTTGGTCCACTCGAAAAAGTCCTTGCGATCTTCCGGCGGAATGCCGCACAGCTCCAGGATGGCCAGCAGCGGAAGCTCCGCCGCGACTTCCTCCACAAACTCGCATTCGCCCCGGCTCGCCACCCTGTCCACGATATTCCTGGCGTGCTCCCGAAAACGCGCCTCGTAGGAATCGACGGCGCGTGGGGTGAATGTCGCCCGCACTATCTTGCGCGATTTCAGCTGGCGCGGAGGGTCCATATTGATGGTCATATGCTTGTGAATCGTCTCCACTTCCTCGTCGCTGTACTCTTCCGCAAGGGCGGTGCGCGCCTCACTCGAGAACAGCATCGGATTCTTGGAGATGTAGTCGATTTCGTCCCGGCCGGTGACAAGCCAGTAGGGGATTCCCATCGTGGGATCTTCCATATAGTGGATGGGGCCGGATTTACGGATACGGGCCAACTCGTCGTATGGCATTCCGTTCGCATAGGTGTCCGGGTCGATGAGGTTCTGGAAGTTGGCGAAGGGGCATTGGCTCATGGTAGTAGCCTCCTGAAGGTAATTTATGCCAGAACTATAAGCTACTAGTTATTAGTTATCAATTCAAAAAACTGCCCCGGAAAGGGGCAGCGAAATGGACTCTGGACATTTGGGTGGTCCGCCTTCCATGGCAGACCATTACACGGGAGCTAACGTAACTCACTTGTGTGAACATTACGTTACAAGCAATCTGCCAGATATATTGCAGTAAGCGTGCCAACCCGGGTATGTCACTCGAAGAAATATGTAAGATCATGAAAAATAAAAGAAATTAGTTCGCGGGCCCGGAATCTGCGGAGCCCTGAGCTAGTGCCAGAACGGTTTATTTGTCAAAATTGGCACGAGATTTTGACAGAATGGGTTGCCGGGTTACTGGTTTACCGGGTATCGGCTTCGCTATAAGGGGGTACCCGGCGATGACGCCTGCTGTAGCGGGCGCCGCCGGACGCTAGATCGATAGCATACGCCGCAGCAGGCTGTCGTCGCCCTTGTGTTGCTCCCGGGTAAACAGCAGTTCAGCCAGTTGCGTCTCGATCTGCTCGGCGACCTCCGCCCGAATAGCCTGCTGCTGCTTTTTGGTCAGCGTACGGCCCTCGTAGTTCGCGAGGTCAATCGGTTCCCCGAATCCGAGGTAGCAGCGCTGCGGTTTCGGAAAGAGACTACCCAGGGCGCCCAGCGGTACTGGCGGCAGCATATCGCTGCGCGTCTCGTCGGTGAGCAGGCCCAGACGCTTGAGCAACTTGCCCAGGGGGGAACCGGGGATATCCTGGCCCTCCAGCAGGTGGCCGTAAAATTCGTCGGGCCCAATCAGGCCGAATGGCATAATGGTGTAGCCGTGCTTCGCCGCCAGCTTCACGAAACCGTAGCGCTCTTTCCATTGCAGTTCGTATTTCATGTTCGCCGGTTTCACCGCCTCGTGGGCGCCGCCGGGGAAAACGATCAGGTCCTGGCCGGCGCGCATGAGTGCGCTGCACACCTCGGGGTGGCCCATGACGGCGCCGCGCTTGAGCACGAAGTCTCCCACGCTCGGGTTGGTGAACAGGAATTTGTCCCCCAGCCCGCGGGGGAAACGACCCAACTCCTTCGTCATTAGCGGGCCGATCACCCAGCCGTCGAGAGCGAACAGGGAGTGGTTGCCGACGAACAGGCAGGGCTGCTCCGGGATATTCTCAGCGCCCAGCACCATCGGCCTGAACAGGCGCTTGATCAGCTGGTAACTCAGTTCCAGTTCCACGCCCGACGGCGGCTCCACTGCGAGCGCGGTCTCAATATGCCGCGCCAGGGCTTCCTTCTCGCTGAGGGGCTGGTTGTCTTTGCTGAATACCGACATAAGGCCTGCGTCCGCTGGGTTGGTCCGGGGCTGGCATTATAAACCCATGTGCATCCGGGAAATACAGCAGCTGACACCGGCGCAAGCCGCCCCGGTTAATCAGCTCGCCAGATTCCCGCGCGGAAGTGGCATACTTCTTTCAGTCACCGGCATGCGTGTTATCCTTGCACCCCCTGAATCCAATACACCCATTTCCCCGAGGCATCCACATGACGACAACAGGCTTGCAACTGCGTTCACTGGTCAAAGATGACAATACCCTGGAACTTTCCCTGGCCGAGGTGGATTTTCCCGCGCCGGGTCCCGATGAGGTGCTCGTGCGCATCGACGCAACACCGATAAACCCGTCAGACCTCGCGTTGCTGGTGGGGCCGGCAGACCCGGCCACTTTCAGGGCTGGCGGAACCAGCGAGCGCCCCGTGCTGATCGCCGACATTCCCGCCAATGCAATGAAAATGGTTGCGGGCCGGGTGGGTGAGTCCCTGCCGGTAGGCAATGAAGGCGCCGGCGTGGTGGTCGCCGCGGGCAGCTCCGAGGCGGCCCAGGCGCTGCTGGGCCGGACGGTGGGCCTGGTGGGTGGGGAGATGTATGCGCAATACCGCTGTATCAACGTCTACCAGTGCCTGCCGCTGGAGGAGGGCACCACCGCGGCGGAGGGCGCCTCCTGTTTTGTAAACCCGCTGACCGCGCTGAGCATGGTGGAAACCATGCGTATGGAAGGACACAAGGCCCTGGTGCATACCGCCGCCGCTTCCAACCTGGGACAGATGCTGAACCGGATTTGTATCGCCGACGGTGTCGACCTGGTCAATATCGTGCGCAAGCCGGAGCAGGAAAAGATTCTGCGCGACCTCGGGGCGAAATACATTGTGAACTCGTCGGCAGACAGCTTCATGAACGACCTGACGGCGGCCCTGTCTGAAACCGGCGCAACCCTGGCCTTCGACGCCATTGGTGGCGGCAAATTGGTCAGCCAGATTCTCAGTTGCATGGAAGCGGCAGCGGTCAGCAATATGAAGGAGTACAACCGCTACGGATCCGATGTTTTCAAGCAGGTCTACATCTATGGCGGACTGGATCGCGGGCCCACTACACTCACCCGTAACTTCGGTTTCAGCTGGAGCCTGGGTGGCTGGCTGCTCTCGCCGTTCCTGCAAAAGGCCGGGCTGGAGAAAATGATGGAACTGCGCGGCCGCGTCGCCCGCGAAATCAAAACCACCTTCGCCAGCCACTATACCCGTGAGGTGTCGCTGGCCGGGGCGCTTACGCTCGAGGCCCTGTCGGTCTACGGCAAGCAGGCAACAGGCGAGAAGGTCCTGATTCTTCCACAGCAGTAGCGGCTGGCCGGGGTGCGTAAAATCGCGATGCTGGCCCTGCTGGGGGCGGCCTGTATAGCGCAGGTCGCGGCTGACTCGCAGGAGCGGGTGTTCGAGTTCAATTACCGCATGCTCGCCTCACAGCTTCCCACCGGCGAGGCGGTGGATATCTACCTGCCGCTGCCGGTCGAGGGTTCCGGCCAGCGCTTGCTGGAGCAGCGCCTGGAGTCCAACCTGCCGGGTGACGTCGGTATCGAGGAGCGCCATGGCAATCGCTACTACCGTATCCGGCGCCCGGCGAATATCAATGCGCCCGTTGAGGCGAACCTTACCTGGACGGTGGCGCGAGCCACGGTGAAGGAGGGCAGCACGGAGGGAGCCGGTGAGGCGGAACTGGCCCGTTACCTGGAGCCCAACGCGCTGGTGCCGGTGGGGCACGAAATGTTGCAACCGATACTTGCGGAAATCCACGCCAATCGCGCCGATGACTCGCCATCGGCCACGGCCAGGGCGATTTACGACTGGGTGGTGGATAACGTCGAGTACAAGAAAGTCGGGAGCGGCTGGGGAAACGGCGACACCTTCTGGGCCTGCAACGAGCGCTACGGCAATTGCACCGATTTTCACTCGCTGTTCATAGCGCTGGCGCGTTCGGAAGGGATTCCGGCACGCTTTGAGATAGGCTTCCCGGTGCCGCTGGATCGCAGCGAGGGAGATATCGGCGGTTATCATTGCTGGGTTCAGTTCTACCTGCCGGGGCGCGGTTGGGTACCCATCGATGCGTCCGAGGCGGCGAAACACCCGCAACAGAGGGAATTGCTCTACGGCACTCACCCCGCGGATCGAATCCACTTCACCACGGGGCGCGACCTGGTGTTTTCCCCGGGGAGTTCGGTCATGCCCCTGAACTACTTCATTTATCCCTACGTGGAAGTGGGCGGCAAGCCCTGGCGGGTCGAGTTGGATACCGCTTTCAGCTTCCGGGAAGTGCCCGCTGGCTGAGCGCGCATGCGCGCCGGGTCAATGTCGGGTGAGCCCATCCCGGTCCCCGGCAAATGTGCCCTGCCCATAGATCGGGAAAGTTTTGACTCAGGACAATTCAATTTCCCGGGCAGCGGTTAGCCTGTCCTCCTAAAGATATAACATTAGGGATGTCGCCTGTGGCCGCCTATGTCATCGCCGACCTGGATATTCTGGATATAGAGCACTACCTCGCCTACCAGCACGCGGTGCGGCCATTGCTGGAGGCGGCCGGCGCCCGCTACCTGGCCAGGGGCGGCCCGTTCAGGGTGTACGCTGGCGACTACCAGCCGCGACGGCTGGTCGTGCTGGAGTTTCCCTCACTTGATGCGGTGGATGAGTTCTATGACAGCGAGGGCTACCGGGCGCTGGAACCCCAGCGCGAGGCCTGTAGCAGCGCGCGAATACTGGCGGTAGAGGGGCTTTAGCAGCGCGCCTTAACGGGCGCCGGCAACCGGCACCCCGGCCAGCCAGGGATGCAGGAAAACGAACAGGGCGACCACCACCACGGTAATGACCACATTCACGAGGTCGGTGCCCAGGGAGGGCGCCTGCATTTTCTGCCAGGCGCCGTCGCGACGATTGATAGCCAGAATCTCGACCACGGCCCAGGTCGCCATACCCCCGAACAGTACCAGCGCCCGGCTGTCGCCGTTGAGCAGCAGGTGGGCGATACCCCACAGTGCCACGCCGCTGAGCTGTGGGTGGCGCACCAGGCGGCGCAGGCGCGATGGGCGTGAGCTGATGGCCAGCAGGAAGAAGGCCAGCATGATCAACACCAGGGCGGGTATATGCAGTGCGGGGGAGGGTTGGTACACAAACTGCGGCGTGGCGCTGCGCCAGCCGAAAATAATCATGGCGAATGAGGCCAGCACCAGCAGGGAGAAAATGCCCTTGTAGGCGTTCTCGCCGAGACGCCGCTGCAGGCCGGTCCTGAGTGAGGGCGCCAGCGATTTGACCAGATGCAGCCCCGCAAATGCCAGGATGCCAAGTACCAGTAGAGTCATGCCGTTTTCCCCTTGGGTTTTTCCACAGCTTAGCAGCTGGAGGCGGCGCCGCCCAGCGCGACGCGCCCGGGATCAGGCGACGGCGCGTGCCGGTAATGCCGCTTGCCGCGAATTGCGCAAAAGCTGGATATACTCCTCCTCCAGCGCGCTGCACGATTGCCTCACGCTGTTGATCTTTTCCGGCGCGATGGGTGGCAAAATCGTGACCCTGATGGTCGCCGGGCGGATCAGCAGCGCCCCCTTGGGCAGGGCATCCTTGACGTTATGTAACACGATAGGTACCAGCGGCACCCCGGCTTTGCGGGCCAGGAAAAATGCGCCGTGTTTAAATGGCTGGATCTCGCCCAGTACGCTGCGTGTTCCCTCCGGCGCGATAACCAGTGAGCGACCGCTGGCGAGCACCGCCAGCGCCTGCTGCAGCACCGCCGACTGGTTTTTGTCTTCGCGGTCGACGAATACGGTGTCCAGTTGTCGCAGCAGAGGCCCCAGCAGCGGGTTCGTAGCCATTTCCTTTTTGCAGAAGGCAACCGCGTCCTTGCGAAGCAGGTGGGCGAGAACCAGTGAATCCAGCAGGCTCTGGTGGTTGAAGACGAAAATCGCCGGGCCCTTGCGCTGCAGGTGTTCACGGCCCTCAATTTCAAAGTCGAGGCCGGCGACCGCGGTTCCGACGTCGCCTATCAATTGCGTCATCCGGTTACTGTTGCGGTTTGCGCCCACCCCGAGACGGCGCCCCACAAAACCGATAGCCGTGGTCGCCAGCATGGTATGCGCGGCCAGCAAGGTGCGGGTCACGTTCTCCAGCTTGGGTTGACCACGGCTGTTGAATTCCAGCTGCGGCCAGTCATTGGTCCTGGCGTGTACGCCCAGTTTGTCTGACGCGTTGACGGCTACCGGGTGTCCGACTGCGCGCAGGAGCGGGAGGTCATCGCTGGAGTCCGAATAAAACCAGCAATCGTCCAGGGTGCTGCGATGCTTACGCGCCACCCTGCGGGCGGCCAGCGTCTTGCCTTCGCCAAAACACAGCGGGACGACCAGTTGCCCGGTGAACCGGCCGTCCTGCACTTCAAGGCTGGTGCAACAAATCTCGTCGATGCCCAGCACCCTGGCTATCGGTTCTACCTGGTAGCGACTGGCCGCACTGACTATCACCAGTTTGTGGCCCGCGGCCCGGTGCGCCTCCACCAGGCTGACGGCCTCGCTGTAGAGGCTTTTCTCAATGCTGTTGCGGTAGGCTTGCTCCCCCAGTTGCGTCAGGGTGACCTCGGAGACACCGCGCAGTGCCCGCGTGACGCGTCTCACCACGCGATGATAATTGCCGCCGGATTTATCCACCCGGTGCCGCAATACATCGTTCATCACCTTTGCGGCACTGCGCAGGTCTCCCTGGCGGGTGGCGTGACGCATGGTTTCGCGGGCCATGGCGAGAATCGAGTAACCGGCGATGAGGGTCCGGTCCAGGTCGAAGAAGGCCACCGTGGGTCTTCCTGTGGTCAGTTGTTCGATGCTGCCAAGATGGTGTTCGAGTCGTATCATAGTGTCTCTCCCCTGTACGGATTCTCCATGCGAGGCTACAAGCAGCCACCCGGGTTCATGCAAGCTTCCTGCCAATCAGCAGGATGGCGGAAAACTATGACCGTCTCGTGACGCTTTGCACCGCAATATCGGTAATAGTTGGCGGACGGAGCCTGGTTGCGTTTGCCATCAGACGGCCCGGTGCGCACAACTGGTGCGTCCGCGTTCCCTGACAGTGCATTTTGCGGGGAGCGCTTACCGTGGTGCCTGCGAGTTGCCAGCGAGAAATCGATTCCCCGCCGCGAGTGATACCGCCCGGCGCTGCCCTGACTTGGGCAGCGGAAGTCGTGGCTGCAGAGGGCGGCCTCGGCTAAGATAACGCGATGATTTTCGAGGATATCCCTGAGCTTCCCATCCGCGAGGTGCTCGACCAGGTCAAGCAGCACCTGGGCGAAGGCCACGAGTTGGTGTTGCAGGCGCCGCCGGGTGCCGGCAAGACCACGGTGGTACCGCTCGCGCTGCTGGATGAGCCCTGGCTGGCCGGTCGCAAGATCCTGGTGCTGGAGCCGCGGCGCATGGCTGCCCGCGCGGCGGCAGGCCGGATGGCCCAGTTGCTGGGTGAAAGTATTGGCGAGACGGTTGGCTACCGCATTCGCCTGGACACCTGTGTGGGCGAACACACGCGTATCGAAGTGATCACCGAGGGCATCCTCACGCGCCAGCTGCAAAGCGACCCCGGGCTGGAAGATGTGGCGCTGGTTGTCTTCGATGAATTTCACGAACGCAACCTGGACTCGGATTTGTGCCTGGCGCTGATCCTGCAGGGCAGGCAGTTGTTTCGCGAGGGGCCGCCGCTGAAGTTGCTGGTGATGTCGGCGACGCTGGATGGCGAGGCCGTGTCGGCCCTGCTCGGCAACGCGCCGCTAGTCACCTCCCGCGGTCGCCAATTTCCGGTGACTACCTACCACGGTCAAGCCTACCAGCTACGCGATCCCGTGGTGCCGCCCGTGGTGCGGGCCGTTATGAAGGCGCTTGCCAGTCATGACGGCAGCATTCTGGTTTTTCTGCCGGGGCAGCGGGAAATCATCCAGGCGGTGCGCGAGTTGAGCGGAATGCCACAGACCCAGGGCGGTAAGCAGCTGGTCATTGCCCCGCTCTATGGCAGCCTCTCCCCGGAGCGCCAGCAACTGGCGATCGAGCCGCCGCTTCCCGGGCAGCGCAAGGTGGTGCTGTCCACCAATATCGCCGAAACCAGCCTGACCATAGAGGGTGTGGAGGTCGTGGTGGATTCCGGACTGGTGCGCGAAGCGGTCTTTGACAGCGCCACCGGCATGACCCGGCTGGTCACCCGGCGTATTTCCAAAGCCTCCGCACGCCAGCGGGAGGGGCGCGCGGGCCGCCTTGGCCCGGGCCACTGTTACCGGTTGTGGAGCGAGGAGCAGGACACGCGCCTGCAGCCCCAGGCCGCACCCGAACTGCTACAGGCGGACCTGGCGCCGCTGGCACTGCAGTTGCTGGCCTGGGGCGTTGACCAGCCCGCGGAACTGGCGTGGCTGGACCTGCCGCCGGAGTCTACGTTCCGGCAGGGGCTGGATGTGCTGGAAACCTGCGGGGCGGTCTACCGCAATCGCGAGGGCAGGCATCAACTGACGCCCCAGGGCGTGCGCATGGCGCAAATGCCCCTGCATCCCCGGCTGGCTCATATGCTGTTGGTGGGCTGCGATATCAACGCCCGGGAGACCGCCTGCCTGGTGGCGGCCATCCTGTCGGAACGCAACCCGGTGTCGGGGCACGGTGTCGATCTGGCCCACAGCCTGGCACTGTTGAAAGGAGATACCCAGTGTCCTTTACAGTTGCAGGGCTGGTTCAAGCGAATCTGGCAACAGGCCAGGAACCTGGCCCGCCTGGGACTGGATAACAAGGTTAGAAAATCTGGCAGACCGACCATGGGCAGTCCGGCGGGGGAGGTGCTCGGTATCCTGCTCGCCAGTGCCTATCCCGATCGCATTGCTCGACTGCGCGACGGCGGCGACGGCACCGGCTACCTCATGAGTAACGGCCGCAGCGCGGCGTTGCCGGAAGATGATTCATTGCGCGGCACTGCGTGGCTGGCAGTTGCTGAAATCGGTGGTCAGGCAGGGGAGGCGACAGACCGTATTTATAGCGCCACCAGGCTTGACCCGGAGGGGTTCAAGGGCATCCTGTCGCACCTGGTGCGTGAGGATGAACTGGTGAAGTGGGACTACCAGGCAGAGCAGTTTGTCGCCCAGCGGCGGCGGCTGGTAGGCGGTATTCTGCTGGCCAGCGAGCCGCTGGCAAAGGTCTCGGAGGAGGCCCGTGGCAGTGCGCTGCTGGGCGTGGTGCGTAAAAAGGGCCTGGACATACTGCCCTGGACCGAGCCGCTGCGGCAGTGGCGCGCCCGGGTGCAATTACTCCACCGGGTCGAAACGGAGCAGGGCCTGGACACACGCTGGCCGGACCTCTCCAACGACGCTCTACTCGCGAACCTCGAGGAGTGGCTGCTGCCCTACCTCGGCCAGGTCCGCACCCTGGAGGATTTTCGCAAGCTGGACCTGAAGGCCATTCTCCACGCGCTGCTTGCCTGGCCCCTGCCGCTGGACCTGGAACGCCTCGCTCCGGAGCGGCTGGCGGTGCCGTCGGGTTCGGTGGTGGCGATAGACTACTGCCAGGATCCGCCGGTGCTGGCGGTGAAGTTGCAGGAGATGTTCGGCTGCGAGGAAACACCGAGCGTCGTGGACGGCAGGGTCACACTGCTCATTCACCTGCTGTCACCGGCCCAGCGGCCGTTGCAGATCACTCGCGACCTGGCGGGTTTCTGGCGCAGCAGTTACCAGGAGGTGAAGCGCGAGATGAAGGGCCGTTACCCCAAGCATCCGTGGCCGGACGACCCGCTGCAGGCGCTGGCCACGCGCCACACCAAGCGCCGCCTCGCCGGCGAGAACTGAGCGATCTCAGCCGGTTTCGCCACCTGTATAGATGTCTCCTTCGTGCAAGGCCCCGGCCCGCGACGGGCTGCCGGTAAACCTCAGCCAGTCGTCGAGAATCATCACCAGGCAGGGCACCAGGAACAGGGTGACGACCGTGCCCATCAGTACCCCGAACGCCAGTGACGCCGCCATAGGCACGAACATGCCGGTGGATATCGACTTGTCGAGCATCATCGGCGCGAGTCCGACAAAGGTCGTGACGCTGGTCAGCACGATAGGCCTGAAACGCACACTGCCGGCGTGACTGAGGACCCAGGCGAGGTCCTGCCCGGAATGACGCTGGCGGTTGATGTAATCCACCAGCACCAGCGAAGAGTTCACCACCACGCCCGACAGGGCGACAATACCCAGCAGTGAGAAAAACACCAACGGCATGCCCAGTACCAGGTGGCCCACAATCGCGCCCACGGCGCCGAACGGGATAACGCTCATGATGATCAGCGGTTGCAGGTAGGACTTCAGGGGAATCGCGAGCAGGGCGTAAATGACCAGCAGCGCCAGCAGCGCGGTGCTTCCCAGTGAACCCATGGACTTGCTGCGCTCCTCCGATTCCCCGGCAAGGCTGAAGCTCACCCCGGGATGGCGCGCGAGAATCTCCGGCAATTCGTTCGCGACCACCGCATTGATCACGGCTTCGGGAGGTGTGACGCTGCGGTTGACGTCGGCGGTCACGGTAACGACACGCTGGCCATCGACCCGGCGGATCGTGGTATAGCCGCGGGCGAGCTTGACGCTGGCGACGCTGCTGAACGGCACCTCGGAGCCGTCGGCCGTGCGAATCCGCATGGACTCGAGATTGCCCAGTGAGCGACGCTCGTCTTCGGGATAGCGCACCATCACCCTGATGTCGTCCTTGCCGCGCTGGACACGCTGGGCTTCGTAGCCGTAAAACGCCTGCCGCACCTGGCGACCCAGATCCTCCAGGGTGAGACCCAGGTTGCGAGCTTCCGGCAACAGCGCCAGCTGTACCTCCTGCTTGCCCGCACGGAAGCTGTCGGTGACGTCCTGCACACCGCTATAGCCCTGTAGCGCGGCCCGCAGTTCCGCCGCGGCGGAGCGCAACTCATCGAATTTCTTGCCGTACAGTTCAAACTCTATGGCGCTGCCCGCGCCAAAGGCCTGGGAGGTGAAGGTCAATTCCACAGCGTCCGGGATGCCGCCGGTGAGTTCCCGCCACCGGTTGGCCATGGCGCTGGCCGGCTGGCCCTCGTAATCCGGCGGCATGTTCAGTTCAATGCCGATTTCCGCCAGATTACTCTGGGCGCTGCTGCCGCCGCCGATGCTGCCCTTGGGAATGAACGAGCCGATGCTGCTGAATACGTGGTTGACCATGCTGGCCTCGCCCTCTTCAAGTTCTGCATCCAGTTCAGCCTGCAATTGTTGTGCAGCCCTCTCAAGCTGACCCACCGCGCGGGAGGTGGCCTCAACGGGCGTGCCCTCGGGCATGGTCAGGGCGGCGTACAGGTGGGTGCCCTCCACGGGTGGAAAGAACTGGAACGTCATGCGTCCACTCACGAACAGCGACACCGTCACTGCAAGTACCACTAATCCCAGCGCGAGGGTGGCGTAACGCCATTCGATGGCGCGGGCTACCGCGGGCTGGTAGTAGCGGTTGGCAACCGTCTCCAGGGCATTGGATATCGTCGCTTGCAGTCGCAGCCAGCGGTCCCGGTTGGCGCTGCCGCTGCCCATGGCGGCCTCGGCTTTGCGGTGGGCCAGGTGGGAGGGCAGAATCAGCTGCGACTCGATGAGGCTGAAGATCAGCGCCAGGATGACGGTAAAGCCCAGAGGCGCGAAGAATCCTCCCATGGGTCCCGGTATGCTGACGATCGGAATGAACGTGGCCATGGTGGTAAATACGCCGAATATGACCGGTACCGCGACTTCCTTCGCGCCCGCCATGGCGGCGGCGAGTTGGCCCATCCCTGTCTGCTCGTGGGCGTAGACACGCTCCGCGACCACGATGGCATCATCCACCAGGATACCAAGCACGAGAATGAAGGCCATGACCGACATGGTGCTGATGGAAATTCCCGCCAGCGGAAACATGGCCACCGTACCCAGCAGGGCCACCGGTATGCCGGCCGCAACCCAGAGCGCCAGGCGAAAACGCAGGAACAGGGTGAGCACCAGCAGTACCAGCAGGAGGCCGCTGCGGGCGTTCTTGGCCAGCGCGTCCAGGCGGTCGACGAGGTCCTGGGACTCGTCCTGCCAGATGGTCAACTGGATGCCCGGGGGCAATTCACGCTGCGCCTGCTGCAGGTAGTTCTTCACCTGCTCGGCAATGGCCAGGACATCCTCCTCGCCAACCCTGGACACTTTCAAAGCCAGCGCCGGCTCACCGTCGAAACGCGCGCGCAGGTCGCTGTCTTCGAAACCGTCCACCACCGTGGCGACTTCCCCGAGGGTGACCGTGGTGCCGTCCGGGCGGGTGAGTACCACGATGTCCTCGAACTCGCGCCCCACATAGGCCTGGCCGCGGGTACGCAGCAGGATCTCCCCGCCCTCGGTTTTGAGCGAGCCGCCGGGAATATCCAGGGAACCCTGTTCGATTGCGCGTCCCACCTCCGCAAAGGTGAGGCCGTGGCGGCGCAAGGTCTGTTCAGATACCTCGACGGAAATTTCATAGGGTCGCGCAAACAGCAGTTCCACCTGGGAGACTGCAGGCAGGGCGACGAGGTCGTCGCGCAGTTGCTGGCCCAGCAGCTTGAGGGTGCGCTCGTCGGCATGGCCGGCAATGGCCACCTGTAACACGGTGGCCGAAAGGGTGATCTCGGCGGTAACCGGCTTTTCCGTCTCGGCGGGAAAGGAGTCGATGGCGTCGACCTTGCTCTTGATGTCGTTGGAGAGCTTGGTCTTGTCCACGCCCTCCACCAGTTCGGCGACAACCGAGCAGTAGCCTTCGGAGGCAGAGGAGCTGATCTTGTCTATCCCCTCGGTACCCTGGATAGCCTCCTCGATGCGAATACAAACGCCGGTTTCCACCTCGCTGGGCGCGGCCCCCAGGTAGGGGACGTTGATTTGCACGGCGTCGACCTCGATATTGGGGAACTCCTCCTGGTGCGTCCTGGGCAGGGCCAGCAAACCCCCGATTATCATAATCCACATCAGCAGGTTGGCGGCCACGGGGTTGTGGCCGAACCATTCGATAATCTTGCTCACGCCTTGTCGCCCTGCTCGATCACCGGCTTGACCAGCATGCCTTCAACCACGGTCTGCAGCGGCGAGATGCAGACCAGCTCGCCGGCCTCGAGCCCGGCGTCCACCAGCATATCGTCATGCTCAAGACGCAGGATGGAGACCTGGCGAAAGTGCAGTCGCCCCTCCGGGTCAATTACCATCACCTGGTTGTTGTCGCGCATGGCGGAGCGGGGGAGGCGGATGATGTCTTCCACCTTGCGCCCGCGGATTTCGGCCTGCACGAAAATACCGACCGGCAGCGGCATGCCGCCGTCGTCAATGGCGTCTGTGCGCAGGCGGGCCACACCGTAAAGCATCCGGGAGCGCGCATCGAATTCCGCCTCTCCGCGAATGAGTTCGCCCTCCCAGAGCAGGCGGGCATTGCCGAAGTCCGCGGTCACCGTCACAGGGGGACGCAGTCCCTCGGGTATCTGGCCGCGGGTCGATGCGGGCAGCCCCAGGTAGACCAACTGGTCCGCGGCAATCGGCAGGCGCACCTCCATGTAATCGGTGGCGTAGACGACGCCGATGCTCTGGCCGCGTGTCACGAACTGGCCGAGGTCGACATGCTCTTCACGCACCAGCCCGTCAAACGGCGCCTTCAGTTCGGTGCGGGCCAGGTCGCGCCTCGCCTGGTCCAAAGCGGCCTGGCTCTCGCTGAGGTTGGCCTCGGCTACCCTGGATGCGCGCTGGGCGTTGTCCAGTTGCTGCTGGCTTGCCAGTTTCTTGTCCTGCAGGCTCTGGGTGCGTTGCAGTTCGTCCCTGGCGTAATCGTATTCAACCTCGGCGCGCTTCAGCGCGGCTTCGGCGCGGGTCAGGGAGGAGCGGTAATCGGCGTCGTCGATTCGCAGCAGCACTTCATCGCGCTCGAATGAGCCGCCGCCGACGAGGGAAGGGGATATCCACACGGCGCGCCCGGAGACCTCGGGAATGAGTTCGCTCTGGCTGCGCGGCTGCACTGTACCCTGGGATATCACGGTCAGGTATTCGGCCCGCGGCTGCACCTCGATAACCCGCACGGTGGCGACCAGGGGCTCGTAGTCATCCGGGACCGTCTGTGGCGGGTTCATGGCTATCAGCGCCGCCACGGCGAAACCGACCGCCAGCACAATAATGGGGTATAGCAGTTTTTTGCTCATCGCTTCTCCGGGGCAGGGCGACAGGATAATTGGGAATACGGCTTCGCCACCTTTTACTTGTTCCTGGACCTGCTCCTGCGGGGGGAGGGCGTGCGCGGCAAACCGTTGTGCTGGGTGGCGAAAGGACGATCACCCGCCGGGACCGCCTGGTGACGCCTGGCTGGCTGGCGCGGCGGTACCAGGTGTAATTTGCCGTTGCCGATCAGGTCCGCGCGGCCCAGTTTCTTGAGGGCCTGGCGCAGCGTGGGCCAGTTGTCCGGGTCGTGATAGCGCAGAAAAGCCTTGTGCAACTGGCGCTGGGACATCTTCTTTACCGTGGGCATGGTGTCGCTGCCACGGGTAACACGCTTGAGCGGATTCTTGCCGCTGTAGTACATCGCGGTGGCGCTTGCCATGGGCGAGGGATAAAAGGTCTGCACCTGGTCGGCGCGGAACTTGTTGCGCTTGAGCCACAGGGCCAGGTTCATCATATCCCGGTCGCTGGTGCCCGGGTGGGCGGCGATAAAGTAGGGGATGAGGTACTGTTCCTTGCCGGCTGCCTTTGAGTATTTTTCGAACATGGCGCGAAAACGCTCGTAGCTGCCGATGCCGGGTTTCATCATCTTGTCGAGGGGGCCATCCTCGGTGTGTTCCGGCGCGATCTTCAAGTAGCCGCCCACGTGGTGGGTGACCAGTTCCTCGACATAGGCCGGTGTTTCCACCGCGAGGTCGTAACGCAGCCCCGAGGCGATCAATACCTTCTTGACGCCTTCCACGCCGCGGGCGCGGCGATACAGGCTTATCAGCGGCGTCTGGTCAGTGTTGAGGTTTTTGCAGATGCCCGGGTACACGCAGCTCAGCTTGCGGCATTTTGCTTCCACCTCCCTGCTTTTGCAGGCCAGGCGCCACATGTTCGCGGTAGGGCCCCCCAGGTCCGATATGACTCCGGTAAAGGCGGTGGAGGTGTCCCGGATTCGTTCCACCTCGCGGATAATGGAATCCTCCGAGCGGTTCTGGATGATTCGACCCTCGTGCTCGGTGATTGAACAGAAGGTGCAGCCCCCAAAACAGCCCCGCATGATGTTGACCGAGTGGCGGATCATTTCGTAGGCGGCGATGCGCGCGTCGCCGTAACTGCTGTGCGGCAAACGGGTATAGGGCAGCTCGAATACCGTGTCCAACTCATCCGTTTCCAGCGGGATGGGCGGCGCGTTGAGCCATACCTCGCGGTCGCCGTGGGCCTGCACCAGCGGTCGGGCGTTGTGCGGATTGGTCTCCTTGTGGAGCACCCGCGAGGCGTGGGCGTACAAGGCAGCGTCGTTCTTCACCTGTTCGTAGGCGGGGATACGGATAACCGTGGGCCTGTCTTTGCCGATTGAACCCACCAGGGTAACAGGTTGCACGTCGGCCCCGTCGTCGACCCCGGTTGCGTCCGCCGTTTTCGTGGCGCAACTGGCGCTGGTGGTATCGACGTAGGGATTGATCGGCGCGCTGACGGGCCCGATGACGTCGATGCTGGAGGAGTCGATGACCTCCCAGTCATCGGGGATGCGTTTGCGCACGAAGGCTGTGCCGCGCAGGTCGCGGATGCTGTGCACGGGCTCACCGGCCGCGAGCCTGTGCGCCACGTCCACGATGGCTCGCTCCGCGTTGCCATACAGCAGAAGGTCGGCCCGGCTATCCAGCAGGATGGAGCGACGCACTTTATCGCTCCAGTAATCGTAGTGCGCGATGCGACGCAGGCTGGCCTCGATGCTGCCGATCACGAGCGGCACGTCCCGGTAGGCTTCGCGCAGGCGCTGGCTATAGACGATTACCGCCCGGTCGGGGCGCTTGTCGCCCACGTTTCCCGGCGTATAGGCATCGTCATTGCGCCGTTTACGATCGGCGGTGTAGCGGTTGATCATCGAGTCCATATTGCCGGCGGCTACCCCGAAAAACAGGTTCGGCCTACCCAGCACCTTGAATGGCTCGCAACTGTCCCACTGGGGTTGGGCAATAATGCCCACCCGGAATCCCTGGGCCTCCAGGACGCGGCCGATCACCGCCATGCCGAAGCTGGGGTGGTCCACGTAGGCGTCACCCGTGACGATGATGATGTCGCAGCTGTCCCAGCCCAGGGCGTCCATTTCCGCGCGGGACATGGGCAGCTCCGGAGCCGGACCGAGGCATTCGGCCCAGAACTTGCGATGGGAAAACAATGGTGTAGGCATAGGGCTACGACAGCTGGGGTAAAAAACGGGGCTGTATTATAGCCGGGTGCCCGCCCCCTGGGCTAAGTACTAATGCCAATCTGCCCATGAAATCGGGAGTGCCAGGCGGGCCCCGGATCAGATAATTCAAAGGAGAATGAAGTTATATCCCATTGAAATATATGAAAATATTGAAGCAGGGTTCTTGCCTTTGGTTGGCGCGGCCCGCGCTTTGACCACCGGTGACTGCTTCGGCACCAGTCACGATTTCGGTTCTGGCTCCGGTTTCGATTCTGGCGCTGGCGCTGGCGCTGGGTCTGGCTCTGGCTCTGGTTCAGGCGCGTGCCCGGGGCGCGGCAGGCCCGTGCCGCAAAAGCGGCAATAGTGCGCGTGGGGATCGTGTTCCACAGCCGAGCAAGTGGTGCAATTGCGAGCTTCCAGCATTTCCCGCATTTTCCTGATGCGTTGGGCGCCAGTTAATTCCGCCGTGATGATACCCGTGGGCACCGCGATGATGGCGTAGCCTACCAGCATGCCGGCGGCAGCTACCGCTCTTCCAATAGTGGTCACCGGCGTGACATCGCCATAGCCGACGGTGGTGATGGTGACGATGGCCCAGTACACGCTGGTGGGAATATCGTTAAAGCCGTTTTCAGGGCCTTCGATCACATACAGGAGGCTGCCGAAGATCGTGGCAATGATGATTACCAGGGAAAAGAAAACAAAGATCTTGCGCCCCGAGCGCTGCAAGGCGCCGGCCAGTTCGTTGGCCTCACTGAGCAGGCTCAGCAGGCGCAGCACCCGGAACACTCGCAGGATACGCAACAGGCGGATGATCAGCAGGGGGGCGGCCTGGGGAATCAGTAAAGAGAGGTAGGTGGGCAGCAGCGCCAGCAGGTCGACCACACCGTAGAGGCTGAAAATATAGGCGCGGCGATTTGGCGTACACCAGATGCGTGTCATGTACTCCAGGGTGAACAATATGGTGAAAACCCATTCCATATAGAGGAACAGATTGCCGTAGGTCTCGTCCAGGCTGGCGATGGAGTCGAGCATGATCACAACGACACTGGCGAGAATAATTGCAATAAGCCAAAGGTCGAACCATCTACCCGCCCTGGTCTCGGTGCCAAAAATGATAGAGTAGAACTTGAGCTGCCTGGGGGTCTGTTCGTGATACGACATGGTGGGGAATCTGCGGGTGGCCCTGAGCCGGTGAGGCCACTATATAAAACGGCCCCGGCTTTGTACAACGGGCAACCCCGGTGCTGTCACGAACTTTTACATTGATTGCGTTGCTATGCGCCCGGCGCGGCGCTATCGTTTATTGGCCAGTCTGGATAGTCGATAATATGTGCGGGTTACCGGTGAGCGTAAGGTTTTGTAACCCGATATAAAATTTGTCCCGCCCATTGGAATATTGCCAGTGGATACAATACTTATTCTACTTGGCGTGCTGGGTTTCGGCGCCATTATCATCGCAGTCCATGTGTTCCTCGTGGGTTCGGAAGCCTACGGTTATCGTTTGGGGGAAGACGCTGACGACAGTTCCGCTGGCATCGGTTTTCGAGAGCGCAGTTCGCAGGATCGTCGCAGCGGACTATTGGTAGTGTTCCCACTGTTGATTAATGGCACACTGTTGGAGAAAGATCGCCGGTCACTGGCGGATCGGCGGCGCGCCGCGAGAAGATAGTCGGGACGATTCGGGAACCGCATGTCCACAAATATCGGCTTATACAGTTACGGCTTTGCCTGCCTGTCCTACCTGCTTTTGGCGGGCGCATTGCTGCTCATCTGGCGCAACCGCTCGCTCAGCATAACCGCGCTCCTCGCGACAGTGATCACTGCCGTCTGGGCCGGCATCACCGCCGCTTCCACGGTAACTTCCTTTGCACCCTTCGCCCTGGTGCAACTGGCGGAAGTGGCGCGCAATATGGCCTGGATCTTCCTGCTACTGGCAATCTACGGCGAGCGGTTGCGCGGCAACAGCCAC
Organism: Pseudomonadales bacterium; assembly: GCA_024234815.1. Classification (GTDB taxonomy): domain Bacteria; phylum Pseudomonadota; class Gammaproteobacteria; order Pseudomonadales; family Halieaceae; genus JARRPM01. The sequence goes on along the minus strand of JACKNO010000002.1, from coordinate 18,388 downwards.
CTGATGCGCTCCCGCCGCTGGATTCCCTGGGCGCTGGTGGGGTTGGCGGTAGTGGTCATCCTGCTGTTCGCTACGCCTCGCATCGGGACAATACTCGACCTGAGCCCCGTCCTGATCGCGGCCTGCGTGTATGGCATCTGGATCACCATCAGTATCATGGCCCTGCTCCTGCTGGAAAATGTCTATCGCAACAGTACCAACGTGGAGCGTTGGTGGGCGCGCTACTTGTGTCTCGGCATCGGTTTCCTGTTTCTGTACGACTTCATGATGTATGCCGACGCGCTGATCTTTGTCGACGTCGACCCGGTCCTGTGGCGCTCCCGTGGCTTCGCTGTCGCCCTGGCGGCACCACTTGTGGCAATAGCAGCGGCGCGCAGCAGCGACAACCGGCATTCCAGGGAGAAACTGTCACGGCACGTGGTATTCCACACCTTCTCCCTGTTGTTGGCGGGAATCTACCTTATCCTGATGGCCGTTATCGGTTACTTCGTCAATTACCTGGGGGGCAGCTGGGGTGGCGTGCTACAGGTTTTTTTCCTGTCGGCGACAGGTCTTTTCCTCGTGGTCCTGTTGTTCTCAAACCGGGTGCGCGCTCTCAGCAGGGTATGGCTCAGCAAGAACTTTTTCAGCTACAAGTATGACTATCGGCTGGAGTGGCTGGAGTTCACCAAAACCCTGGAGGAAGAGGAGGGGGGCGATACACCCCAGGCCATTATCAGGGCCATGGCCAAGCTGAGTCACTGTCGCGCCGGCCTGCTGTGGTCGCGGGTTGAAGGCGGGAATTTCCAGCTCGAGAGTCAATGGCTTTCCGATATTTCCGAGCCGATTGTCGAGGCGCCGGAGTTCGTCAGCTGGCTGGAGGAGTCCGGCTGGATTGTGGATGTGCAGGAGTGGCGGGTGTCGCCGCAGCTCTATTCCGGGCTGAAAATGCCGGCACCCCTGGCGGAGGCGGAGGGTTCCTGGATGGTGGTGCCGCTGCTTTTCGGTGCGCACCTGGAAGGCATTCTGATCATGCGGCGCACCGCCTCCTACATACCGCTCAACTGGGAGGACCGCGACCTGCTCAAGGTGGCGGGACGACAGGCGGCTATTCACCTTGCCCAGTATCACGCCAGCCAGTCGCTGGTGGAACTGCGCCAGTTCGAAGCGTTCAGCCGCCTGTCGGCCTATGTTGTGCACGACCTGAAAAATATTCTTGCGGAACAGTCCCTGATCGTTTCCAACGCGGCGCGACATCGCGGCAACCTGGTTTTTTTTGATGACGTGATCGCCACCGTGGGCGATTCAGTTGAGCGGATGACCCGCCTGATGGCCCAGATCAGCGGCGAAGTGCGCGGCGGAAAGATCGAATCCATTGAGCTTGGCGGGCTGCTGCGGGAGCTGCTGAAGAGCCGCAAACTCACCGTGCCAAAACCGGAACTGGATGTGCTTGGCGGGCCGCACTGGGTTCGGGCCGACCGCGAGCAACTGGCCACGGTGTTCGGGCATATTATCCAGAATGCCGGCGAGGCCACCCACAAGAACGGCAAGGTCAGCGTGCGCCTGCTGGCCGAGGGCAAGCACGCGGTGGTGGAAATTGAAGACGACGGCGTGGGCATGACCGAGGATTTTATCAAGGGGCGTTTGTTCAAACCCTTCGAGTCGACCAAGGGGCTGACGGGCATGGGGATCGGCGCTTTCGAGAGCCGGGAGCTGGTGCGCAAGTTGGGCGGAAATATCTATGTCAGCAGTACCGAGGGAGTAGGCTCCTGTTTTCGCATTGTGCTACCCTCATTGAGGCCGGAAATAGAGGAAAGTCCGGCGCGTGAGGGTGTGGCGGATGGATGAGACAAACAGGAATATTCTCGTTGTGGATGATTCCAAGGGCATCCAGCGCCAGTTGCGCTGGGCCTTTGAGGGTTTTGAAGTGGTCGTGGCCGGAGACCGCGAGGAGGCGCTGGCCCAGTTTCGTCGTACGGAGCCGGGCGTGGTATTGCTCGACCTGGGTTTGCCCCCCGACCCCGGAGGCGTCACCGAAGGGCTGGCCGCACTGCAGGAGATATTGAGTCTCGCACCGGAGACTCGCGTGATCGTCATCACGGGAGACAACGACCGCGCCAACGCCGTGAAAGCTGTCGGCATGGGCGCCTATGACTTTTACCAGAAGCCCGTGGACCCCGAGACGCTGAGCATGATGGTGAGCCGGGCCCACGTGGTCTACCAGCTCGAAATCGAGACCAGGCTCAACCGGCTAAACCAGCACAGCTCGCCGCTGGAGGGCATTATTGCCAGCAGCCAGGTAATGATGGACGTGTGCCGCACGGTAGAGCGTATCGCCCCGGTGGATGTGTCGGCCCTGTTGCGCGGCGCCAGTGGTACCGGCAAGGAGCGCGTGGCGCGGGCCATCCACGCCCTCAGCCCCAGGCGCAATGAGAAACTGGTCGCCATCAACTGCGCCGCCATCCCGGGCGAGTTGCTGGAAAGCGAGTTGTTCGGCTATGAAAAAGGCGCCTTCACCGGGGCGACGCAACAGACCATTGGCAAGATAGAGTATGCCCATCGGGGCACCCTGTTCCTGGACGAAATCGGCGACCTGCCACTGGAGTTGCAGGCCAAGCTCCTGCGTTTTTTGCAGGAACGGGTGATAGAGCGAGTCGGGGGGCGCGATGTGATTCCCGTGGATGTGCGTATCATTTGTGCGACACACCAGAACCTCGAAAAGCTGATGGAAGCCGGAGAATTCCGCAATGATTTGTACTACCGTATCAGCGACGTCACGGTAAATATACCGCCGTTGTGCGAGCGCGACGGTGACGCCCTGGTGTTGGCAAGGGCCTTCCTCGATCGTTGCAACCGCGAACTGAGGCGTGGCATCAAGGGCTTCGACCAGTCCGCGCTGGGTGCTATCGAAGCTTACGACTGGCCGGGCAATGTTCGTGAACTCGAGAGCCGGGTCAAGCGCGCCGCCATCATGGCTGACGGCAGTTATATCAGGGCCGCGGACCTGCAACTCGACGGCGTCCGCCCTGGAGAAGTGATGCCGCTGAACCTGAGAGTGGCCCGGGAAGACACCGACCGCAAGACTGTGCAGCGGGCATTGGCGTTGTGTGACAACAATATATCCACTGCGGCGAACGTGCTGGGTATTGCCCGCCCCACGATGTACAAGTTGCTGGACAAATATGGCTTAAAGGTTTGACCTGCCCAGCGTTGTCAGCATGACCATCAACGAACAATTGCAATCTGCATTCTCACTCCACTCGGCCGGGAACCTCGCCGGCGCAGCAAAAGTTTACCAGGAGATCCTGGCCGCCCACCCGGACCAGTTGGATGCTCTGCGCCTTCTGGGTCTGGTTTTTGCCGGTAGCGGGAACCTGCCGCAGGCGGAAAGGCTTGTGCGCAGGGCCGTTCAGGTGGCGCCTGATTTCGCGGCCGGGTACGGCTCGCTGGGCTTGCTGCTGGGTGATATGGGCAGGAACGAGGAATCGCTGGCAGCCTGTCGTCAAGCCCTCAAGCTGGACCCGAATCTGGTGGATGCGCATTGCGGACTGGGTATCGCCTTGAGTAAAAAAGGCGACATCGATGGGGCCATCGCCAGTTTCAGGAAAGCTATAGGGATTAACAAGAATGCTCTTGTCGCACACGCACGCCTTGGACCGCTGCTTGTCCTGAAGGGCGATCTGCCGGGCTCGATTCATTGTCACCGGATGGTTTGCGCATTGCAGCCCAATCAACCACAGTCGCTGATCAAGCTGGCGTACGCCCTTGCCCAGGTTTCGTTCACGGAGTTTGACAAAGGCGTGAAAGACGACATGCTCAAATGTTTTCTTGCACCGGGTGTGAATCACCGTGACCTTTCCATGGTGGCGGTGAGTATTCTGAAACTGGATCCGCAGATACAACCATTGCTTCGGGCGCCCGAGGGCAGCGCAGGGCTATTGGTTTCAGGAACACCAGGCGAGGATGTCCTCGCGGCGCTTAATGATCCTCTGCTGCTGCAGCTGTTACAAAAGTGCGCGGTTCCCGACAGGCAGTTTGAGCAGGTGCTTACCAGTATCAGGACACAGTTGTTGACCCTCATAATTGAGGGTGGTGAAAGCGCCCTCGCGCTGTTGGACCAACTTCGCGACTTTGTCTATTCCCTGGCCCAGCAGTGTTTCTTCAATGAGTATGTTTACGCGCAAACTGACGAGGAAGCCGCCGCTGTTGAGCAGCTAAAGACCGGCGTAGAGTCCTTGTCCGGCCCGCCAAGTGACGCTGACAGATTGTCGATTGCGGTCTATGCATGTTTTCAGCCATTGCGCGCACTTCCGATAGCCGCCGATCTTGCGCGCAACGCCGCCAACGAGCCCGACCCGTTATTTCGGGCGTTGTTGACGGATCAGGTAGCTAACCCGCTGGCCGAGCTCAAGATTCGCAGTGAGATACCCAGTTTGGTCCACGTCAAGGACCAGATAACCGAGTCGGTGCAGTCCCAGTACGAGGAGAATCCATTTCCGCGGTGGCGAAGCTGCAATGCGCGGGAAGCCGCCAGGCTTGATGTGGAGATAAGGAATATTCTTCCCCATGTCGAAGTGTCACGGGCCCTCAACATCGAGGCGCCGCGAATCCTTGTAGCTGGATGCGGTACGGGCCTGCACGCGGTGAATTGCAGCTATGCCTACAAAAACGCGCGGATTACTGCCGTAGATCTCAGCTTGAACAGCCTCGCGTATGCAAAAAGAATGACCGCTGAACTCGGGATTGACAATATCGAGTATATCCACGCCAATATCCTCGAACTCGATAAAAAGTGGGACAAATTTGACCTTATAGAGAGTTTTGGTGTTTTACACCACCTCAGCGAGCCCCGGCGAGGCTGGGAGATATTATACGGTCTGCTGAAAAAGAACGGATTGCTGATGCTCGGTCTCTACAGTGAACTGGCGCGGCAGGGCATCGTGGCCGCCCGGGAGTTGATAGCCAAAGAGGGGTACTCGTCCAGCCTGGAGGGGATTCGCGCGTGCAGGCAGGCGCTGTTCAGGAGTGAGAACAAGCACATACAGGAGAGTACGGTCAGTCCCGGCGCGAACTTCTGGGCAACTTCCGAAGTGCGCGACCTGGTATTCCATGAAATGGAATACCGTTACACAATTCCTGAATTGCGCCGCAATATTGACGAACTCGGGTTTGAGTTTCTTGGGTTTCAGCATCAACGGCCGATTGAAAGGGTGCTTTATGCAAAGCAGTTCCCCAAAGACCCGAATGGCCTTTCCCTGAAGAACTGGCACAAGTATGAGAAGAGCAATCCGCGTACCTTTAGCAATTGCTATCAATTCTGGCTTCGCAAGTAAGCCAGGAGACCTGCCAGCACGCGGCTGACAGGAGGCGCGCCGGACCAGCGCATGGACAGGGCGTGCTTTACCTTGACGCTTACATTTGCCAGAACTTTACAACTCTCCGATGCGCCCGAGGCGGAGTACATAGTCGACCAGACCACGATCGTACTCAGTTTGCATCCTATTGAAAACATTGGTTTTATTGTAGTTTCTATCGCCGTGTTTGCATTTCAGGGTTCACATTTCGCCGGTACCGGGGCGCCTTTTTTGAAGATTGGGCAGATATTGACTGTCATGTTTTTTTACACACGCACCTCTCCATAACCGAATTCAACAGGGCCTGTATACCATAACATGTTGTTATTTATATATTTATCAATAGTTGGCATCAACTTTGTATGGGTCCTTGTGCAACTTATAAGGTTGTGCCTTGATTCTAAACTTGTCGTAGCTGGCGAGATAGATCAGAGGGACGGTTAGGCTAGAGTTAAGGCAGCAGTAAAAAAGCCTACTATTTATTTACAATAAAATGGAAGGAAAGTGCCAAACCCAATGCGAGTTGGGGGCGGAAAGTCTACAGATCTCTCGGTTAGTCAGGGAGATGGCTGGATTACCCTTCTTGAGCTACCTAGAGGATCGATAAATATGAAAACCATCAAGACTTTCGCTTCAGCATCAGTTCTTGCTATGGCGGCAACGGGCGCACACGCTGCACCTGTTTCCGTTGATACCTTTGCTAATATTGTACTTCTTCCTGGTGCCACCCTCGTTGGTACCGGCACTGGTGATCTGGCTGGAGGTGTACTGACTTATTCCCTGACCCAGACAACCGATTTGGGTCTCTATGGCACTGCCGTAGTAGAAATGACTGGCACATGGACTGACGGCAACCCCGGTGCTGGCACGACTAACATCTTGTCTTGTACCGGTGCTGCGATCGCTTGTAGCCAGATCTCTATCGGAGATCAAGGCCCCTCAGCATCTGTTGGCCCTCTGTCCATGAGTGAAACAGACGTCACAGTATTTACTGTTGCCGGTGATAATACGATTGGTGACATGACCTGGACCATTACTCCTTCGGCCGTACCTGTACCTGCGGCGGCCTGGCTGTTTGGCTCTGCCATCCTTGGTCTGGTAGGAGTGGGGCGTCGCAAGTCAAAGGCGTAAAACCCGCGCTAGAGCTAACCGTTAAAGCAGTGTGACGTTTAGCTTTTATCGAGAAAGGCTCCCCAGGGAGCCTTTTTTTGTAATCTGTCTTTCTCTACTGCGGTAAATTGTGTCAGCATAAACGCAAGATTCTCCAATGTTGTCCCTATCGGTAAGCATGGCGAAAAGCAAAAAACAAAAACAACAGCAACGCTTCGAGTCCCGACTGGTATCAGTCTGTGTGGATGACAGAGGTTCGGTACAAAAACTCTCTGCCGGACAGTCGTTGGAAGTCGCCAGGGCGTTGGCGAGAACGGGTAGTTATAAGCGGGCTGCCGAAATCGCCAGTGAAGTCGCACGCCAGGTGCCAAAGTTTGTCTACCCATTGAATCTGGCGGCAGACTGTTATCTTCTTCTTGGCGATTTGGTGGCGGCGGAGCAGGCCATTGAGTCTGCGCTGGCCATTAACAGGATAGACTGGGCCACATTACGGGCACAAGCTTCGCTTTATCGGCAGTTGGACAGGTACGAGGAGGCCATTGAGGTTATAAACAGCGCGATCAAAATGCATCCCGGAAACGAGGTTTTGTATGAAAACCTCGGCACACTGTATTCGGAACTTGGCGATTATGAAAAAGCCGGCCGCAGTTACACGGCAGCTTTGAAATGCAACCCTCACGCCACAAACACGATGCGCCTGAAGGCAGATCTTCCAGAAAAGAGCTTGAATGCCAGGGAAGTCGCCGCAGCCGAAAGAATGCTGGAGTCTGAAGACCTGCCTGACACGGATCGTCGTAACCTGAACTTTGCTATCGCTCAAACTCGCCAGCAAGTGGGAGATTCCGAGGGGCAGATACATCACCTGCATGCCGCCAATAAAGCCCACCGGAAGACGCTTAACTACAATATGGCGCAGGAAACTGCGGCCCTCGACTTTATACGCAGTTCCTTCGCGCCAGACCTCTACAACTCGGAGAATGAATGGCAGTCGCGTGGCCACGGTCTAATCTTCGTTGTGGGTATGCCCAGAAGCGGCTCCAGCCTCGTGGAACAAATCCTGTCAAGCCACCCTGAAGTTAGCGCCGCGGGCGAATCAAACGCGCTTAGCCTTGCTCTGAACGAGTTCTCAGCAGGCCGGGGCTGGATGGTGGCGGTTCGCGAACTGTTTGCGGGAGATACAGAGGCGAAGCTGAAACAGTTGGGTGACAGCTATTTGCGTCACACAGAAAGGTTCCGCACGCGCACTTTTATGACCGATAAAACCCTGGGGAACTATTACTTTCTGGGGCTGATACCACTGATTTTTCCTGAGGCGAGAATTGTACACACCATCCGTAACCCTGTAGACAACTGCTTTGGATGCTATCGGCGATTATTCAATGGCTCGTCCTGGGCGTACGCCTATGATCTGGAAGAATTGGCCACCGCCTATAGGTGCTACCAAGACATGATGCGGTATTGGCAGCAACTATTTCCCAGCCGGGTGTTTAATCTGGAGTATGAGGCGCTGGTATCCAGCCAGCAGGACACAACACGCTCCCTGCTGCGGCACTGTGGCCTTGCCTGGGACGATCGATGCCTGGATTTTACGGCTAACACTCGGGGCGTAAGAACCAACAGTTTCGGTCAAATCAGGTCAGGCCTTCACGCCCAGGGTATCGGACAATGGGAGATGTTCCGCGATCACCTGGGGCCCATTATTTCATTGCAGCCATTTGACCCTGATGAAATTCGAAACCGGGCTGGCAGCTGACGAATAATCAAATATACCCGCTAACTGCTAGTACAACGGATAATTTGTAATTTTCTAGTGCAGCATACAAGTACCGATAGTAGTATGTTGACCCAATCAATGATAACGATTTCCTGTATCCCTCGATGAAAAAACTAAACCCGCAGGAATGGACCCGCTTTTGGGATGAATCCGCTGCGATCACGACCTTCGGCACCCATACCCATAAAAACTATGAGTTTCAAATACTCGAATTTTGGCAACAGCAGTTGTCGGGAAATTTTGAACAGGTGGTTGATCTGGCCTGTGGGAATGGTGCTCTTTCCTGGATTGCCCATGACATTTTTGCCAAAGCGAAGCAGAGTACCCGGGTTACAGGGGTGGATATTGCTGATATAAATCCATTTAAAACACTCCGCAGAAAAAGTAAGCGCTACCCGCTGCTGGAGTTCGTGGCCAACACAAGTATCGACCAGCTTCCCTTTGCCGATCACTCTGTGGATATTGCTATCAGCCAATACGGATTCGAATATTCTGATATTGAAAAAACAGTTCTGGAGCTGGACAGGGTATTAAAACCCACCGCAAAAATTTGCCTCATCATGCACAGCACAAGCTCGAAATTGATCCGGCCAACCACAGATTTGATCAAGCAGAGTAGCCGGGCGCTCAATGAAGTTCGACTTCATGAGCTATACCTCAGATTAGACGAAGTATGTAATTTTCCCGATTCTGACAGTGACCCGAAGCTGTTGGCAGAGGAAAAGAAGTTGCGCGCCGCAATCGCTGCGGCGACCATTGATATTGGCGACCATGTTGATGGAATCGAAGGAGGCGCAGGAGCTATAACCAAGTATGTTTTCAATATGGCCAACGAGTTTTCCGCGAAAGCGCCTCGACGTAGCACCAACAGGAGGAAAGTTATCCTCGAGGCGAGGACTACGCTGGAGAAATATCTGGGGCGTATCGAGGATATGCGCAGTGCCGCGCTGGATAAATCCGGGGAGCAGGACTTGAGGCGCTGTTTGGAAGCGGTGGGGTTCTCTGTGGATCAAGGCGTGCTCAACTATGTCAAGCTTGGGAATATCGGTTCAACGCTTATTGCCAGGAGAGGGTAAGAACCAAGGCATGAATATCTCCGCACAATTGAAACAAGGAGTTACTCACCATCAGGCCGGTGAACTCGAACAAGCGGCCAAAGTTTATCAACAGATACTTACGAAACACCCCACCCAGTTCGATGCATTGCGCTTATTGGGAATTATTTATGCGGGGAATCGGGAGTTTCTCCAGGCCAGTAAACTGCTGCAGCAAGCTGCCAGGATTAATCCTGAAATAGCCGTCGTACATGCCAATTTGGGCATGGTGCTGGTTGAGCTGGGCGACCTGGACACATCGATTTCCAGGTACCGTCGCGCCCTGGAGTTGGACCCGAATCTCGTGGAAGCTCATTGTGGCCTGGGTCTTGCCCTGTACAGGAAAGGTGACATTGATGCCGCCATAGCTTGCTTCAGAAAAGCTGTCGCCCTTGATCCCAGATCTGTTGTGGCACATTCCAATCTCGGCGTGCTCTTGGGTATGAAAGGCAACTTTCCGGAGTCAATTCATCACTTGAGAACGACCTGTCATCTGCTGCCTAACCAAGTCCAGCCCCTTATTCAGCTCGCGTCGGGGTTACGAACTGTACAGTTTAACCAAAGCAACGAGAGCCTGAAGCGGGATTTGCTTAATTGCTTTTCAGTTGATGGCTTGCGCTATACCCATCTGGCAGTAAGTACGACCAGTGTTCTGCATCTGGACCCTCGCCTCAGGCCGGTTATCCATAAGGCACTTGAAGCTGAGCAAAAGCTGGCCAGCACGTTTCTTACGAGCGATACAGTGGCCGCGCTAAATGAGCCTTTACTGCTGCAGCTGCTGCAAAAATGTACTGTTCCGGATTATCGGCTTGAGCGATTCCTGACGAAGATCCGGGAACTCCTTTTAACACTGACACTTGCAGAAAACCAGGACTCGCTGGTCTGGCTTGAGCAACTCTCGCCCTTTAGCTACTCGCTTGCCCAGCTGTGCTTTTTTAATGAGTATCTGTATCCGGAGAGTTCGGATGAAGCTGAAAATTTGGCGATGCTTCACCAGCAGGTAGAGAGCCTCTCCGGCCAGCTGGATGATCGAGGCAAGTTGCGCATCGCGGTTTACGCCTGCTACCGGCAGTTATCTAAACTTGATAATGCACAGGAACTATCCGCGCTGGGCGCCCGCGACAATGACCCGGTCTTTCGCCAGATGATCAAGGACCACATAACCAATCCGCAGGCAGAGCTTGCCATGCGTAGTGATATCCCCAGCCTGGTGGTTAACAAGGATGCGGTGACCGAGTCAGTACAGGCACAGTATGAGGAAAACCCCTTTCCCAGATGGCGCAACGCCAACACCAGAGTGCCGGGCCCCTTTGCACAGGAAATCAGGAACGCCCTGCCGCAGGTTACCCTCTCCGCCGACCTGGACTGTCAATCGCCAGAGGTGCTGATCGCGGGTTGTGGCACAGGCTTACAGGCCATCAACTGCAGCTATGTCTACAAAAACGCCAGAATCACGGCTATAGATCTCAGTCTGGCGAGCCTTGCCTATGCAAAACGGATGACCCTGGAACAGGGCATTGAGAATATCGAGTTCATCCATGCCAATATCCTTGAACTGGATCAGCTTGATAAACAGTTCGATTTGATTGAGTGCTACGGTGTCTTGCACCACTTGAGCGATCCGGTAAAAGGACTGGAAGTCCTCACCAAGCTGCTAAAAGACGGTGGCCTTTTGATGCTGGGCTTATACAGCGAAATTGCCCGTAAGGGAGTTGTTATCAGCAGGGATTTGATCGCGCAAAAAGGCTACCCCTCAACGCTTGATGGGATAAGGGATTGCCGGCAGGATCTGTTCACAAGCCCAGAGCAACAGGTACTGGAAAATGTCATCAGTGCCGGTGCCGCTTTTTGGACCACGTCTGAGGTGCGAGATTTAATATTCCATGAGAATGAATATCGATACACACTTCCCGAGATCGCTGACATGATAAAACTGCGAGGGCTTGAATTTTTGGGCTTTACTCATCAGCTGTCCAGTGAAAAATATCGTTATCTCAGCGAATTCCCGGATGATCCCAACGGCTTGAATCTGGAAAATTGGCACCTCTATGAACAGAAATATCCGCGGACCTTTGCCAATATGTACCATTTCTGGGTCAGGAAATAGGGGCAACAGCGGAGTTGCAGCCGGGCGTGGTGATATCCCACGGCCGGCCCCGGATAACGGGTTCCAGGGTCTCGATTCGACAAGAGTGTAAAATTTCGTGACACATCAGCTGGCAGCTAATGATTGCTGACTATACTCGAGGGCCGCGACTGTTCAGGGTTGCTGGTCCGGGTCGGCACCAGCGCGACGTTGCCACCTCATGGTACAGGCCATAGACTGGTACCGCCTGACGAGGCACGCCCGTTCCCGAGGTGACTCTATACGGGCGATGCACAGGACTGGTTATCCACAGTGGCGAACCGTGCTTCCCACAAACTTGAGACCGGGGTTATAAATTAATGCAAATAGAAGATGGATGTGTCGTACTTCTCGATTTTACGCTAGCCGACGGCGAGGGCCGGGTGCTGGATCGCTCTCCCGCCGGCGAACCGCTGGCCTATATACACGGAGGCGAGGGAATCTTACCGGCCCTGGCCGATGCACTGGCGGGCAGGAGCGCCGGCGACGCCTTTGACGTGACCCTGCCACCTGAGCAGGCCTATGGTGAACACCGCTTTGAGGCGGTAAGCCTGGTCCCCAGGGCGCAGATCCCCGAGGGCATGGTCCTGGAGGTGGGAATGCGCCTGGAGGATTCAAGTGGCAATATGCCTCCCTGCATGGTCACCGAAGTCACCCCCGAACACGTTATGCTGGATGCGAACCACCCGCTGGCGGGAGTGACCTTGCGGTTCACCGGGAGCGTGGCGGAGGTGCGCAGGGCCTCACAGGAGGAACTGGCACTGATCAGTGGCGACGATCCCGGCTGATGGGCGCGGTGGCAGGGGGCCTGCCGAGACAGTAAATAGTGTGACAGGCTTCACCTAATCTCAAGTAGTGGCCGGAAGCTATTGAATCTTTAAGCAAAGTTTGCGAGTCTTGGCTAAGCTGTTAGCAGCGGTTATCCCCGGGGACTCAAAGAGAATAAACAATGAACATAAAGTGTGTGTGCCTGTTAGTCGCATTATTGGCCTCGTTTTCGGTCAGCGCGCAGGAATCGGGTGACTACAAGATCAATTCCGGCGATGTCCTGCAGATATTTGTCTGGAACGAGGAAGCCCTGACCCGTGAAGTGATCGTGCGAAGCGACGGTTTTGTCAGCATACCGCTGGCTGGAGAACTCAGGGCGGGAGGGCAGACCCCCGGCCAGCTTACCGAAGCTATCGCTACGGCGCTGGGCAAATACCTGAATGACAAACCGGTGGTAACGGTCTCCCTGCAATCGATGGCCGGCAACATCATCTATGTTCTCGGCAAGGTTAATCGCCCCGGTGCCTATCCGGTAACCGCCCGTGTCGACGTGACCCAGGCGCTGGCCTTGGCCGGTGGCCTGAACTCCTTCGCCGACGAAGACGATATCCAGATTTTGCGACGGGACGAAGCCGGTGCCCAGCGCGCCATCTCCTTCGATTATTCCGGGGTAAAGAGTGGCGAAGACCTGGATACCAATATTGTTCTGCAAAGCGGCGATGTAGTCATTGTGCCCTGATGCAGGAAAGCGCTCGCTACAGGTGAGCCTGGATTCTGGTATTGCCGGGAAGGGCGCGCCCCCGGTTTGGTGTCTTTTTTGTACACGCTAAGCGGCCATTGCAGAAGAATCCGCGGGCCGGTGCTCGTAGCGTGTTTGTGCTCTGCTAACGCCTGGGCGGCGGAAACGGCCATAGTCGGCGGTATGGATGCGAACTATAGCTACGATGACAACGTCAATGTGGTAGCCGGCAATAAAATTGCACTGGCCGGATTGAAGCTGGAAGGTTTCGGCGAACTGCAATATCGCACCCCGCGACTCGACACCAAAACGCGATTGACCCTCGGTGCCAAGCGCAACAATTACACCGATCTCGAAAGTGATAACCCGCTGTTGAAGGAGCCCGACGACTCCGATTTCGACTACGAGAGCTATAACCTCAATACCGACGTGAGCTACGCCTGGGAGCGCCATACGCTGGGCATTTATGGCCGTATCGAGCAGGACAGTAATATCAACACCCAGTTCGCCGACGGCGGCCTGGGCGGGCTGCGCCAGGTTCAGGGTTCGTCAAATGTCGACACGACCGTTGTCCGGCCCACATGGGGGTGGCAACTGACCGAAAGACAGTATCTGCAAACCACGTTGCAGGCGCAGTTTGCCGACTACCAGAGTGACCGCTACGTCAATTATGACTACTACTCGGCACAAACCACCTGGTTCTATTCGTGGAGCGAACGCGTCCAGTTGCAGGTGCGTCCACTCGGTGCCCGTTACGAAAATGCGGCGCAGTTCTCCGTTACTACAGACACCTATGGACTGGAGGCCGGGGTCATCTGGTCGATCAACGAGAAAGTGGAGCTGAATGTGCTCGGCGGTGTTACAGAGGTGTCGACAGATTACGGTGGCAGGGGCTTTTTCATTTTCGACCCTGAGACAGGCCAGCCTGAATTTATTGAACTTGAAGACGAAAACAATAACGGCTTCACCGGCAGTGGCGACCTGAGCTATAAAGAAGAGCTGTATGGTTTTTCCGCGACCGTGAACGCCAGTTATTCGCCCAGCTCGAATGGATACCTGCAGGAAGATAACCGCGCGGGCTTCTCCTTTTACTGGACGCCGCGGGAACGTCTGCGGTTTGATCTTGATACCCAGGTGGGAATGACTGATACCTCGGGAAACGAGTTTAAAAACAAGAGAACGTTTGGCCAGGGAGCGGTGCGGGCCTCCTATCAGTTTGCCCGGGAATGGTGGGTAAGCGGCAGGTATCGGTATCGGGAGCAGGATTACGATCGCAACTCGCTGGGCAGCGCGGATGGCAACCTGTTCTCTGTCGGTGTGTCCTACAAGCTGCCCAAGGATATTCTTTGAAAAATTTCAGCTTTATGTATGTAACTGTAGTCTGGTCGAATGTAGGTGCAACCCAAGCTAACCAATCTCAGCGGTAAATCGAATTATGTCAGACGCACTATCAGCTCAATACCTGGACAGCGTACAAGAGCAATCCATGTCGCTGGATGAGTATATCGCCGCCTTCAAGCGCCGTCGCAAGCCCATCATGTACACGGCATTCGCCATCTTCGTGATAGCCCTGCTGGCGGCGCTGTTATGGCCGCCAACCTACAAGGCCTCGGCAACCATTTTGATCGAGGAGCAGGAGATTCCGGACGATATGGTTCGCTCCACTATCACCAGTTATGCGAACCAGCAGATTGAGGTGATACGCCAGCGCGTTTTGACTCTTTCCAACATCATGGAAATGGTGAGGAAGTTCAACCTTTACGACGAGGGTGAACTTGCGAGAACACCGGCGACGGAGATAGCCCAGAAGTTTATAGACTCCGTGGCACTTGAAGTGCTCAGCGCAGATGTCATAGACCCACGCAGCGGTCGGCCGACTGCCGCAACGATCGCCTTTACCCTGGATTTCGAGGCGTCTGACCCGCGCAAGACCCAAAGCGTTACCAACGAATTGGTGAACCTGTTTCTGAACGAGAATTTGCGCAGCCGCACGGAGCAGGCCGGCAGCACAACCGAATTCCTGCGCAAGGAGGCCAATGTGCTCGCCGAGGAAGTGCGGGCCCTGGAGACTGCGCTGGTTGCGTTCAAGGCGCAGCACCAGGCGGCTCTGCCTGAGAGCTTCCAGATGAACATGCAGAACCTGACCCGCTACCAGACTCAACTGGTCTCCTCGGAAAGCCGCCTGATTGAATTGAACAGAAGGCAACTCGACCTCGAAGCCCAGTTGGCATCGCTCAGCCCCTACTCGCCGCAGATACTCTCCACTGGCGAAGCCGTGTTGTCGGATGTGGACCGCCTCAAGTCACTGGAATCCGAATACCGGCAACTGTCGGCGCGTTACAGCCCGAATCACCCCGACGTTGAAAAAGTGCGTCGGGAAATCGACGCGCTCAAAATGAACCTGGGCAACCAGGGCGGATCCGATGACCTGCGCAAATTGCTTGCCAGCGAGGAGGCCGAGCTGACCGCGCTGCTGGCCACATATTCCAGTGACTACCCCGAGGTGGTTCTGAAGAAAGAGAATATCGAACGCATCAAGCGCCAGATCAGTGCTTCGAGTAATGAGCAGGTTGTCGTCAAACCCGACAACCCCGCCTATATAATGACGGACAACCAGTTGCAGATGATCCGCATGGAAAAGCGCTCGCTGACTGAGCAAGTGGCATCCCTGACCAAGCAGGTCGAATCCCTTAACAAGGCGGCTACCGACGCCCCAACCGTGGAGCGGGAGTACAGCAACCTCGTGCGCAACCTGGATGTCGCGACAGCTAACTACCAGGAGATTCAGTCCAAGCTCAAGACGGCTGAACTGGCGGGTGAACTGGAGTCAAACCGCAAAGGTCAGCGCTTTACCCTGATCGAGCCCCCGGCTTTACCTGAAGAACCGTTCAGCCCCAACCGTACCGCCATATTGTTGCTTGGCACCTTTATAGCGATAGGAGCGGGAATCGGCCTGGCCGTATTACTGGAACTGGCGGACCAGAGTATCCGCAGCGCTCGCGGCCTGGAACTGGCTACTGGCAGTGCTCCCCTGGTGATGGTTCCCTATATCACGACCCCGGAGGAGGACAGGCGCAACAGACCTGGTAAAACTCTCTACATGACAATCGGGCTGGGTGTTGCCGCAGTTATTGTGGCGCTGTTGTTGATCCATTTCTTCTATAAGCCGCTGGATGTCATGTGGTATGTGGTTTTGAATAAGCTAGGCATCGGATAATCGGGGGCGATTGATATGGAATACGTAAAAGACGCAATAGAAAAAGCCCGCCTGGAACGTGAGCGGATGGGCCTGGCGCCCGAGGATTCATCCGAACAGCCGGAAAACGAACAGCAACGGGAGGCGCTCCAGAAAACTGGTGGACGCGCAAAGGCAGACAGGAAGCCCGCGGCTAAACCGGCAACCACTGACAAACATAGCGAAGGTATTCATGTTGAGTACTCGCAGACCCGGCGGGTGAAGGTCAGTAACCAGGTATTGCTGGACAACAGGATCGTGTCGGCATTTGAGAGTGACCACCGGGCGGAGCCCTACCGGCAGTTGCGTACCCTGGTACTCAAGCGCTTTGCGGAGAAAAACTGGCGTACGCTGGCGATCACCAGTGCGCATCGGCATGCCGGTAAAACACTGACAGCGGTGAACCTCGCAATATCGCTCTCCAAGGACATGAACCAGACCATCCTTTTGGCCGACATGGACCTGAAGGGCCCGAACATACTCGATGCCCTCGGCGTAACGGTGGACAAGGGTTTGGTTGAGCACTTGATGCAGGGCGTGCCGCTGGCGGATATCCTGGTCAATCCCGGCTTCGACAGGTTGACCGTGTTGCCGGCCACGCCGGTCGCGGGCGATACCTCTGAGATACTGTCGTCCCCGGCCATGAAAGAAACCCTTGGGGAACTGGTTAATCGATACAATGACAGGCTCATTGTGTTCGACCTGCCACCTCTGCTGGCAGACGACGATGCGCTCGTGTTCGCACCCTACGTAGACGCCACGCTGCTGGTGGTGGAGAGCGGTGTTACGACTCCGGAAGAACTCAAACGATGCTACCAACTGCTTGAGGGCACCCCTATCATCGGCACCATTCTGAACAAGGTCTGATTAATTCAGGGCTGTGACTTGATACCATGTATCTCAAGCATTTTGGATTGCATACGAAGCCTTTTGGCCTGAACCCCGACCCGGCGTTTCTGTTCTTTTCATCCCAACATAGCCTGGCGTATCACATGCTTGAGTATGGGCTGCTATCGCAGTCCGGTATTACTGTTATCAGTGGAGAGGTCGGGGCGGGCAAGACCACACTGTTAAGACACCTGCTCGATAAGCACGATGAGGAAGAGTTGGTGGTCGGTTTTATGGCCGATACCGAGCAGGGTGATTCGAACAAGTTGCTGTCCTGGATACTCCAGTCTTTTGACGTTAATGAGTCCGGCGGAAGTCGCAGTCATAAAAAGCGCCTGCAGGAATTCCTGATCGACAACTATTCCAAGGGGAAGGCGACGGTTCTGATAGTCGATGAAGCCCAGAACCTGGGTCACAAATCCCTGGAGAACCTGCGTTTGCTCAACAATATCAATTCGGGCCGCGACGAACTGCTCAAGATAATCCTGGTCGGGCAGCCTGAATTGCTGGAGAAACTGCAAAGCCCGGAACTGATGCAACTGGCCCAGCGAGTTACCGTGGAGTTTCACCTTGACAGACTCTCAGCGGCAGACGCAGCCGGGTATATAGAGCACAGGCTGAAAGTGGCGGGCGCCCAGACTGAAATTTTCGACAGGGCGGCGACATATGGCATTTACTATCTTGCCGGTGGCGTGCCCCGGCTTATGAATACGCTTTGCGATTATGCCCTTGTTTATGGATTTGCCACCGGGGAACACCAAATCGGTATTGAAGCGGTCATCGAAGTGGCAAAGGGAAGAAGAATAGGCGGTATAAACCGGCAGCCAATTGAAACCGAGGGTATGTCTATTGCGCGCAACTATGTGCTGCAGAAGACCGGGTATGATCTGGCGCTGTCGCGAGCATGACCCCTGACTCAATAGACTGGCTGATTAGTTGAAAGATACTCTCGAAAATAAGTCATTTTTGGGCAAATTTTTGCACGGAGGAGTGTGGGCGCTCTTAGTGCGGTCGCTTACAGCGATTTCAAACTTCGCTATAAGTATGATTATTGCGCGCCTGCTCGCGCCAGATCAGGTCGGTGCCTATTTTCTGCTGGTTAGTTTTGTGAGCGTAGCAGTATCTTTTACCCTGCTTGGTCTGGACGTGGCGATTGTAAGAATTATTGCCAAAGCGGTAGCGATGAATGAACGCGGCGTTATCAGGCAATCCATACTTAAGTCTCGCTGGATGAGTTTGCTGTCCTCCTTCATATTGGCACTCTTTCTTTATTTTATCGGCCTCGAGTTGCTCTCTGTTCATGTTTTCAAGAATGCCGCGAT
>JACKNO010000001.1 GCA_024234815.1 Pseudomonadales bacterium | reverse complement strand
GAAGTTGTAGCTGGCAGGTTTGGTGGCGTCTTTCTTCAGAGTCAGATGCATCCGTTCGTGGCGACCGTTCTGCTGTGGGTTTCCCGGCTTGATCCGCTCGATGCCAATCCCCAGGCGCAGCCACCAGACGGATAACCGGCTCAGTCCGAACAAGGCGTGGGGTGACGAGAAGGGCACGCCGTTATCGGTTCGGATAGCTGCGGGCAAGCCGAATTCCCTGAAAACACGCTCAAACACGGGAAATGCGCCCACTTTCTTGGTTGATTCCAGGCTCTCACAGGCCAGCAGATACCGGGAGCGTTGGTCAGTGATTGTCAGTGGATAGCAGTACTTGCGGTTGCCCAGCAGGAACTCGCCTTTGTAGTCAGCACACCACAGAGAGTTTGGACTGAGGGCTACACTGAGCTCTGTACCCTTGGCCTTGTGGCGCTTGCGGGTGCGACGCGTCACCAGGCCATGTCGATCAAGGATTGCGTGGATGGTGCTGGGGGCCGGTGGCTTGATCACCGGAAACTGTTTAATCAGCTTGTCACGGATCTTGGGTGCACCCCAGGTCTTGTGTTCCCGCTTGATCTGCAGGATGGCCTTCTCGACCTGGAAGGGGGTCTTATTTGGATGCCGGTAAGGACTTCGGGCCCGGTCCTCCAGACCCCTGATCCCCGCATCCTTGTAGCGGTTGAAGATCTTGTACCCGGTTTTGCGGGAGATACCAAACTCCCGACACATGGCTGCCATTTTCTCGCCATCTAACAGTCGGGCAACAAATCTGAGACGCTCATCCATACGATTACACTCTCTCCACGGCATCTGGAGTCCTCCTCCAAATACCTCAATTGTGTAACCTATGTGCCCGGAATAAAGTGGAACCTATGTGTCGGGAAGCTCATATTTATATTCAATAACTTACAGGGCTCAGGAGTCGGTCATAGCCGCCCAGTGCATGTTGTTGGCTGGTAATAAGGGGAATGACCCGGGTGACCTCACCGTATCGCTCCTGGCACTGGGATTCGCTGGGCAGCTTGCCTTGGTCGATGTGCCTGAGCACATACCGGCCCAGTGTTCCTTCGCAATTCTCGGTGGCAGCCAAGTGTAATAGCCGCACGATATACCGGCAGGCCTTGTGGGGTTCCAGGTGTTCCTCGACATGTCGCCAGATCAACCGGTAATCACAGCTGGGCAGCAGGTCCTCCCGCAGCTGTGAGCGCCGGAAGGCCTGGGGCTTGCGCACCAGCGAGTCGATGACATGGCGATAATCGATGCGCCGCGCACGCTGGGATTTATGGGCGTACACCCGGGGCAACTCGAGTACCTTGACATGCCTCGACACGTTTTTTTACTTGCCGCAGCACGCTGAGAAAGATCCGTTCGCCCTCCTGCTTGATGATCCCACCCAAGCTATCACCCACTAGAGGTACCCGCACCTCGATGGTCGAAGTCCATTGCGCTCGACAACCGCCGGCAACCGCCGCCAGCTTTACCTGCCCGCCGTAGTGCTTCACTCCAGACCACAGCGGCACCGGGCCCACCATGACCCTGGCTTTGGATACCAAATAGTGAAACTCATGGGGCGGTTCGGCCAGGGTGATATCCTCGGTGAAGCGAATCGGTAACCAGCCAAACATGTTAATCACCACCTGCCGCTCCGCGCCCAGGCCGTTGGGGTCGGGGGTGCCCGGGCGCAACAGCACGGAATCACTCAGCTCCATGAAGGCGTCGAGGCGCGCGTGATCGGTCAGGATGGCGTAGACCGCGTCCGGGCTGCTGTCGATCTGCAGCGCGGCGTCAATCGTGTGCTTGCTCAAAAAGATTCAACCAACGCTGGAAAATCGAACTCCGCGCCACCGACGCCCTGGTTGGTGTTCTGCTCTTTCAGACGCTCGATCACCTCTGGCTCCGACAGGCTGCCCCCATGGCACCGACCAACTCCCTGTGACCCGGCTCTTCGGCGATCAAGCGGAGGGGTGGGGTAAGTACCCGGCCTTGCGGGCTACCAACCGTAGCGGGGGCTATCGCTGTGGTGCGATGCATAGCTGCGCCGCAGCCAGGCAATCGGTAGCGATTGTTTTCGATATTGTAAATCATTCCCTGTAGCTCCCTCTTCTACCAGACATTTCCCATCTTGCCGTGCAAGGCATGCACAGAGCCGGTTGCCAGTAAACTGAGACCGATGACGGTTTCGTACCTGCCGCGCGTACCGTTGGCGTCAGATCGGATCAACATTAGCACAATCGCAGTTTATCGGTGCGCTAGAATTCGCACCGAATACGTATTGGAACCCGCTGTGGCGTTGAGGTGGCTACGGGCGACAACCTGTACGACCTGAACGTGCACGGGTGTAGCCTAACCGCTGGAATCGCCCACCCTGAGCCAGTCCAGCAGCAGATTCGTCACCGTTTCGGGCTCGTCCATCATCATCCAGTGACTGGCGCCTTCGATACGCTCGTAGCGCCAGTCGGCATCCATACGTTGTGCGGTGCCGGTCATCCAGCTCTCTTCCGGCAGGTAGGCATCACCGCTGGACCACACGCCCATGGTCGGCACCTTACAGTTGCCGTATTCGAGTTCACCGCTAACGTGCGCGAGATAAAAACTCACCATCTGGTTGGCCCTGTCCCAGTTCAGCATCCCATTCATGGCAACAGGGTCGGCCATTCGGCTGGTCACTTCATCCAGATCGGGATGGGACGGAAGGAGCGCCTCACGCATAAACTTGAAGTTGTTCTGGGCATACAGCTCGGCAGCGTGCTCCTGACCGTTCATGAACATGTACCAGTTCGTTTTTACTGAAGCCATCGACATGTCATCGAAAATCCCACCGGGATGACCCACCGCCAGGGCGACATGTTTCCTGAACAATTCGGGCTTGCGCAACACCAGCTCCCAGGACGCAAATGCGCCCCAGTCATGGCCGACAATGTCCATTTTCGGCAGCTGCAGGTGCTCGATCAGTGCCAGTATGTCCGCCAAAATGTGATCCGCGGTGTAACGTGCGGCGGCCTGGGGCTTGTCAGTTTCACCGTAGCCCAGCATATCCGGTGCGATGACGCGGAAACCGGCTCCGACCAGCGCGGTGGCCTGGTGTTCCCACATACCCGAGGTATCCGGCTGGCCATGCAGCAGGATCACCACCTGATCGCTGTCACCCTCGTCGTAAACGTGGTAGTTGACTTCGTTGATCTGAATTTTCTTACCTGGCAAGCTCATTTAACCATCTCGATCTCGCCCGGCCGCCACGTCTTGTTGAACCAGGCCTCTTCCGGCCCGTACAGCCGCAGTGCTACGCTCCAGCCTTTGCCGGGTACCGTCTGCACCCAGTTGGACTCATGGCCCTTGGGTGCAGTCGGCCCGAACCAGACATCAACCGAACCGTCAGCGTTCGACACGACTCCCTTCTTTTCGGTGCCGATACTCGGAAAACGTTGGTCGGTCTGCAGCATGGAGCGGGTCTGGTTATCGTAGACCACGAACGACCAGAAATCCTTCGCCGGGATATTGGGCGGCAGGTGCACCTTGTAGGTCTTGCTGCCATCGAGTGGCTTGCCCTGGGAATCGATTACTGCGATCGCGTATTGCGAGCCCTTGTCAATCAACTTCAATGCCATCGCCGGAGTGACGCCGGTGGCGTAGTAGAGGAAATGGACCATGGCATCGGTATTGTTTACGCCCGGCTGAGACTGGAACTTGTAGTCGCCGCCGACGAAGCCCTGGAACCAGGCGCTGCCCGGATAGTAAGAAACGTCTTTGTCGGGGTACTTGAACACCAGGGCTCGCGCAGTGGCATTGCCGACCGCCGCAGCTTCTGTGAGGATCTTCTTCATTCGCGCATCAGGGTTAAATTTCTTGCCCTTTTCGATGCCCAGCGCGGCGAGCTGACCCAGGATCGCCGCGCTGAAGGCGTCGTTGGGCTCATACTGGACGATGTTGTTGATATCCTCGAAGAACTTGTAAGTATTGGCGCCGATGGTGTTGAAGTGCTTGCCGGAGGCGTTGATGAACTTCATCGGCGGTGGGTCGCCGGCATCCTTCAAGCTATAGATCCTGGCATGCTTCCTGGTGGCTTCCACCGCCGATTTGGTGCTGCCGTCCTTGATGAAACCACGCCAGAACACCAGGTTGCCGTAGGTCTTGGTACGGTAAACGAAATAGCCTTCCGGTACTTCGCCCTTATAGCCAGGCGGGAGCAACAGGTATTTTCCACCCTGCCCCTTGTCGGGGCCAATCCGTCCGAAATCCGCCACATACTGGAACCAGTGGTCGTCGATGATGCCGAGCACATCCGGCGGCGTCTCTAGCACAACTGGACCATCCTTCACGTCCACCCACATGACGCTGTAGATGCTTTCGGTATTGGCTGTGAGGAAGAGCGACCTGGAATCCATCAGCTCTTCGAACAGCGCCACCGTCTGGTTGTTGTCCACGCCAATGCTGGCCAGCCCCTGGCGCAAGCCTTCGGTCGAGCCGCCCGGCGTCGCGTTGAGGAAGACATCCACGCCGCGCTGGAAGGCGAGATTGTCATAGACTTTCTGCACCGTCTCGTTGGTCGGGAATCCGTCGTTGAACGTCAGGGTGCCGATGCGCGTTTCCACCGTATCCGGGGTGGTGATGTCCGCCGGTATCGGCGTGGCCATCTTCATTTTCGGCGCACCCTGCGCTGCTGCGAAATTTGCCGCCAATGAAAAGACAAACGCGGCGGCGAGCATGGTCCTGGTTTTCGGAGGGGTTTGCATGGTCGACTCCCTTTTTGATCAATGATCCCGCTGGTGACGCATTCAATGTCGATTGCCAGGCTGATGCTTGTTGCAAGCCGCCCTGCTTCGGCCTTCACTGCCAGCAACATCGGCTATTAAACTACGCAGGCTATTGAGCTCACTTGTTTATTTGTGACACATTGCGTAGATCGGGACTGCCTGGCTGCGGCCCTCACTGAAAATACAGGTGCTTCGGATGTCAAAACTTCGGACCAGGTTACCGCCACCGATCCTGCGCGCTAAAGGTATCGTGCCGGCTGGTTATGACCGCGTCGCCTCGACAATAGCGCTGGTGCCGCTACTGGAAAAATTCCAGGTGGACCTGGACAGCTTGCTGATTGAATCCGGGTTGCCAATAGGTCTGTTCGATCATCCCGACAACCTGATTCCCTTCAGGGAAGGCACTCGCCTGCTGGGCCTTTGCGCAGACCGTACGGGATGCCCGCACCTGGGCCTGCTGATAGGCGATGCAACTCCATTGGAGGCATTCGGCATTGTTGGCGAATTAATGAAGTCTGCCGCAGATGTGCGCAGCGCGCTGCAATTAATGTGCCGGTTCATGCCCCTCACCGACAGTGGCGGGCTGCTGACGCTGTCCGAAACCAGGCAGTCTGCCCGTTTCTCTTATACAGTCTACGAACCAGGCGTCGAACGGGCCGAGGTACTCGGCGACAACGTCGTGGCCGCATCGTGCAATGTGTTGCGCACACTGTGCGGCCGCAAGTGGCGACCGCAGGAAATCCTGCTTGCGCGCAGCCCGCCAGCCGACCTACAAGCCTACGCCGGAATCTTAAAGGCACCCTTGCGCTTCGATGTAGAGCAGTCCGCGGTGGTGTTCGAGCGCGCCTGGTTAGATGCGCCATTAGCCACAGCCGACCCTGTACGATCGCGCATCCTAGAAGCGAAGGCCCGCGCGCTGGTAGCCAGCAAAACGGGAGATCTGGTCGCCAGGGTGCGGCGTGTCGTGCGCAGACAGCTATTGGCAGGTACATGTTCGATGCAGTCGGTTGCCGCCGAGCTGGGCATGCACCGGCGCACTCTGGGCCGCCATCTGCAACGCTTTGGAGTCGCGTTCAAGGTGCTGAGTGACGAGATCCGCTTTGAAGTGTCACGCCAACTCCTGGCCGATACCGCCATGCCGATCATCGCCATCGCACAAAGCCTTCACTACGCTGACCCCAGCGCGTTCACGCACGCGTTTCGCCGGTGGTCGGGGACCACGCCCACGCGCTGGCGCGAAGCCGCGAGACGGTCACCGCATTCGTTATCTGTATAACAGCGCCGGCCGACCCAAATATGGGCCTGGGAAAGATTCGCGTATTGACAAGCCCGCCACGGTATCAATGCCTTCACCCTAAAGCGGAAAGATCCGGCATGCCAGGCAGACTGAACCGCAGTTGTTACTGGGGAGCCCAAGGCGGAACGGAAGGAAGGAAAGAAGGCAACGGCAAAACCCCATGGGATTCTGCCGCTACAGTTTGGGCGTCGGCCTTCACCGACGCGCCGGGGAGATCAGGTGTTTACTGCGCCCGCAAGCTCAATCCAGTTCGCCAAGACGCAGGAACAGGGTTTCGCCGGTGGCGTCGTCGACGCCATCGTTATCGGTTACCGCATACACCTTGTTGTCGCGTGCAATGGCAAAGCCTTCGAGCTTCTCGGCTGTCCAGATGCTGTTGGCCTTCATTTCAGGCAAGAGATCCATAAGCAGCGACTTGTCGATGGTTACCAGCCCGGCGCTATCGTCATAGGCGCGAAATTCAGCGCTGGCCAAATCCACCGCAAATACCGATTTGAGTTCCGCTACCGGACCGGTGCTCGGGCCCCAGCCCTTGTCCCGCTCGATCACGGCAAAGTTGCCATCGGGCAACAGCGTGAGTTCCGACAAACCTATCCAGTCGCCGTTGCCCTCGGCTTCCAGCGGGTAGTGCACAAAGCCCCAGTCACCTGTGGCCACATCGTAGCGGCCCAGCTTGGTGTTCACCTTGTCGGTATCACCCTCATTCGGCCAGGCGCGCTGGATGGCAACGTACACCTGTTCCATGCCTGGGCTTCCGGTTACCGCAATACCCTCAATGCCATTGCTGCGGCGCTGGTCTACCAACCCCGCCGGGAGCGCAATCTCGGACAGCACTTCACCGGACGTCGAATCCACTTTCAGCACCAGGTTTTCCAGGCCACCGGGGCCTGCGCCTTCGGAGCCTACCCAGAAATTACCGTCGGGGCCAACAGCCACACCCTCCAGATCAAGACCGTTGCTGGCGCCGCTTACCCGCAGGCGGTCCACGATCAACGCCGGAGTGTGCGAGGCATCAATGGTGTAGATAAAGCCTTCCGCCAGAAACGAGTCGCTCACCGCGTACAGGGTGTCCGCGTCCCAGGGATCACCCACCATGCCGGAAAGCGCCACCCAGGGAATGGGCAGGCCCTGTTCGTCGTTGGCCGACACAATCATCGGGTAAGTGGGGCCGGACACATCACCTTTTCCATTGCGCTTGTGCTTCGAGTTCCCCTTGTCCTGGCCTTTCTTTATCTCGTAGATGTTTATCATGGTGGGAATACCGGCGTCGGCAACGTCGGTTTCGGTGGAGGCAATGAACAGGTCGCGCTTCGGTATTGCTTTCAGTCCCTCGGGGCCAATCCCGGTGGGCAGCACCTGCAATAATTCGGGCTTACCTTTTTTCACCGTGTACACAGCCACCGCGTTGGAGCGTTCCGAGCCCACAAACAGCAGGGACTCGCCGCCAAACTTGCCGTACTCAACCGATTCAGGCTCCACACCCTTGTTCTCTGAACGGCTCTCGTTATAGTGACCGGCCGATACCAGCAGATGCTCAAAGGCTTCAGCCGATTCATACACAACCTCACCGCTGGTGTTGAACACGGTGAAACCGCGGCTGCCACCCTCTTCACCGGCGGCATCTTCGTAGTCGCCCTCATTGGCGGTGGCGAAGTAGTCGTTGTCTATCCAGGCCACGGCATCGGGTTCGCGGCGGCGGGTGATGCTGGAATCCAGTGAGATCAGGTCTTCCTCGTTGGTATCCACATTGTGCAAATCAACCGATCCTGCGGAAAATTCGTTGACGATTTTTCCACGCTTCAAGTCGACAATGGCGATATGGTTATTTTCCTGGAAGGTCACAACCGCCTGGTTTCTCGCGTTAATATCGACAAACTCAGGTTCGAGGTCACTACCGTCAGTGGCGTTGGCCGCAACCTGCGACAGGTCGGTGGTTTCAATGCTCCAGGACGAAGGAGCCCCCTTGAGGTCTACGATCAGCAGGGCGCCACTGGGGTACTGCGGCAACAGGCCGTCGCTGAGATCCTCGTCGCGTTCATTCTCGATGATGAGGGCGGCGCGGCGCTGGTCGGGTGCTATTGCAATGGAATCCGGCTGGCCGGGCAGCGCGTGCTCCGCCACAATCTGGCGCGTTCTGCGGTCAACCACGACCAGTTTTCCCGACGGTGCGATATAGGACTCAGAGGTATTCACTGCAACCAGCACGAGCGAGTCAAGTATGGCGAGGCTGGTGGGTTCTCCGCCTACTGCAACCACGCCCTGGGCCCGGGGCCGGTCTGCCCGCTGAATATCCACGAAACCAATTTCACCGTTGCCGCTGTCGGTGTAGATCAACTGTTTACCATCGCGTGTCGCGTCAACAATCTCCGCGACCGACGAGCCATTGCCTGCCATCACATCAAAGCTCGCCACTGACTGGAACAGCTCCTTACTCGTTGCTTTTCCCTGCCCCTTACCCTTGTCGTGAGCATGTGCCAGCGGCGCGGTAGCCGACAGGGCCAGCAACACAACAGCCAAACCTGTGAGTGCGCCGGGGGTACGTGATCTGTTTAATTTCAACTGCATGCGAATTTCCCTCTCTAACGTTTTTGGTAGGCTCCCTATCGCTTGCTGGCAAACGATGGACAACGGGAGTCTCGCAGCTGATCGTGACACGAGGGTTACGGCCGAATGACAAAACCAAGACATCGCGCCGGCACATGGCACAGCTGAACTACCAGGAGAACGTGTTCGATGGGACCTATTACAGCCAGGTGGGATTCTTCGACCAGTACCGTTATGGCTCGC
Organism: Pseudomonadales bacterium; assembly: GCA_024234815.1. Taxonomy (GTDB): domain Bacteria; phylum Pseudomonadota; class Gammaproteobacteria; order Pseudomonadales; family Halieaceae; genus JARRPM01. The sequence goes on along the minus strand of JACKNO010000001.1, from coordinate 1,688,416 downwards.
CGATGGATTGTAGCGGGGCCCTGAACCACCGGTTCTGAGGGAGACGGCTTGCGTCACGTTGTTGACGATATAAACCGCATTCATCAACTGGCCATTGGCGTGGTGTGGCAAAGGTGATGAATCCATTGATGAACACGAATACGGACAATACGATTCGTTCGGGGAAACGCTCCAACAATCTGGCGAGACGCGACTGCCCAGACCAATCTGCCAGGGTTTTACCGGGTTTTCCTTTCGCAGCGTAAGTACTCCGTCAAATGGACATCCGGTAGCCATAAATCTCATGGCCCTCGTTGTAGTCGCCCCGTCTTGTCAGGCATAAGCTGGATCCGGCGCATGGTACGTGTGTTCCGTATATTTCTATCAATGGCGCTATTTTTCCAGACATAGAAAAGCGCCCGATGACTAAGTCACCGGGCGCATCGAAAGAACTACGCTAGTTGCTCGCTTCTACTTATGCGAGCTACGAGAACTCAGTCACTTTTTGCGGAACAGCCTCTGCCAACTCAGACCAAAGGCTCCACCGATCATGGTCAATAGCGACAGGATGGCTATACCCCATCCACCCATTACCGGAACCGGCTCAGCTGGAACCGGAGCAACGGCCGCATAGCAATAGTTTGTGGAACTGCCACACGCACCATGGTCGTTCACATACGCGGAATAGGAACAACCGGTGGAGCCACAGTCGTATGGATCATTCAGTTTAAAAGTTTCTGCCACTGGAGTGGAGCAATACTGGCTATCACCCCATCCGTCCACAAAAGCCTGGTGGTCAATCGACGAGTCAGAAGTCGAACAGGAATAATCCCCTGCTGCGCCGCCGAATACCTCGGCACAGGCCTCAAGACAGGAGTATGTAGGCGGATTGGTACCCCAATCAGGTCCATCACTCACAGTAAAGCTGCCCACTAAACTCTGCGCATTTGCCGCCGTGGCGACAAAACCGCCAAATACAGCTGCACACAAGATCTTCATAAAATGACTTTTCACACACTCCCCTAAACATACCAAACACGTTTCAATTGTAATTTTCATTTCTATTTTTATTTTTTTCTGCGCGAACTATATAGGAGAGGGAAATCCCTGAACAGCCCCAACAGCGGCACATCCTCCTGAAATTTTACAATATCCTGTCCTGTGCTGAGCACAACTACACCAAACGCGTACGGAAAGTGTCCCCGCAACGCTCGCAGCGGCCCCAACTCCACCCCAACTCCCACGGGAAGGACGACAAAGAACCCAGGATGACGCGCTGGTCTATAATCCCGATCAGTCGGACAGTGGCGGCGATCGCATCGACAATTTGTGTGATCTCCCACCGGGCTGCTATTGGGTGTGCGGTCATTACCCGGCGCCAGATGTCATAAACACCCAGTGTTGGACCTGTTGGCATGAATTCTGCAAACAGATAGTGCAGGATGGAAACGTAAAGTGAATGCAACCAAGCAGAGCAGGAGCAAGGTGACCTCCCGTATCGAGCCAGACCCAGTGCCGCCATGGCAGAGTGCGTTGCTCCAGCGGCACCAGTTGGATATCGATTTTCTTCGCAGTGCCCTCCATTGGTTCGCACCGCTGGCACAATTGCTCGCTGAGCACCAAAAAGGTGCAAATCGCCCGGTGCTGTTGGCGCTTAATGGCTGCCAGGGCTCGGGCAAGACGACGATCTCCGATTACCTGTGCTGTTCATTGACGCAGGAGTTCGGCTTGCATGCCGTTGCCCTGTCACTCGATGACTTCTACCTTGGTCACGCTGAACGGCAGGCATTGGCGCACTCGGTGCACCCCTTGTTTGCGACGCGCGGTGTGCCGGGAACACACGATATTGCTTTATTGCGTCGCACGCTGGAGCAACTGCTTGATCCGACGCGCACGGCTGCTGTGGAAATTCCGCGCTTCGACAAAGCCACCGATGATCGGCGGCCAAAGGCGGATTGGGATTGTGTTACCGCACCCGTGCAGGTAGTGCTCCTGGAAGGCTGGTGCCTGGGTGCCACAGCGCAATCGCCGGACAGCATCCTGCAACCGATCAATACCCTGGAAGCCGATGAAGACGTCACGGGGGCATGGCGCAGGTACAGCAATGAAAAACTGCGACTTGAAATGCAACTGTTCTACCCATTGGTGGATCAGTGGATCATGCTACAGGCGCCCTCGTTTGATTGTGTGTTCGAGTGGCGGCGGGAGCAGGAGCGCAAACTGGCTGCCACCCTTGCGCCCGGGCAGGCCAATAAAGTGATGGATGACAGCGCACTGCGCAGGTTTACCCAGCACTACGAACGCATCACCCGGGCCTGCCTGGCGGAACTCCCGGGGAAAGTGCATCATCTCTATACGCTCAACGCACAGCGCCAGGTTTCGGCTTATCAGTACCGGGCCCGCGCGGGAGTGGCCCCCTGACTGACCCGACCGCACGCAAGCTGGTGTTCAGCGACCTGGACGGGTCCCTGCTGGATCATTACAGCTACAGTTTCGATGCGGCGCTACCGGCAGTAAACGCCTTGGAGGAGCTGGATATCCCGCTGATACTCGTCTCCAGCAAGACGCGCGCGGAAATCCTCGCGGTGCGGGAGCAACTGGCTAACCGGCATCCCTTTATTGTTGAAAATGGTGCCGCTGTATTTGTTCCGCAACGGTACTTCCCGGTGCAGCCAGCAGCGACTGTTTTGCGCGATGGCTATTGGGTATGGGAAACGGCACCGTCGCGCAGCCGCTGGCTCGAACTGCTGGCTGCACTGGCGGTGGAGTTTCCGTCGAGTTTCGAGTACTTCCACCGGGCCGGTGTAAACGGAATCATGCAAATGACCGGGCTGTCAGCAGTGCAGGCCACTCGCGCCAATAGTCGGGAGTACAGTGAGCCGGTCAAATGGTTTGGCGGTCCCCAGGAAGAATTACGCTTTATCGAACACCTGCGTGAGTCCGGTGCAAGCGTCGTCAAGGGCGGCCGCTTTTTAAGCGTGAGCGGTGACTGTGACAAGGGCAGAGCGTTGCGCTGGTTGCGCGATTGTTATCAGGCGCTCACGCCTGACCGCCCCGTGGACGATATCGCCATCGGTGACAGCGCCAATGACTGCCGGATGCTGGAAGCGGCAAGGACAGCGCTGCTGATCCGGTCGCCGGTACATGATTTTCCGCCGCTGGCTAGAGTCGACGGTGTTATGCGCAGCCAGTTGCCGGGGCCCCAGGGGTGGGCCGAGGGGGTATCGAAATGGGCGCAATTGAATCCACTATCCACGTGAGGAAACTCCGATATGGCTGATTTCTACCAGAACGGGATCATCACCACGCTGCACAACCTGGCCAACCGCTCGATGGAGGATCTGGAAAAGGAACTGGTGGCATTTTCGGTGCGTCGCCCCATGGCGCTTATCCTGCCGTCACTCTATTCCGAACTCGAGGGCACGGCGCTGCCCGGCATTCTCGACGAATTGGTACAGGTGCCCTACCTGTCAGAGATCATAATCGGCCTGGATCGCGCCGATGAAAACCAGTTTCGCGGCGCCCTTGGATTCTTTGCGCGCCTGCCGCAACATCACCGCGTGTTATGGCACGACGGCCCACGGCTGCTGGCACTGGATGAGTCGCTGCGCGAGCAGGGCCTGGCGCCGAGAGAACCGGGTAAAGGTCGTAATGTCTGGTACTGCATGGGGTACACGCTGGCGACACAACGCTCGGAGTCCGTGGCACTGCACGATTGCGATATCGTGACCTACAACCGTTCGCTGCTGGCACGGCTGATTTATCCGGTGGCGAATCCACGGTTCAATTACGAGTTCTGCAAGGGCTACTACGCGCGGGTGGCCGACGGCAAGATCAACGGACGGGTTAGCAGGCTTCTGGTCACACCGCTGCTGCGCGCGCTTAAAAAGACCCTGGGCGATATGGAATACCTCGAGTACATGGACAGCTTTCGCTATCCGCTGGCGGGTGAATTCTCCTTTCGACGCGATGTGCTGAACGACATTCTGATACCCAGCGACTGGGGGCTTGAAATCGGCGTGCTGTCCGAGATGTATCGCAACTATGCCAAGAACCGCTTGTGTCAGGCTGACATCGCTGATGTTTACGACCATAAGCACCAGGCGCTGTCGGCCGACGACGATAGTGGTGGCCTCTCCCGGATGTCGATCGATATCTCCAAGGCACTGTTTCGCAAGCTGGCGACACGCGGCGTCACGTTCAATGCGGAAACCTTCCGCTCCCTGAAGGCGACTTACTATCGCATCGCACTCGACTTTGTAGAGACATACCACAACGACGCGGTGATGAACGGACTGTCTCTCGATATACATGCCGAAGAGCAGGCCGTGGAATTGTTTGCGGAGAATATCATCAAGGCGGGTGAGGCATTCCTGGATCGCCCCATGGAGCGGCCGTTTATACCCAGCTGGTCGCGTGTAATCAGTGCAATTCCCGATGTACTGGAACGGCTGAGCAATGCCGTGGAGGCTGATCACGCCGAGTATATGGCGAGCTGAGACATATGACCGCGAACTTGGCAGCGAAGAATATCCTGCTGGAACGCGTGCGCCATCATGTGCGCGCGATCTACCACCAGAATCCGCTGGGCGCTGATCTCGAAGGCCTGCCCGAGGCGCTTGTTGCGCTGATGCGACTGCAACATACCGCGGCCGAACCGCGCCAGCATGCCAATCACTGGTCCCAGTCGGATGCAGTGATGATCGCTTACGGCGATAGCCTGCAGGTTCCGGGTGAAAAGCCGCTGGTAACACTCAAGCATTTTCTGGATGAATACACGGATGGCGTGCTCAGTGGCGTACATATTCTGCCGTTCTATCCCTGGAGTTCGGACGACGGGTTCTCGGTACTGGATTATTCCAGTGTCAACGAAGCCCTGGGGGACTGGCACGACATTGGCGCTATCGCTGGCAGTTACGATCTCATGGCCGACCTTGTCATCAACCACTGCTCCAGTCGCAGTCTGTGGTTTGACAATTTCCTGAAAAACAGGGATCCGGGTAAAGGCTATTTCTATACTGCGGACCCGTCACAGGATTTGAGTGACGTAGTGCGCCCGCGCACCACGCCTCTGCTGACCGAGTTTTCCGCGGTCGATGGCGCGCGCCATGTCTGGTGCACGTTCAGCCCAGACCAGGTCGACCTGGATTTTCGCAACCCGCAGGTGCTCATGCAGATTGTGTCCATCGTGCGACAGTATCTCGACGCCGGCATCCGTATTTTCCGGCTGGATGCCGTCGCCTTCCTGTGGAAGATACCGGGTACCTCCTGCCTCAATCTCGAGGAGACCCATGAGATCGTGCGCCTGCTGCGCACCCTGGTGGAGTATGCCCGCGAGGATGCCATGCTGATCACCGAGACCAATATACCCATTCAGGAGAACCTGTCCTATTTTGGCAACGCGAACGAGGCGCACTGTGTTTACAATTTTTCGCTGCCCCCGCTGCTGGTTAACACCCTGGTGACAGGGGACTGCACCTACCTCAAGCAGTGGATGATGAGTATGCCGCCGGCCCAGGCGGGAACCACATTTTTCAACTTTATCGCGTCTCACGACGGTATTGGTCTGCGCCCCGCGGAGGGCCTGTTATCTGATGAAGAACTCGAGAGCCTGATCGCGACGATGGAGAAGTTTGGAGGGCATGTCTCCTACCGTGCACTGGAAGGCGGCGCGAAAAAGCCCTATGAGATCAATATATCGCTGTTTGACGCGCTGCAGGGCACGCTCAAGGGTACAGATGATCTCGGACTCGAACGCTTCATTTGCGCGCATGCAGTGATGCTGGCGCTGGATGGAATTCCAGGGATCTATATCCACAGCCTGCTGGGGTCACGCAATGATGTGGCGCGGGTCGCCAACACCGGCCACTACCGAGCAATCAATCGGCATCAGTGGGATTTCAACGAACTCGTTGCACTGCTCGAGGACAAATCAAGTCACCATGCCCAGGTGTTTTTCCGCCTGAAGTCGCTTCTGGCCATACGTGCGCAGCAGCCGGCATTTCACCCCAACGCACCCCGGTTCACATTGCACTTTGGTTCGACGGTTTTTGGATTCTGGCGCCAGAGCCTGGACCAGCACCAGAATATCTTCTGCATCAGCAATATTTCTGACTGCACGCAAGCGATTGCGCTGTCCGATGTCAACCTGATTGAAACCGGGCAGTGGCATGATCTTATCAGCCATCAGCAGTATGCGGCTCGCGCCGGCAATCTGGTGTTGCGGCCCTACCAGACCGTGTGGCTCACAAACTCACCGTGATACAGCACAGAAGATTCAGTAAGCGCTGGATACAATGCCGGTGGTCGCCACCGTGAGCGTCGTTCCCTACCTTGGTACTGTGGTGCGCACTGCATGGGGATAGGAGGGGACGGCGCCGTGTTGCACGCCGCCGTCCTGAAGATGCGAGGGTCGGTTACCTTGCGGTAACCGGTTCTCACGCTGGTTCAGCTTTGGTCCAGGTCGAAGCGGTCAGCCTGCATGACTTTGCTCCACGCGGCGACGAAGTCCTCCAGGAACTGCTGGTTGTTGGCGGCATAGGCTTCCGCCACAGCCCGCAACTCGGAGTTCGAACCAAAAATGAGATCCACCGGGGTGGCCGTCCACTTCAGATCGTTGCTGGCACGGTCCCTGCCCTCATAGACGCCTTCAGTCTTGGCGGATTTTGACCAGACCGTAGACATATCCAGCAGGTTGACGAAGAAGTCGTTGCTCAACGTTCCCGGCCTGTCGGTGAACACGCCGTATGCTGTCTGTCCGGTGTTGGCGTTGAGGGCCCGCATGCCACCCACCAGCGCGGTCATTTCCGGTACGCTCAGGGTCAACAAGTCGGCCTTTTCAACCAGCATCTGGGTCGGTGTGCCATAGCTCCCGGCGCTGTAGTAATTGCGGAAGGCGTCCGCACTGGGCTCCAGCACTGCAAACGACTGCACATCGGTCATCTCCTGCGAGGCGTCGGTTCGGCCGGGAACAAACGGCACCTCGACAGCCACGCCCGCGTCCTTCGCCGCCTGCTCAATGGCCACGGCGCCACCCAGCACGATCACGTCGGCCAGAGAAACCCGCTTGCCGCCGGACAGGGACTTGTTGAAGTCCTGCTGCACTTTGGTCAGCGTCGCCAGGGCCTGGGCCAGTTCCTTGGGGTTGTTGGCCGCCCAGTCTTTCTGGGGCGCCAGGCGAACCCGCGCACCATTGGCGCCACCGCGCATGTCCGAGCCGCGGTAGGAGGAAGCTGACGCCCACGCCGTCCGCACCAGCTCGGGGACGCTCAAACCGGACTTCAGGATATTCGCCTTCAGCCTGGCCACGTCATTCTTGTCGATCAGCTTGTAATCCACGACCGGGACGGGGTCCTGCCAGATAAACACTTCCTCCGGCACATCGGGCCCGACGTAACGGCTGCGCGGCCCCATATCGCGATGAGTCAGCTTGAACCAGGCCCGGGCAAAGGCCTGGTCGAACTCTTTCGGGTTTTTCAGGAATCGCTGCGCGATCTTCCTGAACCCGGGGTCTTCCTTGAGTGCCAGGTCCGTGGTGAACATTATCGGTGCGTGTCGTTTGCCCGGGGTGTGCGCATCCGGCACCATGTTCGCCACGGATTCGTCCGTTGGAATCCACTGCGTCGCGCCGGCCGGGCTCTTGGTCTGCTTCCAGTCAAACCGGAACAGGTTGTCCAGGTACATGATCGACCAGGCGGTGGGCGTGGCAGTCCATGCGCCTTCCAGACCGCTCGTCATGGCATCGGCTCCCTTGCCGGTGCCGCACTTGTTCTTCCAGCCCAGGCCCTGCTGTTCGATCGGGGCACCCGCCGGGGCCGGACCGATACAGTCGGCTTTCACAGCACCGTGCGCCTTGCCCAGGGTGTGACCGCCGGCAATCAGCGCGACGATCTCTTCATCGTTCATCGCCATGCGCCCGAAGGACTCGCGGATATCGGCGGCCGCCGAGACCGGGTCGTTATTGCCATTGGGACCTTCGGGGTTTACGTAGATAAGGCCCATCTGTACGGCGGCCAGCGGCTTTTCCAGCTTGCCGTCCTTGTCGTAGCGCTTGTCGTTGCCCAGCCACTGGGTTTCCGCGCCCCAGTAGACACGGTCGGCCTCCCAGTCATCGGTGCGGCCACCCGCGAAGCCCAGGGTCTCGAAACCCATGGACTCCAGCGAAACGTTGCCGGCCAGGATCATCAGGTCGGCCCATGAGACACTCGGCCCGTATTTCTGCTTGACCGGCCACAGGAGACGGCGTGCCTTGTCCAGGCTAACGTTATCCGGCCAGCTGTTCAGGGGCTGGAAGCGCTGCTGGCCGCCATCCGCGCCACCGCGACCATCGTGCACCCGGTAGGTACCCGCGCTGTGCCACGCCATCCTGATCATCAGCCCGCCGTAGGTACCCCAATCCGCGGGCCACCAGTCCTGGGAGTTGGTCAGGACCGCCTCGATATCGGCTTTGAGGGCCTCGTAGTCGACGCTGCTGAACGCCGCCGGGTAATCAAAGTCGGTTCCGTAAGGGTTGGAGCGCGAATCGTGAGCGCGCAAGGGCTCCAGATTCAGCGTTTCCGGCCACCAGAAGTTGGCGGGGTGGGACATTTCCTGTGCCGCCGCGCCGCCGGCACCCGCTGCGGTGATGGTCACCGCAAGCGCTGTGAATAATGGGATGGATTTTTTTAGCATCGGAATAGCCTCCTTGGCTGTGTTGCCTACACACGTCCCAAGACCATAACCCTGATTGACGTACGGGTAAATTGATTTAAACAGAACCTGATGTTCAGTTTTTTTGAAAACCCGCTGCGCGGTAATGGCGCTACCGGACTGCCGCCAGCCGACTCCCGCGGGATTCCGGCACCTGGCGTGTCAACTCGGCCCGTATCAGGTTCCGCAGGGCTTCGATATTGCCGATGCTGGGATAGTTAGGGCGCACAACCAGCGCGAGCTCGCGGTGTGGCCCCGGCTCGGATAAATGCACGGCGGCCAGTGAATCATTACCTGCCACCAGTTGTTCCAGGGCGATTTCCGGCACCAGGGTGGATCCTATCCTGCCGACGACAAGCTGCAGCAGAGTGGCCAGACTGGTAGCGCTGAAACTGAAGTTTGAACGGTTCTCCAGCTTGCAGGCAGCCAGGGCGTGATCGGTCAGACAGTGGCCGTCTTTCAACAGCATCAGGTTCTCCTGCTGCAACTCCTCCACACTGATTGCATGCTGTCCGGCGAGCTCGTTATCCCGATGAGTCACCCACAGCAGGTCCTCGGCCCAGAACCTGAAGCTCAGCAGGTCCGCACAGGCATATGGCAGGGCGATAATCGCCGTGTCCAGCGCGCCGGACCGCAGCAGGCCCAGCACTTCGGCGGTCTGGTCCTCGACGATGTCGAGCTTCAGGCGCGGGTAGTTCTCTTCGAGCGCCGGCAGGATACGGGGCAACAGGTAGGGCCCAATCGTGGGGATGACACCGATGGCCAGCGGAGTACTCAGCGGCTCCTTCTGTGTCTCGGCCAGCTTCTGCAGGTCTTGCATCTGCACTTCGATCAGGCGCGCACGATCCAGTAGCTGCCGGCCCAACGGGGTGACCAGCACTTTGCGGTTATCCCGTTCAAATACCTGAAAGCCTAGCTGTTTTTCCATCTCGGAGAGCGCGGTGGACAGCGCGGACTGGGAGATATTGCAGACTTCCGCGGCCCTTTTGAAATGCAGGGTTTTCTCTACCGCCAGAGCGTAGTGAATCTGTTTGAGTGAAATCATGGTTTCATTATAGGCAAGAATTTTCCATGCCATGTTCTGATAAATTGAACATGGTTACCCATATTCTAGATATTCGAATCCGGGCGAGCTACCGGCCTGGGCCCCTCTCGCCTCGAATAGCGATATATAGCCGCCGGCCGCCGTGTTGAATTATTCCTTCGACGGACGGCCCCACCGCGGCCGCGGCCATTCGCTATCACCCGCTTTCCCAGAGCCGCCAAACTGTGTAACTATTCGAATGCCGTTGGTTGGCTCGCGGGGCTGCCCCGGTATTGGAACCAGATAAAAATACAAGGGGATTACCATTGTGCAGAAAAAGCTCGTGTCATTGGCTGTTCAGGGCGCGGTGCTGGGCGCCAGCCTGGCCATACCGCAGTTCACATTTGCCCAGAGCGGCGCGGCACTGGAAGAGGTGGTGGTCACCGCCCGCAAACGCAGTGAAAGCCTGCAGGACGTGCCCATCGCGGTGACCGCTTTCACCCAGTCGGAAATCCAGAGTGCCGGCATCGAACGCCCGGCGGATTTCATCGCCCTCACGCCCAACGTCTCCATCGTCGACACCGCCAACGTCGGCGATACCCAGGTGACCATACGCGGGCAGTATTCCACCCGCGATGCGGAGAGTTCCTTCGCCTATGTGGTGGACGGGGTGCTGATCACCAACCCCAACGGCTTCAACCGTGAATTGTTCGATATCGACCAGATAGAAATCCTGAAAGGCCCCCAGGGCGCGCTGTATGGCCGCAACGCCAGCGCCGGGGCAATCATCGTCAATACGGTCAAGCCGACCAACGAGTACGAGGGCAGCGTCGGTGGCGGCGTCGGCGACGACGACCTGGTCAAGGGCAATGCAATGGTCAGCGGACCGCTGATCAAGGACAAGCTGCTCGGTCGCCTGGCCCTGAGTTATCGCGATACCAACGGCAGTTTCAACAACGCTTACACCGGCAGCGACAACTCGGTCAATTACATGGAAGACAAGAGCGGCCGGGGCAGGTTGATCTGGCTGCCCAACGACCGCCTGACCGTGGACTCCCAGGCCGCCTACAGCGAGGTGAAGGGCGGCGCCATCAACTTCAACGCCACATTCGCCCTGCCGCTGGCGGCGGAGTACGTGCCCAACCCCGACCTGTACAAGAACGTCAACGACACCGATTTCAAGTACATTTTCAATGTGCCGGGGGAAAACAAGCAGGAGAATTCCTTCTTCTCTGTCAAGACCGATTACGAGATGGACACGGCCACGCTGACGGTCATCGGCGCCTACGACAAGCTCGACGAATACCTCCTGTCCGATGGCACCAGTGCCGCCTTCGGGGGCTATTCACTGGGCGCGCCCGCCTCCCAGACGGCCTGTACCCAGACCTACAACAGCTTCGATACCTCCCTGCTGACCAGCCCTTTCTACGCCATCCAGGACGGCCTGCCGCCGGGCAGCTACCTGCCGGATGCCGGTATTCTCAACGGCCTGTTGCCGCCCTATTCGCCCACCACCTGTGACGGCTACCAGTACCAGGAGCGCAACCAGGAGAGCACCAGCCTGGAAGTGAAGCTGACCTCCAACGATGAGGACAGCCTGCGCTGGGTAGCGGGCCTGTACTACGCCCACATCGATCGCGAGGTGGTGGTGGCCTATGGCGCCGACCTCGGCCTGGGTTTCCAGAAACAGCCCTATGTAACCCCGGAGGGCAAAAACCCCACGGATCTGTTGTTCTGGGATGATTTCTCCACCGATGCCTATGCGGCGTTTGGCCAGGTTGAACTGGACGTGGGTGAGCGCGGCGAACTGGCCCTGGCCCTGCGCTACGACCAGGAGGACCGGGACGTTTCCAACAAGGTGCCCGACGTGCTGAACGCGCAGATCTTTGTGGCCGCTTTTGGTCGCCAGCCCATCAATCCGGCTTACAACAACGCCTCCACCATTCCCGATCGCAGCGAGACCTTCGACCAGTGGCAACCCAAGGTCAGCTATACCCAGCGCTTTACCGATGAATTCCACGGCTACGCCTCCTACGGCGTGGGCTTCCGCTCCGGCGGCTTCAACAGCCTGGGCAGCGAGGCCACCGTCAATGATGCCTTCGGCACCTATCCCACGGCGCCCCAGGAGGTGCGCGACGAGTACAACCAGGAGACCACCTACACCTACGAAGTGGGCGTGAAGTCGGAGTGGCTGGACAACACCCTGCGAGTCAACGGTGCGACCTTCTACACCGAGGTGGACGATTACCAGTTCTTCAATTTCTTCGCCGGGCCTTTCGGCCTGTTGCGGGTGGTGACCAATATCGACAAGGTGGAGATCTACGGCGCCGAGATCGATTTCGCCTGGGCCCTGCACCAGTACCTCACCTTCACTGGCGGCGTCGGCGTGGTAGATACCCAGATCAAGAAGAACAAGAACCGTCCCTACACCGAGGGTAACGACCTGCCCTACGCGCCGGAGGCAAACGGCGCCCTGAGCCTGGACTTCAACATGCCGGTGTTCGGCGACCTGGAATGGATGACCCGCCTGGACTACCAGTACGTGGGCGAAACCTGGTTTCACAGCGTGCAGGACAACACCACCCAGAACTTCTTCACCGACCTGTCGGGCGTCTACGGGGTGCCGGGGTTCGGTTTCGGCCCCAGCGACTTTTCCAAAACCTCCCGGGATGACTACTGGACTATCAACCTGCGCGCCGGTATCTCCGGCGAGAACTGGTCCGTCATCGCCTGGAGCCAGAACCTGACGGACGAGGATTACCTGGAAGAAGTGATTCCGGCGCCGGAGTTCGGCGGGTCCTTCAATCACAACTCTCCCGGGCGGATCAGCGGGGTGGACTTCACCTATAAGTTCTGACTTGAAAGGGAAACTGCCGGCCCCGGACGTGGCCGGCAAGTTCCAGGCACTTACCCAACTCGACCGGGCTGACCGCTCGTGCGACGGTTTCGGTCACTCCACCTCCGGTCGTTGATTATCGATTCTGGTAGAAGTTACCTCCGCGAAGGTCAGCGGATTGCAGGCCACCCCGCCGTTCAATAAAAAAACCCGGCTGACATTCACCGGGTTTCTTTTTTCGGCCTTACAGGCCATGTTGGCGAACCTGCACTGAAGCAGGTCCTGCGAGCTTAACTGTGTCGGGCGCCCTTTCGTGACTGACCCAGCAGGCCCAGACCCAAAGCCAGAAGTAACAGCGACCCGGGAATCGGGACCTGCCGAGGGTCGAGGTCTTGAGAGGGATCATTGGCCAGACGACCGTAGATCGATGCATGGCTCAGCCCGGGCGTTTGACCTCCATTATTCAACCAGGAAATTGCAAAGGTTCCTTCGCCGGCCATTGGCGCGGTCGTAAAGTTCATCGACTCGAACAGGTATGCGCCCCAATCACGGGCCGCCTTGGTGACGAACACGAAATCCATATTCAGGGGCAGCCCGCCGCCACTCCAGCTCAATTGCCATCCACCCGACTTGTTGCCGGCAACAGAGGTCAGAGTAAACGTGACATTATTGAACACAGTGGATGCTGCGTCTGTCTTGTCCAGCAATGTCCAGGTATCACCCGCGAATGCTCCGCTGAGCTTGTTGATTTCCGCAACGCTGTCATTACCTGCTACTTGCTGAGCCGCACTGGCGTTCTGAGAGACAGCAGGAGGAATACGGAAACTCACATCCGTGATCGCGATCGCCTGTGCTCGTGATGCTGCCAATCCGATTACCAGTCCAAATAGGGTCACATTCATGATCCCTCGAATACGCATAACTTAAGATCCTCTCTTCGCTTGTGATGATCGCCGCACAACGTTGTTACGGCGGGTACAATTCTCTATCCATCGGCATGTCCCGGTTGTTAGTTTGCGGGCATACCGTGCCAATATATATGCACATATCATGCCAGTATTATATTTCCCATATTTAACAGGTAGTTACGTTTTAACAAAACGGCATCTCGGCCACCTTTGTAAAACTTTCCGACTTGCGGGCAAGCGATCTGTGATACACCGCACACAAATCTCCAAGCGCCTGTAAGAAAAGCTGACACCTTTTTCCGTCACGCACTGAATTTCGGATAATCGCCTTAACTGTTCGAGGGTGAGGCGATACTGCGATGGCGAAATGGCATTGCAGTCAGTTGCTACCGGTTGCGCATTGCGGGCATCCGGGAACGCGCCTATCATCACCTCCAATCGCGGCCAGGCTGACTGAAAGCGCTTGTTTTTTGTAAACACAAACTTGTTGTAAATCGGAGGCATCAATGCACCAGTGGATAAGGCAAGCAACCATTTACCTGGCTCTCACCGCTCTCACCAGTGGACACGCACTAGCTGACAAACCTGCCTCGCCGGGAAATAGCGGGAAGAACACCCCCGCGGTATCCAGTAGCGCAAAGTCAACTGATAAGCAGTTAGCTGACAGTTCTCAGTCCTACTTCACCACGCAGCGCACAGCCCTTATCAGGGATTACTACCTGCAATCTGAGGCTTCAGGCAATTGCCCGCCGGGATTGGCCAAGAAGAACAATGGCTGCCAGCCTCCTGGTCAAGCCAAAAAGTGGCAAAAGGGTGAGCGGTTTCCCCCCGACCTGACCTATTACGACTTACCCAGCGCGCTTCTCAAGGAGCTCGGTCGCACACCGAACGGTCAAAAAATTATCAGGGTAGGCACCGCTGTGCTTCTTATCGATGCAGCAACCGGGTTGATCATAGAGGCCTTCGAGGAATAAAGCGTAGACGCATGAGCAAGAGACTCTACAGCTCCGTCTCCGACAGGCCCGCACGCCCAGCGGTGGCGGTTGCCCGTGATTGTCCGGGTTCCACCGGCAACCCAGTTTGCGGCGCTGTAGCGCAATAAAACGAGGCTTACGCTATGACACACAAGATACTCGCGGGCACCGCCGTCCTGCTGGGCGCACTGCTGCCCCTGGTCAGCGGATGCAACAACTCCTCGAATGCTTCGCCCCAGGTCCAGCCACTCGACGACGTGCGGATGAACCAGGTGCAGTACCTGGGCAGCCACAACAGTTACCACATCCGGCCAAAACAGGACCAGTTCGAACTGCTACTGGCCTTCATACCGGATGAAGCGCCGGGGCTGGACTACTCACACGTTCCGCTGCAACAGCAGTTTGACACGCAGGGCATACGGCAGATTGAACTGGATGTCTTTGACGATCCGCAGGGCGGGCTGTATGCCAACCACCCCGTGCGGACCCTGTTCGGAGAGGATGCGGCTTCCGGCATCCCCGAACTGGATGCGCCGGGTCTGAAAGTATTGCATGTGCAGGATATCGACTATGAAACCACCTGCTACACCTTTGTCAGCTGTCTGCAGGAGATCAAGACCTGGTCGGACGCCCACCCCGACCATCTGCCCATCACTGTACTGGTGGAAGTTAAGGACGAGGCAATTCCCGACCCGCTGAACCTGGGCTTTGCCACCCCCGTACCCTTCGGCGTGGACGCGCTGAATCGTATCGACGCTGAAATACGCAGCGTCTTTCCCCGCCAACAACTGCTGCTGCCCGACGATGTGCGCGGCGATGAGGTGACACTGGAGCTGGCTGTGCAGACGCAGGGGTGGCCGCTACTATCCCAGGTACGCGGCAAAATCATGTTTGCACTGGACAATACCGGCGGCCCGCGGGAGAACTACATCGCCGGGCATCCATCCCTTGAAGGCCGTGTACTGTTCACCGATTCGCCGGCCGGGACACCGGAAGCCGCTTTTATGAAACGCAATAACCCACTATCGGAACCCGGCGAAATTGCCGAGCTGGTAAAGCAGGGTTATATGGTGCGCACCCGCGCGGACGCCGACACCGTTCAGGCGCGCGAAAACGACACCACCATGCGCGATGCGGCGCTGGCCAGCGGGGCACACTTCGTGAGTACCGATTACCCGGTGCCGAATCCGGCGTTCAGCGACTACCACGTGACGCTGCCCGGCGGCGGCGTTGCGCGTTGCAATCCGGTCAACCCGGGAGACTGTCAGCCAGAACTGCTGGATGAGGGCCTGTGAGGATCTGCACTGGCGCGGTGCCAGGGCGGGATAGCACCCTTACAGCAGGAGCGTGTCCAGCAGTTGCTTCCTGATCCAGCTTTTTGTCTGTCGGTCCAGTCCGCGCAGGTCCTCAATCACCAATACATTACGATGGATCAGGCTGTACAGTGTATCCGTACGTATCTCCAGCTGCACATAGCCAACGCCGCCGGATGGAGTCCGGGCTTGCGCCGCACTATCGGCGGCCGCCGCATCACGCGTGTACGCTGCGACGCCGCCTGCCACGATGGCTGATTTCAGAGACTCGTCAATAACGCCTCGCACAGCTACATACTCCCTCGGATTCAATGCAGGACTACCGCTCCTCTTCGTACCTCGCGCCGCCCAGAGCCTGGCGTCACGGCCTGCTCCGGCTGATTGATCAACCACCGCCGATGAGTACCACATAGAAATTGAATTTGCATGAATCGTCCCCCTGGGTATTTGCTTTCACTTTCGAGAGTACAGCGGAGACTTTTTAAATGCAAATGATTCTTATTTGCTGTTTTTGAGATAAGCCTTTGCAGACGTCATTGCACGAGCCGCGGATCAAACGGGTGTTGGTGCACAGCTACAATTTGTGCCGCGGCGGCGGCGGGATGCCGCGGGTTCAGCAGGTAGTTGTAGCTGTGCGGGACGATCACTGAAGGCACCCGCAGTACCGCACTGGAAAAACCCGTCAGCCACCTGTCGCCAAACGCGCGCGTAAGGGGAATATTGGCGCGCCAGTCGGGGGGAAGCAGGGATTCGTCGAGGCGGGAAATACCTCTGCGACCGTCGTACTCCACTTCCAGCAGCTGGTATTGATCGGGGACCTCATCGGGTTCCATATCGAAGTGCACCAGAATTTCCAGCATCGCCAGCGCCGGACTCTCGGCCAGGTAAACCACCGGAATACCCTTGTTGTGCCAGCGGGCGGCGGTTTTCACACCGCCAATTCCCTGCAAGTCAGCGTAATTGCTGACGCGCCATAACTTCACGCAAAGTAGCCGGAATCAATCTGGTTCAGGGTCTCCTCTACCAGTTGGGCTCCGGGTTCATTCTGCATGATGTCCAGGGCGGAATGCCCCCCGAAACGGGCGCGGGATTTACGCAGCCACTCACTGGCTTTGCCCTGGTTGCCAAACACCTCGACCGCCAGCGCGAGAATCTTGATGGCTCGGAACCAGCGCCCCGTCTCCTCCTGCGTCAAAAGCTCCTTCTTGCTTTTGCGGTGTGCGAGCGTGCGGGGCTTGATGATCCACTGGCACTCGGACTGGCTGATTCCGAGCTGCTTCAGGCTCTCCAACAGCATGGGCGGGACACCGGTCTGGATCAGCCGGACTTCATCCAGTGCGTCCTGGATGTCGACGCCCGTGATCTCGCTGACCCGGCGCATGGCCCGTACCGAGGCGGTCTCGTGATACCCGGGCTCGGGTTTGTATACTCCGGCTGTCGCGCCCATTGATACTTTCCTGTGCAATTTGCCTGACTATATGCGGCATATTGCAATGTGTCAATGTTGGCGCGCAGGGGGAAAGGTTGCTCGAGAACCGGGTGCAGGCAAAGGCCGCGGTGCGGCGCAGGATGCGGGTAGCCAGCACTTCATATAATCTGTCCGGGCGACATCGAGGCGCCGGCTTGTACAACCAACTTTTGCTGCGAGAATACGGGAATGAAAACACATAAAACCTTCTGCAAAATTTGCAACGCCTACTGCGGCTTGGAGGTCGATGTTGAAGATGAGCAGATCATAAAAATTCGTGGCGATAAAGATCATCCGATGAGCAAAGGTTTCACCTGCGCCAAGGGGCGGCAGTGGGGTCACCAGTACCACAGTAAAGAGCGCATCCTTCATGCCCTGAGTCGCAGCTCACGGGACCAGGACTTTTCGGTGGTCGACAATGAACAGGCTCTGGATGAGATCGCCGAGCGGATCAGGGCCATCATGGATGCACACGGTCCCAGGGCGGTCGCTATCTATCGGGGTAATGGCTTATCTGTGAGCTCCAACGGCAACCAGGTTGCCCAGGCCTGGCTGGCCGGGCTGGGCTCGGAAATGGATTTCAGCAGTATGACGCTGGACCAGCCGTCGAAGATTATCGCCGTGCGCCGGCACGGTGTCTGGGGTGGCGGCGCCCACGGCTTCGAAGGTGCCGATGTGTGCATGCTTATCGGCAACAACCCTGTTATTTCAGCGCTCAATATGACGGGCGCTCCCCCCGGTTGGTATCCCACGGCATTGAAGGAAGCCAAAAAACGCGGCATGAAGTTGATCGTGATCGATCCGCGCCGCACGGAAACTGCTGAGCATGCAGATATACACCTTCCCATTCTGCCCGGTGAAGACGCGACACTACTGGCTGGCATGATACGCCTGATCATCGATGAGGCCCTTTACGATCGTGACTTTGTCGCAAGGGAAACCGAGGGCTTCGCCTCACTCAAAGCGGCTGTTGAAAGGTTTGACCTGGACACGGTAGCCACGCGGACCGGCCTTCCAGCAGAGGACATCGCCGCCGCCGCGCGCATGTTCGCCACCAACCCCCGGGGCACGGCCAGCTCCGGTACCGGGCCCGATATGGCGCAGTTCCCCCACCTGAGCGAACACCTGATACTGGCGCTGAATACCCTCTGTGGCCGCTGGAATCGGGAGGGCGACCCGGTATCGGCACCCTGCCTGCTGACACCCAATATCCCACCGCCGGCGCAGACCCTGCCGGCGGATTTTCTGCCACCCATGCTGAATCCGAAACTGGATACCAAGGCGTCACGTATTCGCGGCATTCGACAGGTGTTCCAGGAAATGCCCACGCCGGTGGCGGCGGAAGAAATCCTGACCCCCGGTGCAGGACAGGTCAGGGCGCTCATCGTCATTGGCGGCAATCCCGTGATGTCCTGGCCGGACCAGGAAAGAACGCTGCAGGCGCTGGATGAACTGGAACTGCTGGTCTGTATCGACATCAGGGAAACCGCCACCACGCGCCATGCGGATTATGTGCTCCCCGCGGCCCACGCCTTCGAACGCGACGGCCTGGCGGAATTCACCGATCGACTCTACGACCTGCCTTTTGGCCAGTACAGCAAGCCGATCTTCGAGCCCAAAAACGCGGTGCAGGAAGAGTGGCGTTACCTGGTTGGACTGGCACGCCGCCTTGGCACCGACATCAAGCTGGCAGGCGGCTCCATCGACCTCACCAATCCGTCGCTGGAAACCCTGGATATACTGGAATTGATGTACCCGAATGACATGGTCAAGGTACCCATTCGGGAATTGGCCAAATACGAAGGGGGCAAGTTGTTTGGCGAGTTCTCCGATATCAAAGTGGCCGCGCCATTCGAGGGCATCGATGAAAAACTGCAATTGCTGCCCACCGAGGTTGCCGAAGATCTTGAGCAACTGCTTGCCCGGATTATTCCTGAGCGCGGTTGCTACGGACAGGACGGCAGCTATACACACCTGTTGACCGTGCGCCGGGTCGCGCACGTCTACAACTCTTCCTGCCATGACTTTCCGAAAAACCCAATGGGAAATCCCGCTTACCTGCATCCTGAGGATCTCGCAGACCTTGGGCTGGCGCCAGGTGATGCGGCGATTCTACAATCCGAGCACTCGTCGATCGAGGTCGTGGTGGAGGCCGATGCCAGGCTGCGCCAGGGAATCGTATCAATGTCCCACTGCTTTGGCGGCGACCCGGCAGCGCCAGGGGATGTGAGGCGCTATGGCGGCAGTGCTGCAAAGCTCATTGCTGTCGATCGGGATTTCGACCCGCTGATGGGTATGCCGAAGATGACCGGCTTCCCCGTCAAGTTGTACGCTACATAAAGACGCCGTGCCCGACCCGTCAGATGGGCAAGTCCCTGTGGAAATCGTTAAATACAAACTGACCTGGAGCACGGAAACACCGCTTGCTCCGACTCGGCGGGCGTGAGCTCAAAGGTATGTCTGCGATTGTCATGACTACGCGTAGCCGTAATTTTCAGCGTGCCATGCTGGGCAAGCATCAGGTGCGCATTCGCGGCTTGCGCTTCGCCCGTGGTTTCCTCTGTTACTTCCTCTGTTACTTCCTCTGTTGCTTCTGCAGTGACCGCTGCGGTACCGCTGGCATTCGATCCCGATCCGGATCCACCACAGGCGGAAAGAAGCATTACCGCCGTCAGAACGGGAGTTCGCAAAGGAATCAGCATTATCTTTTACCCTGGTTGATCGAAACTGTATTGGACGGCACAAATGTGCAGGTATTGTGCAGATCGCATGAAGAAATTCCCTCTATTTGACCACGTAGTTCCTGGCTTCCAGGCACGCACTCATCGCTCGCCTGTAATCATCTTTCAAGCTGACGTCAGAGCTGGAAACAGTCGGATCAAAGTCAGTCTCGTCCGTCGCCCAAAGGTGACATTCATAGCGATCGCGACCGGCCTGATCACTGGACTGCCCCCCGGCGGGATAAACAATCAGCTTTCCAGAATCTTCCTCAGCGGGCAGCACGACCGGCGTGGCAGCGGGCTTTTCGACAACCACATAGCCTTCACTGACGGGCCGGTAATATGCACCGGCATAGTAATAGTAACGCTCAGGCCCGGTACCGATGGTTACGAAACCACCGGGAAGGGACGGCACAATTGCGCCTATAGGCACTGTGATGCTGACATACATGCCGCCGGACTGATGATAAAAATGCCCACCCCAGTAATAGAGGGGTTCACCTTTGAATTCGATGCGGTGATGCGTCCTTGGCAGTTCCTTGACCGGAGGGCGCCTCTCTTGAGGTCTATCCGGCGGCGCGTGCTGTGGAGCACCCGCCGCACCGATCGATATCAAAGCAATTACCAAATAGGGCCAATACTTCATAGAGACTCCTGCCGTTTCAGCTCTGCCATAGCGGTGGCGAGTATGAATGAGTTGGCAGAGTTCGCTCCCTCATCTTCATCGCCACATTGAATGTACCTGGCCAGCGTGCCAGCGCTACTGATTGTCCGACCCCCGGTCGCCACCGGGACCACCTTCAGGCGCACACACTAATGTGTCGTCTTTTCCGGATGGGATGACACAGCTGCCCTCGAGCTCCTCTCCACGGCGTCCGGTCATCTGGCAACTATCGCCACTGGCCTTGTCGGCACAGGCGTCAAACGCCTCCTGGGGCGGCCCACCGCGATTGCCACCGACACCCCCGCCGGGCGGCTGGGCATTGGCCGCTTCCATGGACAGGCTGCAAAGCAGTACCATTGCCACCGTCATGCTTCTGAAAAAATTTGTATTGCTCATTTGGATCTCCTGGTTTGTTGTTTGACGTTTACAGTGTCGTGCAACAGTAAGGAGAGAATACGCAGCAAATGTGGGGAAACTGTGAAATCTGCGATTTCACATCAAATAGCTTTTTGAGCTCTTGGCCGATACCAGAGATAGAGTGGAACAGCCCCTATCCCTCGGTCGCGTTAAGCAAACCTCCGACTCCCTCCCCTGAATGGTTCGCAGTTTCTTCGTCGACAGCCCGCTTCCCGGGCAATCCCCGTAATTATTCGTCCGCCCAGCGGTACTGCCAAACCACCCCGAACGTATCGAAATCGTTGCCCACTCGCGTCACCACACCGCGACTGGCATAGAACTTCACCGACTGGCTGGCCGTCAGGGGCGTGGAGTACGTGATGCCCAGCCGTGAATTGCGCTGGCGATCGTTGGAACTCTTGCCGTTGACCTGTGATTCGCCACCCCAGAAATAATTGCCGTTAAGCGAGATCCAGCGCTGCCCCGGCAACGCGTAGATGAGGTGAGCCTGCACCTGGTACAGCGGGTCCTGCTCGAGCTTGCGATGCCCGGCGAAACGGTCGTTATCGGTGTACAGGCTAACGGCCAGGGAGGACTCAACGCTCCAGTTGCCATAGACATTGGAGATACCGATCTCGGGCTTGACGCTCCAGCGGTTGGTGCCGCTGTTTATGAGGTTGTCATTGTTGTAGTCACCCCAGGGCGCCCGAACTGCGAGACTGGCGCCGATCACCCGCCTGGCGGGTTGCTGGCGGAACTCCTGCATCGTCAGCGCAGGTGCGCCGTAAAACAGGTAACTGAGTCGGACCGCTGGGTCAGCGGTGCCGCAGCGGTCGCCCTCCACTTTCTCCCCACTTGTGGCCGTCGCGGAGCCGTCGAAACACAGACGAGCCCAGCTCAGGTCGAGCTTGCCAGCCTTGCCCGCAAGGTCCAGTGAACGCACGTACGCCACTGCAGGTCCGTCCGCAGTCAGTTTCGCATCGGTGAACGGGGCGGACGCTGAAGGGTTGAGGTCGCCCTTGGAGTAAATGTAGCCCGCACCAAGGAAGTTCTGTCCAACCGGAATATTGGTGTAAGTCCTCGGTTCAAGATCCTGTGCAGACACCATCGACGGCAACAGGAGCAGTCCGCCAGTGACCGTGGCGATAAAGCGGGCAATGGACCGCTCTTGCACGCGCTTGCCCGAAATGGAAATTCCGGCAAGGAATGCAGCAGCAGCGATTCGCGCAATGCGGCGATTTTTCACCTGTGCCGATGCTCCTGTCCGGACGTGGATTGCTACCGGGACATAATACTAAGTCAAATGACTGCGAAAAGGGAGGACGCTCCCCGCGGCAGGGCCAAAAAAGTGGGGCCTCTCGGTCAGGCGCGCCTGCTCACCTCGCGTATCACTGGCTTCCATGGCCCCGGGCCTTCAAATCCGGACATGGGGAAGCTGCACTTTGGGCCGAATGACTTGCTTTAAACATGCTTCTTCTACACTATTCCGCGAGCGTTTACGGGTTGGACGGCTAACGCCGACTCGCCCTGCACGGGGAAAGGGAGAAGGCTTGGTGGCCAGCACTGGTAGAGGTTCAACAGATCCGGACACGATGCGGCCAGCCCTGCGCTGTTCGTCCAACGAGCAGTCCGGGCAGGGGGACGCATGACAGACTCCGTTCGCTATGCCGACTATTTGCGCGTAATTGGCGCGGGCCGCCGCGAGGTCCCGATGCGCGAGTTGGTCTCCGCGCCGGTGCGCGGTGCCGACGGACGCTGGACCGCAGCGGCCCTCCCCGCCGCGAAATTGCACGGGGACGAGATCGCCGCCGTCCTCAAACCCTACATCAACGTGCGCCTGATGGAACAGATACGCGCCGTGGTGCCGCTGGCACTGTACCTGGCACTGTTCCAGATCATCATCCTGCGCCAGTTGGTGGAGGAATCGCTGATTGTCGCGGGCGGCCTGTTCGCGGTGATCGTCGGGCTCATGCTGTTTATGGAAGGGCTGAAACTCGGCCTGATGCCTTTCGGCGAAATCATCGGCAGCAACCTGCCGCGCAAATCATCCCTGCCCGTGGTGTTGCTGGTGACCCTGCTCCTCGGGATCGGAGTGACCTTCGCCGAACCCGCCATCGGCGCGCTGCGCGCCGCCGGGCAGAATGTCTCCGCAGAGCGCGCGCCCTATCTCTGGGCGATACTCAACCAGTGGACCCGCGAGTTGGTACTGGTGGTCGGTGCCAGTGTTGGTCTGGCAGCTGTGACCGGCACGCTCCGTTTTCTCTACGGCTGGAGCCTGAAGCCGCTGATCTACTTCTCACTGGTGCCAGTGCTGCTGCTGACGGTGTACTTCTCAAGTGACCCGGAACTTGCGAAGGTGATCGGGCTGGCCTGGGATGCCGGCGCGGTCACCACCGGGCCAGTGACCGTGCCACTGGTGCTGGCGCTGGGCATCGGTATCGCGGCGGCAGCCGGCAAGGGCGGCTCGGGACTTTCCGGATTCGGCATCGTCACCCTGGCTTCGCTGTTTCCCGTCATCGGGGTCATGTTGCTGGCCCTGTATGTGTCCGCCGCATCATCACCGGCGGAGATTGTCGCCGCGGCGCAGGCAGCTGCCGGCGCCGGACAAGCCGAAGGCGCGTGGTTCACTGTCAGTCCCGGGCTGGAGATCGTCTCGGGAGTGCGGGCCATCGTGCCGCTGGTGATCTTCCTGCTCCTTGTACTGAAGCTGCTGTTGCGCCAGAGCCTGCCACGACGCGCAGAGATAATGCTCGGTATTGCCCTCACCGTGGTGGGGATGTGCGTGTTCAACCTCGGCCTGACCTACGGCCTGTCTAAGCTGGGCGGCAGCGCAGGATCGCTGATTCCATCGGCCTTCATGCAGATTCCCGGCGCGGATAATTCCCCGCTCTACCTCTACCAGGTGGGGCTGGTGCTGGCCCTGGCTTTCGCCTGGTTGCTGGGGTACGGGGCCACCGTCGCGGAACCCGCGCTGAATGCGCTGGGCGTCACCGCTGAAACCCTCACCAACGGCTTCATCCGCAAGCGCAGCCTGATTCGCGCCGTGTCGATCGGTGTCGCCAGCGGGATCGCCGTGGGCGTGGCCAAGCTGGTGTTCGACCTGCCACTGGTCTGGCTGGTGGTGCCGCCCTATCTGCTGGCAGCCCTGTTGACGGTGGTATCGACCGAGGAGTTTGTCAACGTAGCCTGGGACAGCGCCGGAGTCACCACCGGCCCGATCACCGTGCCGCTCGTTCTGGCCATGGGCCTGGGCTTGGGCAATGCCACCCAGGCCGTCGAGGGTTTCGGGATTCTGTGCATGGCCTCCGTCGGCCCCATCATCAGCGTCATGTTGCTCGGCCAGTGGGCGCGCATCCAGTTGCGGATGCAGGAAAAGGCCGCCGTGGAAGAGCCTGTAAATCATTTACTGGAAACGGGAGCGCCAGGATGAAACCCGAGGGGATTACCTATCTTACCGATGTCACGCTACTTACCTGCATTGTCGCCGCCGGGCGCGCGGACGTGGTCATCCGCGCAGCCCAGGGTATGGGCGCGCCGGGCGCCATCGTCTACCACGCCCAGGGTTTGGGCCCCCGCGAACGTCTCGGTTTGCTCAGCATCGCGATAGAAGCGGAAAAAGAGGTGGTCAGCATACTGGTGGCCGCCGACTACCAGGACGCGGTGCTTGAGACTATCTATCGCGCGGCCGAACTGGATGTGCCGGGCGCCGGAATGATCTACGCGATCCCGGTGGAAAAAGTGGCCACCTACATCCCCCGGGACATAATGGAAAAAGGACAGGCCTCGTGAGCGATGCGGCGACGGTAGTACCGGGAGGAGCTGCCAGGCTCATTACCTGTGTGCTGCCCGACGATGGCACTGACCGCCGCCTTATCCAGCAGCTGCGCGAGGAGCATCAGGTCACTCGCGCGGACAGCGTGCACTGCCGGGGCGTGGCCGCACTGCAGGCGGCCAAGGCGCGTCGCAACAAGGTACCCGAGGCCGCGCTATCGCGGCTGCTCAATGTCGTTGTGGATGAGGCCCAGGCGGACGCGGTGTTCGATTTCATCTGTGCCCGGGCCGGACTGACCCAGCCGGGCAGGGGTTCCGTGTACATGGTCGCTCTGAGCTTCGCCACGCCGCTACACATGCCCGCAGACGCGCCGGAGGAGAACAGCTCCCCGGCGTAAACCCGGGCGCGCTGCCGCCTGGACGCCGCGCTCCTCTGCATTCAGCCGGCCCCATCACCTCCCCCACAGGGTCTTTTCATTTCATGACAGAGGGTGTAAGCTCGGGGCATTCTACGGTCGACCGGGGGAAGGCAATCCTGCCATGACCACACAAATACGGGCCGCGGCACTCACCAACTATTTCGAAGTGGCCGCACACCTCCGGCTGAATCCACAGCCGCTGCTGCGCAAGGTCGGCCTGAGTCGTGCGCGGCTCGCCGACCCGGAGCAGCGAATTCCCCTGGACGCTGTCATCGAACTGCTCGAAGCCTCTGCCAAGGCCAGCCGCTGTCCCACCTTCGGCCTGCGCATGGCCGAGTCCCGCCAGTTGTCGAATTTCGGTGTCGTCAGCCTGCTCATATCGCACCAACCGACGCTGCGCGCGGCCCTGCTGGTAATTATGCGCTACCGACACCTGCTGAATGAATCGCTGGCGATGTACGTCGAAGAGGCGGGTAAAATCGTCATTATCCGAGAGGAGCTGGTGGGTGATAAGGGCCTCCAGAGCCGCCAGGGTATCGAGCTGGCGCTGGGCGTGCTGTCACGAATGGGCAGCGCGGTACTGGGACCGCACTGGCGACCGATCAGTGTCGAATTCACCCATCCAGCCTCCGCAGACCTGACCGTACACCGACGTGTATTCTACTGCCCGGTGCACTTCGGCGCCGAGTTCAACGGTATCGTGTGTCACGCGGCCGATCTGGATCGTCCGAATCCCAACGCGGATCCGGCGATGGCGCGCTACGCCAGGCAATTTGTCGAATCCCTGCCCGATGCCGGCGGCACTTCGATCACACACGAGGTGCGCAAAGCGATCTATCTGATGCTGCCGATGGGACGGGCCACGATCGAGCAGATCGCCGAAGGCCTGGGCATGAATGTACGCACCCTGCAACGCCAGTTGGAGGCCGACGGGACGGTGTTCAGCGAGTTGGTGCACGAGGTGCGCAGGGAGCTGGTCGTACGCTACATGGCGAACCCGGCCTATTCCCTGTCCAGGATATCCGAACTTCTCGGTTATTCGATTCCCAGCTCCTTCACCCGTTGGTTCAGTGCTCAGTTTGGTGTTGCGCCGCAGCAGTGGCGCGCCGAGAACCACTAGTCGGCCACGCAGGCAGCTGATCCTGTCATGAACTGAAAAGTGCCCGACGCTATCTGAGAAGCGCCCCGCTTCGTCCGATCGTAAAGTTTCCTCCCATGAGACAAGCCGCCCGCACCCGGCTCCACCGGGTCGATGGCGACTGCAGTTCACAACCAGCGAGGAAACGGCGATGAAACAACGCGTAGCGTATGTAACCGGAGGTATGGGCGGTATCGGCACCGCAATCTGCCAGCGGCTGCATCAACAGGGCTTCAAGGTGATAGCGGGCTGTGGCCCCTCCCGGGACTTCGAAGCCTGGCTAGAGCAGCAGCGCTCACTCGGCTTCGAGTTCCACTCCTCAGTCGGCAATGTCGCCGACTGGAATTCCACTGTCGAGGCTTTTCAGAAAGCGCGCGCTGAACACGGCGTGATCGACGTACTGGTCAACAACGCGGGTATCACGCGCGACCGGCTGTTCCTGAAAATGTCCCGCGAAGACTGGGATGCAGTCATCGACACCAACCTCAGCTCAATGTTCAATGTCACCAAGCAGGTCGTTGTGGACATGGTTGAACAGGGCTGGGGCCGGATCATCCAGATGAGTTCGGTCAACGGCGAGAAAGGCCAGGCTGGCCAGACCAACTACTCGGCAGCCAAGGCCGGCATGCATGGCTTCAGCATGGCCCTGGCCCTGGAACTCGCCGGCAAGGGCGTTACGGTCAACACGGTCAGTCCCGGCTACATTGGTACCGACATGGTGAAATTCATTCGACCCGACGTGCTCGACAAGATCGTGGCGCAGATACCGGTAGGCCGCGTCGGTGAGCCTGCGGAGATCGCCTCGATCGTCGGCTGGCTGGCCGGAGAAGATTCCGGATTCACCACTGGCGCCGAGTTTTCCTGCAACGGCGGTCTGCACATGAGTTGATCTGCCGCTACGCGGTGAGCGATTTCATCCTGACCAATCACTTATCACAGGAGCTTTCCGAATGAACGACATGACACGGCCAGGCAATCCGGCCCCGGGATTGATGGATACTCTGGCGCAGCTCGCCGCGGAGATGCGCGTGGTTGATGAGCATCTCGCACAGGAGATCGACCAGAAGGTGCGAGCCCGGCTCGCGGAACTGTCCAACGGCTTTTCGCTACTGCAGATTGCCCTGGCGTGGATAGACTGGGCGAGCCATCTCGCCATTTCCCCCGGCAGGCTCTGGCTGATGAACGAGCTCAGTCCTTGGATTTCCCCTCGTTCTCAACCGCCTTCGCGGTGATCTCGGAATACAGCGCGGTAACCTGGGCGTAGATCGGTTGGACCTCGGGGTTCCTGTCAATCACGGGATGAATCGAGTGGGCATCCTCCATCACCCGTTCCAGCAGTTGCATATCGTTGTCGGTTATCCCCTCCCCCGCGTCGACTCTTTTCTTGAGTTCGAGTAGCCGGGGCAGACGGTAATCGTTCAGTCGCTCCAGAATTGTCTCAATCAAACCAGTATCGCTTGCCTTGTCACTCATCTATTACTCCTTCCGGTAGTATTTATGCGCAATTAGTTGTCCGCCAGTTGCACGAGCTGCAACATCGCCTGCTCGCCCTCGCTGTTGTGCAGGTCGCGGCAGGAAATCTGCCGAATAGATGGCGTTGCCTCCTCGTGCAGCACGTAAAACTGGTCCAGGTTAAGGACATGTTCCTCCAGCCACAGGTGCTGGGCAGCCTGGTTCAGCACCTCGGCAATCATGTCCAGGTTGGCCTCCAGCACATTGTCGGCCGGTCCCTGCGCTGCCAGCTGTTCCTCGATTTCCGCCAGCCTGGCCTGGAGCTTCACCCGATCGTCACCAGCGGTGGGTTTGGCGAAACCACCTCCTCTTTGCAGTACATCCAGCTTGCTGCGCAACAGGGCGCGGCGCTTGCCCAGGTCCTCGCGCGTTTCCTTGCGCTCGCTGAGCCTGGCCAGCGCGACCGCCAGCAGGTGGTCGAACGCGCGCCGTTTCAGTCCGCGGCGGCAGTCATCTTCCGTCGACGCCGGTTCCAGCAGGTGATGCTCGCTGAAACTGACGGTGGTCTTCGGCACGTCCTTGAGGGTGTGTTCGCCGACCTGGGCGGTCCCGAAGACGTGCTTTTCGCTGCGCTGCACCACCAGCAGCGCGATGGTGGGCGCACCAGCGGGGTGCGACTGGCGGTAGTCGACCAGGGCGGGATCGCGGGACAGAAACTGCCTCGCCTGTGATTCCGAGTAGAGCATGGCGGCCAGCGCCGGGCTGGCGTGCAGGTCGTGCGGGTCCAGCAGCAGTGGCTGCGGCAGGTTGTCCATCAAGCCTATGACGTGCTCGGCGGCGTGGATGACCGGTTTGCGCAGGGTTTTGGCATAACCGGACACGATGCGCAGCCGCGGGTCGGTGCCGTCCATCGTGCGTTCGATCAGCTTTTTGACCAGCTGTTCCGGCAAATCGGAATGCCCCTCATCGGCGCGGCCGAACAGATTCCCGAACAGATTCAACATGGTGGAATCCTCGTGGTTGGTCGGGACGGTACGCGGACGCCGCCCCGGTAAGCTCGCAGGACCACCCCGACCTCAGAACAGCTCGGGAACATACTTGAACGGGTAATCCACCGCCTTGTACTCGCCGATTTTCCGTTTCGTTAACTCCACCTTCTTCTGCGGCAGCTTCTTGTAGGGTACGCTGCCCAGAAGGTGGCTGATCACGTTGAGGCGAACCCGTTTCTTGTCCTCCGACCTAGCGACATACCAGGGCGCGTAGGGTGTGTCAGTCTCCTGGAACATCCGGTCCCTGGCCCGGGTGTAGGCGTCCCACTTGTCGTATGACTTGATATCCATGGGCGACAGTTTCCATATCTTGCGGCCGTCGTCGACGCGGCTTTCCAGGCGCCGCTGCTGTTCCTCGGGGCTTACTTCAAGCCAGTACTTGAGCAGAATGATGCCGGAGTCGACCATGGCCCGCTCGATTAGCGGGACAGCCCTGAGAAAACCCTCGGACTGTTCCTCGGTACAGAAACCCATCACCCGCTCGACACCGGCCCGGTTGTACCAGCTGCGATCGAAGATCGCGATCTCGCCGGCGGCGGGAAAATGCCTGACGTAGCGTTGCATGTACATCTGGCTCTTTTCGCGCTCCGTCGGCGCTGGCAGGGCGACGACCCGAAAGACCCGGGTACTGACGCGCTCGGTGATCGCCTTGATGGTGCCGCCTTTGCCGGCGCCGTCGCGGCCCTCGAAGACCACGCAGACTTTCAGGCCCTTGTGTACCACCCACTGCTGCAGGCGGACCAATTCGACGTGCAGGCGCTCAAGCTCGCTCTCGTATTCCTTGCGGCCAAGCTTCTTGGCCCTGGCCGCTTCCGCCGTCTTTTCTTCGTGACTTTTCCTGTGCTTTTTGCCTTTCTTGTCCTTGTTCTTGTCCGACACGTGTAGTCCTCCTGTCTGTATGTGTGCGACCGCCCTTGTATCGATCGACTCCTTGCCGACGTGCTCCGCTACCGTTATTGCCATCCCCCGCCGAGCGCCCGGTAGAGCTCGACGAAGGCGCGCATCTCCTCGCCCTGAGTTTCCGCCAGCAGGATGCGTTGGTCAAACAGCTGCTGGTCGCAGCGGAGGTTATCGAGGTGGCTCGGCCAGGTCCGTTGTGCCTAGTAGAAACACCAAAGTGTCGCGACAAGCCAGGTACCCAGCAAAACCGGCCAAAACAGCAGCTTGATCAGCAGATTGTCGCGATAGCGGAAGATTTTCAACTGGCTGCCGCTGAAGAACACGGCCAGCGTGATCGCCTGCAGCGACACCAGCACGTACATCGAAAAGTAAAACAGCTCGATGTAGGCGATTTCCGGGGTGTTGATCCGGTTGCGTTCATTCACGTGCGCCAGCAGCAGGATAAACAGGAAACCCGCAGACCCCTGCACTACGTTCATCGTGGTCAGCCCAGCCCTTGGGTTGTCCTCCCGCGAGCTCACGTACAGTACGATGAACAGAATCAGGGCGACGATGAGTATCGGGATAATGTTGGCGATGAACGGGCTGAGGAATATCCGTTTGACCGCGATATTGAAGCTCAGCGCGGGGTAGTTTTTGACGGGTGTGGCGTTGCCGAAGCTCGTCCGGTACTGCATGTCCTGGAATATGAAGAAGGAAGATATCTCCTCAGATGAGGGCACGGAGATTGCGGGACTGAGCCCCGGCTTCGCCGCCGGGTTCAGCACGTCGTAGCTGTCCAGATCCGGCACCAGCAAAATGTGCTTGCTCAGGTCCGGGTAGAGAATCTTGACGTCGATATCGTTCTGCTCGAAGGGAAACTGCAGGTAACTGAATTCCTGCTCCAGGGTCGCGCGAAATCGCCAGGTCACCAGAACATGATCGCCGGCATCCACCTCCGACAGTACCTCGGTGGCGATACCGCGGGATTCGATCGCGGAGACATCGGGAAAGTAGAAACCCGGCGGCGCGACATCAATGAGTGATTTCGGGTACCTCATCCACAGCTTGCCAATCAGGCTCGCCTCGAAGGGCCCCAGTTCTATCGATTCTATAAAGATGCCCGTCGGCACCTCGCGGTAATGCTCCTGGGTGAGTCTGTAGAGGTTCTCGTTGTACTTCTGTGTGTACCGGTTCAGGATGGTCCTGTTCACGATGCGCTCCTGCGCGCCGTGCAGCACGGAAAAATCCGTAGTGAGATTGAGGTACCAGATCACCACGATATTGGCCACCAGCACCAGGGAGACACAGCCCACCAGCCACCAGAGCTTTGCCGGGCTGCTGCGATCGAGACGCAGCAGTAACACCAGCAGGACGAGCAGGGACAGGCTGCCGCCGAGCATCACGTGAATCAGCTGTCTGCGGCCCTGGTCGGAGGCGCCGAGCAGGTCGTTCTCGGCAAATACCAACACGCTGCGCCAGCCGGTGGATTCGAGTTTTCGGAAGAAAAACCACGAGTCATTGTAGGTATAGGTGCTCAGGTAAGTGACCACGCCCTCGGTATCATTGCGCAGACGGGCGAGAATTTCCCGGGTTTTACCATCTCTCAATTCGAACACGTTCTGCATCAGGTAGGCGGGGTCCGGGTGCGACAGGATTACCCCCTCGGCGTCGTAGGCAAAACCGTAACCGGTCTCGCCCACGCTCAGCGAATCCACCACCTGGGTGAGATCATTGAGGCTGATGGTGTAATCGACCACACCGATGAGCGCACCGCCCTGGTCGCGCAGGGGTACACCGTAGTCGACCACCATGGCCTGTGCCGCCTCCGCGTAGTAGGGAGCCGACCATCCCGCGGCACCGGTGCCCAGCACGCCGGTATACCAGCGGGCGGTGTCCAGTGTACCGTCCCGGTAATCATAGGTTTGCGCGACAAACTGAAACTCGTCGCGGCTCTTGTTGTAGAAGGGCGCGTAGCGTTCCCTGCCCTCGAAAACGCCCGGTTCGTAGGCGACAGTCACGCCGAGCAGCATGGGGATGGTGAGACTCTCGCTGCGAATCAGATCCAGCAGGGCAGCCTCCCCCCGCACGGTCGCGACCTCTTTGGCGAAAGTGTCGGCCCGCGCTGCGATCGCGAACAATTCCTCGTCCAGGGTCTGGGCGACCCGTTGCCCCGCCTGCCGGCCCACGGCAAGGCTCGCCTCCTCCCGCTCAAGACTGTAGGAAGTGAGGTTGGCGACAAGGTAGAGCGTGAGCGCGGTGCTGGCCGCCAGGAGCAGGGCGAGAAGGATACGCGGCCGCCGGCTGGGGACAATTTCGTTGGAGGTGGTTGAAGTCAGTGATCAGCTCCCGGGGCAGGTATCGAAGGTGCCGCGAGGTTATTAGTTAATGGAAACGCGCTCCACGCAGCCCACCGCATCGGCGTTGCGTGGAGCATATAGTGATTGCCGACTATTCGCCAGCTATCCGGCGCGGGCCGCGCGGGTAGCTCTGTTCCCGTGCGGCCACGCCCGGCATCAGGCCGCGTGCTGGGTGAAGCCGGTCTGGCCACCCTTGCGGTTCGGGGCAAAACCGTTTGCCGCCAGCGCTTCGTCCGCATCGTTGTAGAACGTGCCGATGCGGTAGATCTCCCGAGCCTCTTTCGCTGTGGCGATGTCCCGACCGAACTCCCGCGAGATCCGTACCAGCTGCTCGACCTGTTCCACCGAGCTCATCTTGCGGTCCCGCTTCTGGGTCCAGATGTTGTCCTCGATCCCGCAGCGTACGTGCAGGCCCATGGCGATGGCCATCATGTTCAGCGGCAGCACGTTCAGCATGGAAGTTTCCAGCGTCAGCACCGAACCGTCCGGGCAGGCGCGCACAAAGTTCGACAGGTTGTACAGGTTCGGCGCATCGAAGCCGCCGCCGATGGCCACCCAGGTCAGGATCAGGGGCACGTTGCAGTTACCCTTGCGCATCATCCGCTCCACCGTCTCCAGTTGGGCGATGTTCGCCAGCTGGAAGTGGGTCTGGATGCCCTTGGCCGACAGGCGACGGATATGCTCCTCCACCCACTCGGGGCCGGCGGGGATCATCATTTCCCGGTAGGCGTGGTAGTTGACCGGGTCCGCCAACGAGGTGCCCTTGAGGTCCGCCTCACACATCTGCTCCACGATATTCATCTGGTTGGTGTTGATGGCGATGGTGACCTGGTCGGGCGCCGGCGTCAGTTCCGCCAGCATGTGGCGGGTATCATCGGACAGCCACTTGGCCGTCTCGCCCTCACCCTCGGGGGCGAAGGAGATCGAGCCGCCGACCTGGATGATCATCTCGGGCACCGCCGCGCGGACGCCTTCCAGCAGTTCGTTAAACTTGGACAGGCGCTTGGAGCCCTTGCCGTCTTCCTCACGCACGTGCAGGTGCAGTACGGTGGCGCCGGCGTTGTAACAATCGACAGCCTTCTGGATGTGCTCATCCATGGTGATCGGGATGTCTTCAGGGAAATCGGCCGGCATCCACTCGGGGCCGTAGGGCGCCACGGTGATGACAAGCTTCTGCTGGTTTTCAGGGAACAGGGAACCGTCAAGAAAGTTCATGGGATATCTCCGTAGGTGGTGTTGATGTTGGAGCTACTTTAATCCTTGCGCGGACAGTTTTCTTCGCATTGTGTGACAGTGGCTTACCACATCGTGACGAAGCGATAAGCCGGCGGCAATGCCCGGACGGCAGAGGCCGCGCTCTCGTCATTTATCGTATCGCATTCGTGACCTGCAAAAGCGCCGGGCAATCTGGTAGATAAAAACCGGGATAGAAGATCCGGCGGGCGGGCGATGTTACTCGCGCGGCGTATTGCACCTGTCACGAAAAGGGAAGTACGCGACATCATCGGAGAAGCGGGCCACCCGACCCGCATCGCACAATATCGCTTCTCAGCAAATCCCAACTAAATCGACCGACTTGAGGTGACACCGTGCCCGAATACCGAGCCCCCCTGTACGACATGGAATTTCTGCTGTTCGATGTGTTCCAGGCCCAGCACCGCTGGCAGGCCTACGAACCCCTGGCGGAACTGTTGGACGAAGACACCGCCCGGGCCATGCTGGCGGAGGCCGGCAAGCTGGCCGCAACCACCATCGCGCCCCTGAACCGCTCCGGCGACGAGGCCGGGGTCACTTTCGAAAACGGCCGGATCACCACCCCGGCCGGCTTTGTCGACGCCTACCGCGCCTACTGTGAGGCCGGGCTGGTCGGCCTTGCTGGCAACCCCGAATTCGGGGGCCTGGGAATGCCCAAGGCCCTGGCTGTGCTGGTGGACGAGATGATGTGGGGCGCCAACAGCGCCTTCAACCTGTATCCCTCACTGTCCATCGGCGCGGCGATGGCCCTTGACGCGCACGGCTCCGAAGAACTCAAGGAGCGTTTCCTGCCGAACATGTACAGCGGCGAATGGACCGGCACCATGTGCCTCACCGAACCACAGGCGGGCAGCGACCTGGGCCTGATCCGCAGCCGGGCGGTGCCCACGGCCGACGGCCTGTACGAAATCACCGGTACCAAGATATTCATCTCCGCCGGCGACCACGATATGGCGGACAACATCGTCCACCTGGTGCTGGCGAAACTGCCGGACGCCCCGGCGGGCTCGCGCGGCATCTCCCTGTTCCTGGTGCCGAAATTGCGGGTGGCCGCGGACGGTTCCGCGGCGGGCGAGAACGGCGTGTCCTGCGGTTCGGTGGAGCACAAGATGGGTATCAAGGCATCCGCCACCTGCGTCATGAATTTCGACGCCGCCCAGGGTCACCTGGTGGGCGAGGTGAACCGCGGCCTGCAGTGCATGTTCACCATGATGAATGCCGAGCGACTCTCCATCGGTGTACAGGGCCTGGCCTGCGGCGATGCCTCATACCAGAGCGCGGTACAGTACGCCCGCGAGCGCCTGCAGGGACGGGCTCCCCTGGACAGTGATGCCGGCGGCGCGGCTGATTCCATCCTCAAACACCCGGATGTGCGCCGCATGTTGCTGAACATGAAGTCACTGACCGAAGCGGGTCGCGCGTTCGCTGTCTACCTTGGACTGTTCCTGGACCAGTGCAAGCACGGCGCCAGCGTCGCCGAGAAAGCCCTCGCCGAGGCCAGGGTGGCCCTGCTGACCCCGGTGGCCAAGGCGTTTCTTACCGACATGGGGCTGGACTGCACCGTGCAAGGCCAGCAGGTGTTCGGCGGCCACGGCTACATCCGCGAATGGGGGCAGGAGCAGCTGGTGCGCGACGTCCGCATCGCCCAACTGTACGAGGGCACAAATGGCATCCAGGCCATGGACCTGGTGCAGCGCAAGGTTCTCGCCAACAACGGCGAGTGGCTGCAAGCCTACCTGGACGAGATCAACGCATTCGCCGGCGAACAGCGCGACACCCCGCTGGGCGGGTACGCGGACGCGCTGCTCGCACGCACCCAGCAACTGCAGTTGCTGACCCAGGAGTTACTGCGCCGCGCCGGGGACTCGCCGAGCGCACCGGGAGCCGCCGCCTGTGACTACCTGCACATCGTGGGTTACGTGTCCTACGGGTACATGTGGCTGAAGATGATGGCGACCGAGGGAGCGGGAGAGAGCAAGCGAAAAACCGGTGCCTACTACTTCAGCCGGGTGCTGCCCCGCATCGACAGCCTTGTCGCGGCGGTGGCAAGCGGTCCGGAGACAATGATGGCCCTGTCCGCAGACGAGTTTTAAAAGGAGACATTGACATGAGCACACAACCGCAAACATCCATAGACGATCACGTTGTCACCCTGAACCCCATTGTCGGCATGAGCCTGGAAGACCTGGCCCGCGCCGGCGTCGATCTGTTGCAGGCCGGGATACTGCAGCCCATGGTAGCCGGCGAGCACCTGCTGCGTTTCAATCGCGAACTGGTAAAGGTACTGTTCGGCACTTCCGCAGAGGAAGCGCCTGCCAGGGACCGCCGTTTCGCGGACGACGGCTATCGCAACAACGCGGTGCACTCGCGCCTGATGCAGAGCTGGCTCGCGCTCGGAAAGTCGGTGAACGAGTGGGTCGACAGCATGGGCTTCGAAGGCAACGAACTGGAACGGGCGCACTTCATTACCGCCCTGGCCACCGATGCCCTGGCACCCTCCAACTTCCTGCTGGGTAATCCGGCCGCCCTGCGCAAGGCGCGGGAGAGTCGGGGCGCAAGCCTGCTGGCGGGGATGAAAAACCTGGTCGATGACATGCGCAACAACCACGGCATGCCGCGCCAGGTGGATAAATCGGCCTTTACCGTGGGGGAAAATATAGCTTCCACGGCGGGCTCCGTCATCCATCGCAGCGAGATTCTGGAACTCATCCAGTACCAGCCGCGCACGGCCACCCAGCACGCGCAGCCGGTGCTGATCGTCCCGCCGCAGATCAACAAGTACTACATCTACGACCTGTCGCCGGACAAGAGCATGGTGGGTTACCTGCTGGACCAGGGATTCCAGGTGTTCATGGTGTCCTGGCGCAACCCCACCCGCGAACACCGTTCCTGGGGGCTGGACGATTACGTGGTGGCCCTTAATGAGGCTATCGACGTGTCTCGGGAGGTGTCCAAAGCGGCCGCCGTGAACGTGGTCGGCGCCTGTGCCGGGGGCATTACGCTCGCCACCACCATGGCCTATCTCGCGGGCCTGAAAGAGCTGGACAAAATCGCCTCCATGTCACTGATGGTCAACGTGCTGGAACCCGCGGTCGAGGACTCGGTCATCGGCCTGTTTGCCAGCGACAAGGCTATCGAGGCGGCGCGCAAGAAATCCGCCCGGGCAGGCGTGCTGGACGGCGCCGACACGGCGCGCGTGTTCAACTGGATGCGACCCAATGACCTGATCTGGAATTACGTCGCCTCCAATTACCTGATGGGCGAATCGCCACCGGCCTTTGACATGCTTTTCTGGAACAACGATACCACCTGCCTGCCCGCCAGGCTGCACAGCGATTTTCTCGACATATTCAAGGACAATCTGCTGACCGGGCGCGGCGAGTTGGAGATAAAGGGCGTGCCCATCGACCTCAAGAATGTTACCGTGCCGGCCTATGTCACCGGCGGTACAACCGATCACATCACGCCCTGGCAGGCCTGTTACCGGACCACCCGCCTGCTGGGCGGCCCGGTGACCTTCGTGCTGAGTACGGCCGGGCACATCCAGAGCCTGATCAGCCCACCCACGTCGACGAAGCGGAAGTACTTCACCAATCCGAAGAACGTCCGCTCCGCCGAAGCCTGGGCCAAACAGGCGAAACCGCACGAGGGATCCTGGTGGCCGCACTGGTCGCAATGGCTGCAATCGCTGGACGGGTCGAAAGTGAAGGCGGCAAAGAAACCGGGCAACGCGGCCCACCCATCCCTGGCGCCAGCTCCCGGCACCTATGTATTTGATTGACGCGGAGGAATAATGTTCAGGGATGAATTGGTTGAAGTCGCGGGACTGCAGCTGCGGGTGGCCAGCGAGCTGGACCGGCCGGGCACACCGCTGCTGATTTTTAATGGCATCGGCGCGTCCGCGGGAATACTCCACAAGCTTGTCGAGACCCTGTCGCTGCCGGTGATTACCTTCGATCTACCGGGTGTCGGCGGGTCGCGCCCGTCGCTGGTCCCGCGCCGGATGTGGCAGTTCGCGCGGCTCGGCAGACGACTGCTGTCGGTACTCGGGATCGACCATTGTCACGTGATGGGAATTTCCTGGGGCGGCGCCCTCGCCCAGCAGTTCGCCTGGCAATACCCACAGGTCACCGGGCGTCTTATCCTGGTGGCCACCTCGCCGGGCTGCGTGATGATTCCCCCCCGGCCCAGCGTACTGCTGAATATGGCGACACCCCTGCGCTACCTGAGCGCGGGCCACTTCCGCAGGATCGCAGGCAATATCTATGGGGGCGATTTTCGCAGCGACGAGATGCTGCGAGAACGACACGCCCGGCGCATGACACCGCCCTCCGTACTCGGCTATCTCAGTCAGCTGTTCGCGCTGAGCGGCTGGACCAGCCTTCCCTGGCTGCATCGCATCCGCACACCCACCCTTATCCTGGCGGGCAGGGACGATCCCATCATCCCCCTGGCCAACGCGCGAGTGTTGCAGCGGCTGCTGCCCGATGCGCGGCTGGTCCTGTTCGACTGCGGCCACCTGTTCGTGCTGACGCGGCTGGCGCAGGTATGCGGCGAGATCGACGGCTTCCTGCAGCCTGCGCCGAACTTCGCGGCAGCTGTCACGAATTGAAAAACCTGCGGCGCGATTGGAAAAGCGGCGGTGTGCCGACTGCCACACAATAACCGCACTTTCACCTCAGGAGTGCAATCCCATGACTACGCGACCCGAACCCACTTTCCTGTTCGTGCCCGGCCTGCGCGATCACATTGCCGAGCACTGGCAGACCCTGCTGGCAGACAAACTCCTCAAAGCCGTCACGGTGCCGCCGCTCACCGAGGACAAGTTGAGTTGCGCCGCGCGCGTGGCCGCGATCGACGAGGCCCTGGCACAGATAGATGGCGACGTGGTGCTGGTGGCTCACAGTGCCGGTGCAATCATGGTGGTGCACTGGGCGCTGCAGTCATCGCGGCAGATCCGCGGCGCCCTGCTCGCCGTGCCGCCTGACCTCGAAAACCCGCTGCCAGCAGGCTATCCGGCACTTCCGGACCTGGTCGCTGGCGGCTGGACCCCGATCCCGCGCGAGCGGCTGCCGTTCCCGAGTATCACCGTAGCCAGCGATAATGACCCGCTGGCGAGGCTCGACCGGGTCGAAGGGTTTGCCCGCGACTGGGGCAGCGAACTGGTCAACGCCGGCAGCGTAGGCCACCTGAACCCGGCAGCCGGCTACGGAGACTGGCCGCTGGCAGCAGAGCTGGTTCGCCGTTTCTGAACCCGACGCAGAGCTGATACTGCGACACCGCGGCCGGGGTGTGACGCGCAACGCCGCGCTGACATGCCGCATCTGCCTCCCACCGCGCCGCGCGTTCCGCAGGATCACCCCTGATAAGCGCCCGGTCGGAAGCGCCGTATCCACGAAGTGCGCCAGCGATCGAGCAGCGACACCGCGGCCCAGGCGTACAGCGTGACAGCCACAAACAGGCCCATGCGCGTGGCAAACGCGCTGTAGACATCGTTGCCGTTGGCGCTGTCCTGCACCGCGGAACCCAGCAGGATCAACATGGTAACGGCCGTGTTCTGCCAGAAAGACGGACTGTAGCGAGTGGCGAGCAGCCCGTAGATCTTGGCGGCAAAGCCGATGCCGAACAGCAGCATCCACAGGAAGAACATCCACAAGGTCGGCGACAGTTTCAACAATCCCCAGAACAGCATCGCGACGACACCCGCGAGGAAGGTGGATCCCAACAACTCGCGGCCGGCCGTGCGCGCACTGACTATCGAGCCCTGCTGACCCAGGAGCACGGATTTCATGATGAGCTTCAGGTACAGCGAGGGGTTGGTCAGCGCGAACAGAAACGGCGGCAGCACGATAAGCGCAACACGCAACGCGATCCAGTTGGCCTGCACCGGGCTTTGGTGCACGGCTTTCTCGGTGACGGCGCCGGGCTCCTCCGGGAATAGCGGGTACACCAGCCACAGGCACACGATGGCCAGCCCCATGCCGAGCACCAGTGCCTGGATCACCGCCATGGCCAGGGCGAAACTGTAGATACCTGCCGCGGGAATGATAGTCAGCCCCACAGTGAGCAGGGTGCCCACCAGGGCCTTGCCCTGGCTCACCGAGACGTACGCGCTGCTGTACAGGCCGACAGCCACGGTGAGCACACCCACCAGCGGGTAATGCTCCAGCAGCGGCGCGATCAACAGCCCGAGACCGAGTGTCAGCAGCATGACCGCGGACAGTCCCAGCAGGCCTTTTACGGCCATGGGCGGGCCCGGAATCAGGGCCACGGTCAGGGCGAGCAGCGGCGCTATGAATGGCAGGGGCAGCGCGGCACCGTAGGCGACCGCCAGCGCCAGCGCCATCGTGAGCGCCACCCTGAAGACCCGCCTCGCCGCCACCTGCACGGCTTGCTTACCGCCGCTCAGTAGGCATAGGAGAGCCAGCTCATAGCGCGGATATAGAACCTGCCCAACAACTCCAGGATACCGTGGCCTTCGGTATAGGCGATCACCGACACCTGCCCCCCTACGCGCAATTGGCGACGCAGTTCCTCCTGCTCGACATCGAAGCCGATGATGACCGGAAAGCGCTGGGACTGGCGCAGCCAATCGCGATCGTTCTGGATGGTGGGCAGGGTGCCGGGCGCCGGGGCCTGGCCGCCACTCACACCGAGCCCGATACTGCGCACCCGGCCGGGGAATACCGTGCCCGGCAACACGTCGAACAGTATCTCCACCGGCGTGCCTTCCGCGATATGGCCGAGATTGTTCTCTGTAAAGTCAGCCCGGATCCATACGTCCTTGATCGCCACCAGGGTCATCACCGGGCTACCGGTACCAGCGTAGTTGCCAACGTCGGTGCGCAGGTCAGTGATAATACCGGCGGATGAGGCGCGCACCAGCGTGTCGGCGAGATCGAGTTCGGCCTTTTCCACGGCAGTCTTCGCGGTCAGCAGAATGCTGTTATCGACAGTGCTCTCCCCGCCCATTTTCTGGATAGCTTCGTCGATGCCCGCCTCCGCGGCGATGATCTGGGCTTCGGCGGCCTCCAGGTTGGCCTCGGCGGCTTCCAACTGGCGCTTCGAAATCGTACCTTCATCCTCCTGGTGCAGCCGGGTCAGGCGCTCCGCATTCTTGCGCGCCTTGTCCGCGTTGGCCACGGCGGCCAGCAGATTGGCCCTTGCCGATTCGACCGAGGCACTACCCGCCCCCACTTGCCGCCGTGCGCTCTCCAGATCGGACTCGGCCCTGGCCAGCGCGATCTCGTACTGGGAGGGATCGATCTGGAATAGCGGGTCCCCGACCGCAACTTCCTGATTATTGCCCACCCAGACCTCGGTGACCAGGCCGGCGACCTTGGGCGCCACAGCCACCACATACCCTTCCACCCGGGCCTGGCTGGTGTACGGTGTGAACCGGTCCGACAGCAGGTACCACACCAGGCTGACGGCGATGACCACGGCGATGAGCTTGCCGCCGCGCCGGACACTGTCCGCCGCAGCCGCTGCGGGGGGCGGTTCCGAGGAGTTCATTTCCGGCGTATCCTTTTCTTCTGGGTCACTCATTTGCTAGATCCTGGATTCAAAGATGGCCCCTCGGGCGGCACCGGCAGCGGGGCGGTCAACAGATCGCCCCAGTCACTGCGCTGCTGCATGGTTTCGCGGGTGGGGGCTGGTAGCAACTGCTCGATGGGCGTTTCCACCCAGCCGCCGCCAAGGGCCCGGTACAGATCGATAATGGCACTGACATGATTGCCGCGGTTGGCCAGTTCATCGGTGGTCTGGGAGAACACCGAACGCTGCGCGTCCAGTACCCGGGAGAAATCCGCATAGCCCTCGACATACAGCGTTGTGGCGAGTTCCAGCGAGCGCTCCGCAGCGGTAACCGACTGTTCGAGCACGGCCTGCAACTCGTGCGTCTTGACCACGGTGATGGCGGCGTTGTCGATCTCCTGGGCCGCCAGGAGCACGCGGTTCTGGAAACCCTCGATGGTCTGCTGGAGGCGCGCGTCCTGCAGGCGTACGTTGTCGGCGATCCGGCCGTGGTCGAAGACGTTCCAGGTGAATGCCGGCCCCCCGCCGAGTACGGTGCTATCGGGCGTGCCACTGTCGGTGGTACCCGACCAGCCGATAGTTCCCAGCAGGCTTATGGCGGGGTAGTAGTCGGCCTCCGCGATTCCAATTTGCGCGGACTGTGCGGCGACCAACCAGGCCGCGGTGCGAACGTCCGGGCGCCGCGCCAGCAGCCTGGCCGGTATCTCGTCGATAGCCACCCTCGGGACCTCGGGCAGTTCCTCCGGGACCGCCGCCAACTCCGGAATCGCGCCGGGGCGGACGGGCCAACAGGGTCGCCAGGGCGTTGCGGGTCTGGGTGAGCCTGATCTCCAGCGGTGGGACAGTGGACAGCGTTGTCAGGTACTGGGCCTTGGCCTGCTGCAGGTCCAGCTCCGATTGCTGCCCCCCCTTGTAGAGGCGCTCGGTGATGTCCAGGCTGCGTTTCTGTATCTCGGCATTCTTGCGGGCGATATCGATCAGTGCGCGGGTGGTGCGGTAGGAAAAATACAGGTCCGCAACCTGTGCCGCCAGCAACACCTGCACGTCCTGCTGATTGGTGATCGACGCGAAAAACGCCGCGTCCGCCGATTCCACGCCGCGCTGGAAGCGCCCCCAGAAATCCAGTTCCCAACCGATATCGAAGCCGGCCTGGTAGGCCGTGGAACTGTTGTCGTTGTCCACTGCCCCGCCACTCTGCCGGCTGTCGATATAGGTGGCGGCGCCGTTCACCTGCTGCAGCTGGGGATAGAGGTTGCTGCCGGCAATGCCCAGCTGGGCACGGCTTTCCAGGATGCGCAAGCCGGCGATTTGCAAATCGGGATTTTCCCGGCGCGCGGTCTCGATCAGGCCGTTGAGGGTGGCATCGTCGAACACCTGCCACCAGAAACTCAGGTCCACGTCGGACTGGCGCTGCGGGTCCCGCAACTGGCCGTACAGGTCGGTCTGCCAATCGGCAAGCCATGCCACTTCCGGCTCCTGGTAATCAGGCCCCAGTGTGGTACAGGCGGCGAGCAGGCCCGCCGCGGCCAGCGCAGCGAGTCGCGTGGGGAAGGTGCCACGCACCTCGCGTACTCTCCCGGGGTCTATGGCGTTTCTGCCGCCGGGTCGGCGTCGGCATCCTCTTCGTCGGCGCTGGAGGCCACCCAGGCCATGAACAGCTGGTAGCCGACTGCCAGTAGGACCGCTCCGACAAACATACCGACGATACCGCCGCTGACCATGCCCCCTAGCGCGCCGAGCAGAATCACCGGCATCGGTGCCTCCACCCCGCGGGCCAGCAGCAGCGGCTTGAGGAAGTTATCGGCGAGACCACCCAGACCCAGGTAGACGGTGTAGACGATGTTCATGGTGTTGCTGGCATCGCCGGCGGTCCATATATAGCCGATGACCGGTAGTGTGACGAGCAGCGCCGGCGCCTGCAGAATCCCCAGCACCAACACCAGCAAGGCCCAAAGGCCCGCGGCCGGGACGCCCGCCCAGATGAAGCCGACGCCCAGTATCAGCGCCTGGATGAACGCGACACCGATGACCCCGGTCGCCACCGAGCGCACCGTGGCGGTGATCAGGGATTGTAAGGGCGGCCCGCTCTCACGGCTGGTGAATCGGCAGATGATATCGCCCACCGCCCGGCTGCCGGATTCGCCATAGGCCATGACGATGCCGGCGACGATCAGTGACGCCAGGAATAGTAGTACGGACCCCGCAGTGCTCGCGGCAGCCCGCACCGCCCGCCGGGACAGACTGCCGAGCGTCTCCCTGTTTTCCTGCGCAAATTCAGGCAGGTTGGTGGCGGCTTCCTGCCAGAGACTGTAGACCCGCTTACCGACAAGTGGCCATTCCGCTACCGATTCCCGGGGCTGCGGTATGGTTACGGTGCCGGATTCGAAGCGGTCATAGCCCGCCTGGATCTGTTTGGCGAAGGAGGCGCCCAGCATTACCGTGGGCACGCCGATCAGGAGCAGTCCGGCCAGCACCAGCACCGTGGCCGCACGCCCCTGCCGGCCACCCATATAGGAGGCGAGTTTCCTGTGCACAGGGTACAGGGCGATGGCCAGGACCACCGACCACAGCGCCAGGTTGACGAAAGGCGCGATTACGCGACTGCACAACACCAGCATAAACACCAGCAGGCCCACGCGGATGAAAACATCCAGCAGGTCGCGCGACAGAAACTTGCGGATGGCTGAGCTTTCGATTTGCACCATCGATTCCCCTGTAGGTAATTGAGTGGCACAAGTGTGAACTACCTGTGGGGCAGAATCCAGCGGGCAGCCCTGAGTGGACCAGATGGGCTCTCAGCGCGCTTGCACCACATAGGGATTGCCACCCAGCGCATTGGAAATATCCGCGATGGCTTCCTGGGCCCGTATGCTGTTTCCCGCGGCATCCAGGGGAGGTGAGATCACCGCTATACCGAACTTGCCCGGTGACACGGCGATGATACCGCCGCCCACGCCGCTCTTGGCTGGCAGGCCCGTCCTGTAAAGCCACTTACCCGAATCATCGTACAGCCCGGCGGTCGCCATTACCGCCAGGATTTCAGGGACGTTCTCGGCGGTGGCGACCCGCTTGCCGGTGACCGGGTTCTTGCCGGCATTGGCGAGGGTGGCGGCCATGTTCGCCAGGTCCTGCGCGTTGACACCCACAGAGCACTGGCGGGTGTAGATGTCGGTCGCCTGCAGGGGATCACCCTCGATGTGGCCGTAAGCGTACATC
This sequence comes from Pseudomonadales bacterium, assembly GCA_024234815.1. Lineage (GTDB taxonomy): Bacteria > Pseudomonadota > Gammaproteobacteria > Pseudomonadales > Halieaceae > JARRPM01. The sequence continues at coordinate 1,644,372 of JACKNO010000001.1, read as the reverse complement.
AACATGGCCAGGGCCTGGTTGCGCTGGTTGGTTTCCGCTTCCGATTTGTACACATCCTCCAGTACCGTGAGTTTGCGCCCCGCGAATTCGCTGTAATAGTTCAACAGGCTGTTCCAGATCGCATCGTAGTTCTCGCCCTTTACCATTCCCGTGGCGGCGATAGCGCCCGGGTTCACCAGGGCATTCATTTCGGCACCCTTGTACTGCTCAACAGCGACGATGGAATTGAACACCTGCCCGGTGGCGTCCACACCCATGTTGTCGTAGATGGACTGCGGGCCGGATTCATCCATCACCTTGGCCATGGTAAACACCTTGGAGATGGACTGGATGGAGACCTGTGTCTTGAGATCGCCCGCGGTATACACCTTGCCATCCGTGGTCACCAGCGCAATGCCATAGACCTTGGGATCGACCTTGGCCAGCGCCGGGATATAGTCGGCAACCGCGCCCTCCTCGAGACCTTTGTAGTCTTCGTAGGCCTTGTCGATCGCGGCCTGGATCGCGGCGGCGTCGGGCAGGGCCGCGCGAGCGGCACCGGTCATGCAACACAACACCAGGAGCGTGGCGAGCAGGCCCACGGAAGCGCGTGATAAAAGGGATACAGACCTGTTCATGGCATTGCCTCCAGGGACTATCGATTGTGAAACGAGTGGCACCAAGCTGCTGCGTCGCCACATTTATTTTCTATTTATACTTCCCGCGACCCTCCGCGGCTTCAGTCGCCGCGTACCAGGTCACCGGTATCAAAGTTGACTTTCAGGCTGAACTGGACCCGGTAGTCGGAACCGATATTGCCGGAGACATCCTCGCGCTGGCCCCAGATAAACTCTGTACCCAGCATAACGTTCTTCGCGGGATAGTGCAGCAGGTTGATTTGTGCGATCTGGCCCTTTTGGAATTCTGTCTGCGCCTGACCGTCGGTGGTATCGAGATCAATCAGCGACCAGCCGACGGAACTGGACCACTGCTCGTTCCAGAAGTGATCGTAGTAGGTGCTGATGCCCAGAGTGGGTACGGCCTCGGCCCCGGCCCTGAGAATATTCGCCGAGTCGGGGGCGATATCGAGACCCCCGTCGTTCATGTAGTTGCCGATGCCCTCGCCGTAGACAAGCTGCAATTTCAGGACATCGCTCCCCCAGGTCTTTAATCCGGCACTGGTATTGACGCCCCAGCCGATCTCATAGTCCTTGTTTCCGTTGTCCAGTCGTTCATAACCCAGTTTGCGCACGATACCCGCCACCTGGTAGTGGCCGAAGTCGCCGTTGTCACGGTAGCGACCGACCAGGTCCGGGATGTCGTTGTAAGCCTGGAATACCTCTTCTGCCGTGGAATCCACAGACTCGCAATCGGGTGCAGGGTTGGGCAGGTCGCAGTTGCCAGTGTCGCGGAATTCACCCACGCTCAAGGCAGTGTCGGGGTTCTCCAGCGAAATCGAGAATTCGTCCTCGCCCATCGGGAAAGTGTACCGAGCCTGCTTGTTGCGGTAAAACACCATGCCCACCGGTCCCCAGTAATCGATGGTATTGGGGAAGATATCGATGTCCATGAAACCGGACCAGTACTGGCCCATGCCAAAGTTTTTATAGGTCGCCCAGGCGTGACGCACCCGGAGCGTGGTCTGGCCCTCGTCTGAGCCGACGCCGAACAGCTCGCCCTCCAGTATGTAGGTGATATCGTCGCCATAGCCGCCCTTGATCCCGAGTCGTGACTGACGCACGCTGAAGAGGAAGTCTCCATTATTGCCGTAGGCGCCGCCCTGGGTGGGAATGGTGGTGATCCGCAGGGTATCCGCCCAATCGGGATCGACCCGCTTGAAATCGTAAATGGCGTCAGCCATGGCGAAACCGTAGATATCGGCAGTAAAATTTTCGGTCGCCTTCCCTGCGGGCTCGGTCGCGCGGGCCACGGCCGGTTCAGGCTCCGCCGGCGAACCAAAGGGCTCCTGCATGGGCGGTACCGGAATCTCCTGGCCCACCTGGGGGCCCTGCTGGGCATCCTCCCCGGCCTTCAGCCGTTTCAGTTCGGCCTCCACGGATTCCAGCAAGCGTTGCTGCTGCTCCATGGCTGCCTTTTGCTGTCTCAGTTGCGCTTCCAGCGCGCTGATTCGCTCCGCATCGGTAGCGGCTTCCGCATTGAGCATAAAAGAGGCGCACAAAACTGCCGCCGGGAGCAGGATTCTCTTATTCACTGGTAATTCCTCGGTAGGACTTGTTTTGATTATCAAGCTCCACTGGATACTCCTTTCCCCGCGCCAGGCAGCTATTCAAAAAAAGAATATGTGACTTCTCTGTAAATAACAAATTGTCTTAACGTGACACCCCATGCCAAGGCCGGGGGGCGACAACAGTCTCCCCCCTCGAACCCTGTCACGGTCGATATTTTTTCCCCGCATTAATACGTATTGAAGTACTCCTGTATCGTTACCGGGTCCGAGGTTTTCAGCAGCGCGAGCTTCAACAGCACCCGCGACCGGGCGGGGTTCAATTCGCCGGAGGCAACAGTGCCGACCTCGTCATCCTTGACTTCCACGTTGCGCCCCACCGCGCCACTGGGCACCCGGGTTGAGCGGACCACAACCACCCCCTGCGCCACCGCCGCCCTCACCGCTTCCAGAGCGGCGCCAGTCATATTGCCGTTGCCCACACCCGCCGTCACGATACCTTTCGCGCCGTTTTTCACGGCCGCTTCAATAAGGTCCGGGGACACGTCGGCGGTAATATAGATCACGTCAACCCGGGGCAGTGACTTCACCCCGGACACGGAAAAGTCGCTGTCCTCGGTGTGCTTGCGAAAAGGCTCCCGGAACCAGCGGTTCTCGCCGTACAGGCTGACGCCGATAAGGCCGTACTCAATGGACTGGAAGGTCTGCACGTCGGTGGTGCTGGTCTTGGTAAAGGAACGTGCGCCGTGGATGTCATCGTTTGCCACCACCAGCACGCCCCGGTCTTCCGCCTCTGGGTCCGCCGCGACGGCGACAGCATTGAAAATATTGAGCGGGCCGTCTGCGGACATCGCGGTGGAGGGGCGCATGGCCGCGGTCAGTACCACGGGCTTTTCACTGTCCACCACGAGATTGAGGAAGTAGGCCGTCTCCTCGAGGGTGTCGGTGCCGTGGGTGACCACAATACCGTCCACGTCGGGTTTTGCCAGCAGCGCGTTGATGCGGTCCGCGAGCTTCAGCCAGATGGCATCCGACATATCCTGGCTGCCGACATTGGCCACCTGCTCGCCGCTGATATTGGCCAGTTCGGCGAGTTGCGGTACCGCGTTGATCAGGACGTCGACGCCGACCTGGCCCGAAGTATACCCGGCCTGGGTCTGGCTCTCGGCGGAGCCGGCGATGGTACCGCCGGTAGCCAGGATAACGATATTGGGTTTATCCGCCGCAGCCAGTGGCAGCGCGGTCCAAAACGCAGCTGCCAGCAACAATGCCGTGCGTGAAATGCGTTGAATCATGTCGATATCTCCTGGTTAGTACTTATATTGAGGTTAGCTTATTGCCGGTCCATACCGGTCAGTTTGTCAGGATCCATAATCTCGGTGATCTGCTCCTCCGTGAGAATTTTTTGCTCCCGGACGATTTCCAGGATTCCCTTGTTGCTGCGGTAGGCTTCCGCCGCCAGCTCGGTCGCGCGCTCGTAACCGATCACGGGGTTGAGCGCGGTCACGATTCCCACCGTGCGCTGGATATTCTGTTGCAGGGTGTCGCGGTTGACCGTGATGCCGTCGATGCAGCGCTCACGCAAGGTGCGCATGGTATTGGTCAGCAGGCGCTGCGAATCGAGTATCGCAATGGCCTGCAATGGTTCATAGGCATTGAGTTGGAGTTGGCCATCGGCGGCCGCCATGGTCACCGAGGTGTCGTTGCCAACCACGCGGTAGGCGACCAGATTGGTCAACTCTGCGATCACCGGGTTCACCTTGCCGGGCATGATGGAGGAGCCTGGTTGCATCGGCGGCAGGTTGATCTCGCCCAGGCCGGCCCGCGGCCCGGAGGAGAGCAGGATGAGGTCGCGGCCGATTTTGGCGAGCTTGACTGCGAGGCTTTTCAGCGCGGAGGACTCCGCCACGAAGGCGTGCTGGTCCCAGGTGGCCGCGAACAGGTCATCAGCCAGTACGATCGGTTTGCCGGTCTGCTGTGCCAGATGTTGGGCCGTCTTCTGCCCATAGCCCTCGGGCGCGTTTAAACCGGAACCAATAGCCGTTGCGCCCATGTTGATGATGAACAGCGGCTTTTCCGCCGCCCGCAGGAAATCGATTTCTGTCTGCACCGATGCAGCGAAGGCGTGAAACTCCTGGCCCACGGTCATCGGGACCGCATCCTGCAATTCGGTACGGCCCATTTTCAGGATATAGATAAACTCGTCCCCCTTCTTGCGCAGCGATGCAATCAGCCGTTCGGCTTCGGCCACCAGCAGGTCGTTGTTGGTGAACATCGCCACCTTGAGCGCCGTGGGGTAGGAATCATTGGTCGACTGCGACATATTGAGGTGGTCGTGTGGTTCGATGACGCTGTACTCTCCCAGCTTGTGTCCCGTCAGTTCCAGGGCCACGTTCGCCATGACCTCGTTGACATTCATATTCGTCGAGGTGCCCGCTCCCCCCTGGTACGGGTCCACCGGGAACTGGTCTAGATATTTTCCCGCCATGATCGCCTCACCGGCTTTTACAATGGCATCGCGCACCTGCGTGTCCATCTCGCCGACATCAGTATTCGCTCTGGCGGCAGCCACCTTGGTCTGGGCGAAGGCGATGATCAGCTCGGGGTAGTCCTGCAGGGTGCGGCCGGATATCTGGAAATTCTCCATTGCCCGCGCCGTCTGCACACCGTAATAGGCCGTCGCCGGCACCGCTTTTTCACCGAGCAGGTCGCGCTCCATCCTGACCGCGCCCCCCGCTTCTTTCGCGGCGATGGAACCGGGGACCAGCGCCAGTGCCAGTACCGCGCTGCAAATGCGTGTTCTGATGTACATGTTCGATCTTCTCCTTAATCGAGTCCGGGTTTTACCCTATCACCTATAACAGCAGCCAGGCCAGAACCAGTGCGGCCAGGGTTGCGCAAAATGTCGTCACCAGTCCGGGCAGCATAAAACTGTGGTTCAACAAATACCGTCCGATATGTGTTGTTCCGGTCTGGTCAAACGAAACCGCCGCCAGCACCGTGCCGTAGGTCGGCAGGAAAAAATTGCCGTTGACCGCAGGATAGACGCCCAGTAACAGATGCGGCGGCATACCCATGGCCACACCAACCGGCAACAGAATCACTACCGTGGCCGCCTGACTGAACAGCAATATGGACAACACGAACAATCCCAGTGCAAAAACCCAGGGATAGCTCGCCACGAGAGAGGAGATCGCTCCGACAATGGTGGCCTCGTTGGCGGTAAAAAATGAGGAGCCCAACCAGGAGACCCCGAGAATGGAAATGATCGCCACCAGGCCACCCTGCATGAGCTTGCCCTTGACCGCGAGTGCCGGATCAGCCTTGAATAACAGAGTTATAACTCCCGCGGCCGCCAGCATGACAATCATGATGACGCGCCCCATATCCACGGGAGTGTCTGTGGTCACGCCATCGACCAGGGTCGAGTAGGTCGGTCGCAGTTCCGGGAACAATCCGAACAGCACGACGACAACCACAGCGATAAGGAAGGTCAGGCAGGGCCCCCGGCCACGGGTGCCCGTGTCGGGGCTTGCCGTATCTTTCTCTTCACCACCCCGGCCGCTCTGGGCTACCGCGTTTTCAAAGCCCGGTTCCTGCGACAGTTCCCTGCCCTTCCAGGCCACCGAGAGAATACCGGCGGCAACACCGATCAGGGTCGCCGGCAGCGTGACCATGAGAATCTGCCCGAGGCTGACGCCCAGCGGTGTCAGCGCGGCCAGCAGGGCGACGGTTACCGCCGAAACCGGCGACGCCACCAGTCCGTGCTGGGCGGCGATCACACTCATGGACAAGGGGCGCTCTGGCCTGACGCCGGCCCGGGTGGATACTTCCGCAATAACCGGCAGCAACGAATAGATGACGTGCTGGGTGCCGGCGGCAAAGATCAGCAGATAGGAGACGAAGGGCGCGAGGAAGGTAATCCTGCGCGGATTGCGGCGCAGCAGGCCCTCAGCGGTGGCGACGAGATAGTTCATTCCACCCGCGGCTTCCATCATCGACAGCGCGGTAATCACCGCGAGTATCATGCCGAGTACCACTGCCGGCGGGCTTCCCGGAGGCAAGCCCAGCACGACCATGAAAAAAACCAGACCGAGTCCGGAAACGGTACCCAGCGCGATCCCACCTCGCCGTGCGCCGACTACTATACACAGCAGCAGAATGCCGAGTTCAATCCAAAGCATCGATGACCTCCGTCACAGCTGGTCGCATTACCTGTCATGGCCCTGTTTGTGCGCATCGCGCTGGGCTATGCCACCGCGAAGATTCGCATTTGCACTTTTCATCCACCGATAAACCGCTCCAAGATTATCGTCGGCTTGCGACCGGGAACCTGCAATCAACCACCCCAGTGCAACACTGCCAGCACCAGCGCTGCCAGGAACGCGGTCTCGCCGAGCATGAGCAGAATCGGCTTGATGCCAACGGCCACCAGCTCTTTCAGCTGGGTCTTTACTCCGATTGCCGCAATGGCGGTGGTCAGGCACCACATGGAGATATGATTGCCCGCGAGCTGCGCCGGGGCCGGTATCCAGCCCATGCTGTTGATCACCACGAAGCCCAGGAAGGCGACTGCGAACCACGGCAGCAGCGGGGGCCGTGGGGTCCCCTCGACGTGTCCTCCCCGGGCGCGGGTGATCAGGGCGGCCGCGACAATCACCGGCAGCAGCATGGCCACCCGCATCAGTTTCACCACGGTGGCGGTGTCGCCTGTTTCCTGCGACATGCTGTAGCCCGCGCCCACCACCTGGGCGACGTCGTGAATTGTCCCGCCCAGGAACACGCCCGCCTGTTGCGGGTCCAGGCCAACCGCCTCCACCAGCATGGGATAGGCGATCATGGCGATGGTCGACAGCGCGGAGACACCGATCACCGTGAACAGGGTGGCGCGCTCCTTGCCCGAGTGGGCCGGCAGCGCGGCTGACAGCGCGAGCGCTGCGGAAGCGCCGCAGATGGCCGTCGCACCGCCGCTCAGCAATCCGAACAGGGTGTTGAATCCCATTGCCCGCGCGGCCGCCATAGAAACCAGGATGGTGGCCACGACCGCTCCCACGACCAGCAGCACCGGCTGCCATCCCAGGCTGGAAATCTGGTCAAAGGTAATGCGTACCCCGAGCAGCGCGACACCTATTCTCAACAGCGAACGCGCCGCAAACTCGATGCCCGGCTTGCAGGCGTCGTTGTCGCCGAGAAAATTCAGCGCCATTCCCAGCAGCAGGGCGAACAACATCAGGGGTGCCTGGTAATGCTCGGACAGGAAATTGGCGGCTGCCGCCACCGTCAGGCAGACCAGTATTCCCGGCCACAGGTTTTGGGTACTCTGCCGTGCGGCGGCCAAGCGGGTACTGATCATCGAAGGGTCTCCCAGGCTGTCGTCAGGCGGCGCGCGCCGGTTTGGTGGCAGTGAAATCCGCGATTCGCTCCAGGTCACCGTGGTAGGAGCGGTACGCCATCATAAATACCAGTATCGAACCCAGGCTCATCAGCGGAAGCCATTGCAGGGCGGTCATCAGCCCGTGGCTGTCGGCGATCAATCCTGTCACGAAAGGTCCGGGCGCGAGACCCAGCAGGTTGTTGGCCAGCGTCAGGGTAGCAAAGGCCGTGCCGTGGATCAGCGGGTGAGTCAGGTTGGCGACCATCGCGCCCGCGGGGCCGGTAGTGCCCGCCGCGACGAACATCCCGGCGGCGATCAGGGCCAACTGCAGAACCCCCGGTTCCTGCTGAAAGCCCACTAACAACATGACGCAACAAAGGCCGCTGTAGGTCACCGCCAGCGCAATCTTGCGACCGGGCTGATTCTGGCACAGGCGATCACTGAGCATGCCGCAGAGTACCATGCCGGCACCGCTGGCGAGTACGAATACGGACGCCGTGACTCCGGCGCGATCGATTTCCATGTCATAGTACCGGTTCAGGAAGCTGGGCATCCAGGCCATCAACGCGCCGCTGATGAACAGCTGCAGGCCGCTGCCGATGTAGGCACAGATCACCGAACGCGTTGAGAACAGGCTCCACAGCGGTGACTGACGAAAACCCTTGCCGGCGCCGACGGCGGCCGGGGTCGAACCGGGTTCGGGGCGCTTGGGGCTGGTCCCGATCCGCGACTCGCGCACGATAAAGGGGTAGGCGACGGCCAGTACCAGGCCCACTATCGCCATGCCGGAAAAAGAGCCGCGCCAGCCGAAGTGCTCGGCCAGTACGCCGCCCAGCCCCATACCGAGCACGGAACCGAACATACCGCCGGCCATGAAGGCGCTGGTCACGGTCGCCCGCATATTCTGCGGAAATACGCTGAGCACCACCGCGATGCCGACACTGCCGTAGGCGGCCTCACCGACACCGACGAAGAGTCGGGCGATGAACATATCCTGGTAGTTGCGCGACAGGGCGCAGGCCAGGGTCGCGAGGCTCCACAGGACGGCCATCAGGGTCAGGCTGCGAATCCGCCCCCAGCGGTCCGCGGCCAGGGACAGCGGGAAGGTCAACAGCCCGACCATCAGCGCCACGATGCCACTCAGGGAGCCGAGTTGGGCATCGGTCAATGCCCAGTCGGCCTTGAGCAGCGGAAAGACGGCATTCAGGACCTGCCGCGACATATAGTCGGAAATCAGCAATCCGAAGGTCAGCGCGAACACGACCCAGGCGTACCTGCGCGTCACATGGACGGCGGGGCCTGTCTCGTTTATGGGCGGAGATATTGCCACGACTGGAAACTCCTTGAAGTCGGCGGCATCCCGGTGCGCCTGCTACCGGGACACGGCAGCCTGGTCAGAACGGCACGTCGCCGATGATTCCCGCCCGCTCCATCTTGCGATGGCAGGGCTGGTAGTCCATAACAGCATAGTGCTGGGTGCTGCGATTGTCCCAAATGGCCATGCTGTTTTTCTGCCAGCGCCAGCGCACCTGGTATTCCGGGATATTCGCCTGGCTGACCAGGTAACGCAGCAGATCCGCAGCACCCGGATTGGCGTCCTGGCCGAAGCGCACGTTTGCCGCCGTGTGGTAGTTGGTGAAGTGGGTGGTGAAGGCGTTGACAAACAGCACCTCCTCCCCGGTCTCGGGGTGGACGCGCACCACCGGGTGTTCGGCGTCGGGAAATTGCTCCTTCAGGGCGAGGCGCTTCTCGATCGGCATGGCCGCGCCGAAGCTGGCCTCGATCGAGTGGCGCGCACGCAGGCCGGCGATCTTTGTCTTGATATCCTCCGGCAGGTTTTCGTAGGCGAGCACCATGTTGGCCCACATCGTGTCGCCGCCGACCTCCGGGGTCTCAACGCAGCGCAGCACGCAACCCATAGGCGGCGCAACCCGCCAGGTGGCGTCCGTATGCCAGGCGTTCTCGTAGCGGTCGTTGGGCTGGTCTGGGTTTTTGTAGATGCGCACGAGGCCGGGGTTCTCCGGGTCGCTGCCCGCCACCGGGTGGTCCTCCAACTCGCCGAACCGCCTGGCGAAGGCCACGTGCTCGGCGCGACTGATGTCCTGGTCGCGCAGAAACAGGACGCGATGCTTCAGCAGCAGGGCCCGGATCTCGGCAAACAGATCGTCGTCGCGGGCAGCGTCCGCGAGATTGACGCCCTTCAGTTCGGCGCCCAGGCTGCAGGTCAGTGGTTCCACACGCATGGTATTCACCTCATCTAAATGACAAAAATGGAAGAACCAGTAGTCTTGCGCGACTCCAGGTCCTGGTGCGCCCGCACGGCATCCCTGAGCGCGTAGTGCTGGTTGATCTCGATGCGGATACGTCCCGCGGCCACGTGCCCGAATATCTCCTCGCCCAGGGCGGCCTTCTCCGCCGGGTCGGCAATGTAGTCAGCCAGGGCCGGTCGGGTCATGAACAAAGAGCCCTTCATGGCGAGCAGTTGGGGATCGAACGGCGGGATGGTGCCCGATGCCGTGCCTACGCAGACCAGCAGGCCACGGCGCTTGAGTGAATCCAGCGAGGACATGAAGGTCGTCCGGCCAACGCTGTCGAACACCACGGACACGCCGACACCGCCGGTCAGTTCCCGTACCCGGGTCGCCACATCCTCATGGCTATAGTTAATGGTGTGGTCGCAGCCGTGAGCCCGGGCGATCGCGGCCTTCTCTTCGGTCGACACTGTGCCGATCACGGTGAGGCCCAGCAGCTTCGCCCATTGCGATACGATCAATCCCACGCCGCCGGCGGCCGCGTGCAGGAGGATCGAATCCCCTTCCTGGAAAGGATAGATGCGACGCATCAGGTAGGCCGAGGTCAGGCCGCGCATGGTCATCGCCGCGGCGGTCTCGAAGGCGATACCCTCGGGCAGCTTGATGAGCGGTGCGGCGGGCACGATGCGCTCGGTGCTGTAGGCGCCCAGGGTGTTGATAAAGCCGGTGTAAGTGACCCGATCACCGGGTGCGAAGCCGGTGACGCCCGGCCCCACCGCCTGGATCACGCCAGCGGCTTCCACGCCCATACCGGCGGGGAGGGGCACCGGGTAGGTGCCATTGCGGAAATAGGTGTCCGCGAAGTTCAGTCCCACGGCCACGTGGCGCATGCGCACCTCGCCGGGACCGGGATCGCCGACCTCGACCTGTTCCAGTTGCAGGACCTCTGGTCCGCCTGTCGAATGGAAACGTATTGCCTGTGCCATGTGCGCTTACTCCCTTGGTTGTTGCGTGAAGCTTTGGTGTATATCGTTACAGTACGCGCTCACCGGGCGGGATGCTTTGCTTGGGGCGACCATGTCTTTTCAATTCATGACAGAAATGCAAGCCGCAGGCGCTGGGCCGACAAACTCCGCGAGGGACTGGATGAAGTCGCCGCCGCCTCTGCGCCGACTCATCTATAGGGATGGCTGGGTTACACACATGATCCGCCGGAGTCTACGCAAGATGCTGTGGTCAGTAATGCTCAGGGTTGAGCTCCTCCGCGTGCTGTGCTGCGCCGCAATAATCCTGGTCCAGGGAGCCGCCATCGCCCAAGCCTCGGGCGCGACGGAATTCCCCGCCATGGGTCGCGACTATGACGCCGCGGTAGTCTGCAGCGGTTTTGGGGGCATCTCCCTCGGTTCCACGGCAATGGCGAATATGACGGCAGTCGCGCACCGCTATGGCGCGGCCGACCTGGCTTTCCTTGTGGTGCCGCTGGTTTGCGCGTTTTTTATCGATCTCGTCAACGCACTGCTGATCCCGTATTTCATCGCGAATTTTTGAGATGAATCAGCGGCGAACTCCGCGACCGGTGAAGGTCGGGGCTCCCTGCGTCCAATGCGGGCCTACATAGCGCCCGGGGCGGCTTCCGCCTCTGTGGGCGCAGGGCCGGCGGCATCGGCGGGGATAGCGAGCGGAATGCCGGTGCCGCGCCCGGTCTGCAGGTAGGTGGCAAACGATCCCAGCCAGTGGCCACCTTCGTAGTGTTCGCCGGTCACGGCGGCCAGCCCGGCCAGTGCCTGAGCCCTGGCCGCGGCCTCGATGGCCGGTAGGCGTGGGTCGGAGTCCGGAAGCCCGGCCGCCATGCCGTTCAGGGCCCAGGCCCGGCTCAGGTGCAAGCCGTCCAGGTGCGCGATTTTGCCATCGGTACGGTCCGTGACTTCAGCCAGTGGTAGCCAATCGGGGTCGCCGTCCAACGGGATGCCCGGGAGGAAGCCTTTCAGCCACTGGGCGTATTTCGCGGGCGGCAGCAGGCGCCGCATCAGGTCCGCTTCGGCAAGGCAGGGCGAGAGAAAATCCTGCCCGCCCGGTTCATAGGCCAGGGGGCAGTCAGTGTCACCTAGGTAGAACTGCCTTGAACGTTCAGTGACCAGCGCCAGGAAGGCTTCGTCACCAGCGACGCGCGCCCAGTCGATGAATAAAGCAAAGGCGAAGGCGGTTTGCGAGTGCTCACCAATGCGAATGGGATAGGCCAGCTTGCCCAGCCATTTGCTCGTGTTGGCAACATATATAGCTTCCAGCGGCGCCAGGATTTCCAGCCATTGCGCGGCACGCGGATCATCCCATTCACGCAGTTCTGTGGTCAGCTGCAACAACCAGGCGGCGCCGTAAGGGCGCTCAAACGATGCCCGTTGCGGGTCGCTGATGTAGGCGACTTCCGCCGCAACAGCGTCCGCCTGAAAGCTGGCATCCAGCGCGGCTTCGACCTGCGCCGTATCGGCGTCCTGCGGATAGAGTCGCAGCAGGCGCACCAGCAGCCAGTGGCCGTGCACGGCGGAATGCCAGTCGTAACAGCCGTAGAACACCGGCGTGAGTTGCCGTGGTGGGCCGACATCCTTATCGGAGGACATCACGTGCGAAATTTTATTGGGGTATTCCTGGTGCAGACAGGTCAGCGCGAGGGCCTTGAACCGCATCTGCGGGGATGAGGCCGCTGCATCGGCAGGCGAGTGTACCGCCACTTCCTGAGCTGAAAGCCCGGTAGTAACGAGGAGCAGGAAAAGAAAAGTCGCCAGTCTGGTCATGCGAACTCCATGTGAAAAATAAAGCTGTGGAACAAACAATACTACCCCGCTCCCTTCCCGGCCACCCTGTACTGCAGCGCCGCCATCTCATCTGTGTAAATGTGGCCAACCACACCTGCGCGCAAGGTCTGCTTACCCGGCCAGTTCACACAAGCCCTTGAATACCAGCTCGCTATAACTGACGATACCCAGCACCTTGCCGTTCTCGATGACCGGGACGCTGGAAAGCCCGAAGCGCTCGAACATGCGCGCGCAGTGGCGCACATCCATGTCCGGGTCCAGTGAAATCACCGGTTTCGACATGATCTCGTAGACGTTTACCCGCCCTGCGGCCCGGTCCTTTGCCAACACCTTCTTGGCAATATCAGACAGCAGCAGGATGCCATAGGCATCGTGCTCGTGGCGTTTTTTTACGATAACGACACTGGCGTTGGCCACCTTCATTGCATTGAGTGCCTCTTCCACGGTGGCCAGTCCGTCCAGCTCCAGGTGTTCCGAGTGCATGACATCGCGCGCCTTGATAATTCGTTTTTGCATCACAGCAACCCCTCCACGTCATTGGTGATCTTCTGTGCCTGGGTGACCACACCCACTGCGTCTTCCACGTCAAGCTGGAAGGCGATGCCAGTGCCCGGTTCGCTATCGAACTGGCCGGCGTGACTTATCTTTTCAAGGATGCTGCGGCTCAGGTGCTCTTCCACCAGCATCAGCAGCACATCCCGCTGGGTTTCCAGCGAGAGCCCGAAAAAAGTCTTGCTGACTTTCAGGCCCTCTCCGCGGGCATTGTGGATAATGGTTGCCCCGGTCGCGCCGCTCTCCCGGGCCGCATTGAGAACGGCATCTGTTTTCCTGTCCTCTACGAAGACGATGATCATCTTGAAGTGCATGGTGCTTTCCTCATCTTACCGGTCAGGTGTTACTGCCCTGGTGTTACTGTCTCGGTTTTTACGCTTTGAAAATTTTGCCCGGAACTCCGCGAGCTGTGCATAGGCCATCACCGACAGAACCGGGAACAGACTCGCGAAGGCGATCAGGCCGAAACCATCGATAAGCGGGTTTCTGCCGGGGACCGTCTCAGACAGACCCAGGCCCAGGGCAGCTACCAGCGGTACTGTCACTGTGGATGTGGTGACGCCGCCGGAGTCGTAGGCCAGCGGTACAATCAGTTTCGGCGCAACCGTGGTCTGCAATACCACCACTATGTATCCGCCGATAATGTACCAGTGGATGGGGTCGCCCACTACGATGCGGTAACAACCCAGGGATATTCCAACCGCCACTCCCAGGGCCACGGAGATGCGCAAGCCAGATATGCTGATCGCGCCGCCCGATACCTCATTCGCCTTCATGGCCACCGCAATGAGCGAGGGTTCAGCTATGGTGGTGCTGAAGCCGATGGCGAACGCGAAAATATATACCCAATAATAGTCTTTCCAATCAATGGCGCCGGCGGCGTGACCTGCCTCGATAAAGGCGGGATCAGTCAGCTGACCGGCCATCAGTCTCCCCAGCGGAAAAAGGCACCACTCCAGACCCAACAGGAACAGTGACAGGCCTACCAGCACCCAGCCGAAACCCCATAGAATCGATGTCAGGTTTGCCGGTACGCGCCGCAGCACGAAAAACTGGAATCCGAACATAATGGCGGCAATGGGAAGCACATCCCTGACGGTGTTCAGGGTGACTTCCACGACGGCAGCCAGAATCGACACTAGATCAGCATCCCGTAAGCCATCACGAAGATCATCGGCGTCAGGGAGGCCAGGGCGATCAGGCCAAAGCCGTCGATCATGGGGTTGCGGCCGCGAATCGACGCGGCAAGGCCTACGCCCAGTGCCGTCACCAGCGGTACCGTGATCGTCGATGTGGTGACGCCGCCTGAATCATAGGCGATGCCGATGATTTCCGGTGGCGCGAAGATGGTCATGGTAACCACCAGCAGATAGCCGCCAATAATCAACCACTGCAGGGGCCAGCCCTTGAGTATTCGCACCACCCCGATAACGATGGCCAACCCTACTGACAGGGCTACCGTGTAACGCAGCCCGTCGGCGTACCGCTCCCTGGAGGCCGCGTCGGACTCGATCATGGCGCCCCCCGCGGCGACATCGGCGGCCTCCGCCGCCACTGCTATCAGGGCCGGCTCGGCAACCGTTGTGCCAAACCCAAGGGAGAACGCGAAGGCGACCAGCCAGAACAGGCTGCCCTTGCGGGCAAAAGCCGTGGCCATGGATTCCCCGATCGGGAACAGTCCCTGCTCGAGGCCGTGGATGAAAAAGGTCAGGCCCAGGACCACGAAGACCACGCCCAGCAACAGCTCGCCTACATTGGGCAGGGGCTGGTGCAACACGGCGAACTGGAAAAACACGATGACCAGGAAGATCGGCATCAGGTCACGCAGGCTGCCGAGCATCGCCTTGAGGAGTTTTCTGAGGGTAGTAGTCACGGCAACCTCTTACTGCTGAAGAAGCCAGCATAGCAGTGGTACCTCCCCGGAATATTGACCTACCCGAACAAAATGGCCGTTTTTTCTCCCGGTGATGCATTTTCGCGCGAAAGTAACGGTGAAGTTGGGACATCGATGGCGATCAGGAACGATGCTGCGGCGCCCGCATTGACTTCAACTGGCGCATTCCTCACTATTTGGCACGGGTAACCTCATGCGACTGTCCAGCTCGTCTACTGTAGGGGCCACACAAAAAAGGGGAGATTGCACCATGAGACAGATGATTTTTATCCTGATGATTCTTGCCGTTCCAGCCCAGGCATTTGACTGGCCGTGGGAACAGAAACCGCTGGAGAATCCCAGCTTTTGCAGGGGCTTTGCCTACTCAGGCCTTGCCACGAATGAAGTGAAAGACGCCATACGCATCCAGATGTGGATGATCTGGAACCGCGCCGCCCACGACCAGTTCAAGCTTGGCAAGTTGAACGAGCAGGAGTATGAAGCCGGCAAGGCGCGTTTCAATCAGCTGCTGGCCAACAGTGACCGCAGCGAGCTGCGCGATGCGGCCGAGCGCGAGTGCGATTTTGGGCGCAGCTGAGCACCGCCCGATCGACACTCCCTCATGATGCCCCTTAACGATATCCCCGACGACACACCTAGCGATACCAGGCGTGGGGGATCGAGGCCTCGACAAGTTCCGCCGTATTTACGCTAACCACGTCGTGTTCCTCACATACCCCCTTGGCGAAGTATGAAGGCGCCATGGTTCGCGAGATGATCAACGCATTGCGGTACTGCTTGCGCAGCCAGATGGCGCAGCGCAGGTTGGTTTCGTCGTCGCCGGTGGTGATGACGAATACCGGCTCCTCCCGGCCCGTCACCACTTCCCTGAACAAACGCTGCCAAACGTCCGGGTCGTCGATATCGCCCTCGTAGGTGTAGCGTTTGTATTTGCGCTCGGTGACCAGTTGTTCCTCTGATATCAGGGCTTGTTGCTCCGCATCCAGATCGATGATCGCCACCCGGCTGAACTCGCCCGATGCGTGCCGCTCCAGCTGCTCGAGGATACTCTGGCCAAAACTGCCGAAACCGGCGAGCACCACGGTGTCCCTGTATTCCGTTGCCTTGAAGCGCCTCATCAGGCGCTCCCTGGCCAGCTGGGTGGCGGCCAGCTCGTATTGATTGAAGGTCGTACATTGGCTTACTACCCTGCTGTCATGCAAAACCCGTAAAAATCGCAGGTTGGATACGTGGTACACGATCTTGGGTCCCAGGGCCGGATCGTTGTCCAGCAGGATGCTCGCCACCTCAAAATTGATCTCGTCGTTCTCGCTCAGCAGCAGGAACTTGCTCGCCTTGTGCAGTGGGTAGTGGTGCAGGCGATGCATCTGCTCCCGGGCGACAACGTAAACCCGCACGCCCTTGTATGAGCGCAGTTCGCTGAGATGGGGGTGCCGATCCTCGTCAACGATGACAACGACCCGGCGCGCGTTGACGCTGGCGGTAATCCTGTTCAAAAAGACAAGCGTGAGCTCCCCGCCACCGAGTATCACAATCTTGTTCTTGATACGCCCCACCCGCCAGACCGGCGGGCGCAGGGCGTGCAGGATCGTTTCGAAAACGGCGGATGCGGTCCAGGTCGGCGCTCCAAAATAGGCTACCCACAGCAGAAACCTGCCGTAAGTGGGCCCACCGCTGGGCGTGCCCAGATCAAGCCCTCCCAACACGAAAAGGCCGAAAGCGTAGTAGGCCTTGGTGAAGATATCCGCCTCGGGCAACCCGGGGCGCTCACTGACGCCCACACCAAGCAGCAAGCCGACAAAGCCACAGCAGAAAAGGCCGATGGCAGTCCAGGACTTCCACGACAGTTCCGGGTCGAATCGAAATACCAGTCTCGCCATCTTTGCCTACCCCCGGGGCTTATTCTAGACCATCCCTTCCCGGGGCGTTGCGGTTGTGTCTCATTGCCGGGGGATGGGCCTGTACTTATACTGCGTGGCAGGCAACAAATCACACATTGATTTACAGGAAAGCATAATGCCCGTCACCCCCGTCAATCTTTCCGGCACCAAAATTCTGGTCACCGGCCCCACCGGGCAGGTAGCCCGGCCAGTCGTGGAACACTACGCGAGAATCGCCGACGTTTACGCCCTGGCCCGCTTCAGCAAGGAGCAGGATGTGGCCGACATGGAAGCCATGGGGGCAACGCTACTGCGGGCGGACCTGGCTGATCCGGACGCGATTGCCCTCATTCCGGATGACTTTGACTATGTATTGAATTTCGCGGTCGTCAAGAGCGGCGACTTCGAATACGACCTCGCTGCGAACGCCGAGGGCCTGGGTTTTCTGATGAGCCATTGCCGCAAGGTTCGCGCATTCCTGCATTTTTCCTCCACCGCGGTATACCAGTACAGCGGACAGGAACCCCGCAGGGAAAGCGACCCACTGGGTGACAACCACCGCGCCATGTTTCCCACGTACAGCATCTCCAAGATTGCCGCTGAAACGGTCTGCCGCTTTGTGGCCAGGCAGCAGAATATTCCCACCACTATCGCCCGGCTGAGCGTGCCCTACGGGGACAACGGCGGCTGGATGTACTACCACATGTTGATGATGCAGGGCGGCATTCCGATCGACATTCATCCGCAGGGGCCCAATTACTACAATCTGCTGCATGCCGACGATTACATTGAAAAAATCCCGTATCTGCTGGCCGCCGCCACGCCGCAGGTCACCACCACGAATTTTGGCGGCTCCAGCAAAACCAGTATCGAACAGTGGTGCGCCTACATCACCGAGCTCACCGGTTTTGAAGCCATCTTCAATGAAACGGAAACCGCGTTTGGCAGCCTGCATATCGACACCACCAGGATGCACGAGCTGATCGGCGAAACCAGGGTGGACTGGCGCGACGGTATCCGGCGCCAGTTGCAGTGCCTGGCGCCGCAGGTACTGAAATCCCGGCAATGACAGGAACGGTTTATGGATATAGCCAAACGCATCCAGGCACTGGAGGATATAGAAGAAATCAAGCGCCTGAAGTACGACTACCTGTTCTTCTGCGACAGCAAGCAGCCGGACAAGGTGCTGGAGTGTTTTGTGCCCGGCCCCCTGCATATCGATTTTGGACAGGTCGGGACATTCAGCAGGCGCGAGGAGTTGGTGGCGGTGTTTACCCGGCTCGCCTGCCACGATTTCATGGTGGAGATGCATCACGCCCAGAATCCCCGCATCGACCTGCTCGATGACGGCAACGCCGCCGGTACCTGGGGCCTGTACTACCACCTGATAGATACCCGGCAACAGACCGTTACCCAACTGGGCGCTTGCTACAGGGACGAGTATCGCAAGCTGGACGGGCGCTGGTTGATCAGCGCCAGCGTTTGCGAGGTAAATTCCACCTATACCTGCGAGTTGCGGGAAAATACCGCCAAAGTCGTGTTCGCCGGTAAAGCCCCGCGCTGACAGCGGCGCCTGGCGAATCTCGCCAACGTTCGGCGCAATCGGCCGGTTTTCCGGGCGCAGCCCTTTTTTACGTTCAGTGCTTCCCCTAAACTTGTGGCCAACCCCGACTTACCAAGGCCCGCCAATGACTGACGACATAAGCACAGCCGCCTCGCGTAACCAGGACAAAACGGCTACAACGGGTGAGACGGATCTTTTCGCCTTTGCCGATTGCGAGTTGATCCCCATCAATGCGGGGATGACCCTCGCCATCAATCGCCAGAACGGCAACCAGCAGATCCTGTCCGCCTCCGTGGTCGAGGGTCTCAAAACCTGCACCAACTTTGACACACTCGAAGCGCATGCGAGACACCTTGCCAATACGCGTGCGGAGTTGAACGGCAATATGGAAATGGCTATCGGCGCCCTCAACAGCCTGCAAGCGGCCGGTATGTTATTGCGGGCGACGGATGTATGCGCAAAGCTGGAGCAACCGGCGCCGCGACAGTTACCCCCAACCCGGGTGCTAATCATCACTTGCGACAGGCCCGCGGCGGTGGAACGCCTGCTGGACTCCATGCTCCGCATTGGCAAACTGAGTCATCACGACGCACTGTTTCTCGTGGACGACTCCCGCGATCCCGGCAACCGCGAAAGCAACCGCGAGGCGGTTGCAAAGTTCAACATGCGCAGCGCCAGGGAAATGTTCTACGTGGGACAGGAGGCACAGGCAGAGCTGTTGTCCGGCCTGACCACGTCCCTGCCAGAACATGAAGCGGGAATCCGCTTCCTGCTGGACCCGGCCCAGTGGCTGGACCAGAAAACCTACGGCCGCTCCAGGACACTATGCCTTTTGCTGTCAGTCGGCTATCGCGCCATCGTGATGGACGATGACATTCTCTGCCAGGCGCTGCTGCCGCCCATCCGGGAAGAGGGAATTGGCATCGGCAGCGGCGGTATGCGCAAGGCGGCTTTTTTTGAAAGCCAGGCCGCGCTGCTGGACAGCGGCCCGTCCGCGGACTTCGACCCCCTCAGTGCGCACGCTTCACTACTGGGCAGTACCCTGGGCCACGCCCTGCAGACCCTCAACAAGGGGTCGCTGAAGATCGCCCAACTGCACAACACCAACGCCGCACTGGCCAACGTACTGACGGCACAGTCTCCGGTCATGGTCACCCAGTGCGGCACCCTTGGGGACCCGGGTACGAATAACGACCATTGGGTGATGTACCAGAGCGAAGACACAATAGAGCGCTTGCTGGAGGCTCCGCACGGCATGGAACAGGCCTTGCAGAACAAGCTTAACTGGCTGGGCAGCACGCGCCCGAATATCTACAAGATGCCCTTCCTGTCACAGCTCACCGGACTGGACAATAGCTGCCTGCTACCGCCCTACTTCCCCGCATTCCGCGGCGAGGACCTGCTGTTCGGAGCGATGTTGCTGGCCATGCATCACGACAGTGTCACGCTGGAATACCCCTTCAGCATCCCCCACTTGCCGATGGAGGAGCGTGCGCTGGACCTGAACAGCAGTATCGTGGCCAGGGGATGCATCGCGTTGCTGGTTCGCAACCTGACGGCACAGATCAACTACAGCGACCAGACCGATCCGCAATACAATCTGCAGCGCCTGGCCCGCGAGGCCCAGCGGCTGGCGGTGCGCTCAGACGCGGACTTGATGCTGGATTATCGAACCGGGCTTGCCAGGGGCCACGCCGACCAGCTCAATATTCTGCAAAACCAGTTTGCCCGCGCCCAGCAAACCCCCTCAGGTGAATGGCAGGCCTACCTGAAGCGCGGCATCGAGGAGGTACAGAAAGCGTTCACCACGGCACACAGTCCCAGGGAGATTCCGGGAGTTCCCCCCGAGGCCAGCGAGCAGGAACTGCTCGCCGAGTTCCGACGGCTGGCGCAGGGATTTGCCGACGCACTTGATGCCTGGCCGGAGATGCGCGGGGTCGCAACCGCGCTGACCGATAAATTGATCAGTTCGCGGAAGCTCCTGCCCCTTTAACCACACCGAGGCTTCTCCATGCACAGGATTCTGTCAGCGGCACTGCTCGGACTGGGCATCATCGCGCCGCCTGCGCTCGCAACCTGCCTGTCCGACACAGACGTCGCTGCATTGTTCTCCGCTTACGAAGCCGGAGTTCCCGCAGCTAACCCCGTGGGGCTGACAGCCTCCGAGGGCGAGTGCAGCCGCGACAAATTCAATGCAAAAATGGCGGCCCGTTACGGCGAGCCGGCCGGTTATAAAGCGGGCCTGACCAACGCGGCGGTGCAGCAACGCTTCCGGCACAATTCTCCGGTGCGGGGCACACTCTATGCGCCAATGCTGCTGGCAAGCGGCGCCGATGTACCCGCAGCGTTCGGCGCCCGCCCATTGTTTGAGGCTGACCTGCTGGTACGGGTCAGCGATTCCGCAATCAACCGCGCCACCAATCCCGGCGAAGTACTGCGAGCGATTGACCAGGTAATCCCCTTTATAGAGCTTCCCGACCTGATGGTGAGCGAACCCAAAGAACTGGATGGCGCAGGAATCATCGCCATCAACGTCGGCGCGCGCCTTGGCGTTATGGGAAGACCCATCCCGGTATCGCCGGGCAAGGGCTTCGGCAAGTCACTGGAAACGATGCAGGTCATAGTGCGTGGCGACGGCGTCGAGCTCGATCGCGGGCAGGGCCAGGATGTGCTGGGAAATCCCTTGAACGCGGTGATCTGGCTGGCATCCGACCTCGCCCGGGCCGGCCTGGCGCTCAAACCGGGCGACCTGGTGAGCCTCGGATCTTTCTCCCGCTTGCTGCAACCACGGCCTGGACTCGCGGTGGAGGTGCAGTACCTGGGCCTGCCTGAAGACCCTGTTGTAAGTGTGATCTTCCGATAATTGTAAAAGCTGCGTTACGCTCGCGCCGCGCCAAGCTACAATTGTAACTCGTATCACCAATCCTGAACGGAGACATCAAAAAGGTATGACCCTGGCGTTTACCGCAATAGTAATCGGACTTGCGATCCTGGTATGGAGCGCGGACCGGTTCGTGGAAGGCTCAGCCTGCGTGGCCCGGCACTTCGGTATGCCACCGCTGCTTATTGGCATGGTGGTGGTCGGTTTCGGCACGTCTGCGCCGGAAATGGTCGTATCCGCGCTGGCTGCCTCGCAGGGCAACCCGGGCATTGCGCTGGGTAATGCTTACGGTTCGAATATCACCAATATAGCGCTGGTGCTGGGACTGACCGCGCTGATCAAGCCCATAACGGTACACTCCCAGGTATTGCGCAAGGAGTTGCCCCTGCTCGCGGTGATCACCGCGCTCGCGGCCTGGCAGGTATGGGACGGCTCTATCACGCGTACCGACGCCTGGGTACTGCTGGGGGTATTTGTGGCCCTGATGGCCTGGACTATCTGGCGCGGGATGCGGGACAAAGCCGATACCCTGGGCCAGGAAGTGGCGCACGAACTGGAATTGCACAGCATGCCACTCAACCGCGCCTTCATGTGGCTGGGAATCGGGCTCACCCTGCTGATAATCAGTTCACGCGTGCTGGTATGGGGAGCCGTGGAAGTCGCACACGCTTTCGGTGTGAGCGATGTCATAATCGGACTGACTGTCATCGCGGTGGGAACC
This sequence comes from Pseudomonadales bacterium, assembly GCA_024234815.1. Taxonomy (GTDB): domain Bacteria; phylum Pseudomonadota; class Gammaproteobacteria; order Pseudomonadales; family Halieaceae; genus JARRPM01. The sequence goes on along the minus strand of JACKNO010000001.1, from coordinate 1,622,280 downwards.
TCGCTGCCCGAACTGGCCTCTTCAATCATCGCTACCCGCAGGGGCGAACACGATATTGCCCTGGGTAATATCCTGGGGTCCAACCTGTTCAATACCCTGGCAGTGGTGGGTATTGCCGGCGCTATCTCGCCGATGACAGTTGGCCCGGACGTGCTGAACCGCGACATCCTGGTAATGGGCGGACTGACCTTCTCATTATTTATTTTCGGTATCGGCCACTCCGACCGACCGGGACGTATCAACCGTTTTGAAGCCGCAGGCCTGCTGGCCTGCTACATAGCCTACACCGGTTACCTGATAACCACCGTATTCATGAAGTGACCCCGGACAACCCCGCCCGGAAAGGGCGAGGGCCGGGGCGCAGGCTTAACTGTGAGGAACGCTCAGCCTTCCTTGATTTCGTCCATTTTGTCAGAGGCCTGATCCATCGCCTCCTCAGCCGCGTCCTTGGTATCGTCCGCCATATCGCTCGCAGCAGCGGCGGCGTCCGCAGCGGCATCGCTCAAGTCATCAGCAGCTTCCGAGGTAGCGTCACTGGCGTCCGACGCCATGGCATGCACGCTGTCTGACGCATTATCGGCCATATCGCTCGCGGCATCCGCTGCGTCAGAAGCCGCCCTTTTGGTGGCATCCATCGCCTCGCCGGCTTTATCGGCAACATCTTCCGCCGCGCCCTTGACCGCTTCAGTTGCCTTGGCCGCGCTCTTTTTACCGCTCTCGACCGAGTCTTCACTACAGCCCCCGACCACTACGGCGAAACAAACCGCGCCAAGCGTAACCAGCAGTTTCCTGTAATCCATGCGCACTCTCCCAGATGATTTAAGTGATGCTGTCCGGCCGGAGCACGCCGCCAGACGGGCACCACGGCCTATCAGCCACACCGCGACTCTAGCACGTTTGCCCCTGAAGGCATTAACCCGAGGTAGCCTACCTTCCCCGGGTAGGTTATCTTGGCATGCCCGGATCAGGCATACGATTGACGCCGGCGGGAACTTGCATGCCCGCTTCGAACAGGACCGCGAATGTGAACGACAAGCAACACCTTGGCTGGCGCGAATGGTTGGCACTGCCTGAGTTCGGCATCGACTATATCAAGGCAAAAATAGATACGGGGGCACGCACCAGCGCCCTTCACGCTTTCTACCTGGAGCCTTTCACGAAAGATGAGAAACCCTGGGTACGCTTTGGCATACACCCGCGGCAGGGCTCGCTGAACGAGGAAGTACACTGCGAAGCTGCGGTGATTGACCGCCGCACCGTCACGGATTCCGGTGGGCACAGGGAAGAGCGATTCGTCATTGAAACGCTGGTCAAACTGGGCGAGCGGGCCGAGGCTGTCGAGATCACCCTGACCGACCGCGAGAACATGCGTTTCAGGATGCTGTTGGGAAGGACCGCAATGCGAGGCAAGTTCGTGGTCGACCCGGGGCGCTCCTACCTCGTCGGGGAGAAACCCCCCAGGAAACGTAAACCGGGCTGACAGGCATTAACAACCGCAGTATTTACCCCCCAACACAGCAGCGCGAGCACATTTATGGCCAAAAAACCAAAAGACATCCTAGTCATCGGCGGTGAGGAGGTTCTGCCCGGGGAGCGCGCCAATATAGAAATCCCGGTGGCGCCCACCTATACCCATGACACCCTCGCCATCAGCGTACAGGTGGTGCGCGGCGAGAAACCCGGGCCAAAGTTGTTTGTTTGCGCCGCGATCCACGGCGACGAAATCAACGGCGTGGAAATTATCCGACGCCTGCTGAAGAACCCCCTGCTCGACCGGCTCAAGGGCACGCTGATCGCGATTCCCATCGTGAATATCTACGGCTTTATCCACCATACTCGCTACCTGCCGGACGGCCGCGACCTGAACCGGACCTTTCCGGGCTCGCCGCGGGGCTCGCTCACCGGCAGGATAGCCGATGTGTTTATGAAGGAAATCGTCGCCAATTCCACCCACGGTATCGATCTGCACACCGGAGCACGCCACCGCAGCAATTTTCCGCAAATCCGCGCCGACCTGGACGACCCCGTCACCCTCGGCCTCACCGAAGCCTTCGGCGCTCCGCTGGCCATTAACTCGAAAACGCGGGACGGCTCCCTGCGCCAGTGCGCGTCCGAGCAGGGGGTACCGGTGATCCTGTACGAATCCTGTGAGGCCCTGCGCTTCGATGAGATTTATATTCGCGCCGGTGAGATGGGCGTCATCAACGTTATGCGCCACCTGGGCATGCTGCGCCGGCGCCGGGCCAAGAACAAGCCGCCGCTCATCAGCCAGCATACCTTCTGGGTAAGAGCCCCGGAAAGCGGCGTACTGCGGGTACTGGTGCCACTGGGCGCGGAGGTTTCAAGCGGACAGATCATCGGCTTCATCGCCGACCCCCTGGGAACCCGCGAGGTCGATGTAGTGGCCGAGCATCCCGGTATCGTAATCGGCCGCACCAACCTGCCGCTGGTGTACGAGGGCGACGCCCTCTTCCATATCGCCAGTGTTGGCGCCAGGGAAACCTGGGAACTGGATGAGTTCCGTGAAGCGATGGCGCCCGCGGCTGAGGAAATCGACCCGGAAGACCTCAGCAGCGCCCCCATCGCGGGCTAGCCCACGGCTACTTTACGACTCCGGCCTCTTTCGCCAGCCGCTCGTACTCCGTGCATTCGGGCGTGGTGACGGAATCCGCGTTCTGCAACTGCGCGCAGGTAAGGGACTCCATGCTGCGCATACAGCCGACAGCGGGTTCGTAGAGTTCGTGGCCAGTGGGTACTTCCTGCACCTGGCTTCTCATTTTCGCGCACATATTGTCCAGCATGGGCCCCATATTTGCCTCCATACCCGGGGGCAAATCCTGCCCGGCCAGTTGCTCCAGCACACAGCTCTTTACCGTTTCGCACAGGCCCTGGGCGGCGTCGGTCAGGTCATCGGCGACGGCGGAGCCGGTGAAAATCAGGGCCAGCGCCGCTGGCAATAGTTTCTTGATTGTAGTCACGGTCATTATCCTTGCGGGGTTAGGCTCCACAGCATACCGCCATTTGCAGTCAAATTCAGTTTTCCGCGCTCAAAACAGACCCTCGATCTGCCCCTGGCCATTTACGAAAATGCTGTTTGCGGCCGGCACCCTCGGCAACCCCGGCATGCGCATGACATCACCGCAGATAACCACCAGGAATTCAGCACCCGCGGCGAGTGCCAGCTCCCGCACCTTCACCCTGTGATTGGAAGGGGCCCCGAGCAGCCCCGGGTCCGTGGAAAAGCTGTACTGGGTCTTGGCCATGCAGACCGGGAAATGCCCGTAACCGGCCTCCTGGTATTGCTCAAACTGCTTGTGAATCGCCTTGTCCGCATCGATATCGTCTGCCCCGTAGACTGACCGCGCTACCACTCGAGCCTTCTCCCACAGGCTGAGGTCATCCTCGTACAGCGTGCGAAACTGGGCGTGGGGACTGTCGGCCAGGGCTTTGACCGCCCGCGCCAGGTCGACCGCGCCCGCGCCGCCCTCGGCCCATTGGGTGCACACATGGGCCGTTACGCCGCGTTGTTCCGCATAGGCCCTGATCACATCGATCTCGGCCTGGGTATCGGTTTCGAAATGGTTGATCGCTACAGCGATCGGCACGCCATACTGGCCGGTGTTGCGAATGTGGCGACCGAGATTCTCAAGGCCGCGCCGGACCGCGTCCACATCCTCGCGGGTCAACTCGGTGCGCGCAGCCCCGCCGTGCATTTTCAGCGCCCGCACGGTTGCGACGATCACCGCCACATCCGGACGCAGGCCGGATTTTCGGCATTTGATATTGAAAAACTTCTCCGCGCCCAGGTCCGCGCCGAAGCCCGCCTCGGTAACAACATAATCGGAAAGCTTGAGCGCCGTGCGGGTTGCGATAACGGAGTTACAGCCATGCGCAATATTTGCGAACGGGCCACCGTGGATAAACGCGGGATTATTCTCCAGGGTCTGCACCAGGTTGGGTGCCAGGGCATCCTTGAGAAGGGCTGTCATCGCCCCGGGGGCCTGCACCTCGCTCGCCGTAACCGCAGCGCCGTCGCGGGTGTAGCCAATGACGATACGGCCCAGGCGCTCCTGCAGGTCCTGCAGGTTGCGAGACAGGCAGAAAATGGCCATCACCTCCGAGGCGACAGTGATATCAAAACCCCCTTCCATCGGGAAACCGTTGGCGGGCCCGCCGATACCGGTCACCACCTGCCGCAACTGCCGGTCATTGATATCCACCACCCGCCGCCAGGTTACCCGGCGCAGGTCGAGCCGAATCTCGTTGTTCCAGTGCACGTAGTTGTCGATCATCGCCGCCAGCAGATTGTGCGCCGCGCCAATGGCGTGCATGTCACCGGTAAAATGCAGGTTGATGTCTTCCATGGGCACCACCTGCGCGCGGCCCCCGCCGGCGGCTCCGCCCTTGAGCCCAAAACACGGCCCCAAGCTGGGCTCGCGCAGGCACACCGAGGTCTGCGCGCCGATCTGGTTCATGGCATCCGCAAGGCCGATGGCCACCGTGGTTTTGCCCTCTCCCGCGGGGGTGGGGCTTATGGCGGTAACGAGTACCAGCTTGCCTTCCGGCCGGTCCTGCAGACCCCGCACATATTCGAGGTTTACCTTGGCCTTGGTGGAGCCGTAGTGCACCAGTTGGTCGGCGGGTATGCCGAGCTTCGCACCGATCTCGGCGATGGGTTGAAGAGTAGCTTCACGGGCAATTTCAATATCGGCTTTCATCGGTGCGGCACCTGCGGATTGTTGTCGCCAGGGGGGAATCCATGATTCTTGCGCGTAAGCTGCCCGGCGACAAGCCGCCAGCGCCACCATTTCCCTGATCTGGAACAAGTGGATGAGCAATCGTATGCTATAAATGCGCAATATGCGGTCTCGACCGGGAGCCTGACAGTGAGCACCATCGCCACAAAACATACCAGCACGCACCTCGGGGAGCTGGAGCGGAACGGCTATACGCTGATCCCGGATTTCCTGGACGCGTCCAGGCTGGAGCAGGTGAATGCTCTGTTCGACGCCATGCTGGGCAGTCACCAGGGCCGCAACAATTTCGAGGGCAACCGCACCGAACGCATCTACACGCTGGTCGCACGGCACCGGGTATTCCAGGACATCGTGGAGGACTCTCGCATACTTTCCCTGTGCGACGCCCTGTTCATGCCCAACTACCTGCTGACCGCAAGCCAGGCGATCGTGATCAGCCCCGGTGAAACTCCCCAGCCCTGGCATACCGACGACTCCTTCTACCCCATCCCCCGGCCGCGCCCCATGGTGAGTCTCTCCACCATCGTGGCGGTTGAGGACTTCACCGTGGACAACGGCGCCACCGAGGTGATTCCGGGAAGTCACCTTTGGAGTGACGACCAAATAGAGGGTAATTACCGCAGCGGCGAGTCGGAAACCGACGCGGGTTTTGCGCAGCGCCTGCGGGGACTGGCGCAACCGGTGCTGATGCCAGCCGGCACCTGCATCGTGTTTGCCGGCACCCTGCTGCACCGCGGCGGCGCCAACATTGGCAATGGCACCCGGCGCGCCTTTTCCAACCAGTACTGCGAGCCATGGGCCAGGCCCCAGGAAAATTTCTACCTGGCGATACCGCCGGCGCAGGTGGCCGATATGTCGCCCACGGTGCAATCACTGCTGGGGTACTCCATTCATCCACCCTTCATGGGGCAGGTAAGCGCCTACCATCCGTTAAAGGCGCTTCAGCCAGGGTTTGTACCGCCGGCGTTTCGGCGGTAGGCAGCGCGCAAGCTGTGAACTTTTTCACAGTCGGGATTCTTTGGTTGACCCCGGGGGCGCCCGCGGGCAGCATACACCTGTGCCTGCGGGCACCATCCGTTTTTAACTTTTCAGTGAGCACCATGATCACGCACACGCAAAAACAGGCTTGTATGTATACGCGTCACGGCTTTTCGCCGGTGACCGTACGCCTGTGGGAATGCCGCGTGGTTTGAGGATGCTCTGAAGTAGAAACACTTTAAATAAGACCTCCGAGAACCCTGATTCCGGAGGTCTTTTTCGTTTACGGCAGTAAACATTCTCCGCCTTCAGGGTTCCCGGCCAGCCGAGACGAGAACCGTGAAAAGGTCATTGCACAATAACATTCGTACCCTCTACCTGATGGGGTTCTGCCAGAGCTTCATGGTGGTACTGCCCGTATTCGTGCCGCTGTTGCAGGGCCACGGCCTGTCCATGAGCCAGGTGTTACAAACCCAGGCCCTGTTCGCACTTACCATCGCTTTGTGTGAGGTGCCCTCCGGGTATCTGGCGGATATCTGGGGCAGGCGGCCCGCAATCCTGCTGGGCTCGGCCCTGAACGCCGTGGGGTTCCTGTCGCTGCTGTGGGCGGACAGCTTTATGGATTTCGTCTTGTACGAGATCATCCTCGGTCTGGGCTTCAGCCTCATGTCCGGGACTGATCTCGCGCTGCTGTACGACACCGAGGTCTACCTGCAGGAGCGGCAATTACCCGGCGGCGCGGGTGCAGGCAAATCCCTCAGCCGGCTGATTTCGGTGGAGGCGGCCGCCTCCGGTATCGCCGGGGTCGCCGCCAGCGTTCTGTTGCTGTGGTCGCTGGATGGCGTGGTCATCGCCCAGGTGTTCGCCGGGGTGATGCCGCTGCTGCTGGCCCTGTCGCTGGTGGAGGTTCCCAGGGCACAGCGCGAGGCCAGCCACCGCGACAACATGCGGCATATCGTCGAGTTGTTGCTATTTGGCAAGCCCGTCGTGTTGTGGACCGCCTTCGCAATAGCGGTATACGGCCTGCTGGCCATCTATGTGTTCTGGATATACCAGAAGTACTGGGAATTGCAGGGCGTTCCACTGGAACACTTTGGCTATATCTGGGCGGCATTTGCCCTGGTGATAAGCGTGTCCGCGCGTTTTACCGCCGCGCTGGAAAACCGGCTGGGGACCCGCGGGCTGCTATTGCTGATCGCCATCCTGCCACTTGCGGGGTTGCTGGGCATGGCACTGGGCAGCGGCTGGACCGGAGTTCTGTTCGGCCTCATGATACAACTGTCGCGCGGCGTCAGCATGAGCCTCTTCTACGAGGCGCTGAACAGCCGGGTACCAGGGGATTTCAGGGCTACGGTGAACTCGCTGGTGAGTCTGGGCGTGCGGGCGATATTCATCGTCACAGGCCCGCTACTCGGTTATGCCCTGGATAGTGTCGGCATGCGCTCCACCCTGCTGGTATTGCTGGCGGTATTCACGCCCCTGCTCGGGCTTGTGCTGGTGCCGCTGGTGATCCGCATCCGACGGGAGCAGGCGGGCAGCGCAACCGAGGCGCCAGTCGCCGGCTGATGAAAACCGGAAGCGCGCATCGCGCGCCCGAATTCGGTTAGACTTGGCGGACGGAGGACCAACCCATGCCGGAGCGCGTAAACACCATTGCCATCTCCGCCCCGTCGATCTTCGACGGGGCGCGTTTTCTGCGTGACCATTGCGTCACAATCCGCGAAGGAGAAGTACAGCAGTTGCTTCCCCTGGAAAATCTTCCCGCACACCTGCAGCAGGTGAGCCTGCCGACGGGCATCCTCGCGCCAGGTTTTATTGATCTGCAAGTCAATGGCGGCGGCGACCTGATGTTCAACAATGAACCCAGTGAGGCGACGCTCGCGGTCATGCTAGATGCCCATCGGGCCACCGGCACGACCACCATGATGCCCACTTTTATCAGCGACACCGCGGCCCGCCGGAAAGCGGCGGTGGCTGCGGTAAGGGATGCGCGCTCAGGGGGCAATCGGGGCATTCTCGGCATCCACCTGGAGGGTCCGTATTTTGAAGTCGCGCGCCGCGGCGCCCACCGCGCCGAAATGATCAGGCGGGTGCGGGATGAGGATATCGCGTGGCTGTGCTCGCTGCAGGACCTGAGGGTAATCGTCACCCTGGCCCCGGAACATATTTCTCCCGAACAGATTCGCTCACTGACCGACAGCGGCATTCATCTCTGCGCCGGCCACACCAACGCCAGCTACGCTCAAATAAGCGCTGCGGTTGCGGCGGGCATGGAAGGTATCACCCACCTGTACAACGCCATGGGTCCGCTGGCCTCGCGGGAGCCGGGCACGGTGGGTGCCGCCCTGGTGGAGGACGCATTATGGGCGGGCGTTATCGCCGATGGCCACCATGTGCACCCCGCCAATATCCGCCTCGCCCATCGCGCCAAACCCGAGGGCCGCCTGGTGCTGGTCACGGATGCCATGGCCACCGTGGGCGGCACCCAGGATACTTTTTCGCTTTATGACGAACAGGTGAGCGCCAGGGACGGCAGGCTGGTAAACGCGGAGGGTGTGCTGGCGGGGAGCGCCATCGGCATGATCGATGCGGTCCGCTACGCCGCCGGGCCGGTGGGTCTGCCACTGGACGAGTGCCTGCGCATGGCCTCCCTCTATCCCGCCGCTATCCTCGAACTGGACAATCGCCTCGGTCGCATCGCCAGCGGCTATCGGGCCGACCTGGTGCATTTCGATGATCAATTCCGGGTGCACAATACCTGGCTGGTCGGAGAGCGGCGACAACACCTTTAGGTCCCGCGGGTTGCCTGCCCTCCCCGCGGTATTGACCTCGCGCGGAATTCAAACGATGCTGCAAAGTCGTTCTTCAACCCCCGAGGTGTTCGCCATGCAGCAATTATCCGGCCAGGACGCCATGTTCCTGCACGCTGAACTCGACGGACTACCGCAACACATCGGTGGCGTGAGCATCTACGACCAGTCGACTGCCGCGGGCGGCAAGGTGCGCTTCAAGCAGATTCTCGCCCTGCTGGAAAGCCGCCTGCATCTGTCGCCGATTTTCCGTCGCAAACTGGCTTTTGTTCCCTACGGCCTCGGCAGACCCTACTGGGTGGAAGACCCGGATTTTGACCTCGAGTACCACGTGCGCCACATCGCCCTGCCCAAACCCGGCGACTGGCGGCAGCTGTGCATTCTCGCCGCGCGCATCCACGCCACGCCGTTGCGCCGGGACAAGCCCATGTGGGAGATCTATGTTATCGAAGGGCTCAACAATATCGAGGGCATCCCGGCCGGGTGCTTCGCCCTGCTGCTGAAGGTGCACCACTGTGCAATGGACGGCGCAACCGGCACCCAATTCATGAACATCATGCACGACCTCACCCCAGAACCCCGCGACTCCGGCAAGGCGACTCCGTGGCTCGTGGAACGCCCCTCGACCCTGGGCATGCTCACCCGCGCCTACGTCGACATGTGGCGCAAACCGGGCCAGCTCTTCGACATCGTAAAACAGGCGGGCCCCGCGTTCATGCGCATCCGTCGCGGCAAGCAGGACGCAACGTTCCACTCCCTGGGCGAAAAGCCCAAGACGCGCTTTCAGGGCAGGATATCCCGGCACCGGGTTGTGGAAGCCCGCAGCTTCGATTTCGCGGAGATACGCAGGATCAAGAATACGCACCCCGGCACCACGGTCAACGATGTCATGCTGACCATCGTCGCAGGCGGTCTGCGCAAGTATCTGCAGAGCAAGGGTGAACTGCCTGATGCCAGTCTCGTTACCGGCTGCCCTATCGATGTGCGCTCCGCCGAGGAGCGCTCCGCGGGTGGCAATATGGTGGGCTTCATGAACGTGAGCCTGCGCACCGACATCGAGAATCCGCTGGAGCGCATGGCCGAGGTACACAAAGAGGCCCTGTCCGCCAAGGCCTACGCCGAGGCATTGGGGCCCCGCTTCGCTGTGGACCTCACCGATGTCATGCCCGGCAACGTGTTGTCGTTGGCGATACGCACCGCCAGCGCCACCGGACTGGCCGAAGCCAGTACCGTGTTCAACACCATAGTCACCAATGTGCCCGGGCCACCTGTGCAGCTGTATTTATGCGGAGCCGAACTGGTACAGTCCATCAGCCTCGGCCCGCTGCTGCCGAACGTCGGCTTGTTTCACATTGTTTTCAGCACGGTGCAGGAAAAGCAGGGCTCTGTAACGCTGTCGTTCACCGCGTGTCGTGACATGCTGCCAGATCCGGCCTTCTACGCGGACTGCCTGCAGGCCTCTTTTGAGGAATTGCGGGATGCGGCGCTGGCCGGTACGGCCAAAACGCCAGCGGCGAAAACGAGACACAAGGCGGGACCGCGCAAACCGGCGCAGCGCAAAATCACAAAAACCGAAAGGGCTTAGCCGCCGCTCAGTCGATAAAGCGCCTGACGAGGCTGTTTACGTCAACCCGCGCCTTCACCCGGCTGGCCAGCAGAAACATGCCGCCCAGTTTGCGGTGGAAATACATGGCATCGGTGGGAGGCGCCTGCCAGAAATCCCGGTAATCGGCCACGTCCTCGGCCAGCCGGGACATCCGTCGCGCCATATCGGAACGGGCAAAATCATAGACGCCCTCGTGGCGCAGCGGCTCCAGCGCCAGCAGGAACAGTTCCAGTACCAGGGCACGGTACTGGCTGTCCTCATCGCCCATGGCGTAACCGATACGTTCGGCCGCCTGCACCAGTTTGTCCTCGTCGTCTCTCAGTGCCGCAGCCAGCAGCTTGCGGTAACCGTTGACGAAGCCCGCCTTGAAGTGGCGAGTGGCGCCAAAATCCAGCAACACGATCTGGCCGCTGCTGCCGCGGTAGAGATAGTTGGCGAAATTGGGGTCGGTTTGCACCATCCGCAATTCAAACAACTCCATGAACATCAGCTCCACCAGCGCCGTCATCACCCGGTCGCGCTCTTCCTGCGGCAGCGTCACTATGGATTCAATCGGTTTGCCACTGACATACGTCATCGCCAGCACGGTGCTGCGGGTAAGCTCCGGCAGGAGCTGGGGCACGAGGAAACGGTCATCGTCCTGCAGCAGTTCATGGAAGGACTCGAGGAACTTCGCTTCCTTGTAGTAGTCGGCCTCGTCCTTGAGCTGGCGTTTCGCATCCTCCAGCAGCGGCTGGATATTGAGTTCCGGCGGCAGCAGGCCAGACATGCGCAGCAAAGTGGCAATGTTATCCACGTCACTATCGAAACTGGAACTCACACCCGGATACTGCACCTTCAGCACAATTTCGCGGCCGTCCGGGGCAACGGTCCTGTGCACCTGGCCAATGGAGGCAGCGGCCAGCGGCTTCATCTCGAAACCGTAGAACAGTTGCTCCCAGTCGGCGCCATAGGCATCGGACATTACCTTGCGCAGTTGTTGAGTGGGCATATAGTGCGCGTCGGCGCGCAGGCGGGCGAGAATGTCGGCCAGTTCCCGCGGCAGGAAATCGCCGGTGTCCATGGACAGAATCTGCCCCACCTTCATCGCGGCGCCGCGCATGGTTGCCAGTTGCTCAGCCACCCGCCGCGCATTGGCGGGGGTCAACAGCATATCCCGGGCGCGCGGTCTTTTGCCAGCGCGCAACTGCCGGGTTCCCTCCGCCAGCATGCCGCCGGCGACGCCACCGGCCATGCGCGCAACCCTCGCCAGACGGCCTGCCCGGGAGGTGGGAACCGCTTTCTGTCTCTCGTCCTTTGTATTTTTGTCGTTCTTATCCTTCGCCAAGACCTTCTCTCTCCCGCCAGCGTGCGATGTGGCCAGCCACCATGTCATAGGCGTTGAACTGGGCCTCAAGCACGGAAATAAAGGTGAACACGCCCGTCAATTTACGGGCGATCAGGGCAAACTCCCGGGACGGCGGAGTGAAATGACGGCTGGCGGCCGATGCTGCTGCGCGTTTGCCGGCACGGTGCATCAGGCGCGATTGCCCCCAGCGGTATTGACCCTGGGCATCAAGGTATTCCGGCGGCAACTCCGCCGGTGGGCGCAGCGGCTCAACCAGGTGCAGGCAGAAGTCGGCGAACAGTTGCCGCGCCTGGACACTGGCATTTTTCGGCAGGCAACCCAGCCCGATCAGGCTGTCAGCGAGCTGTTCAGTGTCCTGGCGCAGGCCCGCATCTATGATACTGCGCAGATGAAACAGAAAGTTGTCGGGACAATCCAGGATGGAGCCGAAGTCGAGCAGCACGAGCACATCCCTGGCCTGACTCCCTGACTTGTCATCCAGTCGCAGCAGGTAGTTGCCGAAGTTGGGGTCGGTCTGCAGGCAGCCCCAATCGTAAAGCTCGTAAAAGAACAGCTCCAGCATACCCTCCGCCAGCGCGTTGCGGCGCTCCAGGGAAAGGGCCGCCACAGGCCCGGCGGTGACCGGCGAACCCTGCATGTACTCCAGCGCGAGCACGACATCAGTGCAGTACCTGGGGTAGAGCTTCGGTACCTCATAGCCGATTTTACTTGCGCTGACTTCTTGCACCAGATCAGCCATGCGCGTCGTCAGGGCAGCCTCGCGCTGGTAATCGATTTCGTGGTGCAGGTGCGTGCGCATGGATTCCAGCCAGTCATCCATGTCGCGGCCGGCCTGCAGCCAGCGGGCCAGCATCAACATGCGCACCACGGCATCGAAGTCCGAGTCGATGACATCGGCCAGACCCGGGTACTGTACTTTCAGGCAGATACGCTCACCGCTGGCGCGCACGGTGGCCAGATGCACCTGGGCCAGGGAAGCCGCCGCCATCGCGACGGGTTCGATCTCCAACTCGGCGTAACGGCTGCCCAGGCTCGCACGCAGTACCGGCTCCATCGACTCCCAGGGCAGTGGTTCGGTCTGGTCGCCCAGGTCGCGCATCGCTTCAGCCAGCACCGGCGGCAGAAAATGTTCACCAAACAGGGCCATCAGTTGGCCGATCTTGACGTAGGTGCCTTTCAGCTTTCCCAGCTCGTTGACAAAGCGCCGCGCCTCGCGCCGCGCAAATTCAGACTCCTCGCCGCCGGAGCTGCGGCGCAACAGCTTCTGCATGGCGCCATCCATCGCCAGCGCGCCGCCGGCCCGGATGCCAGCTAGTGACACACTGAGGCCGCGGGGAATGGCCTTGCCTTTCAGGCCGCGGGGTTTTTTAGACATACAACGGGTACTTCCACAACATGGGGCGACAAGTATATACGATCACGAGCACCCGCATGGATTCGCAGTGCGCTTGCTTTTTACAGAAACCTGCCTGCGGGCCGATGCGCGTCCCGCCCGGCGCCGGTTAACCGCGCGCGGGCAGAACCAGCGGCTCGCCGTAGCCATCAGCCCTCGCGAAAGCGGGCCGGGCCCTGAGACGGTCAAGGTAGGCCCGGGTCTGTGGCTGGAAGCGCTCATCGAGCCGCAGGGCGCAGGCCAGGTGGAGAGCGTAGCCCACCGCGATATCGGCAATGGTGAAGCGCCCGTCCACCAGGTAATCATGGCTTTCCAGATGATTGTCCAGGCGTCGCAGGCGGGCGATGAACCACCTGGCATAATCGTCTCCTACCGCCTGTTTCTCCGGGCTGGGCTCGAGATAGTAATAGCGCATGGTCAGGGTCTGGGGAAAGGTGAGCGTGGCGTCTGCGTGGTGCAGCCAGTTCAGGTAGGCGCCATATTCGGCATGCCCGGGCCGCAGGCCAAACTCATACTGCTGGTAGTGATCGACCAGATACTGGCAAATGGCGCTGGATTCTGTCATCTGCGTCTCGCCATCCTGCAGAAAGGGGACCGTACCCAGGTTATTCACCTCCAGGTACTGTTTGTTGAAAATCCGGGGGGGAAACGTCAGGATCTCCAGTTCGTACTCCAGCCCCATCTCCTCAAGCGCCCACAGTGGGCGCAGTGAACGCGAACCCGCGCAATGCCAAAGTTTCATCATCAGTCTCCCTGGTAGAAGCCAGCAACCATACTATAGGAAGATTGAAACGAACATCCCGATGCGCTGGTGAAACGGCGCCAGCCGATGCTATGCTTCGGCAGTGCAAGGGCGATCGGGCCGCAAACCAGAAGGAGAGCATCATGTACAATTTGAAATTGGCAGCCGCCGGGATACTCGCATTATTGCTCAGCTCGAGCGCGCTGGCGGCACCACCGGATGTCATTACCATTGACGACTGCGCGGCGAAGAAGTCGCCAGTGGAGTTCCCGCACGCGGCGCACTTCGAACTGGCGGAGTGCTCAAGCTGCCACCACACCCAGGAGGGATTGAGCAAGGAAACCGCCGACCAGGCCAAGCCCTGCAGCGAGTGCCACAATACACCTGAAAAAGCCACCACCCCCAGCTGCGGGGAGACCAGCCTGAAGAAGAACCAGTTCCACATCAATTGCGTTGCATGCCACAAGGAAAAAGAGGCCGGGCCCACCAAATGTAACGACTGTCACCCCAAATAGCGATCAGCCGCATCTCCAGCGCGTCGCGTTCTTCAGGACGCGACGCGCCTCAACTTGACCTGAATCAACGGATTCAGGAATGCCCCCGCCGACGCCGTACTCCGCCTTCAGGGGTTCCGGCAATTCATCTATCATCATGTAGATGTTCGTTTACTGCATGGATAGCCGGTTTATGTCTCAGCTGTTAATCATATTGGTATCAGCCCTGTTGCTTCTGACACCCTCTGCCTGGGGCGACTCCGGCGCGACTGCCGGCGAGTGCATGGATTGCCACGAACTGCAGGACACACCCACCCATGCCGCCGGGCAGGACAATACCAGCGCTTTCTCCGCCAGCGTGCACGGGGACCTTGAGTGTACCGACTGCCATGCCGATATATCCTCGCTGCCCCATCAGGAGACGCTGGCGCCAGTCGCTTGCGCGGATTGCCACGATGCCGAATCCGCTGAGTATGCGGCCAGCGTGCACAGCCATTTGGAGCTTGAGAACGGGCCCGCAGGCTGCCAGACCTGCCATGGCGATGCGCACCTGATAGTGCCGGCAGACAACGCCGACTCACTGGTTAATCACCGTCGCCTCGCCGAGACCTGCGGCGGCTGTCACGCCGACCCGGAGCTGGCAAGCGAGTACGGCATCGACATCGTCAACCCGCTGGCCGCCTACAGCGACAGCGTCCATGCGGCAGCCGTGGACAATGGGAACGGCGGCCCCAGTTGCAACGACTGCCACGGCAGTCACGACACCCTGCCAAACAACAATCCCGCCTCCCACATCAATCGCAATAATGTGCCGGCAACCTGTGGCAAGTGCCACGAGGAAATAGCGCACGACTTCCTGGAGAGTGTCCATGGCACAGCGTTCCTGCGCGGGGTGAGCGATGTGCCGATCTGCACCGACTGTCACGGCGAGCATCGCATCCTGGCGCCGGCAGCCGCCGGCTCCCCCGTTTCTCCCACCAACCAGAGCCTGATCAGTTGCGGCGGTTGTCACGGCGACCTGCGCCTGAACCAGAAGTACGGATTGGCGCATGACAAGGTACCGAGTTATGCGGACAGCTTTCACGGCCTCGCCGCGCGCGGTGGCTCGACAACCGTGGCCAGTTGCGCGTCCTGCCACGGGGTCCACGACATCCTGCCATCGACGAACCCCGCTTCGCGCATCCATCAGGACAACCTCGCGAAAACCTGCAGTGACTGCCATGCGGGCGCCGGCAGCCGCTTCGCCATCGGTCCCATCCACGTGGACGATACCAGCACCGATCACCTGATCGTTTACTACATCCGGCTGGTCTACCTGATTCTGATCTACGGCACGGTCGGCGGCATGCTCTTCCATGTGGCGCTGGATTTCCTGAAAAAATGCCGCGAGCCCAAACTGAGGGCCATGGCGGCCGCACCTTCAAGCGGCGCCATACGCATGAACACCGGCTTTCGCATCGCCCACGGCATGGTCATGCTCAGCTTCCCCGTACTGGTGTGGACCGGTTTCGCCCTGAGCTACCCGGACGCGTGGTGGGCCTGGCCTCTGATTGCGCCCGGACCGGAATTCCGCGGCATGCTGCACCGGGCGGCCGCGGTGCTTATTTGCTGTTCCCTGGTGTTCCATGTCGTGCAACTGGTGCTCAGCCGGGAAGCCCGGCGCTGCATGCTACAGATGATCCCGGGACTGGACGACCTGCGCGAGGTGATAGAGCGATTCAAGTACTACTTTGGCCTGCGCAAAGAGCCGGTGCACAGCCCCCAGGTGGGTTATATCGAAAAGGTTGAATACCTGGCGTTCTGGTGGGGCATGATTGTGATGACCCTGACGGGCCTGTTGCTGTGGTTCGAGAATTTCATGTTGCGCGAGTTCCCGGCCTGGGTCCCGGCGGCGACAAGCGCGGTCCATTTCTACGAGGCGGTGCTGGCCTCGCTCGCCATCCTGATCTGGCATGGTTACTGGACAATCTTCGACCCCGCCGTATACCCTATGGACATGAGCTGGCTGACCGGTAAGTCGCCGGCCAGCCGCGAGTGGGAGCGGGGTGAGACTGGCCCGCCCGGCCCAACCGAGAAGCCCGACGAAGAAGCCAAACGATAATTCGCAGTAAAAGGGAAGCCCAGGTGGAAAACGAACAGACTCAACCACGTACGCTTTACCGCCATCCTCTCGCCGCAGTGGGCGGGGCAATGGTCATTGCCGGTGGTTTTTTGTTCACGGTGCTGCTGATCCTCGACCTGAGCACCGCCGGGGAAAACCCCTACCTGGAGATAGTGACCTTCATCGCCGCCCCGGCGATTGTCGTGTTGGGGCTCATGCTGTTCGGTCTGTCTGCCTGGCTGCAGGTACGCGCCGCGCGCCGCGCCGGACAGTCGGTACGCTTTAACCTGCGTATCGATATGTCCGATCCCACCTACGTGAAGAGCCTCTGGATGTTCCTGGGCCTCAGCGCGGTGCTGCTGGTCATCGCTGGCTACAGCGGCACCCGGGCATTCGAGACCATGGAGTCAGTGGCCTTTTGCGGGGAGGCCTGCCACGCGGTAATGGAGCCCCAGTACGTGACCTACCACAACTCGCCCCATGCGCGGGTTACCTGCGTGGATTGTCATATCGGGCCGGGTGCATCCTTCTGGGTTCGCTCAAAAATTGATGGTATGAGGCAGCTCGTCGCCGTTGCCCGGGACAGCTATGATCGCCCGATACCGACGCCAGTACACAACCTGCGACCGGCCCAGGCGACCTGTGAGGGCTGCCACTGGCCGCAACAGTTCTATGGCAGCAAGCTGCTCCAGCGCACTTACTATCGCAGTGACGAAGCCAATTCTCCCTGGTCGATCCAGCTCCTGGTGCAGATCGGTGGCGACAATCCGCGGGTGCCCGCCGAGGGCGGGATTCACTGGCACATGCTTGGTGAAAATACCATCGAATACGAGGCTGCGGATGCCAAGCGGCAGACTATCAACTGGGTAAAATCCACCAGCCGCACCGGGGAAACCACGATTTACAGGAATCAGGACGTCGACACCGACTCCAGCCCGGAAGCGCCGGGGGGTGAAGTGCGTCACTTTGATTGCATGGATTGCCACAACCGGCCCAGCCATATCTTCCTGCCACCGGCCGTGTCCATCAATTTGGCCATGCGAGCGCGCACTATTTCGCCGGAACTGCCCTATGTCCGCAGGGTCGGGCTCGACCTGCTCAACGATGAATACGCCGACCGCGAGGAGGCGCAACACGCAATCGCCACCGGCCTGCATGAATACTACAAGTCGGAGTACCCAGAGGTTGCCGCAACTCACAAGCAGGACATAGAGCTCGCCACTGACACGCTGAGCCAGATTTACAGCGAAAACTTTTTCCCGGAGATGAAAACGGATTACCGCGCGCGCGAAACCAACCTCAGCCACTTCGTCAATAACGGCTGCTTCCGCTGCCACAACGAGTCCATGGTGGATGACCAGGGCCGCAGTCCGGCCAGCACCTGTAACACTTGCCACCTGATCGTGGCCCAGGGTCCCTCCGAATCCGTGGCCGACCTGGAAACCGACCTCTCCGGCCTCGAATTCGAGCATCCCGAAGATATCGATGAGGCGTGGCGCGAGGAAAAATGTACCGAATGCCACACACCCGAGGACGGATATTGAGCCTCACCTGCAGCACAGCCGCACAGCTCCTGGAAATCACACGCAGATGATCGATGTTAAAATGTGGACCCGCGCACTGGACCGTATGCCAAAGCTGTCCAGCAGCGAATGGCAAGCCCTTGATCCGGTAGCCAAGTGGCTTATTGCCTGTCGCGCTTCCGTCCTGTTCATGACATTCACCGCCGCCGCGCTGGGCGGCGTAATGGCGTGGCGCGCGGGTGTTTTCAACGGCAACCTGTGGCTGGCCACGGTACTGGGCCTGATGTTCGCCCACGCCACCAATAACCTCTTGAACGACTACACGGACTCGCGACGCGGTATCGACAAGGACAATTACTACCGCAACCAGTACGGCGTACATGTGCTGGAAGACGGCCTGATGAGCGAGCGCCAATTCTGGCGCTACCTCGGCGTTACCGCCGCCATCGCACTGCTGCTGGGAACATGGCTGGTGTCACAGCGCAGCGGGCTCACCCTGGACCTCATGCTGGCGGGCGCTTTTTTCGTTCTCTTCTATACCTGGCCGCTGAAATACTATGGCCTGGGCGAACCCGCCGTGCTGCTGGTGTGGGGGCCACTCATGGTGGGGGGCACCTACTATGTGCTGGCCGGTGCCTGGAGTTGGGACGTCGCCTGGCTGAGCCTGGTATTCGCACTGGGACCTACCACCGTGCTGTTTGGCAAGCACACTGACAAACTGGAGGCGGATAAGAGCAAGGGAGTGAACACCCTGCCGGTGATACTCGGGGAACAACGTTCCCGCCGGTGCATACTGGCGATGATGGGCGCCCAGTACGCGTTGTGCATTATTCTGGTGCTTGGTGGCAGCTTTAGCTGGATGCTATTGCTGGCATTGCTGAGTATGCGCAACTGGCCGCGCCTGCAACGGGTCTACAGCCATGTCAAACCGCAGCACAGGCCAGCGGACTATCCCAAGGAGGTGTGGCCGCTGTGGTTTTCCGCCCACGCATTTCGGCATACCCGTCAGTTCACCAGCCTGTTCCTGGCTGGCGTGGTGCTGGACACACTCTTCAGGTAGGCCAGACCATGGCTATCGCGGATAAGGCCAGGGGCGAAACATCAATCCGCTTTGTCCTGGGCGCCCTGTTGCTGGTGGCGACGACCACAGCCGGAAGCGCCCAGGGCGTCGACCCCGATGCGGCCAGTGCGGAATCCGCTGCGTGCCTGGGCTGCCACGACTTTGGCCCCGACTCACCGGTGCACGCGGTGTTGGCGGGTTCCCACGGCATCAGCGGCGACAGCGCAGCCATGGCCGGTCGCCGCGGCTGTCCGGACTGTCACGGGGACAGCGCCGCCCATGCAGATGATCCCTCAAACGTATCGCCCGGGGTAAGCTTTGGCCCGCGCTGGACAGCCACCTCGGCCGCCCAGGACCAACGCTGCCTGGCCTGCCACGAGGACGGCGTGGCCCGCAACTGGCGGCACGCCCTGCACATGTTCAACAACCTGACCTGCGTCACCTGCCACGATGTGCACAGCTGGGAAGACAAGGTCTTATTCGAGGAACAGCAGACAACTGTCTGCACCACCTGCCACAAGGCCCAGAAGGCGGGCATTCACGGCCTGGAGAACATCGTTTCGGAAAACCCGCCCTGCAGCCAATGCCACAATCCGCACGATCACGAGTCGGCGGAGAGTGAGATGCTGGATAACGGCTCGGCAGGCTGCGTGCACTGCCACGACCCGACTGAAGCGCCTGCTATTTACAGCACGTCCCCCAAGGCGAACAACTACCACCAGGTTATGAGCCAGCCGGATCGCACCTGCCTGGACTGCCACAAGGGTATCGCCCACCTCGCCACGGACGCCGGGCCGGCCGCCAGCCCGCAGGCGGTCGCGAGCAGGAAGGTTACGCTGTTCTATCCGGGCATGGCAGACAGCGACTGGCTGCTACAGGACCACCCCGGCTCCCAGCCCCTGCGCCAGGGCAGAAACTGCGCGCAATGCCACCGGGGTGAAGAAGCCGCCATGGGGGAAATCCAGGCCGGCGGGTTTGAGCAGGCGACTCGACCGGTTCAGGTCTCGTTCTCCGCTGACAACGACAGTCTTGTGGTTACCCTGCAATGGCGTGGTCCCGAGAACGATGCCGACATCGCCATGATGTGGGGCGACGACGGCAGCGATGCCTTCCGGCGGGGGGGCTGCTTTGCCGCCTGCCACAGCGACCTGCCCGGGATGTCGCGGGACTCCGGTCTACAGACCGGAAAGTACCTGTGGACGTCACGACAGCAGGAGCACCGTATCGGCCAACCTTCACAGCCCAGGGACGCCGCGGCGCTTGAGCAACTGATGGCGGCAGGCGAGTTTGTGGAGCTGTGGCGAGTCCGGCTCGATGCGCCGCAGGCGGAAATGGCGAGCGTATTGGAAGGCGTGAGCTGGCGCACAGCCGACTTGATACAGATCAATAAGAGTTACGACCGGGGCTGGTGGACAGTGGTCTTGCGCCGATCCTTGCGCAATACTGACGGGGCATTGTCTTTCACACCCGCCGGCAAATATACTTTTGGCGTCGCGCTGCACGGGGCCGGCAACCCGGGAGGGCAGCACTGGGTATCTCTCCCGCTGACGCTGAGTTTTAGCGGCGACGAGACAGACTTTGAGGTGGAGCAAGAATAAGAATGAGTGGTTACCGTCATCAAGTTGTAATCGTCTGCTGCGCACTGGTGCTCGGCATGGCTGGAATTGCCGCGCCGGGCCAGGCAGAAGAATCCCTGTGCCTGGACTGCCACGACGATTCTGCAATGCATGCCGTTGCCGGCACTATGCACGGCTCAATAGGTGGCGGTGGCAACGGGGCGTGTACCTCCTGCCACGGCCCAAGCGTGGAGCACGAAAACGACCCCGACGAGACTCATCCGGATGTCAGTTTCGGCCCCCAATGGCCATCAGACCCCGAGGTGCGCAGCGCCAGTTGCAGTACCTGCCATGACAACGGCGAGCAGCTTTTGTGGGCCGGTAGCGAACACCAGCAGGAGAACATGAGTTGCGACAGCTGCCACGACGCCCATCAGCAGCAAGATCTCGTGCTGGGCAAACAGGAGTCCGACAAAATCTGCATGGATTGCCATGCCCAGGTGCGCTCCGAGTTGCATCTGCCCTCCCGGCACCCCATAGCCGAGGGTAAAACCGCCTGTACCGATTGCCACAACCCCCACGGCGGTATGGGCCACGCGGCCCTGCGTGAGGTTACCGTCAACGACAACTGTTTCAGCTGCCACGCGGACAAGCGCGGCCCGTTCCTGTGGGAACACCCGCCGGCGGCGGAAGACTGCGGCCTGTGTCACAAGCCCCACGGCTCGGTCAACGAACCCCTGCTGACCGCGCGCGGTCCGGCCCTGTGCCAGCAGTGCCATGCCACGGCCTTTCACCCGAGCCAGCCCTACGGCAGCGAGGGCCTGCCGAACGGCTCGGCAAACCCGAACATGCTGGGCAAGAATTGCCTTAACTGTCACAGCCAGATTCATGGGTCCAACCATCCGTCGGGAGCGCGCTTGACACGATGAAGAGCATGAACCGCCTGCCCCGCCAGTTGAGCGTCGCCAGCAGCCTGGTGCTCGCAGCTTGCGGCGCACTGGCCCAGGAGTCCGCCCCTTATACTCCCCTGGGGCTGGAAAACCGTCCGCCGTTGAAAACGGCCTGGCAAGCGGATTCCAAGGGGATAGCGCAGCTGGGCGCGGGATACACCAGCGACGATAACTACACTTTCGGCGAGTACAACGGTCTCAACAAGGAAGGCGCCAGCCTGATCGGTAACCTGCAGTGGCAGGACTTCAACAGTGGCAGCAACTACTGGCAAGGCTATGTCTCCAACGTGGGCCTGGATACCAGGGAGGGCGAACTCACCTGGGGTAAACCCGGTCGTTTCAGTGTCACCGCCGGCTACGACTCCCAGCTTCAGGTCAGTAACGACGAGGGCCGCACGCCTTTCAGGGGCAGCTCAACACTCCAGCTTCCGGACGACTGGATTACCGGCCTGACCACCTCCGAGTGGACAAACCTCAATCAGTCACTGCACGGTTTCGACCAGGAGTTGAAGCGGGAAAAGGTGTATCTGGATGTCGAGACCAGGCTCAACGAGCACTGGAGCGTCGACGGGGGCCTGTCCTACGAAGAGAAAAACGGCAATTCCGATATCGGCGGCGGTATCTACATCGATGGCAGCTCGGCGGACGCGGTGTTGCTGCAGCAGCCGATAGACTACCGCACCACCGAGTTCGACCTGGGCCTGAGCTACAGCGACCGGCGCCTGAGTCTCGCCGGGCAGCTGAACTACTCGGATTTTGATAACCAGGATGATGTCCTCATCTGGCAGAACCCCTACAGCTCCTACGGCCCCGATGTGCGTTACCCGGAAGGCGTGGGCGGACTGGGTCTCGCGCCTGACAACGACCAGATGGGCGGCCGGCTCACGGGTCAGTATCTTTTCAATGCCAGGACCCGGCTGCAGGTGGATGGCAGCTATGCGGTGGCATCCCAGAACCAGAATTTCCTCGACTACAGCGTCAATCCCGCGCTGGTGGTCGATGTCCCGGTGCCGCGCAACGATTACGGCGGCGATGTGGACACCAGCACCTTCAATACCCGACTGCTGATGAATCCGCTGGCAAAGCTCAATGCCGATGTGTTCTACAAGTATCGTGACAGGGACTACAACGCAGGCCGCGACGGCTACCAGTATATCCGCGGTGACGGCTCGAACCAGCCCGGAACCGACTGGACCGTGTACAACACCA
Organism: Pseudomonadales bacterium; assembly: GCA_024234815.1. Taxonomy (GTDB): domain Bacteria; phylum Pseudomonadota; class Gammaproteobacteria; order Pseudomonadales; family Halieaceae; genus JARRPM01. The sequence continues at coordinate 1,599,753 of JACKNO010000001.1, read as the reverse complement.
ATCACGACTATCGCAGCCAGACCTCGGGCTTCGAACTTGGATACCGCCTGCCACTGCGCAGCAAGCTGAGCTTCGAATACGCCTACGAGAAAATTACCCGGGAAAATGCCCCTGTGGAAGATACCAAGGAGGACCGTTATACGCTGGCATACCGGATCCAGCCCTGGTCGAACGTCACTGCCAAGCTGGAAGTCCTTTACGGCGACAGGACGGCGGATACCTACCAGTGGGCGCAGTCGTACTACGCGTTGCTGGACACGGGCCTGATCAACGCAACCCCGGACAACCAGCGCTATATCGAACACCCGGAATTGATGCAGTTCTACATGGCAAATCGCGAGCAGTGGAAAACCACTGCCGATTTTACCTGGCTGCCGGCCAACCAGTGGAACCTCAACCTCAATTTGCAGTGGCGCGACGATGACTACAACAAGAGCGAGTTGGGCCTGACCAAGGCCGAGTGGTACCGCAGTTTCCTGAGTGCAAGCTACGCACCCACGCAGACCCTGTCCGCCAGCCTGTATACAGGTTACGACTACTACAAGACAGACCAGACCAGCCGCGCCTTCAACGGCGGTGTGGAGAAAGACGCTTTCGAGATTTACCCGCCCCTGCCCCAGGCCAGCGACCCGGCCCGCAACTGGAGTGGCACTGGCAACGACACCAGTGTCACTGTAGGCGCGAATCTCGAATGGCAGGCCACCGCCGATCTGGCCTTCACCCTGGATTACAGTTTTGTCGACACCCGCGCCGAACAGGACATTGGGACAGACCCGACCAGCAACCTGGTGGCCTCGGACCTGCCGAACGTCGACACCAGGTTGAATCACGTACAACTCAGCAGCGTCTGGCACATGCAGGACAACCTGTTCCTGCAGCTGGATTACCAGTACTACCGCTACAAGAGTAATGACTGGGCCTGGAAAGGCGTACAGCCCGACACCATTGGCAAGGTACTCACCTTTGGCCAGGGCAACCCCAACGAACAGATTAATTATGTCGGCGCATCAGTGATTTATCACTGGGAATAGAACCCGGGAGAGAAAGACCATGGTTACAAACACGCGCAACTGGATAATGGCTGGCATGATCGGCCTGCTCGTCGCCTGTGGCGGCGGGGGTGGCGGCAATAGCGCCCCCGGCGTAGAGCCAGGACCGGCACCGCCCGGCCAGCCGATACCGCCAGACCCGATCCCGCCAGCGCCCTCGGCAAACCCCTATGCTGAAGCAACGGTGCTGAATGCCTACATCAACAGCGCCACCCTGAACGGCGACAACCAGCCGGTCATCAAATTTCAGCTCAGCGATGAGAACAATGTCGCCATCACCGATCTGACTGTCGATGACGTGCGTTTTGTGGTGTCCAAACTGGAGACCAGCACCCAGGGCAGCATGACCGGCAACTGGCAGTCCTATATCAATGTAATCGCTTTGCCAGAGTACGGTACCGGCACGGTACCGCAACTGCAGGCAACCTATGAGCGCAGCGGCGAGTTCAGCAACGATGGAGACGGCTTCTATACCTACCAGTACGCTACCAGCCTTACCGACCTACCCCAGGACATTCTGGACCAGGCCGCTGTTGAGGGCCTGAATCTGTCCTACAACCCGAATCTCACCCACCGGGTAGCGATCCAGTTTGACAACGCTCCGGGCAAGGCCAACCCCAGTTATGACTGGGTACCCGCCTCCGGGGCCACCGAGGGTATTTTCAACATGGATATCGCGGCGACAGCCAATTGCAACCGCTGTCACGACCCGCTGGCTGTCCATGGCGACGGACGCAGGGAGGTCAAGTACTGCGTCACCTGCCACAATCCCGGCTCGGTCGACCCAGACAGTACCAATACCGTGGATTTCAAGGTCATGGTCCACAAGATACATATGGGCGCCAACCTGCCCAGCGTGCAGGAGGGCGAACCCTACGAAATCTACGGCTTCCGCGGCAGCTTGCACGACTACTCGCATGTGCATTTTCCCCAGGACATTCGCAATTGTGTGAACTGTCACGCGGGCAGCGCCACGGGTACCGGCCTCAAATATCCGGATGGCACCGATTATGACGTTACGCTCACCTCAAATGGCGATAACTGGTCGATCTATGCCAGCCAGGCCGCATGCGGCAGCTGCCACGACGCGGTGAACTTCTCGAAGCACGCGGGGGGGCAGCCGGATGACTCCAAGTGCGACAGTTGCCACTCGCAGGGCGGCGTTGCCGGCAGTATACAGAGCAGTCATGAAATCCTGTCGAACGAAGCCCGCCAGCGCTTTGCCGCGAGCATTATGGCGGTGACCAACACCGCTCCCGGACAGTTCCCGCAGGTGCAGTACAAGGTGTTCGACCCCACTGCTGGCAATGCACCCTACGACCTGCAGAGTGACCCGGTGTGGACAGCGGTCGCCGATGGCTCCAGCCGCCTCGCGATAGACCTGGCCTGGGATACTACCGACTACACCAACAGCGGTAACCAAGAGCACGAAGCCAGCGCGGTCAGCATCGACGCTCTTACCGGTACTCCGGTCGGTGATGGCAGCTATATCGTCACCTCCGCCGTGGCTATCCCGAACGGCAGCGAAAGGCCCTTTATCGCCGCCAACGGCAGTGGAGTTGCCGGCATTGAGGGCCACCCGGCCGTCAACATCGGCTCCGACGCAGAGCCCAATATGCAACGCATACCCTTTACCAACGCCAATGCGTTTTTCAGTATCAACGAGGCTGACGGGCAGGCTGTACCGCGCCGCACTTCTGTGGAGTTGAACAGCTGCCTGAACTGTCACCAGACGCTGGTACTGCACGGCAACAACCGCACCGACAACGTGCAGGTCTGCGTTGCCTGCCACAACCCGCGCAACACCGACCGTGAGGTCCGCGAAGCGCTCGCCAATGCGGGCAGGTTGCCCCCGCCGAGCGACGGCAAGGACGAGGAATCCATCGACTTCAAGACCATGATCCACGGCATACACGCCGCTGGAATACGCCAGGATCCATTGCAGATAGTCGGGTTTGGCGGCTTCAGCGTCCATGTATACGACGAGGAGGAAGTTCAGTATCCCGGTAGACTGGGGAACTGCACGAGTTGTCACACCAGCGATGGTTACACGCTGCCGCTGCCCTCGGGCGTACTGGCCACGACCATCGACACCGGGGTGGATCATGAGAGTCCGATCGATGACACCGTAGTCTCTCCGGTGACCGCGGTATGCTCGAGCTGTCACGATGGCGACGAAGCGGCGTCTCACATGGTCTTCTTCGGAGGCAGCTTTGACACCAGTCAGGAAGCCATCGACGACGGCGAAGTCGTGGAGCAGTGTTCAACCTGTCACGGCTCCGGACGACCAGACGATGTCAGCCTGGTACACCCGGTCGGCGACTAGCGCCGACCCGGCAGCACCCATAAACCCCCGCTCCCGAGCGGGGGTTTTTTTATATCCCGGCGCAATGCATCCGCCCGCGGATTTGATGCACACTCCCGCGCAACTGCTTGGCATCGGGTTCAAGCAAACGTATATTGGGCCCCCATGAAATATATCGGCCACCAAAATTTTGATCACAGCCAAGCCGTCCGGGTAGGTATCCTGCTCGTTAATCTTGGTACGCCTGAAGCGCCTGAAAAGAAGTCACTGCGGGTATATCTGCGCCGGTTTCTCTGGGATCCCAGGGTTGTCGAGATTCCGCGGCTGCTGTGGTGGCTTATCCTGCATGGCATTATCCTGCGGGTGCGCCCCGCACGCTCGGCGGCCAACTACCGCAAAATCTGGAACGAACGCGGTTCACCGCTGCTTTTCCATACCCGCGACCTGGCGGAATCAGTACGTGGACTCGTGGCTGAACGCATGGGCGAGGCTGTGGTCGTGGATTTCGCCATGCGCTACAGCAGCCCGGACATTGCCGCTACGATACAGGGAATGATCGACCAGGGCGTGACAAAGCTGCTGGTCCTGCCCCTGTACCCTCAATACAGCGGCCCCACGACCGGTTCAACCTTCGATGCCCTGGCCGCCGATTTCACCCGGCGCCGCTGGTTGCCGGAACTGCGTTTCGTAAGCCAGTATCACGACCACCCGGCATACATAAAGGCCATCGCTGACAGCATCCGCGCTCATCGCGCCACGCACGGCACCGCCGACAAGCTGCTGTTCTCCTACCACGGTGAACCGCGGCGGTGCCTGGACCTGGGCGACCCATACCACTGCCAATGCCACAAGACCACGCGCCTGGTGGCAGAGCAACTGGGCCTGCCTGAGTCGTCCTACCTGACCACTTTCCAGTCCCGCTTCGGCAAGGCGGAATGGTTGCGACCCTACACCGATGCCACCCTCAAGGCACTCCCCGGGCAGGGGGTGACATCGGTACAGGTCGTCTGCCCGGGCTTCTCTGCGGACTGCCTGGAAACACTGGAGGAGATTGGCGAAGAAAACCGGGACTATTTCATAGCCGCGGGCGGCACCCACTTTGACTATATTCCGTGCCTCAACAGTGCAGCGGGGCATGTCGAGGCCATCACGGCTATCATCAAAGGACACCTGGCGGGGTGGGCTGACGCCGGGGCTACAAGCGAGCCAACCGCTACCCAAGCGCGCGCAATCGCGCTGGGCGCGGGACAATAGAGGACTATCGGCATGCGCACTACTTCCACTCTCGCAATTCTATTCATCACCCTGCTTGTCGCGTCCGCGATCAGGGCGGAGGTTCCCGAGGGTTCTGTCTGGATTGATGTACGCACCCCATCGGAATACGCCAGGGGGCATTTACCTCAGGCTACCCTGATCCCCTTTGATGGTATCGAGGCCGGCGTTGCCGGAATGCACCTGGCGAAAGATGCCCCGATCTATTTGTATTGCGCAGTGGGTGGCCGTGCGGAAATGGCCAGGAAAAGCCTGCTGGCCGCGGGTTACACCAATGTTACCAACGTCGGCAGCCTGGAGGCTGCGAGGGAACTCGCTTCCCCATCCACTAACGGGCAGTAACGGCCGCGAGTGCGGCCCCCTCGACCTCTACAGTGACTTCATTGCGCCGCAAAAACGGCAACGTCCATGGCGGGTTGTACTGGTTCAGTGCCGGCGTGCCCGTCGGCTCGATACCGTTTTTGCGCAAACCGTCGAGCAGCTTTCTTTTCATTCTTTCAACTTTGTATGCGGTGGCCCAGCCCGAAAAGCGAACAACCGCCACGGTTTTTCCGGGGACCTCCACCAGGCGGACACGCGGATCCCTGGGAGTCGGCAGGTCGGAAAGTGCGTATTGCGCCGGCATCGTGAAGGCCATCACCGGCGCATCCACCCCCAGGGTTTCCTCGACGGGCGCGGTCATCGCGATCTTCTGCCCCTTGTTATTGCCACCAAAGATGAAGCCCGCGAGTCGCCCGAAGCCAACCGAGGTCTCGCTATTACTCGACAGGGTCGTCCTCGCCTGGACAGTTGGCTCGTAGTAGCGCAGCTCCACACCGTCAAACTTATCCACTAACTGCCAACTCGGTTCTTCGATATTTCCGGCCATAACCATTCCGCTCCAGAGCGCTGCCACGAGCGCTAAAATTGAATTTCGCATTTGTTACTCCGTTTGTCCCTGGAGTCTATACGCCTGCGAGCGGTATTCGGTTCAATTGATCAGCCGGCATCTGTCCACCAGAAGGGGAGGCCGCAGCGGATACTAGCGTTCCAGTGCCTCCTTCGCGGAGAGGTAGTCGAGGCCAAGATCATCCGCCACTGCCTTGTAGGTGAGTTTGCCCCGATGCACATTCAGGCCCGCGCACAGGTGCGGGTCATCCAGCAGTGCCTGACGATAGCCCTTGTTCGCCAGGCTCAGTGTAAACGGCAGCGTCGCGTTATTCAGGGCAAAGGTCGAGGTTCGCGCCACGGCGCCCGGCATATTGGCCACGCAGTAGTGAATGATGCCCTCTTCCACGTAGGTGGGGTTGGCATGCGTTGTCGGCCGACTGGTTTCGAAACAGCCGCCCTGGTCTATAGCCACGTCCACCAGCACGGAGTTCGGTTTCATGGTCCGCAGCATTTCGCGATCAACCAGCTTGGGCGCCGCGGCGCCCGGTACGAGTACCGCACCGATCAGCAGGTCCGCGCTGGCGACATAGCGAGCCAATGCCTCCCTGGTGGAGTACACCGTGTTCAGCATGCAACCAAACTGGAAGTCCAGTTCCTTCAGGCGCTGTAAGGAGCGATCCAGTACGGTCACGTGGGCTTCCATTCCCATCGCCATGCGCACCGCGTTGGTTCCTACCACGCCGCCGCCGATCACCACTACGCGAGCTGCTTCCACGCCAGGCACACCGCCGAGCAGGATTCCGGAACCACCCTGCTCCTTTTCCAGGCAATGAGCTCCTGCCTGTATGGACATGCGGCCGGCCACCTCACTCATGGGCGATAGTAGCGGCAGCGTGTTGTTCGGGCCAGTAACCGTCTCGTAAGCGATCGCTATGCAACCCGAATCCAGCAACGCCCGCGTCTGGCCTGGGTCGGGAGCCAGGTGCAGGTAGGTGAACAACAGCTGGCCCTCGCGCAGCATGCGGCACTCCTCCGGCTGGGGCTCCTTGACCTTCACAATCATCTCGGCGCGCTCGAACACTTCGGCGGCGCTGGCCACTACCTCGGCCCCCGCCTGGCGATACATGTCATCACTGAGGCCGATACCTTCCCCCGCCCCGCTCTGCACGATGATCTGGTGTCCGTGATGCGCCAGCTCCACCACACTGCCGGTGGTCAGACCTACACGGTATTCGTGGGTTTTTATTTCTTTGGGTACACCTAGCAGCATCGCCGCATCCTCCACTATGGTTTTATTAAAAGAAGACTACAGGGCACAGTATAGTGCGTCAGTATCCGCTATTTTTACTATTTGTATCTGGAACTACTACAGCCAGCGCCGCACTTCTTTGCAGTAGGCCGCATACGCCTGTGGAAACAGGTCCCGCAGCATCTGCTCTTCGGGACGTATAAAACGGACCTCGATGATGATTGCGAATATCAGGGGTACAGGCAAGGCCGTGGCAGCGCCTACCGTGACAGCGCAGCCCAGCAGCACCGCCGTCATACCCAGGTACATCGGGTTGCGTGTAAAGCGGTAAACGCCATCGGTCACCAGGGTGCTGACCTCGCGAAACGGGATAACGTCCGTGCCCGCCCGCACAAACAGGCCGTTGGCAGCCACCAGCAGAAAAAGACCCGCTACAATGATGATTCCGCCACCGACCTGGGCCGCCAGGCCGGTGTAACGGATGCCGGGATGCAACTCATTGCAGGCGAATATCGCGATCAGCCCAAACAACAGCCAGACCGGAGGATAAATCACGCGCTTAACCATATTGCGCCCCTGGTAATTTACGGGTTGGGAAGATGGAAATTAGCGGGTTCCAGCGCACCTATAGCAAAAGCCAGCCCGATACCCAGCAGAAACGCCACGGTCAATTTTGCGCGGTCGTGGCTGTGGAAATGCACTTCCGGCAGGAGGTCGCTGAGCGCTATACAGATGAATGCGCCGGCGGAGAATGCCAGCGCCGCCGCCACCAGGTAATCCCTGCTGTTACCAACGAAATCCACTCCGAAAAAGAACAGCAGCGCTCCGAGCGGACACATGAGCGCAAACAACAGGTTGCTGATCGCTATCGAGCGACGGCTCCAGCCGCCCGCGGCCATCACGGTGGTAATCGACAGGGCGTCCAGCGGCTTGTGCAACAGGATGGCCAGAAATACACCCACCCCTACCAGGCCCATTGCGCCATCGGCTATTTCTCCCTGCATCACCGCGCCCAGGGCCAATCCATCGATCAGTGTATGTACCCCGAGGCCAAGGGCAATACCCAGCCAGCTCATGCTGTTCACGGGGCCTGGCTTGGCCTTGTCATGGGCGTGATGGGAGTGGTGATCGTGTCCATCGTGGTGGTCGTGGAGGTCTTCCTCCTCGCGACTGAAGTCGTGTTGGTGAAAGTGGAACAGGCGCAGCAACAGCAACATGGTAATGAGTCCCAGCATCAGCCAGCGCACCGCTGTGTCGGTCGAGCCGCCCCCCCCGAGCATCGCTACACTGTGCGGCAGGAGATGGTAGAAAGCCACACCCAGCATCAACCCGGACACAAAGCTCATGATCACCTGGGTGCGGGTATGGGTCATCTTCACCCAGTTGGGCAGCAGGCCACCAACCAGCGAGAACCCGGCGATGGCGGTGCAGTAGAGAACCAGTAGTAGAGTTGGAGCCAGGGTCATGTGTCGTTCTTGTTGTCATTGCCACGGAGCCGCGATTATCCCACAGTCATACGGTCTTGTAATTCATACCCCGCTCGCGCGGGGCCATAGCCAGGCATTGACAGCAAAACTAATGAACAATAGTTTGTGGACAGCCTATCAGGAGTACACCATGTCCAGCTACGAACCGATTGCCTCCAGCGATGCCCGCCGACACCTGCAACTGCGCAGCCCCGTGACCATGGAGCTTACCGGTGAGCTGGTCTGCGCCAACACCGAGGACGTGACAGCGGCTATCGCCAGGGCGCGAGCCGCACAACCGGCCTGGGCAGCTACGGATATCCGGGAGCGCGCCGCCATCGTACAGCGCGCCCTGCGGATCGTGCTGGAGACCCAGGACGAGATCATAGATACCGTGGTCGCGGAAACCGGCAAGGCGCGCACGGATGCCATGAGCATGGAGATTTTTTCGGTTGCGGATGCCCTGTGTTACTACGCGAAGAATGCGCAGAAGTTTCTGAAGCCTCACAAACGCAGGGTGCACGGCCTGTTGGGGCTGATGAAACAGTTGCGTGTGCTGTACAAGCCACTGGGAGTGATCGGCCTGATCACCCCCTGGAACGGCCCCTTTGTGCTGGTGATGAACCAGGCTGTACAGGCAATCCTGGCGGGAAATACCGTGGTGGCCAAGGGCTCGGAAGTGACGCCATTCTCGGCGCACCTGGCGGAAACCATCTTCACCAGAGCGGGCCTCCCCGACGGCGTGTTCCAGGTGCTGCTCGGCGATGGCGAGACCGGTGCGGCCATCGTGCGCGGCGGAGTCGACAAGGTTTCATTCACCGGCAGCGTGGCGACTGGTCGCAAAGTGGCCGAAGCCTGCGCGAGCCAGCTCATTCCCTGCAGCCTTGAACTTGGCGGCAATGACGCCATGATTGTCTGCGCAGACGCGGACCTCGACCGGGCAGCGGACGGCGCCTGGCTGGGCTCTTGCATGAACACTGGTCACTACTGCTGCGGCACCGAGCGTATCTACGTGGTGGCCGAGGTGTACGACGAATTTCTGCGCAGGGTAATGGAAAAGGGCAAAAACCTGCGCCAGGGCCAGCAGTACGGCTGGGACGAGGATATAGGCGCCGTCTTCTGGGATCGCCAGATGGCTATCATCGAAGCTCACGTGGAGGACGCCAGGGCCAAGGGAGCGAATATCCTGATGGGCGGTCGGCGCAACCCGAACCTGGCGGGCCTGTACTATGAACCCACGGTGATCACAGGCGTCGACAACAGCATGGACATCATGCTGCACGAGACCTTCGGCCCCGTATTATGCATCCAGAAAGTCGCGGATGAACGCGAAGCCGTCGCCCTGGCGAATGACTCCGAGTTCGGCCTCAACGGCAATGTCTGGACGCAGGACAAGGACAAGGGATACCGGCTGGCAGCCGCCATCGATACCGGCAGTTGCAGCGTCAATGACATGGCGGTGAGCTACGGCATACCCGCAGCTCCTTTTGGTGGTCGCAAAAACTCGGGCCTGGGCCAGGTCAACGGCAAAAAGGGCATGCGCGGCTACTGCCACGAAATGCCAATCGTTATCGACCGCTTCGGCGGCAAGATGCAAAACGCCTATCCATACAGTGCGAAAAACGCCGAGGGCATGAAAAAACTGATGGATTTCCTGTGGCTGAAAACACCGATAGGACGCTGGATGAGCTAGCGCCCCAGCCTAAAACAACACCAGGTTGTCGCGATGAATCAGCTCCTTGTCACGCAGGTAGCCCAGTACTCCCTCGATCTCCCGGGACGGTAGCCCCATGATCCGGCGCGTTTCATCCGCGTTGTAGTTGACCAGGCCCCGGGCAATCTCCCGGCCGCTGCTGTCGCGGCAGGACACCATCTCACCGAGGGTGAAATTGCCCTGTACGGCCTTCACCCCGACCGCCAGCAGACTGCGGCCTGATTCCCGCAACACCTGCACCGCGCCGTCATCCAGTTCCAGGCTGCCCTGGATCTGCACCATGCCCGCCAGCCATTGTTTGCGGGCGTTCTGGGGCTGTTTGCCGGTGCGCAACCAGGTGCCGACATCGGCGCCACAGCATACCGAGGCGACGATATCATCTACCCTACCCGAGGCGATGATGGTTTCCGTACCGGAACGGGCCGCGAGCCGGGCCGCGCGCAGTTTAGTCACCATCCCGCCGCGACCCAGGACACCGCCCTCCCCCGCCATGCCATCCAGCAGCGGATCATGCACGTCACAACTGGACAGCAGTTCAGCATCCGGATTGAGGCGCGGGTCTTCCCGGTACATACCCTTCTGGTCTGTCAGGAGCAGCAACGCATCGGCATCGATCAGGTTAGCCACCAGGGCGGCCAGCGTATCGTTGTCGCCAAAGCGAATTTCATCGGTGACGACCGTGTCATTTTCATTCACCACTGGCACCACACCCAGTTCCAGCAGGGTATTGAGGGTGCCGCGCGCATTCAGGTAACGATCCCTGGCAGTCACATCATCGTGCACCAACAGGATCTGGGCAGTCGCGATCCCATGCTGCCTGAAGGCGTTCTCGTAATGTTGCACCAGCACTGATTGCCCGACCGCGGCGGCCGCCTGCAGTTTGTGCAACAGGTGCGGTCGCGAGGACCAGCCCAGCCTGACGATACCGGCAGCGACCGCGCCACTGGACACCAGCACGACCTCACAACCCCGTTGGCGTAGACGCACCAGCTGTTCCACCAGCTGCGCGATAACCCCCGCGTCGAGGCCGCGGCCGTCGTCCGTCAGCAACGCGCTACCGACCTTGACTACCCAGCGCCGGGCATCGGCGATCTCACTGCGATCAGTCATGAACAGAATCCGCTAGGGCACATACTCCACCTCGACGTCGAAGTCGTCATCAAGATCGTCGTCATCGTCGACCTGGTCGCCCTCATCCTCTCCCCGCGACAGCTTGCGCTGGCGAGCACGGTATTCCTCGACCCGCTGCCGCGCTTCCGCCTGCATAGCCAGTTGCATCTCGCGCTCAGCTTCGGCCAGTTCGGGTTGTTCCAGTTCAGCGCTTCTCCGCTCTTCGAGGTAGCGCATCATGTCGCCACAAAGAGGACCGGTGCCCTCACCGGTCATCGCGGATATTTCATAGACAGGGCCCGTCCAGGCCAGTGCACGCAACACCGCCTCGCGCCGGGCGGAGAAGGTTGCGGAGTCAAGCAGGTCGCTCTTGTTCAACACGAGCCAGCGCTCTCGCGCCGCCAGGGTGGGACTGAAGCGATCGAGTTCGCGCACAATGGCCAGCGCCGCCTCGGCGGGGTCGCTTTCATCAAACGGGGCCATATCCACCAGGTGCAGCAAAATACGGTTGCGCGTAAGGTGCTTCAGGAAGCGGATGCCCAGTCCGGCACCGTCCGAGGCACCTTCAATCAGCCCCGGGATGTCTGCCACCACGAAGCTGCGATGGGCCTCTACTTTCACCACTCCCAGGTTGGGCACCAGGGTTGTGAAGGGATAATCCGCGACCTTGGGCGTGGCGGACGAGACCGCCCGTATAAAGGTGGATTTACCGGCGTTGGGCAGGCCCAGAAGGCCCACGTCAGCCAGAACCTTAAGCTCCAGCTTGAGATCCCGGTGCTCACCCTCACTGCCTTTTGTGGTCTGGCGCGGCGCCCGGTTTGTGCTGGACTTGAATCGGGTATTCCCGAGGCCGTGAAATCCGCCCTGGGCAACGACCAGGCGCTGGCCGGGGACCGACAGGTCCCCCAGCATCTCCCCGGTATCCTCGTCCAGGATGGTGGTGCCCACAGGCACGCGCAGCACCAGGTCTTCACCGCTCTTGCCTGTCTTGTTCTGGCCGCGGCCGGACTCGCCGTTCTGGGCCCGATAGGCGCGCTGGAAGCGGAAATCCACCATGGTGTTTAGCGCGCCATCGGCCTCCATGATGACGCTGCCGCCATCACCGCCGTCGCCGCCGTCAGGGCCGCCCTTGGGGATGTATTTCTCGCGCCGGAAACTGAGGCAGCCACTGCCGCCATTGCCGGCGAAAACCTTGATACTTGCCTCGTCTACAAATTTCATCTGGGTTCCGTTGTGTGTGCTGCCCCGTGTTGGCGTGCAAAAAAAAGCCCCGTCCATCGACGAGGCTTTGCGTTACCCGGCTGTTGCCGCGCCTCAGGCGCCCACTATCTGGACGAATTTGCGGCTGTTCGGACCCTTGGTCACGAATTCGACCTTGCCATCAGCGGTGGCGAACAAGGTATGATCCTTGCCGATACCGACATTTGCTCCAGCGTGAAAACGCGTGCCACGCTGGCGCACAATGATGCTGCCCGCCTGGACGGTTTCACCACCGAAGCGCTTGACGCCAAGCCGTTTGCTTTCGGAATCGCGTCCGTTACGAGTACTACCACCAGCTTTCTTGTGTGCCATTGCTCAAACCCTCCTGTTACGCCGTAATACCGGTGATTTTCACCTCGGTGAACCACTGCCGGTGACCAGTTTCTCTCCGGTAGTGCTTGCGGCGGCTGAACTTAACGATCTTCACCTTCTTGTGGCGGCCGTGAGCCACTACTTCAGCGGTGACCTTGCTACCGGCAACAACAGGAGTGCCGATCTTGATGCTATCACCACCACCTACCATCAAAACCTTGTCGAATTCGACGGTTTCGCCAGTAGCGGCCTCAATTTTTTCCAGTTTCAGGGTCTCCCCTTCAACGACACGGTGCTGCTTGCCACCGCTTTCGATTACTGCGTACATAGTTTGCTCCGTTGAGTTAGCCTGCTCGCTGTTGAAAAAATCCTTTGAAATCAAGGAGACAGAGCCAGGCACTAACAGTTGATTGTCACCGATCACAGCCGAGTGAAGTCGCGGCAGGGGTCAGAGGGCGGCGATTTTACTCAAATCAAGGCCTCGCGGCAAGGCTTAATTATATTCTAAAAACAATAACTTATACCGCCCGGGGTGGCTTGCTTGACAGCTCGGTGGCAGCACCCTAGCATGCGCGGGCACTCACCAAGCCGCCCCCGACATGCAACAGATACGTGCCACCGTCGCCACGGAATTTGAGTTAGTCAACCAGCTCATCGTGGAACAACTACAATCCGACGTACCCATGGTAGAGAACGTGGGGCACTATATTGTCGACGCGGGCGGAAAGCGGCTGCGGCCCCTGCTGGTGCTGCTGTCAGCTGCAGCACTGGGGGATTGCAGCCCGTCCCATATCAAATTCGCGGCCGTCATAGAGTTCATACACACAGCGACGCTGCTGCACGACGATGTGGTCGATATCTCCGAGTTGCGCCGGGGCCGGCCCACGGCCAACGCCGAGTTCGGCAACGCACCTTCAGTGCTGGTTGGAGACTTCCTTTATACCCGTGCCTTCCAGCTGATGGTGCAACTGGCGGACATGGATATCCTCGCCCACATGGCCGACACCACCAATACCATCGCCGAGGGTGAGGTCCTGCAACTGGTGCGGGCCGGCCGGCCTGACACTACCGAGACCCAGTATCTCGATGTCATTACCCGCAAGACCGCCATTCTGTTCGCGGCTGCCTGTTACGGTGCGGCCACTGTCAGCGCGGCGGACGAATCGACTCGTCAGACACTGCATGGGTTTGGCCTGAACCTCGGCATCGCATTCCAGATAGTGGATGATGTGCTGGACTATGAAGGTGATCCGGTCGCCATGGGCAAGAATGTCGGGGACGACCTCGCCGAAGGCAAAGCCACGCTCCCGCTGATACACGCAATGCGTGAGGGCACCGAGACGGAGCGGGAGCTGATTCGCACCGCCATCGCACAGAAAGACGCCAGCCGCATAGACGACATCGTGGCTGCAGTGCGCCGCTGCGGCTCGCTTGCCTATGCCAGCGAACAGGCCAAACAGTACCACGACCGGGCGCTGGCACTGCTGATGCAACTTCCGGCCGGAAAATCGCGCACAGCCCTCGAGAATATCACCCACCTGTCGATCCACCGCGACCACTAACCGGCCCTCGGCGCCCGCGCGCCCCCGGTGACATTGCACCGATGCGGCAGCCTTCCTATACTCAGGGCCTGCCTACTCCCGCCGCGACAAGGTCCAAGCATGAAATCACGCAAACTCCTGCCCGAACTATCCGGCTATCGGGACTTACAGGCCATGGCGCAGGAGTTGAAGTCTACCGCCATGGAGCAACTCTTTGCCGAGGACCCCGGCAGGGCTGCCGACTTCACCCTGCAAGCGGCCGGGCTGCAGTTGGACTACTCCAAGCATCTCCTTACCAGGCAGGCCCTCGAGGCACTGCTGGAACTGGCCATCGACTGTGGTTTGGAGGGAGACGTTGCCGCCCTGTTTGACGGGGAGCACATTAATAACACCGAGGACAGGCCCGCGCTGCACACCCTGCTGCGAGCCTCCAGCAGCCACGGCATGGACGACAGATTCAAGCAGGTCTGCGAGTCGCGCGACAAGATGCAGCGATGGGCCGAGCAACTGAACGACGGTCTCCGGAAAGGATTCTCAGGCGCAACCATAACCGACGTGGTTAACATTGGCATCGGCGGGTCCGACCTGGGACCTCGCCTGGTCACCGAGGCCCTCAAACCCTTCCATGGCAGTGTTGGCTGCCACTTTGTAGCCAACGTGGATCCGGCTGACCTGCAGGACACCTTGCTCGACCTGGATCCCGAAACGACACTTTTTATCGTGTGTTCCAAGTCTTTCCGAACCGAGGAGACCCTCACCAACAGTCTGGCGGCACGGGCCTGGTTGACCAATGCCGGCGCGAATGAATCCGACCTGGATAAACATTTCGTGGCCGTCACTTCCAACCTGGCAGCCGCTGCCGAGTTTGGCATACCCTCGGAAAACTGCCTGCCCATGTGGGACTGGGTAGGCGGTCGCTACTCGGTATGGTCCGCTATCGGCCTGAGTTGCGCGGTTGCCGTTGGCTGGACGAGATTCAGGGAATTTCTCGCTGGCGCCGAGGCCATGGACGAGCATTTTCGCAGCAGCGATCCGGCGGCCAATATGCCGCTTCTCATGGGCCTGCTGGAGGTGTGGTACAGCAATTTCTTCGACGCCGGCAATCACGTGGTACTGCCCTACGACAATAGCCTGCAACGTCTCCCGGACTTCCTGCAGCAGTTGACGATGGAAAGTAACGGCAAGCGGGTAAATGCCGATGGCAGGCCGCTACCCTACAACACCGGGGCGGTATTGTGGGGATCCGCCGGCACCATGGGCCAGCACTCATTTCACCAGTTGCTGCACCAGGGCACGCTGCTGTGTCCCGCCGACTTTGTGCTGCCGCTGCAGACACACACCGGCATGCATGAGCAGCACCGGCGCCTGGTGGCAAACTGCCTGGCCCAGAGTCGCACACTGATGGTGGGGCGCACGCCCGAAGCGGCGCGCACCGCACTGCTGGGTCGCGGCCTGGATGAAGCGGAGGCAGACCGGCTGGCGCCGCACCTGGCCATGCCGGGCAGTCGCCCCAACAGCGTCATCACCATGGAATGTCTCAGCCCGGCGACATTGGGCGCACTCCTGGCATTGTATGAACACCGCACGTTTTGCAGCGCTCGCCTGTGGGGCATCAACCCCTTCGACCAGTGGGGCGTAGAACTAGGCAAGGAGATAGGCACTGAAATACTCGGCCGTCTTTGCGGCGAGGAAGGGTCCGGGGAGATGGACCCGGCGACTGAGCGGCTGCTGCGCGAGTGGCGCAGGGCCCAGACCTGATAGCGGGGCTGGCAGCTGCCGGCCGCGCTCAGGTGGCGTCGATCAGGGCCAGAAGTTCTTTGGTTTTAGCCTGCATGAGAGCCGGGTCCCCGCGGCTTTCGACATTCAGGCGTACCACGGGCTCGGTGTTGGACATGCGCAGGTTAAAGCGCCAGTCCCCCAGCACCATACTCAGGCCATCCACGTGCTCGATAGTCTCGGCCTGCTCGCGATAGGTCTCTTCGGCACGGGCAAGCACTACGGCCGGATTCTCGATCGTGCGATTGATCTCACCGCTACAGGGATATGCGGCCATACGCCGGGCAACAAGGGTGGAAAGCCCTTGTTGCGCATCACTCACCAGGGCTGTCACCAACAGCCACGGAATCATACCGCTGTCACAGTAGGCAAAATCGCGAAAATAATGGTGGGCGCTCATCTCCCCACCATACACGGCGTTCTCAAGGCGCATCCGCTCCTTGATGAACGCATGCCCGGTTTTGCTCTGTACCGCCTCTCCACCCAGGGCTTCGACGATGTCAATCGTGTTCCACACCAGGCGCGGGTCATGTACCACGCGCGCGGGTCCCTGTCTTTTCAGGAACGCCTCGGCAAGCAGGCCCACTACGTAATAGCCTTCAATAAATTCGCCGTGTTCATCAAAGAAGAAGCAGCGATCAAAGTCACCATCCCAACCCAAACCGAGGTCTGCGCCGTGTTCGCGCACTGCCGCAATCGTTGCAGTGCGGTTTTCCACTACTAGCGGATTGGGCACGCCATTCGGGAAGTTGCCATCCGGTTCGTGATGTAACTTGATAAACTCGAAAGGAAGATGCGGCTCCAGCAGGTCAACTACCCGTCCGGCACCGCCATTGCCGGCGTCCACTACGATTTTCAGGGGCTTTAGGGTGGACACGTCCACATAAGACAACAGGTGCTGGATATATGCCTCGGACGTATCCAGGGTGTGCAGTTGTCCCGGTCGGGAGGCCGGCTCAAATTCGTTCTTTTCGGCAATGGCCTGGATATCAAACAGGCCGGTATCGCCGGAAATTGGTTTGGACTCTTCCCGCACGAACTTCATGCCGTTGTAATCCTTGGGATTGTGGCTTGCAGTCACGGCAATACCGCCGTCCATTCCGGCGTGTGAGGTGGCGAAATATATTTCCTCGGTGCCACTCAGGCCGATGTCATAGACATCCACTCCCTGCTCGAGCAGACCCGCTACCAATGCGCCCTTGATCGCCTCACTGGTCAGCCGTATGTCATGTCCTACCACTACCTGACGCGGCTTGATCACCTCCGCGTACGCCCGGCCGATGCGGCGGGCGATATCTTCATTCAGCTGATCGGGTACGCGACCCCGGACGTCATAGGCCTTGAAGCAGGTAATTTTTTCCACGGGCGCAACTCCTTACGGCTTGGCGTAATAGTTCTTGTACACAAAATTGGTCGCTTCGACAAAACCGGGCACGCTGCCGCAGTCGAAGCGGCGACCCTTGAACTTGTATGCCATGACACAGCCGCGTTTGGCCTGTATCTGCAGGGCATCGGTCAACTGGATTTCTCCGTTGGCACCCGGGGGTGTCTCGCGAATAATGTCAAAAATATCAGGCGTGAGAATGTAGCGTCCAATGATGGCAAGGTTTGAAGGCGCATTCTCGGGATCCGGTTTTTCAACCATCTCGTCTACCCGGTAGATGCCATCCCTGAGACTCTCTCCCGCTATCACCCCGTAGCTGCCCACATCCTCGGGCGGCACTTCCTGGATTGCCACGATGGAGCAACGGAACTGGTTGTACAGTTCCGCCATTTGCGCCAACACACCGGGACCCTCATTCAGGCACAAATCGTCAGACAACAGCACACCAAACGGTTCGTTTCCTATCAGCGACTGACCCGTGAGAATCGCGTGGCCAAGCCCCTTCATCTCGCGCTGGCGCACCATGGTGAACACGCCCTTGTCCAGTACGCTGCGAATACTTTCCAGGTAGGCTTCCTTGCCGCTACCGGATATCTGGTGCTCAAGCTCAAAACTGATATCGAAGTGGTCGGCAATCGCGCGTTTGCCGCGACCGGTAACCATGGCGCAGGTAGTCATGCCGGCGGCGATAGCCTCCTCGACGCCATACTGCACCAGCGGCTTGTTCACAATGGGTAACATTTCCTTCGGCATGCTCTTGGTAGCCGGCAGGAATCGGGTGCCGTAGCCGGCGACCGGGAATAGACATTTGGTGATTCTCATTGTCGCTCCATGCAAAAAGTGATTTTATTCGCTGCGCCCGTAGATATCCTCATAGCGCACGATGTCGTCCTCTCCGAGGTACGCCCCGGACTGAACTTCAATCAGCTCCAGCGGGATTCGCCCGGGGTTGGCCAATCTGTGCTTATGCCCCAGCGGGATATATGTAGATTCGTCTTCGCCCAGCATAAACACCTTATCTTCACAGGTGACTTCCGCAGTCCCATGTACCACCACCCAATGCTCTGCGCGATGATGATGCATTTGCAGGGAAAGAGTCTGGCCCGGATTTACGACTATTCGCTTCACCTGGAAACGCTCGGATGTCACCAGCGATTCGTAGGAACCCCATGGACGGTATACCCGCCTGTGCTGGGTGACCTCCGGGCGCTGCTGTTCCTTGAGGCGATTGACGATGCGTTTTACATCCTGCACCCGCGAGCGATCCGCCACCAGTACCGCGTCGGCGGTTTCGACCACAACAAGGTTGGCCACTCCAGTGGCGGCCACCAGCCTCGAATCGCTTCGAAAATAACTGTTCGTGCAATTGTCGAGCATAACATCACCGCTGGCGACATTGCCTTCGCCGTCACGCACAGCGACATCCCACAAAGCGGACCATGCACCCACGTCGCTCCAGCCACAATCCAGCGACACCACGCCGCCGGAGGAGGTCTTCTCCATCACTGCATAGTCGATACTGTCGCTGGGGCATTCCAGGAAGGCCGCCGCGGCCGGGCGCACGAAATCCATATCGGTACTGGCCTGGTCCATGGAGCGTCGACAGCAATCGAGAATCTGCGGGGCATACTCGCCCAGTTGCTCGAGATAGGTGGCTGCGCGCAGCAGGAACATACCGCTGTTCCAAAGGTAGCTGCCGCTGTCGAGGTAAGCCTGTGCGGTACTTGCATCGGGCTTCTCTACAAAGCGCTCCAGTTCATACATATCAGCTGCGAGCGTCGGTCCACATTTTATGTACCCGTAACCTGTTTCGGGGCTGGAGGGAACCACGCCGAAGGTCATCAACCGTCCCGCTTCGGCCAGGGGCACAGCCTGGCTGACCGCTGCGGCAAATGCGTTCACGTTCTGGATAAGGTGGTCCGCAGGCAGGACCAGAAGCAGCGCTTCAGGGTCGGAAGCAAGCGCTTGCAAGGCCGCCAGCGCTACGGCCGGCGCGGTATTGCGACCCTGGGGCTCAAGAATGAGCGCGCTCGCCTTGATATCGACCTGCCGCAATTGCTCCGCCACCATGAAGCGATGCTCTTCGTTGCACACCACCAGGGGCGCGGTTTCCTCCAGTCCGGCTGTACGCTGCAAGGTTTCCTGCAGCATGGACAGCTCCCCGGCAAGCGGCAGAAACTGTTTGGGGTGGGTCTCACGCGAGACCGGCCAAAGCCGACTGCCGACGCCTCCGGAGAGAAGGACAGGTGTTAACATGCTTTTCCTGTATCACCGCCTATATCCACGGTGCAATTGTAAGTAGGTGGGGCTCGCAATAAGAACCTGCGATCACTATCTGCAGTATGGTAACGGATGCCCCTATCCTTGGCTACAGCCGCCGCCAGAGGTTTGCAGAGGCTTTTCACATTTCTGAACTGGCCCGGAAATGCGCTGGACTTGTGCGCATCAACTATTAAAATGAGTGAACTCTCATCTCAGGAGTGCCGCATTGATTCCGGCGACCGGGCGTCGCCATCCCGGACCGGGAAGTGCAGACTTCATGCCAACACTGGATAAGCTATGACAGCGAAAAGTGCCTACAGCAAGGACGAACTGATCAACTGCGGCAAAGGTAAGTTATTCGGTCCCGGCAACGCGCAATTGCCCACTGACAATATGCTGATGCTCGACCGCATAACCCACATCAGTTCCGAGGGCGGCGAGCACGGCAAAGGCCAGATCATTGCCGAACTCGACATTCATCCGGACCTGTGGTTTTTTCAGTGTCACTTCCCCGGCGACCCTGTGATGCCCGGCTGCCTGGGACTGGACGCCTTGTGGCAGTTGGTGGGCTTTTTCCTGGGCTGGCGTGGAAACCCTGGCCGGGGTCGCGCGCTGGGCTGCGGCGAGGTCAAGTTCAGTGGCCAGGTTCTACCGTCCGCCTCCAGGGTAACCTATAACATCAATATACGGCGCGTCATCGAACGCAAGCTGGTGATGGGAATCGCCGATGGTATTGTGATGGTAGACGATCGCGAGATATACAACGCATCCGACCTGCGTGTCGGCCTGTTCCAATCGACGGAGTCCTTTTAATCCAATGGGTAAAAGAGTAGTAATTACCGGGCTGGGCATAGTCTCCTGCCTCGGCAATGACGCAGAATCAGTCGCCCGCTCGCTGCACGAGGGTCGCTCTGGAATCAAGACCCGCCAGGAGCAAATCGATATGGGTATGCGCTCCCACGTGGCGGGCGCACCCGAGCTCGACCTGCGCGCGCTGGTCGATCGCAAACAACTTCGCTTTATGGGGGACGCCGCGGCCTACGCATATGTCGCCATGCAGCAGGCCATAGACGACGCCAAACTGAAAGATGCGGACATATCCAACGTCCGCACTGGCATCATCGCAGGTTCCGGAGGCGCATCGGCGGCCATGCAGGTGGAAGCCGCCGATATTCTGCGGGAGCGCGGAATTCGCAAGGTAGGACCGTATCGTGTCACCCAGACCATGGGCAGCACCGTTTCGGCCTGTCTGGCCACCCCGTTCAGGATCAAGGGTGTTAACTACTCCATATCCTCCGCCTGCTCCACCAGCGCGCACTGTATAGGCAACGCGATGGAGCAGATTCAACTCGGCAAACAGGACATTGTGTTTGCCGGGGGCGGCGAGGAGCTCCACTGGGCCCTGAGCTGCCTGTTTGATGCCATGGGTGCGCTCTCAACCAAGTACAACGACACTCCCGAGAAGGCCTCCAGGGCTTACGATGCCAATCGTGATGGCTTCGTCATTGCCGGCGGCGGCGGCATGCTGGTCGTGGAAGACCTGGAACATGCTCTCAAGCGGGGAGCCAAAATATACGCGGAACTCGTGGGATACGGCGCGACATCCGACGGCTACGACATGGTGGCGCCCTCCGGTGAAGGCGCCGTGCGCTGCATGCAGCAGGCCCTTGCCACCGTAACGGGGCCGGTGGACTACATTAACGCCCACGGCACCAGCACCCCCGCCGGCGACATTCAGGAGTTGAAAGCCGTGCGCACCGCCTACCAGGACCGGGATCACATCCCCGTCGTCGGCTCCACCAAATCCCTGTCAGGGCATTCATTGGGCGCTGCCGGCGTACAGGAGGCCATCTATTCCTTGCTTATGCAGCAAAAGGGATTTATCGCCGCGTCCGCCAATATCGAGACCCTGGACCCGGAGGCCGAGGGCCTGCCCATCGCCCTGCAGCGTCACGACAACGTCGACCTGCAGCGGGTAATGTCCAACAGCTTCGGATTCGGGGGCACCAACGCCTCGTTGGTATTCCAGAAATATTCCGACTGATCAACCCGGTCCGCGGGCGGCCTGTGTCGGACAGCCGCCCGGTTTTCAGGTCAACAGATCGAGCAGAATAACCTGTATCCGGTCACCCTTTGCCAGCGTCGTACCCGGCGGAATAATAGCAAGCGCATCGCTGTGACTCACCGAACTGAGTACACCGGAGCTCTGGTTGGGAAACATGTGCGCCTGCAGTCCATCGGCAGGGTCGCTGGAGAGATTCACCCGCCGGTAATCCTGGCGACTTCCCGGATTACCCACCTCAAACATCGCGGTGGCCTGTATAGTGGGCAGAGCCGGTGCGCTGGCCCCCTGTAGTTTCAGCAGGAAAGGGCGCGCTATCAGGCAGAATGTGACAAATACGGAAGTGGGATTGCCCGGCAGGCCGATGAAGGGGGTGGATCCAATACGGCCGAACGCCAGCGGCTTGCCGGGCTTGATGGCCAGTTTCCACAGATCCAGCCGCCCGAGACGTTCGACCTGCGCCTTGACGTGATCTTCCTCTCCCACCGAGACACCGCCGGAGCTTATAACGCAATCGGCACTGTCCGCGGCTTCGGCGAGCGCATCGGCGGTAGCGGCAGGGTCGTCTGGCACTATCCCCCGATCAACCAGCGTCATGCCCAGGGAGCGCACCAGTCCAGCCAGCGTATAGCGATTGGAATTGTACAGCTGGCCACTGCGCAATGCGGCCGTGCCGGGCTCCACCAGTTCATCGCCGGTCGAAAGTACCGCCACCCGCAGGGGCCGGTAGACCGGCACCCTCGAAAGCCCCATTGAGGCCAGCAGGCCCATATCCTGCGGACGCAGCTTCCTGCCCCTGGTCAGCACGGTGGCACCCGGTTCAATGTCCTGGCCGCGCGGGCGTATATTCTGCCCCGGGGTTACGGGGCCAGAGACGGTCACCACGGAGTCCTGCTCGAGGCAATTTTCCTGCATGACCACCGCGTCCGCCCCCGGGGGAACTGCCGCGCCGGTAAAAATACGTGCGGCCGTACCCTCAGCCAGAAATACCCCACCCGGCGCCCCCGCAGCGATGCGCATGCTCACCGGCAGGGGTTTGGTCGCATCCGCCGCGCGCAGTGCGTACCCATCCATCGCACTGTTTGCCTCACCTGGCACCGCTATGCCTGCAACCATGTCACTGGCAAGGACGGCGCCCAGGGCATCGAGCAGCGCCATTTCCTGCACCGGCGGTGTGCCTGTAGCGGATGCCAGTACCCGCTCCAGTGCTTCTGCAACCGGCAGCAGGGGCGTCAAGCACCTTCCTCGCGCACCGCCAGCACCCCGACGAAGTTGCAGGGACGATGACTACTGTCCAACTGTTCCCGTATCACTCCCTGCCAGGCCGTCTTACAGGCGCCAGTGGAGCCCGGCATACAGAAGATGACGGTATTGTTGGCAAAGCCGGCCAGTGCCCGGGACTGGATGGTCGAGGAGCCGATTTCCGCATGGGACAAGGCCCGGAATACTTCACCGAAACCCTCTATGTCCTTGTCAAACAGCGGGCGCACAGCCTCGGGGGTCGAATCGCGACCAGAGAAGCCGGTACCACCGGTCACCAGTACCGCATCAATGCCCGCGTCGGCAATCCATTTGGAAAGCACAGCCCTGATCTGGTAGATGTCGTCCACCACGATCGCCCGCTCCGCCGCCCGGTGACCGTCCGCGGTGAGCGCTTCTGTCAAATACTGGCCGGAAGTATCCGTCTCCCGGCTACGGGTGTCGGAGACGGTCAGTACCGCAATCGCCAGCGGCCTCGAGGTTTCATCTGTCGCCTTTGCCATTCTCTGACTCCAATTTACGCTGCTGTTCATAGTATTGCTTGACGATGCCCGCTATCGCCGTGCGCCAGGGCGCCTGCTTGATGGCGAAAGTGTTGCGGATCTTACTGCAATTCAGGGATCGGTTGAGGGGGGCGAGGCCTTCGGGTTGCCGTTGCAGTTGCACGGCCGAGGACTCGAAATCCGAAAACTGTGACGCCGATGCCAGCATGGCCTCGGCGAATTCGTAGTAGGTTGCCGTGTCGGAGCTGCAATAGTGATAGATGCCACTGGCTTCCAGACCGGTGCTGAGCTGGTCCAGCAGTGCGGAAATGACCCTGGCCGCATCACCCGCGGCCACCGGACAGCCTCGCAAATTATTGTCCATGACCAGGCTGCCGCCCTGCTCGCTCAATTGTCCGAGCATCTGGGTAATCAGGTTGGTGCCCTCGAATGAGAACACCGGCCCCAAACGCAATATAAGATGGCGCTCGCATCCGTCGCGCACCAACTGCTCGGCGCGGCATAGCATGGCGCCGAGACCGGCTTCATTGTCGGGAAAATCCTCTTCACTGTACGGCCGGTCCAGCTGGCCGGAAAACACCCGCGAATTGGAGGTAAACAGGTAGTTGACGCCGCCGCGCTGACAGGCCTTGGCCAGCCAGTGGCAGCGTTTGAGATCGGGTTCCTGCAACTGGTCCACGCCGTCAGCCGCGGCGGAAATACGCAAATCGACGAGAATGTCACTCTTGGCCCTGACTACAGCCTTTTTTGCCTGGCGCTCGCTCTTCCAGCGGCATGCGGCGCGAGTGAGCAGCAATGTCTGGTGGCGCCCCAGACGCGCCAGCAACTGGACAAGCGCATGCCCCAAAGGTGTGTCCGATCCAAGGATAAGCACCCGCACGATTGTTATGCCACCCCTCTGCCGACGTTCACCCGCTTATCGAAGGAGGCTAGAACGGTATGTCGTCGTCAAAGTCATTGAAATCCGCCGGCTGTGAACTGGCAGGCGATTGCGAGCTGGCTGACGGTGCAGAACCGGCGGCGGGCGCTGCGCGCGGTGCGCTTCTTTGAGGCTCGCCCGGGGAATCGTAATCCCCGCCCGAACTTGAACCCCGGCTGTCGAGCATCTGCATCTCATTAGCCACGATCTCGGTGGTGTAGTGATCCACTCCAGCCTTGTCCTGCCACTTGCGAGTCTGCAGACGGCCCTCGACATAAACCTTGGAGCCTTTTTTCAGGTACTCACCGGCGATTTGTCCCAGGCGGAAGTTACCCCGATCACGGAAAACAACGCGATGCCACTCAGTCTTTTCCTGCATCTGGCCAGTCTGTTTGTCTTTCCAGCTTTCACTGGTGGCGATGCTGGCGTTAGTGACGGCTCCACCGTCGGGGAAAAAGCGCGTTTCCGGGTCATTGCCCAGATTACCCACCAGGATGACTTTATTGACGCCCCGTGAAGCCATAGAAAATCCTCAGTTTATATGTCGATTTTGGTCCCGAATTGAACCGTGAACTATAGCAATCCCGCCACCCAAATGCGACAGCGGGGGCGGTCATGTCACATCATTTGCGGCGCAGGTGCCCCCAATCCACGCGGGCAGCAGGCCGCCGGGGTCAGGCCTCTGTGATCTGCTCCAGGTCCTGTAACTGGCTGCCGCCGGCACCCAGCATCACCAGGAACCACAGCCCCCCCAGCGCCACGCACAGGCCCAGCAGGTAGAATGCCCCCAGATGCTGTATAACCCAGCCTCCGCCAGCGCCTCCGGCGAAGGCGCCGAAGAACTGGCAGGTCGAATAAATACCCAGTGCAGTGCCCTTGCCCCCGGCAAACACGGTCTTGCTGACCAGGGACGGCAGTGTCGCTTCCAGGTAATTGAACCCGACAAAGAACAACCACAACGCCAGGTAGAGTGCGAATGGCCGCCACGCCACACCCACCAGGGGGAGCGAAACCAGCAGCAGGCCAACACCGCAGAGGAACATTTCCCGGGGGCGACCACCGCGCTCGGCCGTGCGCAGGAGCGGCAGCATGCCCAGTATAGACAACAGCAGCACCGGCAGATAAACCTGCCAGTGATGGGCGCGGTCTACTCCCGCCACCTGTTCCAGAGTAGCCGGCACTACCAGGAAAAAAGCCATGAGAATGAAATGCAGGCTGAAAACGCCAAAGTTGAGGCGCAGCAGCGCCGGGTCCCGCAGAGCCGTCCCGAACAGGCTCGGCCGGGCGCCCACTTCTCCATGCAACACCGGTGCCGTGGTCGGTTTCGGCACCAGAAACAGGACGATGGCGATACCGCCAGCAGCCAGCAGGGCCGTGACCCAGAATACCGCGGCCAAACCGCCGGCGGAGGCGATAACAGGCCCGAGCACCAGGGCTACCGCGAACGACATACCTATACTCATGCCGACGACAGCCATGGCCTTGGTGCGCTGCTCCGCGCTGGTCAAGTCCGCCACCAGGGCCATCACGGTAGCCGCTATGGCGCCCGCACCCTGCAGTGCCCGCCCCATGACGATACCCCAGAGGCTGTCCGCCGTGGCGGCGAGCACACTGCCCAGTAAAAACAGCAGCAGCCCCCCAACGATGACGGGCTTGCGACCGATCTGGTCCGAAAGCCAGCCGAGGGGAATCTGCAAGATTGCCTGGGTGAGTCCATAGGCGCCGAGCGCCAGGCCTATAAGGCTGGGGGTAGCATCAGGCAGGTCCGCGGCATAGAGGCTGAGCAGGGGCAGCACCATGAACAGGCCGAGCATGCGAAAGCTGTATAGCAGCGCCAGGGAGCCTACCGAGCGCCGCTCCAGCGCCGTCATTGGATGTTCAGTGATCACAGGGGTTTAGTCTTTGAAATGGTAGCCCCGGATAATACCAGTTTCACCGCCTCCAGCCCATCCAAACGTCGGAAAGCGTCGTATATCAGAGGATGCTTTTGCAGCCACATGAGCCAGGGCATATACTGCCGGGTTTCGCTTCCAACACCGTTTCAGGCCTGCTATGGACACCATTCAAGTACGAGGGGCGCGCACCCACAACCTCAAGAATATCGATCTGGATATCCCCAGGGACAAACTGGTGGTCATAACCGGTCTGTCCGGCTCGGGCAAGTCCTCACTGGCGTTCGACACCCTTTACGCGGAAGGACAGCGTCGCTACGTGGAATCCCTTTCCACGTATGCCCGGCAGTTCCTGTCAATGATGGAAAAGCCCGATATGGATCATATTGAAGGGCTGTCACCTGCGATTTCGATCGAACAGAAGTCCACTTCCCACAACCCGCGATCAACGGTCGGCACAATTACCGAAATCTACGATTACCTGCGCCTGCTGTTCGCCAGGGTGGGCGACCCGCGCTGCCCGGATCACGGCCACAACCTGCAGGCCCAGACCGTCAGCCAGATGGTGGACAGCGTGCTGGCCCTGCCCCAGGGCAGCAAACTGATGCTGCTGGCGCCTGTCGTGAGGGATCGCAAGGGTGAACACCTGCATGTATTCGAGGAGTTGCGGGCCGGCGGCTTTGTCAGGGCGAGGGTCGACGGCATCGTCACGGACCTGGACGATTTGCCCACGCTGGACAAAAAAAAGAAACACCGGATAGAGGTGGTTGTGGACCGGTTCAAGGTCAGGGATGACCTGGGTATCCGCCTGGCCGAGTCCTTTGAGACCGCTCTGGGGCTTACCGACGGCCTGGCATCGATCAGTTTCATGGAGGGCGATGGCGAGGAAATCAGCTTTTCCGCACGGTTCGCCTGCCCCGAATGCGGCCACAGTATCGACGAACTGGAGCCCCGCCTGTTCTCATTCAACAATCCGGCGGGCGCCTGTGCCGGCTGTGACGGCCTCGGCGTCAAGCAATACTTCGACCCCGAGCGAATCGTGCTGCACCCTGAGGCGAGCCTTGCCGAGGGAGCCATCCGCGGCTGGGACCGGCGCAACGTCTACTACTTCCACATGCTGACGTCCCTGGCCGAGCATTACGGCTTCGATATCGACACCCCATTCAATGAACTGGACAAAAAGCACCGCCAGGTGATTCTGCAGGGCAGCGGCAAGCAGGAGATCGCCTTCGCCTACGTAAACGACCGGGGCGACGTTTTCAAGCGCACCCATCCCTTCGAGGGTATTCTCCCCAACATGGAACGTCGCTACCGGGATACTGATTCTTCCTCGGTGCGTGAGGACCTCGCCAAGTTCCTGGCCACCCATCCCTGCCCCGAGTGTGAGGGCACCCGGCTGCGGCGCGACGCTCGGCATGTCTTCGTCGATGAACGCACACTGCCCAGCATTACCAGTATGCCGGTAGGAGAGGCCGAGCTTTACTTCGAGAAGCTGCAATTGCCCGGCCGCAAGGGTGAAATCGCGAACAAGATCCTGAAGGAACTGCGCGCGCGCTACCGCTTCCTGGTGGATGTTGGCCTCAACTACCTGACCCTCAACCGCAGCGCTGAAACCCTGTCCGGTGGAGAGGCGCAGCGCATTCGCCTGGCGTCCCAGATAGGAGCCGGCCTGGTCGGGGTCATGTACATCCTGGATGAACCCTCTATCGGCCTGCACCAGCGGGATAATGAGCGCCTCCTGAACACCCTCACCCACCTGCGCGACCTGGGCAACACTGTCCTGGTGGTCGAGCACGACGAGGACGCGATCCGCAACGCCGATCACATCATCGATATCGGCCCCGGTGCAGGCGTACATGGAGGCAGGATCGTCGCCCAGGGTACGCTCAAGCAGATACTTGCCAGCAAGGAGTCCCTGACCGGTGCCTACCTCTCGGGGAAACGCCGGATAGAGATTCCCGCCCGGCGAACCCCCAACAACCCGGCGCACCAGCTGGTTCTCGCCGGCGCGCACGGCAACAACCTGCAGTCGGTAACCCTGGATATCCCCCTGGGACTGCTTACCTGCGTCACCGGGGTTTCTGGCTCCGGTAAGTCAACGCTGATCAACAGCACCCTGTACCCGATCGCGGCCACAGAACTCAACGGCGCCACCACGCTCACGCCGGCTGCATACACCTCGATCGAGGGAATGGACCAGATTGACAAGTGCATAGACATAGACCAGAGCCCGATCGGGCGCACGCCACGCTCCAATCCGGCCACCTATACCGGCATTTTCACACCGGTGCGCGAGCTGTTTTCGGGAACCCAGGAGGCCAGGTCCCGCGGCTACAAGGCCGGCAGATTCAGCTTCAATGTGAAGGGTGGTCGCTGTGAAGCCTGCCAGGGTGACGGCGTGACCAAAGTGGAAATGCATTTCCTGCCGGATATCTACGTACCCTGTGACATCTGCAAGGGCAAACGCTACAACCGGGAAACCCTGGAAGTGCGCTACAAGGGCAAGAATATTCACGAAGTACTGGAAATGACCGTAGAGGACGCCCTGGTGTTCTTCGAGCCAGTACCCACCATTGCGCGCAAGCTCCAGACCCTCATGGACGTGGGCCTGTCCTATATCCGCCTGGGCCAGGCTGCAACCACGCTCTCCGGCGGTGAAGCCCAGCGCATAAAACTGTCCCGGGAGCTATCCAAGCGGGATACCGGCAAAACGCTGTATATCCTCGATGAACCCACCACGGGGCTGCATTTCGAAGATATCAAGCAGTTACTGGCAGTGTTGCATCGGCTCCGGGATCACGGCAACACCATTGTGATCATCGAACACAACCTGGATGTGATCAAGACGGCAGACTGGATTGTTGATCTGGGACCCGAGGGCGGTAGCGGCGGCGGCCTGATTATTGCCACTGGTACGCCAGAGGACGTCGCGAGGAACAAAAATTCATATACGGGCCAGTTCCTGGCCCCTATGCTGAAACGCAAGGGCCGCAAGCGGGCGGCCTGATAAACCCGGGGCAACGGCAACCGGATACTATCAGGGCCACCCGGCGCCAGGGGCATCGACCCTGGCCACTTCGATTTTACCGGTTCTTGAAGCACTGGCCCTGGCGTGGTCGCTGGATTGCGCGGTTAGGAGAAACAGGTCGCGCCCGTCCTCCCCGCCCAACATGCACGCATAACAATGCTGGCTCGTCATCACCACCTGCAACACCTCACCTCCGGGTGCAAATCGCACACACTCGGGAGCGAGCGCGTTAGCCACCCACACATTGCCCTCGATATCCAGGCAGATTCCGTCAGGCGCGACCTTATCAACCTGTGCCCAAACCCGCCGATTGGCCAGCCCTCCATCCGGCTCGATATCAAAAGCCGTAAGTTTCATGCCAAGCGTTTCAGCGACGATAAGTGTTTTGCCATCGGGGGTCACCACACTGCCGTTCGGGAACTGCATCGACGGAGATGCGAGGTGGACGCTACCGTCCGGATCAACACGCACCAGGTTGGTGGCTGGCAGTTCGGAAAGCACTAATTCGCTGCCCTGCCGCTCCAGTTCCGCATCAAGATCAAACCCGAAGTTGCCCACCCAGGCCCTGCCTGAGCCATCGACAACCATATCGTTACACATATGCCGCGCCAATCCTGATAGATCAGCATGCACCACGAAACCATCTCCTTCCTGGCGCAACACCGCGAGTTCACGCATTGACACAACCAGCAGCCGCCCGTCGGGAAGCCAGCCAAGCCCCGATGGCTGGTCATCAAGACGATGCTCTACAAGCACTTCCCCGGCGGCGTCTATGGATTTAACGGCGTGATCATAAAAATCGCTGAACCAGAGTCGTCCTTCGTGCCAGCGGGGACCCTCGCCAAAATACAATCCTTCGGTCAATACCCTTGTGCTCGCCATCGCCCTGCCCTCCCGCAAGTTACGAGGCCAGCCTAACAGATGCCACCCCGCAGGCAAGCCCGGAACAGACCCCTTCAGGGCGCTACGCGCCATGCCTGGTGCACAAACAAAAAAGCCGGGCATTGCCCGGCTTTGAAAGTGCATCGTCGCGAAGGCTTAGTCCTCGCTGTCCTCGAATACTTCAACTTGCGGGCGACCGATGAGCTCGACATAAGCCATGGGCGCCTTGTCACCGGTGCGGTAGCCGCACTTGAGAATGCGAATATAACCACCCGGACGCTCCTGGAAGCGCGGGCCCAGTTCGCCGAACAGTTTGCCTACGGCTTCCTTGCTCCGTGTGCGGTCAAAAGCAAGCCGGCGATTCGCCACGCTGTCTTTTTTCGCCAGGGTGATCAGGGGCTCCGCGTAACTGCGCAGTTCCTTGGCCTTGGGCAAGGTAGTCCTTATCAGCTCATGCTCCACCAGGGAGACGGCCATATTGCGGAACATGGCCTTGCGATGGGAGCTGTTCCTGTTTAACTGACGTCCACTATGACGATGACGCATTTTTCCAATCCTATACTGTCTGTGCTATCTCAGCACTGCCAACTTGTGATGCGGGCATTGTTTGAATCAACAATACCCGATCTTCGATTTGTTAAGCGCTTAAAACCCTTTCATCGTTCTTCAGACTGGCCGGCGGCCAGTTGTCCAGGCGCATGCCCAGAGACAATCCCCGGGAAGCAAGCACGTCCTTGATTTCAGTCAGTGACTTCTTGCCAAGGTTCGGTGTCTTCAGCAACTCCACTTCAGTGCGCTGTACAAGATCACCTATGTAGTAAATGTTCTCTGCCTTGAGACAGTTGGCGGAACGAACGGTGAGTTCCAGGTCATCGACCGGACGCAGCAGAATCGGATCCACCTCGTCTTCCTCGATGACTGACTCGGATTCACTCTCGCTCTCCAGGTCAACGAACACCGCCAATTGCTGCTGCAGAATGGTGGCTGCCCTGCGGATGGCCTCCTCGGGGTCGATGGTGCCATTGGTTTCAAGATCCAGCACCAGCTTATCCAGGTCGGTACGCTGCTCTACGCGAGCGGCCTCTACCACGTAGGAGACACGAAATACGGGTGAAAACGTGGCGTCCAGTTGCAGGCGACCGATGGAGCGGGTCTCCTCTTCGGGGTTCTCGCGAGAATCCGCCGGTGAGTAGCCGCGGCCACGGGCCACGGTCAGCTTCATGTTGATCTCGGAATTGCCGTTGAGGTGGCAAATCACATGCTCAGGATTGCGGACCTCGATATCGTGGTCCACCTGGATATCGGCGGCCGTGACAACACCTGGGCCTTTTCGGCGCAGGACCAGCTCCGCTTCTTCCTTGGCATTCATCACCAGGGCGACACCCTTGAGGTTCAGGAGAATCTCAATTACGTCTTCCTGCACACCTTCAATCGCACTGTACTCGTGCAATACGCCGTCAATCTCTACCTCGGTGATGGCACAACCGGGCATCGAGGACAGCAGGATTCGACGTAAAGCATTCCCCAGGGTATGGCCGAAGCCACGCTCCAGCGGCTCCAGGGTTACCTGGGCGCGGGTGTTGTTCTTTTCATCAACCTTGATGACACGTGGTGTCAAAAACTCGTTCACTGCACTCTGCATTGGGGCACCTGTATTGTAGGTTGGTCCTTCAGTGGATTACTTGGAGTAAAGTTCGACGATCAGGTTTTCGTTAATATCTGAGGACAGATCCTGACGGTCGGGTACTGACTTGAACACCCCTTCCAACTTTTCGTTGTTCATTTCAATCCACTCGGGTTCGCCGCGCTGGGCAGCCAGTGCCATGGCGGACTGCACTCGCAGCTGCTTTTTGGCCTTTTCGCGCAGGGAGACTACATCGCCAGCCTTGACCTGGTATGACGCCACGTTGACGGCTGCGCCATTGACCAGGATCGACTTGTGGGCAACCATCTGACGCGCTTCAGCGCGTGTGGAGCCAAAGCCCATACGGTAAACCACGTTGTCCAAACGGCTTTCCAGAAGCTGCAACAGGTTCTCACCAGTCGCGCCTTTCAGCCGCGCAGCTTCTTTGTAGTAGTTGCGAAACTGCTTTTCCAGCACGCCATAGATACGGCGAACTTTCTGCTTCTCGCGAAGCTGTACGCCGTAATCAGACAGGCGACCACGACGGGCGCCATGCTGGCCGGGAGCAGCCTCTGCCTTACACTTGCTTTCCAGCGCACGCACTCCGCTCTTCAGGAACAGATCGGTTCCTTCACGACGGGAAAGCTTGCACTTGGGTCCAATATATCGAGCCATGTCAATTCTATCCTGTAAGCGTTATACGCGACGTTTCTTGGGAGGACGGCAGCCATTGTGGGGAATTGGCGTGACGTCAGTAATATTGCTGATCTTGTAACCACAGGCATTGAGCGCGCGAACAGCCGACTCGCGACCCGGGCCAGGACCTTTAACCTGTACATCCAGGTTCTTCAGGCCGTATTCCTTGGCGGCTTCACCGGCACGCTCGGCCGCAACCTGGGCGGCAAAGGGCGTACTCTTGCGCGAACCACGGAAACCGGAACCACCAGAGGTAGCCCAACTCAGGGTGTTACCCTGCCTGTCGGTAATGGTGATGATAGTGTTATTGAAGGACGCGTGAATGTGGGCGATGCCGTCCACGACCGTCTTGGTTATCTTCTTACGAGTGCTTTTGGCACCTGGCTTGGCCATAAAAAACTTCCTGATTTAATATCAACACTGCACTTGGGTGCAGCTACACTAAAAATGGATTCGCTGTAAATTAGCCCTTACTTGCGAATCGGTTTGCGCGGACCCTTTCGGGTACGGGCATTGGTCTTGGTGCGCTGGCCACGCAGAGGCAGGCCCCGGCGGTGACGCAATCCACGATTACAACCAAGGTCCATAAGACGCTTGATGTTCATGGAGACTTCGCGACGGAGATCACCCTCTACAACCATATCCGTCACCCGGGCGCGCAAAGCGTCCATCTCGGTTTCGGACAGTTCACTGATCTTCACATTCTCCGCAACACCTGTATCAGCGCACAGACGCCTGGCCTGGCTGCGGCCCACACCAAAGATGTAGGTTAAAGAGATAACAGCGTGCTTGTTATCTGGTATGTTGACGCCGGCAATACGAGCCATCCATCTTTCTCCAATCGTTTATCGTCGCTCTGCGCTGCTACTTCAGCCCTGACCCGGTGTAATCACTGACATTCTCACCTGTCGGGGGCGCAAAAGGCGCAGCATTCTAGCGATATCGTTACTAAAAATCAACCGCAGGATTTAGCCCTGACGTTGCTTGTGGCGCGGGTCCGTATTGCAGATCACACGCACCACACCGTTACGGCGTACCACCTTGCAATTCCTGCAGATTTTCTTGACCGAAGCACGTACTTTCATGACAACCTCTCCGTTTACCTTAACCTGGCGTTACCGCCCACCTCGCCTCAGCGAACGCGGCCGGCACTACCATAGCTTTTCAAATTGGCCTTCTTCATCACCGAATCGTACTGGTGTGACATAAGGTGACTCTGCACCTGGGCCATAAAATCCATTACTACTACCACCACGATCAGCAACGACGTGCCGCCAAGGTAAAAGGGTACGTTCCACATCACCACCAGGAACTGGGGCAACAGACATACCAGCGCAATGTAGGCGGCTCCAAAAACTGTCAGCCTCGTCAAAACGCCATCAATATAATTCGCAGTCTGCTGTCCGGGACGAATTCCGGGAACAAAAGCGCCTGATCTTTTCAGGTTGTCGGCGACTTCTACCGGATTGAACATCAACGCCGTGTAGAAGAAGCAGAAAAATACAATAAACACTGTAAACAACAGTATATTCAGCGGCTGGCCTGGGCCGATAGCCACAGCGAGATCCTGCAACCAGTCCACGGAGCCGGACGTGCCAAACCACTGCGCGATCGAGGCTGGAAACAGCAGGATGCTGCTGGCGAAAATGGCCGGAATAACACCCGCCATATTCACTTTCAGTGGCAGATGCGAACTCTGCGCCTGGTACATCTTGCGGCCCTGCTGACGCTTGGCGTAATTTACCGTGATACGACGCTGGCCGCGTTCAATAAACACGATCATGTAGATCACCGCGATAGCCAGGGTCAGGATCAGCAGCAATACCAGGATGTTGAGCTCTCCCTGACGCGCCTGTTCCAGCGACTGGCCGATTGCCGCGGGAAGCCCGGCGACAATTCCCGCGAAAATCAGCAGTGATATGCCGTTTCCAATACCTTTTTCGGTGATCTGCTCACCCAGCCACATCATGAATACAGCCCCGGTTACGAGGGAAGTAATCGCGATCACAAAAAACACCGGAGACGTGTCGTAAGACATGCCCTGGTTGGCCATTCCCACGGTCATACCAGTAGCCTGGATTATGGCCAGCAATACTGTCAGGTAGCGGGTGTACTGACTGATTTTGCGGCGACCCGACTCCCCTTCCTTCTTCAACTGCTCCAATTGCGGCGTTACCGCGGACATCAGCTGCATGATGATCGATGCCGAAATATAGGGCATGATTCCGAGTGCGAGAATACTCATCCGCTCCAGCGCACCGCCGGAGAACATATTCGCCAACCCCAGGATCGTGTCCTGATTCTGGTTAAACAGTGCCGCAAGTTGATTGGGGTCAATACCGGGAACCGGGATATGAGTCCCTATCCGGTAGACGACAATCGCCATTAATACAAAGCGAAGGCGAGCAAAAAGCTCGCCCAGGCCGGCCTTGTTAACTGAGGGCAGCTGAGGTGTTGCCATTTATTCCTCTACTTTCCCGCCAGCTTTCTCGATAGCTTCCCGAGCGCCTTTGGTGACCGCTATGCCCTTGAGGGTTAAGGGCTTGTTCAATTCACCCGAGAGGAAAACGCGCGCGCGGGCGATATGCTCGTTGATCAGGTCTGCATTCTTCAACGCAGCCAGGTCCACGACATCGGCTTCCACGCTGTTCAACTCGCTCAGGCGAACCTGTGCCGTGGTGCGGGATATGCGTGAAGTAAAACCATACTTCGGCAAGCGCTTCTGCAACGGCATCTGGCCGCCCTCGAAGCCGGGACGAACCCTGCCGCCAGAGCGTGATTTCTGGCCCTTGTGGCCACGACCGGACGTCTTGCCCAATCCGCTGCCGATACCGCGGCCAACGCGCTTGGAGCCTTTACGGGCACCGGGCGTGGGGCTCAGGGTGTTCAGTCGCATAACTTCTGACATGATTTATTCCTCAATCCTTACGAGGTAATGTACCGCGTTGATCATGCCGCGAACCGAAGGTGTATCTTCAACTTCCACGGTGTGACCAATACGACGCAAACCCAGACCTGCAACACAGGCCTTGTGATTCTTCAGGCGCCCGAAAGCGCTCTTGACCTGCGTAACTTTGATTTTTGCTTTAGCCATGACGAGCCAATCCAATAATTAGTTCAGAATCTCTTCTACAGTCTTGCCACGCTTGGCGGCAACCTCATCCGGCGCGCACATGTCACGCAGACCATTGAAGGTCGCACGGACAACATTCACCGGGTTGGTAGAGCCATAACACTTGGCCAATACGTTATGTACACCGGCAATCTCGAGTACCGCACGCATAGCGCCGCCAGCGATAACACCCGTACCTTCGGAAGCCGGCTGCATGTAAACCCTGGAGGCTCCATGCACGGCCTTGACCGGATACTGGATTGTGCCATTGTTCAGCTCAACCTGAATCATATTGCGACGGGCAGCTTCCATCGCCTTCTGGATCGCGACCGGCACTTCACGCGCCTTGCCACGACCGAAGCCAACCTTGCCATTTCCATCGCCAACAACAGTCAGTGCGGTAAAGCCGAAAATCCGACCACCTTTGACCACCTTGGCCACACGGTTTACCTGGACCAGCTTTTCCTGGAGGTCACCGTCCTGCTGCTGCTTTTTCTGATCGTTGAAAGCCATATCGATACCTTAGAAATTCAGTCCACTTTCACGAGCCGCATCCGCCAGAGCCTTGACGCGTCCATGGTACTTGTATCCGCCGCGATCGAACGCGACCGCCTCGATGCCAGCTTGCTTCGCACGTTCGGCAACCAGTTTGCCGACAGCCGCAGCCGCCTCAATATTTCCGGTCTTGCCACCGCGCAGGCCGCTGTCCAATGTCGATGCACTAGCCAGTACTTTATCCCCGGCGGGAGCGATAACCTGCGCATAGATGTGACGCGGCGTACGATGAATACTCAGGCGATTGACACCGAGGTCACGCATACGGGCGCGAGCACGACGAGCGCGACGCAACCTTGAATCATTTTTCTCACTCATCTCAGATTACCTACTTCTTCTTGGCTTCTTTGCGACGAACGTGCTCGTCGGCGTAGCGAATACCCTTACCCTTGTAAGGCTCCGGTGGGCGGAAGCTGCGGATCTTCGCCGCAATCTGGCCTACCACCTGTTTATCAATACCACTGACAACCACTTCAGTTTGAGTGGGTGTCTCGGCAGTCACGCCTTTGGGCAATGTGAAGTCGACCGGGTGTGAAAGACCAACGGAAAGATTGATACTGCCGCCGTCGGCCTTGGCACGATAGCCAACGCCATTCAAAACCAGCTTCTTCTGCCAACCTTCGCTGACGCCCTTGACCATATTGTTTACCAGCGCACGGGTTGTCCCCGCCATCGCCTTGAACTTGTCGCCGTCATAGCCAATGGTCAGAACGTTGTCATCCTGGCTTACGCGTACACCGTCAACCAGTGAAAGTTGCAGCGAACCTTTACTGCCCTTGACGGTGAGGTCGCTTCCGTCGATCTTGACCTCCACTCCCTTCGGCAGTTCTACCGGATTATTTGCGATTCTAGACATTTCAAATGCTCTTTAAATCAATTTAGAAAACGGTGCACAAAACTTCGCCACCGACACCTGCGGCCCGTGCCGCTCGATCAGTCATTACACCCCTGGAGGTAGAGACAATTGCCACCCCCAGTCCAGCGCGCACTGAAGGCAGTTCATCCTTGGCGCGATACTGGCGAAGGCCAGGACGGCTTACACGATCGATCTCGGCAATTACCGGCTTGCCCTGGTAATATTTCAACGAGATGGACAGGCGCGGCTTGCCGCTTTCATCTGAAAGTGAGAAGTCACCAACATATCCTTCTTCTTTCAGAACACTGGCTACCGCAGCCTTCAGTTTCGAGCCCGGCATTTCAACAGTTTTCTTGCCTGCCATCTGTGCGTTACGTATACGGGTCAGCATATCTGACAGTGGATCTTGCATACTCATAATCTAGTTCTCTCCGTAAACCGGCTGATTTGTTACCAGCTGGCCTTGACCAGGCCGGGCACATCACCACGCATCGCGGCTTCCCGTAATTTATTTCGACACAGACCAAACTTGCGATAAACACCGTGAGGACGGCCGGTTATCTGACAGCGACGACGCCCCCTGACAGGGCTGGCGTCACGCGGTAACTTCTGGAGCGCTACCTGCGCATCCCACTTCTCTTCGTCTGTCGCCTTGGCGTCGCTGAGAATCGCCTTGAGAGCCGCTCGCTTGCCAGCGTATTTCGCTACCATACGAGCACGCTTCTTCTCGCGCATTACCATAGATGTTTTTGCCATGTATTAAGCCTCTTACGCTTTCAGTGGGAAGTTGAAAGCACGCAACAGGGCGCGACCTTCATCATCCGTGCGAGCGGTGGTAGTGATGGTAATATCCATCCCACGCAAAGCGTCCACCTGGTCGTAGTTGATTTCAGGGAAAATGATCTGCTCGGTCACGCCCATCGCAAAATTGCCGCGCCCATCGAAAGACTTGGGGCTAATTCCGCGAAAATCGCGAATTCGAGGTATCGCGATGCTGATCAGGCGATCCAGGAATTCGTACATGCGATCAGACCGCAGGGTTACCTTGCAACCGATAGGCCAACCGTCACGCACCTTGAATCCCGCAATGGATTTACGAGCCTTGGTTACAACAACTTTCTGGCCCGAGATTTTTTCCATATCGGCAACAGCGTTCTCGAGAACTTTCTTGTCCCCAAGAGCCTCACCCACGCCCATGTTCAGCGTGATCTTGGTGATGCGCGGAACTTCCATCACATTTTCCAAACCCAACTCTTCTTTGAGGCGGGGAGCGATCTCGCTCTTGTACTTGTCTTTCAACCTTGCCATGTCTATTTCCTACTAACCCGTTCAGCCCGGAGCTTAAGAGTCAATCGCTTCGCCACTGGATTTAAAGACCCGCAGTTTGCGATCTCCTTCCACCTTAAAACCTACACGATCAGCCTTGTTGCTGGCGGGATTGAAAATCGCCACATTGGAGGTCTGAATCGGAGCCTCCTTTTCAACAATTCCACCGGCCACGCCCGCCTGCGGGTTTGGCTTCGTGTGCTTCTTAACCATATTGATGCCGCTCACGATAAGCTTATCGTTATCGAGCACCCTGCGGACCTTGCCGCGCTTACCCTTATCCTTACCGGCCAGGATAACCACTTCGTCATCACGCTTGATCTTCAACATTTCCCTTCCTCTCCCTGCTGGCCGGCCTAGATTACTTCCGGGGCCAGAGAAATAATCTTCATGAACTTCTCGCCACGCAATTCGCGGGTTACCGGGCCAAATATACGGGTACCGATCGGCGCCTGCTGGGCATTGAGCAGTACTGCAGCATTGTCATCGAACTTGATCAGTGAACCGTCGGCACGACGAACACCTTTCCTGGTACGAACAACAACTGCCGTCATCACCTGGCCTTTCTTGACCTTGCCGCGCGGGATCGCTTCCTTGACGGACACCTTGATCAGGTCGCCAACACGCGCATACCGACGCTTGGATCCACCCAGCACCTTGATGCACATCACCCGACGCGCACCGCTGTTGTCGGCGACTTCCAAATACGACTGTGTCTGAATCATCTTCTACTCCAAACTGCGATAAAAACTGCTAAGCCTGCGCTTAAACCTGAGCGGTACTCGTTACCACTTCCAGCAGCTTCCAGGATTTACTCTTGGAAATCGGCCGGGTTTCCGCAACAGTGACAGTATCGCCGATGCTGCACTGGTTGTTCTCGTCGTGCGCGTGAATCTTGGATGAACGAGTAATGTACTTGCCGTAGACCGGGTGTTTTACCCGACGCTCCAGCAACACCGTAATTGTCTTGTCCATCTTGTTGCTGACAACCTTGCCAGTAACAACCCGTGTACGCTTTTCTGCACCTGACATGATCAGTTACCTGCCTTTTCGTTGAGTACAGTCTTGACGCGAGCAATGTCGCGCTGGTTCTGTTTCAGCAAATGTGTCTGCCCCAACTGTCCAGTTGATTTTTGCATGCGCAACTTGAACTGATCCTCACGCAGAGTCAGCAGTTTCTTGTTCAGGTCCTCAGGGGACTGTTCACGCAATTCACTCGCTTTCATCACATCACCGACCGTTTCACAAATGTTGTGGCAAGCGGAATCTTGGCAGCTGCGAGAGCGAAAGCCTCACGCGCCATCTCCTCGGTTACGCCCTGGACTTCATACAACACCTTTCCGGGCTGTACCTGGGCGACCCAGTATTCCACGTTACCCTTACCCTTACCCTGACGAACTTCAAGTGGCTTGCCGGTAATCGGCTTGTCAGGAAACACACGAATCCAGATTTTGCCGCCACGTTTAATATGGCGTGTCATCGCCCGGCGAGCAGCCTCAATCTGGCGTGCCGTGATACGTCCACGGCCTGTTGCTTTCAGACCGAACTCACCGAAACTCACTTTGCTGCCACGATGAGCCAGACCGCGGTTGCGGCCCTTCATCGCCTTGCGAAATTTTGTACGCTTTGGTTGAAGCATCTGCGTAACCCTTAATTAGTTGCTGTCTTCTTGGCGCCATCGGACGAGCTTTCTGTACCGATAACCTCGCCTTTGAAAATCCAAACCTTTACACCCAGGATGCCGTAGGTCGTGACCGCTTCGTATGTCGCGTAGTCGATGTCGGCGCGCAGCGTATGCAGCGGAACCCGACCCTCGCGATACCACTCTGTACGAGCAATTTCAGCACCACCCAGACGACCACCAATCTGAACCTTCACACCTTCCGCACCCTGGCGCATTGCATTCTGCACTACGCGCTTCATTGCACGGCGGAACATCACCCGGCGCTCGAGCTGCTGCGCCACATTCTGCGCAACCAGCTTGGCATCGAGATCAGGCTTACGGATCTCCTCGATATTGATATGCACGGGAACACCCATCTTCTCGGTAAGTGTCTTGCGCAGGCCATCAACATCTTCGCCCTTTTTGCCGATGACGATGCCCGGCCTGGCGGTATGGATAGTAATCCGTGCGGTTTGAGCGGGGCGCTCGATGACCACCCGACTAACCGAAGCGTTCTCAAGCGTTTTCTCGATAAACGCACGCACTTCCAGATCGCTGATCAACTGCTTGGAATAGTTTTTGCTATCCGCATACCAGATTGAAGTGTGATCCTTGACTATACCCAACCGAATGCCGACCGGATTTACTTTCTGACCCATGTGGTCTTTCTCCTAAACTTAGGCTTCGCCGTCTGCAACTTTTACGGTGATATGACAGCTGCGCTTGAAAATGCGATCCGCGCGGCCCTTGGCCCTCGGACGCAGACGCTTCATTGTCATACCTTCATCTACAAAAATGCTGGATACCTTGAGTTCATCAACATCCGCACCTTCATTGTTTTCAGCATTGGCGATCGCGGAATCAAGAACCTTCTTGACGATATGCGCCGCCTTCTTTGAACTGAATTCAAGAACGCTCAAAGCTTCCTCAACAGGCTTGCCACGAACCTGGTCAGCAACCAGGCGAGCCTTCTGCGCAGAAATCCGCGCGCCCTTCAATCTTGCTGCAACTTCCATTTCCTCAACCTCGCTACAGGCAAGCGCTTAGCGCTTGACCTTCTTGTCCACGATATGGCCCTTGAAAGTGCGAGTCGCCGCAAATTCACCCAGCTTGTGGCCTACCATGTCCTCGTTTACGAGAACCGGCACATGCTGTCGACCGTTGTGCACCGCGATCGTCAGGCCGACCATATCGGGCGATACCATTGAGCGACGCGACCAGGTCTTGATCGGACGGCGGTCGTTGCTTTCAATCGCTGCTTCAACTTTCTTCATTAAGTGAAGGTCTATAAAAGGACCCTTCTTCAGTGAACGCGGCACAATCTCTTCCTCTAGGTTCTGGGGTCTATTGACCGAATTTACTTCTTACCACGACGGCGTACGATCAGACTGTTGGTACGCTTGTTCTTACGGGTCTTATAACCCTTCGTGGGTGTACCCCACGGGCTGACCGGGTGGCGACCGCCTGATGTCCGGCCTTCACCACCACCGTGCGGGTGGTCTACCGGGTTCATCGCAACACCACGAACCGTGGGGCGAACACCGCGCCAGCGAGTAGCGCCGGCCTTGCCAAGCTTCCGCAGGCTGTGCTCTGAATTTGACACCTCACCCAGGGTCGCACGGCAATCGGACAGTATTTTGCGCATCTCTCCCGAGCGCAGACGCAAGGTTGCGTACTGACCTTCACGAGCGACAACCTGTACCGCCGCGCCAGCAGAGCGCGCCAACTGGGCACCCTTGCCCGGCTTCAACTCGATGGCGTGCACCGTGGAGCCAACCGGAATATTGCGCAATGGCAGGCAATTGCCATTCTTGATCGGCGCGGCAGAACCCGACTGAAGCGTGTCTCCTGCCTGCACGCCTTTGGGCGCAATGATGTAGCGACGCTCACCGTCCGCGAAAAGCAACAAAGCGATATGCGCGGTGCGGTTCGGGTCATATTCAATGCGCTCAACCTTGGCCGGAATCCCGTCCTTGGTGCGCTTGAAATCAATAACGCGGTAGTGCTGCTTGTGACCACCGCCAATGTGCCGGGTTGTGATCCGGCCATTGTTGTTACGACCACCGTTCCTGGCCTGCGCTTCCAACAGGGGCTTGTAGGGCTCCCCTTTGTGCAGTCCCTCGGTGGACACCCGGACAACGTGGCGACGACCGGGTGAAGTGGGCTTGCTAATTAAAACTGCCATCTCGAACCTACTCCTTATTCAACCGACGCAAAGTCGATATCCTGACCCTGCTGCAGCCGAACGTATGCCTTTTTCCAGGTCGTCCTGGTGCTAACGCCGTGCTTGTTGCGCTTGGCCTTGCCCTTGACTCTCAGGGTACGTACATTCTCGACCTTGACCTTGAACAACTGCTCAACCGATTTCTTTATCTCGGCCTTTTTGGCGGTCAGGGCTACTTTGAATACGTACTGGTTGTTCGTATCAGCCGCTATTGCAGCTTTCTCGGAAACGTGAGGACCCACCAGTATCTGAAATATGCGCTCCTGGTTCATCCCAACATCTCCTCAAACTTCTTCACCGCGTCAACGGTAATCATGACCTTCTCGTGGCCAATAAGGCTGACAGGATCAATACCATCGACATCGCGCACATCGACCTTGTGCAGATTCCTGGCTGCCAGGTACAGGTTTTCACCCACCTCGGCCGACACAATCAACACGCTGTCCAGCCCATATTCACCCAGTTGCTTTACAAGCAACTTCGTTTTCGGCGCCTCGAGTTCCATGCTCTCTACAACCACCAGGCGATCCTGGCGAGCCAGCTCCGACATAATGGAGCGCAGAGCCGCACGATACATCTTGCGATTTACCTTCTGGCTGTGATCCTGCGGGCGCGCCGCAAATGTGACACCACCGCTACGCCAGATTGGAGAGCGGATAGTTCCCGCCCGGGCACGACCGGAGCCCTTCTGACGCCAGGGCTTCTTACCACCCCCGGCTACCTCGGCGCGCGTCTTCTGGGCGCGAGTACCCTGACGGGCACCCGCCATATATGCAGTGACTACCTGGTGAACCAGGTCTTCATTGTATTCGCGCGCGAAAGCAACATCAGAAACAGACACACTGCCTGCTGCGGCGTTACCTGGCTTTAATACACTCAATTCCACGTTAGAGACCCCCTAACCTTATGCCTTGACCGTGGGGCGTACGACTACGTCCCCGCCGGGTGCGCCTGGCACTGCGCCCTTGATCAGCAGCAGATTGCGCTCGGCGTCAACACGAACAATCTCCAACCCCTGGGTGGTGACGTTGCGCGCGCCCATATGGCCCGCCATTTTCTTGCCCTTGAAAACCCGGCCCGGCGACTGGTTCTGACCAATCGAACCCGGAGCCCGGTGCGACAATGAGTTGCCGTGGGTCGCGTCCTGCATTTTGAAATTCCAGCGCTTGACACCGCCCTGGAAGCCCTTGCCCTTGGACTGCCCTGCCACATCGACGATCTGGCCAGCTTCAAACCGGCCGACAGTCAGCTCCGAGCCCACCGCAGGCGCCTCATCGGCATCCTCC
Source organism: Pseudomonadales bacterium (assembly GCA_024234815.1). GTDB lineage: Bacteria > Pseudomonadota > Gammaproteobacteria > Pseudomonadales > Halieaceae > JARRPM01. Next base: position 1,556,295 of record JACKNO010000001.1, on the reverse strand, counting down.
AGGCGAAACTCCCACAAGCCAGTACCTGCTGGCACACCCGCCTTGGCGAAGTGACCTGCTTCGGATTTGCTCACTCTAGAGGCCTTGCGGTTACCCGCCGTGACCTGAATGGCTCGATAGCCATCGCTATCAAGCTCTTTGATCTGAGTGACCCGGTTTGGAGAAACCTCCACTACGGTCACTGGTATGGATACGCCGTCTTCGGTAAAAACACGAGTCATACCGGACTTACGGCCGACTAAGCCAATAGCCATTTTTGCTAACCTCTCAGTGTACGGGGCTTACCCTCTATGGCCGCCCCCTTTAAACCCAGCGGGGCGTTACACACCCACGGCACCCGCCGCGGGCAGGTCTTGCTACGATACTTTGTAGTTAACCAAGACTAATCTGTACTTCAACACCTGCTGCCAGGTCCAACTTCATCAGGGCGTCTACGGTTTTCTCCGTGGGCTCCACGATGTCCAGCAGACGCTTGTGGGTACGAATTTCGTACTGGTCACGAGCGTCCTTATTAACGTGCGGGGATATAAGCACGGTAAAACGTTCCTTCCTGGTCGGAAGGGGGATAGGGCCTTTGACCTGGGCACCGGTGCGGCGCGCAGTTTCCACGATCTCCTGAGTAGACGAATCTATCAGGCGATGATCAAAAGCCTTGAGGCGAATTCGAATGCGTTGACTCTGCATCAGACCTAACTCCAGTCAATAAAAAACCAGGAACCCGCCATGGAGTCCCCCGAAAAAAGGAACGCGAATTCTAGAGACAGCCACACCTGGTGTCAAGGCAGGTTGTGAAATTATTTTCGGGGTGGGGGCGCCGGATAAGCCGCAGGGCCATCGGGTTGCCAGAGACGCTTTTGGGCGTCATCGCGGACCGACGCGGCCATGCCATGCCGGGGCGGCCCCACCCGGGGCGCTACCGGTATGGGCCTCACCCCCAGAGGGGGTGCCAGGGGTTGGCTATTCGGCGCAATTGACGCAACGAGTAGCCTCGGGAACGGCCTTTAGCCGGGCCTCGGCAATATCTTCACCGCAGTTGGCGCAAATTCCATAGGTGCCAGCGGCGATCCGCTCCAGCGCGGCCTGGATATCCCGAATGGACTGGGTGGTCTCATTGCCAATGGCATCAACCACTTCATCATTCTCCCGCTCCTGGGCCTGCTCAGCGGAATCGCCAGAGTGGCCCCGGGTGACGTCGCGCTTTATGCTCGCCAACCGGGCCTGCATCGTCGCAAGACGCCGCTCCAACTCCAGTTTCTGCGTTTCCTGGCTCATGACAGTCAGGCCGGCGCGGCCAGCATGCGGTAGAGCTCGTCCTTCAGACGCACGCGGCGCAGCTTCGCCTCCTCTTCGGTATGGGTGGCAACCGGGGTCACTTCATTCTCCATGTTCTCCACTTCGCGAGTGAGGTCATGGTAGGCGTCAAACAAGCGCCTGAAATGCGTATCACTGACCTTCAGCTCGTGAATGCGGTCCTTGAATTCGGGGAGTTCATGAATCAGGTCATGGTGTTCAACAGACATATAGCTTCCTTCGAAATGTAATAAAGGTGGAAAGTAGGTCCAGCTTAGCGGACCTGTTTACTGGCACCATGATCTGAATCACGCGAGGCCAAAAACACGCCAATATTATGCGCTTGACGAATTTGGTTCCAGCTCTGAAGATGGTCTCGAAGCATATCAGGTAATCCACGAGGACATTACACCATGCCGCGAACAGAGAACACGCATTCAATCCTGATGGGGTACCTTCTCTGGATTTTCGGGTTCATGGGGGCGCACCGGTTCTATTATGGCAAACAGATTTCGGGGGTAATATGGTTTTGTACCCTGGGGCTGCTATTTGTAGGCTGGATTATCGACCTCTTCCTCATTCCATCCATGGAGCGCGAGGCCGAACAGCGTTTTATCCCCGGCCCGGTGGACTACAACATCACCTGGATACTGCTGACCTTCCTCGGCTGGCTTGGTATTCACCGCTTCTACATGGGGAAGTTCCTCACCGGAATACTCTACCTCCTCACTGGCGGGTTGTTCTTTGTCGGCATCCTCTATGACTTCCTGACCCTGAACGAGCAACTGTCGGACGTAAACAGCGGCTACTAAGCCACACCGGCCTGGTTGGTCGGGCTGTTTCGGTCTCCGAAACAAAAAGACCCGGCCTGGGCCGGGTCTCTTGGAAATTGAAAGGCGGATCTGAATCCGCCTCCCAACAGGACTATTGCACTTTACTCGATGATCTTGGCTACCACACCGGCGCCAACGGTCCGGCCGCCTTCGCGTATCGCGAAGCGCAGACCGTCTTCCATCGCAATCGGTGCAATCAGCGTCACCACCATCTGGATGTTGTCGCCCGGCATCACCATCTCAACACCTTCGGGAAGCTCACACGCACCCGTCACGTCCGTCGTACGGAAGTAAAACTGCGGGCGGTAACCCTTGAAGAACGGCGTATGACGGCCACCCTCGTCCTTCGACAGAATGTAAACCTCTGCCTCGAACTTGGTGTGCGGCTTCACTGAACCCGGCTTGGCCAGTACCTGACCACGCTCCACGTCCTCACGCTTGGTACCGCGCAGCAGGACACCCACGTTCTCGCCCGCACGGCCTTCGTCCAGCAGCTTGCGGAACATCTCCACACCAGTACAGGTGGTCTTCTGGGTGTCGCGGATACCGATAATCTCGATCTCCTCGCCAACCTTCACAATTCCCCGCTCAACACGACCGGTTACAACCGTGCCGCGGCCGGAGATTGAGAACACGTCCTCTACCGGCATCAGGAAGGCGCCATCGATCGCACGCTCGGGCTCCGGAATATAGGCGTCCAGGGTCTCTACCAGGGTCTTCACCGCAGTCGTACCCAGGCCATTCTCGTCTTCGCCGTTCAGCGCCATCAGGGCTGAACCGCAGATGATCGGCGTGTCGTCTCCCGGGAATTCGTACTGGTCCAGCAGCTCGCGCAGCTCCATCTCGACCAGTTCCTTCATCTCCTCGTATTCCTCGGAGTCGGCGCCGCCACAGTCGTCTGCCAGCAGGTCAGCCTTGTTCAGGAACACTACAATGTAGGGGACACCCACCTGGCGAGACAGCAGGATATGCTCCCGTGTCTGGGGCATGGGGCCGTCGGTGGCGCCACACACCAGGATCGCGCCGTCCATCTGCGCAGCACCGGTGATCATGTTCTTTACATAGTCAGCGTGCCCGGGGCAGTCAACGTGAGCGTAATGCCGTGTGGGCGTGTCGTATTCCACGTGGGAGGTCGCGATGGTAATACCGCGCTCGCGCTCTTCCGGTGCATTGTCGATGCCGTCAAACGCAACCATTGCTCCACCCCAGGTCTCCGCGCAAACACGGGTCAACGCCGCTGTCAGCGTCGTCTTGCCATGGTCAACGTGCCCGATGGTTCCCACATTGACGTGGGGCTTTTTACGTTCAAATTTTTCCTTTGCCACTTTCAATCACCTCTTAATGGGATAGCTAACAGTTACTTGGTCTGGTTCTTGGAAATAATTTCGTCCGCGACATTCTTTGGCGCTTCCATGTACTTGGAAAACTCCATTGTGTAAGTCGCGCGACCCTGGGTTGCCGAACGCAAGTCGGTGGAGTAGCCGAACATCTCCGCCAACGGCACTTCAGCATCAATCACCTTACCCATGGCGTTTTCATTCATACCCAGGATAAGACCTCGACGACGGTTGAGGTCGCCCACAACGTCACCCATGTTTTCCTCGGGCGTTACCACTTCCACTTTCATGATTGGCTCGAGCAGTACCGCGCCGCCGGCTTGCGCCAGCTTCTTGGTGGCCATGGAGGCGGCGATCTTGAACGCCATCTCGTTCGAGTCCACATCGTGGAAGGAGCCATCGAACAGCGTGGCTTTCAGGCCCAGCAGCGGATAGCCCGCCAGGATGCCGTTTTTCATCTGCTCTTCAATACCCTTTTGCACCGCCGGGACGTACTCCCGGGGAACGGTACCGCCCACAACTTCGTTCACAAACTCCAGGCCGTCCGACCCGGCGTCATCTGCGGGCTGGAATCGAACCCATACGTGACCGTACTGACCGCGACCACCCGACTGACGCACGAACTTGCCTTCGACTTCGGCAGTGTTGCGGATAGTTTCGCGATAGGCCACCTGGGGCTTGCCGATGTTTGCCTCCACGCTGAATTCGCGACGCATACGATCGACCAGGATGTCCAGGTGCAATTCACCCATACCTGAAATAATCGTCTGGCCGGTCTCTTCGTCAGTCTTGACGCGGAACGAGGGGTCTTCCTGGGCGAGCTTGCCCAATGCGATACCCATTTTCTCCTGGTCGGGCTTCGACTTGGGTTCTACCGCCACCGAAATAACCGGCTCGGGGAACTCCATCCTCTCCAGCACGATAGGCTTGTCCAGGTCGCACAGGGTGTCACCGGTAGTGACATCTTTCAGGCCCACGGCAGCGGCAATATCGCCGGCCAGTACTTCCCTGATTTCCTCACGACTGTTGGCGTGCATCTGCACCATCCGGCCGACGCGCTCCTTCTTCTCCTTTACAGAGTTATATACCGCTGTGCCGCTTTGCAGCTGGCCAGAGTAAACCCGGAAGAATGTCAGCGTTCCGACAAAGGGGTCGGTGGCTATCTTGAACGCCAGTGCAGAAAAGGGCTCTTCATCGCTGGCAACCCGTTTTGCCGGCGTGCGATCCGCATCCAGCAGGGTTCCCTCAATCGCTTTCACTTCGGTCGGCGAGGGCATGTAATCGATAACGGCGTCGAGCATGGCCTGCACGCCCTTGTTCTTGAACGCGGAACCACCCAGAACCGGAACGATCTCGTTGGCAAGAGTCCGCTTGCGGATACCAAACTTGATCTCCGCCTCGGTCAGCTCTCCGCCTTCAAGGTACTTGTCCATGAGTTCGTCCGTTGCTTCCGCAGCAGATTCAATCAGGTACTCGCGCATTTCCTGGACTTCATCCACCAATTCGGCAGGTACGTCCGCGTACTCAAAGGTCATGCCCTGGTCAGCCTCGTTCCAGAGGATGGCCTTGTTCTTGACGAGGTCTATCACGCCTTTGAAGTCTTCCTCTGCACCGATGGTCATCTGCAGTGGAACGGGCACAGCACCCAGGCGGGTTTTCAGCTGACCCACGACCTTGCGGAAATCCGCGCCGGCGCGGTCCATCTTGTTAACAAATACCATGCGAGGCACTTCGTACTTGTTAGCCTGACGCCAGACAGTTTCCGTCTGCGGCTGCACACCGGAGGTGCCACACAGCACCACAACGGCACCGTCCAGCACTCGCAGGGAACGCTCAACCTCAATGGTGAAATCAACGTGTCCGGGAGTGTCAATGATATTGATGCGGTGGTCATCGAACTGCGCATCCATGCCCTTCCAGAAACAGGTCGTCGCAGCCGAGGTAATGGTGATACCACGCTCCTGCTCCTGCTCCATCCAGTCCATGGTGGCGGCGCCGTCGTGCACCTCACCAATTTTGTGGGACAGTCCGGTGTAGAAAAGAACACGCTCGGTGGTAGTGGTTTTACCCGCATCCACATGCGCGCATATGCCGATATTGCGATATCGGCTGATCGGTGTCTTACGTGCCACGATTAAATCCCCAATAACAGGTTGCTGGGCAACGGATTAAAAACGGTAGTGAGAGAACGCCTTGTTGGCTTCAGCCATACGGTGAACATCTTCACGCTTTCTCACAGCGTTACCCTTACCCTGTGAGGCGTCTATAATTTCACCAGCCAGGCGCTGACGCATGGACTTTTCACCGCGATTACGGGAGTACTCCACCAACCAGCGCATGGACAATGCCATGCGGCGGGCCGGGCGCACTTCAACCGGCACCTGGTAGGTAGCACCGCCAACCCTGCGGGACTTTACTTCCACCATGGGGGCGATGTTTTCCAGCGCCTCGTCAAAAGCCTCGAGCGGATCCTTGTTCAGACGCTCCTTGACGATATCAAGGGCACCGTAAACAATTGTCTCGGCGACTGATTTTTTTCCACTGATCATTACGTGGTTCATGAACTTTGCCAGCGTTACGTTACCGAATTTCGGATCCGGCAGTACTTCTCGCTTGGCGACTACTCGTCTTCTTGGCATGGTTTTGCCCTTCTCTCTTCAGGTTATTCCGAACACCGACCTGCCACATATGCGGGGGAGGCAGAGGTTCAGCCTTACTTACTTGGTTAAGCCAGGTTGCGCTTGTAGATCTCGCTTACTTGGGGCGCTTGGCACCGTACTTGGAGCGACCGTTCCTGCGATCGGAAACTCCGGAGGTGTCGAGGCTGCCGCGTACGGTGTGATAACGCACACCGGGCAAGTCCTTCACACGACCACCGCGAATCAAAACTACACTGTGCTCCTGCAGGTTGTGACCTTCACCACCGATGTACGAGGAAACCTCGTAACCGTTGGTCAGGCGCACACGGCAGACCTTACGCAGTGCAGAGTTCGGCTTCTTCGGCGTAGTCGTATAAACGCGAGTACAAACACCACGGCGCTGCGGGCAGCTCTGCAGTGCAGGTACATCGCTCTTTTCTACTTTGCGCTTCCTGGGCGTACGGACCAATTGGTTGATCGTTGCCATCCAGTTAAAACTCCAGAATAATTCGTTTAGTTTTATGGCCTTATGGCCACCTCTACGCCGGTTATGGCGATTTCCACCCGATCAAAGAAACGGGACGTACGAAACCACCCCCGGAAAGAGGAGGCGGCATTCTATAGATGCTGCTCATTGGAGTCAACCAATGAAGCGAGCTAAAAAAAGGGCGGTGGGTATAGCCCACCGCCCCCGGGTTTCAGGCACCGCCTAGTTGTCCGCCTGCAGCGCTTCTGTCAGTGCCGCCTCGATCTCCTGAGCCGATACGGTGACCTCGGACTTGCTATCCTTGGCGCGCTTGCGGTCCGCGTGGTAGGCAAGGCCGGTACCCGCGGGTATCAAGCGGCCCACAACCACGTTTTCTTTCAGGCCGCGCAGGTAATCGCGCTTGCCGGTGACCGCCGCCTCGGTGAGCACCCGTGTTGTCTCCTGGAAAGACGCCGCGGAAATAAAGCTTTCCGTGGCCAGGGACGCCTTGGTAATACCGAGCAACTCGCGCTCGCCGCTCGCCGGGACCAGGCCCTCAGCCAACAGGCGCTCGTTCTCCTCGAGGAAAGTCGTGAACTCGACCTGCTCGCCCTTGATCAGGGTGGAATCGCCGGACGAGGTGATAACCACTTTACGCAGCATCTGGCGAACAATCACCTCGATGTGCTTGTCGTTGATCTTCACGCCCTGCAGACGGTAAACCTCCTGGATCTCGTTGACGATGTACTTGGCCAACTCCTCAATACCCTTGAGACGGAGAATATCGTGGGGGCTGGGCGGGCCTTCGGAAACCACCTCGCCTTTCTCCACAAATTCACCCTCGAACACCGACATGTTGCGCCACTTGGCAATCAGCGCCTCATAGTGATCCGAGCCATCCGGCAGGCTTGTGTTGTCGGTGGGGGTAATGACCAGTCGACGCTTGCCCTTGGTCTCCTTGCCAAAGCTCACAGTACCGGAGATCTCCGCGAGAATAGCGGGCTCCTTCGGCTTGCGTGCCTCAAACAGGTCCGCGACACGCGGCAAACCACCGGTAATGTCGCGAGTCTTGGAGCCCTCCTGGGGAATACGTGCGATAACGTCGCCCGCTTCCACCTTGGCGCCATCCTCCAGGCTTACCAGCGCGGAGGCCGGCAGGAAATAATGGGCTGGAACCGTGGTACCCGCCAGGCACAATTGCTTGCCCTTGCCATCCACCAGGCTCACCGCCGGCCGCACATCCTTGCCGGCCGCCGGGCGTTCGCCCGCATCCATTACCGAGATACTGGACAGGCCTGTCAGCTCGTCGGTCTGGCGGCGGATGGTGATGCCCTCTTCCATGCCGCTAAACTTCACGGTACCCGCCACTTCAGTAACGATCGGGTGAGTGTGGGGATCCCAGTTCGCTACCACGTCGCCGGCGGAAACCTTGGCGTGGTCACTCACTTTGATCAACGCACCATAAGGGAGCTTGTAACGCTCACGCTCCCTGCCCAGCGGATCCAGCAGGGACAATTCTCCCGAACGCGAGACCGCAACCAGGTAGCCGTCTTTCTTGCGCTCGACGAACTTCAGGTTGTGCAGGCGCACGGTACCGTCGTTCATAACCTGGATATTGTCCTGGGCCGTAGCACGCGACGCCGCTCCACCAATGTGGAAGGTACGCATGGTCAGCTGGGTACCGGGCTCACCGATGGACTGGGCCGCTACCACACCGATAGCCTCGCCCATATTCACGCGGTGACCACGGGCCAGGTCGCGGCCGTAGCAGGTGCTGCAGATGCCGTGACGGGTCTCGCAGGTGATGGGAGAACGCACCTGGATCTCGTCGATGCCCATCTCTTCCAGGCGCTTGATCCACAGCTCGTCCAGCATGGTGCCGGCTACGACGGCGATTTCCTCGTCGCTGCCGGGGCGGTTCACATCCCTGGCCACGATTCGTCCCAGTACGCGATCGCCCAGCGATTCGATAATGTCGCCACCTTCGATAACCGGGGTCATCAACAGCCCCTGGTCGGTGCCGCAATCGACTTCGGTCACCACCAGATCCTGGGCCACATCCACCAGTCGACGCGTCAGGTATCCGGAGTTGGCGGTTTTCAGTGCAGTATCCGCCAGGCCCTTGCGAGCACCGTGGGTAGAAATAAAGTACTGCAGTACGCTCAAGCCTTCCCGGAAGTTCGCCGTAATCGGCGTCTCGATGATCGAGCCGTCAGGCTTGGCCATCAGGCCGCGCATACCGGCCAGCTGGCGAATCTGGGCGGGGGAGCCACGAGCACCGGAGTCGGCGTAGATATACACGGAGTTGAAGGAGGCCTGCTCCTCTTCCTTGCCCTCGCGGTTGATCACGCTTTCCTTGGACAGGCCTTCCATCATCGACTTTGAGACCAGATCGTTGGCCCGGGACCAGATGTCGATCACCTTGTTGTACTTCTCACCCTGGGTTACAAGGCCGGCTGCATATTGCTGCTCGATCTCTTTTACCTCGGCATCGGCACGGGCAATCAGCTCTGCCTTGGCCTTGGGAATCTCGAAGTCGTTAACACCGATGGATGAACCGGAGCGAGTCGAGTACTCGTAACCTGTATACATCAGCTGGTCGGCGAAAATGACGGTAGCCTTGAGGCCTACAGCCCGGTAGCAACGGTTGATGATTCGGGAAATGGCCTTCTTGGCCATATTCTGGTTGACCATTTCAAAGGCGATACCTTTGGGCACGATCTCCCACAACAGGGCCCGGCCCACGGTGGTGTCCGCGATGAAAGTTCTCTCCAGACGCTCACCTTCGTCGGTGTTTATCACTTCATGGATGCGCACCTTGACCCGCGCCTGCAGGTGTACATGGCCACCGAAGTAAGCGCGGTGTACTTCCGAGACGTTGGCAAAGCTGCGACCTTCACCTTTGGCGTTAACCCGTTCACGGGTCATGTAATACAGGCCCAATACCACGTCCTGGGAAGGCACGATGATGGGCTCGCCATTGGCGGGTGACAGGATGTTGTTGGTCGACATCATCAGGGCGCGCGCTTCCAGCTGCGCTTCGATCGTCAGCGGCACGTGCACCGCCATCTGGTCACCGTCAAAGTCAGCGTTGTAGGCGGCACAGACCAGCGGGTGCAACTGGATCGCCTTACCTTCAATCAACACGGGCTCAAAGGCCTGGATACCCAGCCTGTGCAAGGTGGGGGCGCGGTTCAGCAGTACCGGGTGCTCACGGATAACCTCGGCCAGGATATCCCATACCTCCGGCGGCTCCCGTTCGACCATTTTCTTGGCGGCCTTGATGGTAGTGGCGAGGCCACGAGCCTCCAGCTTGCCAAAGATAAACGGCTTGAACAGTTCCAGCGCCATCTTCTTGGGAAGACCGCACTGGTGCAGACGCAGCGTCGGACCTACCACGATCACAGAACGACCTGAGTAGTCGACTCGCTTGCCCAGCAGGTTCTGGCGGAAACGCCCCTGCTTACCCTTGATCATATCGGCCAGCGACTTCAGCGGACGCTTGTTGGAGCCGGTTATGGCTCGACCGCGACGACCGTTGTCCAGCAGGGCGTCCACAGACTCCTGCAGCATACGCTTCTCATTGCGCACGATGATGTCAGGCGCATTCAGGTCCAGCAGTCGCTTGAGGCGATTGTTCCGATTGATAACCCGGCGGTACAGGTCGTTCAGGTCGGAGGTGGCAAAACGGCCACCGTCCAGCGGCACTAGGGGACGCAGGTCCGGCGGAAGTACCGGCAGCACGCGCAACACCATCCACTCGGGCTTGTTGCCGGAGCCGGCAAACGCCTCCATCAGCTTGAGGCGCTTGGACAGCTTCTTGATCTTGGTCTCGGAATTGGTCGCGGGAATCTCCTCGCGCAGGGTGGCGATCTCCTGGTCGAGGCTCAGCTGCAGCATCAGATCCTGAATCGCCTCGGCACCCATTTTTGCGGAGAATTCGTCACCGAACTCCTCCATTGCTTCGTAGTACTGCTCATCCGACAGCAACTGCCCCTGCTCCAGGGTGGTCATGCCGGGATCCGTCACCACATAGGATTCGAAATACAGTACCCGCTCGATATCGCGCAGAGTCATGTCCAGCAACAGGCCGATGCGCGAGGGCAGCGACTTCAGGAACCAGATATGGGCAACCGGGCTGGCCAGCTCGATATGGCCCATGCGCTCACGGCGAACCTTGGCCAGAGCCACTTCGACGCCGCATTTTTCACAGATCACGCCGCGGTGCTTGAGGCGCTTGTACTTGCCGCACAGGCACTCGTAATCCTTCACGGGTCCGAAAATCTTGGCGCAGAACAGACCATCCCGCTCCGGCTTGAAGGTGCGATAGTTGATTGTCTCCGGCTTTTTCACTTCACCAAATGACCAGGAGCGAATCATTTCCGGTGACGCCAGGCCGATACGAATGGCGTCAAACTCTTCTGTCTGTCCCTGGGACTTCAACAAATTTAGTAAGTCTTTCAAGGCGTTTCCTCCACGAGGTTATTGCTACCAGGCTTAGCGGCGCGGGGCGCCGCTGCTACCACTGAGTCCAATGTTACGTTTGTTACTCGCTCTCCAGATCGATATCGATAGCGAGGGAACGAATCTCCTTAACCAACACATTGAAGGACTCGGGCATACCCGGCTCCATTCGATGATCTCCATCGACAATGTTCTTGTACATCTTGGTACGGCCGGCCACGTCGTCCGACTTGACCGTCAGCATTTCCTGCAAGGTGTAGGCGGCACCGTAAGCTTCCAGTGCCCAGACCTCCATCTCACCGAAACGCTGGCCACCAAACTGCGCCTTACCGCCCAGTGGTTGCTGGGTAACCAGGCTGTAAGAACCGGTCGAACGCGCGTGCATCTTGTCATCGACGAGGTGGTTCAACTTCAGCATATACATGTAGCCTACGGTAACCGGCCGATCGAAAGCCTCACCGGTGCGACCGTCGAACAGGGTGAACTGTCCGCTTTCGGGCATATCTGCCAGCTTGAGCAAGTCCTTGATCGACTGTTCCGCCGCGCCGTCAAATACCGGCGTTGCCATGGGTACACCGCCAACCAGGTTGCCGGCCAGCTCCAGGATTTCATCATCAGCCAGAGACTTCAGGTCTTCGGTGCGACCGGCGCCATTGTTGTAAATGGCCTCCAGGAACTTGCGCACTTCCGCAACCTTTCGTTGCTCCTTCAGCATGGCATCGATCTTGACACCCAGTCCCTTGGCAGCCATGCCCAGGTGGGTTTCGAGGATCTGCCCGACGTTCATACGCGACGGTACACCGAGCGGGTTGAGCACGATATCCACCGGCTCCCCGTTCTCGTCGTAAGGCATATCTTCGACAGGCATGATGACCGAAATAACACCCTTGTTACCGTGCCGCCCGGCCATCTTGTCGCCCGGCTGGATGCGGCGCTTGATCGCCAGGTAAACCTTGACGATTTTAAGTACGCCGGGCGCCAGGTCGTCGCCGCTTTGCAGCTTGCGCTTCTTGTCGTCGAAACGCTCCTCCAGCAACTTGCTCTGCTCCTCCAGTTGACGCTGGGCGGATGCGATAGCTTCGTTCAACTCAGGCTCGGACAGCTTGATCTTGAACCACTGGTCGCGATCCAGGTCCGCCAGTAACTCGGTGGTAAGCACGGTGCCCTTGGCCAGCCCGGCGCCGCTGGCTGATTTCTTACCGGTGATCAGGGACTCAAGACGGGCGAACGTCGCCTCCTCGAATATCCGGTACTCTTCCTTCAGATCCTTGCGGTAATCGTCCAGCTGGTACTTCTCGATCTGCAGAGCACGGGTATCCTTCTCGAGGCCATCGCGGGTAAATACCTGGACGTCAATAACCGTACCTTTGGTGCTCGACGGTACTCGCAGGGAGGTATCCTTAACGTCAGACGCTTTCTCACCGAAGATTGCGCGCAGCAGTTTTTCTTCCGGCGTCAACTGGGTTTCACCCTTGGGTGTTACCTTGCCAACCAGGATATCGCCCGCGTCTACCTCGGCGCCAATATACACAATGCCCGACTCGTCCAGTTTGGACAGCGCGCTTTCGCCGACGTTGGGGATATCGCCAGTGATCTCCTCGGAGCCCAGCTTGGTGTCGCGCGCTATACAGGTCAGCTCCTGGATGTGAATGGTGGTGAACCGGTCTTCCTTAACGACCCGCTCCGACACCAGGATCGAATCCTCGAAGTTATAGCCATTCCAGGGCATGAAGGCGATGCGCATGTTCTGGCCCAGGGCCAGCTCCCCCATATCGATAGAAGGACCATCGGCAAGGATATCCCCGCGCTGGATCAACGCACCTTCGCGCACTATCGGGCGCTGGTTAATACAGGTGTTCTGGTTGGAACGGGTGTACTTGGTCAGGTTATAGATATCAACCGGGGCCTCGTCGACACTCGCATCGGACTCGTTGACCCGCACCACGATGCGGCTAGCGTCAACCGAGTCGACCACGCCGGAGCGCTTTGCGACCACGCAGACACCGGAATCGGCCGCCACATATCGCTCCATGCCCGTACCTACCAACGGCTTGTCGCTGATCAGCGTTGGCACCGCCTGACGCTGCATGTTCGAACCCATCAGGGCGCGGTTCGCATCATCGTGTTCGAGGAACGGGATCAGGGCTGCCGCCACTGAAACTACCTGCTTGGGCGACACGTCCATGTAATCCACACGCTCGGGCGGCATGACGGTAAATTCGTTCATGTGACGCACGGCGATCAGGTCGTCGACAAACTTCATGTTCTTGTCCAGGGTCGCCGACGCCTGCGCAATGACATGCTCCGCCTCGTTGATTGCAGACAGGAACTCGATATCTTCGGTTACCTTGCCGTTGACGACCTTGCGATACGGGCTCTCAAGAAAACCGTACTCATTGGTTCGCGCATAGGTCGCCAGGGAGTTGATCAGGCCAATGTTCGGGCCTTCCGGTGTCTCAATGGGACAAACCCGGCCGTAGTGGGTGGGGTGTACGTCCCGCACTTCGAAGCCGGCCCGCTCACGGGTCAGGCCGCCCGGCCCAAGAGCCGAAACACGGCGCTTGTGGGTAACTTCAGACAGCGGGTTGTTCTGGTCCATGAACTGGGACAACTGGCTGGAACCGAAGAACTCCTTGACCGCCGCCGATACCGGCTTGGCATTGATCAGGTCCTGCGGCATCAGCCCTTCGCTTTCCGCCATCGACAGGCGTTCCTTGACAGCGCGCTCAACCCGCACCAGACCTACGCGGAACTGGTTCTCTGCCATTTCGCCAACGGAGCGCACACGGCGGTTTCCCAGGTGATCGATATCATCGACCATGCCGCGTCCATTACGGATAGCAACCAGGGTTCGCAATACCTCGACAATATCTTCCTTGTCGAGCACGCCACTGCCGAGAACTTCCTCACGGCCCAGGCGACGGTTGAACTTCATCCGCCCCACCGCAGACAGGTCATAACGGTCCGCGGAGAAGAACAGATTCTGGAACAGGTTCTCTGCCGATTCCTTGGTAGGCGGCTCACCGGGACGCATCATGCGATAAATTTCGACAAGCGCCTCGAGTTCGTTGCGGGTTGAATCCTGGCGCAGCGTATCGGATATGAACGGACCGCAATCCAGCTCATTGGTGTACAGGGTTTCGATAACGTCGACGCCCGCCGCCGTCAGTTGCTCCATGACTTCCGCGGTAACATCGGTATTACACTCTACCAGCACCTCACCGGTTTTCTTGTCGATGATATTCTTCGCCAGCGAACGGCCGTGAATATACTCGGGCGGTATTTCAAGCTGGGTAATCTTGGCATCTTCCAGTTCGCGGATGTGCCGGGCGGTAATACGACGGCCCTCTTCCACGACAACCTTTTTACCAGCCTTGATATCAAAGGCGGCAACATCGCCACGCAGGCGCTCGGGGATCAGCGTCATTGTGTAAACGCCTTTCTTATCCACCCGGAATGTGTTGACCTCGTAGAACATATCGAGGATTTCTTCGGCCTCGTAGCCCAGGGCGCGCAGCAGGATTGTTGCGGGCAACTTGCGACGACGGTCGATTCGTACGTAAACCATGTCCTTCGGGTCGAACTCGAAGTCCAGCCACGAACCACGGTAAGGAATCACCCGTGCGGAGTACAGCAGCTTGCCGGAGGAGTGGGTCTTGCCCTTGTCGTGATCAAAGAACACGCCGGGCGAGCGGTGCAGCTGGGATACGATAACCCGCTCGGTGCCGTTAACGACAAAGGTTCCATTCTCGGTCATCAGGGGGATTTCCCCCATGTAGACTTCCTGCTCCTTGATGTCCTTGATGGTCTTGTTCGAGGAGTCCTTGTCATAAATGATGAGCCGGACTTTCACGCGCAGGGAGCAGGAATAGGTAACGCCGCGCAACTGGCACTCGTTGACATCGAAAACCGGAGTGCCCAGATTGTAATCCACATACTCAAGGGCAGCGTTTCCGCTGTAGCTCACTATGGGGAAAACGGACTTGAAAGCGGCGTGCAGACCGTAGTCGCCACGCTCATCAAGGGGGACCCCCTGCTGGGTGAATTTCCGATAAGAATCCAATTGGATCGCAAGCAGGTAGGGCACATCCATTACCTTCGGCAGAACGCCGAAATCCTTGCGAATACGTTTTTTCTCAGTGTACGAGTATGCCATCAGTACTCCCCAGCGTGATTAGCTTCCAACCGCCTCGAAGGCGATCCACTAGCTCCTTGCAGGAGCTAAAAACAGGCGGCGCGACTATACGCCCCGGCCCTGAAATATTTGCTTCTTTGAAGCGGGAAAAGGCCGGCGGGCACCAGCCCACCAGCCTTGTCCCTGTTCGGCCGGAGCCGAACAGATTTCCAGCTTACTTGAGTTCGGCAGATCCGCCGGCCTCTTCCAACTGCTTCTTGATGTCTTCTGCTTCGGCTTTGGGAGCGCCTTCCTTGATGGGGGAAGGAGCGCCGTCAACCAGGCCCTTGGCTTCTTTCAGGCCCAGACCGGTTACCGCGCGCACAACCTTGATCACGTTGACTTTCTTGTCGCCAGCGGCGGTCAGAATAACGTCGAACTCGGTTTGCTCTTCGGCAGCCGCGCCAGCGTCGCCGCCAGCAGCAACAGGTGCTGCGGCAACGGCCGCGGCAGCAGTTACACCAAACTTCTCTTCCATTGCGCTGATGAGCTCAACGATGTCCATTACGCTCATATCAGCAATTGCATTCAAAATATCGTCTTTAGACAGAGCCATGACTCATATCTCCTATTTAGCTGAATTAAATATCCACTGCAGTAGCTTACGCCGCTGCTTCCTTCTGATCGCGTACTGCTGCGACTGTGCGAACCAGTTTTCCAGGTACTTCGTTCATTGTCTGAACCAGCTTGGTCACCGGCGCCTTCATAACACTCATCAAAATCGAGAGTGCCTGATCACGCGTGGGCAACTTAGCGAGAACATCCAACTGATCTGCACCCAGTATCTGGCCGCTTACCGCCAGTGCTTTCACCTCGAAGTTTTTATTCTCCTTGGCGAAGTCCTTAAAAATTCGAGCTGCTGCGCCCGGATCTTCCATTGAAAACCCGAACAGGGAGGGGCCAACCAAGGTGCTGTTAACACATTCGTAGTCGGTTCCTTCCAGAGCCCGCTTGGCCAATGTGTTCCGCACTACACGGAGAGTCACACTGTTTTCGCGGGCGTTCTTACGCAGAGCTGTCATTCCATCCACTGTCACGCCACGTGCATCGGCGATAACCAGGGACAGGGCACTGGTGGCAGTCTCGTTAACCTCAGCTACGATCGCTTTCTTGTCTTCGAGTCTAATTGCCACTGGAATTACTCCTGGATTGCTAAGTTGAGCGCCGGCAACTCTATGCCGGCACTGCTTGCGTGGTGAACAAATCCACCATCTGCGTAGGTTTTGATTCGCCCCCTGCGGGGTTTATCGCTATTAAGCCAACACCGATAACCACATCGCTGCCGACGCCTACGGTCTTTGATGGCCTTCAGTTCAAAGCTAAATAGGGTTACAACCCGAGCCTTCTCCAAAGACCTCAAAGTGGACCGGGCCGGGCCTGGTAGCCCTCACCGGTCTACAACACTCTCCTTCCGTGGAGAGCCTTGAGGAATCGCCCCTTTTGGGGGCGCTTCGATCAACCTTCCAACGACCCCTGGTCGATGGTCACGCCGGGACCCATAGTGGTGCTGAGGGTTATCTTCTTGAGATAGACGCCCTTCGCCGCAGCGGGTTTGCCCTTTTTCAGGTCGGCCAGAACAGCTTCGAGATTGCCCTTGATGGCATCCAGTTCAAAGCTGATCTTACCGATACCGCCGTGGATAATGCCGCTCTTGTCAGTGCGGAATCGCATCTGGCCGGCCTTGGCGTTCTTGACCGCGGTTTCCACATCAGGGGTTACTGTCCCAGTCTTGGGGTTAGGCATGAGGCCGCGCGGGCCCAGTACCTGGCCCAGTTGGCCAACCACACGCATTGCGTCCGGCGAGGCGATGACAACATCAAAATCCATCATGCCGCCCTTGATCTGCTCAGCCAGGTCTTCCATACCAACGAGGTCGGCACCAGCGGCTTTGGCTTTTTCAGCCGCTTCGCCCTGTGTGAACACAGCAACGCGAACATCGCTACCCGTGCCAAACGGCAGTGTGGTCGCACCGCGCACACCCTGGTCGGATTTGCGTGCATCGACGCCGAGATTGACGGCCACTTCAACAGTCTCATTGAACTTGGCGGAAGCCAGTTCCTTGAGCAGGGTAACCGCCTCTGCCAGCGGGTATGCCCTGGTGGTGTCGACCTTTTCCCTGAATGCGCGTACGCGCTTCGATAACTTGGCCATTAGTTCACTCCCTCTACATCGATACCTGCAGAACGGGCGCTGCCCGCGATGGTACGCACAGCTGCATCCATATCGGCCGCTGTAAGATCGGGCCACTTCTGGGTGGCGACATCTTCCAGTTGAGCACGAGTAACCTTGGCTACCTTGCGTGTGTTTGGCGTGGGTGAACCCTTATCGATCTTCGCGATTTTACGCAACAAGACGGCCGCAGGCGGGGTCTTCTTGATGAACGTGAAAGAGCGGTCACTGTATACCGTAATTATCACGGGAATCGGCAGACCGGGCTCCATGCCCTGGGTCTCGGCGTTAAACGCCTTACAGAATTCCATGATGTTTACACCGTGCTGGCCCAACGCCGGTCCCACGGGGGGGCTGGGGTTGGCCTGGCCGGCCTTTACCTGCAGCTTGATATAAGCCTGGACTTTCTTAGCCATTGTTACTCTCCCGGGTGCAAACGCCGTTGTAAGCGGCCAACTAAAGCTGGCAGTTACTCGGGCTCCCCGACTGTGACGGCCTCAGCCGTCGTTGCTTTAAGGGGCCAGGGCATTTTTCACTACAAGCGAAATAGCCCAGCCCCCACACTACTGGTCCGTCAGGCTTTCTCTACCTGACCAAACTCCAGTTCAACCGGAGTTGAACGACCAAATATCAGTACCGCCACGTTCAGGCGGCTTTTCTCGTAATTGACATCCTCAACAACACCATTGAAGTCGTTGAAGGGTCCGTCGATCACGCGCACCATTTCACCGGGCTCGAACAGGGTCTTGGGCCGCGGTGCCTCAACGCCATCCTCAACACGCTGCAGAATGGCAGTAGCCTCTGCATCGGTTATGGGCGCGGGTGCGTCGGCCTTGCCACCAATGAAACCCAATACACGCGGGGTTTCTTTCACCAGGTGCCAGGTCTCATCGCCCAGTTCCATTTGCACCAGTACATAGCCCGGGAAGAATTTGCGCTCACTACGACGCTTCTGGCCGCCGCGCATTTCCACCACTTCCTCGGTAGGCACCAGGATGTCGCCAAACCGGTCCTGCATACCATGCAGTTCAATACGCTCCTTCAAAGAGGCCGCCACCTTCTTCTCAAAACCCGAATAGGCGTGTACGACGTACCAACGCATTGCCATCTACTAACCCTTTTTAAGTCTGTTACGCAATTGCCAGCGAAGCCAACCAACCCAGCAGGGAGTCAAGCCCCCACAGGATCAGTGCCACCAGCAATACAAAAGCCACCACGATCATGGTGGTCTGAACAGTTTCCTGCCGTGTCGGCCACACTACCTTGCGTATTTCTGTACGCGATCCTTTTACAAGAGCCCAAAAAGCAGCGCCCTTCGCCGTCTGCAAGGCCACGAGGCCCGCCACAGCGGCCACTGCAAGAATACCCAGAACCCGGTAGAGCAAGGATTGGTCCGAATAGTAGCTATTGCCGACCACCGCAATTGCCACCAGAATGAATACGACGATCCATTTGAGCGGATCAAATCGGCTGGCGGTTGTTTCCACACTCATTCACACTATCCTTTATATGAAGACGTAACCCCAATCGGGTCACGCCCCTGCCATAAATGGCAGGCCAGGAGGGAATCGAACCCCCAACCTGCGGTTTTGGAGACCGCTGCTCTGCCAATTGAGCTACTGGCCTAAACACGTTACTTAGACGACGAAGCCGAACTGCTTCTGCAAGCGGTTCGGCTTGGTTATGAAGGGGACAGACTGGAACCCTGCCCCACAACAACACTGTCGCGTTTACTCGATGATCTTGGCTACCACACCGGCGCCAACGGTCCGGCCGCCTTCGCGGATCGCGAAGCGCAGACCGTCTTCCATCGCAATCGGTGCAATCAGCGTCACCACCATCTGGATGTTGTCGCCCGGCATCACCATCTCAACACCTTCGGGAAGCTCACACGCACCCGTCACGTCCGTCGTACGGAAGTAAAACTGCGGGCGGTAACCCTTGAAGAACGGCGTATGACGGCCACCCTCGTCCTTCGACAGAATGTAAACCTCTGCCTCGAACTTGGTGTGCGGCTTCACTGAACCCGGCTTGGCCAGTACCTGACCACGCTCCACGTCCTCACGCTTGGTACCGCGCAGCAGGACACCCACGTTCTCGCCCGCACGGCCTTCGTCCAGCAGCTTGCGGAACATCTCCACACCAGTACAGGTGGTCTTCTGGGTGTCGCGGATACCGATAATCTCGATCTCCTCGCCAACCTTCACAATTCCCCGCTCAACACGACCGGTTACAACCGTGCCGCGGCCGGAGATTGAGAACACGTCCTCTACCGGCATCAGGAAGGCGCCATCGATCGCACGCTCGGGCTCCGGAATATAGGCGTCCAGGGTCTCTACCAGGGTCTTCACCGCAGTCGTACCCAGGCCATTCTCGTCTTCGCCGTTCAGCGCCATCAGGGCTGAACCGCAGATGATCGGCGTGTCGTCTCCCGGGAATTCGTACTGGTCCAGCAGCTCGCGCAGCTCCATCTCGACCAGTTCCTTCATCTCCTCGTATTCCTCGGAGTCGGCGCCGCCACAGTCGTCTGCCAGCAGGTCAGCCTTGTTCAGGAACACTACAATGTAGGGGACACCCACCTGGCGAGACAGCAGGATATGCTCCCGTGTCTGGGGCATGGGGCCGTCGGTGGCGCCACACACCAGGATCGCGCCGTCCATCTGCGCAGCACCGGTGATCATGTTCTTTACATAGTCAGCGTGCCCGGGGCAGTCAACGTGAGCGTAATGCCGTGTGGGCGTGTCGTATTCCACGTGGGAGGTCGCGATGGTAATACCGCGCTCGCGCTCTTCCGGTGCATTGTCGATGCCGTCAAACGCAACCATTGCTCCACCCCAGGTCTCCGCGCAAACACGGGTCAACGCCGCTGTCAGCGTCGTCTTGCCATGGTCAACGTGCCCGATGGTTCCCACATTGACGTGGGGCTTTTTACGTTCAAATTTTTCCTTTGCCATTCCGACAGTCTCCTAAATACACACCGGCACTGGGGCCCGCGCCATGCTGTTGAATCAAAAACTCTAAAAACCCTTTACTTCCAACACGTTAGAACGGAAGTGGAGCTCATAACCGGATTTGAACCGGTGACCTCTTCCTTACCAAGGAAGTGCTCTACCGACTGAGCTATATGAGCGCTATCCTTCTAAACATGGAGCGGGTAGCGGGAATCGAACCCGCATATTCAGCTTGGAAGGCTGACGTTCTACCACTGAACTATACCCGCTACTTACTTCGGTAGTATCTTTTGCCGGGCAACTGCGCGCTATGGCCCGGCTCTTCTTCTACTATTACTATCTATGGTGGAGGGGGGTGGATTCGAACCACCGAAGCTCGCGCGTCAGATTTACAGTCTGATCCCTTTGGCCACTCGGGAACCCCTCCGAAAGGCGGCATATTGTCCTGATGCCCCACCGCCTTGTCAACCAGTTCTTCCATTAAAATTATTGACTTACGACCACCGGGAAAGCTGCGGCGTAAAACCCTTTCGAATAGCCGAAACCTTCTGTGGCGATGCGGGGAAAAGCTGCCGCCCGGGACCTAGTGAAGCCGCACAGGCCCCTGATCGGCGGCACCGTACAGGTATGCCAGCTGCTCACAGGCTGCAGCCAGGTGGCCGGTAGCCTCTACTGTGGCCTGGATGAAGAGATTGAACTGTTCCGGGGACAAGCCGGCCACCGGGTGGCAAACGCCCGCAACTACCAGCTGCGGCAGGGCCTCATCCACTACATCGAGGAAGATCTTGAGCGTGGGGTAATCCATATTCAGGTTACCCAGCTCTGCGGAAACCTGCAGCAGGGCGCCGGGACGGATTTCCAATTCGGTGGTAAGCAGCAGACCGTAGTCCTCGAGAAACAGACGGCTGTCTATTACCCCAGGGCTTTCCTGGAGCGCCCGGATATGCAGCCCTTCACACTGGCCACACAAATAATGCTCCGTGCCCGCCTGATCGAGCCATTCCTGCAGCTGGGCTTTGTCGGGCACCCGGGTAGATGTCATCATACAAATTCCTGAAACAAGACCACATTCACTCGGGACAACCCGGGCAGGCATCGATTTAGCCGGGAGCGCGGCAACCGGGACTCTGGTATCGCACACTTTCGGTGCACTCCCGCCCGACTGCCTGTTGCAAACCAGGAACAGCAATGGCCGGCGCTCTCAACAGCCTGGCGCATTCTAGCGTGGTTGGGCAGGATTTGGCAGTGTGCTGGCGACTCACTATACGGGAAGGGTGTATTAGTTCGCAGGCAAATGACTCCCCTCCAGGGCGGCCCTGATCCGCCTGGCGTGCGCCTCCAACACGGCAAAATCTTCCATTTCACGGGCATGCAGCTTGAACTCCAGACCCTCACTGCGCGGCATGATGTGAAAGTGCATATGAAATACCGTCTGCCCCGCTGCAGGTCCATTCAACTGCGCGATCATGATGCCCGGGGCATCGAACGCCTGCTTCACCGCATTGGCGACAGTCTGCACTGCCACGATAGTACCGCCCAGGATTACGGGGTCGACATCGTGCAGACCCTCAGCACTGTCCTTGGGTATAACCAGTGTGTGCCCAGGCACCTGGGGCATGACATCCATGAAGGCCAGCGCCTGGTCGGTCTCGTAAACCGTAAACGCGGGGGCTTCCCCGCGCAGGATCTTCGCAAAAACATTGTCGTTATCGTAGCTCACTGGATTCCCTCCGGTCAGGCTCAGCACACCGCCCCGGCACCCGCCCGCCGGCATGCGGAATTGGGCCCGCGAGCGCCGCACTTCTCTGGTGAAGTCGACGCTCTTGTTCAACAGCCATGCAGCGCACCGAAATCCCGCTCAGGCAAGTGCGCTTTTTACTCGCTCTTTCAAGACAGGCAACAGTTCGGCCTCGAACCAGGCGTTTCGTTTAAGCCAGATATTGTTTCGCGGGCTCGGATGCGGCAAAGGCAAAACGCCACTGCCGTAATCTTTCCACCGCTTGACCGTCTCTGTCAGATTCTTTTCCCTGCCTTCCAGATGCCAGTTCATCGCATACTGCCCGATGACCAGCGTCAATTCAATTTCTGTCAAGGCTGCCAGCAGTCTGCGCCGCCAGGTATCGGCGCAAACAGGTAAAGGCGGGAGATCTCCCGACCTGCCCTTACCCGGATAGCAAAAGCCCATTGGCAGAATCGCAATTCTGGAGCTGTCATAAAAAGTATCCCGGTCAATTCCCATCCAGTCTCGCAATCGGTCGCCACTGGGATCATCAAACGGTATGCCAGTCTGATGCACCCTCGCCCCCGGTGCCTGCCCCGCTATCAGCACCCTGGCACCCGGATCTACCTGCAACACGGGGCGTGGCTCGTGCCCAAGCTGGCCCGCGCACAATCTGCATGCGCGTACATCTTCAAGCAGAAGTTCGAAACTGTCAGGCATCGCTTTTCACCGCGCTATTAGTCAAACCCTTTCCCGCAGGCCCCGCAGGCAGAGCACACCCGCCCGATTCAGCCTTGCGAAACAATGGTGCGAAGTCTCAATACGAGTCACATTTTCGCCACCTGTTTACTATAGCTTTTTATAACGCTATGGGGGGGCCTGCGGTCCTGGCGCCCCTTGCACCGGTATCCCTGAAAATAAGCCCTTGCCCCCTTGCAAAGTGACCTGCAGGAGTTTTCAAATAAACCGGACTTCAGGCTCGGAGAGGTTTACAGTGAGGGTGCATCAAGGCTTGCGGTGAAAGCAGTTCCAAGCGCCACCGTCGCCATGCACGCCCGGTTCGGGCCAGGAGTCACAACCATGTCGAAGACCCAACGCAGCAATAAGGAATCCAAAAAACCAGCAAGCCTCACGCCCAAGGAAAAGAAAGCCGCGAAGCGGGACAAAAAGCAGGCCGGCGGGCACACGCCATTCGTAATAAAAAACGATTGAACGCGGTTGGTCGGATAAACCCTGCGCAGGGCCTGCGACCGATACGCGCTATATCCGGCTAGCGATTCCGCCCCGATGCGTCCTCAGGCGTCCTGCCGCGGATTTCCAAGCACAACACTCACCTGCTGACTGGCGGGAGACAGCGGAGGTCCAAACTGATTATAGACGGCCACGTCGGCGGCGTCGCGGCCGTAGCCGATAGCCACGTAGCCGCCCGTTATCCCGCACTGGGTCGCATCAAACGAGTACCAGCGGCCACCCACATAGGCCTCAAACCAGGCGTGCAGATCCATGGGTTGCAATCCGTACAGGTAGCCTACGACCATGCGCGCCGGGATACTGAGGCTGCGGCACAAGGCAATCCCGAGGTGCGACAGGTCCCGGCAGACTCCCCACTGACGCCCGTTGACCTCGATTGCGGATACATGGATGTCGGCGCCGTAAGGCTCAAAACGAATAGTGTCGCGCAACCAGTTTTCAATGGCGGCCACCTGGTTGTATCCGGGGAGTTGACCGGCAGTAATTTCATTGGCCATCTGGCCAAAACGGTCAGACTCACAATAGCGGCTGGGCAGCAGGTAGCAAAGTATCGGGTCCGGCAGGTATTGCACATCGACAAACGGCGCATCCGGCGCCCGGTCCACGGTATCGGAAATCATCACTTCCGCCGCCGTATGCACCCGGAAAACGCCGCCCGGGGCGACCAGTCGCTGACACAGGTTGCCATAGCCATCAGTGAACTCGAATACGGGTACACTGGGGGATAGCCGGTACTGCTCACTGGCGATCCACTGTTGCGCACCGCTGCGCGGGCGCAGCATCAGCACGAACGGCGTGGGTACAGCGATGTCGAACGCCAGGTCACAGCTGGTTTGCAACCACATACGCTAACTCCTGAGAGGATCATGGCAAGACAGCATGCATGGGCTGCCCGACACATCATCCCACGGTATTCCCGGTACCTATACTACACCATCAGGTATTTCGGCCGGGTCAGATGGGCCGAAAACACGCAAACATATGAAGGTGCGCCCAGGTCTTGTGGCTTCTGGGTATAGCCACCGCCCTGAATGCTAAAAGTATATTTTCGCTCTCCTGAACCCAACTTCCTTCAACATCAGGACCAGATGCTCCAACTCCTGCGCTGAGATAACCGTGTCATTTTCGTAGCAGAGCATGAACGACTTTCCATCCACACCGTACAGGAGGGCAATGTACTCGCTCACATTGCCCGGGTTCTTTCTGATTTCCACGAAACCAAAATAGCCGTCTTCGAACTTCACTTTTGCATCGGATAGTTTCATAACAATGGTTTCAGCTCAGCTGAAATGGTGAATGGCCTCATCAAGTGTCGGGTAAAAGGATGTCACACCTGGCAGGGGTTCGACCTTGGCTCTGGCGAGCGTTTTCAGGGGCTGGAACTGCAGGTCCGCGATAATCACCTGCTTACCCTCCCTGGCACAGTACGTGACGAGCTTGTTCATGGCCGCCACCCCACCCGCATCGAGCAGGGTTACGCCGTCCATATAAAGAATGACGCCATCAAGCGCAGCCATGCTGGCCGAGATTTCGCCAAAAGCACGGTCCGCCGCTGCAAAAAACAATGGACCGTTGATTTTCAAAACCGCCCAACCGTTTGGAAGCTGCACATCGACAAGCTTTTTGTTACCGGTAATGTCCGTCACTCGCGTCATCGACGCCATCTCGTTTACAAACAAAATGCAGGCCAGCAGAACGCCCGCGGTAATCGCTATCACCATATCGAAAAAGACCGTCAACAGCAGGCATGTACAGAAGACCGCGATATCCCGAGCTGGCGCATACCGGACAAGATGCAAAGACTTCGGCGCCTCACTCATATTCCAGGCGACTACGATCAACAACGCCGCCATGGCGGGCATTGGCAGGTAGGCCAGCAATGGAGCGAGCGCCACCAGCCCCAGCAACACGACCACAGCGTGGATCATGGCCGCAACCGGGGACTCGGCTCCCGCTTTGAGATTAGCCGCCGAACGCGCTATGGCCGCGGTCGCGGTAATACCGCCAAAAAATGGCGCGATTATATTTCCCAGCCCCTGCCCAAGCAGTTCGCTGTTTGCACTGTGACGCTTCCCCGTCATCCCATCCAGCACTACCGCGCACAGCAAGGACTCGATGGCGCCCAGCATCGCGATGGCGAATGCCGAGGGCAGGAGGCTGACTACCAGCGACCAGGTGAACTCGAAAGGCTGACCACCTGGGCCTGGCTGCTGCCACGGCCAGGCAAAGTCCGGCAGGTAAGGTGGAATTCCCGTGCCAGTCGAGCCATCCGGCAGAAAATAGCTAAATCGCGAACCAATCGTATCAACGTCGTATCCCATATCTGCAAGGACCATCCCGACGAGACTCGCGATCACCACAGCAGGTAAATGAGGGGGGATCGCCGTCTTCAGTCTGGGCCAGTAAAGCAAAATACCAAGCGTGACCAGGGCAACAAAGACGCTCGCACCGTCAAGCCCGTCCATTGAATTCAGAAGCAGCCAGACCTTGTCGACATAGTGCTCCGGCATGGTTTGCAGGGACAGACCAAAAAAGTCTTTCAGTTGCAGGGTGGCGATAACAACTGCTATGCCGCCGGTAAAACCGAGGGTCACCGATTCGGGAATATATTCTATGAAGCGCCCCAGGCGCGCGTAGGCCATGGCAACCAGGATCAGCCCGGCCAGAATAGTTGCCAGTAGCAGGCCAGCCAGGCCGTAGCGTTGGGCCACCGGATAGAGAATGACCACGAAAGCCGCTGTGGGGCCGGAGATACTGAACCGACTGCCTCCGGTCAGGGCAATGACAAACCCGCCGATGATGGCGGTATAGAGGCCATACTGCGGCGCTACGCCGCTGGCTATCGCCAGCGCCATCGCCAAGGGGATCGCAATAATTCCGACGGTTGCTCCCGCCAGAACATCCCTTTGGAATCGAGACAGACTATAGGGTTCGCTCCCAAAACACGCCTCCCGCAAGGCGTGGCCGATGCGCAATGAAAACAAGTGTGCTCTGTGGGCCATACAGGACTCCCTGACCGGGACTTCAAATACTCTGCAAAATGTAATAGTATGTTAATCAAATTAACACATAGTATGACTTACTCCAATAACCCAGATTAAGGAAATATCGACGTGATACCCGAAATCCTGGCTTCAAACTTAATGCAACACGGCATTTCCAGGCCGTTATCGATCAGCCACAACCCGGGCTACGACGAACTTTTCGAGGCAGAGACCAGTGCGCAAAGAAGCGGCTTTGAAGTGGGCAGACTCACATCCCTGGGCGCCGTGGCGGTCGATACAGGCGTATTTACCGGTCGCTCCCCTAAAGATAAGTATTTTGTAAAGGACGCCACCACAAAAGATACCGTCTGGTGGAGCGACCAGGGCCGCAACGATAACAAGGCAATATCGACGGAAACATGGGGTCAGCTGAAGGCTGTCGTAGGGCAGCAACTGAGCGGCAAGCACCTGTATATAGACGACCTGTATTGTGGGGCCGAGCCTGACACCAGGCTCAGGGTGCGCTTTGTCACGGAAGTCGCATGGCAGTCCCATTTCGTAAAAAATATGTTCATTCGACCTACGCAGGATGAGTTGGCGACCTTTGAGCCCGACTTCACGGTGATCAATGCGTCGAAGGCGACGAACCCCAACTGGAGCGAGCAGGGCCTTCACTCGGAAAATTTTGTGGCGTTCAATATGACCGAGCGGGTGCAATTGATCGGCGGCACCTGGTACGGCGGCGAAATGAAGAAAGGCCTGTTTTCCGTCATGAACTACCTGCTGCCGCAACGCGGTATCGCCTCCATGCACTGCTCGGCAAACGTGGGAGAGAAGGGAGACGTGGCGATCTTTTTCGGCCTGTCGGGAACCGGGAAAACAACCCTGTCCACCGATCCCAAACGCCAACTCATAGGCGACGACGAACACGGCTGGGATGACAATGGTGTATTTAATTTCGAAGGCGGCTGCTACGCCAAAACCATCAACTTGAGCAAGGAGCATGAACCTGACATCTACAACGCCATCAGGCGAGACGCCTTGCTGGAGAATGTCGTCGTGGACGATCAGGGACGTATCGATTTCAGTGATGCTTCCAAAACCGAAAATACCAGGGTGTCATACCCCATCCACCACATCGATAACATCGTCAAGCCAGTATCCAAGGCGGGTCATGCCCGCAAAGTCATCTTCCTGACCGCAGACGCATTTGGCGTGCTACCCCCCGTATCCAGGCTGACACAGCAGCAGGCGGAATATTATTTCTTGTCCGGGTTTACCTCCAAGCTGGCCGGAACCGAACGCGGCATCACCGAACCCACACCCACTTTCTCGGCCTGCTTTGGCGCCGCATTCTTGAGCCTGCACCCCACACGGTATGCCGCAGTGCTTAAGCAGCGCATGCAGGCGTCCGGTGCCAGTGCCTACCTTGTGAATACCGGCTGGAACGGTACCGGTCAGAGGATATCGATCAGGGATACCCGGGCGATCATAGATGCCATTTTGAGTGGCGAACTGGATTCGCGTGATACGACCCCGATCCCCTACTTCAAGCTGGCAATCCCCAGCGAACTCAGCAACGTCGACGCCAACATCCTGGACCCGCGTGCTACCTATCCGGAAGTTGCCCAGTGGGAGGCCAAAGCGACAAGGCTGGCGCGCATGTTTGTAGAAAATTTTGCCCAGTTTACCGACACCGAAGCCGGCAGAGAGCTTGTTCAGGCTGGACCTGCGAGTTGAGCTCCGGGTCCCCACGCCTTGCCCGGCTCAAATCGCCACGCCGATGACTTGTGGAGGCTTTTGCAAATTGCAAAGGGTGTTGGAAAGGTCACGATTATTAGAATAGTATGATAATTCAATGTTCTGTAAATCGAGGCCCCACCGGGTCTTTAATGAGTCATTACCATGGAAAAGCGCACAGCCCGATTAACACTGCTGGTCGATCCAAATAAAAAGGCAGCCTTTGAAAAACTTTGCGCACTGGAGGACGTAACCCCCTCCCAAAAGATCAGGCAGTTCATGCGCGATTATATCGAAGAAAAAATGGGTGCCGAGTGGCGCGAGGAGGTTCTGAATGAACAGCCCACCAGCTCCCAGGACCAGGCGCCTTAATTTCCGCCTGTCTTCTGGACCTGATTACAGCCCGCCGATGCCAGCGGATGCTCGCCCGCCAGGGTCGGCGCCATCTGCAGTGTCGCGGACAGCGCAACGCGGTGGGGTCTAGCCGCTACCAAGCCGAACCCGGCCGGGGCCATTGTATATTTGGGCCCCGCGCGACCACTCCAAGCCCCGCGAATAGGGGTGGCCGGGCTGGACAATGCCTGAACTCCGCCTGGACCCAAGCTTACAAAGGATGCCACTCCTGAAAGACCTGATTGCTCAACTCACCCTTGCCGGCCACAGGGAGAAAGAAATCTATCGCACAAAAGACGCCTTCGGTACGGTCGTGGTGCGGGAATACGACGGCCTGCGTATTTTGTCCTTTGACTCGCTCTTTGAGCAAAGCGCCATGCGTGTTGACAATCCATTCGCCCTCGTACATGACTATACCCAGGTAATGCTGCTGGCTTTGATGTTCAAGGAACCAGAACACGTCACCCTGCTCGGCCTGGGTGGCGGAAGTCTCCTGCGGGTATTGCACAAGCACTGCAGCCAATGCCGGTTTCAGGTTGTAGAGTTGCGAGCGAGTGTCATTCGTATCGCACTTGGACATTTCGCCGTTCCCAATGATGAACGAATCACCATGCACAATCGCAATGGCATTGACTACATAAAAGATGTACCGGCAAATTCCACGGACATACTGTTTGCCGACATGTACCAGGCGTATTCGATGGAGGAATTTCAAAGTACGACTGAATTTCTGGAGCAATCCTGGCAGCTATTAACAGCGGATGGCTGGCTGGTCATCAACTTTCACCAGCTTCCGGAATTCGACCAGCCTTATATGCAGCAGATGTGTGCCCTCTTTGCTGAAGTCGTGTGCTGCAGAACAAGCAGCGAGAATTATGTGGTGATGTGCGGAAAACAGGCATTGGCCCAACCGTTAACTGCATACCGCGACAGCCTGGCGCAACTGGAACAGCGGTTTGACGTCTGCCTCGCCCAGAGCTTTGCGCGGATGTTCAAGCTCAGATCTGCCGGGTCCAACGCGGTAAGAGCCAACAGCAATGGATGAGGTAAACGACCAGGCAGAGAATAACGACTGCGACAGCAAGCAACCGCTGTCAATTAGAGAACTCGCAATTGTTATTCTGTCTGGCCACCTGGGCGTGCGCAAGCGCAAGCAAAGGGTCAATGATTTTGACCGGGCCAACGGATTACATGTGTTTTTGGCAGCCGCGCTTTACTTTGCACTGATAGTCACTGGACTAATTGTTCTTGTGAGTTATATCGCTAGCCAGTAAAAATGGACGGGTAATACACGAGGGAGTAGCGCACCCTGGGCTGAAGCCCCCAGCGGGACTTTACTGCACCCGTGCGGCGAACCAAATTCACGTTAGAGTGTCTGATGGCCATGCCCCAAAACCTGGTAGAGACGCGGGACCTGAGCTTCAGTCGCGGGCAGCGACTGATTCTGGACTCGCTCGACATACACATTCCCAGAGGCAAGATCACCGCCATTCTGGGACCCAGCGGTTGTGGCAAGACAACCCTGCTGCGCCTGATAAGCAGTCAGTTGCGCGCGGACCGGGGGACCATTCTATTCGACGGGACCGATATCACCCGCCTGCACCGCAAGGAACTCTTCGCCTTGCGTGAGCGTATGGGTATGTTGTTCCAGTCCGGGGCCCTGTTCACGGACCTCTCCGTCTACGAGAACGTCGCCTTCCCCCTGCGCCTGCACACCGACCTGCCCGAGAGTATGATCCGCGACCTGGTGCTGATGAAACTGCATGCGGTAGGCCTGCGGGGCGCCCGGGACCTGATGCCGGCGGAACTCTCCGGCGGCATGGCGCGCCGGGCGGCGCTGGCGCGGGCAATCATCCTGGACCCGGAGCTGATCATGTACGACGAGCCTTTTGTCGGGCAGGACCCGATCTTCGCCGGAGTCCTGCGGGATTTAATCCGCCGGATCAACCGGGCCATGGGCTGCACCTGTATCATCGTGTCCCACGATATTGCCGAGACCCTGTCGATCTCAGATTACATTTATGTCCTGACAGAAGGCCGCATCATCGGCCAGGGCACGCCTGACTCGGTGAGGAACAGCAAGGATGCCCGGGTATCCCAGTTCCTGCAGGGATTGCCGGATGGGCCCGTGCCCTTTCACTACCCCGCGCCGGAGTACCACCACGACCTGCAGATGGAGAAAGTCTAATTGCTGACCTACCTGCAACAACTGGGGCGCACCGGGCTTGACGTGGCCGCCGGCTTCGGCCGGGCCGGGATCCTGCTGGCGCAGGCACTGTGGGGTCCTCCGGACTGGCGCTACGGCCCCGGGCTGCTGCTGCGCCAGTTGCATTTCGTCGGGGTTTATTCCCTCGTCATCATCGTCGTATCGGGCGTGCTGATCGGTATGGTACTGGCACTGCAGGGCTACACGGTGCTGGTGCGTTTCGGCGCGGAGTCCGCCCTGGGGCAGATGGTGTCGCTGACCCTGTTGCGTGAACTGGGGCCGGTGGTCGCTGCCCTGCTGTTTGCGGGCAGGGCGGGCTCCGCCCTCACCGCCGAAATCGGCCTGATGAAGGCCACGGAACAACTGGCCGCGATGGAAATGATTGGGGTTGATCCCCTGCGCAGGGTCGCCAGACCCCGCTTGTGGGCCGGCATTCTCGCCATGCCCATACTCGCCCAGGTTTTTAACATGGTTGCCATCCTGGGAGCGGTGGCCGTCGGCGTCAGTTGGCTGGACGTGGACGCGGGCTCGTTCTGGTCGAATATGCAGGCCAGCGTCCAGCTGCGCGAGGATGTGCTCAACGGCGTTATCAAGGCCTTTGCCTTCGGGGTGGTAGTCACCTGGATCGCGGTGTTCGAGGGTTTCGACGCAGACCCGACTCCCGAGGGCATCAGCACCGCCACCACCCGCACGGTGGTGTATTCTTCCCTGGCCGTGCTGGCCATGGATTTTCTTCTGACCGCAATCATGTTCGGGGTAGATTAGATGCAGTCGCGCAATATCGAAATTTCCGTGGGAGCGTTTATCCTGCTGGGCATCGTCGCCATTTCTTTCCTTGTGATCCAGATCAGCGGCCTCAGCTTCGAAGATGCGCGCCGGGATACCTACAAACTCTCGGCACAGTTCAACACGGTGGCGGGACTGACACCCAGGGCCAAGGTGATGGTGGCTGGCGTCAGCATAGGGCGAGTCACCGCCATCCACATCGACCCCATCAGCGTTCGGGCGGTGGTGGATATGGCGATAGACAAGAAGGCCGACTACCTCACCACCGACAGTATCGCCTCGATCAAGACTGCCGGCGTGCTGGGAGAGCAGTACGTCAGTATTGCGGTGGGCGGGTCGGAGGACATACTGAAGGAAGGCGATACGATCAAGGACACCCAGTCCGCCATGATCCTGGAAGACCTGATCGGCAAATTTGTTACCAATTTCAGCGACAAAAAATGAACGTTCGGCCAATACTCGCGGGAAAATTATGAAATTCAGGATAACGGCACTAGGGCTGCTTCTATCGTCGACACTCATACTGGCTACGGTGGCGCAGGCGGATGACGCAACGACCAGTTCCCTCAAGCATATTTCTCGCGCCGACCCGGAGACCATGTTGCAAGAAGCCACCGCCGAGTTGCTGGTGATATCCAAGGCCGCCCGTGAATATGCAGCCCAGGACCGTGAGCGCTATTACGCGGAAGTTACCGGCGTGATCGACCAGGTGATGGATATGCAGTACTTTGCCAGAGGGGTCATGGCCACTTACGCCAGCTCAAGGTTGTATAACTCACTACCAACCGAGGCGGAGAAAGCGGCTTTTCGTGACAGGGTCGCCCGCTTCGCTGTCGCCCTGAAGCGCGTATGGATGGTCAAGTACGCCGACGCCCTGCTCAAGGCAGACGGTGAAACCATTGAGCTTGCCCGGATCAATACCGGCAACGAGAGCGCCGACAGGGCGAGCCTCCAGCAGACAATACACGACCGAAAAAACCAGACATACCTCGTTCAATACAGCCTGATCAAGGCAAAGGACGGCGGCTGGATGATAGCCAATGTGATTGTTGAAAATATCAACCTCGGCGAAGTCTATCGCAGCCAGTTCGCCGAGGCCGTGGAAAACCACAAGGGCGATATCGATTATGTGGTCGACCACTGGGTTGAGTTGATGCTTCACAATGAATCCGCCGAGGGGCAGGACAAGCCAGGGGCCACCAATTGAGCGAGCCGGCACAACTGGTGCTTAAAGGCGGTCGAATGTGCGTGATCGGCGACGTGGATTTTGCCAGTGTGGTTGCACTTGAACCGGAGGGAGAGCACTGGCTGCGCGAACAGGCTCCAGCCGTTTGCCACCTCGATTTCAGCGGTTTGAATCGCTGCAACAGCGCGGTTATGGCACTGCTGCTGAGCTGGTTGCGCACCGCCCGCACGATGGACAAGCACCTCGTCATCGAGAATATCCCGGAGGGCCTGCGGGGCCAGATGCAGCTTGCCGGCCTGGAGGATATCCTCCCCTCCGGCTGAGCCCGTACCCGTGCGCAGAGGGACTGACCGAATCAAGCCGCATTTGGCTTAGTCCGCCTCCATTGCGTCCCCAGCGCCAACAGATTGCAGCAGCTTCAGATGTAATAGACCAGCACGTATGCGGACAGGAGTATAGCGATCCACAGGGCGGTGGTACCGATGCGCCAGGAGCGCGCGAACAGACCATGCTCGTCGCTGTCCGCCGTATGTGGCTGGCCTAGATAGCGTACCGCGAAACTCGCGAAAGAGCGCCTGCACGCCTCCATGAAACGGCTGAAAGCCACCTGCATCGGTCGCACGAAAACCGCCAGCCACCCGATCAATGCGGGCGCCGCGCGCCGCCACAACCAGTCGACATCGAGGCTTATCGTCTCGGTGCGCTTCATCAGCGGCAGCAGCAGGAAAAATGCCAGACCGGAGAACAGTAACAGTTGCAGGTAAAAAACCACTTTGCCAGCAGTATAGGCCTGGTAATCCACCGGGTATGGCAGAAACTGGTACAGCCATTGCGGGTAAACCCCGATGGCAATACACAGTACCGAAAAGATCAGCATGGCAAGGGCCATGTTCCAGGGCGCGTCCTTGGGGCGCAGGCCCGAGTCGCGCTGGAAGAAAACAAACCAGGGGAACTTGATACCCGCGTGCAGGAAAACACCCGCCGAGGCGGCGGTGAGCAGCATATACACCCACACCAGCTCCTGGTTGGCCGCCGCCTGGGAAATCATGCTCTTGGTGGTGAAACCCGAGGTCAACGGAAAGCTGGAGATGGACAGGGCGCCGATGATGCAGCAAACAGTGGTGAGCGGCATGGTCTGGTACAGGCCGCCCAGTTCCGAGCAGCGATTTTTGCCGGTGCGGTAGATCACCACCCCCGCGCTCATGAACAGCAGCGCCTTGTAGATAATATGGGCGAAAGCATGGGCCGCCGCCCCGTTCAACGCCAGCTCTGTGCCGACACCCACGGCACAGACCATGAAACCCACCTGGTTGACGATGGAATAGGCCAGGATCCGACGGATATCGTTTTCCAGCAAGGCGTACATGATGCCGTACATGACCATGAACAGGCCGACACCAATGAGCACGGGCTCCCCCGGAAACAGTAGCAGCAGTGCCAGAACAGCGGTCTTGGTGGTAAACGCCGACAGGAAGACCGAACCGGTGGGCGAGGACTCCGGGTAGGCATCCGCCAGCCAGGCTGACAGCGGCGGCGCCGCCGCGTTAATCAGGATTCCGCAGAGAATCATCCAGCTATTGAAATCATGCGCCAGCATTGGCCTGATCTGGATCGAACCGGTACTGACGACGACACCCTCGATACCCACCTTCAATACCACACCCCCAAGCAGGTGCATGATGGCGTAGCGGATACCCGCGGCCCGGGCACCCGGGGTGCCGCCGCACCACACCACCACGGTGGAGAACAGGGCCATCAGCTCCCAGTAGAGGAACAGGGTGATAAGGTCTCCCGCAAAGCTGACGCCGATGGCACCGGCCGCGTATGCATAGGCCGCCGCCAGCTCATACCACCTGGCCAGGCGAAACGCGTACAGGCCGCCGACGAACGCCATCAGGGCGAACACGGTGGCGAACAGGCGCCGCAGGGGGCCGCCCTCCACGGGTTCGATCTGATAGGAGAGGAACCTGACCGTGTCCTGCACGCCGTCGGGTACCTGCCATATCGCCCAGAGCGTCAGCAGCGGCGCCATCAGCACCAGCCCCGTGCGCAGGTGACCGCGCGCGGGGCCAATGGCGATGGCCGCCGCTATCATTATCAGGGCTGGCGAGAACAGCTCAGGCATCGTCGCGCTCCCGGTAGTAGTCCCGCGGGCGTTTCAGAACAGCGCCCAACACCCTGGCGAGCAACACCATCAGCAGGCAACAAAGAAAGCCGTACACGGCGCCAAAGCCGAACCAGCCATCGACAGTAAAATAGCCCTTCACGTAAAAAACAGCCTGGGCCAACACCGTGAGTGCCAGCAGCACCGCGAACAGCCACCACAGGCGGCGAACCACCCGTGGCCGACTCAAAAACTGCACCCTGTGCTCATCGCTCATTGCGCTACCTCACGCACTACTTGCGATTCGAGTTCGATCACCGGCCCGTTGAAGAAAAAGAATCCCAGCGTCAGCAGGGCCGTGGCGGTGAGCGCCAGCACCACCATCGGCGGCGCCTCCCCGTGCGCTTTCGACCCCGCTTCCTCGGTGGCGAACCAGGCCATGTAAACAATCGGCAGGAAGTAGGCGGCGTTGAGTGCCGTACTGGCGATGATGGTGAATATGGCCACCAGGTTTCCAGCCTCGAAGGCGCCGGCGAGGATATACCACTTGGAGACAAAGCCGCCCGTAGGCGGCACGCCGATCATGCTCAGCGCGCCCACCGTAAACGCGCCCATGGTCCACGGCATCCGCCGCCCGATACCGCGCAGCTGGCCAAGTTCGGTCTTCCTGGCGGCGGTGTATATCGCACCGGCGGCGAAGAACAGGGTGATCTTGCCAAAGGCGTGCGCCACCATGTGGACGGCCGCACCCACCTCCGCCAGTGGTTTCAGTACCGCCGCGGCCATCACCACGTACGAAAGTTGTGCCACCGTGGAGTACGCCAGCAGGCGCTTCAGATTCTGCTGGCGCAGCGCCACCACGCTGGCCGCAATAATGGTGAAAGCCGCCGCGTAGACCAGCCAGCTGGAGCTCGGTTCGGCGAACAGGAAGTCGACGCCGAACACGTAGACAATAATCTTGGTGATCGTAAACACGCCGGCCTTGACCACCGCTACCGCATGCAACAGCGCACTGACCGGGGTGGGCGCCACCATCGCCGCCGGCAGCCAGCGATGGACGGGCATCACCGCCGCCTTGCCCACGCCGAAAACGAACAGGCCGAGCAGCAGCCCTACATCCGCCCCGCCGATATGGCCGGCGAGAATGCCGCCGACGGTGAAATCGCCGGTACCGGCGACCTTGTAAGTCCAGATAATAGCGGGCAGGAAAAGCCCGATAGAGGTACACAGCAGCACTCCCAGGTAGATGCGTGCAGAGCGCACAGTGGCCGCATCGCCCTTGTGGGAGACCAGGGGGTAGGTCGACAGCGTCAGCGCCTCATAGAACAGGAACAGGGTAAACAGGTTCCCGGCGAATGCGACGCCCATGGTGGCGGCGAGGGCCAGGGCAAAACAGCAGTAAAAGCGCGTCTGATTCTTCTCCTTGTTGGCGCGCATGTAGCCAATGGAGTACACCGAGTTGATGATCCACAACCCGGAGGCGAGCGCGGCGAACAGCATGCCCAACGGCTCCACCCGGAACGCGATGGATATCCCGGGCATGAGCTGGCTGACCTCCACTGCCGGACGATGTCCCGCGAACAGGTCCGGCAACATGCCCCACACCACCCAGGCCAGACCGGCGGCGCCGAACAGGGTAACCGCCTCGCGCAGGTTGTCCGAGAATCGTCCCGCCACGGCGATACCCAGGGCGATGACCATTGGCAGGCTGATGGCGACCAGGATGGCGGTATCGGCGTTCACAGGGTGTGCCCCAGCAGAAGTTCAGCGGCCGCAGAGGACAGCGCCAGCGGGAACTGCGGAAAAAGGCCGAAGCCGATATTCGCCAGCGCAACCACCCAGGTGACAAGCAGCAGTTGCAGCGGCGCCTCGCCCGGCCCCTGGGCCTCGACTACCGCGGGCTTGAAATAGAGGGTTTCCACCACACGCCAGATATACACCAGCGCCATGAGCGAGCTGACGAGGATAATCGCCACCAGCACGAAACCGAGGAAACCGCGCTCGAGTGCGGCGCCGATCAACAGCCACTTGCTGATGAAACCGGCGGTGCCGGGAATGCCGATCAGGCTCAAACCACAGACCACGAACGCCGCCGCGGTGAGCGGCATGCTGCGCGCCGCGCCGGCAAGCTGGTCGAGACGCAGGTCCCGGTAGTGAATGGCGAGGCAAGCCACGGCGAGAAACAGTCCGCCCTTGGCGAGCGCATGGTTGAACATGTGGGCGAAAGAGGCCAGCAGGCCGGCCTGGGTGAGGAAACTGGCCCCCAGCATGATGTAGCCGATCTGCGCCACCGAGGACACCGCCAGCAGCCGTTTCAGATGCCCCTCGAACATCGCCACCGAGGACGCGACCAGTATACCCAGCAGCGCCAGCGGCAACAGGAACAGGGAAAACTGCAGCTGGTGGCCGGGCAGGTTGGCCTGGAAGACAAAGAAATCGAAACGGATCAGCACATAGATAGCGACCTTGGTGGCGCAGGCCGCCAGGAAAACCGTGACCATATGCGGGGCGTGGGTGTAGGCGTTGGGCAGCCATACGTGCAGGGGGAACACGGCGGCCTTCAGCGCCAGGCCGATGGTGATAAATCCGGCCGCCACCAGGATAGGGTTGATATCCGTGACCCCGCCGATACGGGCTTCCATATCGGCGAGGTTGAGCGTACCCGTCATCATGTAGACCAGGCCGACGCCTATCAGGTAGAACGTGGCGCCGATGGTGCCCATGATCAGATACTTGAATACCGCGGGCAGTGCCCTGCGATCGGGGCCTCCGGCGATGAGCACGTAGCTGGCCAGGGAGGAAATCTCCATAAATACGAATATATTGAAGGCGTCCGCGGAAACGGTGATGCCGACCAGGCCAGCCAGAACAAGCAACCAGGCGGCGTAGAACAGCGGCTGCCGCTCCTGCTCGATCTGCTGGTCCACGCTGGGACGGGCGGCGAGCAGTGACAAGGCCCCCGCACCGGTAACGATCAGCAGCAGCAATGCGCTGAATGCGCCGACCGACAGCTCGATACCGTAGGGCGCGGGCCAGCCGCCCATGTCATAGCTGAAGTGCCCACCGCCGGCGACGGTGACCGCCATCGACAGGGCGATGCAAAAGCTCAGCAGCGCCACTGAAGTGGCGCCCGCCCAGGCCAGGCCCCGGGGTTTCAATAGCAGGACAAAAGGCGCGGCCAACATGGGCACGATGACCTGCAGGACTGGCAGATGGATCGTCAAATCCATGGCTTCAGTCCGCGTCCAGGATTTCGTCTTCCTCGATGGTGCCGTAGCATTCGCTGATACGCACCACGATGGCCAGCCCCAGGGCAAGGGTCGATACACCCACGACGATTGCCGTCAGGATCAATACCTGGGGCAGGGGGTTGGAAAACACCTGGTTTTCCACGCCCTTCTGGATGATCGGGGCCGTGCCGCCCTCCACCTTGTCCATGGTGATGTACATCAGGAAGACGGCGGACTGGAAGATAGACAGGCCTATCAGTTTCTTCACCAGGTTGACCTTGGCGATTACCGTGTACAGCCCCACCGACAGGACGATGGCAAACACCCAGTAGTTGAAGTAGCCCAGCAGTTCCAGCAGGTTCATAAGCGGGTTGGCCTGGCAGCGAAAGCGTGAAAGATACTCAGCAGCGCGCCGCAGACCGCCATGCCGACACCCGCCTCGATCAGCAGGATACCCAGCTGCTGGCCGGCCACGGGATCAGCGGAGAGGACCGAGTAGTCGAGAAAATTGCCGCCCAGCCAGACACACACCAGACCCACCGCTCCGTAGAGGCTCGCACCGCCAATGACCAGCGCAAGCAGTACCCCGCGCGGTACCGCCCGCAGCGCCGCATCCTCCCCCTCCAGAAGGGCGTAAAGAATCACCCCCGTGGCGATAATGGCGCCCGCCTGGAAGCCCCCGCCGGGGCCGTACTCACCGTGGAACTGCACATACAGGCCAAACAGTACGATAAAAGGTATCAGCAGACGCCCGACCACCTGGGGAATGAGGTGGTGTTTCAGGCCCGCGCTGTGCGGTGTCTTCACCGTGGCGCCCTCCTCCGGCTTGACTCCCAGGATAAACAGGACACCGACAGCAGCCGCAAAGACAACGAACACCTCGCCCAGGGTGTCGTAGCCGCGGAAGCTGCCCAGCACGGCGGTGACCACATTGGGAATATCCATATACTCCGGGGTCTTCTCCAGGTACCAGGGCGCCAGGTGTTGGTGCACGGGAGCGTCGGGGTCGCCGAGGCGCGGCTTGTCGAAGGTGGCATAGATTATGAGCAGTGCCAGCACTGTCACCACCAACAGGGCGATGCGCCATCCCGCGTTTGACTTTTTCTCGCGCTCCGCGGTAAGTGCCAGGGCGCTGAGGAAAATCACGGTGGTGATGCCCGCGCCCACCGCCGCCTCGGTCAGCGCCACATCCGCAGCGTCCAGAATGAAGAAGTTGGCCGCCATCAGCAGGCTGAAGATGGAGGTGAGCATCACCGCCACGAACAGGTTTTCGGTACGCACGATCGCCAGCGCCGTGATCACCAGCAGGGTGAGCAGGAACAGGGCAAAAACGATGATCACGCGGCCTCTCCCTCGCCCTTGGCGCGCACATGCGAGGCGCGGGGCCGCAAGCCCGACTGCAGGGCCGCGTTGGCCAGGGCATAGCTCGCGGTAGGTCCCGTCAACAACAGAAACAACATGATGGCCGCCAGTTTCAGGGCAGCCAGGGAGAACCCTGCCTGCAACATGATGCCCGTAAAAATCAGTATGGTGGCCATGGTGTCCGTGAGACTGGCGGCGTGAAGGCGGGTATAAAAATCGGGCAGGCGCAGGGTGCCAATGCCGCCGATCAACACGAAGCCGCCACCCAGGCACAGCAGTATCCAGCTCAACACATCGAGAATCAGCTCAGTCATGCCCGGACTCCCCCAGGCCACGGGGCCGGTTCTGGAAAAACTCCAGCACCGCCAGAATGCCCACGAGATTGATTAACGCGTAGGCCAGGGCCAGGTCGAGAAAGTCGGGACGGCCGAACAGGAAGGCAATAACCGACAGCAGCAGTGCGGTCTTGGTCCCAAACATATTGACCGCCAGCACGCGGTCGTACACCGAGGGCCCGCGAAGGGCCCTGACCAGGGCGAGCACCATGGTAACGAGAATCGCAATCGAGACAACCAGGTACATGGTCAGCCTAACCCCAGCCACGCGATGCGACGCTGCACCTCGGGGTCCTGCAACTGCGACGCGCTGTGCTGGGTAAGGCAGTGCACCAGCAGGCAGTCTTCATGCACGTCAATGGTCACCGTGCCGGGGGACAGTGTAATCGAATTACCGAGGATGACCTTTCCCACGTCAGTAGTCTCGGTGGTGATCAACTCGACCACCGTGGGACTGATGGGGAGCGACGGGCTGAGCACAACCCGCGCCACCTCGAGGCTGGACCTGATGATCTCCCCCAGCAGCCACCACCAGTGCGCGGGCAGGCGCAGAATGGAGCGCAGCGACATCGGGTGCCGAAAAAAGCCCATCCGTTGCGCCAGCCACATGCTCAGCAGGCAGGAAAACAGCCCCAGCCAAAGTAACAAGGGCTTATAGATGCCCGACCACAGCACCCAGCTGACCAGCAGGGCCACGAGGAGGCCGACCAGCTGGAGTGGCCGCGCGGTACCGCTTTGGCTTCGGATATCAGTCACCGGCGCAGGGATAATGGTCCACCAGAGATTCGTAGACAGCCTCCCTGGC
Organism: Pseudomonadales bacterium; assembly: GCA_024234815.1. Classification (GTDB taxonomy): domain Bacteria; phylum Pseudomonadota; class Gammaproteobacteria; order Pseudomonadales; family Halieaceae; genus JARRPM01. The sequence goes on along the minus strand of JACKNO010000001.1, from coordinate 1,515,870 downwards.
AGGGGAATCGGGTGCTTTCCCGATGTCCAGCCTCACCAGGTCGGTGACCACCAGATCGACCACCTCGCGCAGCGGCAGGGGATCGCCCAGGCAGAAGCCCGCCAGGCGGGCCGCCCGTATATGGTCCATGCGGCTGGGCAAACGGGTGCGCTTGGCCCGCTGGGAAAACGATTCCCCCTCCTGCGACTCCGTTTCGAGATTGATCATTACACGCACATCCGTGGCGACCGCGCCGTCGATAAAACCCTGAATATAGCGGATACAATACTGCGCGTCTGCACCTTCCGGTTCCTCCGCGAGGTGTTCGCAGTGCGACACCAGTTCATGCACCGTCAGCACCTCCACCGCGCGCGCGACCGGGGCTGTCGCCAGCACAACGACGGCCAGAGCCAGGCGCGAAAACCGGGCGGGGAGCGAAAACCCTGATAAATTAAAGGCGATTTGGCAACGGTTCAACATGATAGCTAGCAGCGTTCCATGAGTGATTACAGCATTATAGGCATAAGCGAGCCAAATAGGCTGCAACACCGATATTTTATCAGTTGCTGTCGTCTGCTTTGGTTGCGCGGCGCCAAATCACCTGCCCGGCAGGCTGACTCGGACGGCGTTTGTCACCGGGTTTTCCGGCGGTCGAGTGCTCGTGATCTGGCACTACCAGGTGACATACCGTGAATTTAGGAACTGGTGAGAGGCCTCGAGCTCCCCACCGGCTGGTTACAAAGCTGGATTTAACATTCAAGTATTTGATTGTACTGGATTACAACTGCGATCCTGGTCGCTGCGTTCAGGGCGTCGACAGACAGGAGCAAGGCCTGTCGAAAGACGCCCTCATTACACTACCAGCAAAGCGGCGACCACAGCGAGCCTATTCCGGGTAGAGCGTGAAGTAGTCCTGGTCATTCCTGGAGCCGGCGACACGGCTTTTGCCCGACTCGCCAAGGTTGTTCAGCACGCTGATCTCGCCTCCGCGGCGAAGATATTCCTCGACCTGTGCGTTGATCTGCACCCTGATCCGCTCTTTCTCGATCGGGGCCGCAGGTTGATAAGAAATTTTCACGAAGCATCCCTCCTACATTGTTGTGCTGCGGGCAGGATGACTTGTGAATGTTGCAAAATAGAGTCGATCAAATGAACTTTTTAAGAGACCCGCCCTTCCGCAGGAATCTGCATGTACCGCGAACTCATAGCGTCATACATGACGGTGATGCTACATTAAAGCGCCGCTGGCGCGTCAGTCACGCCACTTGCTGGCATTCAGGAATGCGGCATCGGCTGGGCACCCCGGGAAACCTGTGTAGTCACCCAGAGCGTTCGCAAAACGCTTTTTCCCGACAGGTTCGACGATGCGCCGAATTCGAGCCTTCGTGAACCTGCGGGAAATTTTCCTCGGCAACCCCTATCTATCAGGTCATCTCAAAAGTACGCCCTTACACCAAAGATAACATTGAGCCCAATCTGCGGCGCCTGGTCCTTGAGCCAGGATGAATAAACCGTAACACCCAAATTTTATCAGCGCCTGTCATTGCGCGATGCCGTCTCACCCACCGGGGTAAGACGGCTGGTCATTTCCTGTTGCTGGCGCAAGGCACCCCACCCAAAGCTGCTTTACAGGACCGGGGCCAATACTTAACCGTCTGATTATATTAGATTAGTTAGTGCTCGCTACAGAGGTAAGCCCTGGATGAATCAACGGGCTGGTGCATCCCGGGGCCAAGGCCCTAAGTTTGGCTTTGTACCGGGATTGGAGCGGAGAATTGATGTCGGCGATGGCAATACCCGGTAATTGTATACCAGTAGGAAATACTCCACCTAGCCTCCCGGTGTTTGTTTGTCAGCAGTGCTCAGTAAGCTGACGCAACAAGCGCAACAGATGAGTCCGTATTGCAAATAGTAATAAGGATGCTCTCGTTATATGACAACTTAATTTAATTCCGAATCTTGAAAATGTCGTCGCAATCACAAAATTAGCCGGTAACACCAGGATAACTCCACCGGGTGTCCTGGATGCGCAAAGCGCTGCGATATTGCTTCCCGAATGGAGGAGCAAGCTGGTCGCCGGGGCTTCCAGCGTAATCATCGATAAGTCCCCGGGGGGGGCCATTGGCGATCTACATGCTTATCGCGGAGGTAATGCTATGAATATGCCAAACACTACAGTTCGGATACTGGGCGCGGCTCTCACGCTTAGCCTGCTTGTTATTGCCGCTCTTTCATACAAAACATGGAATCTCTCAAACGAAGTGGAGGAGCTTACAGAAACGCCGCCGCGTTCAGACTTCAGTCCCGATTCAGAATCCCGTCCGCAATGGCCAGAGAATTTCGACCCGTGGTCGGGTAACTGGGATCCGACGGGACAATTTACAGCCGCTCGCAAACGCATGGATGCGATGATGCAGGCCATGTTACCGGGAAACTCCATATTCAGTCATCACGGTTTTGGCTTGTCCCCCTCTTCACCGAAAGTCTCTGTGATCGATGAGGAAGACGAATATCGCATTGTTGTTGATATGGTGAGTGGGCAGGAGGTGGAAGTAAACACTGAAATGGAGAACGGTGTACTGACCATTTCCGGAAAAATAAACAGTCACTCGGAGAACAGTAGCGGCAATGTCTATGGGAGATCACATGCAACCGCGCAATTTTCCCAGTCCATGACGTTGCCAGAACCTGTGGACGAGTCCGCAATGAAGATTGATCATCGCGACGACGAGATCGTCATCATCATTCCCAAGCTAAATAATTCATGAGAGGAGCCATTGTTGTGAACTCAAGAATTACACTTACGCCATTTTCGTAACCCGGCGCATGCCCGACGACCAGGTTATCGGTTTTATGAGAATCTCTCTCGTAACATACCAATATTTTGCAGGCGAGAATGTGGCTGAGGCAGCTCTAAACAAGCTTGCGACATATACCCGAAATCAGTGGAGCCCATCCGACAGATCGAGTATGCGAAATTTGTGAGATGGCGTGGGCACTTAGGGGAAGATGATTTTTCAGTGACACTGGCGTCTTCCCGGCATTCACAGGCGTAAAAATATTTATGCGCACATTAACTGGCAAAATGATAGCGCCAGGATTGGCAGACGGCACAGCGGTTGTGCTGCTGGATACACGATGGTGCGAAAAGGCGGCACCTGCGGCTGATACACATACAGAAGTTCTTCGCTTACAAAGAGCCTTTCACAGCGCCAGGGTAGATCTGGAGGCGCTGCAGCTACGCGTACACCAGGAATTCGGAGCCAATGAAGCGGAAATATTTGTCGCTCATCAGCTCATCCTGGAAGACCCGACGTTGCGCGATGACATAATCGAGCGAATCAAGCGTGATGGGTTGCGGGCCGAAAAAGCCATTGCCGCATCAGTGGATGATTATGCTGCTCGCCTGAACGAGGCACAGGACCCTTATCTTCGCGAGCGGGGATCGGATATCAGGGATATCGGTGATCGCCTGATACGCCATGCCAGCGGGCATCCTTCCTCCAGATTTTCAGCATTGGGAATAAATTCCATCATAGTAGCAGAGGAACTGATGCCCTCCGACCTGGTGGAATTGGACAGCGAGCGACTGGTGGGTGTTGTCACTGAGCGTTGTGGCGAGACCAGTCATGTGGCGATCCTTGCCCGGGCTCTGGGCATCCCAGCAGTGACGGGCATGGTCAACGTCACCAGGCTCATCACCAGTGGACAGCGCCTCTTGCTCGACAGCAATCGAAGTGAGCTCACCATTGACCCTGGCCAAACGCAGGTACAATCATTTCGAAAAAGAAGGATGCGCTTTGAAGAGAAGCGACTACGAGATTGCGCTCAAGAACACTTACCTTGCAAAACAGCCGACGGGACAGACATTCTGCTGATGGCAAATCTCGCAAGGCCTAACGAAACCGAGTTGTGTGCCGCCGCCAATCTGCAGGGCGTGGGCTTGCTACGCACGGAATTTCTCTTTCTGGATCACGCCGAGCCGCCATCTGTACAAGAGCAGGTTGAGCTATATACCCAAGTGGCCAAACGAATGGCAGGACGGGAGGTTTACATTCGAACACTGGATCTTGGCGGTGACAAATACCCCTTGTTTCTTTACCGTCTACACGAAAGCAATCCAACCATGGGCTTACGTGGCCTGCGATTCTCCCTCAGCGAGGGGCTACCCCTATTTCAATCGCAGGTGGAGGCGCTACTTCGAGTTTCTTCCCAGCACTCCGTGGGCATTATGTTGCCCATGGTGCTCGGTGTGGATGACCTGCTCTCTGCGAAAGACATTGTATCTCGAATCTCCAGCGACCTGGCAATACCGCTTCCCCCCATTGGGGTGCTTGTGGAGACCCCGGCAGCAGTACTGGTAATAGATGAAATTCTTGATTGCGTGGATTTCGTCAGCATTGGTACCAATGACCTGACACAATTTGTCCTTGCATCCGACAGAAACGCCCTGGATAGCGAGGAAGACTATTCTGTACTCCACCCCGCCGTGCTCAGGGCGGTGAGTACTGTGTCCGACGCGGCACGGAGCAAAAACACCCCGGTAACCGTGTGCGGCGAGGCTGCAGGAGTTCCCGGTATCGCCGCTCTATTGGTGGGCCTGGGAATAAGGCGGCTCAGTATGAGTCCGAGCCTTAGCGGTCGGGTCAAACATACGTTGCGCAGCCAGCATCTGGAGAAATTGGAACTGGCAGCGAAGGAGGCGCTTGTGGCACGATCGATAGTTCAGATCAGGGAAATTGTGGCTTCTCTCGGGTAACCGGAGCAGCAACAACGTGCATCTTTTACCGGAACGTAAAAAAGGGTGCTAGAAACTGACCATGACACTGCGGTCTAATTTTGCGATTACCCGGCTGATTCTGCTGCCTTATGGCACCCTTTTGCTGCTTTATATACTGCTCATCGGCGGTGGGGGCTGGTGGCTTTACGCCCAGGTGAGATCTGTCGAAGCGGAAATTCTCGTCCGAGGCGTCATGGCGGAAATCGAACCTCTCGCGGAAAAATTATCTGGCACGGATGCCTTTTCTTCCCTGGAGCAACGCAACGCCTGGCTGGTAACCGACATCGAGCAGCTGTTTGAGGACATTCCGTCCCTGCGCAATGTCTCCGTACGCAGTTCACAAGCCGGCTACCAGATGAGAGCCGGCGCCGAGCGACAGGTGTCTACCCGCGCTGTAGCGCCATTACCCGCCATCATAGCGCCCGCCTATCCGCAGGAATCTGCGGCTCAACGTCTGATTTCCGAGTCAGGGGAGTTGTTTCTGATTAACTTTGATCTGCATCAGGAGGACAGATCGATCCAACAATTGGAATTCGCTTTCGAAAGAGCAATGATGCTAACAACCTTGGAGAAAGGGCTTGGAACGATAAAACGGGCCGTTATTGTTCTCGGTTCCGCAGGTGCACTGGGAATTTTTCTCGCCTTGGGTGTCACGCTCCTGGCCATGCGGACAACCCGAAAACTGGAAGCGCACTTCCAGGACCTTTACCAGCGAGCATCCATCACAGAACTGTCTGCGCAACTCGTTCACGATTTGCGCAACCCTCTGGCGTCGCTGCGAGCAAATGCCAGGGCAATACTCATTTCACCACAGCAGACATCTGAAATAGTCCAGGAGTTGGACCGCGACATAGTCAGCCTGAACCAGAAACTCACCGACTTTCTGAGTCTGACCCGTAGCCATGACCAAAGTATCGAACTGGTTGCTGCGGATGAAGTGGTCACGGATGCGGCGCGCCTGGCCATGCCGGCAATGGAGAAGCGGGGGTTGAAGCTGGAACTTGATATTCCTCCGAATATACCCCCGGTGCCTTTGCAGCGAAGTTCAATGATAGATGCGTTGCTGAATATCATGATAAATGCCGCCGAAAGTGGGCAGCGGGAGGGCGCTGTTTGGGTCAGGGTTAAGGTGCGGCCACCAGATCTGGAAATTAGCGTGGAAGACAGCGGGCCGGGCATTTCCAGTCAAGACCTGCCGAAGTTGTTCGACAGCTTTTTTACCACCCGCACAGAGGGCAACGGCCTTGGACTGGCCATTGTGAAGCGTATTGTCGCGGCCCATCATGGCACCGTATATGCCGAAAATCGACCGGAGGGCGGGGCGCGCGTTGTGCTCGTACTTCCGCTTAAGCCAAAGGAGCCCCCGCTGTGGTGGAGCAAACTGAAGAAACACTCCCCGATCTGACTGGATTGTCCCTGTTGCTGCTTGATGACGATCCAGGGATTGTCCGCAGCCTGGACCGCGTACTTCGCGGGTTGGGAGCTGACGTTACCGGGGTCTGCAGTCTCAGGGAGGCTCGACTGGCCTTACAAGACTGCGCACCCGACGCCATCCTCGCAGATCTACAGCTCAAGGATGGAAGCGGGCTGGATCTGTTGCCTGACTTTCTGGGTCACAGCCCGGATGGGGCATTCTATTTGATTACCGGGCACGGCAGTGTCGACAATGCGGTACAGGCACTGCGACAGGGTGCACGCAATTATTTCGAAAAACCCGTAGAACCCCTGGCACTCGCTCGATACCTGTCCCGGGATCTGGCCCACAAGCGCGATGAAGATGAACTGGCTACTGCTCTCAAGCCTTATATGCTTTATAGCGACCCGTCTATGAACGCGGCCCTGTCAGACCTGCCTCGATTCGCTACCAGCAGCGAACCGGTACTGATTCACGGCGAAACCGGAACCGGCAAGGAACTTGTGGCCCGGGCTTTGCACGGGTTGGGGCCGCGGGCCGATGGTCCCTTCGTCGCCGTGAACTGCGGCGCCATTCCTGAAACCATGCTTGAAGCGGAGTTGTTCGGCTATGAAAAAGGCGCCTTCACCGGTGCCAGCCGCCAGCACCGAGGTCGCTTCGAACAGGCGCATCAGGGCACCCTGTTTCTGGACGAGATAGGAGAGATGCATCCTACCGCGCAGGTCAGCCTGCTGCGGGTACTGGAAGAGCATAGCGTTCAGCGGATCGGAAGCGAGCGCGACACTGCGGTAGACGTACGCGTTGTAGCCGCCAGCCATCGGCCCCTGGAAGACCGGGTCGATGCAGGCCTGTTTCGACAGGACCTGCTGTTTCGACTAAATGTTCTTCTTATACAACTGCCGCCCCTGCGACAGCGGCCTGGGGATATCGAGCTTCTGGCTGCACACTTTCTGGCGACCAGCCTGAGGGATATGAATTGGGATGGTGCAGTGCCGACACTAACCGAAGCTGCACTGGAACGTCTTGCCGGCTACGATTGGCCTGGCAATGTGCGCGAACTGCGAAACCTCATGGCGCGACTCGCCGTGCGCCTGCCGCAGAGCGTCCATACGGTCAGCGGAAAGCTGATTGAAGCACTGCTACCGATCACTGCCAGAACTCAACGCCAGGAAGGTATATTCATCCCCAGGGGCTCTACGCTGGCGGAGGCCGAGTGGCTGCTGATAGATGCCACATTGCAGGACAATGACTTCAACCGTGCTAAAGCCGCGCGGGCACTCGGCATTGGTGAGCGAACCCTGCGCAGAAAACTAAATGAAAAATCGGGAACGGGCTTATAACCGGCCAGTCTGGCCGCCCTTTCGTCGATGCTTCGGCCAATCTGGCCGGGACTGATCACGTTACCCTCAATACCAGGCGCCTTGCCGCGTATCCACCGGCTGGCACGCTGTTTGCATTATCTGCATTAGTGTCGCGCGGCGCGCTAACCGCCCAGGCATCTTAACTTATCAGGAGGTGTGACATGTTTGGAAATTTGACGGCATTCGATAGTGATCTTTTTGATCCCCTGGAACTCATGCGCCGGGAGTTCGGTCAACTGCTTGATGATCGTAGCGGCCCCAGGGGCATTCGCTCTGTAATAGCCGGTAGCTATCCCGCAATCAATGTCGGTGCTTCCCCTGAGCAGATTGATGTGTACGTATTTGCCGCCGGGCTGGAAGCTAAAAGTATTGATGTATCTGTGCAGAAAAATCTGCTTACGGTTTCCGGCGAGCGCAAGCTTGAACCCGATAGCGAGGCGCACTATTACCGAAGGGAACGCCGCGGTGGCGCATTCCATCGCGTGATCACCTTGCCCGAGGATGTGGACCCCGACCGGGTAACGGCCAGTTACCGGGACGGAGTCCTGCGCATTACGGTAGCTCGACACGAGGCGGTTCAGCCAAAGCGAATTGAGGTGAAGTAACGGGACGCACCGATAACTTATCGAGGACTCGACTATGAATGAGAAAAGAGACATCAAAGCCCAGGACCATCGCGCTATACAGGAGCCGGCGGGGCAACAGCCCTATCTGCGACCGGCGGCCGATATCTACGAGGACAGCGGCGGCATTACCGTAGAAGCGGACCTCCCCGGAGTCTCCCGAGAGCGGCTCAATATTGAGGTGGACGGCAATAACCTGACCATCGACGGCACGATAGGTGTTGAAATGCCAGATGGAATGGAGGCTCTGCACGCTGAGATAGGCTCCACGCATTTGCGTCGCAGCTTTACACTCAGCAATGAACTGGAGGCCGACAAGATCAGCGCTGAGCTGAAAGATGGCGTGCTAAGGCTTTATCTGCCCAAGCGTGAAGAACTGCAGCCTCGCAAGATTGAAGTAACAACAGGCTGACTGCGGGATCGCTCTCGCCCAATAGCTACCGTACCAGGCCTGACCAAGTCAGGCCTGCCCTCAATCGGGCTTCATACGGAGGTGACTCCGAATTAGCGTTGGTCGCTTGCCAACTCATGGAACACGCACTCGCCTTTCAACTGATGACGGTACTGGCATTGGCCACTGCAGTCATCGCCTTGTGCCAGCGGCTTGGTTTGTCACCCGCTCCTGGCTATATCGCCTGCGGGGTTCTGGTTGGACCTTCCGTGCTGAACTGGCTCCCCGATGATCCGACAACCCGTCTGCTGGCCGAACTGGGAGTTGTACTGCTGATGTTCACCATCGGCCTGGAGTTTTCCCTACCGCGATTTTTGGCGTCGAAACGCCTGGTGCTGGGACTGGGTGGATCACAGGTTCTCGCAACAATTCTGCTACTGAGCCTGCCAGCCCACTTTCTGGGTGTAGGATTAGTAGAAGCCCTTCTGCTTGGCGCGGCGGTGGCGATGTCCTCCACCGCCCTTGTGTTAAAACAGCTGGGTGAACAAATGGAACTCCCGGCGCGTCACGGCCAGGTAATCACCGCGATTTTGCTCTTTCAGGACATCGCTGCCATTTTTGTTCTGGCGATTCTCCCCATTCTGGCACTGGACCCAGAGCGATTGCTTCCCGCCCTGGGCCTGTCGGTGATTCAGGCCGTTGCAGTTTTTGCGAGCCTGGTGTTTGTCGGCAGGCGCCTGTTACCCGTTCTCCTGCATTGGGTTGCAGGCACCCGATCACTGGAACTGTTCATGTTAAGTGCGCTGCTGATGGCGGTGGCCGCAGCCAGCTTGTCGCAGGTAGCAGGGTTATCTCCTACGCTAGGCGCATTCATGGCGGGGATGCTTCTGGGTGAGACCGTGTTTCGGCACCAGCTTGAAGCCGATCTACGACCCTTTCGCGACTTGATGCTCGGCCTCTTCTTCGCGACTATCGGGATGCAACTCGATCTAGTTGCGGTTGCGCAATCGCCGGATGTGGTGGCGCTCGTGGTCCTGGTTATGGTTACAGTTAAGCCGCTGGTACTAACGCCATTGGCCCGTTTACTCGGCGAGGACGCGGCAGACAGCTGGCGGGCGTCAATCAGCCTTGCACAGGGCGGGGAGTTCGGGCTATTGCTGATCGCGAGCGCAATGGCTTTGGGGGTCGTTAACGCACAGTTGGCACAACCAATCATGGCGGGACTTATTCTGAGCATGTTTTTGGCACCGCTGCTATTGGCCTACAACCGACAACTGGCCGAGTGGCTGACGGCGAGTTCTCACAGTGCCCTCTCTCTCGGAACGGAGGCCTACGTTGCCGAAAAGAGCAGCGACTTTGAGGAGCATGTGATCATCTGCGGTTTCAGTCGACTGGGACAAAACCTGCTGCGTATCCTGACGGGCATGGGAGTTTCCGCACTCGTATTGGATCTCGACGCAATGCTGGTAAAGCAGGCAGCAGCCACAGGTGCTCCCATAGTGTTTGGAAACGCGCTACAGCCAGGCATGCTGCGAGCCGCGGGTGTGGACCGGGCACGAGCACTGGCAATCACCCTCAGGGATGCTACCGTCGCTGAGCGCATCATTACCCACATTCGGGGCAGCGGCGTGGATTTGCCGATACTGGCTCGCAGCACGGGGGCAGCTGCTGACACCGCCCTGGCCAACGCGGGCGCCGCCGCTTTTCCGGAGGGCCTCGAAACCAGCCTCGCTTTTGCCGGTCAGCTGATGGTGATGCTGGATATTCCTTCATCTCGCATCGAGGCGGAACTGAACTCCATCCGCGCCTGCGAGTATGCGCCCTTGCGCCTCTTATACAACGTCGATCTGAATTACGGCACAAGGCAAAGCCTGAACTCGACTGAACAAGTGCGCTCCGTGGTCATCGCAGAGGGTTCTCAAGGTGAGGGCCACACACTACAGGAACTGCCTCTGGAGGAACTGAATGTCGAAGTTGTCGATGTTCAGCGTCACGCCATCCGGGTACCGGGACGTCTACTGGATACACGCCTGCGGGCCGGGGATGTCGTGATGCTTCGGGGCAAGCCAGGGGCGCTCGCACGAGCCGCGGCATTCATCACAGCACGTCACTGACCCCACCTTTCGGGCAACCGATATCAGGCGCCGTCAAATGCCTGGCTTTAGTGTCTTCATGACAAGACATCGCTCGGCCAGATTGGCCGCAGCCCCTGCGAGGAGATCGGCCAAAGTGGCCGCCGGTCGAACGTCACTGGGGTAAAAATGCACTGGAAACAGGTCATTTCGGTCGATTTGTAGTCTGGCATGAAATTCGCTTGTTAACTCTAAAAACGGTCAATCAACCTGTTGAACCACGCTTCGGCAGGGAACCGACCAATGAGGTCCCCGGTGGACCGGGATCGGCGTCATTGTGTACCAAAACCGTTGTTTAACCACGCTGAATGCATGATAGGAGGATAGCGTTATGAAGACATCATTCATGAAGTTCCTATGTACGGTCCTGCTCGGTCTGGGGCTTGCGATAACGGTCTTCCCCAGCCATGGGGACGAGACAGCACTGCCAGCGGAGCCCGAGACTCAATCCGCAGCCACCGAGTCAGTGCAGGCGCAGGTGGAGAAAGAGTCGGCTGAGATAATGGTGGAGAAGCGTCGGAAGATCCTGGCAGATGCGACTGCGGCGGTGGCCGAAACAGAAAAAGCACTGACGGCGCTGGAGCAGGGTAAAACCGACGATGCTCTTGCAGCGCTGGAAGTAGCGACCGGAAAGCTTGAGTTGATCCTGGTGCGGGAGCCCGCGCTCGCCCTTGCACCTATAAGTACCGAGATAGTGACTGTCGATCTGCTGTCGAGCTCGGAGACGGTCAAGGCTGTCATCAAGGAAGCAGAAGATTATCTGAAAAAGGGTGAAATCCAGAAAGCGCGCCCATTAGTGGCCAATCTGGCAAGCGAGATCGTGTTTCGCACCACCAGTATCCCGTTGGGCACCTACCCGGCAGCTATCAAGGCGATCACTCCGCTGATCGATGCGGGAAAATTTGGAGAGGCTAAAGCGGCGTTGCAGGCGGCTCTCAATACGCTCGTCGTGACCACAGACGATGTCATACCGCTGCCAAAGCTACGCGCGGATTGGCTGCTGACCAGCGCTGAAGCGCTGGCGAATAACGAGGAGCGCACCAACGAAGACAACGAAATGTTGGCCGACCTGCTAAATGAGGCACGCAGCCAATTGCAATTGGCAGAACTGCTGGGCTACGGCACCAAGAAGTCTTACAAGCCAATCTATGAACAACTGGATCAGATCGAGGCGAAGACAAAGGGTGGCAAGGCAGGAGCCGGCTGGTTTGACAAAATCAAGAAGCAGATGCAAGACCTGATCTGACTGGCGGATTCCGGCCGTCCCTGAGGGCGGCCGGAAAGTCGGATTAAATGGATAAACTCCAGATTCCTTCAGGAGACGCATTATGTCTACATTGCAACAGCTACGAGAAGGTTTGTACGGCGCGTGGGAAACGCTGGTGGATGACTGGAGGCGACTCTCACGCAGGGCATCCAATGCGGTTACGCGATTTACACCAGGCGGTAAATCCAGGGATGATGATCGGGACTACGCCGAACAGCAACTCGCCATACGCAACGCGGGCTGGGGCGTGCTGGCAGCTGAGGTATTTGATGATGATGACTCGGTTGTTGTGCGCGTTGAGGCTCCCGGCATGGAAATAAAAGATTTCGACCTGCGCGTCCACGACAACTATCTGGTAGTGCGCGGTGAGAAGCGTATTGAGCGCGAAAAGAAGGATGGACACTATCACGTAACCGAGTGTGCTTATGGACACTTCGAACGAGCCATCGCTCTACCTGCCGGAATCGACCTGGATGCGGCGCGAGCCAGCTACAAAAATGGTGTGCTGCGAGTTGAAGTACCCAAGACAGCATCGTACCAGCGCAAACGAATTTCCATCGACGTGAAATAACTCAAGGTTGCCAAATGGACAAAATATTCGGCCGTAAAGAGAGGCCGATGTCTGAAACCCGGCAGTACTGGGGCGTGATGAGTGTTTACGAACGCTTTGAACAGGTGGTTGTACTTGTTCTCAGCGCTGTAATCGCCATCATCGTCGTGATTGCCCTGTGGCGACTGATCAGCGGAGTTTATTCTCTATTGGTGGTCACGGCACTGGATCCACTCGACCACGCAGTATTCCAGGCTACATTTGGCATGATTATGACGCTTTTGATCGCGATAGAGTTCAAGCACTCGATTATCCAGGTCCTGCATCGACGTGATCATATTATTCAGGTCGACGCGGTAATACTCATTGCACAACTCACACTGGCCCGCAAATTCATCATTTTTGATCTGAAGAGCACCGACGCGATGCAGATATTCGCCCTGGGATTTGCGGTATTGGTGTTGGCTGTCGCGCATTGGATACTCCGCGAGCGGGTTCCGGCGGACCGAGAAGACGGGTGATCTGTATCTGGAGGTGGGTGAAGATAATGTTGAAACAACGCGATCCAGGTATAAGAGCACTGGCAGTCCGGCGATACAGACACGACACTGCAGAGACGCATATTTCCAGCGTAAAGTAAATGTGTGGTCACCCAGAGCGTTCGCAAAACGCTTTTTCCCGACAGGTTCGACGATGCGCCGAATTCGAGCCTTCGTGAACCTGCGGGAAATTTTCCTCGGCAACCCCTATCTATCAGGTCGTCTCAAAAGTACGCCCTTACACCAAAGATAACATTGAGCCCAATCTGCGGCGCCTGGTCCTTGAGGTAGGATGTGCTGTTGCGAATATCCTCGTCCAGCAGATTCTGCCCCTTCAGGTAGATCTGCCAATCGAACTGCTCGTATTGCGGCCCGGTAAAAATGATCTCGGCGTTCACCAGGTCATAACCGGGGGTTTCCGTCTCCAACTCTGCGATATTGTCCTGGTCATAGGCATGTATCCACACCACGTTTGCAGCCCAGTTCTGCATATCCCAGTCCACCCCCAGTGCGACGCGCTTGGGCGGTTGCAGTGGTGTGTCACTGTTATCGTCCAGTTCACCGTCCACAATATCGCCAAAGCTGAACACTTGCCAGTGGCCGGATCTGTTAGGCTCAAAGTCGTAGCGCAGCTCGACTTCGGCACCGATAAATTCAGCATCCTGCTGCTTCCAGAACAGCACCGGAAGCCCATCAGCTTCAAGGCCTGAGTTCTCCTGATAAATGTAGTTATCGAACTGGTCTGTGTAGACCGTGGCGCTGGCGGCAAAACCGCCATATTCCATGCGCGCACCACCTTCGACATGCACACTCGATTCGGTATTCAAATCGCTGTTACCGACCTCGAACACCTGGGTGGCAATATGCGGTCCGTTTGCAAACAGCTCGTCTGCACCTGGTGCGCGCTCTGCATATGACACCGAGCCAGTGAAGTCGATGGTCTCGTTCATGCTCCAGACCACCCCCCCCGAAGCGCTGAAGGGCTGGAAATCAGCATCAGCAGAAGGGCCTGTAGCGCCCTCCTCCACTATTAGCGTTTTGGGCACCTTGACTTTGACATCCTCGTAACGCATACCCAGGTCGATCTGCCAGGCATCGAAATCGCCGCGCTCGATCCAGAACACAGCCCCCGTCTTGCTGTGTGAGGTAGGCACAAACGCTTCCGCGCCCACTGCCGAAAAATCAAGATCGCTGTATTGCAGACCAAAAACTCCCCACCAGGGGCCCCAGGGATTGTGATTCAACTCCAGGCGCGTATTGTCGCTGTCGCTCTCAAACACAGTACCCACCTCGGCGCCTTCGAACTCGGTGTGCTTATAGCTGGTATTCGCAAATCGCACCTTGAGCAGCTCAAACCCCGGGATCGGGTCGCGGCCGACCAGTTCAGCCTCGGTGCGCTCTGAGCGCAGGCGGATGGTGACGGGGGCCTCGTCCTCATGGTCCTCATGGTCATGCTCTTCTTCATGCTCTTCTTCGTGCTCATCCTCATCATGCGCGTGCTCATGTGCACCCTCGGGAATGCCGTAATCGGACTTGTATTCTGTATAGGCCGCCCCGACGCGCCATTGCTCGCCAATCCAGCTCAAGCCCACTGTGCCGCCCTGGTTGTTCAGAAAGCTGTTTTCCAGCGTCCCGTCTTCATCCCCGGCGTGCTCGTCGTTGTGCTCCTCCTCGTCGTGATCACCGTCCTCATGCTCGCCTTCCTCATGGTCAGCGTCAGGATAGAGCGCCGCCCCGCCGGGAATATCGTAGTCGTCCGTGCGGCGGTGAAAGCCGTCGAGATGCAGCGCAATTGACCCGGTTCCCAGATCCAGTCGCCCCGCGACAAACTCCTCGTTTGCGGCGGTATTGGCCTGTGCCGTGGCGCGTCCGCTATAGCCTTCTTCCGGGATTGCTTGCGGAATCGTCGGGGAGACCATATTTACGACACCCCCGATGGCGCCAGAACCAAACAGCAAAGTGGACGGACCTCGCAATACCTCGATCTGATCTGCCAGAAAGGGCTCGACTGACACGGCGTGATCCTGGCTCACCGACGAGGCATCACTGACTGCCAGACTATTATTGAGAATGCCCACCCGGGTGCCCTGGAGTCCACGGATCACCGGGCGACCGATGTTCTCCCCGAAACTGGCATTGGACAGGCCGGGCATGCGCGCAACGGTTTCACCAAGGGAATTGGCCAGTTGCTGACGCAGTGCCGCGCCCTGCAGCACGGTGGCGGACTGTGACAAGTCGGTGGCCTCACGGCTGAGCGGGTTTGCCGTGACCAGGATTTCTTCCAGGATTTCGTGTTCGTGGGGTTCTACGGTGACATCGGCAGACGACTGCTGGGCGAAAGCTGTTGTGGACAACAGGTTGCCAAACAGCACGGTCGCGATGCCGCGGCGTATTGGAATATGCATGGTATGACTCTCTCATAGGTCACCGACACCACAGGCACGGTGAACAGACCAAAAATGTGGATCAGTTAGGTTTTTGGGCGTTGCAGAGAGAGCCGGGGGGAGCCCGGGTAAAATAATAGTGGCCGCGGGAAACCAGCACATCGGCGATCGAGGGGGTCGAAAGCGCGGTTTGAGCGATCTGGACTTGCGGCACATCCGCATGGACGTTTACGGCGCCCGCCAGGCCATGGCCAGTGAGGCAGATTGAACAGAGATGGGAATCGAGAGAATGCGTAGAACCCAGCTCGTGCGCACTGACAGAACCCTGCGCTGCCAGCAAGAGCAGTAGCAGGGCAAGTCGCATGTGACGGCCGATAGAGGCGGAGGACAGGTTCATACGGCGCATATATAGCAAGCTTGGCACTGATACTCAATTAATTTCTCGCGCCAGGGCGCTGAGAAGCAATGTCATTGCTTTTACCCATCTCTGGGACAAGTGCTTTGCAAGTGTTGCACGGGGTCCTGGTGACAGGTGTCACGGTAACTTCCGCGATGGGAAGTGTACCAAAACTGCGCCGCGAGCCAGGCTGATTACCAAGAAATCAAACGTGGCCAACAATGTGGCCGGTATGATCTGTAAACCATGTGTCCGGAAAGGACCGGAGAAAATTGGAGCTGGCGAGAGGAATCGAACCCCCGACCGGCTGATTACAAATCAGCTGCTCTACCTACTGAGCTACGCCAGCCAGATCCAGATCGGGGAATGTAGAACCACCCCCCGTTTGAAGGGGTGCGATTGTAGATAATGCGGTGGTGGGATGCAATAGGGCTGCGAAGGTGATGGGGTCGTT
This sequence comes from Pseudomonadales bacterium, assembly GCA_024234815.1. Classification (GTDB taxonomy): domain Bacteria; phylum Pseudomonadota; class Gammaproteobacteria; order Pseudomonadales; family Halieaceae; genus JARRPM01. Next base: position 1,499,599 of record JACKNO010000001.1, on the reverse strand, counting down.
ATCGTACTGAGTGGGATGGAGCCTCATAATAAACACACACTGGTACTAAAAATGGCGGGAGACACATCGCAACCCGCCACTCAAAAGGAGTACTCCTCAGGTTAGCCGCGCTAGACTGATATCCGCAGACGACGAGTTGCCACCAGGAGCAGGCCCAGAATGGTTAGCATAAGGCCATAGACGGGCATGGTAGGAATCGCCGTGCTTGCGGGTGGCGAGATACCACCTCCACTCACAGCGGTCGAGAAATAGACGCTGTATGCCCCTTGCTCGTCCGCATCTGACGGAGGGTCGCTCTCACTGCCGGCAATCGCCACAGTGTCAGCGCTCGGCGCTCCCAGTATCCCGGAATCATTGTCCTCAAAGTAATTACTACGGCTACTGACAAACTCGGCCACCGTTGCAAAAGCGCCAATATTATTGTCACCAACAGCAAAATAATATGTTCCTGCCGCCAGGGTTAGTGTCAAGCAGGAGTCCAACCCATCGTTAAAGGGCACTACATTTGTACAGCTGGAATCATCGTCATCATCACCTGCCAGAAACTGTCCTGAATCATTAAAGACCATCAGGTTCATATCGGGATCACCTGCCACTGCCGCGTTTACCTGGATGGTGAATGTGCCAGCCGCATCGAGAACAAATGAGAACATGTCGACATCGGGCTCAACCCGCCCCGTGAGGGAATCGAACGCATCCGGGCCAACAGTACCGTTGACCTGGGTCGTACCGGTGGTAACGGGTAAAGCCGTAGCAAGCGTATTGCCTGCATCCGGAGACTCGCTCATGACCTGCGCCAAAGCATTTGTGGACATTAATCCCACAAATGCAGAAAGGAAAAATCGACCATATAATCCAGTTATAATCTTCATATATCCCCCGGGCGAAACCGCCCCGCCCCCTTTATAGGTAGTAACTAACTAATTTTGTTCATCGTATCAAACCGAAAGACGCATTAGAAGCATGGTTTTTCTCAGTCTATGAAGTCCTTGATGTAACTCAACAAAGGTAACGTAAAGAATCTGCCCCCGGGGAGCAGGCAGATGGTTCCGTATAGGGTCAGTCGCTATCGGTCAGGCCACTCTGCGGCGGCACGTTCTGCACAGTTTATGGAAAGTCTGAATTCGATGAACTTGCCTGACCCCTCCCCCAAGCCACATAATCAATCGCCCTTGCCGGTTAATGGCATTGAATCGAGGACGAACCCTGCATGCCCACCCCGTCAAGCCGGCTCAGAACGCTTTGGGCAGCCACCTTCTGCTTTTTGCTTGCTTCCTGTGGTGGCGGCAGCGGTGGCTCGTCATCGCCACCTGAGACCCAGAGCCCACCTGTCGACGGCAATACTTTAACGGGGGCTCTCGTAGATGGTCCTGTTGCGGGCGTCCGCTATACGACACCTACGCACGAGGGTGTCACCGACCGGAAAGGCAGGTTCCAATACGAGGCAGGGGAACCAGTCCTGTTCTCCATCGGCGATACCTCTCTGGGTGAGGTGGCGGGCGGAGAGCAAGTGACACCTTTCGACCTGGCGCAGTCCAGAATAATCACCGAAACCACCAAGCTACGTGCAGCAGTTGAAGCTGAGAACGATCCCTTTCACAAGGCCATCAACATTGCGACCTTGCTGCAAAGCCTCGACCTTGACGGCAATCCTGACAACGGCATCGAAATTCCGGAGCAGATGCATCAGTTTCTGGAGGGAGTAGAGCTTGAACTCGGCCAGCACTGGTCGTCCTTCCAGAGGGATTTTACACTGCGAAAAATTATAGCTTCTGCGGTGACACAACAGGTCTTCGCCGAACCACGGGGCGTGGTCAGTCCAGCACTGGCGCTCCAGCACCTTTACAACAACCTGGGAGCCGACTCAGCCGTAAAGGGAATTAGTCGCGTAACATCACAGAACTCGATCACAGAGTACAAATACGATTCGAACGGTTTCGTAACCGAGCTGATAGAGACCGGGAGCGACAGCCTTGTACCCTACGAGCACCACCGCTGGCGTTATTCCAATCGCGGGCAGATGACAGCTGCCGCAACTCCGGGCTACTTTCCGGCACCGGACGGCACAGAGTATTTTCAATACCAGTGGCGGTATGACACAGCTGGCAATCTGCTTCGCGAGGAGTATCGATTCCAGGCCGAGGCGATACCGTACTTTTGCACAGCCTTTGAGTACGATGTTAATGGCTCCCCGACTCACGCCAAAGGCTGTCCGGAGTACAGCGCTGCTGTACAACCCCGATACTACAGAAAATTCGAGCACGACCCACAGGGCCTGCTTGATCGCGATACCTGGCACGACTCAGATGGCAACCAGTGTACCGAGTACCGATACACCTACGACTCCAGAGGCAATCAAACTGCGAGGATCACGCAAACCAATCCGGCCTGCGCGTCCTGGACCCAGGTCAACACCGTAGAGCGCTGGCTTTATAATGAAGAAGGCCAGATCATACAGCGAGAGTACGATAGCAACGGTGATGGAACAGTCGAGGACCGGAACAACTGGGAGTTTGACTCGCAGGGTAATCTACTACGAGAACTGGTCTCCCATCCGGAGGCATCCCCGCCTATCGTGAATTCCCTTGTGACTAGCTATGAGTACGATGCGCAAGGTCGAAAGGTGCGCCATACCGCCCATATCTGGTCTCCCGGCGGGCTTCTCAGCACGCAATGGGAGTACTCCGGGAACACAGTTGTTCGATCTGCCACCTATGATGATTTCGATGGCTTCGGCGGCTTGCAAAGAACATTTTCCAGCTATGACGACAGCGGCAATCCAATTGAATACAGGACCGACATTGAAGGCGATGGTAACTGGGATTCTGTATCACGCCTTGAATACGATAGTGACCAGAATCTCCTGCGCTCAGAGCATGATCAGGATAACGACGGGCTAATTGACTCGACCGTGACTTACGAGTATCAATCAACAGGGATGGGGCACATTTTCACAACGCTCGAACCTGAAAAGACGAGCTTTATCTACGAAACACAGACTGTCAGATAGTGCGACCAGCTCTACTCGAAGTACCTCCGGGGTTTGACAAATCAGCTGCCCCCGGCGCGGGGGCAGGTGGTTCGGTACAGGTTCAGGCACTATCGGTCAGGTTGCTTTCCTGCGCTTGATCGCGCCGAGACCCAGGAGCGCTGATCCGAACAGCCAGGCCGCTGCCGGGATGGGAGTAGACACAACGTCTGCATCATATCGAAACGCATATGCCTGCGCGTAGATGTCTAAAGCTCCCTCCCGGAAGCCGTCCACATCCAGAAAAAGGGCGAGCGTGTAGACGCCGCCGAACGGGCCATCGCCCTGGTAACTATCAAAGTAGTCGTTAGTATAGGAAACTAGGTTACCAACTCTGGCCTGCAGGTACGTAGAGCTGTAGAGATTATCTTCTCCCATCCAGGCCGCTGTGACAGCGGTATAGCCTGTGATAGCCAGTACAACCGTTCCCGTTCCGCTCATTTGGTAGCCCATATAGCCGCTTACATAGCTAGTAATATCTCCTAATTGGGAGAAATCGCTTTCCAGGTAGACACTGGGAGTCGCGGATGCGTTGGCTGACGCCAGGTATCCAGCACCGGAGATATCCGCAGAGCCGGGCCCGGGTCCGTCGTAATAGTCGCTGTCGAGCAGATCAGAATTGGAATCGTACACGGAGGCACCGGCGTAAAAATAATCGTCATTTCCGGTAAACTGGAAGGTGGCTGTGCCTGTGCTGGCATACACATAAACATCAGTGATTGAGGCTTGGGTCGATATTGAAGCCGCCTGCGCTTGGGTGCTGGCAGCAATGATCACGGCCAACAAGAGTTTAGCTTGGATTTTCATGGGAAACGCTCCATTATTGATTTTATTAACTGTCCAGGAACCGACCATTCAGGTTATTTCTAAAGGTAATTGCTTACCCTCTGTGAACGTAGCTTACGCTCAAGATTTGAGTAATATTATTTGGCTACATCAACATTTACCCTCTGCTACATATGGTTATTACGCTTGCCGGAGTCGGCAAGATCCGTGTCGACGCCGGCAGTTAAAGTGAAGAACCTACGAAAGAGGCGTTGGTGGTAAAACGGCAGTTAGCCAGCGCGGTCGTAAACCGCAGCTAGTCTGAAATGGCATTCACCAACCGATAGGCTTTACAAAAATCCGGGTAGCTGTGTCAGAGTTTTTTACACCTGCCCGCCGGACTGAACTGCGTCGGATTTATAACCACTTGAATTATTAAAGTATTTAGTCTCTTGGACCCGTATTTGCTGCTCTGAACATAACGACACAGGATGCATCTGAACCCTTGGGCCTGTCCTGGCCATCGCTTCCGTTCCTGGTCGGTTACTCCTGCTTAATCAAGTGTTCCTGGATGTGTACGATGACTTCCCAGATAAGCAAAATGGCATTACTTCTACCAACATTGGATATACGTTGACGCCCTATTCCAGGTCAGCGACCTCTGACAGTGTCAGCGTTTTCGGCGCGATCAACCCATCGTTGGCCTCTGGCCTGGACGACTCGCTAACCACCGGTGGCCCTGGCACCCCCCGGGTGCCAGGAGTTCTTCAAGGCCTATGATCCCTTTGAAAAGGCTATGCCTTGAGTTTAGGAAATGGCGGCGTTACTCTTTGTCCGACGTCTGTGACAAGGATGATGGCAATGGACAAATCAGCTAGTCTGCTCGCAGTCGTTTTTGTCCTTGTATCTATCGGCGGATGCAAGATAGTAGTCAATATGCCCAATACTGGCAGCGTGGTAACTGAGTCCGGTGCGTATCTATGTGAAGCAGGTCAAACCTGTGAAATAGATGTCACTGACATCTTTTTTGACGAGACGTTTATAGCCAAGCCCTCCGGCGGCCTGTTGTTCGACAAATGGAAGTTCGATAAAGCCAGGCCTTTCGACTATCTCTGTGGTGGCTCGATCGAACCCTGCCATTTTTTTACTTCTTACTTCGAGGGTATCGACGAACTGGTGGCGCTGCTGCAGTCCGACCAGAAAATTTCGTTGCGCCCGGTCTTTTCAAAGACGCTCTCGCCCGATGCCGTTGTCGGTTGGGATTTTGTCTACGAAGATTATTTGTCGGCAAACAATCCATGGGAGTACCAGGTAGTTCAGGGTGAAGAGTATCCCGTCAGGCGGGGCAAGCGGTCGGAGAGATTCGAATTGCGTCCGGGTGATTGCGGTTTCAACGACTGTGAGAGGACGCCGCCATATGAACGATCGGAGAAAGCCCAGCACCTCGAAACACATTCCCCCGGCGAAGGCTACTGGTATGGCTTGTCATTCTATGTACCCGATGGATACCGCGACGCCGGGCTGGCACCCAATCCCCCAGGCAACGCCTGTCATTGCATAAACTTGTTCCAGTTCGTGGATCATGCCGTCTCTCCAGAAAACTGGTGGCCGAACTGGATGTTTTCGAAGATGTACGGTGGTAATTTCGTAGCCAGGACATTTCCAACTCGCCCGGATCTCATAAGGCAGAAGCATTTTACGCTTATTGAGGCGAAGGACTTTGTCGGTCGATGGCATGATATCGTCATACACATGAACTGGTCCGAATCTGACGATGGCAGTATGCGGGTCTGGGTCAATGGCGTACTAAAGCTTGACTATTCGGGCTTCACAAAGACCCCGGAGGGCAAGCACACGTATTTCAAGTATGGGCTGTACCGGGGTGGCGGGCCGACCACTTCCCCCGTTGTATATTTTGATGAGGTCAGGCGGGACAAGCGCCGCAGGAATGTCGATATCCGGCTCATTGAAGCTGAGGACTAACAGATACCAAGTGTGGCAAAGAATTGCCCGAGCGACTGGTACAAGTCTGCTATCAGTCGAAGCTCCCCAGGCGTTCATCCCACTGGCTGATAATCGCGTCCAGTGAGCCATCCTTGCGGGTTTGCTCCAGGGCCTTGTTGAACTGCACAATCATCTCTTCGTGACCCGCCATATCCCGGCTTGCCGCCACGTGGCGTTGCACTTCCGGCAGCGGAATATCGACAACCGAGAACTCGGTCATCCTGTCCTTCAGGAACTCGTTGAGTTGCATGATAATGGTGCGCCGGTCGCCTATCACGAAATCAACCGAGCCATTCAACAGCCTCAGCAGATTCTGGATCAGGTGATTCTCCTCCACCAGGGTCAAGTCGGGTATCGCGTCGAAGTCGATGCCATATGCGTAATCTGACCTGACGCCCAGCCTGCTCCCGGCAAGGTCTTTCAGGCTGCCATATTGCCGTGGATTGCTGCGCAGCTTGAGGATGATCAGCTTGCTGCTGAGGTAGGGTTCGCTGAACTGCAAATCCGCATTGCGTTCTTCCGAATACCAGGCGGCGGCCAGGCCATCGTATACCCCCAGGCGCGCACCCTCCACGGCGCGCGACCAGTTCTCAATAGTGATTTCGGGCTTGTAATCGGTCCGCGCGAAAATATGCTTCACCAGCGCAAGCGCGAAGCCCTGTTCAGGCAGCTTCTGGTCGGCATAGGGCGGCGAGGCGTTGGCCATAAGGCTGACCGTTTGTTCGGCAGCGGCCGCACCGCAATACAGGGCCATCACTACGCTCAGCAGCCGGACAAATTTCAACATGTATATACCTCTATATATCGTTTACAAGCAGGGAACGCCGCAGAGGCAGCAGAATAAACCGCGTGCCGGCGAATATCCATGCCTTTATGGCCACATGGAGACCGCCGGTGGAAGCGGTGCCCGCGATCCATCCCGTGTCGGCAGACTTGGCAACCGCTACCCGGTTATACTGGGTGACGGAACAGCACGATAAAAACAATGGTATGCCCCCGGCTAAGCTCGCGGGTCATCGACAGCCGGAGCAAGCAGGCCTGAAAAGAATACCGCATCCACCGAGAGCTTCCCGGTTTCACCCTGCTCCCGGCACGTCGAGGCCGGCGTCAGCGAGCCGACATGCCTGAGCACAATTTTCAGTTCAACTGGCTGGGCATACCGGACCAGAGGCGCCAGCTCGCCGAGGCCATGCTGTTTCAGTTTTCCCAGACGGAAAAGTTTCCCCCCGAACAGCTCGCCCAACTGCAGCTGGCGCATCTGAAAAACCTTGTGCAGCACTGCCTCACGCACGTGCCCTACTACAGGAACGGCGAATACTTCCCGATACATAACTGGCAGGACTGGGGCAGACTACCCCTGCTCAGTCGCAGGGCACTGCAGGACAATAGCAACACACTGCGCGCCGACATCAACCTGGAGAATCGTGATGGCAAGGTTTATGAGAAGCGCACGTCCGGATCCACAGGCAGGCCGGTCAAGGTCCTGGTCAGTGAACGCAACCAGGTGTACTGGAATGCCAACACCATAAGGGATCACCTGTGGCAGCAGCGCGACTTCAACCATATCCTGGCGGTAATCAAGTATCAGGGACAACGGCACTCCGCCCCTCCCGGGCAAGCATCCCGGAACTGGGGAGCCGGGACCGGTACGCTTTACGCCACCGGGCCGGCGGTCATCATCAGCAGTTCCACGCCCATCGATGACCAGTTTGACTGGCTGCAGAAAGTCCGGCCCGGCTACCTGCTTACCTATCCTTCTCTGCTGCGCGCGCTCGCGGAAAAAAACCTGGCGTCAAACAGGCCGCTGCAGCTGGGCAGCATAAGCACCATCGGCGAGAGCCTGGGCCCGGACACTCGCGAGCTCGCCCGCGGGGCGTTCGGGGCGAGGGTGGCGGATATCTACAGTTGCCAGGAACTGGGTTACATGGCCCTGCAATGCCCCAGGCACGATCACTACCACGTAACGGCCGAGTCATCGCTGGTGGAGGTACTCGATGACAACAACCGGCCCTGCGCCCCGGGCGAGATGGGCCGCGTGGTGGTTACCGCCCTGCACAACCGCGTCATGCCGCTTATACGGTATGACATCGGCGATTACGCCATCGCGGGCGGCAGCTGTGACTGCGGCATCCGGCTGCCGGTTCTGGAGCGGGTAATCGGCCGCACGCGCAACCTCGTGCACTATCCCGACGGCAGCCGCAGCTGGCCCCTGTACAACGCAATGAAAATGATGGACCTGATCTCTGGTGCGCAGTTTCAGCTGGTGCAGAAAACCAGCGACACCCTGCTTTTGAGAATCGGCACGGATACGCCTGTGGCTGAGCCGACACTGCAGGCGCTCAAGAGCATCATCAACGAGGCGATAGGGTATCCTTTTAACATTCTTTTCGAACAAGTCGCCGACATCCCGCGCAGCAACAGCGGAAAATTCGAGGAATTCATCTCGGAAATGGCGCCGGAGTAGGCGCGAGGAATATGCGACCCGGCGCTGATTCAGCGGCCGGTAGTCGCCAGCAGCGTCCTGTACTGCTCGCCTACCCAGGCCTCCGATTGCCCCCAGTTGAAGTCTGCGTAACGTTGCCGGTAAACCAGTGCCCGCTCCCGCAAACCTGGCCGCTCCCGCAGCTGGCGAATCTCCCCCAGAAACGACGTGCTGTTATGCAAGGCGGTGACGCCCACGCCGGCCCTGTCCAGACACAAAGCTGTCAGCAGCTGGTCCTGCTTCATCGGCACACATAGCTGCGGCACACCCTGCTGAAGAAACTGGGCCGCGGTGGTGTCGCCTGCGTTATGCACGACAAAGCGGGCCTCGCGACCCACAGCTTCAATGCTCACCGGTTCAGCGCTGAACGCTATATTCCCGGCCCGGGCGAGTCGCGCGCGCAGCTCCTCAGGCAGGTCCCGGCAATATACCAGCAGTTTCAGATCCTGGGCACACAAGTCCCGCAGCAGGGTGTCTATCCCGGCAAAGCTGTGCAGATAACAAAACACCTTGTCCCGGCCACCGCTGGGCCAGGTCAGCGGAGCGCTGCCAAATGACGGCTGCGGGCCCAGATAGTGCGCTCCCTTGCGGGCACCGAACTGATCGAGCTCAGGCAGGGTGGCGTAAAGTGCCAGATCAGCCTGGGCATAGATATCCTGGAGACCGCCGAAACCGGAAAGCCCACTGCGCTTACAGGCGCCATTGACCAGCTCCAACATGCGCCGGTCATTTTCGCGCAGGATTTGCATGGTCTTCGCATCACGCGCGGTGGTAAGAAATGGTGCGAACACCCCGTCCCGCAGCGCGGTGGGCGGCACAAAAAAGCCGTTTCCGGTAATGATCTTGCCGACGGTCATATCCCGGCTCGCAATCAAGGCAGCGGGGCTCGTGTCGTACACGATCAGGTCGGGCCTGACGGCGGCAAATATCTCCTGCCAGGCTTTTATATACTGCGCCAGTTCATCACTTTGTGAAAAGCAGAAATCTTCCAGGGTGTGGGCATGGGACAGGCAGTGCTGCGCGGGGCGAGGGTTCACTGCCTGCCGGAACGGCGCCTGGAAGGCGCGAAAATCCATGCCGTCCAGCACCTTACCTGCGAAACGCAGGTTACGCAGCGCTACACTCAGCGTATGACCCTGCCGCGACGCCAACTGCATAAGCGGGCGCAGTCGGGCCAGGTGGCCAAGATTTGCCCCCATTTCCCAGGTAAACAGAAAATTTGCCACGGCTGGTATTCCATTTCACAGTCGCCCGCACAACTCATCAGGCTGCTGATTCGCTAAAAAAACTGGCGTAAATATTGCATACAGGTATAGGGAGTTAACCGGTTTTGAAAGTGCCGGTGACGCCTTAAAGGTGCCTTTTGGCTCCCTGTTCGGTCAATGCAAGGAGTACAGATAAACAGAATAAGTGGATGTTATCAATGACTTAGGTGAGCACAACGGTCGTCCAACCCGCTCCGGGAAGCTGTTCGCTGTGCGAGGGGTCGTTTTATCCGCCGCTGCGCCAACCGCTAGCGGGCGAACGAAGTGTAAAGTTTTTTGACAGGCTGAAAATACAAGAAGATTGGAAATCATACTCAAGAGGCAACGGCAATGAGAAACAACCTGACGGCGAGCACCGCGCAGCGAGCGCCCTACCCAATCAAGAGGGGAATCCCGCTCATGTCACAGGCGGTGCTTCTGGCGTCGCTTTCACTCGGCCTTGGCAGTGCGCAGGTCGCCGCCAATCCACAGGTGAATCTACCGCCTATCCCTCCCGGGTTGGGGGTTGAATTCCGGTGCGAAAACATACCGGGATTCATAGACGATTTTCTGGATTGCCCGCTCCAGGAAGATGACACCATTGCCCTGCAGGGGCCAGGGAACAAATACCTGCAGTTCACGGCCGTCGACCCCGCTTGCACGGACGGTGAATACACTCCACTGGTCACCAATGTGTTTACCGATGGCATCGGCGTGATGTGCAGCGATTTCACCGACTTTCCCGGTATCGGTGTCGAGCAGCAACTCGACATAGCGGTAAAAATGGACGAGGGCAGTTCCTCCTCCACCCTCGTCGACGGGATCTATCTGAACAATCTCGACCAGGGCTATTGGAATGGCGAAAGCTGCGAGGCATCCGCCTCCGGCGTGGTGCTCGTGGATCAGCTGGATGACCAGGGCAACCAGATACCCGGTCTGGTCATCCCCTGGACTTCGGACGACAGCCAGGATGGCGGGGAAGGCGGTGAGGGCGGCTGCGCCGCTGACGACGGCCACGCGATTTTCGTCGATTTCGGCGGCACCGCAAATGTCACCGGTATCCAGGTACAGGTCGACAACCTGGATGGCGGTGAGGGCCCCGTCGCCGCCGGTCTCGCCGTGCCCAACGTCAATCCCGATTGCTTTGAAGAAGGCGACGGCGAGTGTGTTGTCGACCTGGTCGGCAATCCGCTGCCGGGCCAGGACATGACAGTTATCGTGGCTGACGACGACCTGTTCGGCAACGTTACTGTGCTCGACGGCTTCCCGGTGCGGGTACTGGACCCACGGGCGTCATGCCAGGCCACACCCAGCGGTCTGCCTGAGTTGCTGGAGTTCAACAACGTCAACATGTATACCTATTACCCCGCCGGCTCAGACGAACCGGGCGACGTAGTAAACGATGCCCTGCCACTGATTGTCTCGGACGATGGCGGCACGCTGTACCTGACGCTCTCCGAGAAAGGCTGCGGCACTCCGCGCATGATGTTCAATGGCCCGGCGGTAGCGCGAGGCACCCCGGGTTCAATGCCTTTCATAGATATCATCGCAATTGAATCGGACATCGACCCGGTGGACAGCCTGATCCTGTTCGAATCGGAAAATGAATCGCCCTATGAGTGCAAGCCCGGCCCGGTGCCCGCCCCGCTACCGCCCGCAACGGCCCTGGATCAACCGCTGGGTGAAATCAACTCCCGCGCGGACGAGGTCAAGCAACTGGCCGGCGTACCCGGCATCGTTGACCCCGTTAGCCGGGACAAGACCCAGGCCTGCGGGTCCCGTCGTGTCGGTTCCCAGCGCTTCTCATTTGTGGGATACAGCCTCATCCACAACCTGCAAACCGACATGCGCGCCGAACTCTCCGACGAGGTGCAGGTGCTGGCCGATACCGTGACCAGAACCGCGGACTGCGTAAGCTCCAGCTTCTACTACGGACAGTTGGCGGCATGGCCGATATACATTCGGTACTACTACGACCTCGCCGTGGACAAGGCGGTCAACCAGTGCAACGCGGCGGAAGCGGGCCAGAACTTCGTCAAAGCCACCGTTCTCGTCAACCGCTTCCGGAATCGACTGCTGAACCAGGGCAGTTCCGAGTTCCTGCGCTGCTACGCCAGTGGCAGTAACCTGGATGAGATCAAGGAGTCTCCGCCGATGGCGCTGGCCCCCGGCGACAAACCGCTCAACGCCTACGGTGACATCATCACGCAGTTGCAGCACCTGTCCTATGGCCTCAAGACGTTCCGCAGAGTGCTGAAGGCGGTACCAGACAGCTGCCCCTGAACCCGGGCCACCAGTGCCGGGCTGATCGCGGTAAAGCCGGGGTTCTCCCCGGCTTTTCTTTATCCGGGCTTCCGGCTAGAGTGCCAGTCACACAGGCGAGCGACCACAGGCGATGAGCGACGAGTACAAATACAAAGCCTTTATCAGTTACTCGCACGCCGATGAGAAGTGGGCGGGGTGGCTGCACCGGGCACTTGAATCCTATCAACCACCCAAACACCTGATAGGCACCACCACCCCAATGGGCGTCGTGCCGAACAAGGTGGCGCCGGTATTTCGGGACAGGGACGAGTTAGCCAGTTCCACCGACCTGGGCGCCGACCTTACGGCGGCGCTTGCCGCTTCCGCTTGCCAGATTGTGATTTGCTCCATGTCCGCCGCCACATCGCACTGGGTGAATGAGGAGATACTGGCGTTCAAACGGTTGGGACGCTCCAATCGCATCTTCAGCCTGATCATCGATGGCGAGCCCTACGCCAGTGGCTCCCCTGAATCGGAACGCTTCGAATGCTTTCCGCCGGCATTGCGCTTCAAACTGGGCGCGGACGGCGAGTTGTCCGATGTTCCCGCCGAGCCCATAGCCGCCGATGCCCGTCCCGGCAAGGACGGCAAGAACAACGCCAAGATAAAACTGCTGGCAGGCATTCTCGGCGTCGGCTTTGATGACCTGCGCCAGCGCGAACTACAGCGGCGCCACAGACGCCTGGCCATTATCACCGGCGCCGCCGTTGCGGGAATGGTGATCGCCATAGGCCTTGCCGCCACCGCGATCATCGCCCGCAATGAGGCCGACAGACAACGAGTGCGCGCGGAGCAGGAGACTGAAACGGCGCGCCGTACCGCAGATTTCATGATTGGCCTGTTTCAGGTATCGGATCCCGGGGAGGCCCGCGGCAAGACCATTACCGCCCGGGAAATCCTGATCAAGGGTGCCGGCCGGATCGAGGAGGAACTGGCCGGCGAACCCGTGATCCAGGCATCCCTGATGACGACCATGGGCCAGGTGTTCACAGGGCTCGGCCTGTACGGCGATTCGCGGGAGTTACTGGAAAACGCGCTGACCAGGCGCCGCGAGAGCCGTGAGACTTCCGCCAGTGACATGAACGAGAGCTTGTCCAGCCTGGCTCACGTACTGACCCTGCAGGCGGATTACGAACAGGCCGAAAAACTTTACCGCGAGGCTATCGACAATCTCGAACAGGCCGACGCGGTACACACGCAGGAGTACATCGACAATATTGCCGGCCTCGCGGAGCTGTATTACCAGACCGGGCAGTATGAACAGGCCGAACCCCTGCTCCGGCAGGTATTGGACGAACGGCAACGCCTGCTCGATCCGGACGACCCCGAGGTGGCCGACGCCATGGAGGAACTCGGAATGAACATGTTCGACCAGGGCCGCTATGAAGAAGCCGAGCAACTGGTACGCGGCGCCCTCACACTGCGGATCGGGAGTATGGGCAGCGAGCCACACCCGCAAATTTCGGAAAACCAGAGCAACCTCGCCATGGTTCTGCAAATCCTCGGCCGCATAGACGAAGCCGAGGCCCTTTACAAACAGGCCCTGGCGATGGACCGCAAGCTGCACACGGGCCAACACCCCGACATCGCCTTCGACCTCACCAACCTTGGCCTGGTTTACCAGGCCAAGGGTGACCTGGAAACGGCGGCGCAAATGTACCGCGAGGCAATGGCCATGCAAACCGAACTGCTGGGGGAGCAGCACCCGGAAGTGGCCAGGCTCTGGAATAATCTTGCCTACGTACACTACTACGCGGGCGACCTGCCCGCCGCCCTCGATGAAATGCGCAAGAGCATCGCCATCTGGCGCCAAACCCACGGCGATGAACACCCGGAAATCGCAGGCAGCCTCAGCACGCTGGGGCGCTGGCTTGCGGAGACAGGGGAGATCACCGAATCCGAGCGACTGCTGCGCGAAGCCCTGGCGCAGCAGCAAAAACTGCTGGAGCCGAACCACGAGAACACCGCCCTCACCCGCATGTCGCTGGCAGACCTGCTGATCCGCGACGGACGTCCGCAGGAAGCGCTGGAACTCGCAACCGCGGCGCTGCAATCATTCCGGCAAACACTCGGTGACGATCACTGGTTTACCCTGATGGGGCAGAGCGTTTACGGCTCGGCCCTGGGCGCTACCGGCCGCGAGGATGAAGGGGAGGAATTACTGCTGGTGAGCTACCAACGCCTGGACGCCGATGACAATGCCGCGCCGGTAGCGGTGAAACAGGCACTGCAGAGGCTGACAGAGTTCTATGAAGCCACGGGCAATGCCGAGCAGGCCGGCAAATTCAGGGAAGTGATTGAAAAGGACTTCGGCGCTTGACCCGGGATCTTTGACGATCCGGGTCCGGGCCTGTCGCTCAGGCCCGACCGCGACCTGCAATCAGGAACAATCCCAGGGAAAACAGCAACAGGGTGCCAGGTACCGGAGCCGGGGCGGTGCCGGGAAACTGCTGGGACGAGGCCAACATCTGGTCCGTGAACAGGTTGGTAATCTCAACATAGTTAGCCGTGTCGAGCACGGAACCCGCGACTGACAGCTCATAGAAGTTCAGGAAATTGACGGCACTCAGTGACTCGAGAGTACTGGTGGCCACGTTGTAAACCATGCTACCAACGGCAAACCGCTCCCAGACCAAGGTACCCAACAGACCATCGTCACTGTAGATAGCAGAGAACGACGTCAAATCATCCGGCGATAGAAACTCCAGCTTGTCGGGGTCTCCCCCCAGCTCCGTGCCCTCAAACATGATTGACAGGCTGCCATTGTTGGCAAATCCGCCAATATCGATCTGGATGGCGTTGGCATTGCTGCACATCAGCAGAAGTGCTGCCAGAGCAGCGATACAGCCATGTGATCCAAACTTTTGCAGCAATTTCATACGAGGGTGCTCCCGGATTTCGCAGATTCTTCAGCTTGTTATCTATCCCCCCCACAACTGCAAGATTCGCGCCAAGCAAATATTTAATATAGAATTCAACGAGATAGAAAAATCATCCAAGGACCACCGTGTACCGTTGTAAAGAAACCTGACAGTGCCAGCGGCCACACACGGCGGATGTCAGGCGCAAGCGGGGAACGGAAATCCCCCTCCCGGTGAGCGGGCTGTTGTAACCGAAAGCGCCTAACTCCGAAGTGCTTGCTGCCAAGCCGTGCCGTACAGCCGTGAACTCCCGCGGCATGATGCTTTCGGAGAACGCTTGTGATCAGGATAAACTGACGATACGGACCTCAACTGGACTCCCTCTTCCTGGTAAATGCCTCGTGTCACTGAATGTAAACAAGACTCTCCTGAAAGCGAAAAGCCTCGCCAAAAAAGGTGACCTGGAGGCTGCGGCCAGTCTCTTCAACACCGTTCTGGACCGGTTTCCCGGAAACCAGCAGGCGATCCGGGGCCTGCAATCACTGGACAATCACGCAAGCCCCGGGAACCGGGCGCCAGAGGGTCAGTTACAGAAAAGCATCGAGTCCCTGGTGAACCTGTACAACGCGGGCAGCCTGGCGCAGGCCATACAACTGGGCGAGCGCCTCGCCTCCCGGTACCCGGATGAGCCCATAGTGCACAATGTTCTGGGGGCAGCCAATGCCGGCCTCAGCCGGCACGAGCAGGCAATAGGCAACTTCAGCAGGGCCATCCAATTGCTGCCCGCCTATTCGGAGGCCTACAACAACATGGGCACAGCCCTGAATGAGCTTGGCAGACACGAGCATGCAATTGCCGCCTACACGGAAGCAATCCGGATCACACCCGGATTCTTCGAGGCACACAACAACCTGGGCAACGTCCTCAAGGATACCGGACGCTATGCCGAGGCAATCACTTGCTATGAAAACGCCCTCAGCCTGAAACCGGACTTTGCCGATGCCCATCACAATCTGGGCTCAGTACTCACCGAACTCGGGCAGCACGAATCAAGCATCGCCAGTTTCGCCAAAGCCCTGCAATACCGGCCGGTTTTTCCCGGGGCAACGGCCAAACTGCTCCACCAGCAAGCCCATATTTGCGAATGGGGTGCCATGGGCCCGGCAGCGGCGTCCGTTGCGGAGCTCGGCGTGCACGGCGATGGCGTACCCCCCTTTTTACTGCTGCACATGGAGGACAATCCGGCACGTCACCGCCAGCGTTCAGAAACATTTACCCGCAGCAAGTTTCAACGCCATGACCTGCCCCGCCCCAGGCCCCCGAAGACGGAGCCTGAACGACTGAAAATAGGGTATTTTTCAGCGGATTTTCACAATCACGCCACCATGTACCTGATGGCGAGACTGCTGGAACTTCATGACCCGGACAGGTTTGTGATCCAGGCCTATTCCTATGGCCCTGACAGCCATGACGCCATGCGCGAGCGCCTGGAAAAGGCGGTCGCGGCAGTGCACGACGTGCGCGGGCTCAGTGACCGGGCCGTGGCTGAACTCGCGCGATCAGAGAATGTGGATATCGCGGTTGATTTGAAAGGCTTTACCCAACACGCTCGCCCGGGGATTTTTGCCTACCGGGCAGCGCCGCTACAAATCAGCTACCTCGGCTATCCCGGCACCATGGGCGCACCATTCATGGACTATATCATTGCCGATGAATTCGTTATCCCGGCACGGCAGCGCGAGCACTACAGCGAACAGATCATCTACCTCCCGGACAGCTACCAGGTAAATGATAGCCTTCAGGATGCCCCGGGGAGATCGATCTCACGCCTCGAGGCCGGCCTGCCCGAAAAAGGCTTCGTCTTTTGCTGCTTTAACAATAATTACAAAATCACTCCCCGCGAATTCGATATCTGGATGCGCCTGTTGCATCAGGTGGAGGAAAGCGTACTTTGGCTGATCAGGGCCAATGCAAAAGCGGTGGACAACCTGAGGCGAGAAGCCGAAGCCAGGGGTATCGACCCCGCGCGACTCATTTTTGCCGAAAGGGTGTCGCTGGAGGACCACCTGGCACGGCATCGCCTGGCTGACCTTTTCCTGGACACGTTCAACTACAACGCCCACACCACCGCCAGCGACGCGCTGCGCTCGGGGGTACCTGCAATCACCCTGCCCGGGCAGGGTTTCGCGGCGCGGGTGGGGGGAAGCCTCCTCAACGCTGTCGGCCTGCCCGAGCTGGTCGCCTCCAGTGAGCAGGAATACGAACAGATGGCCCTGGACCTGGCCCTGAACCCGGAACGGCTCAGGGCGCTAAAGGACAAACTGGCAACAGCCCTGCCCACCGCCCCGCTATTCAACACTGGCCTTTTCTGCACCCGACTCGAAGAGGCTTATCAGCAGGCTTACCTGCGATACTTCAGGGGCGAGGCGCCCGCAACGTTCTTTGTGGCCGGCGGGGAATGACTATTCCTTGTTGCCTCGAGCCCGGCACCGCATCACCGGGAGTTATCTCCACTTCCTGAAACTACGGGCTTGCGAGCTCACCGGTTTTTTAATAGTTTTGACCGGTCCGCATGGTTACGCGCCTATTTGAAAGCAATCCCCGAGCCACAATGAAACTTGAACCACTGTGTGCACAGAACGACCATCCCGAGCTACCCTCACTGACCCGGAGCATTGGCTCGGGCAGGTACTTCAGGCTTATCGCACAGGAAACCCTGGCGAACATCCTGAGGCTGGGATCCCTGCAGACCCTGGCCAGGGACCAGTACCTCATTCACGAGGGCGATGAAACGCCGCCGACACTGTACATCCTTGTGGAAGGCTCGCTGGCCGTCGTATCCAATGAAAAGTTCATCCTGCGCCTGGATTCCCCGGGGGATGTCGTCGGCGAAATGGCGGTAATTCTGTCGGCTCCGAGATCTGCCGATGTCATTGCCGAAACCGACAGCAGGCTGGTGGTATTTCCCGCCGATTTGTTCCGCGTCGATAGAAACTCTCCCCACGCCTCCGTCATCTATGTACTGTTCTCCCATATCATGGCCGCCAAACTGCGCATTACCACCGCCCAGTCAATGATCCGCAAAAACCAGCGCGTCAGCCAGCAGGGCGAGATCAGAATCGGCATTATCGATGCAACTCCCACGGACCGCGCCGTCGTCAGGGCGGCGATCAGCGAGCGTTGGCCGGAGGCCGGGATCGAGGAGTTTGAAAACCCGCTTCAGTTCCAGAGTTATCCGGCCGCCCGCCATTTTGACATGGTGATCGCGGACCCGGACCCGTACTTCGACTTCGAACGGGATGCAAACTCGCTGGCCACACTCATCCAGTCGATACTGCTGCGCGGCGCCAGCGCTTTTATTCTCAGCCATTCCTGCCAGGACGCGGCCAGGCGCGAGTTGCTGGTTCGCAAGGGCGCCGACGAGGTCATGGCAAAGCCCTGCGCACCGTTTGACCTGGGCCACGCGATAGCCAGGATTCGCGTCCTGTACTACCAGAATCTCGAACTCGACAGGGCGGAGAGCGCGGCGGAAACCGATCGCCTCACGGGTCTTGCCAACCGCCGGCGACTGGATCAGTTCCTGGATGCCCTGATCACAGTGTATCCGGACAACAGGAATCCGTTTTCGCTGGTGATCTCCGATGTGGACAATTTCAAGCACTACAACGACACCCACGGACACCAGATGGGGGACGTTGTACTCGAGAGCGTCGCGGCCCTGCTGGCGAAAAATGTACGTCGCGGTGATCTCGCTGCGCGCTTTGGCGGCGAGGAATTCGTCATCGTGCTTCCCAACTGCGGCAAGGCGCGCGCGCTGGAATTAGCGGAGACTTTGCGGGTGGCCGTGGAGTCCGCGGACCTGCCCCACCAGAATCAGCAGCCCAACGGCAACCTGACCCTGACACTGGGAGTGGCGACCTACCCCGATGACGCCACCGACCTGGCCGCGTTGCTTAAAAGTGCGGACGACTGCCTCTACGAAGGCAAACGCGTGGGCAAGAATGTGGTAATTCCAGCAGGGTAGGCCTGGTCTCGCGCGGGCACCGGTACCGCCGGTGCAGCCGCCCTCAATAAGCTAATGCGCTTGCGCCAGTTCGCTTAACCGTCGCTCGATCGTCCCGAGGAATCCTGCGGACTGCAGTTCTTCCTGCTGCTGCATCAGGGTCCGGGCCGTCGTCAGCTCGGTTCGCGCCAGCCCGGGCTTACCCACCTCCAGGTAGGCCTCCGCCAGAATACCGTGCAACAGGGGCCGCCATGCACTGAATCCTGCCCGCTCCCACTGCTCGACGCCCTCGCGAATCATATCCAGGCTGCCCTGCTCACCTGCGTGACCGGCTCCCGCCGCCGTTCCGCTTCGAAGCCGCGCAATGCCGGCACAGACCCTGGCCAGCGCGGCGAACTCGGGAAAGCCCTGGGCCGTGGCCAGGCGGCTACATTCGTCGGCATACACCAGGCATTCTTCAAATTGCCCTGAGGCTACCGCAACCACCTGGTTCGCGACCAGGCCGGAGCCGATTGCGTGGGGGTTATCCAGTTCCCTGGCGAGGTCCAGACACTCCCGCGCCGCAGTCCTGGCCTCCGCCTGGCGCCCCATGAACACCAGCGCAAGCGCTTCATAACAGCGGCCAAGCACACCAAAATCGATCATGTAGGTAAACACCAGCTGCGCGTCTTTTTGCGCGTCATAGCATTCCGATACCTTCCGCAAACACGCCAGGGCTCGATCGCTGTCACCGGCGTGCCATAAGCTGATGCCAAGCAGCAGGTGCACCGCCATGAAGCGACCGCGTTCAGGCTCCAGCACTACCGCCGGCAACAGCGACTCCGCCCGCAACACCGCCTGGCGAATTCGCCCGCTGGCCCAGAGGTATCGGCACAGAACAAACTCCAGGCGGAAGCTGTCCACCAGGCCCTCACGCCCGCGACAGAAGTCGTGTGCGCGTTGATAGGCTTTGCCCACCTCCTCGTGTCCGGGGCCGTAAAGCACCATGAGGGTTGACGCGAGCAGGGCGCGCATTTCGAACTCCATGACCACGAGTTCCACGTCGTCGGGCAGCCGATTGGCCAGCGCCAGTCCGCGATGCAAATGCACTGCGACCTCCTTGTGGGCGAAATGACGCAAGGCTTGCTGACTGGCCAGAAACCAATACCGAAAACCCTGCTCGTACATCTGCGCTGCCGTGTAGTGGCGGGCCAGCAGGTCCGGCCTGCCCTGTACCCGGGAACGAAAGCGCCGGGACAGAATCCGGGCGATTCGCCCATGGAGACGCAGCCGCGTGCTTTGCAGCATGGAGCGGTAAGCGGTTTGTTGTATCAGCGTATGCCTGAAACGACAGCTCTGCTGAGGGGCCGTCCCCCACCGGCTCACCAGTTGCGCGGCCACCAGTTCATCTATTGCGGCGTCGACTGCGCCGGAGGGCTTATCGACTACCGCCTGTAACAGATCGAGGCGAAACTCCCGGCCCAGGGCAGAGCCTATTTGAGCCACTTCCCTGGTAATGCCGGGCCGGTCCAGCCGTGCCGCGAGCGAGTCCTGCAGGGTATCCGGAATCGCGGGGAACGCGACATTACCGTTGATGACAAAGCGGTCGCCCTTTTCTACCAGGGCCGGACTTTCGAGGATTGTCTTGGTTATCTCCTCGATAAACAGCGGGATACCATCGGTCTTATCGAGGATATCGGTGACAATTTCCTCCGGCAATGCCTTGCCCCCGCTCAGGCGCCTTATCAACGAACGGGCAGCGTCGGAATCCAGGTGAGTCATCTCAATACTCGCCGTCTGGCAGCCCGCCAGCCACTGCGGTTTATACTCGGGCCGGTAAGTAGCGATAATCAACAGGGGCAATTGTTGTGATCGCGCTATGAGCAGGTTGAGGAACTCCATGGAGGTGGCGTCCAGCCAGTGCAGGTCCTCCGCCAATAATACGACCGGCGTCTTCCGGCACAGGCTGGTGACATGGGAGACCAGCAACTCCAGTGTCCGCTGCTTCAATGCCGACGGGTTCATTTGCGGCGCTGGCGCGCGGCCATCAACGGCAATCGAAAGCAGCGTGGCCAACAAGAAAAGATCGCGGGGTTCCACCGGACCCAGGCGCGCCACGTGGCCCGTCAGTTTGTCGAGTTTTACAGCGTTGGAATCACAGGCCTCGATACCGGCGTGGCGCCGCAAATAGGAAATTATCGGGTGCAGAACGTTTCCCGTTGCGTGGGGCGCTCCAAAAATACGCAGCACCTCCAGCAAGTCCGGCGGCAGCGAAGCGATAAAGTTCTCCAGCAGGTGGGACTTGCCAATACCCTCCTCGCCACACACGACCACCAGCTGGCAAACACCCGCCCCGGTACGAATCAGGGCTTCGCGCAGTGCCAGCAGTTCCCGCTCGCGCCCCAACATGGGTCCGGAATGCCTGCCGTGTGTCGCCTCAAAACGACTCTCCACAACCGCCTCGCCGAGGACGACATGTGCGCGTACGGGCTTATCGAATCCCTTCAGGTCGCGGTAGCCCAGGTCGGAATACTCGAACAGGCCGCCGATCAATCCCTGCGTGCGATCGGAAATCACCAGTGTGTCGACTGCGCATATGCCCTGCAGGCGAGCGGCCAGGTTTGGCGCCTCACCCACCACCGTCACTTCACGCGATGCCCCGTCGCCAATAACCTCCCCAACCACCACCTCGCCACTGGCGACGCCTATACGGGTATGCAGGGCAAGCTGGGGGCCCAGTTGCAGTTTGCGAATGGAATCAATGATATCGAGACCGGCCCGGACAGCGCGCTCCGCATCGTGCGCTGTCGCGGCGGGATAACCGAAGTAGGCGAGCAGGCCATCGCCTGTATAGCGCGCGACGAAGCCGTTGTAGCGCCCGACAAGCTGTTTACAAACCCGCCGGTACTGCCTCAGGACAGCGCTCAGTTCCTCAGGGTCGATACGCAGCGACAGGTCTGTGGAGCCGACCAGGTCGCAGAACATGACTGTCAGGTGGCGACGCTGGGCAGCGGCGCTGCGCTGGGTAAAGGTGGCGCTGGCCGGGAGCCCGCCAGATCTGCCCGCGACCGGTTGCAAAGCTGTGCCACAGCCGCCGCAGAAACGCGATTTCGCGTCACACACAAATCCGCAATGACCGCACAGTGAAGGCAGCGGTATTTCACATTGACGGCAGGCGCTATGTTCCGGCGGATTTACCGCGCCGCACCCCGGGCATTTCATAGGCCGGCACGGAATCCCCGACGCAAAAGCCGCTCAATTATCATCCAAAACACGTCCCTGATCTTTTCTTGTCATGCAAGAATAGACCCGAAGAGGGGCATTGTCAGGTAACGGCCAGTGCGATCTGGTGATTTTCAAATATCCTCACCCTTTGGACGTTAATCCGCCAGGTGAGGGTGGTGGTGAGAACAGCGTGGACCTGTCGACAGCGACTAGCGGGCGCTTCTGCGCCTCGACACCCCGACCAGGCCGAGCAGCGCCGAGCCCATCAACCATGCGGCACCGGGCAGGGGCACCTGCGACACGGTAAAATCTACCGAGTGCAGATAGACAACGGTGTCATTGGTCACGCCGAAGGAGTCGGATCCATCCTGCTCCGGCGTAATGGTGAACGCCGTCAGGCTGACGCCGGCGGAGAACGGATCCAGCAGCGTTGTCAGGTCGGAAAGGCCGCTGTTCGAAAACAGGATGGAACCCGTGCCGCTGGCACCGCCACTGTAGTTGAAATGCACCTCGTCACCGTAGCCGAGAATATTATTCTCCCACTGGCGGAAAAACACGGTATCAACGGTAACTTCCTGGTCGAAAGTTACCGTCATGGTTTCCGCCTCGGTGAAGGTGGTGAATGTGGGGAAGCAAAAGGCGCAGAACGCCTGGTACCCGATACCGCCGTTGGTGGCGGAGTTTCCCACGCCGATCGCGTTCTCCGTAGAGTTATAGTAAAGCCCGCCCCCTGCGGAAGACGTTGTCACAGTCACTGTGGCTGTCACGCCGTCAGCACTGTAACTGCCTGAGCCATTGCTGAAACTGATGGTTGATGCCTGAGCCGCGCCGGCCAGGCTTGCAGCCAGACCCATGGCGGCTATCGCTACCGTTTTCTTCATATCATTTGACCCCGAAGATAGATTTTTTTTGTATCGAAAACTGATGGCGAAAGAGCTGTGAAATGGCAACTGCGACCGCAAGTGATCGTTTTCGTGAGCTAAGACTTAGCAAGTGCCGTGCCAACTTTAAGAATCTTCCTATTCCGCTTGGGGGTTAGGAAAACGAGGGAATATCTGGATGGCTCGAACGTAAGAAATCCTGACGCTTTTCCACTGCCCGGGCGTGACCTGGATCACACTTCACCGGGTACCGGACACCCGTTTTTACGGCATGATTGCTCTTCAGCGTGGGTGCCGCGCGATTTTACGATTCAGGTATACTTCAATCAGAACTGGTCCTACGGGCAACATCCTGGATGCCGCCGGCAGCGCAGGTACGGGGGCAGCGGCAATGCATCAATCGCGGGGAATCATATGACGCTGAAACGGGCCACCTGGCCACAGGGGACATTACTGGAACTCGAACACAGTTCCAGCATCCTCAGGGACAATCCGCTGGGCGACCCGTATGTGCGCAAGCATCACGTCTGGCTTCCGCCCCAGTACGACTCCAGTCCCAGGAAACGGTTTCCGGTGCTGTACGACCTTGTGGGCTACACCGGCTCGGGGCCGTCGCACACCGCCTGGAAAAACTTTGATGAGAATGTGCAGGAGCGCGCCGCTCGCATGATTCACGAGCGGCGCATGGCGCCTGCTATCCTGGTGTTTCCGGACTGCTTCACGGCACTGGGCGGCAACCAGTACATCAACTCCAGCGCTATCGGCAGATATGCGGACTACCTGACCCGGGAAATCATCCCGTTTATTGACGGCGAATTGCGCACCCTCGACAGCCGGGAGTCCAGGGCCTGCTTCGGCAAGTCCTCCGGCGGTTACGGCGCCATTGTGCACGGCATGAAATACCCGCAGTACTGGGGGGCGGTGGCCGATCACTCCGGAGATGCCTATTTCGATTTTGTCTACCGGGCGGACTGGCCCAATACCCTGAACGAACTGGCCAAGTACCGACGCCCCGCACGCAAGCCGGGCCCCATGGATATCAACAAGGCCACGGCAGGTCTCAAGCCGGGTCTTGATGACGGCCGGGTCAGGCGCTTCCTGGAACACTTCTGGGCCGGGAACAAACCCGGGGGGGCCGAAATCATGTGCCTGATGAACCTGGCGATGGCCGCAAGCTATGACCCCGCGCCCTCGGCACCCAACGGCTTCAAATTGCCTTTCGACCTGGAAACCGGCGAACTACTGCCCCAACGCTGGAAACGCTGGCTGGCCCACGACCCGATTCACATGGTCGCGAAGTACCATGCCAACCTGAAAACCCTGCGCGGGGTATTCGTCGATTGCGGCTGGCGCGACCAGTACCACATTCACTACGGAACGCGCCTGCTGTCGCGCGAACTGGCAAAGTATGGCGTGAAGCACGTGTACGAGGAGTTTGATGACACGCACTCGGGTATCGATTACCGCATGGAGCGCAGCCTGCCGTTCCTCACGAAGGCGCTGGCCAGGTAGCGTTATTCTTCGCTGTTGCCGGCCAGTATCTCCAAACCCTCGAAGACCAGGTCCGGCTGGTAATCGCCGCCGCGGTCCAGCAAGCCCCTGAGGGCGTCACCGCCACCGCCGCAAAACAGCAGTTGCGATGAAGCGACTCCCGCCCGGTCCATCGCCAGGGCGAGCGCACCGGTCTGCGCCAGGGCGATGCCATGGCGAACGGCCTCGGCGGTGGATAAGCCCGGGGTCAATGCGTAGTCGACATCCTCCGCGAAACGCACCCGCCCGGTATCCTGCAGCAGGGCCCGCTCCATCAGTACGGGACCGGGGATAATATAGCCGCCCTCGTGCTCGCCACTGTCACTCACCACGTCGAAGGTAAGCGCGGAACCGGCGTCCACAACGCAGAATCTCGCCTGCATCCGCTGCCACCCCGCCAGCATTGCCAGCCAGCGATCCACTCCCAGGCGCTCTGGTTCGTCGTATCTGTTGCGCACAGCCCCGCAGCGTGCCGTACTGCGCGCAAACCATGGCTGCACACCCCAGCGCCCGGCGAGCACGGCGGCCAGCTCACTCTCCGCCTCCGGGCCCGCCACGCTGGCTACCCATATTTGTTGCAGCGCGGGCGTACAGTTGAGCAGTTCAGCGAGCGAAGCCTCGTCAGCGGCCCTGTAGGTACCCCGTGCGACCACTCGCCCCTCCTCGAGCAGGCGCCACTTGCTGCCGCTGTTGCCGACATCGAGTTGCAGGCAGGAACCTGCCAATTTCATCGGGCGCGCCTCAGGGATATCTCGCCGCCATAGATGGTCTGCAAGCCTGCGGAGGCCGTCTCCAGTCGCAGCGCCCCGCGCTCGTCCACGCCCCGGGCGATACCCGCCAGGTCCTGTGCCCCGGTGTGCAATACCACGGGCGCATCGGCAAACGCGTCAAGCGCCAGCCATTCCTCGCGCCACGGCGCAAAGCCGTGCTCTTCAAACGTCGCCAGCAGGGGGAGCAACTCGTTGAGCAGCGCCGCCAACAGCGCGTTGCGCCCGGGGGGTGTACCCGCGCTGATACTCTTGATATCGGTCCAGGCCTGGTCTATCGCCACCGCGGCGCTGTCGGGCATCGCCACGTTCAGGCCCACCCCCACCACGATCTGGCAGACGCCCGCCGCATCTCCCGTCATCTCCAACAGCACACCGCCGAGCTTGGCGCCCCGGAAAATGACATCGTTCGGCCACTTGAGCTGCACCGCGGGCAGACCGTTGGCGGCCAGCGCCCGCGCCACCGCCACACCCACCGCCAGGCTCAGGCCCTCCAACGCGGCGGCGCCCTGGTGATAACGCCAGGCCACAGAGAGGTAGAGGTTGCGGGCAAAGGGACTGACCCATGTCCTGCCGCGCCGGCCGCGACCGGCGCTCTGCTGCTCTGCGGTACAAACCAGGCCGGCTCCCGCCCCGGCCTCCAATTGGCGCATGGCCTCGGCGTTGGTCGAGTCGATAGTCTCCAGCACCTGCAGGCGCGTCAGCAGTGCCGCAGCCGCCGGGGTGAGCGCCGCCTGCACAAGCGCTTCATCGAGCAGATCGATGCCGCCCGGTATCCGGTATCCCCGGCCTTTCACCGACTCGATCCGAAGCCCGTACCCGGACAGGGCATTCAATTGCTTCCAGATCGCGGTGCGACTGACACCCAGTGCGTCAGCCAGGGCTTGTCCGGAGCGGTACTCGCCACTGGCCAACAGCGGCAGGAGAGTGGTTTTGGGCATGCTGGGCAGGGCTCTCAGTCTATTCGATGGGCGATAATAGCAAATGTCTGGCCGCCACTGTGCACCCGTTGCCCCTGCGCCCGGAGTGAGCAACACATCGGTCTGGCACGGCGTGGACGAGAGGCCCACAATCTTTGCTTTTAACAGTGTTGACAATCATTCTCATTACCATTAGTGTTTGCCTCACGACAACTCAACTACAGTCACACCGGGCAAAACCATGTACGTCTGCCTCTGCAAGGGAATCACCGATAGCCAGATCCGCGCCGCCGTTCAGGACGGGGCCAGCTCCATGCGTGAATTGCGCAACATGCTGGGCGTAGCCAGCCAATGCGGCAAGTGCGGCATTCTCACCAGGGATATCGTGCGCGACTCCCTCGGCAGCCTCGCCGGCAACAGCGACCAGCTTTTCTACGCGGCCTCCTAGCGCGGAAACGCGCCGCTTTGCCGCACTCCGGGCGGCCCACAAAAGAACTCCTCCCACCTGCGACAACAATGATGTTTGCGGGATTCCAGCCTGGCACATACCCCCTCCCCCGATGCGTCAACGCCGCTGTTCACGGCCGCCCCGACAGGTTAGGGACAGCTCCCGCACCGATATCCTCAAATTAATTATTCATATACAAATCAGAATGTTACAGACACCCAGGCACCCTGCTCACATTGACACATCCGCACGGGGGGTCCATCATTCCTTCTCAGGCAAGCAAGGAGAAGCATCGTGAAAGGCGACCCGAAAGTTATCGAACATCTCAATAAAGTACTGGCCAACGAGCTGGTAGCCATCAACCAGTACTTTCTGCACGCCCGCATGTACAAGGATTGGGGCCTGAAGGAACTCGGTGAGCACGAATACCACGAATCCATCGACGAAATGAAACACGCCGACAGCCTGATCGAGCGCATCCTGTTCCTGGAAGGGCTGCCCAACCTGCAGGACCTCGGCAAGTTGTATATCGGTGAAAACACGAAGGAAATGCTCGAGTGCGACCTGAAGCTGGAGCACAGGGCCCATATCGATCTCAAGAACGCCATCGCCTACTGCGAATCCGCCTCCGATTTCGTGTCGCGTGAACTCTTCGTGGACATCCTGCAATCAGAAGAAGAACACGTGGACTGGCTCGAAACGCAGCTCGGCCTGATTGAGAAAGTGGGTCTGCAGAACTACCTGCAAACCGCCATGCACACGGTCAAACCGGAGTAGTCGGCGGCTGTCAGGGCTGGTCGTAGGAACCCCGGGCGAGGTTTTCGAAGCGGGTGTACTGCCCGATGAACGCGAGGCGGCAGATTCCGATGGGGCCGTTCCGCTGCTTGCCGATGATAATCTCCGCAACGCCTTTATCAGGTGACTCCTCGTTGTACACCTCGTCCCGGTAAATAAACATGATGACGTCCGCGTCCTGCTCGATGGCGCCGGATTCCCGCAGGTCCGAATTCACGGGACGTTTGTTGGGTCGATTTTCCAGTGAGCGGTTGAGCTGTGACAGGGCCACTACCGGGCACTTGAATTCCTTGGCGATGGCTTTGAGGCTGCGGGATATCTCGGAGATTTCCGCGGTGCGCCCCTCAGAGGAACCGGCAATCTGCATAAGTTGCAGGTAGTCCACCATGATCATGCCGAGTGGACCGTGCTCCCGCGCCACCCGGCGCGCACGACTGCGTACCTCGGTGGGGGTCAGCGCCGCCGTATCATCGATATAGAGCGGCACGTCCTTGAGTTTACTAACCGCCGCACTCAACTTGGGCCAGTCCTCCTGCTCCAGCTTGCCGTTGCGGATGCGGGTCTGGTCGATGCGCCCGATAGAGGACAACATCCGCACGATCAGGGAATCCGCCGGCATCTCCATGCTGAACACCAGCACGGGACTCTCCTGGTGCAGAATCGCGTTTTCCACGAGGTTCATGGCGAAGCTGGTCTTGCCCATGGATGGCCGGCCCGCCACGATAATAAGGTCGGAGGGTTGCAGACCCGATGTCATGTTATCCAGGTCCTTGAAACCGGTACTGACGCCGGTGATGTCGCCTCCGGAATTGAACAACTCCTCGATGCGCCCCAGCGCCGCCTGTAGCAGGGGGTTTACGCCCTGCGGGCCACCGGCTTTGGGTCCCTGCTCCGAAATCTGCATGATCAGGCGCTCGGCCTCGTCGATCAGCTCATCGGAGGTGCGTCCCTCGGGACTGAAACCGCTCTCGGCTATCGCCTGTGCCGCCTCGATAAGCTTGCGCAGGCTCGCGCGCTCGCTCACGACCTCGGCATAAGCCCGGATATTGGAAGCGCTAGGGGTATTCTGGGCCAACTCCGCCAGGTAGGGCAGGCCGCCAGCGGACGCGAGTTCGCCCCGGGCCTCCAGCTTGTCCGCCACTGTGATCACATCCACCGGGGCGGAGGCCTCGGCGAGCTTGGCGATCTGGCGAAAGATCAGGCGGTGGTCCGGCCGGTAAAAATCGCTGTCCACCACAGCCTCGGAGACCGCATCCCAACCGTCTGCCGACAACAGCAGGCCACCGAGCACGGACTGTTCCGCCTCGATCGAGTGGGGCTGCATCTTGATTCGCGCGATATCCGTGTCGCCGCGGAAGGGCAGCTCGGCTAGGTTGTCTGGATAATCAGGGTCGGCCATGGCTGGGACAATCTTTTACAGGACTGTACAGGGTAACCAAATTCGCCTTCATACGCAGTACCTGGCAGGGAAATATCCGCAGAAGAGTTCTACTCGCCGGGGTTTTGGGCGCACAGTTCAAATCCATCGTGACCCCTCTCCCGCGGGAACGCGGTCGTGGCTGGGGCTCGAATTGCGCCCAAAAAAATACACCGGTCGCCCCGGGCGACTGGTGTAATTGTTCGACGGTCACATCCCCACCCCGGAACGGGTGGGTGAGGTCGTCTTTACTCGGGGATCACCGCGATAGCGACAGCCGCAACCACGTCACCGTGCACCTGGATGGCGATTTCGTACTCGCCCAGTTGGCGCAGGGCGCCTTCAGGCAGGCGAACTTCTGACTTGTCCACTTCACAGCCTGCGGCGGTAACGGCATCAGCGATATCGCGGGTACCAATTGAACCGAACAGCTTGCCTTCCTCGCCAGCATTGGCGGGGATGGAGATCAGCCCGAGAGCGTTGATCGTCTCCGCTCGCGCTTCCGCGGCAGCCAGGGTAGCGGCAGCGGCCGCTTCCAACTCAGCGCGGCGCACTTCAAAATCCGCGACGTTGCTTGCGGTGGCAGGTACTGCCTTACCCTTGGGCACCAGGTAATTGCGGCCGAAACCAGCCCTGACGTTTACCTTGTCGCCCAGGCCGCCCAGGTTGCTGATATTTTCCAGCAGAATGACTTCCATCGTACTTTCCTCTGTTCGGGGAGTTGACTCCCGCTGCTTCAAAATTTATCGGTCTTCGTCCGAGTCGCGCTCGCTGACGGAAGTACCTTGCTTTGGCGCCCAGCGCTGGCGAAAATCAAGCCAGCTGTCGGCAATCGCCGCGAACACCACCAAAAGCTTGACCGGGTCAAAGAATAGCCAGGCCACATAAAACCCCACCAGCCAACCCTTGCCCTGCCCC
The DNA here is from genome assembly GCA_024234815.1 of Pseudomonadales bacterium. Classification (GTDB taxonomy): domain Bacteria; phylum Pseudomonadota; class Gammaproteobacteria; order Pseudomonadales; family Halieaceae; genus JARRPM01. Next base: position 1,470,028 of record JACKNO010000001.1, on the reverse strand, counting down.
CTGTGCTCGACCCTGGCATGTACCAGGGACAGGCCGGCGAAGGATAGCGGCAACAGGCATATTAATGCCCACGCGCGGTATTCCACTCCCATCCCGACTCCTGCCAGAGCCGCCAGTGCCAACGCCCCGGCCACCGCTGGCGGGTAGCGCAGGGTCTTGAACTCCTGCCCAAACCCGCCGGGATTGTAAAGCTGTGCCTGCCAGTAGCGACCGAGCAGCAGGCACAAAACAGCGCTTGCCGCAGTCCCCGCGCCCAGCATGCCGGCTATCTGCCGGGGACCGGGCCGGGCCAGCACGACCTGCTCGCCGGCCTGTGACAGACGCTGCTCCATGGTGCCCAAAAAGTCACCAAAGACCTTCACGATCTCGCCCAGGTAATCGCCGCCGAAGGCCGCTATACCCAGGCCTGTCACGAGTCCCAGCGGGACACAGGCCAAAACTGCCAACGGCAGGTTTACCGTGTTGCGCAATATCATCGCCAGGAGGGTAGTCCCCACCAGCAATGTCAGCGGGCCGCTATCCCCATAGGCGTACAGCAGTGCCCCGGAGGGCAGGAGCGCCCAGGCCAACAGCCATGCACCCTGCCCCGCGCCTTTGCGCAGGGTGACCAGGGCCAGTACCGCGGCGCTGATCCAACAAAACAACAGGCTTCCCGCGCCGGCCACAGTGACCATGAGCGCCTGGAAGCGACCGCGCATGACAAAAGCCGCCAACCCTTTCACAGCGGGTCTCGCAGGACTGGTGCGCGGCTCAAGGGACCCCTACTGGTGCGAATCCGTGTACGGCAGCAGTGCCAGGAAACGCGCGCGCTTGATAGCGGTGCCCAACTGGCGCTGATACTTGGCCTTGGTGCCGGTGATGCGGCTTGGAACAATCTTGCCGGTCTCGGAAACATAGGCCTTCAGCGTTTCCAGGTCCTTGTAATCGATTTCCTTGGTGCCTTCGGCGGTAAAACGACAAAACTTACGGCGACGGAAAAAGCGTGCCATGGTATTACTCCTCTAAACCTTTAATTTCGTAACGTACAAGCTGGCCGGGACTAATCGTCGCTGGACTCGTCGTCGTCGCTGTCATCATCGTCGTTGGACGAGTCGTCCGTGGCTTTATCAGAAGCCTGCTGACGGTCTTCGTAGCGGGTCTTGCGCTCACGACTTTCCTTCTCGGCCTTCATGATGAAAGACTCTTCGGAAACAGCCTCGTCGCGGCGGATTACCAGGTTACGGATGACGGCATCGTTGAAACGGAAGGTTGTGGTCAGCTCTTCCATGGCGTCGTTGGATGCCTCAACATTCATCAGCACGTAATGCGCCTTGTGAATCTTGTTGATCGGATAGGCCAGTTGGCGGCGGCCCCAATCCTCGAGACGATGCACCTGGCCGCCATCTTTCTGGATGGCAGTGGTGTAGCGCTCGATCATGCCGGGCACCTGTTCAGACTGGTCCGGATGGACCATAAATACGATTTCGTAATGTCGCATGGAAGCTCCTTACGGGTTAATGCTACCCAAACAATTGGTGTAGCAAGGAGTATCGGCTGAACGAGCCAGCCGGGCATATTTTCAGGAGCGCGGAGTTTACAGATTTTGGGCCTGGGCCGCAAGCCTCTGTCGCAGGGCCTCGAACAGGCAGACCCCGGTGGCGACCGAAACATTCAGACTGCTCACAGAACCCGCCATTGGCAGGCGCACCAGGTAATCGCACTGCTCCCGGGTCAAGCGCCTTAAACCGCTGCCCTCCGCCCCCATCACCAGCGCCATCGACAGGGTCAGGTCGTTGTCATATATCGATTTTTCGGCCTCGCCAGCGGTCCCGAACAGCCACACACCCCGCTCCTTCAGGGCCTGGAGGGTGCGTGTGAGGTTGGTCACCCGCACAAAGGGCACCACTTCCGCGGCGCCACAGGCGACCTTGCGACTCACGGGATTGAGATCCGCCGACTTGTCCCGGGGCACGACTACCGCGTCCACCCCGGCGGCGTCGGCGCTGCGCAGGCAGGCCCCCAGGTTATGCGGGTCGGTAACCCCGTCCAGCACCAGAATCAGTACCGGACCGGACTTTTCCTCGACCGCCCGCAGCAGGTCGGCTTCCTGCCAGAGATTGGGCTGCGAGGTATCACCCGGTACCGGCAGGTTCGCGGTTTCGGCAACGACCCCCTGGTGGCGGCCGGCGACCATTTCGTCCAGCGCCCGGCGGGATTCACGCGCCACCGGGACCCCCTGGTTCTGGGCCAGCTCCAGCAAGGCCCCGATTCGATTGTCCTCGCGCCCCTGTTGTGCCCAGAGGCGCTGCACTGACTTTGGATTGCGCCGCAGCAGGCTATCCACCGCATGTATGCCATAGACGTATTGCATACCCGGGTCGCCCTAACGGCGCCGGCGCGAGCCGGTTTTGCCCCTGGCTGGGGACTTCTTCTCACCCGCCGGTACCTGCTTGCCCGCAGACTTCCTGCCCGCGCCGCCTTTTGTCGCCGCCGCGCCCGCCGCCGGTTTTTTCCCGGCACGGCTTTTTCCTGCCGGGGACCCTGCGCCCGGGTCCGCAGCGGATGCACGCTGGCCTTTCTGGCCCTTGCCTGACGACTGCGTGCCCGAGGCGCCCTGATTTGCCGAGCCTCGTTTCGTCGAACCCTTGCCGGCAGATTTTCCGGTCGAAGCCGGTTGGGCCTGGCCAGAACCGCCACCCTTGCGCCTGCCGCCGCCTTTGCCGCCGGGTTTGCCCGACCCCGATTTGCCCGCCGCCTTGCGCGGCGGCTGGCTGTCGATCAATTCCAGGTCGATCTTTTTATCATCCAGGTCCACCCTGGCGACCTGCACCCGCACCCTGCCGCCAAGCTGGAAGCTGCGCCCGCTGCGTTCGCCCAGCAGGCGCTGGTGGGAGGCGTCAAAGTTGTAGTAATCACTGGGCAGCGCGGTGATATGCACCAGCCCTTCTATATACAGATCTTCAAGCTCGACAAACAGGCCGAAGCTGGTGACCGCACTGACCACGCCGTTGTACTCGTCACCGACATGATCCTGCAGGTATTCACACTTGAGCCACGCCTGCACCTCACGGGTAGCGTCGTCGGCCCTGCGCTCGGTCATGGAACAGTGCTCGCCGTAGGCGACCATAGCCTGCACGTCGTAGGGGAAAATACTGTTCATCGGAATCGGGCTTGCGCCCCGCACCCGCTGCACGCCCTTACCCTTTTTCTGGGCGCGGATCACCCGCCGCATCCCCCGGTGAACCAGCAGGTCAGGATAGCGCCGGATAGGGGATGTGAAATGGGCGTAGGCCGGGTAGTGAAGGCCGAAGTGCCCACCGTTTTCCGCCTGGTATACAGCCTGGCGCAGGGAGCGCAACAACATGGTCTGGATGACGTGAGCGTCCTCCCTATCCTCGATCTGTTGCAGCAGACGCTGGTAGTGCACCGGTGTGGGCTTGACGCCACCACCCAGGTCGAGCCCCAGTTCGCCAAGGAACTTGCGCAGGTTCTCCAGCTTCTCCTCGGTGGGGCCCTCATGCACCCGGTACAACATGGGTACGCCATTGGCCTCGAAGAAATCCGCCGCCGCGACGTTCGCGCTCAACATACACTCTTCGATCAGTTTGTGTGCGTCATTGCGCACCACCGGCACGATGGCTTCTATCTTGCGTTGTTCATTGAAGATGATACGGGTTTCCACGGTTTCAAAATCAATCGCGCCGCGCTTGTCCCTGGCCGCTCGCAATACCTTGTACAGTGCATGCAGGCGCATGAGATCCGGCACCCGCCGCTTGTCCACATCCGGGTGAGAGCCCTGCTCCAGCACTTCCCCCACCTGGGTATAGGTCAGGCGGGCATGCGAGTGGATCACCGCTTCGTAAAATGTGTACTTGGTGAGTTTGCCCTGCCTGCTCAACTCCATCTCGCACACCATGGCCAGGCGATCCACCGCCGGCTTCAGCGAGCACAGGCCATTGGACAGCGCCTCGGGCAGCATGGGCACCACTTTCTCGGGGAAATACACCGAGTTGCCGCGATGGGCCGCCTCTTTATCCAGCGCCGAACCCGGGCGCACATAGTGGGACACATCGGCGATGGCCACCCACAGACGCCAGCCGCCAAGGGTGCGCTTCTCGCAGTAGACCGCGTCGTCGAAGTCCCTGGCGTCCTCGCCATCGATGGTGACGAATGCCAGCTTGCGCAAATCCACCCGGTTCTGCTTGTCCTCCTCCAGCGGCTCGGCTTCCAGCCGACCGGCCTCGTCCACCACCGCCTCGGGCCACTCCCAGGGAATACCGTGCGAACGGATGGCGATGTCTATCTCCAGCCCGGGGTCCATGTGGTCGCCCAGTATTTCGATAATCCGCCCCTTGGCACCCAGCTTGCGGGTGGGGTAGTCGGTAATCTCCGCGGTGACGATCTGGCCCGAGCGCGCCTTGCCTTTCTCCTTCGGCGGTATAAGCACCTGGTGGTTGATGCGGCTGTTTTCGGCGAGGACGTAACCGATACCGCTCTCCTCCTGGTAGCGCCCCACGATATTCTGGTGGGACCGGGCCAGCACCTCCACCACCTTGCCTTCCTGGCGGCCGCGACGGTCCACGCCGGTAACACGCACCAGGACCTCGTCGCCGTCGAATACCAGGTCCATCTGCCGGGCGCTGAGGTAAACGTCCTCGCCGGTGCGCCCAACCGGCATGGCAAAGCCATAGCCGTCGCGATGCCCCTGCACCTTGCAGTGCAGCAGGTTCATTTTGTCGACGAGGCCATATGCCCCGCGCCGGTTTACCATAAGCTGGCCGTCGCGCTCCATGGCGCGCAGCCGTTTGCGCAGCGCGTCCAGCTGCTCGGGCTCGGCAAGCCTCAGGCGTGTGGCAATGCCGTCGTGATCAAGGGGGCTCTCGGCGTCGTTGAGCAGCTCCAGTATCACCTCCCGGCTGGGAATGGGGTTGTCGTAGCGAGCGGCTTCGCGCTCGGCATGGGGGTCGGCAATCTTGCCTTTTTTGGTCATAGGGCGGGGGATTTCCTTGAGAATAATCAATGATGTTTTACACTTTCCGCGCAAGTATACGCGAGGATTGACAAAGCCGTGTGACAAAAGTAAAGTGCGCGCCCTCAGCTGGTGCCACGGTATTGGGTGGGAAATCCACCGTTAGTTCTTGCCCAGGTGGTGTTGTGGTAGACACTGGATGCAATCCAGCCTTCCGCTGCAGTGGCATAGAAGGAAAAATCCACCGTTTTATTTGCCCAGGTGGTGAAATTGGTAGACACGCTAGCTTCAGGTGCTAGTGCTCGCAAGGGCGTGGAGGTTCAAGTCCTCTCCTGGGCACCATATTGAAAAACGTCGAAAGACCACGAGAGGCCATTTAAGACACTGATTCTTAAATGGTTTTTTTGCTTATGACGTCTCAATCACTTGTCTCTCATCGCCTCAAATTGTCCCTTCTGTGGAACGCCAGTGGAACGTGAGTGGAACGCAGAATCGGAAATTCAGCATCCATTTCGGGCTCTCACACCGTCGCTCTGTTAGCCTTTCTACCTCTCTCTGCTCCATCCTAATCTGCGCGCCAGGGGACTGCCGGACGAACGTATTCCCGGCACCCTTAGTCTGGTCAAGCAGCGCACGAATCTGATCTAACACATTATCTATGTAGGCTCCATCCGCGATACTCAGCTGAAGCTGTTGACTCTCGGTGGACGATTCAACATCACCGCGCGGCTCAATGTCTGTCTGTAGCTCTCCGAGGCTTACCCTCTGCCACTAACTTTGACACAGGTACTGGCCGACGTTACCCCCGCTTAGCCACCTCTTTGATAAATCAAAGCGCCTCACAACGGGAGAATAAAAATGAACTGCAGGCCACTGATTGAAGATCCTATGTGTCTCGATTAGGTGCAAGGTAGAGAAACAGCCCAGATCGGGCGTTAAAGGTGACTCAGGTAACCCAGGGTACTTTGGCCGCATTAAGTCGAAGTGATTTATGGAAAATAAGATTGTTTAATTCCGTATTTTCCCTTATTTTCTCATTCTCGCTGCAAATTCGAGCACAGTGATGAACAACGACATCATGACAGTTAAAGAGGTGGCCGAATACCTCAAAATCACCGAAAAGACCGCGTATCGCCTGACGGCAGAAGGCAAGATACCCGGATTTAAGGTAGGTGGCGCATGGCGTTTCCGACGCACGGAGATTGAAACCTGGATTGAAAATCAATCAAAAAAATCCAGCGATAGCAACGGCGGATAGTAACCGAAGCCAGAACGCTCAACCAAGGAGATCAGGAGCTCCTAATGACTGAGATTAATCAAACAAGACTGGAAGACCTGAAAGCTGGCGCTTCGGTTCAAGGATTGACCCCTACTGGCACTGCCAAGGTCGTCAATATCGAATGGTATGGCGATCAGGCGGTTAAAGTCATATTTGAGGACGCGCACGGCGGAGTTCAAAACCGTCTCGTTTATCGAGATGAAGAACATACCCTGAAGATAGCTTCGGCCGGACGAAGCTGGTCATTCGATGCCGACGGCGCAATGCTTCGGCTGGTGACGGAAGCCAATCGCATCAAACTGGCGCATCACTTCGACCCTTACCTCGCCATACATACAAGTCTGGTTCAACCCCTGCCTCACCAGATAACGGCTGTGTATGGGGAGATGTTGCCAAGGCAACCGCTTCGCTTCCTGCTCGCGGATGACCCCGGCGCTGGTAAGACGATTATGGCGGGATTGCTAATCAAAGAGTTGATCGCTCGGGGTGATCTGGAACGATGCCTGGTCGTTGCGCCGGGAAGTCTGGTCGAACAGTGGCAGGATGAATTGGGAGACAAATTCAATCTGGAGTTCGACATTCTCAGCAGAGATATGATCGAAAATTCGCGATCAGGGAACCCGTTCAATGATCGCAACCACATGATCGCCCGACTGGACGTATTGGCGCGGAACGAAGAATTACAAGAGAAACTCATTCGATCCCAGGAATGGGATTTGATTATCTCGGACGAAGCGCACCGCATGTCCGCCAGCTATTTTGGCGGCGACGTAAAGTACACGAAGCGCTACCAGCTCGGTCAGAAGCTCGGTCAAATCTGCCGGCACTTGCTGTTGATGTCAGCAACGCCGCACAACGGCAAGGAAGAAGATTTCCAGCTTTTCATGGCGCTCTTGGACGGAGACCGCTTCGAGGGGCGCTTCCGTGATGGCGTCCACTACGCCGACACGCAGGATATGATGCGCCGACTAACGAAGGAAGAGCTGTTGAAGTTTGACGGAACGCGATTGTTCCCGGAGCGTCTCGCTTACACCGTCAAATACGAACTCTCCAATGAAGAGGCCTCCCTGTATTGGAGGGTCACGGATTACGTTCGTGAAGAGATGAACCGCGTAAGACGTTTCGCGGAGGAAGACGCCAAGAAACGAAACAACGTCGGGTTCGCGCTTCAAATCCTTCAACGCCGTCTCGCCTCCTCCCCCGCAGCGATCTACCAGTCGCTCAAGCGTCGCCGTGAAAAACTCGAAAACGAGCTTGCAGAAGCACGATTGATCGCGCGCGGCAAAAAGAAAGCCCTCGCCCACGAGGATGAGTATTTGAGCAACGAGGTACTCGGCAATATTGACGAGTACGGTGAAGAAGATATTGAGGCGTTCGAGGAAACCATTTCCACGACGGCGACTACGGCTGAGACCATTGAGCAGCTTCAGATTGAAGTAGAAACGCTTAAAGACCTCGAACAGAAGGCTCTCGGTGTATTGCGCTCGGGCAAGGACACGAAGTGGCTGGAGCTCAACAAAATCCTCGATGACGATCTGATGATCGACAGCGACGGCAACCGCCGCAAGCTTATTATCTTCACGGAAGCCAAGGATACGCTTCAGTACCTGGCGGACAAGATCAGAACCCGGCTCGGCAAACCGGAAAGTGTCGAAGTCATCCACGGCGGCGTGACACGCGAAGAACGCCGAAAAGTCATCAGCCGTTTCATGCAGGATCGTGAACTACAGGTCCTTGTGGCAAACGACGCGGCCGGTGAAGGTGTGAACCTCCAGCGCGGGCATCTGATGGTGAACTATGACCTGCCGTGGAACCCGAACAAAATCGAACAGCGCTTTGGTCGAATCCACCGTATCGGTCAGACAGAAGTTTGCCACCTGTGGAACCTAGTCGCCGCCGATACGCGGGAAGGTGAAGTCTACGCGCGCCTGCTCGAAAAGCTGGAAACAGCGCGGGCCGCTCTCGGCGGCCGCGTTTACGACGTACTGGGTAAAGAGCCGTTCGAGGGCACCTCCCTTAAAGACCTGCTCTGGGAGGCTATCCAGTACGGTGAAAGCGATGAGGCAAAGGCCAAGCTCTTCGAAAAAATCGACGGTGCCGTCGATTACCACCATATCGAAGAACTGCTCAAGAAGCGCAAGCTGACCAATGACATGATGGCCGAATCCGATGTCGAAAGCATTCGACTTGAGATGGAACGGGCCGAAGCTCAGCGTTTACAGCCACACCATATCCAAAGCTTCTTTATAGAAGCGTTCAAGCACCTGGGCGGTCGCTTCAAGAAGCGCGAGGAAGGCCGGTTCGAGATCACGCATGTACCCGTGCGTATCCGGGAGCGTGACCGGCTAATCGGCAGAGGCGCGCCGGTCCAAAAACGCTTTGAGCGTATTTGCTTTGACAAGCAATACATCAACCAGCAACCCGTGGCCGAGTTTGTCTGCCCCGGCCACCCGCTTCTGGAAGCTGTAATCAGCCTGATCAGAGATCAATACGGCGACCTGATGAAACTGGGCGCTGTGATGGTCGACGAAAGTGATCCGGGAGAAGACATTCAGGCCGTATTCCTCATGGAACACAGCATCGAGGATGGGCGCAAGACAAGTTCAGGCGCGAACCAGATTGTTTCGCAGAGGCTTCAGTTCGCCAGCATCCGGGAAGACGGAACTGTCGTGAACGCAGGTATTGCGCCACACCTGAACCTGAGACCGGCCACCACTGAAGAGGTGTCGGCGGTAGAAGGCGAATTAAAAGGCCATTGGCTGTCTGATGACCTTGAGTCCGAGGTCAAAAAGTTCGCAATCATCGAACTGGCACAAGAGCATTTGAAAGAAGTCAAAAACCGGAGACTGCCGGAAATCGAAAAGACTGAACGAGAAGTTCAGGCTCGATTGAAGAAGGAAATCAATTACTGGGATGGGCGTGCCTTCGAGCTGAAAGAAGAGGCCAACGCCGGTAAGAAGACACGGCTCAACTGGGAAAACGCACAACGACGCGCCGAAGACCTGGCGGATCGTCTCAAGCGCCGGATGGAACAACTGGCTCAAGAGAAGAACATCACAGCCAGCGCACCTGTGGTGCGTGGTGGTTTGATCGTCGTGCCTCAAGGGCTGCTCGCCAAGAAACAACCTTCCGGCGCTCCGGCTGAATTCGCAGCCGATGCCGCAAGCCGACGCCAGATCGAGATCATGGCGATGAACGCCGTGATGGAAGCAGAACGCTCACTTGGGAACAAGCCGGAAGACGTTTCAGCCGCAAAAGTTGGCTACGACATCGTATCCCTGAATCCCGATACGAAAAAGCAACGCTTTATCGAAGTTAAGGGACGCATAGACGGCGCGAACACGATCACGGTCACGCGAAACGAGATCATCACCTCGCTGAACAAGCCGGAGGACTATATTCTGGCTATCGTGCAGATCAGTCAGGAATCCGCGCAAGAACCCCGATACGTTTGGCAGCCTTTCGAGGTAGAGCCTGCTTTTGGTGTTACAGCGCAGCAATTCGAGCTGAAACACCTCTTGAGCAAATCTGAGGTTCCCAGATGAGTGCTCGCCCTGCCTACTTTGAACCAATCCGTCAGGAAGCGGCAGAACTCTGGGAGCAGCTCGAAAGCAATCCAGTGCTGGCGGCCCCCTGGCGACAGTTGTTCAAGCAGGTTCAAAGTCCGCGCCACATCGTTTCTGAACTTTTGCAGAACGCCGACGACGCGGGGGCATCCGAGGCAAAAGTCCGTATCGAAAACGACACATTCATTTTCGAACACAACGGCGAAGATTTCACCGAAGAGCATTTCAGGTCGTTGTGCAGGTTCGGCTATTCGAACAAGCGCGCACTGCATACAATCGGTTTCCGGGGCATAGGCTTCAAAAGCACATTCAGTCTGGGTAAGCGCGTAGAACTCATTACCCCGACGCTCACAGTCGCCTTCGATCATCAGCGTTTCACCGAACCGCAATGGTCGAGCGAGACCTCCGCTACCGAGAAATTCACGACGGTTCGTGTTGCCATACAAGACCATCACCGCAGGACTGAAGTCGAAAAGAACCTCAAAGAGTGGCTAAAAAGCCCCGTGTCGCTGTTGTTCTTCAAGAACATCAGACGTATCCAGATCGGCGAGGAAGTTCTTCATTGGGGCAGCCTCGGCCCCGGCCCGGTAGAGGGCACGGAATGGCTCGCATTGCACGACAATGAAGACGAGAGCTACCTGATCGCACGATCCGGGCTGGAACGCTTCCCGGAAGAAGCGCTGGCAGAAATCCGTGATGAGCGCATGCTCTTTGAAGACAAGGAGACGGACTTTCCGCCCTGCGCCGTCGAGATCGTCCTTGGCGCGAAAGGCCGTCTGTACGTCGTCCTGCCAACAGGGGTCAAGACATCGTTGCCGTTTGCCTGCAACGCGCCATTTATACAGGACCCGGCGCGTCTCAAGATCAAGGACCCCGAGACATCGCCCACGAACCGCTGGCTATTGAATCGTGCCGGAAGACTCGCCGCAGAAGTGATGCTCAAGTGGTTGGAAAAATCGGACCAGCATCCGGCTGAAAGAGCACGCGCCTACGCGCTCATGCCGGACGTAGACCTGGAAGACACATCTCTGGAAGGAACCTGTGGAACGATCGTCGAGAAGTCGTTTGCAGATTCAATCCAGGACCAAGACCTGTTGCTCACCGATGACGGCGCACTGGTCGGAAAAGAACAGTGCATCATCATCCCCAAAGCGCTCTTTGAGGTTTGGCCCGGCGGACAGGCGGCCGCGCTCTTCGATGAAAACGGAAGGCCTGCATTCTCCCATGATGTCACCGGTAAGGATCGAAAGAAGTTACTCAACTGGGGACTGATAGAAGAAGTCGATGATGAAGAAGTATTGGAAGCTCTTCAGGAAAAGCACCTTCCAAAACCTGAGAACTGGCACCGACTTCTCAGCCTTTGGTCCTACATCGCGCCGATCATAACGGGATATCGATTCCATTGTCCGAAAGGAGCGCTGCGCATCGTTCCTGTTCAAGGCAAGGACGTGCTTTATGCAGCAAACGAGGTAGTCCGCCTTGGCGAGAAGAAGCTCGTTCCTACGGAGGAAGACTGGCAGTTCCTTGGCGACAGGCTTTCCGTGGTCAATCAGAACTGGCTTCGATACCTGACAGACAGGCGGCGACTGTCGGAGCTTGAGGGAAATGAAGGGCTCGCCCGGCAAGTCGAAGACGCTGATACCGTTCTGAAAGAAATCGGATTGAACGAACCCAGCGATACTGGAAAAGTCATCGACAGGGTTGCGGCAGACTTTTTTTCCTCCGAGCAGAAGACCCTCGATGACGCGATCCGCATAGCACAGATCGCCGCCAAACTGGGCGCAAGCACGGGAGAGTCTTTCCGTTTTGCCTGTGAGGACAAACGGCTGCGCACCATCAGCTCAATAGTTATCCACGACGCTGATGGAACGCTCGATCTCCTCCTGCCAGAAGAATGGTGTGAACGTCATCTACTACACCACAAGTATCTAAAGTCCTTCACATCATGTAATCGTGAAGAATGGCAACAGTGGATCGAAAGTGGCCGTGCAGGCCTCCACACCTTCCCTCCTCTTAAGGAAGCCGTAACAAGCTATATGCCTCTCAGGGATATGGAGCCGGAGTTAAAGCGCCGGAGTTTCAAGGGGCCGTTTAATCCAAGATACAAGAGCCCGTGGTTCAAAATAGTCGACTGGGACTTCGACAGAGACATTTGGGAACACTGGGAGGAGCTTTCAGTAGAAGACAAGGACATTTGGGGAAAGGTTCTGGAGCATATTCTGTTGGCTCCTCAGCGTTACTGGACAGGCGCGACCACAGCTACCGTGACTGAAGAGGCGCAGAACGGAAATACCAGGCGCGTCATACGCGATGGCCTCTTGCCTCAATGGATTCTGAGGCTGCGTAACGAGAATTGCTTGCGTGATACGCAGGGAATGCTGCGCAAACCAGCAGAGCTTCTACGCAGAACCCCCGAAACCGAAGCATTACGGGATGTCGAACCCTTCGTTAACGCGCATCTGGATAATCCCGCAACGGCCCCGCTACTGGAGCTCTTGGGAGTTGGCGATTCACCGACAGGACCGGACAAACTTATCGTCCGGCTACGCGCACTCTCGAAGGGTATGAACCCTCCGCCTCACGAAGTCGAGAAGTGGTATCGGAGACTGGACGAACTTTTAGACGGATGCTCGACCAGTGATTTCACTGACATCAAATCAGCCTTCGAAAACGAACGGCTCATCCTGACGGAAAACGGGTCGTGGGTGACGAGCGCAGGCGTTTTCCTGCATGCCAATGAGGAAGATGCTCCCGGCGCGGAAACGGTTCGCGCGTCCGTCAGCGACCTGACCATCTGGCGCAAGATCGGCGTCGAGGATCGCCCGACCCCCGAACTGGCAATCAAATGGCTGCAAAGCCTTCCACCCGGCCAGCTATCGGCAGACGATCTTCGTCGTGCGCGTGCTCTGTTGCAGCGCCATGCGCGCCGGGTCTGGGATGATTGCCAACACTGGCTAAGCCTCTCTGGTCGATGGACGCCAGTCGAAGAATTCGAATATGCATTAACCCTGCAACCCCTTATCCCCTGGAGCCATCTGCACCAGTGGGTGAAAGACAAGACTGCCAATCTACAGGACCTGCCGGTAGACATCACGCAGACAGGACCGTTTTCGGCACTTCCCTTATTGGCGGCTCACGTCGAGGAGAAGTTTCACCGCAAGGGAACAGAAGCGGGCAAACCGGAGACGCGCGATTGGCTTACGCAGTTGGGTCTGGAACTACAGCGTCTCAAGCTAAAAGACGAAGAGGAAGCAGAGCGTATCCGAACTTTGGCGAGTGAGCTTTCTGTTACCAAGTGGCAAACAACGCGTGAGCTGGAGATTATTTCTTACATAGACGGGAAGCCCGCCGGCACTCCCAGACAGGTCGATGCGATCTGGGCTGACGACATTCTACATGCCGAAGACAAAACCCTCGGGAAACTCGCCAGAGCCGTGGCGCTGGAGCTTGGTCGCTCATTCAGAAACACGGACATCACTGATGCTATAAAACTGTGTTTCGATAGACCGCGAGCTTTCGTCACGGAATACATGGAAGGAAACTTCACACTGGTTCCAAGGGAAGAGGTTGTATCTCCCATAAAGGAACCTGTGGTTGATGAAGAAGATACGTCGATACAGCCAGAAGGCCAAAACGACGTAGCAGATGAAGATAACTCCATCCAAGAATCAGACGCAGAGTACACGGATGACACCATCGAAGAGGAAACCTGCGAGGTTGACGACGATACGGAGACAGAGACTCCTAACGAGCAGGAAGACGACACTTCGGACCTTGAAGACGACGAAGAACTGGTTTTGAAGCCCCGGCGCAAAGAGAAACCGCCAAAGCCAGGAATGATGGAACGCTTTGCACTGAGTGAAGGGTTCCACAAGGATTACGACAGCCGCTTCTATGACGATCAAGGAAACTGGATCGCAAGGGCGAATGGCAGTTTGTTTCCGTGGGAACTCAGGTCAGCCAATGGCGAGATCAAGCGGCATTACTGGCCCAAGGACCACTGCCTCGAACGTGAACCACTCCAGCTCGAAGCTGAAATCTGGAGCATTGTCGAAAAATCTCCTGAGACATACGTTCTGATACTGGCTAATCTCGAAGGCGAACCCGTCGAGATAACCGGTGATCTGCTTAAAGAAATGCAGGATCGCGGCGAACTGACCCTGCACCCATCAACATACAGATTAGTGTTTGAACATGACCAAGGCCTATAAGAAAAAACTGATTGAAGTCGCGCTTCCACTGGAAGCGATCAATGCAGCCTCTGCCCGTGAGAAATCAATTCGGCACGGACACCCTTCAACTCTGCATTTGTGGTGGGCTCGTCGTCCCCTCGCTGCATGTCGGGCTGTCTTGTTCGCTCAACTCGTGGATGATCCCTCAGAGTATGTCGACGAACTCTTGAAGAATTCTAAAATTCGCAATAAGGCGGAATCCGAACTTGCAGAGCACACTGAGCTTTGGGAGAAAAGACAAGCTGAACCGAACTCCCCTGCCGCCAATACGCCCAAGCCGACACTTGAAGATTGCGCAGCGGAAATTGAGCGTAAGCGACTCTTCCAGATTATTGCCGACCTCGTGAAGTGGGAAAACTCTACTAACGAAGAAGTTTTAGAACGCGCACGCGTAGAAATACTTCGGAGCTGTGACGGAGAACTACCACCAATATACGATCCATTCTCCGGAGGCGCCAGCATACCTCTTGAAGCACAACGATTAGGTCTTCCTGCCTATGGGTCAGACCTCAACCCTGTCGCCGTTATGATCGGCAAGGCGATGATTGAAATTCCTCCGAAATTTAAGGATAACTCGCCCGTTCATCCCGGCATGAAAGACCGAAACCACTATCGAAATGCCGAAGGGCTTGCCGAAGATGTCAAATTCTACGGCGAATGGATGCGAGAAAAAGCATACGAGCGGATAGGACACCTTTATCCTCAAGTTGATCTTCCGAAGGAATACGGAGGTGGAAAAACACCGGTGATAGCATGGATTTGGTCTCGAACAGTTCCGAGCCCAGACCCTGCCTTCTCAGACGTTCAAGTACCAATTGCGTCTAGCTTCCTTCTCAGCTCGAAGAAGGGAAAGGAAGCCTGGATTGAACCAATTTTAGATAAGTCAAAAAAATCAATTCGCTATGAGATTAGGACTGGTGGTACAAAGCAGCAGTGGGATAAAGCGAAAGAGGGAACAAAATCGGGTCGAGGAGCAAACTTTACGTGTTTGCTATCAAACGCCGCAATTACCCCAGATTATGTCAAAGAAAAAGGGCGCGCGGGAGAAATGGGGCAATCACTGATTGCTATAGTTGCTGAAGCAAACCGTAGCCGAGTTTATTTGGCGCCGTCTGAAGAGCAGGAAAATATAGCCCTATCTGCAGAACCACTGTGGGAGCCCGAAACTGCATTACCGAACGACCCACGGAACTTTTGGACAGTTGATTATGGGCTGAAAACCTTTGGTGACTTATTCACTGACCGCCAGCTCGTAGGTTTGAAAACGTATTGTGATCTGATTTTAGAGGCGCGAGAAAAAATTCAGGAAGACGCAAAGGCAAGTGGATTATCGTCGGACAGTACTCCTCTTCGAGAGAATGGAAAAGGTGCTACAAGCTATGCTGAGGCTGTCAGTGTATATCTGGGACTAGCCGTAGGAAGACTAGCTGATATATCAAATGCACATTGCAACTGGTCGAGCTCAGCAACCCAGGTAGTTCATTTGTTTGGTCGTCAAACGATACCAATGGTATGGGAATTTGCCGAAGCAGGAACTTTCTCGAAAGCAGCTGGTGACTATGTAGTGTCACTGAATAGTGTAGTAAAAAATCTTCTACGATTTGTACCTAGAGCAGAGGGCAGAATATCGCAAAGCGATGCGCAGTCAGTGCAAATGCCAAGTGGATCAGTAATCTCAACAGACCCTCCATACTACGATAACATCGCTTACGCTGACCTTTCTGATTTCTTCTATCATTGGCTCAAAGGTGGACTCTCTCCAGTGTACCCTGAGCTTTTTGGGACAATAGCAACCCCTAAATCCGAAGAGCTAGTCGCCACACCGTATAGGCATGGAGGACGCGATACAGCAGAGGATTTCTTTCTTGCCGGAATGCGGAATGCAGTTAAGAATTTCGTTGATCAATCTATTGATGATTTCCCTGCGGCAATCTATTACGCGTTCAAACAAAGCGAGGTTAGTTCCGATGGATTATCGTCAACTGGATGGGCGACTTTTCTACAAGCAGTAATAGAAGCTGGCTTCGCTATCTGCGGAACGTGGCCAATCCGTACAGAACGCCCGGACAGAATGATAGCATCCGGAAAAAATGCTCTCGCAAATTCCGTAGTTTTGGTCTGCAGGAAAAAAGAAAAAACCGCAGACGTCATTACACGGGCAGAATTTGTTCGAGCTTTAAAACGCGAACTTCCATCTGCCATTTCAGAGCTACAGGCTGCAAATATCGCACCTGCGGACATGCCGCAGTCTGCTATAGGTCCTGGCATAGGCGTATATTCTCGTTATAAAGCTGTTCTCGAAGCCGACGACAGCCCAATGTCAGTGAAAACCGCTCTACAATTAATTAACCATGAACTAGATGAATATTTGGGAGGCATTGTAGGTGAATTCGATGCTGATACTCGTTTCGCAATATCTTGGTTTGAACAAAATGGAATGCAGGCTGGTGAATACGGTACAGCAAACAACATTGCCACAGCACGCGGCGTTTCAGTTGAAAGTGTAAAACATGCAGGCATTGTCGACAGTGCCGCGGGTAAAGTACGGATCTTGGCCCGAGATGAATTGGATAACGACTGGGACCCGGCAAATGACACTCATTTAACTGTATGGGAATGTCTACAACATCTCGTGCGTCAGCACCAAGAAGATGGAATCTCATACGACACCGCGTTACTACTGAAGAAAATCGGTGACAAGGCGGACGCTGTAAAAGACCTCGCCTACTGTCTCTATGACATCAGCGCGAATAAGCGTCAGGATGCAAAAGAAGCCACAGCTTACAACGCGCTGATTGCTGATTGGACAGAGCTAACACGCGAGGCCGCTACTATCCACGACACGCGTGGTGACGGTCAAGCGAGCATGAATTTCTGAGGAAAAAAAGATGGCAAAAAGCACGCGCCAGTATGTTTTTGAAGGCATGGAACTTCTTCCGGAGGCATTGGCCCCGTTTGTGGAGAAACGCCTCGAAAACTCATTGAAGGGGCATTGGCAGCCTAAAGTAGCCGAAAAGCTTCCGGGCCTTAAAGCCAACGACGACGGCACATTTTTATGGGACCAGGCTGCACTTTTGAATGCAATGGATCGATTCTGGATGGACGCATTCAAGTCGGTCCTCGGTCGCGCCGAACGATCCATAGTCAATGAACTCGTGGATGTCAGGAACAAACTTTCCCACAACGACAATTTCACCTACGACGACGCCGAGCGCGCACTCGACTCCATGCGTCGCCTCATGGAAGCAATCAGCGCCGGAGATACCGCCGAAAAGTTGAGCAAGATGCGGGATACCATCTTGCGCACGAAGTTTACTGAATTGCAGCGGAACGAGGAGCGTCGCAGAACGCAGCGTCTCGATATTTCGGTTGATACCGTCGCAGGTATTCTCCCGTGGCGGGAAATTGTTGAGCCCCATCAGGACGTTGCCACCGGGGAATTCAAGCAAGCAGAGTTTGCCGCCGACCTTGCTAAAGTCCATAACGGCAGCGCGCCTGCCGAATACCGTGATCCGCAGGAGTTCTTCGCAAGAACGTACCTGACGGAAGGATTGAGTAATCTTCTCGTCGGTGCAGCAAAGCGTCTTGCGGGCGACTCAGGTGATCCTGTCGTTGAGTTGCAGACCAACTTCGGCGGCGGTAAGACGCACTCGATGCTTGCCCTCTACCACATGGCTGGTGAAACAAGCACCGAGGATTTGTCGGGACTCGATCAATTGCTGTCGCGCCATAAACTGAAAGTTCCCGAGAAAATCAACCGAGCCGTCCTGGTCGGAACTTCACGAGGTCCGCAAGACGAGATCAGTCTTGAAGGCGGACGGAAAATCAGAACGACCTGGGGCGAGCTGGCGTGGCAGCTTGGCGGTGAAGAAGCCTTCAAGATGATTGCCGAGAATGATGAGCGCGGCGTTGCACCTGGATCAAACCTTCTGGAAGAAATCTTCAAGAAGTGCGCTCCATGTCTGATCCTGATCGATGAGTGGGTCGCCTACCTTAGACAGATATACAAAGTCGACGGCTTGCCTTCCGGTTCGTTCGATTCAAACCTGTCATTTGTTCAGTCGCTAACAGAGGCGGTCAAAGCAAGCCCACAGACACTTCTAGTGGCGTCTCTCCCCGCATCTCAAATCGAAGTCGGTGGTGAAGGTGGACAGGAGGCCCTTGCGCGGCTGAAACAGACCTTCAGTCGCGTGGAATCGTCGTGGCGTCCGGCCTCTCAAGAAGAGAGTTACGAAATTGTACGCCGCCGCCTGTTCAGGGAGATTCCAGGCGATATGTTCCATCACAGGGACAATACTCTAAAGCAATTTGCAAAGCTCTATCGCGAGAATACGAACGACTTCCCGCAGGGGTGCGCTGACGAAGACTATCGTCGCAAGCTTGAAAAAGCATATCCCATTCACCCGGAACTATTCGACCAGCTCTACACAAGCTGGGGTTCGCTCGAAAAATTTCAAAGGACGCGTGGGGTTCTGCGTCTCATGGCGCAGGTCATCCACGAACTTTGGATGAGCAATGATCCGTCAGTGATGATCATGCCCGGTAGTGTCATGATAAGTTCGGCGCGCGTTGAACCCGAACTGCTCCACTATCTCGACGCAAGTTGGCAGTCGATTATCGCTGGTGATGTAGATGGTACGACATCAACCCCGTACAAAATCGACCAGTCGGCGCCAAACCTCAATAAGTATTCAGCCACGCGACGTGTAGCGCGCGCAATCTTTATGGGCACAGCACCGACGCACGGGCAAGAGAACAGGGGGTTGGATGACAAGCAGATCAATCTGGGCATCGTTCAGCCCGGCGAACGCCCCGCTATTTTCAGCGATGCTCTGAGGCGTTTGTCGAACCAAGCGAAGTTCATGCACAGTGATATGGGCCGATACTGGTATTCAATGTCGGCAAGTCTCAATCGGATTGCCGCCGACCGCGCCAGCCAATTGGAAGAGGCGTTGGTGCTACTGGAGATCGACAAAGCGCTGCTGACGTATATCAACGGTATCGGAGATCGCGGCCATTTCGATACGGTTCAAACCGCACCGAGTTCGTCGGCCGAAGTGCCTGATGAGCCCGGTGGTGTCCGGGCAATCGTTCTCGGCGTCGGACATCCCCATACAGGACGAGATGGCTCTGAAGCCATGCAGGAGGCGAAAGACATTCTTTTACAGCGTGGCGCTACACCGCGCGTATATAGAAACATGCTGGTCTTCTTTGCCGTTGAATCGCGACAACTCGAAAATCTTAAAGATGCTATGCGGTCAGCGCTAGCTTGGGCAGAGATTGTGCGCGAAACCGACAGGCTAAATTTGACGCAGAGTGACAGCGCAATGGC
The DNA here is from genome assembly GCA_024234815.1 of Pseudomonadales bacterium. Classification (GTDB taxonomy): domain Bacteria; phylum Pseudomonadota; class Gammaproteobacteria; order Pseudomonadales; family Halieaceae; genus JARRPM01. The sequence continues at coordinate 1,450,671 of JACKNO010000001.1, read as the reverse complement.
GAAAGCTAAAGTCGCCGAAGCGAATGAAACCGTGAGGACCCGTATACGGGAAGCCTGGTGTTACCTGTTATATCCGCACCAAGAAAGCCCTCAAGCCGATGTCGAGTGGACATCTTCCAAGATTCCTGCTCAAGACGGTTTATTCGCTCGTGCGAGCAAAAAGCTGGTCAGCGACCAGGGTATCTGGCCCGAACTTGGCCCGGATAATCTAAATCGTCAGCTAGTCAAGTATATCTGGAACGACAAGGACCATCTGTCGCTTAAGGAAATCTGGGAATATTTGAATCGCTATATCTATCTTCCAAGGGTAAAGAGCCGCGAGGTATTGGTGCGAGCAATTCAGGCATCAGTCGCTGGCGTGGTTGCGGGACCGTTCGCCTATGCAGAACGGTGGGATGACAAATCCGAAATGTATGTTGGGCTTTATATCGAAGGCGCAATAAACGCCCCCGTCGTGATCGACAATGAGAGCGTTATAGTGCGTCCTGAGACCGCTGAAGAACATCGTAAGGAATTTCTTGAAACCAAAGATGATTCAGGTATAGCCGAACCGAAGCCCGAGGGATGGGGAGAAGGAGTTGGCGAAAAACCTGGTGAACCTGGAACCCCCGAAAAGGAAAGGTTTCCGACGCGCTTTCAGGGCACCGTGCTAATTTCTGCGGATCGTCCCGCTCGGGATATGCATCAGATTGTAGAAGCTATCGTTCAGCAACTGACCACGATTCCAGGAGCAACAGTCGAGCTTAAGCTGGAGATCGATGCAGAAGTTCCGGGTGGACTAGATAAATCCAAGGTGAGGACAATACTGGAGAACGCAAACACATTGGGATTTATTGATAAACAACTGGATTAAATAGGCGATTTCCTGAAGCAAAGAGTGTTTACAAGTACAAAATATGGTTCAGACAATAGCGCTAGATAATGCTGTCACTGCACTTTTAGATTCCATCGACGAAGATCGCTTGGTGATTTTGTGTGGGGCGGGTTTGTCGATGGCACCGCCGAGCAATTTACCATCCGCTGCAGCACTCGCTAACGAAATCTTCGACCACTGCCAGCGGAACGGCGAAATCGTACAAAATGATCTCGAGGAACAAGCTAACCACTTCCTGGAATCAGGTAGGTTTTGCAACTATTTCATAAGGAAACTGATTCCGACAGATAGTTTTGCAATGCCTCATAACTTGGGGCACTCAGCAATTGCTGATTTCCTACTGTGTCGAGCTGCAACCTCAGTGATTTCCACCAACTTAGATAACCTAATCGAAACAGCGGCCCATGATTTGTTTGGAGAGGTGGATGGGCTGTTAGATGGTCAAGAGGCTGAAAATGCACCTCATGATAGAAGTCCGTTATTAAAAATTCATGGGTGTTGGATAAAAGACAGAGACAATACCGTCTGGGCACCAGCTCAGATTCAGAATGAACCGGTCAAAAGTCGCATTGCGCGCAGCGCACAATGGTTAAATCTGCATCTTGCTAATAAAGACCTCTTGATTATTGGCTTCTGGTCGGACTGGTCATACTTGAATACTGTTTTGGAAAGCTCCCTTGGCGCAATACAACCATCTAGGGTCATAATAATTGATCCATCCGATGTAGAAACTCTCAGAGAAAAAGCCCCGGGTTTGCATGAACTCGGCAGCAAAGATGATGTGACGTTCCTTCACCTACCGCTTTCTGGATCAGAATTCCTGAATACGCTTCGACTAAAATTTTCAAGAAAATATGTTCGTTCGTCTATTTATAGTGCGAGACAGTCATATTTAGATTCTACTGGAAATGAGCCTCACGAGGTTTGGTACGAGTTACCAGAAGAAACCTCTTTACAGGCGCTCTACGCCATCAGACGTGACATAGAAGGTTGTTCCCCATCAGAGCCCGCCAAAGCCAAGAATCCAAATATTAACGATTTCGTTGGGCTCACAATCCTGCAATTGCAGGCAAAAGGTGCCGTATTTTCAGACGGTCACTGGTTACTAGACGACAGAAAGATCAGAGTACTGAATGCACCTTGGTTTTTACATATCGTCAGGCAAAAGTTTCAGCGGGAAGTAACTCCATTTGGGTCGGCAGACATAGTCATATGTGTAGGCGCGGAAGATACCGGCTTACCCGGCAACATTGCTAGAGATGGTCGCAATCCTTCAATCGTAAGAGGCGGGCCCAGCGGAGAATGGATTACGCGCCCAAGGGCCCAGGAGTTACTGAACTTATGAGTAGGATAATTGATGAAGTGGTAGCCGTTCTTACAGAATCAGATTACAGAGCATTTGTAATAGATTTAGACGAATCCAAGTTCGTTGCATTCGAAAACAGTACTTTGTTCGGCTTTGTGATGGTGTACTCCACGGTTGCAGAACTTATCGAATCATGGACTGAGGACAAGGACCAGCTGATAAGGAAATATTCGAATAAACTGCTTTCATCTGGCTCTAAGGCATGGAACGTATACAACGTATTTCTTACGAGCGAGCATTGTACCGATATTCAATTTCATGCTTTACAGGACATTGAAGAGGATCTGGCAGAAACGCGTAAAATAGCGAGGTCAAATATCGAAACTGCGGATGACGTAAGGGCAGCTCTGCTCTCTCTGCTTCCTTTTTCATACATTCCTAAGTTGCCACCTCTCAACATAAAGGAGGAAATCGCCTTGCGCGCTCAAGAAGTGCCTCAAAGTGCGCTTCAAGCATTCTTCCAAGATCAAGATGTAGAAGATGTTGCCAGAATTCTGGAGAACACCTGATGCTAGAAATATCTTACATCGATCTCTGCGGTTTTCGTGGATACTCTGAGCCCACTCGGATTAACTTTTCACCAGATTTTAATGTCATCTCTGGTAGAAACGGTGTTGGTAAAAGTACTCTATGCGACGCGATCGAGTATGCATTGACGGGTGGTTTGTTCAAGTACAGTGATGCCAAAGCATCAGGAGAATCTGTCGAAGACTATATTTGGTGGCGAGGCCCCAATTCTATTGATGAATGCTATGTCGAAGTAGGATTTCGAGATGAAGATGCAAATCTATTTTCCCTAAGAAGAACCAAAGGCCAGTATGAATCACCTATTGATCAATCATTTGTAGGAAGAATCTGCAATTTAGATATTGCCCCACCTGAACCTCTGATTCAGCTTACCAAGACAAGCATTATCAGGGATGAATTTATTTCCGCATTAAGCTTGGATCTAAAGGAAACTGAGCGGTTTCAGTTACTTCGCGATGCCTTAGGATCTCCCGATTCTGACAAAGAGATTCACCGTGCTAACGAGCTAAAAAACGTATGCGCGAGACGATCTCAAGAGATTGATAAACAACGTCAAGATTCGAGAGCTTCTTTGAAGCAGATTAATAATAGGATTGAACAACTTCGAGCCCGACTAACAGATGATTCTGCAATAAACTCTGCTATGGATCATCTTCGCAGATTCCTCGGCAAGGACTTGCCAGTTGACAGTCTTTTGCCAGAAGGTCGCGAAGCAATAGCGGAAGCAAAAAAGCTGATTCAACTTTTGGAGGAAATTGAATCCGAGCTGAAGAAGCAAGAATCTAATACGAACGCCTTGACGGAACAACAAAGAAGGTATGATGAAGTTGAAAAAGAAATTGACTCACTGAAAACTCAGTTAGAAGAGAAGTCCTCTGAATACGGCGAATTTTTAAGTAAGCATAATGATGGTGACAACACGGAGAAGGCCAATCAAATTTCAGAACTACTTGAAGCCGGTTCAGAAATTGGCCTTGTCGATGAACACTGTCCACTTTGCAATGCCGGACATTCGCAACGGAGTTTTGAAATCGGCATGCAAGAAGTTCGACTAAAAATCGATCGTCTAAATCAAGAGGCACAACAGCTTGCAAAGATTAAAGCTGAAAAGAAATCAGCGATACGTAAATCAGAGATTGAATTGGAGAAAAAGAATACAACGTTATCAGAATATCGTGATGCACTGTCAAAAATACAAAAATCACTAGAGCGGTTAGACCGCCTAAGGAATCAAGCAAAACTCGGTCAAGATGTTTCAGCAGAGGATATCGGTTTAAAAATTGATAATGAAGCCAGCAAGTTACGTGATGCTGAAAATGCACTTAGAATTTTGGATACTATTTCCCTTAATTCCCTTCTGGAATCTTCTATACGAGAAAAGGAAGGCGTTGAGAAACAGGTCCGAGAACTGGAAGCACGTTTAGCGAAAGCTCGAAGAGCAGAAGGTCACGCTAAAGCGCTATACGACGCGGCGCGAAGAGCCGCAAATGAAGCTCTAGACGATAGACTCGATTTAATTGGGCCGCTGTTGGCTGACTTGTATAGAAGATTGCGACCACACACATCATGGCGGGATATTGATTATAAAATTCGAGGAGATGTTAAGCGTTTCTTGAAACTGGAAGTTGGCGATGGGCTAAATCCGCAATTTATATTCAGTAGTGGTCAACGGAGAGCGACTGGACTAGCTTTCCTTCTTTCAGTTTGTTTGGCCACATCCTGGAGTAAATTCAGGACAGTACTGCTTGACGATCCGGTGCAACACATAGACGATTTCAGAGCGGTGCATTTAGCGGAGGTGTTGTCGACCCTTAGTGCAGAAGGCAACCAAGTAATTTGCGCGGTTGAAGACCAAGCACTAGCTGAGTTGTTGTGCAGGAGGCTTCCCTCTTCATACAATTCTACCGGGCTCCATATTCGCTTGGGTGAGAATGAACGAGGCGCTCTCAGCGTATTGGATGCGACTGAAGTTACAAGTTCCGGTACAGCAATTTTGGAACGACATGCATAACCAGGTTCTTCCAATTGAACTGTCTACTAATATTGCTACTGGCCATAAGTTTTCCACACACCGAGATAGCCAGAATGCAGTCAATCCGGAAACCACCCATTCCCTTACTGGGTTGTTTATATAAACAGTAGTTTTTCGTAGTATGAGCGTATGACTGAATTAACATCTAAAGACAGAAAACTTGGCAGCGCTCTCAAGACCTGTCGGCATTTTATGGGTAGTGTGTTGCTGTTACTACTGGGTGCAGGTCGCGAGCTTTTCGCTCTTTTGAATACTTCGGACGAAGACAATTCCGGAGGGATTTCCAGCGGGTCGCTGAACTACCGGACCGGAGAACGCGATGATGGTACCGATCCCTACGGCTGGTACGACCACAAGTAGCGCATTACTTTTTCATTCCTTTACTTATTACCGCCTTCCCGACCGAGCCACCCTTCTGACCAGCATCGTTAGCCGGTTTAATAAATGGATGCGTGGCGTTATCCAGTGACCGACCGACCTGCACCCCCGCCCACGCCATCATCCCACTCCATAGCAACGGCAATCCCAAATAGAGACTGGTGGTGATCATATTCAGCAGCATGCGCTTGGCATCGTGTTCGCCGGGGTTGGCGAAGAGCTGAAGGAAGACATTGACGTCGGGATACATGGACAAAATCAGGTTCTGATCCACCCACATCGCCAGGTACCAGAGTACCGTCCAGAATTTGATGGTGAAAATCGCCATGCCAGCCACCACCATCATGGCAATGGAGTAGCGTGATAGGACGACCACCAGCGGCAACAGTGCATAGATACCCAGCAGCATGATGGCCTGGACCATGGGCAGTGACTGCAGCACGGCGGTCATGGTGACGGAAAACAAGGCTGATGCGGTGATTACACCACCGGCAGCGAGGCCCCCTTTGACGATATTGCCCGCGGTATTGAACAAGCCCGAACCAGAGGCGTTGTTGGCGATCAGTTCGTTGCTCGACCAGGAAGGCGGCGCGTTGGTAAGCACGGTTTTGGCGACGGCGTCGTTTTGCTGCTCACCTGCCAGCGCCGGTGCGATGGCAACCACCAGGCCAGAGAAGCCGGCAGAAGTAGCGTCTGCTTCATTGATCAGCTTCTCTCTTAGGCCGATCGCTGCATCTTCCCACCACTGTTTGCAGAAAGGCTTGCCCCAGGCCGGCGGCGCTGTCGGATCGTATTCCGTGTCCCTGGCCGCGATGTAGGCCCAGCCGGTGATTTGGTTGGCTGGGCGCAAGGTGTCGTAATAACCCGCGGTATCCCGGTAGACGTGTGAGCCCATCCAGTCCGGGTCATCGGCGCCATAGGTGGCGAGGATGCCGCTGATCGCCGCGGTATCCGGTCGCTCCGCCTGATACTTGGAGCGGGCCGGAATGTAACACTGACTGAAGAAATCGCTGACTTCCTGTCGAAGGCGAGGATCCGCAATGGTGGCAAGATGCGCCTGCTGCTCGAAGGTGCGCATATCCGCCACCGTTGGCAAGCCTTCGACGATCGCGTGGTTCAAACCCGAACTCAGCGCGATGACACCGTACCACCATACCGGGACGTTGACCGTTGCGGCGGAGCCGGTAAATCCGGTCGTGCCGTAGGTACTCTGTGGCGCAGCCACGGTTGCGGCGGCCGGGGCCGGATCCACCAGGGTCGGTGGTGGCGAATACGACAGGGTTGCGGCGTTGAGGGGAGTGAGCGCAGCGGGTTGCCCTGCGAGTACGACCACCAACAGCGCGATGAAGAGTTCGATCTCCATACGCCGCAGTGACAGTCCGCTGGCATGGCCAACTTCCCCACCTTGTGCGGGTTCGCGCCAGTTATCGATCAGGATCCCCAGAAACGGGAGATAGACGATCCCGGTATTGACCAGCACATCCCACAGAATGCCGTAGAAGGCCCAGCCGAAGAGCGAGGTAAAGAGCTCCAGGTAGCTGTCGACACTCATCAGACGATCTGTCCTGCGGTGATGCCGAGAAACTTCACAACCAAACCCTGACCCAGCACCAGTTCGAGGACGACCAGCCAGGTGACGGCGCGCCAGCGATACCGGTGAAGCTGATCTGCCTGGGCAGAATTAATCTTTCCGGTTTTGGTGAGGTGTTCAACGCCGACCTTCCAACCGAACGCCACCAGCGCGATCACTGTCCAACGGCATAGCGTGAGTGTTAGGCGCCAGGTGTCGATACTCTGTTGGATGGACTGCACAGAATCGGTCTGTAATCGATGCATCAGCCAATAGCCCACCAGGGCCGTCAGCAGGGCGGCAACCAATGTGGCGATCAAGAAGCCCTTGCGCTTCGCCCCACTGTTATTGAACACGACCACCTCGCAACGGGTTCGGATCGAGGGTCGGCACTTCAGGCACGGTGAGCGAGCTTTGCCTTCTGGCCGCCGCGCGTTCGAGTAAGGTGGCAACGGTGTCGGAGACCACCTCTTTGCGCACGCGGGTCTCAAACAGCAGGTTTTCGATCTCTTTGTCGAGCTCGGCAATAGAAGTGTCTGCATGCTCGCGTGCGACTTCTGTGGCGTAGACCTCGGGAACCTGTCGGCCTGACAGTAACAGTCGCCGTGCGAACAATGCTTTCTCGACGGTGCGCGCCGTACTGATTTCGGAGACCAGGCGCCCCATGATCAGGCTCTGCTCCGAGGGCGGCATTTCACGGATCGCTTCGATCACCTGCCGGGTGATAGCCACGCCGGGCGCGGTGATCTGATCGAGGTTAGTCAGCGTCGGCGATGTCGCACCACTGACCAGATTCTGGATTTCGGTGGTGACGGTAGCGGACTCCTGGTAGAGCTTGGGTAACAGCCCGGTGCCGGGAATGCTGTCTTTGCGGCAGGTGTCGCAGGTGGTGACGATATTCTCCCCCACCACATCCACCGTCCAGTCGCGGGCCTCAGCCGGTGATGACCAGATTTCCGACAGGCGCGTGGCCGATGCCGCCGGCACTGGCGTGGTATCGGTGACGGCCCGATTCATATTGATGTTGTAACCTGCCTCGACGATGTCGCCAGTGAATTCCAGCACCGGTTGCCCACTGCCCCCTGCCTGCCCGCCGATCCAGGGCACTCCGTTATCGCCATTTGAGGACTCCACCGTATCCTTGGCAGTGACGGCATCATTGCCGCCAATCCCCATCTGTACCTTCCAGTCGTTGCCTTTGGATAGGGTGATCAGATCGGCATAGGGGTTCTTGCCCTGGGCGATCTCGGCCTCCATTTGCTCGCAGGACTTGGTCGCCAGCTGCATGGTTTCTTCGGCCTTGATCAACGCGTTCTGAAAGAGATCGTACAGGCCGGGGTTGGCGCGCTGCAGGATCAAGGCCGGTAACGCCGCAATGGCACTGGTTGCCGCAGCGGTCATCGCCGCCATCATGTTATCGACACCGGCACCAATGTCATTCAGGGTGTTGGTCACCGCCGCTACCGGATCGAATTTGCCGCAGCTGTAGCCGAGCCCCAATTGGGCGGAGCCGCCCAGGGTGACGGAGACTACTGCGGGGTTGGCAGGTACGGAGACAGGCTCGGCCCCACCGATTTCGTAGTACCACAGGCTGTCTTCGGTGGGGCCCTGGGCCGCGTGAAGGACCTGACTCACACTCAGGGTGCCAATCAACAGTACCGTGCGAATAGACGCTTTCATGCTCATGGTGGGTAATTGATCCAGTCGACGTTGAACAGAAAGATGCCGCGATCTCGGCAACAGCTGTAGGGGCGCCACAGGTTCCAGGCATAGTCGCCCTGGGCATCGACTCGCCCACCACCCCAGCCGGTAAAACTGGCCAGGTCATTGGCGCCAAATACCTTGCAGGTCGATTCCGCTCTGGGCAAAAGCATCTGCCACTCGCCCGTGTCGGGATCGTCTTCAATCAGAGGTCCCGGAGGCCACACGCGCTGCCGTGAACTGGAACCACCCGTTATCGGCACATAGATATGGGGTTGCCCCCGGCGGGTCACGATGTCGCCGGCGCGCTGGGCATTAATGGCCGCCGCCTTGGGTTCCTCCGCCTGCGTCGTCCAGCCGGTGCGAGGGTACACACCGCCCCAGGTGTGCAGAGGCCAGGAGCCGATCTCCCGCAAACCGGGTATCAGGCTCGCCGGGTAGAACATCTCCGGGATTTCCATCCGCCAGGAGAGCGCGTCCAGTCCCGACTGGAAATACGGGAAGAAGGAAATGGTTTGTGAGTTACAGAGGTAGCCAGTGCTGGCGACGATACTCGACAGGGAGCTGACCGGATGGCCGATGACATCCGTTTCCCGAAAAACCAGGTTGCGATGATCCTTGTTACCTTGCCCGCCTTCCGTTCTATTGCCGGCGCTGTCAATCGGCACCGCCAGCAAGCTGCCCAGCAGCCCATTGGCGGCGGTTCGTTGTGCCACGCCCAGGGTACTGCGAATCTCGACCCAGGGATTACCACCGAGTTCGTTGTAGGCACTCACCACCGCATCGGGTTGGTAATGCCCTACTTTGATCGAGGTGCGCACGCTGCAGCCGGACAGGGAGCAACGCAACCAGAAGCACATCCCCACCGGCATCCAACGCATACAGCTCAAAGCTGCACTGGTGGTTTGGGCAACAATTTCCGGTGTGGTAATGGTGCCGGTGTAGCCGACAACCGGTATTAACAGCAGCAGGATCAGCCAACCACGGTACAGGGCGGCTTTCATTGTTCTGCACTCTCTGCTTGCCACCGCTGATAAAGCTGGGATGCAGCATAGATATCGGTAAGGCCATACACCACGGCCTGGCCATCAAAGACAATGGCCGGGTAACGATCGATACCGTACTGCATTGCCTGCACCAGGCCTTTGGCGGCGTTTTCCAGTTCAGTACTGAGTTGATTGTCCAGCTGCTGGAATCGTTGCAAAGCCAGTATTTTGGCGGACCCTGAATCCGCTGGCAGTTCAATGGAGAGTTCTTCCTGCAGTTTGTAAATCCGATCGATCAGATAGACGGTCGTATGGTCATTCCCAGACACAATCTGGAGACTCGAATCGGTGAACACCTCGATCGTCGGGGCCTGCTCAATGGTCTGCTCGATGGCAATCTCGCTGGCCTGCACAGACGCACAGAGTGTTCCTGTTAGCAGCAACGAGATTATGTATTGAGCCTTTGCGACATTCACTGACGATCGTCCAACCCGGGAGGGCTTTGAGAAAGTCACCATCCTGAGTGATTACGGATTTGGGAAACACGGTTTATTCAGACAGAAGCGGTCGAAGTTTCTGGAACAGAAATAACACCGTTTTTATAATCACGGGAAATCGATAGCGGAAACAAAATACGGAAATGGACTTCAGCCCCATCATCCAGCAAGTCTACGGCGCTCTGTGGTATCTCATTCCACTGGCCATACTGGCTGGCATTCTCAAATCCCCCTGGTTCAAAGGGATTACCGGTGAGTTTTTGGTGAATACAGCCGCTCGGCTGTTTCTGCCCAAGGACGAGTACCACCTGATCAAGGATGTGACATTACCGACCGAGGATGGCACCACACAGATCGACCATATCATCGTGTCGCGCTAGGGCGTGTTCGTAATTGAAACCAAGAACATGAGAGGATGGATATTCGGCTCGGCCAACCAGAAGACCTGGACGCAGAAGATCTATAAGCACACCAACAAGTTTCAAAACCCGCTGCATCAGAACTACAAACACGTCAAAACGCTTGAAGCCCAATTGGATATTCCGTCTTCCGCCATTCACTCGCTGGTGGTGTTTGTCGGTGACTCCACGTTCAAGACTGAGATGCCCGATAACGTGACCTATGCCGGTGGCTATATTCGCCACATTAAAGCAAAGCGCGAGGTGGTACTGAGCCAGGCCGACATCGATGCCGTGATCAGACAGATCGAGCAGCTGCGATTGCAGCGCGGGCTGACCACCAACCGCCAACACGTCCGCCATCTGCGTCAGAAGCAGACTGTCGCATCTCCAGTCACGCCCTCCACCACGCCACTCACCACCCCATCAGCCGCTCCCTCGGCCACACCCCAAAGTCCAAAACAGTGCCCGAAGTGCGGCAGCGAGATGGTGCTTCGTACCACCAAAAATGGAAAAAATGCGGGCAATCAGTTTTGGGGATGTGCAACGTTTCCGGCCTGCCGTGGCGTGGTACAGCTGCGCTGAACCGCCAACCTGAATGAGACTACCGCGACTGCTCAATACGCCGGGCAACCTCATAAACGGCTTCGAGCTCTGAGCAATGCTTTTCACGCATAATGGCGGCGCGCTCGGCCTTCTCGTGCTTTTCAGTCATGGCCAGTGCGAGTGACAAAGCAGGAGGCACGTTCCGAAACAGGGCTTCGACCTTATCGGCCAGCACAACGCCCTCCACGTATTTACCCGGCTCCTTGCGAGCAGAAAGTAAAAGGTTACGCTGTTCATCATTCAGATCCTTGAAGCGCGCGATCTGTTCCACCTCTTCCTTGGGCATCACCAGGCACAGCCACCACTCCATCATATTGAGCATCTTGCGGCTCGCGTCCGGGAAGTCTTCCAGATTCTGGGTGGCAATCCAGAACCAGGCCCCGAGCTTGCGCCACATCTTGGTGATCTTGACCACGTAACGCGCCAGCAGTGGATTGGTGGTAATGATGTGACCCTCGTCGGTGACCACCAGTGTGGGGCGATCATCGTGTTGGTGGCGTTCCACCAGATCGTTGATGTGGCTCATCATCGACAGGTAAGCGACAGTCAGTTGGTCCTCGTAGCCCTCCCGGGCCAGCATGCCCATTTCGAGGATGGTGACATCGGCCTCCGGCCAGGACTGCCCCGGTCGGTTAAAGAAATGGCCTGCCAGGCCTGAGCAGAACAGCGCCATACCATCGCCCATCTCCAGCGCGCGATTGCGCCGATGCTCGGGTAATTCCTTGTTGGTGGCGATGTCCTGAAACGCGTGAACCACGTCCTGGGTAACCACCTGGGTATTGCCGGCCTCTTTCACGGTTTTCGCAGCAAGGAATATGGCATTGCGAATCAGCAGCCGGTCGGCACGGGTCAAGCGCGCATCCTCGCGCTCATCGCCACCGGTAATCATGATGCGCGCGGCAATTTCCATTTCACCGAGAATATCGCGCCCGCCGCCCTCGTCTTCGATCTCGTCGTCTTCGTCCAGCGTCTCCTCCAACGAGGGGTCATCGGCATCGAGCGGATTCAGCGCATGACGCCGATCGAGCAGGCGCAGCGCATCGGCAAACGGTGGCAGACTCACATCGACATTCGGGTTCAACGTGATCTGGTTGACCGACAAGCCATGGTGCGCAAAATGCTGCCCCAGCAGGGAAAACGACGCGCCCGCTTCGATAATAAAAATGCGGGGGCGGTGGCGCGCCATCATCTGTTGCAGCAGATACACCAGCAGTGCCGACTTCCCTGCACCCGTTGGCCCCAGGATCAGCATGTGAGCGTTCTTCTTGCGATCATCCCGATGTAACGGGTCGAACACCAGCGGCTCAGCACCGCGGTTATAGAACACCAACCCCGGATGACCGGTTCCACGCGAGCGGCCGTAGAACGGCAACAAATTCGCAATATGACGGGAGAAAATCAGCCGCGACCGGCGCCGGGATTTGTCCAGATCGGCGTCATATGCCATGGGCAGATTGCGGATGTAGCTATCGAGCGCAAGTAAATCGGCTTCCTGGGTAATCGGTTGTAATCCATTCGGAAGAAGCAGCGCATTGAGGCGATTCAAATTGTGACGCAGGGACTTTTGATTCTCGCCGCGCACATAGAAAGCCAGGCTGACAGGATAGAGCTTGTTGCCCTGCGCCATCTCCCGCTCCACTTGCTCTGCGTCTTCTCGGGTGATCGACGCCTCCGCCGAGTCGCCCACCGAGGCACGTTTGATTTGCGCGATGTGATTGCGGGTAGTGTCCTGGGGTTTCAGCGTGAGCGTTATTGCCATGATGGTGTGCTCGGGCAGTCGATCAAAGAGCGAGAACACCTGATCTCCAGCCTGGCGCTCCGCCGTGAAGTGGCCGATGTCCGGCGCCCGCCGTAAGTTTTGAATCGTCACGATCGTGTGCGGCAAATTATCGAAGTGCCAGCTCGCCGAAGCCTCGTCGGAACGCGGCATCGACAGCGTTAACTGTTCCGCAAAGTCGTAGCCAAATGGTAAATCGTCGTCACCCGGATAGGGTGCCATCTGCAACAGGGATTCCGGACTTCCGTCGGCAAATGCTGGCTTGGGGTTAAACCAGCTCAGCAACCAGTGATAAAACGCCTTGCCATCCGCACGCTGGACATGGATCCCAGCAGAAGCCAGAGCGGCAATCCATTTGGTCGCCACATCATTGAGCGCCTCCTCCACCTCGATGGCTGCCGGGGTTTTGCCGTTGTGCTTCAAACGCCGGTAGAGCACTACCCGGATCCGACGCTGCTGTCCCTGCCATCGCGAACCGGTGACCGTGGTATCGTCAAACAAGCCCCCCGGGCGGGAGATCGCCTGCAAATGCGCCGACATCACGGCCTGATAGTGTTGCGAATAATCCGATGCGCGAACAGCCGGCATCGGATAACGGGCCAGTAAGGCATCGAACTGATTGAGCCGCGGTTCATCCTGCACATAGACCTGTAATACCCAGGGCGCATCGTCGCGTTCAGGAATAGCCTCATTGATCGCGGTCTGGATGGTATCGCGCAGCTGCGCCATAAACGCCGGAGTGCGTGCTTCACAGCCGACCGGGGTGACCTCGAACAGCGCCCCCAGGCTGACACCGTCCTCCAACACAAAGGCTTTGCACTCAGGGATGTATTCCATCCAGGGCAACAGGTCGGTAAACGACGGCGGGCGGTCGTAGTGCCGCTTGATGGTCGCGTTAGTGAGCGGGGATGCATCCGAGTTTTCGGGTTGATTGATTGCCATGGGTACCCCTACTGGCCTGATAGCGACTGACTGTTGTCAGACGGCATCTCGCCGGACACTTCCCCGACACTTCCCCGGGCAGGGCGTACTCCACCGTTTCATAGAAGGGAAAGGTGGTCACATAACCCGGCACCGGGGTGCGCTCACTGCCCGACAGGTGAGGAAAGATGTACATCACCAGCGTGGGATTGGGCAGGCGGGGAAATACCGTATCGATCTCGTTGGCCGCTTCCCGCACGAAGCCGCGGTAGTGCTCGATACCCGATTGCGGTAACGGCTGACCACCGATCACGCGACGATGGTCGGGCTTTTGAACGTCCACCATGTGCTGGTCGTAAATGGACTTCATAGTCGGGCCGTCCTGGGGCAACACCGTCTCTTTGGTGCTGGCGCAGCCGACCATCAACAGGCTAGTCCACACCAGAACCAGTGGTAGTTGTCGCTTGTTGGAATAGATTCGCTTCATGATGAAGTTTCCTGCCATTGGAATGGAAATCGATGGGAAGTTCGTGATCGACATGAATTGCCAGCTCGACGCCGGCGGGGACAAAGACCGCATCGAAACTCTGCGCCTGGCGCTCCCGCAGCCACTGGGCCACTTCGTCACTGCCCCCGCTCAGGGTTTTGCCCAACACGTATTTGCCGGTTTCTCCGGAGACGACGCTCGTTGCCGTACCGGCATCATTGATCAAGGTGGTGGTTTCCGCCTGCGCGGCCGCTTCGCCCGCCGCTTCGAGCGCCATCACACCAATGCGCTGAGTGAGGAAGGCAGGCGCGTTGGTCTTGCGTTCGCCCGTGATACAGGGAATACCGCGCGCATCGGAAATCCAGCCGAGCGGCCGGTTATTGCCTCCCCCGCGCTGTTTCCACTGGAACCACCCCGTTGATTGTCATCACTGGCGAGGGTCTGAATGGTGCCGTCCTCGAACACGAAGGTCACCGATTCCAATTTTCCGGTCACACAGGAGAGGGTCCAGTCGCCGATCGCGGTGCCACTCCAGATCATGCCTTCGATGCCCGGAATGCGCAGGCCATTGGCGGCCAGGTTTTCCTTACCGGTAATCACCTTGAATGGCATGGGGTCGCGCACCTGCCCCTGAATAGGCACCCTGCCGACCAGGGCAGTCATGCCGGTGGAACCAATCAGGGTGGCATTGCGAGGCACCGTGTAGACCGGCACAGTGCTGTTGAGGGCATCAGAGCCTTTGGTAACCAGCGATTGCACCGGCGGACCCGCGCTGTCGAGCGCGCTACGACCGGTGCGACTGAATCGATTGAGTAGTGTCTCTTTATCCTCGCCGGTCGATGGCGAGAGCTCCAAAGGATTGACCCAAACCAGCGACTCCGAATTCGCAGTGGGTGCGCTGACACCATCTAGCCCGAGCCCGACGGGAATGTCAGAACCCACAGCCGATGAAGGTTTTGCCGACTGGCCGTAGCGGTTGGCCAGGGAGTCCACCCTGGCCGTCAAGGCTGCAATGGCGGAGGTCGTCTCCGGCGAAGCTGTGTCGGTTCGTTTGGCTGCCAGGGATTGCTGCACTCGGGTCAGCACGTTGTTTTCGATCTGTTTGCGGTCCTCGATCAACTCGCGGTTTTCTTGTTTGAGCGCCGAGTTGTCCCGACGCAGGGCATTCAGCTCCGAGGTCATGGCGCTGACATTGGCGGTCAGCGTCTTGATGGTGTCTGCCGGCGAATCGGCATCCGGTTTCGGCGCCTGCGGCACCGCCTCCAAGACTTGAGCCTGCTCTTCATCCGGCGAGCAGGACTTCACGGCAACCAGCGCCGCCATCAGGACAACGGAGCCGGCAAGCAGAGGTAATAAGCGATTACTGGTGACCATCGACATGGGGTAGATTCCACTCCTCTCTCAAAGCGCCACATCGAATGGCCGATCCGAGATCAGATAGACCGCGGTGGTATCGGCTTCATCGCCCGCGGGTAGCAAGTGGTTGTGCTGAAACGTTGCTGCTAACCAGGCCCCGCGTAGTTCACGCGGATCCAGCACCACCGGTCTTTGGGTGCGATTGGTCAACTTGACGGCGGTGACATAACGTAAACCCGCCTTCCAGGCGGCGACGGGGACCGCTTCGATCCGTGCGCCATGCACCAGCTCGACTGGTTCGGCGCTGACGGGAATGGCGACCACACCGGGCTGACGAGGAATCAGTCGTGTGGGTGCGTAGAGTTGTTGCGCGGCATAGCGAGTGAGTGCGGCATACCCCCAGGATAGAGATTTGGTGTTAGATAGTGACTCGGCAGCATCCGTGTCCGGTGCAGAATCCAGCAGTATCTGCACATCGGGTAGTGTGTGGCTGTCGGCCTCGGCAGGTTCTGCTGACACATCGAGGACATAGATCGGCCCCTCAGTTTCTGATCGCACCATGATGCGGGTGGTGTCGAATGGCTCTCTGGCCAAGAGGTACAGGGTGCCGTTGATGCTTTGGCTGCGCAGCTGCGCTGTCAGTGACTGCGGCAGACCGATACTCACCGAGTCCGGGAAATGCACCAGACGTTCTTCGCCGACGACTAACGGAATCGCGATGGGCGTTTTGTTCCAGACAACACGCTCTGGAGCGTTCAATGCCGCATCTTGCGCGACAGACAACAGCGGCAAACAGAAACCGAGCAAGGCGATCCACCTCACTGGCGCAAGGAAAAAACGGGAATTCATTGGGAGGCTTCCTTATTTGTAGTGGCGCCAGTCACACTGGGTTCAGCCAGCTCGGCATCGGTCAATCGACGCGGGCCATCACTGGCGTAGCCATCGAGCGCCAGACCCCAGGGATTCGATTCCGGGTCGATGGCCTGGCGCACCACGCGAATCGGGTAGCGAATCGTGGTTCGCTTCACGGTCATGCCTTTTACTGACTCCAACAGGTCGAGATCCAGCCAGACAACCCAGACATCGGGTGACAGCACATCGACTCGACGTTCTTCATAACCATGCCCTGGCACTTCATGAACACCGCGCACCCGGTAGGTCAATTCACCGCGGCGAGCTTTGAGTTCCATGTCGGCGATCAGATCATTGCGATAGCGCGGGGTCAGATAGGGTGAGATGCGGAAAATCGCGCTGCCGTAGTCCGTTGCGCCGTTGTCGGGCCAACGATTGAGTTGCTGGAAAATGTAGAACGCAAAGGCGTAGACATTGGCCGGAGGCACCTCCTCGGCCGCCAGGACCGCACCGGAGCGCAGATCCGGCGGCACGTAGACTCGCAATTGCTTGGGCGCCTGGCTCCAGCCGATCCAGAGCGCGAGGATGATCAGCCCCTGTAGACCAATGACGATCCACAAGGAACGCAAATGAGCACGCACGTTATCGATTTCGAGACGGTAACGGCGCATGCGGCGTCCTCCCGATGTCCCAGGCGCCCGTACGCAATACCCAGGGCGCGCGATAGAGACCCGTCGACTGCAGGCGGATGCGCAACCATTGCTGGTAGTAACCGTCAGGCCGCCCACGCTTGATGCGCTGAAATACGGTCGCCATCACCACGACGGTGGCGACCACACCGACACCGGCGATACCGAAACCCATGGTGATGGCGCCGAGTAACCAGGCGAGGAGCAGACTGAGGGGCAGCCAGATCACGATGGCCAACCCCACAATCATGCCGAGCTCTGAAGATGAGCAACCTTTAAAGATGACGGGCTCGGCATTGAGCCGGTCCGCCAGGATTTCATGGTCTTTCGACATTCACACCCCCTGCTACGTGCTGCGATTGATGTCAGGTATCAGATGACACCGGCCGCTTCGGTCAGCAGATAGCTGGCGAAGATCAGGACGATGGCACCGACGATGCCCAAGACGCCCACTTCAGCCCACTCCGCTTTACCCTGGCGGGCTTCATTGAATTTGGCGAAGCCCAGATAGGCGATCCAGAGAAAACCCAGAACGGCGATAGCGAGTCCGAGCACCAGACCACCGTCCTTGATGTAGCCTTGGATCAGTCCGATCCAGTCACCCGCGCCCGGAGCGGTACTCGGCGCGACCGGCGTCGGCAATGCCGCCCAGAGCGGCAGTGGAAAAAACACCGCGGCCGTTGCCAATAGCGGCCTGCGAATGGCAACGGACGTTTTGCTGAGCCCGTTTTCTGTAGTTGATGTACCCATAAGAAATGTCCTCTTCTGTAACGCTGATAAAAATGGGGCCTATCCCCGCATCCCACTGCGATGCACCGCCGCTTGCCCTTACCGGGCTTTCTCGATCGACTCACCGCAAATAGAAACCCAACACCATCAACACAATGCTTGCCCGCAAGGTGCTCCAGGTCAGGTCGAAGACCGTGGCCTGACCTTCCTGCCAAGCCCGAAAGGTGCCGATGGCAACCCAGATCACCCACACAAACGCCAGCACCAGGACCATCGACGCGACCGCTGTCAGCATCGTCGCTGGGGTAATACCGGAACCGGCTTGGAAAGCTGCTTGCTGTGCCCCTGTCATCGCGCAACCTAGCGACGGTAATCGCCGCGCAGGGGCGGGAAGGAACGTGGTTGGGCGCGAGGCGCATCGATGTGTGACTGAACGCCGTCCCTGATTTGCTTCAGGTCCTGGCGCAGCCAGTCATAACGAAAACGGACACGGGCATCCTGATCGGCATTGGCCTCGGCCTGCTTGATCAGGGGTTCAAGGGCATTCAGTTCATGGATGATTTTTGCCAGAGCGTCGCGCTCGGCATCTGCATCGGCAAAGGCCACCGGCGTGATGAACAAGCCGATGATCAGAAAAGAAGGTAGCCAGAGATGGCGTTGCATGGCACTGCTGCTCCCGTGTGCAGTAAATCCACATAAAGGCATACTAATTCTCCAATTCAAAAATTTTTTACCTTCGACAACCTGCCATGTTTAAGTCAAGCTTGCCGGGCAGAACGCTAAAAACATTAACATAATCATAAAAACGATAGGTGGATACGCGTCTCAAAGCTTGATCAATACGTTCGATCTTCAAATATTCTCTGTAGTTCGGCATCTACCCAACTGACCACGTCCCCAGAGGACAGATCCTCTTCTGGCCGAAGCATAGCGCGGATGGCATGCAACGAAGGGGGTAGTCGTCCCAAGAATTGGTAACCAGAGTCTGTTTGAGCATATGATTCCAGCCAAAAAACTAGATTTGAATATAAAAGCTGAACTGCAACCGCCCCCGCCACGAACGTTCTCATGACGGTTTCGTCTTCGATATAACCAAAAGCCGAGTAACCCCAGACAAAAATTACTAAGATGAAAAACGCAAAGGCAATTGGCATATCGCTAAAGCAAAGATATTTTGCAAGATTGTCCCTCTCACCAAGCTTATGTCGAACCAACTCGGCACATTCCTTTTTCTGAGTTGCCTGGTCTGCACCATAACCCCTGAATTTTTGATGCTCGTTACCTAGGCGCTCGTGAATACCACGCAACGCGAGAATTTGGAGCAAAACAGTAGCGGCA
This sequence comes from Pseudomonadales bacterium, assembly GCA_024234815.1. GTDB lineage: Bacteria > Pseudomonadota > Gammaproteobacteria > Pseudomonadales > Halieaceae > JARRPM01. The sequence continues at coordinate 1,431,586 of JACKNO010000001.1, read as the reverse complement.
ACTCCAACAAACAGGCAAAGAACCTGATACCCCAAAGCCCCCTTGAAGTAAGCAATAAACGCAGCGCCACCAAAACCAAACATAAAAAACAACAAAGCGATCGTTCCCAAAAATCCCGAATTACCTTTTGCTCCATCCATGGCAGCACCGTCGCTTCCGCCCCAAAAAATGGAGTACCAAAAGGCGATCGTGACTGCAAAAGTAACAACGATGGATAGAAGCTCCCAAAGAAGCCAGAACGTCAGAGTATTGCCTTTCCCGTCCTTAGGAGCCAGACCACAATCTATTAGTACAGGAAATATAAAAAGCGCCGCTAAAATCGTAAAAAGAGCCAATGTTAGTATTCGAAATCGGAAGCTTGACCCACCGTTCATTTTATTACCTTCCTTGCTCCAACGATGAACGTCCCAAGCAAATAAATAATTGCGCTTCCCGCTATAGCCGCAAGAGGTGGATACAAGGCCCACTCCTGATTATTTACCGCTACTATGGTTACAACCAATCCGCTGAGAAAACCTAGCACAACACTAGCAAGCGCCCATCTCCAGGTTGGCGTACGATTACCCAAAAATACGCTACCAGCGACTGAAGGAAATAGCGACACTTGCGCACCAAATGCTCCAAACAATATTGTTAGTATGTCCAATTCAAAAAATGTCGCGATCCAATAAGCTATTAAGGCAACAAGCACAAATAGAACAGTTGCAACTTGCCCAAAACGCAAACTCGGTATCCAGGCATCCTTTGACTTCATTTCACTTTTACTTAAGCGAGGCGCGAGGTCATAGGCCAAAGTGAATGTGCTGGCTATTAAAAATGAATCTGCTGTCGAGAGCATTGCCGCTACAATACCCGCAGCAAATAGACTTGCGACAATGTAATTGAGCAATGACCCGAAATGAGTTTCCGCTCCAATAATCGATAATGGAATTTCAGCAATTCCATTCCAGATCGACTCATCTGTTAGACCAATATCAACGTATCGAAGTGCAATCCCGGCGATTATAGCTAGTATCCAGGATACGGGTGTTTCAATTGCATACCGCAATAGCCCTGTTCTTAGTTGCGAATACCTGTTTGCGTGGTCTGCGGAAGGTATCCTAGTTGCTCCAAGGCGCTGCCACATAGTGACGTCTGCAAACTGCCAGAACAATGGAAGTAATGCCAGACTCATTAAGTTCAATGTGCCCTGATTAAAATCGTACAAACGGGTATCGGATAGCGCTTGATCAAGCATTGATAAAGCGGGATAAAAATTTATTGCATTTAGCCCGCTAAGGATGCACCCACCAATTACCACAAGGAGAAGAATAAACGAAATAGTTCTACCTAGCCCAATGTCTGCATGAGCTTCGTTCCCCCATATCTGACGCGATATACCAAAAGCAACTAGCAGTAATAGAACAGCTGTTACTGCCGACAACAAAAACCCAATTGATTGCGCCTCCGCTCCTTTCCCGCGGAACAATGAGATAAGAAAGACTACCAACACTACGAATGCTGCGTAAGCGATAACAACCTGGTACTGATCAGTCTTTATAACGCTGAGATGCCCCGCTCGAGTCACATAAAATGCAACCAGGCAGGCCATGATAACCACAGACAGGTTAATAAACCCGGGGCAACCGCTTATGATAGACAGCACATAGCTTCCCCACACCAACTCTGCAGTAAATGCTCCCAAAAAACCTATGAGAGTCATCACTGAGGCGGCGCAAGTCATTGAACTTGATTTATAACGATCACCGAGGAACCCATGGAGGGTCTGAGTTGTACCAAAAAAATCGGCAATCCGAGGTACCGCCATAATAAAGAATAAGATGCCTAATCCCCAGAAAATGGGATTTACGATACCTCCTATGCCATAAAAGTATCCAAAAGCGAAAAAAACACTGACCGATGCGATTTGGAATCCGTAAGCTGTGGAAGAGTTTGCAAACTCTGCGGGAGATATTATTCCGCGCGACTCGTAGAACTCTTCAGAGGTAATGCGTTTTCCACCATTGCGGCAAGCAAGAAAAACATATATTGCCAACGGAACAGCAATAAACGTCAGAGGGAGCCACAGCATGTTTACACCTTACCTACACACACCAATCTTTTAATCATTGACATTTTTGTTCTCCCTTAAGTTTTCAATCTCACCGGTAGAAATTCCTGAGGAACCATCGCAATTGTTGGTCGCGTACCATACGAATACCTAACCTGCGACGCTACAAAGTCGAATATAACCATATTAATATACAAACGTCATTTTATTACCGAGATCTTTGTCTAGATGTCCGTTACATCTCATCTGCTCTATAGCCAAAGCCGTCTGCCAACTATCAAACGATGCAATATGTATTCCGTCGCTCTTTGATCTGAGATCTTCAACCCCAAGCTCGCCTGTCAACACATCCAACGAAGGCCCTCGGTGGCTGCATGGCAAATTCATCGCCTGCGCCCAAGGGATAGCTGCTTTCTGACTGCAGAACACCCCTTGAATCTGTGGCATTGGCAATCCGAATCGCTCAACGTGATCCAGGAGAATCGGCCAGTCGAAACTGGCGTTGTGAATGACAATGAGCTGACCCATCAGGTAGCCGGCAATCCGTTGCCACTGGGAATCGAAAGCTTCGAATGCAGCAGCCTGTTCGTTGGTGATGCCGTGTATCGATTGTGCTTCTTCCGAAATCCGTTTTTGCGCTTGTGTCTTGAACTCGATGGTTTCCGCGACCTCTCGATCCCTAACCACGGTGATGCCGAGCGTTACGATATCCGGCAAACCGTTTTCGTCCGGCAGTCCTGTGGTCTCTGTATCGAGGACGATGTAATCGTCAGGGAGTTGGGTGAATATCCACAGCAGTTCGTTGTACATCGCCGTCACCGTCTACTGCTGCCATCGATAGATTCAACCTGGACGATCGATCCCTGGTCATAGTGGTACCGCAGGTAGCGCCAATGGATGGCATCCGACAGTACCCTGGGGCGCATGACTCCATAGCAGTCACCCTCCGCTCTCACGCTACGAAAGTGAACACCGTAACTGTTTGCATCGCGCAAGTTGTAGCCGAACTGCTGTGACTCGCGGTAATCATCGGGATCGTAAATCGCCTCACCGACCAGGTGTCGTATATCGTGCAGGGTAGCCGGCCCCAGTTGTGCACGGATAACACGCATTTCCTGTGTGGTCCTGTCGATTCGAGACTCTTTCAGGAATCGTGCGCGATGAAACGAGGACTCGGCCACAGCGATCGACTCGTCAGCGGCGCAGTAATAGATACCGAAGTCCCGGTTGAAGCGACCCCCACGACCATCAACAGGCGGGTGGGTAAATGCCGCCATGATCCAGGAGGCGCCATCACCATAGACACGGTCTTCCGGAGGCACCAGGCGAATATCACCCACTTCGTCGCGTAACCTGGGATTGGTCAGTGACTCCACGGCGTACAACACATCCCAATCCTGGGGATTGGAGACGCGCTCGAACAGGTGGATCTGTGGGTAGCGCGAGAGGATGATCCGGTAAACCGGTTCATTGACCTCGCTGCTGGGTAGCGTTGCGATATCGATCACCAGCCACCCCGCTCCGCATCAAGGAAGTTCCTGACCACAGCCAGGTCCACGACCTGACCGGCAAGTATGCGATCCAGCGGTGCCGTGCCGTTGAACAGCGGATTGTCATTGGGGGTAGCCAGCCACTGATCGGCCAATGCCTGGTCGGGCAACAGAATCTGCAGAGATTTGTAGATCCCCAGGATATAGCTCGCCCGCTCCAGCAAGTCCCGGGTCAGCTTGGCCTTTTCGGGCCGGCTCTTCCAGTTGTAGAGGGTCTTCTCATTGCTGAGCCCCAACAGGGTCATCTGCTGAGCGCCAGTCAGGCGCCACTGGCTGAAAATAGCGAAAATCGCCGGCAGCAGTGAACTGGTGACACTGGAACCACGCTGCAGTAATTGTTCGGCTTGTGCGATCATGCTTAACTCCGTACTGTATTTTTACAGTGCTTTAATGCAGCCTAGCAAACTGTAATAGTACAGTCAAGTGTATCAGAGATACTTTTTGAAGGTGCTGGCCGTGATGGTGACGGCAAAGGCAAAGGCCAGAGCAAACGGCAGGATGATCCAGGACGGATGAAGGCTGAATGGCAGCGCCAGGTAGAGTACCCAGGCCATGATGATCAGCGGAATAGCGGCTTTCTTGGCGTAGTGATAGACGAAGGAGCTCTCCCGGCCTCCGCCCCAGCGTCGCAAATCCCGCCGCACCAGACCATCCACCAGTGCCACCAGGGTGAAAAGCCCAAATACCGGGGTGGCCAGGGCCAGGATAGCCAGTCTCACCGCAAATACTTGGGTGATCTGCATGCCGGCCAACACATAGTCAGCCACGGGCCGATAAAGCCGGTGCAGCAGGGGGCGCACACCTGACTCTTCGGTGGAGGGAACCGGCGTGACCCACTGAATGAGATCGACAAAACCGGTCCATTCGAAGGCGATGGAATAGAATCGTTCCGATAAGTCTCTGGCGAACTGCATGGGCTGCGCGGTCAACCAACTGCGATGAAAATCTGCCCCGAGGAACTGCAGCTCATTCACCAGCATCTGTCGGCTGTGCGCCGCGCCCTGCTCCTCCCACCAGAATGCCATACCGATCCATTCGATCAGGATGGAAAAGACCAGGGAGAGGATCAGCCATTTGAGGCACTGGGCGAAACCCGTCAATACCTTGGGAGATCGCTCCGGGACGGGCAACGGTTCGGCGAGGATCGGTCGGTTCCGCCATGCTCAGGCAGAGTCACTCGATTCTGCAGGCTCAACCGTCGCCTCAGAGACGCCGTGCCACCAGTGCTCAGTCACCCGATACCAGTGATCGTTGGTGATGTAGCTGCGCCGCATGGCCTCGGCCATTTCTTCGAAATTTCCTGGCATGGCGGCATCGGCGCGGTCATCCGGCAACGGAATACGAATTTTCCAGAGCTGCCCCCCTTCCAGTAACGCGAAAGCCTGCCCCTTGGGGAAGCGTGACCATATCCGCCGCGGTCAGCATCGGCACTTCCGAGACGCTGATCCGGTCCTCATTGCGGGATTTGAAGTCGACGCCGGAACCGGGATCCGAGGAATCATCGACACCGGAGACACTCATCAGGGTGAAAACCTCCACCCGGGGCAACTGCTCGGTCAGCATCTCGGCGGTATCCAGCTCTTTCACCCGCAGCATCAGCATCGTATTGAAGTTGCCCGCCACCTGCCCGGCCTTGGCGCGACTGCCGATCCGCGCCTCCACATCGGACCAGGTCTGGGTATAGGCCGTGACCTGAAAACCGGCGCCACCGGCCTTGTTCAACAGCGGTACGAACTCGTCCCCGATCAGCTCGTTAAACTCGTCCGCGTGCAACGAGATGGTGGGCAGCGACTGTCGCGCGTTTTCCGGGAGTGACGTGTCAGAACCCGGCGCCACGACACCGTGCTTATAGATCGTGCCTGCGACGGATACCAGGTCCGCGAACATGGAGTTGCCCACCGCACTGGCGACCGTGGTGTCGGTGAGGGCATCGAGCCCGACATACACGATGCCCTTGCGCCGCACCACCTCCATCCATTCGAAGATCGGCCTCGCATCCTGCTCGTCCTGGTAATCCGGCGAGATCAGCGCGGCGATGGTGCCGGTGGTCAGTTTTTCCATCAGTGGGCCGACGGAACTGACGATCTTGTCGAAATAGGTCTTGTCGTATTTGAACGCCGAAATCAGGCCATCCAGAACGGGGTCGTAAATGGCCCTCTCCTGCAATAACCGCATACAGGCGATGGCTTCCATCGACCGGCCACGCAGCGCATTGGGCAGGTTGCGCTCCTTGATGTCCGCGGCGCGCTCTTCCACCAGCGATGCCCAGGCGTCGATACCGGCCACCTCGGCGCAATGGCCGGCATACTCGACAAACAGGGGCTCGATGTCGTTGATGTAGCGGCGAATCTGTTGATAATCCGGTCTACGCTTCAAGGCCACCAGGGCCCGCGCAATGATATTGACGAAGCGCCAGGCGAATTCCTTGAAGGCCGCCGAGTTCCCCTCGTTCGGTAACTGATTGGCGATACGGGTGGCGACCTCGGTGATGCGCGAGAAGTTGCCAATGGCGTTATAGCGCGCTGACAGTTCGGGGAAGCCGAGATGGAACAGATAGAAGTCGTCCAGTCGACCGGCGCGCTTGGCTTCGGCGTAGATGCGGCGCAAGAGATCGGCATCGCCCTTGGGATCGAAGACGATGACGACATCGCCCCGGCGGATGTCCTGGGTGATGAGCAGCTCGGCCAAGCGTGTCTTGCCGACGCGGGTGGTGCCGAGCACCAGTGTGTGCCCGACGCGTTCCCGAGATCCATCCACACGGATTGCTCAAGGGGTTCAACGGCGTGCAGCGCCGGCTTGCCGCCGACCGCGGGTAGCGGCGCCAACGGGTTCCAGCGGGAACGGCTGCGCAAGCCTTTGGCCAGCACCGAGAGCACGGGGATCGACTCCCAGGCCACTTCCTTTTGTCTCGCCCACTGATAGAGCCTGCCCGGTTGCACGTAACGCTGCACCTCGGGCTTCAGCGTATCGCGCAGCCGCTGCGTGTGTTGTTGTGTCCAGCGAAAGCCTTTGCCCAAAAACAGCTTATGCCGACTGACGGGAATCTGCGCTGCCCGCACGCGATACTCCGGCAGCCGCTTCATGTGATGTTGGTAGCGCAGTACGCGCCAGGCCTGACGGCCCCGCCACACGCCAAACCCGAAAAAGGTCAACCCGGTGGCCGCCGCGATACCCGGTGGCATCATCAGAGCCCAGGGTGCCAACCAGGCCAGAGTGCCCGCCGCAAATGCGGTGGCGGTGGACCACAACTCGACGGGAGGCCGCAACAATGCCTCCATCGGATGCGTGCTCATTGCCGGATACCGTCAGGGGTGATCAACACCGGGTAACGATCGATGGCCAGAGCTGCGGCCAGGTCACTCCCGGATCCCAGGGTGATGGATAAGCCTTGCGCCACCTCCGCGACCCGTCGTACATCGTTTTCGGTCTCGGCTTGTATCAGCATACCCACGGCACCAAGATCCTTCAGGACGTCTCGGTGCGAGGCCAACCACTGCAACGACAGTGCATCCGATCCGATCAGAAAAAACGGTCTTGGATTGCCTTGTGCCAGCCGCGCCAGCACCTCGGGACGCAAGGCACTACCAGCGATATCGCCGACAGTCAGACCGGGTGAGCGCACTGGCAATAGATTGCGAAGGTCTGCTGGACCATCACTGGACAAGGGCCTGGACGAGGGGTTGAGCGTGGCGCTTTCGGCTGGCATGGACGATGGCGAGTCATCCGCCAGGAGTGGTTCAAGCAACGGTGCGAGTGGCCGCGTTTGACCGTTGTCGTAAATGACCGTCAACTCGGCGAATGCGTTGGCACTCAGGCCGAGCGAGAGTAACAGTCCCAGCCCATAGATAAGCAACAGAGATCGACTACTGAGTATCATCGGGAACCTCCTCGGTCGCATCGAGCACTTGCGTCCAGCGCGCCTGTACACGGCGGCCATAGCGGTTTGCGCGGGCTGGATTATTCGGCGCGTGGTAACAACCGGCGCTCTCGATCCAGGTACGGTGTTCAATTAAGCAATCGCGCAACAGCGCGGCCGCCACCCGCAGATTGTGGTAGGGATCGAGCGCCTGCCAGGATGAACCCAGGGATGACTGGTGATAGCGCCAGCTGACCTGCATCAGCCCGATATCCACGGACGCATCGGTTTTCGTCAATGCCGTCTGCAAGGCCTGCCACGCGCTCTGGCGAGACGGAAAATAGTGCCCCTTGCCGTCGATATTCAGCGCCCACGGCCAGGGACGAAACTCTCCACGACTCAGTGAACTTTGACCGCTCTCAGTGAGGGCTACCGCATAGAGCAGCGTTGGCGGCAGACCGTATTCACTGGCGACCTGCTGATACCCGGCAGGGACCGGTTGCGACTGCGCAATCATTGGCCCACACAATAGGCCGACCGCACAGACGATGATCGAGCGACTTGCCATGGCCGGCGCTCGTCAAAACCGCGATACTGGCAGGGGTGCCAACTGGCCCTCCCGGCGCAGTATCAGGACCGGCAGATCCTGACCCTGCTGGCCCGTGTGGCCAGCGACCTGGTCGAACGCGCCGGCATCGATGTTCAGCGTCATTCGGTGGTCGCTGACCCACTGCGGATCGATCCGCTTCGCTGCCGCCCAGTCGCGTATGCGGGATTCCTCACCGACCGACACATCGATCAGATACAAATCGATGCCGGCAAATTGTTTGATCTGACTGACCAGTCGCTCCAATACGGCGTCGCAGCGCGGGCACTGCGTCTCGGTAAAGAACAACACCCGATCATCAGGTTGCCACGTCAATTTTTCGGTTGCAGATTGATGCGTTGCGGCTGAGGCCAGGGCACTGGTATCGATCAAAAGTCCATTGGGGAACAGGCGCTGCTGGGCATCGTCGTATGCACGTTGAAACGCCAAAATCCGCTCGGCGTCGTCACGCATCATCACGGCCCACTGTTCGGCGTAACGGCGACGCTCGTCGGCCGTGCGTGCATGAATACCCAAGACTTCCAAGGGTGACAGCGTGGCAGGACTTACGCTGCCCCGAATTCCCTGCATCAGGGATTCATATCGCTGCCACTCGGTTGGGTCCAACCCCCACTGTTCTGCGCGGGAAGTCCGGGATTCGATCTGTTGGGTCGTCGACTGCTCGACAGCCTGGAGCTCCGAAGTGTCCGAACCCGGCCCGGTGTCTGCGTTGACGGGCAATGTGATGCAAAGCCAAAATCCGAGAATCCCGATGCGCGAGGATCGCACTCTGCACTCAGCGGTCATGGTCGTTGACCTGTTGATCGACCGGCACAGTCAGATCGCGTTGGACAATGGTCTGATGCGTCGGATCGCACAGGTGTACTGGGGATTGACCGGTGACGCCCTGCTCACTCGTCAGCGTAGCCTTATGGACAGAACGCTGCTCTTGATCAGGTCGCTCAGACTCGACGCCGACCAGCAATGCAGTGACCAACACAATAATCAGAAAGAACCCTTCCATTAGTGTGCGCCTCCGGTCGATGTAGGGTGCGAGGCATCGGCACAACGCTCGAAGGCAATGAGGCGATGTACAGGATCCTGAACCAGGTGAAACGCCGGGCCTACCATCAGCCCGATCACCGTCTTGAGCGGCATCGGCTCAAAAGCGCGATGCGCATTTGGCAACGGCAGATCGAGCATGTCGATGGCTTCCTCCGACAGAACGGCATGATCTGCCAGGCGATAACCGGAATCGCGCAACAACCAGTGCAAGGCATCACCGACAGTATTGATGTCGTTCGGAATGGTGATCGACCTGGTGACCGACAGAAGGTCTTGCTGTCCGGCCGTTGGCGCGACAGCAATGACTGAATAGCGGCCAATCTGGGCCTGAGCGCCTTTCGCTGAATTCAGTTGCTGTGCGGCCCATGCGGAGTGACCCGTGATGGCCAGGCCAGTGCAGCACAACCATATCGTTAGGCGTTGCGGGATTGCGGAATGCTTGGACGAAGACATATTTGGCTCTCGATCATGATGATGGTCGTCATGATCACCAACCGATCCTCACCCGTGAACGATCAATCCGTTCCGTGGGTGTCGGGTTTTCTGTCAAACGGCTCTCTGCTACTGACTATCGACCTAAATACACAGCGCTGATCTGCTCGCGGGTATGGCCGAGTTCGCGACTGATGATGAGTCGTGCCTGGTGATCCAGCTTGCGTTGATCGGCGCTGAGACTGGCAGCGGTCGGCCCACCCGCGGCAGGACAGGCCCAGCCAGTCAATTGCTCAAAGCGTGACTGGGCGTAGGCATGGCGCAGTCCATGCAGCTTCGACAGCCCCGCTTGTGTGGTATGTCGCTCGTAGGCTCTCAACTGCTGGATATAGCTTTTCTGGGAAGGAATCAGGGATCCATTCCCGGCCAATCGGTGCGCACGATCCAGGACGGTTCGCTGGTCCTGACGGAGGATCGGCACGACGCGCGACTTGCCGCCCTTGGTCCAGGACGCCTTGAGCCGGATATGATCGCCCTGATCGGCGAAACCGGGCATGAATTTGATTGCCTCCTCTCTTCGCAAACCGAAGGAGCGCTGCAGCTCCAGGCTCATACGCACGTAGTCATCCTGGATACTGGACAGTGCCTGGCTATCGACCGCGACCGCCTTAGACTCGTTACTGACGAATTGCCGGTCGGGGATGCCGTAGAACTCGTTCGAGCGGGCAATGACATTGCGCCGATCCACTTTCGCTGCCCACCAGCGCAGGCAGTTCATGCGGTTCTTGATGGTACCGGCCGCCATGCCCTCACCGAGCCAGCGTTTTACCAGGGCATCCACATGCTTTGGCTTCAGGGATCGGGTGGTCATCCGCCGATACCCCATCTCCTGCAACTGATTCGCGATCTGGTTGAGCATACGCGCACGGTTGGCTTGCGTGCTGTAGCTGCCATCGCGGTTGCGTTTGCACAATTGTTTCAATTGGTAGTTCAGGTCTCTCATCGTGTACTTCCAAATCTGGTAAGTGTTTATGACCAACCGCAGGCACGTAGCCTGACAGGGTCCGCCGAGGCGGAAGGGTCAAGGGACACTACTCCCCGTTCGACCTGATAAGCCTGGTCGCAGGCAACCTGGCTGCTCTTCTGTTGAAGATGGTGCCGGGTAAACCAAGGGCTCGAAGAGCCGTCGTTGATGGTGAGCGTTTCACCTCCTGTTTAATGGGCGGAACCATCGGTCCGCATGTTGAAAGCAACCGTCTATGTAACGGCGTGCTGAAAGTCGGCTGATTGCCAGCCGGATTTTTGGCGATAGCCAGGTTGAAGCGAGGACGACGTCCTGCAATTGAAGAAGCGTTGAAGATGAGCTGCAGCCGAGGCTGTGCGCCGTTGAAGCTCTGGCGACGCTGTTGTTGTTTTTGCCATTTTGGATGGCGAGGGCAACTTCCCCCATCCACGTTACCGCCGTGGCCGCGTATGAAGCTCTCTGCGATGCATGGCCGCCAGTATAGCCAGACTGAATTCGCGCTGAACGCATCAATTCGAGCGCAAGCCGTTGTCGTTCCGGGCTCCGCCGCCCTCGTCACTACCCCGCTTCGCTCAGCAGTGACGAGGGCTTCGTACGCATCAACGCCCACGCCAGGTCTTCAACCTGTCATGGCCGTCGAGCAGACAGAGTGGTTCGAGCCGTGGTTACAGTGGAACCATAGCCAAAACGAGGAGTAAGAAAGGCGTTGGCACTTCAAACCGGAAGCGCATTCAAGGAAACAGGCGAAGGGTGCGGAGGAGGTGCCACTTTATCCCAAGTGGCCAGGGCAAGGAGCCGATTCTCGTCGGCGATATTAATCTTCATTGGGTAGCATGATCGTGACGACCGGTTCGCCGGCGTCGCCGGGGCCGACCATCAGTTTCAAGCTCACCTCCTGGGCTTCCGTGGATCGCCCGTCTTTCGGCACGCGATACAACGAGAATCGCAGCCGATCACCCGGCGTCGTCGCTGTTCGAATGGCGTAGAACGCCATGAACAGCACATCCCACAACCGGCCGGACTCATCCTGGTAAACCTGAGAGCGGTTATCCCGCTCCGTCCAGGCAACACAATCACACCACGCAGTGTGCGTGAGTGCGACTGGCCACTTGAATCCGGCTTCTCGCGCCATCGGGGTGACATCGATCAGCACACCGTCATCGATCGCCTGTGCACGGCTGTAGCTCGCGATCACAGGACCAAAGACGTCTTCCAACGATTGAGTTTCTGAATTTTTCATAAGGGTTCTCCCTGGAGAAATGAATAACAAAGCTCGGGGAGCACCTCCTACCCATTGGGGAAGAGGGACTCCCCAATGGGTTGAGTGAAAAGTTCTACAGCAATCCACGTTCTGCAAACGAAACCGACTCGCCTACGGTGACCACAAAGTGGTCCAGTACGCGGATGTCGACAGTTGCCAACGCGTCTTTCAGCCGTCGGGTAATCGCTTCGTCCGCATGACTGGGCTCGGCGACGCCACTCGGGTGATTATGAAAAAACATCACCGCAGCTGCGTTGAGGCTCAGCGCCTGTTGCACCACCACACGGGGGTACACCGCAGCGCCATCGATGGTTCCCTGAAACAACTCGGCGGCCTCGATGACGCGATGCCGGTTATCCAGGAACAAACAACCAAAGACCTCTGCTTTGCGTTCAGCCAACAACATCCGCAAATAATCACGCGTGTGATTGGGACTTGGCAGTTCGACACCCGGCTGATGCAGGTCCTGCAATACCGCAAAGGCCAGCTCCAGCAGCGATCGTTTTTCAGGATCGTTCAACGACGCCACGCGAATGGCCGTAAAACGGTTTTTAGGATTCACTTTTGACAGTGAGGATTTGGAAGCCATGGGCAGTCTCCTTGAAGAGTCGAGGAAACTCGCCCGGCAAGGGAGAGTATCCCTCGCTGGGTTGAAAGATTGACCGCATCGGTGGATGCGGTCAGGTGTTGCCGTCAGGCGACGGCGTCGCGGCTCTCAGACGCAGGCGCCGGAAATGGCTGGCCTTCGACCTTGATCCAGTGGAACCGGAGTAACCGGGACTTCAGGCTGATGCCTGTCGTACCGGCTCGATCCCCGTTTTTGAAGGTGAAGGATTCGGCCTGCAAATCACTGAGGTGAAAACCCACCAGCACTTTGAAGTCGGCTTCCACCGCGGGCATCAGCTGGCGTACCAGATCCTTCGCCTCTTCACCGACCACGACACACTCGAAATGAGTGTGCTGGACGTTATCGGCGGATCCTCGTAGCGCCGCGATCGTGACACTGAGAAAGGGGAAACCATTCTCGGGCGTCACTTCACGAACCCGGTTGAGGTATCCGATGCCGTGGATATCAAGATCGAAATACTTCGATTTTTCAGGGGTAGTTTGTCTACTGGTCATAACACAATCTCCTTGAACAGAATGAAATGCCGGAGACTGCGATACCCTGGCGGGATCGTGTTCCCGGCAGGGTGAGTAAAATCAGGGCAAGCCCTGACGTTGGATTGACGGACGATCCGCGATGTCGATTGCACAATCCGAAGACATCTTCTTTGCCACTGAGACCGCAGTGGCCACGTACAAAGTCGTTAACCCGCCTTTACCGGGCTGTCGCAAACAAATTGCAGGTACTTGAGCATGCCCCGGGCATTGGCAAAGGCCGCATGGTCGGCAATGGTTTGGTTGGGGAACCAGTTGGCGATATCGCTGGCCAGGGCGGCACTACCGCCACCCACAAACAGCACCCGATCGAGCTCTGCACCGAGGCCGAGCTTTCGGCGAGTTTCGGTATAGAGCCGCTCGACCAACTCGCGCTTGGCGTCCGCCACCATCGTTGAGACATCGTGATCTTTGCCATGCAGCCGCAATCGATTCGTCTCGACCGCGCGACTGATGCTCTGCTCACCCAGTTCGCCGAGTTCGAACCGTTGCTGTATGCCATTGGCCACGCTCTGTTTGACATTCAACATGCCACAATTGAGCGAGCCCGAGGATCCGTGCACGATGCCCTGATCCTGAACCACGACATAATCGGTCGTGCGCCCGCCGATATCGACGATCGCAATGGGCGCGTTGACGCGATCCGCATCCAGCGTCACGCCATCTTCAGTCATGACGATGACGAAGTCGTACCAGGCAGCCAGGGCTTCCGGAATGACTTCGTGAAACGCAATACTCACCTTGCGCATTCGATGCGCTGCTTTGTGAGACACAACGGGTTCGACCGTCAGTTTCAGGCTATTCGTTTTCGCCTGGATCACCTGTCGACGCTGCTCGCCATCGTTGCGGTAAAACGCAGAGACCGGCAGTCCCGTCACCACATGGACGGATCGACCCGAAAAGCCTGCCTGCTGCAATGCATGCTGAACGATCACGCGGTTCAGTGCCGAACCCGGGTATTCATCGAACTGTGTGGGTTCGCCATCCACGGCGCCGACGGAATAGACGGTGCCGCCCGTTTCGTACTCGAAAATCTTTTGTTCGTCGTCACGAATCCAGGTAACGCCAGCCGATCCCATGCGCGCCCGTGACGGGACCGCAACGAGGCGTCCGTCCGGTAAAGCCACTTTGGTATAGGCGTAGCCATCATCCAGGCCCGCCTGCCCCACGTTCATGGCATGGGAGGACGGGGAAGGCCCATCGGTATCGGCAAATGTTTCGTCAGTCAATTCGGTCATATCGTGTGATTCCAGGTTTCAGAGTTTTGTGTTTTTACTCACCGATCACTCGTCTCAGATGTGTGAAAGGTTTGGCGGTATCGGCCATCGATGTGGGACTGGTGCTTTCCAGGCGATGCGTGCTGCTATGTGAGTCGTTGGACGGGCTGGCAACGGTCTTACTGGTTTGCTGACTGGCCTGGTCAGACGCACGTTTGCCTGGCTTGTAGCTGTTCAGATCTGGGGGACGCCTGAGCGGGGCACGCGCCGACAACGGTGGTTCGGATTTGAGGACCTGACATTCGCTGCGAAACGCAGTCAACAGCAGTTGCCGCAACCACTCGCTTTGCCGTTCTTTGGGTAACCGGTACAGACGCTGGAGCACCATCGCTTCCAGCGGAATACGCGTATCCAGCAAAATGCAGATTTGCTGCAGCGCATTGGCGGCCATGGCGGTTAAGCATCACCTGTGAATGCAGGGACGCTGTTCTCCGTCGGTTGAAATGCCACGGGACGCAAGGAGGGTAGCCTGTCGCCACTCAGAATGTCTGGAGGAATCTCGCCCATTCGCTCGATGGCTTTGAGCGCCGCTGGCGATCCTTGTCGGATGTCAGCGCGACGAATATCCAGGCTGTGATACCCCTGGGGCAGCGCAAATACCCGGCGCACCCAACGCCCGCTACCCGATAGCTGTTCGGTGAGATCCTTGGCGATGTCGAGACCCAAGTGATGCAATGTCAAGTCGGCGCACATCAGCTGGTCGTATTGGCCCAGCAACTGGGCAGCACGAAAGGCGTAGGGGTTGGCGAACTGCAGTGAAACACGCTGCGGACGACTGGATTGCGCCACTGAAAATTCCAGTGCGCTGTTGGCCGGCGCCATCAATGCATCCAGCCGTTGCTGCAGTTCGCGAAGCTGAGCGCGGATATCGGCGATAGCCTCTTCCACTTTGAGCAGCCACCAGTCCGCGTAGGGATCGTCAAAGCGTACGGCCTGCCAGAGTGACTTCAGTCGATCGGCAAAGCCGATCAACCCGATGATGGCGGGTTTACCCTCACCGGCTCGACGACCCCGGATGAGGCTCTGTGCCTGATAGGTTTGAATCGTCAACCAAACCTCGCCCTGCAGGGCGCCAGGCCCACTATTGCGTTGATTCGAATCGGCTGATTGAAGAGAGGGTTCTGCCTCTGAACGCATGGATATCGGCCCCCTGATGGTTGTTTACCAGGGTCTATGAATCCACAAACGGCTTAACCAAACCACAGATTATCCAGCCGGCCAACGCATTCCTTTTTTGCCGAGTGCGATCGAGTGGTTCCACTGTAAACAGCACCGTGGTTTCTGGCATACCGCGAATCGCACGTCGGCCGCTGAGTGGGTGGACGTTACTTGTCCATCTCCAACGAGGCCCGCAACTTGGCCAACTGTTCGCGAGCATAGGCCTGGGAGTGCGCCCGCTCCTCGGCGGTTTTGGCTTTCTGCGCTTCATCTTCCGGCGGGCGGACCTGGGAAGCTCTTTCCTGTCGGGCTTCGACGACCTTGATGCCCAGATTGGGAACGAATTCGCCTTTTTGGGCCGCTTTGCACAGTGAATGCAGAAACCGCAGCTCGTCGTAGACGGGCTTCATGCCCTTCTGTTCAGAGGACAGTCGACCCTGCAACTCATCCAACACCAGTTGCCGATCTTCGGGGTTGATCGTCGCCAGATAACGATCGGCGAGCAGCTTCTGGTTGTCAGACAACCGCGGTGGGTAGATCAGCGCCTGATCCGCTGGCAGCGATCCTGACGCGCTGGATTCTGAAAATGCTTTCTTATCAGCGTCGGTATTTGTTGTAGTAGTTGTAGTAGTTGTTTTTTTATAATCACTACTACAACCACTACTGTCGTGTTCTTCTGCTTCCGCCTTTGAATTTTGGTGCTGGCTCGATGGCTCAGATGCCCTGCTTTCTGCTGGTTTTTTCAGTTGGTCGAGGCTGGCGGCATGAAACGTAAAATAGCGACCGCCTGTTTTCTGATTGCTGCTGGATCCTGACAGATGTTGCGCCGCCTGTAAGCGGCGTTCGATGATCGATTCCTGTCGGCCCAGATCGCCCGCCTGAATGTCTTTGTCCAAACTTGCCAGCGCGGCCTGTGCCACGCGCTGCACGCGAGCGTGGTGATGGTCCCGAGCCTGGGTAACGAAAGCCATGTAACCCTCGTCCAGAAAAAGAGCATCGGCCAGCGGCAAGGGTTCATCGTGAAGGCTATAAACGTTGCCGGTGAAACGGCCGCTTTTCTGCCGGACTCTCGCACACAGGGTCAACCAACGCGTCAACCGCAGAATCGCAATAGCCCGGGAAACCGTAGACGTGGAAGCCACATTGGTTTTGGTAGCAATGGTGTCGTAATCGGGAAATGCCGTCCGCCCGCCGGTCTCTCTGGCATGGAGCATAATGACCATCCATACGAGTTTATCGACAGGCTCCAGCACCGGATCCTGAATGACCAGGGCGGGCACAGCCTGGTGCCAATTGCCCATGAACAACATCGCATCCGGCAGCGATGGATCACTTTGATCACGAACCTTGGCAACGGTCGCCTTGATCAGTGCGTCAAGCGCCAGCGTCTCCGGTCGTAGCGCATCTTCGTCATGCGCCATGCTCGGCAACCCGGTCGGGCGGTGTGGCACTGAAGCCTTCGCCGTAGGTTTCCCAACGCTGCACCAACGCCCAGATCGAACGTAATCCGATGCCGGTCTGTTGCTGTAGGTCGAGATAGTCAGTAGCAGATAAGGCGTTTTGTTCTCGTGCCTCGATCCGCTCCTGCCACGCATACCAGAGTGCATGGGTATCAGTTTCATTCAGCTCGGGGGGCCTACCTACTGACGGTGCCAACGTCAACAGTCGGCGCCAACGCGTGTATTCCCGCGAGCTCCAACCGAACAACTGTTGCATCATCTCCAGGGGAGCATCGGCGACCAACAGTTCACGCTGCAGATCATCGGATTCCCGCTGATGACGCAAATTATCGAGCATCGGCCAGAAAACCGTTCGATCAAGCGCAATCTTCAGACAATGCACTCGGAGCGTATCGGCCCGGTACAGATCAGCGAGGTTCATTTCCTTGAGGGCGTCCAACTCTTTGGGACCAAAGTTCATGGCACGCAATGCCTGCTGATCGCCTTCTGCCAGACAGCGCATGGCGTAGAGCAGCACGGCTGTCGTGAGGTCGGCTTCCTTATTCGACGACATCGCATTCAGTCTCTGCGGTTTCCCACAGCTCGATGCCGGTATCGAAGGCGAGTCGTTTGAGGGAGCGGTAGGCTTCCATCATTTGCAGCAGACTCTGCCAGTCCGGCGGATTGAGCTGCTGCCATAACTGGCTGCTGAGGTGGCCCGGATCCGGTGTCCAGACGCTACCAAAGAGAAGCTCGGCGTCATGGGATGCCAACGCCTGGTAGAGCGTCGAATCCTGATCGAGATGCGCCAGCACACAATCGACCGGCGCCGAGGTCAGCTCCGAACTGGCGGCCAGCTGCCACCAGAGTGCCGACACCAGGCCCAGGGCATCCGGATCGAGCACATCACGCAATTCCTGTGGTGGGACATCGATCAGTAAGAATCCCAACCCCTGATCCGGAAGCGGTTTGACCACTGCACTCAACCCGTGGGCAGCGGCCAATGCCTCAGCCCGATGGCATAGCTGATCCCGCAGGGCGCCAATATCCTTGAACTTACCGGTACTGTTAGTCTTGGGCGTTGATTCCGCCTCAGCGGGAGCCTGCGCTGGCATGTCCTCGCCCACGTTTTGCTCACTATCAGTGGAAGCCACTGACTCGACTTCCTCCATTCGCCCATCGTCCTGGTCGTCGAGAGGTGTTATCAGGAAAGTCGAAGGGCCGACCGGCCAGGCAGGCATCCATCTCCAGATGAATTACTTGCCGGTTTTGTTCGGATTCCACTGCAATTTCGTTGACCAGTGCATCGTGCAGCGGCTGGATATCCCACTCGGCACCATCGTGGCGGCGACACAACTCGGCAAAGACACCTTCGAAGTCGGCGTCGTCACCCAATTCTCGTCGCTTCCAGATTGTCTGGGCCGCGCGCTGCAGGGCACGAATTCTCTCCACTTGGGGTCGGCCCAATCCAGCGGCCAACGCTTTCGGCATCAATGGCCACAGGACGTCAACGGCATAACCCATTTTGGAAATCATGCTGTGGCTGAGACCGAAGCCACGCTCTTTGAATAGCTCTTCCAACTGTCGCTGGGACAAGCTGTCGACGGCCAGCTCCTGCTCCAACAACGCCTTCGCTTCGAATACGGCCAGCGCTTTGTCAATGAATGGCAATCCGCCGCGCAGTTCGTTTTCGCGAAGGTGTGCAAACAACACATTGGATTCCTGCGACCAGGTTCTGACGACACAGTCCACCCAACGGAACCGCTCCTCCCCGGTTTCCTCCCACAGCTCTTTGAGGATTTTCAGTCGCGTATTGCCGCCACTGTGGAGGACGTACTCCGATTCTCCGGGCTTCTGCGACAACACCAGCGGCTGATCCAACCCTTCCGCCTGAATGGACGCTTTGATCCGCGCGTACTCCGGGTTTGGCTGGCGACGCGGGTTACGGGCGTAGTGATGAATGCGGCTCACCTCCACGCGTGCCACCTTGTCGGTGGTAGGTGTTTGCTCAACCGCAGACATCGTCGCCACCTGCACCTTGCGCGTCATCCGCTGGCGATACGTCGTAAAAAATTTCCGGGTGACGAACCATCGTGGCCCGGGGCACCGTTTCCAGTCGACCGTCGGACAGCCCTGCCACGATGCGGGTATAGCGCTCGATCTGGGTCGCCATCAGCGGACTGGCGTAGCGATGTTGGCCGGCAATCTGATACAGGTAAGACACCGAATCGTTGCACGCCGCAGCGACATCGGCCCGTTCCCGTTTGCTTGCAATTTTTAGAAATTCCTTTAGCTCCATGCTTAGAAACATTAGCACCGTGCAAACAGGCCATCAACGAGCGAAGTCCGCTTTTTGTTTATCATTCTGCTAAATTTTCTGCTAAAGTGTTTCGCATGACGCTAAAACTTAACCAGGTCCGGCTCCGCAACCTTGAGATTCTGATTAGCGAAGCTGGGTCAGCTGCCAAGCTGGCTCGCGCAGCCGGAACCAATAGCTCCTACTTGAGCCAGGTGCGGAACCAACTTCCCACCAAGAAGGGCACGCCTCGTTCGATTGGAGACGAACTGGCTGAAAAGCTGGAAAAGGCCATGAAGAAACCCCAGGGATGGATGGATACACCACATACGGAGAAGTCGGGGCAGGCTGAGGAGCACAACGCCCACGCAGGTCCGGATTTACGAGGCCTTCACCCGCTGATCTCCTGGGTGCAGGCCGGTAAGTGGTACGAGATCTCTGAAAGTTTCGCACCTGCTTACGGCTCGGAACTCTTACCCTGCCCTGTGAAGTGCAGCCCGGATTCCTACGTGCTCAGGGTTCGCGGGAGCAGCATGGAACCGAAATTCCATGAAGGCGACCTGATTTTTGTCGACCCCAGTGTCACACCGGATCACGGCAAATTTGTGGTCGTGCGCCTCGAACAATCCAACGAAGCAACGTTTAAGCAGCTCATCATCGAGGAAGGTAAGCAGTACCTGAAAGCGCTCAATCCTGACTGGCCGAACCGGATCATCGAGGTGGATGAAGAACAATCCAACGAAGCAACGTTTAAGCAGCTCATCATCGAGGAAGGTAAGCAGTACCTGAAAGCGCTCAATCCTGACTGGCCGAACCGGATCATCGAGGTGGATGAAGAAGCGACGATTTGCGGCGTCATCGTGTTCAAGGGCGAAGTGGTGTGAACTGATACGACCCGCCATTTAGCTCCCTGATAAAAAGATAGCCAGCCTTCGCCCTTGAAGTTATAATTAGCTCAGTGCTAATGTTTTGATCATCCAGACCAGGCTGGCCAAAGCTTCACCATTAGCACAACGGGAAGATGGCCCCGGGTCGTAAACGACCATAGGGACCCGAATCATGAAATGGGTAAAGCTACCCAAGTATTGCGAATTGAGCGGTGACACCGCCAACGCGGTTCATGCCCGCCGCAAAAAAGGGCTTTGGTTGGATGGCGTTCATTGTCAGGTGAGGAATCACACGTTGTGGATCAATGTCGAGGCAGTTGAGAAATGGGTAGAGAACGGTCTGTTAAGCTCGCGCAAGGCGTAAGGGTACGCACCTACGCCAGTGGCACGCAGACTATCGAGATACAATTCCAGTATCGCGGTGTGCAATGCAAGGAAACCCTGTCCTCACTGGACCCATCCAAGAAAAGCGATCAGCGCTACGCCATCAATTTGAAGGCCGAAGTCGAAGGCGCCATTGCCAGACAGACATTCAAATACGAGGAATACTTTCCGGAATCCAAGCGGGCCCGCCTCTTTGGTCATGCCTATTCCCAGATAACGATTCGAGAGTTGATCGAGGAGTGGCTAAAGGACATTGAGCGCACTCACCCGCACAGCACTTACCGGTGCTATCGGAAAAGTTGTAATGCCCACCTGCTCACCCAGTTTGGCGATATCCGTGCGCGCGATCTAACGCCGCAACATATTCGCGCCTGGATTCGGGAGCGAAGCGGGACCCTAAAAAGCATCCGCAATGATTTGACCCCGCTACGCGCGGTTCTGGATCGGGCGCTGAACGATGACATCATCGACCGCAATCCGCTGGACAAGATCAAGGTCAGCAAACTGGTAGATCGAAACCAAGCCAAGACCGATTACGAAGTCGACCCATTTACGACCCGAGAAATCGACAAGGTGCTGCAGAGCGCCCTCACCTACGATCCGCGCATTCGGAATCTGCTCAAGTTTGCGTTCTTCACCGGCCTGAGAACGTCAGAGTTGTTTGGCCTGCAATGGGGTGATGTCGACTGGGATCAACGTGAAGTGCATATTCAACGAGCGGTGGTCGAGCGCAAATTAAAGGAAACCAAGACGCGAACCAGCAACCGGAAGGTTCTTCTGCTCCCCTCCGCTTATGAGGCGCTGAAGCACCAGAAACAATTCAGCTTTGTCGGCAGCGATTACATCTTTGTCCGACCGGACGACAAAGGTCCGTTCATTGATTATGAACATTTGGAACGACCCTGGAAGCACGTACTGAAAACGGCCAAGGTCCGCTACCGCAATCCGTACCAGACTCGCCACACCTACGCGAGCCAGCTACTGTCGGGCGGCGAAAATCCATTGTTCGTCGCGCAGCAGATGGGGCACAAGACTACCGAGATGATCATGCGCCACTATGGGCGCTGGGTGGAGCAGGGAGATCAGCGGCAGAGGCATATATTTATCTCTGATTTTGGCCAGGTGAACGAAAAGCATCCAACCTATGGGTCCAAAGCGATGCTACGCGGCGATTTGCGAACTTCCAGTACGCAAGCATCCACTCTATAATGCTACTTGCCCCCGCTGTTTGGAGGGTGATTCTAGCCAAATTGTCAAATAGAGCTACTGTGGCAAATTGAATGACGTAGTTTCTTCGCATCCTTTCTCAAGGAACTACCCACTTCAATAATAACTGTGGATGCTTTGGTGAAAGGATGATCACACGCCGGTATTGGGGAATTCGCTACTTTCTTCTGCTTCTTGCCACTGCACTGGCAATGGAGTCCGCATACTCATCCAATTCAGAAAACGTTGCTGTCGGGCAAATTGATGCTGTTTTTGATGTTTCTTCTCAAGGCAGTGCGACATATAGCATCCCCATAATTACCCCTCCTGGAACAGCAGGCCTCACACCATCAATCAGTCTCACATACAACTCACAATCCCCATCTAGTTCTGTTGGTATAGGGTGGACCGTAGAAGGGCTGCATGTCATCACGAGAGGTCCGAAAAATCTTGGACAAGACGGAAAAATTACCCGAGTCCAATTCACTGAAGATGACGCCTTTTACTTTAACGGACAGAGGCTCATCCCTACTGCAACTTCTCGCGACAATTCATACATTGAGTACCGTACTCTTATAGACGATGGATCTCGCATCAGAGGATTCAACTTTACGAATCAGGGTCCTTCTGAATTTGAGGTAAAAACTAAATCAGGACTGACAATTCTCCTGGGAAATTCGGCCGGTAGCCGTATAACTTTGGATGGGAAAGTTCTTGCTTGGGTCTGTGAAACAATCGAAGACACTCTAGGTAACTATATTCAATTCAGTTACCTACAAAATAATAATGGCGACTATAACATTGATCAGATCACATATACGGGGAATAGGAGTCAGGATATATCTCCATATGCTGCCATTGAGTTCACATATTCTGAAAACCCACATCCAATTGAAAGCTATTTCGTGGGCTATAAGATTGTTAGAAGCAAGGTGCTTGAAAGAATTGAAACACGTTTTAACGATCAACCAATGTTCGAGTATAGGCTCGAACATTCTCGCGCTACTGGATCAGATAGCTTCAAACTTGACAGTGTTACCCAATATGGCGCAGACGGTAAATCTTACAGACCGACCAAGTTTACATACTCGGAAACCAAACCGGAGTGGAAAACCCCTACCGAGTGGCAAAATTCATTACCATCACTGTCGCACTCAAATGTGTTAGCTGACAGCACAAAGCTAGTCGATTTGAATGGCGATGGGTTGTCTGATTTTATGTATGCATCGGCTATCGGAGGTGATTTAGAAAGCTTTGCAGTCCTTGCCACCGACGGTGGATGGTCAAATCCTAGTGACGCCACGCATCAGGAAGAAGCTCAACCGTTTGCATCACCTATTCCATTTTCAAATGAATCCGGGCCTAGAAATGGCATTTTGTTTGTAGATATTAACGGCGACGGCAAGAATGACCTCCTCGAGTATTCGAGATTTTCCAACGGAACAGAAGAACAACACGCATTTCTCCACGATCCAAGTGGCTGGAAGAGCGAGAGTGGATTAGTACCTCCGATACCTACCGCAAATAACGGGTCGTCAGAGCCAGGCTTGATACTGCTTGATGCTGATGGGAACGGTAATAAAGAGCTGATATATAGCAATGGAATTGAATCATCTGGTTACAAACAGAAAAATAATCACTGGGATGAAGAGCCGGATCTCGCCCCACCTCGACGGTTCGCCTTCAATGAATATGGGCAATTAAATGGGACGTACTCTTTGGATGTCGATTGCGACGGTTCTGACGATCTTGTTTACCATAGACTAGATCAAGACGGAAACACTGAATCAGTCGCCTACAATTACAGTGAAAGGACTGGTTGGGAGGAATTTAGTGATCAGTCATTCATATTTCCCTTTGCACCAATACCAGGTCCTAAGGCATTAGCACTCGTCGATATCAACCAAGATGGATGTAAAGACCTGCTACTCAGTTACCGTCACGAAAATACTGAGGTTCGCGGCGTATGGCTGGCTTCAAAATCAGGCTGGACGAAATCAGAGAAACATACTCCTCCGTTCATTCTATACGTGAGTGAGATGGGCAAAGCTCTCTACAGTGGAGTTCAATTTGTTCATCTGAATGACGACGGTCTCCTGGATGTGGTCGCCAACAGCAACGGTACCAATCAAGCTGAGTTCAAATTTGCCTTTTTGAATACACTCGATGGTTGGAGTTCAGCAGAACTATATATTCCCCCACAACCTATCTACAATCCTGAGACTGAATCTAATGCCGCTAAATTTGCTGATCTTAATGGAGACAAGTTGTCCGATGTTGTTTACCTGAGTAATCCAGAAATTGGGCCAAATACATTGATTAATGTTGGTAACGGCTGGTCGACGCCGTCTACTGACTACACACCGCCGGTAGAAATCGCAAAATCAAAAGAAGGCGACAAGGGGGTGAGGTTCGTCGACCTGAATGGAGACGGACTAATTGATATCGTGCTTCATAAAGAAGGTGCGGGCGAATCTTCTTCCTTCATTAATTCTGGCCAAAAATGGGAGCCCAACAAACGCTATGCCCCACCTAAAGCGATATCAAATGACAAAGGTGATGATCTAGGAGCTAGACTGATCGATGTTAACAGCGACGGCCTCGCTGATTATGTATATGCAAAACGTGGTGATACTGCTGAGGTTTATCTCAATTCAGGAGATGTCGATACTGGTTGGTTAGAAAAAAGCTCCCAATGGCCTGCTGATATAGCATTTGTTGACAGCACGTCAGGTGATCTCGGGGCTGTTGTCATAGACCTTAATGGCGATGGTAGAAATGACATCATAGCTTCGCATAGGGATGGAACTCTCAATAACCAAGTGTTCAGAAGAGCCTATCTCAACATGGGTGACCATTGGCAAGAAGCGCCAGAGTTTCAACCCTGCTATTTTGAGAATGCGCATGAAGAGTACGACTATCCGGTAAAGTTTTGCGTCGACTTCTCATCGAAAGACGAGGCAAGAAGAGGTAGCTTTGGCTCTGATGTGTATACAACTGAAAGATATCGTTGGTTAAATACGCAGATTACTGATCTTAATGGTGATAGATTACCTGACCTGCTATTTAGTTACGAACTGTCCTTTACTGCACCTTCACAGACACCAATAAATTGCCAGAAAAACGATGATATATGTCTGGCGCAAAGAAAGAATGAAATCTATAAAAGTAAATATGCCGGAGCGCTAATAAATACGGGCAGTGGGTGGAAGTACGCTCCAGATTTCATCCCCAAACACCGCCTAGACCACCCCATACGGCCAAACAATCCATCTCACCCACTCCCAGTCACCCAGACCAATCTATTCAACGACATCAATGGGGACGGGCTTATCGATCACATACATATCAATCACAACGATGGAACCTCGTCATCTTCGATATATTTAAATACCGGAAATGGCTGGACAGAAAATGTGCCCACGTGGCAACTACCGGCTAACGTAGTAGCCAAAAAGCCCAATAATCCCGGTTTCGCATTTATAGATCTAAACGGTGACTCACTCGTCGACATTCTGTATAGCAGGAAAACGACTAAAGATGGTAATGCTGAGTCTGGTGTGCACTTCAACCTTGGCGGGCGTTGGAGTCCTGTGGCGAGTTCGGGTCCGAGCCTCATTCTTAACGATTACATTAACGGCGATCCAGGCACAAGAATCCTGGATGTAAATGGAGATGGTTTACCGGACTTGATTCAAAGCTTTACTGATGCTGAAAACAAAACACAGAAACACGTGCTTTTAAATAGAAGTGCAGATTCAAAAACCGGAGGTAGATCCGATATTCTTACAAGAATAGACGAGGGCATGGGCCAAAGAATCAATATTCGCTATCGTTCTCAATCGGAAAATGCTGGTTGGCGAGATAACGGGATTGATCGCTTTTACAGTAGAGGGGGTCCGGTAAGATATCCCTTAGTTAATGTCTCCATGCCTCTTCACGGCGTTGATAATGTAAAAATTGAGGAGAGAAATAATACTCTCAAAGACCCGTTCGGTTATAGAACAACGTCGAATTTCAAGTACAGCTATTCTGGTTATCGAATAGATATGGTCACTGGCGAATCCAGAGGCTATCAATCACGAATTAGCTTGAACAATTCACCGCTAAAGACTACCAAAACTGAAGCCAATTTTTATCAGGACTTCGGCCGGTCTGGACTTACTTCCAAAGAACAACATTCAATCAAGCGTGACGACCAATTTAGATTATTAAGAACCATCGTGAATGATTGGACGAAGTATCCACTTCATGGTATGAGCAATAGCACTGGCACTTCGCACAATTATTGGGTTACTCATTTAACAAGATCAACGACACAGACTTATGACATCAACCACGACAAACCACTGTCTATTCAAAACGAGGAGTATCACTATAGTGGAAAGGACGGATTCCAGAACGTAGTTAAAACCGTCATCAGCAGGAGCGACGGAGCCAAAACAACCACGACTAGTGATTACGAAGACGATAACGACAAATGGATTAAAGGTCGTGTCTCGAAAACCACTGTCGACATAGAGCATTCAGATCCGAA
This sequence comes from Pseudomonadales bacterium, assembly GCA_024234815.1. Lineage (GTDB taxonomy): Bacteria > Pseudomonadota > Gammaproteobacteria > Pseudomonadales > Halieaceae > JARRPM01. The sequence goes on along the minus strand of JACKNO010000001.1, from coordinate 1,405,417 downwards.
CAAACAATCTCAATCCAGAACTGCTGAGTTTAATTATTCAGAAAAAACAGGCTTACTAGAACAGGAGATCAGCCTTTCTGGCAGCCAGTTCAGTATTTCTACTTACCATATCCACGATAAGTTTGGGAACACAATACAAACGATCACTTGTCCCACTGCAACAGCAGGTGATCGGGATACCCTCACAACCATTGACCCCGAAAGGGCCGTCTCATGCGGAACCAACAGAGATCTAAATAACGGTGAGCCTCTGAAACCCAGGTTACGTTCTTTTGAATACGATGCACTAGGTCGGATAGTTAGGGCAGACTACAACGCACTACATCATCGAGCAACTGTAGTTGCATCGAACGAGATTTTTGGCATTCCTACTGTAATTGAAGATGCTAACGGCGTAGCGGCCAAATCTAGTTTCGACTCTCTTGGCCAGTTGATCGAATCCGAATCCTCGACGAAGGTTAAAACAAAAATTACCCGCTCTTTTCTACCGCCCAATGAACGCGGTGCTGCTTACGCGGTTGAAACACATGTATACGGCTTGCCACCCACTAGTAGATGGCTAGATAGCAAGGGTAGAGAACTACGCACGATAAGTATTGGGGAGGACAATCGAAGGGTCGTTATCGATAACTACTACGATATTGAAGGACGCCTTGTTGAGAAAGCCCTTCCTCGATTCGAAGGTGATCCCGTTTTCAGTAGTAAAACCAATTACGATCTACTTGGTAGACCCACAAGTATTATTGGGGCAAGTGGTCAAGTCGCGTGTTATTACTACGACCGAAATACAACAATACATATCGACTTTGCAAAGTCTACGGAAGTTAAGGGCAGTTCATTACATCCAAGCGATTTCTGTGAGATGGCGAAGAACGACAATTCCAAAGGTCGTAGGACTATATCCAGGTATGACCTTGACAATAATCTCCTATCTGTCACCGACGCCTTGGGCGGCATAGTTCAATACGAATATGATATCGCTGGCCGTGTCGTAGAAATTAACAACAATAATCGCAGTAAAATTGTCACTCGTTATGACTACGCAGGAAACAAATCCGAGCTAATAGACCCTGATATGGGTCATTGGTACTACAGATACAATGCCTACACAGAACTGGTTTATCAAAAGGATGCGAAGGAGCAGGAAACATATATTAAATATGATCAAATTGGTCGATTACTATATAAGCGAACCAGCGACAGCTCTCTGGAAAATAAGTATGACGACAAACCCTTTGCGAAAGGAAAACTGATCGCTGTTCTCAGCTCAGACGGACACCAAGAACATTACCAATACGATGAGCATTCTCGTATAACCGGTGTTACTACACATATCCAAGAGCGAAAATTTATTTCACTAACCACATATGACGCTCTTAATAGAGTCACGGAAGTTCAGTACCCAACAGGATTTGTCGTCAAGAACCATTTTGATAAATTAGGCTTTTTTCGGTGCGTATCAAAACCTTCATTGAATAGTTGCGATGATGCTGCTGCAGGATCTTTGTATTGGTCGGGTAAGTACAATGCTACCGGTCAGCTAGTTTCTGAGACGTTTGGAAACAATGTCACCACCACAAATCAGTACTTTGCGAATACCGGATTAACCAAGGCAATCCTCACCCAGGACAAGAACAAAAATCCTATATTAGACGAAACATATTTATACGACTTGGGGGGCAACCTTGAATCTAGGACCACTCAAAACCTCGCTCAAAAGCTAACTCTTAGCTACGAATATGATGCCTTAGATCGCCTGGTTAGTCAGCGAGAGAATGGGATTGAGAAGACTGCAGTTGAGTACGATTTGGTTGGAAACATTTTGAGCAAGTCAGGTGTTGGATCATATGCTTACGGCGATAAAGACGGGCCGGTTCATGGAGTTTCGTCAATCACGCGTGGCGTTGGTGAAGACGCAATAGTTTCTAAATATCGCTATGACGCCAACGGAAACCTTGTTAAAAGTGATCAAGCTTCTTTAAGTTACAACGCCTCTAATCAAGTGGTGTTAATTCAATCAAGTGGCAGCAAGTGGTCAAAATTCAAGTATTCCGCATCCGGGAGGAAGTATTTCCAGGATTACAGCGATATCTTACGAAGTGTCCAAACAACCTATGTGGGGAATTATGAAGAGGTTAAAGAGGTCATGGTCCCTCCATTCATGCCGACCTCGGAGAGACTACGGAAGCGGCATTTTATTGTTGGAGGCAGTGGGGTTGTTGGGGCTTATGAAGAGATAACCTGGTTCTTTCCAACTAGACACTTCCCCGAAATTTACAAGCATACCTTCATTGATTCGGGAGAACGCTCATCGATTGAGACTTCATCAATATCCTACTTCCACAACGATTATCTTGGCTCGCTTTCGGCAATCACAGACTCCAGCGGCCAACTTGTTCAGAAGCTTCGATATGATCCTTGGGGGAAGCGAATCCAGGATAAAAAACGCCAATATCATACTTTTACGAATGGATTCACTGGCCATGAACAGCTTGACAATGTCGGCTTTATTCATATGAATGGCCGTGTATATGACCCCGACATTGGTCGCTTCGTCAGTGCGGATCCATTTGTCCAGTTTCCTAGTTTTGGACAGAGTTTTAATCGTTACTCTTACGTTCTAAATAATCCCCTCAAATTTACCGATCCAACCGGATTCTGGTCTTTGGGAAGGGCCATTGGTGGCGTCCTTCGTGGTGCCGCAGACATATTTGCCGGAGGCGTAAGGGCAATTGGTGATGCAGTGTTTAGCGTGGTCGGTCCTCCGCTGGAAGAGTTTGGCCGATTCATGAACAAACATGGACGTACTCTAGTTGCCATTGCCGGCGGAATAATCGTAGGAGTCGCCACAGGAAATCCCTACGCCGGTGCCGCTGCGTACGGCTTTCTGTCCGGTGCGGCAAACGGCGCGAGCTTTGAAGAGTCTTTGAAGATGGCCGCAATAAGTGCCGCAACTGCGTATATCATGGGGAATGTTGCTGATTATGCAAAGACGAATTGGGGTGCCGGTGCGAGCTATGCGGCTCAGGGTGCGACGGGGGGGGCGATTTCTCATGCCACTGGTGGCAACTTTTCAAGGGGATTCTGGAGTGCTGGTATAGCGGCCGCATTTGCTCCGCCCCAGGTAAATAATGGGCAGATCAATTATGGCACACTTGCAAAACGAGCAATCATTGGTGGGGCTGTATCTCGAATTAATAACGGTAAATTTGAAAATGGTGCTGTCGCAGCTAGTTTTGACTATATGTTTTCAACTGTTACTACGAGAAGAGGGCTTAGCGCCAAAGGAGAAGCATTGCTAAAAAGTATAGAAGAGCTACGACTGCAACCATACGATGATCAGACTGGAAAAACGATCACATCATGGGTTAAAGGGGCCACAATTGGATATGGTCACCTAATATCAAAAAGTGAATGGTCAATTTACGAGAATGGTATAACAGCTGCTCAGGCTGATGCTCTCTTCACCGCTGATTTGGCGCCATTTGTCGCGGCTGTTAACAGCAATATATCTTCCGGTGTTTCTCAACAACAATTCGATGCAGCAGTGATATTGGCATACAATATTGGCGTGCAGGGCTTCTCCAATTCCTCTGTACTAGCACTTATCAATAATCCAAGTGCCAGCACTCCTTATTCAAATCTAGAAAGTGCATGGAAGGCATGGAACAAATCTCAAGGCGTAGTTAACCAAGGTTTGATCAATCGGCGTAATGCAGAATGGGATATATATTCCAAGGGCATATACAACAAATGGTAATCATCAAATGGCTCCAGGAGAAAATTCCACTTATGGTTCGATTGTTAACTATTTTATTTTTCATATTTTTTTCAGCAAGCTGCTCCGCCAATGAGGAAAAGAGTACTTGTTCGAAATTCAATGTGGATCAACTTTTTGGCACCTATAAAGTCGTTGAATATGAGAGATACCGCGGCGGCCTGACCACAGAATCTAATGCAAGAGAACGTTTGGGAAAAACGGCAGTAGTAGAAGGAAAAGTCTTCAAAGTAAGAAAGCTAGTCATCAGTGATCCGAGTTATAAGATTACTTGCCATGAAGCTGCTACTGAAGGGAATGTCGACGAAAACCGCTTTAGTAACTTCTATGGATTTGCGTTAGAAAGGAAGTCTATTGATGTACTAGAAGTGTACAGTCCCAAGGATGCGGAAGGAGAGCCGTCAATAGCGCTGGAGATAGTTAATAACCAACTTTGGGAGTTGTACGATGGTTGGTTGTATAAAATGGCACCTTTATCGGAGTCACAATAGAGTCAGTTATTATCGATCAATGTTGGAATTGTTTGGTTTAACATGAGCAAATGAAAACTATCCGTCTCGCATACACAGCTATTATTAGTTTTTTTGTTGCTGGAATCGCAGGTGAGGTATCTGCCAACAAGGATTTGGAAGAAATTGAAAGCATTGACTCTGTGGGATCCATCCACTTGGCCATTGAGAGAAATGCTACCTACAGAGGACGCGTATCCGAGAATACCGACCAGACAAGCCTTGGATTGGAGCTATCTTCTTACGGCTTTTCAGCGGGACTTCGTCAGATTGATCAGAAACAATCTGATCTTACTGCGTATTTTGTTTCCTACTCGTATAACTTCAACGTTTTCAACCTGTCTGTTGGCGCCCAACGGGACGATCCAATTCTAAAGAGGGATGAGGCATTTGTTGAGATTATTGTACCGGCTAAAGCATATGTTGAAGCGAAGATTTCCTATTTTCACGCTATAGAAGGCAAAGGCTCCGACTATCTCGATTTCCAGGTATCCCGACCATGGGTATTAGCAAATGGCCAATGGATGGCAAAGCCATATGCGTTAATCTCAGCAGGTGATTACTACGCGGACGACTTCTCTTTTAACCATTTTGAAATTGGCGCAGATGTTACCTATATGTTGACAAAAAACTTGTTCTTGAGTGCCTATGGTTCCCTCGTTACCCCCCTGGAGAACGTTAAAGATGCAGGTTTTGAGTCCGATACTAAGGTAAATGGCGGCCTGATCCTCAGGTATACGTTCTAGCCATCGCCCCGTTCATAGCATTGCGCACTGTGGAACGTGGGCGGAACGCAGACCGGTGGAAACTCACTATCCTACTGATATTGAAAGTATTTTTACTCATTCCCTGAAAGTTCAAGTCCTCTCCTGGGCACCATCAATTCAGTAAGATCCGGCCCTCGCCGGGGCTTCGCCGGCTCTACCCAATAATCGGGGGATGGGCATTCATCCGTACCCGATTGATTATGCCGTCCCACCCGCAGTGGGTCAGCACCCTCAATCGATAATTCTCAAAGTTCCTAAAACCATAGGCCCTCCTGGAGATCATTTCCATCTTGTTGTGGAAGCCCTCAGTGATGCCGTTACTTTTGCTGAATCGCCACATGGCAACGATGGGCTCCATCCAGCTAGTCAGCGTCTTTGCCAGGACCCGTAGCGGGCTGTCTCGCAGCTGATCCAGTAGCTCGAATAACCGGGGTAGTTTGGCCCTTGCTCGCCGCGCTGTGAGCGTCTTCAGCAGCATGAGCCGCACCAGCCTCTGCTTGGCCACGTAGAGTTGCTGTAACACCGGGTAGCTGCCCAGGTAGTTCATCAAATTGGCGTGCTGCTCGTCCTTCAGGTTCCACTGGTGGCGTCGCATCAGACTGATCAACCCACGGTTCTTTCGGCCCTCAGGGTCGTGTTGCTGCCAGACCTTCAGGAAGTGCTGATTGATCAGCCGGACCACGTGGAACCGGTCAGCCACAATGGTGGCCCCAGGGAAGTAGTGACGGGCGATGCTGCGGTAGGTTTCCGACAGGTCCATGACCACCACTTGAACATTGTCACGGCCCCGTAGACCCTTCAAATAGGGGCGTAAACTGGCTTCCGAGCGCCCCAACTTCACATCGAATACCGTATGGTTCTTGAGGTCCACAAAGGTGGTGGCAAAGCCCTTCCTGCGGGTGAAGAAGTGCTCGTCGATCCCCAGTACCCGCGGACATCGTCGCCTGTCCATCTCCGACCGCTTGATGCCTAAATGAGCCCGGTACCAGCGCTCGACCGTGGCGCCGCTTATCTGGTGCGTCCGCGAGAGCTTACGCTGGGTGACACCGCCGTCATGGGCCTCATAGACCTCCATCTGGTAGGTGTCCGAGGATCGGTAGCGCGGCCTCAGACCGGCGAAGGCGTGACGGAAATATCGCCCACAGCTCTGGCAGTGATACTTGGGCACCTTCAGGTGGAGAATCATCACCTGATTACCGCGCCGGGTGTGCTTCACCGTGCGTTTGTGGGTGGCCTTGATCCGCAGATTGGCGCCACCACAATGCTGGCAGCTGGCCTGTCGTCGATACGGCCTCGCCCATACATCAATACCGCGTTTGCTTTTGACCCGCATTACTTCCAGGCCAGGTATGCCTATAATCATTCCTGCGTGGGACATCGGTGTTCTCTCCATTAAACGATCTTCGCAAAATCAGTTTAATGAATGCCGGTGTCCCCCGTTAACGATGAAGAGCCGCTTCGCCTCTCATACTGAGGCACTGTCCACTTAAACTGTTCCACTAATCAGCTGAATCTGCCTATACTCGCCTGCAAAACCAATACAACGCAGGTCACAGCAGTCATTTCCCAACAGCCTAAATCTTTCACACCGCCCCTCGCTTTCCCAGGCCACACCGCAGACTTTCGCGCCAGGCGATCAGTATGAAGCCTGAGAATCGCGCCGCCAGTACACCTGCCTGGAAACCACTGGTCGAGGAGCTCAAGCAAGCGCTCGCTGTCAAGGACAGGGCCGGGGCCAACGCGGCGGTAACGAAACTGCTGGACTGCAGGGCGCCCCTGGGCGGGCACTGGCGCTCCTTCAGCGAACTGATGCGGGTAAGCGGTGAACTGACCCTGGCGAACCGCGCCATGGATGCCTTTGTCGCCGCTGCGGGCAATACGCCCCAGGCACTCTATTCCAAGGTGGTTCTGCTGACCCAGAGCGGGCGTATGCGCGAAGCACACGACCTTATCTCCCGGCTGCCACCGGACGTGCCCGACAGGGCCGGGCACGAATACGTGATGGGCAACACCGCGATGACCATGGGGCTTACCGATGAAGCCAGGGAACGGCTGCTGGCCGCGGTCAAATACCGGCCCGGCTGGGGGCCCGCATGGCTGACGCTGGCGTCCACGGTCAACCTCGCGCGGGACCCCATCGGCGAACTCCTGCTGGCCGACGCCGGGGCGGCAAAACAGCAGGGCCCGGGGGACCTGGCGCGCTATTACTACGCGGTGGGCAAACTCCATGTCGATCGCGACGAGGCGGACGCAGCATTCGCCGCCTATGCGCGAGGCGCGAAGCTGCTGCGCCAGGAAACGCCCTACAGCAAAAAAGGCAATACCAGGAGTGCCCGCGCAGCGATGACGGGCTTCGGGGATGGCTTTATCGAAACGCTCAATGCCCGCAAGGAGCGCGACACCAGCCGGCCCATTTTCGTCACCGGGTTGCCGCGCTCCGGAACCACGCTGGTAGAGCACATACTGGCCAGCCACAGCTCGGTCGCCAACGGCGCCGAACTGAATCTCATCCAGCATATGGGGGTGCTTGCGGGGGGTTCCTCCGGCGAAGCCCTGCAGGCCTATCTCGGGCGCGGCGGTTCACCGGACGCGCTGGCGACCCTGTACCTGCACCTGATGGCGGAGCGGTTCGGCCCCACCGGCCGCATCGTCGACAAGACCATCGACGCCAGCCGCATGCTAGGCTTGATCGCTGCGGCACTGCCGGATGCACCGCTGATATGGATGCGGCGCGACCCACTGGACTCCGCCTGGTCCTGCTTCAGGACTTTCTTCATCCACGGCGTGGCCTGGAGCTACAGCCTGACGGATATTGCCCACCACTTTATGCTGGAAGACACGCTGCTGGCTTTCTGGAAGGAGCGTCTTGGCGAGCGCCTGCTGGTAGTACCCTACCCGGAACTGGTGGCCTCGCCCGAGTCGTGGACACGGAAATTGCTGGCGCACTGCTCGCTGGATGAAGAGCCGGGCGTGTTTACTCCGCATGCCACCGAGCGGATCGTGATGACGGCCAGCGCAATGCAGGTCCGCAAACCGATTAACCGCGACGGCCTCAATACTGCGCAGCCCTATCGCTCCCACCTGCAGCCGTTTATCGACGCCTACAGTACTCCCACGGGGCGGCTGGAATAGGAGGGCCGGTACTCGCACTTCCTGCTGCGCCCGGCCCTCCCACCCTCCGTCAACCACCGATCCGTCCGCCGGCCGGGCAGCGCAAGCTGCCGCCCCCTGGAAGTGTCAGCATTTTTTACACGCCGGATGAAACTGCGGAATAAAAATCAGCAAAAACAAGAGCTTAAAGATAGGCACGATTGTTGCTAGTAGATTGTGAGGCGCATGGAATGGTTCCGTTCGCAAAACAAAAAGCAGGTGAATTTCATGCGTAAAACGCTATTGGCGGTGGCAGTGGCCACCACCGTGGGGTCCGTCTATTCCCACGCTGCGGTGATCAAGCTCAATGATGTGGGCGGTGTCACCGGCTCTGCCGCTCAACTCGGGTTTAATGTCGCAGCCGCCTACTGGGGCTCGATCCTGACCAACAATGCTGTGATCAACCTCGACGTACGCTTTGCCGCATTGCCACCCAATGTCATTGGCTCTACCGGCAGCAGGGCCGCCGACTTTGCAATTGCAGACTGGCAGGCCGCTTTCAACGCGACCAGGAGCAACTCGACCATCGACCAGACCGCCGTGCTGCCCACTCTAACCAATGGCGGCATCAGCGGGTTCACCGTGGGGGTCGATGCTTTCGGCGACAATGACACCACCGTAACCGCCATCCTCGACGGCACCCAGACTTCGTCCCAGACGCTCTGGTCCAACACCTCCGTGATCAAGGCAGTGGGCGGCGCAGTGTCCTCGCCTAACACTGCGGACGGCAGCATGACGTTCAGCAGCACCTTTGCCTTCGACTTCGACCCCACCGACGGCATTGAAGCCGGCACCTTCGACTTCCTGGGGGTCGCCATCCACGAGATGGGCCACGCGCTGGGCTTCGTTTCCGGGGTGGACTTTTTTGACTACTGGAGTTACCCCAATGGACCCGGCAGGGGTTTTCTTGGCTATGACCTGAATGACACCTCCCTTTTCAGCGCGCTGGACATGTACCGCTACAGCGCCCCGGGTGTACTGGATTACCGCACCGGTGGCAACCCGTACTTCTCTATCGATGGCGGAGTCACGGCGCTGTTCGGAAATAACTTCGCGACCGGAAGGTTCAACGGGGACGGCGACCAGGCATCGCACTGGAAGGACCTGGGTGGCTGCTCTGGCCAGCTCGGAATCATGGATCCGAACTTCTGCTTTGGCCAGATGGGCGAGATCACCGGGCTTGACCTCGCGTCGTTCGACGCCATGGGCTGGAATCTGAGCGTCGACGCACTGACCTACCAGACTCAGACGTCCGCGGATATTTTCAGCGCGTTTGCAGTGCCGGCTCCCGCCACATGGACCCTGGTGCTGGGCACCCTGGGACTGATGGGTGTCGCGCGGCGCGGCAGGCAGCCAGCGGGCGAGAGCAGCACCAAAACAAGCTAGAACCCGTCCGGGCAACTCACTACTGCCAGCACTCGCTCATCGCGTTGTTGGCAGTAGACCACCGCAAGACCCCATACCAGAGACATCAACGGCACTCCCCCAAGCCCAGGAGGGGGACCTATCGCCGTGTCTCCAGAGAACTGTAAAGTCCGATCCCCTTGAATAACCTTCCCAGCACGTCAGCGCCGGTAATGATACGCCGCTGGTCCGCCCACAGGAGTATGACATCCCTGTTCAAGGGCCGGTCCGACTGGGCATCGGCCCCCTCCTTCAGCATGGCGATCACCGCGCCAAGACGCAGGCCGGGGTCGGTCACCAGCACCGGGCGGTGGCAGAACTGCTGGGGGTCGACTATCGCTCCGGCCGCGGTAAACACGGCTCGCAGATAGGCGTCGGCGTCCAGCACAAGCCTGGGCTCCTTGTGCATGCCCAGCAGGATCACCCAACGGTGGGGGCTCGCCGCCACCCTGTGGGCAAACGCCCGCTGCCCATCGGCGGGAGCGCAGTCATCCGCCAGGAAACGCGGCAGGTCCCGCTCGAATGGGAGCTCCAGAACGCTGCGCTCATCGATCTCCTCACCCTCCATCGCCACCGGCACGTCATCAATGGCGAGAAAGTTAAGCGCGCCTATACCCTCCACCGCGTCGACATCGGTGTCCGCCGCGTCGATATGTTTATGGATAAGGTGGCGCAACTCGCGCTCCCGAAAATACTGCATGCTCTCGCGACCCAGCCACAGGTCCAGCAACAGTGCACTGGGTTTGGCGAGCGGGTACAGCAACAGCTGGTAAAAGCGAATCAGTGGAGCCAGCGCACCGGCCATCCTCAGGGCGTGGCGGGAAAAATACGCCTGCGGGGCGATTTCGCCGCCGAGTGTGATAACGAACGTGGAGAATACGAAGGCGACCACCCCGGCCATGACCGAATTGGACAACAGGGTCAACAACACGTTGATGCCGACATTGCCCCACAGGATAGTGGTCAGCAGGAAGTTCGAGTCGCGCCGGAGCACCATTACCCTGGCTGCGGCCTGATCCCCGTTCGCCGCCTGTATCTCAAGGCGCAACCGGCTCACACTGAAAAACGCCAGATTCAGGCCGGAAAAGATCGCCGACTGGCCGACACAAAAGACGATACCGACCCAGGTTAGTAAATGATCCATGTCATCTCGCTGCAACGCCACGTCGGCTGCCGTGTTGAGTGTCTGCCGGTTGCCCCGCCGGGGGCGCCCTGCCCCACCGGGGCGCGGCTGCCGAAGCATAGCAGAAACTCCTCGCCGCACGCGCTGGCGAAAGGGCCATCGCGGTAGCGGCGACCAATGGGCAATGATTGGGCCGCAGCGGAATTATTCGCTGGAGCCGCGGTCTGAACCACAATGAAAAGACGATCACTGTTTCTGGCTCTAATGACCATACCGCTTTTTGGCGGGTCCACCCGCCTGCTCGGGGCCGCCCGCTCCAGCGCGGATATCGAATCGATACGCGCCGACTGGCGCAATTTTCTTCCCGCCGGATTTGAGCCGCCGGGCGAGGGAAGCCGCCTGGAACTGAGCAATGAACAGTGGCGCGAACGTCTCACCGGCGCCCAGTATGACGTCCTGCGCGAGGACGGTACCGAACGGGCTTTCAGCAGCAAGCTGAACGACGAGAAGCGAGCGGGTATCTTTATCTGCGCCGGCTGTGAATTACCCCTGTTCAGCTCCGCGATGAAATATGACAGCGGTACCGGCTGGCCCAGCTTTTTCACCACGGTGCCCGGCGCGCTGGCGACCAAACGCGACTATCGGTACGGCTGGACCCGCATTGAATATCACTGCGTGCGCTGCGGCGGACACCAGGGGCACGTATTCGATGACGGCCCCGCACCCACCCGCGAACGCTGGTGCAACAACGGGGTTGCCCTGGGGTTTTTGGCGAGGAACTGACAGCAGCGGGGCAATCCGCGCTACAATCGGGGCTGTACCCGGCACTAGCGGAGATACCCGATGGCCAATGTCGCTGACCTCACCACGCAACTGGAGACCACTCTGGTTGCAGCGGCGGAAACTATCATCACCTCCCTGCCGGGGATTGCATCCGCCCTCCTGCTATTACTGCTGGGCTGGTTCGCCGCCCGCTTTATCCGCGCTCTCACCCTGCGCCTGCTCAACCTGCTCAACCTGTTCCTGGAGCGGGTTCTGTCCGGGCGCACCCGGGCCGCCGTGTATTTTTCCTCGGGGATTACCCGCCTGATTGCAGCTATCCTGTTCTGGATTGTCCTGTTCATTTTCGTGACAGCGGCTCTCAAGACCGCGGGCCTGACCGGCGTCGCGGCCTGGCTGGAGCGGCTGGTGGATTTCCTGCCCGGCATTGTCACCGGTGGATTGATTATCCTGCTGGGTTATATCTTCGCCGGCCTGGTGCGGGAAGTGACCCTGGCGGCCGCCCACTCCGCCGAATTTGCCGAAGCGGTGGTAATCAGCCGCCTGGCCCAGGGCATCACTTTCGTGACGGCGCTGGTGATCGGCCTCGACCAGATCGGCATCGATGTCACTTTTCTGACCACCATGCTGGGGGTGTCCAGCGCGGCCCTGCTATTTGGCTTCACCCTGGCATTCGGGCTGGGGGCTCGCACCCTGGTGGCCAACCTGATCGCGGCTCACCACCTGCGGGATGTACTGGAACCGGGCCAGGAGATTCGCATCGGCGAGTGGGAGGGGACGGTACTGGAGGTTTCCGCCACCTCGGTCGTGCTCGACACCGAAGACGGACGCACCTCCGTCCCCGCCAAGCTTTACCAGGAACAGGCGGTAGTCATGCTGCTATCGGATGCCTCCCGTGAGTGACCCCCACCGGCTGAGCCGGGCCTTCCTGGAAAACCGCCCCAGGGCCGCCGCCGCGCTGTTGCAGGATTTCACGCCCGAGCACAGCGTGGAGTTTCTACTGCAAATGCCGCTGGAGGTAATCATCCCGGTAATCGACGGCATGGCCAGCTGGCCCGCCGCCCGCACCCTGTCACTCATGCCGGTGGGACTCACCGCCAATGTCCTGCGGGGGTTACCGGACTCCGAGGCGGAAACCCTGCTGCGCCTGATGAGCGCCGAACAGCGCGAGGCCGTGATGGCAAACATGCCCGCTGCCACCGCCCAGGGCTTCATCAACAAAATGGCCTATCCCATCAGCACCGTAGGCGCCTGGATGGACACTGCCGTCCCGTGTTTCACCCTGGATTGTTCGGTCGACCACTGCCTGGACCTGGTGAAGCGCCAACAAACTCACCTGGGGGGCATTGTGATCGTGGTGGATGAACGCCGCCGCCTGGTGGGCCTGGTGGCGGTCGAAAAATTGCTCACCAGCGAGGGCGGCCAGCAGCTCTCGGGACTGCTGGATACCAGGGTTCAGCCACTTTCGGCGCGCGCCACCCTGTGGGAGGTCGAACAGCACGAGGGCTGGACCCGTTTCCCGTCGCTGCCGGTAGTGGACCGCCATCACACCATGCTCGGCGCCCTCACCCACAGCGCCCTGCGCGCGGGCACCGCCCGCTCTGCGGACCAGACCGACAACCAGCTGAGATTGTCTATCCTGACCCACATGGGCGAGGCCTTTGTGGTGGTGCTCGGCGGCTTGCTGGCGACGCTCACCGGCCTCCGCACCGGCCCCGATATACGACCCCGGCCGAATTTGCCGAACCGCGCCGACAGCGCACCCGGAGGTGAGCCTTGAGCCCTGATATTACCGAGGTGGCGACCAGTCTCAATCGTTACTTCCTGCTCAATTACCCGGCGGAGGCGGCCCGCCACATTGAATCCTTCGCGGTGGCGGATATCCTGCCCTCCCTGCAGGAGCAGCCTGCGGAAGTGCTGGGGCCGGTCTGGAGCAAACTGGTGCCGCTGGTGGCGGCGACCCTCACCCGGCAACTGCCTGAACCGCTCGCGCGACAGCTGCTGACCGATATCCCTCCCGGCGACGCCGTGCGCATCCTGTTCCAGTTGCCCCAGAGCCATCGCGAGCGGCTACTGGCTTTACTCGGCCCCGGCACGCGCAATGAATTATCCCAGCTCATGTCCTATCCCCAGGATTCCGCCGGGCGCCTGATGGACACCCGCATCCCCAGCTATCACGGCGATATGACTGTGACCGAGGCGCTGGACTCCCTGCGCCAGGCCAAGATGAAAACGGCCCGCTCCCTGTACCTGGTGGACAGTGAAGGCCGCATTTCCGCCCGGGTGCTGTTACAGGACCTGGCGCTGGCAGAACCTGAAAGCCGGCTGGAGGAGCTGGCAAAACCCGTACGGGCCACCGTACAGGCCATCGCCACCCGCGAGGAGGTACTGGATACCTTCGCCAAATACATACTGCTGGACCTGCCGGTAGTGGACCTCAACGGCGTCCTGCTCGGGGTCATCATCAACAACAGCCTGGTGCAGGCAGTGCAGGAGGAGTCATCGGCCGACATCCAGACCATGGTGGGCGTGAGCCGCGAGGAACGCGCCCTGTCCAGCCCCCTGTTTGCCGTCAAAAAGCGCATGCCCTGGTTGCAGATCAATCTCCTCACCGCGTTCCTTGCCGCGGCGGTGGTGGGGCTGTTCGAGCACACCATCGCCCAGGTCACGGCGCTGGCCATCCTGTTGCCGGTGGTGGCGGGCCAGTCAGGCAATGCGGGCGCCCAGGCCCTCGCAGTGACCATGCGCGGACTGGCACTGCGGGAAATAACCATACGCCACTGGTTTACCGTGATGTTCAAGGAAGTGCGGGTGGGCTTCCTCAACGGCCTGGCGATCGCCACCACCTGCGGCGCCGGGGTCTATATATGGAGCCAGTCCTGGGGGCTGGTCGCGGTGATCTGCCTGTCAATGGTGCTGGCGATGGTGACGGCGGGCTTCGCAGGCGCCGTGGTGCCCATCGTCCTGGTGCGCATGGGGCAGGACCCCGCGCAGTCATCATCTATCATCCTGACCACGGTGACCGATGTCGCGGGCTTCTTTTCCTTCCTGGGGATCGCCACCCTGATGATGCGTTTTCTCTAGTGCAGTGCGGCGTGGAATGCCTGCCAACGGTGAGACCGGCAAGCCCCGGTAAGCCTCCATAACCCGCGCGCTCCAGCGCGAGTACCCAATACAGACCAAAAACAGCTACACTTCCCTGCTCCTGCTTGCTGTCACCCGGAGGCACCGATGAACATTCTCCCGCTTACCCGTACCGCCAACCCCGCTGGCCGACGAGCCACCACTCCTGACGCGGCCTCCCCGGGGCAGCGCACGTGAGCCGGCAACGCCACCTGCGCGCCTGCCACCTGTGCGAGGCCATCTGCGGGCTGGTTATCGAGACGGACGGAGAACAGGTTGTCTCGATAAAGGGAGACAAGCAGGACCCGTTGAGCCGCGGCCATATCTGTCCCAAGGCGGTGGCGCTGAAGGATATCCACGAGGACCCTGACCGCCTGCGGCAGCCGCTTAAAAAAGTCATCGCGGCCAATGGCGAACCGCGCTGGGAAGAGATCGGCTGGGAGGAGGCGCTGGACACCACTGCCCGCCGCCTGGTGGAAATCACCCGCCGGGACGGAATCAACGCCCTGGGCATCTACCTGGGAAATCCCACCGTGCACAACTACGGCATGATGACCCACCAGGGCAACCTGTTCCGCCACCTGCGCACCAATAACCGCTTTTCCGCCACCAGCGTGGATCAGCTACCTCACCACCTGGCGTCACTCTGGCTGTTCGGACACAAGTCGCTGTTTCCCATTCCCGATATCGACCGCACCGATTATTTCCTGATGCTCGGCGCCAACCCTATCGCCTCCAACGGCAGCATCTGGACTGTTCCCGATATCAAGAAGCGTATCAAGGCACTCAAGTCCCGGGGCGGCAAACTGGTGGTGATCGACCCGCGCCGCACCGAAACCGCGCAGCTGGCCAGTGACCACCTGTTCATAAGCCCGGGAACCGACGCCCTGTTCCTGCTGGCAATACTCAATACCATTTTTGTCGAAGACCTGGCACGGCCGCGCCATTTGGCGGCGTTCACCAGCGGCCTGGAAGAAGTGGCCCTGGACATCGCGCATTTCACCCCGGAGCTCGCGGAACCGCACACCGGCATCGCCGCCGCTGACATGCGCCGTATCGCCCGTGAACTGGCACAGGCGGAAAACGCCATCTGTTACGGGCGCATGGGCGTGTCCACCCAGGCTTATGGCGCGCTCAACCAGTGGCTGATCCAGCTCATCAACATCGTCACCGGCAACCTCGACAGACCCGGGGGATCATTGTTTACCCTGCCCGCGGTCGACCAGGTGAGCAATATCAGCCCGGGGGGTTTCGCCCGCCATCACAGCCGCGTGCGAGGCCTGCCGGAATTCGACCGGGAACTGCCGGCCGCCGCGATGGCCGAGGAAATCACAACTCCCGGCGAAGGCCAGATTCGCGCCCTGTTCACCGGCGCCGGCAACCCGGTACTGTCCACTCCAAACGGGCGCCAGCTGGATGACGCCCTGGAACAACTCGAATTCATGGTGTCGCTGGACCCCTACCTGAACGAGACCACCCGTCACGCCGACATTATCCTGCCGCCCACCTCGCCGCTGGAACACGACCACTACGACCTCGGCTTCCACATCAATGCCATCCGCAACACCGCCCGTTACAACGAGCCGGTTTTCACGCCGCCCCCGGGCAGCCTCCACGACTGGGAGATCTTCGGCGAGCTCGGCAACCGGGTGGCGACGCTGCTGGGCCTTACACCGCAACCGGTACAACCGCCCTGGCAACTTATAGACGCCGGACTACAGGGGGGGCCGTACGGCGAGCAGGGACTGTCGCTGGCTGAACTGAGAAAGAACCCCTCGGGCATCGATCTCGGACCACTGCAACCGCAGCTGCCACAGCGCCTGCGCACCCGCGACAAAATCATCCGTTGCAATACGCCCGAACCGCTGGCCGACCTGGAGCGCTTGCGGCAGGAATTCGCGCTCCCCCACCACGGCCTGCTCAAACTGATCGGTCGCCGTCATGTGCGGTCCAACAATTCCTGGATGCACAATTATCGCCGCCTGGTCAAAGGCAAGGACCGCTGCAGCCTGCTGATGCATCCGCAGGACATGTGGCCGCGGGATATAGTGGACGGCGCCGCGGTGACCGTCAGCTCGCGGGCGGGGTCGTTGCAGGTGCGGGTGGAATCCTGCGAGGATGTGATGCCGGGAGTGGTCAGCCTGCCTCACGGCTGGGGGCACGACCGCCCCGGCATACGGATGGAGGTAGCGCGCAAGCACGCCGGAGTCAGTTGCAATGACATCACGGATGAGCTGGCGCTGGATGCCCTGTCGGGAAATGCGGCGGTGAATGGCGTACTGGTCAGCGTGGCGCCCGTCTGAGGGGCGCTGTAAAACCAACGTGGAACCAGGCAGGACGCACATCCTCAAATAATCAAATTACCCGGGAGAACAGGGGCATGGCAATTTCGACAATTATTCTGTTGTTGGTGGCACTGGCGCTGGT
Source organism: Pseudomonadales bacterium (assembly GCA_024234815.1). Lineage (GTDB taxonomy): Bacteria > Pseudomonadota > Gammaproteobacteria > Pseudomonadales > Halieaceae > JARRPM01. The sequence continues at coordinate 1,388,356 of JACKNO010000001.1, read as the reverse complement.
GATCTATGTCATCAGCATCTACAACACGCTGGTGACGCTGAAAAACAGGTACCTGAACGCATTCTCGCAGATCGAGGTACAACTCAAACGGCGCTACGACCTGATACCCAACCTCGTCGAAACCGCCAAGGCATATATGGCCCATGAGCGGGAAACCCTCGAGGCGGTCACAAGCGCGCGCAACGATGCGGCGGCGGCGCTCAAGGCCATGAGCAATGGCAACCTGGGCGGCGCGGAGCTCGCGAAGCTGGCAGGCGCTGAAAGTGTTCTGCAGGGCGCCCTGGGCAAGCTGCAGGTAACCATGGAAGCCTACCCCGACATCAAGGCCAGCGAGAACATGCAACAGTTGTCGGAAGAGCTCACCACCACCGAAAACCGGATCGCGTTTGCGCGGCAGGGCTACAATGACGCGGTAATGGGGTACAACACCTACCGCCAGAGCTTCCCACCAACCATTTTTGCGGCCAGGTTCGGCCACGCGAGCGACGGCGCGCTGCTGGAGTTCGAGGACGCCGCCCAGATACGGGTCGCACCCAAGGTGTCCTTTTAAGCAAGTCTCCCACCCCCGCGATGAATTTTTTCGAGCAGCAGGATGTCGCCCGGCGCAACACCCGCATGCTGGTTCTGTTGTTCCTGGCCGCGGTGCTGCTGCTGATTGTGTTGACCAACGCCGCCGTGGCGGGGTTTTTGTGGTTCGGTGAAGACTACAACCTCTACAGCGGCAGCCGCCGGGGCTTTGACGGCTTTCTCTCCCAGTTGACCTGGACTCGCTTCGGCAAGATCAGCCTGGCAGTGAGCGCCACTGTCGCCCTGGTGACGCTGGTAAAGTGGATAGCGCTTTCCAGTGGCGGCAAAGTCGTGGCAGAGCGCATGGGAGGCAGCCGTATACTCCCCTCCACCGATGACCAGGCGGAACGCCGCTGCCTCAACGTGGTTGAGGAGATAGCGCTGGCCGCCAATATGCCTGTGCCGCCCGTGTACGTGCTGAACGCAGAGGGAGGGATCAACGCATTCGCCGCCGGCCTCACCCCCGCCGACGCAGTGGTAGCGGTCACCCGCGGGACCATTGAGCATTTGAAACGGCATGAACTTCAGGGGGTGATCGCCCACGAGTTCAGCCATATTCTCAACGGCGACATGCGCCTGAATATCCACCTGGCCGCAATGATGGGAGGCATTACCTTCGTCGGCGACGTGGGCCATATCCTGTTGCGCAGCAGCAACCGCGCCCGCACCGGGCTGCGCGCGAGCAACAACAACGCCGGCGCAATCATGCCGCTCCTGGGTATCGCGCTGTGGTTGCTGGGCCTGGTGGGCGCCGCCACCGCGGGTTTTATCAAGGCGGCGATCAGCCGCCAGAAGGAGTACCTCGCGGACGCCAGCGCGGTCCAGTACACCCGCGACCCCGACGGGATAGGCGACGCACTCAAGGTCATCGGCGGCTACCCCTCCGGGACACTGGTCCACGCGGCCCGGGCAATGGAGATGTCCCATATTTTCTTTGGCGAGGTCGAACACCGCCTGTGGAATGTGTTCGCCACCCATCCGCCGCTGCCGGAGCGCATCCGCCGGCTGGACCCCGACTGGAACGGGGAATACATCAAGCGCAAGGTTCATCACTACGACCAGGGCGGCGCAGCAACGCGTAATGCCGAGGCAGGCGTTGGCCGGGCCGCATTTGTCGCCGCCGCAATCGCCGCTTCCGCGACCAGCACAGCGGCGCCGCCCGATGACGCGGAACTGGCAGATGCGGATTTCGGGCCGTCGCCGGAAGAACTGGATGCGCAGACCGCCCACCGGCAGCACATACCACTGGCATTCGTACACCACAGTCACGATCCTCTGGGCGCCCAGGCGGTGGTCTTCTGTCTGCTGATCAGCGACGACGAGACTGTGCGGCAGGCGCAACTGGCCCTTATCGACGCGGCGGGAGTGACCGGCCTGGGCGGACTGGTGCACACCCTCAGCCCCGGAGTACGGGAACTGGGTGCGCCCAAGCGCCTGCCCCTGCTTGAGATGTGCCTGCCGGCGCTGAAGTCCATGTCGCTGGCCCAGTACCGGCAGTTCAAGAACACCCTGCTGGGCCTGATCAGGGCGGACGCCCGCACGGAGTTGTACGAATGGTGCCTGTACCAGCTCATCCGGCACTATCTCGATCCGGAGTTCATCCAGGTCAGGGCCAGCCGTCCACGCCATGCCAGCTTGCAGAAAGTCGCCCCGCAGCTGCGCATAGTATTGTCGGTGCTGGCCTATGAGGGCAGCGGCGAGACAGTCGCGGTGTTTCGACTCGGGGCCGATGCGCTGGGTTTCGACACCATGACCCTGCTGCCTCGCGACCAGTGCGGCGTGACAGCCTTCAGCAAAGCGGTGAATGAACTGGCCGATTGTTACCCGCTGCTGAAACCGCGCCTGCTCAAGGCAATGGCGCTGTCCGCTGGAGCCGACGGCAGCTTGAGCCCGGTCGAGCGGGAAATCATCGCCAGCATGGCCGCCGTCATGGACTGCCCCGTACCGGTAGGTATCAACGGCGTGAGCGACCCGGTACTGGAGCCTGGCAGACCCGTTTAGTCGCCCCGCAGATCAACCAAAAGCGACCAATTATCCGGGACGACTTTCGCATCCGGCTCGCTGTGCTAGTCTCAAATCTACCGCCCGGCGCTATCCCGGCGGCCCGGCTGCGCCGACAACGGATTGTCGCGCACCAGATCCTTAGAGCATTCCATCACACCGAACAAGGAGGTTTGGCCATGGAACAGATAACAACGATTCACACTAACCGGGAACATCGCGTCCCTCCCCCCGAAAAGCCCCGCCACTTCGCCCTGTCGCGCACCACGGACCGGGTACTGCAGATACTGCTGCGGGGTGACCTGGCGCGCCTGCGCGCTGAATCGGTGGCCGAGGAACTCGGCATGAGCAGCACCACGCTGCGCAGGCGCCTGCGCGCGGACCATACCTGCTACCAGTTCCTGCTGGATCGCTCACGCCAGTACCGCTGCGAGCAGCAACTGCGACAGGCCTGGCTGCCCGGCAAATGCCTGGCGGACGAGCTGGGCTACCTGGAGGTAAACAGCTTCTACCGCGCATTCAGGCGCTGGACCGGGCTCACCTACAGTGAGTACAAGCTGCGTTACTGCTGAACTCGCTGCCCTGCCCGGTCCGGCGTCAGCCAGGAAACGCCGGACGGGGCCTTTCTGTCGGGGAAAGTGGCTTTTTTACGAGATCCGCAGAAAAAAATGCAGGCTTGCCTGCCACGAAAGCAGTAAAATGCGCGGATACTGCCCGTTTCGTATGCATATCAGGCCGTGAACGCCCCGCCGGTACCCACACCGTCGACGCACCTCGACGTGCCGGGTGCCAAAGCTCTGGTCGTGTAACACGGGTGCCTCACCCTATTCTCTGCTCATAAAGGACCCATGCTGAGCCTGCAGATCGCCATTATTGCGCTCATGATTACCCGAATTGCCGCTTCCGCGGGCAACCGACTGGGGCCGCTGGACGAGCGTGACGCGCGCAAAAACCACCTGTCTGCCGTCCCCCTCACCGGTGGCATCGCGATCTTCCTGACCGTGTTGGTCGGTACGCCCGTACTGGGTATCGCGCCGCTCACCTACCCGATGCTCGGCATCGCCTGCCTGGTGTTCCTGGTTGGGGTGTTCGACGATTTCCAGCACATCAGGCCTGCCGTGCGTTTGCTGATCGAGCTTTGTAGCGGCGTATTGCTGGCCACTGTGGGCGGCATTGCCATCGTGAACGTGGGTGACCTGCTGACCCTGGGAAATATTCCATTACTGATCCTGGGTGTGCCGCTTACCGCACTCGCTGTCGCAGGCCTGAGCAATGCCTTCAACATGATCGACGGTATAGACGGCCTCGCCGCGTCCATGCTCGCCCTGCCGATGCTGGCTTTATTCGCACTGGCCCTGGGCGCGAACCATCCCATGGCAAACAGCCTGCTTCTGATATTGATACCCCTGGGGGTCTTCCTGCTGTTTAACCTCGGCCCGAACAACCGGATATTACCCAAGATGTTCCTGGGCGATGGCGGCAGCGTGACCCTGGGCTTCATGGTGACGGCGTCCCTGGTGTATTTTTCCCAGGGGGAGAATGCGGTGATTCGGCCGGTGACCGCGCTGTGGCTGGTGACCGTACCGCTGATGGATATGCTGGCCACCATGCTGCGACGCGCCAGGCAGGGCCAGAAAATAATGGCCGCGGACCGCTCCCACCTGCACCACTCGCTGATGGATATGGGGTTCAGTTCACAACAGACGCTGCTGTTGCTGGTGTGCTATGCCACCGCATGCGCCCTGCTGGGCAAAGTACTGGAGGGCGTACCGGAATCACTGAGTCTCGCCGTTTACATCCTGCTGTTTGTTGCCCACTGCCTGTTCGTCCTGAAAACGGACGCGATCGGCAGGCGCGTGCGCCGCCGCCTGCTTAAACCGGGCGCCCGCAGCGATGAGTACTGTGAACCAAACTGAAGGCGCCCACCGCTTTCCCGCAGGTCGCTACAACCAACCTCGAAACCGGTAGACCCGATACCCCAGCAGTTCGTGGAGGGCATGGGTACTCTGCCACAGATCACCCACCGAAGGCAGCCAGACGGGGTAAACGCCCGGAGTAGGCGTGAGCAGCCGCTGGTAATCGGTGGGCGCGGGGATCACCTCCAGCCCCTGGGCCGCGAACAGCTCCTCGGATCTGCGCATGTGGAAAGCCGAGGTTACCAACAGGATTCTGCGGATACCCAGCTCATTGAGCATCCCGGCCGTGAACTGTGCGTTCTGGTATGTGTTGCGGCTCTCGTCCTCCAGCAGGATCGCACTGGCAGGCACACCCATCACCTGCAACAGCTCGCGCATTATTTCCGCTTCAGATCGCACACCATCAGGCCCGCCGCCGGTCACCAGCACCAGGGGCGCCTTGCCGGCCTTGTAGAGGGCAACGGCATGCACCAGGCGATCTGCCTGCTGGTTGAGGTCACCGAGGCCGCCCACCTGGGTATCGCCGCGAATCGCCCCTCCCAGCAGGACGATCGCCTCGGCGTTTTGGGTAGCCGAGATGGCGATCGGGGGGTAATCCTCTTCCAGGATACCCATAAGGAAATCCGCAAAAACGGCGGTTGAACAGAGATAGAGCCAGCCAAACCCCAGGGCAAGTGCACAGAACGCGGTGCGCCGGCGGCGCGCCAACTGCGCCAGCAGTGCTATAAAAGCAAGCAGGAGGGCCTGGCTCAATGGATACAACAGCAGCGACAAGAGCTTGCCAAGTTCGAAAGAAATGACCGTTCCTCCCAATTTTGTGAACAGCTGTCCCGATGCCCCTCACAGCCGGGTCCAATCCCGCGGCGGCAACGCGCGACAGTATACGGCAAGCGTCCACGCCGGTGCCGCCCAAAAACTGTGTTAAGTGTGGCCTGCAGACGAGAAAATGCCTAAGCTACGGCCTTCACAGGCTATAGAGGATCCGCCCGCATGGAAATGGAATATGTCGCACTGGTTACCCTGTTACTGCTCCTGCAGTACTTCGTTTTTACGCTGCTGGTAGGCGCGGCCCGCGCAAAGAGCGGAATCCAGGCGCCGGCGGTAACCGGCGACGAGGGCTTTGAACGCGCCTACCGGGTGCAGATGAACACCCTGGAGCAACTTGTGCTGACCTTGCCTGCGCTGTGGTTGAGCGGCATCTACTTCAGCCCGCATGTCGCCGCGGTGCTGGGACTGGCCTTTTTCCTGGGCAGGGTACTGTACCGTGCCGGCTACGTGAGCGATCCGGCCAAGCGGGGTCCGGGCTTCGGCATCGGCTTCATCGCCACCCTCGGCCTTGTTCTCACGGCGGCCTGGGGCGTGATCTCGGCGCTGTAGGCGGGCACACGCCGGGACGACCGGACACCGCCAGCCGCCATCGATTTCACGCTGCCCCAGCTGACTGCGCCAGCCCCGGGTGTGACCGGGCCCGCACAAAGCCGTCACCTTGCTAGGAATGGGGTATCGGCAACGGTATCATCACGGCGGCTTTGAATTACAAGGATTTTTTATGAATGTACTGGTTACAGGTGCCGCGGGCTTCATCGGCTTTCACGTGTCCCGGAAGCTGCTGGCCCGGGGCGAGCAGGTAGTTGGCCTCGACAATCTCAACGACTACTACGATGTGAACCTGAAACTGGCCCGGCTCGCGCAGCTCGAAAACCAGCCCGGCTTCACGTTTGCCAAAATGGATCTGCAGGACCGCGCCGCCATGGACGCCCTGTTCAGCAAACACAAATTCGACGCCGTCATCAACCTGGCGGCCCAGGCGGGCGTGCGCTACTCGCTGGAAAACCCGGGGGCGTACGTAGACAGTAATATTGTCGGCTTTACCAATGTTCTGGAGTGTTGCCGCCACCACAGCATCGGTCATCTCGTGTACGCCAGCAGCAGCTCGGTATACGGCATGAACAGCGCCATGCCCTTTTCCATCCATGACAATGTGGATCATCCCATTTCCCTGTACGCCGCCAGCAAGAAGGCCAATGAGCTCATGGCCCATACCTACTCGCACCTGTTCGGCCTGCCAACCACGGGCCTGCGCTTCTTTACGGTATACGGCCCCTGGGGCCGACCCGATATGGCGCTGTTCCTGTTTACCAGGGCCATCCTCGCGGGGGAACCGATCAAAGTGTTCAACAATGGCCAGATGCAACGGGATTTCACCTATATCGACGACATCGTTGAGGGCGTCGTGCGGGTGATGGACAAAACCGCGACCCCCAACCCCGACTGGAACGGCGCCGACCCCGATCCTGGCACCAGCAGCGCCCCTTACAGGCTGTTCAACATAGGCAACAACAACCCGATCATGCTGACCGACTTTATCAGCGCCATCGAAAAGGCGCTGGGGAAAACCGCCGAGCGCGAGCTGCTGCCGATGCAGCCGGGTGATGTCGCCGCCACGTACGCCGATATCGAGGATCTCATAGCCGCGGTGGACTACCGGCCACAGACTCCGGTGCAGGTGGGCATCGATAATTTTGTCGCCTGGTACATGGAACACATGCACCAACCCAATCTATGAATGTAGTGATGATCGGGGCCGGTTATGTCGGGCTCGTATCCGGCGCCTGCTTTGCCGAATTCGGCGCCAACGTGACCTGCGTAGACAAGGACGCGAGGAGAATTGACGCCCTGAGGCAGGGGCGGATACCCATTTATGAACCGGGCCTGGAAGACCTGGTGCAGCGCAACGTAGGCGCCGGCCGGCTGTTTTTTACCACCGAACTGCCAGCTGCCGTGGCGGGCGCCGACATGGTATTCATCGCCGTCGGCACCCCGACGCGACGCGGCGATGGCTACGCTGATCTCAAGTATGTCTACGCCGCGGCCGAGGAGATAGCGAATCACCTTCAAGGCTACACCGTGATCGTGGACAAGAGCACCGTACCCGTCGGCACCGCCCGGGAAGTGCAACGAATCGTCAGGAAGACCAACCCCTCCGCTGATTTCGATGTGGCCTCCAATCCGGAGTTCCTGCGGGAGGGATCCGCCATTTCCGACTTTATGCGGCCCGACCGGGTGGTGCTGGGGGTTGAATCTGGCAAGGCGGAAGCTCTTTTACGGGAACTGTACCGGCCGCTGAACCTGATAGAGGCGCCCATCCTGGTGAGCGACCTGGAAAGCGCCGAAATCACCAAGTACGCCGCCAACGCGTTCCTGGCGACCAAGATCAGCTTCATCAACGAGATTTCCCAGCTGTGCGAGAAGACCGGCGCCGACGTGCACGCGGTGGCGCGGGGTATCGGGCTGGACGGCCGCATCGGGCGCAAGTTCCTGCATGCGGGGCCGGGCTATGGCGGCTCCTGCTTCCCCAAGGACACCGTGGCGCTTATCCGCATGGCGCAGGAGCACGGCGTTTCCAGCCGCATCGTGGAGAGCGTGGTGGAAGTCAACGCCTCGCAGAAAGCGCGCATGGTGAGCAAAATAAGGAAAGCCCTGGGTGGCTCGGTGGCGGACAAGACGATCGCCGTGCTGGGACTGACCTTCAAGCCCGAGACTGACGACATGCGTGAGGCTCCCTCCCTGGCCATTCTACCCGCGCTGGTGGACAGGGGCGCCATCATCCGCGCCCACGATCCCGCCGGAATGAAAGAAGCCGCCGCTCAGCTTCCCGCGACTATTCATTACGCGGCATCTATTGAAGAAGCCACCACGGACGCCGATGCCGTGGTGTTGATGACCGAGTGGAACCAGTATCGCGGGCTTGACCTCAAGAAACTGAAAGCGCAAATGAGAGGCGATGTTTTTATCGACTTGAGAAATGTGTACGAGCGCCCCCTGATGCTGGCGCACGGCTTCAAGTACACCTGCGTGGGGCGCTAGTCCCGCTACGCGCCGGTACCTGCCAGCTGCGACCTACCTGAATGCGCCGGGCATCCGCTTCCCGAGCAGGCGGGCTACCCTGGTAAAGTAGTGCCCGCAGGCGCGTGCCCGAGAGATCAAATTCACCCGCAAGGGTCGCCCGTTACAGTCGAGCGCCAGGCCCAGCACATGGCTGGCCGGCACCAGTACATCGATGACCCCACCGACATCGGCCCTGGTCATCAGGCGCATTCCACCCCGCCCAGGTACCCACCCGAGCAGGCGGTGGATCAACAGCCGGCCGTGGATATCGGCAAATACAATAATATCGCCCGGGCGATAGACATGTTTTTTGCATACGGTGACGCGCTCACCATCGCGCAGCCGCGGCGCCATGCAGTTACCCGACACCGTGACTTCGAGCAAATCGCCCGCTCGCAGCATCTTCGACACGTGGGCGAATACCGGATCGGAATCGCCACGCGCTTTGACCTGTTCGACCCTGCCCTGCGCTCTGTTCACCTGTCACACCGCCTGGAAAAACGCCCCGAAATGCCGCCGCACCGGTGGAGCGGGCCGACGACGACGCAAGGTTTGATGCTATCAGCCCGGACAAGCCGGAATCCAGCTCTTTGCCTGCCGCGGGGTAAATCCCTGTCACCCGCGACCCTGCGCCGGGAAAGGCCGGGGTGCGCCTTCCGGCCGGGTGATAAATGCACAAAAAGCGGTAAACGGCGTGTATACAGCGCATGGACTGGATTAAACTCCCGCATACTACGAAAAACCGGGCCGCCGCCAACCCCTTACCACCGGGTAGAGCCAGGCGAGCCGATAGACCAGGGGCAGCATGAACTACAAACTAGTAGCTGGGAACAGCCTGACGGCGTTATCCGCAGTGGTGCTCGCAGCATCCCTTTGGAACGCGCCGCCAGCGCAGGCCAAAAATGACGAGTCACAAGACAGCCAGTGGAGTGAATGGTCGGCGATCGGCGCCGGTTACATCGCACGCCGACGCGAGCCGCCCGGAATAGACCTCCCGGCCACCCAGCGCCGCCTGACCGACACCCAGTCGCGCGGCTATGACAAGCAGTCCGCGCAGACAAGCAGTGTAAAAACACAGCTCAGGTCGCTCGATGTCATGGCAAGCGCCGCGACAACCACCACGGTGACTACCGCTAAACTGTGGTTCTATACCACCGAGGAAGGACTCCACCGCGTTTCCGTTGCGGAGCTTGCCCTGCGCACCGGCAAGCCGGAGCAGCGGATACGCAACCTGGCAATGCAGGGTAAAATCTCGCTTACCAACGAGCGCAATCCGGTGCCGTGGCATTTTGACGAGGAATCGGACTCCCTCTGGTTTGCGGCACGCAAATACGATTCGTTTCATACCGATGCGGACGCCTATCACTTTGCCCTGAACAACCAGTCAGCCCTGCCCATGACACAGGGCGACGCAGCGGCGAGCGCGGTACCCGGAGCCGCCACCCCCTTCGAGGACTCACTGCACTTTGAAGAAGAGCCGGATTTCCTGTTTTCCACCGGCCCGGTCGCCGCGGAGCCGGACGCGGACTACTGGTTCTGGGACTACCTGTACGGCGGTTACAAGGACCAGATTGAAGTAAGCCTGCAAATACCGCATCCCGCGGCAAGTGGTACCGCCCGGATCAGTATCAGCCTGCGCGGCTGGACCGACCTGGAGGCCGGCGACGAACACGAGGTGTACGCCCGACTCAACGGCGTGGACATAGGTTCATCCCTTGTCTGGGACGGCTTCGACGCAGCCCAACTGGTGGCGTCCTTTGACCAGGGCTTGCTGGACCCCTCCGGCGCCAATACGCTCACGCTGCACAATGCCTACGCCCCCGGCACACATCCCGGACAGTACCTCGACGCTATCGACATCAGCTATTCCCGTCTGCCCCAGGCGGAGGCCGGCGCGCTCTGGTTGCACAAGGTGGCCGCGGGCACACAGCGGGTGGACGGCTTCAGCAGCGAGCAGCTGGTCGTGATTGAATCGCCCCGGGGCAACGCGGTGCTGCGCAACGACGCGCTGATCGAGTCCGACGGACTGGGCGGTTGGTCAGCCAGCTTTGACACGATCGCCGGCGCTGACTACCTGGTCACGGAACGCGGCAGTACCTGGCTTGCAACGATAGCCCCGGACTTCCCGTCCGCACTGGCCAGTTTCAAAAATACCACGGATTACCTGATCATCGCGCCCAGGGAGTTCAGCGCAACCGCGCAGGCGCTGGCTAACTATCGCGGCAACCGCTTCAGCCTGGTCAAAGTAGTCTGGCTGGACGATATCTATGATCAGTTCAGCATGGGACGCGAAGACCCGGCGGCTGTCACGGCGTTCATGCGCCGGGTGAAGGCCGCGTGGCGGTTGGCGCCCTCCGTGGTGACCATCATCGGAAACGGCTCCCTGGATCACAAGAACCGCATGGGCTACGCCGACAGTTTTGTCCCGGTGAGCATGGTCAGCACCCCCTGGGCAATCGCGGCATCCGATGATCGGTTGCTGGCCAACGACGGCCGCAACGCCGACCGTTTCGCTATCGGGCGCATTCCCATCACCAGCGACCAGCAGGGCCTCGCCTACCTGGACAAGCTGATCGCCTACGAATCCGGCAACTACGGCAATGAGCGCTACCGCGCGGTGCTGGTGGCGGACAACCCCGATGATGCGGGTGACTTCCACGCCAACTCGGACCAACTGGCAGAGCAATTGCTGGTAACCGCCGGCTTTGACCAGGTATCGAAGCTGTATCACCCTGACCAGAAAGTGCGCGCTGCGTTAACCCTCACGTCGACCTGGGAGACCGGTTATGTCAGCTACGACGGTCACGGTTCCTCGGGCCAGGTGGGCGATGGCCGGGAGAAATTTATCACTGCATCCGATGCGGTTTTACTGCAGAATAGCTCACATCCAATCTTCTCGGCACTCACCTGTGCAGCCGGAGACTACTCCTGGCCCGGGACACCCTCCCTGGCTGGTGCACTGGTGCTAAACCCCGGTGGCGGAGCTGTCGCGGCACTGGCGCCCACAGGTCTGTCACTGGATGAGGACGCGCACCGACTGGGAACCGCCTTTGTGGACAGTCTGTTTGTCGGAATCAACACGATTGGAGACGCATTACTCGACGCCAAGGCGCAGACAGCAGGATCAATTAGCGATTTCATGCCAAACGTTTATTCTATCGTCGGCGAACCCGCCATATTTGCCCGCTAGCATGGCGGCAGCGTGACCGAAAATAGACAGCTGAGGATGATATGAGCCGTAAGGAACAGCCCGAGCCGGAGCACCGGACAGAACTGGACAGGAAGGGTACAGCCCGGGCGCAGCGCCGCCGGTACGCGGCGCCGCATATACTGAGCGCGGAGCCGCTGGAGGCCGCGGCGGCGACCTGCTCCCCCCCGGCCCCGCCTTTTGGCAAGACTTTCCCGGGCATTTGCACGCAGCTAGGGTCCTGAGACACCCCTGGTGCCTGCTGGTGATGAACCCGGATGGGGCGACTGTAACCTGCTGCTGGACCTGCCGACAGGAGCCGTCAATTTTTCGCGAATAAGCGCAGGCCAGTCTGCCTCGCTCGCACACGCTTACGCCCGCTTCGTCAGCGCGGACCCGCAGCTGCGCGCGAACAGCGTGAACTGCCGCGCTTTCCAACTGCCCGGCCCCCTGCAAACCGACCCCGAGCTGCTGAGTGTGGACGGCCTCTACACCCCGCTGAAAGTGCGCAGCGAGCGGGGCATAGAACTGTCCGGAGTGAATTTTCTGGCGCGACTTCCGGCACAGGGCTCCCGTGGCGAAGCCTGCCTGGGCGTTGCGGCGGAACACGAACTCGCCGGACCGAACGTTGTGGAGAATTTCTTGCGGGTTCTGGCCGCCCACCGCGGGCTGGAACTCGGCGGTGCGGTCCTGCACAGCGCGGGCCTGGTTTTCGATGAACAGGCCTATATTTTCGTGGGCCGTTCCAATGCCGGGAAAACCACACTGACGCGCAAGGCGCATCAACACGGCGCCATGGTGCTGAGCGACGATATCAACCTCCTCCTGCCAAAAGCAGGCGGCTACCAGGCTTATGCGATACCATTCACCGGCGAGTACGGCCGTTCCCTGGAGCACGCAGCCGCCAGCCCCTCATACCCGGTGGCCGGGATCATCCTGCTGCAACAGGCGCGGGGGCTCGGGGTTACCCGGCCGGGAGCGGCCAGTGCCATCGCCAGCCTTATGGTCGGCTGCCCCTTCGTCAATACCGATGAACGGGAAACAAACACGCTGCTGGACAACCTGGAACGGCTGGTGGCAACGGTGCCGGTCATTCAGTTGCAGAACCGGCTGGAGAATAGCATGAGTGAAATCCTGAGCGCAGTGACGAACGCCCTGTCACATGCCTGAAGCAGAATCCCGGGACCGCATCGCCCTGAGTTCGCGCCTGCGCCACCGCGCTGTGGGCGACGAAGGCGTACTGGTTCACCTCGATAGCGGCCGCGTGATCGTCGTGAACGAGGTCGGACTGTTTATCATCCAGCAATTGGCGAAACCGATATCGCGCGCCGACCTGGTCCAGGCCGTCGTGGATGAGTTCGAGGTAGGCCCACAGGAAGCAGAGCGCGACATGGAGTGCTTCCTGGACGAACTCGGCGGCGAACAACTGTTGGCGGCTGATGCCACGGACCCGGTGCAGTAATATGTACAGGCAAGACATACTCCCCAAAGTCAGGCAACAGCGCTTGCTGCACGATGTCAGTCTCGAACTGACTTACGCCTGCAACCTGGATTGTTTCTACTGCTACAACGACCGTGATAAACCGGGCCGCCCCCTGTCGCTGGAGCAGTACCGACAATTGCTTCACGATCTGGCGCAAATGCAGACGCTGTTCCTGATGCTCACCGGTGGCGAGCCCATGGTACACCCGCATTTTTTTGAGATAGGGCGTATGGCCAGGGACCTGGGTTTTGTCACCCGGGTGCGCACCAACGGCCACAGCCTGGGCCGGCGCAACGCCCAACGCCTGCGTGACGAGGTAGACCCCTACGTTGTTGAAGTCAGCCTGCACGGCGCGACCGCGGAGGTTCATGATAGGCAGACCCGGGTTCCCGGAAGCTTCGACCGGCTGCTCAACAATGTTGCCAACGCCAGCGCCTGCGGCCTGCGCTGTAGCGTGGTGACCACGCCCACGGCCTGGAACGAAAACCAGATAGATGAGATGTTCAGCCTGTGCCAGGCGCTCGGTGTGCCACTGCGCTTCCAGGGGCCGGTAGCCCCGCGCGACAACGGCGACCGGGAGCCCCTGGTCATTCAACCCTCGCCAGCGGTATGGAAAAAAGTCGAGAGGGTAACGGCCGCCCAGTCCGGCCTGCAGGGGTCGGCAAGCTACTCACGCCCGGAAACGGAAACCGCCGCGGCTGTAAGCGAAGAGGCCGCGAGTTGCAGCGTAGGGGTGGCCGGGGTCGATATAGACCCCTATGGCAATGTCCAGGCCTGCATGCACCTGCAGCGCAGCGCAGGTAACCTGCACCAGCAATCAATACGGGATATCTGGGAGCGCTCGCCCCTGTTCCTGGAAGCGCGCACGCGGGCCATCGAGGCGGCGACACAGTTTCAGCAACGCCCGCCGGAGCAACTGGGTGCCCCGCTGTTCTGCCTGGCGGTGGAGGAAAACTGCAACAAGGGCTGCGCCGGGGTCGCCAGCCGCGCGGCGCAGGAGAACCAACCTCAACTCATCGAGGCGGTCAGCCTGTAAACGGGCTGCCCGCCGGCCCCCTCTACTGCGGCAGGCTCAGGCTCCAGGGGCCATAGCTGCGGGTTTGCCCACGGGCCTCCAGTTCGATCAACCGGTACTCATAGGTCTGTCCCGCCTGTGCCTGCGGATCAACCAGCCAGTACTCGCCCCCCATGGGTGCGGTAATCAGACCGGGCAGCAGGTCGCCGTTCAGGCGTTGCCAGGCATCACTTCCCGGCTCCCGGCGCTCCACGTAAAACCCGATGGTACCGCGCTCTTCCAGGGTCTCCCAGCGCAGCGCCGCCACCTGCCCATCCCCGTCGGGGTCCAGGTGCCCGGTCAGTGCCTGCACGACAACCGCAACCCCGGCTCCCTGCAGACTCTCCGCCAGGCCTGAATCGTAGAACCCCAGCAGCGCCAGGGCGCTACCGGCATCGCCCTGCCCGGCTTCCGAGCGCAGTTCCGACAGCAGGGCGTCCAGCGGGATAGTCTCCAGCGCCACCTTGCCGATGGTAGCGTGAGTGGGATTGTAGGTGAGCGAGAAATCCTCCATTTCGCCGCTGAACGCCTGCCCGGTGGGAGTGTTGCACTGATTGGCCGTACTGCACACGCGGAAGCGGGAGTAGTAGGTCCGGGTTACAGTGGCACTGACAACCCATTCAAATACCACGTTCACAGTCCCACCGCTGACCACCCACGAACACTTGCGTTCCGCCAGGTCGAAGACGCCATCGGCGCCGACATCCAGCCAGCCACATACACTGGCTATGGCTCCGGTGTTATTGGCCACCGCCACAGTGGCGAGAATATTGGCGCCGCCTCCGGAGGGCGCGGTAAAGGTGACCCCGTCCTCATCAGAACCCGCGCCAGTACCGCTGGTGTCCCTGATGTTATCGGCAAGGGCATCGCTGCTGGCAACGCCCTGCCACTCGTAATCCACGAACGAGCCCAGGTAGAGATTTGGAGAAGTTCCACTCGCGGTATCGACCGTGTGCAGGGTTGTGCTCGTGGAGTATCCCGCGGGCGCATCGCCGTAATCGCATGCCACGGGCGCCGGTACGTTGGTGGGAGCCACCACGTGGCCCCGGTGCCCGGCCAATGCGCCGTGGTTCGTTACCGCCGGGTCCAGGGGGCCGCTATTGCGGCGCACACCTGAGTCTCCGCCAGCTACATTCGTGGTCGCGCCTGTCGCCGCGATGTAAACGGCCCCGCCGCCACCGCCGCCGCCCGGGCCATGGTTGTCAGCGTAATAGCTGTCCCCGCCGTTACCGCCGGTGGCCTGCAGATTCAAACCCGCCACCGAGCTCGAGCCGGTGCGAATCAGTATCGTGCCACCCGCGCCGCCGCCGCCCGCGCCATCCTGCACCGAGAAATCGCCAGCTGAGCCGTTCGCCACAATCGAACCGCCCGCCGGGGTGATCGCGCCGGCATCGATAAACACGAGGCCACCGCCATTGCCGCCGAACCCCGTGCCACCCGCATTATTCTTGTGGCCGGCACCCCCGCCACCGCCCAACAGCAGGCGGCCGGAATATCCGGCAAAGGTCGCCCCTCCCTTGCCGCCCACACTGCCGGTGGGGTACGGAAATCCGCCGCGCCCACCGGACCCTATATTACTGCCGCCACCGCCGCCGGCGTTGTGGTCGTTACCACCACCCCCGGCATTGCCCGGCGCGCCGCGCGCGAGACTGCCCCCGGAATATCCATCCGTGTTGGTCATTGCGCCGACATTGGGGCCGCCGGCTATGCCCTCTCCCTTGGCACCCCAACGGTTACCGCTGGCAACGACGTAATCGGTACTGGAATCACCCGACCCGGTTGCCGCGCTGCCGGCGAAGTCAGCGCCCCTGAAGCCCTGGCCGCTGACATTGATGCTGTTGCCGTTCAGGTTAAGCGTGCCCTGTACGCTCATGGCCACGATACCCCCGGCCAGACCGTTCCAGGGTGTCGCCGTAACGTTGCCGCTCAGCGTGATATTGCCAAACCTCGGCACCCGCACCACCTGGAAGCGTCGATTGGTTCCGCGGTTATAGGCGCGCACCAGCGCCGTGGCCAGATTCACCGTGCCGCCGCCCGTGCCGACACTATTGGTCGCCACGACGAACTCGTACAGCCCGGTCTGCCGGATATCCGTGGAGCCTGAGCCATCGGCAGTTCCGGTAGCTGAGCCGTCGCCGTAAGCATTGCTGTTTGAAGTACTGATCACCGCGTCCTGCATCTGGATCACCAGCAGGGTATCTCCGGGGTTTATCGACGCCCCGCTGCCTACCGAGGTGCCCAGTGAAATGCTGGTCGCACCGGCGCTTACCGAGGCGTTACCGGGATAATAGCGGTTCACGCCGCCGCTGATGCTCCCCGAGCCGTCGGCAGCGGCGGCGGTACACACCGCCGGCGCGGTATTACTGTCGTTGGCAGGCAGGGGGTTGATGCCCGGCGGCGCCAGCACCACAGTCAGGGCGCGCCACTGCTCGGAGCTGCCCATGGAAAAGGCCGCGGTGCCGGTGGCCCCGATCGCCGTCTGGGGACTGTCCGCCACGCCCAGGGCGCTGGTCCCGCCACCCGTGCCACTCTCTTCATTCAGGCGCCCCGTGGTGCCCGCGGGATACGGGCTTCCCGACAGATCATCATCGTCGGCCCCGTAAATGCGCACTACCCGCGTATTCGCGCTGAGGGTCGTTACGCTCGGCGAGGTCGGGCTGCTGTTGGTACCATCCGCAGCACCCAGCACTGCGATAGGTTCACTGGTACTGACCCCCGAGTACCGCAGTATCGCTCCGACAGCCTCCTCGCTGCTATCCCAGGCAAATGCCTGGCTCGCCGGTTCCGCGGCACTGGCGATGCGATAGAACACGGCGACCGATACGTTACCGCCATTGCTACCCTGGTTCAGCAGGGTCCATCCCAGGGGCACGCTAAAGGACGCGTTGCCATCGGTGGAAATTGCCGCCAGCAGCAGGTCTCCCGAGGCAGTACCTGCGGGAGTACTGATCAGCAGTGAGGTAACGTTGCCGCTGGCCTGTGCTATAGACTGCGACTCCCACTGCGGCGCGGCGGACACCGGCGCCGAGGAAAACATTGCCAGAACCAGAGACAGCGTCAGGCCAGCGATAACATGGAATGCCGTTGATCGGGCAGGTTTGGCCGGTGCGTGACCATGCAGCGCTGAATTCCCGACTGTTGAACGGCGATTGAATACCCTCATTTTTCGAGGCTACCTCTTTAAATGTGTGTGGTTTGAGTGCGCAAGAAATGTCAGCACGTTTTCTGTCCCCCGCCTGGCTTGTAAAACCTTGAGGGGGGAGTTCCTGTCGCCCCGATTCCCGCAACGACTCGATTGGTCGCACATACTACAAGTTCCGTTTCGCGTTTTCATTAGCGCCAAGCGAGGCTTCCAGCAACTTGACGGACAACCAGGCCTCCGCCACGAGACGCTGTAGCGCATAGAACCAACCGGCACGCCCGTTCAGGATACAGCCTTGTAACACCAGGCAATAAAAAAACACAGCGAAAGGAGCGAAAATCACCAGTTTGCGCACCTTGTCCCCCAGCCCGAGGTCACCGTATTCACTGCCGAGCAATTTCTTCACCTCGAGATCCATGTAGTTATCCTGCGAAGCCAGCCAACGTTTCAGCGGTTTGCGGTCGTCGTGGTAGATGGGACTCCTCAGAGCGCCCAGGGGGCCTTCACATGCCAGTAACTGGGTATGTCCGTCAGCCACGTAACGCGCTTTGCGCCGATCGAACAGGGCAATTCTGGGGGGCAACAGGGAAGCGCGCAGCGGGTACCCGTTCACACAGTACCTGAAGGGAATACTGTAACCATTTACCTGCGGCTCGAGCTCGCGCAACTCGGACAGCAGTCGGGAATCGATTATATAGTCCGCATCCAGGCTGAGTACCCATGCGTTCCCCGCGAAATCCAGTGCCGCGTTCCACTGGTTCCAGTGGTTGTCAAATTTGCGCTGGTAAAAGCTGACATTCCTGAACGACCGGCAAATGACCTCGGTTTCATCGGCTGAAAAACTGTCCAGTACCACCACATCGCGACACCAGGTCAGTTTTTCAAGAACGCGTCCAATATTCGGGGCCTCGTCAAACGTGAGTATGACCACCGAGAGTTCATCAAGATTCATTGTCACTCCATTCCAAGCTTGTATTCCCCCCTCGGGCAGCGGTCGCAACCTTTATCCGCCGGCCCTGCCGCGTCGAACAAACCAGGCCCAGCGCCAGCAACACGTAAAACCACAGTGCATTTCCAGGAATATGGAAGTTGAAATCCACCAGGGCGTGCAGGAAAAAGGCGGACACGGCAATCAGTATCCCCAGTACCAGGCCGCGCTCGCCCGCACCGCCGCCACTGCGACAGTAAGCCGTCATGATTGCGCACCAGCACAGGCCAAACACGCTGTAAAATAACACGGTGCCGATCACACCCTGCTCCACCAGCAATTGCAGGTGATCGTTATGGGCGTAGTCGTAAACACGGCCGTCCAGTTCCGGCACCCGGTAGCGGGTAAACACGTAGCGGAAGCTGTCATTGCCGGTTCCAAATAACCAGTGATCCCGCCACATCACGAGCGCCTGCCGCCAGGTGTACAGGCGGCCGGGGTCGGCAAGTTCAGACGGCGACAAGCGGGTAAACAGGCCGCTGCCCCTGAGCCAGACGGCGGCCGCCAGGCCGGTGACGAGCAGCCATGGCAACAGCCTTGTCTCCGCCGGCGCTGCCCTGCCGGCATCCCGCGCCGAGCGCCGGCTTTTTTGCCAGCAGGCGCCAAATACCAGTAAACCAAGCCCTGCTATCACCAGGCCGAGGAACGCCCCGCGCGACTGGGAAAAGAAAAAAGCGGTGAGCAGCACGAGCAATAGTCCGAAACGCAAGTAGCCCGGCTCAAGCAGCGCCCCGCTCAGTCGCGCCAGCGCGGCGCCAGGCCCCCCGGACCGACTCCGCAAGGGACGCCTGGAAACAAAATCCAGGCACAGACCAACCGACAGGGCGATGCCGAAGGACAGGTTGGCGGCGTAATGGTTTTTATTGATAAAAGTGCCCGTGGCCCAGTGGTGCCCGAACCAGGTGGGGCGCCAGAACGGAAAACCGTCATGCATGAACAGGGCAGACAGCCCGTAAACTGCTTCGAGAGTCGCCGTGGCAAGCATCGCATAGATCACAATGCGCAGCCTTCTGCCACTGTCCACGAGCGCCAGGGTCAGGCAGAAGGCAACCGTGTAGGCGCATTGCTTCAGCCAGCCACTGCGGGCGCTCTCCAGTGAGGCCGCCAGCCGGCCGACCCCCGCGTCCGCCGCGGTTGGCAGACCCGGCCACCAACTGGCATTGGCCGGCGCCAGTCGCTCCAGCAGTGGTAAAGGCAGCTCGAGCATCTGCAGTCCCAGGTAGCCCAACCACAGCATTAGCAGGCCTATCGCCAGGGTACTGATTCCGCCGCTCCCACCGCCGCTTGCGAAGCCCGGCCAGGCCCGCGGATTGATGGCCCAGGACAGCAGCGCGCAGGCGCCAAGCAGAAAAACCCAGACCTCCAGCACCGCCCAGGACCAGGCCCTGTTACTGCCCAGGGGCAAAGGCGCCCAAACCAGCAAAAGGATGTAAAAGCAGAACAGTGTTCGACCGAACAGCGTCCGGTTAAAAACAACCCGGCCGGAGCTGGCGCTAGGAAATCGGTTGCCACCTGCTTTGCCTGCGCTGCGCTCAGCCATCCCCACGCAGCTCCTCGCGGCGCAGCTCAAGCGCCTCCCGCTGCAGCTGTCGCTGCCGGAGCAGTGTCCGCAGCTGACGCTGCATTCCGGCCTCAGCCACCATAGCCGTGACCTGCCGCGCCAGACCGGGCATGGCGACAGCCTCTACGATGCCGTTCCAGCCGCGCAGTTGCCGCCGCGCGTCCAGCTTCGCATTCGGGTCCAGGGTGATGGTCGCGTTTACAAGCAGCGTATCGTATTCCCGCGGGCCGAAAAAAAACGCCTGGTCCAGCGCATGCAGTGTGGCGGCGGAAGCCCCTTCCAGCTGGTAATTGACAAGCGCCAGACGAGACCAGATATCCGCCCGCACAGGCGCTGTGCCCAGGGCGTCTCGCAGCAAAGCAGCGGCGGTCTCGTTCTGTTGCCGCTGGTAGGCGAAGTCGGCTGCCAGCACGGTATATTCGTTGACGCCACGGGTCACCTGCCCGACCAGCGCGATATTGCGCTCCCCTTCCGCAAGCGCCTGCGACCACCGTGCAGAGTGCGCGCTGTTCCTGAGCATTTCCTGCCGGTACCCGGCGGCCGACTCGCCGTGAATGCCGGCCACGCCGGCCATACCAGCCTGTTGCGCGAGCCACACGAGAAAGATCACCAACACCAGGGCGGACAGTCTAAGGATCATGGGAATGCGTGGATCATTGATGATTGATCAGCGGCCAATGGCCAGATGCAGCCGCAGACGCCGCCCCATTCCGGCCGCCATGCGGCGCACATAGTAGTAAGGCAGTAACCAGCGCCAGCGGGGATGAAACCGGTTCATCATGTAGTCTGTGGAAGGAAACAGGTACTCGGCCAGTAACTGCAAGCGCTGGCTGGCACCCGGCTGCTCCCGCAACTGTGATATATCGCGCGCGAGTACGCTGCTCTGCATGCGCAATTGCTGCCCGGGCATCAGCGCCAGCTGCCGCAACTCTCCCAGGCGGTCGGGATAGCGGCCGGCGCCGAAGTGCAGGCACGCCTGCTCCAGGCCATCAAGGCAGGCGCCTCCCAGTTCCTTGTGTTCCATCCCTTGCAGGGCGCGGCGCCACTGGGCGTCGCTCAGCGCATCCAGCAACAGGCGCAGGTCGTACAGCCAGATCAGCTTGTTGTGTTCGCCGTCCTTGACGTGACCGAGCCGGTGCAGGCAGGCCAGCAGCAGGGAGTGTTCATGGCAGGGTGCGCGCGCGCCATCGCCCAGCCCGGGTATGGCGATTGATGACTCCCACATTTCCTGAAACGACAGGCGGCGCAACCGGGAAGCGTTACTGATCCCCCAGTGCACATCCAGCATGCTGTCATTGGCCCGGGTTCTGCGCACACAGGGAAACTGGCAACTGACAAGCTCGCCTCCCGCGGTATTCAGGCGACGGTAGCCCAGTGACTGCAGGGTCAGCCACGCCCGCTCGGCTTCAGACTTGTCAGCAAACAGTAAATCGCTGTCGCAGCGGTCGCGCAGGCAAGGATCGTCGTATAGCGTATAAGCCAGCCCCGCCCCCTTGAGCAGCAGGCAACGCAGGCCACTTAGTCGCAGAGCGTCCAACACCCTGCACAATTCCTGCTGGCGCAGCATCTCCAACGCGGCAGCCTGTTGGTAGCTTGCCGAGATTTCCGATGCGAGCGCGGCGGGCAGGCCAATACGCTCGGCCTGCGCCAGCAGACGCGCGAACAGCAGGACGTGCGCCCGCTCTGTGCGCGCCAGTTGCGTGAGAATTCCAGGAAAATCACGGCCCGCTGGAAACCGGACAGGCTCCCCCCGGAAAAAATCCAGCATCCACTGGCGCTCGGTACTCGTTGCTCCCGGGTTCACTTCACAGTGCTCTCAGCCATATCGCGTGGCGCTAGCCCTTCGATGCCAGCAGTTCGTCAAAGTAAGCTATTGTTCTCTTCAATCCCTCTTCCAACTGGATCGTAGGCTCCCAGCCCAGTTTTTCCCGCGCGAGGGAGATGTCCGGACGCCGCTGCATGGGGTCGTCCGAAGGCAGCGGCGCGAATACCAGTGTCGAGCGGGATCCCGTCAACTCGATGACTTTTTCCGCCAGTTCCCGAATCGTGAATTCCGTGGGGTTGCCCGTATTCACCGGGCCGATAAAGCTGTCGTCCGTGGCCATCAGTCGCAACAGCGCCTCTATCAGGTCGTCCACGTAGCAGAAAGAGCGTGTCTGGCTGCCGTCACCGTTCAGGGTGATCGGCTCATTCCTCAGGGCCTGCACAATAAAATTCGACACCACGCGGCCGTCGTTGGGGTGCATACGCGGCCCGTAGGTATTGAAGATGCGGGCAACCTTTATCCTCAGCCGGTGCTGCCGATAGTAATCAAAAAACAGGGTCTCGGCACAGCGCTTGCCCTCGTCGTAGCACGAGCGGATACCGATGGGGTTCACGTTTCCCCAATAGCTCTCTTTCTGGGGATGCATCTCCGGGTCCCCGTAAACCTCGCTGGTGGATGCCTGCAGTATCCTGGCCTTGACCCGCTTGGCCAGGCCCAGCATGTTGATAGCACCGTGCACGCTGGTTTTGGTGGTCTGAACCGGGTCGTACTGGTAATGAATCGGCGAGGCGGGACAGGCCAGGTTATAAATTTCATCCACCTCCACATAGAGGGGAAAAGTCACGTCGTGGCGCAGCAGTTCAAAACGCGGGTGCCCCAGTAATGGCAGCAGGTTCGCCTTGCTGCCCGTATAATAGTTGTCTACACAAAGGACGTCGTGCCCCTGCTCGATCAGGCGCTCACACAGGTGAGAGCCCAGAAAGCCGGCGCCGCCGGAAACCAGAATTTTTTTTTCGTTCACGCTATTACCGCCAGTCAATTAAAGTTGGTAGAGGCCCAAAACGTCCATCACTCCCGTTCAGGTCGAGCGAACCGTCGTATTTCTGCAGTTCCCGGCACAGAGAC
Organism: Pseudomonadales bacterium; assembly: GCA_024234815.1. Taxonomy (GTDB): domain Bacteria; phylum Pseudomonadota; class Gammaproteobacteria; order Pseudomonadales; family Halieaceae; genus JARRPM01. The sequence continues at coordinate 1,365,679 of JACKNO010000001.1, read as the reverse complement.
CGTAGCGGGGTCGACATCGCCGGATACCTGCAATCCCATGGCCAGCACCACCCCTTTTCCAAGCCGGGTTCCCGGCGCCAACCGCACGCCTGCGCCAACCCAGCACTCATCTTCCAGCAGGATCGGACGGACCACGAGATCAAAGGTCTGCACATCCCAGCGATGGTTGCCCGTACAAAAATACGCACCCTGCGATATACAGCAATGCGCGCCAATCGTTACCTGGTCCAGGTTGTCAATCCAGACACTCTCGCCGATCCAGCTATGATCACCTACCGCCAGCTTCCAGGGAAATTTCACCCGCACCCGGGGCTTGATCACCACGTTTGCGCCGATACGCGCGCCAAACATGCGCAGCAGAGAACGGCGCCAGGCCGACCCCGGAAGCCAGGTGGAAAACAGCAGGCCCGCCACGGCGATCCACAGCGCCTCCACCGCGCGGGGTCTGCCGCGCCGGAAATGCGGATTGCGGAACCGGTCGAGTCGCATCGCGGGCATCAGTCGCTCGTTCTCCTTGCTGAAACCTGGGCGAGGATCGCGATATATAGCGCCCTCTTCCTGATTCCACGGTTAATTGTGGAATAGAGCATACCAGCTACCACCCCCAGGGTAATCAGGACGAAGTAGTCGCCGTACAACTGGGTAGCGACGGAAAAGGTAGCCATATTTGCCAGCAACAGCGCCGCAAACGAAACGGCGTACAGCAACAAGTGGTCATCGATTCGCGCCACCGCTTTCAGTTTCGCCACAACGACCCTGGCGAGATTGAACAGTAGCCACACAATGATGATAAAGCCCGGAATACCCAGCTCGACCACCAGCAAGCCTATTCCAGATTCGCTGGAGCCGCCCACGAACAGGGAGTTGTCTATACCGGCAAACCGCGCGCCCTGGGCCGCGATACCTGCCCCAAGTCCCACGCCCGAGGAGCGATCTATAGCAGACAGAAACAGATTGATCGCTGTGGATACCCGCTCATCCATGCCTGAGAAAACCGTGGACCCGCGCTGCAGGTACAATGATGTTTCACTTTCCCCAGCCAGCCCTATTGCGACAGAAAACACCAGCCCCAACACCAGAATGACGACGGCCTGCCGACTGGCGCCGCCGCGCAGCGCGGTCAGGAAATAAAATTGCAGGACCCAGAATATACACAGCGCCATCAGCATCTTGCGGCGGCCCGTCAGGGCGATGGCTCCCACCAGGGCAATGATCAGCAGCGCGTACCAGAGCCGCCCGCGCAGCCAACCGGTTTTTCCCAGCATGAGCATGGACAGGAATGCGCAGCAAACCGCGGCATGAAAGGCGGCAATTTCACCTACCCTTAGCAGGCCCGGATAGGAGTAGAGCACTGTTCCCACGTCATAGATCACGAGCTGGTTTCCCAGAAACGAGCCAACATCCCGCAGCACAGGCACGCTGTCCTTGAACAGCAACGACAGGTAAACCGTCAGGCAAACCGGCACCATGATGAGCAGGTAAGTCCCGATGAACCGGTTCAACCATATCTCCTGCTTCGCGAAACCGATCACCACCAGCAAGGCCACTACCGGACCCAGGTAGAATATCAATCCAAAAAGCGGAACCAGCGGCGATTCCCAGCGCAGTAAAGAATGTAAACACTGCACAATGACAACCAGGAAATACAGGTAGAACGCGACTTTGAGCGTGTCATCCCCCATCCACAGCTCGCGCAGACTGCCCAGGGCGTTCCTGCCGAGAGCGACCGCCGCGACGAAGCCAAAAGCCAGCATCGACCAGACGATATAGAACGGGGGGGCTTCCGGCGTCAGTTTTCTGAGCACATCCTGCATTACGCCGATGACAATGATGCACAGGAGTCCGTAACGCCAGTTGCCCAGGGTAAGCAGGGCCACCATGGCCGTGAGTATTACCGCGATGAGAGGGGCTGACACCATTCAGCCTGCAGAACCCTTTGCAGGACAAGCGGTACTGCGCATCCGGGCGTACTGTTCAAGCATTGAGGCCGCAATGGAACTCCAGGACAGGTTCTGCTCAACCCAGTCCCTGCCGGCCAATCCCATGGCAGCAAGCCGATCTGTATCCCCTAGCAGGAGCCGGATGCCCGCGGCCAGATTATCCGCGGGCAGCACAGCGCCGCATTTAGCCGCTTCCACCAGGTCCGCCGCCCCCACCTCGGGAGTGACCACGACCGGGCAGCCCGCGGCCATCGCTTCCACCACGGTGTTGCCGAAGTTTTCGGAATAGGACGGCAATATAAACAGGCGCGCACCGGCATAGAGGGCCCGCTTGTCGGCGCCGCCCACCAGTCGGGGCAACAGCAAAACCCTTCCCTCGACACCCGCATTGCGCACCAGGTCCCTGATAGTATGCTCATAAGCTTCTTCGTCGTTGCCGACAATCAACAGGCGCTGCCCCGGCAGCGACGACATGGTGTTCACCAGGCGATCTATTCCTTTCTTCCAGTTCAGCCTGCCCAGGAACAACAGATACGGCTCCCCGGCCATTGCCACCCGGATATCGCCGGACAACACACCGCCATCGTCATCGCCGGGGGAATCCACGCCATTGGGAACCAGGCAACACCGCGGCGCGGGCAATCCGAACTTCTCGAACTCCTGGCGCTCTATGCTCGCGGTAAAGTGCAGCAGTGCCGCGCGGCGGATAGTGCGCGCCTCGATCAGCCTGATCCAGGCGGTCTTCAGCCAGCGACTCTTTCTCCGGACAAGGTCTTTTACCAGCATGCCCCGCGGCGACAGCACATAGGGCACACGATGCCGGTAAGCGAGCGCAGCCGCGGCCCAGGTGGGCCAGAGAAACACCGAGTGCAGATGCACGATATCAAACGAGGCCACCGACGCCCGCAATTGGCGCCACATGGCGGGCGACCAGTACAGACGACGCACGTGGGTCGATCGAAAATACCAAACCTTCACCCCCTCCAGCAGAACCGGCTCAGCCACTGGCACGTCGCTGTCGCGGTCGCCATCCACATTGGTGGTATACACATGAACATCGTGGCCTGCTGCCGCCAGGGCCCTGCACAATCCGTGCACCGAATAGACGGGGCCGCCGTAGCGGGTAGCGGGCAGATAGGTGGGCACAACGTGCAGAATCTTCAATTTAGCGGCCTAGACGCAAGCGGATGCCCTGCGGCGGTTTCCGCATTGCGCATCGACAGTAGTTTCGGCTCGCGGCGATACAACTGTGCGGCCAGCCGCACAGCGCGCAACTCCCCGAGCAACTTGACCGGTATATACCAGGGGTGCCGCAGGTGAAAGCGGGTTCTGACCTCGCGGAAAAAACGCCGGACACAGTAGCTGAAGCAATCCCATCCCGCACCCTGGCGCATGGCGAAATAGTAGTCGCCCACACCGTAGCGCGGCGATGCGGAGTCAAGGTGGCTGCCCGCGGAGCGGGTGCCGCCGCTCGAAGCGGCCAGGTGCCGGATGGACGCGCCCGGTTCAAACCAGATGCGCTCGCCGCGGCGCACAAGGCGCTTGGCGAATTCCGACTCGAATCGTGAAGCGACCGGAGGCCCGAAGTTTTCATCGAATCCGCCAGCGGCTACAGCCCTGGTTCTGTTGATACTGAGGTTGCCTGCCATCACATTCTCAACGTGGCAGGCCCGCGTCGAACGAAAGGGGAAGTCCATATGGCGACGCAGATGGCTGCCTGTTGGCTGGTAGGCCAGGTCTTCGGGAGACTGACCGGGCTGCAATACCTGCCCCACCACGGCGGCAAGCCCGGGTTTATCCTGGTGCGCTGCCACATGACGTGCCAGTAACTGTGGCCCCGGGATAATATCGTCATCCACGTACAACACCAGATCACTGGCCGCCTCAAGCAGGCCCCGGTTCATCGCGCCTGTGAGGTCGGGCGCGGGCAGTCGCAGCCAGCGAATCGCGCCGCGTTGATGCCAGGTTTGCAGGGATGTATCGGTGGCCTGCTCATGCCTCTCGCTCTGGTCCACCACGATCAGCTCTTCGAAACCATCGCAATCGGGCGCCTGTTCCAGCAGGTGAGTGATGGTGTCCACCAGCACCTGTTCCCTGTTGTAGGTAACGATAACCACGCTGAGCGTGAGTCCCGGCATCAGTCGATCACGCCCAGGGCTCGTTCAAAGGCGATGCGGGTAGTCTCATAGCTCCAGTCCCGCATTTTTTGCCGACAGGCAGCCTGCATGCTTTGGCGATCCGTATCGACACTGAGGCTGAACAGCTTGTCCTCCAGGTCCTGCCAGTCACCGGCCGGAAATACGAAACCCGTCTGCCCGGGCTCGACCAGGTCCGCCGCCGCACCCACACCGCTTGAGATCACCACGGGTACACCGCAGGCCATCGCCTCGTTCACTGAAACTCCCCAGGGTTCAACAGGTGCGGGATGGACGAAAACATCGGCCAGTCCGTACAGACCGGGCAGGCTTGAATACGGCAGGTAACCTGGCGCATGGACCTTGTCCTCGATGCCTTCCAGCATTTGCTCCACATTCTGTCGAAGCGGCCCGTCTCCCACCAGAATCAATCGGGCGCGCGCCTGCCTGGCGAGCAATTGCCTGAAGGCGCGAACCAGTACCAGCGGGTCTTCCCTGTCATGCCATTTCATAATCCCCAGCACGATGAAGTCATCGGGGGAGAAGCCCATTTCCACCAGGGTTTGTGCCCGGTGTTCCCTGTGCCGCGCCGATTCCCCGGCAAACCACGCATTATCCACGTTGTAGGGGAACAGGTATGTGCGGCGGCGGGTATGTGAAACAGCCTCGAGATACTGCCGTGCCAGCGTACCCACCGGGTGCCAACTGGTGTAGCGGGCCAGCCAGACCGGCAGGATGATCTTCTTGAGCAGCCCCTTGAGGCCGCGAAAATTCGAATGCGCCAGCGTGTTGTCTGAACGCAGCCCCACGCTGAATCCGCGTCTGCGCAAGGGGCGCACCAGTTTCTGGTGCAGCGGCGGATAGTAGCCGCTGATCAACACCAGGTCGGCCGCCGTGCCGGCAATCATCGCCACCACCTCCGCGCTTCGCCGCGCCTGTGCCGGCGTCAGGTAGACATGGCTGTAGCATGCTTCCCCGATATGATCCCACTGCGGGGCCCGGCCAATCTCGGCATCGATGCCCGGCCCTTCGCGCCTGGCCTGCGTATAGATCACTGTCAGTCGAAACCGCGCGCTGCGCGCCAGTTCGTTGTAAAGCGGGACATCGAACTGGGTTGGTACGTTCTGTACGATCAACAGGTGCTTCACGAGCGCGTCACCATTCGGCTACCGAGTCCCGGGAGCCGCGTAACCTGGTGGACTGCAACAGTCGCAACCAGCTTTTCAATGACCACGGCCGGCCTTTTATGGCCTGCAAAAAATAGGCGCGACACTCCGGGTTTCCCCGGCGGCGCAGGGCCTCACCGATAAAATAGTATCCTGCGGCGCTCCCCCCACGCTCGCGGTCCGCCGCTGAGCGCGAAGGTCGAAACGCCTGCGCCCTGGACACTACCGCCAGATCCGGGAGTCCCCGCTTGCGCAGCTGGTGAGCTGCCAGCGACAACTGCGCAATGCACTGCTGGCGCTGGCTTTGCGCCATGCTGATGGCATCGGGGAAAAAACGGGCGCGGTACAATACCCGCGGCACCACGCAAAACGAGCCCGCTTCGGCCAGGCGATACCAGAGGTCCCAGTCCTGGCCGTAATAGAACGCCGGCCGGTAACCGCCCGCCGCAGCGTAGGCAGAACGGCGAAACATCACCGAGCCGTGATGGGGTATATCAGCCTGCAGGCCATCGCCATCGCGCTCACTCAATACCGTCACCGGTTCTACCGTGGCGGGGCGGCCGCGGTTGACCCAGAGCGCCTCCCAGTCCGGGCCATGAAAACTGACAGCGCAACTCACCAGGTGACACCCCGAGTGGGCATCGAGCACCGCTTTCTGCGCTGACAGGCGCTCCGGGGCCATCACATCCCCCACATCGATACGCGCGATATAAGCCCCCCTGGCCCTGCGACAACCCTCGGCAAGGGCGACGGTAAGCCCCTCGTTGTGCTTGTTCACTATCGCCATTCTCGCATCGCGAGCGGCATAAGCGGCGAGTATCGCGGCAACCTGCTTATCCGTGGAGCCATCATTGATGATGATAAATTCAAAGTCGCCGCAGGTCTGCGCCAGCACACTCTCTATGGTCTGTGCCAGGCGAGGGGCGCCATTGTAAACCCCCATCACCACGGAGATTGCCGTTTCGGGCACGCTACTCGCTCTCCTGCCGCGGTGACCCGATCAGCGGCATGTATAAACGCAGCGCCACCTTCACACGGTTCGGAAGATTGGCCGCCACCTGCCTGAGCGGCGTGAAGCGCAGCGACTGCCAGAATATCTGGCGGGCGGAAGACCTGCGCCCGGCCGCCAGGTCCTCCGCCATATAGGACCAGAGGATGGCGCCCAGCGAGGCTTCAAACCTTGTTCGATACCGGGGCGGAAAATTATCACGCATCTTGAGGAACAGGTCGGTACTGTGTCGCGCTTTGCTGGCCATGCTGTTGGGTGACCAACTGCCCCCCGAATGCAGGCGGTAGACGGATGTGAACTCGGGCAACAGGCCGGCACTGCCTTTGGCGGCCGCAAGCAGGTAAAGCGGGCGATCCACGCAGTAGACGGTTTCGAACCAGTCCGGAAACTCAACAACGGCGCTGCGAATCATTACGCTGGAAAAATGAAAGTGATAGCCGCCAATCAGGTCACTGAAGCTGTATTTGGCCTGCAAAACCCGGGGACGGACTTCGCCCGCGAACTCCCACTCACCCGATGTACCCTGGGCGATCTTGCGGGTGAACGTTCCGCACATCGTACAATCGGGGTTCTGCTCGAGAAACCTGGTCTGCTTGCTCAGTTTCGCGGTATCCGACCAATAATCATCGCCCTCGCAGAAGGCGATATAGTCGCCCCGGGCCGCATGCCAGAGGCGCCTGAAGTTGGCATGCATCCCGCTATTGCTGGCGGCGGGTAATACCTGAATCAGTTCCGGGTAGCGCGCCTGGTAGGTTTCGCTGATCGCCAGGGTGTCATCCCCGGAGGCATCCTCCCCAATCAGCAGCTCAAAACCTTCCTCAAAATCCTGAGCCAGCACGCTCTCTATCGCCTGCGCAATAAAAGCCCCGTGCTCCCAGGCTAGCATCAGGACGCTGACCACGGGGCCACTCACGGGCAGGCGCCGGGGCGCGGGCCGCACCAACGCCTGAGACTGGTCAAACCGGCAGCCGCTCGCGCAACATTGAAACTTTTCCGACGGTTTTCCAGCCCACTACCGCGGCGAGGACACCAGCAGTCCTGAGGCTTGCGGAAAAGCGCGGGGCGGCGGCCAGCGCCAGGCGATACAGGCTGTTCGCCAACTCACTCTCCCCTATGGCGCCGAGGTGCCGCGCCCGCATAAACGCCCACCTCGAAAGATGTTTCATTTCCGTAGCGTCGGCCGGAACACCTGCCTCCACCGCACAGGCGTAAAGGCGCGGCAAGAACCAGGCCTCGTCCCTGAGGTAGGCCTCGTGATTCCCCCGGCTGACCCGGCCCTCGGTGTCATGGTCGCGATGGCATGAAACCAGCGTGCCGCAGTGAACCAGTTTCACCCTGTGCGCGCCCATGCGCGCCTCCAGGTCCCAGTCTTCGGGCCGCTGTTTCGGCCACGCCCCCGCCAGGTCGGATATGCGTCTTGTATACAGCGGCGTGTGCGTGTGCCACCACCGGTCACGCAGCAGACCCGGAAACAGCTGTTCGTGTTGTTCCCCCGTCCACTTGCTCGGCTCACGCAGGGTGTCGCCCCGCTCGTTTACCAGGCGGGTAATCCCGTAGGCGATACCACAGTCCGGGCGGCGCACCAGCGCGGCCACCTGGTCCTCGAACTTGTTTGGCAGCAGCCAGTCATCGCTGTCGAGGTACTGGATGTATTCACCCCTGGCCGCCAGGCGCCCGCTCTCACGGGCAAGACCCGCGCCGCCATTGGCCCGGTGAATTACGCGCACCGTATCGGCATGCTCGCGCGCTATACGATCGAGCACCTCGCCCGTATTGTCCGAGGAACCGTCGTTCACCAGAATGATCTCGATGGGCCTGTAGGTTTGCGCGAGCACACTGTCCACCGCCGCGTGAATCATCTGCGGTCGGTTGTAGACGGGGATGATCGTACTGACCAGGCCTTTCACTATTTCCGCAGACGTATTCAATGTGGTCACTCAGAGATAGGGCTCGTCGATCCGGCGCGGGCGCACGCTGCGCGCGGGCGATCCATAGGCAACCACCAATGCGGGAATATCACCGGTCACCGCTGAGCCCAGGCCTATTATCGTGTCATTCCCGATGGACACCCGGTTACTCAGGCTGGCACCGAGGCCGATGGAGGCGCGCTCGCCCACGGTAACGGTTCCGCCGAGTGTGGCGCCCGGCGCGAGACTGGAAAAATCGTGCATGACGCTGTCGTGATCGATACTGGAGCGAGTATTGAGCAGGCATCCCGCACCAACGGAGCAGCCGACATTGACGACAGTGCCGGCCATCACCACCACGCCCGCGGCCAGCACCGCATTGGGGCTCACCACGGCGGCCGGATGAATAGTCGTGGCGAATTCAACTGCCGGGAGAGCTTGCGATACCCGCCGGGTCACGGCCTCGCGCTGGTAGTTGTCGCCAATGGCGATCAACAGCCTGGCGCAGGCAAACGTCACCGCGAGCTCGGGGAGGTTTTCTTCCGCGCCGATCACGGGGCAACCCAACAATTCATAGCCGACCGGCTTGACCGAATCGACCAGGCCGACGACCTCGTAGCGACCTTCCGCGATAACCGTGTCCAGTACGGACTGGGCGTGGCCGCCAGCGCCGAAAATGATCAACTTCTCCCTGCCTGCCGCCATATCACTCATCAGTGTCACCCATCACCTGCCCGACGGTTACCGCCGGGGCCCGCCGTATTGTACCCCGACAGAACACAAACCGTTCGGCGCCCGCCGAAACCTTGCGGACATACGCGGCGGGGGACATCTCATTGAGCGGGCTCATGTTCGCCTACTGTCGATACAGTTTTTCATTCAAGCGTCCAATTTTTGGATACATTAGATAGGCCAGCTGAATGGCCCGGTCACCGAACCAGGAGTAGTCATAGCGAATGCCCTTGTTCTTCCCCTGCAGGAAATCCTTGTTGCTCAGTACGATATGATTCCGCAGCGGTTTCGCCGCGGCGCCGGCGACAGCGCTCCGGGGGATGAGTTTTTCCTGCTCTTCCCGCTGGTTCAGGCAGAGCTTCTCATATTGAATGCAACGCCATGAAAGTCCCGCGTCCTGCAAAAACGCCAGGTTTCGCGCATTGACCGAGTACCACCAGTTGAACGTACGCAAAATGCCCGGCACCGACAATTTCCCGGCGTTTTTGCGCTTGATGGAAAAGGCAAACGAGCGCGGGTCCTTTACCACCATCAGAACGGAGATGTCACTCACCGCCAGATTGAACTGCGCCGCGTTGTCCACGATAAACTGGAGATCCTCCAGTGATTTGCTGGAGTCGATGACGGTCACGTCCTCGCCATAGCGATCGCCCAGGTGTCGAAAGTAGATCCGGTAGCGCTCCAGTCTCGACAGGCCCCGCTGCGGGTCCCAGGCGGCCTCAATAGGCGACCAGAAATCACAGGTCCACCAGGTCTCGCCGCAGGAGCATTTGATGGCCTCGCCCCGGTCACCCCAGCGCTGCTGGTAAGCGCGCAAGGTATCGGGCGACAAAAAATGGGACACTTCCCCCAGTGCTACCGCATTATCGCCCGCGGCCGCCAGACTGCTCACCAGGGTAGTTCCGGAGTGTTCCAGGCCCAGCACATAAACGTATTTCACCGACGCAACCCACCATCGAACCGGGTAATTTCCGGCGCCAGACAAGCTGGGATTCCGTAACACGGTACTCTGGTCATTTTACCGGGTTTGCCGCCGCCCGCCGACAGCGCACCCCTGATAATGCCGCACCGCGTCATTCATGGTGCCGTCGTAGGCGCACTGTCCGGCGGCCAACACGATACCCCGGGAACACAAGTCCAGCGCCGGGCCCATGTTGTGGGTTACGAACAACACGGTGCGTCCGCTTCTGGCCAGGTCCTGTATTTTGTCGAGGCACTTATCCTGAAACGCCCTGTCGCCAACCGCGAGAACCTCATCAAAGATCAGTATTTCAGGCTCCAGGTGGGCGGCGACTGCGAATGCCAGCCGTAAGGTCATCCCTGAGGAGTACCGTTTCACCGGGGTGTCCAGGACCTGCGACGTCTCCGCAAACGCCACGATCGCTTCAAGTTTCCTGTCCACCTCGCGCGTTTTCATACCGAGAATGGCGCCATTGAGGTAGATATTCTCGCGACCGGTCAACTCCGGGTGAAACCCGGTGCCCACTTCCAGCAAGCTGCCCACCCGGCCGCGCATGGTAACGCGGCCTTCAGTTGGCGCGGTAATTCTCGACAGGACTTTCAGAAGCGTGCTCTTGCCCGCTCCGTTCGGGCCGATAATGCCCAGAATCTCCCCCGCGCCGACCTCCAGGTCAAGGTTCTTCAGGGCCCATATACCGCCACCCTCGCGAGTCTCGGGTTCCGCCGCGCCTGTCCTGGGCATGGGGTCGGGTCTACCGCGCAGCCGCGCAGCCCAACGGTTTACATCTTCGCGCAGGGTATGGCTACCGATCGCGCCAAGCCGGTAGTACTTGGACAGGTTTTCAATGCGTATAACGGGTCTGGGCATCGCCGGTCGCGACCTAAACCGTATCCACAAAGGTGCGCTCGGCAGTGTTGAACAGCACCACTCCCGCTGACAGGATCAGCACTACCACCAGCGCGCTCAGCAGCAGCATTCCGACACTCAGGGTACCCTGCCCGAGGTAGGCATAGCGGAACGCCTCAACCACCGGGGCAATCGGGTTCAGCGATGCCCAGAACTGCCATCTCGCGGGCAGGCTCGACAGGGGATAGATGATGGGCGTGGCGAACATCAGCAACTGCACGCCAAAACTGACGAGAACCACCAGGTCTCTGTACCTGGTGGTAAACGCCGCGACGATCAGCCCCCCGCCGAGGCCGATGGCCGCCATCATCATCAGCAATACCGGCGTCAACAGCACCCAGAGGTTGGGCTGTACAGCCGCATCGGTGACTGCGAAATAAGCCAGAATTCCCAGGAACACCGCAAACTGGATCGCAAAGGCGATCAGCCTGGATACCAGCGTAGCCAGCGGCATTACCAGGCGCGGGAAGTACACCTTGCCGAAAATATGCGCGTTGTGGGCAAATGTCCCGGTGGTAGCGGTAAACACATTGGCAAAATAGGTCCAGATCACCGTGCCTGCCATATAGAACAGGAATGGCGGCAGTCCATCGGTCGGCAAGCGCGCGATTTTGCCGAACACTATAGTGAACATTAGCGTCGTGAGCAGGGGCTGGATTATGTGCCAGGCCGGTCCCAGTATGGTCTGCTTGTACTGCGCCACGAAATCGCGCCGCACCAGCAGCAGGACAAGGTCCCGGTAGTTCCAGAGTTCGCGCAAATCCAGCCTGAACGGATTTGCGCGCGGCTCGATGACTGTGACATGTTCGCGGCCGGGAAGAAGCTCGTAAAACTCCGCTTTGCCGTCGCCGACGCTTCGCATCGTCACACCACTGCCTCGTAAATGGCCTGCACCCGTGTCGCGGTCTCCCGCCACTGGAAACCGGCGGCATGCCGCAGGCCCCGCTCGATCTGGGCCGCTGCCTGCTCGCGATCAAACAGCATTGTCTCCACCGCGGCGGCCATGGCTTCGACGTCATCCGCGTCAAAGGTTGGACCGACCTGCCCCATTACTTCAGGCAGGGAGCCCCTGTTGGATGTCACAGCCGGCGTGCCACAAGCCATGGCTTCCAGTGGAGGCCAACCGAAGCCCTCGTACCATGAGGGAAACAGCAGGCAGTCGACCGCGTTGTAGAGGGCGGTCAGTTGCTCTGCGCCGAGTTTGCTGAATTCGATAACCCTGCCCCGATATGCGCTTTTTTCCAGACTTTGCCGCCATTGGGCGTCCGCCGGGCCAAGCCGGACCAGCACAATGGAATCGCCGTGTCTTTGCCGCAGTATCCGCATAACTTCGAGGGAGGCAGCGTGGTTTTTGTAAAACTGTCCGCCGGTGATCAGCACGAGTCTAAGCTCGCTCCCGGGCACCCCCAGCCGCCGGCGCAGCTCATCCGCGGGCTCGTCCAGGCAGCGGAACTGACTCCCCAGCCCCGGATGAACGACAGCAACGCGAGCCGGCTCGCACCCGCAGTAACGAACAACATCGCGTTTCGTGCTTTCGCTATCGGCGATGACTTTCCTGGCCCGCCTCAAAAATGAAGACGAGTATTCAGCCAGCCAATTGCGACGCAGCGTCACCCCGGGTATCAAACCCCTGCCCGCCAGCAGGGGTATCATGTCATGAGCGGTAACCACCGTTCTCTGCGGGTCGAGCACCTTGAGCAAGTGGGCGTAGCCGTGATCCAGAATATGAAATATATCCGCGTTGAGTTTGCGTGCCTGGCCGGGGTAGTCCACATAGCGCGCGTAGCGCATTTGCAGATTCGCCAGGTGCGGAAGTTTGCGCGAGACGCCGCCCAGGGCCGGCCTGTATTCGGATACCCGATAATTTACCTGCACGGCCGCTTCAAGACTCGCCGCAAGTTGGTCTGCATAACGGTCCATACTGGTGCGCCCGTCTTCGGCGAAGTCTCTCAGTAAAGTAACTACAGGTGTATTCGGAATTAAAAGTGACCTCGTGGATTGCATAGCCCGACAGGCTGAATGACGGTTCAGGCACGCTACCGCCCTGCATGACACCACCGCGGTGTCTCGCATAGGGGGAAGTGCCGGTTGCGCCCCGCGTGGCAAGGCGGGCTCAACTGCGGCAATTACACTTGAACTGTCGGTCTGGCTAGGCGGGTATTACCGCATCTCTTGCAAAAGCCAGGGATTGCGGCTTGCCCAGCACATGCAACAGCACCGTCACCCGCTCACTACCGCAGGGGGAGCTGTATACGCCTTCCCAGCCAGCGAAAGGGCCGTCTACCAGCAGAACATTCTGGCCCTGCTCAAACGGAGTGTTGCGTCGATCACCCTTGTCGCCAGGATGAAGTTGCCGCAGCGTCTCCACCGCGCCCGCGGGCATGGCGCTGGGCTCATGGGAGAAACTCACCAGGCTGGAAACGCCCCGGGTAGAACGAATCGGGGAAAAATTCTGCACCCCGGCTTCCAACTCAACGAACAGGTAGCCGGGAAAAAGCGGCTCGGAAGCCTCCTGCCACTTGCCGCGGCGACGGCGCTCGCAGGCTATCCGTGGCAGCCAGGCACCGTAACCCTGACGCCGCAGGTGGTCTTCTGCAAGCTGCTCCTGGCGCGCCTTGGTTTTCACCACGTACCAGCGTTTCTGTGTCATGCGCGCACCTCGTGACTAGCGGCGGACCGGGCCTTAACTTGGACTTGCCAGCGGCGGGTTGGGCACAGCAAAGGGAAGGGTCGATGGCCCGGTCCGCGGCGCGGCCTGATCGCCGAACAAACCTGCGCGGCCACTGCCTTTCTCTACCGCCTCCCTGACCTGGTCGGCACACGCCGCGGGCAGACCGCAAGCCTGGCGTTCGTTGGAGTGGAAGAAAAACACCACCGGCAATCGCTCCATACCCTGTTCCGCGGCCACCGCGACCAGGCCCTTTTCATCCAGCCAGCGATCCTCGTCACCCCCTCCGTACAGGCTGACTCGCAGGGGAGTTTCCATACCCTGCGCGAGCTGCTGCTGCCAGCGTTGCCAGTCAGCGGCGGGTATCTCCTCCTTGCCCGGGATATCGAACAGGGTTTTAAGCTCCTCCACCTGTACCTGCAGGTGATGGTCGCCCTTGTGCCAGTCGCGGGTGGGGGACACACGCTGGCCGGTGGAACCGAAGCGGGCGATGACTTCGCTGGCGCTGATTTCGTCGTCATCATAGTTGATATAGGGGTTGGCTCCGGGCTTGCCCTGTGTGGCCGAGCCGCTATCACCTAATTGCGCGGGCTCACGATTGAAGTCGCTCATGGGAATCTGGGAGCGCTCGGTGTAGAGCAGCATCACCGGGACCGTGGACTTGCCCGCCGCTTTCATCTTGCGCAGCTGTTCCAGCCTGGCGTCGATAACGACACGTTCACCGGTGGGGTACAGGCTGACCATCACTACATCCGTTTTCACCCGCGCATCCGGGCGATACCACCAGCTGTCTTCGCCGCTGCTGGCGATTTCGCTCTCCTTGAAGCGAATCAATTCATCCAGGGAAATATTGGCATTGCCCTGGTTTTGCTGCCACTTCGGATAGTCCATGAAGCGGCGGCCTTCCTCAAAGTAGAGGCGGCTGATTTCCTGCAGGGTGGGTGCGCCCAACTGCGCCGGATCAATCCCCTCATCGTAGCGGTTGGGAATACCGCTGGCCGCACTGCAGGCCCAACCCGGCAGCACCGGCATAATGTCCACTGCCAGCTCGTAGATCTCCTGTGCTTTCTCCGGTTGTGCCCTGCTCATGAAATAAGCGGTATCCGCCAGGGTCATCCCCCTGCCCACGGAACTCATAATGATCGAGGCCGGAGGGTACTTGTTCTCCAGCATCCAGTTCACCTGCCGCTCGTAGAATTCACTGGTGCTCTGGGGCCGGTTGAGGGCATTGGAATAGAAGTCATTCTGCTCGTAAAAATCCACGCCCAGGTTGTCCGTGCCCGGCTCCGTCTGGGCTGCCGCACATGTCGCCGCACAGGCCAACAGGGCACAGGATATCGCCGCCAATCGTTGTTTCATTTTTCCTTCCTGCTCCGATTACGCCGGCTACCGGTACCATCCCCGCCGCCGGCATAGAGTTGGGAGCTTTCACCCCCGCCATAGCCATAGTCGCTGTAGCCGTAACCTTTCCCACCATAGGGCCCGCCGTAGCGCCGATAGCGCATGTGCGATGCACCCTGTTCTGACACCCCGTTGAGCACCACACCCAACACCGGTTTGCCCACTTTTTCGAGTGCTCGCAACTGGGTACTGGCCAGCTGGTGATAGGTGGCTTCCGCACGCAGCACGTACACCAGTGCGGAGGCCCAGCGGGCCACCAGCATCGGGTCGCTCACCAGATGGGTGGGCGCGGTATCTATCACTATCCGGTCATAGCGGGTGGCAACTTCCGCCAGAATCTTCTCGAAGCGCGTCGATGACAGCAGCTCCTGCGGGTTGGGCGGAATACTCCCCGCCGGCAGAATATCGATGTTGCCCCTGCTGAAGTGGTGGATGCACTCATCCAGTGGTTTGATACCCGCCGCCGCATCCGCCAGCCCGACAGTATTGCGGGCAAAGCCGAAATGCGGACCCAGTGCCGCGCGGCGCATGTCGGCGTCGATCAGCAGCACTTTTTCCAGCTGGCCGAGCGCGCAGGCGATATTCATCGAGACTGTGGTTTTCCCCTCACCGGGTACGGTGGAGGTAACGGCGATGATCTTGTGGGGATTGTCCAGCCCGCTGAGCATGATGCCGGTGCGGATAGTGCGGATAGATTCGGCAAATAGCGACTTGTTCTTATCGATGAAAATGAGTTCCGGCAGCAAGTCCTTGTCGCCGCGGGTGTCCAGCTGCGCGAGCGAGCCAAGCAGTGGGACGCCGAGCTTTTCCTCCACCTCCTCCGGACTCTTGATGGTCTTGTCCAGGTACTCCCGCAGGAAGGCCAGCGCGATCGCAAGAAACAGCGCGACGACGGAGCACAGCGTTATAAGACGGGTCTTGTTGGGCCAATAGGGCGCGCTGGGCACCAGGGCGTTATCTATGATCTGGGCGTTGGCCGAACTCACATCGGAGCCTATGCTCAACTCCTTGAAACGCGTGATGAACAAATCGTACAGCTCCTTGTCCGCCTGCTGGTTGCGCTCCAGCGCCTGCAACTGGAATTGTTTCTTGTCGGTGGCCCTCAACCTTCCCTTGAGCTCGTCAAACTCCGTGCTCAGCGCCTTTACCTCGGCTTGCGCGGCCGCAAGGTCTGCGTCCACACCGACCTGCACCAGGTTCTTCTCCGATGCGAGTTTTTCCCGCAGGCGATCGTAGCGATTGTTCGCATCTACCATTTTCGGATGTTTGGGACCGTATACCCGCGCCAGGTCATCGATGACTTTCTCGAGTTCGAGGGCTGCGTTCAGGGCTTCGACGACGCTGGGGTACTTGATCAGCTCCGGACTGCCCGCCAGCTGCTGGCTGAGCGAGTTGGTGGCGTTGTTCAGGCGATTGCTGACCTGGCTCAGGGACTGCGCCTTTTTCCGGGCCTCGGTGAGACGCTGGAACACGTCCTCGATTTCCCGTTCCAGGATACTGCCTCCCCCCTCGAGGTTCACCATGTTCTCCTGCTCCCGGAAAGCCTGCAGTTCCAGGTTGGATTTCAGCACGTTCTCGCGCAGCTCCAGGGTGCGTTCGGTGAGCCAGGTGGTGGCCTGGCTGAAAGCCTCCATCCTCATATCCATGTCGTGCTGTATATAGTATTCGGCCAGGCGGTTGGCCATATCGGCGGCGAATACAGGGTCGCCGGCCACAAACCCAAGCCTGATCAGCATAATCTCTTCATCTGTCTCTATACTGAGACCGCCCATGAGCGAATCAATGGCAGCGCCGCGATAGCGTTCCTTGAGCTCCTCGTCATTCATGCTGGCCCAGGTCTGGGGGTCATTGCGCGCCAGTTCCAACGCCCAGGCCGGGGCCCAGCGCTTCATATCCAGCACCCAGCCAGGCAGCCATTTTTTGACCGTAACCTTCCAGCCCGGCTCGACGCCCTCGTACCCGGGAAGCGCCTTGAAATGCGGGTGGTTCCACAGCTCGGTCTTGTCCACCAGGTCGCTGGCAAATTTGCGCGAGCGCATGATTTCCTGCTGCGCCTTGAACAACTGGAAGTTGCGGTAGTAGCTGTTATAGGTATCCATGGCCGACTGGTCGCGCACGGTACCGTAGTTATTGCCGGAGGGAGGGTCGAACAGCAAGGTCGCTTCCGCCCGGTAAAGTGGCACCAGGGTGGACACGTAAATGGTGGACAGCAGTGTCACCAGGGCCGTGAATGCCAGGATGCCCCATTTGTACTTCAACACCACCTGCAGGTAGGCCTGCAGGTCCAGCCCACCCTTCTCCCCCGGGTTGCCCCCGAGGTCGGCCAGCAGCGTGTTGAGCAGCTGCTCGTTACTCACTATGGCGCGCTGGCTGGTCAAAACAGACTCGCCTTCACGGTGACAATATCGCCGGGCTTCATACGGTAGTTCTGGTCGACCCGGGTTTCCTCGCCCTGGGGATCGAACTCGTTCACTACATAGATCTTGTCTTCGTTGGCCAGGTCGGTAAAACCACCGGCATCAAGAATGGCACGACGCAGACTGAGACCAGGCGTGTAGGGGTAGGGGCCGGTCTGCTTCACCTCCCCCTGCAGGAAGATCTGGCGGTAGCTGAGAATGGTCACGCTGAGCACAGGCTCCACCAGGTAGTCGGGCTTGAGTCTGTCGTACAACAGCGCCTCGGTCTGCTCCCGGGTAAGGCCCACAACCTCCACCGCACCCAGCAGGGGGTAGATGATCTCGCCGGTATCGCTCACACGCAGTTCGACACTCAAATCCGCCTGGCCAAGCACGTTGACCTTTATCCGGTCACCCACCGAGAGGCGATACGCGGACACCTCGGCCTCAGCCGACGTGTTGCCCTCGGCCACCGCGACACCACAACTGGCGACTGCCAAAAGCAGTAATACCAGCAGTTGCAACGCGGATTCAGCCTGGAATACAGATCGCACCATCAAATACCACATTGGAGGAATCTTACCGCCTCAGTAGCCGGCAAAGCCATTGTAACCGGTGCCGGGAGTAAAACTGCGCAGCAGGCAGATAGCCGGCGCCCGGCTGTCTCCGAAGCCAAACAGGGAGCCGATATTGAAATCGATCAACACGCCATCGTCGCTATAGTCATTGGCCCGGTTACTCGAGTCGCGTTCCCGGTGAAAGTAGCTGATCCCGACTGACCCCCACCTGGCGAGCCCGAAACGCAGGCCGGCGCTGGCCCCCCACAGGTCGTCGTTACGGCCGCTGGGTTTCCAGTTGTCCCAGCCCATGTAGCCGCCGGCGGTGAGCATCGTGTTCGCGGTCAGTTGGTGGCTGCCATCCAGGCTGATCTGTTCAACCTCGACAAAATTGTCTACCAGCTCGTCTTCCTCCCAGACCAGTGGCTCCCGCGGGGCTTGAAAATAGCTGAGAGAAACAAGATTGCGGCCGGTCGGCGCCCAGTTGGCGACGACGTCCCAGCTCATTTCCTCGTAATCGCCGCTGCTGCCGCGCAGGGGGTCGTTGAAGTCCTTCCTCACCTGGCCCACCCGGCCGACACCCGTGAAACGTCCCGATGCCAACCAGGAGGCACCCACCATGTAACGCCATTCATCGCTGTCCAGGTTTCGACCCCCGGCGGGGTCATCGGGAGTGTCGTTGCGGTAGTCAAAATCAGAGTGCACCACCTGCACGAAGCCCCGGGTGCGCCCGCTCAGCTGCATCGACAGGGTGGCACCCAGATCGATGACATCCCGGTCGCGATACTGCTGGTCGTTATTGTCATACTCCAGGCAGGTGGCACAGGCGCCCAGTTCCAGGCGTCCGCGCGCGTCCGCCGCGCCATACGCATAATTGCCTCCGTAGGAGAGCTGGGTCCAGGTGTCGGGGTCTTCCTCGTCAGTCGTATCGCGAATACCGCGAACCGGATCATCCTGGCCGCGGGTGTCGTAGGAGTCCAGGTACTCCACCCCGAGATCGATGTTATTGCGCACGTCGAATGCGGTTCCCCAGTAAGCCACAGCGCGCTGGATAAGCTCGTCGTCATTATTCACATCGCTGTCGAGATACCACATCTCCTCGGCAAAGTATTCACCGCCGTAGAGGTGGCCCCGGTTTTCACCCTGTACCCCGCCGCCGGCGCGGGCATTCACAAAAGCCGAGCCGCCGTTGTCGCCGTTTTCATTGTAGACATCGGAGCGGTAGCCTCCACCTATATTCAGGATAGGGTAGAGAGTAAGATTGCCTAGTGTGCGCGACAGTTCGTGTTCCGGCATGCCCTGTGACGCGTCCCCGGGCGCATCGACTCCCTCGGCAACAGGCGTTGCAACGATGACGGAAGCGCCGGCGGCCGACGCTTCCGCCGCGGGATCAATGCCAGTGGCCGCACTGTCCGCCTGGGCGGAAAGCGAACCAGAATACGCCAGCGCGGTGAGCAGAAGACCGCCCAGCGCTCGCCGGTCGCAGCCCAAACCTGTTCTCTGACCCATTACCTTGCGCCCGTTAGAAGCACGACATAGTCCCTGGCGTGATTTGAATATTATGAATGTCGCCCGCTCTGTGAGACCGGCGTCGCGCACCCGGAGGGAGATACCCCGATGAGGCTCGTCCCCACGCAAGCCAACAAGGCCGGGATACGTCAAATTACCCTGCGAAACAAGGTCGGCATTATATCGAAGATCATTGGAATAGGCAGTTGATTTTATGGGCGTTTTACGTTTTTATCGGTGTTTTCAGCAGTATTTCGCAAATGCCGGGGTACATGCTGGCTCCCTCCCGAGACGCCACATATTCGCAATGCCATGATCGATCTTCACTGCCATCTCCTGCCCGGCATCGATGACGGCCCGGCTACCCTGGACCAGGCCCTGGAGCTGGCCCGGCTCGCGCTTGCCAATGGCATTCGCCACGCCGTGGTAACGCCACATATCCACCCCAACCGCTACCCCAACCAGGCCGACAACCTGAAACCCGCGCTGGCCGCATTCAAGCTGGAACTGGCCAGCCGGGACATTCCCCTGGCGCTGGGCCTCGGCGGAGAAGTTCGGCTGGGAATGGAGTCGCTGGACCTCGTC
Source organism: Pseudomonadales bacterium (assembly GCA_024234815.1). Taxonomy (GTDB): domain Bacteria; phylum Pseudomonadota; class Gammaproteobacteria; order Pseudomonadales; family Halieaceae; genus JARRPM01. The sequence goes on along the minus strand of JACKNO010000001.1, from coordinate 1,345,807 downwards.
CACCGGGGCGAGGTGCCCATGCTGGGGCGGGAGCAGGGCTACGACATCATGCTGCTGGAGTTTCCCCACAGCCATATCCTGCCCGGCTCGGACAAGCTGGTTTCCCATCTGCTGGACAGGAAAATTCGCCCCATGATCGCCCACCCGGAGCGCAACAAGGACGTTATGCGCTCGCTGGACAGGATTCTGCCCTTCCTCGAGGCGGGCTGTCTCCTGCAGGTCACCGCCGGTTCCGTAACGGGTAATTTTGGCAAGCTCGCAAGACAGCGCGCGCTTGAGATGCTGGAACGCGGATGGGTGACCGTACTGGCGTCAGACGCCCACAACAGCCGCTTCCGGCCACCTGAACTGGAACCCGGCCGCGCCGCCGCCGCCGTTGTGATCGGTGAGTCCGCCGCCGATGATCTCGTGCGCGGCCGCCCCGCCTCAATCCTCGGCCTGACGCCGACGGGGAACTGAGCGGACTGCCCCGCCAACGGCGATCCGGCGTAACCCGTGACCGTGGCATTCTCTCCACTTACGCTGTAAGGTCTCGAATCTTTATCAGCAAGGCCCCGGTTCCCGGCACCAATGCACATTGTCTTCGCCAACCGCTACTACGCGCCGGACATGGCGGCAACCAGCCAGATCGTTTCAGACCTGGCTGCCCAGCTTGCCGCGAGCGGATACACCGTCGAGGTCATCACCAGCCGCCAGCGCTATGACGATCCACTGGCGGGACTGCCCTCGCGGGAAACGCTGGACGGGGTGCGGGTGCACCGCATATGGACGTCGACCTTTGGCCGCGCAAATCTGGCGGGACGCGCGGTGGACTATCTCAGTTTCTACCTGAGCTTTTTCTTCACCTGCCTTCGCACCCTGAAACGGGATTCCGTGCTGGTGTGTTGTACCGACCCGCCACTGCTGTCCATTCCCGCAGCCCTGGCCTGTTTTCTGACCCGGGCGCGGCTGGTTAACTGGTTGCAGGACATTTATCCGGAAGTCGCGGTCGCACTGGGTATCGCGTCCGCGAGCTCCCCGCTCACGCGAGCACTGGTGTGGCTGCGCAACCACTCGCTGCGCAGAGCCCATCGCAATGTGGTCCTGGGGGAAGTAATGGCCGCGAAAGTGCAAAGCGCTGCTGTGGACCCGCGCCGCGTGAGCATCATTCACAACTGGAGCCTGACGCCGCCGGGGGAGCCGGCCCCCGGGGGCGCGGCGAACCCACTGCGCCGGAGCTGGGGCATCGCGGATAGTTTCGTTATCGGCTACTCAGGCAACCTTGGCCGGGCGCACGAGATTGAGACCCTGCTGCAGGCGGCCCAGATCCTGCGGCAGCAACACAACGTCCGCTTCCTGGTCATCGGCGGCGGGCACTACACACGCACACTGCAGAGCAGGGCCGCTGACGTACAGTTGGACAATATTGTTTTCCAGCCCTACCAACCCCTGGAAAAACTGGCGCTGAGCCTGGCGGCGGCGGATGTGCACCTCGTTATCCTGAGGCCGGAGATGGAGGGCTGCATCGTCCCCAGCAAGTTCTACGGTGCCGCCGCCAGCGGCAGGCCGGTAATATTCCTGGGCTCCCTGGATGGAGAACTTGCCCGCATACTCGCGCGCGCGGATGCGGGCATCAGCATAGCAACCGGTGATGGCCCCGGCCTCGCCGCAACCATCGGGCAATTGCGCGAGGACCCGGACGCCTGCCAGCGCCTGGGAAGCAATGCCCGGCGCCTCTGCACCACCACCTACACCCGCGAGAACGCGCTGCGGCAGTGGTTATCAATGTTGGAAGAGTTGGGCCGGTAAACCGTCGGACTGAAGCCCGCCAGTGAATTCTGCGCCGCCGGTGAAGCTCAGGTTTGCCGCGCTGCGGCGCTGCGACACTCGCGGCGCACTAGCGCGGCGGCAACGAGGCCGAGAACCAGCAGACCCGGCACACCGGGTTCCGGCACACTGGCGACTGCAAGCGACTGCCACTGCCCCGGGCCACCCACGCTTTGCAAATCGCCGCCCACAGAGCGCCAGCGCGCCGCAGCCAGACCGTCACAACAGCCCTCGAAGCCCAGGCCGACCAGCAGGAAATGGGCTGTTTTCGGAATGATAATATCCAGCACGTCGCCATGACTCCAGTTGCCACCCCACCAGAGATCGCTGTCATAGCGTTCGACAAGCGGCGCCCCGCCGGCAGTCGCGAGCATTGTAAAACCGCCGCGACCCCAGTCGACACCCAACTCAAGTTCTGTCGGGCCACTGCTGGAGGAGCCGCTGATCACGAAGAGGGTTCCCAGGTCGCGACCGGAGCCGCCGCAGGCGAGGCGCGAGTTCACCGCATCAAAATCCTGCAGCTCTTTCGCGCAGACACGCTTGTCCGGATCGTTCCAGGCGGACATGAAATTACTGAGGGAGAAGGCAAACGCCAGTTCATCCGGCACCAGTCCGGGAATAGCCCTGGAGTCAAAGTCTGTGTTCACCATGGCAATATCAATCGATTTGACGATCAACCCGGCCTGCGCAGTTCCCGCCAGCAACAACGCACCAATACCAATAACCCAGCCGCGCCCGAATTTCATCTGTTCACCCTTTCTGGTTTGTCAGCGACCTGCCGCCGAAAATTCATTGCAGCCTACATTAGTACCACGCCAGCGCTCGCAGGACAGTCACCACCGTGCGCTTTCGTGCACCGGCGCACACTTCTGCACTGACTTCCGGCCGGATTGTGACCTGCATCCGGCTGCGCTGTGAAAACCGGGCGGGGAGATGCGCCTTGTACCTGCCCGACAGCGCGGGCGAGTCCCCGGGGAAATCTCTGATTCTGGGACTCAAATCACGAAACGCATGGCGCAGTCCGGGCGGCAACGCGATAAAATCCAGACCGGAACGCAGTAATAACCATATTTGAGGAAGAGTAAAATGACCACGAGGCGCAAAACAGACGGCCCCGCGAGTCGCAGCTGGTATCGCACCAGCAGAGTCGTACGGGATGGCGGTCGCTGGTACTTCATGACCAGGGAAGGCACCGCAGAGGGCCCCTTCGAATGCGAAGCAGATGCCAGGCAACAACTGGAAGTTTACGTCCGGCTGGCGGAGAACGACCTGCTGGTACCCTATTGCTCCCTGTCAATGCAGGCCGGGTAACACCGGCCGGCTAGCTCTAAACTCACACCCCGCCGCAACTCGTTGCGCCGCAGCCTGCTTTAACCCGCCGCGAACGGATGCCGCAGTACTATCGTCTCCACCCGGTCAGGCCCGGTAGAAATAATATCGATCGGCGCGCCCACCAGTGCTTCCAGCTTGCCGATATAGGCGCGAGCGGCCACCGGCAGTTCCTCCAGGGTTTTTACACCAAGCGTTGATTCACTCCAACCGGGCACCTCTTCGTAAACCGGCACCAGGTTCGCGTAATCCTCGGCGTCTATGGGATTGGGGACAGGTTTCCCGTTCTTGCACTGATAACCCACGCAAATACGAATGGTCTCCAGGCCGTCCAGCACGTCCAGCTTGGTCAGGCAAATTCCGCTCACCGAGTTGATGTTTACGGCGGTCCGCAGCGCAACCGCGTCAAACCAGCCACAGCGCCGGGCGCGGCCGGTGGTGGCGCCAAACTCGTGACCGCGATCAGCCAGGTACTTGCCGGTGTCGTCGAACAGCTCCGTGGGAAATGGCCCCGACCCCACCCGGGTGGTGTATGCCTTGGTGATGCCCAGTACGTAGTCGAGGTAAAGCGGGCCGAAGCCCGAGCCGGTAGCGGTTCCGCCAGCCGTGGTATTTGAGCTGGTGACATAAGGGTAGGTGCCGTGGTCTATATCCAGCAAAGAGCCCTGCGCGCCTTCGAACATGATATTGGCGTCGGTAGTGCGCAATTCGTGCAAGCTGCTCGTCACGTCAGCCATCATCGGCAGCAGTTCCGACGCCATCTGCAGCGTATCGGCCAACACGGTTGCGTAGTCCAACGGCTCGACCTGGTAGTAGTTCTTGAGCGAAAAGTTGTGATACTCCATCACCTCTTTCAGCTTGCGGGCGAAACGGTGCTCGTCCTGCAGGTCACCCAGGCGCAGGCCGCGGCGGGCGACCTTGTCTTCGTAGGCCGGGCCGATGCCGCGCCCGGTGGTGCCGATTTTCTCGAAGCCTCGCTTGGCCTCCCGAGCCTGGTCGAGAGCGACATGATAGGGAAGGATCAGCGGGCAGGCCGCGGAAATTTTCAGGCGTTCGCGCACCGGTACGCCTGTGGCTTCCAGCTCCGCCATTTCCTTCAGCAGGGCTTCGGGCGAGAGCACCACGCCATTGCCGATGAAACACTTCACATGCTCGCGCAGGATCCCCGATGGGATCAGGTGCAATACGGTTTTGCGGCCATCTATCACCAGGGTATGGCCGGCATTGTGCCCGCCCTGAAAACGCACCACGGCATCGGCCTGGTCAGTCAGGAGGTCGACAATCTTGCCCTTGCCTTCATCGCCCCACTGGGTGCCCAGGACCACTACATTCTTGCTCATCGTTCAGTAACTCACAGTTTTCAGTCAGGGTTGAATTGGCTCTACGCGCCACTGTCCGTCGCGCTCGGACAATTGGCGGTCACAGCGCGGATCGGGATCGGTGCCGAGACAGTTGATCACAACCTCTCCCGAATCCCGCAGTTCGCTCACCACAGCGGCCAGCGCGGGGTCATCGGAATCAGGCATATTGATGGCGCCGCGAGAATCCGTCTCCACAGGAACGAGATCCAGCAGAGCCTTCAGGTCGGTGGCGAATCCCGTGGCGGCTCGGGCGCGGCCAAAGACCGCGCCGACGTTGTCGTAGCGCCCGCCGTTGGCCACGGCCTGGCCGTGACCCGGTACATAAGCGGCAAACACGAGACCGGTGTGGTAGTGATAGCCGCGCAGCTCCGCCAGGTCAAAATAAATGTCCAGTTCCGGGCGCTGGCGATGGATGTCGGCGGCCACCTCCTGCAGCGCATCCACGGCCGCCAGTGCGCCCGGCGCCCGCTCTGCGAACAGCTCGCGCGCGTTCGCCAGCACGGATTCATCGCCATGCAGGCCCACCAGGGCCATGATCAGCTCCCCGGCGGCGCTGTCAACGCCGGACAGGGCAAACTCCAGGTCGGGTACCGACTTGCGCTGCAGGGCCTCGAACACGGTCTGCTCCTGCTCCGCGCTGAGTCCCGCTGCGGAAAGTACCGCCTGGTAGACACCCACATGACCCAGGTCCAGGGTGATACTCGAGCCAACGCCCGCCGCTTCGAGGGTGGTGAGCATAAGCCTTACAATTTCCACATCAGCCGCCAGGCTGTTGTCGCCGTACAGTTCGGCGCCAAGTTGTATGGGTGAGCGCGATGCCAGCAGGGACTTGGGGCGGGTATGCAGGGTGGAACCCGCATAACACAGACGGGTAATGCCCGGCTGGGCCAGGCTGTGGGCGTCGATGCGGGCTACCTGCGGCGTGATATCGGCGCGCACGCCAAGGGTGCGCCCGCTGATCTGGTCGGTCAGTTTGAAGGTCAGCAGATCCAGGTCCTGCCCCAGGCCGATCAGCAGCGACTCGGTAAACTCCATCAACGGCGGGATGACCAGCTGATAGCCCCAGCTGCGATACAGATCCAGCAGACGCCGGCGCAACCGCTCTGCGGTAGCCGCTTGCGCGGGCAGAACCTCCTCGATTCCGTCCGGCAATTGCCAACGATCCACCGATGTCATGTAGCAGGCCTCCTAGTGCACCAGATACAGGATAACGACCCCGAACAGCATGCTGCCGAGGCCAATATTGCGAATAATCCGGTCATCCATCTGGTTCGCGACGCTGAGCAGATTGCGCCAGCGGTCCGGGCTGATGAAGGGAAGCATGCCTTCAATAATGAAGACAAGCGCGATGGCCACCGCAAATACCTGCCAAAAATCCAAATCCGCCCCCCAATCACCGCTCTGCTGGCCGCCATCGCGCGGCGACGCGGTATGCGCTTGCCCGTTCGTCTCGCCTGGTCCGCAGTACCTGGCACGGGCCCGGCTGGAACAATAACCGTATAGCGGGCGCGGCTCCGGGGAGGCTCTTGCAAAAGCTTCCCGGACTTATCAGGCACACAAAAAACCGCAGGCCCGGCGCTTGTGGTTCAAACGCCGAATCCCACGGTTGGAGAATACTACCACAAGCCATTGCCCCGAACACCTGCTAAGTGCATATCGTCACTTATCCGGGGTTCGCGGCGCCGGCTGGACGGCGGCCCGGTCGATTCCGGTCTATTCGCCGCCGCTGGGGCTTTTCAGGTAGCGGAAAAACTCGCTGTCGGGCTGAATCAGGAGCACGTCGCCGTTGCCGCTGAATGACTCCCGGTAGGCGCGCAGGCTGCGGGTGAACGCGTAGAACTCGCGGTCGCGATTGAATGACTCGGCATAGATCCGGGTGGCGCTGGCATCGCCCTCACCCCGGATCAATTCCGCATCGCGATAAGCGTTTGCCTGTAATACCGTCACCTCGCGGTCGGCCGCGGCCCGAATGCCCTCGGCCAGTTCCTGGCCCTGGGACCTGTGCTCACGCGCCTCTTTCTCGCGCTCGGCATTCATCCGCCGGTATACCGACTCGGAAACATCCGTCGGCAGGTCGATCTGCTTGACGCGCACGTCCACCACTTCCACCCCCAGCACTTCCTGGGCGACGACCGTGAGTTCTTCGGTGAGGTCGCTCATCAACTGGTCGCGCTCCCCGGATACTACTTCCTGGATAGTCCGCACAGCGACCTGGTTACGCAGACCGTTGTTGATACGCTGGGACAACAGCCCCATCGCGCGGGCCATCTCACCGTTGGTGGCGGTATAAAATCGCTCGGTGTCCTTGATGCGGAACTTGGCGTAACTGTCGACCATCAGCGCCTTCTGCTCCTGGGTAAAGAAGCGTTCGGGTTGCGAGTCCACGGTGATAAGCCTGCCATCGAACTTGCGCACGTTATTCACGAAGGGAATCTTCACGTGAAGACCCGGCTGCAGATCGGGATCGACCACCTCGCCAAACTGCAAGAGCACGCCGCGCTCGGTCTGCTTGATAACGTAGAGCGAATTGCTGGCAACCAGCAAAATCAGCGCCGCTACTACCAGAAATGTCATATTGCGTCCCGACATGATCAGCGACCTCCCCTGCGAGTGCCTGCAGCAGCCGCGTCACGACGCAGCTGCTCGGTTACGGCATTGGTCAGCTCACGAATATTCGAGCTGTCGATAGTGACATCACGCACGGCGGGGCCGGTGCTCTTGACGCCGAGTTTGTCCAGGGGCAGGTACATCATGTTGTTACCCCCTTCCACATCCACCATCACCTTGCTGTTATTGCTCAGCCAGGCCTGCATCGCATCCAGGTACAGGCGTTCGCGCGTGACCTCGGGGGCCTTCAGGTATTCAGTCAATAACTTGTTGAAGCGCTCCGCCTCACCCTCTGCGTTGGCTATCACCTGTTCTTTGTAAGCCATGGCTTCTTCCAGCACACGCTGGGCACCACCGCGCGCCTCGGGCACGATACCGTTGGCGTAGGCCTGCGCCTCGTTTTTCAGCCGCTCCTCGTCTTCCCGCGCCTTGATCACGTCGTCAAACGCAGCCTGCACCTGGGATGGTGGCTTGGAGTCATCCACGGTTACCTTGCTCACCAGAATGCCTGTCTGGTAGAGATTGAGGTAGTCCTGCAGGCGCTGGTTCACTTCCACCGCGATCTGGGCGCGGCCACCGGTAAGGACCATGTCCATGCTGGTACCACCAACCACGTGGCGCAGAGCGCTCTGGGTGGCGTGTTGCAATGAAGTCTCGGGCTCCAGCACCTGGAGCACGAACTTGGTGGGATCATCGATGACATACTGCACCGACAACTTCACTTCAACGATATTTTCATCCCGGGTCAGCATGATTTCCCGGAAGCTGACCGCCCGCACCTTGGTGGTGTTGACCTTGATAACCTCGTCGATGAGGGGCGGATTCCACTGCAGACCGGGCTGCACCGTATCCAGGTACTTTCCGAAGCGCAACACAACGGCGCGCTCCTGCTGGTCGATCTGGTAAAATCCCATCAGGCCCCATACCAGCAGAGCGCCCGCCGCTATCACCGCCAGCAGCGCGCCGGAGATGCCACCGGAGCCCGGGGAGCCGCCGCTCTTGCGGGAACCGCCGCCGCCAAACAGGCCGCCCAGCTTGTCCTGCAGTTTCTTCAGGGCCTCGTCCAGATCGGGGGGACCCTGGTCACCGCCGCCCCAGGGATCCTTGGGTTTATTGTTACCGCCACCCGGTTCATTCCAGGCCATAATCAACTCCTTGGTGAAAAGTCGTGAGAGTCTATCAAATTTTACCCGCTTTGAGTCACTGCGCCGGCCGTTCTATCCGGCCCACCATCGGCACTGAGCGCACTAACTGTCTTCAGCATCGCGTTCCCAGAACTGGGGCTCCGGACCTTTTTTGATCAGCCGGTTCCACTCGGCGCGGGGCAGGCGCACGTTCAGGTGCGCCACCCCGTCCTCGGTGTAGTCCTCCGCCTCCACCGCGCCCAGCCGATAAAGCGCCGCCCGCAGGCTTCCCTGGTCAGGGGCAATATCCAGTGTCTCTTCCACCATATCCGTGCCCACCAGTTCGGCAATGGCCTGCAGCAGCAGTTCAGTACCCGCGCCGGTGACAGCACTGAGCCAAACGCGCTCGGGCACTCCATCGATGTTGCGATCTATACGCGGTTCCTGCTCCAGCAGATCCAGCTTATTGTAGACCTGGAGTTGCGGAATCTGGTTTGCGCCGATTTCGAGCAGCACTTCCTGCACCTGGTGTATATTGTCCTCGCGCTGCTCGGTCGCCGCGTCGATGACGTGCAACAGCAGATCCGCGTTAAGGGTTTCTTCAAGGGTGGCCTTGAAGGCCGCCACCAGTTTATGCGGCAGATGGGCGATAAAGCCCACCGTATCCGCCAATACCACCGGCCCGACGCTCTCGATATCCATGCGGCGCAGGGTCGGGTCCAGGGTGGCGAATAGCTGGTCCGCGGCGTAAATATCGGACTCGGTAAGCCAATTGAACAGGGTTGATTTGCCCGCATTGGTATACCCGACCAGCGAAACCACAGGCAGCTGGGCCCGGCGCCGTGAACGGCGACTGTTGTCGCGCTGCTTGCGCACTTTTTCCAGCCGCGCGAGGATCGACTTGATGCGCGCCCGCAGTAACCGGCGGTCCGTTTCCAACTGGGTCTCACCAGGGCCGCGCAGGCCGATACCGCCCTTCTGCCGCTCCAGGTGGGTCCAGCCGCGCACCAGGCGCGTGCTCATATGTTCCAACTGGGCGAGCTCTACCTGCAGCTTACCCTCGTGGGTACGGGCCCGCTGGGCAAATATATCCAGAATCAGGCCGGTGCGATCCAGTACCCGACACTGCAGTTCTTTCTCGAGATTGCGTTCCTGGCTGGGGCTGAGTGAATGGTTGAACATGACGATCTCAGCTTCGCTGTCACACACAATATCGGCGATTTCGCGCAGCTTGCCGCTGCCGACGAATGTGCGTGAGTCGGGGACATCCCTGGCGCCCATGACAAACGCCACCGGGTCGCCCCCCGCGGAGAGCACCAGTTCCTCAAATTCGCGAGGGTCTTCCCGCTCGGTTTCGCTGGCAAGATTGAGATGAACGAGCACAGCGCGTTCACCCGAATCGGGACGTTCAAAAAACAATAGTACCTCGGCGATTTGACAAAGGGGGCTGGCGATCGCCCTGCGGGCGAACGCCAAACACGATCCTAGCTGTCGCCACCATCTTCTGCGTCTTCCGGTGGGTTTTGCAGCGGCATGCGCACTACCCGCGACGGAACCACGGTGGAAATGGCGTGCTTGTAGACCATCTGGCTGACGGTATTCTTGAGCAGCACGACAAACTGGTCGAAAGACTCGATCTGACCCTGCAGCTTGATTCCATTCACCAGGTAGATTGAGACGGGTACGCGTTCCTTACGCAAGATATTCAGGTAAGGGTCTTGTAGAGTGTGCCCTTTTGACATAATTCCTCCTAAATGGCTCAAACCGAGCCGAAATAAAGTGACAAAAGCTTCCAAAATCGCACTGTTATTATGCCTTGAGAATAAGCGTCCGGTTGAACTCCCAGGTTCAAACGACGCCGGCGGGCAGCCGAGTGCGGCAACAGCATACTACAGTGGGGGTCAATCAAGATAGTTCAAGGCCCGCTCAATGGGTTTTTGTCCTATTATCGTCCCCGTGGTATCAGACTCCGCGGCGACCGCCAGGTTCCCCTCTTCATTGGTATATATCCAATTTAACTCCGGCCACTTGCGCAACCAGGTCAGCTGGCGCTTGGCCAACTGCCTCGTGGCGGTGACGGCAGCGGTGACGGCCGCTTCCAGCGAGCACTCTCCCGCCAGGTGTCGCCACAGCTGTCGATAGCCCACCGCCCGGATGGCGGGCAGGTCCGGGCCAAGGTCCCCGCGCCGGTACAGGGCACTCACTTCCGCCAGCAGCCCGGCGGTCATCATCTGCTCGAAGCGGCGGCTGATCCGCCGGTGCAGGACCGATCGCTGCTGCGGGCAGATTGCCAATTGCACTATACGGTATTTCTCAGCCGGCCGCGGCAGTGAGCCCTGGCGGCGCTGCCACTCGGTCATGGCGATGCCACTGGCTCGGTACACCTCCAGCGCCCGGCCCAGGCGCTGGGAGTGATGCGGGTGGATGCGTTCGGCTGCCTCCGGGTCGACCGCGGCCAGGCGGGCGTGCACCCAGGGCCAGCCATGGGCCCGGGCCTCGGCCTCGATCTCCTGGCGGATGCCCGCGTCCGCCGCGGGCATCTCCGCCAGGCCTTCCAGGAAAGCCCTGAAATACAGCATCGTACCCCCAACCAGCAGCGGCGTGCGCCCGCGGCCGATTATCTCCGCTGCCAGGCGATGCGCATCCGCCGCGAAATCGGCAGCGGAATACACATCCACCGGGTCCCGGATATCGATCAGGTGGTGCGGAAATGCGGGCTTGGCGCTGCCGATGTCCAGACCCCGGTACACAAGGGCCGAATCCACACTGACCAGTTCACAGTCGCGGACGCCGGCCAGTTCGATAGCCAGATCGGTCTTGCCCGAGGCCGTAGGACCCATCAGACAGATCAACAGGGGCTTTTGCGCCGCAGCCGTGGCATCGGTCACCGTATCAACGACCCCGCAGGAACAGCCTGTCCAGCTCCTCGACACTCAACTGGGTCCAGGTGGGCCGGCCGTGGTTGCACTGGCCCGAGCGCTCGGTTTCTTCCATGTCACGCAACAGGGCGTTCATTTCCGGAATCGTGAGGCGGCGATTGGCGCGCACCGAGCCGTGACAGGCCATGGTGGAGAGTATCTCGTCGAGGTGACCCTCAATGCGGTCGGAACTGCCGAATTCGATAAGATCCGCCAGCACATCCCTGAGCAATTGCTCCACGTTCGAGTCCCTCAGGCTCACCGGGATCTGGCGGATCACCAGGGATTCGTCCCCGGCAACCTCCACCACCATCCCCAGCCGCTGGAACAGATCGCCGTGCTCGGCAGCCACCTGCACCTCCCGCTGGCTCACCGCCACCGCCCGGGGTACCAGCAAGGGCTGGCTGCGAATACCCTCATGTGCGCGCGCGGTTTTCAGGCGCTCATAGGTGATGCGCTCGTGGGCGGCGTGCATATCGACCAGTACCAGCCCCCGCGCGTTTTCCGCCAGAATATAAATACCCCTGAGCTGGGCCAGCGCGTATCCCAGGGGGGGCACTTCTTCGTCAGCATCCACTGCCGGCAGGCCGTGCACCCGGCCGTAGTCGCGCACCTGTTCGGCGGCCAGTCCCGGGGCGGCGCCGGCCTGGCCGCGATAGGCCGCGGCGCCACCAGTGCCTGCGCTCCCCGACGAGGCGGGCTGTATACCCCAGGCCAGCCCTCCCTGGCGGGTGATTTCGCCGGTGAGCGTGTCCACCGCCGTACCGTCCCCAAGATCGGCAGAGCTGTCGGCCTGCTGGTCACCCGGGCGGACATCCGCCAGCGCCCGGTGCAGACTGGAAAAGATAAAATTGTGCACGGCCCGCCCGTCCCGGAATCTCACCTCGTGCTTGGTGGGGTGCACATTCACATCCACCTGGGCGGGATCGAGCTCGAGGTACAGGACAAACGCGGGATGGCGGCCATGGTAAAGCACATCCCTATAGGCCTGTTTGACCGCATGGGCCACCAGCCGGTCGCGAATAATCCGACCGTTCACAAAGAAGTATTGCAGGTCCGCCTGGCTGCGGGAGAACGTGGGCAGGCCCACCCAGCCCCACAGTTTCAACGGCGGCTGGTCGGTCTCGATATAGAGCGCCTGCTCCATGAAAGCCGGGCCGCAGATGGTAGCAACCCGACGCTGGCGCTCGGCCTGGCTGTCGCCCGGCTTCAGGTTATGCAGCACGCGGCCGTTATGGCGCAGGCTGAAAGCGACATCGAAACGGGAGAGCGCCAGCCGCTTTACCACCTCTTCCAGGTGGCTGAACTCGGTCTTCTCGGTACGCAGGAATTTTCGCCGCGCCGGCGTATTGAAAAACAGGTCACGCACCTCAACCGTGGTGCCGCGCGGATGGGGCGCGGGCCTCAGCAGCACCTCCATGTCCCGCCCCTCACACGCGGCGGAACTCCCCTCACTACCGTCATCGGCCGGGTTGCTGGTGAGGGTGAGACGGGATACGGAGCCGATACTGGCCAGGGCTTCGCCCCGGAAACCCAGGCTGCCCACCCGCTCCAGATCCTCCAGGGAGGCGATCTTGCTGGTAGCGTGCCGGGCCAGTGCCAGGGGCAGGTCCTCGGCAGCCATGCCACCGCCGTTGTCCCGTATGCGGATCAGCTTGCTGCCGCCGGCCTCCACGTCGATTTCCACCCGAGTCGCCCCCGCGTCGAGACTGTTCTCCAGCACTTCCTTGACCACGGAGGCCGGCCGCTCAACCACTTCTCCTGCGGCAATCTGGTTGGCCAGCCTGGGGCTGAGTAACTGGATACGGGGCATTTGCGCGCGGCTACATCAGGTAGTGGGGATCAGCAGTTTCTGCCCCACCATGATTTTTTCTCCGCTTATCCCGTTGCGGTTTTTCAGATCGGAGACGCGAACGTTGAAACGCTCGGCAATGCCGGACAGTGTGTCGCCCCGGGCGATAGTATACTGCTCACCCTTCTGCTGCCTCTGCCAGGCGACCAGGGTACCCGAGGGCGGATGCGCCAGGAACCACTCCCGGATACCGGCGTGAATGGCCCGTGCCATTTTTTTCTGGTAGGAACTGCTGGACAGCAGCTTTGCCTCTTCCGGGTTGGAAATAAAACCGGTTTCCACCAGTATCGAGGGCAGATCAGGAGATTTAAGCACCGCGAAACCTGCCTGCTCCACATTGTTTTTGTGCAGTTTTGCCACGGTATCCACGTGGCGCAGCACCTTGCTGCCCAGCTTCAGGCTGTTGTCCAGCGTGGAGGTCATGGACAAGTCGGCCAGTACGCTGGCCAGAACGTCATCCTTGTCGGACAGCGTCACCCCGCCCACCAGGTCGGACTCGTTCTCACGCTGGGCAAGGTAGCTCGCGGCGGTTGAGGTGGCGCCACTGGTGGAAAGGGCGTAGACCGAGGCGCCGTGCGCCTCCTTGCGCTTGAAAGCATCCGCGTGGATCGACACGAACAGGTCGGCCTGGCGCTCGCGCGCGAGATCGCGACGGCCGCGCAGGCTCACATAGTAGTCTCCGGTGCGAATCATGGTGGGTTTGAAGCCCTGGTCGGCCTGCAACAGCGCATTCAACTCTTTGGCAATCGCCAGCACCACATCCTTCTCTTGCCGCCGACCCGGACCGATGGCGCCCGGGTCTTCCCCGCCGTGGCCGGCATCGATGGCAATAATGATGTCGCGCTTGCCAGAATGCTGGACACTCTTGGGAACAGCCACTTCCTGTTGCGCGGACTTGTCATACAGGTCCAGCACGAGTCGGTCGCCCGCCTGTTCGTTTGCCTTCAGGAAAAAACTGCGCGGGTTGACCTCGGCGCCCAGCTCCAGCACCACTCGCAGGTCACCGCCATCGCGAACACCGGTGCGCACCATCTGCACCGGGGTGCCGTCCAGCTTGAGATCGGTAACTCCCGCTTTGATTTGCGTATTTTCCACATCGAGCACGATGCGGCTGGGGTTGTCGAGCACGATGAGCTTATGCTCGGCGGGGGCGGTCAGGTCAAAAACGATCCGAGTGTGGTCAGGTGCGCGCCACAGACGCACGTCATGCACCTCTACAGACCACACCGGCAACGCTGTAAGCATTCCCAGGATAGCCCCGACCCACGTCCTGCCCATGTCACTCCCGCCGTATGTGCCACGCCCGCAGCACTTATTGTCTCTCACGGCCGGGGCTGGTCTTCTGGCTCAGCCCTGTGCCTGCATTCGCGCCAACACGGACTTCCCCAAGCCCGTGTCTGCGCACAACTGCACGCGGCGGCCGCTGCCTTCGCGTTCTATTTTAATCGTTATATCCGCCGGGGGCAAAGCACCTTTGCCACGCCCCGGCCATTCCACCAGACTAATCGCGCCGTCACTGAAGTAGTCGCGGATTCCCATAAATTCCAGCTCTTCGGGGTCCCCAAGGCGATAGAGGTCAAAGTGATAGACCTGCTGCGCGCCCAGTTGGTAGGGCTCCACCAGGGTATAGGTGGGACTTTTAACCGCGCCGCGATGCCCAAGCCCCTTGATAAAGCCGCGGCTGAAAGTGGTTTTTCCCATGCCGAGATCGCCGACCAGGTAGACGACCAGCGCCGGAGCCGCCGCCGCGGCCAGCCGCGCACCCAGCGCCTCCATGGCCGCCTCGCCCGCGACCTCAAGTGTGAGCGCGTCCAGGGTCATCCAAGCAATTCCCGCATGGCGGGAATCAGGTCGCTGGCGAGAAGGCCGCGCTGCCCGTCCCGGGCCGCGATATCCGCCGCCGCGCCGTGCAGGCAGACACCCAGCGCCGCCGCGTCCAGGGCTGGCAGGCGCTGCGCCAACAGGGAGCCGATCACCCCGCTCAATACGTCCCCCATACCACCGCTGGCCATACCGGGGTTGCCGTAGTCGCCAAGCAACACCCAGCGGCCATCCGCCACCAGGCTCCCGTTGCCCTTGAGAACCGCAATTCCTCCGTAGCGCTCCTGCAACTGACGCACGGCGGCAAAGCGGTCACCCTGTATATCCGCGGTGGAGCAGCCGAGGAGGCGAGCCGCTTCGCCCGGGTGGGGCGTCAACACCCAGTTGTCGCGCCGGCGCTGGCTGATGGCCTCACCCTGCACCAGCAGGTTGAGGCCGTCCGCGTCCAGCACCATTGGCTTGCCGCTGGCGGCCGCCACCTGTAGCAGCTGTTCTGACCAGGCCGACTTGCCCAGGCCCGGCCCCACCACCAGCACGTCGGCAGATTCCACCAGAGCCTTGAGATCCTGTCCCGAGCGCACACCGATTGGCATGGACTCGGGCGTGCGGGCGACCAATGCCGCCACATGCTCCTGCCGGGTCGCCACCTTCACCAGGCCGGCGCCGCAACGCAATGCCGCTTCTGCCGCCAGGGCCGCGGCACCGGCCATGCCGTGATCGCCCCCCACAATGAGTACGTTGCCATACAGGCCCTTGTGGGCAGTGGCGGGGCGTGCGGGCAGACTCTCCAGCAAACTTTCCAGCTCCAGCCGATAGCTGTCGCAGGCCACCTGCGCATAGACCTCCGGTGGCACACCGAGGTCATTGAATTCGATGGCGCCGGTATGATCCGCCGCAGCCAGCGTGAACAGACCGCGTTTGAGGCCGATAAAGGTCACGGTAATATCCGCCTTTACCGCCACGCCAAGTACCCTGCCGGTATCGGAACAGAGGCCGGAGGGAATATCCACCGCCAGCACGGGCGCGCCGCTACCGTTGATTGCCTCGATAGCCTTCCGGTAATCACCGCGCACGTCACCCCCCAGCCCGGTTCCCAGCAAGGCGTCGACCACGACCCCAGCCACCTCAAGCGGGGCATCCCCGAATGCTTCAATCCTGACACCGTTGGCCACGGCCTGTTGCCTTGCCAGCAGTGCGTCTCCACCGATTTTCGCGGGATCGCCCACCTGCAAGACAGTGGTGGCAAAACCACGCTTGTGGGCCAGATCGGCTATCAGGAAACCGTCGCCGCCATTGTTGCCGGTACCGCACCACACCTGCACCTGTTCCGGCTCGGGCCAGATTTCGAGCAGGCACTCAAATGCCGCCCTGGCGGCCCGGGACATGAGCGCGATGCCGGGAATCCCGTGGTCCCGGATTGCACAATGATCCAGTTCGCGGGTCTGGGATGCGGTGTAAAGGCGCTCCGCGCCGGGTGGTTCAAACACTGTATTCTCCGGAATTTTTCCTGGCCTGCTGACTGAAGCCAGCGCGCAGTAAAAGTAAATCGGGACTGCGCTTCGAGCAGTTGCCCCACTCCTTCGCTGTCCGGCAAAACACCGGAGGCGTCAACTCGCGCGTGAGCGGAAAAAAAGAAATGCCATTTATGCGATCTCTCCGCGCGCTTCTGGCAGAATTGTACACCCAAGTCTCCCGTTTTCGGCTTCCCATTGTCCCAACAACTCTCGCCACAGGAACAAGCCACCATCGCGGAACAAATCCGGCAGTGGGCCGCGGAGTTGGGCTTCCAGCAGCTGGGCATCGCCGACATCGAGCTGGCCGAGCATGAGGCCTACCTGCAAAAGTGGCTCGACGCCGGTTACCACGGCAGCATGGACTATATGGAGCGGCACGGTGCCATGCGCTCCCGACCGGAGGAACTGGTACCCGGCACTTGCCGGGTGATATCGGTGCGACTGGATTACCTGGCGAACGACACCCGGCCACTGGAGGTGCTGGCGTCCCCGGACAAGGCCTATATCTCACGCTACGCACTGGGCAGGGATTACCACAAACTGATGCGCAAGCGCCTGGCGGCACTGGCCGCCCGCATCCAGGCGTTGGCGGGGGGTGGCAGCTATCGCGCGTTTGTCGACAGCGCGCCGGTACTGGAGCGCGCTTTGGCCGAGAGGGCCGGCATGGGCTGGATAGCCAAGAACACCATGCTGATCAATCCCGATGCTGGCTCCTGGTTTTTCCTCGGGGAAATTTACACAGACCTGCCGCTGCCGGCCGACATTCCGCGGGAAAGCAAGCACTGTGGTACCTGCACCGCCTGCCTCGAAATCTGCCCGACAAATGCGTTCACCGGCCCCTTTCAGCTGGATGCGCGCAAGTGTATTTCCTACCTGACCATCGAGCACAAGGGCTCTATCGACCCCGCGCTGAGGCCACTGATGGGCAACCGGGTGTTCGGCTGTGACGATTGCCAGCTGGCCTGTCCCTGGAACAAGTTTGCCCAGGTGACCGCCGAGGACGATTTCAAGCCCCGGCACGGACTGGAAGGCGCCGAACTGGCCGAGTTGTTTTTGTGGGACGAAGAAACCTACCTTGAAAAGACCCAGGGCTCGGCCATCCGCCGAATTGGCCACGAGCGCTGGCTGCGCAATCTGGCGGTGGCACTGGGCAACGCGCCGACCACCACCGCCGTCACCGATGCCCTGCTGGCGCGGCGTAATTCCGCCTCGGAACTGGTGCGTGAGCACGTGAGCTGGGCCCTGCGGCGCCACGGCCTGTGACCGCAATTGCCATTCACTTCTGAAGTTTCTTCACCTGCTGCGTATACAGCGTAACTAGCAGTGGCAAGGCCTTATCTCCTGGCTCCCTCCCTGCTATCGGCTCCGGCCGGGAAAGCGTTTTCGCCCGCTTCCCCGATACTCGCGAACAAAAACGCTTTCCCGGCCGGATCCTTCATTCCGACAATGACACCGAAAAGCGTTCTACCCAATAGCCCAGACGAGGGCTCGGACGGTGGAAGTGCAATTCGCTCGCAAGTATCGGGGAAGCGGGCGAATTGCACTTCCACTGGCCGGGACCGGGCTCACAAAGCCATAGTAGAGTTTTTTGGGTGCCGAACTTGCCGGCATCACCGATCCAGCCTGAGAAAGTGGTCCCGGTAGTAACGCATTTCCGCTATCGACTCACGGATATCATCCAGTGCCAGATGTGTGGAAGTTTTGCTGATACCGGCCTCGAGCTCGGGCCGCCAGCGCTGCATCAGGATCTTGAGGGTGCTCACATCGAGGTTGCGGTAGTGAAAGTAGGCCTCCAGCCCCGGCATGTGGCGGGCCATGAAGCGCCGGTCCTGGCAGATGCTGTTGCCGCACATGGGTGACGCCCCCGCGGGCACCCACTGCTCAAGGAATGCCAGGGTGATTTCCTGGGCGCTACGTTCGGAGTGAGTACTGGCGCGAACCCTGTCCACGAGGCCGGAATGCGTGTGATGGCTGGTATTCCACTCGTCCATCGCGGCCAGGGTGGCATCGTCCTGGTGCACGGCGATGACCGGGCCTTCCGCCAGCGTATTGAGCTGACTGTCAGTAATGATCGTGGCGATCTCTATGACCGTATCGTGCTCAGGGTTCAGCCCCGTCATCTCCATATCCACCCAGATCAGGTTGTTGGAATCTTGCATGCGGTGACTTCCCAAGCTGGCTGCGACAGCAAGCAGTGTAGCAAATTGCCTCGACAGCGCTACGCCCTGCACCAATAATGCTGCAATGTCGAAACGCAAGCTCACCCGCCAGCAGGCCTGGCGCATCGAAAAAATCCAGGAAGAAAAGGCGAAGCGGGCCGACCGCCGCGGCGCCCTGGCCGAGGAATCCCTGGCCAGCGGGGCACTGGGCGCGGAGCGTGACGGCCTGGTCACCGCTCACTTTGGCACCCAGGTGGAAGTCGAATCCGCCTCGGGGCAGCGCCACCGCTGCCATCTGCGCGCCAATCTGGAAGGCCTGGTCACCGGCGACCGGGTGGTGTGGTGCGAGGGCGAACCTACCGGGGTGATCGTTGCCCAGCGCGAGCGCGACAGTGTTCTGTCGCGGCCCGACCCCTACGGCAAACTGAAACCGGTGGCGGCCAATATCGACCAGATCGTGGTGGTCATTGCCCCCCTGCCCGAACCCCACGCCAACCTGATAGACCGATACCTCGTGGCCGCCGAAACGGTCAACATCGAGCCGGTGATCCTGCTCAACAAAACCGACCTGCTGAATGACAACCCCGAGTTGCGCCGGCAAATTGATGATCTGCTGGCTATCTATCCCACCCTGGGCTACCGCATTCTCCATACCTGCAGCCTGCACGGAGGGCTGGATGAACTGCACGCCGCGCTGCGCGACCGCACCAGTGTGTTTGTGGGCCAGTCGGGTGTTGGGAAATCCTCATTGGTGAACGCCTTGCTGCCAAAGGCCGACCTGCGGGTGGGCGGACTGTCCGAGAGCACCAGCAGGGGCACCCACACCACCACGACCGCCCAGTTGTTCCACCTGCCCTCCGGCGGCAGCCTGATTGATTCCCCGGGTATCCGTGAATTCGGCCTCTGGCATATGAGCCGCGAGCAGGTGGAGCAAGGCTTCCGCGAGTTCCGGCCACTGCTGGGCAGGTGCAAATTCCGCGATTGCCAGCATGTACACGAACCGGGCTGCGCCATCCTTGGGGCGCTGGCGGCGGGTGGGATCAGCGAACGACGGATGGGCAGTTACCGCTACATCGTATCCGGTCTGGAGGAGACTTAGGCTGGGGGATTGTTTATTTCCGGGATGCGCCCGGCGGCAGAGCAGGTATCAGGCCTGGCGCCGGATACCCTGGAATATCGGCGTTATCGACAAATCCTGCCCAGTGACTCGCCCAGGCGTGTCGCCGCGCCCGCCACATAGGCGTCGTCAAATTCGACGGCGCCTTTGGGGAACAACAGAATCACGGTGGAACCGAGTTTGAAGCGGCCCATCTCCTCGCCCTGGGCAAGCTCGATCGTCCGCGGCACATTGACAAAATCCTGGATCGAGGGCGTGGATGTGGGTGGTGCCACTTGCCCCGACCAGACCGTTTCAATGCCCGCTACGATCATCGCGCCGACTAGAATCATCGCCACGGGCCCCGCTTCGGTATCGAAATAGCAGACCAGCCGCTCGTTCCTGGCGAACAGTCGCGGGACATTTTCGGCTGTTACCTGATTTACCGAGAACAACTTGCCCGGAATGTAGCTGGTGGCAGTCAAGCGACCCGCCAGCGGCATATGCACCCGGTGGTAGTCCCGGGGCGACAGATAAATTGTGGCGAAACTGCCGTCGACAAACTGTTTCGCGCGCCCCCCGTCACCACCCAGAAGCTCCCAGGTGCTGAAGGACTGGCCCTTGGCCTGGAAGACACGGCCGCCCTCGATTGCGCCCAGTTGACTTATGGCGCCATCCGCGGGGCAGACAATATCCGCCGCAGCCAGCGTGCGCGCATCTTCACGCAGCGGACGGGTAAAAAAAGCATTGAACGAGGCGTAACTCGCGGGGTCCGGGTTTGCCGCCTCGGTCATATCCACCTTGAAACGCCTGACGAAGATATGAATGAGCCAGTTTTTCAACCAGGCCGGGTGCTGCAAATCCGCCAGCCAGCCCGTACAACGCGACAGCAGGTGTTGGGGTAATATGTATTGTAAAAAGATGAAAATCGTATCCATAGTGCGTAGTGTAACGTTAAACCGTTGGTGGAATGTAGATCAATGTCGTGAAGATGTGGTTTATAGCGCTTATCCTGGCGGTTCCGGCCGCTGCCGCCGACCTTTCACCCGAAGGACCGGAGAAAGAGCATAAAATCAGAGGTTGGCAGGCTGCGGCACCCGAGGAGCCCGTAGAGCCCAGCGAAGAAGACTGGGTGGACTCCACTCACTCCTATGCCACAGAGCAGGCCCAGGCACTGACCCAGTGGATGGACGAGTACTTTGGCGAACCGAACTATGAACTGGAAGCCGCGGAATCTTTCCTGAGACTGGATTTCGTCACGGACTGGGACCAGGAGGACGGCAACAACAACAGGGTTCGACTTCGGGGAAAAATCCAGGTCCCCAGAATATCGAAGCGTCTCAACATCGTATTCAGTGACGAGGGCGGGGATGAACTGGACCCCGAAGGGGAAGAGCGCAAACTGGACGACAGTTTTGGCCTGCTGTACCGGTTATCCGAGGGTCAACACTCCCGTTTCGATCTCACCATGGGCATCAGCTGGAATCGGGTGCGTCCCGGGGTGCGCTATCGCTACCAGGGGGCCCTGAGCGACGTGAGCACCTATCGCTTCACCCAGAGACTGCAATATGAAGATAACGAGGGTGGTTACGCAACCAGCCAGATAGAGCTGAACAGGGTGCTGGGCCCCAACACGGTCCTGCGCTGGAACAACCGCGCGGTGTACGGGGAGGAGACCGATGGTACCGAGTGGGTAAGCCGCCTGTCCCTGTTTAAGCGCCACAAGACCGTAAGCCGCAATCGCGAGCTGGGTGTAAACTACTTCGGGGCAATCAATGGGGTCACCGATCCCGAATCCTATGTGAAAAACTATCGCCTGGGCGTGTTGTTTCGGCGCCAGGTATTCCGCAGGTACATGTTCCTGGAACTGGAGCCTGCTTATAACTATCGCAAACAGAATCCGCACGAAAAACGCCAGTTCGCCTGGAGTGTATCGCTGGGATTGCAGATCGCGCTGGAGCGTGACCTCGCGAGAAAGAAAAACAAAGGGAATCCCCAGGGCGCCGTGGACAACGGAGGCCCCGGGCAGCACGGGGCTGCGGCGGAAACCGGGGACGGGTACCAGCCAGACGCCGGCGACCCGTTCGCAGATGACGGGCTCTAGATTCTCCTCCCGGAAAAATCTATTGCCTGTCTATTCCCTATAAATTCTCCTCCGCAAAGGCCGCCAGCCTGGATCGCACAATACCGTTCACATGCATGATGCCCGCGTGAGGATAGAGCTTGCTCTTTTCCACGAGGTAGGTGAGGCCAGAGGTAAGCGGTGAGATGTACTTGTTGTCGATCTGGGCCAGGTTGCCCAGCACCACTATCTTGGAATCGGCCCCCACCCGGCTGATCACCGACTTGAGCTGGAACTGGGTCAAGCCCTGGGCTTCATCGATAATGATGTAGGCGTTGTTAAAGGACCTGCCGCGCATGAAGTTGAGAGACTTGAACTGGATATTCGCCCTCTCCTTCACATAGCTGATGCTGCCGTGACAGGACTCGTCGGTACCGTGAAGAATTTCAAGGTTGTCGTCGAACGCGGCCAGCCATGGCGCCATCTTTTCCTCTTCTGTGCCGGGCAAAAAGCCGATCTCCTCCGCGATGGGTGGCGTGGAACGCGCCACGATCAGCTTGGAGTAGCGCTTCTGTTCCAGAATGGCATGCACGCCATAGGCCAGCGCCAGCAGGGTTTTACCTGATCCCGCGGGGCCGGTCATGACCGTCATGTCGACGTTGTCATCGGCCAGCAGCGACATGGCCATGGCCTGCTCCAGGTTTCGCGGCACCAGGCCCCAGAAGCGGCGATTCATCAGGTTATCCCGGCTGTCGCAGCGCAGGTAAACGAACTCCGAGTCCACCCGTTTGACGAAGGCCATAAACTGCTGGTCATCGTACAGAAACATATTGGGGTAGGCCTGGGGCAGGGACTTGCGCGGGATGCGGTGCAATGTGCAGTCGCCCTCGCGCAGGGTATCCACCTCGCTGATGGTGGACCAGAAATCCCCCGGAATGTGCTCGTAACCCCGGGCGAGCAGGTCGATATCGTCCAGCACGCGGTCCCGGCGGTAATCCTCGACATGCACCAGACCCGACCCCTTGGCCTTTATCCGCATGTTGATGTCCTTGGTAACCAGGCAGACAAACTCATTCGGGTGCTCGGCCTGCAAGCGCAGGGCGACATTGATGATACGGTTGTCGTTGGCCTGGGCCTGGGTATCGTCCAGGTAAGGCACCGCTGAATTGTCCGACAGCCGCTGGTCGGCATAAATGGCAAGCGTGCCCAGGGGGCTGCCCTCCAGGCTCGTGCCCGGAACATCCACTCCTTCCTGTATCTGTTGCGGAGTGGCGGTATCCACCACCTTGTCAATCATCTGAATGGCGATCCGCGCCTCCCGGCTGACCGTTTTGTCGTGCCTATCCTTGATATGGTCGAGTTCCTCGAGGACGGTCATGGGAATGACCACGTGATGTTGCTTGAAGGCGGTAACCGCCGTGGGGTCGTGCAGCAGGACGTTGGTGTCCAGGACATACGTCTTCTTGATGACGGGTTTGAGGGTCGTTTTTTCTACGCGCAGGGGGGAGCCAGAGTCCATAGAGGATTCCTCATCGATGTGTCGCTGGGTGATAGTGTGGTGGGTTGCTGGTTCTGGACCGACAGCAGTGGCCGGGGTTGCAGTGGATGAAACAGGGGAACGGGATGCCTGGAGAGAAATATGCAGCGCGAATGGTGCCTGAGCCCGGGTGGCTCGATCGCAGCGCTCTGGCGCTGTCTGCGTGACGCATGGCGACAGGCAAGCTGCTTTCCTGCCTGCGCCCCCAGGTCAGTCAATGGCTATTCCCGTTGGGGCGGGTTACTTCCGCGTTGTCCCGATTATCAAACCCGGATCGCCGGCCTGTCAATGCCCGGGGGAGAAATGGTGTGCGAATCCGCCCGGGAATACAGATGTCACTGACACGGCCGGCAATTTCCGCTACGATGGCGGGCTTGTGTTCAAGAATTTAGAAGTAGCTCGCAGCATGCTCAATCAGGACTCCCTGTCACAACTGAAAGGCCTCAAATCACAGATGGAGGCTGAGAAAGAGCGTGCGGAAGCGCTTATCAAGGGCACCCAGAATCGCTACGGATTTGCCGTACTTGACGACGGCCGCGAGATTTTCATTCCGCCCGATGAAATGCTCAAAGTTTTTCCTGACGACCGGGTACTGGTTTGCATCCGCCCCACCAAAGACAATAAAACCATCGCCGAAGTGGAAAAACTGGTGGCCAGCCCGCTGGGCGACTTCACCGGGCGCTGCGTCCGCAAGGGTAAGGCGATTTTCGTCGAACCAGACCTGCAACAGCTCAGGCGCTGGCTGTTCATCCCTCCCCACGCCCGCAACGGTGTAAAGGAAGGCGACTACGTGCGCTGCGCAATCCTGCGCCACCCCATCCGCGACGGCAAACCCCAGGCCAAGGTGCAAGCGGTCATCGGCAACGACGACACCCCCGGAATCGAAAACCTCTACAGTATGGCCAAATATCGGCTGGCCACCGAGTGGAGCAATTCCAGCAAGCGGGAGGTGGAACGCCTGGTGGCCGAGCGCCGGCCGCTGGAGACCGGCACGCGGCGGGATCTCACCGACCTCGAGTTTATCTCCATAGATACGGTCAAGACCCAGGACATCGACGACGCTCTGTACGCGGAGATCAGCAGTGACGGCTGGACCCTGTTCGTGGCCATAGCCGATCCCACCGCCTACATCGATGCGGACAGTGAACTGCACAAGGACATCGCATCCCGGGGCGCCTCCGTGTATTTCCACGGCGATGTGCTGCCCATGCTGCCGGAACAGTTGTCACAGGATACCTGCGCCCTGTCAGAAGGCGCCGACAGACCCGCGCTGGTCTGCAAGGTTGCCATCAGCGATAGTGGCGAAGTCGGTGAATTCGAGTTCATCGAAGCGACGGTGCGCTCCCGCGGCAAACTCTCCTACTATGGCGTGGACCGCTATCTCAGCGGGCAGGGCGAAGAGCTGATGAGCCACGCCACCCCGCTGGAAGCCCTGTACCAGGTGTTTCGCGCCCTGCGCGCAAACCGGGAAGCACACGGGCTGGTGATGGAGGACCGCAAAGAGTATCGCTGGATACTCAATGACAAGAAGCAGATCGAGACCATAGAGCCCTACGAGAAACTGTTGTCCCATAAGTTGGTGGAAGAGTGCATGATTGCCGCCAATCGCTGTGCCGCCAGCTATCTTCGGGAGCAAGGTGCGAACGGCCCCTTCGTTATCCACCCCGGCATCCGTGCCGACCGGATCGAGGAGGCTCGCAAGTTCCTGGCCATGCATGCTCCGGCGGTGGCAGAGGCCGACCCCACCACCGTGAGCGGGTACAGGGAAATCATGCTTTGCCTGTCTCAGCAGGAGCATAAACTGCCGTTGCGGGGCATGATCAACCGCCTGCTGACCCGCGCCGAATTGAGTTGTACTCCCGGCGCCCACATGGGTATGGCCCTGGACGCCTATACCAACTGCACCTCACCGCTGCGCAAGTATGTGGATTTCCTCGTTCACCTGCAGATCAAGGCGCTGATCCACCAGCAAACCGCGGATAAGGTAAATCCGCAGGTGCTGGCGACGCTGGCGGAGCGCCTGCAAAATACCCGGGCCGCGACCCAACAGGCCGAACGCTGGCTGGCGGGCAAGTACCTGGCGAAGCTGGCCAGCAGCGGCGAGAATGTCACCTTCAAGGGCCGCATAAGCCACGTCAACAGCAGCGGCTTCACGGCTCGCCTGGAGGACAGCGGCCTGGAGGGATTTGTGGATTTACGCAAGGACCCCGAGAAGTTCAGCTATGACAAATGGACCGCGAGCCTGACCAGCACCACACGCAAATTCCAGCTGGAACAGACCGTCGAACTGAGCTTCCAGGCCGTGGACGAGGCGAGCAGCTACCGGGCCATGTTCGCACTTACCCCGGGTTGCGGGTTGAAACCGCCCAAAAACGACGTCGAAAAACCACCGCAGGAAGGGAGTTAACTGCCGCCTGCCGCCCTACGGGCAGGTCACGGCAGGTGAAAGTAGCGAAAACGGCTGGAGCGCCGGGTTAATACCGAGCCCGCTTGATTCGCCCGGGGCTCGTGTGCCCGGCGGCCTTCCCCGTCAGGACGACGGCCTTCATACCATCCGCCAGACAGGCCTGAACCCGGGTAACCAGTTGAATCATCTCCGCCACGCCCAGCGCCCGAAGGTACTGCCCGAGGTCCCGGCGAGTGTCCGGGGCCACACTGGTATCGGCCAGGCGCAACGCCTGGATAATCAGCTCTTCGCTGGAGCTGAACTCCTCCTCTTCCCCAAAGATAAGCTTGGTAAAAGTGTCCACGATGGCCATTTCACTGAAAGCTCCACCGGTCCTGAAATCGTAGGCACTCTTCATCGGCAATTCCCTGATCTGGTTCGATACCGCGTTAACACCCCCTGCCCGTTCGCCCGGGGATGTATTGAGTATGGCCGAATCGGAAATTCAGTCTGGTTAAATTCTGGTCAATATTTCACAAAAAGTGGGCAAAAAGTGCTCAACCTGCTCCCTGGAGAGCGCCGGGGCCGGATAGGGCGGGGGAATCTGCCCGCGTCCCCGACCCGGTTGATCAGAAGCTGGCATGCCCGGGAGTGCGCGGGAAGGGGATCGCATCGCGCACATTTTCCATGCCCGTAACATAGTTCAGCAGGCGCTCGAAACCCAGGCCAAATCCCGCATGCGGCACCGTTCCGTAGCGTCGCAGGTCGCGATACCACCACAGTTCCCGCTTCAGGTGTTCGTCCATGCGCGCGTCCAGAACATCGAGGCGCTCTTCGCGCTGGCTGCCGCCAATGATCTCCCCGATACCTGGCGCCAGCACATCCATGGCAGCTACCGTCTCGCCATCATCATTCAGGCGCATATAGAATGCCTTGATGTCTTTCGGGTAGTTCATTACCACGACCGGCCGACCCACATGCTTCTCGGACAGGTAGCGCTCGTGCTCCGAGGCGAGGTCCTGACCCCAGGCCACCGGAAACTCAAAGGCCTCTCCGCAATTTTCGAGTATTTCTATAGCCTGTCGATACTCCATGCGCTCAAAATTGTTGTCCACGACGCCCCGCAGCCGCGTGATCACGGTGGGGTCGATATGTTGCTGGAAAAAAGCCATATCATCCTCGCGCTCTTCCAGCACCCTGGTGAACAGGTGTTTGAGCAGGTCCTCCGCCAGGTCTGCGTCATCGTGGAGATCGGCAAAGGCGATCTCCGGCTCCACCATCCAGAATTCCGCCAGGTGCCTGCTGGTATTGGAGTTCTCCGCGCGAAACGTCGGCCCGAAGGTGTATACCTTGCTCATCGCAAGGCAGTAAGACTCAACTTCGAGTTGGCCGGAAACCGTGAGAAAGGCTTCCTGGCCAAAAAAATCCTGGCTGAAGTCAACGCTGCCGCCGGCAGTACGTGGCGGATTAGCCAGGTCCAGAGTGCTAACCCGGAATAGCTCACCCGCACCCTCGCAGTCGCTGCCGGTAATGATGGGTGTGTTGATCCAGTTGAAGCCGTGGTTGTAAAAGTAGTTGTGGATCGCGTTGGCGAGTGTTGCGCGCACGCGAGTGATTGCGCCAATCGTATTGGTGCGGGGGCGCAGGTGTGCCTGGCCGCGCAGGTATTCGAAACTGTGCCGTTTCTTGGCAATGGGATAGCTTTCCGCATCGTCAACCCAGCCCACTACCTCGACCTCAAGCGCCTGTATTTCAACACTCTGGCCTTTACCCTGGGAGGGCACAAGTTCACCGCTGACAACTACCGCGCAACCTGTTGAGAGCCGCAACAGCTCGCTTTCGTAGTTGTGCAGGGTCGAGGGCACCACGGCCTGAATGGCGTCAAAACATGAACCATCGTGTATGGCCAGAAAAGATATGCCCGCCTTGGAATCCCGTTTGCTGCGCAGCCAGCCTTTTACGGTGATCTCCTGACCGGGGGAAACCTGTCCCCGGAGCGCGCTCTTGACTGAAGTAGTTATGGGCATGGTTCCGTGTCGTCCTCTATCTTGCGATTCGCGTGATCTTGCTGCCTTCCAGTGTCAGGTTGTACATTAAACCCTTATTGGAAAAAACAAAGCCGATGACCTCATCCCTGATCGTGGTGGTATCAATACTGCTCTCGGCTCCCAGTTCAATCAGCGCCACGCTGCCGTCCACACCAGCCCGCCAGCCCTGGCTGTTCTGGAACTTTCGCAGCGCCTCTTCGGTCATAAAGAGTATGACCTCCGCCTTGGTCTGCACTCCTGCCTGAAGACCGAAGGACGCCCCGGCCGTAACGAAGTACGTGGTCGGCTTGCCTGGCACCAGCAAGGTACCCTCGCCGTACTCCCCGCCCACGCCAAACCCCAGGACGACCACATCGGGAAACACCAGCACACCGGCCGCCCTGTCCAGTAGCTCGCCGGCCTTGGAGGAGTGGCCGCGCAACTCCACCAGTGCTGCAGCGGAACCGGCATCGATAGTGGCCTTGTCATCCGCTCGCAGGCCCGGCGCGGACGCCAGCAACAGCAGGGCGACCAGCGCCGGCAACAGAATGCCGGGTGAAGAATTGGACATCGGTGTTTCTCCTTACGAATGTACGAAAGCCGCCGGCGGGTTTCCCGGGAAGCCGCCCGCCTGGCCGCCGCCGGGGATTCCGACGCGCAGGATTCTACACCAAGCCGGCCACACAGGGCAGCAAGGCCGGCGGCCAAATGTTGTAGCGGGGCGTGAATACGGTTCTAATGACGCGACAGCACCCTCATTGCAACACGATACGCGCAGGGCCCCATATGCAAGCGAACGAAATCAAATCCCTGGAAAGTGGCGACTACATCAGCTTCGCCACCCGCAGGAAATCCGGTGAGTTTGTCGCCACGCCGGTCTGGTTCGCGCCGGACGGAGACAGCTACTACCTGTTCTCGGCTGGCGACGCCGGCAAAGTGAAGCGCTTGCGGAATTTCAGCGATGCCCGCATAGCTCCCTGCACCGTCTCCGGCAAACTCACCGGTAACTGGATCAACACCCGCGCACACCTGCTGGACAAACCCGCTGACATGGATACTGCGCTCAAGGCGCTGCGCCGCAAGTACGGCTGGCAGATGGCGATCGGCGATTGCTTCTCCCGGCTCACAGGCAAAATGAAACGGCGACAGTATATCCGGGTCGAACGGGTGAAAAGCCGTTAGCACGGCTCACCGACGGGATTCGAGAATCAGCCACCGGCAAAGCGCCCCCGCCGCTGACAGGACAGCCTAGACGCCAGTTTCTGCCCTGCGCACCTCGTCCAGCTGGCGCCGATAGAGAGAGATATCCGTACGCAGGGTTGCCCTGTCGATCGCCTGTTCGATATCAATTGCCGCGGCGGGATACTGGTCGAGCTCAAAGTAGATAAGCCCACGGCGAAACAACAGGCGGCTGTCGTCGGGCGCCAGGCTTACAGCCCGGTCATAGTGGTCCAGCGCCTCGCGCCAGTCCCCTTGCGCCGCGGCTTCATCGCCCAACCAGGCGTGGTAGTAGGGGTTCGAGCGACGATAGATGGCAACCCGATCCAGCCAGTATTTGCTCTCTTCATCCCGCCCCTCCATGCCATACAACACGGCCAGGTTCGTCATCGCGGAGTACTCGGTAAAATCCAGCTCCAGGGCCTGCAGGTAGCTCTGTTCAGCCGCCCGGTACTGGTCGGTGGCGCGGTAGATGGCGCCGAGATTGGCCCACAGGTGGGCGCTGCCGGGGTTAAGCTGCAAAGCCCGCACCAGGTAAAGCCATGCGGTTTCGAACTGGGCATCGCCAAGGGCGGCCATTGCGATATTGTTGTAATAAAGGGCAGCGCCCTCGCTGTCGGTGAGTTCCTGCGAACCGGAGATGTCGCGCGAGGGCAGCGGGTCGATATCGACCATGTAGCGCTTGCCGTCCCGCAGACGCACCACGACGTTCACATGCAGGCCAACCTGCACCCGCTCACTCACCCTGCTCCACTGGGGCCGCACCTCCACCCACTGGTAACTGGCCCGCAACCCGGCCTCACGCGCCAGGGCAATAAACAGGTTGGCATAGGACAGGCAATTGGCGGTACCCCGGTGAAACACCTCCCGGGCATTGCCATCGGCATAGGGGTCGTACTGCATGTCCAGACCGCCCGGACCGCGCACTGCCTCATGCAGTGACATCAGCCGCAGGCGGGTATTGGTCTGACCGTCAGTGTAGCGAGCGACAAACTCCCTCATGGAATCATCGAGAGTCAGCAGGTCCAGTTGGGGAACCCGGCGGGCCACGTCGGCTGTGGTTACGGTTGTTGCGGCGATTTGCAAGGGCGGGAGATTGTCTACGGCAAACCTGTCTACCGGCTGGCCGGAGCAACCCGCCAGGGTACCGACCAGAGCCAGCAAGGCGAGTGCAGACCAGCTGCCCGGCAGGCATGCCCGCAGTGTGCACTCTCTGAACGCCGCGATGGAAGACGCCATACGACCCTCCTCACCAATATTATACGACAATCGTGGCGACTTGGGGCCCGGGATTTTGATCTGCATCAATGCGGAAAAATCGGTTTCGAGACTACATTTTCAGCCAGTGTCAGGTAACCATCATAGTAATAATGAGGAGCAATCCCATGACTCAACACCTTTCACCTGAAGACACCGCGGCTGACCGTCTGGCCATGCGCCATCTCGCAATCGTCGTCGGCTCTCTGCTTATCGCGGCGACCGTATTGGCCGTCTGCGTCGGCGTCATTATGGCGTAGCGCCGGTACGGTCGCTTATCAGGCTGCGGTATGCAGGCCGCACTCGCGACCGTCATGCACCTTGGTAGGATCAAAATAATGCTTGCAGCTGGGCAGATTCTGCCGCGCCATGTAATCCTCCACGTCGTCATCTGACCAGTAGAAAATCGGCGCCACCTTGATGATGCCACGGCCATCGACAGACACGATATCCAGGGTATTGCGATGCTCTGTCTCGGTCCGTCTGATACCCGTCAACCAGATTTGCGGGGCAAAATCCCGCAGCGCGCGTTCAAAGGGTTCAAGCTTTACCTGGCGGGTGAACTCGCCGTGTCGCTCCTCCTCGTCGACTGTCGGTATACCACCCATAATGGCGTTGCGACGTTCGCTGGTCATCTGTGGCGAATAGACATGGATATTCAGTTCCAGGTCACGGATCAGGCGCTCCGCCACCACATAGGTGTCGCGCAGGTTGTATCCGGTATCCACCCAGACGGTAGGCACGGATTTATCGATTTCGCTGACCAGGTGCAACATAACCGCGGCATTGCGGCCCATGCTGGTGGTGGCGATGGTCTTGTGCCCGAGCCCGAGCGCCCAGCGCAGGATCTCCTGCGGGCTGGCATCCCGCAGGCTGGCGTTCACGCTGTCAATATCCAGTTCCAAGGCTTGCATGTGTCGCATTTTCCGATCGTGGGGGCAGAACTTTATAGAACAAAAAACCCATAGACAAATAACTAAGCTTTATAACGTTATTCTTGCCCGCGGAGCGCGGGGCGAGCTGATATTTGCACAGACCGCATCAAGCCGCCACGGACATTTTAACACCGCATCGGGCGCGACTGCCTGCCCGAGCCGGATGCACGGTGGCCTGCCACAAATCGCCAGTTTCAATGGCATCCAGTCGCACTTGCCCACCGCGCCCCCAGTGCCAATACTTGTCCCGTAACCCACCACCGGAGAATCCCATGCGCAACCCACTGTGCGAACGACTCGGCATTGAATACCCCATCTTCGCTTTTACCCACTGCCGCGACGTGGTGGTGGCCGTGAGCAAAGCTGGCGGCATTGGCGTGCTGGGAGCCGTGGGCTTCAGTCCCGCCCAGCTCAAGGAAGAACTTGACTGGATCGACGCCCATATCGGAGACAAGCCCTACGGCGTGGACATCGTCATTCCCCAGAAATACGAGGGGATGGGCGATATGAGCGCGGAGGAAATGGAAGCGCAGCTATGGAAAATGGTACCGCAGCAGCACATCGCCTTCGCCCAGAAGCTGCTGGCGGACGCCGGCGTCCCGCCCTGGCCAGACGGCACCACGAGCATGGGACTTATGGGCTGGACCGATGCCACCGCCACCCCCCTGCTGGAGGAGGCCCTGACCCGACCCCAGTGCGTGATGATCGCCAACGCGCTGGGAACACCACCGCCGGACAAGATCAAAATGGTGCAGGATTCGGGCCGGCTGATCGGCGCGCTCTGCGGTCGCGTCAAGCAGGCCATCGCCCACAAAAACGCGGGGCTGGATTTCGTTGTGGCCCAGGGCGGCGAGGGCGGCGGCCACACCGGCAGCGTAGGTTCTATTGTCCTGTGGCCGCAGATCGTCGACGCCATTGGCGACACTCCCATGCTGGCCGCCGGGGGTATCGGCAACGGCCGCCAGATCGCCGCGGCGCTGGCGATGGGCGCAGCCGGGGTGTGGACCGGCTCCCTCTGGCTGACGGTAGAGGAAGCCCATACCCAGCCCGCCCAGAAAGAGTCCCTGCTCAAGGCCAGCAGCGAGGACACGGTGATATCCCGCTCCTGGACTGGCAAGACCTGCCGTATGCTCAAGAACGAATGGACCGAGGCCTGGGCGCGCAGCGACACTCCCGACCCCCTGGGCATGCCGCTGCAGGGCATGGTGACCTCAGACGGTATGCGCCGCACAGCGACCTACGCAGGAGTGGGAGACTGTCAGAAAGTGGCCTTTAACCCCTGCGGCCAGGTGATCGGCCAGCTCAACGAGGTGCAATCCTGCCGCCAGGTGATCTACCGCTTGCTGGACGAATACGTGGACGCGGTGGCGAAGGCCAGCGGCATGTTACCGGAACTGTGAAGGTCTTTAAATAGCGGGGACCTTCCTCGCCCCCGCGCTCGGGACTAGGCCGCCTTGCGCGAGCGGGTTTTTTCCATTTCCGCGTGCAGGTCGAGGAACTGGACGGTCAGCTTGTGGCTGGGGGCCATGTCGATCAGCGGCCGGTGGTCCCGGTGCGACTCCTTCATTTTTACCGAGGTAGTCAGGTAGGTGCTGAAAATGGGGTAACCCTCCTCTTCCAGCTCGGCAACGAGTTCACCCGGCAATCTGGCCTGTGAGTTGAACTGGTTGATAACGATACCCTCCACCTCCAGGTCCGGGTTGTGGTCCTCCTGCAACTCGGCGATGTTGTCCATCAGCGAGTAAAGGCTCTGGCGGGCGAAACTGTCGCAGTCGAACGGCACCACCACCGAGTCAGCCGCGATCAGGGCCGACTTCGAGAAGAAATTGAAATTGGGCGGGGTGTCGATGTATATGCGGTCGTATTCATCATTCAGCTTGTCCAGCGCGTCCCGCAGCTTGTAAATCTTGTAGCGTGACTCTAGCTCCTTTTCCAGCACGGACAGCACCGGGCTGGACGGCATGAGGTACAGGTTCTCGTAGGGGGTTTCCCATACGAAAGAATCCGGATTGCGGCTCATTTTGCGCGAGCCGACCGTTTGCTTGAACAAGCCGGCCACGCCCTGGGCCTCCGCCGGAAATGCCTCGGCATCGATTTCCCCCACCAGGTAGTGGGTGGTGTTGCCCTGCACGTCCAGATCGATCACCAGGGTGCGATAGCCCATGGCGGCACTGATGGCTGCCAGGTTACAGGTAATACTGGTCTTGCCGACCCCGCCTTTCTGATTAAAAACAACGCGTTTCATGACTATTGGTTCCACCGTGAAAGAAGGTTTGAAGGGACAAGTCCAGTGTAATCAAAGGCGGCTGGCAATGTAAGCGGCTGGCGGGAATTTGCGCGGCGAGAACCGACCCATGGTCGATCTGCCGCGCCATCCGGGCCGCATTCCCGCACCGGGCCGACAACTATTCATTCGGCCCGCGGCGGCTCTTCAGCCAGTTCAGTCCTTGACCGCAATCAGGTGGATCTCAAAGACCAGGGCGGAATTGGGCGCGATCGCGCCGCCTGCGCCCTGCTCACCGTAGGCAAGCTCCGGCGGGCAGGCTATGCGCCACTTGTCACCCGTGGACATGAGCTGCAAGGCCTCGGTCCAGGCGGGAATTACCTGGTGAACGCCAAATTCGGCGGGCTCTCCGCGATCCACCGAACTGTCGAAAACAGTGCCGTCCACCAGGGTGCCGTGGTAGTGAGTCACTACGGTAGACTGCGGCCCGGGGCTGGCGCCACTGCCGGATTCCAGTACCTCGTACTGCAGACCGCTGGCGGTGGTGGTCACACCTTCGCGCGCGGCATTGGCCTCCAGGAAAATATCCGCCAGCTCCCGGCGCTTGCCCGCCTGCTCCGCTTCCTGAGCCTTGCGCCGGTCCTGGATAATCCGGTAACTGGCGTTTATCTGCTCGTCATTGAGCGCCGCCTCGCGCCCGTGGTACCAGTCCTGGATACCCGCCAGGACCGCGTCCAGGTCCAGCCCGTCAAAGCTGTTGCGGCGCAACTGGTCCCCAAATTGCAGACCAAATCCATAGCTGGCCCTCTGCTCGTCAGTGGTCAGGTCGACCCCGGGTTTTGATGACATAATCTATCCTCCATTTTGCTGGCGTAAAGGGGCCGGTAATCTAACATAGTTTGGGATGTCCAACAGGGAGTTATCGCCGTCGTGACGCAAGACATCGCCAGTATCCACCAATTCTGGTTTGGCGAACTGGATGAGGCGGGCTTTGCCGCGCCCGGGCAGGGGCGGCTGTGGTTCAGTGCCAGCGAGCAGACCGACTCCGCGGTGCGCGGCCGTTTCGGCGACCTGGTGGAGCTGGCCCTGGCAGGGGAGTTGAACGACTGGGCCGCGAATGACGCGGGACTGGTGGCACTGTTACTGCTGCTGGACCAGTTCACCCGCAATATCTACCGTGCGACGCCGCGGGCGTTCGCGGGCGATGAGCAGGCCCTGCAGTTCGCCGTCCAGGCGATCGCGGCCGGGCGCGATGCGGTGCTGCCGCCCATCCACAGGGTTTTCGTCTACCTGCCGCTGGAGCACAGCGAAGACCTGGCGACGCAGGAACAGTGCGTACGCCTGTTCGATGCCCTGGAACGGGAGACCAACACGGCCAGCGTGAAGGAGTTCGCACGCTTTGCCGTGGCACACCGGGATGTCATCGCACGCTTTGGCCGCTTCCCGCATCGCAACGCCATACTGGGACGCGCCTCCACCGCGGATGAACTGGCCTACCTGGAGCGACACGGCGGCTTCTAGCCACCGCAGTACTGCCCCGATGGGGGGTGGCATCAGCGCGATCCCCGCACGTCTTTAGAGACCCCCTTTGCCGCCCTCTGCGATACCTCCCGCAGCGTGTACCGGGTCTCGCTCATCCCGGCTTCCCACACACCGAAGTCCCCCCGCTCCAGGTCGTCGTAGACCTGGCGAATGGAGTCATTGACCTCGGGGTAGGCCACCCTGTCCCAGGGGCATTCGTCGCGACTGAAAAAACGGCAGTCCAGGGATTCCGCGCCGGGCAGGCAATCCGGGGTGTCGACCGCGGCCCGAAAGCCCACATAAACCTGGTTGATAAACGTAATGGCGCCTGTCATGTAAAGCTGCAACCGCTGCGAGGGCAGCAGCACACCCGCCTCCTCGCGCAGTTCCCGGGCAGCGCCCTGGGCCAGGGTCTCCCCGCTCTCGAGGTAGCCGCCGGGAATCGCCCAGAGGCCGCGCTGGGGCTCCAGGTTGCGCTGTATCCAAAGCAGCCGCTGGCCACAGCTGACAAAACAGGTCACTACGATCAGTGGATGCGCATGGCGCGGCGCATCGCAGACCGCGCAAAACCAGTGCTTGCGCGGCTCGCCCGCCAGCACGTGACGCCGCAGACGGGCGCCGCACTCGGGGCAGTAGCTCAGTTCTACCACGCGCAAATCTCCTTCGGCGCCTGCCACGAGTCTATCTCACTTTGCCCCCGGCAGAGTATTGCGGCTATGCTTGCGCCCACAATGACCCGGCGACTACCCGGCCGGGGACACCTGGAGAAGGCAATGGCTGAGAGCGACCTGAAAGTGCAACTGTTGCTGACCGGCAACGAAATCATGAGCGGCGATACGGTCGATTCAAACTCAGCCCTGATTGCCAGGCGCCTGGGCGAGCTCGCCATCAGCGTGCACCGCAAAGTCACGGTCGGCGACGACATGGAATTGCTCGGCGCGGAACTGGCTGCCATGGCCGACGATGCCGACCTGCTGATAGTCAATGGTGGGCTGGGCCCGACCGTGGACGATCTCACGGCGGAGGTGCTGGCCAGGGTCACCGGCGTGGATATCGTGGAACACCCCACGGCGCTGGCCCACCTCGAACAATGGTGCGCCCGGCGGCGCCTGCCCCTGAACGCCGCCAACCGCAAACAGGCCATGCTGCCGGCTGGCACCACTGTGATCGACAACCCCATCGGCAGCGCGGTCGGTTTCGAAATGATGGTAGGCGCCTGCAGGGTTATCTGCACTCCGGGCGTACCCGGGGAACTGGCCGCGATGCTCGACACAATCATCGCCGACCTGGCGCAGCGCATGGACCGCCCCAATCAGCGCAGTATCCTGCGCCTGCAAACCTTTGGCCTGGGCGAATCCACCGCCCAGCAGATGATCAGCGACAGCATCGCTGACTGGCCAGCGGAAGTGGAACTGGGTTTCCGGGCCGGGGCGCCGCAGATGGAGATCAAACTCAGCGTCAACAGCACCGCCGCCATACCCGCGCGGGATCACTGCCGGCGCGAACTCGAGCGGCTGTTCGGGGACCATATCATCGGCGAGGGGGACAGCACGCTGGCGGGCAGGGTGCTGGAACTGTTGCGCGAGCGCCGCGCCACACTCACCACTGCCGAGTCCTGCACCGGGGGCCTGATTGCCTCCATGCTGACCCGTGTGCCCGGCTCCTCGGACGGTTTTCATGCCGGCTTTGTCACCTACGCCAACGCCATAAAACACTCGGTACTGGGTGTGGATGAGCACATCCTGGAGCGGGAGGGGGCGGTCAGTGAGCCGGTCGTCAGGCAAATGGCGCTGGGTGCCATGGAGCGCTCCGGAGCGCAGTACGCGCTCGCGGTGTCGGGCATAGCCGGCCCGGACGGCGGCACCGAGGACAAGCCCGTGGGCACAGTCTGGCTGGCCTGGGGTTCCCGTGATTCGCTACACAGCCTGTGCCTGCGCTGGCCAGTGGAGCGCACCCTATTCCAGACCATGGTAGCAGCGGCCGGCCTCGATATGATCCGCCGCACGCTGCTGGGCCTGGACTCGGAGCCCCGTTACTTCAGCCAGCGTCGGGCATGAAATACAGGCTCTACTGCGGGCTGATCACCACATCCTCGTCCGTCGCTTCCACTCGATGCCAAACCAGCGAGTGGAAGCGCTTTACATCACCCGCCTCGTCCTTGCCACTGAGCACCAGGGTATCCCCATCCAGTTCGGCGTGCCGCAGCTGCTCGGAACCGGGGAAATTCGGGTTGAGACTGTGGGTGACATAGTGGATGACATCCCCATCCAGCACCCGGTAACGCCCCGCGTAGTGGAAGTAGGAAGAAAAAGCCCCCGCCTTGAGGGCATCCGGCAACTTGCGAAAACTCACATCTGCAGGCAATAGCGCCCGCCCGGATTGGGCTATGGCCGCGCTCATCCAGCCGTCGTTACTGTATATCAGCAACCCCTCCGGCTCCTCGCCGTAGGGGTAGCTGAAGTCCTCGCGGTCCGCGTAACCAATAGTCCAGGACTGCAGTTGCCAGGTCCCGATAAGGTCATCCTTGCTGATCATTTTGTCTCGTATCTCCTTTAAGCCTGTCTGGTGTTGGGATCATCCGAACTCCGGAGGATATATAGTCACGGCTGCAATTGTTCGACACTCCAGCTCGCGTCCGCTTGTCGCCGGTAGCGAAAGCGGTCGTGCAGGCGATGCTCCCCGCCCTGCCAGAACTCGATCTGTTCCGGCATCACCCGGTATCCGCCCCAGAAGTCAGGCATCGGGATTTCACCCTTGCCGAATTTTTCGCGGAACACCCGCACCTGTTTTTCGAGCAGGGCGCGGGCTGACACGGGGCGACTCTGGCGCGAGGCCCAGGCGGCAATCTGGCTCTCCCGCGGGCGCGTAATGAAATAACTGGCGGACTCGGCCACCGACATCTTTTCAGCCCGGCCACAGATGATGATCTGCCGGTCCAGTTCATTCCAGGGAAATAAAAGTGACACCCGCGGGTTGCGGGCAATGGCGGCCGCCTTGGCACTGCCGTAGTTGGTGTAAAACACAAAACCACCATGAGACAGGCCTTTCAGCAGCACGATGCGCTGCCAGGGCATGCCATCCTCACCCACCGTGGCCAGCGCCATGGCGGTGGGATCTTTCAACCCGGCCCGCACCGCCTGCTCCAACCAGCTCTCGAACTGGCGAATGGGACAGGCGTCCAGCATGTCCCTGGTCAATCCGCCGGCAACGTACTCGCGCCGATACGCCTCATACTGCGATGTCACAATCCAGGCCTCCGCGCCACTGGATCAGGCCCCCTCTACCGCGGGGGAAACTGGGCAAAGATGGCCGCCGCCGCCGCCAACCGGGCCTGGTCGGCTTTAGTCGATCCCGGGTCCGCGGTGAGTTCGGTTTTCAACACCGACCGCCACACCGCCTGGTTGCGCATGGGGTCGACCATATCGACAATCAGGGTGCCTTTTGAGTAGCGGGTTCCACCGTCCACCGACATGTCGCAGCCATCACAATCGCCGCTTTCTGCAACAGGATCCTTGGTCACCAGGTACCAGTTGAGCAAAAGATCTGCCTGCCTGCTCGTGGACACCACCTCAAAGCCCTTGCGCGTGAGTTCATCGCCCAGCGCGCTGTCAATTCGCCTGATCTGTGCGTCGCTTATCTGGATAGTGGCCGCGTCAGTGCGACTGGAAGGCTCAATAAACACCTTGTGTATGCGAGTGAAATTAAACTGTTTGTCGTAGGTCATGGTGGTCGTCGGCGTCGCCGGGGTACTCCCGCAAGCGCTGACCAGAGGCATCAACAGTAGCAGGGCAATAGTTCGCAACACGTACATTTTCATGATCAGGTCCCCTGTGGTCGGAGCCGCATTATAGTCAATCGCGGGTGCTGGGATACACCGGCGCTCGCCTACCCATCGCCGGAATCTGTGGAAACGGATAAAAGGCGCGCCAGTCCTCGCCGAAATCCCCGGCAATGGTCTTCCCGAAAGCCTGCAGGTAACAGCCATCCATCGCCTCGTCGACCTCCTGTGCGCTTGCGGCATCTACCAGCACGACGGCTTCCATCAGGCCCTCTGTACGCAGCCGCCGCGTCGGCGGCAGGTCGTCGCCTGCGGCCAGCGCGGTAAACATCGCTGTCCAGCGCAGTTCCAGTTCTTTCATTAGCGAATTCATCGAAAAATAACCTGCCTTTGTAGCACTCACGCGCTCAAATCATTCCACCCACGGCACCTCGCCTGCCCGCCAGGCACAAGAGAAATCCCGCACTGAGTATGCTGCGCCAGCCAAAACAGTTAAAGTCCCAAATCACCCTGACCAGGACAGACATCACAATGAAGCGCTTGCAACAACCTATCATCACCCTACTCACCCTGTGCCTGCTGACGGCCAGCACCGGCTGGACACGGGACACGACTGCGGATGAACCGCTCATTATCGATTTCAATGAACGCTTCCTGCCCACCGTGGCGCGCAACGGCATGGTGGTGGGGCCGGAGCAACTGGCGGCGGAAATAGGCACCAGCATCATGCGCCAGGGCGGCAACGTGGTGGACGCCGCCGTGGCCACCGGGTTCGCCCTCGCCGTCACCTACCCCCGGGCGGGCAACCTCGGCGGCGGCGGTTTCATGCTGATCCACCTCGCGGAGGGCAATCGACAGGTCTTCATCGACTACCGCGAGACCGCTCCAGCCGCGGCCAGCCGCGACATGTTCCTGCTCGAAGATGGCAAGGAAGACCTGATGCGCGAGTATTTCAGCCTGCAGGCCTCAGGAGTTCCCGGCACGGTGGCGGGCATGCTTCATGCGCTGGAAACCTATGGCACCATGAGCCGGCAGCAGGTGCTGGCACCCGCCATTGCCCTGGCGGAAGAAGGCATACCGGTATCTTTCGCACTCAACTACGAAGTCGCATCACGTGGCAAGCGCCTGCGGGATGACCCCGCCGCACTGCGCGTTTTCTTCAAAGCCGACGGCAGTCCCTACGAGATCGGTGAGATCTGGCGCCAGCCGGACCTGGCATGGACCCTGCGCCAAATCTCCGACAAGGGCGCCGCCGCGTTCTACCAGGGAGAAATCGCGCAGCGGATTGTCGCCGCAATGGAGGCCGGCAACGGCCTGATCACGGCCCGCGACCTCGCTGACTACCGAGCGATCGAGCGCCCGCCGGTACGCGGCAGTTTCAGGGAATTCGAAGTCCTGTCCGCGCCGCCCCCTTCTTCCGGCGGCGTCCATATTCTGCAGATTCTCAACATCCTGGAGCAGGATGATCTCAAGGAAATGGGGCATAACAGCGCCGCCTACCTGCACATGCTCACAGAGAGCATGAAACTGGCATATGCGGACCGCAGCGAATACCTGGCCGACCCGGATTTTGTCGACGTGCCCGTCGCCCAGCTGATTGACAAGGCCTACTCGGCGCGGCAGCGCAAGCTCATCAATCCCCACAAGGCCACGCCATCCTCGACTATAGCGCCGGGGCAGGCGCTGCACCCGGAAAGCAAGGACACCACCCACTACTCGATAGCGGATGCAAAGGGCAACATGGTGAGCAACACCTATACCCTCAACGCCAGTTTCGGCTCCGCCATCGTGGTGCCGGGCACCGGTATGCTGCTCAATAACGAGATGGGCGATTTCGCCGCGAAACCGGGCCACCCCAATATGTTTGGGCTGGTGCAGGGCGAGAACAATAAAATAGAGGGTGGCAAGCGCCCGCTGTCGTCCATGAGCCCCACTATTGTGCTGCGCGATGGCGCGCCCTGGCTGGCAACCGGCAGTCCCGGTGGCACGAGGATTATCACCACGGTGCTGCAGACGGTACTGAACGCCATGGCGTTCGATATGAATGTCGCCGCCGCCAGCATCTACGCCCGCATCCACCACCAGTGGCTGCCGGATGAAATACTGGCCGAGGATGGCATCAGCCCGGACACCGTGAGACTGCTGGAGCAGATGGGGCACAAGGTGGTGCTGGGGGGGCAAACCATTGGCCGCACCGAGTCCATCATGATCAAGGACGGCTGGTTACTGGGCGCCACCGACACCCGGCGGCCCGGCGGCTGGGTCGCGGGCTACTGATTACCTGGCAGCGGGCAGGCGCAATTTCGCCGTCTGCCGGCTGATGGCCACGAGATCGCCC
Organism: Pseudomonadales bacterium; assembly: GCA_024234815.1. Taxonomy (GTDB): domain Bacteria; phylum Pseudomonadota; class Gammaproteobacteria; order Pseudomonadales; family Halieaceae; genus JARRPM01. Next base: position 1,304,937 of record JACKNO010000001.1, on the reverse strand, counting down.
GCGCTGTCCCAGAATTCACCATCTTCCTCGATAACACCCCGGGTGAGATGGCGCGAATAAAAACGGCCCTGCAGCGGGCCGGGAGCAGGACACGCCCGCACCTGAACGGTAAGCTCCACGGTAGGTATCCAGTGCAGCGGGCCAAAGATGGTAAAGGCGGGTGGCGCAAAGGCATCGGCAAACATCAGCAGGGAGATCGGGTCCGGCGTGGCACAGTCCCGGTGCCTGATCCAGCCATTGAACTCACCGCTGCCGTTGGGCTCGCGCCGACTGAAAACCTCGGCCCCGCTGACCAGGCGAATCTCCACCCGCTCCCGGAAAAATTCGACATTGTCCTGCCCGCTCGGCGTACAGTCATCCCACGGCGGATACACTGGCGGCGGCTTGGCCGACCACGACTCCCCCGCCAGCGCTGAAAGTTCGGTGTACGCCGCGGTGACCTGCACCTTCAGCTCCCCCTGCTGAAACATTTGCAGACTGGCGTGCGAGATACTGCGCCCGGCGCGCAGCACTTCGACCCGGCAATCGATCGGGCCCAGCACCGTGGGTGCCAGGTAAAACGCATTGACCGACAATGGATCGGGGTGTCCCAGGGCCTGCGACAGCACCCGGCCCGCCACCGCCAGCACATAACCACCGTTGGGCACGGCGCCGATACGCCAGCCCTCGTGCAACTCGCCACGCCACAGATTGTCCTCTATCTGCACCACCGCCGTGTCCAGCGCGAATTGGCTCATTCCTTTTCCCCCGGGTTGCGTATCAGACGACAATACAGGGCGCTGGAACGGCCCCGCACGACCGCGTATTCTGTCTGCCGCCGGCGCTAATGTATATACTTGGCCCCCTGGGCCGCGTTTCAGACAGAGGCCCTTATGCATCGCAGCAACGAGAAACGAGATGAGCCCCTTCACGCCTGAGGGAATTTTGCGACACCTGCTGCTGGCCCTGGTCCTTACCAGCGGGCAGGCCCTGTCGGCAGAGGAATTCGACCTGACCGGCGGAATTCCCGGCTTCGGAGACCGCTCCACGGAAAAATCCCTGCTCGACGAAATCAGCCGCATCGAGTCGCGTGACGGCGCCTACTCCGCGGACCTGCCGGAGCAGATGCTCAGCCTGGGACTGGCATTGCAGCAGCAGGACCGCCACGGCGAGGCGATAGAGGTATTCAAGCGGGGCGTTCACCTGGCCCGCATCAACCACGGGCTGTACTGTGCCGAGCAGGTGCCGCTGCTGGAAGGTGAGATCAAGAGTTCCATCGCCCTGGGCGAGTACGCCAGGGTGGACGAACTGCAGGGCTACATGTACCGGGTGCAGTTGCGCGGCCTGGAGGGCGGCGACGACCGCGCCGCGGCCCTGATCAAGCAGGCCAATTGGCAATTCAACGCCTATCAGCTGAATCTGGGCTCCCAGGGAGCCGACCGCCTGGTGAACATGTGGGACCTCTACCGGCTGGCCTGGACCGATATCGAGGCGGTTCACGGCGACACCTCACCACTGTTGCTGCCGCCGCTCTACGGCCTGTTTCGCACCCAGTACCTGATCAGCGAATACCGGGTCGAAAACGAGCTGCCCGGCGGCAGTTTCAACACCACCATGATGAACGCAAAAGCCAATCGCTTTTACAGCTATCGCTCGGAAAACTATGAGCTGGGTAAAGGGGTTGCCCTGGCTATATACAAGATACAGTTCAATGAGCACGGACAGGACAGCGAGCAGGCAATAGACGCCCTGACGGCGGTGGGAGACTGGGCCCTGTGGGGGGGCAAGTTCGATGAGGCCATGGAGATCTATCAGCTCGCCCTGACGGAACTTGCGGAACGTCCCGATGCCCAAGAGCAGGAGCAGCGGCTGTTTGGGGAACCAGTCCCCCTCCCGGACCTGAAAGGCCTGCGAACACTGCCGCCGACAGTGAGCGCGGAGGAGGGCAATATACTGTTAGAATTCGGGGTGGACAGCCGGGGCGAAGTCGTTGACCTCGAGCGGCTGGATTCCAACGAGGACTTGGACAGCGCGGCTCAGCGCCTTATGAGAACGCTGCGCAATACACATTTTCGCCCCCGCCTGGAAGCAGGAATACCGGTGGGGACTGATAAACTGGTCAGGGCATATGATATCAAACCTTAATTCGGGCTATTCGGCGCTGCGCCTCGCGGGTGTGGTCACCGCCTGCCTGCTGCTGGCGGGCTGCCCCAGCGCCAGTACGCCCACCGCGCCCCAGACACCCTCCACGCCGAGTTCGACGCCACCGCCACCGCCCCCAAGCAGTAGTAGCAGCTCATCCAGCAGCTCTTCAAGTAGCTCCTCAAGCAGCTCGCCGAGCAGTTCCTCGGGCAGTTCGCCCGGAGACAGCTCGGCCCAGAGCAGCCCCTCCAGCGCCGCGGATGCGGGCAGCAGCGGAGCGGAATCTGCAAGTGCCGCGGGTGCTGAAAGTACTGAAAGCGCCGAAAGTGCCAGCGCCAGCGGAGATTCCGCGTCCCAGGGCCAGGACGGCGGCCGCCAGGGCAACGCCGATGTCGGTGAGTTTCCCGAAGGCGAGGCGCCGGGCGCCAGCGGCGAACAGACCGCGGGCGGCGAGGATGGCGGCGACCCCGCTGGTGCCGAACCCGGTTTTGGCGAGTCAGGGGGAGCCTCGGGAGACGCACTCCCGGACCTGCTGGACGAGCCCAGCTTCGAGGATGTCATGGCCGGCATGGAAGATGCCATGGGGGAGTCTGCCGGAGCCCAGGGTGAGGGCGGACAGGCTGGAACCAGCGCGGCGCAAGGCACCGAGAGTGGTGAGGCCAGCGGCGCCGGCGGACCTTCTGGCGGAGCTTCAGGCGGCGATTCCTACGGCGGTGGTTACCCCGGACTGCCCGGCGGGATTCCCGGTGGCACTCCCGGCAGTGGCTCCGGTGGCCCCCTGACCCCAGCGGAGCAGGTCGCCATCCTCGACGCCCGCCTCGAACAGGGGGCTGGTGAATTCGATACCATGATCCTGGAAGAGCAAACCCAGCAACGTCAAGCCGCCAGGGAGCGCTCCCAACCCACCCAGGTGCAATCGGGACTGCCCGGTGGCAGCGGTGGCGCTGGCAGCGAAGGCGGCATGGCGGACGCGGGTGAATACGGCGGTGGCGGTAGTTACAGCACCGGCGGCGGCATGGGCGGCGCCGGTGGCGGTGGTGGTGGAATCCCCCAGGACGCCGCCAAGTACCCGCCCCCCAAGGACATTCCCAACGGCAATGATGACGACGTAGTGGCCCGCCAGTTACGCGAAGCCGCCATGCGCGAGCCGGACCCGGCGGTGCGGGAGAAGTTGTGGGATGAATACCGCAAGTACAAGGGCATCAGTGAATGAGATCGCTGCACCTGATACCGGTTCTTGCGCTGGGCCTGCTGCTGGGCGCCTGCGTCAACCAGACTGTCACCACCACCTCGGTACCCCGCCTGGACACCGCTTCCACCGCGGTCCCCGAAGGACAGTTGCTCGATGTGGGTATATCAATCTTCGACCCGGGCATCGCCGACTACGAGGAGGGCGAGCAGACCTATCCAGAGGTGCGTAAAGCGGAAGCTCGCTTCATGCCCTTCCTGCTGGCCGAGGCAATGCAGGAAAGTGGCGCCTGGGGAGCTGTGCGGGTGGTACCGAATCCCAAGCAGATAAATGACCTGGTGGTGACCGGGAAAATCCTGCATTCGGACGGTGAGGAGCTGGAACTGCACATCAAGGCCGTCGATTCCCGGGGCGATGTCTGGCTGGAAAAGGACTACACCGGGGAGGCCAGCCGTTATGCCTACACGGTCACCACGCGTAACAAATACGACCCGTTCCAGGCGGTGTACAACACCATCGCCAACGACCTGCTCGAGCAGCAGGAGAAACTGAAGGAAAAGGACCGGGAGAATATCCGCCTGATCACCGAGCTGCGATTCGCCCGCAGTTTCTCACCGCAGGCCTTTGAAGGTTACCTCGCCGAGAACAAGAAGGGAAAGTACACCATAGTGCGCCTCCCCGCGGCCAATGACCCCATGCTGGAACGGGTCGCCAGTATTCGCGAGCGCGACCAGATGTTCATCGATACCCTGCAGGAATACTACAGGACTTTCGGCAATGAAATGCACGACCCATACCAGGAATGGCGCAAGCAAAGCTATGAAGAGGCGGTAGCGCTGCAGGAGCTGCAGGCCGAGAGTACGCGCCAGTTGATCGCCGGCGGCATCGCGCTGATCGCCGGTATCGCCGCGGCGACCACCGGAGACAGCGCCGTCACCCAGACCGCCGGCCAGGTGGCGGTCATCGGCGGCGGCTTCCTGCTCAAGAGCGGGCTGGACAAGCGCAACGAAGCCCAGATCCACGTGGAGGCACTGGAAGAGCTTGGCCAGTCACTGGAGGCGGAAATCACACCGCAGGTGATTGAACTGGAAGACCGCACCGTTATGCTGCACGGCAATGTCGAAGACCAGTACGCACAGTGGCGCGAGCTACTGGCGGATATCTACCAGGCCGAGGTCGGCGCCATGCAACCGCCTACAGACAATGTCACTGTAACTGATACACTCTGACCCTGTGTACGTCGTTACCCATAATGACGGAATACATTAATTACCGAACCGACAAGGCTCCACCACCGCATGTCTTCCCACAAAGAGCAATTACAGCCCACACCATTTGATGTGGTGCAGCCGGCACCCGTAGCAGCGGCGAGCAGCCCCGGGAGCCAACCCCAGGGCGGCACGCCGCGCTGGGTGCTGCCCGCGCTCGGCGGCCTGGTGCTGTTGGCGGCGCTGGTCATTTTCTGGCTGCCCGAGAAAGTGAGCACGCCTGCGTCTGCGCCAGCGGATAGCAGCCAGGCCGACGAGGCCGCGACAAACCCGGCAGACGCTAGCCCGGCAGCGGCTGCCAGGCCCAACGGCCAGGGCGCCGCCCCCGGACCGGATGTATCCCCATGGTCCGACGCCCAGATGGCAAAGCTGCGCAAGGAGGCGCAGGACGTACTGGCCCAGTTACTGGAAATACAGGAATCACTGGAGGAACGCGGCGTCCAGCAATGGGCGCCCGAGCAGTTGGCAGCCGTTGCCGCGCTGGCCACTGCCGGTGACGAACTGTACCGGGGCCGGGATTACGCGGCGGCCAAAGCGCGCTACGAGGACGGCCTCAAGCAACTGCAGGACCTGGAGGCGAGCATCCCGGCGGAACTCGCCAGGCAACTTGCGCTGGCGAACGAGGCTCTGGAGAGCGGCGACCTGGCCCGGGCCACCGCTGCCCTGGATCGCGCCGACGCCATCGACCCCGGCAATGCCGAAGCCGCGGACCTGCGCCGCCGGGTGGAGGCATTGCCACAGCTGCTTGCCCTGCTCGAAAGCGCCGCCAGCGCCGAGCGCGCCGGGGATCTCGCAGGCGCGATAGAACTGCTCAAGCAGGCCGTCAGGCTGGACCCGGGACACCAGCGCAGCGGCAGCGAACTGGAACGGCTCACGGCAGCCTACCAGGAGCAGCGTTTCAACGAGGCGATGACCGCAGGCTACGCGGCGCTCGACGCCCAGCAGTTCGATGCCGCACGCACGGCGTTTCGCAAGGCAGCGAGCCTGCAAAGCGGCTCCAGCGAGGCTGCAAGCGCCTTGCAGGAAGTGGAAGCGGCGGCCACCGCCAGCCGCCTGGCCAGCCTGCAACGCAGCGGCGCGGCAGACGAGCAGGCGGAGCAATGGCAGCAGGCGGTCACCGCCTACGAACAGGCCCAGAAGATCGACGCCAACGTCCTGTTCGCCCGCGAGGGACTCGCCCGCAGCGCCAACCGGGCGAGGCTGGACAAGCAGTTTCGCGCGGCAATTGATGAGCCCCAACGCCTGAGTGACGCGGCAGTGGCTGAGGCAACCGCCAAAATGCTCGAAATGGCCCGGAAAATAAGCCCGCGCGGGCCGGTGCTCAGCAGCCAGATCGAAAAGCTGGAGGTGCTGCTGAAACAGGCGAACACGCCAATCACTGTCGCCCTGCGCTCCGACCTGCAAACCGAGGTGATGGTCTACAAGGTAGCCCGGCTGGGCAAGTTCGACCAGCGTGAGCTGAGCCTGCGACCCGGCACGTACACCGCGGTTGGCAGCCGGGCGGGCTATCGCGACGTACGGCTGGAATTCACCGTTACGCCCGACAGCCCGCCTCCTTCCGTCACTATCGCCTGCACAGAGGCGATTTGATGAGCCCGCAGGAGCACGACATCAGGACGACCATCGAGCCCAGCGCCTTCGAGCCGCTGGGCAGCTCGGATCACAAACCGCCGCGCCAGGCCAACGTCCGGCGCTGGCTGCTCTCGGCCTGCGCACTGGCGTTTGTGCTGGTGATGCTATTCCTGCTCAGCGTCCGCTCGCTACAGGTCCTGGTGACCGCCGAGACCCCGGCGCAGGTCTCTGTCAGCGGCCTCGCCCTGCCTTTCGGGGATCGCTACCTGCTGCGCCCGGGAACCTATGAGGTCACGGCTTCGGCGGAGGGCTACCACACGCTGGAGACGACGGTGACCGTCGACGACCAGGACAGCCAGACCCTGCAGCTGGAGCTGGCACTGCTGCCCGGGCGGGTGAGCATTGAGAGCATCCCGCCAGGGGCGAATGTGCGAATCGACGGGGAACCGGCGGGCCAGACCCCGCTGCGGGAACTTGCGGTCGAAGCCGGAGCGCACACGCTGTCGGTGGAGGCCGAGCGCTACCTTCCCCTGGAACAGGCACTGGAGGTCACCGGTCGCGATATACCGCAGCAGGTCACCCTGGAACTGGCGCCCGGTTGGGCCGGGGTCGCCATTGACAGCCTTCCCCAGGGCGCAAATATCCTGGTGGATGGCGAGGCACTGGGCACCACCCCCGCCACGCTGGAAATCATGGGCGGGGAGCGGCAGCTGATCCTGCAACTGCCAGGTTATGCCGATGCCGAGCAGCCGCTCACGGTTGCGCCGGGACAAGACCTGCAGCTTGAAACTATCGCATTGAAGCCGGCCTCGGGACTGCTGGAACTGAGCAGCGTTCCCAGCGGTGCAAATGTCACCATGGACGGGGAATTTCATGGCCAGACTCCCATCACCCTGGAGCTGAGCCCGGACAAAAGTCACCGCCTGTCCGTATTTAAACCGGGCTACAAGCGCTACACGGGCAGTGTGCAGTTGCCCGCCGCCGGGCAGGATAAAAAGACCGTGACCCTCACCGCACAGCTCGGGGAGGTGCGCTTCAACATCAGCCCGGCCAACGCCGAACTGAAAATCAATGGCAAGTCCCGCGGCAAAGGCAGCCAGACCCTGTCACTGCCCGCCGTTGAGCACTCGGTGGAAGTCAGCCTGCCGGGATACACCTCAGTGCGCCGCCGCGTCACTCCCCGACCGGGCTTGCAACAGTTGGTGGAGGCAAAACTGCTGACGGAGAAAGAAGCCCGCCAGGCCAGTATCAAGCCCGAAATCACAACCTCCCTCGGGCAGACACTGCTGCTGTTTTCGCCGGCGGACTCCCCAATGTCGGATTTCACCATGGGCGCTTCCCGCCGGGAACCCGGGCGCCGCGCCAACGAGGTCATGCACCCGGTCTCCTTGCGTCGCGCCTTCTACATGCAAACCACCGAGGTGACCAACGCCCAGTTCCGCCAGTTCCAGAGCACTCATAACTCCGGCCAGATTGACAGCAACAGCCTCAATCGCGATCACCAGCCCGTGGCCCAGGTCAGCTGGCAACAGGCGGCCGCCTTCTGCAACTGGTTGAGCAAGCGCGAGGGGCTGCCCGCGTTTTACCGGGAAAGTAACGGCATAATAAACGGCTACAATCCCGCAGCCACCGGCTACCGCCTGCCCAGCGAAGCGGAGTGGGCCTGGGCCGCGCGCGCCAACGGCACATCGCTGCTGAAGTTTCCCTGGGGAGATGCCTTCCCACCACCGACCAACTCGCTGGAGAACTACGCCGACAGCAACTCGGCCTACGTCACCGGCCGGGTGCTTGGCACCTACTCCGACGGCCACGTGGTGAGCGCCCCGGTCGCCTCCTTCAAGGCCAACCAGAACCGTCTGTACGACATGGGTGGCAATGTCGCCGAATGGGTGCACGACGCCTACGGCATTCCCGCCGCCAATGGTGCGACCGAAGTGGACCCGCTGGGGGCCCAAAGTGGCGACAACTATGTGATTCGCGGCGCCAGCTGGAGCCACAGCAAAATTGCCGAATTGCGTCTGTCTTACCGCGATTATGGGCAAGCGGGTCGCGATGACGTAGGATTCCGTCTGGCGCGCTATGCGGAGTAAACCATGATCAAAACTGCAATCCTTGCGCCGCTGGTGCTGGCGACGGTACTGCTGAGCCCCGTGGCGGCGCTGGCGCAGACCGGCGAGGATGAGAGCACCGCCGCGAACCTGCCCGCCGACAAGCAACAGGCTTCCGCCTCTGAAAATAACAGCGGTGCCAGCGCCGGCGCTGCGCCCAAACCGGCCAGGAACGAGCGATCACCATCGGAATATCGCGCCTCGGAGAAAATTTCCGAGGATCTGCCCGTCTCGTTTCCAGTAGACATATAGGATTTATTCATGAAGCAAAGGATGTCATCCGAGTTCATCTACCAGCTGTTTGCCCTGCTGATTGCGGTCATCGTGGTACATGCCCTGTATGTAGGTGTGATCAGGCCCAGCGCCGACGCCAACATCCGGCAGGAGATGGAGCTGCAGGCATCGGGCGAGGATTATGTCCCCGAGCGCAGCTTTTTCGTGGTCATCCGGGACTATGAGCAGGAGTCCTGTTTTATCCTGCTGATCTGGGCCCTGGCCATCATGGGCTTCAAAGGGCGCAAGGCGATGCATGAGCAGCAGCTGCTCAATCGTCGCCTGCTGGATATCCCCGAGGGTACCAGTGTGCTGCCCGAGGACGCCCGCGAGTACAGCCGCTCCCTGGAGGCGTTGCCGGACAAGGAGCAGGACTACCTGCTGCCGCGCACCCTGCTCTCCGCCCTGCAGCGCTTCGCCACCACCGGCAGCATCCAGGCGGTGTCGGACACGATCAAGGAGAGCTGCGAGGTGGAATCCGACCGACTCGATTCAGAGCTGTCCATGGTGCGCTACATTGCCTGGGCTATCCCCTCCATCGGGTTTATCGGTACCGTGCGCGGTATTGGCGATGCGCTGGGGCAGGCCTACAAGGCCGTAGAGGGTGACATTTCCGGAGTCACGGTCAGCCTCGGGGTGGCGTTCAACAGTACCTTCGTGGCCCTGGTATTGAGCATTATCATCATGTTCTGCCTCCACCAGTTGCAGCTGTCGCAGGAGCGCCTGGTGCTCGACTGCCAGCGGTACGCCGACAAACAGCTACTCCGCTTCCTGGTAGTCCACTAACGAGAGCCCGTATACATGACTATCGCGTTTCTGGATATCAACGATAGCAACCTGCAACTGTGGAATGGCGCAGCCCACCTGCAGAGCCCCGGCTACGCATTGCTGGAGGACAAACGATACCGCTTCGGCAGCCCGGCGCGCGCCGCTGCCCGCCTGCGCCCCCGGGACATCAACACCCGCTACTGGTGGCAGCTGAGTACAGAGGCGCTGCAGCCGGCCCTGGGGCCCGCCAGGCACACCGGCGATCTCGTTCACGCCCACCTGCAGGACCTGCACCGGGAGGGCGGCCAGCCGCAGGAAGTGCTGATAGCGGTATCCGGCAGCATGCAGCGCGACCAACTCGCGCTGTTGCTGGGCATAGTGCAGCAATGCCCTTTTGCCGCAGTCGGCCTGGTGCACCGCAGCGTCGCCCTGGGCAGCCTTTACGGCGCCGCAGACCGCCTTTTCCACCTGGAGGTACAGCTTCACCAGTCGGTCATGACCGAGCTCGCCCAGCGCGACGGCCAGATCGAGCTGCGACGCAGCCTGCCGCTGCCGGGAGCCGGCCTGTTGCAACTGCAGGAGAAACTGGTGGAGGTCATCGCCACTGCCTTTATCCGCCAGACCCGCTTCGACCCCCGGCGCAAAGCGATCACGGAACAGCAACTCTACGACGCGCTGCCAGCCGCGCTGCGCGCGCTGCGCCACGACAACGAAACCAATATCGAGGTAAACGGCTATCGCGCCGGCATCAACCGCAGCGAACTGTTGGCAGCCAGCCAGCGCCTGTTCGACAGCGCCCGGGACGCCATTGGCGCGCCGAGGCCCGGCGACAAGGTGATTGCCGATCCGCTTGCCGGGCTGTTGCCAGGGCTGACTGATCGCCTGCCCGGGCTGGAACTGCTGCAAGGCGACAGTGCGCGCAGTGCGCTGGAGCAACACCTGGATCGCCTGGTGGAACGGGGACAGGCACTGAGCTTTGTTACCGCCCTGCCCAGCGTTGCCGCCCCACTGCCCACCCAGGCCCCCGAACCCGCACCGTTCGCACCACTGGTGGCGGCCCGACCCACGGCTACCCACATACTCAAGGGTCATAGCGCCCTGCCGCTGACAGACAGCGGGAACAGTCTCGGTCGGGGCTGGGAGCTGCAGGCGACTGCGGGAGGGTGGACCCTGCGCGGCGCCGGCCCGGAGGTGCTGGTAAACGGTTCCGCGCAGACTCCGGATCAGGTGCTTGGCGGCGGCGATACGATTCGCATCGGCGACGGGCCGGAGCTGGTGCTTATCGAGGTAAAGTCCTAGTCCAGGGACCACTGCCATGGCGAGGAAAAAACGCGAGTTCACCACATTCAACCTCAGCTTCCTGGACATCATGTCCTGCGGCTTCGGGGCGGTTGTACTCGTTTTCCTGATCATCGACCACTCCATCCAGACCGTCACCAAAGACCTCAACCGCGATCTGTTATCGGAAGTCAGCCTGCTGGAGGAGGACGTCAAGGACGGCGACATCGGGCTGGTAAAACTGCGCAATACCCTGTCCGAAGTCGATAACCAGATGGTCGAGGCCCAGGGCCAGGCAAGCCGCATTACCGACGATATCGACAACTACGAGGCGCTGATCGCCGATCTGCGCAAGGATGGCTTCACCGAGCGCACCGATATAGAAAGCCTCAAGGCCGAGATCCGCTCACTGGAAGAGGAAGTAAAGAAACTCCGCCAGGCTGCGCAGGAGGACAGCGGCAACAGCGCCCGCACCTTCGTGGGCGAGGGCAACCGGCAGTACCTGACCGGTCTCAACCTGGGTGGGCGCAATATCGCCATCCTGCTCGATGTGTCCGCCAGCATGCTGGCGGACAAACTGGTCAATATTATCCGCCTGCGCAACATGGATCCCAGCGTTCAGCGCAAGGCCGACAAGTGGACCAGGGCACTTGCCACCGTGGACTGGCTAACGGCCCAGCTTCCCGTGGGAAGCAAGTACCAGTTGATCGCCTTCAATACCAAGGCGGGTCCGGTGCTGGACGGCACTGCCGGCAAGTGGCTGGAGGTCGCAGACCAGGCACAGTTGGAAAAGGTGACCAGCGAACTGCGCAAGATCACCCCCAGTGGCGGCACCAGCCTGGAAAACGCATTTACCGCGTTGCAGCAGCTGTCGCCAGTACCGGACAATATATTCCTGATCACGGACGGCCTGCCAACGCAGGGGGCCAGCCCCCCTCGTGGCAGCAAGGTAAGCGGCGACGAGCGCCAGCGCCTGTACCGGCAGGCGGTAACGAAGTTGCCTCGCAATGTGCCGGTGAATATCATCCTCTCAGCAATGGAGGGAGATCCTATGGCAGCCTCCGAGTTCTGGCAGCTGGCGCAGGTCAGCAGGGGATCGTTCATGAGCCCATCAAAGGACTGGCCCTGATGTCGCGGCGCAAATCCCGGGCTCCGGCCGAGTTCTCCCTGTCTTTCCTCGACGTGATCTGTTGTGGATTCGGCGCGATAATCCTGCTGCTGATGATTACCAAGACGGTACAGCCGCAGATCATCGAGGCGTCCACCACAAACCTCGAAGGACTGATAGCGGCACTGCAGGAACAGCTGTTTGAGATTCGCGGCGAGAGCCGGGTGCTGAACCGTGACCTGAATGCGAAACACGAGCAATTGTCGGAGTACGAGGAGCGAATCGCCATTTTGCGCGGGCAATTGGCCAGCGCCCGTTCCCGCTACGACAGCATCCAGGTCCAGACCAGCACCAACGACGTGGTCACGGATCAGCTGGCTATCGCCCGGCAACAGCTGTCGGAGGAACAAAAACGCCTGCTGGGCTCCCAGCACAAGTCGAAGAACAACCTTATCGGGGGCATCCCCGTCGACAGCGAGTATATTATCTTTGTCATCGACACCTCCGGCTCCATGTTCTCCTACGCCTGGGAGCGCATGCTGGAGGAACTGCAGGCCACCCTGAGTATTTATCCCCAGGTAAAGGGCATCCAGATACTTAACGACATGGGCAACTACATGTTCAGCCGCTACCGGGGCCAGTGGATTCCCGACACTCCGGGCAGACGCAAGGTCATCATGGAAAACCTGCGCAACTGGAACGTGTTCAGCAACTCCAGCCCGGTTGAAGGTATAGAAGCCGCGATCCGCGCATTTCACAAACCTGGCCAGAAGATCAGTATTTACGTATTCGGGGATGAGTTCACCGGCGACTCCATCTCCCAGGTGATCGATACGGTGGACCGTATCAACCAGTCCAATGCGAACGGAGAGCGCCTGGTGCGCATCCACGCGGTGGGTTTCCCCGTGCAGTTTATTCGCGCACCTCACCTGCAGACTACGGGAATACGCTTTGCTACCCTGATGCGAGAGCTCACTTATCGCAATGGAGGGACCTTTGTCGGCCTCAATGACTTCCGTCCATGAATTTGCAAAGCTGGCGCGACTGGCAGCCCTTGTGCTGTTCACACTGCTGGCAGCCTGCGGCCCGGCGGAAGTGGTGGTCAAGGGTGAGTTCCCGCCTCCCACTATCGAGAAACTGCCCCTGACCATCGGCGTCTGGTACGACCCGGGCTTCGCCAACCACGAATTCTACGACGAGGCAAAAACCAAACAGGATTCCAGTTGGCTGGTTAAATCCGGCCAGGCGCAGGTACAGATGTGGGACACCCTGTTGAACGGCATGTTCGAACGGGTAGTGCCCATGGCCGGTCGACCGGGTCCGGGCCAGATGAACCCGACAGTGGATGCGGTGTTCATACCGGAAGTGGCTGAATTGCAGTATGCGCTGCCCGTCCAGACCAACGTCAAGATCTACGAAATCTGGATTCGCTACCACCTGCAACTGGTGACTACCGGCGGAGATCCGATAGCGGAGTGGAGTATGCCCGCCTATGGCAAAACCCCGACCGCGTTCCTGCAGAGCGACCAGTCCGCTGTCAATCTGGCTGCTGTCATGGCCCTGCGGGACGCGGGCGCGAACTTCGCTACCAGCTTCACCCGGGTACCCGGGGTACAGGTTTGGCTGCAGGAGACTCTCGGCAGCCAACAGGAGGTAACACTGTGATCACAGATTCTGTACGTGCTTTACTGCTGGGATGCCTGGCCTGCATGGCTTCGGGCTGCGTCACCTCCAGCGTGGACCAGATGGTTTTCAATAAACCCAAGCAGGGCATAGGCAATGCTTCGGTGGTAATACTTGGCCGCCGCCACGCCAGCGACTACGACACGGAACCTGATTTCGTCGAATGCGTGGGAGAGCATATCGCCAGCGGCGATGACAGCATTCAGGTCATCGGCGAGTTGGAGTTCATCAATGACTTCTACCCCTGGTTTGAACCGCGTACCGCGCCGCTGCAGATTGCCGACCTGGAACGCCTGATGCAGAACCAGCCGGTGGTTGCCGAGCGACTGGCCTCGCTTAACACCCAATATATGATCTGGATTGACGGCTCGACGATTCGCAACGATTCCACCGGCTCGATGACCTGCGCCATCGGCCCCGGCGGCGGCGGCTGTTTCGGATTTGGCACCTGGAGCAGCGATGCCAAGTACGAGGCCACGATCTGGGACTTCAGTGAGAGCGCGGAAGTGGGCCGCATCAGCACTACCGCCACAGGCCAGTCCTATATGCCTGCGGTGGTAATACCCATTCCCATCATCGCACCGGTTCAGGGTACCGCCTGTGACGGGATTGGCGACCAGCTGCTGCAGTTCCTGTCCAGTCAATACTGATAGGCGAGAACGGATACGATGAATAGAGCTGTCACCCTCCAGATCCTGGCACTGGTCGCCACCGCGCTGGGCAGTGGTTGTGCCGACACCCCCTCCTCCTCCGGCAGCCCCAGCGTGGTCGTCAGCAGCCAGGGCAGGGATATCTCGGTAGGCGAGGAGATGTACCAGCAGCTCATCGCCGACGGCGCCAGCTATGACGACCCCGAGTTACAGGCCTACGTCAACGACATAGGCCAGCGACTGGTCAAGAACAGCGATACGCCTGACGATACCTTCACCTTTACCGTGATCGACAGCCCGGATATCAATGCCTTCGCCACGCCGGGGGGGTTCGTCTACGTCAACCGCGGCCTGATGGCGTACCTGGACAACGAGGCGGAACTCGCGGGCGTACTCTCCCACGAGATTGGCCACGTCACGGCTAACCATGCCGCCCGCCAGAAGACCGCCAATGTCGCCAACAAGGTCATAGCGACCACTGCCTACATCCTTACCGGCAGTGGCGAATTGGCGGACGCCTCCAATATGTACGGTACGGAGCTGGTGCGCGGTTACGGCCGCGAACACGAACTGGAGGCCGACGGACTGGGAGCAAAATTCATGTACAACGCGGGCTATGACCCGGACTCCCTGCTGGAGGTCATCGGCGTGCTCAAGGACCAGGAGCAGTTCCAGCGCGTGAAAGCTAAATCGACCGGAAAGAAAGTCGGAAGCTACCATGGCCTGTACGCCACCCACCCGCGCAACGACCAGCGCCTGCAGACTGTTATCCGCACCGCCGGAGAGCTGACCACCGGCGAAACACAGCTCAACCCGGAGGTGCCCGGCGAGTTCCGCCGCCAGATCGATGGCCTCGTATGGGGGCCCAGCGTGCAGGGCGAAAGGGACGACAACCGCTACTATCACAACAAGTTGCGCTTCAGCTTTGAGCATCCACCCGACTGGCAGGTAAACGCCAGCGCCAGGGAGATCGTTGCCAGCGCCGCTGACGGCTCAGTCTCGATGACCATTACAATCCGTCGCCGGGACCAGGCCAGCACCCCGCAGAAAGTGCTCCAGGCCAGCACCACTGACAGCCTTGCCAATGGCATGGAGCTGGAGCAGGCGGGCCTCACGGGCTACACGGCCGTCGCCAGCGGCGGCGGCAGCCAGAGCCGGCTCGGCGCTATCGACTACAGCAGCCTGACCTACCTGTTTGACGGCAAGGCCGCCAATTTCGCCGCCGCCGACCCGCAGTTGCTGGCTGTAATACAGAGCTTCCGGCCGATGCATCCCAAAGAGCTCCAGGCCGGGCCGGGCTACCATATTCACTATATCCAGGTGCCGCGCGGCGCCACCATGGCCAGTCTGGCGGCCAGCGTGCGTATCCCCGATGCCGAAGCCCAACTGCGCCTGCTAAACGGCCTGTACCCAAGCGGAGAACCCCGAACGGGGGACTGGATCAAGATGATCAAGTAAGCCAAACACCACCGGGACTGCCAGCGACCGGCAGCAGCGGCAGAGCCCCAGAGGAAAAGTCGCCATGCACAAGAACCGCTTCTCCGTCCCGGCAGCCCTGTTCACCAGCATGCTCTGTACCGGGCTGGCGCTCCTGAGCTTCACACCCGCCGCCGCCGCGGAAATGGTGGTCTACGTCGCCAGGAAAATTATCACCATGGAGCCGGCCCTGCCCGAGGCCACAGCTGTCGCCGTCGCGGACGGCCATATCATCAGTGTCGGCTCCCTTGAATCACTCAAGCCCTGGCTGGCGGACAGAGAGTTCACCGTCGATCGCAGCCTGGAAAATAAAGTCCTGATGCCGGGGTTTATCGATCCCCATGTTCACCCCTCACTGCCGGCAGTTCTGACCCAGTTTCCCTTCCTGGCGCCAGATGACTGGAGCCTGCCTACCGGGGAGTTTCCGGGGGCAACGACCCCACAGGCCTTCGCAGCGGCACTGAAAGCGTTGGTGGCGGCACACAGGGAAACCGGCGTTCCATTCATCGCCTGGGGCTACCACCCGCTGTGGCACGGGGATGTGTACCGACCGCAGCTGAATGGGTGGTTTCCGGACACCCCGGTCATGCTCTGGCACCGCTCGTTCCATGAATTGATCGGCAACGACGCGGCCCTGGCCTTGCTCGGTATCACGGAGGCCGATACCCGCGATAATCACGAGAGTGACTGGGCCATGGGTCACTTCTGGGAAAATGGCCTGAAAGCAGTCATCCCCAAACTTTCCTTTTTGTTCGAGCCAGCCCGTTTCGGCAAGGGCATGGCGAATTTCCTGGAAATGGCGCATCTGGGTGGCGTAACCACGGTGTTGGACATGGGCACGGGCGTGTTCGGTAATCCCGCCCGGGAGATCGGCCTGATCCGCCAGGTGACCGAGGAAAGCCAGGCGCCGCTACGCATTATCCTGACGCCCATCATCACCGATTTTCTCGCCCGCGGTAAAACCCCCGACCAGGCCATGGTGGAAATAGACGAGTGGCGGGCGGGTAACTCCCACCGGGTGATGGTAGAGAAGCACTTCAAACTCATGCTGGACGGGGCCATATTCAGCGGCCTGGCGCAAATGGGACCGCCGGGCTACCTTGATGGCCACGAGGGTCTGTGGATGGCGCCGCTGCCGGTCACCACCGAATGGGCCAGAACCTTCTGGCAGGCGGGATACCAGCTGCACGCGCACACCAACGGCGACCGCAGCGCCGCGGCCTTTATCGACCTGCTGCGAACCCTGCAGGCGGAGCATCCGCGGGTGGACCACCGCACCACCCTGGAACATTTCGCCTACAGCACGCAGGACCAGAGCAGGCAGCTCAAGGCCCTGGGCGCCGTGGTCTCGGCCAACCCCTATTACCATTACCTGCTCTCCGACATGTACAGCGCACTCTGGCTGGGCGAGGATCGGGGCAGCCAGATGGTACGCCTGGGCTCACTGGAGCGTCTGGGGGTGCCATTCGCCCTGCACTCCGATAGCCCCATGGCACCCCTGGCGCCGCTAACCCTGGCCTGGAACGCCACCAACCGGTCGACCATCAACGGCACCACCAGTGCCGCCCGGGAGCGCGTTTCGCTGACGGCGGCACTGCGGGCGATTACGATCGACGCCGCTTGGATCGTCGGCTGGGAAAACGAGATAGGCTCAATTCGGGCCGGTAAACGCGCGGATTTCACTGTGCTGGAGGCTGACCCCTTCGAGGTCGGCATAGCGGAGCTCAACAAGATCCGGGTGTGGGGGACCGTTTTTGAAGGCCGCCCCTACCCTATCGCGAAATAGTCGCCGCGAAGAGGCGGGCGTACCTGATCACCCGGAGGCGTCCGCGCGCTGTTGCACCAATACCCATGGCGGCGCCACCACTGCCCAAAGTTCCGGGTTGGCTTCATACCACGCCAGTGCCTGTGCATCTGTCACCGGCACGACATCGCCGCTACTGATCCACTGTTCAAACTGGGGCCTGTTGTCCAGCCCCAGTTGTACCGCCACCTCCACCAGGTTGAGGTCACCGGCCACCGCGACCACGCTGCCGCGCGCGTACCAGGTCTGCAGATCATGCCAGCGGATACGGGCCGTCTGGCTCAGGTATTCGGCGCGCAGCAGGGCCTCGCGATCACTGTCAGCCATAGCGGCTGTCCGCGACAAAGGGGTTGCTGCGGCGCTCATGGCCGAAAGTGGAAGTGGGGCCATGGCCTGGAACGAAGGTAATGTCGTCGCCCAGCGGAAATAACCTGTCGCGAATACTGGACAGCAGTTGCTCATGGTTGCCGCGAGGAAAGTCGGTACGCCCGATAGAACCCTGGAACAGCACATCCCCCACCCAGGCCACCTTCTGCGGCGCGTACAGGAACACCACATGACCGGGAGTATGGCCGGGGCAGTGGAACACCTGCAGCAGCTGTTCGCCCACCGTCACGGTATCGCCCTGCTCCAGCCAGCGGTCGGGCAGGAAGGCGTCGGCGTGGGGAAAACCGGACATCCGGCATACTTCGGGCAACTGCTCCAGCCAGAACTGGTCCTCCCGGTGGGGCCCCTCGATGGGTACTTCGAGCTGCTTGCGCAACACGTCAGACGCCGCGCAGTGATCCAGGTGGGCATGGGTCAGAATGATTTTCTCCACCACCGCTTCCATTTTCGCCACCGCCGCGAGAATACGCTCCACGTCCCCGCCGGGATCGACAATGGCGGCCTTGCCGGTGGCTTCACATTTAATAACAGAGCAGTTTTGCTGATAGGGTGTTACCGGCACGATAGTGCATTGAATGGACATTTCTACATCGGATCCTGTTGTAAAGTTTATCGGGGGAGGCATCGTCGACGGGACGGCGCCGGCATCGCCCTGTTACAGGCAGCACCAGCTGACCGGCGGTGAAGCCGGTAATTTTCCCGCTCGACTGCGCTCACTCCCCGGTTCAGAATGTCGGGGCATCGTCATCCGTCGCCTCCGCTCCGCGCCGCTTGCCCCTCTGGTTGAAGACAGCCTCATCCAGCTGTCCCTCGCTTTTCGCGACGATAGCTGTGACAACAGCGTCACCGGTGACATTGACGGCGGTGCGCACCATGTCCAGCAGGCGGTCCACCCCGAGGATCAGGCCAATACCCTCCACCGGCAAACCCGCCTGCTCCAGCACCAGGGTGAGCGTTATCAGGCCCACCCCGGGCACCGCTGCGGTGCCGATGGACGCCAGGGTAGCGGTCAGGATGACTGTCAGCAGGGCTGTGGCACTGAGGTCTATCCCGTATGCCTGGGCGATAAACACCGTGGCCACGCCCTGCATGATGGCGGTGCCATCCATGTTGATAGTGGCGCCCAGGGGGATCGTGAAACCCGCCACCGAGTTGTGCACCCCCATTCTGCGCTCTACCGTGCTCAGCGTGACCGGCAAGGTAGCGCCGGAGGACGCAGTACTGAAAGCGAAGGCCCAGACAGGTCGCATTTTAGTGAACAGCTGCCTGGGAGAAAGCCCGCTCAGGGATTTCAAAAGCGCGCCGTAAACCACCAGCCCCTGGAAAATCAACACGGTCAGGACAGTAAAGAAATAGGCCGCGAGTTTGGTGATGGACCCAATGCCCTCGGTGGCGAACATCTCGACCAGCAGCGCAAACACGCCGTACGGCGCCACCAGCATCAGGATTTCAACCATCTTCATCACTATGGCTTCCAGATCCCTGAAAAAGCCCGCGATACGGCGGCCCGATTCACCCGTGTGGGAAATCGCGTAACCCACCAGCAGGGCGAATACGATGATCTGCAGCATCTTGCCCTCGGCCATGGCCTGCACCGGGTTGGACGGAATCATGTCGACCAGCACGTCGCCCAGCGGGGGAGGTGCGGTGGCCACGAACACTTGCGCGGTCTCAAGTTCGGTCCCCTCGCCGGGGCCGATGATGAGTGCGCACAGCAGCGCAATCGAGATCGCAAGCGCGGTGGTGCCAAGATACAGAGTGAGCGTCTTGACGGCGATCGGCCCCATGCGGGCGCTGTCACCCAGCGAACTGGAACCGCAGATCAGGGATACCAGCACCAGCGGCACGACCAGCATCTTGAGCGATGCGACGAACATGTTGCCGAGAGAATCAAACAGGCCTTTTGGGCCGACACTATTCTCAAGCAGCCCGCGCAGCCCCTCCGGCAAGGCGCTGCTGTGTATCGCGAGGTACATGGCGGAACCGAGCAGGATACCCGCCACCATGGCAATCAAAATTCGGTTGGTGAGACTCATTCGCTGCACGGCCCATCGTGGTAGCCCGCCACGGCCTGGTCGGCGCAGGCATTGCAGGCGGAAGCGTAGGTTCTGAAACCCCCGTCGGCCAGACTTGCACAGGCGGGCGCATACTGCATCGTGCACAGCTGCGGGCGTGGCTCTGTACAGGGCACCAGCGGATTCCCGGAGACCCCGGGAGCAGGTACCGGCCTGGTGGCGGAGGTACTACAAGCTGACAAAACCAGAAGGGCAAAAGCCCAGGCAACGCGCATTAATCTCTCCCCGTGCACGGTGAACACCGCAAGGTGTTGAAGACTAACATTGATGAGCGCCAAACGCAGCTGCCAAGCTTGTGTCACGCTGCCGGTTTCGCGCTACCCGGACGCTCGACAGCAGACCGCTAGTTCCCGGTTTTGGCTTCCAGCGCCTCGGCTTCGGGCGCCGCGATATCGGCCGCCACCGGCGCCGCCGGCGAGACCAGGGACAGCAGGGTCCAGCCCGCTTTCACCTCTGGCTGGTAGTCATCGGTAAATGCGCGCAGATTATGATTCTTGTCCAGGGCGAACAGCGGGATGTGGCTTTTACCCCTGGCTTTCTCGTAGGCCGCCCGGTCGAAAGACTCGGTAAGCAGGGTGGCCTTGACCTCCGCGCCCTGGGCGATAAGGCTGGCCAATTTCTGCAGGGTAACGCTCTCTCCGAACAGGCGCGGTGCCCGGTAGTGCTCGGCCACGCGCCGTTTCTCCGACGCATCCTTTTCCTGGGAATTGCGCAGGGTAAAGACGCGATTGCGACCAAATTCACGGCGGTACTTGATCACAGCCAGGGTGTTCAGTTCGGGGCGGCGGGACATGGCGAACAGGCGTCCTATGGCATCCAGCTCCAGTTGCCTGTCGGCATGAGCCGATACCGGGTCCCCGTAGTAGGTGTCCAGCCCGTCCATGCGCGCCGCCTGGATTTCCGACCAGGTGGTATCTGTAAGCTTGATCCGGAATCCCTGCTGCTGCAGGGCCTTGCCAATCATCCGGGCCACCTGGTTCGCGCCGACGATAAGAATGCCGCGGGGCTCCTCCTCGACCAGTCCCAGCGCACGGGCAAGCGGCCTGGCGGTAAAACTCTGCACCACCACCGTGACGATAATGACGAGGAATGTGTAGGAGACCAGCAGACCAGACCCGATATAACCCGCATCCTGCAAGCGCAGCGCGAACAGGGAGGAAACCGCCGCCGCCACAATACCCCTGGGGGCCACCCACGAGACCAGGGCGCGCTCGCGCCAGCTGTAGCTGCCGCCTATAGTGCAGGCCCACACCACCACCGGGCGCGCCAGCACAATCACCAGTAGCACCCCGAGCCCGCTCCAGCCGGTGGCGACGATATCCGCGGGATAAATTCGGGCCCCCAGCACAATGAATAACATGGAGATGATCAGGATGGACAGGCTCTCCTTGAAGCTGAGCACTTCGGACATATCAATGCCACGCATATTGCCCAGCCATACGCCCATGATAGTGACTGCCAGCAGCCCGGATTCATGAGCGAGAAAATTGCTGCCGGCAAAGGTCATCACTACCCAGGCCAGGGCCACCACGTTGAGAAGGTACTCCGGAATCCAGTGGCGCCTGATGAGATATCCGAGGGTAACAGCCGCCACCGCACCAGCCAGCGCGCCAACACCGATACTCTGGGCGAACAACATATAGGATTCCGTACCGGCGACGATAAACTGGAAAACAAGAACCGCCAGCAGCGCCCCCACCGGGTCGATCAGAATCCCCTCCCAGCGCAGCAGCTGGCTCACCTCCGGGGTCGCGCGCATGGTGCGCAACAGCGGATTGATCACAGTCGGGCCGGTCACCACCACGAGCGCGGCAAACAACAGCGCCAATTCCACCGAGAAATCCGTCACCAGCCAACTGCCCGCCGCTATCAGGCCCCAACTCAGCAAAGCGCCCCAGCTGACCAGGTTACTGACCGCCGCGCCGTGGCCCCGAAGGTCCTTCAGTCGCAGGGTCAGGCCGCCCTCGAACAGCACCAGCGCAACGCCCAGGGAAACCATGGGGAACAGCAAATCACCGAACATTTCATCCGGGCGCAGCAGGCCGGTCACCGGACCGGCGACAATACCTATCACAAGCAGGGCCAGGATCGAAGGCAGTTTCAGGCGCCAGGACACCCATTGGGCGGCTATACCCAGCACAATGACTATGGCAATCACATAAAGCAGCGTGTCGTTCATCTGGTTTTGTTCCCTGCAACTCGAGTGGCGCACGGTGCGCGAGGTGTCTGAAATTGTCAATAAAGATAGAGGACCTCACCGGTGAAAGCCACAAACAGGGGCCCGGTTCACCAAAACCGGTATAATGAAAGCCTCATCCAACAGCGGCCACATTGCCACACCGGCAATTTCAATCCGCGCTGACTGCGGCAACACATGGACCTGATTGTTTTCGACCTCGACGGCACGCTTCTCAACCGCCATTCCGAGCTCTCAGCCGGCACCCGCGACACCCTGCGGCAGCTGAGCCGGCGCGGGATCGCCTATACCGTAGCCACTGGCAGAACCCTGCACGCGGCACGCGCCCTGCTGGAGGGCAGCGACTTCATTCTCCCCCACATCTACAAAAACGGCGTTATGATCTGGCGGCCGGATACGGGGCATTACAGCCACAGCAACCTGCTGGAGATGGGTGAGATCCGCAGTATTGTCGAAGGATTTGCAAGCCAGGGGATATCGCCGTTCATTTTCACAGTAGAGCCGCCGAATCGCCACGGGGTGTACCATCCCCCGCTGCAAACCCCGGCAGAACAACGGCTGGTCAAGCATTTTACCGGCATGGACGGGCTCCACGTCAGCCCGGTGGCGCAGCTGCCGTTTGCCGCCGATATCACCAACATCAGCGCCCTGGGTCCGCGCCGCGCAATAGAGAACGTGGAACAGCTGGTGCAGGCCGAACCGCATCTGGTGGCGTATTCCGGCATTGCCGTGGAAGCTGAGCAACTGCTGTGGATCGACATTCACCACAGTGACGCCAGTAAAGGCGGGGCTATCGCCGAGATCAAGAAGGATCTCGGGGTCAGCCGGGTTATCTGCTTCGGTGACAGCGACAACGACCTCAGCATGTTCGCCCTGGCGGACGAAAGCTATGCCCCCAGCAATGCCAGGGACTCGGTCAAGGCGGTGGCCACTGCCGTCATCGGCCACCATGACCAGGACGGGATCGCCGAATTCCTGCGCAGGCGTTTTGAGCTTTAGCCGCCCCGGAACAGCGACCGGACCCGTCCCAGGGCTGATATCGGCGATTCGGCCGCGCACACAGGGCAAGCCGGGGAAAAAAGTAGAGATTTTCAAACTTCCAGATCGTAATTGCGCTATGTTTGCTAAAACGGGGCAAGAAACTTCGGAAGGGGGCCATGGGCTGGCATGCTCCATACCCTGAAAATTAATACAAGCGAGCTGGAAGTTGGCATGTTTGTCAGCGGGCTGGATAGGCCGTGGCTGGAAACACCCTTTATCATGCAGGGCTTCTGTGTCGGCAGCGCGGAAGAAATTGAGCGCCTGCGCAACTACTGCTCCTACGTCTTCGTCGACTTCGCCAAGAGCCGCAACAAGGACCACCCGTTACTGAAACGGATTCGCGCCGTCAGTACGGCTGTTCCCATAGCGGATATTTTCCCCGGGCGGCCCCTCAAACCCTACCCGACCACCAGCGAATGGAAAGAAGAAAGCGCCCAGGCGTGGCTGGTGCTGGATTCCCTGGTCGATGACGTCAACGCTATTTTCGAGCACGTCAGTGACGGCGGCGCACTCAACGTGATCCGGCTCAAGAAGTCCGTTGAACCGGTGGTGGAGAGCATGAGCCGCAATCCGGACGCGTGCATCTGGTTGGCGCGACTCAAGCAACACGACCAGTACGCCTACCAGCACTCCCTCAGCGCCAGCATCTGGGCTGTTGCGCTGGGCCGCCAGCTGGGGCTGCCCCGCCACGACTTACGCTCCCTGGCGATTGGCTGCATGCTGATGGATGTGGGCAAGCTGCGAGTGGACCCGGACCTGTTGCGAGCGCCACGGCAACTCACCGAAGAAGAATCAGACAGGATGCGTGAGCACGTGGCCCACGGCGTCAATATCGCCCGCGAGAGCGGAATGATTAACCAGGATGTGCTGGATATCGTTGCACACCATCACGAGCGCTTCGATGGATCCGGCTATCCGCAGGGACTGGTCGGCGACCGGATTCCACCAATGGCGCGCATTGCCGCTATCGTAGACACCTATGATGCCGTTACGAGCAATCGCAGCCATGCGAAAGCCATCTCCCCTTCCGATGCGATAAAGCTGCTGTACCAGTCCCGTAATATCGAGTTCCAGGCCGAACTGGTCGAAGTGTTCATCCAGGCGGTGGGAATCTACCCCGCAGGCACTATCGTGGAGCTGACTTCAGGCGAGGTCGGTGTGGTTGTTTCGGAATACCGTACCCGGCGTCTCAAGCCCAAGATTCTGATGCTGCTGGACAAACGCAAGTACCGCCTGCGGGAGCCCAGGCTGATCGACCTCAGCGAAGTGCAGGGCGACCCCGACGCGCCGCCGCTGGGTATTGCCAGGAGCCTCGAACCCGGCGCCTACGACATCGATCTCTCCCAGGCGGAAATCTAGGGCGCGCCGCGCGGAAAACTGCCGGGGGCCCCCGGCCCGGTTACTCACTTTGCGGCTGTGGCCTACCGAGCGGCCAGCTCAATCATTTTCCTGGCAATGTCGATTGATTTCTCGTAACTGGCCACCCCTACGTACTCGTCGGTACCGTGGATGGACGTCGCCTGGCTGGTGGCCATCTCCACCCCGTGAAAGCGGTACTGGTTATCGACAAGGTCGACATAGTGACGCGTGTCGGTGGTGGCCGTCAGCAGGGATGGCACCACCACGGCGTCCGGGTACACGCTCTCCACCGCCGACTTGATCACCAGGAAGCCGCCACTGCCATAGTCAGCGACGCCGGGCAGGTTGTCCCACTCCTCGTAGCGGACATTCACCAGCGGGTCGTCCACGACTTCCGTAATGTAATCCACGACCATGTCGGGGCTGTCACCCGGTAACAGTCGAAAGTTGACCCTGGCTTCGGCCCGCTGCGGCACAACGTTCTCTTTGACCCCGGCATTGAACATCGTCAGCGCAGTCGTGGTGCGCACAAAGGGTGTGGTCGAGCGCTCCCCTGCCATCATCCGCGCCACCAGGCCGTCGGTGATCCACAGATTCTCAAACACGATGCGCTGGGGCTGGCCCACATGCGGCGCCAGCGCCTCGAACATGGCGACAACCGGCCCCGTCAATTGCGGTGGAAAAGGCTTGGCCTCGATACGGGCCAGGGCATTGGACAGGCGCCCGATCGTGCTGACCTCGGGTGGATTCGAGGAGTGGCCGCCCTCGCCCGTGGCCTCCAGGATCAGGGTGAGGTAGCCCTTCTCCGCGATGTTCACCATAGCCATGGTCTTGTCTTGCAGGATGGGATTGTCCGAGACCAGCATGCCGCCCTCGTCGACCATCCAGTCGAAGTGCAGGCCGAGCTCACGCATCCTCGCGGCCAGCGCCGCGGCCCCGCTCGTACCACCGATTTCCTCATCGTGGCCGAAGGCGAACACCAGGGTGCGCTGCGGCGAGAAACCGTCCGCCAACAACTGCTCGATCGCCTCCAGCAATCCCATCACCCCCACCTTGTCATCGAGGGTGCCGCGCCCGTAAATTCGCCCGTCAGCTACAACCCCTGCAAAGGGAGGGTGCTGCCAATCCTTCTCGGTGCCCGGCTCTACCGGCACCACATCCATATGCGCCGTGAACAATACCGGAGCAAGGGCGGCATTGCTGCCAGTCCAGCGCAGCAGCAGGCTGTACTCATTTACCGTCTCAACCTCCAGCTTGCTGAAAACCAGCGGAAACGAATCCCGCAGATACCGCTGGAACGCCTCGAATCGGGTGTAAACGATCTGTCCGGTATCCTGGTAGCTGATCGTCTGGAATCGCACCGCCTCGCCCAGGCGTTCCGCGGGAGAAGCCGCCACACCGCAGACCCAACAGGCAAGTAAAATGACGGGCAGGCAATTGCGTGAATAGCGTGGCATAGGTTCTCTCTCAGTGGGTTTCGAGCGCATTACAGTTGGCGGGGGAACAAGCTGAACTCCATCCTCGCGCAACCTTGCCGCAAGTCATTCCAGAGGTCAATCCGCAGCGACAACTCCAGGTAGCCGGCAGTCGGCAGGTTGGCGAGCCCGTCATTACCGGCAAGTGCGTTGGCCAGGTCGGTGAGCGCCGGGTTGTGGCCAATAATAAACTGCTCCGCCTCCCGCTCATCCCGTTCCCGCAGCCAGGCGAAAAGATCTTCGGCGGAGAACGTGTAGAGTGCTTCCTCGGTAACGTGGTCCATCTGGTTCAGCGCCGGCCAGCCATCGCATAAACCACCCAGGGTGAGCTGGGCCCTGCGGGCCGGGCTCACTGATATGGCCATCGGCTGCAAGCGCCGGGCCAGCGCCTGGCCCATACGCGGCGCGTCGCGTTTGCCGCGCTTGTTCAGGCCACGATCTCGGTCGGACAGGCCGGGCTTGTCCCACGAGGACTTGGCGTGGCGCAACAGGTGCAGGGTTTTCATCACATTTTCTCCGAAGGCTATGGAAAGATTGTAGTGCATTGGCATCCACCGCGGATGCCCCGGGGAGGTAGCGGTCGGCATGAAGCTGGCGCCTGTGGGGTCGGTCAGGGTTTGCCTCGACCGGCAAAACAGCCCGGAACCAGAACACCGAAGCTCGAATCCCGAAATTCGGGGTTGCTCAAAAACTGACCAAACAACGCGATTTTCCGCGAGTTTCTTGCGTTTGGTTTTCAACCTCGCTAGAGTCGGAAGCGTTGCAAGTGGTAGCTGTACCAGGTCGTTGTACTTACCCAAGTGGTTGGTAGCACGGGCGAGTGACCTCCATGATAGTCCTTCGGGCAGTATGGAGTTCCAATGCAAAGACGCAGAACACTAGCGCTATCTGTTCGACAGACCGCCTCGCGCGGACTGCCCGGGCCACTATTATTTCCTGAATCCCTCACCACGCCCCCAGCGACCCGCTCGCGAGGGTCCGCCATTTGAACGAGGCGGTGACATCCCTGTGGCCATTCGTGGTTTATTTCATTGCGGTACTGCTGCTCGTGGCGACCATGCTGGGCTTGTCGTTTGTGCTGGGGCAGCGCCGCGCCAATAAAGCCACCGATATGCCATTCGAATCCGGCATTGTATCGGTGGGCTCTCCCCAGATTCACATGGCCGTCGAATTCTACCTGGTGGCCATCTTCTTCGTGATATTTGATCTCGAAACAGTTTTCATCTTCGCCTGGGCAGTCGCATTCTTTGACCTGGGGTGGGAGGGCTTCGCGGCGGTATTCGTGTTCGTACTCATCCTGGGAGTAGCACTTGTCTATGAACTCAGTACGGGCGCCCTGGACTGGGGCTTGAAAACCCGTACCGGAAAGCCCCAGGACATGCCGCACCCGGAGGTGCAAGCCTGATGGAGTGGAGCCTGAGCAAACCCGGCGACGTGATTGCCAGTTCTTCCCCCGGCAGTTCCCGCGACAGCTTAGAAGAGCAGGTCAGGCGCAATGTTTTCTTCGCCCGACTCGAAGACCTGATCGCATGGGGCCGGGCGCACTCCCTGTGGCCATTCAACTTCGGCCTCTCGTGCTGCTATGTGGAGATGGCCACCTCCTTTACCAGCCGGCATGACATCGCGCGGTTTGGTTCGGAAGTGATTCGAGCCACGCCACGGCAGGCCGACCTTATGGTGATCTCCGGGACGGTGTTCCGCAAGATGGCTCCGGTGGTGCAGCACCTTTACGACCAGCTGCTGGAGCCTCGCTGGATCATCTCCATGGGTTCCTGTGCCAACTCCGGGGGCATGTACGATATTTACAGCGTGGTGCAGGGCGTGGATAAATTTATTCCCGTGGATGTATACGTGCCGGGCTGTCCGCCGCGACCAGAAGCGCTTATGCAGGGTCTGATGATGTTGCAGGACGCCATAGAAAAGGAGCGCCGCCCGCTGAGTTGGGTGGCGGGCGACCAGAGCATCGTCAAGCCCCACTTTCCCGCGCGGCGCGATCTATTGCAGGCTGAGAGAAACCGGGCCGACCAGTTGCGCAGCCCGGATGAAGTTTAACCCATAAGCCCTGACGACTGGAGCGAGGAATCAGATAGAGGAACCAGCTACGGAAACGGAATACAGGACGAACCTGAGCATTGGCGAAGTTTAATTGAGAGGCGGCAACCACGTCAGCGCATTAACGAGAGCGCACAATGGAATAGGTTGCTGAATAATAAGAAGGCGTGGCCAGCCCGGAGACAGGCATGCAGCAAGCGCAGGCGATGAGCACAAACCCGACAGTGGATGACCTGTTCAGCCGCTTTGGTGCGCCCGCGTTTGTGCCGCAGCCGACACCTGACCTCACCCCGACCCTGTGGGTAGACGCGAACCAGATCCTCGATGTACTGGCACACCTGAAGCCGCGCTTCCCCATGTTGCTTGACCTGTTTGGCATGGACGAACGCCTGCGCGAACACAAACCGGCGGGCGCTGCGGATTTCACCGTGATCTACCACCTCCTGAATATTGCAGACCGGGAAGAAATACGACTGAAGGTTGCTGTGAGCAGCGACGACCCCTGCGTACCTTCGGCGGTACGCATATGGCCCAACGCAAACTGGTACGAGCGTGAAGCCTGGGACATGTACGGGATCACGTTCAGCGGCCACCCCAATCTGCGACGTATCCTGCTGCCGCCCACCTGGGAGGGTCACGCCCTGCGCAAGGACCATCCCGCGCGGGCCACCGAAATGGAGCCCTTCAGCCTCGATGCCCAAAAGCAGGATGCGGAGCAGGAAGCCCTGCGCTTCAAGCCCGAGGAATGGGGTATGGCCAGGGCCACCGCTGACACCGAATTCATGTTCCTCAACCTCGGGCCCAATCATCCTTCCGTCCACGGCGTATTTCGCATTGCCCTGCAACTGGACGGAGAGGTGGTGGTGGACGCGGTACCGGACATCGGTTACCACCACCGCGGTGCGGAAAAAATGGCAGAGCGCCAGACCTGGCACTCTTTCATTCCCTACACGGACCGTATCGATTACCTCGGCGGCGTAATGAATAACCTGGCCTATGTCATGGCCGTGGAAACCCTTGCCGACATCAAGGTACCGGACCGGGCCAAAGTCATTCGCATCATGCTGGCGGAGTTTTTCAGAATTTCCAGCCACCTCGTGTTCTACGGCACCTTCGCCCAGGACGTGGGCCAGATGTCCCCCGTGTTCTACATGTTCGCCGACCGGGAGCGCCTGTTCGGCATTATCGAGGCCATCACCGGCGGGCGCATGCACCCGGCGTGGTTCCGCATAGGGGGAGTAGCCCAGGACCTGCCCCGGGGCTGGGACCGGCTGGTGCGCGAATTTATCGACAGCATGCCCGCGCGGCTGGATCACTACCAGGTGATGGCCATGGACAACAGTATTCTCAAGCAGCGCACTGTGGATATCGGCAGTTACAGCACCAAGGAGGCGCTGGAATGGGGCATCACCGGCCCTTCGCTACGCGCCACCGGCATGGACTTCGATTTGCGCCGCGACCGTCCCTACGGCGGCTACGACCAGTTCGAATTCGAGGTACCCCTGGGCCACAAGGGCGACAGTTACGACCGCGCGGTAGTGAGGGTAGAGGAAATTCGACAGAGCCTGCGCATCATCCGCCAGTGCCTGGACAACATGCCGGAGGGTCCGTACAAGAGCGAGCACCGCCTGACCACGCCGCCACCCAAGGAGGGCACACTCCAGAATATCGAGACGCTGATCCATCACTTCCTGAACGTGAGTTGGGGGCCGGTCATCCCGGTGGGGGAAGCGTCCTTTCCGATCGAGGCCACCAAGGGAATCAACAACTACCACCTTGTCAGCGACGGCGGCACTACGTCCTACCGCACCCGTATCCGCACACCCTCATTCCCCGCGCTGCAGCAAATACCCCTTATCAGCCGCGGCCTGATGATCCCGGACCTGATAGCGATTATCGCCAGTATCGATTTCGTTATGGCGGATGTGGACAGGTGACGGCATGAGCGAACTCATTCAGGCACTGAGCGCGCAGGAGATCGCCGGAATCGATGCGGAGATTGCGCATGTGCCCTATCGCTCGGCGGTCGCCATCGAAGCCCTGAAAATCGTGCAGGCCCACCGCGGCTGGGTATCGGATGAGAGCCTGCGCGCCATCGCCCGCCACCTGCACATGTCCGCCGAGGAACTTGACGGCGTTGCCACCTTCTACAACCTGATCTACCGCCGCCCCGTGGGAGAGCAGGTCATCCTGTTGTGCAACAGCATCAGCTGCTGGATCAAGGGCTGCGACAAAATTCAGAAGCGGATACAGGAACAACTGGGTATAGGTCTGGGCGAAACCACCAGCGACAAGCGCTACACACTGTTGCCGGTGACCTGCCTCGGGGCCTGTGACAAGGCGCCGGTGTTGATGGTGGGCGAGGAACTGCACGAGAACGTGGACACGCACTCCCTGTCCAGGCTTTTCGACGACGGGGGAGGTACCAGCGAATGAGCCTGGACCTGCCGCTGACCCGCAATGTTCGACCCGACCGCTCGCCGACGGATTTTGCCGCCTACGAGGCCAATGGCGGCTACCGTGGCCTGCGGGCCGCCATCGGTAAACTCACGCCAGCCGAATGCCTGCAGGTCATCAAGGATTCCAACCTGCGCGGCCGTGGCGGCGCCGGCTTCCCCACAGGCATGAAGTGGAGCTTCGTGCCCATGGACGACGCCGCTGCGGGACACAAATACCTGATCTGCAATGCCGACGAAATGGAGCCGGGCACGTTCAAGGATCGATTACTGCTGGAGTGCGACCCTCACCAGCTGATCGAAGGTATGATCTGCGCGGCCTACACCATCCAGGCGGATATCGCCTATATCTTCATCCGCGCGGAGTACCACCGGGCGGAGAAGCTGCTGCGCGAAGCCATTGCCGTTTGCTACGAAAAGGGCTACCTGGGTCGGGATATCCTGGGCTCCGGTTACCGGCTGGACATGCAGGTGCACAGCAGCGCCGGCCGCTACATCTGCGGCGAGGAGACGGCGTTGATCAGCTCCCTGGAAGGCAAACGCGCCAACCCCAGGGCCAAGCCGCCGTTTCCGCAAGTCAGTGGGCTGTGGGGGCGACCCACCATCGTCAATAACGTGGAAACCCTGTGCAACATCCACCACATCATTGAGCGCGGCGCCGACTGGTTCCAGGCCCTTGGCCTGACCGAGGACGCCGGCACCAAACTCTACGGTGTCAGTGGCCGGGTCAAGAAACCGGGGTGCTGGGAACTGCCGATCGGCACACCCATCCGGGAAATCATCGAGCGCCACGCCGGCGGCATGGAAGACGGCTACCAACTGCGCGGCTTCCTGCCGGGAGGAGGCTCCACCGATTTCCTGACCCCCGATCATCTCGACCTCGCCATGGACTACGGGACCATCGGCAAGGCCGGCAGCCGCATGGGTACGGGTACCATGATTATCCTGGATGACAAAACCTGCCCGGTAGGTTTCGTCAAAAACCTGATGGAATTTTTCGCTCGCGAATCCTGTGGTTTCTGCACACCCTGCCGCGATGGGCTCCCCTGGTCGGCACAGGTGCTGGATGACATAGAAAACGGTCGCGGACGCCCCGAGGACATGCACACCCTGGCCCGCCAGGTGGAGTTTATCGGCGCCATCGGCAACACTCACTGCGCACTCGCTCCCGGGGCGATGGAGCCACTGCAGAGCGCCATGAAGTATTTTCGCGAGGACTTCGAACGTCATATCAGTGGTGGCGCCTGTCACTTCTGCGAGGGGGGTGCGCACTGATGCCGGTGATCACCATCGACGGCGTAAGCTACGAGGTTGAGTCCGGCAGGAACCTGCTGGAGACCTGCCTGTCGCTCGGCCTGGACCTGCCCTACTTCTGCTGGCACCCCGCAATGGGTTCCATCGGCGCGTGCCGCCAGTGCGCGCTGGTACAGTACCAGAATGCGGAAGATACCCGCGGGCGCATCGTAATGGCTTGTATGACGCCGGTGAGCGACGGCGCCCTTTTCTCCCTGGCGGGAGACAAGGCGCGGCACTTTCGAGAAGCCATTGTCGAGTCGCTGATGCTCAACCACCCCCATGACTGCCCGGTGTGCGCCGAGGGCGGCGAGTGCCACCTGCAGGACATGACAGTGATGGTGGGTCACCGCGACCGCCACTACAGGGGCCGCAAAAACACCCATCGCAACCAGTACCTCGGTCCGCTGATCAACCACGAGATGAACCGCTGCATCACCTGCTATCGCTGTACCCGGTATTACCGCGATTACGCCGGCGGCACGGACCTGGCCGCGATGGCGGCCCACGACCATATCTACTTCGGTCGCCACCAGGAAGGCGTCCTGCAGAGCGAGTTCGCCGGCAACCTGGTGGAAGTCTGCCCCACCGGGGTCTTCACCGATAAGACACTGGTGCACGACTACACCCGCAAATGGGATCTGCAATCCGCGCCCTCGGTCTGCACCGGGTGCGGGGTGGGCTGCAACACCATGCCGGGCGAGCGCTACGGCCGGCTCAAGCGGGTCCACAACCGCTTTAACGCGGAGGTGAACGGCTACTTCCTGTGCGATCGCGGCCGCTTCGGTGCCGCCTTCGTCAACAGCGGGTCAGCGCTTGAATATCCGGGCCTGCGCGAGGCGGATGGCCGCTACCGGGCGCTGGATCACCACGAGGCACTGCACCGCATGGCGGCGACCTGTGCGAGCGGAAAGTGCGCCGCCATTGGTTCTCCACGAGCCTCGGTGGAAGCCAATTTCCTGCTGCGCGAACTGGTTGCGCCCGAAAATTTCGCGCCGGGTTTCAGCGATGCGGAACAGGGCCTGGTGAGCCTCGCGCTGACGCTACAACTGGCGAGCCGGGCCGGTATCCCGAGTATCAGGTCTATCGAGTCGGCGGATGCGGTGCTGGTGCTCGGCGAGGACGTCACCAACACGGCGCCACGTATCGCCCTGGCCCTGCGCCAGAGTGTGCGCAACAAGGCCTACGAACTGGCCGCCGGACTCAGGCTGGAGCCCTGGCAGGATGCCGCCATCCGCAACCTGGCCCAGGACCAGCGCAGTCCGATGTTTATCGCCACAGTGGCCGACACGCCCCTGGACGATGTGGCCGCAAAACGTTTCAGCCTCGCTCCGGACGACATTGCCGCCCTGGGTCGGGCCGTTGCTGCGACTATCAGCGGCAAGCCGCTGCCCTCGGGTGTCCTGCCGGAGCATCTGCACAGCGAGGCGAGGATGATCGCGGAGACCCTCGCGGGTGCGCAGCGACCCCTGGTCATCGCGGGTACCGGTTGTGGCAGCAGCGCCATCCTGCAGGCGGCTGCGGATGTGGCAAATGCGCTCTGCGACAACGCGCGGAAGGCTATGATCTGCCTTTGCGTACCGGAGGCGAACAGCCTCGGCCAGGCGATGTTGTGCGGGACCCAGGCGCCTGACCTCGCCGCATTGCAGCGGCGTGCGGAGGCGGGTGAGCTGGATACGCTCATCGTTCTGGAAAACGACCTGTACCGCCGCGGCGGCCAGGCCCAGATCGATGGCTTGCTGGCAGCATTTCGCGAGGTCATAGTGATGGACGGGCTGGACAACCGCACCACGTCCGCCGCGACCCTTGCCCTGCCAGCGGCGAATTTCGCCGAGAGCGAGGGAACCCTGGTAAGCCTGGAAGGCCGGGCGCAACGCTACTTCCCGGTGTTCCAGCCGCGCGAAGAAAGGCGTCCCTCCTGGGTCTGGTTACTTGCCTGCATGAAAGAAATGGAGCTGCCGGAATGCCACTCCATGCACCATTTCGACGATATCACCCGAATCTGCGCCGCCCGTATACCCGCCCTTGCCGGGATCACCGCAGCGGCTCCAGACCTGCACTACCTCAACCTCGGCGTTAAAATTCCGCGTCAACCACCCCGCTACAGCGGTCGCACCGCCATGCGCGCCAACATCAGCGTTCACGAGCCCAAACAGCGCGAAGATGAGGAAACTCCGCTGGCGTTCACCATGGAGGGACTAAACCGCAGCCAGCCCGGCGCCCTGTTGCCATGGGTGTGGGCACCCGGCTGGAACTCCAACCAGTCCCTGCACAAATTCCAGACCCGCGCCGGCGGCCCGCTCAAGGGAGGCACGGCAGGGGCACGGCTGTTACCGACTGGCGGGGGCGGCAACGGCAACGCAGCAACCAGCCAAGCGCAGCCCGCACGGGCCGAGAGCACTGCGGGGACGACGACCGGCCAGCGCTGGCAACTGGTGCCGCGGCCGCGCATTTTCGGCAGCGACGAACTCAGTGCCCTGAGCCCCGCCCTGGCGGAACTCATCGTTCCGGGTTTTATCGAACTGTGTACCGCCGATGCCGCATCGCTGGGTGTGAAAGACGGTGACGGGGTGGACGTGGGCGACGGCCTCGCAACCCTGGAGGTTCGTGTTAACGACTCCATGGTGGCCGGTTGCGCGGGCTACAGTGCGGGGTTCAGTGGTACCGGCGAGCTCGCCGCGCTTGCGCAGGTGACACTGCGCCGGGCCGATGCCTGGCAGCGCGCACCCGAGCTTATCGGCAGCGACCGTGGCATTGGATCGGGGGGCGGCCATGTCTGAACTGGACACCATCGGTTTTGGCCTGGTTATTATCGCCGCCGCGGTCGGCGGCGCGGCCTTCCTTACCTGGTTCGAACGGCGCCTGCTCGGCGTGTGGCAGGACCGTTACGGCCCCAACCGGCTCGGTCCCTTCGGCGTCCTGCAGGTGCTTGCCGACATGATCAAGCTGCTTACCAAGCACGACTGGGTGCCGCCCTTCGCCGACCGGGCTGTTTTCATCTTCGCCCCGACGGCCATCGTGGTTGCCATGCTGCTGGGTTTCGCCGTGGTGCCCTTCGGCCCCGAACTCTACATACTCGATCTCAACATTGGCCTGCTGTTCTTCCTGGGGATGACCTCGCTGGCGGTCTACAGCGTTTTGCTGGGAGGGCTCGCATCCAACAACAAGTATGCCCTGCTGGGAGGCCTTCGCAGCGCGGCCCAGATGGTGAGCTATGAGGTATTCATGGGGCTGTCGCTGATGGGCGTGGTAATGCTCACAGGCAGCTTCAGTCTGCGCGCTATCGTCGAAGCCCAGCGCGATCTCTGGTTCTGCATTCCACAATTCCTCGGCCTCTTCACGTTCCTGATAGCCGGCATCGCCGAGAGCCACCGCCTGCCCTTTGACCTGCCGGAGGCGGAGCACGAACTCACCGCCGGATTCCACACAGAGTACGGCGGCATGAAGTTCGCGATGTTCATGCTGGGGGAATACCTCGGGCTGTTGCTGATCAGCTGCATGATAGCCACGCTTTTCTTCGGTGGCTGGCTGGGACCCTGGCTGCCGCCCGTTGTCTGGTTTGGTCTCAAGGTTTTCATCCTCATCTGCTTCTTCATTCTGCTGCGTGCCGCCATACCGAGGCCGCGCTACGACCAGTTGATGGCGCTGGGCTGGAAAGTGATGCTGCCGCTCACCCTGCTCAACCTGCTGCTCACCGGCGCCATCGCGTTACTGATGGAGGGCGCGTGACATGCTCAACTCCTTGACCAGCCAACTGCGCACCATCTGGACGATCCTGCAACACAGCTTTACCAAAGCCGAGACTGTTCAGTACCCCGAGGAAAAGCCGTATCTGGCGCCGCGTTATCGCGGTCGCATCGTGCTCACAAAAGACCCGGACGGGGAAGAGCGCTGTGTGGCCTGCAACCTGTGTGCGGTGGCCTGCCCGGTAGACTGTATCGCGCTGCAGCAGGGCGTGAAGGACGACGGACGCTGGTACCCGGAGTTCTTCCGGATCAATTTTTCGCGCTGCATCATGTGCGGAATGTGTGAGGAGGCCTGCCCCACCAACGCTATCCAGCTGACGCCGGATTTCGAGATGTGCGAATACGACCGCAGCAACATGGTCTACGAAAAGGAGCACCTGCAAATTGAGGGTACAGGCAAGTACCACGACTACAACTTCTACCGTGTATCCGGCCTCGCCATTGAGGGCAAGGACAAGGGTGAGGCGCAGAACGAAGCTCCACCCATCGACGTAAAGAGCCTGCTGCCATGATTGTGACCGCAGCCTCTCATCCAGATTCAGGCAAACGGCACATGCACGGCAACGGACTGGCCATGTGCGGAAGCGGGGGGGCGCGATCATGATGGAGATGCTGTTTTATATAGCCGCCGCAGTCGCCCTGTTGGCCACCGTGCTGGCCCTCAGCCGTGCCAATGCCGCCCATGCACTGATTTACCTGATCGTGTCATTGCTGGCAGTGGCCGTTGTGTTCTTCCTTATGGGCGCGCCCTTCGCGGCGGCACTCGAGATCGTGATCTATGCCGGGGCGATTATGGTGCTGTTCGTTTTCGTCATCATGATGCTGAACGTGGGACGCGAGGGCACCGCCAGGGAGCGGGAATGGCTGGGGGGGCGCAACTGGATCGCGCCCGGCATCCTGTCTGCGCTGCTGCTGCTGGAACTCATGCTCGCGTTGCGCCACGCGCCTGCCGTAACCAGCGGGGTGGCGGTCACTCCCAAGGAGGTGGGGCTCACCCTGTTCGGCCCGTATGTACTCGCCGTGGAGATTGCATCAATGTTATTGCTCGCTGGACTGGTGGGCGCATACCACCTGGGTCGGCGCTTTATCGTGCGCCGGGAGCGCAGACGCTGATGGGCGGCCTGCAGATTCCGATGGAACAGGTGCTGGCGCTGGCCGGCCTGCTGTTCAGTTGCGGCCTGCTGGGACTGATGTTACGGCGCAATATCATCTTCATGTTGATGTCGCTGGAAGTGATGCTGAACGCGGCCGCGCTAGCTTTCGTGGCCGCGGGGGCGAAATGGCAACAGGCGGATGGCCAGATTATCTTCCTGCTGATTCTCTCGGTCGCCGCGGCGGAAGTTGCTGTAGGCCTGGGCCTGGTGCTGCAGATCCAGCGGCGTTTCAAGACACTGGATATGGACCAGGCCAGGAGGCTGAGGGGCTAGTATGGCAGGCATCTGGTTAATCCCCTTCTTTCCCCTGGCCAGTGCAGTCCTGTTGCTGCTGAGCGCCGGCAGGATGCCCCGACAACTCGCCGCCTGGCTGGGTGCGGGTTCAGTGGGCCTGTCGGCCATCTGTGTGGCGTCGCTGGTCAACGACTTCCTGGCGGATGGGCAAGTGCGGGAGGTCACGCTGTGGACCTGGATGACGGTGGCTGAATTCACTCCCCGCTTCGCGTTCTACATCGACGGCCTGACAGTGGTAATGATGTCGGTCATCACCGGCGTCGGCTTCCTCATTCACCTCTACTCCATCGAGTTCATGTGGGACGACGAGTCTATCTGTCGCTATTTCGCCTATATGAATCTATTCGTCGGTGCGATGCTGCTGCTGGTGATGGCGGACAACCTGCTACTGCTGTACCTGGGCTGGGAAGGCGTCGGTGTCTGCTCCTACCTGCTGGTGGGTTTCTGGTATCGCGATCCCGCCAACGGCAAGGCCGCGCGCAAGGCCTTCGTGGTTACCCGGGTAGGCGATACCGCCATGGCGCTCGGGCTCTTCCTGCTGTTTACCGAGCTGGGAACCCTGGATATTCAGCCCCTGCTGGCGGCGGCGAACAGCACCTGGCAGGTCGGCGATACCCTACCCGTTTTGGCCACTGCCCTGCTGCTGGGCGGGGCGGTTGGCAAGTCGGCGCAGCTGCCATTGCAGGTATGGCTGCCGGACGCGATGGCGGGCCCCACCCCGGTCAGCGCGCTCATTCACGCCGCCACGATGGTAACCGCCGGCGTCTACCTTATCGCCCGCACCTCCGGCTTGTTCCTGCTGGCGCCGCCCACCATGGAAGCGGTGGCGTGGATCGGTCTGCTCACCCTGTTGCTGGCGGCCTTCGCGGCACTGGTCCAACAGGACATCAAGCGCATCCTGGCCTATTCGACCATCAGCCAGATAGGTTATATGTTCCTGGCCCTGGGCGTCGGCGCCTTTGCCTCGGGCATCTTTCACCTCGTGACCCACGCTTTTTTCAAGGCCCTCCTTTTTCTGGCCGCTGGCGCCGTCATCCACTGCCTGCACCACGAGCACAATATTTTTCGGATGGGCGGCCTGCGCAAGCGCCTGCCAGTGGTGTTCTGGAGCTTCCTTATCGGCTCTGCAGCACTGGCTGCCCTCCCCTTCACCTCCGGTTTCTACAGCAAGGACGCGATATTATTGTCCGCCTCGGAAGTGGGCGGCATAGGACTCTGGCTGTGGGCCGGCGGTCTGCTGGGTGCACTGCTCACGGGTATTTACAGCTTTCGTCTGGTCTTCATCGTGTTCTTCGGACAGGCTCATACAGAGCCGGACCGGCAGCCCGGCTGGAAGATGTCTGTCGCCCTGGTCGTGCTGTGCGCTCTTGCCCTGGCGGGCGGCTTGCTGGCCCTGCCGCTGGCCGACGTGTTCCCGGCAGCCCGGGCCCACGAGGCCAGCCACGCCATCGAGTA
This sequence comes from Pseudomonadales bacterium, assembly GCA_024234815.1. Taxonomy (GTDB): domain Bacteria; phylum Pseudomonadota; class Gammaproteobacteria; order Pseudomonadales; family Halieaceae; genus JARRPM01. The sequence goes on along the minus strand of JACKNO010000001.1, from coordinate 1,266,655 downwards.
TATAAGTATCGGCACCCCGCTATTGGGTCTGCTGCTGGCCTACCTGATGTTCCTCGGCCGCCAGATAAATTTCGACAGGGCGGCGGATTCCATTGCGGGCCGGCGTGTGCGGGGTTTTCTGTTCAGCGGCTGGCGCTTCGACCAGTTATATGAAGTGCTCTGGGTACGGCCGTATACCACAGTCGCCCACTGGTGCCGCAACGAGCCCGTCGACCGGGTCTATAACGCCATAGTGGCGAGCAGCCAGTGGGCCCACCACAAGCTGGCCGCACTGCAGACCGGCGAGCTGCGCTGGTATGCCACCTCAATGGTATTTGGCCTGGTGTTGCTGCTGGCCGTCATGTTGAGGAACGCCACATGACCCTGGCTGTATTGATCCTCCTGCTGCTGGGCGGCGGCCTGCTGGCCTGGCTGGCGGAACGGACTCACCCCAACCTGCCTCGCTGGGTCGCGCTCGGGGTGGTTGGCATTTCCCTGTTGTTCCTGCTGCTCACCCTGCCACCTGAACAGCTCGCCCTGGCAACCGACCCCCGCCACCCCGGTAACTGGCTGGCACAGCTGAAAATTGACTGGATGCCGCGCTTTGGCATCGCCTTCGAATTGGCGATGGATGGCCTGAGCCTGTTGCTGCTGGTGCTGACCCTGTTACTGGGACTGGTGGCCATCACGGCCTCATGGTCCGAAATCACATTCAAGCCAGGCCTGTTCCAGGCCAACCTGCTGTGGACACTGGCGGGTGTTTGCGGCGTCTTCCTGGCCATGGACCTGTTCCTGTTCTTCCTGTTCTGGGAAGTGATGCTGATTCCCATGTACCTGCTGATAGCGATATGGGGACACGAGAACAAGAGCTATGCGGCGATGAAATTCTTCATTTTCACCCAGGCATCCGGGCTGCTGATGCTGCTGGCCATCGTGGTGCTCGCCTGGCAGGGCTCCAGGGTGAGCGGCCAATTGAGCTTCAGCTATTTCGACCTGCTTGGACTATCCCTGGACCCACGTGTCGCCTGGTGGACCATGCTGGGCTTCTTTCTCGCGTTTACCGTGAAGTTGCCCGCCTTTCCATTCCACACATGGCTGCCCGATGCCCATACCCAGGCCCCCACCGCCGGCAGCGTGCTGCTGGCCGGCATCCTGCTCAAGACCGGCGCCTATGGCCTGCTGCGCTTTTGCATACCGCTGTTTCCAGAGGCCTCAATGGAGTTCGCGCCGATCGCCATGGGACTGGGTGTCGCGGGCGTGATCTACGGCGCGGTGCTGGCATTTGCCCAGAGTGATTTCAAGCGCCTGGTCGCCTACTCCAGCGTGAGCCATATGGGTTTCGTCCTGCTGGGCCTGTACGCCTGGAACCAATTGGCCCTGCAAGGCGCGGTAATGCAGATGGTCGCCCACGGGGTAAGCACGGCTGCCCTGTTCATGCTGGCCGGTGCGCTCCAGCACCGACTGCATACCCGCGATATGGGACGCATGGGCGGCCTCTGGCACCAGGCGCCGCGCATGGGGGCCTGCGCCATGTTCTTTGCCGTGGCTTCCCTCGGCCTGCCTGGCCTGGGCAACTTCGTGGCGGAATTCCTGGTGCTGCTGGGCCTGTTCGCGGTGCACCCGTGGCTCGCCGCGATTGCGGCCGTGGGACTCATCACCGCGGCGATTTACTCGCTGTGGATGATGCAGCAGGCTTTCCAGGGCACCCCTGACAAGCAGCGCACCATGCCTGACTTCGATGGGCGGGAGATGACTGCGATGGCCGCGATGATGATCGCCCTCCTGTGGCTCGGCCTCTATCCGCAGCCTGTACTGGACCTCGCGCAACCGGTGCTGGACAGCCTGCAAGCCCTGGCAACACCCCTGGATCAGGCACACTCCCTGGTTTCCAAGGCCGCGCCGGCGGCGGGGAGCGGCCTGTGAATGCCACCGATTTCCAGGCGGTGCTGCCACTGCTGGTACTGGCCATCGGCGCCACTGTGTTAATGCTGCAGATAGCCTGGGTAAGGAACCCGGGGCTGACGGCCGCGCTTGCCGCGCTCGTCATGGCATTGTCCGCACTGTCCTGTCGCCTCGCAGCCGAGGTGGCGCCTACCGAGGTGACGCCGCTGCTACAGGCTGATCGTTATTCCCTGTTGTTTGCCACGCTGTTTGGCTTTGCCGGCGCCATCACCGCGCTGTTGTCCCGCGACTACGTCAGCCTGCACGGTGACGAACCCGAGGAATTCTTCCTGCTGCTGGTGCTGGCCACGATGGGTGCAAGCGTACTCGCCTATGCGATACACGTCGCTTCCCTCCTGCTGGGACTGGAATTGCTGTCGGTCTCACTGTATGCGCTGATCGCATACCCCAATAAATCCATCCTGCCACTTGAGGCCGCAGCCAAGTACCTGGTGCTGTCGGGTGCCGCCTCGGCTACTGCCCTGTTCGGCTTTGCCCTGCTCTACGCTGCGACTGGCGCCCTGGGATTTACCGAAATCGGACAGGGCCTGACGGTGACCACCACCGGCCAGAGTGTACTTTTGCCGGCAGCGGTCATGGTGTTCGCGGGCCTGGCTTTCAAACTGTCCCTGGTGCCATTTCACCTGTGGACGCCGGATGTCTACGACGGAGCGCCTGCACCGGTTACCGGCTTCCTGGCCTCAGTGGCAAAAGGGGCGGTGTTTGTCGTGTTGCTGCGCCTGTTTCTGGATGCGGACCTGTTCCGCTACCGTATCCTGGTGGAAATAACCGGGCTGCTGGCCATATTCAGCATGCTCGCGGGTAATCTGCTGGCATTGCTGCAGACGAATATCAAACGCATGTTGGCCTATTCCTCCATTGCCCACATGGGCTACCTGATGATCGTGTTCATGGTTTCCCTGAGCGGTGACAGTCAGGCCCTGGCGGTAGAGGCCGCCAGCTATTACCTGATAGCCTATACCGCCACCACCATTGCCGCCTTCGGGCTGCTCACCCTGATCAGCACCGATGCCTCGGGGCGGGAGAACGTGCAGCTGCAGCAGGTGAGCGGACTGTTCTGGCGCCAGCCGCTGCTGGCTTGCCTGATGCTGGTGGCGCTGTTGTCACTGGCGGGCATTCCCCTGACCGCTGGCTTCATCGCCAAATTCTACCTGGTAAATGCCGCGGTCAGCGGTCACAACTGGATACTGTTATTCACCCTGGTCATCGGCAGCAGTATCGGGATCTACTACTACCTGCGGGTGGTCTACTACATGACCCGCCGACCCGAGGAGCACCGCGTCGAACAAAAAATTATCAGCGCCTGGCGCGGGCGCATCCTGTCCGGAGTGTTGATTGCGACCATCCTCCTGCTGGGAATCGCCCCACAACCACTTATGCACTATTTAAAGGCTATACTCCATTGAGAGCAGACAACAACCAAGGGTAGGAGATACTTATGTTGCAGTCGGTCAACCTGCGGGACTACATGCTGGTAAACCCCGTCAAAGTAAAACCGGACGACAATGTCCTGGATGCCATGAAGGTCATTATCGACAACAAGATCTCAGGGGTCTGCGTTGTCGACAATGAGGGCAACCTTGTGGGCATCCTGTCCGAGCTGGATTGCCTGCGGGCAGGACTGGGCGCCACCTACAATGAATCCGGCATAGGCCTGGTTCGCGACCACATGACGGGCGACAACTTGCTGGTGGCTCACCCGGACGAGAATATACTGGATGTAGCCCAGGACATGCTGGTGAAGAAACATCGCCGCCGCCCGGTGGTTGAAAACGGTCGCCTCATCGGCCAGATTACCTGCCGCCAGTTGCTCGCGGCGGTAAAAAAATTCAGCTGACAGTCCGTCTCACAGCGGTGAAGGGGCACTCCCTGTCACCGCGACGTAGCGTTCACTCACGGATGCACAAAAGCCGATAAATATCTATATCGTATTGTTTTTGCCGCTGACGCATAATGCCGCTTCCACGCAGTACATGCTGTAATCACCCTGCCAAAAAAGACCTTTACATACCATGCCAAAAACGATTTCCCAGCGTATCGCGGAGGAACTCTCCGTACATGCAAACCAGGTAGAAGCCGCCATAAAGCTACTTGATGAAGGCGCCACGGTACCTTTTATCGCCCGCTATCGCAAAGAGGCCACGGGGGCGCTGGACGACACCCAGATGCGCCAGCTCGATGAGCGCTTGCGCTACCTGCGTGAGATGGAGGAACGGCGCCTGACCATCCTGGGCAGTATCACCGAGCAGGGAAAATTAACCCCTGAACTGGAGCGCGACATTCTCGGCGCCGATACCAAAAACCGGCTGGAGGACCTCTACCTTCCCTACAAACCCAAGCGCCGCAGCAAAGCCCTGATTGCCCGCGAAGCAGGGCTGGAGCCGCTGGCGGACAGCTTGCTGACTGATCCCACAAACGACCCGGACAAGCTGGCGCAAAACTACATTAACCCGGAAGCGGGCATAGAGGATGGCAAAGCCGCGCTGGACGGCGCTCGCCAGATACTCATGGAACGCTTCGCCGAAAACGCAGACCTGCTGAGCAGCCTGCGAAGCTTCCTGCAGGATCACGCCTTGCTCGCGAGCCGACTGATGGACGGCAAGGAGCAGGAAGGCGCCAAATTTCGAGACTATTTCGAGCACAACGAGCCGCTGGCTTCCGTGCCCTCGCACCGTGCACTGGCGATGTTTCGCGGGCGCAATGAAGGCCTGCTCGCCCTCAACCTGCTGATGAACCCCGAGGAAAAGCCCACCGACGCCCACCCCTGTGAGGCCATGATCGCGGCGCATTGGCAGATTCAGGATTTGCAACGCCCGGCCGACCAATGGCTCAGGGAAACGGTGCGCTGGACCTGGCGGGTAAAGTTACTCACCCACCTGCAAACCGATCTGCTGGGCCAGTTGCGTGAACGAGCGGAGCAGGAGGCTATCGAGGTCTTCGCCCATAACCTTAAAGACCTGTTGCTGGCGGCCCCCGCGGGGCCGAGGGCAACCATCGGACTGGACCCCGGGTTGCGCACCGGCGTGAAAGTCGCCGTGGTTGATGCCAACGGTAAGGTCCTTGACCACGGCGCGATCTATCCGCATGAACCGCGCAAACGGCTGCAGGAAGCCGAAGCAACCCTGCTGCACATGATCCGCACCCATAACGTGGAGTTGATTGCCATCGGCAACGGTACTGCCGGCAGGGAAACCGATGCGTTCGTCGGAGAGATGCTGCGCAGGCAACCGGAATTGAACGTACGTCAGGTCATGGTGAATGAATCGGGGGCCTCCATCTACTCGGCATCAGAATTCGCCGCCCGCGAGTTCCCCGACCTGGATGTTACCATTCGCGGTGCAGTCTCTATTGCCCGGCGCTTACAGGACCCGCTGGCGGAGTTGGTCAAGATCGATCCAAAGTCCATTGGTGTAGGCCAATACCAGCACGATGTCAGCCAGCTGCAACTGGCCCGGCAGTTGGACAGCGTGGTGGAGGACTGCGTTAACGCGGTTGGCGTGGACGTCAATACCGCTTCTGTGCCGCTTCTGGCAAGGGTATCGGGGCTGAGCCAGAGTATCGCCGGAAATATAGTCGCGCTGCGCGATCAACAAGGCAGTTTCAGACGCCGCAGTGACCTTATGAAGGTCGCCCGCTTCGGAGAAAAAACCTTCGAACAGGCCGCCGGCTTCCTCAGGGTCATGGGGGGGGATAACCCACTGGATTCATCCGCGGTCCACCCTGAATCCTACAGGGTTGTGGAAACCATTGCGTCGCGCCAGCAGCGCGATATCGCCAGCATCATCGGCGATACCTCATTCCTGCAAGGCCTGGATCCCGCCGCCTACACCGATGATGTCGTGGGGCTACCCACGGTGAGGGACATCATCGCCGAGCTCGCCAAACCGGGGCGCGACCCGAGACCAGAGTTCAAGATGGCGAAGTTCCAGGAAGGGGTAGAGAAGATAACCGACCTGGCGCCCGACATGGTGCTGGAAGGAACCGTTACCAACGTGACAGCCTTCGGCGCCTTCGTCGATATAGGGGTTCACCAGGACGGCCTGGTCCATATTTCAGCCCTGGCGGAACGGTTTGTGAAAGACCCGCGCGAGGTGGTCAAAGCCGGTGATATCGTGCGGGTGAAAGTCATGGAGGTGGACCAGCCCCGAAAGCGGATATCCCTGAGCATGCGCTTGTCGGACAAGGCGGGAGAGCAAACCGAGCAGCGCAATCGCGCGCCGCGTACGCCCGCGCACAGCGGCAAGCCGCGACGGGAACAGGGCAAGCCGGAAAAGGGGACCGCGGGCGGCAGTGCTTTTGCCGCAGCCTTCGCCGAGGCGCGCAGAAAACGCTAGGCCAGACAATTCGTCCCGGTGCCCTGCGAGTGCACAAAGGTCGCAACTAGACGGTGAATCCCCGCCAGCTTTTAACCCAGCACTCAAACTCATCCGGGGGCTAGGGCCTGCTGAAGTAATAACCCTGTGCGTAATCGCAGCCAAGTTCCCGCAGTGTGCTGAGACTGCGGGAATCTTCGATGCCTTCCGCCACCACCGTCAGCCCGAACAGCCGGGCGATGTGGATGATAATTTTTACCAGCTCCATATTCTGTATATCCGACTGCATGGACTCGATAAAGCTTTTGTCAATTTTGAGTTCGCGCGCTGGAATATGCTTGAAATATGAAAGCGACGAATAACCGGTACCAAAATCATCGATGGAAACATTTACGCCCATCTCCCTGAGCTTGAGCAGATTGTCATATCCCGCCTGCTTGTCTTCGATCAGGGCGCGCTCGGTGAGTTCCGCAGTAACCATTTCGGGCGCCACGCCCCAGATAGCGAGCGCATCGTGCAACAGTGTGGGAAGGTCTGGATCACCTGCGAGGCCTGCGGGGATGTTCACGGCTACACCGATGTCCAGCCGGCCCTGCCACTGCCTCATCTGGCGCAGGGCGCGATGCACCACCCACCTGGTCAGCTCATAGGAACGCCCGGTGGTCTCCGCCCATTCAACGATTATTTCAGGTGAAATATTCTCGCCGTCGGGCGACTGCCAACGCAACAGCGCCTCCGCACCGTGCAATTTCCCGGAGGAAATTTCGATCTTGGGCTGGTAGTGCAGTTCGAACTCGTTATTGAGCAGAGCCTCTTCAAGGTTCTGTTCCAAGCGCTGCTGCGCAGGTACTTCATCGCCATCGATAAGAACATCCTCGATACGCAGTTGTCCCCCCAGCCTGGACTGCAATAGCGATGCTTCCGCGTTGGCCAGCATCGTCATGAACTCCTGCCCGCCCACGCGATTGACCGCGATGCCAATCCTGATATCGACCCGGTGTACGCCGGAGCCCCCGCGCAACGCGGAATCGAGAGTTCGATATACCCTGTTCATGGCCAGGGCTATAAAAGCGGGGTTGCCCAGATCTGAGAGAATAAAAGAAAAACTATGGCCGCCCATCCGGAAAACGGAATCAGGAAGTTTGCTCAAATCCAGCAACTGCCCGTAGGCGGTCAGCAATAGCTCGTCGCCGGTTTCGTAACCATAATTGTGATTTACGCCGGCCAGGTTGGCGAGGTCTACCAGTATCAGCCCCAGGTGTGAGCCATCTGCCCGGGCCTGATCTACGGCTTGCGCCAATTTATGGATAAACCGCGTGCGTTCAATTTCAGGTAACTGATGCAAAGAACCCGTGCCTCAGAGCCGGATCGCGGCCATGTCGATACCATAGGCCTCGGGCTCCAGGCTGCTGCGTATTTCCAACGCGGTACCGTCGGGACTTGATGTCTGCTGCAGCAGGTCTACCACTTTCATCTCCGCAACGGCTTGCTTGTCAGCGTCCAGCAGCACCATCACTTTGGGCCGCAGGCGCCTGGTGCGGTACTCGGCAATCACCACCGCGACCTCCCCGGACGATAATTCTACCAGCGTACCCGCGGGATAAATTCCTACGGCCTGGATGAATGCCTCGACCAGTTCCGCCTGAAAATCGATGTCGCGCCATTCATAGAGCTTCTTGATTGCTTCGGACGGGGGAATTGCCCTGGCATAGCTGCGATGGCTCGTTATCGCGTCGTAGCAATCCACGATTGCCGCAATACGCGCATAGACAGGAATACTGTCACCGCTTCGACCACCTGGATAACCCGAACCGTTGTGGCGCTCATGGTGGAAGGCCACCATATCGAGTACATCCTTATTCATCAGGCCACTGTCGCGGATCATCTCAAGGCCGACATCTACGTGTCGTCGAACCTCGGTGAACTCAGCTTCCGTCAGAGTGCGCGCTGCGCCGAGCAAATCCTGGCTTACGCGTAATTTCCCTATATCAAACAGCAAGCCGCCCACTGCCAGAGAACGCAGGTCAGATTTTGGCAAGCCAAGTTGCCTGCCAAGTGCCACTGCCCAGATAGAGGCGCCCACCGAGTGTTGGTAGGTATAGGCATCCTGCTGCTTCATCCGCGCCAGCCAGATGCACGCGTCGGGGTTGCGGGAAATACTGTCAATCATCGGATCAACCGACTGCTTGACCTTCGCCATATCGAGCGCGCCGCCAGTGGATACCTGGTGGAAAATGGAATCCACAGTTTCAGTCAATGTATCAACGGCCGCCTTGGCGCGGGGAAACTCTTCAGTCCAGCTCTTACTGTCGCGGTAGGGCCTGATAGTACGCCCCTTGAAAATTTCCTCGGGTGACTTACGAGGCCTACCGGCAAGTTTAAAATCAACCCTGGACGCCGATGCGTCACTTTTGACCGCATCGACGAATACGTACTGGCAATAGCGCTGAATCAGCGCAACATCATTCGATGTCTTTATGCGGAATCCCTGGATCGGAAACGGTACCTCTAGCCAGGGCCGGTCCAGACTGGACACGTACATTCCCGGCTGCAGTTCAGAAGTACTTACTTTTACTGCTTCTAACATGTTGGCAATACAGACCCGGCTGGAAAATCTCCCACAAGAATACCGCCAAAAAACAGCCTCGCCCTACCCAAAAAGCTGAGAAAACTCCTTTTCGGAAAGCCTAATTCATGATTTTTGCTATTCTCATCGCAAAATCGTGCTTTTTGGCGAGTTGTCACGGCTTGTCATCGATTGCTGCCGAAGTGGTTCAGGCCAGCGGTTCAACGCGACTTTGGAGCGCTCGACCTCCAAGGGTTGGTGGCGGGGATTTCGTTACAGGGAAGCGTGTCTCCAGCGTTCGGATTCCGGCTCAGGATTCTGGTTGCAGGCTTTCGTATTTACTCGCATCCAAACGGACCGATGCCGATTCCTGACCCTGCACCCTCCAGAAGAGGTAAGCGCGGATATCGGCGAGTAGCGTCGGGCTCGAATACAGTAGCGGCAAAGAACGCAGCACCGAGTCGCCAACCTCGTTCAGGCGCACGAGATGTTCGGGCTTACCCGAGGTAGCGGTGACAGACAGATTGTCCCAATCGATCTCCACGCCATTGCGCCACTGCCACGACAAACCATCCGCCAGGTCCGCCACTTCACGCACCAATTCATCGCAGATGGCGCGCAGCGCAGCCAGCTTGCGCGAACTCCCGAAATGCACCTCCAGCCCTTCGTTGGCGCACACGGGTCCCCTGTCGGTAAATGTCCACTGCGGATATACCTTGATACGCGCGCGCGGTAACGACTCCTCCTCGTAAAGGGGGTTCGGGGCGATCATTCCCTGGCAGTCGTGGTGACTGCAGAAGTCGCTTAAAACCCGCTGCTCATAGGCCGCCTGCTGGTCCGCCCTGGGGTGGCCGAGAACCACCTCTTTACCCGCCACGACAATACTGACAGGGCCCAACGGGTCCGGGAGCAGGGAAACGGGGGTACCGCTCTCCACGTCTTCCAGAATAAGCAACAATTGGTTGGCGTACTGGTTAACCTCATATGCCCATCCAAGCAGTTTCGCCCGGGATTGACCGTCCCGTCGCGCCGCCTCCGAGCGAGCCAAATCCGCTTCTGCCATATACACGGTGGACATTTCAGACAGGGCCGCGATGGCAAAACCAGACCGCTCATCAGGGGCCGATTCCTGTAATTGGTAGACTGTGCGCTGGAACAGCGACTGCTTCTCCACAGGCTCTGCTGCTGATTGTGCAAATAGCTGACTGGCTGCAAGCAGCCAGACCAAAACAAAAAGACGTGCATGCGGGGCACGAGCCACCCGGGGAATCAACCCGGATGCAACGGCCCCGAGTGTAAAGTGTCGCGCCATCAATCCGTTGTTTGATCGAGCTCCTGCACGGCTGGTCGCCTCCTGCGCTGTTCCCTGCGGGGAATCATCCCGCGCATGGATTCCATCTTGCCGAAGCAGAGCAACTTGTCACCAGGCTCCAGTATCCGGTCGGTCCGTGGGTTGGGAATAACCTTCGAACCACGGTAGAGAGTGAGAACGTTTATATCACTTTCGCGCAATTGGGTCTGGCTGATAGTCTGGCCGACGAAGTTGGAGCCCTCGGGAATGTAGATTTCACTAACCCCGTAACCTTTGCTGACCGTCAGTCGCTGACGTACATCGATCTCGGGGAAATCTACCTGGGCAGCGATATAGTCGATAACCGCGCCGGCAACATCCAGCCCGGTACAGGACTCAATTCCCTCCAGGCCGGGCGAGGAGTTCACCTCCATGATTTGCGGGCCGTCCTTGCCTTCCAGCATGTCCACGCCCGCCACTCGCAGGCCCATAATCTGGGTGCAGCGAACAGCCGTTTCACGGTACTCATCACTCAACTCAACCGGCTCCGCTACGCCGCCGCGATGAACATTGCTGCGAAACTCCTGGCCCTGGGCAACCCTGCGCATGGCGGCAACCACCTGGTCGCCCACAACGAACGCCCTGATGTCGCGCCCCTTGCTCTCGGCAACAAATTTCTGGATCAGCACGTTCTGTTTCTGACTCTGCAGCAGCTCGATTATCGACTCCGCCTGCTTAACCGATTCTGCCAGGAGCACACCTATTCCCTGGGTGCCTTCGATCAGCTTGATGATCACCGGGGCACCGCCCACACGATCTATCGCGGGCAATACATCCTTTTTATCCCGCACGAAGGTGGTACGGGGCAAACCGATACCGTGCCTGCTGAGAATCTGGAGGCTGCGCAGCTTGTCGCGCGAATTAATAATACCGTGGGCGGTGTTGGCGCAAAAAACGTCCATCTCCTGAAACTGGCGAACTACCGCCGTCCCATAGTAAGTAATGGAAGCCCCGATACGTGGAAGCACAGCATCGTAGTGTTCCAGGTGCTGCTGTCGGTAATAGAGGTCGGGCGAGCCCCGATCCAGGTCTATGGCAAATTTCAGCGTGTTGAGTACGTCCGCCTCATGACCCCGCTGAACAGCAGCTTCCTTTAAACGGCGTGTACTGTAAGCCCGCGGGGCACATGACAAGATAGCGAGTTTCATTTGAGATTTGCTCCAGGGGGGCGTGTGTGAAGAGGAGGACAGCCTCGCGGCAGTCCAGACAGGTACCGGGAAAACCAGCCTAGCTCAATTACAGCCGCAACTGAAGGGCTTGCATCTGGAGCAACAGCTTATGCATAAAAAAATCCCGCGGTTCGATGAACTGCGGGATTCAGGGTTTAGAAGCCTGGCGATGACCTACTCTCACATGGGGAAACCCCACACTACCATCGGCGATGCATCGTTTCACTTCTGAGTTCGGGATGGGGTCAGGTGGTTCCAATGCTCTGTGGTCGCCAGGCAAACTGGCTTGAGGGAGTTCGGTCTTACCGGCTGACGCCGTGCCGTCGTCCTCTCAAATAGGGCGGTAAATCAAGCCGATGTACGGTTCTTCCTGCAAGTTGTCTTTCTTCGTCACTGTGACCCAATCACAACATCCAGCTGTCTGCTTGCGTGTCTATCGCAAATAACTTGGATTATATGGTCAAGCCTCACGGGCAATTAGTACTGGTTAGCTCAACGCTTTACAACGCTTACACACCCAGCCTATCAACGTCCTAGTCTTGAACGGCCCTTCAGGACCCTCAAGGGGTCAGGGAGAACTTATCTTGGGAGGGGCTTCCCGCTTAGATGCTTTCAGCGGTTATCCTGTCCGAACGTAGCTACCGGGCAATGCGTCTGGCGACACAACCCGAACACCAGAGGTTCGTCCACTCCGGTCCTCTCGTACTAGGAGCAGCTTCCCTCAATTCTCCAACGCCCACGGCAGATAGGGACCGAACTGTCTCACGACGTTCTAAACCCAGCTCGCGTACCACTTTAAATGGCGAACAGCCATACCCTTGGGACCGACTTCAGCCCCAGGATGTGATGAGCCGACATCGAGGTGCCAAACACCGCCGTCGATATGAACTCTTGGGCGGTATCAGCCTGTTATCCCCGGAGTACCTTTTATCCGTTGAGCGATGGCCCTTCCATACAGAACCACCGGATCACTAAGACCTACTTTCGTACCTGCTCGTCTTGTCAGACTCGCAGTCAAGCGCGCTTGTGCCTTTACACTAACCTCACGATTTCCGACCGTGATTAGCGCACCTTCGTGCTCCTCCGTTACTCTTTGGGAGGAGACCGCCCCAGTCAAACTACCCACCACACACTGTCCTCGATCCGGATAACGGACCTGAGTTAGAACCCCAACATTACCAGGCTGGTATTTCAAGGTCGGCTCCACGATGGCTGGCGCCACCGCTTCAAAGCCTCCCAGCTATCCTACACAAGTAAGGTCAAAGTCCAGTGTGAAGCTATAGTAAAGGTTCACGGGGTCTTTCCGTCTAGCCGCGGGTACACTGCATCTTAACAGCGATTTCAATTTCACTGAGTCTCGGGTGGAGACAGTGTGGCCATCATTACGCCATTCGTGCAGGTCGGAACTTACCCGACAAGGAATTTCGCTACCTTAGGACCGTTATAGTTACGGCCGCCGTTTACCGGGGCTTCGATCAAGAGCTTCGCTTGCGCTAACCCCATCAATTAACCTTCCGGCACCGGGCAGGCGTCACACCCTATACGTCCACTTACGTGTTTGCAGAGTGCTATGTTTTTAATAAACAGTCGCAGCCACCTGGTCACTTCGGCCAGCCCAGGCTCAGGGAGCAAGTCCCATCACCCAAACCGGCGTACCTTCTCCCGAAGTTACGGTACCATTTTGCCTAGTTCCTTCACCCGAGTTCTCTCAAGCGCCTTGGTATTCTCTACCTGATCACCTGTGTCGGTTTACAGTACGGTTCCTTCATATCTGAAGCTTAGAAGCTTTTCTTGGAAGCATGGCATCAACCACTTCATCTGACACTTTCGCATCAGACTCGTCATCAGCTCTCAGCCTTGACCGCCCGGATTTACCTAAGCAGCCAGCCTACAACCTTAAACAGGGACAACCAACGCCCTGATGGCCTAGCCTACTCCGTCCCTCCATCGCAATATGAAGAAGTACGGGAATGTTAACCCGTTTCCCATCGACTACGCATTTCTGCCTCGCCTTAGGGGCCGACTCACCCTGCGCCGATTAGCGTTGCGCAGGAAACCTTGATCTTCCGGCGGGGAGGTTTTTCACCCCCCTTGTCGTTACTCATGTCAGCATTCGCACTTCTGATACCTCCAGCAAACCTCCCGGTTCACCTTCAACGGCTTACAGAACGCTCCTCTACCATGCGTGCAAGCACGCATCCGCAGCTTCGGTTACCAGTTTAGCCCCGTTACATCTTCCGCGCAGGCCGACTCGACTAGTGAGCTATTACGCTTTCTTTAAAGGATGGCTGCTTCTAAGCCAACCTCCTAGCTGTCTAAGCCTTCCCACATCGTTTCCCACTTAACTGGTATTGGGGACCTTAGCTGGCGGTCTGGGTTGTTGCCCTCTCGACGACGGACGTTAGCACCCGCCGTCTGTCTCCCGCGATTGTACTCCTGGGTATTCGGAGTTTGCATGGGGTTGGTAAGTCGGGATGACCCCCTAGCCCAAACAGTGCTCTACCCCCCAGGGTAAGACGCGAGGCTCTACCTAAATAGATTTCGAGGAGAACCAGCTATCTCCGGGCTTGATTAGCCTTTCACTCCGATCCACAGCTCATCCCCGCATTTTTCAACATACGTGGGTTCGGTCCTCCAGTGCCTGTTACGGCACCTTCAACCTGGCCATGGATAGATCGCCCGGTTTCGGGTCTATTGCCTGCAACTAAGTCGCCCTGTTAAGACTCGGTTTCCCTACGCCTCCCCTAAACGGTTAAGCTCGCTACAGACAATAAGTCGCTGACCCATTATACAAAAGGTACGCAGTCACCCCACGAAGGGGCTCCCACTGCTTGTACGCATACGGTTTCAGGTTCTATTTCACTCCCCTCTCCGGGGTTCTTTTCGCCTTTCCCTCACGGTACTGGTTCACTATCGGTCAGTCAGTAGTATTTAGCCTTGGAGGATGGTCCCCCCATATTCAGTCAAGATAACACGTGTCCCGACCTACTTGTCGCAAGCTCAGTACCACACTCGGGTTTTCGTGTACGGGGCTATCACCCTATATCGCCGGACTTTCCAGACCGTTCCACTAACCCAAATGCTATCACTTGCAGGCTACTCCCCGGTCGCTCGCCGCTACTGGGGGAATCTCAATTGATTTCTCTTCCTAAGGGTACTTAGATGTTTCAGTTCCCCTCGTTCGCCCCCTGCACCTATGTATTCAGTGCAGGGTACCTGGCTTACACCAGGTGGGTTTCCCCATTCGGACATCCCCGGATCAAAGTCTGTTTGCCGACTCCCCGAAGCTTTTCGCAGGCTACTACGTCCTTCATCGCCTCTGACTGCCAAGGCATCCACCGTATGCGCTTAGTCGCTTGACCATATAACCAAAGTTATCTGTCTCCCCCATAACAGGGGAACTATCAAGCAGACATTTCCCCGACCCCCTTAACACAGGCCGGGTACTTAGTAGACAGGAACCGATCAAAGTCCCTGCCCGCCGGATGTTGTGACGCTTAAGTCACAGTTATTACAACTCGTTTGGCCACGCCGAATTGGTGAGCGTGACCAGAACTTTTTATCTAAGGATTTCTCTCACCACCCAACTGCCCCGAAGGACCCTGGGTGCTAAGCTCAAATCCATAGACTCAGCTTGATTTACCTTGTTAAAGAACGTTCCGGTGTAAAACCAGAAAGAAGCTTTTTACCAACAGCCAAAAAGCTTCTTTCTGATCTCAGTGATGCAAAGAAATGGTGGAGCTATGCGGGATCGAACCGCAGACCTCCTGCGTGCAAGGCAGGCGCTCTCCCAGCTGAGCTATAGCCCCTTTTTGAGAATGCCAAAACGCTTCTGATCGAGGCGCCGTGCTGCGCCGTGTATTAACAATACACAAGCAGTGCGGCAACGAAGAGCAGGAGTGTTTTGGTAGGCCTGGGCAGATTTGAACTGCCGACCTCACCCTTATCAGGGGTGCGCTCTAACCAACTGAGCTACAGGCCTATAATACCGACCCCCAAAAGGGAATCCGGTCCCGCCTGCGCAAAGTGCAAACCAGCACCGTGATTATTCTCGCATCAACCGAACAAATGAAGACAAATGTGTGAGCACTCATCAGGTAGTGCCAACATCGTTTAAGGAGGTGATCCAGCCCCAGGTTCCCCTAGGGCTACCTTGTTACGACTTCACCCCAGTCATGAATCACTCCGTGGTGATCGCCCTCCCGAAGGTTAGGCTAACCACTTCTGGAGCAACCCACTCCCATGGTGTGACGGGCGGTGTGTACAAGGCCCGGGAACGTATTCACCGCGGCATTCTGATCCGCGATTACTAGCGATTCCGACTTCACGGAGTCGAGTTGCAGACTCCGATCCGGACTACGAAACGTTTTGTGGGATTAGCTCACCCTCGCGGGGTTGCAACCCTCTGTGCGTTCCATTGTAGCACGTGTGTAGCCCAGGTCGTAAGGGCCATGATGACTTGACGTCGTCCCCACCTTCCTCCGGTTTGTCACCGGCAGTCTCCTTAGAGTTCCCACCATTACGTGCTGGCAACTAAGGACAAGGGTTGCGCTCGTTACGGGACTTAACCCAACATCTCACGACACGAGCTGACGACAGCCATGCAGCACCTGTCTCTGCGTTCCCGAAGGCACCAATCCATCTCTGGAAAGTTCTCAGGATGTCAAGACCTGGTAAGGTTCTTCGCGTTGCATCGAATTAAACCACATGCTCCACCGCTTGTGCGGGCCCCCGTCAATTCATTTGAGTTTTAACCTTGCGGCCGTACTCCCCAGGCGGTCTACTTAGTGCGTTAGCTGCGCCACTAAGAAATCAAGTCTCCCAACGGCTAGTAGACATCGTTTACGGCGTGGACTACCAGGGTATCTAATCCTGTTTGCTACCCACGCTTTCGCACCTCAGCGTCAGTATCGAGCCAGGAGGCCGCCTTCGCCACCGGTATTCCTCCACATATCTACGCATTTCACCGCTACACGTGGAATTCTACCTCCCTCTCTCGTACTCTAGTCGGCCAGTATCGAATGCAATTCCCAGGTTGAGCCCGGGGCTTTCACATCCGACTTAACAAACCGCCTACGCGCGCTTTACGCCCAGTAATTCCGATTAACGCTCGCACCCTCCGTATTACCGCGGCTGCTGGCACGGAGTTAGCCGGTGCTTCTTCTAAAGGTAACGTCACAGCTACGTGCTATTAACACGCAACCTTTCTTCCCAATTGAAAGTGCTTTACAACCCGAAGGCCTTCTTCACACACGCGGCATGGCTGCGTCAGGCTTTCGCCCATTGCGCAATATTCCCCACTGCTGCCTCCCGTAGGAGTCTGGACCGTGTCTCAGTTCCAGTGTGGCTGATCATCCTCTCAGACCAGCTAAGGATCGTCGCCTTGGTGAGCCTTTACCTCACCAACAAGCTAATCCTACGCAGGCTCATCTGATAGCGCGAGGCCCGAAGGTCCCCCGCTTTCCCCCTTAGGGCGTATGCGGTATTAGCATGGGTTTCCCCATGTTGTCCCCCACTACCAGGTAGATTCCTACGCGTTACTCACCCGTCCGCCGCTGTACTCAGCCCGAAGGCCTTTCTCGCTCGACTTGCATGTGTTAGGCCTGCCGCCAGCGTTCAATCTGAGCCATGATCAAACTCTTCAGTTTAATCTTTTACCTCTGCCCAGTCCTTGCGGACCAGTCAAGAGGGGCAGGTTACGCGAGTACCTCGCTTTACCTGCCGAATCATCGGCTCAGACACAATTCGAAATCAAAAATTACAATGAATTAATGAGTCACTTGTTGTGTCTGAATAGTCGTGACAACTATCCCAACAAGTGCCCACACATCTGTCTTCATTTGACTGTTAAATAACGCCTGACCGCCAGGGGCAGGCTTGGCACTCGGGTCACCCCGAAGTGCGGACGCGTATTATACCGACCGCCGTCGTCTTGGCAAGGATTAAATTCGCATTCCTTTGCCAGGCATTGATTCAGTGGCCCTTGATTTTCTTACCCTTATCCACCCTGAGGTGGCTGGGGCCCGACCCTGAAAACAAGGCCAGATGAAGGTCCACTGCCGCGAAAGGAGGCGAACTATACGCAGCGATTTCTGGAAGAGCAAGCGCTTTACAAGAATATTTTTCAAATGCGCAAAAGTGCCAGATCTGGACCGGAGGCGCAGCCTGCCCCCAGGGTCACTCGATGTCGAACAGGTGGTACTTCTTCTTGCCCAACCTGACCAGGAAATAGCGGCCAAAAAGCGCCCTTGACTGCTCGAAACAGGCTGCCACCTCTGCATTTTGTTCCCAGCCTATGGCCTGGTTATTGATCGTAACGGCGTTCCTGCCCAGGGCATCCTTCACCTGCTTTCCGGATGGCGCCATACCGGCGTCAACCAGCATTTGGGTGAGCGACTGCGGGTAGCTGGACCGCTGCACAGTGGACGTCGGGAGTCCGTCCTGCCGCAACTGCAACAGGTCGTCCTCCGACAGAGCCTCGATTGAGCCACTAAAAAGCGAATCGGTTATTCGCTCAGCCGCCGCCAGACCCTCTTCACCGTGCACGATCCGGGTAACCTCTGTAGCCAGCACGGATTGGGCCTCGGGCCTGCCCTGCCTCTGCTCGTCGGCCTCCTGCAGCCGATCAATCTCAGCCACCTCCAGGAATGTGAAATATTTCAAGAACTTATAAACATCAACATCCGCAGTGCCCAACCAGAACTGGTAAAAGGCATAGGGTGAAGTCCTGCGCGCGTCCAGCCACACAGTGCCCGACTCGGTCTTACCGAACTTGGTGCCGTCGGACTTGGTGATCAGCGGCATTGTCAGGCCAAACACCTGGTTGCCATGCAGGCGGCGGGTAAGGTCTATACCCCCGGTGATATTGCCCCATTGGTCCGACCCCCCGATCTGCAGGCTGCAGCCATACCGGCTGTTCAGCTCCGCGAAATCAAAGGATTGTAAAATCATGTAGGTGAATTCCGTGTAGCTGATACCGCTGCCCTCACGATCTAAACGCTGCCGGACAGACTCCTTTTGTATCATCGCATTGACCGAAAAATGCTTCCCGACATCGCGCAGGAAGGTCAGTACGTCCATGCCCGCCGTCCACTCGAGGTTATTTACAACCTCCGCGGAGGCGTCACCACTGTCGAAGTCAACAAAGCGGGACACCTGGTTTTTGATTTTCTCAACCCAGCCATCCACTACCTCGGGGGTATTCAACTGCCGCTCCTGGGCCTTGAAGCTGGGGTCGCCAATAAGGCCGGTGGCGCCGCCCACCAGCGCCAGGGGCTTGTGGCCGGCGAGCTGGAATCTACGCAGCATCAACAGCGGTACGAGACTGCCGATATGCAGGCTGTCCGCCGTGGGATCGAAGCCGCAGTAAAGCGTACGCATGCCGCCGTCGAGCCAGCCGGGGAGGTCGGCCTCCCCGGCGATCTGGAAGATGAGTCCGCGGTCGCGAAGGTCCTGAAGTAAGGCACTGCTCATAAACACTCTCTCTCGTGTACAGGGCACTGTCATAAAAAGGCGCAAACCATACTCAACAATCCGGCCAAAGTCATGTTTTCGCTATGGAATCCGCTCAAGTTTTTATATACTGGCGCCCTAACAGATAAGAAGGACCATCGGGGACATGCGGGCAGCAAACAGGAAACCGCGGGGGGCGACCGCCTACCGCACTGAGGATGGGCTTGAGCCGCGATTCGGATCTTACGGAACAGGCATACTGGCCGTCTCGGTACTGGCCGCCTGTCTGGCCTCGTCACTGATACTACAACGCATTGATGACAGTAGTATTAAGAGCGCTGAGAAGATTGCCACCGACGCTCTTATGGAAGAGACATTCCCAAACAGCGACCTGTGGCGAGTGATCAAGCCCGCAGAATCCACATTCCAGCTCACTGTCACCTCAGACCAGGAAAACAAAGCCCCGGAACCCAGCGAACCCAAAGAGCAACCCTGGGTGGACCAGGTCGTCAAGACCGGCGATAACCTTTCCCTTATTTTCCAGCGCGCGGGCTTTAACAAGGGCGATGTGCACCGGGTGGTCAGCGAGTCAGCAGACGGCAAATCCCTGGCTCGCATTTATCCGGGACAAATTATCTCATTCCAGTCCGACGACGCCGGGGGGCTGGCCGCGGTACGCGTGGTCAAATCTCCACTGGAAACCATTGTCTACAGGATGGGCGACTCGGGATTCAGCAGTGAGGTGGTCAGCCGCACACCGGAGGTCAGGGAGTCCTGGGCGACGGCGGAA
The DNA here is from genome assembly GCA_024234815.1 of Pseudomonadales bacterium. Classification (GTDB taxonomy): domain Bacteria; phylum Pseudomonadota; class Gammaproteobacteria; order Pseudomonadales; family Halieaceae; genus JARRPM01. Next base: position 1,247,073 of record JACKNO010000001.1, on the reverse strand, counting down.
ATCACCTCATCTCTGTTCATGGCAGGCAAGGAGGCTGGCCTGTCATACAGCACGATTATGGATCTGGCCAATATTTTTGGCGGGGTTATCGATTTTGTGCAGGACCCGCGCCAGGGAGATACGATCCAGATCGTCTACGAAGAGTATTTTGTGGATAACGAAAAGTACGGCGATGGCGAGATTATTGCCGCGTCGTTCACCAACAAGGGCAAAACCTACAATGCCTTCCGCTATGTCGATAACAGCGGGGATGCCAACTACTTCAACGAAAATGGCGTCAGTATGCGCAAGGCCTTCCTGCTGGCACCAGTCGATTTCACCCGCATAAGTTCGAACTTCAACCTCAAACGCCTCCATCCGATCTACAAGACAACGCGCCCCCACCGGGGCACTGATTACGCGGCCCCCACCGGAACACCCGTTTACGCTGCCGGCGACGGGCGCGTTATCAAGGCTGGATACTCGGGCGCCAACGGTAATTACGTATTTATCCAGCACGGCGACCAGTACGTCACTCACTACCTGCACCTGAACAAGCGCAAAGTAAAAGCTGGCCAACATGTGAGCCAGAGCCAGGTCATCGGCACAGTCGGCTCAACCGGAGCCGCCACTGGGCCGCATTTGCATTACGAGTTCCTGGTTAATGGCGTACACCGGGATCCACGCAGCATCCACAAGCTACTCCCCAAGGCCAGTACGATTCCGGCAAAGGAACTGGCGGCCTTCAAGGAACGCATCCGCGAGAGCTCAATGCAGCTGGCGTCCCTGCGTTCGGACAACCATATGGCCATGAACGGTTCGGCTGATCTCGACTCAGCGCCCAACTAGAATCCACCATGAAAGATGCCTTGTTCATCGGCTTGATGTCGGGCACGAGCATAGATGCCATCGATAGCGCACTCGTGCGCTGCGAGGGCGATTACGTCCAGCTACTGGCGACTCATCAACATGACATTCCGGAACCGGTAAGAGCCCGGATCGCCGAACTGAGCCACCCCGGCGCAAATGAAATCGAGCGAATGGGCCCGCTGGACAGGGAGTTGGGCAGGCTGTTCGCAGATGCCAGCCTCGCCCTGCTGGCCGAGGCTGGTGAACGCGCCGGGCACGTTCGGGCAATCGGCAGTCACGGCCAGACCGTGCGCCATCGCCCTCCCTCCAACTGCGCCGCGGCGGACAGTTTTACCCTGCAACTGGGCGACCCCAATACCATCGCCGAGATCACCGGTATCACCACAATTGCCGACTTCCGGGGCAGGGACATCGCCGCGGGCGGCGAAGGCGCACCGCTGGCGCCCGCTTTCCATGCGGCGGCCTTTGCGAAAGAGGGAGTGAACCGGGCAATAGTCAACATCGGCGGAATCGCGAACGCCAGCCTGCTGGCCGGACGCGAACTGCGCATGGGCTTTGATACCGGGCCGGGAAACACCTTGCTGGATCACTGGATACGGCGCCATCGCAACCTGGACTTCGATCGCGATGGCCATTGGTCGTCCGCCGGCACTGTCGTGGATGCGTTGCTGCAGGACCTGCTGCAAGACCCCTACTTCGCCAGGACGGGTCCGCGCAGTTCGGGCAAGGAAGCGTTCAACCTCAACTGGCTGGACAGCTACCTGGCCGGGCACCCCGGGCTGCAGGAACAGGATGTACAGGCAACCCTGGCAGAGTTAACGGCAACCACAATCGCCCGCGCGATCAATTCCAGCGGAGTCAGAATAAGCGAGGTCTACATCTGTGGCGGTGGCGCCCACAATCACGACCTGATGCAACGCCTGCGGCGACAGCTCCCTCTGGCCAGTCTTGCCTTAACGACGACTATTGGAATGGACCCGGATTGGGTGGAAGCGGTCACTTTTGCCTGGCTCGCCCACCGAACCCTGGAGGGACTGGCAGGCAACGCACCGGCAGTAACGGGGGCTAGCGGTGCGCGCGTACTGGGCGGCATTTATCCCGCCTAGAAATCGAGGTAGTTCTGCCGCTCCCTGAGACGCCGGACCTCGCTGCTCGCCAGGTCTACCGGCTCAACGAAAGGCTGCAAATCCGTTTCACTGACGTCATTGACGCCCATCCAGGTCCGGCACACCTCTATTTTCACCACCCGCAGAGCGCTCAGGCTCGCTGCAAGGTCAACAAGTTGCCGGTTCGCGGCATAGTTCTGGCGCAACAAATCCTTTATGACCGGTCCGTGCAGCACGAACGTAACACTGGCACTCCCATCCTGCGCGGCAACCCCGTCTACCAGCAACTGGTTTGCTCGCTGCAGCAAATCCACCAGTTCCGATGACGTTTCGAGTTCGATATCAGCGATATAACGCGGGCTATCAGACAGTGTCTGCTGGGCCATAGCCAGCACCGGCCACAACTGGTAGCCCAGGGCTATTACGAGTACCGCGGAGCGCAGCACGGCTTTTGTTTGCCGGTTCTAGATAGAAAAAGAGGAGCCACAGCCGCAGGTGGCAGTGGCGTTGGGATTATTGACAATAAAACGTGACCCTTCCAGGCCTTCCGTGTAATCGACCTCGGAACCGACCAGGTACTGGAAGCTCATGGGATCAACAAGAACGGTCACGCCATCTCTTTCAATGGCGGCATCATCCTCGGCGGCCAGCTCCTCGAAACTGAAGCCGTACTGGAAACCGGAACAGCCCCCTCCGGTGATGTAGACCCGGAGTTTGAGGTCCTGGTTCTCCTCCTCCGCCACCAACTCGCGCACCTTCCGCACTGCTCGCGCGGACAGGTTGATCGTCGCCGGATTGAAGGATTCAGCTACTGACATCGGAATACCTTGGGGTTGTGCGCACTCATATCTGCGCTCTATCGCCCCGCATTATGTTAAGTCCCACTATTTTAGTCAAGTTTAGAGGAAATCGCCGCCACCCCCGCGGGCTTGCGACCAGCTCCGGCGCCCGGCGCCTCGGTGTCGGCTTTTTTCACCTTGTCGACGTCCGCTTCCGCCACGTGGGCCATACTCCCGTTCACCTCCGCCCCGGCCGCCATTTCCGCCATAACGTAGAACACGTTGCCTTGCACCCGTGCCTTTGCAGCCAGCTCAAGATGCCGGCTGGAGTACACATTTCCTTCCACCGCGCCATTGATGATCACCGAGGGAGCACGAATCTCGCCCTCTACCCGACCTTTCTCCACGACTCTTACCAGGGAGTCCTTACCGGGCTGGGCGATAATATTGCCCCGCACCACGCCTTCTATCTCAAGAACGCCGCTGAAGCGGACATCGCCCGATATCTCCGTGTCGCGAGACACCAGGGTGGTTTTACCAGACACACTGATCACCGATTTCTTATTCCCTAACATGGGTAAACTTCTCCTCTATCCGCCAGGGATACTCTTCCCTGATTTCATGCACCGTGGGCTTCGTCGTTTTCGCAGTGACGGTAACAGAGGCGGGCTCAAACCCTTCAGGCAGGAGCATGGTGCCCCTGACCGACTGGAAGTAACGAAACTCCAGATCGGCGCCCTTATCCGTAACATCATCACTCAACTCGGCCAGGGAATACTTCGCTGGCTGACCGTCCAGCACCCCGTTGACGACCACCGTCAGACTGCCCCGTAATTGCTCATGCTTGCGCGCTTCCTGCTGCACGACAATCCGGAAACTGTACTGTCGGGGATTGTCCCCGGCGATAAGTTCCAAACCGCGCAGGCTGAGTCCCTGCGGAACGTCGCCAGTGGACATCAGGCTGCGATAAAAACTCAGGCCCTCTACAAGTCCCGCGATCTCTTCGTTCTGGCTGGACAGTTCCTTGCGCACCATTTCCAGCGCCTGCCGATCAACTTCATGCCGCGTGCTTCGGATGGCCAACTCAGTGTCTCGCGCGCGCAGCGTATCCTGGAGTGCGATCAGTTCCGCCTGCATTTCCTTATAGAACTTGGGTTTTGCCCCCATCCCGCGATAAGCAAGCTGTTGCCCGAGATAGAATCCAGCCTCAAGCACCAGGGCGAGCACCAGCACCGTGCCGATAATAAAAATCGGCGTCCTTCGCTGCTGCAGTAAGGTTCTCAAATCCACCTCGGTCACCGCACCCGCTTCAGGGCAACAGGCCTACCTGCTGCAAACCCATGGTCTCCGGCAGGTCCAGCATGATATTCATGTTCTGGACCGCCTGCCCCGATGCGCCCTTTACCAGATTGTCGATGGTGGACATAACCACCACGGTACCCCTGCCCTGCGGAACTGTGACGGCGAGTTGGCAGCGATTGGCGCCACGCACTGTTCGGGTCTGGGGGAACACGCCGCGAGGCAGGACATCGACGAAGGGTTCATCAGCATACCAGCTCTCGTACAGCGTCTGTAAATCTTCCGGCTCTGCCAGCAATTGCGCAAACAGGGTGGCGTGAATCCCCCTGATAGCGGGCAACAGGTGGGGTACGAAGGTCACGCCCACCGGCTGCCCGGCGACGGCAGCCAGACCCTGCTCAATCTCCGGCAGATGACGGTGGCCAGCGACTCCATAGGCCTTGAAGCTATCGGATACCTCGCTCAGGAGGTTATCTATTTTTGCCTGGCGCCCGGCGCCGCTGACTCCCGAGGCCGCGCTGGCGATCAGGTGCGCGGGGTCTACCAGCCGCCGTGCGACAAGCGGGATAAGCCCCAATTGCACCGAGGTGGGATAACAGCCCGGACAGGCAACCAGCCTGGCATCGGCAATTTTCGCCCGGTTGACTTCGGGCAAGCCGTACACTGCCTCTTCCAGGTATTCAGGGCTGGCGTGGGGCTCTCCGTACCAACGCGACCACAGGGCTGCGTCCTTCAGGCGGTAGTCCGCCGACAGGTCGATAACCCGGGTACCCTCCGCCAGCAACTGCGGCACGAGGTTCATCGCGACATTGTGCGGGGTTGCAAAAAACACCACGTCACAGGCTGCCAGTGTTTCCACCTCGGGTTCAGAAAATGCCAGGGCGTAATGGCCGCGCAGATTGGGGAACAGCTCGTCGACGCGACGCCCATTCTCCGCCCGGGAGGTAATAGCCACAACCTCCGCCTGCTCGTGCGCTGCCAGCAATCGCAGCAACTCGACACCTGTATAGCCAGTGCCTCCGACAATGCCAATTTTTACCATTTTTGTTTCCAGATCCGGAGCCGATAACCGTCGCTGTTCCCATTACCGCGCGGCGAGGGCAAAGAAGACGCCCAGTATAAAAGTAATAACGGGCGAGATAACTGGTAATATTGTTTTTTTTGCAACGAGTTCCGCCTGGTGCCCGGTCGACTGCGCGGAGGCACACCATTGGGCTGGCAAGGTGCCCGGCAGGAACTCATACAAACAGGACATCCCCTGGTCTGACGCCTCGCCCGAATTGGGGCATCAGCCAAAATTTCCCGATGGGGCGCGAACGTGCGGCAACTGCTTAAAAATTACCGGCGCTATCTGACCAGGTACGATTCGGCCCTGTCCTACGCGGTACTGGGTATCGTGGCGGGAATTGCTTCCGGGTTGGTCGTGCTGGCCTTTGAGCTGGCTATTCGCGAGTGCGCGCGCCTGTTTGGCGTGGGAGATGGCGGTGAAGGCTTCGAAACCCTTCCGCGCTGGCTGGCTTTCGCCCTGCCGGCTGGAGGAGCTTCCGTACTGGGGCTTCTTTATATGCTGCTCAAACCCGAGGACAGGGAGACCGGCATTGTTCACGTGGTCAGCCGCATGCACTCGCATTACGGCGCACTGCCCCTGCGCAATTCCCTCCTGCAGTTTGTCGCCGGCGCTTTCGCGCTGGGTACAGGACAATCGGGCGGCAGGGAGGGCCCGGGAGTACACCTGGGCGGCGCGGTTAACAGCCTGCTGGGGCAAGGCCTGCGCCTGCCCAACAACAGCCTGCGCACACTGATCGCCTGCGGCACTGCCGGGGGTATCGCGGCCGCTTTTCACACGCCCCTGGCGGGAGTCATTTTCGCGATGGAGGTCATCATCGTGGAATATTCGGTAGCCGGATTTATTCCCGTCATGCTATCGGCGGTGGCGGCGTCGGCTGTAAGCCGCACACTCTCCGGTGGCGATGAGGCCTTGCTGGGTATTTCCGTGACAGACCTCAATTCTCTGTGGGAGATTCCCTATATCGTGCTGCTGGGTTTCGTCTGCGGCCTGGCCATCGCCGCATTCATCCGGATTCTGCACTTTACCTTGCAATTCGCCCACTGGCCCGTGGCCATCCGCTTTGCCATTGCCGGAATATTTACCGGCGCCATCGCCCTGGCGGTACCGGAAACCCTGGGGCTGGGTTACGACTCACTCGGCCTGATCCTCGACAACCAGTTTCTGGTGGGCATGCTGTTGCTGCTTGCCGGCTGCAAGATACTCGCCACCGCCGTTAGCTGCGGGGCGGGACTGCCGGTGGGCGTTATCGGCCCAAGTCTGTTGATCGGCGCCTGTATCGGAGGCGCCATGGGCGCAATCGCCCAGATTCTGCAACCCGAGCTTTCCTCGGATATCCCGCTTTATATAGCCATCGGCATGGCAGCCACCATGGGCGCTATTCTCAACGCACCGTTGGCCGCCATCCTGGCGGTAATCGAGCTCACCCAAAGCATCAATATCGCCATGCCTGCACTGCTGGCCATCGTCGCGGCGAGCCTGACCAACACCAGCATCTTCCACCAGCGCTCCGCCCACAGGACCATACTGAAACAATTGCAAAGGGTTGTGCCGAGCGATCCCCTGAACCAGTTGCTGCACAGCACAGATGTCACGGCGACCATGGACGTAAGGGTGGTCAGCGTACCGATTCTGCTGGACGAGGATGACCTGGAACCCCTGCTGGAATTTACCCCCACCTGGTGTCTGGTAGAACGCGAGGGCCAGGACCTCTACCTGGTGCGAGGCGACGAACTCGTGCCGTGGTTGCGAGAAACCCTGGCAGCACACGAGACTGCCGATCTGACTGCGGCGACCATCCGGCGCTGGACAATCGCGCCAGTGCCTCTACAGGCCACCCTGCGCCAGGCGATGGATACCATAAGAACCAGCACCGCCGAAGCGGTCTGCGTCTACGAGCGCAGTCGCGCCACCGGCAAAAGGATTCTGCACGGAGTGCTGACCCGGGAGAGTATTGAAAAATTCACCCTCGACCGACTCTGACCGTCCCCAGGAGGACCCGACATGCTGTGGCTGAAAGCCTTCCATATCATCTTTGTCGTATGCTGGTTTGCCGGGCTTTTCTACCTGCCCCGCATCTTCGTCTATTACGCCGCCAGCGAGCAGCCGGAGACACGACAACAGCTCGCGGTCATGGCCCGCCGTCTTTACCGCTTTGTCACACCGTTCATGTACATTGCCATCGCCCTGGGCGTTGCCATGATCTCGCAGAACCCTGAATACTACCTGCGCGCCACGTGGATGTGGCTGAAACTGGCGGGGGTCACCTTCCTCATCTTCTACCACATCAAGTGCGGACGCTACGTATTCGCCATCAATGCCAACTCCGACCAGCATAGCCACGTTTTCTATCGATTTTTTAACGAGGTTCCCGTCATTTTCCTGTTCGCAATCGTGCTTTTGGCGGTTTTAAAACCCTTTCACTAGACCGGCAACGTTCCTCTCGCAACGGCCGGGCAAGGTAGCCCCTGGCGCCGCGCTGGAGTGTCAAAAAACTTTACGGCTGCTCCCGGCGTCCCGGTCGACAGGCAAGCCGGCACCACCTATCCCAATAAGAAATCTGGATTAGTTGCGAGCCGGCACAAATTTTGCGTATAGTTTTCCCAAATCCTGAACGCCACCAGAGTGGGAGTTCCGACTCCGCACTGGCGTGATGTCGGAGTAAATCAGCGTCATGATTCTTAAACGCCATTCAGCCCAGGTACTTCTATTTCTCGCCACGATCGCGTCCCCACTGGCCTCCGCAAGCCCCTGGGAACTCGCGCTCGACTCGGAAATTGGCAAACGCCTGACCAACGCGCCGGAAAACAGCTGGATAAAGCTCAATGTGAATGCGTTCCAGGATACCTGGACTCCCTATGACCAGAGGCCCAAGGCACCAGACTCGCCCAGTGCGGGTAGCCCCCGGCAGATTATCCAGGCCTGGAGTTCCATGGCCTGGGATAGTAACCGGGGAGACCTGATAATCTGGGGTGGCGGCCATGCCAATTACCCCGGCAACGAGGTATACCGATGGCGCGCCGGATCCCTGCAATGGGAGCGTGCATCACTTCCCTCCGAGGTGGTTTATGTACGCCCGGACATCGGCTCATACGAGGCTATCGACGGAATCTACAACGCGCCTATTGCCGCCCACACCTACGACAGTTCCGAGTTTCTCCCGCTGAGCGACCGCTTCATCACATTCGGCGGGGCGGCGTTCAATACCGGCCGCTACTTCGAAAAGGAGGATGGCACCCGAACCGGACCATATTTTTGGGACCCCGCAAAGGCGGACGTCAATGCCGTGGGCGGCACTTACGGATCCAACGTTGAGCCCTATATCTACAGCGACGTGGCGGGCGGGCAGATGTGGGAAAACCGGGACAATCTCCAGCCTCCCCCCGGTGGCGATTACACCCCGGGTTATGGCAGTGCGTCATTTATCAACGGCAGTACCGCGTACGCGGAAGAAAATGGCAAGGATGTGTTGTATATCCAGGTCAGCGGCGAAATTTATCGCTATGTGGTCAATGACTTGAACGACGCCAGCATGGACAGCTACGAGCGACTGGGCCGTTACCGGACCTACCCGTTTACCGGTACCGGAGCCGGCGCCTACAGTCCCGGCCAGAACATCTACGTGAGGACTGCGCGCAACATCTTTACCTACTGGAATCTCGACAACCCGGGCACCAACAACGAAAACCGGATAATCAACCCGGTTCAGAGCAACGGGATTTTTCCGCTCAGCCTGCTGGAATCCTTCGGCCTGGACTATGACCCCGTGCGAGACCGCTTCCTTCTCTGGGGAGGTGACAATACCCCCTGGGAACTGCAAAACCCCGACGATCTTGCCTCGGGCCAATGGACACTGGAGCCGCTTCAGACCAATTCAAGCCCGGTACCCAACTCACCTCTCGGGCAGCTCTGTATATGCGGCAAGTGGAAGTATATCGCTGCACTGGATGTATTCCTGGGGATGATTGACCAGTACGAAGGGCAGATTTGGGCATACAAACCAGAGTCCTGGCAGCCTCCCGTCGACGAAAAAATACCTTACATCGTGTCCCCGCCCGCTGGCAGCGTGTATTCGGAAGGTGAGTCGATAGACTTCGTAATCGACTCGCTCGATGACCGCGTCAACGACGTCGAAATCTACGCCAACGGCGCCCTGATAAAGCAGGCATATTCACTGCCCCTCACTTTTACCTGGTTCAATCCGGGTGCGGACGACTATTCACTGTCGGTTGTCACCTCGAATACAGATGGAGTAACTCTGCAATCCGCCGATTTTTCCGTGGTGGTTGCCGGCGCCTCCAACCAGTCTCCGGCGGTGACATTAACCGCCCCCCAGGCGGGCGCCGCTTACCTCTTCGGTGAGTCGGTCGAGATGGCAGCTGTCGCCAGTGACAACGACGGCAGCATCAGCCTGGTCGAGTTCTACCAGGGCGGCACCAAATTGGGTGAGGACACAACTGCTCCCTATACTCACACCTGGAGCGCCCCTCCCGTCGGGAATTACATGCTGTCGGCCGTGGCCACGGATGACGATGGCGCCAGCACCACTTCGGCAAGCGTCGGCATCAGCATTACTACTTCAGGCGCCAACCTGCCTCCCACGGTCCAACTCACGTCACCACTGGACGGCGCCAGCTTCGACCTCGGTGATGCCATCGACATGGCGGCCACCGCCAGTGACAGCGACGGCGATGTTACCCGGGTCGAATTTTACCAGGGCAGCACCAAACTGGGCGAGGACAGCACCGCGCCCTACCTCTTTACCTGGAGCAACCCCCCGGTCGGCACGCACACATTGTCAGCCGTGGCCATCGACAACGAAAACGACAGCACCACTTCGGCTACCATTACCGTAAGCGTCGAAGTGGCGGTTGCCAATATCCCGCCCGAGGTTGCACTCACCGCCCCGCTGGACGGCGCCAATTTCATATTCGGTGATGCTATCGAGATCACCGCCACCGCCAGCGACGCCGATGGCAACGTTACCCGGGTGGAGTTTTACCAGGGGGACACCAAACTGGGCGAGGACACCGCGTCGCCCTACACCTTTACCTGGAATGATGCGGCGGAAGGCAGCTATACACTGTCAGCCGTGGCCACCGATAATGCCGGCGCCACCACCCAGTCTGCGGCCGCAGGTATTTCCGTTGCGGCGAACCCGAACCTGCAGGCGGTTGAATTACAGGAAGGCCTGGACGGTTACGACGGCACCCGCGACGCCTACATCTACGAGTACCACAACCTGGCTAACTTCGGTAACCGGGACGTGCTGTTCGACAATGCCGCAGGCAGCCGACTGAGAAGCCTTGTGCAGTTTGCCATCTTCCAGTCGGAAGGCGGTCCCGTTCCCGATGGCGCCACGATTACCTCGGCCACGCTCAGCCTCTACAAATCCGGATTCTACAGCTGGGAGTACCGGATTCATCCCCTGCTCACTTCCTGGCTGGAGAATGAGGTCACCTGGGAGGCCAGCCGCAACGGTATCCCCTGGAGCGCGGCGGGCGCCACCGGGGCCGGGACCGACTTCGCACTGACACCGGATGCCAGCGCGAGTGCGCCCTGGGATCCGGGTTGGGTTGTGTTCGATGTAACCGGCGGCGTTGACGCCATCAGCCGCGGCCGGGCCAACAGAGGCTGGAGTCTCGAGTCAACTGCAGTGGCGGGCAACACCAAACGCTTCCACAGCAGTGAATACCTGGCGGACCCGACATTGCGACCAAAACTCGCGATCCGGTATAGCCACGATGGCAGCGCCGTCAACCGCCCTCCATCCGTCTCACTGACGACCCCACTGGACGGCGCCAGTTACCTTTCAGGCGATACTATCGAGCTGTCTGCCACTGCCAGCGATAGCGACGGCTCCGTGACCCGGGTCGAGTTTTACCAGGGGAGCACCAGGCTGGGAGAAGACACCACCGCCCCTTACACGTTTACCTGGAGCAACCCCACTATCGGTAGCCATACCCTGACGGCGGTGGCCACCGATGACGATGGCGACCAAACCACTTCGCCGAGCGTCACCGTCACAGTCGAATCGGGCGTTGCAAACGTGGCGCCAGCCGTCGACCTGACGCAGCCGCTGGACGGTACCAGCTTCCTCTTCGGCGACGCCATCTACATCGAAGCATCGGCCAGCGATGCCGATGGCAGCGTCGCCCGGGTGGAGTTTTACCAGGGAAACACCAAACTGGGAGAAGACACCGCCGCCCCCTATGCGTTTACCTGGCACAACGCGCAGGCGGGCAACTACTCTATCGTTGCCGTCGCGACCGATGATGACGGGGCAAGCACGCAATCCGCCGCGCGCAGTATTTCTGTGATCGCCAACCCAAACCTGGTCTCGGTAAAACTGCAGGAGGGATTCAATGGATACAGCGGCACGCGGGATGCGTATATCTACGAGTACCACAACCTGGCGAACTTCGGTAACCGGGATGTGCTGTTCGACAACGCAGCCGGCAGCCGACTGAGAAGCCTTGTACAATTTGCCATCTTCGAGTCTGAAGGCGGCCCGGTTCCGGACGGCGCCACGATCACCTCCGCCACGCTCAGCCTTTATAAATCCGGCTTCTACAGCTGGGAATACCGGGTTCATCCCCTGCTGACATCCTGGTTGGAAAACGAAGTTACCTGGGAAACCAGTCGCGACGGCATCAGCTGGAGCGCTCCCGGGGCCACCGGGGCAGGCACGGATTTTGCGGCGGCCGCGGACGGTGCCGGCAGCGCGCCATGGATTCCAGGCTGGGTAGAGTTCGACGTGACCGCTGGCGTGGACGCCATCAGCCACGGCAGGAGCAACATGGGCTGGAGTCTTGAATCCGTCGCGGTTGCGGGGAACACCAAGCGCTTCCACAGTAGCGAATACCTGCCCGACCCAAGCCTGCGCCCCAAGCTGACCATTGAATATACCTACGACGGAACCCCATCCAACGCGGCGCCCAGTGTGGCCTTGAGCGCGCCGCAGGATGGCGCCAGCTACCTGTTTGGCGACACCATCGATATCGCAGCCACGGCCAGCGACCTCGACGGTAGCGTCACCCTGGTGGAGTTCTACCAGGGGAGCGTCAGGCTGGGTGAGGACGATACCGCGCCCTATACCTTCACCTGGGACAACGCCGCGATCGGCAACTACACCCTCTCGGCGGTGGCCACCGACGACGATGGCGACAAAACCACCTCACCCGGTATCGCCATTACTGTCGAGTCGAATATTGCCAATGTCCCACCTGTCGTCGAAATGACGAGTCCCCAGGATGGCGCCAGCTACATCTTTGGCGGGATGATTGAGCTGGTCGCAAGCGCCAGCGATGCCGACGGCAGCGTCACCCGGGTAGAGTTTTACCAGGGCGACAACAAACTGGGGGAAGACACCAGCGCCCCCTATACCTTTAGCTGGACCACGCCGCTGGTCGGCAATTACTCAATCTCCGCCGTTGCGACCGATGACGATGGCGACACCACGCGATCCGCTGCTATCGGCATTTCCGTGCTGGCGAACCCCGATCTCCTGGCCGTTGAACTGCAGGAGGGCCTGAACGCCTACAGCGGCACAAAAGACGCGTACATCTACGAGTTCCACAATCTCGCCAATTTCGGCAACAGGGATGTGCTGTACGACAATGCCGCCGGCAGCAGGCTGCGAAGCCTGGTGCAATTCGCCATATTCCAGTCTGAAGGCGGCCCTGTCCCGGATGGCGCCACGATCACCTCGGCTACCCTCAGCCTGTACAAGTCCGGCTTCTACAGCTGGGAATACCAGCTCCACCCCCTGCTGGCCTCCTGGCAGGAAAGCGAGGTTACCTGGGAGACCAGCCGCAGCGGCATCCCCTGGAGCGCACCGGGCGCCACCGGGGCGGGCACTGATTTTGCCCTGGAAGCAGACGGTACGGGCAGCGCCCCGTGGATTCCGGGCTGGGTGGAGTTCGACGTGACTGATGGCGTGGATGCGATCAGCCATGGCAGAAGCAACCGCGGCTGGAGTCTCGAGTCAACGACGGTAAACGGCAACACCAAACGCTTCCACAGCAGCGAATACCTCGGCGACCCTGCACTGAGGCCAAAACTCAGTATTGAGTACCGCTACCAATAGCCGGGCGGCACGCCTTGAATGTTCGGGCAAAATAGCGATAATGCGGGCGGTGTTGCCGCCTGGCCGATCGTGCTCCCTGGCCCGGCCGGCTCGCAATGTCGCTGGCACGCAGGCGAAAGCCCGCCTCGTAATAACCTTTCGCGCCGACAACTTTCCCAATAAATTCAGGCAGTTAAATGGTGGCCCTTCGCCGGCCGCAGACCTTTATGACTCAGGCCAAGACGCAAATACCGGCAAATACCTCCAGGCTCGTCCGCTTCCTGGCCGAGCTGGGGGGCGCGGACAAGGCTGTCTCCAACAAACAGTTCACCGAGCGCCTGGGCCAATTATTCGATTTACCTGATTCGATCAGGCTTTCCACAGTTCACGGCAAACGCCCGGCCCCGGTCGGCGGGCCTCCGCCGATCTCCAGGGAAGACCTGAAGGCGGAGTTCCTGCGGACGCGAGCGGCCATAATAAGTAGCGCGGTGCGCAGTTTTGTCCCCGGTGGCGGCACGATGCGGCTCAGGTTCCCGACGGTCACCCCCGACTTGACCCTGGCGCAGACCATGACGGCAGAACCCTACCTCGCATTCTACGCCGCGCAGCAACGGGATATCGACTTCAGGATCCGCAACCTGCACGCCAGCACGAGGGAGGCGGTGGCAGGGTTTTCACAACGGCTGGCGCAACTGGCGGAACTGGATGCCGCGCTGGGCGACCCCCTGTCAAACCAGAACAGGCGATTTTTTGCGGCAGTAGGTCAGGTGCTCGGCAAACGTATTGAATCCCTGCTCACTGAATACCGCCAGTCAGGGGCAGACGAACCACCGGACAATGTGCGTTGGGCCCAGACCCTCGCGCAACTTCGCGCGGAATTGCAAAGCTCACTGCTGGCTGAAATCGAGACGAGAATGCTGCCCACTCTCGGTCTGATTGAAGCGCTGGACGAACAGGAAGATGAATAGAACCCTATGACACGATTACTCTTTGCTACCGCATTCCTGCTGGGCGCCACCGCCATCGTGTGGACAGGCCTCGGTTTCGCAGGCACTCATGCCCTGGCCTTCGTCATCACGCTGGTGATAGGCGGTGTTTACCTGATCGGCATTATTGAACTGCTGAAATTCGGGCGCGCGACCGCCACCCTCGGCGTCGCGCTGAGGACAATTCCGGAACAAACGGACCCGCCCGCACAGTGGCTGGAAACCTGGCTCAATCGTCTGGACCCCTCACTTCGCAATGCCGTGAGCCTGCGTATCGAAGGGGAGCGCGTGGGACTACCCGCGCCCGTCTTTACCCCTTACCTGGTTGGCCTGCTGGTCATGCTGGGGCTGCTGGGAACCTTCGTGGGCATGGTAGATACCCTCAGCGGTGCGGTACTCGCCTTGCGCGGCAGCACCGAGCTCGATGCCATCAGGGCCGGGCTGGCCGCGCCCATCCAGGGGCTGGGAGTCGCCTTTGGCACCTCTGTGGCCGGTGTTGCGGCCTCCGCCATGCTGGGTCTGATTTCCACCCTGGTGCGTCGCGACAGAATGCTGGCAACACGAGTGCTCGAAAGCAAAATCGCCACGGTATTCAGGGGCTTCTCTCTTGCCCATCGCCGGCAACAGGCTTTCGACGCCCTGCAGGTCCAGACCCGGGCACTGCCTGAGGTAACCGACAAACTGCAGGAACTCGCCACGCAGCTGGCGAGCATGGGGGACAAACTGGGGGAGTCCCTGCTTGCCAACCAGAGGCAGTTCCAGGACAGCACGGATAAACGCTACGCCGAATTGGGACAGATGGCTGACAGCTTGGGTGAAGCCCTTCTATCCAACCAGAGCCAGTTCCAGGCGGCGACTGATAAACGCTACGCTCAACTGGAAACGATGGGTGACAAGCTCGCAGAGGCCCTTCTGTCCAGCCAGAGCCAGTTCCAGGCCGCGACCGACCAGCGCTACGCTCAGCTGGAATCCATGGGTGACAAGCTGGGAGAAGCGCTGCTCGCCAACCAGCGACGCTTCCACGAGGCAACCGGCGAACGCTACCGGGAACTGGCGGCATCAGTCGGCGTTTCGCTTCAGGAGAGCCTGGCGGCGAGCGGCCGGGCTGCAGGCGAAAGCGTCACACCGGTGGTCGCCGAGGCGATGGCGGGGATAAGCCAGATGCTTCAGGACACCAACACACAACTGGCGGATACGGCTGCGAGTCAGCTGCGCGCCTTTGGCGAGGAATTCCGCGCGGCCAGCGCCTCGCTGTTGTCCACATTCGAGACGACCTCATCTTCCTGGGCGGAGCAGTCCCGGGAATTGCAGGGCAGCGTGAGAGAGTCCATGACGGACTCGAGTCGCGAATTTGCCGACACGGCGCGATCAACCTTTGCCAGCATGCTGGCTGAAATCGGTAAGCTGATGCAATCGACCGAGACCCTGGTGCAGGCGAGGATGGCCTCCGAGGAAACCTGGCAGGACCAGCAGGGCGACAGACTCAAGCAACTCACCGCGGTGCTCACCACAGAGTTGGCTTCACTCAGGAGCCGCGAAGAACAGGGGCATGCCGCCGCTGTCAGCCGACTGGGCGAACTCGAAGCAAATGTTGCGGAGCACCTCACCCGCCTGGGCCAGGGCCTGGAAGAGCCCATGATCCGCCTGATAGAAACAGCGTCCGAGACTCCCCGGGCGGCGGCGGAAGTCATCGGTAAACTGCGGGCGGAAACAAGCAACAATATAGAGCGCGACAACCGACTCCTCGAGGAGCGCCAACGCGTAATGGACGACTTGAACAAGCTGTCCGTCACGCTGGCACAGACGGCCGCAAGCCAGCGCGAATCGGTGGAAAAGCTGGTGGAATCCTCAGCCGGTGCGCTACAGGACATCAGTACACGATTTGGCGAACACATCCTGGCGGAAATCGCGAAAATCTCCGAGGCCAGCACCCACGTGGCTGGAAGCGCCACAGATTTGTCCAGCCTGGGCGAGGCGTTTGGCCTGGCAGTGGAGATGTTCAACACCTCCAATGAGACCATGATTGAACACCTGGGCAGGGTGGAGGAATCGATGGAGAAATCCAGTAACCGCAGCGACGAACAGATGGCTTACTACGTGGCCCAGGCCAGGGAGATTATTGACCAGAGCATGCTGTCCCAGAAGGAAATCGTCGAAGAACTGCAGCGCCTCAGCCGCAATAAACAGACCGCGAAGCAGGCGAAAGGCCAGCAGCGGACGCCTGAGACTGAGGCCAGCTGATGGAACAACTACAGCACGACGATTACCAGGAAGCGCCTGTATGGCCAATATTCGGCGACCTGATGGCCGGCGTCGTGGGTATTTTTGTGCTGATACTTGTGTGGGTTCTGGGCTACCAGGTACAACTCGCCCAGTCGCTCGAGGAAGAGGTCAGCAAACGCCAGGCCGAAGAACAGCGCAGGATGGCTCTGGAAGAGGCGCTGGCTGACCCACTGGCTACCGGGCGAGTCACACTGCGCGACGGCCGCATAGGTATCAGCGGCAGCGTGCTGTTCTCGCTCAATTCCGACCAGTTGCAACCACAGGGACGCGCCCTGCTGCAAACCCTGGTTGCGCCGCTGAGGGTTTACCTGGGCGAGCGTGACGAACTGCTGATGGTGAGCGGCTTCACCGATGACCTGCCCATCCAGAAGGGCAACAGCCAATTCCAGGACAACTGGGAACTGTCGGCCCAGCGCAGCCTCACGGTTACCCGCGCCCTGATCGAGGAAGGTATGCCACCGCAACTGGTATTCGCCGCAGCCTTCGGCGCGCAGCAACCGGTGGCTTCCAACCTGGACGACGAGGGCCGCTCCCGGAATCGGCGGGTCGAAATGGCCCCGGTGCCCAGAAGCGCAAATTCCAGCCCGGACCAGGGCTGAGATGAGCCAAACCCCGACGAAGGACACCGCGGCGACCCTGCATCAGGCCATCGCGGCGCTGCGAGCCAGCGGCGCCGACCGCTTCAAACCCGTTCGCTTTCACTACATCGAGACCCTGGCCAGTCAGAGTCTGCAGCGGCAGGGAGCCGTGGCGGAGTTTGTCGCCAACAAGGCACTGACCGCCCTGGCGGCCTATGAGGCCGAGTTGTGCGCCCAGAGCGCTGCAGCGGCAGGCATTGCCGAGCAACTCGCGGCAAGGTGCCCCGATATGGGCAGCCAGGCACAAGTGCTGCTTGCAGACCATGATTTCAGGGGGCTCAGGCGACTGGCGAAGCGGCGAGAGCGGTCACCAGTGGGGCCGGCGCTGACCGCTCTTGTCGATAGACTGGACCAGGCGGCGCCCGTTGACCCGCAAGCACAAGTCGCCATTGGCGATATCCTGCGCAACCATGAGGCGGACACCGTCAGATCTGTTACCAGCGGCGTCGCAGATGTGAAACTTCCAGAAGGCGGCGCGGAACTCAAGGCCGCACATTATTTCCGCGACGCGCTTGCCCGGCAGCGTGCGGATGCTCTGGTATCTCACGAGGCGGAAACCGCACCGGCGGATTCCGGGCCGCTGAATCCGCAGAAGCTGGCAATCCGCTCACTGGAAGCCATGCGCGACCTGTCACCCGCCTACCTGGGCCGTTTCATCTCCTACGTAGACACCCTGTTCTGGCTGGAACGAACAGGAGACGGCACCAGACAATGAGCTACTTCCCGGGCGTGCCGCCAGGCCCGTAGACCTGCGCGCTGGATATTCCCGGCCCCAGCCCCGATAATTTGCCTTCCGCAACAGGACAGGACCAGCATGAGCACTTCCGAAGATCTGTTTGACCGCGCCCGGCGCCATATCCCGGGTGGCGTGAACTCGCCGGTAAGGGCTTTCAAAGCCGTCGGTGGCACCCCCGTTTTCATTGAACGCAGCGAGGGCGCCCATGTCGTCGACTGCGCTGGCAAACGCTATATCGACTATGTTTTGTCCTGGGGGCCAATGATCATGGGCCACAACCATCCCGGGGTGCGCGAGGCCGTCATCCGCCAGAGTGAGAAAGGGCTGAGTTTTGGCGCCCCCACCGAACTCGAAATCCAGTTGGCCGAGCGCATTTGCGAGATCATGCCGGGTATGGACATGGTGCGGATGGTCAACTCCGGCACCGAGGCCACCATGAGCGCCATCCGCCTGGCCAGGGGTTATACGGGGCGCGACACCATCGTAAAGTTTGAGGGCTGCTACCACGGCCACTCCGACTCCCTGCTGGTAAAGGCCGGGTCCGGCGCCCTCACCCTGGGCGTCCCGAGCTCGCCCGGAGTGCCAGCCGCACTGGCCGACCTCACCCTGACCCTCACTTATAACGATCCGGAAGGCGTCCGGGCAGCGTTTGCCGAATATGGCGAGCGCATCGCCTGTGTCATCGTGGAACCGGTAGCTGGCAATATGAATTGCATCCCCCCGGCACCGGGCTTCCTGGAGACACTGCGGGAGGTGTGCACCGCCAGCGGCGCGGTTCTCATCCTCGACGAGGTCATGACCGGTTTCCGCTTCGGCCTGTCCGGCGCCCAGGGCTTTTATGGGATAGAGGCCGATCTCACCACTCTCGGCAAGGTCATTGGCGGCGGTATGCCGGTAGGCGCCTTTGGTGGCAAACGCGAGATCATGGAGCAAATCGCTCCGCTGGGCCCGGTGTACCAGGCGGGGACATTGTCCGGCAATCCCATCGCCATGGCCGCGGGACTCGCCACCCTGGATATCATCTCGCAACCCGACTTTTACCCGCCCCTGTTCGAGCGCACCACCCGGCTCTGCGAAGGCTTGCGCGCGGCCGCTTCCGCTAACGGAGTGCCATTCACCACCAATCACGCAGGCACCATGTTCGGTGGATTCTTCACCGGCGAGCAACACATTCGCAATTACGCCCAGGTCATAGCCTGCGACATCCCCGCGTTTAACCAGTTCTTCCACCGGATGCTCGAATTGGGCGTTTACCTGGCGCCCGCATCCTACGAGGCGGGCTTCATGTCCAGCGCACACAGCGACCAGGACATTGCGGACACTGTCGCGGCGGCCGCCACGGCAATGGCCGGTCTTTGAATAAGGAGCAGCGTATGGCATTCACCACCCAGCGAGGCCAGTTCCCACAGACCCGCATGCGGCGCCTGCGCGCCAGCACCTTCTCGCGCGCCATGGTACGCGAGAACGGACTGAGCCCGGCGGACCTTATTTTTCCGGTCTTTGTGCTGGAGGGCAAAGGCCAGCGCGAGCCCATAGCCTCCATGCCCGGCATAGAGCGCCTGAGCATTGATCTGCTGGTGGAGCAGGCAAGGGAAGTGCACCAGTTGGGAGTTCCCGCCCTGGCCCTGTTCCCGGTGGTGGGCCCGGAACGCAAGAGCCTGTTGGCGGAGGAGGCGTTCAATGCCGACGGACTGGTGCAGAGAGCGGTCAAGGCGCTGAAGGATGCGCTACCCGAACTGGGCGTGATTACCGATGTCGCACTGGACCCCTTCACCACCCACGGCCAGGACGGCATCATCGATGCGACCGGCTACGTTCTCAATGACATCACCACCGAGGTCCTGGTAAAACAGGCCCTGTCTCACGCGGCGGCGGGCGCCGATGTGGTCGCGCCGTCCGACATGATGGATGGCCGCATCGGCGCCATTCGCAGCCAGCTCGAAGCAGACAGCTTTTACAACACCCTGATCATGGCCTACTCCGCCAAATACGCCTCGGCCTACTACGGACCCTTCCGTGACGCGGTCGGGTCAGCTGGCAACATCAGGGGCGGCAATAAATACAGCTACCAGATGGACCCGGCCAACAGCGATGAGGCCCTGCATGAGTGCGCCCTGGACCTGGCCGAAGGCGCCGACATGATTATGGTGAAGCCCGGCATGCCCTACCTGGACATCGTGCGACGAGTGAAGGACGAATTGCGCGCGCCCACTTTCGCCTACCAGGTCAGCGGCGAGTACGCCATGCATATGGCCGCCTTCCAGCAGGGCTGGTTGCAGCAACAGCCGGTGATGCTGGAGTCCCTGATGGCCTTCAAGCGCGCCGGTTGCGACGGCATACTCACCTATTTCGCCCTCGAAGCCGCCAGGGCGCTGCAGTAGCCGGGCCGTGGTGCTGCGCTTCCTGTGCTTTTTCCTGTGCGGCGCGGGCTGGCTGAGTACCGCCCTCACCGCCAGGGCGGAGTGCGACTGCCTCTGGCAGGGTTCTTTCGTTGACGTACAGGCCCGCGCCGACCTCGTGGTCAGCGGCACGGTCGTCAGTGGCAAGGGCAATTCCATCGACCTGGCTATAGACCGCGTATTGCGGGGTAATCCGGATACCCCTGAGATTCGCGTCTGGCTGAAAACCGGCGATTACTGCCGGCCCGACCCGGAACTGTTCCCCGCGGGCAGCGAATGGGTAATGGCCCTGTCGCGTATAAATGAGGAAGTGCCGGGCGGCTTCAACCCGCACACCCCCAACGTGAGCTATGGCCGCCCCGGGGACTACAGCCTGTCCAGTTGCGGTGGCTACTGGCTCAGCCGCAGCGGCGACTGGGTCACCGGCAACCTGGTAAATGCTCCACGCTGGGCGCGCGAGCCCAAAATGACGCCGGTATTGCTGGAACTGCTCGCGGATTACATAGACGGCAAGGTGGACGCCGAGGCCCTGGCCACGGCCAGCAAAGAAGACCCCGCCGTGCGGGAGATGATGCTCGATACCAAGGCGTTCCTGCGCGAAGCCCGTTGATAACAATCCCCTTTGTCACGGGTTCATTGATACTCACCGGGGCATGCCCCCCGCCTCCGGCGTGCAGGGCTATGTGCAGCCCGGGGGAGCGGACCGGCGGGGCTGTCAGCGTCGGCGCCAGCGCGGCCGCCGCGGATTTTTGCCTTCGACCAGGTCCATCAACTCATCCAGCATCATAAGCGACAACCCCCAGATACACCGATCCTCGAAAAAATAGCAGGGCATGGGAATCTTCACCCCTTTGTATTTCCACTCCATCTGGTCACGGTTGTCAGTATCGAGCAGGAATTCCAGCGGCACCCATACAACCTCCGCGACCTCCTCATTGGGCGTGAAGGTCACCTCTCGTTCCAGGCGAAACACAAAAGGCGTCACCGCCATGCCGAATGGCCCCCTTTTGGGTCGGGTAATAATATCCGACAACCGGCCGATGCACTGATCCTCCGGGCCCAGCGTGAGACCGACCTCCTCCTCGGTCTCGCGCACGGCCACTGCAAAGCCGTGAGCATCCACCTTGTCCATGCGCCCTCCGGGGAAAGCCATGTGGCCTGACCAGGGGTCCCCCTCCCGTTCCGCCCGCTTAATCATTAGAATGTTCAGCTCACCCGCGCGCACCTGCAGGATCATGGCGACCGCTGAACGCTTCATCAGTCGGCGCCAGACCTTTTTACCGGGATTATGGTCCGACAGTCGGGTCTCAATAAGCTCTAGCAGGGGTACCGGCACTACTGAATCATCCACTGGGTGTGACAGGAGGGTTTAACAGGATTAAGCCAGCCGCGAGCGCCGGATACAAGCTGCATTACCAGGCCACGAATACACTATGACACCGACACCCTTACTGCACCTGGACAAGATCAACCTGGTCTACCGGGCACTGCCCGCACTGCGTGACATCAACTGGTCGCCAAACTCCGGCCAGCAATGGGCCTGCCTGGGGCCCAACGGAGCCGGCAAGACCAGCCTGGCGCGCGTCCTGAGCGCCCAGGCAACCCACTACTCCGGCAACTACACGCGCTCACAACTGCTCGAGGACAGGGGCGTCGCCTACGTCTGTTTTGAGCAGGCCAAGGCCCTGTGTGACCGCGACCGCAAACTGGATGACTCCGAGTTTCGCGCCGATGCCAGCGATCCGGGCACCACTGTGCGCTCGGTCATTCTGGGCGGGAGGGAAGCCGATGCGCGCTTCGAGCAATGGGTCTCGCGCCTGCATATCCAGCATATCCTGCATCGCGGGCTGCGTTTCATCTCCACCGGAGAGATGCGTAAAACGCTGCTGATACGCGCCCTGTTGAACGAGCCTGCCCTGCTGATCCTGGACAGCCCCCTGGACGGGCTGGACCGGGCCAGCCAGGCAGATATGCGCACTATCATCGATGAGCTGCTGCACTCGGACATAACGCTACTCCTGCTGTGCCGTCAGCTCGAGGATATCCCGGCAGGTATTTCCCACGTGATGGTGCTCGATAATGGCAGCGTGGTCGCCAGCGCAAGCCGCCCAGAAATCATCGCGAACGAGAACGTGCGCAAGCTCATGAACCCGGCGATGGCCGCTCTGGACGCGCTGCCCAAACCCGCCCCGCGACCCTATACGCTTCCCGAAAGCGGCCCGCTGGTCGAATTGCGCGATGTCTGCGTCTCCTATGGCGACCTGACCGTGCTGCGCAAGGTCAACTGGGTGCTGGGACGGGACTCTCACTGCTGCGTCTCTGGCCCCAACGGTTGCGGCAAGTCCACGCTGCTGAGCCTGATCACCGGCGACAACCACAAGGCCTACGGCCAGGACATTACCCTGTTCGGTATCCGCCGCGGCAGCGGCGAGAGCGTGTGGGACATCAAGCAGAAATACGGCCAACTCGATACCCAACTGCACCTCAACTATGTACGCGGCATGTGCGTGGTGGAGGTGGTGGTGTCGGGCTTTTTCGACACTATCGGCCTGTACGACGACTGGGGTGACCAACAGCGCGACACTGCGCAGCAATGGCTCGCAGCCCTGGGTCTGGGCCAATATGCCAGGGAAAGTTTTGACGCCCTCTCATTCGGCGTTCAGCGCATGGTGCTGCTGGCCAGGGCTATGGTGAAGTCGCCGATTATTCTCCTGCTGGACGAACCCACCCTGGGTCTGGACGGGCACCACCGAAAGCTGATGCTCCGGGCTATCGACCATATCGCCGCAAACAGCGATACGCACATCATTTTTGTCAGCCACTCTGTGGGAGAAACGCCTGAATGCATCAATCAGCATCTTGTTTTTGAGCCGCGGGACGATGGTTTTGAGGTTGTTTGCCGATAACTGCCGTGGAGCGTAGGCGGCTCAGTTCACTGGCGCACAGTGTGTGAAGAAAACGCAACGGGGCTCTGCTAGATGGTGGCGTGTTGTGGCCTATCTCGCGCCCCACAGGACAAAACCCCCTGGCGGTTGATACCCCACGCCCTTCAGGGGGTTTTGCCCTGCGGGTCGCTGGCATCGAGGAGGGTTCCGTAGATCGAAAATACCTGTCCCCGGGAATAGGCACAAAGCTAGCGTCCCCGGTGGGTGGCAGCCTACCGAGGGCGTGGGGTATCAACCGAGGAGGCTGCCACCCATCGGGGACGCGGGAGGCAGCGCCAAACCAAACCAATTTGGGTGATTCATCCAATCCGAATCCGGCCGCTCATATGGCATATAAAAAGCCACAGCTGATCGATGTCCAAGCCTATCTCGCGCCCCACAGGGCAAAACCCCCTGGCGGTTGATACCCCACGCCCTTCAGGGGGTTTTGCCCTGCGGGTCGCTGGCATCGAGGGTGGTTCCGTAGCTTATGAAAACCGATCCACGGGGATAGGCACAAAACTAGCGGCACCGGTGGGTGGCAGCCTACCGAGGGCGTGGGGTATCAACCGAGGAGGCTGCCACCCATCGGGGACGCGGGAGGCGGCGCCAAACCAAACCAATTTGGGTGATTCATCCAATCCGAATCCGGCGGTTCGTATGACATACAAAGGTCATAGCCGGTCGGTGTCGGTGCCTATCTCGCGCCCCACAGGACAAAACCCCCTGGCGGTTGATACCCCACGCCCTTCAGGGGGTTTTGCCCTGCGGGTCGCTGGCATCGAGGGTGGTTCCGTAGATCGAAAATGCCTACCCCCGGTGATAGGCACAAGACTAGCGTCCCCGGTGGGTGGCAGCCTACCGAGGGCGTGGGGTATCAACCGAGGAGGCTGCCACCCATCGGGGACGCGGCAGGCAGAGCACCAAACCAAACCAACTTACGCATCAAAGCAGTAAGGTCAACTACTGGCCACAACAGGGACTGCGTCAACAACAGCGTTAACACCATCAGGCTTGCTGATCCTGAAAAATACCGCATACAGCGTAGGCACTACGATCAGGGTCAACACCGAAGCGAAACCCAGTCCCGCCATGATAGTCACCGACATGTTCACAAAAAATACATCCGACAGCAGCGGAATCAGACCGAGGATAGTCGTCGCAGCGGCGAGCACCACGGGGCGCACCCGGCTCACACAGGAATCAAGTAGCGCTTCATAGCGGTCCTTGCCGCTGTCAATCTGCTGGTCAATCTCCTCTATCAGCACGATCGCGTTCTTGATCAGCAGGCCGATCAGGGACAGGGCGCCCAACAGGGACATGAAATCAAAGGCGCCGTCAGTACTGAGCAGACCCACCGTGATACCGACAATCGCCAGCGGCACAGTCAGCCAGATAATCATCGGCTGACGCAGTTTGCCGAACAGGAAAATACTGGTGAGAATCATCAACAGGAAACCTACTGGCAGTGAGGTCGCAAGACCCGCCTGGGCATTCTGTGAATCCTCGTATTCACCGCCCCACTCCAGCTGGTAACCCGGCGGTAGCTCTATAGCCTCTATCTGCGGCCACAGGCGCTCCAGCAGGGGGGCCGCCATACCATCCACCGGATTGCAGGAGGCAATAATCGTCTGGATACGGTTGCGCCCACGAACGACGGAATTCTCCCAGCGGGTTTCGTAATCGGACACCACCTGTGATACCGGCACCGTCCGGCGCAGCACCGGGCTCCAGACCTGGATATCGCGCACCTGGTCGATATTATTGCGCTCTTCCTCAGGCGCTCGCAAACGGATGGGCAGCAGCCGGTTGCCGTCGCGATAACGGCCTACATCGTAGCCGTCGAAAGCCATTCTGAGAGCGTCGCCGAGTTCCTGGCGGTCAACCCCAAGCTGGCGAGCTACCTGTTCGTTGAATACCGGAGTGGATACTTTTACCGGTGAACGCCAGTCATTGCGAACGTCAGTGGCATTGGGATCATCCCGCATGATGGCTTCCGCCGTCTCCGACAACTCGCGCAGCACTGCCTCGTCCGGCCCGGAAAAACGCGCCTCAATCTTGGAATCTCGCCCCGGGCCAATTCGCATGGGTTTGATGATGGGGTCGGTCCAGGGCATTTCCTGCCGCATGTATTCCCGGGTCGCGGCAGCCACCGCCGGTATCTGGTCGAGGCTCTCGGTGCGGACAACAATCTGGGAGTAAACACGGGTTGGCTCCCTGGGATCGTAGACCAGGGTGAACCGCTGGTGGGGACCGCCGATGACCGATGAGGTTTGCACCACGCCCGGCTGTGTGCGGACAAACTCACTGACCCGCAGCGTGTCTTCGCGAGTCTTGCGGATATCAGTACCCTCCGGCTCCCACAAATCGACAAAGAAGATGGGCGTACTGGAATCCGGAAAGAAGCCGCTCTTGATCGAGCCAAATCCGATGGCGGCCATGACAAACATACACACCACCGCGACCAGGGTAATCCAGCGATGGTTGATCGCCGTCGCCACGGCCCCGCGGTACGCCTGAAACATTTTGCCTGCGTAAGGATCCCTGTCCTGGCCGCTGGCCTCGCTACCGGGCTTTAACAGCAGTGCGCACAACAGGGGCGTGGTGCTGATGGCCGTCACCCAACTCAGGGATAGTGAGATCAGGATCACGTAAAACAGTGAACTGGCGAATTCGCCGGTGTTGTCAGGAGACAGGCCGATAGCCGAAAAGGCGAGGATACCAATCACGGTACCCCCCAGCAGCGCCCAGATGGTTTTGCCGACAGCCTCCGAGGCGGCCTGCACGGCCTTCATTCCGGCCTCCATGCGTACCTGCATACCCTCCGCCACGACGATGGCATTGTCCACCAGCATGCCCAGGGCGATAACCAGGGCACCGAGGGAGATGCGCTGTAACTCGATGCCGAAGATGTGCATGAAGAACAGGGTGCCAGCCACGGTGATCAGCAGTACCGCACCAATCACGATACCCGTGCGCGCGCCCATAAACGCCAGCAGCACCACCAGTACGATGGCCACGGCCTGGCCGACGCTGACGATAAACCCGCCTACAGATTTCTCTACCTCAGCGGGTTGGTTGTATACCGTTTCCAATTTCATACCGATGGGTATTATCGGCAGCAGCGAATCAAGCATGGCGTTGACGTTCCTGCCCACCTCTACCACATTCTGCCCACCTGTCATTGAAATACCGATACTCAGGCCGGGCTTGCCATTTACGTAGTACATTTTATTGGGCACTTCTTCGTAGGCCCGGGTAATGGTGGCGAAGTCCTTCAGGCGGATCAGTTTCCTATCGCTGGAACTGATCAATACATCGCCGATTTCCTGCACCGACTGGAAGTCACCGGTGGGGCTGAACCTGACATAGTCGTCCCCGACTTGCACATTGCCTGCGTCCACAACCACGTTCTGCGAACCAAGCACGGTGCCTATCTGGCTGAGATCCAGGCCCATTTCCGCTATCGTGCTGCGGGGGATGTCCAGGTAGACCACCTCGCGCTGCTCGCCGTCAATCACCACCTTGCGCACACCGTCGACCAGCACGAGCTTCTTCTTGACCGCGTCCGCCGTATCGTAGAGATCGCGCCAGCTATAGCCATCTCCGGTCAGCATCAGGTAGATACCGTATACATCACCAAAATCGTCCAGCACGATGGGTGCCTGGGCACCGGGGGGCAGCGATGGCCTGACATCTGCGACCTTGCGCCGCAGTTCATCGAAGATGTTCGGCAGGTCAGCGGCTTTGTACTCATCCTTGAAGTCGATAAGGATGTCGGAAAGACCTGGGCGCGACACCGACATTTTGATTCGCTTGACCTGCGGCATTTTCTGGATAGCGTCTTCCAGGTGGTACGTCAGTTCGTCCTGTACCTCGCGCGCGGTCGCGCCGGGATAGAGGGTGAGGATCTTGGCCGACTTGATGGTGAATGCCGGGTCTTCCAGCTTGCCCATCCGTTCAAAGGCAGCCACGCCGCCCCCGATCATGATTACCACCAACAGCCAGGAAATAACCCGGTTCTTGACGGAATACTCACCAATATTCATACCCACAACTGCACCCCGGTATTATTTGTCTGGCTCAGATCGAATCGGTCGCACGGGGCACGGCCTGCTCAGTGTCGGCCATGCGTGTAACCCGCATGCCCTCGGCAAGATAGGGCGCACCCACAGCGACTATTTCCTCGCCGCCTGCAAGTCCTTCCGTGATCTCGATCATACTCCCGGACATACGGCCAATGGACACCTCCCGCGACGACACGGTCATGGTGTCGGGGTCCAGCAACCATACGCGGGGATTCAGCCCGCTGTCCGCCTGCACCGCCCGGGCCGGCACCCACTTCACGCTATCCAGGATGACCAGCTCGGACAGATCGAGCAATACCGTCGCCGTCATACCGGGCAATACAGTGAAACTGGTTGGCGCGGCCATGGTAAAGGTGGCCCTGAAAGTCTGGGTCTGCGGATCCGCCTTGGTGGCGATCTCCTTGGGTAAAAGCGCAAAGGTCTG
Organism: Pseudomonadales bacterium; assembly: GCA_024234815.1. Lineage (GTDB taxonomy): Bacteria > Pseudomonadota > Gammaproteobacteria > Pseudomonadales > Halieaceae > JARRPM01. The sequence goes on along the minus strand of JACKNO010000001.1, from coordinate 1,219,428 downwards.
GTCACCGCGACCTTCGAACTGTGCGGTGGCGCGCACTGCCGGGTTGGTATGCCCCGGGCCGCCCACGCCATCCCTGCTTACGCCACCGCGAACGCTGCGCACAACGGATTCGGGCAGGTTGATGACGATGTCCAGCTTGTCGATATTCTGCAGCCACATGACTGTCTGTTTGGCCAGAACCTCTTCGAAGTTTTCGACGTCGCGTTGGGCGATGCGGCCGGCAAAGGGGGCGACCATCACCGTATACTCCGTATCCTTTTTAGCCTGGGAGAGCGCGGCGGCGGCACTGCGGTACTCGGCCTCCATGCGGTCGAAATCGAGACGCGAAATATTGCCGTCCTTCACCAGGTCCTGTGCCCGCTTGAAATTGCGCTCGGAATTGTCGAATCTGGCCTGACGGTCCTCCTGCACCAGTTCATAGTCGGTGGGGTCCAGTCGGGCCAGCACCTGGCCTTTCTCAACCAGGTCTCCTTCCTTGACCAGCATTTCCTGCAATTTGCCGGAGACCCGAAAAGCCAGTTCCGCCCGCTGCGATGCATCGACCTTGCCGGGAAAGCTGCGAATCGCATCCACTTCCCCACCCTCGACCACGAACACCTTGACAGGGCGACTCACCGGTCCGGTTGCCGCCTGCTCGTCGCCACCACAAGCGACAAGTCCCGCGAGCGCGAAGCCCCCGATAATCAGTCTCGCCAACATCCCCGCCATATGCCCGTCTCCTCAAACTTTGAATCGCGCAAATACTACCATTTTGACGGGGGGCTTACTGCGTAAATGTTCGCAGCGCGGCGCACTGGGCGCTGCTCCCGCAGTAGAGCATGCCGCGCTCCGCTGTCGCCCTGGCCTGGGCCGCGTCACCCCGGGCCTGGTGCGTCCTTGCCAACTGCAGATAGATTTCGCCGCTCTCGGGGTCTATTCGCTGGGCGCGCTCCAGCAGCGCGAGTGCCTGCTCGTAATCGCCGCGCGCGGTCGCCTGTTCGGCCTTCCTGACAAGTGGCAGCCACGCACTGGATACCGACGGCTGGGGAGGACGCGCTGGCGGCTGTGGCGGTTTGGCCGGCGCAGGCGTGGATGCGGGCGGTGGCGCTTTCACCACTGGCGCCGCAGCATCATCATCGCGGGTCTCCATACTCGAACAGCCAGCCATGGCCAGGACCATCACCACTGTCGCCACCCTGGCGCTCACGCGTCGCTTCGTCATCTTTTATCAACCCCCAAAAAGCGACTGGAACCAGTCGGTCACACCGCCCTCGCGGGGGGCGCAGTTGGTGCTCTGACGCGGCTCAGAGCCGTCTATGAACGGCACCAGCCGGGCACGCTCGCAACCCTTGCCAGTCAGGTAGCCGTTGCGATCATCTATCCAGAAAGTCTGCATACCGTCCGGCATGCGGTAACCCAGCGGCCGCTCACTGGCCGCCGCCATAAAGTGCGCCCAGACCTTGAGCGCGCCGCTACCGCCGGTAAGCCCGGTGCTGCCGTTATCGTCCCGGCCTATCCAGGTCACCGCCAGCAGGTCCCCGGAAAATCCGGCAAACCAGGAATCCCGGCCATTGTTGGTTGTGCCGGTCTTGCCGGCGACATCAAAGTTGGCCGGCAGATAATTGTATGCGCCGCGACCGGTGCCCTCACGCATCACCGACCGCAGCGCGTAGGTCAGCAGATTCGTGGCCTGCAGGCTCACCGTGCGATCGTATTCCAGCGGGTAGCGTTTCAGTGGGCTGCCGTGGGCATCGACCACCTCACGGATACTGCGCAGTGGTATGCGGAAACCACCGGCGGCAATCGTCTGGTACATGGCCGTCATGTCCATCGGCGAATATGCACCAGCGCCCAGGGTCAGTGCGGGCACCCTGGGAATCTCTCCCTCGATGCCCAGCCGTTGCAGCATGCCGACCACGTCACCCAGGCCCAGGCTCATCCCCAGGCGGGCGGTGGCCAGATTATAGGAGTTGGCAAGTGCCTGGTATAACAGCACGTCGCCGTGCTGCTTGCGATCGAAATTGCGCGGCTCCCATACCTGCCCGCCCGACCCTTTTACTTTTACGGTGGTATCCGACACAACGGACGCCAGCGAATAGCGCCGCGGCTGTTCCAGCGCGGCCAGGTAAACAGCGGGTTTCAGGAGCGAGCCAGCGGGCCTGCGCGCATCCAGCGCCCGGTTGAATCCGGCGTAACGAACATCGCGACCACCCACCAGCGCGGCCACCTCACCGGAATCAAAACGGGTTACCACCGAGGCGCTCTCCAACTCTCCACCCTTGTTCAGCTGATCGAGGACGGTGGTGGTGCTGCGCTCGATCTGGCGCTGCAACAAAGGGTCAAAAGGCGTGAAAATACTCAGGCCCAGGGTGGTGAGATCCTCCTCCCGGTATTCCAGCCTCAGCTGCCGCCTCACCAGATCCAGGTACGCGGGGAAAGAATTGCGGATACGGGCCCCGCTGTTAAGATCGAGCGGTCGGGCCTGGGCCGCCTTTGCCTGCTCGGCGGAAATGACGCCCTGCTGGAGCATCTCCGCCAGCACCACGTTGCGCCGCTCCAGCGCTCGCTTGGGATTGCGCGCGGGGTTGTACAGCGAGGGACCCTTTATCATCCCTATCAACAGGGCTTGTTGGTGCAGCCCAATCTGGTTCAGGGGCGCATCAAAATAGTGGCGCGACGCCAGCGCGAAACCGTGGATCGAGCGGCGGCCCTCCTGCCCAAGGTAAATCTCGTTGATATAGCTCTCGAGAATCTGGTCCTTCTCGTAGTGAAGGTCCAGCAATATTGCCATCAACACTTCCGTCACCTTGCGCACGATAGTGCGTTCAGGCGTGAGGTAATAGTTCTTCACCAACTGCTGGGTGATGGTACTGCCGCCGGCCACCACCTGGCCGGAACGCGCATTGCTCCAGGCGGCCCGGGCGATGCCGACCAGGGAAATCCCCCAGTGTTCATAAAACCGGTGATCCTCCACTGCCAGCAGGCCGTCGCGCAGGGTTGGCGGGACATCATCCAGCCTGACCAGCACCCGGTCCTCGCCGTGGAGCGGGTAAATCCCGCCGATCTGCAAGGGGTCCAGGCGCATCAGGTCGATATCCTTGCCGCCCCCGGACAGACCCTGGACCCGCTGACCGCCCAGTTCCACCAGCAGTCGCCTGGGGGGTTCTTTCTCCCCCGGGAACACAAAGCCGCGGGTAAATATCTCGAAGCGATCGCGGTTGCGCGCCACCTGGCCGGGGCCAGTTGTGTTCGCGACCTTGCGATAGCCCAACACCTCCAGTTCGTAGGCCAGCTCATCCGCGCCCAGCCGGGCGCCCACAAAGAGTTCCAGGGGCCGGGCGTATACCTTGGCGGGGAGCTCCCACATCTTGTCAACGAATGTGGAGGTGATTTTTGCGTCCAGATAGATCAGCAGCAGCCCACCGGCTACCAGTAGGGCCAAAAACAGTTTGAGGAAGAAATGCCGGGTGCGAATCATGGGGTGCGAGTTTACACCAGCACTTGCGAAAAAGGCGGCCCTTTTTACCTTAAAAGCGCGCCTCTCGCTCGAGCGGTTCGGGTGCCGGCCAGCGCAGCCCCAAACAGACTGGAAGCGGTTTATGGAGTAATATTCATAGCGGTTGAGGCACCCGTCCCGGGTGCCAGGGAGCCGTGAGCATGAGAATTTTGTCCGCCCTGTTCGCCGCGCTGCTGGCGCTACCGGGCCTGGCTCAAACCAGCTGTTTCACTGATCCATATGGCAAGACCATATGCAGCACTCCCGACACCGTCGTTCAGGGCAATACCAACAGCGTCGGCTCCAGTATCTATCGCGACGACAGGGGCAATCAGTTGCAGTTCGACAGTGATCCGACGGGCAAATCGACGGTACAACTGACCTCCGGCAAACCCATCACCTGGTCGCAACCGGTGCCCGTCCAGCAGACCCGCCCGCAGATAATCGAACCGCTCAAGTTGCCAAGGCAAGAACTGAATCCTGTCAGTCCCCTGACACGCCCGTTCCTGGCGCCCTATCAACTACCCCCCGGACAGCCCAGGTAAAGCGCCGGGTGCCGGCGTCATCGACCGGGAAACGACATCCACCACAGTGCGCTTCGCGGATTCCGCCCCACACGCAGCGCCAGCGCGCGAACCCCACATCGCGACAGGTCAAACGTGCCCGCACTCCCTGAGTTCCGCCACGATCAGTTTCTGGATAGCGGTCTCCTTGATGTCGGCGGGCTGGTCGAGACCCATACGCTCCAGGTAGGGCATGGCAGCCGCAGGCGGGGAGCCGGCGGCCCCGACCGCTCCGGCCAGGGTCTTGAACAGGGTGCGCCTGGAACCCATTTTGACTTTGAGAGACTGCAGCACGTCGGCAAGCACCGCCTCCTCGGGCGTAAAATCCGAGCCAAACGGGAATTTGGGAAACAGGCCTTCCGGCCGCAATCGGGCAGCGATGCGCTCCAGACGCTCCGGCGTATTGTTCCTGTACTGCTCAGGTATCTCGTAGTCTGCTGCAATCTTGCCCGCGGCCTTGGCCTGCTGCAGCAAGGACTCCTGAAAACGCGAGTCGGCGATATTGAGCAACCTGGCGATGACGTCCTTTTCCCGCTGTCCACGCAGCATGGCAATACCGTATTCGGTGATCACGATGTCGCGAAGATGCGCGGGGATGGAAGTGTGACCGTAGTTCCAGACGATATTGGATGACACATTGTCACCCTTGGTGCGCGTACTGCGACACATGAGTATCGAGCGCGCGCCTTCTAGCGCGTGCGCCATCGCCACAAAGTTGTACTGCCCACCGACGCCGCTGATCTTCCGGCCATCCTCCAGGCCATCCGAGCAGGCCGCTCCCAGCAGGGATACCATGATTGTCGTGTTGATAAAGCGCGCCTTCTGCCGCTGCAGTCGCGCAATTTCCTCACAGCCGTAGAGCTGGTTCACATAGGCTATGTCCGTCATGCAGATCTTTTTTGCTTCCGCCTCGGGCATTTCCCTGAGCTGCTGGTACATGGCCTGGGGACCGAGGAAAAAGCCGGCATGCAGTACGATGCCACCCTTCAGCGAATCTCCCAGGCAATGTCGGGCAATCTGCTCCAGAGACTCTGGATTTTCCAGGTCGGCGACAATCCCGGTGCCGTCGGCACAACGCAACACACCGTCCTCCAGAACCACGCTGTCCCTGAATATCCCGAACTTCTGCAGAAAATCCAGGTCCCGGTCAGTGAGGCGGGAGGACACAAGACCCGCTTCCAACACCGCCGCCAGGGTCTGCGGCTTAATCTCGGGGCCAACGAGGCCCGCGTTCACCAGCCGCTGCAGACCGGCGTCACCATAGACGGCGCGCTTGAGTATTCCGTGGTTGTAGAGATGGCGAAAGCCGTCTGCGAACATTTCGGTGGAGCCGTACAGGCCGGTTTCGAAAACCCCGGTACCCCCCACTTCCTCGATGATGTCGCCAAATTTCTCCAGGATGCCCAATTCGGCCAGTACATCCTTGTACTGCTGGTTGCGCTCCTGGCGCAGGATGCTTCCATAGGTAATGGCATCGCCCAATGCCCCGATACCAATCTGCAAGGTGCCACCGTCGGGCAGCAGGCTGCTGGCGTTGAGGCCGATCATGTAATCCATGGTATCGACGGGGGGTGATGGCGGCCCCAGCAGGGTATGGTTGAATTTGGGTTCATCCAGGATGAAGTCGTAGGTATCCGCAGGCACTATCGCATCGTTGTACATGAATGGCAGTTCTTCATTGACCTGGCCGATTATCGCGACCTGCCTGCCCTGCTCCCGCAACTCCTGCAGTCGCGGTAGGATATCCAGCGCATAGGCATCGCCACTCATACTGTAAGCTGGCTCACCATTTATCTCCCGCTTCGCAATCATCTGGCTGAACACATTACAGCCCTGCTCGATCATATCCCTCAGCCAGTGGGTGAAGTTACTGTAGACATAGTTTTGCTGGGCGTGGGCATTGCCCAGGTAAGCGCCCGCCTGAAGAAAAACTTCGACAATCTCGATATTCTCCGGCAACTGCCCCTTGATGTAGGGAAACACGTAATCCAGCTCGGGCAGGTTGCCAAAAACCCGTGACACGAAAGGATCCAGAAAACGCTTTTCCAGGTCGCTACTGCCCCTGGGGCGGCAGAAAGACGCCCCGGTTATGATCGTCAGGTGTATTTCCTGGTCTGCCAGGGCGCGCCTGAATAACTCGTTGAAGATGTGGACGGGGCGGCCGAACCCCCCGGCAATGACCACTTTTTTGCCTACTTTACGCAGCAGCGCGTCGACACAGTGCTCCAGATCCGTAAAGTACTCGGGTGTTGTGCTAGTCACAGTTATCTGTCTCCCATTCCTGGCGGGGTCTTTCCCCGAAGCCGGGGTCCTGGCTGGTTAGCGGTCGCTTTATCGCGATTCATGTATAGCATCCCGATGCCGAACTTGCCATGCTCCGGGCCAAACTGCCGCGTGATTTCACCCGACCGCTGGCCTTATGCCCTGGCCTCATCTACGATAACGACAATGGATAGCCACCACGAGAATGTCTGGATTGTGACGCTGCCTCCCGGGTGAGGTCACATGACGAAGAGGAAATCGCAGTCATGTCAGAAAGAAATCTGGAAGTTGTTCGTCGCCTGCTGGAGGAGGTCTGGACACGGGGCAACCTGTCCCTGCTACCGGAACTCATTGCAGAAAACGCGGTATCACATCCGATGCCGAATTTCGGCGCTCTCCACGGCCCCGAGGAGTACAAGCATTTTATCGCAATCTACAAGGGCGCCTTCCACGATATGACATTCAATATCGAGGACCAGTTCGGCTCGGGCGACAAGGTCGCCACGCGCTGGACGACGCAGGTGACCGATGCGGCGGGTGCCGTGGTCAAGGACGCGAAAACGGGCGAGCAGCTCAGTATCGAAGGGACCACCATTACCCACCACGACAGCAGTGGAAAAGTGATTGCGGAATGGGCTACCTGGGATACCGGCAGCTTGCTGAACTCGGCCGCCGCTCCCCAGATATTCGAGCAATTGGCGATCACAATCTGACCGGAAATCAGGCGTCACGGCAGCGGAAGGACACCAGTCACGCGCCCGACACTCTCTGAAGCGCTTCGTCAGCCTCGCCTCATTCGAAAGGAAGATCGTCTTTCTGCGGCCATTAGCTGCAGTATCGATACTCAGCTGTTTAAATCGGCCGGCAGATCGGGATAATAGCCCGCTGATATCAAGAGGCAGTTGTTTCCATGAAAAAATATGTGGCATACGGTATCGGCGCCGCGCTGGTGGACACCGAAATCAAGGTTCAGGACGCCGACCTGGCGCAGATGAATGTCGACAAGGGCATGATGACCCTGGTGGATCAGGCCAGACAAGCCGAGTTGCTTGCTCACCTGCGCGGCCACCTGGTCAAGGCCAGCCATGCCAGCGGCGGCAGCGCCGGCAACTCCATGATCGCCACCGCCCTCTTCGGCGGACCCACTTTCATGTCCTGCAAGGTCGCCGCCGATGAAGACGGTGATATTTACCTGGCGGACCTGGAGGCCGCCGGGGTGGATCACTGCCATAACGGCGAGCGCGCCGTGGGCACCACCGGCAAGTGCCTGGTGCTGATCACCCCCGATGCCGAACGCAGCATGAATACCTACCTGGGGATCAGCGAGTCCCTGTCCATCGCGGAACTCGATGCCGATGCCATTGCCGCCTCTGAGTACCTGTACATCGAGGGCTACCAGGTAACCTCACCCAGCGGGCTCGCCGCCGCGGTGCGGGCGCGGGAGATCGCTGAAGAGGCGGGGGTTAAAACCGCCCTGAGTTTTTCGGACCCGGGCATGGTGGAATTTTTCAGGGAGGGAATGGCCAGCATTGTCGGCAATGGACTGGACCTGGTTTTTTGCAACGAGGCAGAAGCCCTGCAATGGAGTGACACCGACAACCTGGAAGTCGCCATCGAAAGATTGAAGCGGGTAGCCAGCAGGTTTGTGATCACCCGGGGCGCGCAGGGCGCAATCACCTTTGATGGCAAGGAGCAGGTCGACATCCCGCCTCACCGGGTGCAGGCCGTGGACACCAATGGCGCCGGTGACATGTTCGCCGGCGCCTTTCTGTACGCGATCAGCCGGGGCGAGGATTTCGCCACAGCGGGCCGTTTTGCCAGTCTTGCCGCCGGCAGGATTGTCGCCAATTATGGACCGCGCCTGCCGGCAGCCGACTACCGCGCGCTGCGCGCGGAATTCTTCGGGGAATAATCCGGCGCCGGGGTCAGTTCAGCAGTCCCTTTTCCTTCAGGTTGCCGATCAACGCATCAACCGCATCTTTCATCACCTGCTTGCTCCCACTGGACTCTATGGTTTCCGACACCGCCTGCCACAGGCGGTCCTGCGTCTTTGCAGCATAAAGGTCTGAGATCATGGCGTGGCTGACGTTTTCGGTCCATACCGGTTGCTGGTAGGCCACCTCGGTGGCGCGCCCGTAGTAGCCGCCGAAGTTACCGTAGTAGCCGGGGTCGTAGGCCGGTGTGACCGCATAGTAAACCGTACCGGGATGATAGACCTGGTCGGCCTTCTCCCCGACGTAGCGAGTGACGAGGATGGTATCCAGCTCGGCTTTGTCGGCGGCGGCAATGATCTCCTCGGCGGTTGCTTTCTGATTCGGAACCAGGGTATGGCTGGCAACCGCATCCACCCCTCGACTCTTCAGCGCATCGGTAAACGTATCTTCAAACTCAACCCGCGACTTCGGTTCCCGGGTGACCGCCACCACCAGTACGCCGTGCAGATCCAGCGCCTTGAATTCGGGAACGACGTAGCTGTTGGTGACCTGGGAATTGATATTGCAGGCCGGCAGGGCGAACGCGCAGATACACGCGAACAGGAGTGCGGTTGTGCTCTTTACAGACGATGACATGGGAGGCTTCCTCTTGGTTGCACGGGATTATCAAGTGCAGGCGCATCGGTTACAAGGAAAACGCGGCCACTGGAGCGCCCGACCCCACCGCTGACAGATTGTTCGGCTGGGCGCAGCCGGGCCCGGCCGAGCCGGAACGCATATTCCGCGAGATCAGAACAAATCGATCTGTTTATCCACCAGCCCCCTGTACGAGGATCCCACAAAGCCCAGGATGCCGTCGGCAACCGGCTGCAGTTGCCGCTCGACATAATGCTCGTAGTCAAGGGGCGCCAGTGGCTTCTCGGCTGGCTCCGCGCCCGCCGTGGTGATCACGTACTCTACAGAGCGGCCTCTGCCCGGAACCGGCAAACCCCGCTGCTGGTAAAGCCGCGCCGCCTGCACATGGGGCGGCACATTGCGCTCGTAATCGTCCAGTCGGCGCCGCAGGCGCTTGCGGTATATCAGTTGCCCATCGCGCTGGCCCGCCCGCACCTGCGCAGTCACCTCGCGGACATAATCCTCAAAGGGTTCCTGCATAAAAATACGGCGATACAGCTCCTCCTGGAACTCCCGGGCCACGCGGGTCCAGTCAGTACGCACGTTTTCCAGGCCCTTGAACACCAGCCGGTCGCCCTTCGGGCCGGCGACGACTCCGGCATAGCGCTTCTTGCTGCCGCGGTCGGAGGAGCCGCGAATTGTAGGCATGAGAAAGCGTTTGTAATGGGTCTCAAACTCCACCTCCAGTACGCTCTCAAGATCGAACTCCCGCCGCAAGGTATCGCGCCACCAGTGATTGAGATCGCTCTCCAACTGCCTGCCTGCGGCGACCGCCTGGGCGTCATCCAGCGCCTCGCGTATCCACACAAACACCGAGTCGGTGTCGCCGTAGATCACCCTGTGCCCAGCCTGCTCAATGTAGTCCCTGGTCCGGGTCAGAATCTCGTGGCCCCGCAGAGTGATCGAGCTGGCCAGGCGCGCATCGAAAAAGCGGCAGCCCGGTGTGCCTAGAACGCCGTAAAAACTGTTCATAATGATCTTGATGGCCTGTGACAGCGGGGCGTCCCCCACGCGCTTGGCCTCGTCCCGCTGCCGCCAGAGCTGCTGGATCAGCTCCGGCAGGATATGGCCTCGCCGGGCGAAGCGTGCCTGCAGGAAGCCGGGGACGGTATCGTGTTCGGCCAGCTGCTCAACCAAGCCGCCACCCAGGCCATCACCCAAGCCATCACTCACCCCCAGGGCGAGCCCCAGCGGGTCGATAAAAAAGGTGCGGATAATACTGGGGTACAGACTCTTGAAATCCAGCACCAGCACATGATCGTAGAGCCCCGGGGTGGAATCCAGTACGAAGCCGCCGGGGCTGCCGCTGTGATCGCTGCTGGCGTTGGGCGCGACGAAGCCCCTCCGGTGCAACCTGGGCAGGTAAAGATTGTCAAAGGAGGCCACCGAACCGCCCATGCGGTCGATGTTGAGGCCGGTCATCACGGTGCGGGCGACAGCGAAGTCCAGCATGGCGGTGTGCTCGAATATCTCCGACACCAGTTCACAGTCTTTCAGGTTGTATTCCGCCAGCCGGGTCTTGTCCTGCTGGAACAAACGGGTGATTTCATCGCCCCGGCTGGCACCGTGCAGTAACTTGCCCTCCCCCAGCAGTTCCCGCGCGACGTTGTCCAGGGCAAAACTCTCGAAGCGGTAGAAGGCGGAGCGCAGCAGCTCGATTCCGTCCAGGATCACCCGGCCCGGACACTGGGCGGTGCGGCGCTCACCGTCGTCGTCCAGTTCGCGCCAGTGCACCGTGCGGCGGTCCCGGCCCAGCACCAGGCGGCGGCCCAGTTTGTCGGCGACGCGCTGCAGGTACCAGGTATCGAAGTTCACCACGTTCCAGCCAATCAGCACATCGGGGTCATAATCCTGCAGCCAGTCGAGAAACGCCTGCAACGCTGTTTCCTGGTCCGGGCAGGCCTGCACAAAATCCTGCTCCGCGCCCGCACCCACCATGAACACCCGGCGGCTATGCTGCCCGGCGGCGACGCCGTGCACGCCGATAGAATACAGTTGCACAGCCTCCATGGCGGTCTCTATATCAAAGGACACGACCTTGAGCGCGGGCCGGTACCCGGCCGCCTTCAGGGCGGGATTGTCCATCACCAGGTGCCGTTTGAGGCGACGGGTTTCACCCTGCAGAATCGCGGAGCCGGTGACAAAGCGCTCCATCAGAAAACGGTCCGCGGGGTTGATATCCGCTTCCAGCGGCTCCAGGCCAAGGCCGCGCAAGGCATCCGCCAGGCGCCGGGCCTGCCGGTATCCGCGGCAATAGATACCGGCAACCGCCTGCGAGCGGAAACTGCGCAGTTCCACCGGACGCACCTCCACCCCCGGCTCGGCCTCCAGCAGCGCACGCGCCGGCTCCAGTTGCGCCCGCTCGAGAAAAAATACGCTATGCTCGCCGCGCACAAGGGCGCACAGGGGGCCGCTGTCCGTGGCGAACCAGTACTCCAGCTCTACTCCGCCCGGCGTATCGCGCCAGTTGCGGGTGAGGAGAAAACCTTCGAGGGTTTGTACAGTCAAACCGGATTCCCTGGCTGAATGAGTGCCGCGACCTGTATGGTGCGGCAGTGCGAGCACGGCGTTCCGCTTGCGGCGCCGCCTCGGCGGTCGTCAGTCATGACAACGGTGCTTTAGACTAGGCTTGAACCTCACTGTGGCTTAAGCTAGCTACCAGCCCGCCGCGCCGGCGTACCGCGATTGCCCGCCGATATTAAAGACTTTGAAAAGGTAAGCGAATGGACAAGCCCGTTATCAAGCAAGATCCCTTATACCAACTCCTTCGCAACGAGGACATCAAGGGCTTCAACGAACAGCGCGACCAACTCGACAGCAGCGAGCTGAAGAGTGGCGATTACCGGGGCCGCGACCTGCGCAACATGAACGCCAGGGGCCTGGACTTCAGCAACTCCTACTTTCGCAACTGCGACCTGAGCGGCATCGACTTCCGCGACACCAACCTGGAAGGCGCCAGCCTGCTGGACGCCAAGCTGTCAGGCACCTACTTCCCGGAAGCGCTCAGCGCAGCGGAAATCCGCCTGTCGCTGGATACCGGCACCCGCCTGCGCTACAACAACAAGGGCTGAGCGCCCCGGAATGTCCGCTATCCCTGTGACAGCAAGTCCCGCAGGTCGATAATGGCCGCGTTGGCCCTGCTTATATAAGAGGCCATCACCAGCGAGTGGTTGGCCAGCAGGCCGAAACCGCTACCGTTGAGTATCATCGGGCTCCACACCGCCTCCTGGGTGCCTTCCAGCTCGCGGATGATCTGCTGCAGGCTGACCTGGGCATTCTTCTTGGCGAGCACTTCGGCAAAATCCACCTCCGCCGCCCGCAGGAACTGGATCAGCGCCCAGGCGGTGCCGCGCGCCTCGTAGAATACGTCGTCGATTTTCATCCAGGGCGTGGTCACATCCAGTTCGGCGGAGGTAGTGGTGGATTGGGTAGCCGACCCATCGCCCGCCAGGTCAGTGTTGATGCGCCGTTTGCCCACGCTGGCACTGAGTCGCTGCGACAGACTGCCCAGGCGGGTATTCACGGTGGCCAGCCAGTAGCGCAGGTTATCGGCACGCGCATAGAACTGGGCGTCGGGAGAGTCCACCTCGGACAGGCGGTCAAAATACCTTCGCACATACTTCAGGCCATCCCGGTACTCAGACTCCGAGGCGGGCAGCGCCCAGCTGTCAGAGTTGAAATTGAAACGCGGCTCCGCCATCACCAGGTCAACGTCCTCGGTTGACTGCGACTGTGAGCGGCTGAGTACCTCCCGCAGCGCCCGTACCAGGTCGCGCGACTGGATCAGCACGCCGTATTCCCAGTTGGGCATATTGTCCAGCCAGACTCCCGGCGGGAAAATGTCATTGTGGGTATAGCCACCAGGCTTGGTAAGCAGGGTATCCATCACACCCATCAATGCGGCCGTCGTCACCGACCCGGTGACCACCTGGCGGTTGTCCGCCGCCGCGTATTCAGCCGCCCGTGCCCGCACGTCGAACGGCTCCGGGGCAATACTCCAGTACATGCCCAGCAGCAGGCAGATGAACAGGTAGAGGCCGAGGACCGTGACCGCAACGCCACTCATGCGACCGCCCGGCAAAAACTCGCCCAGCATTCCGCGCCAGCCGCCACCTTGTGCTGTGTTCATATCACTCATGGTAGTTCCCTGTCAGTGGTGATGATCATGTGATTGTCCGGCGCCGGCGCTCATGCGCACATCCGCCGTGGTGCATACTTGCTCAGCCGCTTCCAATTGCAGGCACAGCCCGATCTCATCGCCAGGCGCCGGCATTCGCGCCAGGCCCAGCAGCATGAGGTGAGTGCCCCCGGGAGCAAGCGCCACACTCTCTCCCGGCGCGATGGACAGTTGCGCCAGTTGTTCCATTCGCTGCAGTCCGTCGACCTCCACGGTCGTGTGAATCTCTGCCTTCCGGGCGATCTCCGTGCTGGCGCCGATTACGACCACGGCAGCGGTACCGGAATTGGTCAATGTCATATAGGCCGCGGTATTGGGTTGACCCGGCGGCAGCGCCCTTATCCATGCGTCGGTGATCAACAGTGCCGGCGACCCGGCCGCGGCAACCGCCAGCGGGGCGAGGCAAAATAAAAGTGCAATTCTCAGTATTTTCTTCAATTCGTTACTCCAAAGGGGAACCTCACGCCTGATCCCGGCGTCCCATAACTATACCACCCTCCAGCAATATCGTGACGCCAGATTGGGGCGGGGCGGGTAGACTGGTACAATTCTGCGCCATTCAGGGCTCAACGAGGAAAATCCATGCGGGCGTTGCTTGCAGGCATATTGCTATTACTCTCCGGTCTGGCTCATGCACAGATAAGCGAGGGGACCGGACTCGACCCGTTCGGCGCGGCGTCGGGCAAGCCCCAATTCCTGCCGGTTGAGGAAGCATACCAGGTGGCCGTGGAGGTTCGCGAGGACAAGAGCCTGCGCATCTACTGGCAGATCGCCGACACCTACTACCTCTACCAACACCGCTTCAACTTCAAACTGAGCGACGCCGAGGGTGAGATCCCGCTGGCCATTGAATTGCCGTCCGGCCTGTCGCGCGAAGATGAGTTCTTCGGAGAGGTGGAGGTCTACTACAACTATGTCGACATAGCCGCTGTACCAGAGCGGCTGCCCACAGTGGCCAACCTGGCACTGGGCTCGCAGGGCTGTGCCGACGCCGGCCTGTGCTACCCGCCCCGCACGCAATACTTCACCGTGGACTTTGCAAGCGGTGCGGTGGCGGAGACTTCCGCACCTGGCCGCCCGGCTTCCGGGGAGGTAAACGCAACCGCAAACACCGGGGATACAGGACCCGGAACACTGCTTTACATGTTGCTGCTGGCATTCGCCGGCGGTGCCATCCTCAACCTCATGCCCTGTGTTTTCCCCATCCTGTCACTGAAGGTGTTGAGTTTCGCCCGCAGTTCCGAACACGACCGGCACCTGCACAGCTGGGTCTACGCCGCCGGAGTGATAGCCAGTTTTGTGCTGGTGGCAGCCCTGCTCATCGCACTGCAACAGGCCGGAGAGGCCATCGGCTGGGGCTTTCAGTTGCAGTCACCGGGCTTTGTAATTGCGCTGGCCTACCTGTTCGTCGCCATGGGGCTGTCCCTGTCCGGCCTGGTGGAATTTGGCGGCGGCCTGATGAATACCGGCAGCGGCCTGGCAAACAGGGGCGGGCTTACCGGCAGCTTCTTCACTGGCGTACTCGCCGTGGTGGTGGCCAGTCCCTGTACCGCGCCCTTCATGGGTACCGCGCTGGGTTTCGCTATCAGCCAGCCACCTTACGTCGCCCTGCTGGTATTCGCCGCGCTGGGCGCCGGCATGGCGGCGCCACTGGTCCTGCTGGGCTACAGCGGCCTGGCACGCAAACTGATGCCGAAACCCGGTGCCTGGATGGACACCCTCAAGCAGCTGCTGGCATTTCCGCTGTACGCCACCGCAATCTGGTTATTCTGGGTGGCCGGCAGGCAAACCGGCGTCAACACCATGGCCGCGGCACTGGTGGGCGCCCTGCTGCTGGCGCTCGGCCTGTGGTTATGGCGCTATGGCAAATGGGCCAAACTGGTGACCATCGCCTGTGTGCTGGCCGCGCTGAGCCTGGGCTCATGGCGCGCGCTGGATGAAACCGGCGCCCCGGGCAGCGGTCTCAATGCCGGCCACGTCGCCTGGTCCGAACAGGCCCTGGCGGAGTTGCGAGCCGCCGGCAATCCGGTGTTCGTGGATGTGACCGCGGACTGGTGCATCACCTGCAAGGCCAACGAGTCCGCCGTGCTGTTCACCGATGAGATGACCGCGGCCTTCGCCGACCACGGCGTGGTCTACATGGTGGCCGACTGGACCAATTACGATGCCGATATCGCGGCCTTTTTGCGCGAGCACAGGCGCAACGGCATCCCCCTCTACCTGATGTACCCCGCCGACGAGGCCCTGGAACCGCTCATGCTGCCGCAATTATTGACCCAGGAGACAGTGTTGCAGGCCCTGAGGACGGTTTCGCCAAAAGATCCGGCAATTGCAGCCAACTGAGCCGCCGATCAGGTATGTTCCAGCACGCGGCCGCCACCTGCGGCGCCATCCGGGCCACGAGTACCCGGATACACACAAAAACACCTAACTTCTTCAATACGGCGGCTAAATGCCGCCAAAGTTTAACAAATCGGCAATTTTCATGGACAGTACCCGGAAATTGATCCACACTTGCCCAAATTCGCATCCCACGTGGAGCTGAGCGCGCCATGGCGACTATCCTGGTATTACACGGCCCCAACCTGAACCTGCTCGGTAAACGCGAGCCAGACATCTATGGCAGCACCACCCTGGCGGACATCAACCTCGGCCTGGAACGGTTGGCGCGGGACAGGGGCCACCACCTGCTGCATATGCAAAGCAATGCCGAGTACGAACTGGTGGAGCGTGTTCAGGATGCTCGCCCCGAAGGCGTCAACTTTATCCTGATCAATCCCGCGGCGTTTACCCACACCAGCGTGGCCCTGCGGGACGCCCTGAGCGCCGTCGACATCCCTTTTATCGAAATCCACCTGTCCAACGTCCACGCCCGAGAAGAGTTTCGCCGGTTCTCCTATTTCTCCGACCTGGCCAGGGGCGTCATCTGTGGCCTCGGGGCCCAGGGTTACGAACTCGGGCTGCTGGCAGCCCTCAGGCAGTTGGAACAACAATCATAAACACACCATCGAGAGACTTAGCTATGGACATTCGCAAGGTAAAAAAACTGATCGAGTTGCTCGAAGAGTCCAATATTGACGAGATCGAGATCAAGGAGGGCGAGGAGTCGGTGCGCATCAGCCGTAACGGCGCCCAGGCGGCAGCCGCGGCGGCCCAGTACGCCGCCCCTCAGTACTCGCCCCAGTACGCGCCGCCGCCAGCGCCACCTGCGCCGCAGGCACCCGTAGCGGCCGCCCCCGCCGCGGAAGCGCCCCCGGCCGCCGCGACCACGACAGGGCATGTCGTGTGCTCCCCGATGGTGGGCACGTTTTACCGCTCGCCGTCCCCGAGTTCACCCTCCTTTGTTGAAATCGGGCAAACGGTCAAGGTGGGCGACGTCATCTGTATTGTCGAAGCCATGAAAATGATGAACCAGATCGAGGCGGACAAGGCCGGGACCATCGAGGCCATCCTGGTAGAGAACGGCGAGCCGGTCGAATTCGACCAGCCACTGTTTTCAATCGTCTAGCCGGCAACCCGCCCAGCGTTCACCAGAGGATAACAACATGCCCATCCTGGAAAAGGTGCTCATTGCCAATCGAGGCGAAATCGCACTGCGAATTCTTCGCGCCTGCAAGGAACTGGACATCCGGACCATTGCGGTCCACTCCAAGGCCGACAGTGAACTGATGCACGTCCGCCTCGCCGATGAATCAGTCTGTATCGGTCCTGCGCCCTCCAAGGACAGCTACCTGAACGTACCGGCCATCATCAGCGCCGCGGAGGTGACGAATGCCTCCGCGATCCACCCGGGCTACGGCTTCCTGGCGGAGAATGCCGACTTCGCGGACCAGGTGGAAAAGAGCGGTTTCGTGTTCATTGGCCCCAGGGCCGACACCATCCGCCTGATGGGCGACAAGGTCTCCGCCATCCAGGCGATGAAAGCGGCCGGCGTGCCTACAGTGCCCGGCTCCGATGGTCCGCTTACTGACGACACCGATCGCACACTCGAGATCGCCCGCAATATCGGCTATCCGGTCATCGTCAAAGCCGCCGCCGGTGGCGGTGGACGCGGCATGCGGGTGGTGCATAACGAGGCCGCTCTGCTCAATTCCATACAGGTGACCCAGTCCGAGGCCGCGGCGGCCTTCGGATCGGATATCGTGTACCTGGAAAAATTCCTTCTCAAGCCACGGCACGTGGAGATACAGGTACTGGCCGACGGCCAGGGCAACGCCATTCACCTGGGCGACCGCGACTGCTCCTTGCAACGGCGCCACCAGAAAGTGCTGGAAGAGGCGCCTGCGCCGGGCATCCCGGACGATGTGCGCTCCGCCGTGGCTGAATCCTGCGTCAATGCCTGTATCGAGATCGGCTACCGCGGCGCCGGGACCTTCGAGTTCCTGTACGAGGACGGCGGTTTCTACTTTATCGAAATGAACACAAGGGTACAGGTCGAACACCCGGTGACCGAGCAGATCACCGGCGTCGACATCGTCAAAGAGCAGCTGCGCATCGCCGCCGGCATGCCACTCTCCCTCAAGCAGAGCGATGTCAGGTTCTTCGGCCACTCCTTCGAATGCAGGATTAACGCCGAAGACCCCAAGACCTTCCTGCCCTCACCCGGCAAGGTAACCACCTTCCATCCTCCCGGGGGACCGGGTATCCGGGTGGATTCCCATCTCTACGACGGCTATACCGTACCCCCCTTCTACGATTCGCTGATCGGCAAGATCATCAGCTTTGGCGAGAACCGGCAGGTGGCCCTGGCCCGCATGCGGCAGGCCCTGGACGAGCTGGTGGTGGAAGGTATTCGCACCAATAGCGCCCTGCACCGCGACCTCGTGCGCGACAGCGCCTTCCGGGCTGGCGGTGTAAGCATTCACTACCTCGAAAGCAAGCTGGAAGACTGACCTTTCCCGGCGCCACGATGCTTCCGAATTCATCCTCCGCCCGCGTCGCGCCGGCCCGCGAAACCCGCCTGTGAGCTGGCTGCAACTGCGCCTGGATACCCAGCCCGCCCAGGTCGGAACCCTGGAGGACCTGATGCTCTCCACCGGGGCGGTAGCCGTCACCATGGAAGACAACGCGGACCAGCCGGTGCTTGAACCCGGCGTGGGGGAAACGCCCCTGTGGGGCCAGACCCGCCTGACCGGCCTGTACACGGCGGATACCGACATGAAGGCGGTTCTGGCCGCCTTCCCCGGGGAGTTATTGCAACAGGCCAACCAGCGCGTGGAGATTCTCGAGGACAAGGACTGGGAGCGGGAGTGGATGCAACACTACCAGCCCATGCCCTTCGGCAAACGCCTGTGGGTTTGCCCCAGCTGGCTGCAGCCGCCGGAGCCGACCGCCGTCAACCTGTTACTGGACCCCGGCCTCGCCTTCGGTACCGGCACCCACCCCACCACCGCGCTGTGCCTGGCTGAGCTGGATGGCATGGCGCTGGACGGCCGCTGTGTGATCGATTACGGCTGCGGGTCCGGCATCCTGGCGGTGGCCGCCCTGCTGCTTGGCGCCAGCCGTGCACTGGGCGTGGACAACGACCCCCAGGCGCTGGCCGCCAGCCGCGACAACTCGGCCCGCAACGGGATCGACGGCACAGCCCTGGCGCTGGCACTGCCCGGCGCCTATGACCGCGCCGCCTGGGCGGGGCGGGCGGACGTGGTCATAGCCAATATACTGGCGGGCCCGCTGGTGGAACTGGCCGATACCCTGCTGGGGTTTCTCAAACCGGGCGGCACCCTGCTGCTCTCCGGCCTGCTGGACACCCAGGCGCCAGACCTCTGCAGGCGCTACGCGGACCGCCTCGAACTGCGTGTCGCGGGCGAGAAAGAGGGCTGGGTCTGTTTGCGCGGAACCCTGCCCGGGTAGGCGCGGCAACGTGATCCAGCGCAAGCGCTGGTGGTTTTTTGTGCAGAGATTCTTCCCCGTACCGGCCCATCCGAGTATCATACCGCCTCTTTTTGGCACCCTGGCTTCAAACTCTCCCACATGCTGCAGATCGGACCGTACAAGCTGCCCAATCGCGTGGCACTGGCCCCTATGGCCGGAGTCACCGACCTCCCGTTCCGGCGCCTCTGCGCACGGATGGGCGCGGGCCTGGTTGTAGCGGAAATGATCAGCAGCAATCCGCTGCTGCGTGACTCCCGCAAGACCACATTGCGCAGTCGCCACGACGACGAAATTCAGCCGCGCTCGGTTCAGATCGCCGGCAGCGACCCCGCTGCCATGGCGGCGGCCGCCGCGTTCAACGTCGACGCCGGCGCCCAGATTATCGACATCAATATGGGCTGCCCCGCGAAAAAAGTATGCCGCCGGGCCGCGGGTTCCGCCCTGCTGGCCGATGAGCCGCTGGTCCGGGAGATACTGACCGCGGTGGTAAATGCGGTTGATGTACCCGTTACCCTCAAAATCCGCACCGGTCCCTCTCCCGACGCCCGCAACGGTGTCCGCATCGCCCGCATCGCCGAGGATGCCGGCATCGCGGCCCTGGCGGTACACGGCCGCAGCAGGGCCTGCGCTTTTCGCGGAGAGGCGGAATACGACACCATCGCCGCCATTGTCGCCGCCACCCGGCTGCCGGTGTTCGCCAATGGCGATATCGACTCCCCCGCCAAGGCCGCGGCGGTCATTGCGCACACGGGAGCGGCGGGCGTGATGATCGGCCGCGCCGCCCAGGGCCGGCCCTGGCTGTGCGGCCAGATCGCGGCCCACCTCGACCCCGGGCTCACGCCGGTCGCGCCGACCGCAGCCGAACAGTTGAATATCATGTACAGCCACGTGGAATCCCTGCACGAATTCTACGGCGAGTTCATGGGCCTGCGCATCGCCCGCAAACATGTGGCCTGGTATCTGCAGGAGCAACCGGACTACCTGCACCAGCGCCGGGCCTTCAACGCACTGGAGCAGGCCGACGAGCAATTACACTACCTGCAACAACTGACCGAATCCCACTCCGACAACCTCACCCACACCGAATACACGCATAAGGATATTGCAGCATGACCAGGGCTGAATCCCTTCATCCCCCCATAGGCGCGGAGAGCGCCGCCAACGACGAGAGCAATCTCGCCCCGGGAAACAATCTGCGGGAGGCCGTCACCCTGGCCGTGCGCCACTACCTGAAGGACCTCGACGGCCAGATCTCGACCGACGTCTACCAGATGGTACTGGCTGAAATCGAAGCGCCCCTGCTCAAGGAAATCATGGCCTACACCCGCAACAACCAGACCAAAGCCTCGATCATGCTGGGCCTCAACCGCGGCACCCTGCGCAAAAAACTGAAGCAGTACAACCTGATATCTTCCAAGGACTAGCCCAGCCATGAGCGACACCAATTACGTCAAAGTCAACCGCGCACTGATCAGCGTTTCGGACAAAGCCGGCATCATCGAATTTGCCCGCGCCCTGCATGACATGGGTATCGAACTGCTATCCACGGGCGGCACCTGGAAACTGCTGCGGGATAACGGCCTGCCGGTAACGGAGGTCGCCGATTACACTGGCTTCCCGGAAATGATGGACGGGCGGGTAAAAACCCTGCACCCGAAAGTGCACGGCGGCATTCTCGCGCGCCGGGGCCAGGACGATGCGGTCATGGCCGACCACGGTATAAAAGCCATCGACATGGTCGTGGTCAACCTCTACCCCTTCGAGGCCACCGTGGCGAAACCCGGCTGCACCCTCGAGGACGCCATTGAGAATATCGACATCGGCGGGCCCACCATGGTGCGGGCTGCGGCCAAAAATCACCGCTTCGTCAATATCGTGGTGAACGCGGCGGACTACGAGGCGATTCTGGCAGAGCTTAAAGCCAACAACGGCGCGACCAGCATGGCGACCCGTTTCGACCTGGCGATCAAGGCCTACGAGCACACCGCCGCCTACGACGGCGCCATCGCCAATCATTTTGGCAGCCTGGTACCCGGCGGTTCCGCCATTTTCCCCCGCACCTTCAATACCCAGTTCCACAAGGTGCAGGAAATGCGCTACGGCGAAAACCCGCACCAGCAGGCGGCTTTCTACGTGGAAGCGCACCCGGCAGAGGCGGGAATCGCCACCGCCAGGCAGATACAGGGCAAGGAACTGTCCTATAACAATGTCGCCGATACCGATGCCGCCCTGGAGTGCGTCAAGGGCTTCTCCGAGCCGGCCTGCGTCATCGTGAAACACGCCAACCCCTGCGGCGTGGCGGTAGCGGCCGACATCGGCAAGGCTTACCAACTGGCGTTCGCTACCGACCCGGAATCCGCCTTCGGCGGTATCATCGCTTTTAACCGGGAACTGGATGCCGCTACCGCGAAGGCTATCGTCGACAGCCAGTTTGTCGAAGTCATCATCGCGCCTGCGGTCAGCGCGGAAGCGGCCGCCGCGGTTGCGGACAAGAAAAACGTGCGCCTGCTGGTGTGCGGCGCCTGGTCGGCGCAGGGCCCCGCTTTCGACTACAAGCGAGTCAACGGCGGCCTGCTGGTGCAGGATCGCGACCTGGGCATGGTCAGCGCCGCCGATCTCAAGGTCGTCAGCAAGGTCCAGCCCAGCGAACAGCAGCTCAAAGACCTGCTGTTCGCCTGGAAGGTAGCGAAGTATGTGAAGTCCAATGCCATTGTCTACGCCGCCAACGGCCAGACAGTGGGCGTGGGCGCAGGCCAGATGAGCCGGATCAACTCCGCCAGGATCGCGGCCATCAAGGCGGAGCATGCGGGCCTGATCGTGAAGGGTTCGGTGATGGCCTCAGACGCGTTCTTCCCTTTCCGGGACGGCATCGACAACGCCGGTGCAGCCGGTATCGCCGCCGTTATCCAGCCGGGCGGCTCGATTCGGGATGACGAGGTGATAGCCGCCGCGGACGAACACGGTATGGCCATGGTATTCACGGGAATGCGCCACTTCCGCCACTGAGTCAGGTGGCGGTGCGCAAACAGTTCGACCCTGCACTGGAAACTCGCTGGTAATGGAATTTTGAAATGAATGTATTGATTATCGGCAGCGGCGGCCGCGAGCACGCGCTGGCCTGGAAAGTAGCCCTCTCGCCGCGGGTAGAAACCGTTTTTGTCGCGCCCGGCAACGCCGGCACTGCCATCGAGGCGGGGGTAAAAAACGTCGCCATCGATGTAATGGATTTCGCCGCGCTTGCCGATTTCGCCGCGAACAACGGCGTACAGCTCACGATTGTCGGTCCCGAAGCGCCCCTGGTCGACGGCGTGGTGGACTACTTTGAAGAGCGCGGCCTGCGCTGCTTCGGCCCCCGGCGCGGCGCGGCGCAGCTCGAGGGCTCAAAGGCATTTACCAAGGACTTCCTGGCCCGGCACGATATCCCCACCGGCGCCTACGGCAACTTCACCGAACTGGAACCCGCACTGGCTTACCTGCGCGAACAGGGCGCGCCCATCGTGGTCAAGGCCGACGGTTTGGCGGCAGGCAAGGGTGTGATCGTGGCCCAGACCCTGGCAGAGGCAGAGGCGGCGGTAACCGATATGTTGTCCGGCAACGCCTTTGGCGAGGCCGGCTGCCGGGTGGTAATCGAGGAGTTCCTGGAGGGCGAGGAAGCCAGCTTTATCGTGATGGTGGACGGCACTAATGTACTGCCCATGGCCACCAGCCAGGACCACAAGCGTATCGGCGAGGGCGACACCGGCCCCAACACCGGTGGCATGGGGGCTTACTCTCCCGCACCGGTTGTTACGCCGGAGGTCTTCAAGCGAATTATGGCCGAGGTCATCCTGCCCACGGTGCGCGGCATGGCGGCCGAGGGCAATGATTACACCGGGTTTCTATACGCCGGACTGATGATTTCCCCCGCCGGGGACCCGAGGGTCATCGAGTACAACTGCCGCTTCGGCGACCCCGAGACCCAGCCCATCATGGTGCGCCTGCGCTCCGACCTCGTGGACCTGTGCGAGGCCGCCCTGAACCGCAGGCTGGATACCGTCGACGCCGACTGGGACACGCGCTGCGCCATCGGCGTGGTGCTGGCCGCCGGCGGCTATCCGGGCGCTTACCAAAAGGGCACCCCCATACACGGACTGGATGCCGAACAAGCCGACAACATCAAGGTGTTCCACGCCGGCACCACCAGCAAAGACGGAGAGGTGGTCACCAGTGGCGGGCGGGTTCTGTGCGTTACTGCCCTCGGGGACACCATCGCCGCGGCGCAGAAGGACTGTTACCAGGCGGCTGACAAGATCAGCTGGGAGGGCGTGACCCTGCGCCGGGACATTGGCTGGCGTGCCGTTGCGCGCTATAGTCAGGCCGACTGACAGTACCCGGATATTTCGTATGCGCCAGCGCCGCCTGTCCCTGCTCGATCGCCTGATCACGGAAGCCGACTCCGTGCTGCGCACTGTTACCAGTCGCGGCCACAGCGCCGCCAGGCCCTCGCCCTCGACCGGCCATTCCGATTCAGAGTTATCAGACGAGGAACGCCGCCACGTGGCCGGCCTGATGCGCGTCAACCACACCGGGGAAGTCTGCGCGCAGGCGCTATACCAGGGCCAGGCGCTCACCGCGAAGCTGCCGACGGTGCGCGAGGAGATGCAGCAGGCGGCCGCCGAGGAGATAGACCACCTTGTATGGTGTGAGGAGCGACTGCGGGAACTGGACAGCAAGCCCAGCGTGCTCAACCCCGCCTGGTACGGCCTGTCCTTCGCCCTGGGGGCAGTCGCCGGCGCAATCGGCGATAAGGTAAGCCTGGGCTTCGTCGCGGCCACCGAGGAGCGAGTCTGCAATCACCTGCGGGACCACCTGAAATCACTGCCCGAGGACGACCGGAAATCCAGGCTGATACTGCAGAAAATGCTGGAAGACGAGCAGCGCCACGGCGACAAGGCGCTGCAGGCAGGGGGCACTGATTTTCCGCCCCCGGTGAAGGATGCCATGACCGTGGTGTCGAAGGTCATGACCGGCAGCAGTTACCGAATCTGAACGGCGTTGGCGGTTTTCAGCCCGCCGCCGGGTCGAACTCCACAACCTCATAGCTGTGACTGACAGTCACACCGGCAGCGCCCAGCATGATCGATGCCGAGCAGTACTTTTCCGCTGACAGTTCCACCGCGCGCTTAACCTGGGACTCCTTGAGCCCCACCCCCGTCACCACGAAATGCATGCCGATCCTGGTGAAGACCGCCGGCACCGCATCGGCCCGCTCCGCCTCCAGTTCCACCCGGCAATCCACCACCTGCTGGCGGGATTTTTTCAGCATGCTCAGCACATCGTAACTGGCACAACCACCGGTTCCCAGCAGGAGCATTTCCATTGGACGGGGTCCCATATTGCGGCCACCGAGATCGGCCGGACCGTCCATTACCACGCTGTGCCCGCTGCCGGATTCGCCTACAAACATGGCGCCGTCCGCCCACTTTACTGTCGCTTTCATTGCGCCCAGACTCCCCTGAAAATTCGCCGCGCAGCTTAACACAGGCCCACGAGTTTTACTTGGGGCGCGAGTGGGCTACACTCCGCCTGATACATCCAGCCGAAAAAGGAGTACAGGGGTGGTAAAACCACAGATAATCAAGGCTCTGCCGAACGTTGAGAGCTTCCTGCGACACTGCCAGCGCAAGGATTACAAGGCGAAAAGCAGCGTGTTGAAACAGGGGGAGTCAGGGGACTCTCTATATCTTATTCTGGAAGGCTCAGTCTCGGTCATGGTGGAAGACGCGTCAGAGCCCGGCCACATGATGGTGGTGGCCTACCTCAATCCCGGCGACTTTGTCGGAGAGATGGGATTGTTCGAAGACGAGGTGCAGGTGCGCAGCGCCATGGTCGTGGCCAAGACCCAGTGCGAGGTCGCGGAAATTTCCTACGAGCGCTTCCACCAGATACGTAACCAGTTCCCCGATATTCTCTACGCAATTTCGCGCCAGATCAGCACCCGCCTGCGCCAGACTACCCGCAAGCTGACGGACCTGGCTTTCGTGGACGTATCCGGCCGTATCGCCCACACCTTGCTCGACCTGTGCAAGGAACCCGACGCCATGACACACCCCGACGGCATGCAGATCAAGATTACCCGCCAGGAGCTGGGAAAAATCGTGGGTTGTTCGCGGGAAATGGCCGGCCGCGTGCTCAAGGCGCTGGAGGAAAACGGACTGGTGTCCGTGAGCGGCAAAACCATGGTGGTTTACGGTACCCGCTAGAAAAACATCTCGCGCAGCTTCTCCCCGGGTTCGGGCGCACGCATAAATGCTTCGCCCACCAGGAAGCCGTACACCTGGTGGTTGCGCATCAGCGCCACGTCCTCCGCCGTGTGAATACCGCTCTCGGTTACCACCAGGCGATCAGCGGGCATGTACGGCAACAACTCCAGGGTGGTCTCAAGCCGCGTCTCAAAGGTATGCAGGTCACGGTTGTTGATTCCGATCAGCGGTGTGCCCAACTCCAGGGCGCGCTCAAGCTCCGCCCGGTCATGGACCTCCACCAGCACATCCACTCCCACCTCCCCGGCGGTGAGCGCAAGCTCCCGCAACTGGTCGTCGTCCAGGGCCGCCACGATAAGCAGAACCGCATCGGCGCCGATCGCGCGGGCCTCGACAACCTGGTAGGGATCAACCGTGAAATCCTTGCGCAACACGGGCAGTTCACAGGCCGCCCGCGCCTGCTGCAGGTAGGCATCGGCGCCCTGGAAAAAATCGATGTCGGTGAGCACCGAAAGACAACAGGCGCCGCCGGCCTCGTAACTGGCGGCGACCTGCGCCGGCTGAAAATCGGCGCGGATCAGGCCCTTGCTGGGGGACGCCTTTTTTATTTCGGCAATCACCGCCGGCTCGGTTGCCGCGATACGCGCCTGCAGGGCACGCGCGAAACCGCGCACGGGTGACTGCTCGAGGATGCGCTGCTCGAGACTACCGATGGAATCCCGCTTGCGGCGCGAAAGAACTTCCTCGCGCTTGCGCGCGAGGATTTTACGTAGAATTGTCGGGGCGTTGTCCGGCATTGGCTTAATCCGCTGGCCCGCCCATAAGACGGGTAAAGTCGATAAACTGGCGTAGTTTTTCGGCGGCCTGGCCGCTGGCCAATACGTCTTCGGCCATGGCGATACCGTCGGCCAGGGTAGCCGCAACACCACTCACATAAATGGTAGCGCCGCCATTGAGTGCGAGCATATCCCTGGCCTTGCACGCCGCTTCATCGTCCGCACCGTCCATGGCCCGGCGAATCAACCCGGCGGAGCCCGCGGCACTGTTTACTACAAGGCCGTCCAGGTTCTGGCGCTGTATATGGAACTCCTCGGGCGTGATGTGATAACTGCTGATGCTACCGTCGCGAAGTTCCGCAACCAGCGTGCCGGCGGCGATGGATATTTCGTCGAGCCCGTCATCCGAGTGCACCACCAGGGCGTGCACGGAACCCAGCGCCTGTAGTACTTCGGCGAGGGGCAGGCAGAGATCGGCGGAGAACACACCAATCACCTGGCGCCTGACCCGCGCCGGGTTCGTCAGCGGACCCAGGATATTGAACAGCGTGCGCATGCCCAGGTCGCGGCGCGGGCCGACGGCGTAGCGCATGGCGCTGTGGTGGGCCGGGGCAAACATGAAGCCGACACCCACTTCATTGATCGCCCGCGCCACCTGCACCGGGCTGAGGTTCATCGGCACTCCAAAATGCTCCAGCACATCGGAACTGCCGCTGGTGCTGGAGACCGAGCGATTGCCGTGCTTGGCCACCCTGGCGCCTGCCGCCGCGACTACAAAACTGGCGGCCGTGGAGACGTTGAACAGATTGGCGCCATCACCGCCCGTACCCACCAGGTCAACCAGGTTCTCGTCATCCACAACTACCGCGGTGGCCAGCTCGCGCATCACCTGGGCGGCGCCGGCAATTTCCGAAATAGTCTCGCCCTTCATGCGCAGCGCCACCAGCAAGCCGCCGATCTGGGCATCGGTGGCCTCCCCCGACATCACCTGCCGCATTACCGCAGCCATTTCTTCCCGGCTGAGATTCTCGCCGGCCACTACTCTTGCCAGGGCTGCCTGCAGTTTCATCGCAATGGTTTCCTATTGTTCGAGAAAATTGCGCAGCAGGTCATGTCCGTGCGCAGTCAGGATTGATTCGGGATGAAACTGGACACCTTCGATTGCCAGTTCGCGGTGACGCAAGCCCATGATCTCATCGACCTCACCCGCCTCGGTGCAGGTCCACGCTGTGACCTCCAGGCAGTCCGGCAGGCTTTCCCTCTCGACCACCAGCGAATGGTAACGGGTAGCCTCAAAGGGTTCGCTCAAACCTCGGAAAACACCTTCGCCCCGGTGATGTATAGGTGAGGTCTTCCCGTGCATAACCTTGCGCGCCCGCACCACCTTGCCGCCGAATACCTGCCCGATACTCTGGTGCCCCAGGCAAATCCCGAGAATAGGCACCACCCCGGCGTAGGCCTCGATAACCGCCATCGAGATGCCGGCCTCGTTAGGCGTGCAGGGGCCGGGGGAAATCACTATCTGCTCCGGCGCCAGGGCCTTTATGTCCCCGACCGCTATCTCATCGTTGCGCACCACGTGCACTTCCACGCCCAACTCGCCGAGGTACTGCACCACGTTATAGGTAAAGGAGTCGTAGTTATCAATCATCAGCAACATACTCAGCCCTCCTTTCCCAGCACCATGGACGCCGCCCGGAACACCGCCCGCGCTTTATTCTGCGTTTCCTTCCACTCCAGCCGGGGAACGGAATCAGCCACAACACCGCCACCGGCCTGCACATAAAGCCGGCCGTCCTTGATCACCGCCGTGCGAATCGCAATCGCGGTATCCATATCCCCGGCCCAGGAAATATAACCGACCGCACCGCCGTAGACGCCGCGCTTGACCGGTTCCAGTTCATCGATGATTTCCATCGCCCGAATCTTCGGCGCACCGCTCAGGGTGCCCGCCGGCAGGGTGGCACGCAGCACGTCAATGGCGCTCTTGCCCGCTTTCAGGCGGCCTGTCACGTTGGACACGATGTGCATGACATGCGAATAACGCTCCACCACCATTTTGTCCGACAACTCCACACTGCCCGTCTCCGCAATGCGGCCGACATCGTTGCGCCCAAGGTCTATCAACATCAGGTGTTCGGCGATCTCCTTCGGATCCGCGAGCAATTCCGCCTCCAGCGCGGCGTCCTCCGCATCCGAACGGCCCCGCCGCCGGGTACCCGCTATCGGGCGCACCGTCACCACACCCTGTTCCAGCCGCGCCAGAATCTCTGGGGACGAGCCGACAATGTGAAAATCATCCAGATCCAGAAAATACATATAGGGGGAAGGGTTGAGATTGCGCAGGGCACGATACAGATTGAGCGGGGGCGCCTCGAACGGAACGCTCATGCGGCGGGACGGAACCACCTGCATCACGTCACCCGCCAGCACGTACTCCTTGACCCGCTCCACCGCATCCTCGTACTGCTGTTGCGTGAAATCGGATTCCGCCCTTTGCTCCAGTTCACTGCTGTCCGCCCCGTCCAGCGAGACTTCGGGCAGCGGCGACATGGGTAGCGGCAGCCGTTCCACCAGTTCCCGCAGTCGCTGCCGGGCCATCGCCAGCGCATCTTCACGGGAAGGATCCACATTGACGATAAGCCGGATAGTGCCGGCAAGGTTGTCGAACACCAGCACCTCGTCAGACACCATCAGCAGGATGTCGGGGGTACCAAGGTGGTCGGGCGGCACGCTCGCAGCCAGCCGCGGCTCCACGAAGCGCACGGTATCGTAAGCAAAGTACCCTACCAGGCCGCCGTGAAACACCGGCAGGCCTTCACATGGCGCCGTGCGATAGCGTTGCTGGAACGCCTCGGCGAAAGCCAGCGGATCGTCCACCTCCGGGCTCTCGCTCAGGCTGCCATCGACCCACACCTCCGCCCGCTTGCCAAATACTTTCAGCACGGTGCGGCAGGGCAGCCCTATGATGGAATAGCGACCCCATTTTTCACCGCCCTGGACGGATTCAAAGAAATAGGAATAGGGACCTTCAGCGAGTTTGCGGTAGGTGCTGACCGGGGTTTCAAGGTCGGCCAGCACTTCTGTGCTGACAGGTATACGGTTGTAGTCTTGTGCCGCCAGTGCGGCAAAATCCTGCGGATTCATGCGGATTCCTCGGAGTGTGAATATGCGTATTCGGGTCGTGGCAAAGCCCTGGCTACCATCGCCAGCGAGTGACCTCTCGCATCGATATTTGCTCGATGCTGCAACGCATTGCTGTTGGCACAGCATTCTCCAGGAATCGGGGAGTGCCTATTGTACAGATAGGTTTCTGGTTGGCAATGATATGGGTATTGGTTCTTCAACGGCTGTGTTCTTTGGGAACCGCTGCCCGCAGTGGGAGGTCCACCTTCGGTTGATACCCCACGCCCTCAGGCGGACCTCCCACTGCGGACAGCTACCACCGGGCATGGAATGAGATCTCTGGCGCTGGAGACAAAAAACACCCGCTTAAGAGACAAGCAAGCCATATCCCGGGCACAGTACGAGCGTTCCCGGGAGGTGGCGGCCCCCAAGCGCCCAAATCACACGGCAAGAAAGCCCCACAAACCGAATGCCAATGACAGTACAAGCGATCCCGGAGGGTGGCTGGCTCCTGAGGGCGTGGGGTATCAACCGAAGGGGGCAGTCAGCCTCCGGGAGCGCGGCCCCCAAACGCCAAAATCACACGGAAAAAACAACAATCAGGCTCAAACGGAAGCCAACTGCGCCCTCATCTCAGAGATCACCGCCGCATAATCCGGCTGGTTGAAAATCGCCGAGCCCGCGACAAAAGTATCCGCCCCCGCCGCAGCGATTTGCGCAATATTTGCCGGCGTCACACCGCCATCGATCTCCAGGCGAATATCCATGCCGGAAGCGTCGATCAGGGCGCGGGCCTCGCGCAACTTGTCCAGCGTGGCGGGAATAAACGACTGGCCGCCAAAGCCCGGGTTGACCGACATCAGCAGCACCATATCCACCTTGTCGAGCACATACCTGAGCGCATCCAGGCCCAGGTGAGGATTGAAAACCAGGCCGGACTTACAACCCGCGGCGCGAATCATCTGCAAAGAGCGGTCGACATGAGTGGATGCATCCGGGTGGAACGTAATGTAGGTGGCCCCGGCGTCCGCGAAATCACCGATAAGCTGGTCTACAGGACTGACCATCAGGTGCACATCAATCGGGGCCGTAACACCGTGCTTGCGCAGCGCCGTGCACACCATCGGCCCTATCGTCAGATTGGGCACATAGTGATTGTCCATCACGTCAAAGTGGACGATATCAGCCCCAGCAGCAAGCACCGTGTCGACCTCTTCACCGAGGCGGGCGAAATCAGCAGAGAGAATGGAAGGGGCAATCAGGTAGTCCGGCATCACAGGCTCCAGGAAATTTTCAGGGCGCTATTCTAACGGCTATTCAGCCGCGGTACACCGTTGGCGCGCCGACTTCCGGAATCCACTCAGCCGGGTGCGCGATGCGCCACCCCCAGCAGCGCCTCGTCCAGGCTGCGCAGGCGTTCCGGGGTACCCACATCCTCCCAGTGTCCCGGGTAGTATTCACCGCTGAGGCAACCGCGCCTTATCGCCGCGTCGAGCAGCGGCCGCAGGGGCATTTTGCCGGGATCCATGGCGGCGAAAAAGCTGGGGCTGTATACGCCGACGCCCGCGTAGGTATAACCGCTGGCGCCGGGTGCCAGTTCGCGCACCCAGCCCTGGTCATCGAGCTGAAAATCGCCGCGCGGGTGCTGGGCGGGATTGCCCACCATCACCAGGTGGGCGCATTCCGGGCTCGCGGGGCGATATCCGAGCAGCCGGGCGAAGGGATAGTCTATCCAGACATCGCCATTGACCACCAGGAAGGGCTCGTCACCCAGCAGGGGCAGGGCATTGAAAATGCCGCCTGCGGTTTCCAGCGGCTGGGATTCATGGGAGTAGAGTATGGAGACCCCCCAGCGGCGGCCGTCGCCGCAGTAGTCGACTATCTGTTCAGCGAGGTGGGACACATTGATCACCACTTCGGAAAATCCCGCCTGCGCAAGCCGGTCCAGGTGATGGGCGATGAGCGCTCTACCGCCCACAGCCAGCAGCGGTTTGGGCGTGTGGTCGGTCAGGGGACGCATGCGCTCGCCCACTCCCGCCGCGAGAATCATGGCTTTCATGCCGCGACCCCCCAGTGCTGGTTCGCGATAAGCGGCGACAGGCGCTCGTCAAACCAGCGCTGGAACTCGGCCAGGGCCGGGTTTTCCGGTGCGCGAGCGGCGGTGATGTCCCGGACGTAGCGGATCACCAGCGGCAGGTCGTCCAGGTAGGCGGGCTTGCCGTCGCGCAGATACAGCCGTGCGAAGGTGCCGAGAACCTTGATGTGCCGCTGCAGGCCCATCAGGTCAAACCAGCGCAGAAAACCCGCGGCATCCACATCCGCGGGCAGGTGACCCCGGGTCTGCAACTTCTGCCGATAAACCTCGACCCAGCCCTGTACCTGCGCCGTCGGCCACCGGATATAACAGTCGCGCAGCAGGGACACCAGATCGTAGGTGATCGGCCCCAGCACCGCGTCCTGGAAATCGATGACACCCAGGCCGCCACCGTCCTGGGGCATGAGGTTGCGGCTGTGGAAATCCCGGTGCACGAGTACCCGGGGTTGCTCCAGCGCGCTGCTCACCAGGACATCGAAGGCGGCTTCTATCAGCGCCTGCTCCCCGGCAGCGGGCGAGTACCCCAGCAGGGCTTCGACAAACCAGGTGGAAAAGCGGCCCAGTTCTTCCCTGAGCAGGGATTCATCATAGGCGGGGAACGGGACACCGTGCATATCGATCGCGGCAATCTGCAATAGCACATCCATGGCCTCGCGATAACGCCCGTCCACGCAGTCAGGGGTCAGTTCCGGCAGCAACAGACGGTCCCCGAGGTCCCCCAGCAGCAGGTAGCCTCGCGCCATGTCAGCTCCACGGAGAGCGGGCACCGTCACTCCCGCCCCAGCCAGGAGTTCGCGCACAGCCAGAAACGCCTCGTTTTTTTCCGTAGCGGGAGGTGCATCCACGAGGATGTAACTGGAATCGGCTATCGCGGCGCGAAAATAACGTCGATTACTGGCATCCCCAGCCACCACCGTCAGCGCGGGATTGGACCCCGCGCCGCCTGGCGCAAGCACGGAAAGCGCCCAGTTCAACAGCTCACTCGGGGGGGGACGGGGTGTCACAGTACTCTCCTGGCTTAATATTTGACGGACAAGGGCGGGACGATGCTTTAGAATTCGCGTTTACCTGCGCATATGCTCGAACACAAATGATATCTGACTTTGCCAGACTAACCGCCCGCACGCTGCTTTTTAATGCGCCCGCGGCAGCCCTCCTGATCAGTCTCACAATATCACTCCCTGTGTTGGCCAAGAATACCAAGCATGTAGTCTGCACGGCCAATGAAAGCGGCGATGGCTGGGATTGCGGGCCGGGAGAGCGCGGTTCCACAGCCCCCCCAGCCAAATCGAGCCCTGCAGCCGCGCCGGCACCTGCCCCTATGGCCACACCCGCCGCGAAAGCGGAACCCATAGCGAGTCCTGGACCCGTCGCTACGCCCACAGCCACAGAAGAGCCCAGTACGGCACCTGAGCCCGCTGCGCCACCCGCCGCGACAGCGGAACCCATTGCAGCACCCGAGCCATCTGACGCACCGACGGCCGCGTCCACTGCCGAGACCACAGCCGAGCCTGTTGACCACACGGCTGCCACCCCCTCGCCTGAGGCGACCGCCCCGGCCGCGCCGGAGCCTGAAACCAGGTCCGGGCCCGTCACCCTGGACCCGGGCAAGGAGTACCCCCTGGACTGGGCTCCGATCAGCGCTTTTTCCCTGGAGCAACGCACCCTGGATTGCCGGCTGTGCCAGGGCCTCTACGTGGACCCGCTGGCTGACGAGGACCTCAGTGTCGACCCCGACGACGCCGATATCGATGCCTCGGCCGCAAGCACCGAGCTGCAGGGCGACATGGTGCGTTTTTCAGGGGGCGTGAAGGTGAGCCAGGGCTACCGTCGCTTCAGCGGTGACGAGGCCAGCGTCAACCGGGACACGGGTGAAGTCATACTGACCGGCAACGTCACAGTGCGGGAGCCAAATGTGCTGCTGCAGGGCAGTCGCGCGGAAATCCTGTACGAGACCGGGGAGGCGACGCTGCAAGACAGCAAGTTCGTCATTCATTCAGACCACCTGCAGGGCACGGCCAACCTGCTGGAGCGCGATGCCGACGAACTGATCCACGTTCACAACGGCAGTTTCAGCTATTGCCCGCCCGGTGAGGAGGACTGGCTGATCCGGGCCAAAAAGATAGACCTGGATCTGGAAGAAGGCCTGGGTACGGCTCGCGACGCCAAGATAGAGATTGGCGGCGTACCTGTTTTTTACACGCCGTGGCTGCAGTTTCCGCTGGATGATCGACGCCGCACCGGCTTCCTGTGGCCGGACTTCGGCAATGACAGCACCGGTGGCCTGGATATCACCGTGCCGGTATATTTCAACCTCGCTCCCGAATATGACGCACTGTACTCTCCGCGTTACATCCAGGAACGGGGTCTGAACCACGAGCTCAAGGCACGCTACATGAACCCCTACCTGGGCTACTGGACCGTGGGGGGCACCTACATGAACAGCGACGATCGCTACAAAAGCGAGGTACCGCCGGGACAGAGTGATGACCGCTGGCTCACCAGCGTGCGCCAGGCCGGCCTGCTGGATCAGCGCTGGCAATCGAGAATCGATTACAGCAAGGCCAGCGACGTCGACTACATGAAGGACCTGGAAACTTCCAGCCTGACCGCACAGCGGCGCACGAGCCTGTTGCAGATGGGTTCGCTGGCTTACCTCGGCGACGACTGGATGGTGACCCTGGACGTGGAGCAGTACCAGTCGCTGGCCGACGATATCAACGATGTCTACAAGAAGTTGCCCCAGTTGACCGTACAGAACCGCGGCGACGGAACCCCGTTCGAGTTGCAACCCATCCTGCTGAGCCAGTACTCCAACTTCGGCGCTGATGAAAACGTGGTCACCGGCGAGCGCCTGTACTCGGAGGGCGGCGTGGCGTTCCCGATGAACTGGAGTTATGGCTTTTTGAAGCCCACGGTAAAGTACCGCCAGTTAAACTACGAGCTGAGCGACGCCATAGTTTATACCGACAACAGCCCCTCAACCGGCTCCGAGATGGCCAGCCTGGACAGCGGCCTGTATTTTGATCGCGACTTCAGCTTCGCCGGCGAAACCCTGCTGCAAACCCTGGAGCCGCGCCTTTACTATCTCTACTCGAGCTACGAGAACCAGGATGACCAGCCGGACTTCGACAGCGCCGAACTCACTTTTTCCTACAACCAGCTGTTCAGGGAAACCCGCTTTTCAGGGCACGATCGCATCGATGACGCCAACCGCATATCCGCCGGTGTCAGCACCCAGTTTATCGATACGTCCACCGGCCACAAATTGCTGGGCGCCAACCTGGGCCAGATCTTTTATCTCAGCGACCGCAAGGTTCGTCTGGCCCCCAACGCGCCGACGCTGGATGAGTCGAGTTCCGAAATCGCCGGCGACCTGAGTTTCACGCCCAATGATCGGCTGTCACTGCGCACCGACCTGGTGTATGACCCCCACGCCGGCAACGTGGACACGGGCAACTTCCTGGCGGGCTACACTGACGACAACGGCACTATCTTCAATGTCGGTTACTCCTACAATCGGGCCCAGCAGTTCTACGCCCTGCAGGCCGAGACCAAGCAGGTGACGACCTCCGCCTTTGTACCCCTGACCACCAACTGGCGCCTGTTCGGCGCCATCAACTACAGCATTATCGACAATAACGCCATCGAAGAGATGGTCGGTGTCGAATACGAAAACTGTTGCTGGATAATACGCCTGCTGCACCTGCGCTATTACGACAACGATACGACGGGGTTTTTCCCCGACTACAGCGATCCCGACCTGGAGCAGGAACACACGACCCAGGCGCAATTCGTTCTCAAGGGTATGGGCGGTTTCGGCAGCCGTATCACCAACATTCTTG
This sequence comes from Pseudomonadales bacterium, assembly GCA_024234815.1. Taxonomy (GTDB): domain Bacteria; phylum Pseudomonadota; class Gammaproteobacteria; order Pseudomonadales; family Halieaceae; genus JARRPM01. Next base: position 1,184,384 of record JACKNO010000001.1, on the reverse strand, counting down.
AAGACATGATAAGAGGTTACCGCGAACGTGAATACTAACCGGATGCTGGAAAACTCCCGGCCAGCCCTCCCTTTACAAACCCTTAAAGCCCTGCTGTTTATGACCGCATTGGCCGCCACCCTCATCGCGGCACCCCCATCGCGGGCCGAGACCGAAATGGTGGACCAGGTTGTGGCGATCGTCGACGAGGACATCATCATGGCCAGCGAACTGCGCGAGCGGGTGGAGGGCATAAAGGAGACACTCCAGAGCCGGGGCATCGAGATTCCGCCGGACGAGACCATCATCCGCGAGACCCTCGATCGCCTGATCCTGGAGAATATCCAGCTGCAAAAAGGCCTGCGCGTAGGCGTGCGTATTTCCGATGCCCAGCTCAACGCCGCCATCCAGAACATCGCCGCCCAGAACCGCATGACCCAGGAGCAGTTCATCGCGGCCCTGGAGGAGCGGGGGCAGTCCTATCCCCAGATGCGGGAGCAGGTGCGGCGGGAGATGATTATCCAGCGGGTGCAGGCGGGCAACGTAAACCAGCGCATCCAGATTACACCCAAGGAGGTGGACAACTTCCTCGCCACGCCGGAGGGCAGGAAGCTGACCCAGCCGGAGTACCATTTACTGCACGCCCTGCTGCCTATTCCGCCGGACGCCAGCCCAGAGGATGACGCTGCGGCCAGGGCTTATGTGGAGCAGTTGCTCAAGCGCATCCGCGCGGGTGAATCCTTCGAAGAAGTTATCCGCTCCAGTACCCAGTACCGCTTCAACGGCGGCGATCTGGGCTGGCGCAAGGCGGAAGACCTGCCCTCGCTGTTCTCCGATGTGGCGCCGACGCTGGCAACAGGCGCAACCTCCGACCCCATTCGGAGTGACAGTGGCTACCACCTGATAAACCTCATGGAATTGCGGGGTGGCGAACAGATAGTTGCCCAGACCGAGGTGCGCCATATCCTCGTGAAACCCTCGGAGATCCTGACCGATGACCAGGCGCGCGAACGCGTCCTGAGCCTGCGGGCACGGGTTGAGGCAGGCGAGAGTTTTGGCGACCTGGCCAAGGAGTACTCCGAGGATATCGGCTCCGCCCAGGAAGGCGGGAAGCTGGGTTGGGTCACACCGGGGCAAATGGTGCCCGAGTTTGAGCAGGCCATGAACGCCACCGCCGTCGGGGAGATATCAGAACCGCTGCGCACACCATTCGGCTGGCACATCCTCACCGTGGAAGGCCGCCGCAACCAGGACATGACCAGCGAGGCTATCCGCAACAAGGCCGCGGAATACCTGCACACCCGCAAATACCAGGAAGAGCTGGACGCCTGGTTGCAGCAGATTCGCGATGAAGCCTTCGTGGACATCAAGTAGACCGGGGCAATGTCGGTTCCAAGAATAGCCATTACCCCCGGGGAACCGGCGGGAATCGGCCCGGACATCCTGTTGGCCCTGGTGCAGCAACCGTGGCCCGCCGAGTTGGTGGCCATAGCCGACCCGGACCTGCTGTGTGAACGGGCCGCGCAGCTGGCGCTGCCAATCACACTGGAACCACTCAACCTGGCCGCGCCGCCACAGGCACAGCGAGCGGGCACCCTGAAGATACTGCCGGTAGCACTCGCAAGCGCCTGCCGGGCTGGCCAACTGGACCGCGCCAATGCCGCTTACGTGGTAGAGACCCTGCAACAGGCGGTGGACGGTTGCCTGCGGCGCGCTTTCAATGCACTGGTCACCGCCCCGGTACAGAAATCCGTGATCAATGAAGCCGGCATTCCCTTCACCGGCCACACGGAGTTCCTGGCGAGGGCCACCGCCACCGATCGGGTAGTGATGATGCTCACCACGGCCGACCTGCGAGTGGCGCTGGCCACGACGCACTTGCCGCTGGCGTCCGTGCCCGGGGCCATTACCCGCGAGTTACTGAGAGAAACCCTGCAAATCCTGGTGCGCGACCTGATCGCGAAATTCGGGCTGGCGCAACCCCGGGTGGCGGTGCTGGGTCTCAACCCGCATGCGGGGGAAGGTGGTCACATGGGACGGGAGGAAATCGACACCATTATTCCGGTGCTGGAAGAACTGCGCGCGGACGGTATGCGACTGTTGGGGCCGCTGCCCGCGGACACCGCCTTCACCCCCCGGGTGCTGGAACAGTGCGATGCGGTTTTCGCCATGTACCACGACCAGGGCCTGCCGGTACTGAAGTTCTCCGGTTTTGGCAGCGCCATCAATATCACCCTGGGTTTACCGATTATCCGCACCTCGGTAGATCACGGCACGGCGCTGGATCTCGCCGGCACCGGCAGGGCGGACGCAGGTAGCCTGGAGCAGGCATTGCGCCACGCGATCAGCATGAGCGAGAGGCAACTACCCGGGTAAGCGGCCGGCCTGAATTGACAGCGGCCCCGCAGCGCGCAAGGCCGCATGGCAGTGGCTAGTTCAGAAGTGCCTGGTAGGCGCCAAGTACATCGCCGGGTTCACCCTCCGCCACGATTGCACCCCGGTTGAGACACACCGCGCGGGTGCAGATATCGCGCACCTGGCTTTCCACATGGGATACGAAAATCACCGTCTGGTCACCGCTGATCCGGCTTTTCATCGCGGCTTCGGCTTTTTCCCGGAACTGGGCGTCACCGACACTCAACACCTCGTCGATCAGCAGGATATCGACATGGGTCTTCAGGGCCGTAGTGAACCCGAGCCGTGCCAGCATACCGGATGAATAGGTTTTCACCCGTTCCTCGAAGGAATCCCCAAGCTCCGAAAATTCCTTGATTTCCTCGAGGTAACCGCGCGCCTGTTTCGCGGTAGCCCCCTGCAACATCGACGCCAGCATCGCGTTGTCGCGGCCGGAAAGGTCGGGGCGAAAGCCCAGGCCGATGGTCAGCAGCGACGCGGTCTTGCCGGGGCGCTGGCGCACGGTGCCGCTGGTCGGGGACAAAATGCCCGCGATCAGGCGCAGCAGGGTCGATTTGCCCACCCCGTTGCGGCCGATAATACCGAGGGTCTCGCCCTCATAGACCTTGAGGGACACACCGTCGAGCACGTGGTGGGAACCGTGGTCAAAAGACCCGCGCCGCGACTTGTAGCTGAGTGAGACCCGGTCCAGTGTCAGCATGACTTCCCTGTTGTCCGCGCTCATCAGGACAGGGCCCGCAGGGCGAGGTACTGGCTGGCGCGGCGCATGACCCGGGCCACGATCAGCACCAGCACAACCGAGCCGCAGCCCAGCAAGAACAGATGCCACCAGTCAGGCGCCGTGTTGTGCATCAACACCTGGCGGTAGGCGTCCAGAATGAACGCGAGCGGATTGATTGCCAGCACCAGGTCCGTCTTGACAGGGTCGCCCAGCGACCGCACGTCCCAGAACACCCCCGAGGTGAACAGCAGGAAAGTCATACCCAGGGAAATGAACATGGTGAAGTCCCGCACCATGCAGACCAGGCAGGAACCGATCAGGGCGCAGGCCACTATCATCAGGTAGTTGACGACAATGACCGGCAGCAGGTACACCCAGGTCATATCCGGCGGAAATCCCCGCACATAAAGGAAGGCGAACAACAAGGCGAAAACCGCGAGCTGCCGATAGAGGCCTTCCTGCACCACCGACAGCGGGAACAGCGTCTTGGTCACATTAACCCTGCCGATCAGGCCCCGGTTGGCCACAATACTGTTGGCCGCCTGGTTGACCGACTTGGAAAACCAGATGAACGCCAGCTTTCCACACATGAGGAAGACCAGGTAATCCGCCCGACCCGAATTCAGGATAAGTTCAAACACCACATAGAATACGGCCACGAACAGCAGCGGCTCGAGTACCCACCAGATGTAACCCAGCACATCCTTGGACGCATCGGCCCGCAATGACATGCGGGCCATGGTATCGATCAGGCGAACGTATTGGAGTGGGGACATCAGGTGAAGGCCAGTAAGTGTTATGCGGTCCGCGAATTTGCGGCGCATTCTATCAAAAGGGCGCGGCGCTGGTAATGGCTGTATTTGTCCGGGGGCGCATCATTATGCAAAGGTCGCTGGCGCGGTACAATGAGCGTCATGAACATACCCCAACATCGCGCACGTAAACGCTTCGGCCAGAATTTTCTGGAGGATAACGGCGTCATCGACAATATCCTGCGGGCGATAAATCCCCAGCCCGGGGATCACCTGGTGGAAATCGGGCCGGGCCAGGGAGCACTGACCAGCCAGTTGTCAGCCAGTGCCTGCCAGCTGGACGTCATCGAACTCGACCGCGACCTGATCCCCGGCCTGCTGGCGGCCTACAGCGTCAACCCGCGTTTCAAACTCCACAGCGCGGACGCCCTGAAGTTCGATTTCGCCGCACTGGCGGCAGACTCGCAGCCGCTGCGGGTAGTGGGCAACCTCCCCTATAACATCTCCACGCCGCTGATTTTCAGGCTGCTGGAGAACGCCGCCATCATCCGGGACATGCATTTCATGCTGCAACTGGAAGTGGTGGAACGGCTGGCGGCCACACCGGGCAGCAAGGACTGGGGGCGGCTGGGCATCATGGCCCAGTACTACTGCCAGGTGGACAAATTGTTCGAGGTGCCACCCGAAGCGTTCAACCCGCGCCCGAAAGTGCAGTCGGCTATCGTCAGGCTGGCTCCCTGGCGGGAATCGCCCTGGCCGGCCTGCGATGCGCAGTTGCTCAGGCAGGTTGTAAGGACCGCCTTCGGCCAGCGGCGCAAAACCTTGCGCAACAACCTGAAAGGGCTTATAGATACACCGCGCCTGGAGGCACTGGGTATAGACCCCGGGGCCCGGGCAGAAACGCTGGAACTCCACCAATTCATCGAGATAACGACTGCTATCCATGGATAAAGAAGAGAACACCCGACAGAGCGCGGTAGGCGTTCACGTTGTAACAACCTATCTTCCGGGCCATTCCAGGCCAGATCACGGACAGTACGCATTCGCCTACACGATTACCATCAGCAACGACAGCGACGTGCCGGTCAAACTGTTGTCACGGCACTGGATCATCACCGACGCCGACAGCGGTGTCCAGGAAGTCAGGGGCGAGGGCGTGGTCGGAGAGCAACCCCTGATTGCGCCCGGCCAGTCATTTCGCTACACCAGCGGCGCCACGCTCGCCACCCCGGTGGGTTGCATGGAAGGCAGCTACACCATGGTGCGACAGGAGAACGGGAAACGCGCAGCGGCCGGTGAAAGCCAGTTCCAGGTGCCCATCCCCGCGTTTTCCCTGCATATGCCGTCGGCGCTGCACTAGGTCCCCGCGTGAGCACCTACGTTGTCGGCGATATCCAAGGGTGCCTGTCAGCGTTGAAGTGCGTGTTGAAGAAGGTGAAGTTCAACCCCGACAAAGACATACTCTGGTCCGTTGGCGATATCGTCAACCGGGGGCCGCGCTGCCTGAAAACGCTGCGCTACCTCCACGCCATGCGCGACAACCTGGTGCTCGTGCTGGGCAATCATGACCTGCACCTGCTGGCGGTGGCCGCCGGAGTGCGCCCGCCCAACCGCTCCGATACCCTGCAAAAAATTCTTAAGGCGCCGGACAAGGAAAAACTGCTCACCTGGCTGTTGCACCGGCCCCTTATCCACCACGAGCACGGCTTTACCATGGTGCACGCGGGGATTCCGCCGCAGTGGTCCGTCGCCGACGCCATGGCCCGCGCGAAAGAAGTTGAAGCGGTACTGCAAAGCCCGGACTGCATCGAATTCCTCAAGCAGATGTACGGCAACGAGCCGCTGGTCTGGTCCGACGACCTCACCGGCATGCCCCGGCTGCGGGTCATCACCAATTACCTCACCCGCATGCGCTTTTGCACCAGCAAAGGTGTACTCGACCTGATCAGCAAAGGACCCAGCCCCGACCTTGGCAAACTCGAGGTCTCCGCCTGGTTCAGCCACCCTCGACGCAAAACCGCGAAGGACCGAATCCTGTTCGGGCACTGGGCCTCCATAGAGGGGCAGACCGACAGCCCCAACGTCATCGGCCTCGACACCGGCTGTGTGTGGGGCGGTGCAATGTCCCTGTACCAGCTGGAAACCGGGCGCTGGACTCGTTGCCAGTGCAGCAACGGCAAGAGCAAGCGCAGCAAGTGCGAACACTCCACCGTTCCCGCGGTACGCTGATGGACGCTTTCCTCGTGGGTGGCGCCGTGCGGGACGCCCTGCTGAACTACCCCACCAGCGAGCGGGACTGGGTGGTCGTGGGCGCCAACCCCGCGGAAATGCTCGACCTGGGATACCAGCAGGTTGGCAAGGACTTCCCGGTATTCCTGCACCCGAAAACCAAAGAGGAATACGCCTTGGCGCGCACCGAGCGCAAACGCGGCCACGGCTACACCGGCTTCGCCGTGCACTGCGACCCCTCGGTCACACTGGAACAGGACCTGCAGCGCCGCGACCTCACGATAAACGCCATGGCGCGCACAGAGTCCGGCGAAATCATCGATCCCTACGGCGGCCAGCGCGACCTGGCGGCGAAAATACTGCGACATGTGTCCGACGCCTTCGTGGAGGACCCTTTGCGGGTGCTGCGCACCGCCCGCTTTGCCGCCCGCTACGCGCACCTGGGATTTACCGTGGCGCCGGAGACTCTCGAGCTGATGGCGGATATCGTCGGCCAGGACGAGCTGGCGCACCTGCCGGCGGAGCGTGTCTGGGTGGAAATGGAACGCGCCCTCGGTGAGGCCAACCCCGAAGTATTTGTGGAAGTGCTGCGCGAATGCGGCGCCCTCGCCAGGTTGCTGCCCGAAGTGGAGGCCTTGTTCGGAGTCCCGCAAACGGCGGCGCATCACCCCGAGATCGATACCGGCGTGCACACCCTTATGTCACTGCAACAGGCCGTGGCTCTCAGCCCTGCCACCGATGTGCGGTTCGCGGTACTGATTCACGACCTGGGCAAGGGCACCACGCCCCGCGCCGAGTGGCCGCGGCATATCGCCCACGAGCAGCGCGGCATCAGACTGGTGAAGCAGGTATGCGCCCGCCTCAAGGCACCTACCCAGTACCGCGACCTGGCGCTGAAAGTGTGCGAATTCCACACCCACTGCCACCGCGCCCTGGAGCTGCGGGGCAAAACCCTGCTGAAACTGCTGAACGCCACCGACGCCCTGCGGCGACCGGACCGCTTCGAGGCGTTCCTGCTGGCCTGCGAGGCAGATGCCCGTGGCCGCAAGGGACTGGAAAGTCGCGCTTACCCGCAGGCGGATTACCTGCGCCGCGCCCTCGACATCGCCACCGGCGTAACCGCCGCAATGTTCAGCGAGCTGGGCGTCACCGGCAAGGCGCTGGGCGAGGCGATAAACGCGGAACGGGGGCGCCGGCTGGAGGGCCTGCGCAAGGAGGCGGGCAGCCCGGCGCCTGGAAATTGACGCGGCCCGCTACTTGAGACCAGGGCATCGCTCAGGCGCGCGATATCCAGCGGCCGCGCCATTGAAAATCCACCTTCGAAATGGACTGTGAACCCCGGTCATAGGCCTGCCACAGGGCTCCATAGGATTTTCCCGCCAGCGGGTGAACCTCCTCGGGCGCCAACTCGGCCAGCGGCCAGAGCACGAACGCATTTTCCAGGATTTCCGCCCGCGGCAGCTCCACGCCCTCGACCTTGCCGGTAAGCTGACCATGGGTGAGGATATCGATGTCCAGGTGACGCGGACTGTAACGGGTGGCGTTGGCCGGCCGGCCATGTTCCATCTCGATGTGGCGCAGCCTGCGAGACAGCTCCCCCGGACTGAGCTCGGTAGCGATACCCACCACCAGGTTCAGAAAGGGCTGGCCGGAAAAACCGATCGCCTGGCTGTCGTAGACAGAAGACAGGGCCAGCTCCCCGAACAGATTCGCAAGGGCATCCAGCCCGGCGACAATATAGCGCTCGCGTTCGATATTGCTGCCAATGCCCAAAAACACCGGGGACATCAGGGCTTGTTCCCGCGCTCGATAACCACGCCCACCTCCGCGGCCGCGGCCACTGCGCCGGGCTTTGCAAGACGCAGTCTCAACCAGGGAACGCCGAACTCCGTCATAACAATGGCGGCCACCTGCTCCGCCATTGTTTCAATCAGCTGGAATTCGCTGCCCTCTATAAAGGACAGCACTCGCTCGGACAGGGTGGCGTAATCCAGCGCGTCTTCGACACGGTCGGTGGCGGCGGCACGCCGGTTGTCGGTGGCCAACTCGAAATCCAGCACCACGCTCTGGCGCACACTTCGCTCCCACTCGTAGACACCGATAATGGTATCCGCGCGCAGTGCTTGAATGTAGACGATGTCCATCAGCCCGCCCCGACCGCGACCAGCGGGGGCAGCTCTTCCATGGGCCAGCGCGGGCGCACCGGGGCGGCCACCTCGTCCAGCTGTCCCGCCTGCAGGCGTTGGGCGCCGGCGTAGGCGATCATGGCACCATTGTCGGTGCAAAAACGCGGCGCCGGGTAGAACACCCTGCCGCCTTCCCTGGACAGTGCTGTCGCCAGCTGCTCGCGCAGCTTGTGGTTGGCGCTTACACCACCGGCGATCACCAGGGTGTCGAGAGCCTCCTGGCGCAGCGCCCTGCGGCACTTGATGACCAGGGTGGCCACCACCGCCTCTTCAAAGGCCAGCGCGATATCGCACTTGTCCTGTTCGCTCAACTCCCGCGCCTCGCGGCAGTCCGCCACCGTATTCAGGGTGTATGTCTTGAGGCCACTGAAGCTGAAATCGAGACCCGGACGATTGACCATGGGCCGGGGGAAAGTGAAGCGGCCGGGGGTTCCCTGCCGCGCCAGGCGGGCGATGTGGGGCCCGCCCGGGTAGGGCAGGCCCAGCATTTTCGCGGCCTTGTCGAAGGCCTCGCCGGCGGCGTCATCCAGGGATTCCCCGAGAATGCGGTACTGGCCAATGCCGTCCACCCGAACCAGCTGGGTGTGGCCGCCGGACACCAGCAGCGCTACGAAAGGATATTCCGGGTGCTCGTCCTCGAGCATGGGGGCCAGCAGATGCCCCTCCATATGGTGTACGCCCAGCGCCGGCACCCCCCAGCCCCAGGCCAGTGCCCGCGCCAGTGTTGCGCCGACCATGAGGGCCCCGACCAGGCCGGGACCGGCGGTGTAGGCCACCCCGTCGATAGCGGCGGCATCGCAGCCGGCCTGCGCCAGCACCTCCTCCACCAGCGGCAGGGTCTTGCGTATATGGTCGCGGGACGCCAGTTCCGGTACCACGCCGCCGTACTCAACGTGAATATCGACCTGGCTGAACAGGGCGTCCGCCAGCAGGCCGCGCTCGGTGTCATAGAGGGCGACACCGGTCTCGTCACAGGAGGTTTCCAGACCCAGGATAAGCATTGTGGCTACCGTTTTCGGGGAGACGCGCATGATACTGGCTGCAAACCGCGCGCACCAGTGGCGTGGCGCAGGCGCCTCCCGGGAGCAGGTCCACTGCCGGCGACTTTGCACGCCGGCGCGAAATCCCCCCGGAAGCCACCCCCACGGTCGGCGAACCGGGCCAATTACCCCCGCAGCGGGCACTCTTACCCCTTTGCAAACCAGTCAGGATAAGGATAGAATGCGCGCCCTTTCAGGTGACCAATGTCCGTATGGACCGTTGGCGCCCTAACCATGAAGATACAGGTAAGGAATAAATGCCTCATATCAAACTGAAGGAAAACGAGCCCTTTGACGTCGCCCTGCGTCGTTTCAAGCGCTCCTGCGAAAAAGCCGGCGTTCTCGCCGAGGTGCGCAAGCGCGAGCATTATGAGAAGCCCACCACCGTACGCAAGCGTGCCGGTGCTGCCGCGGTAAAGCGTCACCTGAAGAAACTGTCCAGGGATAACCGCAAGCGCGTTCGCCTGTACTAGAGCGCCCGCCCCTCCCATGAGCGACCATACCATCAAGGCAACCATCACGGCCGCCATGAAGGACGCCATGCGGGCCCGGGACAAGGAACGTCTGGGAACCATCCGGCTGATCCTGTCGGAATTCAAACGTATCGAAGTGGACGAGCGCATCGAAGTGGATGACGCCCGCGCCCTCGTCGTGCTGGACAAAATGGTCAAACAGCGCCGGGACTCGGCCGACCAGTTCGAAAAAGCCGGCAGGGATGAACTGCAGGCCCAGGAAAACTTCGAAATCGGCGTCATCCAGGAATTCCTGCCAACACAGCTCAGCGAAGCGGAACTTTCGGCCATGGTAGACGCGGCCATCGCCGCCAGCGGCAGCACGGGCATGCAGGCCATGGGCGCCGTCATGGGCCAGCTCAAACCGCAACTGCAGGGCCGGGCCGACATCGGCGCCGTCAGCAAACTGGTCAAATCCCGCCTCACTGCCTGAAACGCTCGCGCACCTACAGCACTAAACTTTCCCCGGCCGGCGTGATTCAATAGCCTGCTCATTCACAGCGTTGCACCCCTGATGGCCGGACGGATACCGCAAGCTTTCCTCGATGACCTGCTGGAGCGCGTCGACATCGTCGAGGTGATAGACCGCCGCGTAAAACTGAAAAGAACCGGCAAGAACTACTCCGCTCGCTGCCCCTTCCACGAAGAAAAAACGCCCTCTTTCAGCGTTAATCCCGACAAGCAGTTCTACTACTGCTTTGGCTGCGGGGCGGGCGGTAACGCCCTCGGCTTCATCATGGATTACGAGAACCTGGACTTCCCGAGGGCGGTGGAAACCCTCGCCGGGAGCGCCGGCCTGCAGGTACCCAGGGAGGAGGACCGCGTCGGCCGGGATAACACCGAGCGCGAGCAGAGCCACAGGGCGCTGTACGGCCTGATGGAACAGGCGTCCAGGTATTACCGACAGCAATTGCGCCAGCACCCCGAGGCCAGCCGCGCCATCACCTACCTGAAACAGCGCGGCCTCACCGGCGAGATCGCAAAGCAGTTTGACCTCGGCTTCGCGCCACCGGGGTGGAACAACCTGCATACCGCGCTGGGCAATACGCCCGCCCAGCAAACCCTGCTGAAAGACAGCGGCATGCTGGTGGAGAACGAGTCCGGCAAGCTGTACGACCGTTTTCGCGACCGGGTGGTGTTCCCCATTCGCGACCAGCGCGGCCGGGTGGTGGCGTTTGGCGGGCGCGTACTGGGCGACGACAAGCCCAAGTACCTCAACTCGCCCGAGACCGACATCTTCCACAAGGGCCGCGAACTGTACGGCCTGTACCAGGCGCGCCAGGCCAACCGCAAGCTGGAGCGCCTGCTGGTGGTGGAAGGTTATATGGACGTCATCGCCCTTGCCCAGCACGGCATCAACTACGCCACGGCCACTCTCGGTACCGCCACCAGCAAGACTCACCTGGAACGCATCTACCGGCTGTGCCCGGAAGTGGTGTTCTGTTTCGATGGCGACGAGGCGGGCCGCAAGGCCGCGGTGCGCGCCATGGAGGCGGCCCTGCCCTGCATGGAGGACGGCCGCCAGGCGCGGTTCCTGTTTCTGCCGGAAGGAGAGGACCCCGACACCATGGTGCGCTCGGCCGGCGCGGAACACTTCGAGCAGCTCGTGCGCGGCGCCATGCCGCTGGAACACTTCCTGTTTGAATCGGTGGCGCAGGGCCTGGACACCGACAGCATGGATGGCAAGGCGCGCCTGAGCAAACTGGCCCTGCCCTACCTGCGGCAGTTGCCCGAGGGAGTATATCGGCAGTTGATGTTCCAGGCCCTGGCCCGGCGTACCGGACTGGAACTGGCCAGCCTGATGCAGCTTGAGCCCGCCCCGCCAGCGCCGCCCCCCGAACCGCAGTATGCCGGGACCATGCCGCAGGGCCGCGAACCGGAAGCAGGCCGCCCGCAACCGCGCCGCCGCGAGGCCTCCCCAAGCCGCAACAGCGGCTACAGCAATATGGCCCAGGCCGCCATCGCCCTGCTGCTGCACCAGCCCGCTATCGCAAGACAGGTAGAGACCGCGCCGCTGGCGGAGCTCGAAGGCGACGATGTAGACCTGCTAAGGGAACTGCTGGCGCTGCTGCACCGGCGCCCGGAATCCAGCACCTCCATGTTGCTGGGCCACTGGTACGGCACCCCCGAGGGCGAACTACTGAGCCGCCTGGCCGGGCAGGAGCGCCTGATTCCAAAAGAGGGTATTGAGCAACAATTTGTCGACACCATGTCCGCCCTGGCGCGAGCGCCCTACCTTTCAAAACTGGCCGCGCAGGTCGACAAACTCAAACACACCAACTACGCTGAAGTGAGCGAGCTGGAGAAACAGCGCCTCCGGGAGTTGCTGCAGGAAAAGCAAAGAAGGGATTCGAATAGTCAGAAACCGAAGTAGCGCATCCGTCCGCTTCGTTATCGGATAGCTCGTCGGGTGAATTCTCCCGGGTAGATAGTCGGTCAGGCCGCAACCCCGGGAAACGTGCTGGTTGTTTTGCCAGTTTTAGACCCCATATAACAATAACCGGGCAAATGGCATTTTTGCCAACAGATATGACCGAGAATTCACGAAATAGCCGTGGGTTCCAGTAGTTAAGGCGCCTCTTAGCAGTTATAATCTCCGGCTGATTTTTTTTTGTATTTTTGTGAAGGTACCCGCTCGATGACCGATGTCGTAAAACAACAATCTCGCCTGAAGGATCTTATTGCCAAGGGCAAGGAGCAGGGATACCTGACGTACTCCGAGGTGAATGATCATCTGCCGGAGGACATTTCCGATCCGGACCAGGTTGAAGACATCATCCAGATGATCAACGACATGGGCATACAGGTATTCGAGTCTGCCCCTGACGCCGATGAACTGCTGATGGCCGAGGGCGATTCCGCCGACGATATCGCCGCCGCCGAAGCCGCCGCCGCCCTGGCTGCCGTGGAAACCGAAGCCGGCCGCACCACTGACCCCGTGCGCATGTACATGCGCGAAATGGGTACCGTGGAACTGCTGACCCGCGAAGGTGAAATCGTAATCGCCAAACGTATCGAGGAAGGTATCCGCGAACTGATGGCGGCACTGGCCCACTTCCCCGGCGCCGTCGAGCAGGTGTTGGCCGAATACGACCTTGTGGCCAAGGAAGAGCGTCGCCTGGCCGAGGTCATGGTGGGCTATCTGGACCCGGCGGAAGATGTACCCTCCGCCCTGGAACTGGCCGAGGCCGCCGCCCAGACATCCGATGAGGACAACGAGGAAGATACTGATACCGGCCCCGACCCGGTTGAGGCCAAAAAGCGCTTTACCGCCCTCAAGCGCCAGTTCAACAAGACCGAGAAAGTCATTGCGGAAAAAGGCCGTGGCAGCGCCGCAGCCACCAAAGAAATGGAAAAGCTGGGTGAACTGTTCAAGTTCTTCAAGCTCACCCCCAGGGTTTTCGACCCGCTGACAGATTCCCCGCGCAACCTGCTGGCCGCGGTGCGGGACAACGAGCGGGAAATCATGCGCATTGCCATCAAGACCTGCAAGATGCCGCGCAAGGATTTCATCACCACATTCCAGGGCTCCGAGTCCGACATCAAGTGGGTGACCCGGCATACCCGCAAGAAGGACTACGGCAGCAAGCTGGCTGCCGAGAAAGAGAACATCCAGCGCCTGCAGCGGCGCATTATCCAGACCGAAGAGCAAAGCGGCCTGTCGGTCAGCGAGATCAAGGAAATCAACCGACGCATGTCCATGGGCGAAGCCCGGGCAAGGCGCGCCAAGAAAGAAATGGTGGAGGCCAACCTGCGCCTGGTGATCTCCATCGCCAAGAAGTACACCAACCGCGGCCTGCAGTTCCTCGACCTGATCCAGGAAGGCAACATCGGCCTGATGAAGGCCGTGGACAAATTCGAATACCGTCGCGGCTACAAGTTCTCAACCTATGCCACCTGGTGGATACGCCAGGCGATCACCCGCTCCATCGCCGACCAGGCGCGCACCATTCGTATTCCGGTGCACATGATTGAGACCATCAACAAGCTCAACCGTATCAGCCGCCAGATGCTGCAGGAAATGGGCCGCGAGCCCACGCCTGAAGAGCTGGGTGAGCGCATGGACATGCCGGAAGACAAGGTGCGCAAGGTATTGAAGATCGCCAAGGAGCCCATCTCGATGGAGACCCCCATCGGCGATGATGAAGACTCGCACCTGGGCGACTTCATCGAAGACAACACCATCCACTCACCCGTGGACGCCGCCACCGGCCAGGGCCTGCAGGAAGCCACCAAGGAAGTGCTGGCCGGGCTCACCGCGCGCGAGGCCAAGGTATTGCGCATGCGTTTCGGTATCGACATGAACACCGACCACACCCTCGAGGAAGTGGGCAAGCAGTTCGATGTCACCCGGGAGCGCATCCGGCAGATAGAAGCCAAGGCTCTCAGGAAGTTGCGGCACCCGACGCGCTCAGATTATCTGCGCAGCTTTTTGGACGAGTAATCCTCGTGGTTACGGGCGGCGCGGGATGACTGCGCCGCCCGTTTTTTTTGCGCCACAGATTCGTCAATGAAAGGTCAAAAGCGGCTGCACAGGTAGTGCCAGGCGCCCCGATGAAATGCCGCCCGCACTCCCCTTCAGACTTCAGGAATGCCACGGTTCAGAAACCGCGGCAGGACGGTCTCCCGACCCTTACCAGGCTCATCCGGTATCAGCCCGCACAGTATCAGCGAAACAACTGCGATACACGAACCGGTAAGAAACACGGCGCTGGGTGAGGTAAGCCAGAGAATCCCCAGCAGGGCTGGAATCACGACCGCCGCGATGTGATTGATCGTGAAACTGACACTGGAGGTCGCGGCGATATCCCTGGGGTCGGAAATTTTCTGGAAATAGGTGTTGATCGCCATTGAAAGCGCGAAGAACAGGTGGTCGATAATGTACAGGCCGGCCGCGACAAGCGCAGTCTCCACGAAGGCATAACTGGTAAAAACCACCACCAGCCCGATGTACTCCAGCCGTAGTGCCCGGCGCTCCCCTACCCGGCCCACCCATGAACCGATACGCGCGGCGAAAAGCAGATTGAATACATAGTTTGCAAGGTACAGCAGGCTGATATCCGCAGCGGAATACCCGAATTTCTCAACCATCATGAACCCGGCGAACACCATGAATATCTGGCGCCGCGCTCCGCTGAGAAAGGTCAGCGCGTAATAGAGCCAATAACGCCGGCGCAGAATCAGTTTCTTGTGTTGCGTGGTACCGTCCGCAAAATTCGGAAAGGCCGCCCAGAGAAGTAGAGTGATGAATACACCGGCGCCACCGGCTAGCAAATAGACCCCGGTGAACCCCAGCCCCACCCACTCCATCAGTAACCAGATGCTGCTATAGGCCAACAACGCCCCCGCGGCCTTCACCGCCAGGGCTCGCCCCATGAAGTGTGCGGTTTCCGACTTCTCAATCCACTGCAGCGTGAGGGACTTGTTGATGGTCTCAAAGTAGTGAAAGCCCATGGACATGACGACCGTGGTGGCATACAGCCCATAGGTAGTAGGGAAAAACGGGGTAAGCGCCACCCCGATGGACATCACCAGCAAGGACGCCAGGGCAAAGCGCTGCTCGCGAATGATCAACAGTACAAATACAGCCGTAAATGCGAGGAAGCCCGGCACCTCGCGCAGGCTCTGCAGCATACCGATCTCGGCGCCGGTAAACGCGGCACGCTCAACCGCGAAGTTGTTCAGCAAGGCCTGCCATACCGAAAAGGTGAGCGGCATGATAAATGCCGCAGCCAACAGAAAATTCTGCTGGGAGAGCGCAAGACCGGGGGCAAGCGGCTGCCTTTCATTCATACCAGAAACCAGGATTAAGCGGGGCCGAGCACCCCATGAACTCGAAGGAGAGCCATTTTATGGCAAAGTTGTCGCGCCGCCTAATGCCCCGAGCCGGCCCGGCTTTTACATAAAACCTGCTCTGCAGACGTACGCGGGGAGCCAAAATACCCAGAGTGAGGGCAAAGTACGCAGAGGACTGTGCCTGCGGCAAGTTCTTCTTTATAATCCCGCCTCTACTGCTAGACGGGCCCATAGCTCAGTTGGTTAGAGCATCCGACTCATAATCGGCAGGTCGAAGGTTCAAGTCCTTCTGGGCCCACCATTTTTCATATATTTCAATGAGTTATAACTGCTTACACCTCCCGACTATTCCGGGGGGATGGGTGACACCTCATAGACCGATAGTCGGTGGGTGCCTGTAATTCCGGGCTCTACCCTTGCACCAAAGCTTGACCAAATTCAGGAATGCACTCAGCCACCGATTCATATGTAATGCGGCAATCGATGTGGCTCGCCCGCTCCAGATTCGCACGGATAAACGATTCAGGCGAATCTCACCATGCTTATTCACAGACCATAGATTGGGTAAATAATGACCACTGCTGCAGCCGTTCCTGAATCCTCTCTACCTTTCAAAATCCTGAAACTCCCGTTCAAGACCCTATGGTTCATTATCAGGCACCCCTTTCTTTGCCTGTTTGTTGCGTTATTCATCGCCGTTGGCACCGTCTCCACCCTGGCGCACTTCCATCCGCAGATCGCTCAGCATTTCAACAACACCGTAGCCTACTTCGGCGGAGCCACCATCGCCTCTGAACTAGGTGACACGTTTCGTACAACCCAATCCGACCTAAAATTTATCAGCCAGCGCCTTCAGTCGAAGGAAGCAGAATTGGTCGTTCTGCGCAAAAAATCCGCTACACATCCAGAGTTGTTGGAAGAGCTTGAAAAATCCAAGGCAAGGAATGCCGAACTCACACGTGAAAACAGCAAAGTCCGATCCGACGTACAGCGAGCCGATAAACGCATCGTTAGTCTAAGCAGTGAAAAGCAGAAAATGAGCTTGCGACTTGGTAGCACTGAAAGACAACTCGCCGAGACCCATGGTCGGCTCCAGCGATTCGGCAAAGCCGGAAAACACATAGAGGCGCAGATACCGAGGCGCTTCACCAAGGTCGCCCTCTACGACGGTGCGGGCGAATTACTCGGGATTATCCCCATCCTCGGGGATGCTGCCAGCATTGGTATGACAGTTGGCGGCCTTTACGAGATGTGTCAGATGTTCAAAGAGATCGAGCTGGCTACCACCGAGCTACACGTGCCTTACAACATCTATACTGGCACCTTTTGCCAGGATCCCGCAGGGAAGAGCAAGGAAGCAATGGTCGAGGTCACTGTCACGGCTCGCGAATCCTTCAAGCAGAAGTATGAGCAGTTCAAGGAATCCGTTAAAACCACATTCAGAGACTGGTTTCCCGGGCACAGCAAACAACACTCCTGAACCCGCCCGTACTATGCAGCGCTACTAGCGGCTTCTGCCCCGTCGTAACCAATCATAACAATCACCATGGCATCCTGCTCGGGATGCCGTTCCAACAGTACCTTTATTTTTCTAGGTCCTACTTTCCACCCTCCAGTGCTATTTGTTATGAACCGAAGTCTTTTAACCGACCTAAACTTTGACAAGCATTAAATCTAGCCTCAACACCTGATAATTTCTGAATACGAGAAATTCTATGGCATTGATACTTTGTCCGGAATGTAAACGGGACGTCTCTAACAAGGCACCCACCTGCCCGGGATGTGGTTTCAGCAGCCCTCCAGCTGTTGAACAGTCTGAAGACCGAAGGTAGATCTGAGTGGCTATTTACCAGTAGTCGGGGCGGCGGTCGCATGACCACGATCAACAAGGTCTGGCAACGCCTGAGAGTGGAGGCAGGCATACCGCATGTCCGGCTCCATGATCTGCGCCATCAGTGCGCCTCAGCATTGGTCAACTCGGGAAGAACGCTGTACGAGTTCCAGGCCGTATTGGGCCATAGCGATGCGACTGTAACCCAACGCTATGCGCATCTGTCGACCCGGACCCTGCAGGACGCAGCTAACTCCGCCTCCGATGCCATGCGGGGCAAACTTGCCCCCTGACCCCAGGGCGACTGGCGCGCCCACTGGCACCCTCTGCCCCGCTCCGGGCAACTTCTCCCCATCCCCTGGCTCACCCCAGGGGCCATCTCCCCGCCCCACCCGCAGCGCGAGGGGTAGGCGTTATTCTTGATGCTTTTTTGATCAGCCAGAAAGGCCACTTTTTCGACAACTTACTGCTCTCGATTGTGAGGGTCCTTGATATCATCGCTGGCGGTGCTCCACGTTATGACACGGACGTGCCCACCGGAATTCAGCAAACAATACTATTACGTCACACAGGACACTGAATGAATACGCTCGTAATCTCTAATCACAGTTCCTCAAAACTTGTCTGGCTTCTGGCACTCATTCTTTTACCTGTCCTGGGCTGGCTCGGTGTGCTGGACAACCTTTCCAACGTTCAGATCAATAACTCAATTTCCTCGGCGGGACTGATCTACGGCACGGCCCGGGGTATTAATGCGCTGGTGTCGTTAATTCAGGGCACTGAACTCAACGTGGTGTTCTTGACAGTCTCAGTCGGTGAAGTACTGGACCCGGTTAATGATTTGATCGAGCGATTTTCGGACTTCATACTACTTGCACTTGGGTCGCTGGCCCTCCAGAAGATCCTACTGGCGGTGGTTTCCCATACCACCTTCAATATCGTTCTTACGGCATTAGCTGCTTTCACCGGAATCGCCCTTTTCCAGAGCAATACCAAGGCATTCAATTTTCTGTCGAAGTCCTTTCTTATCGTTGCATTTTTAAGGTTTTCGCTCGGCATCGTGGTGCTCGCCAATGGCTGGGTAGATGCCCACTTCCTCAACAAAGCCGACGAAGAACGTTATGCCGCCATGAAGGAATTCAAAGGTGAACTCGACGAAGCCAACTCGCTGTCGAAAGGGCAGGTGGATTACTCCGCTTCAATTGGTGAATTACAGGAGCAACTCACCCAGGTTGAAGCAAAAGCTGCCGACACGGCAAAAGAGATAGACGCCCTGCAGCATAAAATTGAAAAGGCGAAGAGTAATCTGGAAACCCTCAAAGATAATGCCGGTGGACTCTGTTCAATTTCTGCGCGGTCGCCTTCCTGCCCGAGTCCAGTTAAGAACGCCCTTGCGGCCGTGTCAAAGTTGGAAAGTCAGAAAGAGAAAAAGACATCCCTTTACAAGGCTGCGATCGGGAATATTGAAGAAATGAATGATGCACTGGAATGCCTCACCAAGAAAGCACAGGGTGAAAACTGTGGGTTTTTTGATCGGTTTTCCAACGCTCCTAACATCAAGGCCCTGCAGGACAAAATGAGTACGCTTGATGATAGTGTTGGGGATTTTGCCTCAAATATCATCGATCTACTGACATCCATCCTGCTGAAATCGATTGCGATCCCGCTGTTGTTCTTTTACGTCCTCCTGAAGTTGGCACGGATAAATTGGCCAAAACCGTAGTCGATTGTACGGAGCACAAATACTGAGAATGAAAGGATCAGCACCATACATTTAGTCGTGTTTACTGTAGGCAAGGTCATGGACGCATCGATTGATACGACCCTGCTCAAACTTGAGAAATATTGCTCTGGAGATACGTTCAATTTCCAACTACTGGAGGTCACCTATGTCACTACAACTATGTTCTGAGCGCGGCAACGTCATTTCTACGGCTGCGCCAGCCTGCCGGAATCCAGATCGGACAAATCAGATATGACAATCACCATTCAACGGACGAGTAAGACACTCAAGGCACAATTATTCTTATCCACCTTTCTCTTTTGGTTCGGGCTCCTGAGTTGGTTCTTGCCCTATGGAGGCGCCCTTGATTCCTCTAGCGGAATTTCCTGGTCGGCAGCCGCTGTGATAGCTGGAGGTGTCTGGTTCATGATTACCAAGATATTGATCTGGTGGAATCATAAGTGACTTCACCATCATCGGCGGCCAATACTCAAATTTTGGGAGAACAAAATGAAAGCCCTTTCAATCATACTGATTCTCTTCTGCACTTCAGTTTTTGCAGATAGTTACATTGAGAAATCAGGTAATAAGTGCCCGCCAGGCTATTCTGATACTAAAGGCAAGTACTGCAAATCGTATAGCGATCAACCCAAACAGGTACTGACCAAGACTGGTGGAAAGTGCCCTCCGGGGTGGAGTGACACCAAGGGCAACTATTGCGTAAATAACAGCAGTTACCAAGATGATGTCATCGTCAAGTCAGGGAAAGAGTGCCCTGTTGGTTATCGCAATACCCGTGGAGGCTACTGTAAAAGATAATACTAATGATTAGTATTGGGGAGATTGGGCGGAAACGGATAGATTCTAGGCAATACACTCACGGCTCAGCCCACTCGATCGTTGCTCGCTGTCCGGGCCCCACTAACAACTTCCCCTCCGAAATCCAAGATTCAACTGTCATCGCTCCCATCGGAGTGAAAATCCAGGCGAAAACGACCAGGTTCAGAATCACTGTCATCCAGTAGACGATGCGGAATATCTCCTTCCTGGATTTGTGACGCAGCGTTTGTTGGGCAACAAGGGCCCCTGGCCAACCACCCGCCAAGGACAACCAGTGCAGGGTGCTTTCCTTAGTCCGCCAAGCGCCTACTTTCGCTGCCGACTTGTCAGATGCATAGAAGGCGAAGGTAACCATACTTGCCCCCAAGTAGATCCAAAGGATAATAGGCGGAATCTTGGCAGAAATTACCGCAACCCCTACAAGGGCGAAAAAAGAACCGGCAACAACCAAGGCGAAGAGTGCTCCGCCCGTATTCCTATGAACCGGTAAAGGATCTCCCGGCAATGTGGCTTTGTTTGCCCTGGGGCGGCCTTTGTCATCACTGGATAGTGCATAGGTCACTATTTGACCAATTTCGGGGCGGCGATCTCGGTTACTGAGAGCTGAGATATGGAGGAAGATGTCTTTACCACCATCGCTCGGCTCGATGAAGCCAAAACCCCTGTCGTCATTCCATGACCGTAGCTTTCCTTTTTGACGCATACGTCTACCTTATTGGGCTGGTAGTAGTCTGGTTTTCAGGCCAGTCCTCGGAGGTTCCAACTTTTCCATAGTCATGAAGTTAAATCACTTTCCTTTACCTGGGAACAAGTAGGAATACTTTTCTCTAAATTCGGCTCTGCGATCGCGTTCACCGGATGACTCTAAGCCTGTACATTTATGCGCCGCATGGGCATCCCAACCAAATGGCCAGCGCTTAAATGTGTGCTTTCCACAAGCCGGGCAGAGCTTTTCGCAAGTTCCTGACGGCTGATATCTCTTCTTTCCCGGTTGAGGCTTTCGCCTGGAGAGCGAAACATTCGGCTCCTTGGATACCAACACCCCAACTTTTGGCACCCATATTACATCGTCCGGCGGCTCTCCCATTGCAACCCGTTGCGAATCTGACAGTGCAGCAACCCAGGCTGAGAGATACGCATCCAGGCGATCATGTGCACTACCAAACCCTAACTCATCAAATAAATACTCTACAACATCGCCTGAAGGCCAGCCTGTATATTTAGCCGCCTGGCGAAGTTGTGCTACCACCGCACCTGTCTTGCTCTTATGTAGAGCCCCAGTTCCAATTGCACGGGCCGTTGCCTGGGGAAAGACCTCGATGCATGGCGCCACTTTAGATAATCGTTCATAGAGCTTGAAACCAACATGCATCCATAGCTGGTTGGCATGAGGAAGACGGTTCTCCGCCCCGCCATCAGCAATATGCCGTTTCACTTTGTCAAAAATCTGTTGAAACTCGGTCGCACTGGGTGTGGTAAAGCAACTAATCCCGGCTGAATCCATGGTAAGCTCTGCTTTTCGTCGCGTCACACCTTCTGCCCGGGCTGCTCTCGGAGCATCTATTCCAATTCTCTCTACTCGACATCCCAGCTCTGAACTAACGGCTGCGATATAGTAAGCTGCGGAATCTACAAATTCAGCCACGGTATGGCCGTCAAGAACAGCCAAATTACCCTTGCCCCTCGGTGGTCGATGACTCAACCGGCGGACAGCAAGCGGAATAAGACGCGGCCCATCCCAATAGCAGAAGCAAATGGGTAAAGGCTTGTTTTTCGCGATGGCGAGATCAATTCCGACGAATACTGATTTCATCTTTCTATACTACGGGAGCCAGCCAGGTCACGGCTAGCTTGGAGCCTGTCTGAGGTTGTTACTGCCAAAGGACAACCTACCTTTGGATCCTACTGTTTAGTGCTATTTGGCATTTAATTGGCTAACCATTCTCTCCAAAAAAGTCAGTTATGAAGGCTATTTGAAATGGCAACTCTCTACTGATCATTATCTGACCAATGTGCCCTTTCAAATTGCCGAGATTGGCTCAACCTCTACTAAAGTTGCTGTATGGCATCTCACGGTTAAGGGGGTAATAAATGGCCGATCTCATCAAGCGAGAGGAACTTTATAAACTGGTCTGGAGCAAGCCGATTACTAAAATCGCAATAGACTACAAGGTCTCGGACTCCGCCATCATCAAGATATGTAAGAAGATGGAAATACCCAGGCCGGGGTTGGGCTACTGGACGAAAGTGGAGTGCGGCAAACAGGTTAAGGTCACTCCGCTGCCGAAGCTCACCAAGAAAGGCGTGGAACACTATTACCTCTGGCGCCAGGGATACAGCGAAGGCCGGAGCGACCAATCTGGCAGCCTACACCCGCTGATAAAACAGGAAGCTACGCCTGGGTTGTCGATCACCGTCGCAAAGAGTCTGGATGATCCACACCCGACAACGGCCATTAACATCAAGCGCTTCAATAACGCTAAACCGGATAATCGAGGAATCCTTCGTCCCAACGCCCATAAGCACTTCGACCTCCAGATCACTCGCGGTACCCAAGAGCGCGCCCTTCTTATCATGGATGCACTGCTCAAAGCTTTCGAGGCGCGCGGGTGGGTCTTTGAAATCCGTTCAGAGCCCAAGCTGTCGATGAGTGTGCGGCTACTAGATGAAGACATACGATTCTCCCTGGAAGAATCTGTGGGAGCCGTGGAACACGTTCTTACCGACAAGGAAAAGCGCGCTCGTGCCAGGGGCGACTGGGTATATCCCCCCCGATACGACTATGTACCCTCTGGCAGGCTGAAGCTCAAGATTCATACCTTCTACTCCTACCATGGCAGAGCCAGTTGGGGAGATGCCAAAATCCAACGGGTTGAAAATAGCCTCAATCGGTTCTGCTCTGGATTGGTGCAACACGCAGAGGCGAGTAAGGCAAAGCGTATACAAGACGAAAAAGATCGCATAAAGCAGGCGCTCGTTATTTCCAATATTACAGCCCTCAAATTTGGGTTACCCGTAATCTGAGTCAACGCGCAGTGAAACTTGACTTAGCATAGAAAGCATGTACGATCATGCTCACGGACGTTGTGCTGTAACTGGCACATTTAACTAGTCAAATTGCTCGCTCGACTAGAGTGTCTCTCCGTCTGTTCCGGTTGAGACAGCCGTCCTATCGACGGTTACAGTTTGGAGTCTTAGGATTGGGTCAAACCGCGACCAACTGGATGGGGACATTAGTTCTGTCGTTATATATTATTGCGACCCTTCCCGTTTTTGTCATATGGCTGCTTGCTGCTACGCCAAAGTTCGAAGGTAAACCACCGTTATCAGTTCAGGCCTGTTCTTCCAGTTCTGCGGTGGTATCGTTATTTCTTAAAGGATTTTGCCGTCTTCGAGATTCCTCCGAGGTTGAACTTTCCACGCAGGAGGACACTGCGACCATCTGTAATCTTGACGTTAATGTTATCGTTGACAACATAAGTGATTTGTATGGGAGGGAATTCGATGCTCAAAGCGATAGGTATGGGTGCATCAGCAGCGAAACGGCTACTGCCATTCTACAGGTGTTTGATGATCCGCCCTAGCAGGGTCGTATTCAAAATCGTGCTTGTTTCCTTGACAGCCACAAGCTTGTTGTATGCAACGTCCTCGCAAGCGCAACTAAGCGAGCGGGTCGAAGAGCTGAGCGGGGAAATCCGAGCCTTGGAAGCACAGCTCACCGTGCTGCAGGGGATGCTTGCTTCGGCGAATTTAGAAAACCTAAAGGAAAGTGCATCCAGTCAGGCACAGTCTATCTCAGCTGAATTTACCGGAGCTCCGGCACTTAAAGGAGCAGATGAAGACTTCGCGAAATGGCTAAGCAATTGCGCGAACCAAGCCAACTCAGCGGTATCGACCGTCGGAGATCAACGGGCGGAATCACGGTTCAGAGAGCTAGCAGATGATTGCGGCCCTCACCAAATGAAACAAAGAGCTGAGACTTTTAAGGATTCGGTAATAAATGCCGTGAAGGATTGTGGCGTCGATTCTGCCTCGGATGCACTGAAAGGTATCGACAAGAAAGACTTACAGATGCTCATGAAAGATGTAAAGACAAAAAATGAGAAACTATCTGATTGCCTAAAGCCGATAGGGCGATCGGTAAATGATCTCTCGGATAAAGCATCTCAATTCGGTCATATGATGGCAACTGTCACAGCGGTATGTTCGTCAATTCCTGATCCATACGTATGTGGCGGCTTGATGGTGATAGCAATTCTTCAGTCCCTCTTTGGGGATGGTGATGGCGATGGAGATGGAGAGAATGGGGAGGCACCAAACGGTAGTGGCGGTGGTTGTTCAGGAGCTGACTGCTGCCCCCCTGGCCAAAACTGCGATCCATCTTCAGAGGGTCCGCCTGCAAATATGTTGAAAGACGGCACCGGATGCACGGTAAGTGGCGAAGACATGGTTTGCCAGGGACATACTTTTGAAAAAGTGTGGGGTAAAGCTCAGTTTGACTCAAAAAACGAGGCCTCAGTGTTTTTTAACGATAAAGATCGGCCGATAGTTTTTCTTCAAAACTACGTTAAGGAAAAGTCACTAACTTTCGACGTAGGATCTACTAATGCGGTGGTTGCTTGCTTGTTGAAACTGCCGAATAAAGATGGCGGTGTTAATGATTTACGGCATCAAAGCCTTACTGGCCCTCCCGATGGTCAGAGGCTAACGATGATCGATAAGGGGCGGGGGGTTTACGGATTTGATTTAGCCGGCCCGTGTGACTGAGGTTCGTTCCAGCAGTTTTGATGACCTTCAGCAGGACCTCGGCGCGATACTACTTGGTCTGATGGTTCTGCTTTTTGTTCTAGTTTTGAAAAGGGACTACTTTCACTCGGAACCGAGTCAAGGATATGTCCGAATTGCTGCTTTGTTTTATGAGAACGCTGTACCCTCGAATGAGCTGACAGGACCAGCGGCGAAAATCTTAATTGATGTGTCTAGTGACGAAAAAACTGTAACGGTTGATCCTCGTGTGGCCACTAAGAGCTACTTTTGTGGGGTTCGAACGGGTACAGCGGAAGGCCCCAAGACTATGCCAAAAGTTCAGAGCTCTGGGAGCGGGAGTTATGACGGTGCAGGTATCAGCGATGCGGTGGTAACGATAAATGCCGTGGCTAATCGGTACACATTTGGATGGGTGTTTCATGAAAAGATAGACCCCAGTCCTATCACCGAGACAAATTTGGGAAGTTTCGACGGGTGGATCGGTGCTCAAGCGCCGACTAGTGCAAATCTGTTGGCAAATGTCATTTCGAAAGTTGATGGATCTGGCTTCGTAACGGCCGCTTGTCCGTCTAACCACCACCTGACAGAAGTCGAATTAGCGTCAAACGGTGTAATCGACAGCACCCAAAAAAGAGAGTGGAGGCAAGTCTACATCGCGAATCGTAGAAGCGACGAAAGGGAGGGGAAGCAATTTGACTCGGTAGCCTTAGATAAAATGAAAGCGTCAGACCTTTCCCATTCGCTAGTGGCAACAGCGTTTCACTTACTAAAAGACTTTGATTACAGTTCATTCGTTGTTGTCGAATGTGAGTTCTTCGGCGAAGGGCTTTCCGATTTTTCTGAAGCCGAACTAATTATTGAGTCGTCTGATTCTGCGCGAAATAGTCGAACGCATTTACTTGGTGCAGTAGTCGAAACCTCAAGTTCGTCCAAGGGTGGCAGTCGTTGGACTCTGATGGGTGAAAGGACGCCTTCATTATTATTCAAAAGCTGGGGTTCAATAGACTTGAGTATTAGCGGAAAGTCATTTGAACTCCCCTATTCGGATGATCCTATTGCCTCATTAAGTGTTTCGATCAATTAGTGAAACGCATTTCAATAATCGGTGCGGATATTTTTTTGTGCGTCTTCGCAATGATAGTAGTCGTTAGGGAGATCAGTCCAAGATTTGAGCCCAACGACAGTATAAGTGTTCTACGTGTTACGTGGCCGGCAGGTGAAACAGGTTTTCCCTGTTTTTCTGATCTTTATATTACTGACGCTGATGGCGATACACATGTAAGTGAAGATGGCGATATCTTCGGGTTTTCATCAGAGGGAAAATGCGTTTTTGCGCGAAAACTTGAAGCACTTGTGCCCGGCCCAGCTGGAATTACAGCCACCTTCACGTTGCCCTACGTAGACCAGCCTAGCAGGTGCCATGAAGTAACCGTCCGTCTTGGAGCTTCCCGTAAAATTTCGCAAATATGCGATGGTGAATTCTCGAAAACGGTCACTTTTTCGGGAATTGACGAGGATGATTGCTAATGAACGCCTGTGCGATACTTGGTCTAGCAATCACGCTTGGTGGTCCAGAATATGCAACTCTTGTTGAACCGAGCACACTAGCTCGAGTGACAGTCTCAGATTGTCAAATCCAGTTCTGTGATACCACCGATGATACTGGCTTCACAGTGTTTCGTTTAGGTGGCTCCTGCCTCGGCCCTCCCGGTTTGCCCGAAAAAACGAGGTTCAGAAAAATTCGCTTCCATGCCCCCACCACGGAAATGAACAAGTTTCATGATAGAGTCTCAAAATATGTGGACGCCAACGACGAGATCTTAATCGAGACCAATTCCGCTGTAGCAAAGTTGAAGTTTTTAACTCCAAACGCAGGGAAGCCTCGAATGGCACAGCTCGAATTCGTCGATCCAAGTCCTCGAACAGCGACCTTCTTGCTTCTCGGGGCGGTTGAGTTACCAAATGTGATTGCGGCGTTAAATGATGCGATAGTCAATGGCTATACGATTGAACGAATTCTAGGCGCTGCATTTGGTGGTGAACAGGTTGCTATATTCTTTGAGACAGGCGCATTGGGCATTCAATTACGGACCGGCTACACACACAATCAATCTTGGGATTTTAAAGCCGAACCTTGCGGGCCTTCGAGTGAAATTGATTGCCTTGCCAGTCTTCTTTGCAGAAGTGCTCGACATATGTCGGGAGGAATAATCGAAGATCTCCTTCTACAAATCTATGCTGAATCGCCTTCAACAAATAGGGTGCCCTATGGCAAATGCGATAATTGAGAGACTACCTATTAATGCCAAGTCTAGCAGGTTGGGTGTTTACCTAGCGGCGACGCTGCTTACTTACACTCTTTACATATTGGTGAGCGCTTTTGCGTACAAATGGGCGTGGGATTCCCGCTCCGTTAGTATCAACTCTAGATCAGTGATCCTTTCTGAATCAGAATCTGAGAATATTGATTCGGTCGTTTCTGTACCGGCGCTCTCATCAGTTATTTTGGGTGGATCCGTGACTTTTGATCCTACTGCCCTCTTGAAAGAACGTAACGCTGCTGGACCGCACTGTAAGGGCCACATCGTCTCAAGCTTCGGCGGCTTAATTCCTTCGTTTAGGCTTTATGCGACATACGACACGTTGGCGCGATGGGCTGAGGCATGCGTGCACAACACGAATTACTCCGCTCCTGTCGATGAGGAAGCTGCAGCTGCAAAAGAAAGTGCGGTCTCGGTATTAAAATCGGCGTTAGAGCTTTGTGCCGGAACTCGTAAAGTGTTGTCTGGGAGCGATTGTGCAAAATCCCTAGAGTTTGTTGATTCGCTGTATGAATACGACAAGACAGCCGGGCTGGTTGAAAGCACTGTCATGATACTACTGGGTTTGATCGTCGGATTGTTTCAATTGGCTTGTCTATTATTAGTCGTAATCGCTTCCCTACGTTGCTACTACTTGGGTGTTGATGTTGGCCACTCCGAACTATCGTTAAATTCTGACGCATCAGTGGAAGAAGATACTTCACTGAATCTGGATCGTTCGTCATATTCCAGTTACGACAATGCACAGCTTGCTCTCCAAAAGGTACAAGCCGAAGAGAGCCGGGGCGAAGAGCTACAGCGTTTTTTGTTAGAGCGCGATAGATACGAAAGTCGCGTGGCCGGCCGACTAAATTCTCTGGATATCGTCGAAGAGTCGATTGTGTTGGTCGGTTTCTTGGGTACACTTTGGGGCTTGGCTGCGCTATTTTCATCTATTGGGAAAAGTATCAGTGCGTCGCCACTAACTGCCGAGATTGCAAAATCTGAATTGTTTGGAGCTATGGGGCTGGCTTTCGGTACAACTTTATTTGCAGTTGTCCTAAAGATGATTTTTCAGCACTATCTCACGGAAAAAAAATCTGTGATCGGTGAACGTATTAGCACTGACTTTATCAACGCTTCTAAGGACCTAGCTTTTACGCAATCACAAGCATCAGGCTTGGATTCTGGGTCAATAAAGTTACTAGGTCAGCGCGCTCTTGCCCACTCCGCGCTTGACCATCCAGAAGGTGTAATGAAGACGCCGTCACGCATGAGCGCTCCAGCCCTGGCTGTCGCAATTATAATCTCCCTGGTTTTGATCACAGTTTTGCTCAAGTCAGAGGGTGTCAGAGCACCACCAATTGCCGAAAACATGTCACCAGTTGTCGAGGACTAGAGAAATGTCGCGTCTTGCAGATTTCTTAATTCGGTCAGCTGGCGTAGATCCAGAGTCTGCGCGTACTATCTCTCGGGCAGAAGTTATTAAGTATGAAACGCTCGGCATACTTGTTTGTTGTACTGCTTCGTTCGCGATTATCTCCTGTTCCTTTGCACTCTCATTCATATTTGAAGATAACTATACATTGGCAGCACCTATAGCCTTGCTATGGGGTCTTACGATTTACGCTCTAGATCGGTTCTTTCTCACCACAATGGTCCATAAATCAGGGTTAGTTCGAATAATGGTTGGTCTGCCTAGGCTGCTAGCCGCATTGGTTATAGGATTTCTAATTTCTCACCCAATCAAGCTTGAGGTATTTGGTGATAATATAGAGCGTCGAATTGCACAAATGAGATTGGATGAAACACAAAGACTTACTAAATTGGAAAGAGAGGAAATAAGGGAGTTAAGAGAGCAAGTATTGCCGAGCCTAACTGAGAACCCTAGTGCAAAATCTCTCGCGGACTTGCAACTCCAAAAATCTAATCTGGAAGGGGAGATCGCGTTGACTACGGAGCGAGTAGTGCATGAGCGCACACTTGCCGAGGCCGAGACTGATGGCGACTTAGTCGACTTTGACGGTGAAATTACATCAGGACAATCGGGTTGCGGACCACGTTGCAAACGTCATCTAAGGCAAATGCAGATGCATTCAGCTTCACTGGAGCAGCTAAAGCAAAGGCTGGACACTTTGGATAACCAGATTTTGGACATCGAGTCAAACTCCGAAATGCTATTCGGTAACTTGGCTGAAGTAAGTTTGCTTAATCTAGTAGGAGAAGTTACTGCGCGCCTGACAGAAGAACGCGCATCGGTTACCGATAGAATTCCTGATGATTATGTTGGAAGAACCCGGGTTTTTGGCGAGTTGACAGAATCTGATGAAACGCTGCGGATGATCGCGTTCGCTTTTATCGCAATTTTCGTGATTATTGAATCTCTTCCTGTATTTGTGAAAATGGTTTCAGGAATGGGAAAATACGAAGAGAACCTCATAGCTCTAGAACTAGATGCGATCAGAAGGAATAAACAGGAATTGCGAACGAGTGCCGCTCTGGAAAAGGAACGAGCTGAGCTAATGGCCGGGTTGGAGTCTATCAAATCGAAGATAGTCGAGAAGGAACTCGCTGGTGACACAAGTGAATATTCTCTAGAAAGGTTCCACCAAGTAAGAAAACAATTATTGGATGACTCCCCTTAGGGATTACGTATGATCTTGGACGGTCAAAAAGTGCATGAGTAACGCTATGATTGGGATTTGAAATGAGAAAAGGCTTTTTACTAGCTAGTCTGCTTGTGTTTGAAGGTTTAGCAGAATCTGCCATGTCCGGCGAGCTTGGGGGCGCTACAGAACTAAATAGTCACCGATATCAATCCAACCGATCCTCAGGCGGGGATGAAATCTGAGCAGACGTTACTAATCGATTATAGCTCAAGTTCAATGGACAATAGATTTGGCGCCAGAGTAACCGACATAGAAACTGCGAAGCTTAAAAGTGTTCGCAACAACTTCGCGGTAAAAAAGGGGTTGGCGAAGTCGTGTCAGTGGCGATAGGATGAACGCTCATAGGTGATCGACTATTTAAATGGGTTAAATCCCAACCCATGCATTGAAGAGCAGTACCCACCATGGCTACGTCCATTGTAGGTTTGCCTTGCGAATTATTATTTCATCAACTTAGTCAGTAACTTAGCTATGGCCGCTTTCGCTGGCAGATACTACCCTCCGCAAGCATGAAAGACGTTGTCTACTTGCTCTTCGACCTGGTCACCGCCCTGGCAAAGCTGCTACGACCTGGTGGACGTCGTACAGTGATCGCAGAAAACGCGCTTTTGAAGCAGCAACTCATTATCCAAACCACGTCCCGTCACAGAGCGTTCAATCTGACCAATCAGGATCGTGCCCTCCTCGGCCTCTTATCCCTATTTTTGAATCCAAGATGCATCGCCAGATCTTAGATACTCATCAGGCCGTCTACCCTACTTTCATTTCACAATGCATTGAAGAAACGTAAGCACCGGCTGCCGTATTCACCACGTGGTGGCAGTAAACCCGGTCCCAAAGAACCTAGCACAGAAGTCATCTATGCCATCGTGGGGATAAAAAAACGCAATCTACGAAATGGCTGTCCCCGCATCGCTCAGCAGATCAATCTGTCGGTTGGAATGGAGCTAGATAATTACACTGTTCGTCGAGTGCTCGTGGTTCATTACAAACCAGATTCAGGAAGTCGTGGACCATGCTGGCAGACAACTAGTGCACACACGAAGGACAATCTGTGGAGGGTGTACCTATTTCGCTGCGAATCGATTCTACTTAAGAGTCATTGGTTTATGGTCACTATGGATCAGTACACACTCATGATTATTGGCTTTGCAGTCCATGCTGGAAATGTGGATGGTCCAACTCTCTATCGTACGTTCAACGATGCCACTTCCGGTCAAGGTTAGCCACAGCATATTAGCACCGGCAACGATACACTATTTCAGTACCATCGACGGAAAGCCAATCTCAGGGTTCTGGAGATCGAGGAGGTGAAATCACTGCCATATGTACCGATGTCGCATCCGTTTGTGGAAAGGCTGATCGGCAGTGTTCGGCGAGAGCTAGTGGATCAGACCTTGTTCTGGACGGCGACTGACCTAGAGAACAAGCTACGGATTTTTCAGAGTTACTACAACTATTGTCGAACCCATTCCGGACTTTATGGCGCGATCCCAAGTGATTCAGGCAGCTAAAATGTGGTTGCTTTCAACGGCTACCGGTGGAATAAGCATTGTCGTGAACTATTTCAATTGCGCGCGGCTGCCTGTGTATCGAATTCGCCATGGACGGGTTCTAAACTGATATTCGATTCATTTTTAATCGAGTAAAATGTGGCTTTAGAAAATACTGGGCGCTGTAAGTCATAGAGTATATATTTGAACGACTGAGAAGCTTGCTTTTGTCGAAAACTATATATTAGGAATCGGTTATTTCTCTCCCTCACGAGGAACGGCAATCATGACGAAATACTGCCAAAATTGTTTCAAAAATATTCTAGCCATGACGTTTGGTATATTAATGTGCGCGCAACTAAATGCTGCGCCATGTAATCCTCCAGCGCCTCAGGCCCGTCCTTCTATTTTTGTCTGCCAGGGAGAGATACTCAAAGAACTTGAAACCAATGCACAACTTTATAGGGTGAATCCCGAAGCGGCTTTTGAGTTGATCAAGCCTTGGGATGAAGAGTTCAGGAAGCGCTACTACGTCTTAAGGTATGAGTACGGACAAGATTTTTCGAAATCAGATGCGGAATTGATAACCGAAGAAATCTGGTCTGAGCTTAATCCGGCAAATATTGCGATCAAGCAGGGGACCGAATACGTTGTCAAGCGCTGGTTTAAACAGCTCACCGGTCTACTTGCTTTCCTTTCATCTGCAACTGTTAAGGGAGTTACTGCCTATTTCATACCCAGTCAAATTGGTAGTGATTTGGATGAATTAGTTCAGGCGAATGACCTGGTCCATAAGAAGCTCGCAGAAATAGTCATGCCTGCATTTTTTGACATAAATTGGCGCACCGACATGGTGAAACAGATTGAAGCAATTGATCCCATGGCTACCGCAGCACCGACAATTGGCCCACGCCCATAAGACTGCTCGTTTTAAAAAGCAATATTGATCGTCAGTTTATCGGCGAGCAAAGAGGTGGCCCCGATCTTTTGAACAGTTAAAACCGGTTATATAAGTGAATGACTGCCCATGGGTTAAACTGCCAGGATCTGTGAATGGCAAATTGCTATTTCATGTGCATAATCAGTCCATCAATCGACTGGCCGTTTCGGCCCTGGTTCGGAGTTCGGTTTCGGAAATCTGTTCTAAATGTTCGACTTACCGCTACCGAGCTCAGAAGCCGGCCAACCCCAGGTTCGGGATACGCTCGGTTTCGGTTCCCCTGCCGTGCTCCGCCAGCGAAACCTGTTACCTTTCTTGCGCTTACTGCCCCGGTTCGGCTCTCTCCGAGCTCCTCATAATCGGCAGGTCGAAGGTTCAAGTCCTTCTGGGCCCACCATTTTCCATAAAAATCATAGAGTTATAGATAGTTACACCATCCGACTATGGATGCGGTTTGGGGCTGTATCTGCCGATCTATAGTCGGTGGGTGCGTGAGCATGCAGCATATATCAATCTGTAGTATCGTCTGGAATATTCGGATGGGCTTTCTCCAGGTACTCAGCCATGCTCAATCGCAATCTTCTCATCGTCCGGTATAAACAGCCTTTTATTGACTGGGTCAACGAGGCCGATCCCAATCCCAAACATCGCGTCAATGTTGAAGACGCCAACGACGATTCTCCTGCATATCTCATTCACGACCATGCCTGTGAGGAATTTGATAGCTGGCTGGAGGCGAACTACATCGTACTCTTCGAAAACCTCCTCAATGAGTGGTACACCGACCCTGCACTGTGGCCTAAAGACCGTACTCTGGAGTTACTGAAGGCTTGGTGTGACCTGGAGGTTCATAGCATGGTACTGGATTGTGTCGATGAGCCGCTGGAGGATGATGGGTATTAGCAGCCGTTCAGACTCCAGGCCAGGTATGCTTATAATCATTCCTGCGTGGGACATCGGTATTCTCTCCATTAAACGATCTTCGCAAAATCAGTTTAATGAATGCCGGTGTCCCCTGTGGATGATGAAGAGCCCATGTAGATAGTACCGACACTCTCGCTCCCGATCGATTACCCCAACTATGCAAAATGGCTAAAATTGCGTATTCCAGACCAAGCCTGCCACTGATTCCAGACGAAGCCTGCCACCCATTCCACGCGAATGCTGCCACTGATTCCACGGCAAAGCTGCCACCCCGGCAGGCTGCCTGAGATCACCCCTCGGAGCCAACCGACGCGGGATAACTAACCGGTATTCTGCCCCTTTCCAACCGGAGGGGGTCCGATGCCAGCGAAGAGGTTATCCATGCGTAAAATCAAAGAGGTCTTGCGTAAGCGTCCGGTCATCCCACCTTGTCAGCAGCCACCCACCTGTGCGGCAGCAACTCGTTGATCGCGCTGGCTCTCTGGGTAGGCAGGCGCTGCAACACATCTTTCAGGTAGGCATACGGGTCATGCCCATTCAGCTTCGCTGACTGGATCAGACTCATGATGGCCGCCCCGCGCTGACCGCTGCGCAGTGAACCCGCAAACAGCCAGTTCTTCCGTCCAAGTGCCCAGGGTCGCACCTGGTTTTCCACCCAGTTGTTGTCGATTGGCACCGCGCCGTCTTCCAGGTATCGATTCAGAGCCGACCATCGTTTCAAGCTGTAATGAATCGCCTTGCTCGTCGCCGAGCCCTTGGGTACCCGCTGCCGTTGGGCGATCATCCAGGTGTAGAGCTCGTCGATGATCGGCGCTGCCCTCGCCTGGCGTATCGTGTGTCGTTCTGTGGGTGTGAGTGCTTTGGTCTCAGCCTCAATCTCGTAGAGTTGGCCGATATAGCTCAGCGCCTGTTCGGCGAGGGTGCTTTTGCCCGAGGCATGCAGATCGTAGAACTTGCGCCGGGCGTGAGCCCAGCAGGCGATCTCGATCATGCCCTGCTCGAAGCCTGCTTTGTAGCCGGCGAAGTCGTCACAGACCAGCTTGCCCTGCCAGTCTTTCAAGAAGGCACGGGCATGTTTGCCTGCCCGGCTGGGTGCAAATTCATAGACCACCGCCTGGAGCGGATCAAAGCGGGTACTGGCATAGGCCCAGACGTAGGCCTGATGCGTTTTTTTCTTACCCGGTGCCAGCATTGGCACCGGGGTTTCATCGGCATGCAGTATGGCTTGTGCCACGAGTTCTTCGCGCAATGCATCAACCAGTGGCTGCAAGGTAAAACCACAGCGCCCCACCCATTCCGCCAGTGTTGAGCGGGGGATCGCATGGCCCGCCCGTTCAAAGATGGTTTCCTGCCGGTAGAGCGGCAGGTGATCGCCGAACTTGGCGACCAGTACGTGAGCCAGCAGGCCGGAGGTCGGGATGCCCTTGTCGATCACCTGGGCGGGCACCGGAGCCTGGATCAGGGTCTCGCAGGATTCGCAGGCCCATTTGCCCCGAACATGGCGCTCAACTGTAAACTCGCCCGGGGTATAGTCCAGCTTCTCGCTGACATCCTCGCCGATACGCTTGAGCTGGCAGCCACACTGGCATTGTGTGTTGTCGGGCTCGTGAGTGATCAGGGTTCTGGGCAGTTCAGGCGGTAAGGCTTTGCGCTTCGGCTGTTGCTTCGTGACAGGATTGGCAGGTACAACCGGCGCGGTTGCCGCCAGTTCCGCCTCGATAGCAGCGATGTCGGCATCGGTCAGTTCGTCCAGTAAGCTGACCTGATCCGGGTTCATCGTTTCGCTACGGCGGCCAAACCGGTGGCGCTTCTGGATGGCCAGCTCGTGGATGAGTTTATCGTTCAGGGCTTGTTGGTGCCGGATCGTCCGATCTTGCACTTCAACCTTTTGTAACAGCTCCGCCGCGAAGCTGCGCAGCTGGTCCGGGTTGAGTTGAGCAAGGTCGGCATTCGATGACATGCCCCTCAGTATCTCAGAGGAGGAGACAGCTGACGACAGGCTATCGCGTGTAATGCTTCCTTTGCCGGCAGCCCTCGATTGAGGTAGCTACAGCAGGGCGATCGTTTGCTCTGTGTACTGCCAGGGCAACCCCACCAGCAATGCCTGTAATTGCGCATCGGACAGGGACATCGTGGCCGGGTCGTGCCCTTGTCGGCTCCACTTGAAGCGGCCCTCATTCAACCGGCGGGCCAGCAGCCACAGCCCCAGGCCATCGTGCAGCAGGACTTTGACGCGATTCCCGCGCTTGTTGGCAAACAAGTAGGCATGGTGAGGTTGGGCCTCACCAAAGACCTGGATGACGCGCGCCAGTGCCGTGTCGGGACCGGCCCGCATATCCATCGGTGCCGTTGCCAGCCAGATGGCATCAACCCGAATCATGACAGGGTCTTCAGGAACTCGGCGAGAGACTGGGGCCGGTCGCAGGGCCAGAATACGCCAATGATTCCGTTGGCGCCCGGTATTTCGATGCGGGCCTCAGCCCGGGATGGCCGGTTCGGCGCTGGTAGCGCAGGCAGCGGGATAAATGCTGGCGCTGTCGAGGCGGCAGGCACCCCGCCCGGCGCTGTCTTCAGCCATTTGTGAATCAGATTGGCATTGAGGTTATGGCGTCGGGCCACTGCGGCAATCGAGACGCCGTCCTGCATTGCCTCTCTCATGACCTGCGCCTTAAACTGGGGAGAATGCCGCCGCCGCTTAACCGGTATCCTTATCTCGCCTGGTAACTCCATAATAGGTGCCCACTTAGATTTAGGTGGACACCATCGTCGTGCTCAAAAGCCAGGGCGACAAGATGAGTTTACCGGTCGCTTACGGTCTTGCGCCTCAAATGGGCCAAAGGCCTGAGCAACCGGCGGATCGCCGCGGCCTGCGGGATTGGCCGCCCCACCGTCAGTGAATACCTGCGCCGGGCCAGCGAGGCCGGCCTGACCTGGCCACTGCCGCCCGATCTGGACGATGCCCACCTGGAGCGGCGCTTGTTCCCACCGCCACCAGCCTTGCCAGCGGATGCCCGCGGCATTCCCGACTGGGCGTCTATCCGCCGGGAACTCAAGCATAAGAGCGTCACCCTGTTCCTGCTGTGGCAGGAATACCGCCAGGCGAACCCCGATGGCTACCAGTACAGCTGGTTCTGCGAGCACTACCGGGCTTGGCGGGGCAAGCTGGATGTGGTCATGCGGCAGGACCACCGGGCCGGTGAGAAACTGTTTGTCGATTACGCTGGCCAGACCGTCCCGATTATCGATCGATTGACGGGCGAGATCCGCGAGGCCCAGATCTTTGTGGCGGTGCTGGGCGCCTCCAACTACACCTATGCCGAGGCCACCTGGAGCCAGAGCCTGCCGGACTGGATCGGGTCCCATGTCCGCACCTTCCGGTTCCTGGGGGGCGTGCCGGAACTGGTGGTGCCGGACAACCTGCGCTCCGGCGTCAGCAAGGCCCACCGCTACGAGCCCGATACCAATCCGACCTACCAGGACATGGCCTCCCATTACGGCGTGGCGGTATTGCCGGCGCGGGTCCGCAAACCGCGGGATAAGGCCAAGGTGGAAAGCGGGGTGCTGGTGGTGGAGCGCTGGATCCTGGCTGCCCTGCGCCACCGCCAGCTCTTCTCTCTGGCCGAGCTCAATGCCGTGATCCGTGACCTGTTGGAGAAGCTCAACGCCCGCCCATTCAGAAAGCTGCCGGGAAGCCGCCGCGAGCACTTCGAACAACTGGACCGGCCGGCACTGCAACCTCTACCGGCGGAACCCTACGTCTATGCCGAGTGGAAAAAGGCTCGGGTGCACATCGATTACCACGTGGCTATTGAAGGGCACTACTACTCGGTGCCCTATGCCCTGATCAAGCGTGAGGTCGACGTGCGCATCACCCGCAACACCGTCGAGTGCTTCCACCGGGGCAACCGGGTGGCCAGCCATGTGCGTTCGCACCAGAAAGGGCGTCATACCACCGACCCCGGACATATGCCGGAATCGCACCGCCAGGCCGGGGAGTGGTCGCCCGAACGCTTGATGCGGTGGGCCGCCAGGACCGGGCCGGCTACCGCGAAACTTATCCAGACCGTACTGGGATCGCGCAAGCACCCGCAGCAGGCGTACCGCGCCTGCCTGGGCATCCTGCGCCTGGGCAAAGCCTATGGCGATGAGCGCCTGGAGGCTGCCTGCCGGCGGGCACTGACCCTGGGCAGCTGCCGCTACAAGAGCATCGAGTCCATCCTCAAACACCGCCTGGACGAGCAACCGCTGGAGGAGCAGCAGGAGCTGGCACTGCCCGACAGCCACGACAACATCCGCGGCCCCGCGTACTACCACTAACAGGAGCACACTATGTTAAAACACCCCACCCTGGATAAACTCCAGGCCCTCAAGTTTACCGGCATGGTGGCGGCTCTGGCCGACCAGATGGCCATGCCGGACATCGACGAACTGGCCTTCGAGGAACGCCTCGGGTTGCTGGTGGACCGGGAGATCACCGAGCGGGAGAACCGGCGCCTGACCAATCGCTTACGGCGGGCCCGCCTGAGGCACAATGCGGTGCTGGAGGACATCGATTACCGGCATTCCCGGGGCTTGGACCGGGGATTGATCCAGTCCCTGGCCGCCTGCCAGTGGGTGAAGGAGCACCTCAATGTCCTCATCACCGGCCCCACCGGCGTGGGCAAGACCTGGCTGGCCTGTGCGCTGGCCCAGAAGGCCTGCCGCGAGGGCTACACCGCCCAGTACATCCGATTGACCCGACTGCTGCGGGAGCTGATGGTCGCCAAGGGTGACGGTCGCTACCCGAAGCTGCTGGCCAACCTTGCCAAGGTGGATGTCCTGATCCTGGATGACTGGGGCCTGATGAAACTCAACGCCGAGAACCGGCGGGACCTGCTGGAGGTTCTGGAGGATCGGCACGGCACCCGCTCAACAGTGGCCACCAGCCAGTTGCCCATCGACGAGTGGCATGCAGTTATCGGCGATCCGACGCTGGCTGACGCCATCCTGGATCGGCTGGTACACAACGCTTACAAGATCAATTTGAGAGGAGAATCCATGCGAAAACGCCAGGCAAAGTTGACGAGCACCACCGGTTCCGAGTAACAATGCAAACCCCGCGTCGCGACGCTCCGATGGGTGGCAGCTTTGCCCCGGTTTGGGTGGCAGGCTTCACGTGGAATGGGTGGCAGGCTTCAGCGGTTTACGCATAAAATAATTGACGAAGAAGAGCACTAAGAATCTAACAGAAAAAATACAGTCTCGATTTCTCAAAGACTTCAGAAGGGTCCGCGATAGGTACAAGCGCTACAATTCGCACGCCCTGGTCGCCAGTATCGTTGACTACCTGTACCACAACTTCGAACTGCGAAGCGTGGAGCAGCTAAGAAAAGCGCCATGGGTTCAATTGCTGCTTGTTAAGTGGATCCTGATCGATTCCACCTATAACAACACCAAAAAACGCCCCACCCAAGATCAGGCTCTCGAGGTGATGAATAGAACATGGAAACTTTCAAGTAAGGTTCGCCTGCCAAACGAATATCCAGATAGCACGCTTTTTCTTCGTTCCATGGCCTTCCAGCAGTTCATCTACCAGATGCCAGAAAGCCTTACTCATTTGGCAAGGGAAAAAATTCTCTTTCAAGACTTACCCATCGATCACCCTCTACAAACTCGCTTCCTTGAATCAACGGGACTAAGTATTCGTCACTTTATGGAACTTTCTTTTGTGATTATCGCCCGATATCACAATCCTCCCGGAGCCAGAATACAGAGGGGGTACTTCGCCAATATTGAGCAACATTTCCCACCGGAAGCTATAGATTCGTACATGGCGTTAATTTCTGCCGACATGGTGACATTACGAGCTCACTTAAAGGAATCATCACCCCCTGCTCGCCGTCCTACCGAATACGCAGAACAGTCGCCGCTCCATCGTTTCCCTTTCCTGAAGGTTAAAAATGATTATCTGTGCTGGTATCCCACTATCCTATTTCGGTGCCTAGAGTCATTCGTTTACGATTATCTGCGAGAAGGTGATCCACAAGACTTCATGGATAAATTTGGTCCCATCTTTGAAAAATATGTGGGGGATTCGATAGCCAACGCTAATGCTAACTACAGCACCGAAAGCGACCTGAAAGCCATGCTCTCGCCAGGCAAATTAGTCGACTTCGCAATTAGAGAGGATTCGGCAATAATTTTCATTGATGCCAAAGGTGTGGGGCTGGCAGAAAGAGTGAAGGGAGCCCATGACCCAAAACTAATTCGCGACAGAACAAAGGGCACTGTTCTCAAGGCAATCGAGCAAGCGCTTGCGGTACACCAGCGATTAGTTCAGGAGAACCCACT
The DNA here is from genome assembly GCA_024234815.1 of Pseudomonadales bacterium. Taxonomy (GTDB): domain Bacteria; phylum Pseudomonadota; class Gammaproteobacteria; order Pseudomonadales; family Halieaceae; genus JARRPM01. The sequence continues at coordinate 1,144,937 of JACKNO010000001.1, read as the reverse complement.
TAAATTTGCAGAACATCTCAATTCAGAATCATTTGCAATAGTTGTTACCTACAAAGAGCACTTTCTAAGCAGTGGAGAGCGCATATATCACTCAATCGCCAGAGAGGCCATGGACAGGCTTCGGGAGGTTAGAGGTGGACCCCATTGTTCGAACAGCCTGGCAGCCGATGTAAGGTGGAATCCAGGTGTCAAGTTCAGGCTGCCAATGGAAGGGCCGCAATCCCTTGGTAGACCTGATGGGGTGTGAATCCCTCCAGGCTGGAATGCGGACGTTCCCGGTTGTAGTACGTCATCCAGTTGCCGATCTGATCTGCGGCATCGCGCAGATTGTCGAAGGCGTTCAGGTAGACGCACTCGTACTTCAATGAGCGCCACAGCCGCTCGATGAAGACATTGTCCATCCAGTTGCCCTTGCCGTCCATGGATATCCGGATGCCATGGGCCTTCAGCACACCAGTCCAGGCGGCACTGGTGTACTGGCTGCCCTGGTCGGTGTTGACGATCTCGGGGCAGCCAAAGCGCTCGATGGCCTCCTCCAGCGCCTCCACGCAGAAACTCGCGTCCTGCGTGTTCGAGAGCCGCCAGGACAGCACTGTGCGGGAATGCCAGTCCATGATCGCCGTTAGGTACAGAAACCCGTGGGCCATGGGAATGTAGGTCACGTCGGAACACCAGACCTGGTTGGATCGGTCGATGGTCAGGTCCCGCAGCAGGTACGGGTAGACCGGATGGCCCGGTGCCTTCCTGCTGGTATTCGGACTCGGGGCCAACGACACCAGACCCATCAGCCGCATCAGGCGGCGAACCCGCTTGCGGCCGACACAGTAGCCTGCCTGCCGCAGGTGCCGCGCCATCTGGCGCGAGCCGTACCAGGGCGTGCGCAGGTGCTGCTCGTCGATCAGCCGCATCAGGGTCAGGTTGAATGGATCCTCGCCCCGGGGCTGGTAGTACAGCGAGGAGCGGCTGATGCCGACCAGCTCGCATTGCCGGACCAGCCTCAGGACAGGGTGCTTGAACTCGATCATGTCTCGCCTCCGACCCACGCTCAGCGATCGAAGGCTTTGGCTAAAAAATCGCGTTCCACGACCAGCTCGCCGATCTTGGCCTGCAACTGCTTAACCTCCGCCTCATGGTCCAGCCGCTGCTTGCCGTTCCCCTTGTCAAAGGTGTCCTTCATGCCCTCCAGGGCTTCACGCTTCCACTTGGTGATCATGTTCGCGTGCACGCCATATTTGGCTGCAAGCTCGGCAATGGTGCCGTCGCCGCGAATGGCAGCCAGGGCCACCTTGCTCTTGTACTCTGCTGAATGGTTACGTCTCTTGGCCATGGTTGATGGTCTCCGTTTCGGTCGGATTCCACCTTACAATACTGTCCGAATTTTGGGGACCACTTCTGTTTATCCTGCTGCTGATATTCCAAACGGGAACATTAGATGTATGACTATCGAGGAATTTGATCGGCTCTCTCAAGCAGTAAGCGCCGGCCATACTACATACCATGATGTACTAGTTAGGGCACGGGAAGATGACCTCGTTCCTCACACTAGTAAGTTCACCATCTCCGACCACCTCAATGCCATGGACCTCGGCGAAACACCCAAATGGCTCGTGGAGGCGGTAAATGAAATCTCCGATAGGATATTGAATATTTTGAAGCCTCAAGAATTATGTGAACAGGACCGCGACCGAGTGCTTGAAAACTGATCGACAAAGTATCCTTCATTGTACTTTTGCACCCCAAGGGTACTACCCCTTCGCTCCCAATCCGGCTCATACACTTGCCATGAAATTTTCTTGCGATTTCGATAGAGGCCCAGGCTGAAACTGCTGGAACCATAAGCACGATTAATCTGACTTGTTCCACGCATGTTTGCCTGGATGCCCTCTCCTTAGCCTACCGCCCTGGCCAACGACAGGACGCTTGAACATAGGTCGCCTCGGGATTAATATCAACTCTGGTTTTATCACAGGCGCGATGCCTGTCAGTAACTTAGTGCTGAAAAGCCGATGTAGGCAATCAGCAGGACTTGGCAGTCCTGGTTACTCAACACAAGTGATACTTGTGTAGTGATATTTAATTGGGGGATGACCGCGTGGTTAACCCTGGTCACAAGACGAAAAGCCTTTAACCGTCTGGTGGCATCAATTATTTGGTATCACTATGCATGAAAAATCCAGGTCAAAAAGAGGGCATCCCCTCAAAAAACCAAGGACACACGCCTTCAAAGCTCAGGGCGGCAAATGCTATTACTGCAACCAGCCGATGTGGATGAAGTCGGAGCAAGAACTGACTTCGCGCTACTCAATCACTGCCAAGCAGGCCAAGTTGCTGCAATGCACTGGTGAACACTTGGTGGCGCATTCCGAAGGCGGCAGTTCAAACCAGATGAACATTGCGGCTGCATGTCTTTACTGCAATATGAACCGCCACAGGGGTAAGAAATCTTTCACCCCTGACAGGTTCCAGCAATTGGCTAGACGCCGACTTTCCAAGGGGGCGTGGCACGGACTGAAACTTATCCACTAGCCGTCCGGAAGAAACCGCCAAACAACTCGACGCAGCTGGCGCCCGGTCATCAGCCGCAACGTCTTGCTGCCCATGGGGTATCGTCAAGTCGCCAGGTCCGACAGGTAGATCCAGTGCTTTTTCTACTCCCCTGTACCCTCATACTTTTTTTGCGGCATCGGCATAGGGCTGCGCGTGAATTTCGAGGGGGTTTCCTATAGCGCCCGAGGTCGCAGCTTTTCCGTGCAATGGGTGGCAGGGTTGGTCTGGTATTCCGAGCTTTTCAGGTACTCACTAAAACTCTGGTTGTTGGTTTCCACTTAAAACTGACCCAGGATTTCCATCCGATTCTGACCCGGGTTATGGGTGCCCAGTATACCTAGGCGTCTGTGGATAAGTCTGTCTTTTCTGGTGCGCTCTCTCCTTCGTCAGGCTGGGTTGTGATGGGTTTTCGTCGTCTGCTGTTGCCGGACTCTAGCGCCAGCTCGACGGCGACCAGCACAGGCTCCAGTCCTTCGGAGACCACCGCCGCCAATACCTGGGCCATGACCCGGTCGCCACCCTCGTGGCGCAACAGGTGCCGCTGCAGTGTCTTGAGGCGCTCAGGCATCTCACTGAAGGGAGCGCCATTGCGCAGGGCCCCCGGTTTGCGCTGCAGCACCCCGACATAGTGTTGCCAGTCATACACGGTCTGGTAGCGTTCAAAGGAGCGGCGGTGCCGCGCGACCTCCTCCCCCTCGGCGACCAGGACCAGTTCCCAGGGATACACCCGCAGGCTGATCACCTGGTGGGCCAGTTCCGCCGGGACGCTGTAGCGGCTACGCTGGTAATGGATCAGGGCGGTGGCGGAGACCCGCACCGGCTGTTCGATATACCCGTCAAACGGCTGCGGGTTCGGCATCAGGTGTGGCTGCTCGTCCTCCAGTACCGACAGCAGGGTCAGGTCCGGGCACTCCGGATGGCGCATATCGACCCAGGCCGCCAGGCATTCACTGGCCAGCCAGTCGTTCAGCACTTCCAGTGAGGGCCATTGGCGGACATTGGCATGAGCCTGAGCTGCCGCCGGCGGTCCTGCACGTTCTTCTCGACAACCCCCTTCTCCCAGCCGGCGGCCCGGTTGCAGAACTCCGGCTCAAACAGGTAGTGGCCGGTCATCGCCAGGAAGCGGGCATTGACGGTGCGCTCCTTCCCCCGCCCGACCTTATCCACCGCCGTCTTCATGTTGTCGTAGATGCCGCGGCGGGCACCCCACCGAAGGCGGCGAAGCCCCGGGTATGGGCATCAAACAACATCTCGTGGGTTTGCAGGGGGTAGGCCACCAGCAGGAAGGCGCGGCTGTGGGCCAGCTTGATATGGGCCACCTCCAGCCGGCGCCGCATACCGCCTATGACCGCATACTCGCAGCTCCAGTCGAACTGGAAGGCCTCGCCCGGCGCGAACCGCAGCGGGATGAAGGCCTGACGAGCAGGGCTGGCGCCACCGGCTTCGCGCCACTGCTTGGCGAAGATGGCGACCCGGGCATAGCCGCCGGGGTAACCCTGCGCCTGGAGCAACTGGAACAGCACCTTGGCGGTACGCCGGTCCCGCTTGGGGCGATGGCTATCGGTGCGAAGCCAATGGGCTAGCTGGTCCTTGTAAGGATCGAGAATGCTGGGACTGGCGCGCGGGGGATACGCAGGTTCGCGCATCTCGTTCTCGCGCAGCCAGTGCTTAAGGGTGTTACGGGATAAACCGGTCTGCCGCGCGATCTCGCGCAGGGGGACCTTGTCGCGGAAGTACATCCGCCGGATCTTGGCTAACATGCCCACTGTGATCACTCCTTGATACCCCGCTCAAAAAGTGAGCAGGGTAGTCGATTCAGTGGGTCAGTTTTGGACGGAAATTAGCCCCTCAGGTGGGTCAATTTTGGGCGGCAATCAACACTCGAAGGCGAACATAGCCCTATACCACTGGTTCTGCCTTTCCAGTTATCGCTGTTCACCCCTTGAGCTTTGGATCAACGATTCCCTGTAGATCTGGATACTGCCGCGACTCATCCATCATGAGCCGAATAGGTCTATTTGCTCCACCGTAGCTATATGGGCTATTTTCGTCGAGATGTATTCCTGAAAACTCGGCCAAAGTCCCCTCGACGCACATCGGCCATTGGGGTGGTGTCAGCTTTCTTTACAAAACCCATACCGATTTCCAGTTCTATTGACCTGCAAGCATTGCGATTAGTGGCTTGGCATGCGTCTTGCTTAGCGGAAAAAGGAATTACGGCAGGAGGCTAAAGACGTCCAAACGAATTGGTTGGTTATTTGTGCTGGCCTTTCCTGGATTGGCTGTCTTTACAACTAGATTCCTGTCATAAATGAAATGACACTTTTGAAATACTCAGGGAAGGTAGCAGTGAATATACTTGGAAAGTTTGCACTTGGATTATTCATTTACGGCTGGGTGGCTCAAGCCAATGCTGGATTCATTTCGGTGAATTTCAGCATGGATTTTACTGAGGGAGCACCGTATGTGATAAAGAATGCGTTCACCGGACACCTCAGTGGCTATGATGTGAATGGGGACAGAATGCTAACTTATGACGAACTTTCCTCATTTTCAATAAGTTGGATCGGCGACACAGTAACGCCTGCGTTTACCCATACATTAGAGAACCTTATTTTTGGTACAGACCCCCTTTGCGCCCCCGATGGTAGCAACGCCTTTGGCTTCTTGTTTAGTGTGGATGAGTTGCCATGGGATGCTGAAACTTGTGGAGTAGAGCGCCGCATGGGCTTATTGAGTTGGCAAACTTGCGAAAGTTTTGCAGCCGACAGTACCGTAAATTGTGCGGCAAACGTAAATAGCACCTCTGGGGTATACATAGATGCGGTTGCTGTGGGACGCCCATCTGGTCATTCGTATTACTTTTACCGTGAAACCTATGACATTTCCTTCGTCCCCGTCCCAGCCACAATACCGCTGATGGCCCTCGGACTTGCCGGCCTTGGGTGGTCACGCCGCAGGAAAGTATAAACAAAACTCCTGGTATCCAGCCCCGTCCTCCCGACTATTCCGGGGGGATGGGTGACAACTCATAGACTGATAGTCGGTGGGCGTATGCGCTTACCGCCGCCTCCATTCCCAGGGAGGAATCGGGTTATCACCTGCCCACAATCCCCGGTTTTCGAACTTCGCGAAGTAGTGACCCTTGGCGACTGCAAAGTTCGCTGGGGCATATCTTGAGTACCACCAGGCGCATCCCTGCTCTGCCAAGCGCACCTCAACGGATTCACCATCAATGTAGAGGCTGCCCACCCAGCGATCGTACCGATCCTTTTTCTTCAGCCGTACATTGAGGTCACCCCCACGCATAATCTCCTTTAGGCATCTCGTTGATTGTGAGCCGTAAGGCTGATCCCGCTCTGGGGCATCCACTCCCGACAGACGAATTCTAACTTCCCCGCGATTGGCCATGCGTATCTCCACGGTGTCACCATCAATGACTCGCAATAGCTGAGCGGATTCGGGTTTGCTAGCAGAGAGATCAACAGTGCTGTAAAGCCAAATTATCGGCAATCCAAAGGCCAGCATGGCGGGCAGAAGATACTTCATGGGACCTAACAAGCTTGGTCCGCGCTTTCTTAGTCTGCGATATTTCTTGCGAGGTCGTTTGAATTTGACTACCGACATTGGGCAAAATTATACCCCAGGCTGCCCCACTGCCACACACTGGTCATCTACGATCTCTACCGGATGCTCGACTGAGCCTCTCACCTCTGCACCGGGGCGCTTACCTCTCGGCAATTCCCGAGCGGGTTATGGCAACTTAACTCACCTAGATTGCAGAAATCCTGCCGCCGAGTCTCAAGCCACGGGCCTACTCCAATCAGCAAACGCACTCATCCTGAGATTCCGATGGTGCTCAACCCGGACCAGGTGCCTGCCTAAATTAAATGGATTAGAAACGGCTGCATGGGCAGTGGCGAACCTCTGCGCTTGTGTCATAGATTTGTAGCGTCGTATCCCTGGCTCTCTTGCCCGGGTTACCTCATGCGACTGCTCTGCCCGATTATTCTCATGCTGCTTTGTAATGTGGATCGTCTCGGGTACCAGTTCCCGGTGAGCGACGCCATACCTCTGCAGTTTGTCTGTCACGATCTTCCTGGGCTCAGCGCCATGGCTTCTCAGTAAACGCTTAAAGAATCACCTGGCGGCAGCCCCTTCGCGACGGGCTTGCAGATACACATTCATCGTTCAAAGCATGTATAGTTACAGTTTCTCCACATTAGAAGGTGTAACCAACCGCCGCATAACCCTATGGAATCACTCACAGTTGCCGACGCACTAGAACTGATAAGACTCAATGAAGAGGCCATGTCAACGCAATTTGAGACCTGGCTTACAATTACGTTCGCTACTATTGTTTCAGTCTTCGTGGGGAAGCATCTTATCAATCGCGTGATCAAGTGGCTGGTGACATTGCTGTACCTTCTTGCCTCGCTGATGGTCGTTGCTATGTCGATTTATCTCGCCGAGAACAATGCTCGGATTATTACCGATCTTGCCACAAGAGGCGTGGAAGTCAGCGGCCCGGTGTTTGCTGGTATTGTCGCGTTCATACTGTTTATTTGCGGCGTCGGAACCACAATCTATTTCATACATATGGACTGGGAAAAGACTGCCTGAATTGAACGTATTGCGACAGTATGCGCTTCTCTTGATTGTCGGTATCAGCCCAGACTCGCTGCCATGCGCGTCAAACTGAATGACTTCTTTCTCTCGAGCTGATTAGCCATCCTGACGTTGTTATTGATTGTTGCGGCAGGACTTCTGGCATGGCCACTGCCCGAGACACCTGTAATCACGATTGATGGCACGCCCTGCGAGGAGTTCTTCAACGTCCCGATGACCGAGGTTGAATCGATAGTAGAGCCAGACCGCGTAACTGGTGATGCCAGGCGGGAGCCGGTGTTGTTTGTAGATGTTCATCCGCCCATTCTACCAATTTAGATCAGCTTGTTTGGCTATACCCCAGTGGCAGCTTGAAATCGAAACTCGCCAGGGACACCCGTCACATTCCCCTTATTTGAATTTCCTCTAAGCTGGTGATCCATTACTTCCATTCGGTCTCGGGGTACCCGGGCACTGGTGGTGATTATGAGCTAAACCCAATATATGGGCAGACTTTTCCGAGCTCACGCCCAAGCGGCGAGTGGTATGTACTTCCTGGAGGGACATTTCCTATGAAACATCTTGGCCTGAATATCTTACCGGTCCGGGTATACCATGGGCTGTTTGTCGTACTCGCTCTCCTGTTACTGAGCGTCCCGGCACGGCCCGCGGTTGTTATTACCGACGATTGGCGCACTTTGTTTGATCTGGAGAAACCTACCGGAAAGTTTGACGAACCAGGACTGAGTGGCTTCGAGTACCTGATCTCATCCCGCGTCGGTGAATACCGTGCCAATGATCACTACCTGATAGCGGGTGAGGAGAGCACGCCTGCAACCTCTCTTGTTGCCGACCTGGGGGCGGTGGGTGAACTCTCTGGAACCGCTCTGGACTTCTCAATTCAGCACAATCTGGTTGGCGGAAGAAATTTTACTTTCAACATCGACAACCCCAGCACCGGGACACCGAGCGTGCTGTGTTGGGGTGACAACTGCGCGGCCGGTTCGAATTCAGCGCAGACCATTGATGGCATCCCGCCGATAACCCAGTACAACGGCCTGCAGATACAGGTACGGGCACAGGAAGTGGCGGGGTCAAGTGTCATGGTATCCAACCTCGCGCTGTCTGGCATAGCCATCTCCTCGGGGACGCTGTTCGATGGCATTGTCACGCCGCTCACACCGGGCACCGTACCAGGTGACTTCGGTCGTGTTGGACAGTGGCTGCTGGGCGATGATCTCGAATTCATCAGCCAGGAGTGGGAACTCACCGGAACGGTTACGCTGACACGAGCGCTTGCCCTTGAGGATCTGACCAAGGTTCGCCTGGCAGTGGACTTTGTGAATCATTTGGACCTGCCGCTGCTGCAACCGATACCGCTTCCTGTCTCCGCCTGGTTGTTTGCATCAGCGCTAATTGGGCTGGCTGGTTTGAAACGTAGAAGGCGATAGAGGCCACCCTGACCGAAAGTAGTATCCACCGGTGAAGGCACCTATGGATGCTAACTCATAGATTGGAGCCGGCAGGCGGATGAGCATGCAGCAGATATCCATCTGTAGTATCGTCCGGAAAATTCAGTTTAATGAATGCCGTTGTCCGCCGTGAATGATGAAGAGCCTGCCTTCAGGCCCATAGTCGGTGGGCTTCCGTTTTCCAATGTGTTACCTATGTGTCCGGTATAAACTGCCACCTATTCACCTACAGCGACAGGCGAGCCAGCACCATGAGTTCAAGCAACACGTTCTACCGCTACTTTCTCAATCCGGCAATGCGTTGCCTGCTCAGATCACCGCTACATGGCATCACCAGCCATAACATCGGTATCGTCCACTTCACTGGTCGCAAGAGTGGCCGTAAGCTCAGTACGCCACTGAGCTACACCCGGGAAGGCAATATTGTGCGCCTGCTGTCCAACCAGAGCACACGGTGGTGGCTGAACTTCCGGGGAGAGGAAGTAAAAGTTGAAATGGAGATCGCCCGACAGCGCTACCCGGGCACTGCGGTATTGCTGGAGGGTGATAGCGAGGCATTGCGGGAGGGAGTACGCCGCTTCATCCGCGCGCTGCCCAGAGACGCAAAGGTCTACGGTCTCAAGTTGACTGCTGACGGGGAAGTAGTCGAGGCCAGTCTGGCAACAATCGCTGGACAGTTGATTCTGGTGGAAATCCGGCTGGACGACTGATTGGCAGCCTTGATCCTGTGCCTGGCCTCGCCCACAGCTCAATACTCCGGCTGCGTTTTGCCCGTTCGACCTTGAACTCTGAAGGGCCAAAAATTGTTGAATTGCATCAAATTTTGAGCCATTTCCGGCTGATATTTGCATGATAACGTGACCCACCCGGAAGCTGGAATTTGCTGGTAGGACGCTCGCCCCGGGAACCCCCGGGCTCAGCTATACTTTTCCACCATGGCGACCCCCATCCGAGACAGCGACCAGCACACGCTCTGTGTAGATCGGGCGGAGGAAATCAGCTCGATCAAGGCACAACTGGACCTGGCAATGAGTGGCCAGGCCGCGCTGTGCCAGGTTACCGGCAGTGCCGGGTCGGGCAAAAGCACCCTGCTGCGTGCCTTTGTTGCTTCCCTGGACCCCGTGGACCAGCCCGCCGTCATCGCCTGGGGACACTGCGACCAACAAACCGGCACCATCCGTCCGCTGGGACCCTGGACGGAAATCCTGCAGTCTTTCTCCGGCATGGCCGACATGGTGGTTCCCGAAGAGCAATTACGCGATACCAACCGGGTTTTCCAGTCCATCAGATCGGCCCTCAAGGAGCTGGCGCCGGATATTATCGAGTTATTGATTCCCGGTGTCGGGTTGGTGGTTCGCTCCGCGAAGATCATAAAGCGCAGCCCGCTGGGAGAACGCCTGGCAGACTACACCAGGCCCGAAGAAGTGGCGACCGCCGCCGATAAAACGCAACTGCAGGATCAATACATAGCCATTATCGAGCGGGTGCTGGAACAGACGCCCATTATCATCGTGATGGACGATCTGCATAACTGTGATGAAGCCTCTTTGCAATTATTGCGCCGGATAGTCGACAAGACCCGTGACAAGAAAATCCTCTTTATCACCGCCCTCGCAGTCGGGCAGCGCGCAGACAAGACGAATTTTTCCAGTGACCATCTCGCTGAGGATATCGCGACCAGCACCATTGATCTCGATGCCGCAAGAGAGGAGCACGGTAGTCGTTTCGTGACGGAGTACCTGCAGAGCCAGGCCCCAGGCGTGGACAACCGCTTTATCGAGAATTTCGCCCGACATACCGGCGGCCACCCCCTGTTTGTCGTTGAACTGGCAGAACACCTGCGCAATCACGGCGATATCCAGCAACACAACGGCAGTTGGCGGGCCAGACCCGAGCTGGACTGGGCTTATGTACCGAAGAAAATCGAGACTATTCTAGCTGAACAGCTGCAGGGGCTGGACGAGGAATTATTGGATATTCTTCAGGCGGGCAGCGTGGAAGGTGATCAGTTTTCCGTAGAGGTGATTGCCGCCAGCCTGGAGATGAGTCCGCTCAAAGTGGCCAGGGTACTGTCACGCCGGGGACCCAAAAACCTGGTAACCGCCGTGGGCAATCGCCCTCTTGGGCAGGGCAGAGTTACCCTGTTCAGATTCGCCCACAGCCTGGCCCGCCACCATATCTATGCAACGATTCCTCCGGTGGAGCGGGTTTTCCTGCACCAGGTTGTTGCCACGCAACTGGAAACCCTGGTGGGGGAACAAGCGGGAAGCATCGCCGCACAGTTGGCCTATCAGTTTGAACAGGCCGAAACCCGGGACAAGGCCGGGTACTATTATGAACTGGCCGCGGCCATGGCCACCGCCACCTGCTCGCTAACGGAGGCTATCACCCATCTCGGCCGGGCGTTGACATTGCGTCGTGATGTACTCGACCAGATGCGTCTGAAGCGCCAGCTTGCAAGGTTAGAAATGATGGTTGGCCAGATCCAGGCCAGTGCTGAACTTTACACCGAAGCGACGGTGCTGGCGGAACAGGCAGGCGCAGCGGAGTTGCCGGAAATCCTGGCGGATCAGGCCTATGCGCTGGTGCGCATTAATGATTTTGAATCCGCACTGCAAGCGGCCCGGCGTGCTGAAACGCTTGCGCGCGCCGACCAAAATCAGCTGGGGCTTCTGTCGGCTCTACAAACGCTCGCCCAGATTAAAAGCAAGCGGGGGGACCACCAGCAAGCGCTGGACCACCAAACCGAGACTATAGCCCTGGCCGAAGTCCTGGAAAACGACAACCTGATTGCCATCAGTCTCAGCCAGTTGGGCTGGTACCTGAAAGAGCTGGGGCGTTATGATCAGGCCAAAGACGCCCTGCAACGCTCGCTGGACATTCAAAATGGTGGCCAACCCAATTACTCACAGCTAGCAATTACCCACAACGCACTGGCCGACCTGTACATCAGCCGGGAAGATTACCCGCATGCACGACAACATCTAACGCTCGCGATAGCCTGCTGGCGCAAGTTTGATCGCAACTCCGATGTGGCTATAGGCCTGGGCAGCCTGGCGAATCTTGCCAACCGACAAGGCCTGTATGCGGAGGGCCTGGACTATGCGCGCCAGGCCTATGAAGAGGATATCCAGGTCCTGGGAAACGATCACCCCGATCTGGCTTTTTCCCTCAGTTGCGAAGGGGAATCACTGATCGGTCTGGGTGACTATGACGGGGCAATTGCATCGCTCAGCAGGGCATATGAGCTACGCAAATCTCATAAAGCTCCCCCGGGCAATACTGCATGGTCGGCGTGGCTGCTTGGCAGGGCTCTGGTTGAATCCGGTACAGGCACAGCGCGCGGGCGCCAACTGGTCGATCAAGCACGCCTGACCCTGTCGGGCCTGGGAGCGTCAGCGCAGAGTGAGGTTGCCGAGATGGATAACTGGCTGGCAAGTCACCCACCATAAGCCCTGGTCTGTCGAGTTGCGCGTTAATTTGACCAGTTCATGCATTGAAAATTGACCCTGCGCGATTATCTCAAGGTGCGGAATCGCGTGGTATTTTTTCCCGGACGTGGGCCTTCACAGCATGCGAATATCGACACCCATTGGCTCACCATTCGGTGCAACTCAACAGCCCAGAAGGGCTTGCAGTTCCTCTGATCTAGTCGGCATGGAGAGCAAGCTGCTATCACGGCCCGCCAAGACGAGTGCATCAGCATCTGTGGCATCGGTCTTGGTTCTGCGAACGTAGGCTTTGACATACCTGGCATGGAGGAACTAGACCTCATGGCCGTACTATCGCGCCGTTCGCCCCCAATAGTTTGATGTAGCCCAGGTCTCAATGACGAGGCGAACTGTCTCATTTTGGATTAAAAGTCGATGAAATTGTGCGCGGCTAAGTCGCTTGCGATCAAAAACATGATGCTTTGTATCGGCCCCTGATAATTGAAATACCGATTTGGATCGGTCAACACCTACGAGGAGTCCATCCTGTCGCCAGGGACAAGCCCATCGGCTCAAGCCTACTCTGTCAGATTTCTTTACAGTCGCGTAGTTCTTTTGGCGCTATTCGATTAGTCGGATTCTGTAACAGATTGTTAGTACTATTTTTTTACGGTATTGGCGCAATGTTTGCGTATGGCTACTGGTGAAGATCAATCAGGTCAGGTCAGGTAGAGCTGGACGATTGCTTATCACTCTCATGGATAATTCGATCAAGTTATTATACGGGGCCGGATGGCTGCGTAATCATTCAATAATGTTTGGTGGGAGAAGAGTATGAATGCGTTTCGAACAGCCATTTCTATCGTGATATTCTCGACAGCCGCTGGCATCTCCAGCATTGCGGGGGCAGCCAATAACATCCAGTTGGTCTACAGCGGTCTCGCCGAGCCCAACATCGCACAACCGCCGGCTACCCAGGCGTTTGATAACTGGTGCAATGGACTCTGTTTCCCCACTACCGAGCAACCTGTTTATGATCCGGAAAACGAAAAACAGAAGGGTACGATCTATGTCTGGGGCAAGGACTTCCAATATGGCTCAGATGGTTCATTGTGCTTTAGCGAGTTCATAGTCTTCGCATTGCAACAGGGAGAAATCCACGTAGCCTCCGGGACAAATGGCACCTGTGGCGCACCGCTCGACCCCGCGCTCAAACCACCGATGTATCCTGACGCAGGAGCCACAGTAGTGTTGGCAGGCGGCGGTGATGGAAGCATTGTCGGTGGCACGCGCAAGTACGCCAAATGGAGCGGCACCTACACCGATCGCACTTTCATTGGCTTCGGCGCGCCAACCAGCGGTGTCGGCGGTATCATCTACTACGACCAACTCTGGTTCAGCATCTCCGGAAAATAGTCTACGCCTGCGACTTTATGCACTCCGGCTATGTGCCTGCTAGGGCAATAGCCGGACACCTACTCATAATCCGTAGGCCGAAGGTCAAGGCGGTGTCAGCGGGTAACGCAGTTGGCTGATGGCCGCATCCAACGAGCCCACCTCTCCCGCAGTCTCCTTTTCTATCCAGTGCACAAACGATTTCTCATGCGTGATCAAAAAAGGGCTCTGACCCCTTTAGGAGCTTGGATGGGAAAGGTTTCGTCATTCTGGCCCGTTGCCAACAGCGGTCGCACGGCGCGGCGCTTGATACCAAGCGGGGTGCTGAGATGGCGGCCCAGGCGTGGCATACTCACCCCATGAACAGGCCTGCCACCATTTTGTATCACGTTCACGACCCCATGTGCAGTTGGTGCTGGGGATTCCGTCGGTCCTGGGACAAGCTGCGCGAAGCACTGCCGGCGGCCATCAAGGTGGTCAACGTCGTAGGAGGTCTGGCTCCAGACAGCGATCAAGCAATGCCTGCCGATCAACAAAAGACCATTGCAGGCTATTGGGCATCCGTTAGCGAACAGACCGGCGCGGAGTTCAATTTTGATTTCTGGACGAACTGTAGTCCCCGGCGCTCCACCTATCCGGCTTGCCGCGCTGTCCTGGCCGCGTGCAGGCAGAACGCTGAGCAGGCGATGATCGACGCCATTCAGCACGCCTATTACCTGCGCGCCATGAACCCTTCAGACAACTCAACCCTGATTGAACTCGCCGGAGAACTGGGGCTCGATGCAGAACGGTTTTCTGTCGATCTTGTGAGCAGGGAAATCGAGGAAAGATTGGAAGAAAATTTCGTGCTGCGGCGAAGACTCGGTGTGCGCCAATTTCCCTCGCTTGTATTGGCACAGGGGAAGAGCCTGTTCCCGATCGCCGTCGATTATAAGTCTCATCTGCCTATGCTTGATGCCATCTCCGAATTGCTGGTTGAATGACCCGCAGGCGAATCGCTACGGGGCCCGGCAAGTTAACTGAACCGGGCGACACGCTCTTTGCGGGGCGGTCTCCATAGTTCCCCGGTAGGCGCTTAAAGCTATGTTCATACACGGACTCTATCTATTCGGGCTAGCGAGTTTTGCAGCACCGCCGGGGATTATAATGTGTCAGTGCAGTCTCAATACTCCCCTGGAGGCGAGTCATTGTCGCCCTCCAGCGAATCCGGTGGCGAGGCAATATATAGTTGCACACCACTTTCCACATCGGCGTCAGTAATATTGAATTTGACGGTGGGGTAGTTCACACCGGGCTTTTCAGCACTGACCCGGTAGGTCTCATTGAGTGGCATATTGAGCCAGGTTACACCGCCATCGACCGAGACATCGGCTTGGTTGAGATCGGGGATTACGTCCTTATTAAAATAGATTGGGCCTATGTAGTCTTCCGAGGGCGGGCTGATATTCACGGTCGCGCCCGGGTCGCCATGCGGCAGCCTGTCGTCGTGCATGCTCCCCCAGGATTTACCCACGGTAACCACCATGGCGTTCTTGAAGAAGAAATTGGGGTAGCCATTGGCCCTCATCATACCCTCGACAAGTGGCAGCATGGCGTAGGTAAAGAAATAGGGATCGATGAACTGGATAGCCAGATCGGTGTCGTCCTGGTCAGCAATCGTATTGACGTTGGTCTTGGTGGTTATCCAGTCTTCCTTTTCAAATATAAACGAAAATTCAAGGTCCCTTCCCGTGTCCTTGACAATATACATCGTCCACCAGCCGGTCTCATCCGTCTGTATGTCCAGATCCCTGGTCTCCGGATACTCCGCTATCCAGACCCTGGTCTCCGGGACAGTTGCGTGGTAGTCGATATACTGTAGGTCCTTATCCCGACCGAAGTGATTAGTCTTACCGCTGAGCTTGACGATCGTGATCGGCCTTCCCTTAATATCCCCGCCCAACCGGGCCGCCGGATTCTCTTCGCCCTCATCTATAGCCTGCTGCAGATAGTAGTTCGGGATATTCTGATCGGTGAAAACAAGAACATTGTCTGCCAGCTCAATATAGGGAACATCGCTGCCATTGTCATTGCCACAGGCGGTCAGGAAGCAACCCAGAAGTGGAACTGCGAGTAGAATCGATATCTTTTTTAGCACAATTGTTTTCTCCCATCATGCGGTGGTATTGCGTTTCAGGAAAGCCTTCCGCGCAATATGGTATCAAATATTGGTACCAGGGAACCCGGTTCACCGCTATCCCAACTCCTCATAACCAAAAGCTCGATAGCCGGGCAGCCTGAGAACACCATCTTATTGATTTCTATATATTTTCTACAGATTTTCTATAGAATGTGCGGTCAAGCTTTTGTGAGGATTTCAGCCAGGACCCATCTCCCGGATTCGGAGGGTTCATCATAGCCACTTGCAACAGTACCCGATCGCCCCCATACACTTGCTACTCTACATATTCATTCTGCTGCTCTACCAGGAATAATCCATGACCGATCAAACGCTCCCCATGATGTCACCGCTGTCAAAAGTCATCTTCAGCTCCCGCTGGCTGCAACTCCCGCTGTACCTGGGGCTGATTGTTGCCCAGGGCGTCTACGTTGTCCTCTTCATGAAGGAACTGATGCACCTTATCGGCGGGGCGACTTCACTGAGTGAACAGCTGATCATGCTGGCGGTGCTGGGGCTTATCGACGTGGTAATGATCTCCAACCTGCTGGTGATGGTAATCGTAGGCGGTTACGAAACCTTCGTATCCAGACTGCGCTTGCAGGGGCACCCGGATCAGCCGGAGTGGCTTAGTCATGTGAACGCCACTGTGCTGAAAGTAAAGCTGGCGATGGCGATTATCGGGATCAGTTCCATACACCTGCTGAAGACCTTTATTGCCATCAACATGCTCGGTGCGGATGAGGCCGGTTACACCGAAGCCGGGGTCATGTGGCAGACGATTATTCACATGGTATTCATTCTATCCGCGATGGGGATAGCCTGGACGGACTACCTGATGTCCAAAACGCTCAAAACTGCCAAGGGCTCGGGGCACTGATCTTCGGATCAGTATCCCGCCCTTTATCGCTGTCATTCAACGGTAATGGCGCTATGCTTGCCCAGGGTGTTTAACAGAGGGAGCGGTTATGACGGGCGTAAAGGGTAAAGTTGTTATTCTCACAGGCGGCGCGGGCGACATCGCGCAAGTGGCGGCGACAAAGCTGCTCGAAGGCGGGGCCAGCGTGCTGCTGGTCGACCGCGACGGCGACAGGCTCGCGGCCTTCTGCGACGGTCTCGGCTCCCCCGCTGTTGCCTACTGTGTGGCTGACGTGACCAGTGAAGCGGACACGGCTGCCTATGTGAAGGCCGCCCTGGACAGGTTTGGCGGCATTGACGTACTGCTCGCCAATGCCGGCATCGAAGGTCAGGTGGCACCGGTGGCGGACTACGATACCGAGATTTTCCGAAAGGTACTGGACGTCAATGTCACCGGGCCGTTTCTGGGTATCAAGGCGGTGTACCCGCACATGGCCGCGAACGGCGGCGGCAGCATAGTCATCACCTCGTCTATCGCCGGGCTGCGCGGCTCGTCTGGCCTGGCTGCCTACAATGCCAGCAAGCACGCGGTCATCGGCTTGATGCGCTCGGTGGCGACCGAGGGCGGTCCGCTCAACATTCGCGCCAATACGATCAACCCATCGCCGGTAGAGGGGCGCATGATTCGATCCCTGGAGGAAGGCAATATGCCCGATGCGCCAGAGTCTGTGCGCGAACTTTTGCAGGCCAGTATTCCGCTGCGCCGTTACGCCGTGCCCACAGACGTTGCCAACCTGATGCTTTTCCTGGCCAGCGAAGAGAGCAGCTTTCTAACGGGTTCGGTCTATTCGGTCGATGGGGGGATGAACGCCTGAGCACTCGCGGGAAAGAGCGGCATAAACACCCGGGAACAATATACGCCGCTTTCGGATAAGTCAGAAAAATTAATGGGTACAGCGTTTCTGGTGGAGGGAACCCCGCCGCCTCGACCAAACCAGACCCAGAAAGCCGATGCTCGTCAGCGCAACGGTGTTAGCCAAGGGAACGGCGTGCCGTGTCTGGAGCTGGATAGTAACCTGCTGGTCGAGAGCAACCTGTGCAAAGGCAATTTTGGATGCATCTATAAGGACGCTGTTTGCGGTAAATGACAGATCGCTATCGTCAATAAGTGACCACCCCGCACCCGTAGCGCTTAGCACACTGACGCCGATGATTTGGTCGAGCGTCGGCAACCAATCCAGATCGAAAAACGAAAAAGCCAGGCCACTTCTCCAGCTGATGTTAGGGTACTGGGCAGCATCCTGCAGTGAGCTTACTGTAATAGTATCGGTAGCGAGGTCATACGCTATTTGACCGAACCAATTTCCTTCTACACCAGCTCCAACTGTATGTACATTTGGTCCGTCAAAAGTTGAACCGTTTAGCAGTAGCTCCGCGGAGATTTCATCACCAATAAGGGACGCATGGGCGGCCACCGTAAACCCGGTGAGGCAGCCCAGGACAACGAGCGCTTTACTTATGATATTCATCCAGTTCCCCTTGCCAATACGGCGGAATGTATTATTGAGTGGGGCGAGCAACTTTCGTGCCAGGAAAAAATTTCCCTGTGGAATCAAGCTGCTATTTTTTTCACAAAGGAGCACCTGAACTGCTTTGTAAAGAATGGTGACAAGAGACTATGCCAGGTGCACGATGACCTCGCGCGCGCCGGCATGGTGCCTGTGCTCCCACAGGTAGATGCCCTGCCAGGTTCCCAGCAACAGTTCGCCCCCCTGGAATGGCACGCTGACCTGGGTTGCAGTCAAGGCGGACTTGATATGCGCGGGCATGTCGTCCGGCCCCTCCAGAGTGTGCGTATAAAGAGGGTCATTCTCAGGAACCAATCGATTCAACCAGCGCTCCAGGTCAAGCCGGGCGCTGTCGTCATAGTTTTCCTGTATCAACAGACTGGCGGATGTGTGCCGGATAAACAGTGTGCACAGCCCTTCCCTCATGCCACTGGCGGACACCACGGCTGTGATGTCGCCTGTAATGGCGTGCAGACCCTGGCCGCGCACTGCGATGGATATACGTTCGATCATAAGGGGATGTTCGCATTGCGGATGGGTTATGACAATGGCCCCCACGGCAAACACCGTGTGAGCACCCGGTGTAGCCAGTGATTACCTTTCCCGTTACAGCTCGATCATCGTGCGCTCAGTTGAGATATCCGCAGATTGCCGCAGAACGCCTAAAGGGGTGACCTCCAGCGCGCGCCTGTGGGTGCGGGTGAGATAAACTTTGGGGGCCATCTTTCGTTCATCGCTAAAAGTATATTTTCCTTTTGCCCAATTTCGCTGAATGGCTGCATGCGGATAATGCGAGTGCCGATTATGAAACGCCAGAATCTCTGTTTTTGAACCACCCCTTTATCAATATTGCCCTCCACGCGTGGATAAAAAGTTGTCCGGATCTCACTGGTGCGCGACGGGTTTGGAGTTTGACGCCACCAGGTAAGCAGCCAAGGTTGTAGCGCAAGCCAGCAGGGTGCAACCCCGACAGCAATATACAGCAGCGGTTACCGCAGGCCGGCCCGGTTGGCCAGCTTACCTTTCAGGCTGACGCGGATCGAGGCGATAGTACAAGCGGGCGGTGTGGCTGATGGAGCCTGGGGGACGCGCAGCCGTGGGAACAGGAGACATTTTTTTATGTGTTCATCCGGCGTGTCTACCATGTTCAAGGGGTTAAGCTGGCAGTACCGGCTATACTCATTCTACCTTCGCGAACATTTGTGAGACCCGATTCCATGAGCCTGACTCTCCTCCTGATTAGCGCCCTTATACTCCTCTACTTCGGCCGGGGCGGCTCCACTGCACTCATAGTACTGACCAGCGCTCTCGTAATAGGCTGGTTTCTGGACTCGGCAAGCCTGGCGAGCTTGTTTTTGGGCGCCCTGTTGTACGCTGCTTTCCTGTTTCTGCTGATGCCGAACACCTTTCGGCGCGACTGGCTGAGCCGGCCGCTGCTTGGCTGGGTGCGGAGCATGCTGCCCAAGCTGTCGGATACCGAGGCGGAGGCACTGCGCTCGGGAAGCGTGGACTGGGATGGGGAGCTGTTCTCGGGTCACCCGAACTGGACACGCCTGCTGGAGACACCTCACGCGCGCCTGACGGCAGAGGAGCAGGCGTTCCTCGACGGTCCGGTGAACACCCTGTGCGAAATGGTCGATGACTGGACCATAACCAACGAGCTGTTCGACCTCTCGGCGCAAACCTGGGATTACGTGCGCGAGCAGGGCTTTTTCGGCCTGGTGATTCCCACCGAATACGGCGGGAAAGGTTTCTCCCAGAGCGCCCACTCTGAAATCGTCATGAAGATTTCCACCCGCAGCGTGTCCGCAGCGGTGACGGTGATGGTGCCCAACTCCCTGGGGCCGGGCGAGCTGCTGATGGAATACGGGACCGATCAACAAAAGTCCCACTACCTTCCCCGACTTGCATCCGGCGAGGATATTCCCTGCTTTGCACTGACCTCGCCTGTGGCGGGCTCTGATGCCGGTGCCATCCCCGACAAGGGCATCGTCTGTATGGGGGACTGGCAGGGTGAGAAGGTGCTGGGGCTGAGTGTTACCTGGAACAAGCGCTACATCACCCTGGCTCCGGTGGCGACCATTATCGGCCTGGCCATCAAGGTTTACGACCCCGAACACCTGCTGGGGGAGGATGAAACGATCGGAGTAACCTGTGTCATGGTGCCCCACGATCTGCCGGGGGTAAACAGCGGCACCCGCCACCTGCCGATGAACTCGGTGTTCATGAACGGTCCCACCTGGGGCAACGACGTGTTTATCCCCATGGACCAGGTTATCGGCGGCCAGGACATGCTCGGCAAGGGCTGGACCATGCTGCTCGAGTGCCTGTCCATCGGGCGCTCCATCTCGCTGCCGGCGCTGGCGGCGGGGGCCGGCAAGGTGGCCAGCCTCGCCACCGGCTCTTATTCCTGCGTGCGCGAGCAGTTCGGTCGTTCGATCAACCAGTTCGAGGGTGTACAGGAAGCCCTGGAACCCATAGCTGGCTACAGCTACATGATGGATGCCGCGCGATTGCTGACGACGTCCATGCTGGATCGGGGCGTGCGGCCGGCGGTACCATCGGCCCTGCTGAAGTATCGCAACACCGACCTCATGCGGGTGGTGGTCAACCACGCCATGGATGTGGTGGCAGGGCGTGGCGTCATCACCGGGCCTCGCAATTTTATGTCGCGTATCTACCAGGCTATCCCCATCGCTATCACAGTGGAGGGGGCCAATATCCTCACCCGAAGCCTGATGGTCTTCGGCCAGGGCGCCATCCGCTGCCACCCCTTTATCGTCAAGGAAATCGAGGCCGCCGGCATGGACGACGAGACCCAGGCAGTCGCCAGTTTCGACGCGGTGTTTTACCGCCACATCGGTCACACCACCCGCAATGTCCTGCGCAGCCTGCTGTTGGGCCTCAGTGGCGGCCGCCTGGAAGCGGTGCCGGGCGGAGGTAATCTGCGCCGCTACTACGGCCAGCTCTCGCGTTTTTCTGCCGCCTATTCCCTGCTGACAGATGTCACCCTGCTGTCAATCGGCGGCGGACTGAAAGCCCGGCAGCGCCTTTCCGGGCATATGGCAGACTGCCTGGTGCAGCTCTACTATGCGTCTGCGGTCATCAAGCAATGGCACGAGGAGGGCTACCCGGAGTCCGAGCGCGACCTGGTCCATTGGTGCCTGCAAACCTGTCTCTTCGAATTGCAGGTACACATGCGCGAACTCATTGATAACTACCCGGTGACAGTTCTGCGCTGGCCCCTGCGCCTGCTGGTTTTCCCCCTTGGCAGCGGCCACCTGCGCCGACCTGACGAAAAGCTGGGAACAGCGGTGGCGGCCGCCATCGTCAACCCCGGCCCGACCCGGGACCGGATTGTCCGCGGCGCCTATTACAGCGAGGAACCCAAAGACGCACTGGGCCGTGTGTTGCATGCCTACAACCTGGCCAATGCCACCCAGCCGCTGCGCGACGCGCTGCACGAGGCGGTGCGGCACCGCGACCCCGATGACCTGGACGGCATAGCCCTGCTGATGGGCCACCAGCGCCGCGAGTTGGTGGACTGGGCGGTGGCCGAAAAGGTTATCGACGAGGCCGACCGCGACGCATTGCTGGAGGCACTGACCGCACTGTATGACGTCATACGTGTGGATGCCTTCGAAGCCGAGGGCATCAAGGCCATGTCGGAGTCTGTGCGCGGGCAGCGCCGGGTGGTGGAACGCAACTGAACTCCATTGCCGACACTGACTATTTGCCTTTACCTTTTACCACAGGAGTACAGCAGTGGGATTATCCAAAAACTCATTTAACACACGCTCCACACTGACCGTGGACGGCACAACGTATCAATATTTCGCAATCAATGGTGGCGATCTCTCCGCGCACGGTAGCGTTGCGCGCCTACCAGTGTGTACCAAAATACTGCTGGAGAATCTGCTGCGTCATGAGGACGGCCTCAGCTGCTCGCGCGCGGATATTGAAGCGCTCGCGGCCAGCGGAGGATATGGCAGCGACCAGGAAATCGCTTATCACCCAACGCGGGTGTTGATGCAGGACTTCACCGGCGTCCCGGCCGTGGTTGATCTCGCTGCCATGAGGGACGCGCTGGTACAGCGTGGCGTCGACCCGCAGAATATCAACCCACTGTCACCGGTAGACCTGGTAATCGATCACTCGGTGAGTATCGACAAATTCGCCACCGACAACGCCTTCGCACAGAATGTTGCGATGGAAATGCAGCGCAATTTCGAGCGCTACCAGTTCCTGAAATGGGGCCAGGGTGCGTTTGACGACTTCCGGGTTGTGCCCCCGGGAACCGGCATCTGCCATCAGGTCAACCTTGAGTATCTCGCCCAGGTGGTATGGCGGCAAGACAGCGAGGACGGCCCTGTCGCGTGCCCCGACACCCTGGTGGGAACAGACAGTCATACCACCATGATAAATGGCCTTGGTGTACTGGGCTGGGGTGTTGGCGGCATCGAGGCGGAAGCGGCCATGCTGGGGCAGCCCATTTCCATGTTGATTCCGGATGTCGTGGGTTTTGAACTGACCGGGCAGATGCGCGAGGGCATTACCGCCACCGACCTCGTACTCCAGGTGGTGCAGATGCTGCGCGCTCATGGCGTGGTCGGCAAGTTCGTGGAGTTCTTCGGCAGTGGGTTGGATCAACTCCCTCTGGCAGATCGTGCCACCATTGCTAACATGGCGCCAGAATATGGCGCCACCTGCGGATTCTTTCCAGTGGACGCCCAGACCCTGACCTACCTTGAGCTCACGGGGCGTGATCCACATACCGTTGCCCGGGTCGAGGCCTATTGCAAGGCCCAGGGCATGTGGCGCGACGAACATTACACCCCACCGGAATTTGCGGCCACACTGACGCTTGATATGGCAACGGTCGAGCCCAACCTGGCGGGTCCCAAACGCCCACAGGATCGAGTCGCCATGCGAGATTTGCGCGCGGCCACGGACCAGTTCATTGAACTGAACGGCAAATCTGATCAACGCGACACCGCCTTCCAGCTGCAGCACTCTGACCACCCCATGCACCACGGCGATGTGGTGATCGCAGCCATTACCTCGTGTACCAATACATCGAACCCCGCAGTTATGGTGGGAGCGGGACTACTGGCTCAGAAGGCACTGGCACGTGGCCTGCAACGCAAACCCTGGGTGAAGTCCTCACTGGCTCCGGGATCAAAAGTTGTGACTGACTACCTGACAAAGGCCGGACTCCAACAATCGCTGGACAAGCTGGGATTCAATCTGGTGGGTTATGGCTGCACCACCTGCATCGGCAACTCAGGCCCCCTGCCAGCCGCGGTAGCGGACACCATTACCACTAACGACCTTGTAGCCTGTGCAGTCCTGTCCGGCAATCGCAACTTTGAGGGGCGTATCCACCCACTGGTAAAGGCCAACTGGCTGGCCTCACCGCCTTTAGTAGTGGCCTATGCCCTGGCGGGAACAACCCGTATTGACCTGAGTCGGGACGCATTGGGTACGGATAAAAATGGGAAGCCCGTATACCTGCGCGATATCTGGCCGAGCAATGCAGAAATCACTGAGGTGGTGCAGAGCGTCAGTAGCGACATGTTCAGAAAAGAGTACGGCGCTGTATTTGATGGTGACGAAAACTGGCAGAACATTGAGATCCATGGCGGCGCCACCTACGCGTTCTCCGAGGATTCTACGTATATCCAGCTGCCGCCGTTTTTCGAGGAGCAATACCAGGGTAATCGAAAGAATATCCTGGCCGCACCAATGCTCGCCATGCTGGGCGACTCCGTCACCACGGATCACATTTCCCCGGCGGGCGCCATACCCCTGAACAGCCCCGCAGCACAGTACCTTCGCCAACACGGCGTCGCTGAAAGTGATTTCAATTCCTATGGCTCCAGGCGGGGCAACCACCAGGTGATGATGCGGGGTACATTCGGCAATATCCGCATCCGCAACGAGATGACACCACAACTGGAAGGGGGATACACCCGGCTGCGCGGCCAGTCCGAGCCACAATTTATTTACGATGCCGCCATGAATTATATCGAGGCCGGCATAAGCACCGTTGTGGTTGGCGGCAGCGAGTACGGTACCGGTTCCAGCCGTGACTGGGCGGCGAAAGGTACTCTACTGCTGGGTATTAAAGCCGTCATAGTTGAAAGCTTTGAACGCATCCACCGCTCCAACCTGGTTGGCATGGGTGTACTGCCCCTGCAATTCATGCCGGGTGAAACGCGCAAAACGCTGAACCTGAAAGGGGACGAAACTTTCGACATTCTGGGTCTGGACGGCGAACTTGCGCCAAAACAAATACTGCCTGCCGTGGTTCACTACCCGGGCGGAAAACAACGCGAAATACAGTTGCAATCCAGGCTAGATACCCAGGTAGACGTCGAATACTACCGGGCTGGCGGCGTACTCACCTACGTGCTCAATCGTATCATTCAGGAAGCCTGATAGTGGCGATGTGTCGCGGCTGGATTTCGGATTGAAAAACACAGTCTGGGCGCGTTGCCTTGTATTGAATACTTAGCCAAATTTCACGGACATTTGCGTTTCAGATTGACCCACATGGGAAGCCTGACTTCGATCCCGATCAGGTAGGTGAGATCCTGCGGTTCAATTGTTAATGCGATTAGCGGCTAATTTCCAGATGCAATTGAACAACCTGACATTGTATCGAGGTTTACGCTTGGTGCACGATGACCTCGCGAGCGCTCAGTTAAGATCAGCCGCATATTGCCGTAGTACTTCCAAAGGGATTACCTCCAGCGCGCGCCTGTGGGTGCGGGTGAGATAAACTTTGGGGGCCATCTTTCGATCATAGGCTTCCAACCAGCGTAGCGCGCATAGACACCAGCGGTCCCCGGGTTTAAGGCCCGGAAATTCAAACTCCGGCATGGGGGTGCTGAGGTCATTGCCGGCAAATCGCGAGTACTCCAGGAATTCGACCGTGACCTGTATGCAGACCGTATGGGATCCGGCATCCTGGTCACTGGTGTTGCAACAGCCATCGCGGAAGAAACCGGTCAGCGGATCTTTGCTGCACGGTAACAGGGGTTCGTCGAAGACATTGAAGGATTCATCAATCTGGATTTCAGCCACAGCTCTACTTCCGAGAATTCGAAAGCGACAGCATAGCACGCCCCGGGTGCGAGGAATGTCGGGTAAATACTCACTGTAGTTTCGAGTCCTATTTCCACCGCAGCGCACCCAGCGCACAGCAACACTCGCTCTGGATCGCTGTAGCCAACGCCGTTCTGGAGAAAGTCAGCCTGGAACCCTTGTGGCTGAGTGCCGCCGGGGGCGGCGTGGATTGGCTGCATATTCGCCTGGATAAACGACCCAAGTATTATCTGCACCGACCGTGGCGAGATTGGTACCAGGAGAGTTGATTCCATGAAGGATTCGGCGGGCCTCCCAGCCGCATTCCCCACAGCTACCTGTGGCTCTTCCTCCAATCGTAGGGACTGATCGGATCAGGATCAGCCCACAGCCCCCACCCTCTGGCCTTTGCTTCGTCTTCGGCGGATTCATACCGGCCGCGATCTTCCGGCGATTGCTCCGCGGAGTAATACCGGTACCACCACGCCATGCCCGCCAGGACCTGGGCATAGTTGGCGTCGAGTGTCTTGCCGCAGTCGGGGCAAGCAGATGGCTGCACCCACACCTTGCCCAGTTCCCGTCCGTAGATATCCTGCCTGTCCGACTCCACGAAGACTTCTTTACCTGCGACCATGGAGGCCAGGTGTTTGCGGGACGCGTTGCTGTAGGGCTGGCCCCGCTCGGGCGCATCAATGCCTGTCAGGCGAACTTTGTACTCCGTGTTGTCAGCATCCAGAACCGTGATCGTATCGCCGTCAATGACCGCCACGACCTGGCCCGTGATGTCGGCGTGAGCCAGGGAACAAAATGCCAGCAATATCAATATCGCTTTCATCATTGCAGCTCACCCGCACGCCATCGCCCCACGCCGGGAACGCCGTCGCTACACCACAGCACCGGTATGCCGTAGCTGGGCCAGTCCGGGGGACATTCGCTGAAGATCACGCCGAACTGTTTCACGGGATCATTCCTGGTTTTCTGTGCATCTATGAGCACATCCAGCGGCAACCCGTTGATTGCGGTGGTTTCGTAAATAGTGAGAATCCGCAGATCCAGGATCTGGCCGTCGGCTGTGGGCACTGGCATACGCATTCTCTGGCGCCAGACCTCCAGGGTTTCTGCTTTACCGATTGGATTAGCGTGTTTAACGAGTTCAGTCATATATGAGGTCGCGATATATTGGGGTAGCTTACTCCTGATAGAGCTCACCGCCACCCCCCGCACGAGCGGACACGCGTGGTTTTGCTACAGGTTTACTCCCGGAAGGCTGGCAAGCGCAGTACGCCGGAAATTGATCAGCCCACCCCGGGGCTGTGCCTGAAAAATTCGTATTTCACCAATGATATCAGATGCTTAGCTATTGCCGCCTGCACGCATCGGTATTACTCTCGGACAGCATGAAACACGTCATTTACCTGCTGCGGCAACTACTGCGCACCCCGGCCAGGCTGGCCAAACCTGGCGGCAGCCGCTCCGTCATCGCCGTGCACCTGTTGCTACTCCTGGGCGGTGCCGGCCTGTTCGCGCTGCCCTGCCCGACGCAAGCCGCACAGCCTTACCTGATCGGTCGGGGTATCAGCGATATCACCGGCCCGTTGGTCGGTGTACCCCTGTGGGGCTTTGGCCGCCCTGACCAGATCGGCGAGGGGCTCCATATCCGCCTGCGCTCACGCGCCTTTGTCATCGCACAGGCCGATGAACCGGACCAGCGACTGGTGTTTGTCAGTGTCGACCTGGGGAGTATCGATCACCACATGACCCTGGAAGTCCTCGAACGGCTCCAGCAGCGATTCGGGCGTCAGTACACGCTCGCCAATATCATTATCAGCGCCACCCACACCCACTCGGGGCCGGGAGGTTACTGGCAGTCGAGAACCGCGACCGGCCTGGACGGCGGTCTCTACCCGGATCACTTTGACGCCATTGCCACGGGCATTACCGACTCCATTGTGAAGGCCCACGAGGACCTGCAGCCCGGCGAGATACTGATCAACAGCGGTCGTGTCGCCAACGCCGGTGCCAACCGCTCGCTGGTTGCGTACCTGGAAAACCCGGAGCGGGAGCGGGCTCGCTATCGCGACAATACCAACACCGAGATGACCCTGCTGAAATTTATCGACGACTCCGGTGAAATTGGCATGCTCAACTGGTACGCACTGCACCCCACCGCGATGAACTATTACAACCACCTGGTCTCCGGCGATCACAAGGGTTATGCCTCACTGCGGGTGGAGCATGATCGCGGCACCCGCTATGACTCCGCGGATGACTTTGTTGCAGCCTTCGCCCAGGCCGACCCCGGCGACGTTACCCCCAATACCAATCTCGACAACACCGGTCCCGGTGAAACCGACGTGGAAACCACCCGCATCATGGGACAGCGCCAGGTGGATGTCGCCCTGGAGCTGTTTGCCAGCGCGGAAGAAAGATTGGTCGGCCCCATCGAGAGCCGGCAGATTTACGTCGACCTGGGCAACTACGCGGTCGAGGACCGCTTTACCGGTAACGGTCTGCAACACACCTGCCCCTCCGCCTACGGCTACTCATTTGCCGGGGGCTCGACCGAAGACGGCGGCGGACATTTTATGTTCCGGGAGGGAATGACCGAACAGCAACTGTGGCGGGACTGGCTGATTCGCCTGGTCACGGGTGCGCCCGCATGGACAGAGGCGGTAAAAACCTGCCAGGAGCCGAAGCCTATCCTGTTTGAAACCGGCAGCGGCAACCCGCCCCTGCAGTCGCAAATCCATTCCATCACCCTGGCCCGTATCGGCCAGTTGGTAATACTGGCGGTGCCCGTGGAAGTGACCACGATGGCGGGCAGGCGACTGCGCGACTCAGTGATGGCCGAACTGGGGGACTGGGCAGAACATATCGTCCTGGCGGGCTACGCCAACGGCTACAGTGGCTATGTCACCACGCCGGAAGAATACATGCTGCAGCAATACGAAGCGGGCCACACCCTGCATGGACGCTGGACGCTACCCGCCTACCAGCAGCTGGCCAGCCAGGTCGCCGCGGCCCTGCAATCAGGCGCTCCGCCTGTCTCCGATCTTGACTATGACGACTGGCGCGGCAAGTCAGAGGGCAGGCCCCTGCCGGCAGGGAACTCGAACAGCCCGGCCATCGACGCCCGCGCCGGCGAGATCACAGGGGCTGCCAGGACCCGCTATCAGCCGGGAGAGACGGTTGTCGTGGAATTCCGATCGAGCAATCCCACGGCTCACTTCCCCCTGCAGGTGAAACACCTGACAGTTGAGCAGAAAACCTCGACGGGATGGCGTGCGATAGCCGATGACGGCGACTGGGCTACCCGGGTGCGCTGGCGCGAGGAGCGCGGGGCAACGGTCGCGCAATTGAGTTGGGACATCCCCGCCGAAACAATTCCGGGAAGCTACCGGCTGACGCACCGCGGCATCGATCGCTCAGGCAGGCATTTTAGCGGCAGTTCCAGTGCCTTCGAGGTCGGGGAGCTCTAGCTGGCCTGGGAACTCGTGAGACCACTATCACACCCCCTCGGCGGCTTTATCGATTTTCATGTCAGCCCCGCAAGAAAGGTATCGATCGCTACCAGGGACGCGGGCTCGGTGAGCGTCGGTGCGTGACCCCGATGGGGGATTTCAGCCACCACCAGCCCACTGTGCCTGCCGCGCATACCCTCGACGCACTCCCGTGACAGGATATCCGAATCGGCGCCGCGTACTACCAACATGGGTATGGCAACACTCTTCTCAAAAACCGACCACAGATTCGGGGGAACCGCACCCGACTCCTTATCCTGCATGGCCTGGGCAATGGCCGGGTCATAGGCCAGTACCGGTACGCCGTCTTCCTCCCGGTAGACTCCCTGGGTGAAATCCAGCCATTGTTCATCACTGAAATCCGGAAAGGCCATACTGTTGACCGAGCGGCACTGCGCCACGGCCTCATCCCAACTGTTTACCGGGCCAGATTTGCCGACATAGCTCTCGATCCGCTCCAGACCGCGAGGGTCCACCTCCGGACCGATATCATTGATGATCATTTTGCTAATGCGTTGCGGCTGGATGGCGGCCATAAGCATCGACATCAGGCCACCCATGGAGGTGCCCACCAGAATAACTTCGGTTATTTTCAGCTGATCCAGCAGCGTGAACATATCCTGCACGTATGTCATCGGAGTGTAATTGGCGGCGACAGGGTCGTAGTCCGACCGCCCCCGACCCCGCTGGTCTACCGCAATTACACGGTAACGCTCGCACAGGTGATTCGCCAGACTGGCGAAATCGGCTGAGTTCCGGGTGAGACCGTGCATACACAGTACCGTCTCGGGATTGAGATTTTCCAGGTTTCGGCAGTGGTAATCGCGGGCATACAATCGCAGTCCGTCACTGCTGTGGTACCAACAATCGGTATAGCTATCCATCTTGCGAATCTCCCTGGGCCCGGCGGGCACTAACTGTACATGACGAAATACTACCTTATAAATGCAATCATGTGCTTAGCAATTCCGTCCGGTAGCGGTGCGGCATACACTCGAACCCGGTTCCCCTGCCCAACTGCCCCGGGAAAGAATAGACGGCACGACGATCAGATCTACGCCATATGTTGATCTTGGGCCTAAATACCTGATTCAGCTCGTGCCGGTCGATGCCAACAGCGCCGTATACGAAATCCGCGACACCAGTCCAGCGAGCAACTGACAGGGTACCTGGGCCGAACATGCTCCCGATGCAACTCGGGAAGCGGCACACCAGTTCACGAGTGCTTGAGGATGGCCGGCGTCTGACGGTGCGTGAGTAGTGGCTTTCTCATGCGGAATCCCCTGTGTATAGATAACGAGGAAATTCTGCTTCTTGGGGGCCACTACTTCCCGGGGAAATATCGTTCCTGCCTCTCGCTATTGCAGCAGTGGATGGCCATCGGCTGGTGTAAAGCAGAACTCAGTGGCGGCGTTGGTGCCCTGGGGTTCACTGAACATGTACCAGATACGTTCTTCCTGGCCACAAGCGACATCGCAAGTGCCTATGAAGCCACTGTCGTCACTGTCCAGAATTGCAATATCTTCGCTGCGCTCGAAGCATCTGTCGGTTGAGTAGGAGCCGCCCCTGGAAGCGCATTTCTCCATGCTCAGGTCCTGGTCCCAGAAAGGGCCGCGATATTCTTCGCACATGTGGGTTACGGTAGGTCCAAAGAAGAAAATACAGCTGCCTTCCGGCTCAAGGTCGGGCTCAAGGCACACGTCTTCTGCTACACACTGGCCGGGATCCTCTTTCAATCCACGGTGTAATACCCAGTACAAAGCCTGCTCTGGCGTTATCAGCGTACAGTAGTGCACACCGTCGAGTGACTGATTGTCGTCACTGGGAATATAGGGGGTTTGCAGCGATGGCGACGACAAGCTGTAGCTTCGCTCATTGCCTGGAGTGAAGCGGGGAGCCAGGGGCAACCAGTCGCCGCCCCGTTCCACTACCTGGTCGTCCAGAAATTCAATGGGAATGCCATTCGCCTGGTATTCAGCAAGTTCCTCTTCGGTCAACTGCGCCAACGCCCACTCAAAGGCAGCCTCATTGCGCTCACGGCAGGTGCCGACCGCATTATCCGGAGTGAGACCCAGGACATTCGATACGCGTTCCTGGTTCGGCATCTTGCAAAGTATGTGCTCCGACAGGTCCGCCGGGGCCGGTAGTTCAGGCATACACCAGGGTTTGCTGTACGCTCGCAATTCAACTGGCGTATCCAGCGACGCGTCGACTATCGACTTGGCGCCAGAAAACGGCGTGAACTCAGAGTACAGGTCGTTAAAAATTTCGGGGTCACTAATAGTGCCTTGCGCGAAGCCGGAGACCACTCTAAAGGATTCCACGCACCAGGTATCTGTCACCCTGGCAGCCAGCTCAAACCTCGGGTCCGGAACTGTGGGATCGGGGACCGGTGCAGGTGTAGGTGCGGGTTCTGGCGTAGGCGCAAGTTCGGCTACTGGTGTGCTCTTCCCGCCATTCCCATCGCCGCAGCCGGTAATCAGAACAGTGACGGCGAGTGCGACGATTGTTCCTGAAGTCAGTAATTTATTCATTGTAGGGGAGTTCCTGAAATCGCTATGTCAGTATTGTATCGGGCTGGTCGCTCACAATGTGCCGAATCTGGACTTCCAATATCGAGATTGGGGCTGACGTTCATTACACTAGTGGGCGACTTTTCTACAGCCACAAACAGCCGCCGTGAAAACCCTGAGCTTACGGGTGACCGAGTATACTGGAGGCTATGGCGCTGCAGCGTGACATTTGTCAAGGCGAGGGCGCCAAACCCGCTCCAGCCGATCATCGTTACCGGGTATCGGCAAATCCACTGAGTCGTGATCAGCAGTTGCCATTGAAGACGCGGCGCGAACCGGGTGTCCGACGATCGTCTATACTTACAGGGAATACGGCTGCCGCCAGGTGACCCGGGGCACGCTTTAGTACAGCGCAGGACAGATTGTGGCAGCTTTGCGTCCCCGAACTGATATCCGGGCGTTCGGGTATGGAGGGTGTGATATGCAATCCAATTCTATGCAATTCGCGCCGGCGGCCCTGCTGTCGCTGGCAATCTCGACTACGGTACAGGCCGCGCCGGTCTCCTATAACGAAGCTGTCGATGGTGATCTTTCGAGTTCTGGCGGGTCTCCCCAGTTTAGCCTTGATGTGGGAAGCAATACCGTGTCGGGCACGACGTTCTGGACCAGTGACGGCTCGCTGGATCGCGACGGCTTCGGCCTGATCGTACCGGACGGCATGTCAATGCTGGCCATCACCTACGCGTGGGAGATTGTCAGTGTTGAGGCAGGTTCACTATTGATCCAATCCGGGCGTTACCTGGGCGGTGATTGTTCGACCTGCGGTAGTGACTGGGCGAATGTCTATTCGACATACTCCGGCCCACTTGGCCCGGACACCTCACCGAAGAGCCTGTTTACCAGCGCGCTGCCACTGGGGCCAGGCACCTATACTTTTGGTGACGGGTTTGGGGGTCAGGCGCCCTACGGCACCTGGGACTACACCTTCACTTTCGAAGTGGCCGCTATTCCGCTGCCCGCGTCAGCCTGGCTGTTCGCATCGGCGCTGGCCTTTCTGCTTTCGAAAGACCGGCGCAGGGCTCTGATAGGCTGATCCTGTCCGCCGAGATGGCCTGGAGGCCGGCGCCTGCCGCCCTCAAGCCTCTAGGTATGCTTTACAGGCTTTCGAGCATTCCTGACAGCTTTCCATGCAGTTTTTACATTCGGCGTAATGCTCGGCATGTGCTTCACAGGCTTCGGCACAATAATCGCAGAACTCAGCACACACTTTTACCAGGTTTCCCAGCAGCGCTTCATCGACCAGTCGCATGGTGGCATTGGCGGCGGTTGCCTCACAGACAGAAACCATGCTGAGCACCGCTTCCTGGCAGTCAGCCATCGAACCCTCACCGGTTGCCAGGACCCTGTTACATTCGGCGATACAGGCAGTGGCATGCCCGACGCAGGCATAGGCGGTCTCTGCAACCTTCTTTAACCGGGCGTTTACCGGAGGCGGAGAATACGTCTTCTTCTCGCTGGCGCCATGGGTGTGGTCCTGTGCACTGGCTGCGGATGCCGTCATAAGCCCGACGGTAGCGCCCGCCAAACCTGATTTGATAAAGTCCCTGCGCTCCATAAATTTCTCCAAAATATACCAGTCAAACGTAACTCGAGCCGACTATACCGGCACGCCACAAAGCTTGTCCACACGCAACAGGCTTAGGATGGCTTAAGTATTCCTGGGTTTCGCCTCGCTGAAAGTGAAGCCTTCGTAGTTCGCGGCTGCAATACTGTCACAGACCTTACGGTATACACCCACACCGCCAACATAGGCCATGAACATCCGGGTTTTGCCCGGCACATTGGCGCCCATGTACCAGGAGTTGGCCTTGGGGTAGAGGGACAGGTGGGCCTGCAGGTCCGTATGTTTCGCCCATTCGTCCTCCGCTTCTGTTTCCGCCTCTATGGTTGCGAGCTTGCGCTCGCGCATCCAGGAAATGCAGTCGCTGATCCAATCCACGTGCTGCTCGATAGATACCAGCATATTCGACAGGACTGACGGGCTTGAAGGTCCCGTGATGGTAAACAGGTTGGGAAAGCCGGCGACCGCCAGCCCCAGGTAGGAGTGCGGTCCCTGCGCCCACTTCTCTTTCAGCGAAGCGTAGCCCCTGCCGCGTATATCAACAGCGGTGAGTGCGCCGGTCATGGCGTCAAAACCCGTCGCAAAAACGATAGCGTCAAACTCTTCCTCGCCGACGCTGGTCTTTATGCCTTTTTCCGTGATCTCAAGGATCGGTGTTTTGTGCAGATCAACCAATTGCACAGAGTCACGATTGAAGGTTTCGTAGTAGTTCGTATCGAGACAGGGACGCTTGGTGGCGAAGGGGTAAGACTGCGGCAGCAATGTTTCGGCGGTCTCGGGGTCTTTTACCAATTTCCTTATACGACCGTGAATATACCGGGATATGTGGTCGTTCGCCTCCTGGTCCACCTGGATATCATTGAACGTGGATTGCATGGCGATCAACAGGCCCGCGTCCCAGGCCTGGTCGTAACGGCGTACACGTTCCTCCTCATCCACCATGTGCCACGAATCCAGGGGGCGTGGCGGGTCAACAATGGCTGCCGCGGCCAGTTTCTGCTCGTCACGATAGGTGGGGTAGTTAGCCTTCATTGCAGCAATTTCATCACCCTCCAGAGGCCGATTTTTGGCGGGCATGGAGTAGGCGGGGGTGCGCTGGTAAATCGTCATCGCGCTCGCCTGCTCGGCGATCAGCGGTATGGATTGAATCGCAGATGATCCGGTGCCAATCACCGCGACCTTCTGCCCGGTGAAGTCAACGCCCTCGTGGGGCCAGAGACCGGTGATGTAGGAAGGACCCCGGAATTTGTCTGTCCCGGGTATATCGAGATTCTTGGGTACGGAAAGGCAGCCGGTGGCCATGATGAGAAAGCGCGCCGCAACCACCTCACCGGTGTCCGTGTAAACCAGCCACTGCTGGTTGTCCTCGTCGTAAACCGCGCGCTCAACACGCGTTTCGAAACTGATGTCCCTGTTGAGATCGAAGCGCTCCGCCACGTGTTCGGCATAGTTGAGAATCTCGGGCTGGGTGGCATAGCGTTCTGACCACTGCCATTCCTGCTCCAGCTCGGGCGAAAACGAATAGGAATACGCCATGCTCTCGATATCGCAGCGCGCACCGGGGTAGCGATTCCAGTACCAGGTGCCGCCCACTCCGCTAGCGGCCTCGAACACCCGTGTGGAGAGGCCCATCTCGCGCAGGCGATACAGTTGATAAAGCCCTGCAAAGCCGGCGCCCACAATAACCGCATCCACGATCGAGGATCTGGCCAGGTGCCGGTCGATCTGTTCGCCCACATACTCAAGAGCCCTGGCGGCTCCGGGCAGCACGTCATGCAGTGTAAAGAAGCCGTGTAACTGGCGTTCAAACCGTTTACGCACTACCGGCACGCCAGCGGCCTGCAGCTTGTCCGCATAGGCTTCACCTTCGCCGCGCAGCACGTCATATTCCGCAGTAAGCACCAACGCGGGTGCCACTCCCGACAGGTCGTCAGCGCGCAGTGGGGACGCGCCGAGTTCCAGGCGCTGTCCCCTATCGGGGGCGTAATGGTCCCAAAACCACGCCATGGTTTCCTGCGATAACATGAGCTGGTTGGCCGGGTCGCAGTGGCTTGCAGAATCCATCGCGCCGTCCGTCGCGGGGTATACCAGCACCTGCAGGGAGAGCTTCGGCGAACCCTCCTGTCGGGCCCTTTGAGCGACCACCGCTGCCAGGTTGCCCCCCGCACTGTCGCCGGCGACGATAAGCGGCACCTGCCTGCCAGCGAGCCGCTCGATATTGTCGTCAACCCACCTAAGCGCATCCCAGCAATCGTTGGGGGCGGTGGGGTAGCGGTGTTCCGGCGCCAGGCGATACCCGGCCAGAACAACCACAGACTGTGTGCGGGCCGCCAGGTGACGCCCCACGGTCAGGTAATCATCGATGCTGCCGATGACCCAGCCGCCGCCATGATAATAGACAATCACGGATTTCGGTGTGCCAGCCGGGGTTAGAATGTGGGCGCGAAGGCTTGCATCATCCGCCGCCGTGATGGCGACCTCCTCGATGCTGGCCAGCTGGGGACCCTCATGGCTCAGCGCCATCAAACCGGAATATATGAGCCGTGCTTCCTCGACGCTGACTTCATGCAATGCCGGAGCGCCACTGATGGCGGATTGTGCCAAGAAGGCGGTGCTGGCGATATCCAGGGTCACTGTGGGGACTCCTTGCGATAGTGGGTGTTGATCAGATGCCTGTTTTTTTAAGCAGTATAGTTGAGCATTTTGCGATGCTCCCCACAAGACAATAAGGAATCGCGCGGGACACTGGCGATTTTTTCCCTGCCGTCGGGCGCTTCACCTATACTCATTACATCACCCGGCGGATTTCTGTAGTCAAATGTCCGCCGGCAGTGGTGCTAACTAAACCTAAGAAAGGGAAATAATAATGAAGAAAATTCTACTAATCCTGGTGCTGCTGATACCTTTTCAGGCGATGGCTGAGCGCGATTACACCAGCGGAAACTACTGGACTGTGACCTCGGTCGAAACCAAGCCCGGCATGTATGACGACTATATATCCGACCTCAAACGGGTATGGCGCAAGTCCGTCGAAATGATGAAAGCGGATGGGAAGCTGTTGAGCTACCGCATGTTCTCCAATGTATACCCCCGGGCCGGTGAGCCGGACCTCTTCCTGATGATAGAGTGGAAGTCTGCTGGCGACGCACTCGATATGACGGACGAAGAAGTGGAGGCCCAGTCCAAAAAGCTGTTTGGCTCACTGGACAAGGGTACCGAGGCTGCTATCAAGCGTGAAGACTTGCGTACCATCAAGAGTCAAACGCTTCTGCGTGAGCTGTCCTTTAACTGATTTTCGCTTCGGCCTGGCGGCCCACACATCCTGGCGCCCTGCCAGGATGTGCCTGAATAGCCCCGCAGTTGCTGGCCAATCGGTGCATTGCACCCGGCCGCGCCCAGGGGGCGGGTTTTACCTGCTTGCTCCGCCGCAAGCCACTGCTAACAAAATTTCCGTCCGTAAACAGCCAGCTTCTGCACATGGCGAATTCTCATTCCAGCACCTCCACCGGGTCGCCCAGGGACAAGACCCCGGCGCTCTGGTATAGCAGATTCTGTCCGAACATTACCTGGCCATTAATCCGCCGGAAACCGGCCAGTACACGATTGATCTGCGCGTCCCGTTGGGCCGTGGCCTGGTCTATGGAGGGGATCGCGCAGCGGGCACAGGGCTTGGCGACATCGAACTCCACTTTACCGATACGAATGCGGCGCCAGCCGTCCTCGGCAAAGCGCTCGCAATCGCTCACCACCAGGTTGGGACGAAAGCGGTTCATGGGCACCGGCTTGTCGAGTCGGCTATTGAGATCATCCAGGGAGGCCTGGGAGATCAGCAGCAGGGGAAACCCGTCCGCAAAACTCACAGTCTCGCCATCCCGGGCGTAGGCACCGTCAACCAGTCGCTGGCAGGTGTCTGGCATATAGACCAGCCGGCAGGAACGACCCAATTGCGCACCCAGCCATTCTCCAGCGCCGCCGTCTGCCAGCAGGGCACGCACAGAGTCCTCCCAGATGCTCACCCTCAGCTCCGAAGCATCGGTGCCGGGGATTGCCGCCTCGGTACTGCTGCCCCCCAACGACAGGCGAATGCCGCCCGGCAGTTGCTCCACCCGGACAAGCGCCATACGGGCCTGGTCGCGCTGGCTGAGAAAGCGTCCGCGCTCGTCAACAACCAGCCAGCGCCGGTCGCCAACGGGGCCGAAGCGATCCAGTGTGACGCTATCCAGGTTGATACCGGCACAGGATTTCACCGGGTAGATAGTAATACAGCTCAGTTGCATGGGAATCGTCCGGTGTTTGCCTTGTGTGGATGTATGATAGCGCATCGCCTGCGACTATGATGGCACCGGGCGCAGGCGGTCCGCGCGCTGGCGCCGGGAGAAACCCGATTCCGCCCCACGGTAAACGGTACACAGTACGCGCGTGGCGGGAGGCATAGTTGCAACGATGTTACCGACACGAGTTCGAGAAAAATTTATCCGGAAAACCAGGGAAGGGCGCCGTGCCTGAATACACAGTACTGATACATCCAGAGACAATTGGCAGAACGGAAGAATATCTTGATGCCCTGCGATCAGGGTCAGCGCCAGGAGAGCTATTGCGGACGAGGTTGCAGGGAATCTCCCTGGGTGATATCGCATTGTCGCAGTTCATTGAACACCTGGTTCGTACGAAGAAACCACAAATCTATGCTGAAACAGCAGTCGTCGGCGATGGCTCCGACTGGAGCCAGATGGAGCTGTCCATCCTGGGTGATATCAGTGTCGCCGTACCAGTGACCATCTATGACAACGGTTTACATCGCAGCCCACCGGTATACGGCCAGACCTTTGGAGGAATGCTCCTGTTCACACCCGGCGCACTGCTCCGCAATGGCCGGGGCCGTACGCCTGCGGACTGGGATGAGGTCGTCGGGAACGGATGCATCGACCAGCGCTTGTTCAGCGCCCTCTACCTACGCCGCCTGCTTCCGCCGCTTCTTTTCGCGAGTCGCACCGCGATTAATTCCGGTCGAAAAGCTTTTGTGACAATTCCAGGACTCGGCTGCGGCCAGTTTGCAGGCCCGTTTCTGGGACAGGTAGGCCCATACCTCGATACGGCACTGTCAGAACTGTTACAAATTCACCACGCTGATCTGCCGGGCATTCAGGCAGTATACTTTGACCCGTATTCCGAGTGCGAAAACCAACGTACAAAAATCGGCCATATAGACTACATGGTGCGTCCACTTACCAGGGGCAATGGGCAGAAACCACAGCTGTGTATGCCCATACACTACGCAGACTCCGGGGATGAATTTTCAGATTGCGATCTGTACAGCGTGGTTGCCTGGGACCATGTCTCCTGGCCAGGGAATGATTTTTATGGTGGTTCTCGAGCTACTGATGACGGAGTCAAGGCGGCAGCCACAAACTCCATGGCGATTCTGACAGGGGTCGAGGGAAAGTACGATGCCGCTGTCTGTAAATACCTGCCACCGAACGAGCATAGAAACTGGGAGGAGGTCATCGAGGTGAAAAAAGTTGATCTTGAGGTTGAGCACAATATCCAGATACTGCCTGAAATCTAGAGAACACCAATCCGACCCGGTGTTCCCGATGGCTCGCCGCCAATCTCCCTGCCAGGAACTTTCACCATATCATCGGCGTCGAATCGAGATGCCCTTCTAGCAGACTCGAGTTGCTCAGCGCGAAACCCGTTTACGTTGGACATTCATCGTCATGACTGCTCCAGGAAGCGAACTACGCTGTGTTTCGGAATCCTGGCTAACTTCTGTATAAGCCGGAATTCTATCGCGGACTGAGCGGACCGCTGCTTGATGTTCTCCACCATGGCTAACCACAGCTTTGCCGTCATTTCGGAGTCGTAGAGCGCCCTGTGAAACGAACCCTCTACCGGGATACGCATGTGCCGGACCAGGGTTCCTAATTGGTGATTCGGGGCATCCTGAAAAATCCTGCGCGCGGCCAACATCGAGCAGGCAAACTGCCCGGAATAACTCTTCGATATTCGTGCAAACTCTGAATCGAGGAATCGTTTATCAAAACCGGCATTGTGAGCCACCAGATTGAAATCTCCGATGAAATCAGCGAAATCACCCATGACTTCACTGCAGGGCCGGGCACGCGCCAGCATCGCATTCGTTATCCCCGTATATGACTCGATGAATCCACTAATGCGCTGCCCGGGATTCATCAGCTCCTGGAATCGCGCTGTCACCGTGCCTTCCTCGATCCGCACGGCTCCGATCTCAATGGCGCGATCACCGGCACCCGGCGACAATCCAGTCGTTTCGAAATCGAGAACTACCACGGTATCGGCGTTGGACATTCTAGTTCCCAGGCGGCTCCGCCCACTCAATCGTCGCGCGCTGACCAACTACCGGTCGACGAGTCCGATTGCTCAAAGCTGATATATGCAGAAAGACGTCCTTGCCGCCTTCGGTCGGCACCACAAAGCCGAAGCCCTTCTCGTCATTCCATGACCGTAACTTTCCTTTTTGACGCATTGTTCGATCTATCTCAGTGGTATGTACAACGCCATCGCTTTTGCGACCGCAATTCTACCAGATACTGCTTTCTATTGATGCGCCACACGACCCGCAGGGAGTACAGAGTGTGTCACCATGGTCCTGGCAAAGGTTTGGGCATCGACACTTCTGGCGGCCGGGATTGCGAATTCAGCATGAACAGCTCGCGGCAGGACTGGAATGCTGATAGATTCGCGTACCTATTAGCATTTTGGAAAGGAAGCCAGCTATGTACTCTCGCCCACCCTGTACCCTGTTTGTTTTTATCACGACCTTATTCTGCAGCCTTGCCTATGGTCAGTCCGGCAGCCTGTCCTATTTCCCGACATCCATGATGCAAGCGACCCCAGTGCCTACCGATGGCAACTTGTGGCTTCTGATGCTGTCTGTGGCTATCGGCGGACTGAGTTACTGGGCACTGCGGACACGAGAGACAGGAAAAATCCTGGGAGTAATATTGAGCGTTTCGGCATCCATCGCACTGGTAGGTGGTACTCTGTACATAAAGAATGCCGGCGCGCTTCAACAAGCCGTTATCAATCTCGACAGCTCAACCGGCGGCACTGTCGACGTACCCGAGCATTTTCAGGAATATCTGAATGCTAGCGGAGTTGAAATTGAAATCCAGACACTGACAGACCCCTGCGGCAGCGGGGCGTCCAATATGGCTGCGAATGCCTGTGCGGAAAACCGTGCTCTTGCACAGGGCGAAAGCTGCGCAACCGAGTACCAGTGTCCACAGCCAGAAATTTGTGATGGCATCGACAATGACCTCGATACAGAAATCGACGAGGGCCTATTCCCCCCCGATCTTGGCTGCCCCGGCGGGGAAACCCCCTTATGCACCGGTGCTGGCGGTTGGCAATGTCCTTTGGTCTGCATCCCGGACTGCGCCGGCAAGGCATGTGGTACCGACGGCTGCAGCGGCAGTTGCGGGAGCTGTGGCGGCGATTCCACATGCGCTCCAGACGGGAGGAGTTGCATAACCAGTGTCTGCGGAGACGGTAGCTGCGATGGTCTGGAAACTGCAGGCAATTGCCCCGCTGATTGTCCTCCCTAGGCAATAGCAGGACCCAAAGCGGGTCACGACTTAGTGGGGATATCGCTTCCGCCATAACTATACGCCATGCTGGCCAGCGGGGACTTATCCAGACCGTGGTTGGGAATTGGATAGCGCAAGCCATTGCGGCTCAGGGCAGCGAGGCCCTCGACGATTGGGGGTAAAAAGCTCGGCGGTAAGGCCACCAGTAGTTCGTCGTCCTGAACTCCCCCGAACTTGCGCTCCGCGTAACAAGGTATGGAGAGTGACGGCTCACCGGTGCGCAAGGCGTTGCCCCAGGAGTCTGCACACGAGCTTTCGCCGACACAAGTGAAGGTATATTTCTTGTAGTTCCGGTGCTGGAGACCGTTCATCAGGGTAATCATCTGCCCTGGAGTACCATAGATCAGACAGATGTCCGGGTTGTCTATCCGACCCGAGGTCAGCGGTGAGGTAACCAGCGCCTCATACTCGCCGTATGAGGCGCAGCTCATCTCGCGCTGATGTTTGGCGCTACTCTCCAGGTCTCCATACCAGACGCCGTTGAAAGCATTACCACTGAGAAATTCCTCATCCCTGGGGTGCAGACCGACCACCGCGCCGCACTGGGAGCCGACCAGGTTATCCATGGTGAACCCCAGCGTATAGCCCAGCCAACGGGATTGCCCGACCATCTGGTCGGTCGCAAACTTCTCGCCGGGAGGGGGGCGACGCAGGCGCGGAATCTGGTCGAGTTCAGTGGCCTGGCGAAATCGCTTCATGCCTACAGGAGTCGTTCGCAACCGCAGATACTGATTCAGGGCTCCGACGAGAGCCGAAAAATCGTAGTCCACAGTGTCATCCCAACAGTTCTTCATTGCCATTGTCTGAGGTTCTCCGTTATCGCTTCGATAATGCCAATACCTTATTGCGCCGTTAGCGGCAACGCCATCTTCGCCAGTAAACGACGTAGTTCCTGTCGCTCCTGCTCCGCCAGTTCCCTGGTCAGGTTTTCGATACAGTGTGACGCAGCGGCTTCGAGCTCCGAGCGCAGCTCGCGTCCCTTTGGTGTGAGGTAGACCAGCATGGCGCGGCCATCCCCCTTATCGGCGCGGCGACTTACATAGCCGCACGCCTCCAGTCGGCTCAGGGCCCGGGTTGCCGCGGCCTTGTCTACACCAATAGTATCGGCCAGGTCCTGCTGCCTGCGCCCGTCACGTATATACAGGCCAAACAGGTAAAGGTAGCGGCCAGGACCCAGGTTCAACGGCGCCAGCTCTCGCTCCAGCTGTTTCATCATTTGCCGGTGCAGCAGCGCCAGATAACGCGCTTCACTGTTTGCGATATCGATCATGCCGATGTTTCCTTGTTCGCGGCGTGTGCCGGAAGCAACCACGCAAAAAATGCCAGGGGAAGTATAACTGCGGCGCTCAGGTAGAAAATGTCATCCAGCGCCAGCGTCCTGGCCTGCGCGCCTACAGCCGCATCCAGGGCAGCCATGGCTGCTTGCGGGTCCTGCAGCCGCTGCACGAGGAGCTCCATCGCCTGCCGATACTGGGGCGAATCGGCAGAGAGGTTTTCCACCAGGTGGTTTCGGTGGTGGATCGTTCTATCGTCCCACAGCGTTACGCCAGCCGCCGTACCCAGGCTCGAGGCCAGCATACGCAAAAAATTGAAAAGCCCCGTGGCCGAGGTCATTTTTTCTGCAGGCAGCCCCACCAGAGCCAATAGCATAAGGGGCATCCAGGCAAAAGGCATAGCCGACCCCATTAGAAAACGACAAAAGGCGATATAGCCTGCTGTGGAGTCAACACTGGTTTGGGCGTGCAGGTAAAAGGCTATAACGAAGATAACGATACCAAAGGTAATTGTCGGGCGCGCGTCCCATAATCGCAGGCGTTGCCCTATCACTGGCATCAATAGTAACGGCAGAATTCCGAAAGGCGCCATCACCAACCCGGCCCAGGTGGCTGTATATCCCTGAATTGTCTGCAGCCAGATGGGAGTGAGAACCGTGGCCAGTATAAAGCAGATGTAGATAACGGAGATCAGCAGTGAGCCGAGGACAAAATTTCGGTGAGCAAACAAGGACAGGTCCACTACAGGATGCGGCTCCCCCCACTCCCAGGCCAGGAACAGGAAAAAGAACAGTACGGAAACAACCAGCATGACCCTGATCTGATTGGAAGCCAACCAATCCAGCTCGTGGCCCCTGTCCAACACCAGTTGAAAGCAAATGACGCCCACCATGAGCAGGACCAGGCCAATGAAGTCCACTGGCTCACGATGGATCTCACTTTCGATACTTCGCAGTATTTTCCAGCAGAAATACACTGAAAATATTCCGACCGGAACGTTGATCAGGAAAATCCAGGGCCAGCCGAAATTATCGGTGATATAGCCGCCCAGAATCGGGCCCATCACTGGCGCCACCGCACTGGTGATCGCCCATATCCCCAGTGCCAGGCCGTGCTTTTCTGGCGGGTACATACGTAGTAACAATGACTGTGACAGGGGCAGGAGCAAACCGCCGGTAAACCCCTGGAGGGCGCGAAACAGCAGCAGTTCATTGAAATTGGTCGCTATGGCGCACAGCCAGGAGGCCAATGAAAACATAAATATGGCCACACAGAAGACACGCACCTCACCGAAACGGCGAGTTATCCAACCCGACAGGGGCAGCACCACTGCCAGACAGACGCTGTATATAGTTATGATCCAGCTGCCCTGGGAAGCGGTCGCCCCCAGGTTTCCCGAGATCGTGGGCAGGGCCACGATAGCGATGGTGGTGTCGAGGATATTCATGAAACTGGCAAGCGCGACCGCCAGCGTAGCGATCACCAGCGGCGGGCCGCTCAGGTAGAGTTCCTTGTTGTCCGTCGCCATGGCTGTCCGGCTCGCTCAGTTCTGGTTGGCGGCGATTATCCGCGCGACCAGTTCATTCGCGCCTTTATCGAGATAACTGTAGATATCGGCATCCGCCACGGGAGCTACGTCATCAACCTGCTGCAGGCGCTGTCCAGTGCGATCATGCGTATCGACTCGCACTGCGATGGAGGTACCGAATGGCAGCGGGTACTGCCGATCGAAGCCACCGTCCATAACGATGCGCACCGGCACGCGCTGCACGATCTTGATCCAGTTGCCGGTGGCGTTCTGCGGAGGCAGCAATGAGAATATTGAGCCAGTGCCAGTGCCTATGGTTTGCACTCTCCCCTTGAGGGAAATGTCTGAACCGTAGAGGTCGCTGTAAATTTCCACAGGCTGGCCCGGGCGTATGTGGCGCAACTGGGTTTCCTTGAAATTGGCCTCGATCCACGCGTTATCGCGCTCTGCGATAGTAAAAAGTGGCGCGCCTTTGGTGATGCTTTGGCCAGCCTGTACCCTGCGCCGCGCTATTTCGCCGTCTGCCGGGGAGATAACGCGTGTCTTGCGCCAGTCGCGGTAGGCGGAGCGCACCCGGGCCGCGGCAACCCTCACCATCGGGTGTTCGTCCAGCGGCTGCGCCCCCGCCCTCACCTGTGCTTTCTGGAGTGCCAGCCGCGCAGTCTCCAACGCCACCCGGGTTTCGGCTTCACGTGCTTGCGCCGAATCCAGTTCCTCCTTGGACACCATGTTTTGCGGGTAAAGTCGCTTGCGACGCTCAAACTCATCTTCCGCGAGGTCGTGCGTGACGACCCTGAGTCTTCGCTCGGCCTCCAGGCGCCTGACCTCAGCGCGCAAGGTCAGCACATCCTGCACTGCCAACGCGAGTTCGTGTTTGCGTAATTCGAGCAACTCCAACTCATCGCCGTCGGCCAGGCGCAGTATTTCCTGCCCCCTGGCTACAGCCTGATTCTGCTCGGGGCCGATCCACACCACTGTACCGTCAATCTGGGCGCTCACTTCGATAAGGTTGCCGGTGAGATAGGCGTTGTCTGTTGTTTCGTACCAACGCGCCTCCCAGTAATACCAAACCGCAACGGCTGCACCCGCAGCTGCAGCGATAAAGAGAATGCTGAACATAAGCCAACGGCTTTGTGTCTTTGCTGTTGAGTTCGTCATGGGATGCACCACAAGAGGTGAGACATACATTCTAGGACCATTAAGTTGACGCATCAACTAGATTTCTCCCATCCCAGTAAAAGGAGCAGTAAAAGGGGTCAGAGCCCATTTACTAACTGGACGCAAAGACAGTTCTGCGGGGCCGGTTACGCGAAGTTCGGTTGGCAATGGGAAGTCACCGATACGTAACTGCAGTTCAGGTGTGATGGGTCGACGGCTAATGTTCCTCTCGCGCCACCGAGTTGGTTTACAGGAAGCCGCACGCATCTCGCGAGGTGCAACAGGCGGTTTGGGATTACACTTGCGCTGTGTCGAGGCGGGTTGATAATCTCCTGTT
The DNA here is from genome assembly GCA_024234815.1 of Pseudomonadales bacterium. Taxonomy (GTDB): domain Bacteria; phylum Pseudomonadota; class Gammaproteobacteria; order Pseudomonadales; family Halieaceae; genus JARRPM01. The sequence continues at coordinate 1,100,231 of JACKNO010000001.1, read as the reverse complement.
CAAGTTTTGGGGGACGCCATAATGCTGCGTATAGCAAAAATACTACTGATCCTGAGCATTGCGATGTGGGCGCTGCTGGGCGCTTTGGGCAATGTTACCGACTGGGACGGCACTACCGGCGCCGTGAAAGCGGCGACGTCGATGTCCACATTTGATCCGGTTCCGGCCAGCGGCAGGGCCACCTCGAGCCCGCTGGTCATCCTGATGGGGGCGATGTTCATTACACTGTTGAAGATCGCGACCGGCGTATTGTGCCTGGTCGGTGTCTGGCAGATGTGGTCGGCACGCGCAGCCGATACGGCGACCTTCGCCAGGTCAAAAACCTATGCGCTGGCGGGCTGCGGCGTGGCCATGTTCATGCTGTTTGCCGGCTGGATCGTGATAGCGGAGACCTGGTATGAATTGTGGCGATCAGCCACCATGCTCGAACCGGTGCTCGGCTCGGCTTTTCGCTATTGCGGGATGATCGGCGTGATCGCCCTGTTTGTCGGCGCGCGGGAGGAATAAGGACCCTGGGATCACCATCTCGTTTTACCGGTTTCTATAGAATACGCCGGCCAAATTTTATACGCATTCGGGAAAAACCAATATACCGGTGTTGAACGGTCAAACATAGGATCCATCGAGACCCGCTCCGTGCTTCAACATCCAGGCGCCGACTTCCTCCATCTCCGCATCGTCATACTCGTCCCTCATCGCAACGATCACGCCATCGGCAACAGTAAATACGGAACGTCCCGGGAGAACCATCTTCGGGGCATCCCCATACTGATAGGTGACTTTCCACCCTATGCTCAACTCCTGGTCTGTGTCTGTGTCGATGACATTCGGGCTCTCGGTAAGTTCTATTCGGCGATCAGAACAACGCCGATCCATACCGTCAATGGACTTCCTGAGCCCGGCAAAAATCGCATCACGACCAGAGATGTTGCAGGCCATCGGTCCACCTCGCACTTCGTAAGTGGCATCTTCTGAGAAGAACGGTGCCAGGCGCGACCAATCATCATCGATAAAGGTTTGCTCGAACGCCGCAGCGTAATCCATAAATACTTTCATGGTTTTTTCCATCATTCACTCCTCATGAGTACAATCAGTCAGAATAATTCTAGTACCATTACTGCCGGAGGGTACCGAGAAACCCGAATTGACTCATAAATAATCTTACCCAAGACAGCAGGGCAACCAGGTCGTTGACTCATATCTCAGGTTACCGAAAGGAGACTGTGATATGGGCAAGAATGAGCGCCAGGCCTACCTCAAGGCCATCCGCCCCCGTTATCGCAAGGCACATCGCCGGGCCAAGGCGGCTATTCTCAACGAGTTCTGTGCCGTGTGCGGCTATCACCGCAAATACGCCATCAGACTCCTCAACCAACCACGGCGGGGGGGCACTCCCGGCCGGGGCGGGCGCCCCGCCACCTATGCCTCGGAGGCGCTGCGAACGGCGCTCAAGCGCATCTGGTTTGCCACCGACCAGATGTGCTCCAAGAAGCTCAAGGCCGCCCTGCCGCTGTGGCTGCCTGGCTACGAGGCGGTCCACCAGCCACTCGCCGCCGATACCAGAGCACAGTTGCTGGCCATGAGCCCTGCCACAATCGACCGCCTGTTGCGGCCCATACGCGCCCGCAGGGGCCGCAAGGGGCTGTGCGGCACCCGCCCGGGCAGCCTGCTGAAGAATCAGATACCGATACGCACCGAGCACTGGGATGTTACCCAGCCGGGCTTTATGGAGGCGGATACCGTGGCCCACTGCGGCAACAGCCTGGCCGGTGATTTCGCCTGGTCCCTGACCCTCACCGATATCCTCACCGGCTGGACAGAGATCCGCGCCACTTGGAACAAGGGCGCCGTCGGCGTCTGCAACCAGATCAAAGCCATCGAAGCGGCGCTACCCTTCGACCTGCGGGGCTTCGACTGCGACAACGGCTCCGAGTTTCTCAACTACCATCTGCAGCGTTACTTCAGCAATCGCCCCCGGGAAGTGGCCTTCACCCGTTCACGGCCGTACCGGAAAAATGATAATGCCCATGTCGAGCAGAAGAACTGGACACATGTGCGCCAGCTGTTCGGGTACGACAGGATCGACGACGTCAGCCTGATTCCCCTTATGAACGACCTCTATGCCCACGAGTGGTCGCTCTACCAGAACCATTTCTGCCCGGCCATGAAGCTGGTGGAGAAGCAGCGAGTTAACGCACGCTACAGGAAAAAATACGATGTGCCCAAGACGCCTTACCAGCGCCTGCTGGGGTCGGATCACCTCACCGATGAAATGAAGGGCAGGCTCCGCGATGTCCACGGAACCCTCAACCCCTTTATACTCAAGCAAGCCATCGAGACGAAGCTCAGGCGGATATTCCGCAACATCAGGGTAACCTCCAATGTGAGGCAACGACTCTGACTGAAACCAGCCTTCGGTAAGCTTTAGTTATGAGTCAACGCGAACCTGAAATACTCGACGCCCAGCCTCCCGTACAGGGAGTCGACCCTTTTCATTCCGGATACAGTCCGTACACAGAGCATGTGTGGGGCCATTCAGCGTCGTTTCGGCGTGTCGACCAGATTCGAAAACTGCCTTGACTGCAGTAACTATAGCGCAAATATTGCGCATTAGGCGTCCACGACAGGGTGCCATACTTACTTGAAAGAGATGCGTTCGCGCGGCCAATCCCGGGCAGTTAGGCAAAGCGGATTGATAATAACTGCATGAGCATCGCGGATGAGGCTTCCTACCCGCGAAAGGGTAGGAAGCCTTGTATGTTGTGGTGCGTTGTTACCCTTGCCTACGCTTTCTTCTTCTTGAGCGCACCAAGACCCAACAGGGCAGAACCAAAGAGCCAGAGACCGGCGGGAGGGGGAACGGCGTTGACTTGCACGTTGCTCAAGTTCAGTTCCAGCGAGGCAACGCCACCCAGGTCTCCCAGCAAAAAGCCAAAATCGTTGACGAGGTCAAAAGTGATGGGATCGGCAAGACCATTCAATGCTGTGAGTACGAAGGCAGAACTAAAATCGATGACACCCGGTACGGCGCTACAAACGGCACCCCCGGCCAAGCCGTAGGGGTCACAAGGAGAGTTTTCCGAGACGTTCATGGTCGCGGTATTGCCCGACAATTGCTGAGTGAGCGGATTATAGGTACCGACAACGTTGCCTGAAGCTGACAGATCAAGATCCGCCCCACCCAGGAAGCCGACATCGAGGTTCAGGCCGATGTTATCGAGGCCAACTATGGAAAAAATGCCGTTGCTGTCCAGTGTCGCGGTCCCGCCGCCGCCAGCATTAGACCCGGTATTTCTCCGCAGATCAGCGCGCCTGCTCTACGTCATGGTAGCGATGCAGCCGGTGATGGATACCAGTAAAAGGGCTCTGACCCCTTTTTTCTTTTTTTAAAAGTAATCGGTTGACAGGGGTTGGAGGGTGGCATCTGCCTTACATATCAACGCCGTTTTCTTCGAGAAAGCGGAGTTCTAGTATGGCGCGCTTCACTGGTCTGTGGCCTAATCACCAGAATTTTTCAATGGGACGTCACAGAATGAAGAAACTTCTTGTACTCGCTACTTTGCTGGCGCTGCCAGTCGGCGCACTTGCCGAGACATTCAACTACACAGGCGCAGCACAGGCCTTCACTGTTCCAGCCGGGGTGACTTCTGTAACCATAGAAGCTCGTGGCGCCCAGGGGGGTGAAGTGACTGGCTACTCGCCCTACCCGCAGGGAGGGCTGGGGGCGACGATGATCGGCACCTTCGATGTCAACCCGGGCGATGAATTGACTATAGCCGTTGGCGGACGGGGGAACCCCGATCCGTCATCGAGTGGCGGCGGTGGCGGCTCCGGCGTAAGCCTGTCGGGTGTACCATTGGTCATTGCCGGCGGCGGTGCAGGTGTCGACTTCCAAGACCCCTTGTACGCCGGCCAGCACGCAGTTGTGACTGAGACAGGAGTTAGCGGGAGCGGTGGTGGTGCCGGAGGTACCGCTGGCGCGGCGGGTGGAAACACTACTTATAACGGCGTGAACATAAGCCAGGGCGGCAATGGCTGGAATGATGGCAGTAGCGGATCTTTCGGTCTTGACGGAACTAGTCCAATTACAACCTACACCGCCGGCAGCTTCGGCCTTGGTGGTGGTGGTGGATCGGTGGGATATGGCCTCTGTAACTGCGGCGGCGGCGGCGGCGGATATTCGGGCGGGGGCTCCGGGGGAACAAATAACTCCGGCGGTGGCGGCGGCTCCTACAATGCAGGCACTGATCAAGCCAACACCCCTGGCGTGAATGCGGGCGATGGCCTGGTGATTATCAGTTACGTATCAACCGCTCCGGCCCCGACAGCGACACCCGTTCCGACATTGCCGCTCTATGGCCTCATTCTGACCGCGCTGGGCTTGCTGGCCGTGGCCGGGCGTCGCCTGCGAGTATCGGCCAAACGCAGCTAGCCTGCGCAATCCGGTACTCTACTGCTCAAGCCCGCCTGGTGGTGGGCTGAATAAAAGGAATAAAAGGGGTAATAAAAGGGGTCAGAGCCCTTTTTGGGGCGGGACTCCTTTTAGAATAAAAGGGCTCTGACCCCTTTAGCGTGGGGCGGACCTCCTTTTAGCGAAAGGGCTCTGACCCCTTTAGCGCTTTAGTGGACGGACTCTCCCTTTAGCTTTTAGCCAGGGTCTTTAACTGTCGCTATGCATTCGATCTCGGTACGCGCACCCAGAGCCAGGCCGTTGGTTCCCAGGGCGCTGCGGGCAGGCGGATGCTCCGGAAAGTAGGTGACGTAGACTTCATTCATAGCCGCCCACTCCTTGATGTCAGCGAGAAAAACAGTGCATTTCACCACCTCGGACAAGGACGAACCGTACTTTTCCAGCGTGGCTTTTATACCATCCATTGTCTTCCTGGTTTCAGCGGCAATTCCGCCCTCCACTAACTTCTTCGTCTCCGGGTCGTAGCCGAGTTGGCCCGACAGGTACAGCATGTTGTCTACCCGCACCGCTTCGGAAAAAGGCATGTCCGGATTGGTGGTATAGAACTCAACGTCGGGGGAATCGGCGAACACAAGCGGACTTGCCAACATGACACTGGCGATAAAAGGCAACTTCAATATCTTCATAAAAATCATCTCCCTGAGCTATTAAATTTCACCGCGCCTCGCAAAACCGGCTATGTGCTCGGCTGCACGAAATGCCAAAGCCTGAATTGTCATGGTTGGCTGGCCACGTCCTGAACTCACAAAACTGGAGCCATCGCAAATAAATAAATTGGGGACATCGTGTGCCCGATGGTATTTATCAACCACCGATGTTTTCGGGTCGTCCCCCATGCGGCAGGTGCCGAGCAAGTGAGCTTGTATGGTGCCACCCTCGATCGGGTGACGCCAGATCTCGCTGGCGCCGGCAGCTTCCATGATTTGAACTGCCTTGTCCTGTAAAAACGCGGCCATTGCAAGGTCATCTTCATGATCGAGGTAAGTCATGCGAATGGCCGCCCTGCCTTTCTCATCCTTATGGTCAGGATCCAGCGTAATATTATTGCGGGCCAGGGGAACCGAGGTCGTGCTGCCCAGCACCGACATTTTGTGGGTGTAGTAGTGCGCGAGGTTCGCTTTGAACTCCTGGCCCCAGCGGGGCTTCCCGGGAGGCAGGCCCCTCATGCTGTAAAAAATGGGAGTGGCATCAAGATAGGGACGCGCATCAAGTCCGCCACCACCGTAAAACCCGCGAGAGGGATCGTTTTCGTAGAAATCGTGGCAAATTCGGGTTACCTGAACACTTTTGAACTCGTTCAGGGGATGTTCGAAAGCGGCACTTATCAAAGAATGCCCGTTGCCCATCAGGTACTTACCCACCACGCCGGATGAATTGGCGAGCCCGTCAGGAAACATCGAGGACGCGGAAAGAAACAGCAGTCTGGGCGTTTCGGCGCCGTTTGCAGCGAGCACAACCGCCTTGGCCTTTTGCGCCTGCTGTTGACCGTCTACGTCATAATACAAAACCTGCGTCACCCGGCCTTGATCATTGGTATCAATTTTGTAAACAGTCGACAAGGGACGAATTTCACAATGGCCGCTTGCCTCGGCAATGGGAATCATACTGGCCAGCGTGGATGATTTTGCATTCGCCTCACAACCAAATCCCATGCAGAAACCGCAATGCATGCAAGGTGGTCGACCGTTAAAAGGTTGAGACAAAATCGCCATGGGCGCGGGCTGCGGGTGCAAGCCTATCGCACTCGCTCCCTTTTCAAACAGGACCCCTGAAGATTTAACCGGCAGAGGCGGCATTGGGTACGGTCTCGATCTGGGCGCGTCAAATGGCCCAACCTGGCCGGATACACCGCACTCCCAATCTACTTTCGTGTAATACGGTTCCAGTTCTTCATAACTGATGGGCCAGTCGGCAAAACCTGTTCCCTTCATCGGGCCGAACATGCTCCGCTCTTTGAAATCACTTTCATGGAAGCGCCAATAATTGGCGGAAAAATGCACACTGCTACCTCCAACGCCTCTGGCGTACAGCGCTGGAGGAAGTCCTCCCGGTGTTACCCGGGCCGTTTCCTTCTCAGTCGCACGGAAAGTTTGCGGGTCACTCCATCCCGGGTGATTCATAAGTTCACCCCCAAAAAGGACGGCGAATTCATCGTGATTGAAATCCTTGGCGGTGCGGTATTCTCCCTGTTCCAGCACGACCACATCAAAGCCCTGCGTGGACAACTCCCTGGCGATCACACCGCCAGATGCGCCGGAGCCAATGATGACAAAATCTACTTCCTTGCGTGTCGAGAAGGTTACCTTGTCGCCTGATTCAGGCATGGTGTTCTCCCGAATAATCAGTCGAACCCATTGCCTGGGCATCGTAATAGCCAAACGGTGGTTGCCAGGCATGCTGCTTGTCAAAACCCAGAAGCTTCCAGCCCTCGCCATTGTGATTCCCGCCGTAACCGGGAGAACTGAACATGCCGAGCAATACCAACCTGTACAACATACTGAACAAGGATCCTTCTTCCTCTGCCTTGAGGAAAGTCGTTTGCTCGCCCGGTGTCAGTTGTGAGAACCGCTCCGCATTCGGGTTCATGTTTTTGGCTTTTCCGTGCCACTCGCGCAATCCGCGTTCCATTATCGGTTTGTCGCCAGCCAGGAACATACCGAACGCAGCGTCCATAAAGTAGACCACCCCAATGTCCACAGCACCCGGTGTGTCTCCGGGGGGAATGATCTGGTCCGCAAATGCGCCCAGTTCAACGGCTTGTTCGGGTGTAATACTCTTGTAGGCTGCAGCTGCATTTCTGTTGTCCTGGGCGGCTTCACCCGCCGCCAATAAAGCCGGCATATTGAGTGCCACCCAGCTTGCGCTCAACACCGCCCCACCATTTGCCAGAAAACTTCTTCGAGATTGCTTTATTTTAGTCATTGCATCGCTCCTCCCTGGAACAATTTCTTATATTTGAACGGGGCCGGCTACAACTCTACCGCCGTTCGTCTCTGGAGCCGTGCATCACTAACACAAGAAATCACCGCCGTATCGAACGCGCCCCCCTCGCCAGACACCTTCCGGATTATAGTCTGCATACAGAGCATGTGTGCGTTCAATCAGCACCTTCCCGGCGTATCGAACAGATTCCAAAGTGGCGGTGACGGGTCGGCAGGATACATGGGGTTCAATATCTCTCCTCGATGAGGCGCCACACTAGCTAATATATAGAAGCGCTTACCCGGACGTATTCGGGCAAGCTGGCAAAGCGGATTGACAGTAACTGCAGGAGAATGGTGGGAGAGACTTCCTACCCATGAAAGGGTAGTAAGCCTTGTATAGATTGTGATGCCTCACACTTTCTTTCTCTTGAGTGCACCCAACCCCAATAGGGCAGAACCAAACAACCAGACAGCGGTGGGAAGGGGAACGGCATTGACTTGCACGTTGCTCAAGTTCAGTTCCAGTGAGGCAACGCCACCCAGGTCACCTAACAAAAAGCCAAAATCGTTGACAAGGTCAAACGTGATGGGATCGGCAAGACCATTCAATGCTGTGAGTACGAAGGCAGAGCTAAAGTCGATGACACCCGGTACGGCGCTACATACGGCACCCCCGGCTATGCCATAGGGGTCGCAGGGAGAATTTTCCGAGACGTTCATGGTCGCGATATTGCCCGACAATTGCTGGGTGAGCGGATTATAGGTGCCGACAACGTTGCCCGAAGCTGACAGGTCAAGATCTGCGCCACCCAGGAAACCGATATCGAGATTCAGGCCGATGTTATCAAGGCCAAGTATGGAAAAAATGCCGTTGCTGTCCAGTGTCGCGGTACCGCCGCCGCCACCCCCTGAAATACTGACGTTGAAGCCACTGGCTGTCGTCTGCCCATACATGGTTGCGGACACATCCCAGGTTGCCAGGAGTGCTGCTTGAGAGGGTGGTGTCACACCGGCCAATGCCAGCGTTGAAACCGCCAGTAGCTGTTTTATCATTTTGAGACTCCTTATCCCGAGTATTGTCGTATCAATGCCAAAGTGTATCGCCATGTTGATTCAGCACAACTCGGGCCATAAATCCAAAATACTTATTAAAACAATGCTATAGAGATAGCTCAGTAATAGACGGAATCCAGAGTGTAAGCATTCCTGACACAACAACAAGATGTGCAGCCACCGGCATTGAGCCCGGCACAACCCTTTCAAACCAGCGCGCCCGCCACAGATCCGCTGTCGGACGGATATGGCGCTACTCAATTCGCGCAACTCAGCCCGCAGTATTTACGTCACCGACCTGAGCATGACGTAACAGGTTCATACTTTTTCTATCACGAACTTACATATTTGATTACTACTTCACACTTCTGCATCGAGAAACCAGGTTTTGCAGCTTGCCGCATTTAGCTACTCTTTTTATATTAGCGCTTTCCAACTATCGGGCTAAAAAATGAAAAAAATTGGTGTTGTTTTGGCAAGCGCACTCCTTCTGGGCGGCTGTGTCACTGGCAGTGATGCTATTACCCCGGTAAAACAAACGGATGTTTTTGGACAGGAGAAAGACAGTGTCAGTGTCACCACCGCAGCGGCTTTTCAAGGCAAGAAAGAAGTGGTGATCGGGAGTTTTAAAGTCGGTTTCATCCAGTATAACAGGGCGTCGGAAACGTCGGGGGGCGGAGCGTTCTCAAGCAATGCGGCTGCGAAAACCACGGTAAAATCGAACCTCGTGGGCGTACCGGAGAGTACCATGCAGGAGATAACGGATGCTGCCTACAAGGACTTCGTGTCCGAGTTGGAAGCCAACGGATACATTGTGCTGGATCGTTCAGTTTTGACCAATTTGGATGCCTACAAAAAGGCTACCAGCGCAGCCAGTCCATCGAAACTTGACGACATAACGTTAGCGCCAAAATCCGATGTAGTCTATTTTGCACCCAGCGGGCAGGAACTGTTTTTTATGGTCGGCGAGAAGTCCAGTGGGTTTGGCGCCCTCAGCAGTGGTATCGGCTTCGCCAACCCCGGCATAGCGTTCCAGGCTGCGGCGGATGCGGATAAGATCACCATCGTAAACGCGAACTTCCTGGTCAACTTCGTGAATACTGAAGGCTATGGCGGCTCTCATCGCTCCACGTCATCGGTATCTCTGGACCCGGGGTTGTCGATTGTGCCCGGGAGTACGGTCACCATCATCGGCGGATACGATGGCACGTTCAGTAAAAATATTGGCTCCATTTCACTGGGACAGCCTGTCTATTCTGTAGAAGAGTTCGGCTCTATTGAGGAGACAACGTCAACAGCAGAGAGCGCGGCGGGTATATTCAGCATGGTTGTTGGCGGGCTGGCGGACATTTCCTCAACGAATAGCGGAACATTTGCTGTCACTGCTGATCCCAACGCATACCAAACAGTTACCAGCGGATTGCTCAAGGACGCTAACACACAACTGGTCACCGCAATGGCGGCCAATCGCTAAGGAGTAAAAGCGTAAAAGGGGGCTGACCCGAATAGTAAAAGGGGTCTAGTAAAAGGGGTCTGACCCCTTTTCCCTTTTTTCCAGTTCTTCAAGTCCGCATGCTAGCGGAACCGCGGGAAGTCGAGCGACTGGTCGGTGTCCCCACCAAAAACTCCAGCCACGAACAGCTTCGTCTTTTTCCTTCTCGAAAAATAATCTCAGGAAATGCCACGGATACTGCTGGAGACCTGTCGATCATCTCCGGGACCGTAAATTCCTGCCATTGCAATTGTCGGCAAATACTTGCAAAGCATCGCATCCGGAGATAACACTCGTATTTCCGCTGACCCGACGGTGTTTCCAAATGAAAGTTCAAGCCGCTTGTCGGTACTCATGACGGAGGCCACTGCTCCTGCACGGCGACATCGCGCCCACCGGGCCAGTAAATCCCCGATAATGATGCTTGCGGCAAGGCGGAACACCATTAACAATGCAGGACCCGCGCTTGAAAGAAACACGTTCATCCTTCAGGTATGTGGAATCAGTTGTAATTGAGCAACAGGAGTGTGCCTGGGGTGAGACCGGGATGACTTCATCTACTCTACGTTTTGTGGACTTATTAGCATGAATAGAAAAATCTATCCGGTACTGTGCTCTATTTGCATCGGTTTTCTGTGGCTGAGCGCTGCGGCTTTTGCCCAGGAAAAAGAAGTTGAGGTAGAGGTAAAGCTGGAAAAGCAGGAAAGGCCAGTTCCCGAGCCCACAACGTTCGTGTCGCAGCACTCCGGCACCTTCAATGGCGAAAAGATTGAATACACCGTAACCGCGGGTGAAACCTATCTGCGTGACGCAGAAGACCAGCCCAAAGCGGCCATATTTACCTTTGCCTACACCAGGAAATTAGACAGCAACACCGAAGTTCGCCCGGTAACCTTTGTCTGGAATGGTGGCCCCGGCTCAGCTTCATTGTGGCTGCACATGGGAAGCTTCGGACCCAAGAGGATATCCGTGCCCAGTGACGCCTCCTATCCCGGCGCGCCTCCGTACCCGATAATTAATGCTCCGGAGACTATTCTCGATGTAACCGACCTGGTGTTCGTGGACCCGGTGGGCACCGGTTTTTCCAGAGCCCTGGGAAAACATGAAGGCAAAGAATTCTGGGGTTTGACTGAAGACGCACAATCCATGGCCGAGTTCATCCGCGACTGGGTTACAGCTAACGGCCGCTGGAACTCCCCGAAGTTCCTGCTCGGCGAAAGTTTTGGAACCACCCGGGCCGCAGCGGTCGCCAATATCCTTGAAGGGAACATGATGCTCAGCCTGAATGGCATTGTGTTTGTTTCCCAGGCCCTGGATTACGCGGGCTCAACCCCCTATGTGCGCGACAACCTGATTTCCCACATTACCTATCTGCCCACCATGGCAGCCACTGCCTTGTTTCACGGCAAGGTCAGCCCTGCTCCCGCAGACCGCGAGGCTTTTCTTAATCAGTCCCGCCTGTTTGCCACCGATGAACTGATGCCCGCGCTGTTCAAGGGTAACACCCTTGACCCGGCCAGCCGTAAACAGGTGAATGAGCGCCTGGCTTACTTCACTGGCTTGAGCCCCGCATTCATCGAGCGTGCCAATCTCCGTGTTACCGGTTTCCGTTTCGCCAAGGAACTGCTGCGTGACCAGGGACTGGCGGTGGGGCTGCTGGATTCCAGATATACGCGTGACGACATTGACGACCTCAATGCCGATGTGGAAAGTGATGCGGCCAGCGACGCCATTTCTTCTGCGTTCAAATCCGCCCTGATGAACTATATGCGACAGGACCTGAATATCACCTGGGACCGTGTCTACATGGCGCCGGCAGACCCGGAACTGGGCAAGACCTGGCGCTGGCAGCCGACCCCGGAAGGGGAGAGTTGGGAGCCAACGCCGGTGAATACCGCGCATGCTCTGTCCAGCGCGCTGCGTATCAATCCCGCACTTAAGGTTATGGTGGCGTCCGGATACTATGACCTGGTCACGCCTTTTTTCGATGCCGAGTTTACACTCAACCGCCATGACATAAAGACCGACCGCGTACGCTATCACTACTATGATGGAGGCCACATGATGTATGTGAACGATGTGTCCCGCCTAAAACTGCTTAAAGATGTGAGAGCGTTTATAAACTCGCAGGTAAGACATAACTAGCAGCCGATGAGGGACGACTGGATCGTCACTCCCCTGAGTTTATTACCCCAAGTTGAAAGACGGCAAACTCAGGTAGGACTTGCGGCTGTTAACTTGGCAATATCGGTCGGCAGCGGGTACGATTATACGCAGGTCGGTGGCACGATATCGCTGGCACTCTAAAGGTGGGAGCAGAGTCATAGATATGGTGGACCAAACGCGAATAGAGGAGGCGCTGCGCACCGAGCACCTCGAACGGGCCTACCAGCAAGCAGTTCGCAACCAGATCTTCAGCCCCCTGGCTGCATTAATGGTTACTATTGGCCTGTGGCCGTATGTCGACCATGCACTGCTCGCGGGCTGGCTCGCTCTCCTGGTTATCTCCAGCGTGGTCCGTCAGCGCCTGGCGGCTGCCTATTTCGCTGCCGGCGACGCGCGCTTTGAATCGGTGCGTTGGGAGCACATATTCGCTGGGTCGATGGCCCTGGTCAGCCTGATCTGGGGCATCGGAGCCTGGTTCTTCGTGCGCGACGACAACGCACTCGTGGATGTCTATACCTATATCTTCCTGATTGGCTTGAGCGGTGGTACCGCAGCGCAGTATGCATCCCAGGGTAGCGTGACCGTGGTTGCGATTCTGTTCATCCTCGGGCCAGCCACCGTGTCGATGCTGAATGTCGGGGATGCGCTCCACTACTGCATGGCATTGAGTGGCATGATGTATGTGGTCGCTCTGTACCGCAGCTCCGAGATGCTGGCTGCAGCGACCCGTCGCGCCCTTGAGCTGACCCAGCAGCTGGAGGATATGGCACGCGTTGACGCCCTCAGCGGTATCGCCAATCGCCGCGCACTGAACGAGGAAGGAGTCCGGATCGCGGCCCATGCGGTACGAACGGGACGGCGCTGTGCCGTACTGATGCTTGATGTCGATCACTTCAAGCGAATAAACGATAGCCTCGGCCACAGCGCCGGTGATGCCGTGATTACCGCACTGGGCGGGCTACTATCCAGGATGGTTCGCGCCGATGAGGTCGTCGGTCGAATCGGCGGTGAAGAATTTGCCATCGTTTTGCCGGATGCCGATGAACCGCAGGTGATGGCACTGGCCAGGCGCGTACTTGACGCTGTCCGCGAATTGAAAATCGTCTATGAAGGTGTTGCCATCCCCGTTACCGTCAGCATCGGCGTATCAATTAATGTACCGGGCGATGACACCTTCCAGTCCCTGCTTGATCATGCTGACCAGGCACTTTACGACGCCAAGCGTGGCGGGCGGGACCGGGTTGCAATTTTTGGAAGTTTACCGGCCCCCGCTTCAGGCAGTGATGATGCCCTCGCCGCGGGAATTGCACCGGCCAATAAAACGGGTTCGTGACAATTACCCGTGCGAATGATCATCTGTTGCCATCCCACTCCAATACGAGGTGCTAGCCGGCGGGAATCGACAGCGCTCGCCGGTATTCATAAAACGATTCCGTCGGCCGGGCGCGCTCCACCGTCAGATTCACCCTGTCACGTTTCTTTACAATATCCAATGGTATACCGGCCTTGAGGCGCCGGAGCCCCAGTATTTACTTGGGTGGCATGAAACTTGCAGTACGAGGATACTGCACCAGAAACTGATAGCGATGGAGACCATTGAATGAAAACTGTTACAGGGTTACTGGCTGTTTCGTTGTTCACTGCATGGGCAGGTTGCGCACAGGCGGCCAAGTTCAATCTTGTTTACGACTCTGTGGACGATGGGGTAATTGATCCCGGCACCATCGTTGGCACAGGCACTTTCGTCTACGACGGACCAATAGTGGCCGGATCGTTCCTGCTAAGCGAGCTTACCGGCGTCAGTTACAGTTCGACATTCGTCGGCAATGTCGGGCTCGTGAATTATGTTGGGCCTCCTTTCGATCCGGCGGATTTATCGCTCATTGGAATCGAAGTGGCCGATACGGGCGGAGGCATTTTTCAACTGGTTTTTTCAGGTGAATCAGCCGTCACCTCCGGCTCACTCGACATCCTGAATCCCAGTGGCGAATTGAGCCACCAACCAGGCGCGATCGGGGGTGGTGTTTCAGGACCGCAGCTTTACTTCGCTGGAGATACTGAGGGTCTGAATACTTTCGGTGATTATGTTGGAACCAGCGCAGTCCCACTCCCCGCCGCCGCGTGGCTATTCGGTTCAGCACTGCTGGGACTGGCAGGCCTGGCCCGACGCGCCAAAGGGTAAACAAAACTCACCGGCCAGGCCCACTGCGGTGGGCTTTGCCGCAGCCCATTGACTGCTCGGGAGGGAAGAGTGTTAGTCTGCACACTACCTGATTACCTGGACTAACACTGAACATGAGCCTCGGAAACAGCACAACTCTCTATCCTCCAATCGAACCCTATGCGACCGGCACATTGGCGGTATCGGAGCGACATACGCTTTACTACGAAGAAGCCGGTTCGCCCAACGGTCGTCCCGCGGTGTTCCTCCACGGCGGTCCAGGGGTTGGCATCCACCCCGATTACCGGCGTTTTTTCGACCCGGAGCATTATCGGGTGGTGCTGCTGGATCAGCGCGGCGCTGGCCGTAGCAAGCCCCACGCCGAAATCGAGGGAAACACGACATGGGAACTGGTCGAGGACCTCGAGAAACTCCGGCGCCACCTCGCTATCGACAACTGGGTCGTCATGGGAGGCAGTTGGGGCAGCCTGCTGGCGCTGAGCTATGCGATAAAACACCCCGCCAGTGTGGCCGGTATAATTATCCGCGGCATCTTCCTGGGCAGACAGGCGGAAATCGACTGGCTTTTTGCGCCCGGTGGCGCCGCGAAGATCTATCCCGACGAGTGGGCCCGCTTCATTGCACCACTCAACGGTCGGCAGGATGTACTGGCGGCCTACCACGAATTGCTCAACCAGGAGGATCCGTCGCAGGCGCTGGAGGCTGCGCGCTCCTGGTCGCGATGGGAGGGTTCGATGAACGCGCTCTTTCCAGACCCAAAGCAGCTTGATCAAATGGCCAATGACCATACCGCAGTGGCCATCGCCAGACTGGAATCAAACTACTCGGTCAACAACTTCTTTATGCCGGAAGACAACTACATCCTGGATAATGCGGACACGATCGCCAATATCCCCTGCCACATCATCCAGGGTCGCTACGACATCATATGCCCGCCCATTTCCGCCTGGGACCTCCACCAGGCGCTGCCGCACTCCAGGCTTACAATTGTGCCCGATGGCGCCCATTCGCCCCTCGATGCGGGAATGGCGTCTGCCCTCGTCAAAGCGTCCGACACTCTGCGGGATGAACAGGCCTGAATCGGTACTCAGGGGAAACATTTCCGGCTTGCCGAGATCGGCGATGGCGATGACCTCCACGCTGTCGCCGCTGGAAGCCAGTTCATATAACTGGTGAGCAGTCGGGCCGATTTCCGTGATACCCACTCGTACGAGTTATTTTTTCCATCAAAAAATTTCTTTGATCTCGAATCGCCTTGAACCAACGCTATCTATACGTCTGTCATGGCCGCGCGGGCCAGTGCTTCAATAGCTTCCCACTTGCCGTTATCGACCAGATCAGCACTGACCATCCATGACCCGCCGCAGCAGATGACATTGGGCAGGGCCAGAAACTCCTGGAAATTGGCGGCATTGAGCCCACCGGTGGGACAGAACCGCACATCGGGGAAGGGCCCTGCGAGAGACTTCAGCAACTCGATACCTCCCACTGCCACGGCCGGGAACAGCTTGAAAATTTTAAGGCCGTGATCCAGGCCCAGCATCACCTCTGAGGCACTCGCTACACCGGGCAGGAGGCGAATATTGCTGTCGCTGGATGCGCGCAACAAGGCCGGCGTAAGGCCCGGACTCACACAGAAATCCGCCCCCGCGGCGGCGGCCTTGTCCAACAGGTCGGGATTGGTAACTGTTCCCGCGGCGATCAGCATCCCGGGAACCGCGGCTTTTATCACGCCCAGGCTTTCCAGTGCAGCCGGCGTGCGCAGGGTGATCTCTAGCGCCTTCATGCCGCCCCTGGCCAGGGCCTGCGCCAGTTGCACGGTGGCATCGATGTTGTGGACCGTAATAACCGGCAGTACCCGGCAATAGCCCAGTTGTTCTGCAAATGACATAGTGGTTCTACCTCGTAGTAAATTTCTTCCGGGGAGCGCGATGATCGCTGCACCCGCCTTCACGCCGCGGGCTGTACGCCCGACAAGCACTAAAAATCGGCAGCGTAAAAAGGACCGCTCCAACGATACGGCTTGCCGTCTATATCCAGTTCATGCTGTGCGGATTTTGCAGCATTCACATTCGCTACTATAAACACTCTCGCCTGCCCTTCTAAGTCCACAATGGCTACCGCTGTGTAGTCGTCATCGTCGTACAGGATATCAAGGCTGGAAATATTGCTGTCTGGATCGACAGCGAATTCCGATACGGGGTCATAAGCTCCGTGCGGCTCTACCAGCGAGACGAAAATAGTATCCCCCGTATTTTTACGGCGAATCATCAGCGCGGGATCGCGGCGCAGATTGAATTCGGGGTCATTGGCCCCCAGCCTGGTGAACAGCAATTCATCAGCCTGCCTGGTGGCGGAGGTCAGGGTATAGAACCTGCCACTGTTCAGCCAGGTGAACTGGATATTGCTGGAGGCGGGAATCCCTTTGCCTTCAAGATACAAATACTGGTAGCCATTATCCTGGCCAAGAGCACTTAAACTGGCAGGCGATTCATACTCAAAAGTCGTATCCACGACCTGGCCCAGAAAATGGAACGGCAAGTCGTACTGATTACTGGTGTCCGAGGTAACTTTGAGGATATCCAGCACGAATGGCTTTTTGAAATTCTCCGCCTTGATCACTGCCATCGTACGCAGCATCTGCGTACCCGGGTAGGCATTGTCCTCGCGAGCGCTGACTACCTGGATATCACTCCGGGAGGCATCATAAAAATGCAGCTGCGAAGAGTGTTCGCTACCCTTCGCGTAATCCCCCCCGAAATGCGATGTTTCATTCACGGTCAACGTGTTGTGGGCGATGGTCTGTTTCGCCCAGGTTTTGTTCTCCGGAAGATAGTTGCCCCCACCCTTCTTTTGGATGTTGACAAAGCGCACCATGCCGTAGTCCTGCAGAATCTCATCGCCTCGCTCATACAGGGAGAACGACAGTTTGTCATAGTGGCCGTGACTCAGGCCCTGGGCCGAGTACTTGAAGACCAGGGTCAGGTCTTCACTACCGTAGCGCAGCACCGCGACACCCCCCTGCTTGCCGTCGGGGCCATCGCCGAGATTAATGGAATGTTTTTCATAGGGTTCGGCTTTTCCATCGCGGACGCCGATAGCCACTGACAGGCCCGCCTCGTCCAACAGCACCGAACCCTGTTGCTCGGCAATGCTCAACAAGCGGGGGTCGCGACCGCCGTAGTGATAGGCGAGGTCAACGGCCGCTACCAGGCTGGGGGTAAACCAGGACATGCCTTTCTGGGCATCGTTCAAGGGAAAAAACTCCCCATCCGCATCGGTCAGGTTCAGCAGGGCGTCCACCGCTTTCAGCAGCACTCCATCCTTGTGCTGCAATATCTGCAGGTCAGGTCTTGCGTTGTGCAAGGCCAGGGCGAACATCAAAAAGGGATACATGGCATAGCGCTGGTAGTAGGGTCCCTCGGTAAAGTATCCATCCGGGGAGAACGGCGCATCCAGGTTGGAGAGAAAGCCGGGCTGCTGGCCGGCAAGCCTGAGAAAGCCGCCGTCGTTGTCCTGGAGACTGAAGTCGATTTCTCCGTCCTCCGCGACCCCGTGCAAGGCCCGCTGAATCAGTTCCTCATCGCCCATGACGAGTCCGATCATGCCCACCGCAGCGTTGCCCCAGGTGCTGTGATTATGCACCCGATTGTAGAACTGGATATTGTGAACGGAAATAAAATCTGCGTAGGGACGAAACAGGTTCTGCTCCAGTTGCGCGCGCTCTTCCGCCGACAGCCACTCGTAGATGGCGTCGTAGGCCTCGCTCATGGCAACCAGCCACACGCTGTCATTGAGACACTGCCAGAACAGTTTGCCGCGGGCATATGACCTCTCCTGAGGGTGCAGCGGCAGGTCCTTGTACATGGCTTCATATTGAAACAGCATATCGCGGACATAGGCGGCATATTTTTCATCCTGCAAAATCTGGAACAGCACGCCCGCCTGTTGCGCCGCCATATAGTTTTGCTTATGCCTCGTGTGGGTATAACCGCCGGAGAAATCCTTCGGTACCGGCGTATCGATGCCCAGCGCTATTTCGGCATCGACGAATTCCCTGGCGCTTTGCACGGAAGCGTCGAACAGCGGTACCTTTCCCAGTTGGCTCCTGATTGTCTCGACACCGCTCCTGGTCAACAACAACATGGGATGTTCCTGTGACTGCACCGCCGGAGACATTGACAGTGCCGTCAGCATCAGAATAAAAACCGCGTACTTGTTCTTCGCCATTATCATTTTATCGAAGCCTGCAAGGTAGATTGCGTTTGCCGTGCCCGGCCAAGTCCGTCTGAGCGCCGGAGTGAGGTTCTTCGAACCTGGAAGCCTATACCGACGACGGGGGCATGTGCTCAACCGGGATAATGGCCCCGCGGTGCTGGATCACCACCGACGCCAGGCGGTGCCCGGCGGCGGCGGCGTCCGACACAGATTTACCCTGCAGGCGCGCCGCCAGGTAAGCCGCGTTGAAGGAATCGCCAGCGGAGGTTGTATCGACAACCGCCACCTTGTTCGCTGCCACCAGTTCCCGCGTCTCACCGTCTACCACCAGGCAGCCCTGCGGTCCCATTTTCAACGCGATCTCTCCGACACCACAGGATAGCAGGCGCTCGATTACGCTGTCCGGGTGGGTGTCGCCAAACACCTGGCACTCGTCCTCGATCGTCGGCAGGGCTATATCAGTCAGCCTGTACATCGCTTCGTAGCTTTGCCGGGTTACCGACTCACTGGGCCAGAGCTTCGGGCGGTAGTTACTGTCAAACACCACCTTGCCGCCATTGCTGCGATACTCCGCCAGCTTCGCAAACAGGCGCTGCCGTGAAGACTCGCTGTATATGGCCAATGATATTCCGGAGAGGCCAATGCAGCTGTGATCCGCAAGCTGTGCAAACAGGCGATCCGCCCGGGTCGGGTCGTCGAACAGGCGACGCGCCGGCGCATTGTCGCGCCAGTAGTAGAACGAGCGCTCACCGCCCGAGTCAGTCTCCACCAGGTACAGGCCGGGCACGGCGTTTGGCTGATAATCGACCAGGTCGCAGCCGACGCCCTGTTCACGCCACTGTTTCACCATCCAGGCACTCATGGGGTCATCGCCCAGGGCCGTCACATAGTCGACAGCCACCCCCTGGCGAGCCAGGTACACCGACGAATTGAGTGTGTCGCCACCATAAGCCAGGTTCATCGGCAGAATCCCGCCCCCCTGATCGGCCGTCTGGCGCGTGAGTTCCAGCATACACTCACCAATCATCGCGACTTTATCTGCCATATACAGCCGGTAGCTACCTTTCGAGAGTCAGAAAATAGTCGAAGATTTCCGGGACGTTGCCATCACCCATGCCGGCATCCATAGCGGCCTGGAGGTTGGCGGAGGTGCCCTCGGCGATCTGCGCCCGCGTACCCAGGTCCTCGACCATCTGCAGGAAGTATCCCAGGTCCTTGTTGGCGTTGGCGATCGAAAAACCCAGGTCGCTCACACCGTCAACAGCGTAGTTTTTACAAAACCGCATGAAGGGCGAGTTGGACGGACCGGCGGACATTATATCGAAGAGTTGCTGGCGGTCCACGCCCGCCAGATCAGCCACCGCGAAGGCCTGGGACATGGCGCAGACGGTCGTCATGCCCATGAAGTTATTGATCAGTTTGGTGGTGTGGCCCGCGCCCAGCGGGCCCAGATAGAAAACATTCTCGCCCTGTTGCTCTAGAAGGGGCTTCACCTTCTCGAAGGTTTCGGGGTCACCCGCCGCCATAATGTTGAGTAGACCGTCCTTGGCGTGGGCCGGTGTGCGGCCCAGTGCGCCGTCTATCATACCGGCGCCTTTGCTCGCGAGATCGTCCCCGATCTTGCGGGTGGAAGCCGGGATAGAGGTTCCGAAATCGATCACAACACTGCCTTCCCTGATGCCCGCCAGGATGCCCTCCTCTCCATAGACCAACGATTCAACTACCGCCGACGTGGTAAGGCAGAGCATGACAATGTCGCTGGCCGCAGCCAGTTGCGCAGCCGAAGTGGCCTCGGAACCGCCCCGGGCGACAACCGCCGCCACCGCCTCTTTGTTGAGGTCCAGGACAATCGGCTGGTAGCCGCGATTTTGCAGGTTCTCGACCATGTTGCCCCCCATGAGGCCAAGGCCGATGAAACCGATAACGGGCTTAGTCATATCTTACTCCCTAAGAGATTAACGTATTGAGCATGGCGCACTGTTTGTATCTTTCCGATATCGAATATCACCCGGCTTCCCGCTTTGTGCGGCTCGTATCCCGGGTGGGAATTCCACTTTTTTGCTAACTTCATTGCGGTTATCAAGAGAACAGGAGCCCGCCATTAACATCCATATTGATACCGGTGATAAAGGCGGCATCGCTGGAAGCGAGGAAACTCACGGTCGCCGCCACCTCAGTTGGAGAACCCTCTCGCCGCAGCGGCGTATTTCCAGCGGTTGCCTGCCGACCCTCGGGCTTGCTGAATGTGTCGTGGAACGTCGTACTGATCATGCCGCAGCAAAGTGAATTGACACGGATACCTTTTGGCCCCAGTTCCTTGGCCATGGAACGGGTAAACGTCATTACGGCGCCCTTCGATGTGGCATAGGCACAGGCGCCTGGACCGCCGCCATCGCGGCCCGCCTGCGAGGCAAAATTAATGATCGCCCCACCTTCAGGCATGTGGGGAACCACTGCCTTGGTGACCAGGAACGTGGAATTCAAGTTGAGCTGAATGACCTTATTGAAGAACTCGAGATCCATTTCATCGATAGTTTTTCTGGCAACCATACCGCCGGCTACATTCACCAGAATATCGATGCTGGAACCGTAGGCCTCTTGAGTCTTCGCGACAAGCCCATCCACATCGGCCTGCGAGGTCATGTCTCCCCGGTACAGTATCGCCTCGCCTCCCGCCGCCATGATGTCGGCAAGAGTCTGCTCCGCCATATCATGGCTGCCGTGGTAGTTGATCACCACTTTGGCACCCTCGGCCGCCAATCGCTGGGATACCGCCCTGCCGATATCCCTGACGCCGCCGGTAACTACTGCAACTTTATTTTCGTGCTTCATATTCACTCTCGTCATTTATTTCCAAGGGGCAATACACATGCCCGAACTATCCCGACACCAGGCCCGCACTATTCCCTAGCTTCTGGGCCTCAACGGTTCGATTTTCGGACACAGTATCCAGACGCTGGCCATCGCGGTTACGGCGAGCGCGGCACCAATCACGAAGGCCGGTGTATAGTTGCCACCGGAAGTGAGCCATGGCACCAACGCGGTGAGCGCCGCGGCCGCCAGCTTGGCCGCCATACCGGCAAAGCCCGCCAGCGTCCCAACCGATCTGCCGCCGTAAAAATCGCTGGGCAAGGTCTGGACGTTGCCGATTGCCGTCTGAAATCCAAAAAGAATCACCGCCATCAGGAGCACCGCATTCACAGGCTCTCCCGGATTGGCCATCGCCAGCAACGCCGGCAGCATCGTCAGGCAACCCAGGGTGATGGTGAATTTGCGGGTGCGGTCTACTGTCCACCCGGACTTGAGCCTATTCTGCGCCAGCAGCCCGCCAAACCAGGCACCCAGCATCGCTCCGACATAGGGAACCCAGCCGTAGATGCCAATGGTCTTGACGTCCATCGCATACACTTCGGAAAGGTAAATGGGAATCCAGAACACAAACAGCCACCAGATCGGGTCAATGGCGGCGGAGGCGACAATCACCCCCCAGCTTTGCTTGCGAGACAGCATTTCCGAAGTGGACGGATTGTACCCGTCGCCGTGGCTGCTGTCGTCGCCCTCCAGGGTATTCTGCTGCCCGCTGAGAATGTATTCGCGTTCCTCCTCGGTAATCCAGGGGTGTTCTTTGGGGGGTGCCTTAACCAGAACAACCCAGGGAATCAACCACAACAGGCCAGCGGCACCCACCAGGATAAAGATGGCCTGCCAGCTGAAGTGAACCGTGAGATAGGCTATCAGTGGAATTGAAATTATTCCCCCAATCGCTGCCCCGGAATTGAAAATGCCCTGCGCGAGGGCCCGCTCCTTGGTGGGAAACCACTCGGCATTGCCCTTGGTCGCTCCCGGCCAGTTGCCCGCCTCGGCTATACCCAGAATCGCACGGAAAATGCTGAATGTAACCAGCCCTCGAGCCAGCGCATGGGCCGCGGTCGCGAGCGACCAGATACCGATGGACAGGACAAAGCCCATACGCGTGCCAACCCAGTCAAATATCTTGCCGAAAATCGCCTGGCCAAACGCGTAAGAGAACACGAACACCACTGATATAAACGCGTATATTTCCTTGCGCTCATCTTCCGACTTGTCGGGATAGATATCCGCCGATATCGCGGGCCACAGCACATTCAGCGACTGTCGGTCGATATAATTGATGATGGTGGCCAGGGCGATAAGGGCAATCACCCACCAACGGAGATTCCGCATCTTCATGCTTTGTCTGCCTCGAGAAAATCTTCCCTGTGTGGACTGAATACGTCGATGAGAACGCCGGCCCGTTTACACACTGCACCGTGCTCCGCGTAGGGCTCCATGAAAAAGCAGTCCCCCGCGACCAGGGTCCGTGTTTCCTTTCCTACGGTGACCTCAAACTCCCCGCTTTCTATGTAAGTCACCTGGGAGTGGATGTGGCTGTGGAGATAGCCCTGCGCACCCTCCTCAAACCAGACCTTGACCATCATGATCTGATCATTGAAACCGAGGATCTGCCGGGTAATACCCTCGCCCACCGATTCAATGGGAGTAAATTCCCCTGACAGGAAAGCCTCTGTTTGCATTCTGTATACTCCCTGTTCCTGAACGAACCCTGCTAAAAGGCCAGTTCTATTTTGGTGTTTCTTCAACAGTGTTATCCGCAATCAGCGCGGTATTTTCCTGCTGGCTGTTCAACTCCGTGACCTCGGGCACCGGCGTCGCCGCAAAGGTATTCTTGACAATTCGGGTTACCGGGTCGCCTACCGTGTGATACACCTTGATCGGCGCGCTGCCTGAGAACAGGTTATTCTCGATAGTCGCCACCTGAACTCCGTGGAGGTAGACCGATGCCCCGGACTTGTTCCTGCTTCCGGTACCTACATTGCGCACCTGGGACCCGGTGAGGGAAAAGTGAGGCCCGAACGTGCTCTCATCCGTGCCGCCACGGTAAAGATCGACCAGCGCCCCTTGTACATCGGTAAAACTGGAATCCTTGATTCGAACGTAGTCCGCGTTGTAGATACCCTCGTCATCGTTCTCGTTATCCAGTTTGAGAATGGCACCGCTTATATTGCTGAAACGAGATCCACTGATGTCGATGCTGTCAGCCATGGTTTGTTTTGAGGCGTAGAAGAAATTGAAAGCGCGATTGACAGTCAGGTCGGTGATCTCGCAGTTCTCTATACTGATCTGGTAATTGACCAGCATCGAGTAGCGACTGCTGCGAATTACGGAATTACCCACATTGTCCGGTGTACTTTTCCCCGAAATGGATAATCCTCGCAATTGCAGGCTTCCCCCGTCTGCGATTTCAAACAGGGTGGTTCGTTCGTACTCGATCCGCGCTTCACCATCGCCACTCAATGTCAACGGCTTATCGATATGGAGAATTTTGCTGACCACGTAGTCCCCGGGTGCAAGACGGATAACATCGCCTGTCTGCGCCTGCTTGATCGCATTCTCCAGGGCTCCCGGCTCCGGCGTTACGTCCACGGTATTGCCGATACCAAAGCGTATGGACGGGTCCGGCTTCGGATACCAGGGCGCTCCCGTCTGGCTTTTTTCCAGAACGACCAGGTCTCTGCTGGCGCCAACTCCTGACAATTCCCTGGACTCGGGGTACAGCAGGCCATTGGCACCCCTGGTCATCACGACATCCCTGCTCGCGAAACCCTCGGTAATCTGGGGATTCTGAACTTCATTCAGCACGTTATTCGAGAACTTGATCCCGCTCACATCGTCTTTCAAAGTGAAAATATCGCGGCCGCTCTCGTTGAATATCAGGTTATTTCTGAACTCGCTGTTGATGGGCGCCGCCGTGCGCGAGGCGTCACTGCCTTCTGCCAGTTGGATGTGATCGATGTTTACCAGGGAGTTATTCTCTATCAGCGCTCCATCCACCTGGTGGTATTTGTTGATTGGAGAGTCGGGCACTCCATTCATGACAACCAGGCCGGCGCCAAAACGCGTGCCCGTCAGGCTCTCAAGATAATTGTTGCGAATGATCTGGCCCTTGTTTATCACCCTGATGCCACCGGTGTGAGCTACCCCGTTGCCCAGGAATACGTTCGCTTCGACCAGATTGTCGTTGCCGTGGCGCAGTGCAAGCCCACCCTGCGACTCGAAGAACAGGTTACCACGCACGTGGTTGCGGCCAGACTTGACGGAAACGATCTCCACCTCTCCATCGCAGCGGTCAAAATAGTTGTTTTCTACGAGGGTGAATGAATTGGTAAGCGAGTAGGCGCTGGTCCCGATGCGCAGCGTCTCTCCCCCATTGGATCCCAGCACCGGCCTCGGCCCAAAGTAGTTGTGATCGATGCGATGGTGGTTTTCCTGGCTGGCCTGCGAATCCAGGATGACCGCCATGGTCACCCCCTTGTTGCGCTTTCCCGCCAGGTGGTTGTGATCGAAGCGATTATGCTTGCCGTACATGGCAACGTAATAGTCGACCTCAACCCGCTCGGGGTTGTTGAAGTTGTCAACGACTGTTTCAGTCACACGCGAATGGTTCGCCAGCTCAATCTCGCTCTTTCTGAACGATATCACCGAGTCGGTGGTCGAGTAGCCGTTTTTAAAGACCAGTCCTGAAACTACCAGATACTCCCCGGCGATATGGAGATTGGATTGACCCGAAATAATGACTTTGCCCTTGGTCTCGGCGGTCAGTGTGATGGGCTGTTCCGCAGTGCCTTTTCCGGAAAAATTGATTTCAAAATTGTTCCAGACGCCATTTGCCAGGACCACAGTGTCGCCGGGTTTGAGCCCGGATACGGCTTTCTGGAACTCATTCTGATTTTTTACCAGAATTTGCTCTGCGGCCATAACGCTAATCGGCAGCACGTTGAAAGCAAGAAGCAGTGCAAAAATCGAACCGACAAAATGCCTGGAAGTCATAATACTCGTTTCTCGTAGGCGGGCATTTCCAACGCAATGAAACAGCAGTTCAGCAAATCGTGATGGGAAGCGTCTCTTACCGCGTTAAACCATCCCCTGCAAGAAGCCGGGGCATGCAAGTGAACTGAAATGCCATCACGAGTGGTGGCATTTCCATTTCCTGACGTATCACCGTCATCTAGAAGCGGTAGGCGGCACCAAAGGTAATCCTGCGATCCGCGAAGCCCTGGAAGCACAGCAGTCCTCCTTGATTCACACAGGTTTGATTGACCTTTTCCTCAGTGATGTTTACGGCTTCCAGACCAATGTCCAGGTGATCATTCACCGCATAGTTTATGCTGGCATTGAGCTGTGACCTGTCTTCCTGGACAACATAGAAGCCCCAGGGAAGACTGTTGGTGCTGCCGAAATCATCTGAACGGAAATTGTCACGCCAGGTATAGCGAGCCCGTGCCTGCAAACCGTACTTCTCATAGTAGAGCGTGAAGTTGTAAGCGTTCTCGGACAGGTCGAGCAATGGCGCCTTTTGACGATAGTCAGGGTTGCCCATTGCGGTAAAGACCTGTTCCGCGCGGGATGTCGGATACTGGTATGTCTCGCCACCAGAGAACTCCTGCCAGGTATAGTTGGCTATCACACCGAAGCCGGATGCCCAGCCCAGTTCGTTCTCCCACTGCGCAAGATCATACTGGAATGCCACTTCCACACCTTTTTGCGTGGTGTCGCCCTCGCCGTTGACTGTGGTCGCAACCGGTACACACACACCAACACCGGGCTCGGGACCAAATACGTTTATATCCGCAATTGGGTTGTAAATGCCGCCGCCCTCACAAGGTGGAGTCGTGTCGCGATAACCGGTGACCGGATCTTCCGCGGGAGACTCCTGCTGGTCCACATGCAGGTCTTTCCGCTCCTTATAGAACAGTGCAACACTAATCACGCTTGCATCCGCGAAATACCACTCAGCGCCGAGATCATATGACTCAACCTCTTCGGGCTTCAGGGCGGAGTTGCCTATATCGACCGCAGGGTTCGGACTGGTGTCAAATTGAGCGGACGTTGACATCTGGTCAAAATCGGGGCGCCGTATATCCTTCGACCAGCCGGCACGGATGAGCACGTCTTCCCTTACCTCCGCCACCAGGTTGAACCGCGGCAACCAGTAGTCATAGGAGCTGGTCGAGGTTGTCGGCGTCACCTCATCGTTGACAACGCTATTACCTTTCGACTTGATGCTGGTGTCAACATAGCGCACACCTCCATTACCGCGGAATATGCCGTATTCATAATTCGCTTGCAGATAAAGGGCATCTGTCTCTTCTGTAATGTCAAAAAACGCGGAGGTCGTCGAGGTTGGCTGGTCGATTGGAGCCTGGTCAGCACCTGTAATCGCATTGTTTTCGACAATCGCCTGATTCAACACGTCCAATACATGCTGCGGATTTGAATTGGCTTTGCTTGCGTTGATAACCAGGAAATCCTTAACGTACAGATCCCTGCCATCACCGTCGCCAAAATTATCGGGGCCCTTCTTGATAATGCTCTCGAAAAGATTACCCGTCGGACTATCGATGAAGTCCCTGAGGCCAGTGTTGTTGGCGGAATCATTGTTCCTGCTTCTGGTCTCATTGTAGCGGTAGCCGAAGTCAATCGTCGTTACCGGCCCCCAGTCCAGGTCGAAAGCAAAATCAGTCCTGAATGCGTCTTCCGTATTCTTGCTATGGTCTCTCGACTGGTTAACATCACGCAGCATATAGTTGGCGGGATCGAGCAATTGCTCTGTCGTCGGCGAGCCATACACTCCATCTGCAACATCAAACGCCAGCGCGCCCTGGAGGTCGTACTCAAACGGCGTACCATTCTCATTCGAATCGTTGGTAGCTACGTTCGGGTTGATGAAGTTGAGTGTCGTGTCGAACGCGGGCGTATCGGTAATATTCTTTGAGGTAGACACTTCCACCTTGCCTGAAAACCTGCCGCGCGACCAATCGGTGCCGAAACTGTACATTTCGTTGGTTGATTCGCGCGAGCTCGTGTCCGTAGACATACGCAGGTTTGGATCTGCGCCACCTTCCTCAACAGGAATTACCCCCGTGAGGGCCGAGTTGATGCTGCCGAGCTTGGAACCGAAATTGACCGACTGAAAGGTATCGGGTGCCTGCACATCCTTAAGGTCGCTGACCCCGGACGCCTGGACCCGTGAACTCTCCTGCTTACGATCCTGGTCGTTGTAGACACCGTCAAAATAGAACATCAAATTGTCGTTCGGCTTCCACTGCAGCGTGCCGACAAAGTTCTTCGTTTCATACTTGTAATTGTCGTAGTCCTGGACCAGAAATTGAACCGGCAGGTAATCGAAGGGCTCGGCGCTGGGAACCCCGCTGTCTGACGTCACCAGGTTGTCGCGGTCGGCCCGGGGGCGGAAAGAGCTTACGTCCTGCTCCGCGTAGCTTCCGCTGATAACGACCCCGAATTCACCGTAATCGGTTTCCCAGTTGTTGCCCCAGGTGCCCGATGTCCTGGGCGTGATATTGCCGTCCTCAGAAAGACTGCTGTGCTCACCCTGCAGCCGCACATAGGCCAATTGATCATCCAGGTCGAGAGGGCGTATTGTTTTCAGGTTGATGGTGCCGCCGACTGATCCTTCAATTGTTTTCGCGTCAGGTGCCTTGACCACTTCAACCGCGGCGATAATAGCCGCGGAGACATCGTCAAAATCGATACCCGTACGACCCGAACCGGAACCCACGGTAGAAACCCCGTTGATTTCGGTCCGGTTGGAGTTAGTACCACGGATTTGTACACCGGTTCCCACACCCGCCTCACGAGTGATCTGGACCCCTGGAATATTTTCAAGAACTTCTGCCAGGTTTTGATCAGGCAGCTTCCCGATATCGTCCGCCACAATGACTTCGATAAGGTTGTTCGAATCCCGCTCCTGGTCAATGGCACTCGAAAGCGAGGCCCGGATACCCTTCACGATAACCTCTTCCAATACCGGTGGCGATTCCTGCGCGCCCGCATAGAGAGAGACCGTGGATGCCACTGCTGCAGCAAGGAGTGTGGGGACGAACTGACGGCGACGGTTGGTTCGGGCTGATTGAGCTTGATACGCGGTATGAAGCATATTTATCTCCAGTATTTTATGTAAGTTATGGCCGAACTATAGACATCCGTTTACATTTTGGTCAATAAAAAATTTTAATTATTTTCTGACCAATATTGCTGATCGGTGGCGATAACTCAAATGGATATGACTATCTCATTGTTTTATATATATAAATGTCCGAATTTAATCGGAATTCTTCGCCGCTCCAGGACGAAAAACTAGCGCTCGAGATGATCATCCAGGTCTCCAGATGGTAATTTATTGGAGGGTTGGCTGTTTAAATTTGGACGATGTGGTAAGTTTTTGGTGGATTTTTGTCCTTACCAAGACTCCTGGTAACCCCGGGTCGGACAAGTCACGAGAATGTAAGCCCTTCACGAGATGGCCCCGCTGGAGCGGACTCGGCGCCGCCTGACCCCTGGCACCAGGCCGGGAAGCCAGATAACAGCCCCGGCCCGGGATTCAGTTCGCGTAGGCTGTCTGAATGAGGCGATCCACCGAGAATCGCTCCCGGCTCTTGGACAGTTTGCGACGCACCTCTTCCACCGCTTCCTCTTCCGCGGTCTGGTGAAGTGCGGTGATCCCCCGCACAAAATGTTTGCGCATGGCGACCCTGGCGGCATGCGCGTCTCTCCTGGCGAGCGCATCGTAGATTGCCTGGTGCTCGTTCAACCGGACTATCCTGTCGGCCATGCAAACCGCCTGGTGCGCCATCTTGATGTGGTACAGGCCCTCCTGCACATCCCAGAGATTCTCGATCATTGAGGACAGGACGCGATTGCAGGTAGCTGCCGCGATAATGGAATGAAATTTCCGATCGGCCACGTCGGACTCTGCCTGGCCCGCCTCGTTTTCCTGCGCCATCTCTTCCAGGGCGAGTTTCAGCGAGTGGAGTTGCTCATCGGTGATCATGAACGAGGCAAGAGCTGCGGCCTCGCCCTCGACCAGAACCCGTGTTTCCAACAACTCAAACGGGCTCACATTGCCCTCTACCCCCTTGATCTGCTTCCATTCAAGAACATAAACACCAGAGCTGCTTTTGACGGCAACCCGCTCCATCGCCTCCAGGGCGATCACCGCTTCACGGATAGTGGGCCTGCTGACGCCGAATCGCTCCGCCAACTCGCGCTCCGGAGGCAGGCGACTACCCACCGGATACTCACCAGCGTCGATCGACTGCAGAATCCGTTCAACTATCTGCCGATAGAGCCTTTTTCGGATGGCACCCTTCTTCTCCGCCATATCTTGCTACTCCCTTCTCCCTGTTTTCACACCAGCGGATCCCGCTCCGGTAATTTTTGAGGCCACTCATGGTAATACAACACAAATACATTGGTAAGACAATGGGTTTTTCCGCTGGACTAAATCTGGGCTGCCAACTACCGCCGCCGGAGCACATCGGCGCCGAATCTGAAGGCAGGAAGCCGCTGCCGCCCCGGGGCAGTGACCGGGATAGGCCGCGAGCGGCGCTGCCGTCGAGCCGCGTGCCTGCAGACTTTATCTGGCCTATACTCCCGCGGCGACCGTTGCAATTGGTGGCGTACATCATAATCGTGGAGATCATCGTGGGAAGTGGGAAAGTATTGAATTTTGGCCTGGTCGCGCATGACGATCGCAAGCAGGCGATGGTCGACTGGGTCCTGGCGCATGGGGAGGAATTATCCGGGCATGGCATCTTTGCCACAGGTACGACGGGTACCCGCTTGCAGGCAGCCTGCCCGCAACTTTCGATAACTTTACTCAAAAGTGGCCCTCACGGCGGCGACCAGCAACTGGGCGCCATGATCTGTGAACGAAAACTGGATGTGCTCATTTTCTTTGTCGACGCCCTGTCGCCTCATCCTCATGATGTGGATGTCAAGGCGCTCATGAGGTTGGCAATCCTGTACGATCTTCCCCAGGCTTACAGTGAATCCACCGCCGGGCTGATAATGAAATCGCTGGCAAGCTAAATCGCCGGGAGCCCGCCATGGCGCGAACGGGTCATGCGCCGCCCCTCGCGGGGTCAAGCGGGGTCCGGCCCCGAATCAAGTTTCTGCACCAGGTTGGCGTAAAACCCGGCTTTGGCCATCAGCGTGCCGTGGGTGCCACGCTCAACAATCACGCCCCCATCCAGCACCAGGATTTCATCCGAATGTTGAATGGTGCTCAGCCGGTGAGCGATAGCGATGACAGTCTTATCCTCAAACACGTGGTCTATGGCTTTCTGGATAAGCTGTTCCGTAACCGAGTCCACCGAGCTTGTGGCCTCGTCCAGCATCACCACTTCGCTGCCACTGGCAATGGCCCGCGCAAAAGCGATCAGCTGACCCTGGCCGGCGGACAGATTTCCGCCATTGCCCTGCAACACGAAATCGTATTTGCCGGGCAGGCGCTCGATAAACTCGTCGGCGTACACATATCTGGCGGCATCCTTGACGAAATTCGGGTTGGAAGCCTCGCGCTCCAGCCCTATGTTGAAGGCGATACTCTCATTGAACAGGAACACCTCCTGCTGCATCAGGGAAAAGAATTTGCCCACCTCGGCCTTGGGAATCCGGCTGAGCTCAATACCGTTGAGTTTGATCGAACCCTCGTAGTTGACATAGGTTTTGGTGAGCAGGCGCAGAATCGTCGACTTGCCGGAGCCCGTGCTGCCTACCAGGGCAATCTTGCTGCCCCTGTTCAGGCAGAATGACACACCCTGCAAAACCCAGGGGCCGTCGGCTTTATACCGGAACCTGACATCCTCGAATTCCAGCGACTGGAACCGGTCCAACTGCCCGCGCTCCGCGGCACTCAGGTGTTGCCTGTCGCTGCTTTCGTGTTCCGTTGCCTCCTCGTAAATCTCTTCAATATGGTCGAAGGCCGCAAAGGCACGCTGTATGGACGCCATCTGCGAGGTAAAGTCCCGGATAGGCACGAAGATCTTGTCCAGCGTGTTAATAAAGCCGACGAGTACGCCCAGGGAGATGGTGGCCGCCAGTATCTCCTTCGAACCATACCAGATGATGAGGCCCATGCTGACCGTGGTGATGCCCTCGATGATGGAGTAGAGGGCGGAATCGTACAGATTCGATTCGGACTGGGCTTTGCGAAACCCCTCCGTATAGGTCGCGTAGCGTTTCTGCACGGCAGCCTCGGCATTGTACAGCTGCACCGTCTTGATGCCGCTCAGGCATTCCTGCAGGTACCCGGTGCCCTGGGACAACACCACCCGCGCTCGCAGATAGGTATCCCGCAGGCGGCGCCTCAATATTTCGGTGATGTAGTAAATCAGCGGGCCAATCAGCAACAACACCAGCGTGAGCTTCCAGTTGATAAATAGCAGGAACGCCAACAGCGCAATCGTTATCAGCACATCCCGGATCATGCTCAGCAAGCCCTGCGTAAAGGATTCGCTGATAGCCTCCAGATCACTGGTCAGGCGCGTGAGAGTGACGCCCATCGGGGTCTTGTCGAAATAACGCCGCGGAAAATGCAGCACGCGGCTGAACATCTCAGCGCGAATATCCCGTATGGCGTACTGCGCCGCCGATTGCAGTGAATAGTTGAACACCGCATCCGCCAGGAAATTGCCCACCAGCACGGCGGCGAGCACCAGGCACCAGAACAGCAGTCCCTCGCTTTGCATAGGCACCAGCTGGTTGTCGATGATGCGCATGATCAGCCAGGGAAACAGAATGGCGAATATCACAGAAACCGGTATCAGGCTGAGCCCGAGAATAACCTGCCCGCGGTAGGGCCTGAAGTGCCCGAGAAAACGCCGCACCACGCCCCAGTGGATTTTCTGGCGTACCGGGGTCGGTTTTGTGCCCGCTTCTTCAGCCACCGCGGAGGGTCTCATGCCACAACCCCGTTGTCATGTTGCTGTAGCCGCCAGGTATGTCGATATTCCTCCGAGCTTTGCAGTAATTGTGCGTGGCTACCCCTGGCCACGATGCGACCCGCGTTCAGGACGAGTATGGTGTCGACCTTTTCCAGAACGGTGGCGCGATGGGAGATAATCAGGGTGGCGACACTGCGCGAGTGATTGAAAATCTGGTCGAGCAGGAAGCGCTCGGTTTCGTTGTCGACGGCGGATAACACATTATCCAGCACCATCAGCTTACACGGGGTATACAGCCCGCGGCACAGGCTCAGGCGCTGCTTCTGTCCGCCGGACAGAAGTATGCCTTTCTCGCCCACGAGGGTGCTCTCCTGCTCGGGGAACTGGCGCACCTCATCCAGCATGTCGCTCTGGTGCAGTGCCTGTTCCAGTGGCAATGGGTCGGCGAGTTCATCGGCACCAAACTGGATATTCTCAGTCACCGTATCGGAAAACAGAAACGGGTCCTGGGTAATGGTTCGTACCGCGCTGCGCAGGTCCTGGCGTGACAGGGTGGTGATGTCGACGCCATCGATGAAAATGGAACCGGGGGCTACCTCGAGGTAGCTGTTCAGGCAGTTCACCAGTGTCGTTTTGCCCGAGCCCACCTTACCGAGTACACCCACCATCTGCCCCGGCTTGATCTCGAAGCTGATGTTGCTCAGGGCAGGAGTGTCACTGCCCGGGTAGGTGTAGCTGAGATCTTCAACGCGCAGGTGGTGGGAAAACAGGCCCTCGCGTTTTTCCGGCGGCAGATGCACCTTGTCCCGGTGATGCTCGGGCTGATCCAGAATGCGGCGCATGCTCTCCAGCGACACGATACCGGTTTGCCAGGCTGAAAAGACCATGCCCAAAGAGATAAAAGGCATGGCCAACAGGGCGGCGTAGGAGAGTAGAGCGGTGAGATCGCCCAGGGTCAGTTGCGCCTGAATCAGGTAGGCGCCGCCCACCGCCAGTATCAAAACCTTCAGCAGGCGGTCGGTGTAGGCAATGATGGGTAGCACCACGGTACGCACCAGGGTGAGACGCAGGGAGCGGTCGAGTATCTTGTCGTTTTCCCGGTCGAATGCCCTCTCGGCCCATCCCTGGATCCGGTTGGACTTGATCACTTCAATCCCGGAAAGGAAGCCCACGGTAGTGGACGACATTTCCTGCAGCTCTACCATGCGCAGCCGCATCATCCGCCGCATAAAGGCGATGCCCTTGTGGGCAATGGCAAATGTGATCAGTACCGGAAAAATGCAATACAGGGTCAGGCTGGGAGATATCTGGTACATCTTCAGCGGCGTCAGCGACAGCGCAAACAGAATGTTGAACACCTGCAGCATGACAATGCCCGCCAGCGCCCGCACCCCGTTGATGTCGTTGTTGACGATGGATATCAGAGTGCCGGTTTCGTGCTCCCGGTAGAACGCCGGCTGCATCCTGGTGAGCTTGGCGAAAGCATCGTCTTTCAGCTCCCGCTCAATGGAGCGCCCGGGGTTGAAAAACAGTACGCGGGAGACGGTGCGGGTGACCACCATCAGCAGCGCGAATAGCACCACCGCGCCAATGCTGCGCATCAATGCTTCCTGCTGCTGCCCGAGGGCATCGCTGCTGAGCAGGTCGATACTCTCACCCAGGTACAACGGAATGGACACCGCCAGCCAGTTGGTGAGAAAGATGAACACAATTCCCCAGCCATATGCCTGCTTGTGATGCAGTATATAGCGGAAGAAAAAGCGAGCGTTGGATTCCCTGGCGGTGGCTGTCAATCTGATCCCGTGTGAACAAAGCGATAACGCGCTGGCGCTAACCCGGCATTATAGGCCATCCGGGGCGGGTCTCCCATTGCGGATCGGTCCTGCTTCGGCGTTCCATCCCAGAATTCCCCTAAATTTTCACCCGGCTCCAGCCAGCACCGAAGCCGATGCTGACTGATTTCGGCGCGGGCCCGGTCGAGCTTGCCTCGCAGAATGGGAATTTAGCGGGGGGAGACAAACACTCTGAACTCGTTCCGGACATCCGCTATCCCGGGATTCTACGAGGATTATCCATATAGACTACGAACAATAAGTCGAAACAGATCTAACGGCTTCATTGCGTCCCAGTGGCATGGCTACTAACTTTATACATGCCAACATCGAGTTTTGAAGTACTGGCGGCGCTGGGATCAACAGCCAGGCAGGACAGGCCCGGCATGAAGTAGCTAATCGGCTTTATCGGGCTCATCCTGACGGGTAAATCGTATGCACCAGCTTTTAATCTCGTGATTGCAGGGGGAATACTTATGAAAAATGTCTTTGCGGTGCTTGCGTTTACCACGCTCCTTGCCTCGGTATCATTCCAATCATCTGCGGTGACTATCTATGACGAGGCCGTCGACGGTGATCTTGACGCTATTGGTACAACCAATGTGAATCTCGTCGCCGGTGTCAACACTATCCTGGCTTCGATCAACCAGACGCCACCAGCTGAAACAGACCGCATAAGGTTTACACAAGTGACCGGCTTGATTGTTGACAGCATTGTTCTTTCCTTTGCGCTGCCATTTGACGATTTTAATATCGGTCAGAACATGAGTTCCGATCTGCACAACGATGTCGCCAATCTGTTTGATGATAACTTCGGTGCCATCAACTCAGGTGACAGCATCTCCGCATCATTCTACGACAGCTTTGGCCCGGAGACCGGGCCGATAAGCCAGGATACAGCAGGAGCTATCTGGGACTTCCAGCTTTCGGCCGGAACCGTTTATCCCGGCCAGCCCTGGACACTGACGATCTACACCTCCCTGTCACCAGTGCCGGTACCTGCGGCTGCATGGCTCTTCGGCTCTGCCCTGTTACTTTTGGCGGGAATAAAGCGCAATAAGACCCGGCGAAGCGGCGGAAGGGTTCAGGAATCCCGCTATCGCGGGCTTTATGTCATCTGACTCAGAGGCGGCGGCTCTTTGTCGATTCCAGTGCCCGAGACAAACTCCACACAAGCCGGAGAATCTGCCCTGGATCTCGGCGCGCTGATTCATTCCAGCGCGGGGATAATCGCGCTGGTACTGGGCGGCCTTATGTATGCCTATAGCTGGGCGCTCCCGCTGTTTTCCGGCCTCATGATTCTGTCGGCAGTGAGTGCCATCTGGATATCCTGGAGCCAGGACGCCTGGGTGCCGGGCCACTGGCTTGCCATGCTGCCCATTATCGGTATTGGCCTCGGCTACTTCGTGGCTCCCTGGGGTTACACCCTCGCTTATATATGCCTGTGGATCGCTTTCGCGCATTTCATCATCAGGGGTATCCAGAAGGTACGTGCACAACGGCAAACGGGAGCCTAGTCCAGGCCCTCACTCCCAAACTTCATCCGTCGCATCGCAGGCGCTGAGTCAGCCGCTCCCATCGGGTCGGTCCGGGATTGCCGTTACCAGGTGTCTCCTGTCCATTTACCTAAGGTGAGCTAACTTGCGTAAGATCAAGAATCCGGCTTCTGCTTGCGATATTATCCAGCGATGTGAATGGCATCCACGGACGCTCTTTATGACATCGTTCACCGAGTACCGGCACAGACTTTCCCGTCGCTTGTTCAGGACGGTGGATATTCCCGAGGACCTGGCCCCGGTCACCGATATCGATACCGCTGCCGAGGTGCGACCCGGCGCAGCGGAACTCAGTGAACAATCGGTTGAGGCCATCTGGGAGGCCTGCCAGAATCTCTATCGCAGCGGGGTTTATCCCTTGCTGTCCCTGTGCCTGCGGCGCCGCGGCGAGATTGTATTAAATCGCAGCCTGGGTCATGCAAGCCCCGGCAGGGTGGCGACCGTCAATACACCAATTTGCCCGTTCTCAGCCTCCAAAGCGGTCAGTGCCGTATTGATACACCTGTTGGCGGAACAGGGGCGGATCAATCTGCTTGACCCCATTAGCTACTACATTCCGGAATTTGCCGCCAAGGGTAAGGGCAGCATCAGCATCCTCCATTTGCTTTCACACCGGGGTGGCATACCGGCCGTGCCGGCGGGAGTCGACCTGGACCTGTTATTTGACCACCGGGCCGCGCTGAAACTCATTTGTGAAACCGAGCCGCTGGATCACCAGGGACGCATCCAGGCCTATCATGCCGTAACCAGCGGCTTTATTTTTGATGAACTTATCCGGGTTACCACCGGACTGACAGCGCAGCAGTACCTGAATCGGTATATCACCAAACCAATGGGCATGCGCTATTTTCGCTTTGGGCTGACCAGGCGTGACCAGGCTGATGCCGCGGTCAATACAATGACGGGGCTGGACAGCGATCTGATCAACAAGGGACTCACCAGCGTGCTGGGCGCCCACCCCGACCGGGCAGTGGAGGTCGCAAACGACCCGCGCTTCTTTCGGGCCGTTATCCCCTCGGTCAATCTCTTTGCCACGGCAGAGGAGGTGAGCAGGTTTTACCAGATGTTACTGAATCATGGCGAGTGGCAGGGCAGGCAAATTCTCGACCCGCTGACAGTCCACCGTGCGACCCGTTCCCAGGGTAAAGCTGAGCTGGACAAATCACTCATGTTGCCGATGCGTTACAGCGCCGGTTTTATGATGGGCGGCAGTCCCCTGGGCATTTATGGCAAGGACACCCAGTATGCCTACGGGCATCTGGGATTTGCCAATATATTCTGCTGGGCCGACCCGGAACGGGATATCGCCGTGAGCCTGATGAATACCGGTAAGCCGGCACTGGGCCCACACATCAGGACACTTCCGGCGCTACTGGGCACTATTTCGGCGGAGTGCAAACCCATAATCGATATGGATAGCGATATACCCATCTATCACAGGAGTAGAGCTGCCAGCACCCGGTGAGCCAGCTTATCTTTCTGCTTGAATGTGCCAGATTGTTCGCCAGCAACCGGGTGTTAGTTCGAGACTTCCCGCAGCAGCACTCCGGGCAAGCGGCATGATTGGGAACAGTTCACTACTTTAGTACCTGCTGTGTGAGCCCCAAATCTGGGTTCCCCTCGCGCTGGCGGCCCATCTGGTCCACCGCATAGGTGTAGACAACATCGGTGCTGGAATTCAGCGCTGTTTCCGTGGAATCCTGAATCACACTGATAATAAAACCCACCGCCACGACCTGCATCGCGACATCCAGCGGTATTCCAAACAGGGAACAGGCCAGGGGTACCAACAGCAGGCTCCCCGATGGCACCCCACTGGCACCGCAGGCGGAAAGTGCGGCAATCACACACAGCAACAATGCCGTGACTAAAGAAACTTCCATTCCCAGAGTATTGGCCGCGGCCAGGGTGAGAATCGTGATAGTGATCGCAGCCCCGCCCATATTGACGGTTGCGCCAATCGGAATGGTGACAGCGTACAGCTCCTCGCTGATTCCGAGCTTTTTTGCCAGATTGAGATTGACCGGGATATTGGCGGCAGAACTGCGGGTGAAAAAGGCAGTGATGCCTGACTCCTCGAGGCACCTCAGCACCATCGGGTAAGGATTACTGCCGGTAACCATAAAAACAATTGCCGGATTGACAAGCAGTGCCATAACCAGCATCGCGCCGACCAGCAATATGGCCAGACTGGCGTAACTGGCGAGCGCCTCAATGCCGACCGTCGCCACCGTAGAACAGACCAGACCGAAAATGCCTATGGGGGCAAGTTTGATCACGTAGCGAACAATGTTACTCACCCCATCTGCCATGGTCTGCAGATGCTCCTTGAAACTGGCCGAGGCTCCCCGAAAACTCACCCCCAGCAGAATGGCCCAGGTGAGACAGCCCAGAAAATTGCCCTCCAGCAGCGCGTTGACCGGGTTGTCGATCAGCTTGAACAACACGTCCGCCAGCACCGACGATACTTCCACCGGCGGGCTGCCCTGGGCAATATCGGTTAGAGCAATTGTCTGGGGAAACAGCATGCTCAGCAAAAGAGCAACAATGGCCGCGCATATCGTACCCACCAGATACAGGGCGATAACTACCAGGGTTTTGCGGCCGTCATTGCCGGTTTCATGCCTGTTGGCTATAGCCGCCATCACCAGCACCAGTACCAGCAGCGGCGCCACCGCCTTGAGCATGCCCACAAACAGCATACCCAGAATACCGAGGCCCTCAGC
Organism: Pseudomonadales bacterium; assembly: GCA_024234815.1. GTDB lineage: Bacteria > Pseudomonadota > Gammaproteobacteria > Pseudomonadales > Halieaceae > JARRPM01. Next base: position 1,061,827 of record JACKNO010000001.1, on the reverse strand, counting down.
CGGACCGGGCAGCAACACGCCAACCAGCGCGCCCAGGACCACACCAATAAGAATCTGCGGCACTAAACCCAGTTTAAGAATATTCATTTGCGCTCCTTATAAAGTTATTGCGCCGGCACCTTGAAAAACTCCCCCGTAATTGTAACCGCAGTGTCCGATTCAGGAGTCACCATAGCCAGATACAGAGAACTACTTTGCGGTGAACTCATCATACTCCTATACTTTCATGGTCAGCTGTCCGCGGGCATCGAACCATGAGTTTAGAACGCTGGGGCTCCCTCTCTGTTTGCGACCATATCGATTCCAATACCCTGGTTGCAAATGTCCTTTTGTATGATCGGCTGGTCTTTCCTGTTTTCACCGAGGCGGAAGATCGCGATGAACATGAATACTGGCGGGACCACGGGTGGGATCCCGACCTCCAGGAAAAGCGGATAGCACAACTGGACGACCTCGCTGTTCGTAAACCGTGGAACAAGCAGCGCCGCGATCTATTCAGCGATCGACTTTCCGAGCTCAAAAATCTCCAGGAGGATGTCAACGAACTCGATGCACTGCACTTGACGCGGCGCATTCTCGCGCAGGAGCAAGCGCCGGTTCTGGCACCCGGACGTCCCCATCCCGAGATTATCGCCGCGTATAACTCGGAAACTGGTATTCACCACGACTTTTCACTGGAACAAGGCAGCAGTCACAAAGCGCTACAGGCATACCTGGTAGCCCGCAGACTCGCGATTCCGGATATTGCCGATACTGAAGCTGCACTGGGTCTGGCCATTGATCTTTCCAGGGACGATGATTTTCGCGAACGGCGCCGGGACCTGTTCGACTGGCAGGACCGTACCATCGAGCAGGGCTATACACCCGGTCAGGCTGTTGAGTACATGACCCAACTCACCGACAAATATAACGAGGCCGTGGTTCAGGCGCACAAGCAGGTTTACTATCGATTCGCCTTCCTCATCGGCGGGCTGGCACTGGGTATCGCTGGCGCGGGACTGGGGCAACCGATTGCCGGAGCCAGCGCCATTCTGGCCCTGGTGCAATTCGGAACGCTGGATAAAAAGCCCGTGGTCGAAGCCGGTAAGGCGCGGCCAATGGCCGCTTTCCACGACATCGATCTGCGCATGGGCCTGAAGTTTTCTGGCAACTGAATCACTTTTCGGGCGAGCATGGAGAGCTGGCCCCGGCGACCGGCGTCTAGTCTACCTGGTGAGCCGTCAGGAAAACTGCTTTCTCGAGGGAGGTGAAAAAGTCCTGGTAGGGTTCGGGGTCTTCAATGGGTTTCAGATCAAAATACGCGTTTGCCCTGACCAGTAGCTGGGCATCACCGCGCGGCCTGACCACCACGGTGATACGGATCTGCGAGCCACTGACCTTGGTGCCAGTGACACTGCCCAGGTCGACATTTGCTTCGTCGATTATGAATCCCAGGTCCTGCAGCGTAGCGACAACGCTGCGCAGCATAAGAAGTTTGTCGGATGTGTCAAACGCCCGCGTCTGGAAACTGCGCAACTGCACCGGGCTCGCACCCTGCATGATTTCCTCGTTGGGCTGATTGCTGCACGCCGCCACCAGAACCGATACGAGGACCAACATCACACACCGATATAAACGGTTCATATATTGTGCGCCTGCAGGAAAGTGGCCTTCGAAAGCTTGTCAAAAAAGGCCTCGTAAAGCTCCGGTTCTTTCAGCACCTCCGCCTGGGTGATCTGCCCCCTGGTGTTCCAGATGACCCGGCTTATGGTAATGCGAACAACGGATGCGTCCCTGTTCTCCAACGACTGGTTAATCACCAGGCAAACCCGTACTTTCTGGTCGTCATCTACCGCGGGGATTGAACCCAGCTGCGAAATATCCTGCAACACAATCGCCAGCAATACCGACGTGGTAAACAGGCCAGCCGCGGCGGCAATCTGCCCGGCGTTTTTTGCATCAAGCTCCTTTGAGGCGGTGAGAATACCAAGTTCGGAGTTGGTGATATCTAATGAAAAACCAAGATCCTGGAGCACACCGACGCTTGCGTCGAGCAGTTCTTTCCGGTCAACCGTATCCAGGCGTCGGCTCTCCAGTTGCCGGTCAGCGAGCGAGGACTCCGAGAGTTTGAATGCGTCCTTCGGCGGTGACGAACTGCAGCCTGGCAGGGAGAGTAATGCCAGTATCAGCAGCATACTCAGGCGCCGCTTGCATTTGGCTTTCAGGCGCATCTCAGCCCGACCGGATAAGCTCAGAATTTCGAGGTGTGGTAGGCAAAGTCGCGAACCATGCCATCGTCGTCAAACTTGATGATTATGGTCAGGGTTTTCTGCGTGGTTGATGTCGCACCGGCCTTTTTGCCGAATGCGCCCCCACCCGCTCCACTGGAGGATACCAGCCCACCCAGGATCAATGCCTTACTGTTCGAATAGGCGGTTTCCGTAGACACCTTGTCATAGATCCAGACTTCACGGCGGTTTTCATCGGTGGAGACAATATTGGGAGAACCCAATATGCCGGCCACCTCTCCACCGGACATCCCGATCCGGATTTCTTTCTGCACGGTGCCGACAGTGAGGTTATCCCCCACCGGGTCCTGCACCTCCGCCCTGTGCTGGCTCGCGGTACAAGCCGCCACCAGGGCAATCAATCCCAGAACGCACAACAAGCGCAACATACCGATCACCTTTTCATCGTGGCCATCGACAAGCGTACCGTCAGGCTGAACCCGGACGCAGGCTGAATGTAGCACCCTTCGCTATGCGCTGGCTTATCGTATTTTTGCTCTATGTGGCGAACTTCTTATACGGATTCAATCTAATGAAATGCCTGCTGTCGGGCGGGACTCTTTGCAATGTCTTTGGGGCGGTTACGGTGTTTTGCCTATATGGAAAAATACTTGTTAAAGGGAAACTCCCGAATGCGCTGCCCGGTAGCCGCGAAAATCGCGTTGGCGATACTGGGTGCAACGGGGGGTACGCCCGGCTCCCCCACACCCGACGCCAGGGCATCACTGGAAACAATATGGGTTTTTACGACATGGGGAACCTGGTTCAGCCTGGCCACAGGGTAGTCGTGAAAATTTGACTGCACGGCCTCCCCTTCCTTGAAATCGATTTCCCCCATCAGCGCGAGACTGAGCCCGAAGATCATTGCCCCCTCCATCTGGGCGTGTACCCGATCGGGATTAACAACCGTACCGGCGTCCATCATGCAGTGCATCTCCATCACCCTCAGACGTCCATCTTTTACCTCTACCCGAGTAGCAACAGCCACGTAGCTCAAGAAGCTGCGCGCTGCACACAGCCCCCAACCCTGCCCGGCAGGAAGGGTTCTTCCCCAGGGGAGGGTATCGGTTAGTTGGGTAATGACCCCCTTCAGGCGGCCGGTATCATAGGGGAAGTCCGCCAGTGAGCGACCGTAGTTACTGAATTCGAATCCTTCGTCAGCAAAATCCAGCTCGCGGTCGGGCCCGATTGTCTCCAGCCAGAAGTCGCGGGGGTCCTTACCCGCGGCGTGTGCCAGTTCATCCATAAAGGAGCCAATGCCAAAGACATAGGGAATGTTGAATACGGATCGCAACCATCCTATGCGAACATGGGCGTCCGCCTCATGGCTTTCCACGCGCAGGTTCGCGACGGCAAAGGGGATACTGCCGAAGGACATGCTCAGGCTGCCGTCGTCCTGCATATTGGCGCCGGCTTTAAAAGTAGAAGAGATCGGCGGAGTCGCTTCGCGAGCCAGCCACGCGATGAGTTTATCGTTGTCGTCCAGGCCTCCCTTGTAGTACTGCGCCGAGCAGGAATGGAAGTAGTCATGGCGGATGTCGTCCTCGCGCGTCCAGGTGACCTGCACTGGCCTGCCCGTATCCCTGGCCAGCAGGGCGGCTTCCACGCTGAAATCCGGTTTCGACTTGCGACCGAAACCGCCGCCCAGCAAAGTGACATGGACCTTGACTGATTTATCCTCCATGCCCAGGGTCGCGGCCACGGTCTTCTGTGTCGCCTGGGGCGTTTGGGTGCAGGCCCAGATCTCGCAGATACCGTCATGGATGTGGGCGGTTGCCACCGGTGGCTCCATGGGGGCGTGCGCGAGGTAGGGCGTGACATAGGTTGCCTCGACAATTTTCCTGGCCTTGCCCAGCGCCGCCTCGGTATCGCCGCGCTCTCTGGCAACCTTGCCGGGTCCTGCACTTACTCTTGCGGCCAACTCATCGAGGTAAGCGCCAGAATTGTGTGTTGCATGAACGCCTCTTTCCCAATTGATATTGAGCTTGGCTCTTGCCTGCATGGCGGAGTAGCTATCAGTGGCCAACACCGCGACACCTTCCAGTGGGTTGAATCCGGAAGGCAGTGGTTTTCCCTCGATTTTGATCACGTCGACAACGCCCGGCATCTTCAGGGCGGCGGCCCTGTCGAAGGAGCGAACTTTTCCCTGCAGCACCGGCGTGCGCTCGATGCTGGCGAACAACATGCCGGGGATACGCACATCAATGCCATAGGTGGTGTTGCCGGTGCACATGTCCTGCAGGTCGACGATGGGAATATCCTTGCCTATATAGCGAAAATCCGCAGGGCTCTTCAGCCGTAACGTCGCCATGTCGGGCATGGGTAGCCTGGCGGCCTCCGCTGCCAGCTCACCGAAGTCCAGCCGTCTGCCATCCCGGTGAATAATCTGGTGATTGCTGGCGGCAACATCGCCGATGTTCGCAGCCCACCTGTTTGCGGCCGCCTGCTCCAGGGACACTCTGGCCGCTGCGCCCATCTGGCGCATAATGTGGTAAAAATCGCGCACCGAGCGGGAACCATCCGTGTTCTGGCTGCCATAGTCGGCATTGGCTAAACCCTGGATGACTTTTACCCGGCTCCAGTCCGCCTCCATTTCGTCCGCGACAACCTGTGGCAAACTGGTTCTGATGCCCGTGCCCATCTCGGAACGGTGGGCAATAATTTCGACTAGCCCATCAGCTTTAACGCTAACAAACAGATTCAGCATGGCTCCCTGTTGCATGTCCAATACGCCGGCCAGGGCTGAACCGGGCAGCGAACCCATCAAAACCATGCCGCTAGCGCTGAGGCCGGTGAGCTCCAGAAAACGACGCCGTGAGATCTTGCGAATCATGCTCATGCCTGACTCTCCCCTGCCTGCGCGCCGGCTTGCCGGATCGCCAGCCGAACGCGCGTGTAGGTACCGCAACGGCAAATATTGCCCGCCATGGCACTGTCTATCTCCGCGTCGCTGGGAGAGGGGGTGCGCTCAAGCAGGGCCACCGCGGACATGATCTGCCCCGATTGGCAGTAACCGCATTGCGGGACATTGTGCTCTTGCCAGGCGACCTGCACCGGGTGCGAGGCATCGGAAGACAGGCCCTCAATGGTGAGCACCAAGCCACCTGCGGCCGCAGATGCCGGTGTTTGGCAGGATCTGACAGGAGCGCCGTCAAGGTGCACAGTGCAGGCCCCGCACAGCCCCTTACCGCAACCGTACTTGGTTCCCGTGAGTTGCAGGTGATCCCGCAGTACCCACAGTAAAGGTAAGTCGGGGGCTATATCCAATTCCTGTTCTTTGCCGTTAACCGTTATCTTCATAGTGCCCCCTGGGCGTGATTAGGGAAATGAAGCAATAGTAAAGCCAGACAGCATCACTGATGATATCCGGGAGAAGCCGATGCCACTATTCAGTATTCATACCTGATCAAATGGGACTGGCCCTCCGCCGCTTTTATCACTCTCAGGCTATAATCCTGGCGGTATCAGCCGGCGACAGGCCGCAGTACTCACAGCTGATATTCCAGACCTTTTCCCGCAGTGCCAGATTTGCAACCTGCTTACCGGGTTTGGCCGGTTTGCCGCCGCTAAAGTACGTCCCGGTCGGTCGATCACTTCCCTCGAGAGCTGCCACATGCAGGGATGTGCGCGCCCCCTTCTCCGGCGTGGTGAAAAACAATCGCAGAAAGAATTGCTGTAGGGGCGAATAGCCGTCGAGGATGCCAGTCGAGACAGCTCCCGGGTGTAGCGTATTGACCGCGATATTTCGCTCCCGCAGCCGTTCCGCGAGCTCCGTGGCATTCAATTGCATGGCCAGCTTGGACTGGGCGTAGGACGCGTTGGCATTGTACTTCTTCCAGCCTTTGAAACTGTCGAAATCCAGCTTGCCGAATTTGTGCATCAGCGAGGTTACAAAAATGACATGTGCCGGCGCCGCGGCTTCCAGCGCCGGGAGCAGCTCTACGGTAAGCAACAGCTGCGCCAGATTGTTGACCACAAACTGGGATTCATAACCGTCTTCCGTGATCACTTCTGCAGGCGCATTCATGCCTGCGTTATTGAGCAGAATGTCCAGCTTGTCGTGTGTCGCCTTGAATTCCCTGGCGCATTGACGAACCGAGCCCAGGGAGGACAGGTCGAGATCGAGCAGGCTGATGTTGCTGTTGCCGGTTTTCCGGGTAATTTCCCTGGCAAGTTGTTCGGACTTCTGTCGATTGCGATTGGCCATCACGATGGTGTGGCCCTGGCGGGCAAGTTCGAGGGCCGTTACGCGCCCAATGCCGTTGGTAGTGCCTGTTATCAAAATGGTTTTCATGTATAGCTCGCCCGGTGGCTGACTGGAACGGATACTGTAACGAGGGGGAGCTGATTTCTCAATCGGCGATGGGGAGCAGCTATTCGGTGAAAGCCCTCCTCGCAACTACACTGGTTCGGCAGCGTTCGCTGACGGGAGGTTTCCACGCTGGGCAGGCTCGCATCTGCAAGTACAGCCGGGTAATGACTTCACTGCGCTATAATGTCGCCCCGTTTACCTCCCGGATACCGCCCACTCGATGACCACGGCACACAATACTTCCACAGGTCGCGCTATCGCCTGGATGCTCGTGGCACTGAGCTGCTTTTCCCTGTTGGCCGTTGCCAGCAGGGAACTCACTGTTGCCATGGGCTCCGTGGAAATCCTGCTCTGGCGCAGTTTGCTGGGCTTCATCATTGTTGCCGTGTTCCTGGCTCGCGCTGGCGTCCTCAATTGGCGGGGCCTGCAGCCGCAACTACTCGGCTGGCATCTACTGCGCAACGCCCCCCACTTCGCCGGCCAGTGCGCCTGGTTGATGGCGATCGCCGCCCTGCCACTGGCGGAAGTGTTTGCACTGGAGTTCACCACGCCATTATGGGCTGCGCTGCTGGCGGCCCTGTTCATGGGAGAGGCGCTCAATCGGGGGCGCTGGATATCCCTGCTGCTGGGTTTCGCCGGCGTGCTGCTGATCCTGCGACCGGGCGCCGCGGTAATCAATCCCGTCAGCCTGGTGATGCTGGCGGGGGCTTTCGGTTTCGGTATTACCGCGATCGTGACCCGCAAGCTTACGCAGCTGCTGCGTGGTCACGTCCATGCGTTCCTGCTCGTGCTGTTCTATATGACCCTGATGCAAGGGCTGATGTCGGTATCGCTCCTGATTCTGAACGCAGAGTTGCGCCTGCCACCACAGGGGACCGGGGGGTGGCTGCTGGCGGCGGCGGTTACGGCACTGGCAGCCCACTATAGCCTGACCCGTGCACTGTCAAATGCCGATGCCTCGGTAGTCATGCCGATGGATTACCTGCGACTGCCACTGATCATGGTAGTTGCCTGGTGGCTTTACGGGGAGAGCGTCACGATCTGGTTGTTGTTGGGCGCTGCGTTGATCATCGCCGGCAACGCCTGGGGTCTCTACCTTCAGGTACGTCGGTCCAGGCTGGCCTCAAGCTGAAATATTGACCAGCGCATGGCGACAGGATGGGCATACCACCACCGGTCTACCCTTCTTGATTGAGCGGTTGCCCTGGTTCATTCGCGATGGAGGAATCTCCGAAACCAGCGCCAGGGTGACGGGGCGCTACCTGCTAAAAGTCAGGCACTTCAATCAAAGAAACGGGCAAGCTTCGATCTTATCTCGTCCGCCTTGTCTTCACCCACTTCCCCCAGTTCTTTCAGGTAAGCCCGTCCCTCGGCCATTTTGTCCTTGATAGCATTCACTTCGGTCAGGAACTGCTCTTCCAGCTCAGCGCCCGCCGCACTGGCTTCCGCCTCGGCCTTTTTTGCCCTGGCTTTCGCCTGCGCAGCCTCGAGCTTTTCGTCATAGGCAGCTAATTGTTTTTCAAGCTTCTCTTTCATCAAATCGATCAGGTTCATTACTTGGTCTCCATTTCCTTGAAGATACAGGCGAATTCAAGCTGCTGAATTTACACCTGTGTATGGCGAGATGCTAATACAGATGCAGAATGAAGGGACAGGGTGAGGGGTATAGCCCCGATGCCCTCTTTGGCACCGGGTCTTTCGAACTACCAAGCAGTTAGCGGCGCCAGATAGACACCGCATTCTGATCGAAGCTACTGAATATGATCTCGTTGGTGCCGCTGCGATTCAGGTCCTCTATCACCGGGCCGCCGGCCTGGCCATAATCCTCGCTATCCGGCAGCTGGCGGGTCACAAAGTTGCCATCAGACAGCTGCTCCATCCAGAAAACACCGCGTGCGCCATCTCCCGATACCGCTATATCCGTGCGTCCGTCTCCGTTCAACTCTCCGGCGGACAGAAAACCCGGGGCGGCCTGCCCGATTCCGCCGGTGACAGGAAAGTCACCCGGCGAACTGAGTTCGCGAACGGACCACAGCTGGCGAACATCTTCCCCCGGGGTAAATTCATAGACTGTCGGCTCCGGGTACAGCGAAAACGGCGGAAATGTGACGTTCTGGTTGGTGTGATTGGTGGCGATCCAGCGCGTCACGCCGTCGCCCAGCAGGTTGGCCACCGGTACGATGGCAAACCCGGGGCCCTGTTCAATCCCGATGGCATGTTTTACAAAATTGCCATCGCCCATATTCTCAAACCAGACGAATGAGGCACTGTCCGCGTCACGTGCAGCTACGGGTATGAACGGCTGACCGGCCACCGAGCCAAAGAATTGCGGCGACACAATATCCAGTCTGCCGTCGCGATTCACGTCAAAGGCGGTCAGCAGACTGCCGCCACCCGTAGCCAGGGTTACGGCTGAACTGAAATTCCCGTTGCCATCTCCGGCAAACAGGTGCAGTTCTATGACATCATCGAAGGGGTCCGACGGGCTGCCCGCGTTTTCGCCAACCGAAACTATGTCGTTGATATCGTCTCCATTGAAATCATCAAAGAGAACGGAGTGGTAGGAAAACGGGCTATTGGTAACCACGTCGTGGCGAATCCACTTCTTCCCGTTATTGCGACTTTCCCACCAGGTAATAGAGCCGCGCGCATTGCCCAGAGAACCGTCAAAAAAGTACCCGCCCGGCACGATCACATCCGGCTTACGACGCTCATCTACATCGGCTATCGTGGGCCGATTGGGGAAGGTTATGCCCTCTGCCTCGGAAACGATAGTCGTCGGCACCCAGCGATCAATTCTCCCATTTGGCCGATTGCCGCTCTTGGCGTTGTGGTACATCGTCACCTGCCCTGCAGATGGTGGAACGGTGCCTGAAGGCCCGGAGGTGAGCTCGCCAAAACTGCTCACTACCAGTTCAGACCGGTCATTGCGGGCCAGGTTTCCGCTTACCACAAAAGCGGCTCCGGGCAGTTCATCTTCAATGGTGAGTCTCTCATAGACGGGCTTTGTGGCCTCGACGAGAGCGGAACATTCATAGGCGAGCTCCGCGGCGTGTACCAGGCTGGCACAGCCTACACCCACAATCAGGCCCGCGAGTTGGCGTGTTTTCAGATCGTGCATATTCTTCTCCTGGAGTACTACCAGTACCGTGTCGGCCCGGTTGGGCCAGTGACGGCGACAGCTATTGGATATCAGATGCATCGAATTCGGGATTCGGAGAGCATACTGGAGGCGCCGGCAAAGCGTTAAACCGGCAGGAAGTCACGCAATGGTAGTGGTATGTCTATTTTTTGCCCGACGAAGGATACCCCAGGTGTTCCATAAAAGCGATTCCCACATACAGGACTGACTACATTCCCGAGAATTACCCTACAGATACCGGGGTTCCATTCAAATCGCGAAAGTATCAGCCGTCACTAGCGCCCGGAGTTGCGCCTGGGTCCCTCCCGGTATGTAGCGGCCCGCGAAAATTGATATCGCGCTGAGGAAAGGGAATCTCTATACCGAGTTTGTTGAATGCTGCATTAATTTCGCGATTAATATCGCTGATTACATGCATACGGTTGTTCACATTGCGAATTATCGCGCGCAGCTCAAAGTTGAGTGAACTGTCGCCGAACGCCAGAAAAAGCACGTAAGGGTCCGGTTGCAGGTGACTGCCTGAGATAACTTCCGAGTTATTGCGCGCTACCTCGATCAGTGTGTTGATGACGGTTTCGACATCACTGCCATAGGCAACACCAATCTGTACCTTGATCCGTCCACGCGTATTTCCCAGTGTCCAGTTGGTAACCTGGCCGGATATCAGTTCAGAATTGGGCACGATGACATCGGCCTGGTCAAAGGTTCTTATGGTTGTGGAGCGGATACTGATGCTCTGGATGGTGCCTTCGGCATCTCCAACGACGATCCAGTCACCGATTCTCACTGGCCGCTCAACCAGCATGATTACGCCGGACACGAAATTGTTAACGATATTTTGAAGGCCAAATCCAAGACCGACCGATAAGGCGCCGGCAATAATAGCCAGGCTGGCAAAATCGAATCCAGCAAACAAAAGTGCGACGATGAATGCGACTGCAGCCGCCAGATAACCAAAGGCTGTCACCAGTGCTTCGCGCGCGCTGGGCTCCATACGCGCCTTAACCAGCCATCTTGTATTCAACTTATCCTTTAGCCAGCCGGTCAAGGTAAGCATTATGGCGAAAACAAAGATTGCGTAGAGCAAGTGAGAGGGAACTATGGTGACGCTGCCGACCTGGAAGCCTTGCGTGAAATACCTGAAGATGTCGCTGGTGACATTCTCATTGGCATCCCATATGTGCAGCAACAGCAGCCCGGCGCCGATCCATATCACCAGGTTTACTGCCAGCCGAATCCAGCCAAGGCCCGGCACATACTCGCCAGCCTTGAGCCCGATGACGCGACGAACTGTTCTCTGCCAGCCATAATGCCCCTCATCGAGTCCATCGAACAGGTCGGAGAAAAATTGGATCAGTACGAGCGTGACACCGAGCAATAGCAGGGTATAGGCAACACCGACTATCACCAGCATTCCGAGGTTCAGGTAGCCAAAGCCGGCAGCAAGTCCGCCGCTGAAAACCGCCAGGCTGAGCAACAGCAGCAGCGCCCACCTGTCACCCCAACCCTCCAGCTTGCGCAACAACCAGACTGCCCAGATAACGTTCAGAACCCAAACCCAACCGAGTATTTGTCGCGCCAGCGCGAACATGGTGTCGTTGAGCAGGCCCTGCTCGTGAAGTTCCAGCATCGGAAATCGGAGCAGCATCACCACAGCCAGGAAGCGAAGGCGGCGGCTGAGCGGAAGTGCGATGGCCTCAGGCAGCGGCAGATAGGGGGTCGCGGGGGGACAGGGGTTCAGTAGAGCCCTTATCACGGCCGCGATGGCAAAATAGGCGAGCAAGCCAAACAGGAGGGTCACGGCAAACTGCGTGTCGCTGTCAGCGGAAGCCAGGAATATGAGATAGGCGAGGCAGCTCCCCAAAGCGCAGAGGACCGGCGCGTAACTGGCACTGCTGGCAACGAAGGCCTGTACCAGCCCGGCAGACACGCCATCGCGATCGCCCTGTACGCTGGCGGTCCACGCTCGAAGTCTGCGCGGTAGAAAATGGCCCAGTACAAAACCCAAAAGGGCCGCGACCGCTGCACCGGCCACATGCAGCGAGCTGATAGCATCCCGGCGCATGACCCGCGCTGCGAACCGGCTGCCGAAATTTTTCCATCCTTCGCCCTCGTCAAGATTCGACCGCACCAGGCTGGCAAGCGTCGGACCGCGAGTCCGCAATTGCCGCGCAAACAGGCCATTGAGGTAGGCATCTACATGCGAGTCCAACTCATTACTGCTCAGCAGCATCAGTTTGCAGCTGGCGAGGGTGTCCTGCAGGCTCGCTTTCCTGTCCTGCAGATCCCTTAACTGTCGAGCGATGGCGGGAGAAGACGGAGACGCTGCTTGCCGGGTGGGTTGTGATGATTGCGTGCTGGTCGATTGCGTCCCCTGGCTGTCTTTGGGCAGCAGAACAGCGAGTTGGCTATCCAACAGTTCGATCCCGGGTCCCTGCGCCTGTACGCAATTCTGCGCTGTGGAGCGAACCCTGGCGATCTCTTTCTGGAGTTCTTTCAGTTGCTGTTCCGACGCTGTATCGGCAGCTGCCACCCGTTGTTCAAGACGCTTCAGAGCAAGCTGCGCCTGCTCCTGCGTCATCGGTGGAAGGTCGGGCTGTGGTGACGCTTCTGCATAGGCCAGGGATACAAACTGGCCAAGCAGGAGCAAGACCCTCAACTGATCGCACAACAGCCGGGAGAGAGAACGGCCACACGCAATTCTGGTTTCCACATCCATATCCCTGAGTTTGAAGCGCGGATATACCTACGAAATATACCGCCTTGCCAAGCAAAAAGTTGGGTCAGAATAACATGGGATTGGCGATATGCCGCCGGCCAGACCCGGTAGCCGCCCCAACCCGATTTCGGCCCACACCCCTGTTACAGTTATCCGTCGTCCCCACCGTCACAGATCGAATGTAAAGCCAGGATCAGGGTTCGGCGGCGAGATACGCCAGTTAACGTTCGGCCAGGGCATCAGGACAGTCCGGCGAAACCCGAAAATCACATCAGCCCCTCGTTGAACAACCGCTACTGCGGATACCCGTATTTGTACTATACTCTCGCTCGACGGGATTTTTGATAATCCAGTGATGAAACTTTCAAAAAAGGAGCCTTCCGATGGCAGCGAAAAAAAGCAAGACTTCACAGATCCAGAAAGACGCCAACAAGTTATTGGCCGATGCGGAAAAAAACATCCAGAAGCAGGCTGGCGAAGCGCTGAAAGGAATTCGCAAACTGATTCTCTCTCTTGCCAAGCAAACCGAGAAACTCGAGAAGAAGCTGGAGCGCAAGAAAAAAACATCCGCCGGGAAAAAAGCTCCTGCGAGGAAAAAGGCTCCGGCCAAGAAGAAAGCCCCGGCCAGAAAAAAGGCGCCTGCCAAGAAAAAGTGAGCGGCAAAAAAGTCAGCCCCTGTAAATCGTGAGCCCCGGCCCGGGGCTTTAGCGACTCAGGTTGATTACCGCCGACTTGACTGCAGAGTAGATGTGAGGGCCGCAGCCACCACCAGTACCTTTCCCCAGGTATTTTTACAAGGTTGATCGCCACCTCACCTGCTCTTCAATACACACGTCCGTGCGGATGAATATCGCGCTACCCCCGTGCTTCGACGCCAAAGCCATACCGCGGTCGGCTTGCATATCCGCGATTACACATTCCGCACCTTCCGCAAAAAATTTGGTGACCGTGGCCTCACCGATCCCGCTTGCACCGCCGGTGATAACAGCAATTTCTCCTTCGAGTTTAAGGGCCATGCCACTTCCCCATGTATTGAGCCAAAAGACTTGATCTCGTTCTATTATCCCGCGGCGTTTCCCGCGCAGTTTCTTACTACCAGAACCCAGCAAGGCTTACGTGCGACACGTAACGAAATACTGTTCAGTCAAGTTTCGACGCCCACATGGCAAGCCTGTGTTTCATGGACAACTGGGAAACCTGGTCCTGCGGTAAGGGCTGAATTATCTTGTCATGCACGAGGAGCCGGTATATGTACTCGATTTTCTGGGTGGCGGAATCTGTTGGTTCAAATTCCACAACGCCCCGTTCTTCACCGTACTTCACTCCCGCGGCAATCGCCTTTTTGACCAATTCCTTTTCGTTCTTCAGTTTCTTCATGTCTGGATCCTCTATTAAGAAACCACATCGAATGCAATCAAACCCGCGACTGCTTTAACCCGCCACAGAGTGACCGCGCGCCTGATCGGGGCTTCGCATTCGCAACACAAAATACCTTAGCACAATGCCACCAGGGACCGCCGGTGATCCAGCCTGGAGGAATAGCCGGTTGTAATCATCTAGTCCTCTATAATCTCTCGACGGAAACGCACAGCCACACTCCGTGGCTGAACCTGCCGCCCCCTGGCAAGCAAGTGGGCCTTGGTGAAGGCTGCGCCATAGAGCAGTATCAGGGATGAGTAGTTCACCCAGAGCAATAGCAACACTAAAGAGCCCGCAGCTCCGTAGGTGGAAGCGGTTGCCGTATGGGAAAGATACAGGGCGATCAGGGAGCGGCCGAGAGTGAACAGCACTGCTGTAAGCATTGAACCAACCGCGACATCGCTCCAACTCAACCGTACATCCGGCAATACCTTGAAGATAGTCCCGAACAATAGGGATGCCACCATAAGTGACGCGATCAGATCCAAAGTGCCGAAGGCCGCCTCGTACCAGGGCAGCCAACCCTGCAAGCTTGGGAGAAACACACGCAGTCCCACGCTCAGCGACAAAGACACCAGCATCACGAAGCCGACGGCAAGCACAATGGCCAGGGAGGTAAGGCGTTTCCTGATAAACAGCGCAATGCTGTTTCGAGACGGCTTTGGCGCAACAGTCCAGATGGTATTAAGGGAGTTCTGCATCTGCCCGAATACCGTCGTCGCTCCAACCAACATAGCCAATACACCGCCGATGGTGGCCAACATCCCCCCCTCTTTGAGGCTGGAACTGGTGACCGCCTGTTGCACGGTTTCGGCAGCCTCGGCACCAATCGTCTCCTGCAATTGCACAGCGATTTGCCCCTGTGCCGCCTCCTGGCCATAGAATATGCCGATGAAGCTCACGATAACAATCATCACAGGGGCTATGGAGAACAGCGTAAAAAAGGCCAGCGAGCCGGCATTGGCGAAGGCATTGCTGTCCAGCCAGATTTGGGCAGCATGCTTGAAGATGCTCAGCCAGTACCTGAGATAGTTGACAAATCCGGACGTCATATTCGTTTTCGAGTTCCGCAAAAGAGAAAAACGTTCTCACACGTTAACTCATTCTTGCCCGCAAGGTACATGTTTGGAACGGACACATACCCTTTGTTTGATCTGTGGGAGCATCTGGAACTTCCAGCCCCCATATCAGCCCTTCCCTGTATCGGGGTGAGCGCATCGTGATCGTGATTCCCGAGTGCGATCCATAAAGTGCCAAAGCGAGAAGCAGTCGAGGGATATTCATACTGGATTCTGGACAGCCAGGCTTCAAAGTTGACAGCTATGAAGCAGAATCAGTTGGATATTTATGGGAGAACCTTGATATCGCTTCGGGAGGAAGCTGGGTAATTTAAAGCAGATAATGGAGGTGCCACGGACACTGTGGCACACGATCAGTCGAATGTTGGACGCCTGTCCCGTATGGGCGCCATGCAATCCCAACGGGTGGCCCGGGAAACGACCGGCCGCCGACACCTGTAGTTGAAGAGAATCAAAAATGCGTTGCGTCGCCTGGAGGCAGGCGAGTACGGTTAACCTGGCAACACCCTTTCCGGCGGATAATCCAAGCCTACCGACCTGACACCCGGAAACGCCGGGCGCAGCTTTCACATAGTACCGAACAGATTCTCTATACCTTGCGTCTGTTGAACAGTAACAAGCTCATAATCGCCGACAGAAACAACGGCAACGCAGCGGGCAAAGGAACCACAGCTGTCGCAATCCCGGACAGGCGCAGAGACGCTGAATCCGAGACGGAATTCGCATCCAGGAAATTCGCTGAAATCGCCTGGCCGTCGTCGGAAAGGCCAATGCTTATGGTCGCAATCTCCCCCGGTCCGAGAATACCGAGGTCCCACTGCAAGGCATAGATCAGGTCACATCCCTGCGCACAGCTATTCGTATTGTCCAGTGCTCCCCCCGGCCGAATATTCTGGTCGATATTGCCGGAGGAGGAATCGATCTCCCAGCGTGAAGACTCTCCGGGAGCGGCCGATGCAAAGTTCGAATCTCCTGCGTCATTTGTAAAAAAGCCAGCGCCATCCGGGTCGACCCGAACGATAAAGCCGAGATTGAAACTGTCGCTCACAGAAATATTCTGAAGCTCATAATCGATGGTTAGCAGGCCGGTTCCGTCACCGGATACAGAGGACATGAAACTCAATCCCGCAACATTCGCACCGACCACATCCGGGGTCTGAATGCCGAACGGTCCTATGTAGTACGCACTGACATTTGCCACGCCAGCGCTCGCGTAGTCGAGCTCAAACTCGGGCCCGCCAAGCGTGTCAAACAGGAAAACAGCGGCACCCGACGCTGCGGAAACCAATGCGAGGGTGAAACCAAGTACAACTCCAATAATTTTTTTTCCAATATTCACTTTTTATATCCTCCACATGCTATTCCAAACGGCCCGATTCCGGGCCGACCTGGCCTGCTATCGGGGGCGCGGCAGGCCATACCCGGGCATGGGCCAGAGCACTAGTTTGCGCACTCCCCCGATGCTCCTTCCGCAAGGGCAACACTGAATACAGAAATGCCGGTAGATAGCGAATTAAGCTTGTCGGGGTCGATAGTGGGAGACTCGTCCCAGCCCTGCGGATAGGCGAACACCTGCACAGCCGGCAGATAACTGCGATCGGACCGTAAATCTGAAGACTGCGCCCTGACGACCGATGGCCTGGCATCATCCTCGTCCGGTTCATCCGGCGGACAGTGGGTATCTCCTGCCTGCCCCCCGAGTTCGGCGTTGGTCGCGTAAGCAACCTGGATATCCAGCTGGTCATAGCTCCCCAGTTGAGCCTCGCGGGAGAGCTTCTCGGCGATTCTGGTGATCACGGCGTCCTCTGAGAGCGGTTTCACCTCGGTCGGTATCTCGAAGCTATTGTAACGAGCCTCATACCAGGCCGTGACGACTGCGGGTTCTCGCCTGCCGCCGTCAACCATGGCCGCCCGGATACCCCCATCCACCACCGGGATACAGTCTTCCAGAACCTCGCCCAGCACCGGCATACAACGCGATATAAGCCCAAAAACCCCGACCCGTTGCTCGAATTCCGGAGCCCCGGACAACTTACTGTCCGCGCCCGCCACGAAGAGCTCCCGCATCTGCAAGCGACCCAGTTCCTCGGGCGGAACACCGAGTTCGCTGCTCATTTTCTTTAATGCATCCGCGGCCTCTTCGACGCTCAGCTTGGCCTGCACTGTCGACTTCGGGTCACGGCCCCGGTTCATGTAACGCACAGATCCGTCGCCAAGGTTATAAACCATCAGGGATGCCGAGTCGGCTCCCAGCGGCGAGCCCCTCATGTTGCTGCATTCCTCCTGCGGAAGTTCGCCGTTAGGTTTGGTATCGAAATAGCACTCCTGTTGAGCTACCACTTTATCGAAGAACACCTGCTGGGCTTTAAGCGGATTAAAAGCCTCGCTGAACGCCCTGCCGGGCTTGGCGGAACTGAGCATATCCTGGATCACGTCGGGGCTGACATCAGGCATAAACTTGCCAGCGATGATGAAAGCCTTCCATCTCTCAACGTCTTCTGGATTCTGGGATTGCACATTCAGACTGTTGGCCGCCAGCAACAGCATCGCAAGTACTGTATATATCGACTTTTTCATGATCAGCCTCCTCGCTGGGATCAGTTGTTGTAATCCTGGCCGAACGTGGTTTCGCCAGCCGGGTCGCAACCGGCGAAGTAGTAGTAACAGTAGTAGCCGATGGAACCGGGATCCGAGTAGACGTAGTTGTAGCGTTCGTGATCCAGACGATTGAAACAGTCGCTCTGATTACTTCCGACGGCATAGGAAACCGGGCACTGATCATTGCTCCCGCTTATATTCAGATCGTAATGGTTGTAAAGCCACGCGCTTTTCATCGACATGAAATGGGCATCGCGCGCAAAGTTCCGGTAGTTGCTGTCAAGCGAAGAGCCGATCCACATAAAGCCGTGAAACACGTTCATCTGATGTAAACGGCGGTTGTTGTTCGGCGTATCCACCGGGTCCCGGAATGCTGTCCAGAGTCTGGAGAGGTTGTCATCGTCGCCGCTGTTACACGACGAAATGTGCAGAAACTCCAGGTCAAAGTCACCCACGTACATTCTGCCCGCAGGGTCGCCGGAGCCGGGATGGCGTATCCAGCAGCTTCCGTCCGCTCCCTGATTGCGATTGATCATGGCCCAGTGGTCACCGCCATCGGCACCGTGACCAAAAACCATGGCGGCGTCCACCTCATCAAGATAAGTGCCGTCGATACAGCCTGCGCCCTTGTCGGGGTCGCACATCGCATTCTTGCTAAAGCTGCCGTCGACCCAGTATTTGTCTTTACTGTACCAGCCAAAGTCATCAATCCGGTCATACCAGGCTCTGACCATGTTGTCCCAGTGTGTCAGGTTGTTCCCGTTACATGTATTGGTCCAGACCGAGGTACCCATCATTCCCGCCTCGCGAGCGTATGCTGCACCTGAAGCGAAAAGTATGGCGAATGAAACCGACGAGATGAGACCACAAAGAAATTTTGTTCGATTTTTCATGCCATCCTCCTCAGTAATCTAACCGCGAGCCCTTGCCTTTTTCTCCGCGCAATCCAGACACCGGCGAACGCACCCGACCGTACCCGGTTAGCATCGCGAGCACTGCGCCCGAGAGACAAGACACACCCCAACCGCCTCCTCTATGAGCGATACTCGAGCAGTTTTTTCGCTCTGAACAGCCACTTGCAGAGCGAATTTGGGTTAACTTTCCAGCACCCTATACAGGTATAGTCGATCTGGATGGCAAGGTTATATTGAGTCGTTATCAGTCAATTGCTGCATAAACGTTTACACTATATGAACTGTCTTCAGTTTTCCGAGGAGCAACGGTAATCGCTGCCTGGCGCTGGAAAATCAGGGCGATGCATCGGTAGGCGAATCTGGAATTTGCGCGCCAACCCTGTCGCAAACGAGCGGGCTCGTGATCCGGGAATGAGGAGAAATAGAACAGGCAGCGAATCACCCGCTGCAGTTGGATTGTGCAACGCGGAACAGGGATGTGCCTATCGGCACATCCCTGGGCTAACACACGCTATGGGCGTTTAAAACTAAAGAGGAACCACTTTGTTGGCGCAAGGCCCTTTCTGGCCCTGGCCCACTTCAAATTCTACGGCCTGGCCGTCATTTAATGTTGCGTAGGCCCCGCCACTTTGAATTTCCGAATGGTGAACGAAAAGGTCCTTACCGCCATCTTCAGGTGTGATGAAACCAAAACCTTTGTCTGCATTGAACCACTTAACCGTGCCTTTACTCATTTTGTTTACTCGACGTATTGGTGAAATGAAATGACTTTACCTTCGAATTCACCAATTCAAATATAAAGCGTTACCAGTGTAACGGCCCCAAGGTTAACTGAGCAGCCCAATAGTAGCAATGAGAAGGTACGCTATAACCTGCAAGCTAAATGCCCGCATTCCTCCACGCAAGGCACCGGTCAGGAGCGATTCTGCATGCGCTAACCCTGGGACAGCGCCGCCAACTCAGCGGGGGTAAGCTCCCGGCTCTGTCCCGGCGCCAGGGCTGCATCGAGTCTCAGCGACCCCACCGCAAAGCGGTGAATGCCCAACACCCGGTTGTCACACTGGCCAAACATGCGTTTGATCTGATGATAGCGTCCCTCGACCAGGCCCACCTCGGCTTCGAACTCACTCAACATGATGAGTTGGGCGGGGCGCGTGGTTACGCCTTCATACTTGAAATAGAGACCGCGCCGGAATGCCTCAACATGGTCTTCGTTTAGCGCTTTTTCCACCCGCACCCGGTAGCGCTTGAGCAGTTTCGAGTCCGGCAGTGATAACCGCCGCGACCACTGCCCATCATTGGTCAGCAATACCAGACCGGTGGAATTGAAATCCAGGCGTCCGACAATATGCAGCTCATCCTTCCAGGGCTGTTCCAGCAAATCGATAACGGTACAGTGCAGCTTATCAGCCGTGGCACTGACGATTCCGGCGGGCTTGTTGAGCATCAGGTAGCGGGCTTTTTGTGCCTGGGTGGGCTTGCCATCAAACCGCACATCGCTGAAGCGGGTGATAACCTGGTTGATTTCTGTGGCGGTAACACCATCCACCTCAACCCGGCCCTGCGCCAACAGCAGTCGCACGTCGCTGCGCCCGATATCCAGCAGAGCGCTCAGGTGGCGGTCCAGGCGTGGCATGGGATTGCTCCTGCTTGATCGGGTGAGACGAATACCTGTCCCTGACGTGACAATAATCCCGTCGATAGTTCAAAGGGCTGGAAATCCCACCAATACCCGGTGGACCTTTCGCAACCCTGCGTCAGGCTCTCCAATATACCACCGGCATCGACTCGACAGGACACTGCCGAGGGACCCGGTCCGGCGATAAAATTACCGATCCTCTGCAGGTGCATTCTCCCGGAGGAGCCGGTAATGTAGCAGGCATTAAAGTCACCGCTCCGGGAGGAGAAAATGAAAACGTTCGTACTGCTGATCGGTTTGCTGGCGCTGGTTTCCTGCACCTGGGTGGAACCCAGCGAACAGGGCAAAGCGGTGACCCTGGTCAAGTCCTCCCACGTCAGCAACTGCCAATCCCTGGGGACCGTAACCTCCTCCACCAAAGACACAGTCGGCTTCGTCGACCGCAGCGAAGAAAAGGTGGCGGGGGAACTGCTGGATCTGGCGCGCAACAAGGCGGCGAGCATGGGCGGCGACACAATCGTGGCCGAGGGCCAGCCCGAGGGCGGCTCCCAAACCTTCCGCGTATACAAGTGTGGCTAGGCTGCTCGCGCGGTTTTGACAGCTTCACTTTCAACTATCTTTCTGGACATCAGAAGTAATAGCCCAGTTCCAGCTGCAGGTAGTTCTCGTCTTCGTATATCCGCAGCGGATTGTCGACAGCCACATTGTCGACCCCGCGTGCTTCAATGGACAGCTTGAAGGCGTCGCCAATGCGGCGGCTGGCTTCCAGGTAGAAATATCGAGAGCTGTCATCCACGTCCTGAACCACGGCCGCCACCATCTCGGTGGAGTTGATATCGTTGAGGGCCAGCCGCAGGCCCAGGCTGATATCGTCATCATCGTTGTCGGTACTGACTACCAGGGAGCGATCATCAAACAGGTACTCGCTCACGATACCGATATCGGCACCAGAACCGGAGACATCAAAAAACGTGTACTCAAAACCCGCGGCGCCGGAGAAAAAGCTCTCCTGCGGACCATCGCGGTAGATCGCTTCCAGCTTTAGCAGCCAGGCGTCAAAGGTGCCCTGCACGTCGACACCGCTCTGGTTGATGATGTTGTAGATCGGTATAAGTTCGATCTGGCCATCGCCCTCGACGTGATAGAACGCCGGATCAACCCGCGGTTCGCGACTGGTGCCGTAGAATTGATAGGCACCCAGGTCCCAGTTGCCCGTGCTGTTCGACCAGCGCACCGCGACATCGGTATGCCACTGCTCGGCGCCCGAGTCGTAGATGGCCCTGCTGTTACTGATATTGGGGCTGGCGCCGGGTCGACCGTCCGGGCCGGGGAAGATTCGCTCGCGAAAATACGGCAGCAAGAACAGGTCTACCGAGCCCCAGTCGCGAATCAGGGTGAGGTTAACCATCGGTTGACCCAGCAAGTCTTCTTCATCCGGACTTTCCGCAAGGTCAACCTGGTTAATGACGTTCACCACATGTACGGTTTCGGTCACCCCCCAGAATACCCGGTCGAGGCCCACGGTCAGCTCCCAGTCGCGCTCCACCTTGTGCCAGTTCAGTTCGCGGATGTCGCCCTGACTGCGTTCATCGTCGTTCTCGTCCCAGCGGTAAAACGGAATAAAAATCAGGCTGTCCCTTGAATCCTGTACCGGGTAATAGAATTCCAGCTCGCCCGCCAGGGAAATATCAGTATTCGCCAGCCCGGGGCGCTGCCCGTCGTCGACAAAATACCGATATTGCGCGCTGGCGTTGCCTGATACCTGCAGTATGTCCAGGGTTTGGGCAATACTCAGCGATGAAGTGACACATGCCCACAGCAACAGCGCAAGGGAGCGTGACGGCAAACCGGTCACGGCTTACTTGGCGCTTTTCAACGAGTTCTGATCGAAGTCCCGGGGGGTGAAGCCCATACCGAATTCGATGCTGTCGTAGTCGAGTTCGGTGACCTTGCCGGTTTTGTGGTTGGTCATCTGCCAGTGCATGGGCCGCCAGAAGCGTTCTTCAAACAGGCGATAGTCATCCATCAACAGGGTTTTCAGGTGATTGCCGTTGCGGTCGTAGAATTCGATCCGATGGCTGCGGTACTCGCTCTGGTCCTGCCAGACCTCCATGCGCGAATAGCCGGAATGCTCGTAGGCGGGAATCCACTCGGACACGGTACACTGAAGCTCCCCACAGGCTTCATCGCGCAGATAAGCGTAATGATACTTCTCGAGCTCGAACGAACTGAGATCCTCAAAGGCGAACTCGCTGCCCATAAATGGCCCGGACTTATTTTTCGAGGAAATGCGCTTTACCCGTTTCAGCGCAGGCAGGAAAATCCACTGGTCATCGGGTTCCAGGCCGTGGCTGTAGGTGAGCAGCGCAGTACCCTTGACGTCGGCTGGCTCATCGAAGATTGTCAGACTCCAGTCGCCGTCATCGGTTTGTTCCAGGCTGCGCAGGCGCAGGGTACGGGTACGCTGATTACCGCGCTTGTCGCGCAGGGTCATGGTGAAAACTTCCTCGCTGTCGCCGTAGCCGCTGGCGCGACGGTCGGCCTCCGCGGCGATCTCCAGACCACGCTGTTGGGCCGTGATCGCGGCGCCGGGTTCACTGCCGCCGGCGCCATCCTGTGCATTGGTCACGGCCGCAAAGCCGGGAAGGTTTATGACGACCAGCGCTGCGACATATTTGCTTATTGACACGGTAATACCTGTGTTATCAATGTTTTTTTGCGGTGGCCAGGCGCTCTGAGCGGGACTCCGCCTCGTCCGCCATTCGCCCGCGCTCGCTGCCGAAGGGCTGCAGCACCAGTACCAGGGCTGGCAGCAGGAACAGATCCGCCAGTAATGCCAGGACAATGGTCAGCGACAGCAGGATACCAAAACTGGCCAGTATCGCCATGTCCGATGCCAGGTAGACCAGGAATGACAGCGACAGTATGATCGAGGTAGTGATTACCGGGCGGCCCACGTTCATCAAGCCGATGCGGATCGCTTCTTCATAGTTGCCGCAATGGATAAACTCCTTGCGAATGCGACTGGTCATATGCACTGTGTCATCCACTGCAATACCGATTGCCACGGTGGCCAACAACAGTCGGAAATAATCCAGGTGCATACCCATTTCGCCGACCACACCTAGGATAAAGACTACGGGAAACAGGTTGGGAATCATTGCCAGCAGCCCCACTTTGACGGACCGGAACGCCAGACAGAGCACGATAGCAATAAAGATAAAGGCCAGCGCATAGCCCTGGATCTGGCTCTGGGCGATGTACTCGGACATTTTCAGCCACAGCACGCCGATGCCGGTGATCTTTACCTGCGCCTGCGGCGCAGGGTTTTCCTGCAGGTATTCCGAGAGCTCCGCTATCAGTTCACTGAGCAGGGCTGAGTCGACCATGTCCACCCGCAACTCGAGAGTCGTGCGCTGGTAATCACCGCTGACATAGTCCTCCAGTTCGCCACCCCCGGACAGTTCGTACAGTAGCAAATACTGGGCGATCAGCTCGTCGCTGTCGGGCAGTCGGTGGTAGTCCAGGTCATCGCCATGGAAGCTCTGGTTGATATCCTTGAGTATGTCCACGACGGAGTAGGTTTTGCGCACCAGCGGCGACTGCTCCGCCCGGTTCTGGAGCGCCTCCAGGTGGGCCAGGATTGCCCTGCTTTTGACGGCTTCAGGCTCATCGGCCTGGTAGATGAACACGACATTGAGCATGCCACCCATGATGTCCTGCAAATAATTGGTGTGCTGGCGGTACTGGGTGTGGGCCTTGAAATCTTCCAGGTAGTTAAAACTTACCTGCAGCTTGCTGGCGCCAGCCAGGGCAAAAAGCAGCAGCACGGCGGACACTGCCACAATGCTGTAACGCCGCTTCAGGTTGAATGTTACAAGCGCGGCCAGCAGCCGGTGCATGATACCGGCCTCCCGTTCGGCGGGTTCCCGCGGGGGCGTCGACTGGTTTCTGCCCAGCGACATAATACAGACCATCACGGTCACCGAGGCCACGAAACTCAACATCACGCCGGCGCTCAGGTATACCGCCATTTCCGCCAGGGCCCGCAGGTGGGAACCGGCCATTACCGCGAAACCGATGGCGGTAGTGACCGCGGCCAACAGGCAGGGAACCGCGACATTCTCCAGGGTCCGCTGAATGGCCTCCCCGCGCTGTGCACCCTGCTCGCGCAGCCGGCTGAACTCGCTGATCAGGTGGACCGACTGGGCAACACCGATTGCGGTGAGCAGGGTGGGTGCGATCAGGAACAGGGCCCCCAGTTTGTAGCCGGCAAGCCCCATAAAACCGACAGTGAACACCAGGGCTACGATGACTACCGCCAGCGGCCCCACCAGGCCCAGCCATTGTCCTCGAAAACAGAACAGGGCAATCACCGCCGCCACGGCAAAAGACAGCAGCGCCAGCAGGGCGGATTCATCGGTAATGGTCTGGTTATATGCGGCATTCATGGGGACATCGCCGGACCACCAGAATTCAATACCCGTGTACTCAGGGCGCGCAAGGATTTCCAGCACACGATTGTTGCTGACCTGCGGATACAGGTTTTCCAGTCCGTCACCACCGTTGGGATCAAGGCGGATGCTGTCCAGCGAATCGCTGCTGCTGGCTGACATCTCCAGGATAATGGCGCCATGGCTGGCATCAGCAGTTACCAGACTGCCTATGTACAGCGGCTTTTTGAGCATGGCGTCGCGGTGCCGCAACAAGGCAGCCTGGGTTTCCGGCAGTTCCTGGCCCAGCTCGGTAATTTCCAGGAAATCGTCATGCGCCTGCATGAATTCGACGCTGGTAAGGCTGGTGACCTCGCGCACGAACGGTACTTCAGATTCCAGCACCCGGGTAAGCTCTGCGATGGTTGCCATAACCCGCAGATCGAAGGGGCCATTCTCGTTTCCGGGAACCCGGTACAGGATGTAGGTTACCTCATCGGAGCCAAAATCCTGCTGGTAGAGCTGATAGGCCTGGTAGCTTGGATCAGTGGCGTCAAAATAGGCGTCAAAACTGTTGTCGGTACGAGCCTGCCCTGCAAAATAGCCCGCCGCGCCCAGCAGGGCGAAAGTGACCGCAAAAACCACCAGGCGGTGATCGGCCATCCACCGCCCCAACAAACCGAAGCCCCGGTCCAGTTTGCGCAGGTAGTCTGGTTTGTCGGCCCTTGCCATGGTGCTCCTCGATTTCCGGTGTCTGACTTCTATAAAGTTCGCCGCCGTACCGCCGGTGGTCGGGGATGGTTCGTTCCCGTGGTGCCTATGGCTTCACTGCTGACGCTGCCACGTCAATACTCCAGTGATCTCCTCGTCTCCCAGGGTAATCGGCGGCGTCCTCAAAACAAGCCTGTCATCGCCTAGCTCGTAGAATCGTACCTGTTCGCTGCCCACCCAGTTGGGATACATGCTGCCTTCGACATGGGTGGTTATCGTTTGGCTTTGAAGGTCCAGTTCGCACCGACCATAGTAGGCGATGTATCCAAGGAATGACTGCTGAATCTCATCCGGCGTTCCGAGTGCCTGGTTGTTGGACGCAAAATTCGGACGACCAGGCCGCATCAGCTGCCCGGACATATACCCGGACTCCGTAAAAATGGCCAGGCCGAGCGCATCCTCACCCAGCGGATACATCACATTCCCGCCGGCAGTTCTGAATTCAGATGTCACGAGGCGCCAGACACCCGCGAGTTTTTGCATTGTACTGGTGTACTCTTCGTTCATCTGCCAGTCTCCAGGGTATCAATGCCAGTCGCAGCCGCGTTCAGGGCTGGATGTGTCACTTGCCTATGCAGTATATGACCGAGTGCCAGGCGGGCGAAAACCCTGCCTGTGAAAGTGTCAGGCAAAGCAGTGCGCCAGCCGGGGACCGTGCGTATGGCGATCAGGCTACCCGATGCAGGGCGCAGATCTTGTTTCCGGACGGGTCGCGTAAATAGGCCAGGTATAGTTTCCCCGTGGCCCCCTCACGAACCCCGGGTGGGTCCTCGCAGGTAGTGCCGCCATTGGCCAGGCCTGCTGCGTGCCAGGCGTCAGCCTGGGCCGGGTCAGCCGCCGCAAAGCCTATGGTGCTGCCATTACCCGGGCCGGCTGGCTGGCCGTCTATCGGTTTGGTAATAGAAAAGATTCCGCGCTTGTCCATGTAAAAAACCCGGCCCTTGTCGTCAAAGAAACCCGGCTCGTAGCCCAGCGCACCGAGTACGGCGTCATAAAATTTCTTTGAAGCGTCGATATCATTTGCACCAACCATAATGTGGCTATACATACTTGTGGCTCCCTGGTGAGTCGTTTTGTGAACAAACAGTGTAGTTGTTGCTCGGGTAGAAACAAGCCCTTGCCGGCCCGGGGTAGCGCCCGGCTGCAGGGTTCTGAAAATTTATACTGAACTCATTCCGGCAGCCCTGGCCGGCGCTCTCCCCGCTGCCCATATCCTGGATAGCCGCCTTCCCTGCACGGTACTGACAAATTACTCGCCATTACCGCCGCGGGCGCTATACCCTGAAATGGGATATCTGAACTTCCTCGCCATAATCACCATAGTCTCCCATCGCGCGCAGGCGACGGAATTCTGCCCAGGATATCGGTTTATAGAGGGCGGTATTGGCCGCGGGCGCCGCGTTGGAAAGAGGCGTTACGATCGTACTGTAGTCCGGGTTACAAAAGTAGGCGGTGCTGTACCTCGCCCTCTCACCGCTCGCCCGAACACGGTGCAAGGGCGCGAGATAGCGGTCATTGGACCAGACCTGGAGCATATCCCCGATATTGATGGTCAGGGCGCCCGCCATAGGCGCCACCTCGACCCAAAGGCCGTCCCTGAGCACTTCGAGGCCAGCCAGCTCGTCCTGCAGCAGCACGGTAATAGCGCCTGCATCGGAGTGTTGGCTTATTCCATATGGTCCTGCCGGGGGAGCATCGGCTCCAGACAGGGGGTCGATAGACGGGTAGTAGTTCAGCCTGAGAAAACTGCTGTGTCCGCACCGGAAATGGCGTTCCAGGGTATCTCCATCAGCGCCCAGGCCCTCACAGCACACTGCGATAAGTTGCAGTGCAAGCCGGTGGCAGGCCAGCGCGTAGTCTTCAAGTATCGCCTGAAACCCTGGCGGGGAAGCTGGCCACGGCGTGGTTTCCCCCGGCGCGTAATCGAAGATCTCCTTGCGGTCTCGCAGGTTCTTGGTGAGTTCCCGGTCGTAATATCCGAAGGGGTTGTCCATGGTTCGGGAAACAGTTTTCTTGACTGGCAGTGGCAAACTGAAGAAATCCCGGCTCGCAGCCTGCACTGAAGCGATTAACGCGGCGTCGATGCCGTGGTTGACGACGTGGAAAACACCCCAGTCGGCACAGGCGGTGGCCAGTGTCTCTACGCTCTGGCCTGACACACCGCGAAGGTCGATCACTGGCACCATCGGCTTACTTGTACTCCTACCGCGATATTTGGAAGCTATAAAGGGAAGATACGGGGTTTCCGCGTCTGCTTGCGCCGATGGCTGCCCTAGTCTCCCATCTCGCGAGAATGCTTTCAATACCACCGAGCTTGGCAGGTCTTCCCTTGCAATACCGGGCGGGGTGACCACCAATTTCAGCAATGTGTGCTCGAACCTGCTCATTTTGGCGTTACAATCCCCGAGTGGCGCCGGAGGGTAAACGCCAGGGGTGCAACTGCACGCGACACGTCAGGGGTACGCCACTGTGCATGCCACCACCCACGACCTGCCCATGGGCTTTTACAAAACAGGACCCTCGATGAATAGTAACGGCATACAGCCGAACAGCGCCTGGAAATTCCTGTGGTTAATCCCCTTGTGCGGGCTTCCAGCTCTGGGCTGGCTGGGACTACTCGACAACTATTCATCGGAGCAGCTCAATAACTCGATTTCCAGCGCCGGATTGATCTATGGTACTGCCAGGGGAATTAATGCGCTGGTATCGATGCTGCAGGGTACTGAACTCGACATCGTGTTCCTGACATTCAGTATCGGGGAGGTCCTCGACCCTATCAACGATCTCATCGAACGGTTTTCCGCGATCATCCTGATAGCTCTCGGATCCCTCGCCGTGCAGAAAATTCTGTTAGCGCTGGTCTCGCACACCATGTTCAACACCTTGCTTACGATACTCGCCGCTGCCACAGGCCTGAGCCTTCTGGCCGGGAATCAGCGGCTGCTCGCGATTCTGTTGCGTTCGTTCCTTGTGATCGCATTTTTCCGGTTCTCTCTTGGCCTGGTCGTAACGGCCAACGCCTGGGTAGACGCGAACTTTCTCGATAAAGCGGATCGACAAAGACACATCGCGATGGAGAGCTTCCAGAACGAGTTACGAGAGGTCGACATGCTCTCAAAAAAGCAGGATGAGTTGGAGGCCGACATAATTTCATTAACAGTGCGCCTGGACCAGCTTGCAGTTCAGCGCTCCGAGTACATGGAATCCGTCAGAATCATTGACTCAAAAATTGTAGCCTCGAAGAAACGACTAAAAGACCTGCTCAGGAACGCGGACAGACTGTGCGCTCTTTCCAGCCTCTCCCCCACCTGTCCGGACATTGTGAAGGCGGAGAATCGCAAGCTCGATCAGCTGGTTTCCGCCAAAGACACCATTCAAGGGCGTATAGATGTTGTTGCCGAGGAGACGGTGGAAAACCAGGAAGCCCTGGCATGCCTCTCAAAACGACAAAATGGCGAACATTGCGGCCTTTTGGACCGATTACCCGATGTTCCCAACACGGCGGAATTGCGGGCCAAAATGGACGGCATTAATGCAAGCCTTGGCGACTTTGCCGAGAATGCAATCAACCTTCTCATGTCGTTACTGTTGAAGACTGTAGTCATACCACTGCTGTTCTTTTTTATTCTATTGAAAATTGTGCGCATAAACTGGGAACGGCTTCGCTGAGTGCCTTACTGCTGCTTTCAGCACCCTAACCACCGGTGTTAGTGTCGGGGCGGTCGGAAGCCGCTTGTAGAGCGCGCCAATTCGACACCTCAGCTACTATCCTGCACCGCCGAAGTTACGGCTTTCTGCAGCACATGCTCATCCCGCGCACGCATCAGTGCCTTTTCTACCGCGGTCTCCACGTACAGTTCCTGCGACAAACCCACATACAGTGCATACACACCGACCAACAAAACCGCAGCGAACAGGAGGCCGGTACTGACAGCGGCGGCCTGCAACGTAGCCAGGCCCCCACCAACCAACAGTACGGCAGCAATCACCCCTTCCAGCACTGCCCAGAACACGCGCTGGGGCGTGGGTGAGTGCAGCTTTCCCCCGGAAGTCAGATGATCAACAACCAAAGAGCCCGAATCCGAGGAAGTGACAAAAAAGACGGTGACCAGAACTACCGCCACCAGCGACAACACCCCCGAGAAGGGAAAGCTGGAAAGCATGACGAACATTGCGGTGGCCACATCTTCGTTGACCGCCGCTGCCAGGTCGGTGATACCCGCAGACTGCACATACAGGGCCGAACCACCGAATACAGACATCCAGACGAAGGATAGCAACGTAGGAATGACAATTACACCGAACACGAATTCCCTCACGCTACGCCCCTTGGAGATACGGGCGATGAACATACCCACGAAAGGAGACCAGGAAATCCACCACGCCCAGTAAAATACAGTCCAGGAAGCCTGCCAGTTTGTGCCACGAAAGGTCTCGGTCCATAAACTCAACTCGGGAAGTATGGTGAAGTAGTAGCCCAGATTCTGGGTAAAACCTCCGAGAATATAAATAGTGGGGCCGACTATCAGCAGGAACAGCAAGAAAAGGCCCGCCAACCCCATGTTTACCTGGCTGAGAAACTTTACCCCGCTGTCAAGGCCAGCCATCACCGAGATAGTGGCAATCCCCGTGATAATCGCGATCAGCGTCACCTGGCTCGCGGTACTGATGGGCATATCGAACAGGAAAAACAAGCCTGCGTTGATCTGTTGCACCCCCAGCCCCAGCGAGGTGGCGAGCCCCACCAGGGTGGCCAGGACCGACAACACGTCGATAAGATTGCCCCAGAAGCCGTAAATCCTGTCACCCAGCAGCGGATAAAAAATGGAGCGTATCGTCAGGGGCAGGCCGCGATTATAGGCAAAGAATGCCAGACCCAGACCAACAATGGCGTAAATAGCCCATGGGTGCAGACCCCAGTGGAAGTACGTTACACCCATTGCCGCCTGCGCCGCTTCAGGAGTCATCGCCTCTATGTCGCCGAACATTGGCGAGGGGGCAATGTAGTGAAACATGGGTTCGCCCACGCTCCAGAACATCAAGCCAATACCCATACCGGCACTGAGCAGCATTGCATACCACGACATGGTGCTGAACTCGGGCACAGCATCCTTTCCGCCTATGCGAATCTCACCAAACTTTCCCAGCGCAAAATACATCGCCGCGATAATAAATATGTTGGCAACCAGGATCAGGAACCAACCCGCCGTGGCGGTGATAAATCCCAATGCGGCCTTGAATATTTCGCTGGCGTCGTCCTTGAACATCAAGGTCATTAGAATGAAGACAACCAGGATTGTCACGGAGATCACAGTTACGTGGGGATGGACATCAAAGCCATACCCGGTCCAATTCGTGTCTCCGGGCTCGCGCTCCTCAGCATCGTCCTCTACCGAGGCCGTGGGCTCGAGTTGCAAGCCGGCAATCCGGTCGCGGTTACGGATAGCTTTTTCCCGCGCTTCCCGTTCCACTTGCTTGAACTTTCTGGCAAGAGCCAGGTGCTCGCGCGCTGTGACCCCATCTGTCAAGTGACTCATTTGCTTTACCCGCTAGTAGTAGTACCCCATGTTGAGGTTGAATCGGTAATTCCATTTGTCATTGCCGTCGGCGCCAAAATCTCCGACGCCGTCGTATATATTCGAGTAGTTGTCGCCCTTATCGCCTACAAAATAGTTGCCGTTTGAATAGGCCAGGTCACTGTAGATGTACCAGCCGCCGCTGGCCCAGGCGGAGCCAAGAATGAAAAGATCGCTATTATTGAACTGGTTATCATCCTTGACGATGCTGCTGTACTCTATGTAAGGCAGTATGTATCCCAGCCAGGGGATACCCGGTGTGTCAATGCGATAGCTGAGAGAAACGGCGGGTATCCAGCCGTCTGCCGCCGCGGGCCAGGCGAAATCGTAAGCGCCCAGCGGTATCAGCTGGTTACTCGAGAACTTGCTGTCATCGACGTCGAACTTGTAACGGGTGATCTGGGCGGCGAGGGTAATATTGTCAAGGGTGCTGACCATGTGTCCGGATAGCGCCCAGTGGTGGCCATCCTGCGCGCGTTTCCCGTCCAGCTCGCCCCACTCCATCGAGAAGCCCATGTCCGTCGGAAAAAGTACATCTTCAAGCTGGTAGATCGCGCGTAGGTTAAACTGGTTGCGCTCCTCATAACCATTTGTCGGCGCATCGACGACGTCCCCATTGGGCTCGACCGCGAACCTCCACTTCACCGCATCGTAACCGTACCGCGCGCTGTCCGCACTGCCGCCGTTACCGTTTGCTTCACTGCTCACAAAGTAGGCAAGCGCCAGCTCCCAATTATCCCACTGCGTGAGATATTTCACGCCAAGGTCTGGATCATCCGCGAGCCCAACATAGTAATGTTGATCGAAGAACCAACTCTGGGATATGCCGTAAGGCCCGGGGCCGAAGGGGACGCGGGTTACACCGACCTCAATCTGACTGGAATCATCGAAGGCATAACCCAGCCAACCGGTGTGAATAAAGTTGTAGCCATCGTACCAACGGTACTCCAGTTGGCCGATCCATTGTTCGTACTTAAGGCTTGCATTGATACGAAAGGTATCGAGTTCGACATTGCCGCCATCGCCGCCGCGTTGTGGCGCGTCACCCACTTTTTCGTAGTCGCCGTAGATATAGTTAAGCCGCATCGCACCACCTATGGTGACCGGCCCCAGCGTGATGCCCTTGCCCTCGATATCCGGTGTATCAGCCAGCGCTTTCTCTGCGGTATCCGCCCTGCGGCGCGCTTCTTCCAGGCGCGCATTAGCCTCGGCCAGCTGCCGCGAGAGAGACGCCACCTCTGTTTCCAGTTCAGTGAGCGTCGGCTGCGCGCCATAGGCTGACAGCGCGTTCGGGAGGGCTAACAGCGCTCCCAGCAACAGAGCCAGTGCAGGCTTTTTGCCAAATTTTCCTGAATACCAGGTTGCCGTCATATGCACTGCATAAGACTCCGGTTGTATTTGTTTGAAGTATCGAAAGGAGAAAGTTGTTTTGCGAAAATTACCGGAACACCGTAACAAGCGATGTCCCGAGATGCAAATTGCACGGCGGTAACAGCCGCTACCCTGCGGGAAGATACTCAGTGTTCGGCGGAATTCATCCGACGACCCCACCAATTTCAGGCATTTTTTTGCGATACCTGCGAACTCAATGTGGTTAGAATCGAGTCATGAAATTCAGCTCGGTCGCAAGCCCGCTACTTTCCCTGGCCCGGTACCTACTGGCAGGACTGGTCGGTTGTGTCGTGGCAGGATGCCTGTTTCTGGCGTACCTGCTCGAGCAGCGACCGGAGCTTTCGGTATGGCACCTGGCGGACCTGGACCAGGAATTTACAGCCAGCACAGGGCTGACCGACTTCCAGCAGTACCTGCAACTGGAGGACCGCCTGTTCCGGCAACTGGATGAGCTTGTCTACGCAAAGGTCCCGGTTGGAAGACAGCACGCGGTCGATCGCTACAGCCGGGGCAGCCTGGCCGACCCCAACCGCTGGCCCGAGAACTGGAACCGGACGTTTCGCCTGTACAGCGAGACTCCGCGGGCGGGCATACTGATGTTGCATGGCCTCTCCGATTCACCCTACAGCATGCGCGCCCTGGGAGAATCCCTGCACCGGCATGGTGCAACCGTAGTAGGGCTGAGAATACCCGGCCATGGCACGGCCCCTACCGGGCTCGTGGAGATAGCGTGGCAGGACATGGCCGCGGCGGTTCGCCTGGCCGTGCGGCACCTGGAAGAAATGTCCGGCGGTATGCCCATCTACGTGGTCGGCTATTCCAACGGCGGGGCGCTGGCCATGGAATATG
Organism: Pseudomonadales bacterium; assembly: GCA_024234815.1. GTDB lineage: Bacteria > Pseudomonadota > Gammaproteobacteria > Pseudomonadales > Halieaceae > JARRPM01. The sequence continues at coordinate 1,028,717 of JACKNO010000001.1, read as the reverse complement.
TGCTGGCAACCCTCGACGACCCGTCGCTGCCGAATCTTTCCGGCGTAATCCTGCTGTCGCCGGAGATTGGCGTGTCGCCGGCGGCGGCGCTTGCCGTCTGGCAGGGACGCATAGGACATGCCCTGGGCCTGGAAAAACTGGCCTGGAATAGCCTGACTCCGGAGTACGATCCTTTCAAGTACGGGTCTTTTGCGGTTAATGCCGGTGATCTGGCCTATCTCATAACGCAGCACCTCGAGCAGCGCCTGGCAGAGCTGGAGGAAGCTGGAAAACTGGAGGAGTTGCCGCCCATCCTCGCTTTTCAATCCGCAGTCGACGCCACCGTAACCACTTCCGCCCTGGTGGCCAATCTGTTCAACCGGCTGCCGGGAGCAGGCCACGAACTGGTCCTGTTCGATATCAACCGTCGCCTGGAGTTAAGCGTACTACTGCGACAGGATCCGCGCACCGAGCTCGAGCCCCTGCTGGGCAAGGACGGCCGCCCGTTTGCCCTCACCCTGGTGACCAACGCCGGCGACGATACCAATCGCGTGGTAGCCCAGCGGCGCGCAGGCGGCGACACCCGGATCAGCCAGATCACCCCGGTGGGAGAATGGCCGCAGGGGGTCTTCTCACTGTCGCATGTGGCGCTGCCCTTTGCGCCCACAGATCCCGTCTATGGCGGACCGGAGGCGGCCGCGAGCCCGGGCATCCAGCTCGGCAACCTCGCCCCCAAGGGTGAACGCAATGTCCTGCACGTCTCGGGTAACGACCTGCTGCGATTGCGTTGGAACCCGTTTTTCGACTACCTGGAATCTTGCGTACTGCAATTCACGGGGCTGCAGGACTGAGGGTACCGGCTCCCCGGGAGCAGCGGGCGTCAACCCACAACCCAGCGGTAGCCCCTGCCGCGTTCGGTGCGGATAGAGTGAAAGGCCGGGTCCAGGCTCGCGAATGCGTTGCGAATGGCCTTGACGTGGGCCGTTATCGTGTTGGGCTCCACCACGATATTCGCGGCCTTCATCAGGTCGCGATGACTGCGTACCTGGCCCGGGTTGCTGCATAACTCCCGCAAAATCCAGAACTGCGTCAGGGGCATATCTACCTGGCAGCCTTTCCAGCTGACGGTGGAATACACATCATCCAGCTCGATATCGAGCGAGCCCGGCGCCTGCATGGAGGATTTACCCCGCCCGTCGCGCACCGCGTCCAGGCGGCGCAGCAATGCTTCGATGCGGATAACGACATAATCCATGGATGCATCTTTGCTGATGTAGTCATCGGCGCCCAGGCGAAAGCCGGAGATCCGATCTACCTCGCCATGCCGATTCGTCAGGAAGACCACGGGCACCTCGGCGGATACCCGTCGAATCTCACTGCATACCTCGTAGCCGGCATCCCTGTCCCCATGGTGGGATACATCCAGCAGGGCCAGATCCGGCAACTTCGTCCGCAGTGCCAGGACCGCCTCCTTCTTGTCCGAGCAAACGGTTACCTCGAAACCCTGGTCGCGCAGCAACTGGCTGTAGCGATCACGCGCAGCGCCGTTGTCCTCCATATACATTATTTGTCGATTCATTCCCATTTCCGGGTTAGAGGCGAATAGCGCTTACTCAGGTACGCATACCGGCGCCGGGGCGAGCATGACTTACCTGGGCTCGCCGCAAATACCTCAATGCAGGCCCATATCGTGCCTACATGCCTGTATTCAGCTCAAACAGGTACCATTCGGGCTAGATACCATAGAAGTAAGGATACTAATACAGGCTCAGGTACTTTGAAATGATGTCACGGAAGCGGCGCCCCGGTAAATTGCCCTCACATTCATTTTTCTTCATAAAGCCCCACACCATCTCATTTGGCCAGGGGTAGACTCTTGTTTCCGGTAGCGACAGGGGTCCTTGCCGGGAACATTCAGAAAATAGGGAAACCGGGGGTTAACAACATGTTTTACAGCAACTTGCGCATCAACACATATTTCTCCATGGCCATTCTGGTAGTGGGCATGGGCGCAGTCAGCGTCCTGGCGGCCGATCGCAATGTGGAGTACGTGGATACATGTCGAGCGGAATTGAACCAGCATTACGGTCAGGAAATGGCTATCAGCCTGGTGAGCAAGCGCCGCAATCCAGCCGGCGTTGAGGTCAAGCTTGCGGCGCGCCTCGATGACAACAATGTCGAGTTCCTCAACTGCTGGGTACCGAATAACGATGAGGCACACAGCAGCTTTGATCAGGGTGCGAATGCCGTCGCTATCACCGTCCAGCCGGTACCCGTTGTCCAGTAAGGGTTTTGCCGGCGACCGCAGCCCACCCCTGTACCTGGCAATTTCAGCCGGGTGCAGAAACTCCTGCGACTCCATCAAGTCCGGCTATTTAACTTTTCACTAATTTATTTAGCCACATCTCTCATTGTTCTCTGGTATAGTGCGCCCCGCCTGGGTGCACTTCGGTCTGCACCTTACATCATCCTCACAAGCAGTGAGTGTTGATCACTTCAAAATTTCCAGTTCTGGACCGAGCCAATCGCGAGCACATGTTGCTATAGCGCGTTCTGGTCAGACGCTCTCTTAGAGAGATTCAGGAGCAAAACACAAATGTTATTTAAAGATCTTGGCCTTTCGGCCGAATTGCTGAGTGCTGTCGAAAAACAGGGTTACTCGGAAGCAACTCCAATCCAGCAACAAGCCATCCCCTTGATACTGGAGGGCAAGGACGTGCTGGCCGGCGCCCAGACCGGGACGGGTAAAACCGCGGGATTCACCCTGCCGGTTCTTCAGCTGTTACAACAAACCCACAAGACAGGCCAGAAACGCCACCCCAGGGTCCTGGTACTCACCCCCACCCGTGAACTGGCGGCCCAGGTGCATGAGAGCGTTCGGGATTATGGGCGCTACCTGCCGTTCCGCTCCGCCGTGATATTCGGGGGCGTCAGTATCAATCCCCAGAAACAGAAGCTCATTAAAGGCGTTGATATCGTGGTCGCCACGCCGGGGCGCCTGTTGGACCACGTTCAACAGCGAAGCATCAATCTCGCCGAGGTAGAGATACTGATCCTCGACGAGGCGGACCGAATGCTGGATATGGGATTCATCAGGGATATCCGCAAGATACTGGCCCTTATTCCCAGCCAGCGCCAGACCCTGATGTTCTCGGCCACGTTCTCGAAAGAAATCAAGTCGCTGGCGGCCGAGTTTTTGCAACGGCCAACGGAAATTCAGGTAACGCCGCAGAATACTGCTGCCGAACTGGTGAGCCAGATCGTATATCCTGTCGACAATAAACGTAAACGCGAGCTGCTATCCCACAAAATCGGCGAAGAGAACTGGCAGCAGGTTCTGGTGTTTACCCGAACCAAGCACGTGGCCAACAAACTGGCCGAGCAACTTGGGACAGACGGCATCACCGCTGCCGCGATCCACGGCAATAAATCACAGGGCGCCAGAACCAGGGCCCTGGCAGACTTCAAATCCGGGAGTGTCAGGGTTCTGGTGGCTACCGATATCGCCGCTCGCGGCATCGATATCGACAAACTGCCCCACGTGGTCAATTTCGAGCTGCCCAATGTCGCCGAAGATTATGTACACCGCATCGGGCGCACGGCCCGAGCGGGCCAGGCGGGTCACGCCATATCCCTGGTGTGTGTCGATGAGCTCAAGCTGCTGCGGGATATCGAGAAACTCCTCGGCTCCGATATCGAGAAAGTGAACCTGCCAGGCTATGAAGTTAACCCCCTTATAAAAGCGGAACCTATCCAGAACGGACGCAATGGCCGAAGCAATTCGGGCGGCCGTGGCGGTAACGGCGGCGGCAGGCGACGTGACGCCTCAGGCGGTGGCAGATCCGGAGGCGCTGGCAGACCCGGCGGCGGCAACCGCTCCGGAGGAGCGAGAGCCCACTCGGGTGGAGGCAATCGCCGCGCAAGTTAGACTGGGGAATCTGCTGGTGCCCGGGAGGAAATACGCCAACTTGTCGAGCTCCCAGCCGAGGTCAACGCACTTCACCAGTAAGGCCGGGTTGCAGGACCAGGCCAGGCTGGCGACAAGGGCGAGGCCAATTCTCTACATTAGTACTGCGGAAGAAGCTAAACCCCGTATTGCGACAACATATCTCTTTTTCTGAACAGCGATAAGAACAGCTTTCCCAGCATTTTCGGCAACGGCAGCAGTTTGATGAAGGTGCCATTTTTGTCATCTTTCAACATGCGCGCCATAAGCTTCTCGCCGGTATTTTCGGCGGTCTCGCCAAACAGGTTGAACATTTTCCGGCCCGCCCTGTTCCACTCTTCGCGAGGCATTTTTTTGGCGCCCGCAATCACAAGCGGCGTGATAACCATGCCCGGGTTCATCCAGCCAATGCTTATGCCGCTCCCCTCAATTTCTTTTGCCACGCCGTTACTGAAGTAGCCTACCGCTCGCTTGGTAGTGCCGTAAGCCACCATGGTTTTGCGGGTAAACCCATCGACACCAAAACCCGCCATATTGTAAATTTTTCCGCCACCCTGTGCGGCCATACTGTTGATCGCCACGTGGGTGCCGATGATCACGCCCTTGATATTGACATCGACAATGCTCAAAAGCTGGTCGATATCTGAATCGGCGATGGTTTTCTGGGTACCACCCAGCCCCGCATTATTCACCCAGTAGTCGATGCGCCCATACTTCGCCTGCGCCCGATCCCACAGTAATTGAACCTGGGCTTTGTCGGTAACATCGCAGGTAAGAGCGTGCATCCTGCCATCGGCATTATCACCTGCGATAAGGCTGATACGCTCTTCCAGGGCCTGCTGGTTGATATCACTAACCACGACATTGAAGCCCTGGCGGTAGAACGCCATGGCAAGCCCACCGCCGATACCACCCGCGCTACCAGTGATCACAATTGCTGGCATAACTTTAGTCCTTAATCAGGTTCGGCCAATAAAGGAGGCAACTTTACCCCTGCGATCGGGCCGTCGATTCCGCCAATTGTAGCCGCTTACCATGGCAGTATCACGCAGGCACACTATGAGTCCGGGATGCATGACAGTCGCCGCTGGCTGCCGACAACTCCCTGTGCTTAAATCGGTATCGGCCGACATTAATGGGACGAAATTTTCATGGAAAGTGAACTCTGGCGTAATTCCGCCACTCAACTCGCGCGGATGATACGAGACCGGGAGGTGTCCAGTCGCGAGGTTGTGGAAAGCCACCTGAAGAGAATCGAAGTCGTCAACCCCAGGGTGAACGCCGTCACCGTTGTGCTGGAAGCAAGCGCGCTGAGCGCCGCCGACGATGCGGACCGCAGGCCTCCGGCCGGCCCCTTGCACGGCGTGCCGTTTACCATCAAGGAAAATCTCGACTGCCTGGGATCAGCCACCACCCAGGGCTTGCATGCCATGGTCGACGCCATGCCCACACTGGATGCTCCCGCGGTCGCCCGCATGAAGTCTGCCGGCGCGATTCCCCTGGCGCGCACAAATATGCCGGAAATGGGTCTCAGGATCACTACAGATAATGTCCTGCGCGGCCGCACCCTGAACCCCTGGGTGCCCACCCGAACCGCCGGTGGCTCAAGTGGCGGCGAAGGCGCGGCACTGGCAACCGGCATGACACCTATTGGTCTGGGCAATGATATCGGCGGATCCCTGCGCAATCCCGCCTACTGTTGCGGAATCACCTCACTGAAACCCACTACGGGTAGAATCCCGCACGCCTCAACATTGCCCCCGCTGGACTTCAACCTGTCTGCGCAGATGATGTGCGTGGATGGCCCCATGGCGCGGCATGTGGAAGATTTGCAGCTTGCATACCAGCTACTGGCGGGGCGTGACCCCAGGGACCCGTTCTCTGTCGCCGCACCTTTGCAGGGCCCTCCCCCGCAAAACAAGCGCGTGGCCCTGGTCACGGCAATACCCGGCGCAACCCTGTCCGACAGCGCCCTGACGGCCATCAGGCGCGCAGGTGCGGAGCTTTCGGCGCAGGGCTGGCAGTTGGAGGAAGTTGCGCCACCAGAACTTGAACGGGTCAATGAACTGTGGGGAAATCTGCTGGGGGTAGATATCACCCAGATGTTACCCGTTATCGGCCAGGTGATGAGCGAGTCGGCCGTAGCGCTGCTGCATAGACTCACGTCTGCCTTCAATCCCGAGAGTATGCCATCCCTGGTACTGCATACCGAGCGGGCACGCCTGATGCGAACCTGGTCTGAATTTTTCCAGGACTACCCGCTAGTCATTGGTCCCACCTGGACGGACATTCCTTTCTTGCACGATGCCGATCTCGACCCGGAAGGCGGCTACGAGATGATGCTCAAGCAACTTCTGTTTATTACACCGGGCAACCTGCTTGGCATTCCCGCCGTGGCGCTGCCGATGGGTGTTGCCAATGGCCTGCCAACCGGCATTCAGATATACGCTGACCTTTGGCGCGAGGACTTGTGCCTGCACGCCGCCGCGCAGATCGAGAAGGCAGTGGGGCAGGTTTGTCCGATAGATCCGGTCAGCTGACTTCCCTATTGGTACCAGGCCCGGGGGTCAATTTGATAGTAGGTTTTTAATTCATCGTAGAGATCGGGACTTGCCTGGTGTAGCTCGCGCGGCCTCTCAAAAAAGGTTTCCGTGGCGACGGCGAAAAACTCTGCTGGATTCGTGGCGCCGTATTCATCCATCACCGCCTCATGTCCGTGATAACTGCGAAACTTCAGGTCCTCAAAGTTCTTAGAGAAAACGGCTGCCCATGACTTATAGCTATTGCGGCGCAATGGGGGCGCGCCATTTGTTGATCCGGACTCCGCGTCCAACTGGTGTGCAAATTCGTGCAGCGCCACATTATGCCCGTCGGTGAAATCGCCGATGCCTTTCTCGACATCGTCCCATGACAGAATAACCCGTCCATTGCCCCAGGATTCACCCAGGAGGCTGTGCTCAGCGACCGCCACAGTGCCATCGGGTTGGTGCTGGTCCCTGGCTACTCGAAATCCAGCGGGGTAGACGAGTACAGAGGACAGGTCCGGGTAGACAGGGCCACCCATGTTGATCAGGAGCAGACAGGCCTCTGCTGCAATGGTCACCCGTATATCGTCCGTGATGATCAGGCCGGCGCAACCGTAAAACTGCTTTCTGGCGATAAATTGCTTTATCAGGAGTTGCAGCCTGGCTTGCTCCTCCCGGGAGAGCGAGGAATAGACAGGCAAGCGTGCCGCGAGAATGGCAAGCCATGATGCCGGGAAGGGTTTGTTACGAAGGGAACGGTCGCGCCACCGTGTGAAATAGAGCCACACACCGAACGCTACAAGAACTATCAGAACTGGCAGAACCGCTATCATAATCGAGCCCAAGAGCACACCGGCCGGTTAGCGGCCTCCCACGAAGGTGCACAGTAACAGATCAACCGCCAACAAACAGTCAGCCGACCCATCCCCCAGCCCGCGCAAGTGCCCCGTTCACGTATCAATGCGCAAGCCGCTGGACCATGCCTGGCCGGCACATTCATTTTTCCTCACAAACCGCCACACCACCTCATTCTGCGGGCAGTAGACTTGTGTACACGGTAGAGGCAAGGGTTCTACCGGGGAACATAAACAGCGCGGGGAGAGCAGGCAGTGGAGCCCGAGAGTATGGCTGACAGGGTGAGTTGGGTATAGATGGCGTTTGCGGAGTCTCATCCACTGATACCGGCCTTTGCGCAGGGTTTATCCGGCGTTTCTCCTTCGAACGCCATACAAATAAGATGCGACTACAGAATCTATGTGACTGATATTAATAGAGTATTTCTCAAGGCTCACCCCCAGCCGGGCTGCCGGCATAAACAATTTCTTGAGAGTTTCCATTGGAGGGCTACAATATGAAACAGCAAAAAAGGACCATACAACCCGTAAGGTCTACCCAAAGACCAGGTAGCCAACGAGGGTAAGTTATGAAGAAATTGGATATTTCGCAACTGCTGGAAGCGCTGGAAGAAACAGTAGAACCCAACGTCGCCGCGGCGGCGAAGCATGACCTGATCGAATTACTTGACCACCTCGCCGATTCGCTGGCCGCAGCACTCGGGGTAACGAATCTCGGGACGACCTACGATAGCGAAGGGCTGATTTGCAAGTTCAAGCCCTCAAATCCGGACGCTCCTTGCCCGGAGATCCTGGAGCGAATGGATGAGGAAGGGTTCTGGGAAACACGCGCCCGCCACACTGTCCTGCTGGTTGATGACGACCCGAACCTGCTTCTGCTTGCCGGCACCGTTATTGAAAGTCTGGGAATTGAGGTACTCAAGGCCACCAGCGCGGAACAGGCGTGGGCCCTTTATGAATCCAGACACATCCACCTGCTGATAACAGACATCGTTTTGCCGGGCGAAGATGGCCTGTCTCTCGCACGGCGCATCTATCGGAGCCAAACCAGGACCAAGGGCCGGCGCTTGCAAATCATCACTATCTCTGGCGAGACACGGGAAGAGGTGGCGACGCAATCACTGGAGCATCTTGGCGGCACCATGCACTTGCAGAAGCCTTTGGATTGGAAAAAGCTCGCCGAACTTGTCTCGCTACTATGCCCGGTTGAGAAAGGGGATCCACGGTTCTCCGCTGCACTTCATGTCGTCAAAGGTGACGCCTCATAACACGGAAGACCCGGGTGGCGCGCCTCTGCCGATGCGTTCCCGGGGCTGCTGCACTGTTCAAGCGATCACGCGCACCCCAGCAACCGTAACAGGTATCGACCGGGCAAGGCACTGCAGTACAATGAATCCAGCCTCGCCAGATCGAGCTACCGCCCATTTCACCAGGATACCAGGAGAACAAAAATGGCAATCGGATTGATCGCTACCATTACCGTACAGGAAGGCAAAAACGCCGAGTTCGAGAAGGTATTCCTGTCACTCGCCGAACAGGTGCGGGCCAATGAACCGGGCAATATTTTCTATATCCTGCACCGCAGCAAGTCGCAGCCGCAGGTTTACAAGGTTCTGGAGCAGTACGAGAGCGCAGAAGCCCTCGATGCTCACGGCAAGACGGACCATTTTCGCGAAGCCAACAAGGTGCTCGCAACCCTGGTGGCGGCCGCGCCGGAAATCGAGGTACTGGACACAGTCTGAAGCGAACCCTGGCTGGCCCAGTCAGCTTACGCCGCTGCGGCCCTGCGGGACCGCAGGGCATGGTCCTCGGTGTATTTCCTGAACTTGCTGAACATGCGCCGATTGGCAAACCTCATGAGGGGACGCGTCAGCCACATCATATGCCGGGAAGCGCCACGCGGCTCCATCGCCATATACCACTCCACCCTGCAACTGCCGTCGCCCAGGTCTGTCACACGATAGTCTTCAAGGAATTTCTCGGTGGCGTCCTTGTTGCAACCCAAAAACGTAAAGGCCATACGCTTGCCCGGCTCCCAGGCAATAAACTCCTCGTAGCCCACCATGCCCCCCATCATGTATACCGAGCGCGTGGTACCGACCCCGAATGGTTTTGGGGACGTCCATTCCACCTTCTGTATTGGCATTGCCCAGACGGTCCACGAATGGGCATCTTCAAAAACTTCAAAAATCTCCTCGGGACTGGCCTTAACAATTTCTTCCGCCTTGAAGACGTTTTTTGTCTGCTCGAAAAACTCGAGCCCTACCGGTGTACATTTGAAATAGTCAGTCATACGTTCGCCCCGTCGCGTGATCGCTGGCCCCGCCAAAATGGAACAGGCAGATTACATAAAGATGCCATCGATTCTCAAGCTACTATTATACGCGTTTCGGCAAAAGTACTATTAACGTTGCTCCGGCGACCATATCCTATGGGTGTCGGCTCGACGCGCCCGGGAGGCAGTAATGACAAAGTATCGCGAGGAACGGGACAGTCTCGGCAGCGTAAAGGTACCAGTCGATGCATTGTACGGCGCCCAGACACAGCGGGCGGCCAATAATTTCATCATCAACCCGAGGCCAATGCCCCTGCGGTTTCTGTGTTGCCTGGCTATGATCAAAGGCGCTGCAGCCCAGGCTAACCGGGCCTGCGACGTTCTCGAACCGGCGCTTGCCGATGCCATCGCGAAGGCGGCGGCGACAGTGCGCATGGCACCCGGCCTCGAAAATTTCCCCGTTCCGGTATTCCAGACCGGTTCTGGAACCAGCAGCAATATGAACATGAACGAGGTCCTGGCTACTCTCGCCAGCCGCATACTCGGGCAAGCGGTTCACCCCAACGACCATGTCAACGCGAGCCAGAGCAGTAACGACGTCATCCCGACCTGTATCCAGGTAGCCGCAGCCGAGGGATTGCAGGAGCAGCTATTACCGGCACTGGAGAATCTGATAACGGCAACCAGGCTTCGCGCCGCTGAGCTGGCGGATGTCACCAAAACAGGGCGCACTCACCTGATGGACGCCATGCCGCTGACCCTGGGGCAGGAGCTGGGGGCCTGGGCTGCCCAGCTCGCAGATTGCGCGGACCGACTGGCGGACCTGATGCCGCGCCTGCTGGCCCTGCCCATTGGCGGCTCGGCAGTCGGCACCGGGGTCAACGTACCGCGAGAATTTCCCAGTGCCTTCGTGGATAGCCTGAACGCCCTGTCCGGGCAAGCCTTCACGGTGGCCGCCAACTCTTTCGCGCGCATGGCTGGGCAGGACGTGGCGCTGGAGTGTTCAAGTTGCCTGCGCGCACTCGCGGTGGTGCTCACCAAGATCAACAACGACCTGCGCTGGATGGGCTCAGGCCCCCTGGCCGGACTCGGTGAAATACAACTGGAAGCGCTGCAACCGGGCTCCTCCATTATGCCGGGCAAGGTCAATCCAGTCCTGCCTGAAGCGGTACTCATGGCCTGTGCAGAGGTGGTAGCCAACGACTGCGCGGTCAGCATAGCCGCGCAATCCGGAAACTTTCAGCTCAACGTGATGCTGCCGCTGATCGCGGACAAACTGCTGTGCGGCATCGATAATCTGGTTGGCGCGTGCGCAAGCAGCTGCAAAACAATTGCCGGGTTTGAGGTGAATCGGGACGGGCTGCAGAAAAACCTTGCCAGCAATCCCATCCTGGTAACCGCGTTAAACCGGATCGTAGGCTATGACGCCGCGGCGGCAATAGCCAAACGTTGCTACCTTGAGCAACGGCCGGTGATCGACATCGCCGCTGAGGAGACCAGTCTTTCCCGCGAAGAGCTGGAAAGGCTGCTCGACCCGAAACGCCTGACGGGTCAATCTCCCTTATAGCTCAGCTGGATTGCAAAAAGCCATCTCCACTATCTCCCGCGCGCTCACCCATGCCTTTTCGTTGACACCCGACTGGTTCAGCTCACTACCGGCCCTGGCCCATAGCGCTGGTTGCGACTGACTGTTGCTCAGTGCCTGGCTACCCGGATGGCACCGATTATCGTTCACGCCGCTATACTTCGGTAATATGGTCCGGCACTAGCCCGACGGACTGACTTTTCTCCAACAGCATCTATAATAGGTGCTCACCTATATTCGCGTTGGAGAGTTCAGGCATGCGTGGGAAATCGGTCATTCTCGTTATAGTGTTGGCTTACAGCCTGGTGGGCGCGGCCCTGGCGGACGAGTTGACCGAGATCGTACAGCAGGATTTGACGGCCATGGGCTATGACACGGGCGGCGTAACAGGCACCGCCAGCACCAAGACGATTATCGCCGTCTCCCGATTCCAGTCGGAACACGATATGGAGGTGACGGGCGAAATAACCCCGCAATTGGCCGGAGTAATCAAGGCGACACTGTCGAAACAGGGCGGCGCCAACAGCGCCTCGCCATCTTCCGTGGCGGCCACTGCCACCCCGGCGCAAGCGCAGGCCGACTTGAAGGCGCGACAGGAAGCATGTCTGCAGGAGAAGGTGGAAGCCGCCCAAAAAACTGCCCAAATGAAAAGCGGATTCGGCAAACTCTTCAGTGCCGTTTCACGTACGGCTTCCCGGTACGCCGGGGGGGAAACGGCGGCGCAGATATCCACCACCGCATCGGATGCATCCTCCGTCAATGCCACCATTAGCGACCTCGAGGGGGCGGCGAAGGACCTTGGTATATCCCAGAGTGATATCGATTCCTGTACGAACCCGTAAGGTTGGTAAACAGCTCGGGCCACAGCAATCGAACTCGACAGATTTTGTACTGTGATTTTTCCTGAAACATCGGCACACAAGGCCAACCCGGTGCAAGGAGAAGCAGTTTGATCCCGGCTGAAGTGGGCCGCGGAGCGATGACCGGGGGCGTTGCAGTAGAGGAAAACAGGGAAAGTAAGCTAATCAGACTATGGAGTACTTCATGAATATCGGTATTCAACTGGATAGATACAAACAAACCTCAGGCCGCAGAGTTCGGGGACAGGCGCTTCGGCTGGGCAAACTTTTGTCCGTCGTTTGCCTGGGTCTCTTCGCGTCCACGGTATTTGCGGTGCATCCCTACGACCGCTGGGCCGCAGAGTTCGGCATTGACCAGAATGTCTCCTACGATGGCATTCGGGTCATCGAGTTTCAGGGAGGCCAGGTTGAAATGACTGAACGCCGCGCGCCAGGAAAAATGTACACCGAGATGTACATGGGCAATATGACGGCGGGGGTGATCCTGCGCGAGGACCTGGCAAAGAGCTACATCCTGATGCCATCGATGGGGTTCTACAAGGAGGAATCATTGGATGACGGCATGATGCAAGCCTCCAATGGCCTGGAATTCAGCGAGATCGAAAAAGTGGGAGATGAGGATGTAAATGGCCACTCTTCCACCAAGTACAAGGCGCGCTTCACAGACAGGGAAGGATCTGGCGTCGGCTTCATCTGGGTGACAAAGACGGGCGTGCCGATCAAGTTCGACATGGTCTACTCGAACAGGAGCGTTGATGAGCAGCACGTTACCATGCAGTTCTCTGAGCTTAACCTGCGGGAACAGGACCCCGCATACTTCGAGTTACCAGCCGGGCTCAAGCCGATGAGTTTCAGTGCAGGCTTTTCCAACCTTGGGCAAATGATGGGGATGGGAGCGGAGTCTTCCGACTCCGATTCATCAGCCAGCGATACCGATGCGATCCAGAGCGTCACAGAGAGTGTATCCGAAGGCACAAAAGGCTTGATAAAGGGCATGGGGATTGGCGGGCTGTTTGGCATGGCGGAAGACGAGCCGCAGGAGGCTGCGCCAGACAAGGCCACACCCTCACCCGGGAACCTGACCCAGACAGTGCAGATTCACCTCAAGGCGCTTGGCTACGACCCGGGCAAGCTTGACGGCGAAGCGTCGATGCAAACCAGCATCGCGATCTCCCAGTTCCAGGCCGAAAAAGGACTGGAGGTCACGGGAGAAGTCACACCGCAGTTGGTTGGTATATTAGAGGCGGAAGTAGAAAAGTAGGTATAGCGATACAGAACTGGCCAAAAACCCGGATTGCACTATCGCAATACGAAAATGGTTTCCAGAACCGGTTCGCCTTTATGCGTGCAGGTCACCCGGCGCTCTTTCACTTCCCCCGGCCTCGAAGCGGAGGCCAGTTGGTACATCGGCACAAACAGGTGACCATTTACAGCAGGCAGGTCGACAGTGCGCGGAATCGGCGCCGGTCCATTGCCGGGCTCGCTACCCACGCGCTGCGACTCAATCGGGTTGCCGTTTTCATCAAAAGGCGTAATGGTGACCTGGACATCTTCCGGTGAATCGCCACTGGCAATCACCTTCCCGAACAAACCGAGGAGTTGTCCCATGCCGTCGCCCTCCTGCTCCCCGGCGCCAACACCGCGGGACGCCAGGGCATCTCCGCCAAGCTTTACCAGGTCACCGATAAAATCGTCATCTCCGCCCCGTGTTGAGGTGGCGCACTCCAGCGGTACCGTGGGATCGGCGTTACGATAGTCAAACTCCATCCCGAAGCGAGTGCATTTTCCACCCGGGCAGGTATCGTCTCCTGAAAGCTGGATAGTTGCCGACTGCACGCAAACCCTGTCGGCGTTGTTACCACAAACAGGTCCGGCGCGAAATTCGGCGATCTGCATTGCGCCGGCCTTCGCGGCAGGATAGGAATCGAACACAGGATCCACACTAGCCCCGTTTGCGTCGACGCAAGCAAAATCTTCGCTACACTGTCGCGTTGCTCCCGCGGGACAGCGATAGGCAGGTTCGAGTTCGGCCGCACCCTGCCGGGTATACTCAAACCTGATCTCGCCATCGTAGGGACCATTCCCCAACAGCCACGATGCCGACGATTCAAAACCATACGCCTCCATCGCCATGACGTCACATCGAGGCTGGCACTCCCGGGATTCCGCGTTTTCCTGCAGGCATGTGTCAAGACAGGCATCATGTTCCCGGCAGCCCGGATGTGTTCCGCAGGCAAAGGCTTCGACTCGTCGCAATTGTGACGATCCCGCACACTCGTAGAATATCTCGATTGCACAGCTTTTGGGGCAGTTGCCGCCACAGGCACCCCGACACCGGTTAGCCCCCAGACCGACCTCCGGGCCAAAAACATTTCGGACGGTTGTACCAGGTTGAGCTATCGACAGACGACTTGTGGTTTGCGCGGTCACGGCCTGCCGAGTGGCTGTTGCCGTACCACTGCGCTTTGCAAGCGTGGCTTTGATTATTCCAGCCAATTGCGGCGTAATCTCTCCCGTGGCCTCCAGATTGTGCTGGGCCTGGAATTTAGCCACGGCAATGATGGTCCTGGTGGCAGCCTCGCCGTTTGCCGGACCCGGGTCGTAGCCCAAACTGATCAGGTCCTCTTGCACGATTCTGGTTAGCTCATCCGCTTGGACCACATCTGTTGGCGAGAAAGTTAACACGAGCAATAAAACGGCCGCCTTCCAATACTTCATGGAAACCCTTGAGCAGAATCACGATGAGGGAATCAGTATAGACGCCCTCGGAAGAAAGTCCTGCTTGCCAATCGGTACGGATCGGGTACGGCGCTCCCGGCCAATCGAGTCAATGCAGGAGCCTCTCCTGTCAGGGCTCATATATGGGTGGGACTGAACGCTAAACCCAGCGCCGCACTTCATCGCAATAGCGCTTGTATACATCACCGTGCTCCGCCGCGAGATGCTGCTCTTCCAGCCGTATCTGTATCTGTATCAATACCAGATCTAGCGTCATGATCAGCAGGGTCACCGCGTTGGGCAATACCAGGAAATAACCGATGACACTCAGCATGACGCCCGCGAATATCGGGTTGCGGGAGTACTTGAACAGACCCTGCCGCACGAACTCGGTGCGGTGGTCGTAGTCAACCCCGATGCGCCAGCTTTCGCCCATTTGCCCCTGTGCAATCACTATTATTACCAACGCTACGGACATAATCACCAGGCCCAGCGTCTGCAACACCTCGCCGTGCAGCCAGCGAAATGGGGCGAGGTATTCGTAGTACCGCCCGGGCAGCAGGTACACCACCATAACCAGGAGCGACAGAAACGGCAGCAGCCGGAAATAGCGACTTGTGATCTCCTCCGGACCGGGGTTTCCCAGCAGGCGGTAGGGGTTTACACCCGTCAATCGATAGGTTCTCCAGCTTCGCCACAGGAATGCAAAACCGAAGAACAGGAGGAAATACAGGGGCAGAAACAGGGTCAGTATTTGTTGCATGGGATGCTCCTTTCAGGCTCTGGAAGTAATGTAATCTTTCCAGCGACTGGAAGGTCAAGCTCACAAAAGCGGCACCCTGTCGACCAGCAGCGTCTCGGTTCGCCCTTCGTGCATCCAGGTGACGGACACTGGAGCGCGGTTACTCCCAAACAATCCCATCGCATCCTTCAGCTTGCACAGCATCGGGAAGTCGGCAATTCTCGTGTCGATACCGCCAACTTCAAGCAATCGATCCCCCGGTTTCATACCGGCCCGATCCGCGGCACTCCCGCGCCAGACCGCGCCGACCACAAGCCCGTCACCCTGCAGCTGTGACGAGAATCCGTAGGAGGAGAAGTCATGGTAAAGCGCACTCTTGTTGTCGCGGAGTTCGAGATACAGATCATTGTGCAGCCAGTCGACCGTCACTCGGAAATGGCGGAAGAACTCGATCCCGACATGAAAATCAGAGACCGCCGACCCCGTGACAGCGGGGAAATCCTCCAGGCGGAGATCTCCGAGGCGCAGCTCCCGCATCCTCGCGATACGAACAACGGAGGACTTTTCCCCAAACACCGTCGACGCCACACCTCCCTCTTCGGCAGGCGCCGTATCGGCGATGCGATCACCGGATTGCTCAAGCAGGGCCGTCGGAATCGCGATAGATCCGTTGAAACCGAGATCGACGAGAAGGGATACATCGCTGGCATCGCTCACCCCCACCGAAATGCGTGGAGATCCGGCGGCGTCTGAACGCTTGAACGGGATCCGCATCGCGTCCGGCAGACCCGGCAGCTTTGACAGGCAATCCGTGATTGCGATTGTCCCGGATTGAAAGTCAATCTGCCAGATGGCCGCTTGCATCATGCTCGCGCCCATCAGCCCAGCGGTGGACAGACACGCGAGTTCGCTGGGAGGCTCGACCCAATCGACGACCGCCCCAACATCCTGAAACTCGATTCCCGCAATCCCGATCTCAGGCAATCGCGTTACGGGCACCGTCAGGCGCCCACCCTCTGGCCCTGCCAGCGTGACGTTTGCCAGGGACTCGAGACCGAGCTCGCGCGCCAGTCGCGGAGCGATCGTCATTGGTGCGCCTGAGTCGAGGACAAAGGATTCTACGGACGACGCACTTCCCGGCTGCGCGTTCAGCTGGATGGTGTTCTGTGTCAGCCGAAACCCCACCGTCGCGTGGAAGTTATTGCTCCCGGGCTTTGCGCCGGCAAGCAGGGACTCGGCGGTCGGGGTTGCGGCAGCGCTACTCAAATCCCGCACTTCCCCGCAAGCGCCGGTTGCGATCAGGAACGATCCGATGGCGAATACTACCAGTCGCGATACACATAATTTGAAACGGGCGGGTGCCAGGGAGACCGACAGCCTTGCTGCGAATACCATGTAATATCCAGTTTGTTGAAGCTGCCGTCATTATCAGCCTCCGGCAGGAAATTACACTAGCGGCCATCCACTTTTAAAACCGCGGGATTGAACGAAAGCGGCGATTTGAATGGTCCGCGTTTGCCGACGGATCGCCCTGTGTTCAATAACCGCTATTTTCTTTCTCGCCAGATCGTCAAAAATTTTTACAAAGCCCGCTTTCCAGAAATAGCTCGATTGATCCATGCTATTGATATAGTTACCTTTTCTGCAAATGGCACAAAGTTTGCTTTTTACGGGATGCAAATACCGTATTTTAAACAGGGCCATTTTATGAAACGAGTGATCACACCAGGCGCAGCGCTAATGGCATTTTCAGCATGCCTGCTCGCCGGCGCCGCCAATGCCAACACCATCTCACTGGCCGGCTACAACGGACCCAGCAACCAGATAACCTGTGTCCCCTCATGCTCGGGGTTTACAGGACCCAACCCGGGACTTATACAACTCAGCGGGACCGACGCGGATGCGTATGCCTCGGCTGGCAACCCCACGGGCGAGCTGGCGCGCTTGAACGAATTGCTGATTCAGTTCAACCCCGCTCGCGACACAGTTAACTATGTCAACAAGACAGATGTGGAGCAGAACACGTATACGACAGACCTCCAGTACTTCTCGATCAAGCAATCAAGCTCCTTGTGGTATTTCGAGAATACTTCAGGCGGTACCGTAACGGTAACAGCGCTGGGTGACGCGTGGAGCCACACCACTGAGTACGGGCCACCGGCGGTTGTTCCCCTGCCAGCGACAGCCTGGCTGTTCGGCTCTGCTTTACTCGGCCTGGTATCGGTGTCCAGGCGCAAGCGAGCCTGAGTCGGGCACCCGATCCCCCGGACTGAAAAAGCAGCTCCCCAGCGATAAAACCCGCCGTTACTGTTACACCAACAGGAATGGCGGTGTCCTCACAAGCAGGCGAGGCCTTTTTGCGCTTCGCTGAGAACAATATGTATTGAGTAGCGAACCAAACCCACTCAGGCTGTGAGTATATGGGCTCGACCTATTTGCGTCACCAGGCTGGCTGAGTCGAAGTAAATTCTCTCGTTTACAATTCTGTCGCCCTCGAAAAAGAAAATGGCACAGACCGGCACCCGGAACGATTTGCCCGTTGGCTCCATTCCATAGAAGGGGCCATTGTTGGTACCCAGCAGGTCGAACTCGGTTATCACGCAATCCTCGGCAAAATGCATCCTGACATTTTCGTGGCGCTGGTCCGGAAACGCCGTCCGCGTCGCGATATAGTAGTTCATGACTTCCTGCGCCCCGTCATAAATCTCGTTAGTCGCCATGATCTCGTAGTGCGGTGTGTCGAATGTGGCGAGCGTCCTGTCGAACTCCTGGTCGACTTCCGATGCGAAATGCTCGCTGACAACTTGCTCGCGGCGCCGCCGCAGATCTGCATCCATGTTATGTTCCCCCTCCGTCAGGAAGTTATAGCAGGCGGAAAAAAGAAGCAAACCGATTGCCTCACATCAATCTGCCCGAACGAAATGCATCGCATCGAGATCGCTCGCCTGCCCTGGACTATGTGCCGTACTTGCAAGCCGTAAGCCCAGGATCGATCCATTTACCCCCGGCTCGAAGCGGGCGATAAAGTCGGCGTCCACGGTGGGGTCATCCCATTTCACCAGGAATTCATGGCCCGAGCGCGGCAGCATTTTCCCGGTCATGGCAGGCATTCGTGTACTGGCCAGGCCCAGCGCGCCGTCCTCGCGCATCGTCACTGTCACGGTGCCGAACCAGTCGTCGACATAGTTACCGCGATACGCCTCCAGCGGCAATTCAACGGTGTTCGGCAGCTGCGGCTCTGCGCCGGGTACTGCGGAAGCTGCCGTGTACTCCGCGATCCAGTTTCGAGGCGCTTCGTCGGGCGCGAGCCAGCCCATCAGCAGGGCCTGGCTCACAGCCGAGCGCGCCCGGGTGCTCGTTCCGTTCGACAACACCGCAATACCCAGGCCCCTGGCGGGCACCAGCACCACCTGTGACTGGAAGCCCAGCAGCATTCCTGTGTGGGAAACCGTCTCATACCCCTTCACGTCGGAAATCCGCCAGCCCAGTGCGTAGGCGCGGCGCGTCGTGCCGTCCCGCTCTTTTTCCCGGGCCGATACCGGCAGCGGGGTCACACCGGTCCAGAGTTCGGCGATACTCTCCGGCGCAAGTACGCCCTTGCCACCGGCGAGCAAGGCCTTCATCCAGCGCGCCATACCCTCGCCGTTGCAGGCGATCCCGCCCGCGGCCACCATCACTGGGGTCTGGGTAGTCAGGCGATTGCGATCCACCCGAAGCGGCGCGCCCTGATAGGGGACGTAGGGCTCCGCGGCGTCCGCCATCGCCTCCTCCGGCACAGCTCCGGCGAAACAGGCAACGCCCAGCGGCTTAATGAGTTCCGCCTCCACGAAGGCCTGGTAAGTCATACCCGAAATCCTTGCGACCAGCTCACCAGCCATGACGTAAAAAGCGTTGCTGTAAGCGTAGCTCGAGCGAAAGGGTGTCACCGGCCTGAAGTGACGCATATTGGCGATCACTTCAGCCGGGGTGAAGCCCGAAGGCTCGGGCCATAACATGTAATCGCCAGCCCCGCTCCAGAGACCGGACCGGTGCGTGAGCATGTCGCGAATCGAGAACGCCTGCGTGGCACCCTCATCGTGCAGTCGAAATTCGGGCAGGTACTTTGTCAGCCGATCTTCCCAGTTGAGCTTGCCCTCCTGCACCAGCAGTGCCAGCGCCGCCGTGGTGAATGCCTTGCTTGTAGAACCCAGCCGGAAGTAGGTGTGCGGGGTAACCGGCAGCGCATGTTCCACGTCACGCAGTCCATAAGTTTTGAGGAGCACGGTCTCACCATCCTTGACCACCACGACGACCATGCCCGGAACATCGAAAGCGACAAGCGCCCTGCCCGCGATGCTGTCAATCGCCTGCTCATCGGGGCCCGCCGCCTGAAGTTGAAGGGCAACAAGCAAAAGTGATAACAGGAGCACGTGACGCATGAAAGGCCTCTGGTAACTCAGTGACAAAACGGACATCGAGAGCGGCCGCCTGTAATTACCCTCCCAGGCTGTCCGGTTCCAGTAATCCGGTCCGGGACCACTTCCCGGGGTGGGGAGGCCAGTACCGGCACCCTATCCAGTCCCCATATTCTCGCGTGCAAACGCCGTCAGGCTATCGACCAGCCAGCGTCGTACCGGGTCTGAGTCAGTCCTGGGATGCCATGCCAGGATCACATCAAAGCCGGGAACATCCAACGGCGGCCTGATCAGATGCAGGCGATCCTGAAACTTCCGGGCCAGTCGCAGTGGCAGCAAAGCCGTGTAATCGCCCAGCGTAACAAGTTCGATCAACGCGAAGAAGCTCGATACAGAAACTGTCACCTTGCGACGCTTGTCCAATTCAGCAAGGGCGATGTCTGTAGGGCCGATGAACTGCCCACCCGTTGGCGAGACAATAACATGCTCCATCTCCAGGAAACGTTTCAGGGTCAGGGGTTTGTTGGCCAGGGGGTGGCCTTTTCGAAACACCGCAACGTAGCTTTCGCTGTAGACCACCTGCTCCCGCAGTTTGGTACTGGAAAACTCAGGAATGGTTACAGCCAGATCAATATCACCCTGAACAAGCTTCTCATAAAGTGACGAAATTTCAGCGGGCAAAATGGCAAAGCGCATGTTCGGCGCGGCGTTTTGCAATGCGTTTATTGCCGGCGCGAGAAATACGTACTGCATATAGTCGTTGGTGCTCAGGGCAAAGGTCGCGGTGTTGGTCGCCGGATTGAAAGGCGCAGTCTGGATCAGCATATCTATATCACCCAGAATACGGCTCAAGGGCTCCTTCAAACTCAGGGCCTGGCTCGTGGGATGCAAGCCGTGACTGGTTCGCACGAACAGCGGGTCTTCAAATATCGTGCGCAACCTGGCGAGCATACCGCTCACCGTCGGCTGGGTGAGATGAAGCCGCAGCGCCGCCTTCGAAACATTGCTCTCCTGCAACAGGACATGAAGCACGTAAAGCAGATTCAGATCCAGGTTTCTGATATCGACCATTTCAATATCACTCATCCAAAATGACGATTTCAATAATATCTTATCTGTCTCTATATTGAACCCATGAACCGGGAGGGATTGGCGAGCGCCCTGGCAATGACCTGGCTTCAGGGCATATGAACCAGCCTGTCCCCTGAATCAATACTGTTTACCGGAAAGGAGTATATAAAATGACAAACTCTACAGAAGAATTCGCAGGCCGGGTGGTCACCGACATGGCAGCGGTTATGTCGGGCGTCATGACCAACATCGGGCACAAACTGGGGCTTTACCGGGCCATGGCCGGCCAGGGCTCCGTCACCAGCGACAGTGTGGCCCGATCTACGGGCACGGATGAGCGATATGTTCGCGAGTGGCTGAACAACCAGGTCGCTGGCGGCTACGTGGTTTATGAAACCGAATCCGGAACCTATGAACTGCCTGCGCACCACGAACCGGTCCTGGTGGACGAAGACAGCCCCGTTTTCCTGGTCCCGGCCCTGGAGGTGGCGGCCTCTTTGTGGTTGGACGAACAGAAGCTTCTGGATGTATTTCGGTCAGGCCAGGGAATCTCCTGGGGTGAGCACCATCACCGATTGTTTTGCGGCAGCGAGTCCCTGTTCCGACCGGGTTACAAGAGCTTTCTCGCCACCGAATGGCTGGACAATCTGCAGGGCGTAAGACAAAAGCTGGAAAGCGGAGCGAAGGTCGCTGACATCGGTTGTGGACACGGCGCTTCAACCATCACCCTGGCCAGAGCGTTTCCCGATTCCGAATTCTTCGGCTACGACCTGCATGCCGAATCCATAGCGGTCGCGCGGCAGCGGGCGCGGGACGAACCGGGTGAGCAGCGCATCTCTTTTACGCAATGCGACGCCAACTCGGTTCCGCAATTGGGTTTTGATCTCATTTGTTTTATGGATTGCCTGCACGACATGGGTGACCCGGTTGGCGCCGCGCGCCGGGCCCGGGAGGCGATGAACGAGGACGGCACATTGTTGCTGGTTGAACCCTTGGCCAGGGACTGCGTCAGTGACAATATCAACCCCGTGAGCCGGCTGTACTACGCCGCCTCAACAGCGGTATGCACCCCCTGCTCCCGCTCCCAGGACGTAGGACTGGCACTCGGCGCCCAGGCGGGACCGCAGCGGCTCACGGAGATACTCAACGAAGCCGGATTCACCCGCGTGCGAGTGGCGACCAGTACCGGCTTTAACCTGGTTATGGAGGCAAAAATCTAGATGGATGGGATAGGTGGATTTGCCACTGGCCACTGCGCCTGTGGCGACATCAGCTATCGGATGTTGTCGCCACCGATGATAGTGCACTGCTGCCACTGCAGCTGGTGCCAGCGCGAAACCGGTTCTGCGTTTGCAGTTAACGCCCTGCTTGAGCGGGACCGGCTGGAAATCGACTCGAGCCCGGTAGAGACTACCCGACGCCCCAGCGCCAGCGGCCAGGGACAGACCGTCCACAGCTGTCCGCGGTGCAGAACCGTTCTCTGGAGCCACTACAATTACGCGGGCATAGGCGCGAAAATTGCCTTCGTTCGAGCGGGCACGCTGGACGACCCCGGCCTGGCGCCTCCGGATGTACACATCTTCACCTCAACAAAGCAGTCCTGGTTACCGTTGCCAGGCAACAGCCTGGTTTATCCGGAGTACTACCGTGCGAAGGATGTCTGGAGCCAGGATAGCCTGGCTCGAAGGGCCGCACTGTTTGACTGATTGATCCGCCGCCAGCCCCCCCTGCCCCGGGACTCCCCAACCGGCGAGATTACCCGGCCGGTTTCCGATCGCAGGGCAAATAATGAACATGCGAAATCCCGCGGGCCGTGAAATAATCAGTCGCCATTGTACGGAGGACCGTGCAAAACAGGGGTTCTGATGTCCACACCACACACGTTTCGCCCTCGCTACCTGACGCCGCCCAGGGCTGTACTGCTGATCGCGCTGCTTATCGCCACGACGGCGCGGGCCGCAGGCACGCCGGTCAGCGTACCTGTCTATCTCGAGTACCCCCTGATGCGCCAGCTGCTGGTCAGCCAGCTGTTCAATACCCCGGACGGCACCAGGGAAATTCTCAACGATCCCACAGGATGCCGCCGGATTGTGCTGTCGAACCCCCGCGTAGGCGCCCATGAAGAAAACGTGGAAATCATAGCCAGTTACAAGGCGCAGCTCGGGGTGGAGGTGTTCGGCAGTTGCAAGATCCTGTTGAATCGGGAAGGCGACATCGCTTACCTGGGTGAGCCGGTGATTCTGCCGGGGGCGAAATCGGTGAAACTCGAACCGCGCACCACCTGGATAACAGACAGCGAAGGCGACAGAATTGCGTCAGGGCCGCTCTGGGATGCGGCGGTAGTGCGCCTGGTTGAATTCTTCGGCGGCTTTGTGCTCAACATGGGGCCCTACACGGATTCCCTGGCTGGCTTCCTGCCGGAAGTTCTTCCCAATCTCGACACCGCCCAGTTACAGGCCACCATAAACAGCCTGGCGATCAGTGATATCCAGGTAACCGCCCCGAGCCTCAATATCGCAATCGCTTTCGAGGTTGAAACACCCGCGGAGAAGCCCGAAAGCGCCGCCCCCCTGACACCCGAGGAACTGGCACAGGCAGAAGCGCAGTGGCAAATGATGGACGCGCTGCTGGTGGGCGCCGTGAAACGCTACGCCGCTGCCACTGAGCTGAAGTCCCTGCACAGCGCACTGTTGGATATTCTTGTCGACAGCCGTTACCGCCTGCGGGACGCACTGACCGAGCCGGCCGACCGCTCCGGCGACGCGGTACGCAACTGGTTTATCGAAAGCTGGCACAAGCTCAATCCGGTGGTGCGTGAAATAGCGCTGCAGCAGCAGGGACAGGAACAGCTGCTGTGGATGAGCACACTGACAGCCAGCGATGCCCTGTATGCGCTAAACCAATTGGGCTCCACCATCGGGCTGGAGATATCCACAGAAGGCCTGCGGCGACTGGCGAGAATGATCAACGCGGAGCAGGTCGATGAGCTACTTCGGTACAGCGACGAGGTTGACCCGCAACTGCAGGAGTTGCTGCGGGAGGATATCGACAACGCAATACCCGACCTCTCATCCTGGCACCTGAATTTTTCGTTCTTTGCCAGCGCACACGCGGCGGCGCCCTGGGAGGACCTCGAGCAGTGGCTGCCGGCGAAAAAGAGATTGAACGCATACGTTCGCAGTATCGAAAAGCTGCTGGAATCGTCGGCCGACAAGGCGCAGCAGCAACAAAAGCTGGATCAAACCTACCGCGACCTGTACGGAAAGCTGGTGCTCGCCACAGCCTGGCAGGAAAGTTGCTGGCGCCAGTATGTAGTGATTAACAAGCGGATAGAGCCATTGCGATCATCCACCGGCGATATCGGGCTGATGCAGGTCAACGAAACGGTCTGGCGGGGATTCTACGACCTGCAGAAGTTGCGCTGGGACATCAACTACAACGGCGCTGCCGGCTCCGAGATTCTGCTCAACTACCTCGTCAGGTACGCCCTGAAGCGCGGTGAGCACAAACATTCAGGAGGAACCGCCAATCTTGCGCGGGCCAGTTACTCGGCCTATAACGGCGGTCCTGGCCAGGTGAGTCGGTACCGCAGTGCCAAAGTGGCCGCGTACTACAAGAAAATCGACACCCTGTTCTGGGACAAGTACCAGCAGGTGGATGCGGGCAAGGCCGACAATGTAGCGCAGTGCCTGGGAGCGGACCTGGCCGGTGCCTGAGGCAATGTGACGATGAGCCTGGACTTCGGAACCTCGCTACAGAGCACTCAGAAAACTAAACATTCTCACTCCTGGCTACTTGTACTACTCTTGGTTGCAAGGCAGTAAAGCGTATTCCACTCTTTATCGCCGCCTGACATTGTCCCGTAGAGGAAAGATTATGAAAAAATTGATACTGATGCTGACAGCTACCGCTTTTGCACTGTCCATTGGGGGCTGTGCCAAAGAGGAAGGGCCTATGGAAAAAATGGGAAAGAGCCTGGATAACGCGGCTGAGTCAGTCGGAGAATCCGCGGAAGACGCCGCCGACAGCGTCAAAAAGGCAGTGGAGGAATAGCTCAGCTCTCAACCTCCCTGGATCGCGGCCAGTGGCACCTCCCAAACCTCACCATTGGCGAAAACCAGGATCCAGGTATCGCCCTCAAGACGCGCCTCCACCTCGCGGTTTGTGGCGTTGACGTAGTCTGACATGAAGTTGATCGTGAATTGCTGTCCGAGCTGGTTCTGCACCACAATTGAGGCCTGGCCGTCCTCCATGCGCAGGATGCCGGCCGGACAGCTGCCAAACCCGGATGCACCCGCCGCCCTGCAGCGCAGTCGCGTGGTGGCGTCGTAGTCGCCGGTAGTGAACGGCGCATTCCAATTGTCCTCTGTCGCGGGCTTCAGCATGTCGGTATTCCAGTAAACATACACGCTTTCGTCAGGGAAACGGAAAATCTGTCCCTGGTCATCCAGGCCGCTCTGGCGAAAGACTGCGCGACCGTTCTGATCTTTGAAATTACCCGGCGCATCGCCAACCGGCGACAGGTCATGAGTCACCCCGTCTGAACGAACGATAGTGATATAGCCTTGCCGCTGGCTGAAGCTGCAGGGAATGAGGACATCGGTGTGATCTTCGCCAATCGGGTAAATCTCGCAGGCTGCATCGGTTGAATCCGCCAGCGCAACACCGGCCCAGAGGGCAAGCGCAGGTACCGTGATCAGGGTGAAATAGTTCTTCAATGGATTCTCCTTGTCTGATGGGCGAGCCGAATGATTATATACAGGGCGCTGATTCGCATGGCAATTTTCAGCCCCACTGAAACCGGCCGCTTTGCACCCGGCTGCGCTGGCGAAACCGCAGAGTGGCGCTATCCAGCCAACAGGTAATCTTCTTCTCACCTGGGTTGCTTTCCCGTGCCTCAATGGATGTCGGTGTGGCAGGGGTTTACTCGATAACACATGCTTGACCATGGTCAATAACCACCTGTGGCAAAGTCTGTAAGGTGTCCCCTCGCTACCCAACCTGCGAGGGACTTCGAAGTGAAGAGTGTCGTCAGTGTCAGCCTGGGCCCCGGCAGTCTGGATTTCAAATTCAGGACCCGGTTTCTGGGACAGGCATTCAAGGTGGAGCGCATAGGCACCGATAACGACCTGAAGGCGGCGCAACGCCTGGTCGCGCATTGGCGTGACAGGGCTGACGCCATTGGCCTTGGAATGGTGCAGGATCACTACTGGGTGGGAACAAACCATTTCCCCCAGCGCGAAACCGCGAAACTGGAGAAGCTGGCCAACGGCGGCCTGGTGAGCACGGGAGCGCGGCTGCGGGAAATCGTACAGGAGTGGTCCTTGCGCACCGCCCAGGCGGAACTCGGAAATTTTTTCAATAACGCGAAAGTATTGTTCCTGGCAGGAAGAAGTAACTACCGCATGGCCTCCGTAATGGCGGAGTTCACCCAGAACCTCAGCTTTGCCGACCCGGTTCTGCAGCTGGGCATCCCGCGCCTCCTGCACTCCCTGAAAGCCCTGGAGCTGTATGCCGCCGGCAGCCAACCGGTTATGCGATTCAGCCCCGAGGGCATATCACGGCCATCGCTCGCACCCGGCAGACTGCTTAACCAGTTCCTGCTGAAAAAGGCGGTGCGGGACGCGGACGTCATAGTCGCGCCCTATCACCAGCTGGAGCGATATGGCCCTGCCGAACTGGAAGGAAAAGCGGTACTGACTTCAACCGTTTCGGCGGAGCGACTGCAAGCCCTGAAAGAGCGGGGCGTTCGGGTGGTGCTCGATTGCAGCATCCAGCTGTTCGAGCACACCGTTGGCCTCAATGTCGTGGAGGCAATGATCCTGGCGGCGCTGGGCAAGCCCGCCTCCCAGATAGCCCACGACGACTACCTGGAGATATTCACCGGCCTGGATCTCAAACCCAGGATTCTCTACCCCATCGAGGGGAAAAGGCAGGTAAATCGCTTCGCGTTTGTTATCCACCCGCTCTCGCAGAAGTACCTGACCAACATCAAACCGCTTGAACTGCTTGCAAAAGTGTCGCCACAGCCAGTGATGGATGTGGTGGAGAAGGCGGTGGCCTATACGCCGCCGCTGGTCTATACAAAAGTAGAGGGCATCCGTTCCCCGACAGGAGTCGAGGCCGAGGGCTGGCTCATTCTGGTGGGCGGCACACCCAGACAAATCATGTCACACAGCCCGGAGTTTACCTATCGCCAGCTGTTGGCCGCTGCTGATATGGCCAAAAAACTGGGCGCGCAGATTATGGGACTCGGAGCCTTTACCAAGGTTGTAGGCGATGCGGGAGTGACTGTTGCCAAACGCGCGCCCCTGCCCATCACCACGGGCAACAGCTACAGCGCCTCCGGGGCGCTGTGGGCGGCGCATGACGCGGTGGCGAGACTGGGCCTGGTCAAGCTCGAGAAAGGCAAGAAGATCAAGGGCAAAGTAATGGTGGTCGGAGCCACCGGTGCCATCGGGTCCGCCTGTTCCAGGTTGCTGGCGCGGACCGCGGAGGAAGTTCACCTCGTGTCGCCTGAATCGGCAAAACTGCTGGTACTGAAAAAGTCGATTCTGGCGGAATCGCCGGAAGCGAAGCTGGTACTCGCGTCCTATGCGGACAGCGATCGCAGTATTGGCGATATGGACATGATCGTCACCGCGACTTCCGGCGCGGGTAAAAAGATTCTCGACATCATGAAAGTAAAACCGGGCTGCGTGATCACCGACGTTGCCCGGCCGCTGGACCTGCCCGCGGAGGAAGTGGCGAAGCGTCCGGACGTGCTGGTAATCGAGTCCGGTGAGGTTTACCTGCCGGGCGAAGTACACATGAAGCAGATCGGCTTCGAGGACCACAATGTTGTGTATGCCTGTCTTGCAGAGACTATCGTGCTCACCCTGGAGGGGCGCTTCGAGAATTTCACAGTGGGCAGGAACATAGAGTGGGAAAAAGTACATGAAATCTACAAGCTGGGATTGAAACACGGCATGCGGTTAGCCGCGATCTCGGGAGTGAACGGCGCGTTCTCCGACAAGGACATCGCCAGGGTGCGCCAACTGGCCATGCAAGCCCGCAAACAGGGAAAGAGTGGTGCCGCGCGGCGGGTCAAAAAATGAGTACAGCTTCTCGATCAGACCTGCGCAATGACCACAACGGCTGGCGGGACAGCGCCTGTTTTCGCTTGCGCTTTATTGTCCAGCTGCAGAGGGGCGCAGCAGAAGTTTTTCGATGCTGGCTCCCGCTGCATCATTGACGGTAGTCAATAAATAACACAATGCCCTTGCTGTTTCGGGCTGCAGGGCGCCAGCTTAATTGCGAATTCCCCGGCGAGGGCATATCGTAATACCCGGCCGCCGTACCCGCGTATGCACCATTGGCGACTAACCAAGGAGTGCCCTCTATGCCCGACAAGCAGAATGACAGCGCCGCGGCGATCGAAGAAGTCGTTTCCGAGTTGCATCGCCGTGGAGTTGAACGCGGAGAACAGGAGTACGAGCGATTGGTGGCTGAAGCCAGGAAGGAGGCCGCCGGCATCATTGCGGCGGCCGAGTCCCACCGGGACAGCCTCGCCGAGGAGGGCGGCCGGGAAGCCAGGCGACTCGTGGATGCGGCGAGGGCCGAAGCGGAGCAGTTGCTGCACGCTTTTTTCGGTTCACTTGCCGACATATTCAAGCGGCGCGCCTCGGATTTCCTGGAAACACTGGCCCAGCGCAGTTTTTCCCCGGAGCGCAGCGCAGACACTGTGCGTGAATTCGTCGCTGCCCTTGAAGGCGCAGACAGCGACGAAAGTGACAAGGTAGCGCGGCTGCGAAACTGGCTGGACAGCACGGACCCCCAGAGTTTCCTGGAGGCCCTGTTGATTCTGGCTATGGTATTTTACTCCGGCAGCGAGGGCTTTACCCACTTCCAGATTGACAAGAACCTGCAGGGGCGGCTGGCGCGGATAATTGCCGACCCGTCACTGGAACCGGGCATCGGCTTCGAGTTCCGCAAGGGCATCACCGGGTTCAGGGTTCTGGGGGGCAATGGCCGAGAGGTCGAGGTTTCCGAGGAGAGCCTCAAGCACATGGCGGAGATCTGGGCGGGGGATGAATTTCGCGATGTTCTATCGCGCATGCTCGCCAAAGACCGCCTGCCAGGTGCTGCTCGCGATGTCTGACCTCGCCTACCTGCTGGCACGACTGCCCCGGCTCTACCCCGACTGTCAGTATCGCCCCGTCGGCATCGCCGAGTACCTGGGCCTGATCGGTGAACAGCAACATCGCAGCTGGTGTATCGCGGTTCTGGACTGGCTGCGCATCGCCAACCGGGAGGCCCGCTCGCTGCAGTTGCCGCTACCCTTTCCCGACGCTGGCGAACTGGCGCCGGATCCGGACGCTTCAATGAATCCCTGGCGCAAATATTATGACCGCCTCAACCGGCTCGGTACCCCGCCGATATTGCGGCGCTGGGCCCGGGAAGACGCGGCCAGCATCGCACACCGGGCCAACTATCGGGGTACGGAGTCGACCCTGATCAGGCGCCAGACACCGCGTGCGGAAATCGCCACCCTGATCGAAACAACGACGGCCTCGCTGGAGGAGGCCGAGCAGCAGGATCGACGACTGCTCGCCCTGCGCTTCGCAAGGCTGGACCAGTTCCTCTACGGCGCCGCCGTGGATGCTCCGGAACGACTCTATGCCTACGCCATTCGCCTGTTGCTGCTCGCACGCCTGGGCGTTCCGCTGGAGGTAAACCATGCATCCTGATATCGCCGCCAGGATCATCAGCGCCAATACCGCGGGTATCGCCGAGATTCGCCTGTCGGCTACCCAGGCGCCGGCGGTCTACGAAATGGTTCGTTTTCCGCTGGACATCAATGGGCGGGCCATCGAACTGCTGGGAGAAATTACCGAGATCGATGGCGATACCGCCATCGTCCAGTTATACGAGGGAGCCGAAGCACTGGCGGTGGGTGGAATCGCCCTGCCCACCGGTGAACCCTCCATCTGCCAGGTTGCGCCGGGTATGCCCGGTATCCGCATGTCCGGTGTCGGCTCGTCACTGGACAGCATGCCGGGGCAGCATATTCCGCGCGGGGAGCATTTCTCCCCGCTGGCCGATCTGCGCGCCGGTTTCGAGGCCACAGCGGCCACGGGCGATCGTGTGCTGGCCGGCTCCCTGCTGGGACGCGCCCATGTCGCCAACCTGGATTACCGCATCAACGCACCCCACGATCGCCTGCAGCGCGACGGTCTGGTTGAATGGCTGGCGGCGCCGGGCGAATACAGGGTAAGCGAGACTATCGCCACCATCCGCTACAGCGGCGACGAACTTCGCGAAGTATCCATGGTCAGCGAGTACCCGGTACGGCAACCGCGCCCGGTGTTGCGCCGGCTGCGGGCGACCAGGCCGCTGTTTACCGGCAAGCGCGCCATAGATTCCTCCATGGTGCTGCTGGAGGGCGGCAAGTTCATCGTGATCGGCGGTGCCGGCACCGGCAAAACATGGTTTACCCAGGACCTGGCGAAGTACAGCGATGTCGACCTGGTGGTGCTGGTCCTGTGCGGCGAGCGTTCCGGGGAGGCCACCGAGGTGGTTATCAACTACCAGAAGATCGGCCTCATGGATCGCACCGTGGTCATTCTCAATACCAGCGCCCAGAGCGCACAGGCCAGGGGCCAGTCGGTACGCTTCGGCGCCGCCGTGTGCGAGGGATTGCGCGACATGGGCATGAATGTGCTGATGATCGTCGACTCGCTCTCGCGCCAGGGCCAGGGCGATCGGGAAACAGCGGGCATGCTCGGTAAAATGCCCGGCAAGCAGAGCTTTCCGGTAGATATGCCCTCGGTGATGGCCGCCACATTTGAGCGCTGCGGTCGCGCCACCTGCCTCGGCGGCTTCGATGCGTCGATTACCGGTGTTATGGCCGTCTCCCCCGACGGCGACGATTACGAGGGAGATGCCATCGCCCAGGTGGCCCGCCAGTACGCCGATGGCACTGTCATCCTGACCAACAAGGTGGCTCACCGGGGCTACTACCCCGCGGTGGGATTTGGCGCGGGACTCTCTACCAGCAAAACCACGGGGATGGAAAGGCGGGAGGAACTGTGCAGCTTTTTCGACGATCGCAAACTGCATGACTGGATCGGGCTGGGCGACCACATCACCGCGACCGTCGCAGATTCCGAAGGTCCGCTGACAGACCAGATCAAGGTTCTCACTGCCAAGCGCATGAGCGCCGAAGACTACCGCCGCTACCTGCTGGGCAACGTTTACCGGCGCGCATTTTTCGTGCAGGACTCCGGCCACAGCATCGATCAGAAAACGACCCCGGAGCGCATGCTGGTGATGATGCGTTTTTGCAAGGATCTCGGCGATCGCTTTCCCCTGCTGCAGGACAAGGAACGCGCTCGCGCCCTGGCGGACCAGCTCGGCGGCAAGGCCTACGAAGTGACGCTGTTGGAGGACGGCTACAAGGAGGCCTACGAGGCGATCCTCGCCTGGCTGCATACCGCCACCAATAAAGATGGGGCCAGCGAGGAGGGGCGGGATCATGCTGCAGTTTAAACCCCACGGCATCTCCCTGCCCCTGGTCACTTTCGAGGCAATCGCCGGTCTCGAGGTCGGCACCGAGGCGCAGTTTCCCGGGGGCGGCATGGGTATCGTCACGGCCGTGGGCAGCAAAACCACTGTTCAGTACCTGGGCACACCACTGAATATCAGTCGCGAGACGAAGGTGCGCTTCACCAACCGCGTGCTCAGTTTTAACTTTGACCGCGACGGCATTATCGGCCGCACCCTGGATCCGTTGGGGCGGCCGCTGGACGGGCGACCCGAAGTGGTCGGTGAAGCCGTGCCCGTTTACGGCGGCATTCTCAACCCCACCCGCCGAACTCTCGCTGAAGGCCTTATCCAGACAGGTTTTCCCGCGCTCGATGCCAAGGAGCCCATTCCCCAGGGCATCAAGATCCTGTGGATGAAGCGGCCGGAGGAAAGCCTTGATTATGCGGTGGCCAGGACGCTGATGCGGGCGCGCTATCGCCGGCGTCGGGAGGATCCGCTCAAACCGCTCACGGTGATCTTCTGCGCGCTGGGTCTGACCCAGGACTCGATTTTGTATTTCCAGAGTATCCGCCCCCGCATCGGGCGCACCGTGTTTGTGCTGCACGGCGCCGCGGACCCCGCCATCAGCGCACTCATCGCGCCCCAGACCGCGTGCCAGATAGGCGAACGCCTGGCCATGGCGGGCGAAGAGGTACTGCTGGTCATCCACGATATGCGCATCTTCTACAACGCCCTCGCCGAGGTGCGCGGCATCCAGGGGGCCCCTCCCGGCAAAGACAACTCGCCGGTGGATTTCTACTCCCAGGCCGCCCGGATCTACGAGCGCGCCTTCATCAAGGAGACCGGCAGCCTCACCGAGATTGTCGTCATGTCGGTACCCAATCTCGACCACAGCGAGATCGGCGTCAATCTCACCAAGTATTCCACCGAGGGCCATATACCGTGGTCCAACGGTTCGCTGGATTTCCTGGCCGCGCTGTCGCGCCTGAAAGGCGAGGCCTTTCACGCATCCCGCGCGGACCACAAGGCACTGCAACGGGCGATCACCGCAGCCTACTCCCGGGCGCTTGAGGTGCGCGAGCAGGAATCCCTGGGGCTGAAAATAACCGCAGCCGTAGATCTGGCATACCTGCGCTTTGCCGCACTGTTCGAGCGTTCGGTGCTCAGGACGGACGAGTACCTGGAAGTTGACGCCGCACTGGACCGCTGCTGGTACGCGCTGGGGGAAGTGCCGCCGGAAAACCTGGATATCGACTCCGCCATCAAGGGCGAGTTTCACCACTACCGGCCGCCGCCGGCAGGGGGGAGTAGCTGATGTCCACGGGTCAGCGACTGCGCGAGGTCAAGGAGGATATCAATCGTATCGAGCGCTTTTTGCCGGTGATGAAGCGCGTGCTGACCATGTTGCGGGTAGAGATCCGCAGCTACCAGGAGCGCATCAGCGATCTCGAACAGAACCAGCAGCAACTGGATCAAAAATGGCAGGCCCGCGGCGACCATGCATTGGGAAAAACCATAGAGGCATCCCTTGAGGCGGAGGTCCTGACCCGCCCGGAGAATATCGTCGGCGTGGACATTGAGGAAGTAAAGGCCGTCAAGGCGCACTGCCGCCTGAGCCAGGTCATGGTCTGCCAATCGGCCGCGTCCGCTGCGCTTACAGACCTGGCGATCGAGCGCCTGCAAGTGGCGGAAAGGCTCCGAATCGAACGCCAGAATGTCGTGCGCCTGGAAGATGCCGAAGAGGAGTTCGTGTTCTTGATCAACGGCAGCGAGCAGGTTCGCCTGCCGCCGCTGCGCGAGGAACTGGCGCGATTGGCCAGGGCCATGGATGAAGAAAACGGCATGGCCGCAACCATCGCCCGTCTGTTGCGCGAACGCGAGGCGGACAAGCACCAGGAACTGGAGACATGGCCACTGTTGGGATGAAATACGCGCTCGTCTGCGGGGCGCGCGAAAAGCAGAACGAGGTGCTGGAGGCCTTGCTGGACCTCGGCGCGCTGGAGTTGCACCGACTCAGCGCGGTAACCGGCGGTCGCGCCCAACGCCAGGCCCTGATACGCCTGCACGAGAAGGTCCGCGATTGCAGCAAGCTGGAACTGCCACAAGTACCCCCGGAGAATGAGCCCGATGATCTCGTCGGCCTGGCCACGCGCCTGCTCGATGAGGTGGACAGCCTGTCCCGCAAACACAATGAACTGCTGGCCGGCGCCGAGCGCCAGCAGATATGGGGGGCAATATCACCCCGGCAACTGCATGACCTGGCCGAACAGGGTATCTACATCCAGTGCTGGCGCACGGACGACACGGAAAGTCTCGATTGGCTGCGGCAGGAGGGCGGCCTGCTGTGGCAGGGCGAACGCAAACGCAAGAAGGACGAACTGGTGTTCGTTACCATGAGCCGCGGCGAACCGCTGGCCCTCGACTGGGCCAGCAACATGGCGCCGCCGGACCAGGAACCGGCGCTGTTGCAGACGCAAATCAACCGCTTGCAGGCAAGGATCGAGAC
Source organism: Pseudomonadales bacterium (assembly GCA_024234815.1). Lineage (GTDB taxonomy): Bacteria > Pseudomonadota > Gammaproteobacteria > Pseudomonadales > Halieaceae > JARRPM01. The sequence continues at coordinate 994,735 of JACKNO010000001.1, read as the reverse complement.
GCTGCAGGGGGCGCTGTGCTGGCTGGCCCGGGAACGCTTCGATGAATTTGGTCGCCAGGTGGCCCAACAGATCGACGACCTGAGCATCGAGGCCGGACGCATTCAGTCGCACGCCGACGATTACGTGTTCGTGCTTTCCGGCTGGATACCGAAGGACAGGCTGGACGAAACCGCCCGGCGCCTGCACCAGCTCACCGGGGTCAACGCGAGTTTTCGCGATCCACGCCCCGGGGAGGAACCGCCCACGCTGAGTCATTATCCCGCCTGGGCGCGACCGATCCAGTCTATCTTCGAATTCATGGGATACCGGCCTGGCTACTACGAGTACGACGCGGGGCACCTGATTATTGTTTTTTTCACGGTGTTCAGCGCGCTGCTGATCAACGACGGCGGCTACGGCTTGCTGATGCTGGCCGCGCTGGGCCTGGGGTACCGCCGGCTGTCCCGCTCCCTGGGCAGCGGCGCCGTGCAGCTCGGCCTCTACGTTGCGGGCGCTACCGCGGTCTACGGCGCCCTGACGGGTTCATTCTTCGGCGTGCAGTTCGAGTCCCTCGCCGGGATACCCTTCCTGTCCCTGGATACCGAGGATATGATCGAGCTGTCCTTTGGGCTTGGCATTCTGCACCTCAGCCTGGGCCGCCTGATCCAGGTTCGCAGGCTCGGATGGTCGGCAAAGATGCTCGCCGAACTGGGCTGGCTCGCCATGCTTTGGGCCATCTTCCTCGGCATCCTGAATGTGTTTACCGGAAAACCAATACCCGCCATCAGCGGACCTTTGCTGGGCCTGGGTGCGCTGCTGGTGATTTTCCTGTCACACACCGAACAGGGCGTCGGCCGCGGCAGCCTTGCCGGACTCGGGCTATTGCTGGGCAACGCCACCACCCTGTTCTCGGATATGATGAGTTACATCCGCATCATGGCGGTGGGTTTTGCCAGTATGAGCCTGGCCATGACCACCAACCTGATGGCCGAGCAAACCGGTTCTATCTTCTTCGGCGCGCTGATCCTGCTGATCGGTCACGCCATCAACCTGGGCCTGGGAGTTATCGCCCTGTTTGTTCACGGCCTGCGTTTGAATACGCTGGAATTTGCCCGCCAGTTGGGCGTCATCTGGTCGGGGCGCGCTTTTGAGCCCCTGGCCCATTTTCAACTTCACGGTATCGAGGAACGCTAGCATGGTAGAAACAGCGAGTATTGGCACGCTTGGCTATGTCATGTGGGGGCTGGCGGCGGTTGGCAGCACGCTGGGCATCTATCGCGCCGGTGTCGCGGTACAGGGTGTGTGGGCGCAGCAGGCCCGCAGCCCCGACGGCAAGCTGTCCATGGAGTACATCGCTTTCGCCATGTTTCCCGCGTCCCAGGTCCTCTACCCATTTATTCCCCAGTTCATGAAGCAGCATTTGTTCGTGGATCCGCAGTACGGATACCTGGGTATCGCCACTGGTCTCGCCACGGGTCTTATCCTGCTTGGCGCGGCTTACGCACAGGGCTGCATTGCCGCGGCCGGAGTGCAGATGGTGCACGAGACGGAAGGTCGGGCCCGGGGGCAGGCCTACAGCCTGGTATTCCTGGTTGAAGGTATCGGTATTGTTGCGATAGGCATACTGGTGGCGCTGCTGCCCTAGAAATTCCTTAACAGGCCTGTCTTTACCGGCGAGCGGGCTAGATATCCGGCGTCAGGCTACTGCCCTGCTTCATGCGCTCCCGGAATGTGCCGGCGTCGTAGTTGTGGGCTTTGAGCTGTTCAACGTAGTTGTTGAAGCTGCGCGTTCCATACGGTGGCGCCACATGTGAAACCACGCTCCAGTACTTGGCCGCCTCGAGGTAGCCGGCCACCACATCCAGCTTTGGAACCAGTTTGCCGATGCGGCGCAAGCTGCGGATTTTCTTGTCCCACTTCGTCAGCGGTACGACATCAAAGTGTTCCCGCTTGCCCTGCACGCGAAACATGGTTTGTCCCGCTGACTTGATCGTGTGCACGTTGTCGCCGGTCCACGGCCCGCCTACCGGGAAAATCCGGCCCTGCTTGTGCTTATCGAACAACAGGTTGACGATAAACTCGGACAGGTCTTCCCTGGCAATGGGATTGAACAGGTTGTACTCCCCATGATCAAACAAACGGTAGGGCTCACCGTGCCTGATGTCGGAATAGTTCATGGCGATATAAGGAACCGCACAGGCACGGAAAGACCGAGAACTTGTGGGCCAGAAGACCCGCGCGCGCCCGCGGCGGGCGTCCGGGGCCTCTTCGATCGACATCGTGCTATTGGGGCTGATCAAGCAGCAGCCCCGGGGCGCCTACGATGTCAGCCGGGTGATCCAGCAACGGCAACTGCGTTCCTGGATCCGGATCAGCGATGCCTCCGTATATCGCAATCTGCGCATCCTGGCCGAACAGGGCTTTCTCGATACCCGGGTGACGCGCGAAGGCGCAATGCCGGAAAAAACCATTTTCGAGCTGACCGCGTCCGGCAGTGAGCATCTCAGCCAGCTCATAAAGGAAGCCGCGGCGGCCCCACTGAAACTGCACTTTGAATTCGATGTCTGGCTGGGGCACCTCGGCCTGATCGGCCCGGCTGAGGCAATCGAGTGCCGCGATATGCTGAGCGAGCATCTCGAGGCCCTGTCGCTGGAACTGGGTACACAACTCGAACACTACGGCCAGGCGATGCCGCCTGCCGTGCGCGCTCTGCTGGAATTGCGCAGCGAAGTGCTGACATTGACCCAACGCTGGCTGGATCATTTTCCGTTGCATCCATCGATAGAGGCTGACTGATGGCACGCGCACCCTACTCCAAGCGAAAATGCCCGAGCCGCCGGAACGAGGTGCGGCAGTACGAGGACGGCCTGCGCAAAGGGGATGAAGGCAAAATCCTGCGCGAGACCGCGCGGGTCGGTTCCGCCATCTATGACATCGTAACCAGGGCGCTGCGCAACGAGCGTCGCGTGCCCGGCGCTGACGCCGGACCACCCGGTCGCCACTTCGAGGGCTACGGCTCGCGCGAACACTATATCGCGCGCCGGGTCACGGAAACGGGATATGGATCGGCGGTCGAGGGCACGCGGGTCTGGTGCTTCGTACCAGACAAGCTGCGCGACGGCAATCGCGCCCCTGTCATCATTTACCTGCACGGCTTTCGCGCCTCGGCACCTAATCTCTACTGGGAGCACATTCACCACCTGACTGCGCAAGGCTACGTGGTATTGTTTCCACGTATCCACGGACCAGATTCCGGAATTCGCACGCCGTTTCATTACCTGTGTGGACTGGGAGGAACTGGTGGCGGCAAACTCAGCGCCGGTTATCCTGCTTGGCGGCGACCAGGACAAACTCGCGCCTCCAACGGAAACCCGCGCGCTGGCAACTGCCATGGTGAGCGCCGCTTCGGTGGCGACCTACATCGCGCTTGCCGACGACCACGGGGTACCTGCATTCCGCACCGGACACCTCGCCACGGTACGCGCCGATTCAGGAGCGCTGCGCTGGATGGGGCAGGCTCTGGGTGGAAACCAGGCCCAGGACACGCTGCAGTCCCGATTCTACCACGCGGCGCTCGATGCGATGCTGGCGGGCGACTTCACGCCGGCGCTGGATTTCGGCAACTGGTCGGACGGTGTCGCCGTAACCCCGCCGCTGGTCGAGATGCGCGGCCCGGACAAACCACGGCGACGCAAGCGCGCCAACGCTTCGAAGAGAAAACCACGATGAGACTACCGCAGCGAACTGACGTACTTATTGTCGGCGCGGGCCCGACCGGACTGACCCTCGCAGCTTACCTCCACGCGGCAGGTATCAAAACCGTTATCGTGGATCGGGCTGCCGAGGCCAACGGGGACTCCCGCGCCGCCATGCTGCATTTGCGCGCGCTGGAACTGCTGAATACGCTGGGCGTTGGCAAAGCACTCGCGGCACAGGGCGTACCCATATCATCCACCGCCTATTTCGACATGGGCGTCAAGGTCTGTGACCTGGACTTCGGTTCACTCGGCAGCCGTCAACCCCACGCACTCGGCATCCAGCAGCGCCGTGTCGAACAGGTGCTCACCGCAAGGCTAGAGGAGCTGGGCGGCGTGGTGCGCCGAGGCAGGACGCTGGCCCAGATCGAACAGCAGGACGAACAGGTCGTCGCCACACTGGTATCGGTGCGCGGCACCCGCAATAGCATCAAGGCACGCTACCTCGTCGGCTGCGACGGCGCGCAAAGCACCGTTCGCAAGCTCTGCGGCCTGGCGGGAAAAAGCACCGAACTTGCCGACGCCTACGCCATCGCGGATGCGCCCGTGCGCGGGGAATTCGAGCCCGGCACCATGCACTATTACGCCGCCACCAGCGGGCTCGCCGTCGTATCACCGCTACCTGATGGCCTGTGGCGTATAACGGCCACGCTGCGCCACATCTCGACGGTTCCCACACGCGAACAGCTGCAACTGATCCTCAGCGAACGCGGGCCGCGCACTTCCTCGGTTGAAATCGGTCCACTGGCCGCAGTTGGCCGCTATCGCATCAACCGCTCGGTCGCGCCGTCACTGCGCGACGGCCGTGTACTGCTGGCGGGCGATGCCGCACATACATTCAGCCCCGCAACCGCCCAGGGCATGAACACAGGCATCGCCGATGCGGCAAACCTCGCGTGGAAACTTGCAGCCGTGCTGCGCGAGACGGCAAAAGATACATTGCTCGACAGCTACGACACCGAGCGCCGCCAGGCAGCCCTCGACGCGATCAGGCGCACTGAACGCTATAGCAATGGACTTGCCAGCTCAAACCCGGTGGCGCGCGGCATACGCGATACGCTGGGACTGCTGGCTGGCAGAATTGACGCTTTGCGACTGCCGATGACAGAGGGCCTGGCGGGGTTTGACACAAGATACGAAAAGGGCCTCGTCGGGGCCGACCGCGAGGTCGACGGCTGGGGCGAGGTAGGCAAACGCATCGAGCAGCTGCCACCGGCGATGCGCGGCCGCGCAAGCTTCCGGCTTCTGTGCAGCGATCGCGCTGAATCGGGCCGGCTGAAAACTTTCGCCCGTGACTGGCCAGTGGGGATTGATGTCGGCCTGTTTTCCAAAGGTGGCAAGGGGTTCGTATTGGTGCGGCCTGACGATCACATCGCCTGGCTTGGTGGCGCCAAACGACTCAACGAGTTGCGCGACTTGCTGGACCACTGGTTTATCGCGGCCTGAATCGTCTTGCGAGTGACCACAGTGCCGTCTCCCCGTAGCGGCTCTGCAAACTGTTTCGATGGTGCCTGAGCTTCTGGGCAAGAGTCAGTTTTCGCAGCATATTCTCCTGTACGTCATATCCCCAGCGGCGCAGGTAATCCTCGAACAGGGTATAGGCAAACTGGAGTGTGGTTTCATCGTAATACTCCAGGAAATGGGCTTTGCCTGAAGTCTTGTTGACAAGAGGCAGCGGTCTCAGCTGGTGGATTCCTGCCAGTGAGAGAATGGCGGAGAATTCCTGCTGCAGATTCTCATACTTGTAAATGTAGTCTATCGACTGAAACGAGCTGCTGCGCCAGTTCAGCGGCACCGTTGCGAAATCCACCCCGCGATTTACCATGAACTCCGTGAAAAACTGCGAAAAACTGGCGCCAGTGTCATCTATATACCGGTTCTGCATACGGTTTACCTGGTCCCGGCTGGGACCCCGCGCCGATTTCCTGAGCTCATAGCGCGATACCGCCACATCCAGCGGGTTTCGGACCCCCGCAAAACTGAAATACTGCTTCTCCTGCGGCTTGGCCTGAGCCAGGAATTCACCATAGGATGCGTGTTTATGCAGAATCATTTCCCCGGCGTATTTTTCGCAAAGCTCTTTGGCTATGGCGGTTGAGGCTGTCTTCATGGTCTGCATGAAGACGTACTTGTATTGATGGCTGATAACCATGGATCAGGGGCCTTCTGCGAACTCAGTCAGGCATGCTGCGCAGGGGCGCGCCGGCCGCGGCCGTCGCCAACTCGCGAAAACGGGCCGCTGTGATCGGCTTGCCTTCACTGGTGAGCTGGCGGGCTACATCATCGAGGCTGCGCTTGCCTTCGCTGGATTTTCGAATCTCGGCGTCGATCGCTCGCATCACCCCGACTGCCCGCGCAGTAATCGCTCCGGAGGATCGTTCGGAATCCAGGGGGCCGCTGCTCTCGCCCCAGGCGGCCAGGTCTTCGTGGGCCGTGGCGAAGCGTTCGTCGCTGATAGTGCCGGAGCGGTGCAATGTCTCCAGCGAGTAGTACTCCGCGAGTCCCTCCACGACCCAGTCCGAGCCGGGCACGCTTTGCGCACCCATTGCCACGTGCACTATTTCGTGCAACAGGGTACTGGTGGCGTTTTCGCTGAGGAGCGGACGGTCGCTGTGCACGTAGAGTGAATCCGGCGCAGAGAGCGCTCCCCGCCACATCGGGTCATCAGCGCCCACTACCAGCAGACGCTCTGGAAACTGCGGGAACAGCGACTGCAGCGTGGGCAAATTCCAGCGCAGGAACGCCAGCATATCCATACGCCGCATGTTTTGCCCGATAGGTGCTGCAATGGTGACGCTCGTGTCCCCGATCTTTTCGACCCGGGTGCCGATATTACCGGCAATAATCCAGCCTGTCGGCCTGTCGAACAGGCGGTCCGGATTGTCGATCCGCAGGCGACCGCTCGAATAGCGCGGGAAAGGAGTCGCTAGTGACCAACCCTCGGGGAGGTTCAACTGCAACTTGGCTTTAGACTGGGTGCCGTCCTCCATATCGATACGCACCGGGGGCACCAGGTCGTCTGCCCGGAAAATGGCCCAGGTACTGGTGACCATGCCGTCAAACTTGCCGGAACTCCTCCGGCTTTCCAGGTTGACTCGAAACTGCAGGTACGCGTCCTCCTGCGGTGGATACCACAGCACGCTATCACCCGAGACCTTTATCTCTCCAGTGCCCTTGAAATCACTATAGCGCTCCGGATCTGCGTTGAATTTCATCCAGCGCACCCATTCGGGGTGGCGACTGAGCCGCACCCGCACCAATGCCGTGGGGTCACCCGCCTTGATCCAGGCGGTGTACAACACGCCGTAGGCGGGACGCTCCGGGGGAGCCGGCTCCTGCGCTGTGCCGTGCCGCGCGACAGACGCGCCGAGGACCAGCACAAGGACTATGTAAAACAGTGAACGCATCGTTAAGCTCTCTGGGAACACGGGCTGACGCCCGCCACAATACAATACAGCGACCGATTCCGACAGGTGGCTACTACCGAGGCCCGGCTATCCCGCAATCCTTCGGGCAGGCACTTGCTGGCCCCGGTTGATGGAGTATCGGACCGTCCGGGGTCCTGCCGGACCAGGAGCCGCGTCACGACGCTGAAGGCAGCGCCCTGCCCTCTGCCTCTGCGACAATCCCCGGAAGCGCGCTAAAATCGTCGAATGCCCAATCCTGGTGTATCTGGCTGACCGGCGCCTTGCGATATCCCCGGGTGAACAGGGCAAATGGCACGCCAGCGCGCCTTGCCGTGCTGGCGTCGATCTCGCTGTCGCCCACGTACAGAGTGGGGCCATTGCCGAGCTGGTCAATCGTTCTCAACAGCATGTCCGGTTCGGGCTTGCGGGAATTGATCATACCGCCCGCCATCACCGCATCGAACAGGGGCTCCAGACCCATGTGCCGAATCACGGCGCGGGCCGGGCGTTCCGGTTTGTTGGTGCACAAGCCCAGCCCGTGACCGGCGGCCTTCAGTAATGACAGTGTCTCGAAAGCCGCAGGGTAGAATACCGCCTTGTCGAGAGCGAATTCGTATTGCACGATAAACTCCCCGTAAAGCGCCGCATGATTCGCTTCGGTGTTCTCGATACCCCGGGCGGCCATCATTCGCGTCACGAAGTTTGCCGCGCCTTCGCCGACAAAATTGCGGGTTTCATCCAGGCTGAGCTCATCCCTGCCCCACCGTTCAAGGACAGCGGACGCCATGGACTGAATATCCGGGGCGCTGTCTATCAAAGTGCCGTCAAGATCGAAAACTATATTCATGCTGCACCTTATTGGCTCGCGAAATCCCTGACCGGGTCAGGCACCGTAAATATAAACCAGCTATCTTTCCCCGATTGAACTGACATTGTCGCCGAAATTGCTAGAATGGGCGCCGTAAACACTACCCGGGAAATGACATGATCTCCAGCACAATGGAAAAGGCCCTTCTTAGCCAACTGAATGATGAGTTCTATTCTGCCTATATTTACCTGGCAATGTCCGCGTACTGCAGTCATCTCGAATTCAATGGCGCCGCCAGCTGGTTCAAGCTGCAGTACGAGGAGGAGCATCTGCACGCCACACGAATCTACAACTACCTTGTTGAACAGGGCGTGCACGTGGTTCTGGGCAAACTTCCGGCGCCTCCCAGCGAGTACGGAAAGTTGCTGGATGTGTTCAAGGCGTCACTCGCGCACGAACAGTCAATGACTTCCCGACTCAACGATATCAGCGATCAGGCCCTGAAAGAGAAGGACCACGCCACCTATAACCTGCTGCAATGGTTTGTGAATGAGCAGGTCGAGGAGGAGGCCACCATCGGCGGCATTATCTCCAAGCTGAAACTGGTCAAGGATGACGGCTATGGTTTGCTCATGATCGACAATGAGCTCGGCGCCAGGAAAGCCGAGGGGCCCGCAGTGTAAGCCCGCCGACTCGCACCGGAAACAGCATCCGCCCCTGCTGACTCGACCAAAGGCAATCGTGGATAACACGCTCAGAGTCCATATCGATTTCAAAAGCCCCTATGCCTACCTGGCGATAGAGCCGACACGCCAGGTGGCACATGCACTGGGCATCACCATCGACTGGTATCCCTTCGTCCTGGACATACCCAGTTACCTGGGTAGTGCCAGGCTGGATTCTTCGGGAAGGGTGGCCGAGCAGTCCCGCAGCAAAGATCAGTGGTCCGGGGTTAAATATGCCTACTACGATTGCCGACGCTACGCCAATCTGCGAGGCCTCACCATTCGCCTGGGCGAGGAAGTCTTTGCCGGGCGCCAGCACCTGCCCCTGATACGGGCCATGCTGGCGCTGCGAAACTGACGCGGCGCTACGGGACCGGGTCGGCGACATGCGCAGGCGGGAGCGGGCCAAACCCTGGCGCCGGTCGCCTCCCCGACCCAATCATCTACGGGCTGGCGGTCACGGTTCAGCCGGGAGGTTTATCGACCTCCACCCAGCGCCAGTGCGAGGCTCACCAGCGCTTTGTCTTCACCCACAATCCTGAACCCCAGCTTTTGGTAAAGGCGCAAGACCGGGCTGCTGCGGAACGCCTTGCATTCGATAGATGTCGCGCCGTTCGCACTGGCCTGGCCGAGCAGCCAATCGAAGACGCTGGCGCCGAAAATCCTGCCCTGGCTTTGGGCCGTCAGCTGCAAGGTGTGGATATACAGGACGCTCCGGATGTACTCAATGGACAGAAACCCTTTCCAGTCACTCTGCAGAAAAATGCTGTAGTTGCTTTTCGAGCGGTAATTCCTCTCGGTCCAGTCCTGGTCCCACTCCATGTTCGCCTCGGTCATCGATTCCCGCATATTCGATTGCATGAGCCGGAACGCCCGCACCAGTTCGTCGCTCGTGGCCGGTCGCAGCTCAACGGCTGACGGGGACGCCCTGCCCCCACTCCGGATAGGCACGGCGCGACCCCGCTGCCGGATGGCAATCCGGCGTACAGTATCGTCAAATGTCATGGTTTCAACGCCATGTCGTAACCCCCTAGAAAGTCATATAACATATTGATTTTTATAGATATAAAACCACACAAAAACCCTCGAACCCGGCCGTATCGGCGCGCCTGTTTTTTTCATACGGCCCTGTGCAAACGCCGTTGGCGGTACTAAGATCAGCGCTGGGGAACCACTTTCCCGACGAGAACCATGATGCGCCATCACGCGTGTTTTCCAGGACGACCCGAACGGCTGCTCCTTTCCTTTGTTTACCTTTTCCTCATTTCCCCCCCGCTACTCGCCCTGACCGCAGATGTCGAGAACGCCAGGTCCGCGGGCGGCGATAGTGGCGTGGCAGACAGCTATTTACCGATTGCCGTACCCGGTGGTATGAAATTTGACCAGATCGTCACCGATGGCTCCCATGTCTGTGCCATGCAGGCAGATGGAACAGTCTACTGCTGGGGGAGAAACTACCACGGCCAGATAGCCCGGCCACCCAGCGACCCATAAGTACTCCCATAGCATAAGCGGCAGACCACGGGGTCGGCAGCGGCACGGGGCATGCACTGTCACAGCTTAGACGGATTCCGGCACTATTTATTCCAGATTCACCCCCTGAAACAGTGTGTGAAATTGCCCCGGAATAGTGCTGAAAAGTTACTATTTTTCTAGGTTCATCGGCCTCATAGTGCGCACCACTGGCGGAGCACACTTGCCCGCCTGGCAATGGAACTCTAGAGAGGTATTTACAATGAAGAAATTACTGGTACTGGTTGCATCCGCCCTGATAGCCGCCCCGATCGCCGCATACGAAATCGGACCTGTTAAAGGCGACAAGAGCTTCACCATTTCCGGTAGTGGTACCAGCGACCAGGATTTTGACGGTACCGCTTACGGCGTGTCCGCTGACCTTGGCTACTTCCTGACAGACAAGTGGCAAGCTGGTCTGCGCCAGAGCGTGAACGGTCTGGCTGGTGACGAAGTTAGCAACGAATGGGCCGGCTCTACCCGCGGCTACATCGGCTACAACTTCCTGGACGGCACCTATCGTCCGTATCTTGGCGCCAACCTTGGCGGTATTTACGGCGAGAGCGTGAAGAACACCGGTACCGCAGGGTTGGAAGCAGGTCTGAAGGTGTACGTGTTGCAGAAGACATACCTCAACTTCGGTGTTGAGTATTCGTTCCTGTTCGAAGACGAGAACGACATCAACAACAGCTACGACGACGGCATCTACCTGTACAACATCGGTGTTGGTTTCAACTGGTAAGCTGTGCTGGTTGCCGCTACCCCTCGGGGTGCGGCATCACTGCTGTAGAACAAACCCGGCCATCGCCGGGTTTTGTTTTTTCTGGACATTACTCATTCGGCTGACAGCGCCATGAAGTGGAAGCGCCCGCCGTGTAGAGCCTATGGATTCGCGGCGTTCACTTCTTTTGCCAGTCGGTCGTACTCCATGCACTCAGGCGTCTTCACCTCGCCTGCATTGTGTAACTGCGGACAGGTAAGCGACTCCATGCTGCGCAGGCAACCGACGGCAGGTTGATAGAGCTTGTGGTCTATCGGCACTGCCTGCACCTGGTTGCGCATACTGTCACAAGCGTTATCAAGCGTGGGGGTCATCTTCTCACGCAACTCGTCGGTAAGGTCCTGGCCCGCAACCGCTTCGAGCGCACAGGTCCTGATCGTGTCGCACAACCCCTGGGCGGCATCGCTCAGCTCATCGGCTGAACTGTATCCGCCCATCGTCAGAACTAGAATCGCCGGTAATACTGGTATTGCGTTTCTCACGGTAAATGTCCTCCTGGGAACCGAAGCCTAGCATAGCCGCTCTTGCTGGAGACCGCAGCAATAACCGCCGGGGCGAAACGCCGCGTGTGTTCGCCTGCGGACGGCAGACCCAGGGCTTGGCAAAGCAGCCAGCACGCTCTAATGTAAGACCTTGATCGAGCGGCATGGATTTCCATGAAGAGCCCGGCTACCGCTGTTTAAACACCCGCCAGTCAGCGCGGGGGGGCTTCCCGCTTGCCAAAGCACCGATAGTGTTTATTATGCACTCGCCCGCCAGCAGGTTTTTGCGGGCCAGTTCTACTTTCTTCGGTTACGGGAGACCCATGTGACCTATTGTCTTGGAATCAAAGTTGACCAGGGTATTGTGATGGTGTCCGATTCACGCACGAGCGCGGGCGTGGACAATATCAGCACATACAGCAAGATGTGGAAGTTCGGCGTGCCCGGCGAACGCCAGTTTGCCCTGTGCAGCGCAGGCAACCTGGCGACCACACAGACCGTAATCGCGGTTCTCGAGCGCGATATCAGGGATGCCGCCGAAACCAGCCTCCTGACAGTGAGGGACCTGAACGAGGCTTCGGAGTATATCGGCCGTGTTAACGTCGAAAGCCAGCAACAGAACACTGGTGGAGGGGCTATCTTTGAAACCACGTTTCTGCTGGGTGGCGAGATAGCCGGCGCCGAAAGCGGCCTGCATATGATTTATTCCCAGGGCAACTATATCGCCAGTTCCTCGCAGGTGGCATTTTTGCAAATCGGCGAGGCAAAATACGGAAAACCTATCCTGGACAGGGTTATCAAATCGGATACGCCGATAGAACGCGCCGCTCTATGTGGGCTGGTGTCCATGGAAGCCACCATCCGCAGTAATCTCACGGTAGGGCCTCCGGTTGAACTCTACCTGCTGGACGCGGGGACATTACAACCCGGGCGCTATCTCATTTTCGACGAGGACAGCAGCTATCTCAGTGATTTGCGTAACTCATGGAACCAGTTGATGCATGAGTCTTTTGATAAGCTGCAGCCGCTGAGCTTCCCCGTCCAGGGCTGAGGCCCTCGCCGACGCGGCGCAGGGCAATCCGAACAGGGTACGCAGCGCGGGGACCGGGCTCAGGTTTCCGAGTGAAGATACTCCCGCAGCGCCTCCTGCCGGGAGCAACGGGGTCCATTTCACTGTACGGCCCGTCGTGCCCACTGTTGCCGTATAAACCCAGCGTGGAGATGTGAATCAAGGATGCTCCCTGCTCCCTGGCAGCGAGCGCGACATTCCATGCGCCCAGCGAGTTGGCGCGAAAAGCTTCTTCGGGCTCATCCTCCAGCGCGTCGAGGTTGGTTTTTGGCGGCAAGATTGATGGCCGCATCCGGGGCATACCTGCGAAACAACTCCCGGACCTCATCGAGGTTTTCAATATTGGCGTCGTCGCGATTCGCGAGCACCAGGGTCATCTTGCCGTCTGCAACATGGCGCGAATCAGGGTTCTCGTCGTCACCAGCCACGCCAACACTGAACCAGTCCCGAGTATAAGCGGCCAGGCGCGACGGCGTACAGCGAACATACAGGATATGCTTCAAAGCTGTGCGCACCATCTACTTTTGGCGGAGATGCCTTGTTGAGCCTGTGTCCACGAGTGCTAGAATCCTGACTCTGAACTATCAAGGTAGCAGCCGTATGCAAAGTCGTACTCACGGGGCGTATTTCCATTGATCCGGGCGCTATCCAACAACAGGGCGCATATCGAACAGCTTTGCAGCCTGCTTGGCCTGGGCACTTCCCGGGGATCCATAAGCAGGGTTCCCGGCGGTTTCCATCACAGCATGTGGCGACTGGAAACCGAAAATGGGCGCTATGCGGTAAAGCAACTGGCCGAAGACATGGATATGGGCGACGCGGAGACGGTCGCACAGATCAATGCTACCGAGGTGACCGCCCGCGAGTTTTCCGGGCACGGTGTTCCCGCGCTTTATTCCCTTAGCCTGGATCGACAGCACCTGCAGCTGCTGGATGGGGTTGGATACCTTGTGTATCCATGGACAAATGCCAAGGCCTGCCACAGAAACGGTATCGAGGAGCGTCACGCTGTGATTGTCGCCAGCACACTCGCCCATATGCACCGTAGTGATATCGATATTCCAGAGCTTCGGGATGTGCCTACATTCCCCGTTACTGTCGAGCGGGCCACAGAACTTGTGCAAATGGCGCGGCAGCGCAACGTGCGCTACAGCGATATTCTCGAAGATCGACTGGATGATTTATTACAGGTCGTAGAGTTACATGCCCCGGCGCTTGAGCGCCTCGCGAGCCACCAGGTTATCAGTCACGGCGACCTGGATCACAAGAATGTCCGTTGGGACGAGGCGGGAGAGCCTGTCCTCATCGACTGGGAATCCGCCCGGCGCCTGAATCCGACCTACGAGTTACTGCTGGAGGCGCTGGATTGGGGTGGCATCACCGCCAACTTTGACGCCAGGCCTTTCACGACCATTTTGCAGGCATACGTCGATGCCGGCGGAGTGATCAACAAAGACCTGATACCCGCTGTTTCTGACGCGATACAGGGGGCGTGGGCCAGTTGGCTGCTTTACAACGTTGGCAGGGCGATAGGGCTCAAGGATACACACCAGCGCGCGATTGGCTCCGGCCAGGTCGACCTCGCGCTCAGCGCCCTGCTGCGCATGGAGAAGCAGAAAGACAAGCTGACAGCGATTGCCTTGCAGTACGCCTCCTGATGGTGGGTGAAGCGCAACATCCTGCCTGCAGGTCCTGTCCCGCCGCGAGCGCGCGGTCGCAGCTTCGGCCCCGCATGTATTCAGGAGCTGTTTAACGTAAAAGCCCGAGAACTGGTGCACCGGGTCGGCACCCGGGCGGCCGGCAAATATTGGCTGTCAATCAACCGGGTTTGTAGTTTAATGCGGCTCCGGGAGCACGGAATCCCCTGATTCTGGCGTGGATATATCTTGAAGACACTGTCAGTGAAAAATGGAGAACCAGTACTGCTATTCGTCGGGCGCGGAGACATCCACCTCCGAAGTTCCGCCGTGGGCGCCAGTCGACCATGACTGAGCTGCTTGCCACTGACTGGTTCATATGGGGTATCTGCCTGATACTCGGCTTCCAGCTGTCAGTCGTACTGCTTGGCGAGGCGATCTACCGCGCAGATCGCCGCACTCTGCCGGTAGTCCGTATTTTCCGGGTGCTGCGCAACATCGTGCTGCCCTTAGGCGTGCTGTTCATACTCCTGACGAGATTGCTCGAGATCGACCGGGGATCCGTGTCGGTGCGTCTCGTTGAAACCGCCCTCTGGGTCAGCCTCGTCTACGCTGTTCTGCTGGTGTTCAACGTACTCGTATTCGAGAACGCCAACGAGGCTAGCTGGCGCAGTCGCGCTCCAAAGCTGTTCCAGGACCTGATTCGCCTGCTGCTGGTGGTTATCGGCGCCGCTATCGTGCTGTCGGTCGTATGGCGGCAGGACCTCGGCGGCCTGGTGGCTGCGCTGGGGGTGGGCTCGATCGTGCTCGGCCTCGCGTTGCAGGAAACGCTGGGCAACCTGATGTCCGGCATCGCACTGTTCTTCGAGCGTCCATTCTCGGTGGATGAATTCATATCCGTCGGCGACAAGCGCGGCCGGGTGGTGCAGATCAGCTGGCGTTCGGTGCATCTGCGCACCGTGGAGGGCAATCTACTGGTGCTGCCCAACTCCGCACTTGCACGCGATACGATCACCAACTTTTCGCAGCCGACAGGTCAGCAGATGCTGCGGCTGTCATTCGGTTTCGGCCTCGACGCACCACCCAACCTGGTCAAGGGCATGTTGCTCGAGGTCGCGCGGGAGATTCCGCAGATACTGGAGGACCCGGAGCCGGTAGCGGTGACCTGCGAGGTACTGCAGGACCGAATTCGTTACGAGGCGCGCGTGACCATCGAGGACGGCCGCCACTTACCCACCGTCACCGATAAGTTCACCTCGGCGGTTTGGTATGCAGCAAGACGAGCGGGCATAGCACTGCCATTGCCACATGCCGTGGAAATGCAGGTACGCCACTTTGGCACGGACCCGCTGGAGGCACAGCAGGATGCCAAAACGCTGCTGAGAAAAGCCGAGGGTATCCGGGTTTTACCCGACGAGGCGATTTCGCGACTCGCGGCCTCCTCGGATCGAGTGTTGTTTGGCGCCGGCGAGCAACTGCTGGCTCTTGGTGAGATATCCCGCCACGTTTTTGTGATCACCTCGGGCGAAGCTCTCGGCACTCAAGGCAGCGATCCCGCTGCCAGTGGGTCGATCCACTTTGGCGTCGATGAAGTTCTCGGCGTCACGTCACTTGCCCGCGCCCAGGCCAGCGACACCCGGGTAGTCGCGCTGACCGACCTCGCGGCGCTGCGCATTCCGAGCGAAACCGTGGCGCAAGCCTTACAGGAATATCCAGCGCTCAGTAACCAGTTTGCGCGCATCTGGCAGGCACGCTCCGAGGTACTGCGCAGATCGGCCCAGCACGCCGCTGAATCCACAGTTATTGAAGCCGCACAGCATGGAGAAGGATCGAATGGCTAATCTGAGCATCAAGTCAAAATTGCTGGTGATGCTGCTGTCGGTCAGCCTGTTCTCCACCGTCGTTATCGCTTCGCTTAACTATTACGCCACCTACCAGGCTTTGCAGGCCAGCGAGTTCTCGCACCTGACCAGTCTGCGCACGGCCCGCACGGCCCAGATCAAGCAGTTGCTCGATCGCCTCGTGCTCGAAACGCGAGCTAACAGCCAGGGTGTCGCCGTGGAGGCCGCGAAGGCGTTTATCGGCGCCTTTGGACAGTTGCGCACGGCTGCCGTCGACCCCGCCAGGGACGAGGCACTGCGCCAGTTTTATCGCGAGCAAATTCTGCCCGCGCTGTCCGAAGATAGCGGCGCGAAAGCGGAACTCAATTCGGTGTATCCGGAAACGCCCGTGGCGCGCTACCTGCAATATGAATACATCGCCAATAACCCGTTCCCCTTTGGCGAAAGGGAGGGGATGATTTACGCGGAGGACGGCTCGGATTACAGCCGGGTTCACCAGAAATATCACACAAGGATGTCAGACCTTTTCCTGGGGCTGGGTTTCAGCAACGTCATACTGATCGATATCGACTCGGGCGAAGTTGTCTACACGGCGCGCAAATACATCAGTTTTGCCACGAGTTTGACCGACGGGCCATATTCGCACGGCAACATGGCGGACCTGTTCCGAGCGCTGCAGCGCTCGCCCGATCGCGGCAGGGTGGAAATTGCGGATTTTCAGCGGCATCGCGCGCGGCGCGGCATACCGACGGCGTTTATCGGTACCACACTGTTCAGCGACGGTCGCCCGCTCGCGGTGCTCGCGCTGGAACTACCTGCGGACGAGATCGATAGAGTCATGACCGGGAATCAGCAATGGCTGCACGACGGCCTGGGCGAAACCGGCGAGGTTTACCTGGTGGGATCGGACTTGCTGATGCGCTCGAACTCACGCGTACTGATAGAGAACCCGCAGCTGTTCGTCGAACAGGAACTGGCTCTGAAACTGCCTCAAGCCGAAATTGACCGCATACTGCGCCAGAACTCTACGATTCTCAATATGAAGGTCGACAGCTTCGCCGCAGAGCAAGCAATCGCCGGCAAAGAGGGAACCGCCGAGAAGGTCGGCTATCTGGGCGCGGAAACGCTGGCTTCGTGGTCGCCACTACGTGTAGCCGGCCTGGAATGGGGCCTGGTTGCGAAAATTGACCGCGACGAGGTGTTCGCGCCGCTGCGCGCGATGGCGCGCGATATGCTGATTCAGGCATTGCTGATATTGCTGTTGATTACCCTTGTGGTTATGGTCCTGGCAAAGTCATTCGTGCGCCCCGTAAACGATCTGATCACCCGCGTGCAACTGGCTCGCAGCGGCAATACTGACATCACCTTCCCCAGCGAAGCCGGCGACGAAATTGGTGACCTCGGCCGCTCATTCGGCGAGCTGATCACTGTCGTGAGAAAGCAGACGCGCTTGCTGGAGGATGCAACCGCGCAGAATCAGCTATTGCTGGAAAATGTCATGCCCAAGGCGATGGCGCAGCGGATACGCGTCGGCCAGGGCAGTATCAGCGAAACCATCGAAGACGTCTCGATAGTATTCGCGGAATTGAGAGGCCTCGCAGACTATACGCAGGCCACCTCGGACAATGAGTCTGTGGCGGCATTGAAGCGACTGACCGCCGCATTCGACGAGGCGGCCCTGAAGCACGGCGTGGAACGGATCAAAACCGTCGGCGATACTTACCTCGCTGTCACCGGCCTGTCGCTGCCGCTGCTGGATCACATGCAACGAACGGCAGAGTTCGCGCGCTCCGCCCGGGAGATCGTCAAGAGCTTCAACGCTGAAAAACACTCACAACTCGGTGTAACCATAGGCATCGGGTCGGGACCTGTTATTGCCGATGTGACAGGGCGAGGCCAGTTTCTGTTTCAGCTCTGGGGGGCGGCCGTGATTGCGGCCGATCACGCGATGGACTGTGGTGAGACCAATGACATTATCGTGACCCGAACTGTCCGGGATGGCCTCGCCGACCAGTATAACTTCATACCTTTTGAGGTCGCCGGCTCCGACGTCCCGCTGTGGAAGCTTGTCGAAGGCGCGTAAAATCGCAGACCTGGTTGCGGAGTTCGGCGACCGCTACAGGAACTACATGCCGCAGGAAGAAGCTGGCGCCCCCCGCCATGCGATTGTCACGTACGGCCATGCTGTACGCGGCCCGACCTGGCTATTGTAGCGGACGCGGATTCGGCCTGGGCGGCAACTACATACCAAATCGCTCCTTCAGAAGCGCAAGGAACTCGGGGTGGTTGGCTCGCATATCGGCGTCAACGCGCCGGGCTATAGCGGTATCGCCCATCATCGCCTGCCACTCCCGAAGGCCGTTGATTTCAGCTACGATATCCCAATCCAGCTTGGTGCTGCCGCAGTTCTCCACCACCATCAGCACATAGCGCAGGTAGATATCCGCCATGGTAATTTCACTGCCGAGCACGTAGGGATCAAAGGTGCAGAGCCGGTTCATTGCACCGATACCACGCTCGACGGTGCCTCGTACTTCTTCACGCAGCGCTTCGGGCGCCGGCGAGTCTCCAAAGACATAGGCAATCAACCTCCGGCAAGGCAACTCCAGGTAGAGCTCGGATATCTTCATTACCTGCCGCACCCGGGCCCGCTGGAAGCTGTCTGCCGGGTACAGGGCCACGGCGGGGTAGGTCTCCTCCAGGTAGTCGCAGCAGACGCTGGACTCGGACAGTTGCTGCCCGTCCTCAGTGGTCAGACCTGGAATCTTGCCCAGCGGACTAATCGCCAGGTAGGCCTCGTCGCCCCCGTACTGAAGATCCTCCCGAAACGGAATCTCCTTGTGCAAAAGCACATGCTTGACGATGTTGTAATAGTTGCTGTAGGAAAAACCGTGCAAAGTGACCATGGCTGCCTCTTCCAAAAAATAACAAGTATAGGCGAGGATTCGTGGTGGAGCGCAGATTATCCAGCAAGGATTCCAGGGGGAATTTCTTTCCACGACGCCCAGCCGTATTCAAGCAGATAGGCGCTGAGATCCTCCCCCTCGCTGAAGTGTGAAGCCTTCACCCGACACCAACCCACAAGCTTGTGATCCCATCGAGACGCACCCCGGGCCCCCGCCCCATCGACCAGACAGTGTCAGGATTCTGTACATTCCGGATTCACCCGCCCTGCCAGGGAGCAAGCTGTGCTCGTAGGCGCTTGTTTTCGCTTCCTTTTCCTCCCGATGGTACAGGACTTGCGGCACTGTGCCTGCACACTTGCTTGCACGCTTTCGAACTGGAACGTCCTTTGAGTTGAGTCGCCTGCAAACACCCTCAATCAATCGAAGACAGGGTGAAAAAAGACAGGCAGGGTCAACACCGGCCCGGCGTGCTCACGGAGGCTAGAAATCGGCCGTAAGGCCCAGGTTGAGCTCCAGCGCTTTTTTGTAGACATGCGCGGCGGCGTACAAGTCCTGGGCCGTATTGCCGAGTGACTTGTACAGCGTTATCTGTCCGGGATCCGTTCGCCCCGCTATCTCGCCGCTGAGTAGCTGGCCGATTTCACCCCGGATGTGCCCCCTGTCGAGCCTGCCCTCCTGAACCGGTATCATCACATCCCCGCTTTCATTGATTGCGGATTCAAGCAGATCAACGTAAACCGCGGAACCCGCTACAAGCTCGGTGTCGGCCTCACGGGTGGACAGGGTGTGCGAGCCCACCAGGTTCACATGTGCGCCCGACTGTACCCAATCGCCCATAAGGACTGGTGTCGCCGAAGCGGTAACCGTACAGACCAGGTCACAACTGCCAACATCAACAGGATTCTCGCTGGCGAGTATGTTCAGTCCCGTAATCTCGGCCTGCCGCGCCGCCAGCGCCCTGGTTTTGTCCATGTTCCGACCCCACAGCAGAATTTTTTCCAGTGGTCTTACCGCGCACATAGCGTCGATGTGGCTGATGGCCTGCACCCCGGTGCCGAAAATACCGCAGCTTTTTGCGTCCTCCCGGGCCAGCAGCCTGGTTGCCAGACCAGAGGCTGCCGCAGTGCGGATTGCAGTAAGCGTCGCGCCTTCCACCAGCGCCAGTGGCGCGCCGGTCAAGTAGTCGAACAGGACCACGAAGCCCTGGATAGCCGGCAGGTCTTTGCCGGGGTTGTCCGGGTGCAGCCCGATCACCTTGGCACCGTAGCAGCCCAGTTCCCGGGACGAGCCCGGCATCAACATCAGTGATGCGCTGTTATCTCCCAGCGGCGTGGACATCCGCGGCGGCACGGCCACCGTCCTGCTGGAGGCGGCAAGCATTGCCGTTTCCATGACGTCAATGCATTCGCTCACTGGCAAAAGCTGTCGGGTGAGCGCCGCGTTTATGATCGTGAGAGCCACGTGGTTCGATCCTCGTAGGTGATTCGTGCTCAGCTTAACACCGGCCAGGTGTCCGCGAGGCGATAACCCTGCGGCCACGGGTCTTCGGGGTCGAGAGTATGTTGATGGGTACCGGTAATCCAGGCGCGACCCGAAATGAGTGGAAAGATCGCGTCGCGATCGCCCACACGGGTAGTGCCGTCTATGGCGCAGGTAAATCGCGACCCCAGCACCGACTCCGCTACATACTGGTCGCCCGGTTTCATCAGGCCCTGCTGGTGCAGCAGTGCCATGCGCGCGGAACACCCTGTTCCCGTTGGACAGCGATCCAGCTTTCCAGGTTGGATGGCCACCGTGTTGCGACCGGTCAGGATACCGTTATCCAGACTTATCGGGCCGGCTATCTGGCAGAAAGATATGTGACGCCAGTCCGGGTTCTCGGGGTGATTGAAACCGAGCTGTTCGTTGGCCGCATTGGTAATCCGGATACCTGTAACGGCGAGATCACGCGCTTCATCCGGCGTGATGGAAAAACCCAGGGACTGCGCATCCACTATCACGAAGCTGTCGCCGCCGTAGGCGGTGGCAACCTGCAAGGTGCCCACACCTTCGACCTCAACCACAGCCGCTGCCCGGTCAACAAACGAGGCAACATTGCGCACGGTAACCTTCTTCACCTTGCCGTTACCGCACTGTGCCCGTACTTGCACAAGGCCCCCGGGAGCTTCCAGCGTCATCAGCGTCTCAGGCTCCTGCATTGGAATAATGCCCGTTTCCAGTAACACGGTGGCAACACACATGCTGTTGGAACCCGACATGGGTGGCGTATCCTCGGGCTCCATGATAATCCAGCCCATCTGCGCTTCCGGGTGTATTGGTGGGACCAGCAAATTGACGTGACGGAATACGCCGCCGCGGGGCTCGTTCAGAACGAAGTTACGCAGCGTTTGATCTTCTGCAATCCAGCGCGATTGCTCCCAGACCGTTTTCCCGGGTGGCGGGGCGACTCCGCCGACAATAACGTCGCCGACCTCCCCTTCGGTATGGCAACTGACCACATGAATGATTCTGTTCGTATTCATTGCCCACCTCTTTGCCGGGTTGCTTTTAATCCGCCTGCCGAAATCCAACCGGGTCGCACCGGTCGGAGGGCGCAACCACGGTCAAGCCGCAGCGCCCGATGGCACGCCACATCGGAGTCTAGCGCGAGTGCCTGCGCATGGCGAACGCCTGCTCCTTGAAATGCTGCTCGCAAGCCGCCAGGGGGATGTTCAACGGAGCGGGAATACAGGCCACGGCTCAGTTCGGGATGCAAATCTGGAAGCAGACGGATAAACTGCAGCGCTTGTAATCGTTGAATATTCAACTAGTGGGGGAGTGACAGTGGCATACGAGTTGACCGGCAAGATAAAGCTGATCCAGGAACCGAAAACCTTTGACAGCGGCTTCACCAAACGCGAGATGGTGGTTATCGTGGAAGACGGCAAGTATCCGCAGGAAATCAACATCGAATTTGTCCAGGACAAAACGGCACTACTGGATAATCTGCGTCCCGGGGAAGAAGTCACGGTCACTTTTGACATTCGCGGCCGGGAATACAACGGGCGCTACTTCAACAATCTGCAGGGATGGAAGATAGTCAGCGCCGGGGATATGCCGGCATCCAGCAACGACATGGAAACGGCGCCCAGCTACCACGCGGCAGGTAACGACTTCGGGGATGACGATATCCCCTTCTAGCCCCAAGATAATTGGAATATTGGATTTACTGTTAAGTATTTCCTCGGAAGGTGCACTTACTTGAGCGCGAAGACCGGCGCCGAGGCGCCTACACGCTCATATTCGATTCAAGTAAGCGCCATTTCGGCAACAGAATGACTTGTCATCGTCAGGGAACTCTAAAGGAACACTGCTCGCCAGAATCTGGCTGTGACAGGTTTGGAACACATCGACAAAGTACGCTGATGCATAAGAATTTTATCCTGCTATTTTCGGGTTTGCCGGGCTTGATTCGGGCGAGTCTCTTGCCGCTGATACTTGTGGCGCTCCCAGCGGCCATACTCCAGGGCTGCGATAATGACAACAACGGTAACAATCAACCCGAAGAACCTACCGTCCTCTCCCTGCCGTGGGTCCGCTCTGAAAACTCCAGACTGGTGGACACACTGGGCAGGGAGCTATCCATTCGCGGTATCAATGCCCGCATCGACGGTTTGTTCGATGTAAGCTTTGATGATGGCCGCATACCACTGGAACCGATACCGGATTTCACCCGGCAGGACGCCGAAGCCATGGTGAGTTACGGTTTCAATGTACTGCGCCTGCCGATCAACTGGAGCGGCCTCGAACCATTTGAAGGTCAATTCTCCGAGGCCTATTTTGACAGGCTTGACCAGGTCATCGATCTTAGCAGAGACGCCGGCCTGTACGTGCTCCTCGACTTTCACCAGGACGCCTGGTCCAAGGAGATTGGTGAAGACGGCGCCCCGCTATGGGCGATTGTGCCGCCACCCGGGCAACTGCTTGAAGGCCCGCTCGAGGATCTCGCCGCCCGCAGGATTTCGCCGCAGGTGCTCAATGCCTTCCAGGGCTTCTTTGAAAACAGGGAGGGTATTCAGGACCGCTTTCTACCGGTATGGGAACGCATTGTTGCGCGCTATGCGGATCGTCCCGAAGTCATCGGCTTTCAGCCAATGAACGAGCCTTTTGTTTCGCATTTCGACCCGACACAACAAGTACTGTACGACTTCTACGAGAAGCTTCTGCAGCCGATGCGCGCACTGGATAGTAAACACTCACTCTGGATGGAGCCGGGGGTTATCCGGAACTTCGGCAACAGCGCTCCCTTGTTGGAGAAGCCGTTTCCCGACAGCAATATCGTCTATTGCCCGCATGTATATTCGCACAATGTCGATGCCTCCTCCTACGAGTCGTGGCAAGCCTGGCTTTTCGAGAACTACGGCAATATGAAAGCAGAAGCCTCCTCCTGGGGCGCAGCCCTGGTGGTTGGCGAATGGGGAATCCACCCGGATTCAGCGAACGCCGGTCACTACATTCGGGCGCAACAGGAAGCGGCCGACCGGTTTGGCTCTGGTCAGATACTGTGGCTATGGAAAGAGAACAGTCAGGACGCCTGGGGCTTCTATGACTTTGACGATGCCACGGGAGAGTGGGTGGTCCGGGACAACGCGATCCGGCTAATGGCCAGGCCTTACGCCCTTGCCGTACCGGGCATTCTCCTCGAGCAGCACTTTGATCCGGACACCAAAATACTTTCAGTCTCCTTCGAAGCACAGGGAGGAGAACTGGCGGGACCGTTACTGTATCTCCCCGATACCTGGTTTGACCAACTACCAGCCATCTCAATAAACGGCAGCACTGTAGGCTACGAAAGGGATGCCTCCTCCGGGCGGGTGCTATTGGAATGGAGCGGCGCTAGCGGGACGTTCGAGCTCGAGGTACGGTGACGGGTTCTACCCCGCAATGGCGGTTCAACCGGCAGTGCCGCCGGCGCGAAGCCAAAATGGGTAGTCGACAGGCTTACTAACCGCTGGTTATGATCCCCGTCGTCAACTCTTCGGCCAGGACAGCTCGTGATGATTCTCCCCACTCCGCGCAGAGCCGCGCCAGTAGTCTGCACCGTGCTCGCATGCCTGCTGCTGCCCGCATGCTCGGACAATAACAATAATAGCAACAAGGTTATCGAGCCCGAATATTTACCGGTGTCGAACCCGGTAGTTTCACTGCCGCCTGATGAAGGAGCCATCAGCCTGCTGTCGCAGAACTTCGACCTGGGTACCGTGGGTTACGAACAGGCCGAGTATTTTCTTGAAGGTACAGCCTCCGCTTACACCAATGTCAGCGAGCTGGGAGCCGACGGCGCCTGGACAGTCGAACCCGGTGAAGAGGCCGCGTACAAGACCCGCATCGTCGTTTATCGGCCGATCGATCCGGCCGACTTCAATGGTAACGTCCTGATGGAGTGGTTGAACGTTACGGCAGGATTCGAGACGCCGCCGAGCTGGGGCACCGGCCAACTGGAAATGCGCCGCGGCGGTTCAGTCTGGATAGGAGTATCGGCCCAGTATGTGGGCATCGAGGGCAGCCCAAGGGCCCTGCTGCCACTGCACCTGAAAGCGGTCAACCCCGAACGATACGGTTCGCTGGTTCATCCCGGCGACAGTTTTTCCTACGATATATTTTCACAAGCCGCCCAGGCCGTTCGCAGCCCGTCAGAGATAAATCCGCTGGAAGGGCTCAATGTCGAGCGCCTGATTGCCTACGGGGAATCCCAGTCTGCGGGCCGGCTGACCACCTACGTCAATGCAATCCACCCCCTGTATAACACCTTCAACGGCTATATGATCCACAGTCGCGGGGATGGCAGTTCGCCACTGGCACAGGAACCCCAGGTTCCGATCCCGGCCCCTGAGTCTCCTCTGGTGCGCACCGACCTGAACGTGCCAGTAATGACCTTTGAGACCGAGACCGACGTCGTGCTACTCGGATATGTCAACGCACGCCAGGCCGATACCGATCTCATCCGGACCTGGGAGGTTGCAGGAACGGCACATGGAGATTACTACACCTTTGTCTCCGGTAGAGACGATACGGTGGGCGCCCCGATATTCGCCTCCGTGATCGAAGAAAAATCGGTGCTCGGCTTTATCACCTGCGATCAACCCATGAATAATGGACCGCAGCACTACGTGTTCAATCGCGCTGTACGCGCATTGAACGATTGGGTGGAAACAGGTACCGCGCCGGCGCAGTCACCACGGCTTGAAGTAAACGATGACGGCTCTGACTTCATTTACGACGACCTCGGCAACGCCCGCGGCGGTATTCGCACCCCCTATGTGGATGCGCCGTCCGCGATTCTCCGCGGCGAAGCAAATGCGGGCAACAGTTTCTGCTTCCTGTTTGGCACCACCTCGCTTTTCAGCGCGGACCAGATGGCCAGCCTCTACGTGGACGAGGACGGTTTCCTTGCAGCGGTAAGCGATGCCACCGACGCCGCCGTGGCGGCAGGCTTCCTCTTGCAGGAAGACGCCGATGCCATTATCGCCTGGGCGCCCGAACAGTGGCGCTCGCAAGCTATGGACCAGTGAATGCTATCGCCGCCCCGGTTCTCCCGTTCAGCTGCGATCTCGTGACAAGTCACTGGCGGTAAGTCCGTGTCAACAACTGTAAAACCACGCCTTGTTTACATTCCATGGAGCGGGATCGGCGACCTGGTCATGGCGCTACCGATGTTGACCTGTTTGCGCGACCACTACCAGGTCCTGCCGATAACCCAGTTGCAACACAAGGCCCTGGTCGAACTGCTGCAGGCCGATGATATCCTCGAACCAGACCTGCCTGTGGTCTCCAACCTGAGGTTTCGAAGCAATCCTCGCGGGTCGTGGCAGGTGCTACGCCAGTTAAACGACCTCAAACCGAGCGTCACTCTCCTGTATGGCAAAACACTGTTCGCCGCAGCGAGTCTCACCGGGGCCAGCCGCTCTGGACTTACCCTCTACTCGACCTTGAACCGCAGGCGGCAACAGGCTTCCAGCGAGGCATACAGGAACCGCGGGCGGGGTTTAGGCAGGTTGACCTGCCTGGACTCCTCAGGTAACCAGGTGGAGGATCACTGGCGATTTATCGACTACCTGAAACACGAGCGCCGCGACCATCGCTGGAGACTGACGCCAGAGGCGCGAGAGCGCTTGCGGCGAACGATACCCGGTGACTTTCAGGATACCCGGTACGTGGTGGTCGCGCCTTGGACAAGTGACAAACGACGCGATGCACACCTCGACTATTTCCGGCGTGTGGTCGAATGCGTCACTGGCGACCTCGGCCTGACGGTACTTATCACCGGCCAGGCAAACCATGCAGACCAGGTGCATCGCCTCACCTCTGGCCTGCCTCGGGAACGCATAGTTAACCTCACCGGCAAAACCAGCCTGGCGGACCTGCTGGGTCTCCTGGCCGGGGCGCGCTTTGTGGTTGCCAACGATAGTGGCAACATGCATCTGGCGGTGCTGCTTGGAACGCCTTCGGTGGTGCTGTTTACCAGTACATCGCCGGACATGCTGGTGTCCAGGCAGTGGAATGAAAGCGTCAGCGCTGTGCAGTTCCCATTGACCAGATCGGGCCACGCTGCCACGATACCGGGCGGACTCAGGAAATCCCTTCTCGAGGTCACCATTCCAGAAGCCTTACAGAATACATGGCGGTAGACACGCACAATCGCTCGATACCAAACTCCATCAGAGTCGGGATCATCGGCTGTGGACGCATGGGCGCTGTCCACGCAAAGCTACTCGGTGACATGGGCAATGTTGTCGTTCAGCGGGTGGCGGACAGTGATCTGCAGCGAGCCAGCGGGCTGGCAGCGTCCATACCCGGCGCAACGGCTTTTGGCAGTGCCCAGGAGATGCTGGAAGACGGAGCGCTGGATGCGGTTCACATACTTACGCCGCCGCCCACCCACAAGCACTTGAGTTGCGCTGCAATGGCGGCCGGCTGCCATGTCTTCGTCGAAAAGCCCATGGCTGTATCGCGGCAGGAGGCAATGCAGATGCTGGCGGCTGCAAATGAGCACGGCCGACTGCTTACGGTGGACCACAACAATCGCTTCGACCCTGTCATTGCCAGAGCGCAGAAAAGCATCGCGGCGGGAAAGATCGGCAGACTGGTCAGCGTTGAAGTCTTTCACAGCTCCCTGCCGCCAGAGGCGCCCTGGGTTTCCCGTTTACCATCGGGAGACTGGTTCAATGATTTCGATCACCTGCTGTACCTCTCGGAATGCTTTCTCGGCGACGTGCGTTCCGTGAAGGCTATAGGTACCGCGGGTGCCGACGGTCGCATTGCCGAACTGCATGTTGGCGCCTGTAATGAGCGCGGGTGGAGCGGCCTGACCTACTCAACCGAAACCTCACCATTCGAGATTCGCCTGGTGCTGCGCGGCAGCAACGGCGTCATGGAAATAGACCTGATTCCCGCCATCATGATCGAGAGGCACACCAACAGCTATCATCGCTGGGTGCGCAAGGGCGTGATGAACCTGGACGCGGCCCGACAGCTGATAACCCAGACGGGAATCAATACGCTTCGAGTACTTGGCGGTCGTGAGAAGGGTTGGGGCGGCCTGCGGGTCCTGCTCGAGAGCTACTATGCGGCGATCAGGAATGGCGGGGGTTCACCGGTCGCAATGGACAGCTGCCTGCGCATCGTCGAGTTGAAGGAGGAGATTATCCGGCAACTGGAGTCCTGAAAACCAAACGCGCTTGCAGAAGGAATTCCGGCCCAGTTGGTTATTCTGCTTTCCAGCCACTATGATTACTGCTCACTTTTCGCAAGGGTTTCACGATGAGTTTTGAACCAGTGGTGACCGAAACCGGTCAATTCATGTATGACAATTTTCATTTTTCCGAGGCGAGCAGATGCAATGGCTTTCTGTTGTGCTCGGGGGTGGTCGGTACGGGCCCCAGGGGCAAGCTGCCGGAAGATCTCAAGGAAGAATTTCGCAACGCCTGGAAGGGCATAGGCAGGTTGCTTGCGGAATGCAATCTTGGCTACCAGGACATAGTGGAATACACGAGTTATCACGTCGGCCTGCAGGCGACTGCCAGGGACTTCATGGAGGTGAGGGTGATGTAACCGCATCCACCGATTCCAGCGCGGTATTTCTTGCGCTTTAGCCAGTTCCTAGAACTTGTAACCGAAGCTGACACCCACCACATAGACGATCACATCCGAATCCATATTGACTGCGGGACCGATTTTGTGACCGTCAATGCCAGCCAATTGCTCAATCTTGGCATCACCCAGAAACTCCGCGATGGCATAACCCTGTACGCTCAGTTGCTGATTGACCTGGTAGATCGTGCCGATTGCGGTTTTTACGATTTCATCTACCGGAATGTCCGGCATCCTGTCCGAGTCATCTACCGGAGACTCGTCGTAACTCAAACCTGCCTGCAGTATCAGTCGTTCACTGAGCGCATATTCCGCCCCGATGGCGTAGCGGTTGGCGTCCTTGAAATTGCGGTCTATTTCTACTACCGGATAACCTTCAATATGCAGATTGGTTCTTCTGAAGTTGTCGAAGAAAACCCGCTCAACGTCCCAGTAGAGGCTCAGGTCGCTGCTTACCGGATGTGAACCGCTGAGTATCAAACGGTCTGGCATGTTCCAGCTCAATGACATGTTCTGCTTCTGGTGATCCTCATCGGAGAGCAATTCCCCGTTTATGGTCGCATTCCCATCGAAGCTGAAATTGCCCATATACTGGTACACAAGCCCGAGACGATGGCCGGAATGAAATTCGTAGGTCGTCCCCACACTCGCCGCCGTCGCGATGTCGTTCCCCTCGAGCTTTACCTTGGTGCCGGAGTTGCCATCTGTATAACTCTTCAGGCTGGCAAGAGTCTCGGTGGCAGACTCGGGATTCAGTCCCGATTCTTCGACCGCTCCGCCAAGGCAGACTGCCTGGGCCACCGGGGGCAAACCTTCACAGCCCTGCGCCAGCCCGACAAAATCGATCACGCTGGTAATGTCTTCGCCAGCGCTGGCGCTGAGCGATGGCAAATCCTGCTTTTGTTCAACCGAGCCGTAGATCAGACCGGCGCTCGCACCAAAAGTCCACTGCTCGTTCATTCTCCAGGACAGGGCGTTCATCAGGCCCGCGACCTGCAACTCGTTCTTCGTCACGATTGGGCGGGTTTTGAAACGCTCGCCGTAGTCCATACCCTGCCCGGCGATGGCGCCCAGGCCGATTCCCCAGGTAAAGTCGTTGCCCAGCGGACGCACCAGGCCGAGGGTGGGAATAAAACTGGAGGTGGCGGCGGGGTCTTTCGAGCAATTGTTTTCAGCCTTGCAATCCCAGCCCTCGTTGACCGACCAGTCGGGTATCACAGCTGTCAGGTTGCCACCAACGTGCATGTCATTCATCAGCGACATTGCCGCGGGATTGTTATTTACCGACGCGGTGCTGCGGTCGTAGACAGCGGAACCGGCATTGGCCATTCCGGTCAACTGGGATGGTGGGCTGATGATGAATCCGACGGCGAGCGCATCGTGACTGATCAGAAAAGCCAGGCCACAGCCTGGCAGTAGTTTTCTCGCTATCGAATATTGGTTATCAGGCATAAACGCTTACCGTCCACTTATTGTTGTGGTGAAGACTGGTCACAAGCATCACTGATAATTGGAGGAAATTCTAGTGAAACCCAAAACAAATCACAGCGGCGGCCTCCGATAGTGGAAATACACCTGGTACTGCCAGTTGAGAGGCAGGGCGGCTATTGCGCAGGCGCCGAGAAACCTGGGCAATGCCTGTAGCCAGCCGTTCTGTGTTATCCAGCCCGGATTGAAAAAGTGCAGATCCCGCCACCTGGCCCGCAGTTGCAGCCCCGCGCCCTGCGCCAGTGCTTCCCATTCGCGGATGGTAAGCGGCGTTTCAATGACTACGGCCTGGTTGGTTCCGCCGTAGAACCCGGTCTTGTAACCCAGAAAATCGCTGTTAGGCACAGAGATCAATACCTGTCCCCCCGGCTTGACGACTCTGGCCATCTCCCGCATGGAGGCGGGCTTGTCGGGAAAATGTTCCAGTGACCCGAAACAGGTCAGCCAATCGAAACTGTTGTCTTCAAAGGGCAGCTTTTCGGCGCCCTGGCATAAAAACCTGCCATCGGGATTGTTCGCGCGACAGAACTCAATGGCCTTCTGGGAGAGATCAATCCCGCTCACCTGCGCCCCGAGGTCATGCGCCGCTCGCAGCCACTCCCCCGTGCCGCAGGCCACATCCAGGACGCGGTCCCCCGCGCTGATACCGATGCGCCTGGCTATTCGCAAATGATGCCCGGTGGGAGTCCCGGCAGAACCGATATCCGAGTAGTACTGGCGGTCGTAGAACTCCCTTACCTGTTCCTGGTCTGGCTGCATAGTTCTTCAAGCTGTCGTCGTTTCGGTGATTCTACACTGCTACCTGGCTTCAAACACTGCCGTTTGAATCCGATCAGTACATTTGATCCGCTGAACTACATCTCCACGCAAATTTTACCGAAATGCCGCTGCGACTCCTGGTGGCGAAATGCATCGCCGAGTTTCTCCAGCGGATAGGAGCTGTCGATCACGGGGCGCAGATCGTTGGTTTCGATCGCGGCTATCATATCCAGTTGATGGCGCCTGCTGCCCACCGTAATGCCGCTTATAGTGGCGTTTTTCTGAAAGAGTTCCGCGGTAGGCACTTCGCCCGCAATACCGGTCAATACACCTATCATGCTGATACATCCGCCAAACGACACGGACCGCACCGATTGCGGCAGGGTCGCCGGGCCGCCAACCTCGACAACCACGTCCACCCCGCGCCCACCGGTGATCTGCAATACCTTGTCACCCCACCCGGGTTCCTGCTTGTAGTTGATCAAGTGCTGTGCACCCAGCGCCGACAATTTCTGCAGTTTTTTATCAGAAGACGAGGTAGCAATGACGTTGCAGCCCAACATTCTGGCAAACTGCAGGGCAAAGACGGATACACCACCACTGCCCTGCACCAGAACCCAGTCGCCCGGCTTGAGACGGGCCTCCACCATAAGCGCGCGCCAGGCGGTCAGGCCCGCACAGGTCAAACTAGCCGCTTCTTTATATCCCAGATTGGCAGGCATGCGGGTAAAGCCTCGCGCCGACATGGTCACGCTGCCTGCGGCGAACCCATCCACATGATCACCAGGCACGCCGAGCAGTTTCTCGAAAGCCGGGCCGCCATCCTGCCAGTTGGGGAAAAAGCAACTCAGCACTTTGTCGCCCACGGCAAAATCGGCAACGCCCTCGCCGATGGCGGTGACTACGCCGGCGCCATCTGACATCGGGATGCGGCCCTCATCGACAGGCAGTAATCCACTGACGACCGCATAATCATGAAAATTCAAGGAGCTGGCCTTGACTGACACCTGGATTTCCCCGGCCGCGGGCGCAGCCGGTTCGAAGTCGACAACCTTCAGCTTATCGAGGCCGCCCGGCCTGGCAAGTTTTACCTGTTGCATTGATTTCCCCTTTTCGCCTGGTATGAATGTTGCCGGGAGGAGACGCGCACAGGGCGCCCTCTCAGTGTCCTGTTACCACTCTGTATAGCCTGGATAGTGCCTACCAGGGTAACTCCTTACCCTGGTAATCGAGAAAACGACCCGAATCCCCGGGCTCGAGCGCATCAATCACGATGATCATGCCCGCCACGCTATCCTGTGTCGTGATAGCCGCATTTTCACCGCCCATGCGGGTCTGCACCCAGCCGGGATGCATCACGATGGACGTGATACCCAGATCCGCGAGTTCCAGCGCCAATGACTTGTTAAGCATATTGAGCGCCGACTTACTGGCGCGGTAGCCATAGTAGCCGCCGCCGTTGTTGGCGATGCTACCCATGGTGCTGCTGATCTGGACAACCGTCTTGCCGGACCCCGCCATGAGATTGGGCAACAGGGCCTGGGTTACCCGCATGGGACCAAGGCTGTTCACGTCAAAGGTTGTAATGACCTGGTCGAAATCCGTCTCCGCGAAACTCTGCGCCGTGTGACCCTGTATTCCCGCGTTGTTGATCAGCAGGTCAATCTTTTCTCCCTTCAACTTTTCAGCCATGGCGCGAACGCTGTCACTATCGGTGACATCCAGCTGTACCAGTGTGGCGCCTGTCTCCGCCAACTCCTTCGCCGTTTCAATGTTTCTGGCCGTACCTATCACCTGGTACCCCCGCGCCCGGAACTGACGGACCAGTTCGAGTCCTATTCCGCGATTGGCGCCCGTGACCAGCACAGTCGTAGGCGTTTCGGCGCTTGCCGCCCCGGAAAATCCCGCGGCGGTAAGCCACAACAGGATCGAAACAGAAAGTTTTGCAAGCATTGGACGCTCCTCTTGATTCACTGAAAACAGACACGGCAGTCTAACAGGGTCCTCATCGACTGCACTATCCCCATCACCGCCGCAGGCGGAAGGCCATGACTCGACCTATTCCCTGGAAGGGCTGCCCCGAAGTCCATATAGCCCTGCATCAGGCTGAAATGCCGGCAGCTTGACACTCCAGACCCACTGACCCACCATTCAGCGCCAGTTATACCAATCCCAATGCAAGAGGACACAGCTATGCCACGCATGAATCTGGAAGGAAGCTCTTCAATCGTCACCGGCGGAGCCTCTGGTATCGGCGAAGCCTGCGCCCGGCAATTGGCCGCGGCCGGTTCCAGGGTCGTTATTGCCGATCTCAACGAAGACCGCGGTAAGAAAATCGCGGAAGAGATAGGCGGCGTATTCATCAAATGCGATGTCACCAGCACCGCGGACGCGGACGCCGCGGTGGCCGCTGCTTGCGCGCTCGGCCCCTTGCGCGCCTGCGTGAACTCCGCTGGCCTCGGCGCCCCCGGTCGCACCATTGATCGCAACAATGTGCCACTGGACCTGGACAAGTTTAGCTTCGTGATCAAGGTCAACCTGATCGGTACCTTCAACGTTTTAAGCCGGGCGGCTGCGGCAATGGCCCAGACCGAACCCATGGACGAAGACGGCAGTCGCGGCGCTATCGTCAACATGGCATCGGCTGCGGCATTCGACGGCCAGATTGGCCAGGCATCCTATTCCGCGTCCAAGGGTGGCATCGTTGGCATGACCCTGCCGATCGCCCGCGACCTGAGCTCCATCGGTGTGCGAGTCAATACCATCGCCCCGGGATTGATCGACACACCAATCTATGGGGAAGGTGAACACGCCGAGGCCTTCAAGGCGCACCTGGGTAAGTCGGTACTGTTTCCCAAGCGACTGGGAAGCGGCGAGGAACTTGCCTTTGCCGTGATGGAGTGTATTACCAACCCGTACCTGAATGCGGAAGTTATCCGCCTCGACGGTGGTATTCGCATGCCACCCAAGTAATGCGCAGGTCAATCACTCGCGGGCAGGCAGTCTCTTGAATGCCCGCCCACATAAAAAAGCCAGCATATGCTGGCTTTTTCTTATGACTGACTGCGAGATACCGTTATTGCTTCAGTTTGCCGCGACAGAATCTTCCTGTAATAACTCGCGAAGGGCTATCACCGTTGCCTCGACGCCCAGAACAACAGATTCCTCGGCATCAATTTTAAACAAGGGTGAATGGTGGGTAGGCACCGCCGGCCCGCCAGCATTGGCCCGGTCAAAATTCTCCTGCGGAGTACCACCCACCGCAAAGTAAGTACTCGGGATGTATGGATCCAGGGTAAAGAATGGGAAATCCTCCGCGCCCATACCCTTTCGCTTGGCATCGTAAAAGATGTCATTGCCCAGCCTGGCCGCCCACACTGCCCGCAACTCATTGGTCAGCTCCGCATCATTTACGGTGGGGGGCACCCACTCCTCGGAGACGATGACCTCCGGCAGCATATCCTCCGGCAAGCCGGCGACGCGGCCCATGTTCTCTGCCACGCGCTTGATACCGTCGAGCAGAATCTGGCGGGTTTCAAGATTGTCATTGCGCACGGTCAGCTGTAGCTCGGCGCGGTCGGAGATAATATTGTGCTTGGTACCCGAGTGAAAGGAGCCCACCGTAATGACGCCGGCCTCGCGCGGCGCCAATGTCCGGCTGACCACGGTTTGCAGCGCCAATACGATCTGGGAGCCCAGCACTACCGGGTCGATGCCACCGTGGGGACTGGCGCCGTGTGCACCGATACCGTGGATAATGATATCCACCGTGTCAGCACCGGAATAAGGGGAACCGGGGTCGGCGACCAGCTTGCCGGTGGGAACTTCGGAACTCACATGAAAGGCGAGAGCGTAATCCGGCTTGCCGAAGCGTTCCCAGATTCCATCCTCCATCATCATTTTGGCGCCGCCCACTCTTTCCTCGGCGGGTTGGCCCACCAGCATCAGGGTCCCGGACCAGCTGTCGCGACTGGCGGCCATCAGCCGTGCCGAACCCACCAGGCTTGTGATATGCACATCGTGACCACAGGCATGCATAACAAAAACCTCGTTGCCATCCCAGTCAAGCTGCTTGTTGACGGACGCGTTCGGCAAACCGGACTTCTCCTCTACCGGCAGGCCGTCCATATCCGCTCGCATCATCACCAGCGGGCCAGGTCCGTTCTTCAGGATCGCCACCACGCCCGTGCCACCGACGCCCTCGGTGACCTCGAAACCGGCATCACGCAGCTCCCTAGCGAGGCGGGCTGCGGTATTGGTCTCCATCGAGGAAAGCTCGGGATTGCGGTGGAAATAGTCGAACAGGGCTTCAAGGTGCTGCTTGTAGTCCTTCTCGACCGCGCTTGAAAGATCGTCAGCCAGCGCGGTGGAACTCAGTGTAAAAGCCAGCATTACCGGCCCGGCGACAGCCGAAATCCTTTTAATCATGGGAATGTCTCCAAATAAGCTTAACTTTCCAACAGCGTGACGAGCATCCGGCCCGGAATGAACAGGCGTACGCAGCCAATGCTGACGATGCCGCCGTATTCTAGCGCAACAAAATCAGCACAACTGCCACGGCGCCCGCCAGCGGTAACAACCGGCTGATCGGTCTCGCACCGGTCATCACCTGACTCACCAGATAGGCGACCGCAGAAACCAGCAACAACCAGGCTCCAGGCAGAGTCCACTCGCTCATTAACAGCAATACACCAACACACTGGCTGCCACCCAACAGGTAATCCAGGGGACTGCCACTGCGAAAGGCGCGCAACGCCATCAGCGAGAACAGAGCAACTGCAACTATATACATGCGTACACTACCTTACCACCGGGTTGACTGCATTGGCTGCCGGCCGCGCACAGTCCGCGCAGCTGCGATCACAGGCCCTGCGATCACAGGCGGCGCGGATATTCCGACAGTCAAGGAGGATAGAGTCAGCTCAAGGCTACAGCGACAGCCAGGCTGGATCCGGCAGCAGGGTGATGACGAGGCGGTTATTGCGCGCGGCCACCGCATTCCAATCTGCGGCGACACCACTACTGCGAGGATAGGCATAGAGTTCGCGCGAGTCTTCCAGGCCGTGGTGAACTATCTGCAGTTCAATATCCCCTGCTTCGAGCAGCTCTGAACTGTCGAGGAAGTTGATGAACTCCAGCGACTGGCGACCCGCGACCGAGCGAATTTCATCGAGCGGGTGGCCAATCAGGGCACATTGGTCTACTGCCAGTTCCGGGCTGGCCAGCTTATATCCCCGCGCTTCATCACCCACCAGGCAGAACTGACCGAGATGGGTTTCCAGCTTCACCACGCCCTTGTAGCCCAGGTTGTCGAGTTGGAACAGCAGGTTCTGAATCAGTTCCAGCCGGCTACCTCCCAATATCTCTTCCGGATAATCGATGCCGTTTTGCTGATTGACGGCCCATTCAAGTGCGCCAATCATGCGCGCGCGTTGGTCACCTGCCATCTCCAGACGCGCCTGCAGACCTGCTATCTGATTCCGGCTTTGGGCAGTGGAGTCCGCAACGAGCGTCTCCATAACCGCCGCCTGGTCACTGGCCTCCTGCTCGAGACGAGCGATTTCGTCAGCCGACCGGTTACCGCTCCACAGCAGCCAGGCAGTGCAAGCGAGCAACAGGAGGGTAAACCACATTCGGCCGTTGCCCGCAGCCGGCGCCGGCGGTTCCGGCGCGGCGGGCTCGGCGGCCTCCCGGGCTGCCGCAATTCGGGCCTGCTCTGCACGCTGCTCCGAAATAACCTCTTGCGCAACCTGGCGGGCCAGTACCCGATGACTGGCGAGGATATCGGTGCGCAGTTCGTGCCGCTGCTCGGAGAGCATCCGCTCGACCAGCCCCTCAAGCTGAATACCGGGCCCCTGGAGACTCTCGTGACCCCGCCCCTCGTCCGGCGCCCGGGAGACCTTGCTCTCGTCTCCGTCCCGGCGCTGATCTGTGACCAGGCCCAGCCGCTGCAAAACCTTGAACAGCTCAGCCGCCTCCACATGCTTGGGCAAAACCCCAACGGCACCCAGCGCCCTTGCCTGGCCAACGTACAACTCGCCCTCCTTGGCGGTATACATCATCACCGGAATCATGGCGGTTTTGGGATCGTTCTTGATAACCTTGACCGCCTGCAGGCCATCCATGCCCGGCATCGTATGATCCATGAAAATCACATCCGGCCAACTGCCCTGCAGGTAGTCCAGCGCCTGTTCGGCTGATTCAGCCGTCTCCACATCCAGTCCATGATTCTCCAGCAGACGCCGAAGTACCAGCCTGGCAGACCGTGAGTCATCGACCACCAATGCGCGCTTTATCGACATATCGTGCTCCCGCCAGGCTTTTGCCGGGTCCGGACCGCACCCGGTCCAATTATTGTGGTTTTGCCAGAGCCGCCAGGGTCAGGCCATTGTTCCCGACCCTACCCGTGGTACAAAATGCAGAATCCTTATTTTCAGCTTATTTCACAGAAGTGTGAAATTTAGCATAACACCCGATGCAATCGACAACGCTACCTTTTGAAAAACGGAGAATTCGCCGCTCGCAAGCGCATTCGGCTCAGGAGGCCAGGTTTGTCGCGATCACTGTAACCCGTGACATCGAGACCGGCCCGGGTGGAGCACGGCTGTGCTAATCTATCTCCCACAGTTTTTAACTGCAGGGCTGCACAGTGATTAGACCGGCGAGTGACTGGGGTGGAAATATCGTGGCCTTCGGGCTGATGATAGCGCTCAACGCAATGGCGACCAGTATTCCCCTGGGTGGGCAAACGCCACCGGAAATATCGGCCAACTATCCATCGCTGTTCACGCCAGCCGGTTTTACTTTCTCGATTTGGGGCCTGATTTATCTTGGCCTGTTGCTGTTTGTCATCTACCAGGCCCTGCCGGCCCAGAGGACGAACGCGACCCTCGCCCGGCTCAGTGGGCTGTTCAAGGTCAATTGCGTGGCCAATGCCGCCTGGATACTCGCCTGGCATTACGACTTTCTGCTTCTGTCCGTGCTGATAATGCTGTGTATTCTTGCCACCCTCATCCGCATCTACAGGATACTGCACAAGAGACAGACAACGGCATCACCGCTTGAATGTATCGTGACGCATCTGCCGTTTCGCATCTATACCGCCTGGATCTGTGTTGCAACCATAGCCAACATCAGCACCGTCCAAACCGCCCTGGGTTGGGACGATGTTGGCACCGATGCCATTAACTGGGCACTGCTGAAGCTGGCATTGGCAGGCGCGGTTGGCGCGACTGTTATCGCACGCAAGAATGATATCGCTTTCATACTGGTGGTGGCCTGGGCGGCCTTCGGTATCTCGGTAAAGCAGGTGGAGACTCCGGCTGTCGCAGGTGCCGCATTCTCCCTGTGTGCGCTGGCGCTAATACTGGCAGTGTTTGAATCAGCCCGCTTCCGGGCAGGTGAAAAGCGCGTGGCGGCAGCTGACTGACCTGGATTCACGGCTGCCATGTGCAGCCCGGTGAAATGCAAAGCCCCTCCTCAAGCTCGGGAGTTCCACGAATGATTATTTTGCATCACTACGAGATGTCTCCCTTCTCCGAGAAGATTCGATTGATGCTTGGTTACAGCGGCCTGTCGTGGCAGTCGCTGGTGTCTCCGGCGATGCCTCCCAGACCCAACCTGGACCCGCTAACCGGCGGTTACCGCCGAATTCCTGTCGCCCAGGTCGGCGCCGACCTGTTCTGCGACACCCGCCTTATCTCCGAGGAAATTGCGGTGATGACGTCCCGGCCGGAGTTGTCGACGCTGCGAGCGGATGAGGAGTTGAACGCCTACCTGGCAGACCTCGAAAGCAGTGTTTTCTGGGCCAGTGTGCTTTCGATACCCCCGGGGGTAACACTTAAAAAGCTGGTGCAGAATCTCGGCCCCTGGCAGGCTCTGCGCTTCATCAGGGACCGCGCCGGAGTAGGTAGAAGCGCGCGGATGGATACCCCTTCCCCAAAACAGGCCAGGCAACAGTTCCGGCGACATCTGGACGAAATGGAGCAGCGACTACAGGCCGACTTCCTGTTCGCGGCGGCGCCGTGCATCGCGGATTTCTGCGCTTACCACACGCTCTGGTTCACCCATATCGTCGGTGAACTGCCGCTGCCTCCCGACTTACCGCGGGTGCAGGCATGGTTCCAGCGTATGACGGCATTCGGGCACGCGCAGCGCGATGAGATCACCCAGGCGCACGCTTTTGCGGCTGCGCGCGAAAACTCACCCCGTCCTGTAGAAGCTGCATTCGCCCTGGACCCGCGCATCGGTAACCGGGTGTCCGTGAGCCCCACTGACTACGCGCTGGACGCCGTTAACGGCATCCTCGTGGGCTGCTCTCCAACACGCTACATCGTGGCGCGGGAGACCGATAGCTTCGGCGACATACACGTACATTTCCCGCGTACGGGATTCCAGGTTTCAGCCGGGGACGACTGAGGGGTATACGCGGGGCGCAGAGTCCTGCCGCCGTCGTGCGCAAGATCCACTGACCACCGCTGGATCTTTGCTATATTGAACAAGGCGTAACAGCCAGACATGCATTGGAGTCATCATGTACAGATCACCCCTGGTAGCCTTTCTTGTAGCGCTAGTCCTCGCATGCCCCGCCAGCGAGGCCGAGGTCCAGTATGCCACCGATGCCGGTTTTTACCTGGAGGTGTCGAGAGACGTTAGCGCAAGCCCCGAAGATGCCTACGCTCAATTCCTGCGTATCGGGGAATGGTGGAACAGCGACCACACCTGGTTTGGTGACGCCCGCAACCTCAGCATCGATGCCGAGGCCGGCGGCTGCTTCTGTGAGCGCGAGGGTGATAAGTCCGCCCTGCACATGCTGGTCACCTTTGTCGACCCGGGCAAGGCCGTGCACCTGGTGGGCGGTCTCGGTCCGCTGCAGGGGCTGGCACTGCACGGGGCCATGGTGTGGCAGTTCGAGCCATTGCCCGACGGGGGAACGCGCATTAACCACAGCTACCGTGTGATCGGCTATTACCCACAGGGACTCGACGGACTAGCCAGGGTGGTGGACCAGGTACAGACCGGTCAGCTGGAGCGTCTGCAGGCAAAACTGGGCAAAGCGGACCGGCCGAAATAGGCAATGCAGTCCGCCGCCAGGTTCACGGCGATGTCAGCTATGGCTGGCCTGGGCAGGCAATGTGAGCTACGCTCGGGTCGGTCGCAATTGCTATAGGCGTCCTTTGTTCGGCAAAATGCAGCAACGATTACCAGACCTCCGGAGCAACGCCTTGTTTGCCTTTACCCGCATATTATTGATCACTTCCACTTTCGCGCTGGCGGCTTGTTCCGACAACAACAACAATAATAACCATTCCAGTGAGCCGGAAGTTGCCCTCGGCACCTCGATTACGACTGCCAGCGGGCCAATCGAGGGCATTGACAGCGAGCGCGCCCAAAGCTGGATTTTTCTGGGGATCCCCTACGCCGCAGCTCCCGTAGGCGACCTGCGCTGGAAAGCACCACGGCCCGTGACATCCTGGAGTGATACCCTCAGCACAAAGGCCCTGCCGGACTTTTGCCCCCAGTTTCTGTATTTCAGCAACCAGTTTGCCGGCGATGAGGACTGCCTGTACCTGAACGTGTATCGTCCCCGCACGCAGGAGCGCGACCTCCCGGTATTTGTCTGGATACATGGCGGCGGCAACAACAATGGTGATACGGGTCAGGAAACCCCCGCCTACGATGGCGCGCGGCTCGCTGAACGCGGCAATATGGTGGTTGTCACGGTGCAGTATCGGCTCGGCGCACTGGGCTGGCTGTACCTCCCTGCATTGCATGGTGATAACGAGCTCGATAACTCGGGCAACTTCGGCACCCTGGACATCATAGAATCGCTGAAGTGGGTGCAGGCCAACGCGGCCGCATTTGGCGGAGACACGGAAAATGTCACCATAGCGGGCGAATCGGCGGGCGCAGCCAATGTATTGACGCTCATTATCAGCGAACAGGCCAGCGGACTGTTTCACAAGGCCGTCATCCAAAGCCTCGGCGGCAACGTCAATTCCACTGACACTGCTTTTGCGCAATCACAGGCTCTCATAGATGACCTGATGGCATTTGAGGGTGTCCCC
Source organism: Pseudomonadales bacterium (assembly GCA_024234815.1). Classification (GTDB taxonomy): domain Bacteria; phylum Pseudomonadota; class Gammaproteobacteria; order Pseudomonadales; family Halieaceae; genus JARRPM01. The sequence continues at coordinate 954,389 of JACKNO010000001.1, read as the reverse complement.
GACGAGCAATTGAGCAATGAGGAGTTGGCTGCCTACCTGCGCAGCCTCGACCCCCAGCTGTTGTTAGGCCTGGCAAATGCCAGCGCCATCATAGGTGACGGCGTGGTTATCCCGGTGGAAGGCTATGAACTCCTGGAGACTGGCAACTTCCCCAACAAGACGCCGGTTCTGCTGGGCACCAATAAAGATGAACAAAAGCTATACACAAACCCCCTCGGATTCAACGCCTATCCGGATGGCCCTGAGGAACTGAGAAACGCCGTCGGGCGCTACCTCAGTGACGCCTGGCGGGTCGCGGGCGCCGACAACCTGGCCACGCGTCTTGCCGGCCTCGATGACATGCCCCAGGTCTACGTCTACCGGTTCAACTGGGGGTCTACCGATGAAAATGGTAACAGCCCCCTGCCCGCGAACTTCGGCGACACCGGAGGCGCTTTCCACAGCTCGGAAATCAGTTTCATGATGGGCAACGAAGACGTTTTTATCTTCCCAGCCTACACCAGTATCTTCTTTTACGATGAGAACGCTGCCAGCCGAACAACCATGAGTGAGGTAATGGTGAGTTACTGGAGCAATTTCGCCTACCGGGGAGACCCCAACGGCAACAGCCTGCCGATCTGGGAGCCCTGGAGCAACGCTCCCGCAGGCCCCAAGGCTGTGACACTGGATGTCTCCTATGCCGATAACAGCCCCAGAGTCGAACCCGACCCCACTGTATACACCGAGGAAACTGTTTACGCCGCCGCCAGGGCCAACCTGGAGGGGGATATTCTCGCCGAGGTGCTGAGGCTTCTGGACGCCAGGTTCGGAGACTGGTAACACAGTATGACCACGGGGGAGTGACAGCGCGCGGCAACTGAATTGCCAAATTGTATTCCTTGACGACTTTTTATTTTTCTAGCCTATACTTCAGGTGGGAGGAGGTAACCCCAGAGGATTCGTGTAACCGTTAATATTCGGAGCAAGGATATGCAAAAAAATAATCAACCAGGAACCCGTCTTTCCGCCAGGGAAAAAATGGCCATGGCCGCCGGGGCGGCCGCCGCAATCACCGGCTCAACCGCCGCCGATGCCAGTATAATTTATGTGGACAATAACCCCTTGTATCAGTCCTCGTATGACGGCCAGGGGTCCAGCACAAACTGGGATGTAGACGGCGATGGCGGCGCCGATTTTCAGCTATGGGTACGCTCATCCACCTTCTTTTTTTCCGCGTTCAACTGGCCATTCTCTGCACGCCAGTCCTCAAACTTCTACGGCATCGTAAACTTTGCCAGTGACGGGATTCATGGAACCAACCTGAACGGCCGCGGCCTGGTCGGCGTGCCCGGGCGCGCCAACGCCTTGTTCAACAGCTTCCAGGTCGGCCCTACCCTCGCCGGAGGCTATCAATGGAACGGCAATGGAGACGTCCGCTATCGCAGCGCCGCACGAGTTGACTTCAGCAACCACTCCACACGCAACTACAACGCTTCGTACGTCACAAATACAAACACCTTCACCACCACCTATGGCGCCACCTATACATCTCAGTCGTTTTACACCACCTTCAATACCACCACTATCAGCGGTGGCAACGGTAACTCCGGTCCCGGTATCGATTTCCAGAACTTTGTAACCGGCCCCAACTACCTCGGCTTCAGGTTCGAATCCGCTGGGCAGCTTCTGTACGGATGGGCTGAGATCGATATATTCGGCGGGGACTTGCAGATCAGCCGCTGGGCCTACGAGGACGTTGCCGGTCGCGGGATTCACGTCGGCTCTATTTCCAGCGTACCTGAACCTGCCACACTCGCGCTGCTCGGCCTGGGTGCCGCCGGCCTGCTCGCATTCCGCAATCGCAAGGAAAAGAGGGACGCCGGGCAGGCAGAGGCCTGAGCCACGGGTATATCCACGGTAATCCAAAGCCCGACCATTCGTGATCGGGCTTTTTTTGTCCTCGTGACGGAGTCTCCAAATGGCCAGAAAAACCAAAAAAGTCCTGATCATAGGCTGGGACGGCGCTGACTGGAAGGTGGCTTCGCCGTTGATGGATGACGGCAGGATGCCGCACCTGAAGCGTTTCGTAGACGGCGGCGTCATGGGCAACATATCCACCCTTTACCCGGTGCTCTCGCCTATGCTCTGGACCTCCATCGCCACCGGCAAGCGCGCCCACAAACATGGCATCCACGGTTTCATCGAACCCGACCCCAATACAGGCGCTGTGCGTCCCATCACCAACCTCGGCCGCAAGTGCAAGGCCATCTGGAATATCCTGAACCAGGAAGGCTACAAATCCAATGTGCTCGGGTGGTGGCCATCGCATCCCGCGGAGCCAATCAACGGCGTCATGGTGTCAAATCACTTCCAGACGTCGAACGCGCCAGCGGACAAGCCCTGGCCCATGCAGAAAGGCACCGTGCACCCGCCGCGCCTGATGAGACAGCTTGCAAAGTTCCGTGTGCACCCCGGTGAGATCGAAGGTGAGCAGCTACTACCATTCGTGCCCAATGCCGCCCAGGTTGACCAGGACAAGGACGGCAGACTGCAGGGACTGGCGAAAATAATCGCCGAGACCGCCGGGGTGCAGGCCGCTGCCACCGCCATCATGCAGCACGAACCCTGGGATTTCATGGGTGTCTATTTCGAGGCTATCGATCACTTTTGCCACGGCTTTATGAAGTTTCATCCGCCGCGGGAGAGCTGGGTGAATGAGAAGGACTTCGAAATGTACAACAACGTTGTCAACATGGCCTACCAGTTCCACGACATCATGTTGGGTGCGATGATGAAACTGGTCGATGAAGAGACCACTGTAATAATCGTGTCAGACCATGGTTTCCACCCGGACCACCTGCGGCCAAAGATGATCGGCAACGAACCAGCCGGCCCAGCCGATGAGCATCGCCAGTTCGGTATGTTCGCGATGCACGGTCCCGACATCAAGAAAGATGAGCTGGTGTTCGGCGCCAGTCTGCTGGACATCACGCCCACGGTACTGGCGCTTTTCGACCTGCCTATCGGGCGGGATATGGATGGAAAAGCGCTGGTTTCCGCCTTCGCCGAAGAGCCTGAAATCCGCTTTGTGGACAGCTGGGAAAGCGTACCGGGCAAGGACGGCAGACACCCCGCTGATGTACAGCTGGACTCCATCGCCGCCCACGAGTCCCTGCAACAGCTGGTCGACCTTGGCTACGTGGATGAAATAGACGACGACAAGGAAAAGGCTGCGGAAAATGCCAAGCGTGAACTTCGCTACAACCTTGCCAGGGACTACTTCGATGCGCGCAAGATTCCCGAAGCCGCGCGGGAGTTTGAAGCGCTGTGGGATGAGTGTCCGGAGGAAAGCCGGTTTGGGGTGAAGCTTTTTACCACCTGGCTTGCTGCCGGTAACACAGAGCAGGCCGAGCTGACTCTCGACCGTCTTTTCAGGCAGAAGAAAGAAGCGGCGACCCAGGCCAAAACGGAACTGAAGGCGATTAACGAGGCTCGCAGGAAAGACGAGGCGAACGAACCGGTTTCCGAATTGACCGGCGATCCAAGGGAGCTGGAAAAGCGCAAACAGGAAGCCCAGAAGATACGCAAGCTCATGCGCCGATCACAGATCAACTCGACCGCCTTCGCCTATTTTCGCGGCTGCCTGCTGCACGCGCAGGGCAAGTACGAAGAAGCCCTGCAGTCGCTGGACAAGGCCGCGAATGTGCAGGTTTACAACCAACCCAGCCTGAAAGCGAAAATGGGAGAGTGCCAGCTGGCGCTCGGCAACTTTGACCGCGCGCAGCAATGTTTCGAGGAGATACTTCAGATCGACCCGATCAACGCGGAGGCTCAACTGGGGCTGGCGCAATGCGCCCTGGGCAACAGCAAACCGCGAAGGGCCTACGCCGCGGCAAGCTCTGCCCTGGGGCTGGTCTACCACAACCCCAAAGCTCATTACGTTGCCGCCCGGGCATTGTGCGAGCTGGGGCGCACAGAAAAGGCCATAGGCCATCTCAGGCAGGCGGTGGCGCAGAACCCCCTGTTTCCGGACGCTCACCGACTACTTGCACTCATTTACGTCCAGCAGAGCGACCAGATCCGTGCCGCCGAGCACCGCGCCCTGGCACAGGCAGCACAAAAGCGTTTCGACAACCTCAAATCTGGCCTTACGCTCCCGGAGGACCGCGACCTGCAACTGGACATCGCTATGGACCAGCCTATCGGCATTGGAACGATAGGCGCCACCACCTACATGGCCGATAGTTCGAACCCCATCATTGTGGTGTCGGGACTGCCCCGCTCCGGCACCTCCATGATGATGCAGATGCTGGCGGCCGGTGGCATTGCCACCCTGACTGACGACGACAGGCCGCCTGACGAGAGCAATCCGAGGGGCTATTTTGAATTTGGCCCGGTCAAAAAGCTCGGCAAGCAGAATGACTGGGTGGATGACGCGGGCGGCAAAGCCGTGAAGATTGTGGCGCAATTGTTGCCGAAGATGCCACACAAGCATGAGAAACGCATCATATTCATGTCCCGCCCGCTCGGTGAGATCATTGGTTCGCAATCGCAAATGCTGGAGCGACTGGGCCGCAAGGGAGGGGCGATTTCCAGCCGCCAACTGGCCGCCACGTACAAAAAGCAGGTGGATTCGCTTTCGAGGTCCCTGCCACAGCGCAATGGGCTCGCGGCGATCACCATCGATTACGCGCACTGCATCGCCGACCCGCAATCGGCGGCACGTCGCGTGAACCTTTTCCTGGGCGGCTCGCTGGATGAACAGGCGATGGCCGCCGCCATCGATGCATCGCTGTATCGGGCGAGGCTGGACGGGCAGCAATAGGACTCGCTCGGCGAGCGCGCGGGCCGGATAGTTGGTATTGATCGACATGGGATAACTGAAGCGCTGGAGAAATGTGGCCGGGGCGCTTAAGCTGGCGCAAACCCCGATTGCCCGTCACACGGAGAGAGACTATGCGACTCTTGCTCACAGCCTGCCTGTTTTACGGTGCCAGTGCCCTGGCCAGCCTGCCGCCCTTTTCCGCGGAGGATGTCTTCCGCCTGCAATATGCCAGCGAACCACAGGTCAGTCCCGACGGTTCCTTCGTGGTCTACACACACAATTTTATGGACATCATGGAAGACCAGCGACGCTCCAATCTGTGGCGCGTCGACCTCGATGGCAGCAATGCCCGCCCGGTGACCACCGGTGCAGTCAACGACAGTGGCGCCCGGATATCACCTGACGGCACACGCCTGGCCTACCTGTCCAGGGATGACAAGGGCGGACAGATATTTGTCCATTGGCTGGATAGTGGGGAAACCCTGCAGCTGACCCGGCTGGAACAGAAACCCGGCATGTTGCGCTGGTCGCGCGACGGACAGTGGCTGGCTTTCACGCAGCTGGTGCCCAATACACCAGTGACCATGGGACAGTTGCCGGCCAAGCCCAAAGGTGCCGAGTGGGCGGAACCTGCCATTGTTGAACAGCGCACCCGCTTTCGCGAGGATGGAAAACCCAGCCTGACCGACGGATTTACCCAGGTATTCGTGATTCCGGCCAGTGGTGGCGCGCCGCGACAGATAAGCTCGGGAAACTGCGATCACTCGGGGGCGATCGCCTGGACGGATGACGGCAAAGGCCTCTACATCACCGCTAACTGCAACCCGGACTGGGAAACCAATCCCAACAATACCGACATCTACCTTGTGGACCTCGCAAGCGGCGAAAAGCAGGTTATCACCGAGCGCGCCGGGCCCGACAACGGGGTAACACTGTCCCCCAACGGCAAGTTGTTGGCCTGGACCGGCTATGACGATAAGTATCTTGGCTACCAGTCCAACCTGGTGTACGTCGCCAACAGCGATGGCAGCGAGCGCCGCGAATTGCTCGCCGAACTCGACCGCAGCATCGATAGCGCGCAATGGGCTGCCGACAGCCGGGGGCTTTACCTGCAATATGACGACCAGGGCCTGACCAAACTGGCCCATGTCAGCCTCGACGGCAAGCTTACCCCGGTGAGCGACGCCCTGGGCGGGCTGTCAGTCAGTCGCCCTTATACCGGGGCCAGCTTCGACGTGGGCGGCAAAAACACCTACGCTTTTACCATTGGCAGCGCCGACAGTCCCGCCGACATTGCAGCGGGACGAGGCAGTGCCCAGAGTCATCGACTCACCGACCTCAATAAGAACCTGCTGCCCCATCGCGCCCTGGCCAGGGTCGAGGAAATTCGACTGAAATCCAGTCACGACCAGCGCGATATTCAGGCATGGGTGGCATACCCGCCAGGCTTTGACCCGGCAAAGAAATATCCGTTGCTGCTCGAAATTCACGGTGGCCCACACACGGCCTACGGCCCTCATTTCGCCGCTGAAATCCAGCTATTCGCTGCCGCCGGTTATGTGGTGGTTTACGCCAACCCCCGCGGCAGTACCAGCTACGGTGGCGAGTTCGCCAACCTGATTCATCATAATTATCCGAGCGAGGATTACGACGACCTGATGGACACCGTCGATTCGGTCCTCGCCAGGGGTTACATCGACACTGACCAGTTGTACGTGACCGGCGGCAGCGGCGGCGGCGTTCTGACCGCCTGGATAGTCGGCAAAACCGATCGCTTTCGCGCGGCGGTGGTAGCAAAGCCGGTGATAAACTGGGCCAGCTTCGCCCTGACTTCCGATAACCCCGCCTACTTTACCCGCTACTGGTTTCCCGCAATGCCCTGGGAAGATCCCATGGGGTACTGGAAACGGTCGCCGCTCTCCCTGGTGGGCAATGTAACAACACCCACCATGCTGCTTACCGGTGAATCGGACTGGCGCACGCCCATGTGGGAGTCGGAGCAGTTTTACGCTGCATTAAAGCTGCGCGGGGTCGATGCCGCACTGGTTCGCTTACCCGGCGCATCCCACAGTATCGCCAAACGCCCAAGCCAACTGCTTGCCAAGGTGTCCGCGATACTGACCTGGTTTGAACAGCACAACGGTGAGGCGCAAGAAGAATAGGACACGGCCGCTAGCGCCTTGCCGCGGCCAGCAACCTGTCCAGCTGGTTCGCAAACTGCTGCTTGTCCTGGTTACTGAAAGGCGGTGGGCCGCCTGACTGCATACCGCTGGAACGCATGGTCTCCAGGAAATCGCGCATATTCAGGCGTGGCTTAATGTTGTCCGCGGTAAGCCGCTCGCCACGGGCGCTGAGCACATGAGCGCCCTTTTCTATCACCTCGGCCGCCAGTGGAATATCGCTGGTAATCACCAGGTCGCCGGGACTGGCCAGCCTGACGATTTCATCATCGGCCACGTCAAACCCTGAACTCACTTGCAACATGCGTATATTGGCATGCGGCGGCACCGGCAGCGCGTGATTCGCCACCAGGGTGAGTTGCAGCCCGGTGCGCTGGGCGGCGCGAAACAGGATGTCCTTGATCGCCCCCGGGCAGGCATCGGCATCTACCCATATATCCATGTCATGTTCTTCCTGTGAGCTGTGGTCCCGGTTCCTGATTGTACGTGATGATCTCACGGGCGGGTGCGGGAATGGTCGAATTCATCAGGCGGGAATCATTGGCCGGTGCAATTATTGGTTGCCGATGCATCCGGCTATTGCCAGGGTATCTGCCGCGATCTTCATGCTATATAGTTATGGCAATAGAGCTTAATTGTTCAACGGCGCAGAAGTACGATAGTGCTTTTGCACCGTGATATCCGATTCCGTCGATGCGACTTCCCTTATGAAAAACTCCAGCCACTGGATGTTGGCCCTCTTTGCCAGTCTCGCCCTGATGGTCAGCAATGGCATGACCCTGTCGGGCCTGTCGGTCTACGACCTGGAGTTTATCGATGCGTTCTCCTGGTCGATGGGGGATATCAAGTTACGGGACATGATAACCCTTACACTTACCGGCCTGTCTGCGCCATTCGCCGGCGTGCTGATAGACCGTTACGGCGTGCGCCGCTGCATGCTGGTGGGTTGGCTGACACTTGGCCTTGGCTACCTTTGCTACAGCCGCCTGGACACGCTGTTCCAGATGTACGCAATCCATGCCGCCTTCGCCCTGGTACTGGTAACTTGCGGCCTGAACGCCGTGGTAATACTCGTGTCCTCCTGGTTCCTGCGTTTTCGCGGTACCGCTATCGGCATCGCCCTCGTGGGCACCAGCCTGGGCGGCGCCTTGTTCCCGCAATATGGGACCGCGATGATTCAGGCGGTAGGCTGGCGCACGGCGTTTTCCGTGGCAGCACTGATTCCTGCCGCGCTGTTTTTCATCACTTTATTCTGGGTGCGCGACCACCCTTCCGGGAGGGGGCTGAGCGCGTTGGGCGAGAGCTCGAACAGCGGCTCGGCACGCATGGCGTCGGGAGGCGTGGCTTTTGCCGACGCGTTGCGTACGCGTACTTTTTGGGCCTTTGCGCTGTTCGCCATGGCGACCTTCTACACTGTTTTGGGAGTGCAGTCCCACGTCTACAAGTACATGCGCGATGCGGGTTTTGACGCCCAGGTGGCGACCAATGCCATCAGCCTGTTCTTTCTCAGCGCCCTGGCAGGCAAGTTCGTTTTTGGTATTGTGAGTGACCTGCTTGATAGCAAGAAGGTGCTGTATGCCAATCTCCTGGTAATGCTGGCGGGGGCCGTATTGCTGGCGCGAATGGACCCTGCCCAGGTCTGGTTGGCCGTTACCGCTTTTGGGCTGGGCTGGGGCGGCGCCTATACCCTGTTACAACTGTCGGTCATGAACACTTTCGGTATCCGCGACGCCGGTAAGATACTGGGTACCATCACCATTCTGGACGCCACCGGAGGGGGACTCGGTATCTGGTTGACAGGACTTATATACGATGCGGCGGGAAGTTATGAAATACCATTTGCTATCTTCTGCGGCCTGATTGTCTTTGCACTGCTGTGCCTCACCCAGGCCCGCCCGGTCAATGCGCCGCCTGCCGGGTAATGTCCGAGACCCTGTTCCAGCCGGCACAATTTGCAGCTTTGCTGTAGCGACTTACTTTGCCTTGATTTTCTGCTGCAACGCGTCGACCTGCTCCTGGCTTATCTCCACGAATTTGCCGAGACCGCAAGACACCCCTGGAATAAAACCCTGACCTCCGTAAGTCATTTTGGTGACCAGGTCCTGGTTGCAGAGCTGATTCAGGGGAGTGCGGAACTTGTAGGCGTCGCCGGGCTTCAGGCCGGGGCATTCCAGGGGAAATGTGTTCAGGTACATGGTCTTGTCAGTCATGATGAACAGCATGTGTTTTGAGTCCAGTATCTTCGAGCTGTCAATACGGATCAGGTTGAGACAGAGCTCGCTCTTTTCACCCCCTGCTTGAGTATCGGCGGCGGGCTCCGCGGCGACAAGAGGAGCACTCAGCGCCGCCAGGAACACGACCACCGCGGCAGGAATGCGCTTGGGTACTATCATGGGTCAAACCCTCCGGAGTCGACGTTTCATAAGCAGTTTAGACCACAATGCCGAACCAGGTTCCCCGTATGACACCGCAGTCAAGGCGTCAGGTACGCGCAGGCGGGTTTATTGCCGCCAGGCAGTGGTTTTCAGGCTCAAAGTATCAGACCATTAGCACCCTGAGAACCATCGCTCAATGGCCATGGAAGCCCCGGAATACAAAGGAATTCAGTTCGGATATGAAGATTTTCAATACCCTGTTTGCCGCATGCCTACTTGCAACCGCCGGACTTGCCCTGGCGACGCCGTTCTGGGGTGCAAAAGCGCCTGTTCCCTTCGATACCCCATCGGAATCACTGCGGAACGGCGAGTTCACCTGGGCTCCCGAGATCGCCCCGGGCGGACCCATTGCCGTGCTGGTCAGCCTCGACGAACAACGAGCCTACACTTACCGCAACGGTATCCTGATAGGCAAGTCCACCGTCAGTACCGGCAAACCCGGCCACGAGACGCCGACCGGGGTTTTCGCTACAACCTTCAAGGACAAGAACCACCATTCCAGCATTTACCATAACGCCGCCATGCCCTACACAGAACGCTTTACCAATGACGGCGTGGCATTGCATGCCGGCGGCATTCCAGGGTACCCCGAGTCGCACGGTTGCGTGCACCTGCCATCGGAGTTTGCGCGCCTGCTGTTCGAGGCAGCTCCGGTAGGTATGACGGTTGTAGTAGCCAACAGCGCCACACAGCCACAGTTTGTAGATCACCCGGCATTCCTGTCGCCGATCACCGACAAGGGGCAGTTGGCCGCGAACCGGCGCCTGTTTGCGGACGAACCTTTCCGCTGGGAGCCCGAAAAATCTGACAGCGGCCCGCTGGCAATGGTGGTGAGCCGCTATGACGGGCGCATGGTAGTGCTTCGCAACGGTGTCGAGATCGGCCGGGTAAAAGTGCAGTTCATCAACCCCGATAAACCGGTTGGAACACATGTTTTCGTCGCCCGAGAGCCTGTCGCCAACAAGCCAAAGTGGATTGGCGTGGGGGTGGTGGGGCACATGGATGACGCCAATACCTCGCCAGACCCGGAGGTCGTAAAAGATCTCCAGGTGCCACATGACTTTGTCGCGCTGGTCACCCCCCTCGTGGACACGGGGACAACCCTGATAGTGACAGATGCGGCGATCATGGAGCACACCACCGGCAAGGAAATGGCGGTTATCAGCTCAAATCCCGAGGTATAGTTTCATCCTTGGCGCCGGGGGTTTTTCGACGCTATTTGCACGGCAGGATGGCAATCAATATCCGCTTGATCGCCCTGCATAGGAGGTAACGCCCGCCAGGGCAAGATTCTCGGTTTTGCACGTCGACAGGTCAGCTGTGCCGGGCCCATATGCGTAAATAAACTGCCCGAGTTTGAGTGTATCGATCATGGGCCTTGCCACTTCGGTTCGCACCGCCGGGCACCCCCAGGAGCGCCCGAGGCGGCCCATCGAGGCGGCCGCATCCGGATTCACATACCCGGCTCCATGCATAACGATCAGTCGCTGCATGGCCGATTCATTGAGGCCCTTGCTCAGGCCATGCAATCTCAGCGAATAGCCATTGCCGCCCTGGTATGTCGCATCGGTAAGAAACAGGCCCAGGCTGGTCTGATGGCTGCCGTTGCGGTCGGAGAACGTATCCGGCACATCTCCACCCGAGCCCTGGCCATGGGCGACATGTTCCGTGAACAGGAGCTGCTTTTCCTTCAGGTCCATCACCCAAAGGCGGGGTTCACGGGAGGGAATGGTGTAATCGATAATGGCCAGACGACTGGCCGTTGTTCCCACGCCGTTCTTCTGGGCGCATTTCATCGCCGACACGGCTTCGGAAACGGCCTTGGGGCTTATTTCCGGGGCGAGCTGCCGGATCAGGGCCGCCTCATCCGCCCTGACATGGGTGCTCGCCAGCAGGCAAACCAATACCGCGGACAGCAGCCACGTCGATAGCAGCCCGGGGTATGAGCCTCTGTTTCTACCATTGCTGGCGCAGCGCGCAATCCTATCCCCTTGCGCAGCCCGCGCGGGCTTCCCGTGTCGCATGAAATTACCAAAAATTCCCGTTGGACCAGATTATATGAGGCGCGACATCCGTCACATGGCTCACTGCGACAGCAGCATGGCCATCGGCGACAGCACCGCGGGCACCATCTACCCGGCCGGGATAGTGACCGCCTCATTTCCCCTCACGACCGTGGTCGTGTAACCGCCTTCTTATCTATAGGCGAATAGCACTTAATAAGCGCGAAGACCGGCGCCAGTTTAACAGCACACTTTTGCTGGAACCACCGGCTCTCGCCTCATTTCACCCAATGCAGCACGTTGCGGATAACCGACCAGCGAGGCGTGGTGTCCTGCGCCCCCCCGCCCTGTATCCAGTGATCAAACAGATTCGAGACCTCGCCCGTCTTCTGTTGGATCAGAACCCAGTCAGAGACCAGGCGAACCCAATCGGACTCTCCCTTTGGCATCGCATAGGCCATGGGCAGACTGATCCTGCCCGGCTTGGGCACAACTACCGCATAGGCCGGGTAGAGCAGCGTCCACGCCGAGCCGCCTTCAGCAGAATACAGTATCCCATCCAGTTCCGGCATTTGGCCGCGCAGGTAAGACCGCGGAGAATCCACATTGACCATGATAGCATTTGGAAGTTCATTTGCTATCAGGTGGCGCAGCCCGGTGTCTCTCTGCACAACGCCGAGCTTCAGGCCGGGAACCTGGCGCAATGAGCTCATTCTCGAGAACTGTTTGCGCTGGTGGTCCGGAACCAGAAACGCCAGTGTGAGATCCATTGGCGAGGAGCTGAAATCCCATTTCATGGCGCGCTGTGTCGTCACCGCCAGGCCGGACATCGCGATGTCCAGCTGCGCGGTGGCCAGAAGTGGGGCGATATCAGCCTCGACAACCCTGACCAGTTCAAGGCTGACACCGAGATCGGCCGCCAGCCTGTGGGCCATTTCAATATCAAACCCGACGATTTCACCCCTGGCATTGGCGAACGCGAAGGGGAGCGCATCAGCCAGGTAACCTACGCGCAAGCTGCCCCGTTGCAGGATGATATCCAGGCGGGATTTGCCCGGCTCCACTGAATCCAGCGGAGGCAAACTGTCCCGCCAGGACTTGACCGGTACGGTGCGGTCCATCCAGCGCATTTCCACAAGGGCGTCGCCGCCGGAAAATGACTCTTCCGTGGTAGTCGCCAGATAGGCTCGAACCGACAGCAGCGCGATCACTATGGCAGCGACGGAAATCGACAAGGCTTTGATCAGCCCCGGCAGGTTCCAGGCGAAAACGCCACGGCGAATCGCAAGCACCACCACGGCGAGCGACAACAGGTGGACGGCGCCCAACACCACCCGAATCCGGTCGGTATAGACCGTGGACATCATGAATAACTCCATTACATCCGCGGGAATCTCCATGAGATCCAACAGGAACGGGATTCCCACGATGGGCGCCACGAAACTGCTGAAGATTGCGGCGCCCTGGAACACCAACTGGTCGGTAACATCCAGGGACCCGCCCATATACCAGGCCCCGAAAGGCACGAAAATCAGTATTGTGTAAGTACCCAGGTTGGGAAATGGGTAAGCGAGCGGCAGCAGGACCTCGGCACCGGATTCGACCTTCTCATCGAACAGATCGTAGCGCCGAAAAAGTTCCTTCACATTCTCTACCAGCTGGGGCATCAGTACGATGATCTTGGCTGCGGCGCAAATCATGATCAGGGTATCTTTGGGGATTAGCACCAGGTCGCGGTAACTGAAGGGTGTAACGGCGCTGACCAGCAACGGCAATACGATAAAACTCAGGACGAGCGCCATCACCGTGTAGGTGATCAGGTAGGCCTGCAGGCGGCTCAATTCATCCAGTGAAATCGTGCCCGCAGTACCAGCCGCGATAGCCAGGATGCCGATGGGTGTGAGCTTGATCACCAGCTTGTTAACATGGTTCAGCCCGACCTCAACCACATCCAGTCCCTGGATGAATCCTCCGCTACCGCTGGCGCCGCTTATTCCCACCCCGAGCAATATGCAGAACAACACCACCGCGGGTACCACGTTGTTCGCCATGGACCAGAATGGATTGGCGGGGATGTAGAGCGCTACAGGGTCGAACGCTTTCTCGGGCTGGATGAGGGCAGAGCTGAAAAACGATGCGCTCTGCCAATCGGGAAATGCCGAGGGGATCACCAGCAGCATCACCATACCAAGCAGCAACAGCAACAGCAGGACCCAGCAGGCGGATAACAGCAGGCCGCGACTCTCGGCCCAGGATATGCGGCCGAGATTGGCGATCAGGGACACAATGATATACGGCAATACCGTCATCTGCAGCAGGGCTATATAAATATCGCCGGCCACGCTGAAAGGACTGGCGTATTCGCCCAGGAAAACGCCCGTAGCAATACCGAGGAACAGCCCCAGCAGTATCTGTTTTGTGAATGTCATGTACGCTGCGCCTCCGCGGCATCGGCACATTGTACAACGCGTCGCCAATGCGGGTTAGAGGGGTGATTGCCTAATGCGGGTTGAGCTTCTGGTCACCCGCAACCGGCGTTAGAAAACCTGGAGTGACGCGCTATCATGCAACCCTGATAACAAGTCGCCGCGTGGAATCGACAATTGAAGATATATGCTTATTGGGATAAGCCTGCAAACATCCCTGCATACCTGCAGCTGTGCGTGGCAACCTGGCAGGCCCACGGCGGCTTTGGGAAAGTCTGCCTGATTACCCAGGACAATCTGCACAAGTGGCTCCCCGATGGCGTTCTGGACCTCCATGCGCTTCGGCAATACCCGGTTCCCCAGCAAAAGGATGCCATCGAAGTGGCAATGCTTGCGCATTACGGTGGCATATTCATGGATATCGACACCATTTCCTCCGCTCCATTCGTGGCGATTCGGGAAGCGCTGGCAGACTGCGAAATAGCCCTGTACGGCTTTCATTTGTCGGCCGTTGGAGCTCGGCAGCATTCGCCGGTCGCACAGCGCTGGCTGGAATTGTTGCAGGAGACCCTGTCCCTGCCGCGAGAAGCCCTTATGGCGGCGACCGGCCTGAACTACACGGAGCTGGGGAATTACACTTTCGAACTGCTTCGCAACGAGTTGGCGACAGGGAAGCGCGCGCAACCCGGAGAGCCGGTAACGAAAGTCATCGGGATACTGAGAAAGCTGCAGCGAATCCGTCTATTGAAATCGAGGAGGCAGACGTATATCGCGCAGATCGATCCACGCAGAAGCGGATACATTGCGGAACGCGCATACCGACGCGCTGACAAACTGACCGCCAGGGAACGCTACATTTCTTTCTGGTTCGATGAACGACTGCCGGTCGATACTGTATCCAGTCATGGCGGAGGCCTGATAGCACTGCATCACAGCTGGACTCCGCCGGAATACTCCGCAAAGGGGTTCAGCGAATTGGCTGACGACCAGTCACTACTTTCGCGGTATCTCCGGACGCTGCTGGGACCGGACGAGTTGGCCCACCCGGGTATACTGGAAACCGTGCTGACTGGTGGCGGACCAGCCGGGGAATGATGCGCTCGGGTGCGCGCCACTATCTGACACCTGCCGGCTTGTCTATAATTTCACAAACGCTCTGGAGACCATGTTCCCATGCCCCAAGCATTACCCCCCTTCCACCTGGCAATTGAGGTTCGGGACATCGCTGAGGCCAGGGCATTCTACGGTGTCATCCTGGGCTGCCCCGAGGGACGCAGCGCCAGTTCATGGGTCGATTTCAATTTCTTCGGCCATCAACTGGTGTGCCACCAGTCACACACTTACCCGGCCAAACGCCTTGATTCTTCGAACAATCCCGTGGACGGACACAGCGTGCCGGTACCGCATTTTGGTGTTGTCCTGGAAATGGATCAGTGGAAAGCCCTCTCCAGGAAGCTGGAACGCAACGCTGTAAATTTTGTAATCGAGCCGCATATCCGGTTTGAGGGACAGCCTGGCGAGCAAGCCACAATGTTCTTTCTCGACCCCAGCGGTAATCCCCTGGAGTTCAAGGCCTTCAGGGACGTGGAAAGTCAGTTGTTTGAAACCTGATATCGGCGTATCTTCTCGCCCCGCGCAAACTCCCTGCAAGACAGCCATTACTGGAAACTACCATGCAAGTTATCCGCTTTATCCTCGGCAAACTGATTTTGCTACTGAATTGGGTGTTTTCTCCCTCCGGCATCACACGTGAGCCGGCGCTGCAGGCCAGCATCGACGCCCGGACTCTCGGCCTGACGCTTTACCAGTACGAGGCCTGCCCGTTTTGCGTGAAGGTGCGCCGGGCGATCAAGCGCAACTCGCTCAATATCGAGACGCGGGACGTCAAGCGCTCAGAACAGGCCAAAACTGAATTGCTGGCGGGTGGCGGGAAACTCAAGGTCCCCTGCCTGAAAATTGAGGGCGGCCCGCACGGCGAAAGCTGGATATATGAATCCAACGATATCATCGGGTATCTCGAGCAACAGTTTACCGCGAGCTAGAGCCCTTCCCGCCGGGCAGGCCACAGTGTCCGGCGCTTTAATACCTAAAACCACTTGCCATATTAACTGTACATATATACAGTATTAGGCGAATCCAATAACCCATACACGAGGTGACATGTGGCCGTAGTAGCAATGTGGAAATGTGATCGGGATGACACTATGTTTGACAATAAAAAAGATGCCGACGCCCATGACAAGATGCTGGAACTGGCGGAGAATTTTGGCCTGTTCCTCAGCAAACAGATTGAAGGATTAAGCGAGCAGGATGCGGAGAACATTGGCCTGTTATTGTCCAGGAACAAAAACACGCTGATAGCCGCCTGCAAGGGAAATCCGGACCTGCTGCTGCAGATTGGCAGCGAAGAAGAGCAGGAGCCGTCAAACGTTACCGCGCTCGCCGCGAAGGGATAGACTGAAACGAGTATACCGGTATGCACACACGGACGCGCACCCTCACCGCATCCATCTGCTGCTGGGCGTGGTGACCCCGGCGCAGCGGCCCGGGGCCATGCACAGTACCGGCATCGGCTTGCAGGTTACACCCACGAGCCCTGAGGCGCCCCGTCTATAGGGGCTTGCGGAATTTGAGCGTCCAGCGATCCGTGTTGCCGGTAACAGTTTTTCGACCCACCTCGTAAAGCAGCTCATCATCCGGCCGGTAGTGCAGGTCTGAGTAGTCGACAAATTCGAACCCGGCAGCCTGGATTTCCTTGATGGCTTGCACAGGGTCCAGACGACGGCGGTTCTCGTCATTGTCCCCCTGCATATGACGACGGGTATGATCGACCACCGCGTAAATACCGCCCGGCTTCAGCGCCTTGAAGACAGACTGGTTCAGCGCGATGCGGGAGGCCTCGTCGAAGTTGTGATAGTTGCGAAACGTGAGAACCATATCGACATCTTCGACGTCCAGGTCGGTGTTGCTCGCGGTGTAATAACGGGCGCCTTCCGCGCGGCTCATTTTAGCGTCAGCGCCAAGAATCTGGATTTTCTCGTAACCCGGCTTGCCCATGAGCGTTTCCTGCACACGCGAGGTGCCAAACGCCACGTAGAATTCCCCGTTGTCAGCCATGACCGGCGCCAGTAGCGCCGTATACCAGCCGCCCCCGGGAAACAGCTCCACGATTTTCATATCATCGCGAAGGCCAAAAAATTCCAGCGTTTCAACCGGCTTACGATTGCCGTCGCGCTCGATATCGGCGCTGGTTCGGACATCCGACGCCATGGCGTTTTCCAGTTTGGATTTGACGGCATCATACTCAGCAGCCAGCAACTGTGGGCCCGGCAGTGCGGTAAACAGCACGGTCAAAGCCAAAGTAAAGATATTTCCTTTCATGAGATTCCCCAGACAGTAAGTTGATTCGCAGAACGCGACAGTATAGACAGATTATCCTCACAATAGTGCCTTTCATGAGCAGGCTGGTGTCATACATTGGGCATGCGACCTGAATCGGCTCGCCAGAACCAATGTCTCGCACATGGAATCTACCCCTGTCCACCAGCAAAGCTCTACGGATTCAACGCCGGACGCCAGCGCGTGTTTCAGGTCACCGACCGATTGCTCCTGAACGGGAAACGCGTCAAATGACGTAATAATATCCCCGACTTTAATGCTGCTGTAGGCTGCGGCAGAATCCGGTGCGATATCCCGCACAATGGCGCCACGGCGATGGGGCCTGATCAACAGGCCACTCCTGTCGGCAAGCAGCGGTTCCGCGAAACGCCGATTCGGGGTGAGTAATAGCTGTTCGTTTCTGTAATCGAATACCAGATTGAATCTGCTCAGCAGCGCATTACCGAGGATGCCGTTGCTGTTATTTTCGGTCTCGCCACCTGCCAGGGCAAAACTCACTGGCAGCTCGCCTGTCCGGTACGGCCCCACCGCGAACGACCCCAACATGGTCACGTGGCTGACTATGTCGCCGGACAGGCCCTTGCTCACAGTCTCGAAGTACTTTGTGGGTGCCCGCAAGCCCGCATGGGTGTCCGGCGTGAGGGACAGCGCCTCCCGGGCCCCGGTATCCGCCAGCAATTTTACCGTCACCTCCACACCCTGCGCATTGGTCACCTGCGCCCTGACATAGGGCACACCGTCTTCAATTTGCAGGGGTATGGAGGTCCACTCGTCGCCACGGCCGTGAACTGCTGCGGTTGCGGGCGGGTCGGAGAACGTGACGAGCCGTGCATCGTAGTCAATAGCTATGCTAAAACGCTCGAAAAACGGGGCGCCTATGACCCCATCGAAGTAAACATCGTCCAACTCGAAAAAGAACGGAACCGAGTCGATGGGCAGGTGAACTACCGACAGACCCTCCAGCCGTAGTGATCCCACCGCGAGTGTTGCATTGCGGACTATATTCGCGACCGGGTCGGGGCCGGCACCCACACCCGAGACCCCTATCTGACTGCTTGCCTGCAAGCCAAGCGACCTGGTACGCCGACTATCCATGATGACAGAGGCACCGGCGCCACTGTCCAGCACAAAATTCATCGGTTCACTGCCGTTTATCCGCACCGGCAGGATTATATGGTTATCGATCAGGGTAAACGGGACGGAGGTCTCGTGGTCTACGCCAGCCCAGTTGTGCGTGGCCTTGGCGTTGTCATAACTGAAGCGAATCATATCCATCACCTGACAACCCCCGCACGAAAGTCCCAGCACCAGGAGGGCTATACCTTTCCAGCGCACTGCAGGCCACGCTTTTCCCCCCGACCGGCGATCGCGGGCTCGACCGGCGGCAAGGCGGGTAACTGCTGCGATCATCTGTTGCCTCCTCCAGTAATGGCTTTACCTAAACCCTGGACACCACATTACAATATTTTTTTATCGTATTACAATAATTATTTGTTTTAATATGGAAATGTGTGACAATGCGAGCCAGCTCTTGTTCACCCGGGGAGAACCGCTGAAATGCAAGCATTGGAACGAGTAAAGACAACCAGCCGGGTGCTGCGCTACCTGGTAATCGCCTTCGGTGCGCTCATAGTCAGCGGCGTCGGCGTGGCGCTGTTCGCATCGGGGCAGAATTGGCTCAGCGTTGGCGATGAACAGCTCGCAGTCCTCGTGCAAAGCGGCGCTATCAGTGGCTCCGCCGCGGCTGCCCTGCTGGTGCCGGTGGGAGTATTTTTTATTCTCGGAATCTACTGGTTGCAGCGCCTGTTCGGCGCCTATGCGGCTGGCTGCTTCTTCTCGGATGCCTCCATGACCTGCTATCTCTGGCTGGTGTGGCTCAAGGTTGCCAGCTTCGCCTACCAGCTGTTGCTGCCACTCATATCGGCGTCGCTCGCGCAATCGGACGGCCCCATCGATGCCAGTATCGTCATCGACGCGGGCACGGTAGCCGAACTCACCGTCCTATTGTTGATCGTGCATATTCTGAGAGAGGCCCAGCGTATCAACGAAGAAAACAAGGGTTTCGTATAATGTCGATAATCGTCAACCTTGATGTGGTGATGGCCCAGAGGAAAATGAGCTCCCGGGAGCTTGCGCGCGCAATCAATATCACCGAGGCCAATCTCTCTCTTTTGAAACGGGGCAAGGTCAAGGGGGTCAGATTCGAGACACTGGCCGCTATCTGCGCTTACCTCGACTGCCAGCCCGGAGACATTCTCGAATATCGCCCCGGCTAGCGCCGTGCGGGAAGGTTCGTGGGCGCTTGCCATTCCAGTGCTGAATGCAATAACCTAGTGCCGTTGGAGTATATCCCGGCCCGTTTCCCAAAGAGCTTCCAAAACTCCCATGGCTCCCCTGCAAAACTTGCAGCTACCGCGGAAAATCAAGTGGTCAGGATTGAGGCTGCCCTGCCTGCGACAGCCTTGATTTACGAGGCTGCAGGTGGCAAGCAGTCCGCCTGAAAGAAAATGTCCCGGAGTTGCCGGCCGCCACCGGAACTGACTATCTGGAAATTGAACCGCTGAAACTGAAAGCCGAACATTTTCCACTTCCCTGTTCACTGCAAAAGCGGGTGATGGCGCGCTATGCGGGTACCGCTTCGTTCGGTGCCGCAGAATTGTTCATGCAAGCGGATGAACTGCTCGGCTACCTGCGCAAGGTTGATTACGACAAGTACAGCCCGCTGGAGGGGATACTTGCCCAGACCGAGGCGATTGGCGACCCCGCACTCCCGGGCAGGGAGCAAGGCGCAATTCTGAGCTGGCTGGGAGCTGCGCTCAAGGACTGGGAAAATCACCTCTGTATCGAAGAGCCACTGGCAGGCGAAATGCGCAGGCTCAAGCCACTGCTCGCGATCAGCGCTGTTACCGACCCCGGCTTTCTCACCCCGGGAGCGCACCCCCTGCACAAGTTGCTGGATACTATCCAGCAAAACGCTATCGGCTGGCAGCCGCGCCTGGGCCGGCTCGGGGAGACTCACCAGGAACAGGTCCGCAAGGCGGTTGATGCCGCCCTGGCCGGCTTTGGTACCCGTGGGCAAAAGCTGGCAGCCATCAACACAGAGATGGCGGCCAATATCGCCAGGGCCCGTGAGCGTACGAGCAGGATGACACAGCGCCTGATCGAGGCCGAGCAGGGTCGCATCCGGGTCGCTCAAAGCAAGCGCCAGGCCGCCCTGATGATTAATGCCGCACTGGATGCTTTTCCTGCTCCGGAGAGCATAGGCCGTGTTCTAAAAGGTCCCTGGTACGACAGCGCACAGCTGGTTCTGCTGAAATTTGGCGAGAATTCCGCTGAATGGGAAAGCATGTCCCGTACCACCTCCGATCTGCTGGCTTCACTTCAGGACCCGGTCGACGATGAGGGCAATGCTCGCCGACAGCAAATTTTCGAACAGGTTTCCCGGCTGCCGGAAGAGCTGAGGCGCTGGCTGCTCAGCCTGCAGCACGATGGCGGCGCGGTCGACGAGGTCCTGGAACTTGTCGAACATCTCCACGCGAGGATACTGCGCCAACAGTCACTGGAACTGCAAAGAATCGCCCCGCTCGCACTGCCCGGTAGCGAAGCTGGAAAGCGCCCCAGGAATCACTCCCTGGACCAGATTCACGAGGGTCAGTGGATCATCATGGATACCACCAACAGTCCGGCATTGCGAGCTTTCCTCGTGATGCGCATGGAGGAAGACCAGCAATTGCTGTTTGCCAACCAGGCCGGTATCAAGGTTTTGCAGCACAGCTTCGCGGAGTTCGCCAGGCTGATGGCTAATCGTACGGTGACCCTGCTCGATGGCGATGAGTGCTTCAGCAGAAGTCTGGCCCGCAGCGCGGGCCTCGAAACCGAGGATGACCTGGACGAACTGACCGGGGTCGCCGCGGAGAAAGCCCGGATAAGGGAAGAGCAACGCAGGCAGGCTGAACTGGAACAGGCCCGGCGTGCGCGGGAACGAGCCGAGCAGGAACGCATGGAACAGGAGCGCCTGCGGCAGGAACAGGAACAGCTTGAGAAACAACGGCGCGAGGAAGAGGAGGCCGAGCGACTCAGGCGGGAACAGGAGCAGGCCGAGCAAGCGCGGCGCGCACGGCTGCAGAAAGAGCGCCAGCAACTGATAAAGGAGAAGGCGCAGGCATTGCAACTACAGGAGCAATGGGTGGAAATCTCCCGGCGATACCGGGAACAGGCGGACCTTGAACGCACACGTGCCGGGACCGGGCAGGCCCGGGAGGCGGGACAAACCGACGCTATGAACCTGAATCTGCCCATGGGTACCTGGCTTGGTTTTCGGGACGGCGACGAGGCGACCCTGGCGCGACTCGCTGTCTACGACAGGGAACGCGACCACTACATTTTCGTGGATTGTGAGGGCAAAAAAATACAACAGCTGGGCGGCAGGGAGTTATTAATACGCATCACGCGCGGTGTGGTGGACATCCTCGAGGCCCGGTCCGGGTTCAGGGACGAGGTCGCCCGGATCCAGACACAGGCAAACAGCTGATGTGCCGGCGCAGGCAGCAGGGCGATACAGGTGCAAGGAGATCAACCGATGCCGGAACAGATTAGGCAGGGCCTGAGATTCCCGGTTGAAAACAGTGTATTTATCGAACTGGTGTCACCGGAGTTCGGCAGTAACGACGCAGCCAGGATCCTGCGCGGCAAGACCGTGGATATCTCCGGGGTGGGGCTGCGGATCAACCTGGACCAGCCGATACCGGTGGATGCCATCCTCCAGGTCGCGGTACAACTGCCCGCCGAGGGCGGCACCCTGTACCTGGTCGCTGAGGTAAGATGGTGCAACCCGCTGCCCGGTACCGGCAATGAGCCTGCCTGGGATGCCGGCCTGACCCTGTTCAATGCCGATGACTCGGACATCAGCACCTGGCTCAAACTGCTCGGGGAGCTGGAAACATCAAACGTAGTCACCGAGGCGCTGGAGTAAATCCGGGCGCCACCCGCAGTTAGCCTGTCACCCAGATGTAAGTGGACTGCAAGCCCAGCGGGATTTCCAGCGACCAGTACAACAACAGGAACAGGGTCCAGGCGATGATGAAGCTGACCGAGTAGGGCAGCATCAGTGCGGTGACTGTACCGATGCCGGTCTGGGCGATATAGCGCTGGCAGTACACCACTACCAGCGGAAAATAGGGCATCAGGGGCGTGATAATGTTTGTCGTGGAGTCGCCCACCCGATAGGCGGCCTGGGTAAGGTCCGGTGAAATACCCAACTCCATCAGCATGGGAACGAAAATCGGCGCAAGCAGTGCCCACTTCGCCGATGCGGAGCCCACAAACAGGTTGAGAATGCCCGTCAACAGCACGATGCCCGCTATCATCAGCGGTCCCGGCAAGCCCATGGATTTCAGCCACGCAGCGCCCTCAAGCGCCAGCAATACACCCAGGTTGGATTGTGCGAACGCATAGATAAACTGCGCTATGAAAAACATGATGACCAGGTAGTAGGCCATGCTGTTCATCGACGCCGTCATGCCCGCAATTACGTCGCGGCTACTTTTCACGGTACCCGCGGCGACACCATAGGCCACGCCGGGCAACAGGAACAAGACAAAAATCAGCGGGACGATGGACGCCATCAGTGGGGCGCCGCGTTCGGTCAACGAACCCTCTGGCCCCCGCCACGCGGAATCGGCGGACCAGGCCGACATGACCAGCAACCCGATAGCAAGAGCCATGACCCACAGTGCCAGGCGCAGAGCCCTGCTCTCGTTCTCCTGCAGGGCTTCCATCCCGGGCTGGGCCTCCATGTCGGCATCCACGGGGCTGGCGCCCAGGCGCGGCTCAACTATGCGGTCAGTGATCAGCCAGCCAAGTCCAATAATGAGAATGGAGGAGGCAGCGGTGAAGAAAAAGTTATTGAGTGGATTGAGGACTACTGCCGGGTCAATAATCTGGGCCGCGGACTGTGATATTCCCTGCAGCATCGGGTCGATGGCGGATGGAATGAAATTCGCAGAGAAACCGCCGGAAACACCGGCGAAAGCCGCCGCTATCCCGGCCAGCGGGTGCCGACCCGCCGCGTGAAAAATGATTCCCCCCAGGGGAATTACCAGCACATAGCCGGCGTCCGCCGCCGTGTGGCTGATAATCCCTACAAGTATGATCATGGGCGTCAGCAACCAGCGCGCGGTTACACCCAGCATCGCCCGCAACGCACTGTTGATAAAACCGGTATGTTCGGCAACTCCAATGCCCAGCATCGCGACCAGCACGACACCAATAGGATGAAAGTGCGCGAAAGTAGCCACCATGGACGACATAAACTGCGTCATGGCGCTCGCGGATAACTGGTTGCTAACAAGCAGTTGTTCGCCAGTGCGAGGGTCGATCAGGTCATAACTGAAAAGCGAAAAGAACCAGGACAGTATCCAGACCAGCAGCAGGAGCGCGATAAACAATACCGCCGGATCAGGTAACTTGTTACCCACGCGTTCTATGGCGGCCAGGGCGCGCCGGGTAATCTGCGATTCGGACACGGCCTCTGGTGTCATGGATCGTACCTGAGCAAGAGTGAAAATACAGTCTACGTTCGTCGGGCCAAGGGTACAATCGACAGCGCTATCAGGCGCACCTGCTCACCCAGACGCCCACTTCAAGTTCGGAGCTGGCGTTTCCGCGGTAGGAGCCGGCGACCGGCGGCACCGAAACCGGTAATCGAGCCACCGCGACGGGGATATGATCTGCGCCCACAATGGCGCCAATGGTTGGATCAAATCCTTTCCAGCCCGCTCCTGGCAGGTAGATCTCCGCCCAGGCGTGGGTCGCCCCGGCGACCAGCGACAGCGGGTCGTGCAAATAGCCGGTGACAAAGCGGGCGGCCAGACCCAACCGCCTCGCGGCTGCCATGAACAACTGTGCAAAATCCCGGCAAGAGCCCGCGCGCGCACCGAGAGTGGTACTCGCAGTCTGGACCCCGGGTTCTTCGCGCACCGTATACGTCATGCTCTCATAGATTGCGGTGTTAAGGCGCTGTAACAGGCTATAGGTCTGAATGGCCTCCCCCCGTGACCACAGCCCATCGATCCAGCGCTTCACATCCGCCCCGGCATCGCTGTCCGACAGGGTCATGTAGGGCGCGAGCAGGAATTCGTCGTCCGGCTGGTAGCTGAAAGGGTAGGCAACGGCGTAATCCGCCACCAGAAAATCCAGCGGGTCTTCCAGGTACTGCTGGATGACAAGTTCGCTTTCAATAGCCAACTGGCGCGTCGTGCCGGAGAAGGTGGCTGTGGCGACCGAGTTTCCCTCCACGTCCCGATGCCAGAACAACTCCGCTTCCGGCGAAATTTTTGTATCGAATGATTCTATGCGCAGTTCGTGGCCTTCGCGCGGGCGCAGGCGCAGGCCGTGGGGACCAAGGGCAACCGCGCTGGTAAAGTTGTAGTAGGTGCGATGAATGATTCTATAGCGTTGCATATTTTTATGGCCGTGCGCCCGACCGATCGATAAGCACTTGCAGGACAGTATGCACCAATGCGGGACCGAAAGCTTATTGCATAGGCCCGCTTATTTTTGTTTCCCGGTCGGCGGCAAGGCAGGACAACCATGCAGGCGACTAGAGCCGTTTGCCAACAGCCGCCACGGTGGAGCCGCCAACCACCAGAACAGCTCCAATCCAGTTCATCCAATCCAGGGGCTCGGTCTGGATGAAGCCTGGATAGATGAGATTGCTCAGGAAAACGAACAACAGGGTAAGCAGCGGGCCGATCGTGATCACTGCGCTGACCCTGCTGGCTTCCCAGTGGGTCATGGCAATACCGAAACTGCTGTAGGCAACGATGGTATTGAGTGAAGCGAATGCCAGCATGACGAGCCCCGGTGTCTCCAACTGCATGACCTGGCCCGGGGACGCAGCGGGCAGAAAGCAGATCGCACCTGCGATATAGATCAGGAGCAGCAGGTCGTTAGCGGCCACATCGCGCAGAAGTCGCTTCTGCGCCAATCCATAAACCACCCAGGTAACAGACGCAAGCAGCAGCATGAGCAGACCGAACAGGTAACTGTCTGCCACATTCGCAAGCGCCAGCAGGCGGTGATGGAAGAACAGCAGGAGGCCCACGCTGAACGCGACAACTCCCAGCCACTGCAGGCCGGAGAAAGGTTCTTTGAACAACCAGACGCTGCCGACCAACAGCATCAGGGGCGCGAGCTGGATCAGGATTTGTGCCGCTTCGGCGGTGGTATGGTCCAGGCCAATCAGGTAGAAGATGTAGTTGGCCAACAGGCCCGACACGGCCAACAGCGTGAACGGCCACAGTGGGCGGCCAAGCAGGCGCCGCGCCGCGGGGATACTGCGGCGGCCATACCAGAACAGGGCAATCACCGCAGATAGCGAAAAACGATACCAGGTGATTGTGATACCGTCCATTTCACCGAGAACGAATTTCAGCGAAATGGGCAGTCCGCCCCACAAGACAGCGGTTAGCAGTGAAAAGCCGAGACCCAACTTCCAGCTAGATGACATTGGATATCGGCCACATCGTCGTCATTGCAGTCCCTGGTCCATCCTGGAGGCGCCTGGCAGTACGAGGCATTATAGATACATCCGCGATGCTTGTACTGATTGATTCACTTGCGCATCGAACCTGGTCGGGTATCGCCCGGATCTATCCTGGCGACTATCTGCCGCGGTTAAGATCCCTGCAAATAACTCGCATGAATCCACACCAGCTGCGCCAATTTCTGTAAGCTTCGCAGGAAACATCAGGAAGGATCGGGTACCATGAACAGTTGGCTGATAGACGGGACAGGATTGCTGGGAGCAGCATTGGTGGTACTGGCTTACTGCATGCTACAGCTTGAGCGCCTGGACCCAAGAGGTCTCGCCTACAACGTCATCAACCTCGTCGGGGCGGCTGGCCTGGTGTTCAGCCTGTGCTTCAATTTCAATCTCGCCAGCTTCATTATTGAAATCTTCTGGATAGCGGCGTCACTGCTGGGCCTGTTCAAACTATGGCAAAGGCGCAATGGTGAACAGCAGCCGGGTACGGAGGGCTGAAATCCGCCCCGCTGCGACAAATAGACCGGGAGTTCGCGCCGCCGCCAGTCACCCTGGTGTCAGGGGCTGACCGCCGCCTCCCCCACATCCGGACAATAGGGCACAGCCTGGGGAACCTGGTCCGGCGCCTCGCTGGCAAAAAGCCAGCAATCGTCAAATATGGAGCAGTAACAGTAGGAGATTGATCCGCCACGTCTGGCCAGCACTTCCCTGAACGCTTTTACGACAGTGGGATCCGACACACCGAACAGGCTGACCCGTTCCCCTGGCGCCAATACCCGGTGCCGGGAAAAATTCTGGAGAAACAGCACCTGGTCAGATTCGGGCACGAGGCTCTTGATCGCCTGCGCCCAGCCGGTCATAGCCGTGCCGTCGATCTCAAGCGTGACCGCATCGAGCTTTGCCGGCCCGGCGCCGGCATTGGTCAGGACGATGCTGAACTCGGCCCTGTCCTGGGCGTCTACATCCAGTATGGTGAGCTGTACGTAGGGCCAGACAGCCGCCGCGGTCTGGCGCCGCATCTCGCCGGACTCGGTCAGCGCGGCATACAGGGCGATAATCGCGACGATAAATCCGAGCAGTGACAACACTGTCTGCCAAACGGATATGCGAACCAACGCCTGCTCCGACCCGGCCTTGAGCCGCGGTCTACCGGCTTCCGAAGCGTCCTCGCCGGAATCAGCTGCCCGGCCTGGCTCCCTGTCCATCACTTCCCCTCATGTCACTGCCGCAACGACCAGGCCGCCGCGCCAGTGATCTCACTGTCGACCCTGCGCTCGAGGATATCCAGAGGCATAGGGCCTTCCTCCAGCACAAGGGTATGAAAGCCGGCCATGGTGAACCCGTCACCCAGGGCCGCCTGCACCCGGTCCCGCAACTCCAGCAGTTTCAGCATGCCGACCATATAGGCGGTCGCCTGCCCCGTGTAAATACTGTAGCGCGCAATATTACTCTCTGCAGCACCCCGACTGCTCCCCACATTGTCCTGAAAGTACGTGACAGCCCTGTCGAAACTCCAGCCGTAATAGTGAATGCCGGTATCCACCACGAGCCGCACCGCCCTCAGATTCTCGAAATAGAGCCGGCCGAGGTCACCATAGGGATCGCTCGCATACCAGCCACTGTCGTAGGCCAGTCGTTCCGCATAGAGCCCCCAGCCCTCGACGTAACCGTTAAAAATCGCGATGCGCCTGAACAGCGGGAGCTCGGATTCCTGCGCCAGGGCAATCTGCATGTGGTGACCGGGCATCGCTTCGTGATAGGCGAGCGTGGGCATCAGGTAAGTGGGCTGGCTGGCGCTGGTAGAAGCGTAGAAGGTGCCGGGCCGGCTGCCATCCAGTGACGGGCCAATATAGAAACCGCCATAGTTGTCGCCCCTGACAACTACCTCCGCCTCGGGCAGGCGGTTGAATAGCGCCTGCATTCGAATTTCGGCATCATCGATCAACGCTACAAATACATCCACCGCATTGCTGGAGCGAGTGCTCCCGCCATCGGTCGCCACCCTGCCAAATGACCGGGCCAGTGTTTCACCCCGCGGATACCCCAACAGGCCAAATTTTTCCCGCAGCTCGGTTTGCACCCTGGCGACCTCTCGCAGGCCCAGTTCATGAATCTGTTCTGGGCTCATGGAGGTTGTGGTGTGATAGCGCAGGCGCTCCCGATAATACGCCTCGCCTGCGGGAAACTGGCCCACGCCAATAGCGGCCGGCGCGCGCCCGAGTTGCTCCACCATGAAATCTACCAGCGCACTGTACGCAGGACTTATCTGGTTTTCCACTATGGTCCTGGCCCGGCTCCTCAGTTCGGTGATCTCGCTGGCGCTGATACCGGGTATCGCCGCCAGGCGATTTGAAAATCTCGAGTAATAGGGGTTGGAGCTTATTGCGCTGTTCATAACACCGCGATGAACATCAATTGCTATTCCCATGGTAGCGGCGGGTTCGATCACGCCCTGCCCTTCCATAACCTTGAGATTGGCAATCAACTGCCGGATCTTTTCATCAACCAGCGCCAGGCGGGTCAGGTAGTCCAGTGCGTCGGCGCGGCTTTCCAGCGGATGCAGGTCACTGAAAAAACGCTCTGTCTCGGGGGGCACACCCGTCAGGAAGTAGGTGGCCTGGTAGTCGTAATGCAGAAAAGGCCGCATCGCCAGCGCCTGGTCGACCTGCCAGCTGTAAATCTCGTAGGAAAGCTGTTCGTCCGCTGTCAGCGCCTGGATATCGACCCGGTCCAGGTAATTCCGGACGACCTGCCACATATCCAGAGTGACGTTCTGATAAGCGAAACTGATGTCGGTGAGGGTAGCGCCTTGCAGTCCAAACGTGTCCGCCAGCCCCGCGGCCACGACTTCCTCCGGGTCCCGCAGTGAAATGGCGGCAACCGAAACTTCCAGCAAACTCTGAAAATCCAGTCCGCTCAGGCTCGATTCCAGGTCTTGCGCGGCGCGGTCTGTCCCCGGGTCGGGTGCCGGAGCGGGAGTCGGAGCGGGAGCCGGAGCGGCATTTCCGCTGGGAGCGGCAGCACCAGACCCGCCACCACCGCCTCCGCCACCACAACCGGCCAGCGCCGCGAGGCAAACCAGCACAATCAGGCAGCCGCGGATATGCGGGAAAGTTGAAAAAGAAGGCATTGAGCATACTGGCTTCATATGACAGGTACTCATCTCCCAGGCCCTCCAGCGTATTGGTGGGGTGGTGCTCCGGTCATCATACCCGCTCAGGGAGATAAGTGCTTCCCTGCACCCGGTCACATCCGTTGCGCCACCAGTCGCGCAAGAGCCGCCCTGGCCCCGTCGGGCTCTTGCACGACGGTCTCCCGCAGCTAAGGGCATTGCGGCCCGCGCTGCCGGCCGATGAATTGCAACGTGAACGCGTTAGCGGGCCGGGTTAGCGCACCCAGACATCGAGCTCTCCCACTCTGCCAGGCCCTGCGCTAAAGCAGGTCGTCGGCGTCACAGGGGCCGTTGCAGAGGTTTTCAGCTACGCCAGTGTCGTAGAATATACGCAAACTCTCTCCGATACTGCGCAGCTCGGTCGCCCGTCCGTGGGGGTCTTTTTCGGTATCCGCCCAGTGTGGAATATTGGTAATTGGCGGATCGGGGTTGCCGAAATCAATCTCAAGCATCGCCGAGCCCGTATGCTTACCGGTGACAACCTCAAAGCCCCATACATCGCGTATCAACGGCGCCAGGTTCACCACGCCACCGATGGTCCGCGCCATTATATGTGCGCCCAGATTGGTTACCTGGTGATCAGCCTTCGAAACCTGGATCAATACTTCGTGCGGCGGCGTGCCCGGCAGCAGGTTGCTGCGAATATACTTTGAATAGCCAGTCGGTTCTGCTCGATCCCATAAGCCCTGCACCAGCGCCAGATTGAGCTGCATATCGAGGGCGTTCCAGTCATAGCCGGAATAGATCTGGGCCGCGAAGGGATCAAAGTTGACGCTGCGATTCAGCAGCAGGTTGTAAGACTGCCCGGGCACGGCCAGCAGGCCGCGCTCGATGTCGGTAGTCAGGGCCATCAGGCTCGCGCCCAGTATTCCGCCCTGGCTGCCGCCAAAAAAGTAGCGCCTGGAACCGTCGAGCGCGGCGCCACCGCAGTCGCTGGTAAGCGCCTGGTTCAGGGGAGTTGAGGGGCCACCATCCGCGGCTACGGAAAGCGTTCTCATCGCCATCAGGAAATTGAGGAAGCCCTGGTGCATGCGCTCGGGGACGGCGCGGAACGTTGATAAATCGCCACCGGTCAGCGCGACGACAACGGTCCCGAGGTCATCGCTGGAAAACCCTTTCCAGTCCATACCGAAAGCGGCCAGGTTCTGCTCCACCGCTATCGGCTGAAAACCCAGTACCTGTTCTTTCGCCCCGAGCTGGCCGTGCCCGAACGCCACCAGCGGCGCCGCTTCCACCTGGGCACTCATCGGCACAATCAAGGCGGCAGCGTACTCGAAAGTACCGTTTTGCTCCGGCATGCCGTCCTCTCCCAGATTGAGCAGGCCGCCCGTTTCGCCCTGGGTCATGTATAGGGGCATATCAAAAGTAATCTCGAGCCGGCAGGCCATACCGTCGATAAGATCTTCGTTCTTGAGTTCAACGCGGTAAGGGACGCCTTCCGGAGACCTGGCCAGGGCGTCATCGCGGATGTGGAGCATGGCCCGGGTATTGTTTTCCCGACTTGCCGTTGTGAAATCCCAGGCCAGTTGCAGATCGCCGCGCGCGATACCCTGTGCTTCGAGAGCGTCGAAAATTTCTTCAAAATGGGCGCGGCGGGATTCGATCACAGGGTCGTCCGATGCCAGCTTGTCGCGCAGCGCCAGAAATCCCGGCGATGGCTCCACCGCCACGCCGTCGCCGTCGACAACCTTGCGGATGGCCACTATGTAGCGCGTTGCATCGTCGGGTCGGATGGCCGGCCTCAACATCAGGGCCTGTTCGCCGCGAAGTTCATCGATATCCCGGTCTATCCTGAACTGCGGCTGATCTTCCCCGTCATCAATCCGTAACTTTGCCTGCACCACGTACTCATCGAGGTCTACCCAGTGAGGCAAGCGCTCCCCCGTCGCGGCATTCACGATCACGGTGGGCGAACCGGACAGCAGTGAGGCGCCTATCGAGTCGGGCGTGGCAAGCCCACTGACGGTAGCCCCGGGCAGGTGCGTCATCGCCGCTATACCGGGGGAAAATCCGTCCATTTCATTGAATGCTGCCGGGTCGGAGCGCACACCCAGGGTGTTGGTGGGCATAATCTCCCGGGGCAATGCCAGTCGAATACCGGTGACTGTAGCGGGGTCTGCCTCGGTCCAGTAATCATTGGGATAGGGGAATCCGCAATAACTCGGAGTCAGGGGATCACAACCCGGGGGCGGCGGAACCACCTCTACCGGTGGTTCCGGCGTCACTACTTCAGGTGTGATCTGTTTGTTTCCGTTCGACCCGTTGCCGCCATCGCAGGCGGCGATGAATACCGGGAAGAAGGCAATGACGAGCCAGCGAGTTTTATTATTCATCGCCCGATCATAGTTGGCAGGGCCGGGCCGGTCAATGACAGGCGTACACTCTCACACCACCGGCACGTCGCCCACTGCGGGCGTACGGACTCAACCGATTATGCCCCGGCCCTGGAGGTCCTTTATCATCGCCGCGGAGATCCCCAGGTCGCTGAGTATCTCCGCGCTGTGTTCGCCAATGCCGGGCGCCGGCGAGGGACGGCGCTTGACGGCCCCACCCACATACATGGGGCTGTCTACCGTGCGTCCGCTGTCGTCACTGAACGCACTCAGCATGCCCGCGGCAGCGACCTGGGCGTCGTCTACCTGGTCGGCGGATTTAGCCACGCGGCCACAGGTAATGCCGCTCTGGGCAAAACTTGCCTGCCAGTAGCTCCAGTCCTGCTGCGCTATGGCCGCCCTCACCAGGGCGACCAGTTCAGCGTTATGTTGGTAACGGCTAGCAGCGCTGGCAAAGCGCGGGTCTTCAATCCACTCCTCGTGGTGCAGGCAACGGGCCAGGCGCGGCCACGCCGCGTCCTGCACCTGCGGGAGTATGGTCAGCAGGAACCAGCGGTCGTCGCGACAGCGGTAGATCTGGGTGAAGGCGCTGCGTTTTGATGAATCCATGCGCACGTCCATATCCGCGCCATCCAGGGCCGCCTGCACCAGAAAGCCATTGGACCACAGGCCGTTGGCCATGAGGGAGCTGCCCACCATACAGCCCTCTCCCGTACGCTGACGCTGGTACAGCGCGGTGACGATAGCGCCATAAAGGCTGCACGCGGACATATGGTCACCCATGCCGGGCACCGATACCGCAGGCGGCGTATCACTTGAATCGCGCACTGAATCCATCAGCCCTGAACGCGCCCACCAGGCGGTGGCGTCGTAGCCGCTGTTGGCCGCCTCCGGACCGGTTTCGCCATACGGCGTGAACGAAGCGTAAATCGCTTTCGGGTTGACCTCGCTGATGTCGCTGTAGCGCAAGCGCAGCGTCTCGCGCACACCCAAGGGATAGTTTGTGATGAAGACATCCGCCCGACCTACAAGCCGATCGAGCAGCGCCCGCCCTTCCGGCTGTTTGAGGTCAACCGCCAGACTTTTCTTGCTGCGGTTGGTGAGCCGCCAGGGATAGTTGGCGTCGCATACGGGCACCCCCGGCAACTGTTTCAGTTTGCGATACCCGTCCCCGCTGCCGGGTGGTTCTATCTTGATGACCTGCGCTCCGAAGTCAGCCAGGATGGTTCCCGCGGCGGGACCGGCAATAAAGCTGGCGCAGTCGATAACCAGCAGATCACTAAAAATGGATTGCTCTGTCATACTCTGCTCCTCACTTGCGCTCGCGGCCCTGGGGTATGTTGCGGCCACTGTCGCGCCACTCCACTGCCGCGGCGAAGCCATGCTCCTGCGCGTACTCCCTGAACCAGACGCCTTCCGGCGAATGGCGGGTGATGCCATCAAACAGGGTGGCGAACATCTGTGTGTTGGCCATGCCCATATTCTCATAAGCCTGGTTGATCATGAGCTTTTGCATCATGAGTTGATTGCGTGGCACCGCCGCCATGCGTTCGGCCAGTTGCAGTACCCGCTCTTCCAGCAAACCCGGTTCAACGGCATCCAGCACCAGCCCCATGTCCTTCGCCTCTCGCCCGGTGACCAGGTCACCGGTGAGCAACATGCGCTTGGCTTTCTCGGCACCCAGACGATACACCCACATCGCGGTGGTGGGGCAACCCCAGACACGCGCCGGCGGGTAACCGATGCGCGCCTCCTCCTCCATGATCACAAAATCGCAGGCCAGCGCGATGTCCGAGCCACCGGCAACGGCAACATGGTGTACTTTGGCAATGGTGGGCTTGTAGCTGCGCCACAGTGAGCTGAAATGGTCGGTGCAGGCCTTCATGTTGCGGTAGTCCCGCATGGGGTCCCAGGGCATATCCTGGCTTCCGGCGTTCTCTCCCGGCTTCTCGGCGAACTCCTTGAGATCATAGCCGGAGCAAAAGCCCTTGCCCTCGCCCTGCAGGATAATAACGTGGACGGCATCGTCCTCATTGGCCAGCGCTACCGCCGCGGCGATCTCCCCCGGCATTTCGCTGGAGATCGCGTTCAGCCGCTCCGGGCGATTGAGAGTAATGCGGGCGATACGGTCCCGGGTTTCATAGCGTAGCGAAGAGAAGGTCACGGCGGCGCCCTGTGCAATCGCGGATAATTTGCCTATGCCAGGCGAACGCATTACTCTGCAAGCCGTTTATGGGTGTTTGAGCGGCGACTTGCGGCGTGGCCGGCTCGAATGCCTGAGTCTCTGTTTTTTTGGGCTACAGTGCAAGAGGGAACTCGACGTGCGGATATTGCGATGTCTTGCAGTTGCCGGATGCCTGCTGCTGGCGAGCCTGGCGCGGGCCGATGACGCCGCGCTCGTGGAGGCAAGCCTGGATGAGTTTCACGAGTCTGCCGCGCGCGCAGACACAGCTGCCTATTTCGGTGTCATGACTGAAGATGTAGTGTTCCTCGGCACCGATGCCAGTGAGCGCTGGCAGGGTCAGGCGTTCCGCGATTTTGTCACAAGCCACTTCAGTGCGGGCAGGGGTTGGACCTATGTCCCGGTACAGCGCGATATCATTGTCGCCGCTGACGGCGATACCGCCTGGTTCGATGAGTTGCTGGAAAATGAAGGGCTTGGTACCTGCCGCGGCAGTGGCGTACTCGTGAAATCCGCAGGCGGCTGGAAGATTGCCCAGTACAACCTGAGTGTACCGGTGCCAAACGCGATCGTGGGGAAGGTGGCGGCAGATATAGCGGCACTGCAGGCCGTACCGGTATCCGACAGCGGCACTGCGACCGCCGCCAACTCACCCCCGGTTCCGGCGTCCGCAGCAACAGCCGACACCCCACACCCGGCTACCGAGCCAGCAGAGCCGGCTCCGACCGGCAATGACCCGGGCTGCTCAAAAAAGCGTTTTAAAACCAACCGCAAGGCGGGCTGCAGCTGATGCAGCAGCTAACAATGGACACACCCGAGATGATGGTAGGCCCCCGCAGTCACGCACTTTGCGATAAAGCGCCTGTCCTGGCCAAAGTGATTTTGCTGCTGGCGTTTACCGGTTTGCTCGGTGCCTGTGACTCCGAACGGGAGTCGCCGGAATCCGGCAAACCGGTTGCTGGCAGTGAGACAGCTTCGGAGCAGCATCGGGAACAAAACCCGACCGGTAAGGGCATCCCCTGGTTCAAGGGCTCTATCGAGGACGCCTTCAAGCTTGCAAAGGCAGAGAAAAAGCCCGTATTCCTGTATTGGGGCGCGCAGTGGTGCCCACCCTGCCAGGAGCTGAAGTCAACCATATTCCGCCGCGATGAATTCATCCAGCAATCGAAGTTGTTTGTGCCGGTCTACCTCGATGGCGATACAGAGCGGGCGCAAAAGTATGGTGAACAGTTCCAGGTTTACGGCTATCCCACCGTTATCATCTTCGATCCGGACGGCGTCGAAATTACCCGAATCCCCGGCGGTATGGATATCACGCAATACCTCGGTGTCCTGCAACTCGCGCTCAATGCGCTGCGCCCGGTGCGGGAACTGGTAGCGTCCGTGCAGGCAGGGCAGACCATTCGCGACGATGACTGGCGCTTACTGGCCAGTTATTCCTGGAGCCAGGATCGCGACTCAAAGCTGGGCTCAAAAAGCGGTTACGTGGTACTACAGGAACTTGCCACCGCCTGCCCCGCCAGCCTCGCGGCCAGCAAAAGCAAGCTACAAATGCTGGCGATCCTCAGCTGGGCGAATGATACCGAACGGGACCCGTCCCTGGCGACAGCCTACGCGGCACAGATTGAAACTGTTTTAAGTGACCCCCAGCTCGCCCGCGAAAACCTCGGAGTGTTCATTATGGGCGGGGCGGACATGGTGGATGCCATGCCATCCCAGGAGCAAAGAGCGGCCATTCGCAAGGGCATTGCAGCACTGTTGGCAGCGGCTCCCCGGGACCGGTCAATCGGCGTCCTGACCAGGATTGACGCGATTTTTGGCTGGGTGCAGGTGGAACGGACCGCTATCGGAGAAGACGACGCACTGCCCGTTGCGCAGCAGGAGTGGGTCAGGGAGCGGGTCGACACCGCGCGGGCCCAGCTTGACGCCTACCAGACACACGCCGGCCTCAGCGCCATCTCGGATATATACCTCAGCGCCGGCCTGGTGCCCGAGGCGAGGGCGACCCTCCTGGAAGGCATCGAAACCTCCAGGCAGCCCTATTACTTCATGGCGGGAATGGCAGACCTGGAAACGAGGGCCGGCAATCCCGACGACGCCATTACCTGGCGCAAGCGCGCATGGGAAGCCGCGCAGGGTCCCGCGACCCGTGTTCAGTGGGGCAGCAGTTACCTGCTTGCGCTTCTCGAATTACATCCGGAGGATATCGCAACCATCAATGACACCGGCACCGCACTGCTGCGCGAACTGGCGCAGCAGAAGGACGGCTTGCATCAACGCAGCAGCGGCCGCATCGACAAACTCAGCCAGAGTTTACTGGCCTGGGCCGCAGTTGATGACACCGATGCGGCAAGCCTTGATAAGCGGGCGCAGGTGTTGAGCAACTTGCGCCGGGAAATGGATAAAGTCTGCGCAAATCTCTCCACCAACGCCGGGACTCCCGCCTCGTGCGCCACCTTCCTGGCCCCGCAGGCCTGATACT
The DNA here is from genome assembly GCA_024234815.1 of Pseudomonadales bacterium. Taxonomy (GTDB): domain Bacteria; phylum Pseudomonadota; class Gammaproteobacteria; order Pseudomonadales; family Halieaceae; genus JARRPM01. The sequence goes on along the minus strand of JACKNO010000001.1, from coordinate 918,428 downwards.
GACCGGGCCGATACGGCGCCGTTGATGCCAGCGCCGCGGCCATCAGTTTTCGTGCTGGTTCTGTTGACCAGCCTCTATTTTTCCCAGGGCCTGCCCGGAGGACTGCTCGCGCATGCGTTGCCCGCGATGCTGCGCCAACACCAGGTATCCCTGGAATATATCGGTTACCTGGATCTACTCGCCCTGCCCTGGATGCTCAAATTCCTCTGGGCTCCCTATGTAGATCGCTATCACTTCCGCAGCACCGGCCCCCATCGCAGCTGGATACTGCCCATGCAGGGACTGGTTGTGATTCTGCTGCTGGGACTTGGCCAGTTCGATCCGGGCTTGATATTCGAGGGCTACCTGGCGCCTTTTTTCGCTATCCTTTTGCTGTTCAACCTGTGCTCGGCAACCCAGGATATTGCCACTGACGGTCTGACGGTAAAACTGCTGCCAAGCGAATGGCGCGGACTGGGAAACAGCGTACAGGTCTCGGGCTACAAGGCGGGAATGATCATAGGCGGCAGCGTGTTGCTGATAGCCATCGACCGCATCGGCTGGGAGACCAGCTTCTTCATCCTTGCGGCGCTGCTGGCGCTGCTGAGCGTTCCTGTACTGGTTTTTCGGGAACGCCCGGACAGTAACTCGCCCGCCGCGGGCCCGAGCGTTCCCGCGGCGCCCGGCTTGCCGTGGGATAGCAACCTGGCATTCCTGCGCCAGCCCCGCATAGGCCTGTGGCTGTTGGTGCTCGTCTCCTACAAACTGGGCGACGCGTTCGGCTCCGGCATGGTCAAGCCCATGCTGGTGGATACAGGTTTGTCGCTCTCCGCAATCGGCAGCCTCACTCTCACAGCTTCTGTCGCCGGTATGATCGCCGCGGTCATTGGCGGGCTGCTTTACTACCGCCTTGGCCCCAAACTTACCCTGCTGGGATTCGGGTTCCTGCAGGCCGTGGGCATCAGCGCCTTCGCACTCATAGCTGCGGGATACAATCAAATGCCGGTAATTTATGGCGTGATGCTGTTTGAGCAGGTGGCTGATGGAATGTCCACCGTGGTGCTGTTTGCACTGATGATGGACCAGTGCCGGGAGAACCACGAGGGGGCGGACTACAGTCTGCAGACCTGTTTCCAGGTTATCTTGTCGGGCCTGGTCGGTGCGACATCCGGTTGGTTTGCCAGCCGCGCGGGCTACGGACCGCACTTCCTGGCAGCGGGCCTGCTGGGCGCACTGGCGCTGGTGCCTGCCTGGTATTTCCTCGCAAGAGCCAGATCATTACCTCCGGCTTTGAACACTACATCTTGATATCTGTCAGCATCTGGCGAATACGGTCCACTGCCTGGCGCTCCTGGTCCAGGTAAACACCGTCTGCAAAGGCAATCGATGACGCAATGTAGGGCATCAGCGCACGCAGCAAGGGCAAATGCGCGACTTTGCCCAGTCGCTCCTCGAGATTGAACTGCTGGTCATCTATCAGTTCCAGACAATGCCTGAACTCACTTTCGGCCAGCTCCGTATCCACATCAGAGTTGGGTAAACCCGCCAGGTCACCGCAAATTATCAGGTATACATCGATTTCACTTCTGTTGACCACTTCGTTGATCGAGGCGACCGAGGCAGCGACAGCGGCAACCGCGCGCAGGAGATCGTCTGGCTCCAGGCTCCTGATCTCATCCGCGAGGCCTTTCCTGTTCATCGAAATGAGCCGTCCTGATATTTTTTCGGGCACCTTGATTCGATTGAGATTGAACCACATGGGTACCAGCCATCCGACCACCGCTCCCACTGCCGCCCCCTTGAACGTAAGCCAGGCCAGGGATGTCCTGCCCCGGAATGCTTCCTCTTTCGTCGCATATCCTTCGAATATGCCGACACCTTCCATCCAGCAATAGGTCATCACCGAGGCCAGCGCGAGCACTCCTGCGGCGAAGGCGACGTCGACAAGCCGCCGTTTCAGCGGTATCCGCTCGCTAATCCGGCTGCTCTGGTGCACATCCAGTATCGCGGAGATCGAGATAGCCAGGGCCATCGACTGCAACGCGAACGGATACGACCAACCGATGTCTTCCAGTACCCGGCCGAGATTATCCTGGCTATCGAGCCCGGTCAGCATTTCGGGAATATAGCGGTATCCGATAGAAACAAAGAACCAGCTGAAGCCCGTGGCGAGTGCTACCCAGAGGTAGGCAAAGACCGGTCTTTGCCGGGTCAGCTCGTTATAGCCCATACTGATGCCCGCTTTCATGTGCAGGGCGATGATCAACGACGCTCCGTAAGTGAAGGCCATCAGGAATGTCATAAACCACACGTTCTCGAACTTGCGGTACCGGGCTTCCTGACCCAGTTCCTGCAGAATCGAAATCGTGAGAAATGTCAGCAGAATGCACAGAACCGCCTTGGCCAACTGGCGCGGTGACAATTTGTCGTCACGATACCCGCCACTATCGAATCCGAGTTGTGAAATACGGGAACTGCGCCCGCTCTTGGTAAACTCTGACACACATATGGCTTTGGCCACAAAGACGGATGTGTTTCGGAATAACTCCGCGATGGATTTGTCGAGGTACTTGTGCATTTTGGCGAGCGCGTGAGAATCGAGCTGTTCCATGCGCAATTCTGAAAACTCCCTGTTGATATCATCCCTGGCAGCGCGCAGCCGTCCCAGTTCCTCTTTGTGTTCATGAACATAGCGTCTGAGCCGGCCCGTATCGATTTCTTCCCAGGGCTCTATTCCTTTTATAAGTACATTGACCCGCGCCCACCTGTAGTCGAGCGAGGTACCCGCTGCCAGGTTAAGCGACTCATAATCGATATCCAGCGACTTGCAGATCTCTTTAAGTTCTTTGCGCTGCTGCGGTGAATAATTGAAAGGCGCCCTGCGCATTATGGCCGCCATCTTGTGGACATGATTGGGAATGTGGCCCTTGTCCCAGAAGAATTGCAACAATGCCTTATCGTAGCGGGACAACCATGGCAGGGATGGCAGGAGGGTCGAGAGAAACAGCGCCGAAACCATGGGCGCACTCAGGCTTGCCAGCTCCTTGGGCAGGCCACCTGCGCCAAGGTTTGAGGTGAACGCCCCGTAGATCTTGGAGATGGTCTCCGGCGAGCTGTCGAACAGCGCTCCCAGGACAACATAAACGATGAGAACACTGAGGAAATACAGCAGGAAGTAGATAGTGAAATTCTGGAATGTAGTGGATTCACGGTTGCTGGTGGGCGTGTTGTACCTTCCGTAGGCATTGAAACCGACAAAAATCGCCCCAAGTATCCACTCAAAGGTTATCCCGCTCATTCGCTTACCCTGCAACTGAAAAAGGCTTACAGTCCAAACAGATTGTAGTCGATGTAGCCGATACCGGATTGTAAATTGTCACACTCGCGGTAAATGCAGTCGATGTCTATAGGTTTTACATGGCAGGCGCCGCGGCAGTTCGGCTGTGCAGCCCGCGACCGGCTATCATGGCCAGTACGCATACAACAGCACCCAATAAAAAGGCGTTGTGCTGCAGGGGCCCCCACAAAGCACCGCCAATCATCGACATAACAACCGCCGCGATCGAAAAGCAGGTCATGCCGGCGCCAATATCGCCCACATAGCTCGAGAATTCGCCGGTGATACGCAAATAGCTGTCCGTGACGACTGAAACACCAAACAGCAGCGAATCAATCAGGAACAGGCCGCAAAGGGCGAGAAGGGTACCGCCCGGGCCAAAGCCCGACCAGCCAAGCACAAACCAGAATCCCAGGAAGTTGCACATGACAAGAAAATAAATGACCGTCAGGACAGCTCTGCACTGGAAGCGTACCACAGCGCGTCCGATACAGCGGTACCCCAAAAAACTGCAGATATTTCCGGCCAGCACCAGTGCGGCGGTGGCATGAACTGGGAGGTGAAACTCCTTGACCATGACAAAAAGCGCAAATGCCTGGAATATTGCACTGCGGCAACCCGCCAGAAAATTCAGCGCATAGTACACGGCCAGTTCCCGGCGTATTCTCAGTCGGCCATAGCTACCTCCCTCGGCCCTCTGTGCCAGGGTACGTCCGAAAAGCAAGCCGGCCAGAATCAGCAGGAAAGCCATTATTACCAGCAGCGTGTCCAGTTTTTCGAAATCGATTCGGGGTTGCTCGGCAAACAGTTGCAGGGCCAGCCTGACACTATCCACGGAATCCGTGCTGCCAAGGGCCGAGATCACCTCGCGCGCCTGCTCAGGGGCAAAAACCCAAATGATGACGACAGCCGCGGCGAGACCGGACAGTGGACCCAGGCTTTTCATTCTCCCCAGAGCAGAGGCAACCGCGTTGTCCGGCCCGCTGGCAAGGCAAAGCGCACTCGCCGTGGTGTAAAACACAGTGAATCCGAGAGCGACGAGAAGTGCACCGGCGGCAAGTCCGGGAAATCCGTGGGCAAGACTTGCCAGGACCAGTCCCGCCGACAACAGGGTACAACTGCTCACCACCAGTCGATACAACTGCAGCCGGGTTGCCACCATACCGATCAGAAAGCAAAACACGCCAGGCAGGTAGTTCAGCGAAAACAGGTAGCCGATATGATCGCCGCCAAGACCAAAATTCTCCACCGCGTTATTGTGCAGGGTGGCCCGCCACAGGCTATAGGCGAGAAACAGCATAAAGTAGATGCCACCCAGACCCAGCAGCGCACCGGCAGGCGATGAGGGTGGGGCTTCCCGATTGTGTGAGGCGGCCCTGCTGTCCATATCTATCAGCCACTGGTGTTATTGGAAGAACAGTCTACAACACCGCGGTGGCTTCCGGTTTATCCGCGATTCAACTCCCGGATAAGGGCGGGAATTTCACTGGGATGCAGCACTGTATGCGTGGGATCTATTCCCAGTTCGGCATCCAGCGGTTGCTGGTGCTGTATCCAGACAGAGGTGATCCCGCTGTTGCTGGCGCCAGCAATATCGGCGGCCAGGCTGTCGCCGATGTGTATCGCCTCGCTGGCATCGCAGTTGGCAAGCCGCAAAGCTTTTTCGAAGATGGAGCGCGCCGGTTTCTGTTCCGGCTCCTGGCCCCCGATGATGATGTGATCGACATGCCGGGCCAGGTTCACTGCCTCGACCTTGGGGATTTGCGAGAATTCCGGACCGTTGGTGATGACCACAAGGGTAAAGAACTTTCGCGCTTCCTTCAAAAACTCCGGAATTCCCGGGTAGAAATCAAAAGCCGCGAGGCGATCGCGATCGAATTTATCCTGCAGCGAGCGGGCTTCGACCTCGCTCAGAGTGTCCACACCGTGATGAGCGAGCAGATCACAGATCAACTGAACGCGAAACGCGCCCTCACTCTGTTGCTGGATGATCGGCAGGTAGCGCTGGCGTTCGCCGTCAGTCCAGTGCCGATAAATCCCGCGGACATAGGCCCGGGCGACTCCCTCACTGTCAAAATCGGCCCCGTACCGATCCAGCAGCGCCTGCGCCATCAAAAACTCAGCCTTTGCATTGGCACCCCGGGTATCGCACAGGGTGTCGTCCAGATCCAGAAGAATGGCTTTCAGCATTGATGCTCCACAGGTCATTCCGGGCACGGCGCCTCAACCCGGTAGATGGCGAGGTACAAAACGGGAAGGATAACCAGCGTCAACACCGTGGCAAAGCTCAATCCGAAGATGAACGTAATCGCCTGCGACGCAAAGAACGGATCGGTCAGCAACGGCAACATCCCCAATACTGTGGTCGCCGCGGCCATGCCCACCGGGCGCATGCGACTGACGGCGCTGTCGCGCACCGCCGAGAACGGGTCCGCGCCGGCATCGAGTTCCACAACCACCTGGTCGATCAGCACAATACCATTCTTCAGTATCATCCCTGTAAGAGCCAGCATGGCCAACACCGCCGGGAAGGTCAATGGCATGTCGGTCACGAGCAGTCCGGTAGCCACGCCGATGAGCGACAAAGGCACTGTTAACCAGATGACCAGGGACCTGCGCAACGAATTGAACAGTAGTACCGTGAGCATGAACATCACCAGCAGGGCGATAGGCAAACCACCGAATGCTCCCTTCAGAGAACGCTGCTGGTTTTCATACTCGCCTCCCCATTCCAACTGGTAGCCGGGCGGCAGGGGTATGGCCTCCACCTGCGGCCTTATGCGCATGAACAACTGCTCCGCTGTCTGGCCACTGAACAGATCATTGCTGGCCAACACCGTCAGTGTGCGCTGCCGATCCCTGCGCCGAATCAGGGTGTCGCTCCAGCGCAGCTCAACTTTGCTGACTACCTGCTGGATGGGCACATAGGTCTGCAGACGCGGGCTCCACAGGCGCAGGCTATCGATACTCTTGTAATCCACACGCTCTGATTCCGGCAGGCGCACCACAATCGGTAGTTTGCGGGTACCGTCACGGTAGAGGCCGACCGGGATGCCGCCAAAGGCGGACTTGAGACCAAAGGAAATTTCTTCGTTACTGATGCCCAGCCGCCTGGCCTCGGACTCGTTCACGAAGGGGACCAGCTCCTTGCCTCGCTCCCGCCAGTCGACAAACACGCTGCGGGCAACAGGGTCGGCGCGAATCACTTGTTCCGCCTGTTCTCCCAGCTGACGCAGAATGGCGGGGTCGGGGCCGCTGAACCTCGCCTCGATTTTTCCGCTGGCGGGCGGGCCGAACGCCATTTCACGCAGTTGGTGCACGGCTCCTGGAAAGCGCGTGAAAAGCTCGTGCTCCAGTTTCTGCATGAATGGCTTGAGCACTTCGAGATTCACCGTACGCACCTGCAACTGCGCGAAGTTCTCGTAGCTCTGTTCAGGCAGGTATGTCATAACGAATGGGGGTGCACCGCGCCCGATACTGGAGGCGACAAACTCCACGTTTTGCAGCCCCAGCAGGTAGTCCTCGATCTCTTCCACCTGCGCCTGGGTGGTGCGAATATCACTGCCCTGCGGCAGCCAGATATCAACATAGAACATCGGTGTATTCGAGGTCGGAAAGAACGCCTTTTTCGCGAGGCTCATGCCGAATACCGATAACGCCAACAGAACGACGAGCAAAACAATAACGATATTGCGATGGCGCAACGCTCTTTCCAGGATGGCCCTGTAAACAGTGAATATGGCTCCCTGGTATGGATCGGAAACGGCACCCTTTTTCTGTTCAAGCTCTGGCAGCAAAGTATCGATCAGGAATGGGGTCAGTGAAATTGCGATGACCCAGCTAAGCGCCAGGGAGTAAGTGAGCACCCAGAACATCGACTTCATTATCTGCCCGGTATCGGACTGGGACAGGCCAAAGGGAGTGAATGCGAGAATCGCGATCATGGTGGAGGCCAGCAGCGGCCACCTGGTTTGCTTAACGATCGCATAACAGGCCTCGCGCTTGCCTACTCCGCGAATCATGCCCACCAGTACGCCCTCGACAATAACGATCGCATTATCAACCAGCATACCCAGCGCCACGATCAGGGCACCCAGGGACAGGCGATGCAGCTGAAAGCCGCCGATTTTCATCAGTATGAATGTACCCAGTACGGAAAGCAGCAGTGTAAGCCCCACGATCAATCCACTGCGCCAGCCCATGGTAATCAGTAGCGCCGCGATCACGATGGCGACCGAGGTGAGAAGGTTGAGCAGGAACCCATCCACTGAGTGCTTCACTTCCCGAGGTTGGTTATAGAGCGCTTTCAGGACGATGCCAGCCGGGCGGAATGACTGGAGCCCGGCGAGCCTGGCTTCCACCCGGTCACCCACCTCGACAACGTTGACTCCCTCCGCAAAAGAGATTCCGAGCGCAATGGCCGGTTTGCCATCCATGCGAATCAGGTGGGTTGGTATTTCACTGTAGCCGCGACTGATGCTGGCCACGTCCGACAGACGTACTAACTGGCCGCTGTCACGACCGTGAATCACCGGGTCTATTTCCGCCTCGAGACCGCCCAGGCGCAGGTAGATCGCTTCGCCGTTGATTGTCGCCCTGCCGGCGTCCAATACGCTGTTCTGCTGATTGAGAAATCCGACCACGCTATGGAAATCCAGATCGAGGGCCGCGAGTTTCGCCAGTGAGACTTCGACGAAAACCTGTTCCTGTTGTTCTCCGAACAGGGAGACCTTGCCGACACCGTCCACCAGTTCCAGTTCGCGTTGCAAGCCATCAACATACTGCTTCAGTTCGCTGTAGTCGTAGTTGTCGCCCATTACCATCAGCGTGATGCCATAGACATCGCCATAATCATCATGGATGCGGGGCGGGCCTGCTCCCTGGGGCAGTTGGCCCTGCACATCCTCGACCTTGCGGCGCAACCTGTCCCATAGCTGGTCTATCTTGCGAATATCCATTTCCTTGTTCATTTCGACTTTGATCTGCGAAAGGCCAGGCATCGAAGAGGAGCGCAGGGTATGAACATCCGGTAGCTGCCTGATCACGTTTTCCAGGGGGTAGGTCAACTCCTGCTCAACCTCCTGTGCGGTAGCCCCCGGATACGCGGTTATGATCATGGCGTCCTTGACGACAAAAGGCGGGTCCTCAAGCCTGCCAAGGTCTGTGAAGGCAAACGCGCCTCCGACAACCAGCAACAGCAACACCATCCAGCTGACAGTGCGATTACGGATCGAATATTCAGCTATATCCATGGCGGTTCAGGAATCCTGGTTCACGCGTTTTATATCTACCGCCAGCCCCGGCACCAGCAGTGACAACCTGGAGATGACAATAAGATCCCCGACCTGGAGCCCGCTGCTCAGCAAAGCCCCCGCCTGGGATATTCGCCCGATGGTGACTTCCACAGGATTCACAACCCCTTCCTCGTAGCGCCATACCTGGAAGGCACCACTTTCCCCAGCCGGTTCCAGGGCGCTCAGCGGTACTACCAACCCGGGGTCCATAGTGAAGCCAGCCTCTTCCAGATCCACGGTGATAGTCACCGGCAGACCCGGCACAAAAACGGCATCCCCTGCCGGCATGGTCAACCAGATCTGGAAGGTCTGGGTTTCAGGGTTGCGCGCGCCGGAGTTTTTCAAGTGCTTCATGGCGTATACTTTTTCCGCACCGGGGAAGGTCACCATCGGTCTGTAAGCGCGGCTGTCAGCAGGCTGGTGAATTCGACCGGGAAGGCCATCGGGTATGTTCACCAACACATCGATACGTTCTGTGCGGTACACCATGGCGACAGTTTCACCGGGGGCAACGGATTCAAACACCTCTTTCTCGACGTCTATCACCTGGCCGTCAAACGGGGCCTCGATAACGGTATAGCTCAAAGCCCGCTTTGCCAGTTCGAGGTTCGCCCGGGCCAGCCGGAAAACGGCCTGCAATTCGTCCCTCTGCGCCCGGGTCAGGGCGCCGATATCCAGCAGGTTCTGGGCCCGGTCGAGCTGTTTGCGGCTCAGGTCGTACTGCGCCTGGGCGTCGGCCAGGACCTGGCGGGGGATTCTGTCCTCGATCTGAGCGATGACCTGCCCCTTTACCACTTCCTCTCCCGGCTGTACCTCGAGGCGGGTTATCTTCCCCGCCACTCGGAAGGCTACCCTTGTAAGGTCTGCGGGAACCACTCGACCGTGAAAGGTTTCTTCGCTGTTGACTACCGGCGGGCCGATTTCGTACACATTGACCGTGAGTACGGGCTCCCCGGTAACCCTGTCCTGTTCACAACCGGTAAGGAGTATCAGCGCCAGAGCAGTCGCGATGAGGATGCCGCCGCCTCCGGAAGCCGCCAGAGCCCGCACCGTGGACAACATCTAAACGCCCCCCTCTCGCACCCAGGCCCGCACCTGTTGGCCTTCGCGCAGCCGACCCACGCCGGCAGCGACGACCTGGTCTCCAGGCTGCAGGCCGCTTACTACCGCACCTCGAGCATCGAGTACTATCCTGGTTTTACGAATCGTCATGGAGTCCCGGTCGATTCGCCACACATGGGCCGCCTGGCCAGCGCGCTCAAACAAAGCTTCCTCGGGCAGTATCCAGGAGCCGGTAAAGAGGCTGGGATGGCTCATGCTGACTTTCACCGACATACCCGGGCGCGGGGTAAAGTTTTCGGGCCGGGATAATGTCAGCGTCATCGGATAGCTGTTGGTGTCAGGGTCAGGCTGCAAACTGACTTCCTTGTAGTCCGCCCGCAGTTGCACACCGGGAAGCAGATCAAACATCGCGGTAAACGTCGCTTTTTCCGCCGCGTTGATCAGGGGCTGGTACTGCGGCGGCAGGTTGAAATGTACATCGAGGCGGGTAGAGTCCTGCAGGGTCAGCACCGGCTGGTTCGCCGCCAGGACCTCAGATGGCATGGCATAGGTAAAGGCGATATCACCACTGAAGGGCGCGATCAGCTTGCAGAACGACAGTTGCTCCTCGGCCTGTTCAAGCTGCGCCTGGCTCGTGAGCATGAGGGTTTGCGCGGTATCAAACTGATCCTCGCTGATCAGGTTCTTCCTGAACAGGGCAGTGGCGCGGTCAGCACCGAGACTGGCCAGCTCAAACTCCGCGGCTTTGGCCTCAACATTTAACTCATAGTCGGTGGCGTCGAGCTCGGCCAGCACATCACCTTCCCGCACCCGGTCTCCCATGCTGACATTCAGCTTTCCGAGCTGTCCCGCCACCCTGAAAGCGAGTGCGGCTGTTTCCCCCGCCTCCACCCTGCCGGAGAACCGCGGGGCCGCAGCCGCGCCGTACTCAGTAAGGGTCATGACCTTTACCGGAATATCGCCGCCAGCAATGGGGTCCCGTGGATCGTCGGCCGCGGTCACGCCACATGCCCACAGCAGGGCAATAGCCACTGGCAGGCGCACATGTGGCCATAGACTCATCAGGGGACACCTCGATCGGAAAACACAATTTGCACGGATAACTTTAACACTGCTATTATTTTAACATCGTTAAAATCTAATAGACAAGACGGCCGGACCCAGGATGACCACCGCAAGGGCTATCAACAAACAAAAACGCAGGGAGCGGATTCTCGCCGAGGCGCGGATGGTAATAGCCCGCCAGGGCTTCGATGCGCTTAAGCTCCGCGATCTGGCGGATATGTCCGGGGTTACCGTGCCCACCATTTACAACCTGATCGGCAACAAGGAGGAAGTACTGAAGGCCCTGATGATGGGTGCCTTCGCAGACTTCGAATCCGAGATGGAAAAGCAGCCCCCGGCTCCAGCCTCGGAACTACCGGTAATCATGGTCAAAACCCTCATACGGATGATCTCGCGGAACGAGGAGTTCTATCGCGCCACGGGCCTGGCGAGTGAACGTGTGGAGAATGAACCGGGCAAACCCGAAAACTATGGATTCAAACGGGTACCGCTGCGCGCACTCGCTGGTGATCTCTGCCGCAGAGCCCTGGAGGAGGGACTGCTTAAAGGAGACATCGAATCGGAAAGCCTGGTCGAGCAAATTATGGCGCAGTACCTGATAGCTTTTCGCGACTGGGTCCACCAAATCATTACCCTGGCCGACCTGGAAATACTGTCACTCAGGGGCTTCTACATCCCCCTCGCCGCCGATGCGACCGATTCATTCAGGGCCCAGTTAGTGATGCAACTGAAAGCCCTGCGACCGTCATCGGATACCAGGGAATGACCGACAACACATCGGGGCCAGCTACCACCCGCACTGGCGCCCTGCATTTTGCACCTTCAGCCACGCCATCAACGGCTGGAAGTATTCGATAACAGCGGCGCCATCCATCTGCCGCGTACCCGTGAGCTTCTCCAGCGTATCCTGCCAGGGCTGGCTCTGGCCCGCCATAAGCATTGCGTTCAGCCTGGCGCCAGCCGCCTTGCTGCCGTAGAAAGTACATTCGTGAAGCGGGCCGTCGAAGCCCGCCTCGTCGCACAGCGCCTGCAGAAACTGGTACTGCAGAATTGCCGCCAGGAAGTAGCGCGAATATGGCACATTGGCCGGAATATGGTACTTGGCCCCCGGATCAAAATCGGCTTCGCTGCGAGCCACCGCCGGGGCGACACCCTGGTACCGCTGCCGCAGGTCCCACCACGCGCGGTTATAGTTGTCCGGTGAAATTTCGCCGGAGAACACCCCCCAGCGCCACTCATCCACAAGCCGAGCCCAGGGAAGCATGGCGATACCGCGCAGAGCGCGGATCATCTGGTCATTGATGACTGACTCCTCGCCTGGCTCGACAGAATCAATCAGGCCGACGTCATTGAGGTAGCGCGGCGTCATCGCGAGAACGATGGTATCGCCGATGGCCTCGTGAAAACCGTCATGGGCACCATCGCGAAACAGCGGCGCCTGGTCTTTATATGCGCGCTGGTAATAATTGTGCCCCAACTCGTGATAGATCACCTTGAGCTCGTCATAGGTCTGCTTGATGCACATCTTGATTCGCAGATCGTTGCCGCCGTCCATGCCCCAGGCGCTGGCATGGCATTGCACTTCCCTGTCCCGGGGCTTGCTGAACTGCGACCGCTCCCAGAACGTATCGGGCAGCGGTTCAAGCCCCATCGACACATAGAAGCCCTCGGCAAATCGCACCATATCCTGCGGCGACATATTCCGCTCAACGATGGTTTTGCTTACGTCCAGGGCCACAGCATCCGGATATGGCTCGACAATATCGTAGATTCGATCCCAGGACTGCGCCCACATATTACCCAGCAGATGGGCTGGTATCGGCCCATTCTGCGGCACCTTGTCTTCACCGTAGTAGTCGCCCAATTTCGCGCGGACGTAACAGTGCAATTCATCATAGAGCGGTTTCACCTGGCTCCAGAGCCGCGTTGCTTCTGCCTCGAATGCCTCCGGCGTCATGTCGTAATTGGATCGCCACATTTCCCCGAGGTCGGCATAACCGAGCTCTGCGGCGCCTTCATTGGCCAACTCGACAAAACGCTGGTAGGGCTGGCGCATCGGCGCGCCCACCTCGCGCCAGCCAAGCCAGTAGTCGAGGTTTTCATCATAGTCCCGCGAACTCGATATCAACTCTTCCAACTGGCTGCCCGACATGCATTCGCGGCCGTCATCGGGGCAGTACTTGCCCTTGCCGTACATACCGTCGAGCAAGGTGGTGATTTCCGCGAGTTCCCTGCGCCCGGCCTCATCGGCGGGGGCCGGCTTCGACGTGCCGAGCTTCAGCAGCTTTAGCGCCCTGGCTGTCGGCCCGGACATTTCGGTACCTTCGTATTGAAGCGACTCGTCAACGGTCCGGCTGTGCCAGGCGGCGTACTTCTGCGCGCTCTGGGAGGCCAGGAGCGCCGTATCCTCGTTGAGATAGGTTGCGCGAACCCACGCGGTCGCCATGTAGGCGGCATTATCTTCCGCGAGCTCGGCGTTGGCGCGGGCAATAAAGTCATCCGCGGAGACAACCGCCGCCGCGGCAGTATCGGGCGCCGGCTGGCTGGCCTCGGAAACCGTGTTGGAGCCTCCCGGTTCGCAGGCCACAAGCGGAAGGAAAAATATCAGCAGATACTTCTTCATGGTTCACCTCGAACAGTACTCGCTCCGGGACGCACACCTGGCCCCGTTGATCAATAGATGAGGGTTCTTCCGTAAGCCTCCGGCGCAGAACGACTGATTCCCGGGAACCCGTATTCGCAGGCAGGCCTCCCAAGTTTAGCCCGCATTATAGCGTTCGTGTACCTGCGTTGGCTCCACAATCAAATAGCCATTCAGGTCTCTGCGATGGAAGCCTGGATTATCGGTGCAATCAGGATTGTGCCGCCTTATCGGTAATTTGAGTTTGTAGTGTCACAGCTGCGCGGGCAGAATGCCGGGATGCGATATGCCGCCTTTATTAGCTACAGCCACGCCGATGAGAAATCCGCGCGCTGGTTGATGCATCGACTCGAGTCATATCGCGTACCGAAATACCTCATAGGCAGCGAAGGCTCGCGGGGGGCGATTCCGGCGAGACTGGGGCAGGTATTTCGCGATCGCGATGAGCTGCCCAGCGCCGGGGACCTCAACAGCACGATAACCGCGGCGCTGGCCGCATCCCGGTCACTGGTGGTTATCTGCTCGCCAGCATCCGCCGGGTCGCGCTGGGTAAACGCCGAAGTGCGGGAGTTTCGCCGGCAGCACGGCAGCCAGAACATTTTCAGTTTCGTCATCGATGGCGACCCCTCCAGCCGGGAACCGGGGGTTGCCAGCTTTCCCAACGCGCTGCTCGAGCCCGATGCGGCAGGCGCGCCTGAACGTGAGCCGCTGGCCGCGGACGCGCGCAGGGAGGGGGATGGCAAGCAGCGCGCGTTCCTGAAACTCATGGCGGGTTTGCTGGGTGTTGGCTACGACAGTCTGGCCCAACGCGAGGCCCAGAAACGGCAACGCAGCATGGCTATCATTACCATCGCGTCCCTGGCCGGCATGGCGCTGGCCTGCAGTCTCGCACTTACCGCATATATCGCCCGCAAGGATGCCGAGCGCCGGCAGGAGCAGGCCGAGGATATTCTTGGCTTTATGCTGGGTGATCTGCGCGAGAACCTCACAACGGTGGGACGCCTGGACCTGATGCGCTCGGTACACGATAAAGCGGCGCAGTATTTCGCCACACTCGACCCGCGCGACCTTTCGGACCGGGCACTGGAAGAACAGGCGCGTTCCCTGACTGGTATAGGCGAAGTGCGACTGAGCGAAGGTGATCACGATGCGGCCATGAGCGCATTCCGCGAGGCACATGGCCGAACCACGGCACTTTACGAACGCGCACCCGCAAACGGCCAGCGTTTGTACGACCTCGCCCAGGCGCAATTCTGGATCGGGTTCGTGGCAACCCAGCAGGGTCGGCTGGAAGACGCGGAGCCCTGGCTCATCATGTACAGGGACAGCACGGTGCGCCTGGCAGCGATGGATCCCTCAAATTTCTCCTGGCAGCGGGAGGCAGCGTACGGCCACCACAACCTGGCCGTACTGGACGAGCGACTGGGACGCTACGATTCCGCACAGCGCTCGATGGAGGCGGAGAGGGAACTCTATGTCCGCTGGCTGGAAGACACTCCCGAAAACCACGAGCTCAGGTTTGAGTACGCAAACGTGGTGTCGTGGCTCGGCAGCCTGGCGCTCAATCAGGGCAAGCTGCTGCAGGCCGAAGTCCATTTCATCGAGCAGGACAGGGCCATCCAGAGAAATGTCGAGGAGGATGCGGGCACCGCCAAGTGGAAGGCGGTTCGGGTGGACGCGCTGTTACTGTTACTGGATGTACAGGCGCAACTGGGCAAGTATGAGGCCGCGAGAGACACCAACGCCAGCGCGCTCGAGCTGGCCCGGGAATTGGCCAGCCTCGACCCGTCGAATAACGCATGGCGCTGGTCGCATGGCATCGCCAGCTACTGGGATGCCCTTTTAGCGACCGACAACAGAATCGAAAGAATGGACGACGCGGTCAGCATCCTCAGAGAAGCCAATACTATCGAGCCAGAGGATGAGTACAACGCACGCTGGCTCGCCAGGAGCTTGCAGCACCGGGGCATGCTGCACCTGCGCGAAGACGATACTGAAAACGCACTGGCGATGATGCGGCAGGCCAAGGGCCTGATAGAGCCGTTCTGGCTAGTCTCGGCCCAGGAAAAGTCGAGGCTCGCAATGGCGCATACCCTTATTCTTGAAGGAGAGATACTGGCAGTGCGAGGCGACCCCGACCTCGCGCGCGCCAGTTGGGAGCAGGCGCTGCAACTCCTGTCGGAACACGCCGGCGACGAACTGCCCTTCGCCAGGCTCGGCGCACTGGTGCGCGTCATGCACTTGCTGGGACGGGCGGATCAGGCTACCGCGCACAGGTCTCGATTGCAGGCATCGGGGTTCGTGCCGCTGCGCCCCTTGCCGTGACACCACGAAAGCGTGGACTACTGTAGTCGCTTCAAGTATGTTCCCGGAAGCGAAATGTACATTCCTGTTTTTTGCATAACGTCTTCGAGGAAAAGTGATAATGGCGAATACAAATGTAACTCTCGATTGCCGTAACTGGGCAAATACCGACCCGGCCAACGGATACAAGACAACAAACTCTTCAAATAATACGCCCTACTCCTTTAAATACACTGGAGGCACCGACGGCGCGGGCGGCGTTGACGAGGTGACCGGTTCCGGCGCGGCTACAATCACAGTGACTGTTGGTACCGACCCGAGGTATGTAGTGGCCGGAGTCACGTTTACGGGGGACGATGCCGACGACTTTTCATGGGCCCCTGGCAGCTCTGCGAATGTCGCGGTGATTACCGACCTGGACACCAGGAACGCCCAGGAATACTACTCCGTGCTGGTGCGCGATACAGAAGCCAACTGCACGTTTACCTGCGACCCGCCCATAAGAAACAAACCGTCCTGAAGGTACGCATACCGAAAGGGCCTATTGCGGGCTCTTTCCTCGATCGCTAATGACTGCCACACCGGCGGTCAGCGGCAGCCCGGCTCGCTTGCCTGGAACGAGGCGGTACCTGCTCAGGAGCGCTTCTTGCCAATTATGGTGAAGAAGCCTCCCTCCTGGCTTCCCTTGAAGATCTCCAGAAACTCCTTTATCGCCGCCTCCGGGGCGGGCGCGGGCGCCTCCGGCGTAAACAATGGCTCGTGTGGCGAAAAATCCTTGAACAGGTGTGTCGTGGGGATGCTCTTCACGAAGTCAAAACCGGCTGCGTCCAGCCAACTGTATGTTTCGCGGATGGTATGCTTGGATTCGTGGGGGTGCTTGTACTGGTCGTTGAACCAGGAGTCTTTCTTTACATCGCTGGTCCGCTCTTTTCTCAGGTTGGGATCCAGGACCTTGAGCCGGTCGCCTGTGATATTGAAAATAACCCTGCGCGTGTCGGTAATCATTCTGCCCCAGTAATGATAAAGACCGATAAGGATGTAGCCGCCCGGCTTGACCAGGCGTGCTATCGAGTCGAAGCCCCCGCGCGGATCACTGGTGTGGTGCAGCACGCCGTTTGAGATGACCAGGTGAAAGCTGTTCGGCTTGAATGGCGGCCTGAACAAATTCATTTGTATAAACCGGACCTTATCGATCTCCTGGCGTCGGGCGAAACCCTGGCCGAGTTTGAGCGAATTGAGGCACAGGTCCGCGCCAATGACCTCACGATTGCCGATCGCAAGAAAATTGCTCAACTGCCCGGTTCCGCAACCACATTCAATAATCCGGGCGCCTGCGGGAATCTGTTCATCGAGCAGGCGCGCGAACAATCCCTCTTTTGCTTTTTTAGCCAGACTGTCCTTGCTGTCGAAATTGTCGTAGTTGGGGAAAGGGCTGTCCTCATAGAACGCCTTTACCTCATCTGTCACGTCGCGCCGGGAGGAATCCCAGTCATTCGACCAGTAGAGTTCCTGTATACCGTCCGTCACCCGGAACTGGTGCTTACAGGCTTCACAGGCCATGCCCTCGCCGCTGGCCTGCAATACCCCGCCGCAGCCGGGACACTGGAAGAAGCTGAAATCTTTTACTTCGGTTTCGTTGGCAACAGCCGACATGGCGCTTCCTTATTACCCGGGAGAACGGAACGCACAAATACAGACCCGCTCCGTTCTCCAGTCAACATTCCGCCACACACTGGCATCTAGAACAGTGTATAGATCAAGGGGGCAGCTACCTCGCCGGTAACGATGAACAGTGCTATCGGAAGCAGGATCAGCATCAGCGGCAATAGCCAATAGATTTTCCTCTGCCTGGCGAACTGCCAGAACTCGCCCACCAACCTGAACGCGTAACTGAACCTTTTCATCTGATAACTCCTGATAGTTTCCTTCGGCCTTGCGCTGGACTAGTCCAGTGAAAATGCCTCTTGCCAGTTTTCGCTATCGGTCCACTTCGATTGCTCCTTTTTATCGAGCAGAAAGGAACCCATGGCGAGATAGTCAATATTTGTTCGCATAAAGCAGGCGTAGGCATCAGTTGGCGTGCAGACTATGGGCTCTCCGCGCACGTTAAAACTGGTGTTAATCACCATTCCACAGCCGGTTTTAGTATCAAAGGCCTTGATGAGATCGTAGTACCTGGGGTTGGTTTCCCTGCTCACCGATTGCAGCCGGGTGGAGTAATCCACGTGTGTGATGGCGGGAAGCGTGGAGCGCACCTGGTTGACCCGTTCATAAATGTCCACGGCATCCTCCCCGGGCGCGGGTGGATTGCACAATTCATCGCGCACATTGGCGACAATCAGCATGTATGGGGAATCGCCTTCGATATCAAAGTACTCCGGCATCCGCTCTTCCAGGACGGATGCTGCAAACGGGCGGAAGCTTTCACGAAACTTGATCTTCTGGTTGAGAACAGACTGGTTTTCGGTCGATCTCGGATCCGCGATGATAGAGCGATTCCCCAGGGCCCTGGGGCCGAACTCCATACGCCCCTGGAACAGCCCGATCACTTTCTGGTCGGCAACCAGGCCGGCCAGGGTCTCCGCCCAGGCTTCATCTTCCAGGCGTGTATAGGCGATTCCCTGGGCATCCAGGTACTCCTGTATCTGGCGATCAGAGAAAACGGGGCCGAGAAGGCTGCCTTCCATGTCATCGCCATGTTGTCCGGATCGCTTGTTCCTGGGTGCATCGAACTCGCCGTGATACACCGCCAGGGCGGCACCCACCGCGCCGCCGGCATCGGTTGCCGCGGGCTGTACCCACAGACCGTCAAAGATCTTTTCCCGGAGCAGACGCCCGTTGGCCACGCAGTTCAGGGCTACACCACCGGCCATACAGAGATTGCTCTTGCCGGTGATCTTACGGGCGTGGCGCGCCATGCGAACGACAATTTCTTCCGTGACAGCTTGAATAGAGCGGGCTATATCCAGTTCGCGTCGGGTGATCGGGCTTTCCGGCTGCCGGGCCGGGCCGTTGAAGAGCGCGGAAAACTTCTCGTTGACCATTACCAGGTCATCCAGAAAACCGAAGTAGTCCATGTTCAACCGAAAGGAACCGTCCTCTTTCAGGTCCATCAGCTTGTCGAGGATAAGGTCCGTATACAATGGCGAGCCGTAAGGCGCCAGCCCCATCAGCTTGTATTCACCCGAGTTGACTTTGAAGCCGGTAAAATAGGTAAAAGCCGAGTACAGCAGACCCAGCGAATGGGGGAAGTCCATCTCTTCTATCAGCTTCAGGGAACTTCCCTCGCCAACACCTATCGTCGCACAGGCCCACTCGCCAACACCGTCTATTGTAAGAACCGCCGCGTCCTCGAAAGGGGAGGGAAAAAATGCGCTGGCCGCGTGTGATTCATGGTGTTCCGGAAAGTAGATATCCCCGATATCCGTGATTCCGCAATCCTCCAGGGATGAGTAAATCTGCGGAGGCAACCAGAGCTTCTCCCTTAACCAGCCGGGAATGGCTTTCATAAATGGGCGCAGCCCCCCGGGGGCGGTGCACAGGTGAGTCTCAAGTATTCGATGAAACTTCAGGATCGGCTTGTCGTAGAGCGCGACGGCGTCAAGTTTGCCATCCGTTATGCCGGCTTCCGCGAGACAGTATCGCACCGCATTTATGGGGAAGGACGCATCATGCTTTTCACGGGTGAAACGCTCCTCCTGCGCGGCGGCAACGATCTGGCCATCAATCAGCAGGCAGGCGGCAGAGTCATGGTAGTAGGAACTGATTCCCAGTATTCGATTACTCAAAATTGTTTTCTCCGCGAGCCTTTGGAAATAGCGGCCGGATCCCGCTGCACCCAATAGCTTGGGGCCGCAGGGGAGTAGGCTCGTTTCAAGGTATCTTTGTCACCCTGCCGGAACAGCTTGCCGAATGGCACAAAGAACAGGTAGTAAACCAGCGGGATAAATATCCAGCGGATAGTTCCGCCAAGCACTGCGCCAAGCTTCACGGCACCACGGTCCAGGGTAAGGAAAAATCCGGTGGGGGAAAAAAGAGCTGCAAGGATAACGACCGTACCGATAAAGCCCGCCACGTAGATTATCAGCGTGAACCCGAAATACCAGGCGGCCAATGCCACCAGCACCGCTACACCGCCCTGGACTAGCCCCTTCAATCGAAGTGCGCCCGCGCCGCTGTCGAGTCGTTCTACCTGGGATGTTTTCCAGTCCCAGATTGCGGCTGCCCCCGCCTCGGGATTACGGTTGGTATCGGACATCATTTTTCCTTCCCCTGGATTTTGTGGGTCATCTTGTTTTTCGTATGTCTGCCCTGTACTGCCCGCCTGTCACATCGGAGCCGGCGTTTTCCTGAACAACTGTGGCATATACCCCTTCACAATCAGCGAGGGCATTACCCGGATGAATGAGAAAAACTGCATCCAGAATGCCCGTCGGTCAGTCCGGTTCGCCTCCGCCCGGGCGGCCTTCACCTCTCTCTCGAGCCCCTCCTTGATCCAGCGCTCCAACTGCAAATGCGTCCACGTGGCGTGGAACTTCTCATCCTTGATATTGCGCGTGATGTGGGCCACCGTCTTATCGTCACCCTCGAACAGCTCGGCGTAGGTCTCCAGCAGCGCTATCGCGCGAGATTCCTGGACTTCCAGGTAAGCCACAAGTTCGAGAATAGTGAAACGCTTGGTCTGGGAAATTGCCGGCGGCGGCGGTTGCACCTCGAGGCCAGCCTCCTCCTGGAGGCACTTGTAGCGTTCTCCGAACACCGATGCATGGCGACGCTCGTCCTCCAGGTGCTTTTCAAGAATCTTCCGCATCCGCAGGTCTGACACCTTCGGGAGAGCGCCCTCTATCAGGCGGATGCCTTCTATTTCAGATGTAGTGAGGCGCCCCATGGTCTGGATTCGCCAGCCGGGAACCCGGGAGCGCCAGCGCACCATGAATAGAACGCAGCGCGCAAATATGTCAGGACTGAAGTCGAGCTTCTTTTTGGAGTACGACTCCGGGCGCGTATTCTCTACAACGGCATTACCGGATGTTTCGCTCATTGCACTCTCCTGGATAACCGAATTTCCTGAACACAGCCCGCTTGCCGATACGATCCGCCGCGCAGATACGACTCAAACGAGGGTAGTATCTAGTTTGCAGGCTGTCTAATATTCCCATGAACCGCATGGGTCACTGCCTCCACCGGGGGCGGCGATGTGATCGGGTACAGTGCGGTATGGGCCGCCAGGTACTCCTGGACAATTTCCGCAATGATCTTCGAGCCCTCTGCATTTGCATGGGGGATGCAGCGGTAGTAAAACTCGCAGGCATCACGGTCCCCTATCCTGGCCACCATCCCTTCACCGATATTAAGGTAGGGGATATCCAGCTGGTCCAGCTTGTCCATCAAGGACTGATAAAGCCAGCCTTCTCCGGCCCGGAAGTCCTCAATGCTTTCGGCGGTCGGGAACAACAGGACCAGCGGTCGGCGACCACTCGCGATGGCCTCGTCATGGAAAGCGCTGTACAGGGCGGCGGTCAACTCCAGGGCCCCCGATGAGTGGTTCTCCTCGTAGAGATCCGCATACCACTCCTTGCCAACGGCGCGCGAGCGAACCAGGAAGTGGTTCATGCCGCGAATCAATGACAGCGTGTAGGGAAACGACTTTCGGGACAGCCCCGTCTCTCCGTTTACCTGGAAGTATTCCGCCTGCAGATATTCCTCTGGCGCCTCCACAAGGGCGCCGTAGGCTTCGCGGGTCAACGGATCCAGCGGCAATTCGACAAACTCCAGATCGCCGCTCTCGTTGAGGACAAATCGCGGCTTCAAGCCGATCAGTGGCCGCTGCCCGGGGCTTCTGCGCGTATGTGGCAGCAAGACCCTGAACTGGTTTACATGGCGCGAAATGACTGACGGCGGCGCTCCCATCATGACGATCCCGGAGCGATCCGCTGCGTTACCGCGAAAGCGCAGCAGGGCCTGGTCGAGCCCGTAGGCCCTGACACCGTAGTTGGCGATGCGGCAGCCCAGTTCCGCAGATAGCACATTTGACCAGGCATCCTGATCCTCCACCTCCGAACCAAACACTGCGGACTCGCCATAGATAGATATACACGGCCTGGTAAGCTCGGGAAAATACGGGTTCACCCGCGCACCGCTCTCATCCCGGGTGGGCGGCCCCAGTATTTTCGGATTGGGCCAACCGAACTCCGGGTGCCAGTTCTTCTGCATCGATGAGTAGCGCGGTGTGTCCTCGGCAACGTAGTAAACCCCGTAGGGGCGCAGTACACGCTCAATCACCAGGTAACTGGATACCTCCAACACCACCGCAATCAACACAAAAAGGATGATTGAGAACACTACATTTTTTGACATCGTTTCAATCTATCCAGCCTGTCCCTTTACGAACTGCACACTACCCATAAGAAATCTTGCCACCTTGCCGGCCGGACCCCATTGGATCGTGAAACCTGGAAGCGGGTGAGAAGGCCCCTGATTATTTTGCGAGTACCTTTTTCCGCCCGAGCCGCATACCTGACAGTGCCTCAGGTGAAGCGAATCAGGAATCGAGCAAAAATTGAGCCATAAGTAGTATGTTGTATTAGAATCAATGCGCTAGCTCTAGAGTGGGAGCTTTCTCGTACAGTGTCAGTGGAACCTGTGTAAAGAAACATGACAAGCCGCACGGGGCAGAAGTCACCGGCTGCAAGCGGGCTCCAGGAGTGCGTTTTGATGAAACTGTTTATGGATATACCATTACGCCCGCTGCAGCAGGGCTGCGAAGATAGTTTGCTAAACAA
The DNA here is from genome assembly GCA_024234815.1 of Pseudomonadales bacterium. Lineage (GTDB taxonomy): Bacteria > Pseudomonadota > Gammaproteobacteria > Pseudomonadales > Halieaceae > JARRPM01. The sequence goes on along the minus strand of JACKNO010000001.1, from coordinate 895,964 downwards.
TATTGGGAGGGGGAGAACTGACACATGAATACTGTAATTGATGGGGTTGACTACGGCCCACTGCACCAGCTGATAGGCAGTTGGCGGGGAGACAAGGGGCTGGATGTCGCTCCGGAACCGGAAGGGCAGGATAAGAATGCCTACTACGACGAGATCACTTTCACTCCCTCCGGGGCCGCCGAGAACGCCGAGCAACAGCAACTGGTGACGATCAGGTACCACCAGCAGGTGCGCAAACGCAGCAATGGGAAAATCTTTCACGACCAGATTGGCCACTGGATATATGAACCGGCTACCGGGATGATCGTTCACTCCCTATCCATACCCCGCGCCGTCTGTATATTGGCCGGGGGAAAACTACAGCAACAGGGCGACGCTACCGTGTTTCATGTCGAGGCGAGTGCCGGCAGTCCTGATTTCGGCATAGTCCAGTCGCCTTTCATGCTCGAGAAGGCAAGAACCACCGCCTTTCGTATGACCCTGAACATCTCGGGCGATGTGATGAACTACGAGGAAACCACCTCGCTTGATATCTACGGCAGGCAGTTCGAACATACCGATGGCTGCGAGCTGAAGCGGGTTGTGTACGACTAGGCGCGCAGGTCGTTCGCAATACCGACATTTGCGGCATTTGGACTCGACACGCCGCGGCTGCCCTCTTAGTCTTCTCTCCTGGAAAATAAAGGATCACCCACAGGGTAAAGCAAACACCGCTGATGGAGTCGATACAGATACTGCTACTTGCGCTGGTGTTGATCAGCGTCTCTTTCGCAGGCGCCAACTACCTGGGCTGGCGCTTGTTCGATCGCCCCCGGCACGCGCTTATCTGGGCAGTTGCCTACGGGCTCGCGGCGATTCAATACTCCTTCAACCTGTTTCGCGACGCCCTGGTCAGCCCCGAAATCTACTGGCTCCTGGCCAATTCCACCTCTTTTGCCGTGGTGCTCTGCGCATTCTGGGGACACCGCGAACGACTCAAGCTCGAGACATCTCGCGCGGCGATGGTGACAGCCTGGGTGGCATTGACCCTTGCCTCGGTCATCAGCACAGTGATTTTTCCCGACCCCGGCCTGCGCACCGCCCTCGCGCCCGGCTTTTGTTTCGTCTGCATGAGCGCAATCGCCATCTTGCTCATCAAAAATGGCCCCAAACCCAGACTGGCGCAGAACGTTGCCGCGGTGGTTCACCTGCTGTTCGGCCTGACCCAGGGCACCGCGGCCTTGATTGCACTGCGCCTCGGAGAGGGCCCGAGCCCGGAACTGTTGTTGGCCTATCGCTGGGCGAACTTTACTTTCATGCCATCGTTTTACGTCGCCATGGGCGTTTCCGCCATCCTGCTGCTCGCGACAGACCTGTCATACAAGCTGCGCTTACTCGCACTGACCGATCCGCTCACGCATGTGTTGAACCGCAGGGGCTTTATCAATAACAGCCTGGGCGCCCTGGCACGCACCACGCGCGGCGGCAAGCCTCTGAGCCTCATCCTGTGTGACCTGGATCACTTCAAGCGCATAAACGACCGTTATGGCCACACGGTAGGCGACCGCGCACTGCAGCATTTCACCAGGATTCTGCTCGATTCAGTGCGCACCGGGGACATCGTCGGTCGAATCGGCGGCGAAGAGTTCGCTGTGTGCCTCGAGGCACAGGACTGCGGCGGCGCCGAAGCAATCGCCGAAAGGGTACGACGAACGCTGGCCGGCTCCCCGCTGGTATTCGCCGGCCAGGAGGTCCCACTGACCGCGAGCTACGGAATCAGTACCTGGAGCGATGGGGACGACATCAGCGCCATGCTGCAGCATGCGGACATTGCCCTGTATAACGCCAAGCGCGCCGGTCGCGACGCTATTCATATCAACCGGCAGCCGCTGCTCACCGCGCCGGGTTAACCACAACCGCACCGGCGGTTCGGGGGGTCGGACCTGAATCTCCGTCCAACAGGCCGTCATCACACTGTATTACTCAGCCGCGGTTCTTGCGCTAAGATTGCCTCTCGCCGATTAAAGGACCACGAGCGTATGCTGCGGGATGACGAAAACCTGTTCGAATGTATGTCGAGATTCATCGCGGACGGAGTAGACCCGATGGCCCGGGAGGCTGAAATCTGGAATCGCTACGGCGAGACGGCGGCTATTTTAGTGCTCGATTCCTCGGGCTTTTCCCGGGTGACGGAAAGCCACGGCATTATTCATTTCCTCTCGCGCCTGATGTTGCTGCGAGATATTGTCAAACACATCTTCGATGCACACAACTGCAAGCGCCTGCATTTCAATGCCGACAACGCACTCGCCAGTTTTGAGACGGTGGACGACGCCATTGTCAGCGCGAGAGAATTGCACCACAGGGTCTATGAATCCGAACTCATGTTGACCGATGATGACCGATTCCAGGTCAGTATCGGCATCGGTTACGGAGCAATGTTGTACTCGGAAACCCTGGAAGGGTATTTTTCCGAGGAGGTGAATTTCGCCTCAAAGCTGGGTGAGGATATTGCAAGGGGCGATGAAACACGGCTCACCCTCAGTGCATACAGGAACGCAGACCCAAAACTGCTCACAGGCTTCGCCCCGCTGCAGGCTGAAATATCCGGCGTCACAATCAAGCACTTCAGGCATGTGTTCAGGCCCGAACCAGATGCCGCCTTTAGCCCATGGGAAGCCGGGCGGGACATCAGGTCGGCAGGCGTCTGACGCTGATTCGGCAAGCACGGGCATTTCCGGCCATACCCGCCCGCCGGGGCCTGGCTAGCATTCGCACCAGCTGCCCCGAAGTGTCCAGCGTGCAATCCCTTCCGTAATTCGACATGCCTAATCCGCGCAGGTGTACTACAGTATATAGCCCGGTGAGCGTGTAATTATTCATTGAGACCGATTCGAAGGGAGCTGGTATGTTGCAGACTTTTCTTATCATTATCTTGGCGGCTGGTCTCGCCTGGTTTCTGGTGCGTGTGCTGCCGCGACGGGGAAAAGCCGGAGTGCGCGCTTCCCGGCAAAAAACCCCGGAGAATCGCTACTCTGCGGTCTCCATAACCCCTTGCCCAAACGCCTGCCAGGGCGCCATCGCTGTCAAGGGAACGCGTTTCCTGTCCAGGGAGGCCCCCCTTTTACCGCTGGCGGGCTGCGCAGTGCCGAAGTGTCATTGCGTCTACCATCATCACACGGACCGCCGCACCGGCAACGGCGACCGGCGCGCGATCGGCTCCGGAGGCGGTCGAATCCTGGCCCAAGCGGGTGGAAATCGTCGCGAGAGAGCCGGACGCCGGGAAACGGATAACGGCAATTTATCCTGGACCTGACCGCGCGCACGCCAGCTCCGCTCCAGAATTTGATTCCCCAACAGTTCTGGATGCGCTTTTCCTCAATGCGCGGTTGCCAAAGGCAGTAACTGCTGCGCATCATTCCAGATCAGTCCCGGATGTAAGAATGGGCTTTGTCCCGTGGCGATTGCGGCCGCTTAGCAGACGGTTGTCATGCGATGATGAAGTTCGCACACGGCCTGTGCACGCGGGGAAATCGCCAGCCGGGCCCAAGCTCGCTTGAGGAAAGACGCATGCAACTGCTAGTTCGAACCTGCCTGATCCTGTCCAGTGTACTGTTTGCCGCATGTGCGCCAACGATGCAGGTGGAAACCAGCGCCCGCCTCCAGCCGAAGGCGGCCGTAATTGATGCCGAGCAGGATGATCGTTACTGGTGGCAAATGCGTTTTCGGTTGATCTGGCCAGAGGGCGAACAGCCTGATTTCGGCCAACACCTGCTCATATCCGAGCAGTTGTTGCTCCCCGTAATCATCGAATACCAGGATAAACTGCCGTTGTGGCGCTTCCATCGCAGGGCCGGCCGCGACGGTGCCGGCCACCAGTTCAGCCTGATTATTTTTACCGATGAAGTAACGGCCGGGCAGATCAATCGGGAGATCAGCTCCGCACCCCTCACCGATTGGCTGATCAGCAATCGACTGATCGAAAAAGTCAATTTTGAGAAGCGCAGCCCGGAAGAGTTGGGGCGCCTGGAACTCACCAGCGACCCCAGTTGGCCAATCGAAATACAACGCTCGTGGCCCTACTTCATTATGGGAACAAGTCAGGCCTGGCTGCTTCTGGTACAGGAACTGAGCGCGGAGAACCCGCTGGCGAGCAAGGTCGACTACCCATCGATGCTGCAGCACTACCAGGAAGTGGACAAACGACTCAACGCACAGTGGCGTGAGTACGGGCAACACGCCTACCTGCACCATCTCAGTGCAATCTTCGGCTACCAGCCCATTTATATCCGCAGCACAGAGCTCAAAACCTTCTGACAGCTGGATAATCGGACTGGTGAAGACACCGAATTGCGCCACAGAAACGAACGCTCAATGCACAGGGGTTGGACGAAAGCGCACGACAAGCTAGACTTGGATTCAGGACCACAGTTGACTCGCTGACTATGGAGCCCTGCGCTCGTTGAAACACCCTTCTGTCACAATCAAGATCAAGATGGGTAGCCCACCCGTACCGCGCAACCTCTCTTACACCCAGACCTGTGAACTCGTCAGGTCCCTGCTTGCTGCGGGTCAGTACGAAATCGCCGCAAAGTTGTGTTCAGTCCTTGTCAATGCCGTACCAGACGACCCCGAAACCCTGCTGTTTGCTGCGGATATTCTGCTACAGGGCAAGGATGCCAGCGCTGCTGCAAACTACCTGGAACGCGCCGCAGGGCTCTGTGGTATCACGGCAGCGGTGCTGCTAATGCGGTCGCGTATCGCCCTGGAGATGAACGATGGAGACAGGGCCATTGAGAGCCTGGGCCAATTGATCGAACTGGATAAGAACAACCACCAGGCTTACATTGAACGCGGAGACGCATTTCTTATCCTGGGGAAGGCCGAGCAGGCTAAATCAGACTACAGCCAGGCGTTTGAGCTCAACAACCTTGACACCAGGAGCCTGCTACAGCTCTCGCGCCTGCCGGGAGCAGAAATCTCACAGGAGCAGATATCTCTCCTGGAATCACTGCTGAGCGGCGGCCGCTTACAGCAGCCTGAGCAAATATACGCGCACTTCGTGCTGGCGAACGCATACGACAGACTCGGAGATATAACGCGACACTTCGACCACCTGAAGCGTGGCAATGAGCTCGCCCGCGGGCATCATCATCACGACCCGCTGCAGCACCGGGCGATCGTGGAGAAAGTTATCGACCACTTTCCGAGCCCGTTTTTTGCACGCAAGCCGCCACCCTCGCGACACCAGCAGCGGATCATCTTTATATTGGGAATGCCGCGCAGCGGTTCCACCTTGATCGAGCAGATACTGTGCGCGCATTCGGGCGTTCGCAGCGTTGGTGAAAACCACTACATGCATCAGGCGATGGGAGCTTTCTTGCAGATGAATGGTTCGGGGCTCGACTTTCCCGGCGCCATCAACCAGCAAAATATGGCGCACCTGGGCGCTATCGCGGATAGCTACCTGAAATATATTGGTGCGGCCGCAACCGACGAGGTCGTCGTGGACAAAAGCTGGGGGGACTACCTGTACCCCGGCGTGATCTCCCTGATCTTCCCGAATGCTCGGTTTGTTCACAGCAGGCGACACCCGGTAGCCACCTGCTACGGGTGCTACAAGGTCCTGTTCGGCTCGGGCCTGGTACCCTTCGCCTACAGCTTCGACCAACTGGTCTCCCAGTACAGGGATGTTGACAATATTCTCGAGCACTGGAAGGCCGTGCTGCCGGGAAAGTTTCACACCCTGCAATACGAATCTCTGGTACAGGACCAGGAATCACAAACCCGCAGGCTGCTGGCGTTTTGTGGACTGGACTGGGAGGAAACGTGCCTGGCGTTCCATGACAACACTGGAGCCATCGGCAACGCCAGCAACTTCCAGGTCAGGAGTAAGCTGTATTCCCATGCCGTGGACGAATGGCGCAAGTACGAGGAATACCTGGGACCACTCATGGAATTGGTTGAGACACAGGCCCAAAGCTGAACCTGATGTGACAGGAACCGCCAGGCTTGTCCTGGCGATGCGCGATCAGTGGCACACCAGGATCTGACAGCCTGCGCGGGTATCAGCTCAAGCGACTGCCCCTAGGCTGCCGCTGCTTCCGTTTCCGTTTCCGCTTCCTCAGCCTCTTCCGACTGCGGCAGCTTTTCCTCGAGTTCCTTAAGCTTTTGCTGGAGTTCTGTATTTTCAGCCCTGGATTTGTTCAGGGACTTTTGCAACAGGTCGGCCGCCGCTGATTTCTCGACGAGTTTCTTCTTGCTGGCATCCAGGTTCTTCTTGAGCGCGACGGCATCGAATCGCTTCAGCTCCTTGATAAGGGCACGTTCTTCAGCGAGGTCTTTCTGCAGGGACTTCAAACGCTTCTTCTGGCTGGCAACTTCTTCTTCCAGGCGCTCGCTGCGGTGGGTTAACTCGCGATTGAGTTGCTCGATACGCTTGTTGTCGCTGGCGCCGGCGGACAATATGGTGATCTGCTCGAGCTGCTTCTCGATAACGCCGCGCTGTTCTTCCAGCTTTTTCTCAAGGCCTTCGATAGCGGCGGACTTTGCGTCCAGTTGGCTCTGGTACTCCGACCTGAGTTTTTCCTCGAGTTCCATTACTCTTTCAAGGTTCTTGGCTGTAAGCATTCATTGCTCCCTGTGGGGTTGTGGTTGTGGGTGGTGTGTATGGTGTGATTTTGGCTTCGCGGAGAATCTTTTGTGGCCCGCTGCGGGAGGCAGCCTCCCGAGCGCGCGGCATTATAGCCTAAATCCGCGCCCAATTGCAGGCTCGGCGATGCAGTAATAATTATCAATATTGACTGCCGGGATCGGGGCAGGCAGACTCCCAGCAACTCCCGGTTGGCACTGACACTACCTTGCGGCGACCTGCGCCAGGACATCCATCACGGTACGAAAACGCCCGGCCACCGACTCTTCGTGTGCGTGCACCCCCTGCTGCACCCGCCACTCCCCCGCCACCATCACGTCTTTTACCGGCGTCCCGTTGCAGGCGAAGACCCAACTGTCCAGCAGCGTAGAGCCGCGCTTGCCGTATAGCCCCGGGTGCTGCCCGTCGAGCACCACCAGATCTGCCCTGGCGCCCGGCGCAATAACACCGGCGTTGATGCCCAGCGCCCTTGCCCCGCCCGAGAGCGATTGGCGCAGCAGGAACTCCCCTACCGAAGGCTGGGAAGGGCTGGCCAGCAGGGTTCGCCGGCGCCGACTCAGGCGCTGCCCGTACTCCAGCAGGCGCAACTCCTGGGCCGGGTCCAGGCACACCTGGCTGTCAGAGCCAATCGCGATGTTGCCACCTGCGTCGAGAAATTCCACCGCCGGGAAAATACCGTCGCCGAGATTGGCCTCGGTGGTGGGGCACAGTCCCGCCACTGCGCCGCTGGCCGCCATGGCGCGACACTCGGCGGCGTCCATATGGGTGGCGTGTACCAGGCACCAGCGGGAATCCACTTCGAAATTGTCCTGCAGCCAGGCTACCGGGCGCTTGCCGTGGCAGGCCAGTGAGCCCTCCACTTCCAGCTCCTGTTCGGCAATGTGAATGTGGATCGGCGCCGCCTTATCCAGGCTGTCGAGGCCCGAGATCGCATCCTGAAGTATGGGCTTACTAACGGCGCGCAGTGAGTGGGGCGCGGCTCCCAGCCGGATGTTGGCCTGTCCGCCGTAGTCGCGGTGCAGTGTTTCCTGTAGCGCCTGGTATCCCTCTGCAGAGTGCACGAAACGCCGCTGGCCGGGTAGCGGAGCCGCCGCGCCAAAGTCACTGTGGCAATACAGCACCGGCAGCAGGGTGATATGCATACCGGCACCCCGGGCCGCGGCGATAAGCCGGTGCGACATCTCCGCCGGGTCTGCGTAGGGGCGGCCATCGCTGTCGTGGTGCAGGTAGTGAAACTCCCCCACCGAGGTATAGCCCAGCTTCAGCATCTCCACGTACAGTTGCTCGGCAATCACCTGCAACTCATCCGGCCCGATGTGTTGCATCAACTTGTACATGGTCTCTCGCCAACTCCAGAAGCTGTCCTCGCCGCTACCGCGTCGCTCTGTCAATCCCGCCATCGCGCGCTGGAACGCGTGGGAGTGGCAGTTGGGCATGCCGGGGACTACGCTACCGTGCGCATACTCAGCCCCTGCCGGCACTGAACCCGGCTCGCGCCGCAGCTCGGTAATAGTGCCTGTGGCGTCTATAACAATACTGACACTTTCAGCCCAGCCGTCTTCCAACAATACGTGCTCGCAATACAGGACGCGGGGTTCAGGCATTTTCGAGTACCGTTTTTCCCGCCAGCACCACCCGCTGGCAGGGGTTGCCACCGATCCGGTAAGCCAGTTCAGCGGGGTGTTCGATGTCCCAGAACACCAGGTCCGCGCGCTTGCCCACCGCCAGAGTGCCGCGCTCGCTCAGGCAGCCCAGCGCGCGCGCCGCGTTTCGTGTCACTCCCGCCAGGGCTTCTTCCGGCGTCATTCGAAACAGCGTGCAGGCCATGTTCAGCATCAACAGCAGGGATTCCACGGGCGAGGTCCCCGGGTTGCAGTCGGATGCGATGGCGATGGGGACACCCGCTCGGCGCAGGGCGTCAATCGGCGGGCACCGGGTTTCGCGCAGAAAGTAAAAGGCGCCGGGGAGCAACACCGCCACTGTGCCCGCGGCCGCCATGGCCGCCACGCCCTCGTCGTCCAGGTATTCAAGGTGGTCCGCCGACAATGCGCCCATTTCTGCAGCCAACGCCGCGCCGCCCATATTGCTGAGTTGCTCGGCGTGGATCTTCAGCGGCAAACCCCGTTCCCTGGCCGCCGTGAACAGGCGTCGGGTTTGCGCCAGGTCAAAGCCTATGCCCTCGCAAAAAACATCCACCGCATCGGCAAGCCGTAAGCGCGCGACTTCCGGCAAAACTGAGGTGCACAGGAAGTCGATATAGGCGTCCGCAGCCGGGTATTCAGGGGGCAGGGTATGTGCGCCCAGGAAGGTGGTGCTTACCGCGACGGGGTACTGGTCACCGAGTGCTCGGGCCACTCGCAACATCTTGAGCTCGGTGTCCATGTCCAGACCGTACCCGGACTTGATCTCTATGGCGGTAACGCCCTCCTCCAGGAAATGGTGCAAGCGCCGGGCAGCGCTTGCCAACAGCGCCTGCTCATCTGCCTCCCGGGTGGCTCTTACCGTCGACAGGATGCCGCCGCCGCGACGTGCGATCTCCTCGTAATCCACGCCTGTCAGGCGCTGTTCAAACTCACCGGAGCGGTTACCGCCATGAACAAGATGAGTGTGGCAGTCGATCAGCCCTGGCGTTACCCAGCGCCCCTCGCCATCAAACACATTGCAATCCGGCGCTGGGCCATCCGACAAATGGCCATCCAGAGCAGTGCCGCCTGCGTTGGCGGTACTGGCTGTATCAGATGAGTAGGCTGCGCGGCCAGCAGAAACCGGCAGATCCGCCATCGGGCCCACCCAGGCGATCAAACCATCCTTTATCCCCAACGCGCCTTCGCCATCCACGATGCCATAGGCGCCGGGGCAATCCGGGTCCATCGTCGCCAGCTTCAGGTTGATCCAGAGAGTATCCCAGTTCATTTGTTCAGGCGGCTTGCGCCTCTCCCCAGTCCAGAATCCGCCGCAACAGTTGCCGCAGCAAGTGCCGCAGGTGCTCGGCCTCCTCGGGCAGGTAGGTAAAGGGCGGCTTTTCGTCCATGTAATTGCATTGGGCTAATTCCAGTTGCAGTGCATGCACACCTTTCTCGGGTTGGCCATAGGCGCGCGTGATATACCCGCCCTTGAAGCGACCGTTTGTTACATGACTGTATTTCGACTGGCCGTCCAGTACCGTTTGCACCTGTTGCATAAGCGCGGGGGCACAGCTTGCGCCATCTGCGGTACCCACATTCAGGTCGGGGAGCTGACCTTCGAACAGGCGCGGCACCACGGAGGCTATGGAATGCGCCTCGAACAACAGGGCGACTCCGTGCCGCTCGCGCAGGCGTTGCAGTTCCGATTGCAGTTTGGAATGGTAGGGCCGCCACCAGCTATCCAACCTGCGTGCGATTTCGGCGTCATCTGGTTCATGACCCTGCCGGTAAAGCGCTTCGTTCGCAAAGGTAGTTGTCGGGCATAGCCCGGTACCGTTTGCCCCGGGATACAGTTCGCTGTCATCCGGGGGCCGGTTCAGGTCGATGACGTAGCGCGAATAACGGGGCCGGATCACGCCGATCCCCATGTCACCGGCAAAGTCATACAGGGTATCGACATGCCAGTCGGTGTCGGTCAGTTCCAGTGCCGCAGGCGTCATCGTTGCGGCGATTTCCGGTGGCAGTTGCGTGGCGCAATGGGGAATGCTGAGCAGCAGCGGCACCGATCCCGACGTGAATTCGAAGGGCTCCATCAAACGGCACCCTGCGCCGGGCGGGGCCTGTACTCAAGCTTTCTCATTCGCGCTCCTGTAATCACAAGCACTCCCTGTCCTCAGGCACTCACCCAACTCCTGCGCGCAAAGCCCATAAACAATGGGTTCTCACCAGCGCACATTCCCCACGAGTATTCTGTACGAGCAAATACGGCCGTCCCATAAACTCCGCACAGTCTACTTGTATATACAAGTATAGACAACTAGAATACTCCCACCTCCAAACCAGCATAGCAGCGCCATGGGCAAACCTCGCTACACCCGGATCAAGGAGCACATCATCCGCCGCATCGACACCTCGCGCTGGAAGGCGGGTGACCGGGTGCCATCGGAAAATGCGCTGGCGACGGAGTTCGGGGTGAGCCGGATGACCGCGCGGCGCGCCCTGCAGGAACTGGGGGAAGAGGGCCTGCTGGTGCGCACCCAGGGCTTGGGCAGCTTCGTGGCGGACGCGCGCCCAATGAGTTCCATGCTCACCGTCAGGAGCATCGACGAGGAGATCACCGCCCGCGGGCACCAGCACCGCGCCGAGGTCCTGCTGCTCGAAGCCGTACCTGCGGAGCGCACAAACGCCCTGTTGCTTGGCCTTGGCGAGGGCGCCGAGATATTCCACAGCATACTGCTGCACTGGGAAAACACCCTGCCGCTCCAGTACGAGGAGCGCTTTGTAAACCCGCGCTTCGGACCGGAATATCTCAGCCAGGATTTCACCGTGACAACCCCCAGCCATTACCTCTCATCGATCTCGCCCCTGACCGAGGCGGACCAGAGTATCGAGGCGGTCACCGTCGACAGCGAGATCGGCCGTGCGCTTCAGATCAAGCGCGGGGAGCCCTGCCTGAAGCTCAACAGGCGCACCTGGTGCCAGCGGGGCATCGTCAATATATCCACACTTATTTATCCCGGCAGCCGCTACCGAATCGGCGGCCACCTGAACTTTTGAGAACCCATTTGAGGACGACGCCATGAACGACAATCGCAGCAGTGACCGGGTTATCCACGCGCCCACCGGGACGACACTGAGCGCCAAAAGCTGGCTGACTGAAGCGCCCCTGCGCATGCTGATGAACAACCTGGACCCGGCCGTGGCCGAACACCCCCGGACGCTGGTGGTCTACGGCGGCATTGGCCGCGCCGCACGCAACTGGGACTGCTACGATAAAATCGTGGAAACCCTGAAACGGCTGGAGGATAACGAGACCCTGCTGATCCAGAGCGGCAAACCAGTGGGCGTGTTTCGCACCCACAGCGAGGCTCCCAGGGTACTGATCGCCAACTCCAACCTGGTTCCCCACTGGGCGAACTGGGAGCACTTCAATGAACTCGACCGCAAGGGCCTGATGATGTACGGCCAGATGACTGCCGGTTCCTGGATCTACATCGGCAGCCAGGGCATCGTGCAGGGCACCTACGAAACTTTCGCCGCGGTGGCCAGGCAGCATTTCGACGGCGTTGCACAGGGGCGCTGGATTCTGACGGGAGGACTCGGCGGTATGGGCGGGGCGCAACCGCTGGCTGCCACCATGGCCGGGTTTTCCATGCTCGCCGTGGAGGTGGACGAATCGCGCATCGATTTCCGACTGGGCAATGGCTACCTGGACAAGAAGGCGTCCAGTCTCGACCAGGCACTGTCCATGATTGAGGATGCCCGCGCCAGGGGCGAGGCGGTGAGTGTCGGTCTGCTCGCCAACGCCGCAGATATCTTTGAGGAGTTGCTGGAGCGCGGCATCACCCCCGATGTCGTGACTGACCAGACCAGCGCCCACGACCCCCTGAACGGCTACCTGCCGCAAGGATGGAGCCTGGAAGAGGCCGCCGCAAAGCGATTGAGTGACCCGGCCGGCGTGGTGAAGGCCGCCAAACAGTCGATGGCGGTGCAGGTGCGGGCCATGCTCAGCCTGCAGGACAATGGCGCGGCGACCCTGGACTATGGCAACAACATCCGCCAGATGGCGCTGGAGGAAGGCGTTAGCAACGCCTTCGACTTCCCGGGCTTCGTTCCGGCCTATGTTCGGCCACTGTTCTGCGAAGGTATCGGTCCGTTTCGCTGGGTGGCCCTCTCCGGCGACCCGGAGGATATCTACAAGACCGACGCGAAGGTGAAGGAACTCATTCCCGATAATCCGCAGCTGCACAACTGGCTGGACATGGCGCGTGAGCGCATCCAGTTCCAGGGACTTCCCGCTCGCATCTGCTGGGTGGGCCTGAAGGACCGCGCCCGGCTCGGCCAGGCCTTCAATGAGATGGTTGCCAGCGGCGAGCTGAAAGCGCCTATCGTGATCGGCCGCGACCACCTCGACAGCGGCTCAGTGGCCTCGCCCAACCGGGAAACCGAGGCCATGCAGGACGGCTCCGACGTCGTCAGTGACTGGCCACTGCTCAACGCCCTGCTCAACACCGCAAGCGGCGCCACCTGGGTCAGCCTGCATCACGGCGGCGGCGTCGGCATGGGCTTCAGCCAGCACGCCGGGGTGGTGATTGTCTGCGATGGCAGTGCTGCCGCCGGCGAACGCGTCGGTCGGGTGCTGTGGAACGACCCCGGTACCGGTGTAATGCGACACGCGGACGCCGGCTATGACCTCGCCCAACAGTGTGCACGCGACAACGGGCTGGACCTGCCCATGCTTGGGGAGGCCTGAACCCATGTTTGAACTCGAACTGACTCCCGGCGAGCTGAGCCTGCCGGACCTGAAACGGGTGCTGGCGCAAGCCGTGCGCATCACCCTGAGCCCCGCTTGCCTTCCCGGCATCGAGGCCGCCGCGCAAACCGTGGCGGATGTCATGGCGCAGGGTCGCACCGTGTACGGCATCAACACCGGTTTCGGCCTGCTCGCCAACACCAGGATCGAGGCCGACGAACTGGAGACCCTGCAGCGCAGCATCGTGCTGAGCCATGCCGCGGGCATCGGTGAGTTGCTGCCGGAGCCCATAGTGCGCCTGCTGATGGTGCTGAAAATCAATTCGCTGGCGAGGGGTTATTCCGGTGTCCGCCTGCAGGTAATCGAGTCCCTCATCACGCTGCTGGAAAAGGAGGTTTATCCCTGCATCCCGGCAAAGGGGTCGGTGGGGGCATCGGGCGACCTGGCGCCGCTGGCGCACATGAGCGCACCGCTGCTGGGCGAGGGCGAGGTCAGCCATGCGGGCGAGCGCCTCAGCGCCGCGCAGGGCCTGGAAATTGCCGGGCTCCGGCCCCTGGTGCTGGCCCCCAAGGAAGGGCTGGCCCTGCTCAATGGTACCCAGGTATCCACCGCATTGGCGGTGGAGGGGCTGTTGCGGGCGGAAAACGCACTCGCCGCCGCCACGGTGATCGGCGCGCTTACGGTAGAGGCGGCGCGGGGCTCGCGCACGCCCTTTGACGGGCGCATCCACGCGGCGCGCGGTCATCGCGCCCAGATCGACATGGCAACGGCTTACCGCCACCTGCTGGACCACTCCCAGATTGAAGAGTCGCACCGCGACTGTCGCAAGGTACAGGACCCCTACTCCCTGCGCTGCCAGCCCCAGGTGATGGGCGCCTGCCTGCAACAACTGCGCGCCGCCGCCGAGGTAATCCTGGTGGAGGCCAACGCCGTCTCCGACAACCCGCTGGTATTCGTCGCGGAGGGCGACATCATATCCGGCGGCAATTTCCACGCGGAGCCCATCGCCATGGCGGCGGACAATATCGCCCTGGCGATCGCCGAAATTGGCGCTCTTTCCGAGCGCCGCATGGCGCTGCTGATCGATTCCCAACTGTCCGGCCTGCCGGCCTTCCTCGTGGATAACGGCGGCGTCAACTCCGGCTTCATGATCGCCCAGGTGACCGGGGCGGCGCTGGCCAGCGAGAACAAATCCCTGGCACACCCGGCCTCTGTCGACAGCCTGCCCACCTCCGCCAACCAGGAAGATCACGTATCCATGGCGACCTTCGCCGCGAGGCGTTTGGGGGAAATGAACGATAACACCAGCGGTATACTGGCCATTGAGTGGCTGGCGGCCTGTCAGGGGCTGGATTTCCTGGCGCCCCTGTGCTCTTCCGCGCGCCTGGAACAGGCGCGCTCCGCACTGCGCGAGCAGGTGCCTTTCTACGACAAGGACCGCTATTTCGCGCCCGATATCGAGAAGGCAATGGGGCTGGTTAACGACGGCGCCCTGCTACCCCTGCTGCACAAGGGCTGCCGCCTGAGCAACTAGCGCTCTGCGCGCAGGGTGAACCGCAGCTATTGGCTTTCGGCGCCGGATATTTCCAGCCCACTTCCAGTCCATTTCGAGACAGTAAAAAGCCCCCATCATGCGGGGGTTATCAACTGATGAAGCGGCCATTTCAGACGAACCGAGCCAATAATGCGACAGACAGACACCGCCAAGCCTGAAGCCACTCTATAATATCCCAATGCCATTCCAGCATTTATTACAAAGCAAACGCTACCTCTTCTGGGCACTGCAACTGGCCGGATGGGGCAGCTGGGCTATCACTTTCTACCTGGGCATGCTGGTCTGGGGGAAATCCGAAAGCCTGTACATCATTTACCTCCCCATCGTCAGCACACTGGGCATGTTGATCACCCTGCTGCTGCGACGACTCTACCACTGGGTCTGGGAGAAAGAGATTGCATGGCGGGGGATCGCTATTCTGGCTGGGTCCCTGGTCGCCGGGGCCACATGGATGGCAAGTCGGGTGCTGATCTTCCAGAGCCTGTTCCCCATGTCCGCAAAAGAGTTTGAATCACCCGAAATGCAGTTCTGGGCGCACTTCGAGGGCACCACCAGCGCATTCATGGTCATGGTCGTGTGGAGCGCGCTGTATTTCGGGATCAAGTACTACCTGATCGCACAGGAGGAGCAGCAACGGCGCCTGAAGGCGACCGCGATGGCTCATGAAGCGCAGCTTAAAATGCTGCACTACCAGTTGAACCCGCATTTCCTGTTCAATACTCTGAACGCGATATCGACCCTGATTCTCGACCAGAACACGCAACTGGCGAACACCATGGTCACGCGGCTGAGCAGGTTTCTGCGCTATTCGCTGGATAACGACCCGATGCTGAAAGTGACGGTGGCCGAGGAAGTGGAAGCGCTAAAACTCTACCTCGATATCGAGAAAGTTCGATTCGACGAGCGCCTGCAGCTCAGCTTCGACATTGACGACGCCGCCAGCACCGCGCTTATGCCAAGCCTGCTGCTGCAACCGCTGGTTGAAAACTCCATCAAGTACGCTATCTCCACGGCGATAAATGGGGGCTCAATCGCCGTCAGTGCCTCGGTCTCCGGCGACAAACTGATACTGTCTGTAGTGGACGATGGGCCGGGGCTGGAACTTCAGCAAAATGGCATGCCCCGGAAGAACGGCGTCGGCCTGATCAATTGCAGGGAGCGCCTGAGTGAAATCTACGGCGACAATCAGTTTTTTGGCATTGAAACCACAGATCCCCACGGACTGACTGTCATCATTCACATTCCACTGGAGATCGAGCAGGGTAAAACATGACACCTTTGCGGGCAGTCGTTGTCGATGATGAGAAGCTCGCCAGGCGAGGACTGGCACTTCGGCTGGCAGAAACCGGTACGGTGGATGTCATCGCTGAGTGCGCCAATGGCGAGGAAGCGATACGGGTTATCAATACAGAGTCGCCCGACCTGGTATTCCTGGATATACAAATGCCGGGCATGGATGGCTTCGACGTGGTGTGCGAGTTGCAGGCGGATGTCATGCCCCTGGTTATTTTTGTAACCGCCTTCGACCGTTATGCCATAGATGCTTTCAAAATTCACGCCGTCGATTATGTCCTCAAACCGATAGATGATGAACGCCTGCAGGAGGCGGTCAGCCGCGCCGTTGAGCGCCACGCGGTAAGATCACTGGGCAGCAAGGATCGGCTGATGGCCCTGGTGAGTGGCAGAACAGGGACCGACGCGGCAAGGGAACTGGTGTTGGACGACTCGGCGTCCCGGAGCCGGCCCGAAAGGCTGACCATCAAGGACGGCAACGAATTCCAGTTCATAAAAATCGCGGCAATACAGTGGATAGACGCGGCTGGCGACTACATGTGCGTACACGCGGACGGCAGGACCCATATCATGCGCACCACCATGAAGCGACTGGAGTCCACCCTCGACCCCGATACGTTTATCCGTGTTCATCGCTCCAGCATCGTAAACACGAACGCCATCGTGAGCGCCGCTTCCCACCTCAATGGCGAGTACATTTTAACCCTGGAAGGTGGAGCCACGCTCAAAGTGAGCCGCAGCTACAGCGACAGGATAAAAGCGCTGCTCGAGGGCCAGGTACCGCGATAGCCGGGATACGACCGGTCAACCGGAATGGCCCGCGCCGCCTGCTGATGCCCCACCAGAACAGCAGCCGGAGCAAAGGCTTGCTCCCAAGCGGGAGAATTCACCAAAAGCGGCACCTGCAAAATTCATAGCTGCGATTTTTCTGCTAGTGCAGGTAACGATCTTTCAATTGTCGCACTTTGACATTGTCCAGACGCAGCGCTGACTCGTAGAAATGCTCTTTCGAATTGTAGCGCCTTCTTATCTCTTCGAAGCAGGCCCTGATGTACTCGGGGCGCACTTCCAGCATCGGTCGCAGCACCTCCTCGGAAACCGCGGCCCCGGAGTGATCTGTCAGCTGGGCGGACAGGCGAGCGATCTCCTTGTCGATAGAGAGGTAATTGTTGGTTAGCAGGTAGTCGTTGACGATGGCGTCCTCGTCCACTCCCAGCACATCCAGGATGAGAGCGGCGCCGAAACCGGTGCGATCCTTACCTGAGGCACAGTGGATCAGCAGCTGCTGGTCTCCCACCAGCAACAACTGAAACATTTCGGCATACTGCGGCATCTGGTTGATGACAAAATCACGGTTGATCTGCTGCATGAATGCGGCGGCATCATCAACCGCGATGATGCCGTTATGCAGGTTCTCCAGAAAACTGGCGGAGCTGCCCGGCATTACCGGCAGACTGGTCAGAATTGGCGAGTTCTCGCCGCCGATCCGCGTGGGTTCCAGTTCCTGCTCCAATACCTGGCGAAAATCGCATACCAGGGTGAGACCCAGTCGACGCACATACTCCCTGTCGACCTCGGTCAATGTCGACAACTTGCTCGATCGATAGAGTTTGCCCCACTTCAGCCGGCGCCCGTCACCGGCGACATATCCTCCCAGGTCCCGGAAATTCGGCACCCCCTCAAGAGTCAGCTGGCGTTCCGCCAATATCACCCCCTCGCCGCGCTCCGACTCCAGGTAGAAATAGTGCCTGACTTCCCTGTCCGGATTGGGGATGAGAACTTGCTGTTCCGTTGAATAGCGCAAGGGCGTGCCCGGATCAGTACCCGCGTAATAGCGATCGGGGCTGTCAGCCATATAGACGGCCACCTTCTGGCCGGGCCTGGACGTCCGCCAGCTGACCAGGTAATTGTGGTCGCTGGTCCGCTCCACATGACATGCGCTCAGATCAAACACGAAGTTCCCGCTTCCAGAACATTGGGGTCATACATCCTCCGGGGACAAGCTGCCCGGTAACCTGGCCCGCCATCGTAGAGTCGTTGCCCGTATCCAATCAACCTTGCATTGCGCCCGGCGGATGCCGTCCGCTATCCACCCGGAAAGGGCGGGAAGACCGGGAGCACGGCAGCGCCCATACTAATGGCAGACCCCAGACTCTGCGCCTCAACGGGTGAAGAAGTGTTGATCAGCCTCAATGAAATTCCATAACGGGAACCCGCAGGGAAGACAAGAAACGAATAAGTATGAATATATCCTTTATAAACAACAAGTTGTGATTTTTCGCCGGACTCTGTGGACCGCTTAAGCTCTTGACATTGAATGGCCGGGTGATATTGTTTCTGGCCCGCTTTTCCTACGCCAATGGTGATTTCGGCGCGTAGCAATCCAGGCAGCGGGCACTTACCGGTTGAGCCATCTAATGAGCGATAGTTTTTTCCGGGCCGGATAATCTGGCGGCTTAACAGCGCACCACTAAACGAGTTGAAGGCATGACGAATAAGCGAATCGACGGCAAAGTCGGGCTTCCGGCCAAACACGGCCTCTACGATCCCGCCCTGGAGAAGGATTCCTGTGGCGTCGGCTTTGTGGCTAACGTCAAAGGTGTGGCGAGTCATGAGATCCTGACCGACGCCTACCACATCAATTCCCGGATGGACCACCGCGGTGGCTGCGGATTTGAACAGAATACGGGAGACGGCGCCGGTGTGATGACCGCCATTCCCGATAAATTTTTTCGCAAGGTGACCGCCGAACTGGGCATAACCCTGCCGGAGATAGGCAGCTACTGTGTGGGCAATGTTTTCCTGCCCCGGGACAGCGCGGCCCGCGCCGAACTGAAGGCTTCCTTTGAGTCCACACTGAGAGAGGAGGGTCTTGCGGTGCTGGGTTTTCGCGAGGTACCGATCAGGCCGGACGAAGCGGATATCGGGCCCGCCGCGCGCCACGCCATGCCCTTTATTGAACAGGTCATCGTCGGTGGCGACTCCGGGCAAGACCACAGGTTTGATCACGCCCTGTACATGGCCAGGAAAAAATTCATCCGCGCCGCGAAAGAGAGTCACCCCGACGATCTCGTCTACGTCTGCAGCCTGAACACGAGAATCCTGGTCTACAAGGGCATGTTAACGCCCGGGCAGCTGTTCCCGTTTTACCCGGACCTCGAAGATGAGGACTATGAGAGCCATTTCGCCATGGTTCACTCCAGGTTCTCCACCAATACCTTCCCTTCCTGGGACAGGGCGCAACCCAACCGGTTCATGAGCCACAACGGCGAGATCAACACGCTGCGCGGCAACAAAAACTGGATGACCGCCCGCGAAGGTATCGCCAGGAGTGATCGATTCGGCGACAGGATAAAAGACCTGTTCCCGATCGTCCAACCAGAGGGCTCGGACTCAGGCAGCTTTGACAACGTGCTGGAGTTTCTCCTGATGTCGGGCAGAAGCCTGCAGGAATCGATCATGATGATGATTCCCGAGGCCTGGCAGTCCGACGTCAACATGCCGGCCGAAAAGCGCGACTTCTACGAGTACCACTCGGCGATGATGGAGCCGTGGGACGGCCCCGCCTCGATCGCTTTCACCGATGGCCACTTCATTGGCGCCGTGCTCGACCGCAACGGCCTGCGACCCTCAAGGTATTACCTGACCCACGACGACAAGGTCATCATGGCTTCCGAAGTTGGCGTGCTGCCCATCAAGCCCGAAAACGTCAAGGAAAAAGGCAGGCTGCAACCGGGAAAAATGTTCCTGGTGGATTTCTTCGCAGGGCGCCTTATCCCGGACGAGGAACTGAAGCTCGAGTTCGCCAGGAAACGGCCCTATGGAAAGTGGCTGGAGGAACAGAAACTCGAACTTGCGGATCTGCCACCGGATCATGCCGAGTTGCACTACGAACCAAAAACACTGATACAACGCATGCAGGCCTTCGGCTACACCGCCGAAACCATGCACTTCATGCTGATGCCCCTGGTCAGCGAGTCCCGCGACCCCCTCGGATCAATGGGCAATGACAGCGCGCTGGCCTGCCTCTCCGACAAATCGCGCATGATCTACGACTACTTCAAACAGTTGTTCGCACAGATCACCAACCCGCCTATCGACTCCATCCGCGAAGAAGTCGTGATGTCCCTCACCTGCTTTGTCGGGCCCGAGAGAAACCTGCTGGAGCCCACCCCGGAGCACGTGCATCGACTCGAACTGCACCATCCCGTCATCTCCAACGACGAACTGGCCAACATCAGGAATATCGAGCGCAAGGGATGGGAATCAAAGACCATCGACATCTGCTTCGAGAAGGACACTGGCTCCGACGGCATGCTGGCCGCCATAGACCGGATATGTAAGGAAGCGTCGGCCGCGATCAGGGACGGCTACTCGTTTATTATTCTGTCCGATCGCAATATCGGTGCACAGCGCATGGCACTCAGTTCACTGGTGGCCTGCGGCGCCGTGCACCACCACCTGGTAGCAAGCCATGAACGCGCCCGCATCGGCATCATCGTGGAGACCGGTGAAGCCCGGGAGGTTCATCACCACTGCCTGCTGGTGGGTTACGGCGCGGACGCGATCAACCCCTATGTCGCCTTCGAAGCCATCTGGCAGGCATTACAGGACGGCCTGCTCGACAGCGAAACCTTTACCAACAGCGCCTCGATTGTCGCGGCTTACAAAAAAGCCGTGGGCAAGGGGATGTTGAAGGTGATGGCCAAAATGGGCATATCCACTTTGCAATCCTACAAGGGAGGCCAGATATTCGAAGCGGTGGGCCTCGCCGACGACATCATCGACCGCTGCTTCGTGGGCACAGCCAGCCGGGTTCAGGGCGTGACCTTCCCGGTGCTGTTCGAAGAGATGCGTTTGCGCCATGAAGCCGCCTACCCCACCCGGGATCTGCACCAGATACCCATCCTTCCCAACCCCGGTGATTTCCACTGGCGCCGCGGCGGGGACGGACACATGTGGGACCCTGAAACGATATCCCACCTCCAGGTCGCGGCGAGAACGAACAGCGAGGATGCCTACTGGCAGTTCGCCAATCACGCCAATACTCAATCCACCCGACGCGCCACGTTACGGGGCCTGCTGGATTTCCGCGACACCGGCGAAGCCTGCGATATCAGCGAGGTTGAGCCCGCAAAGGACATCGTCAAGAGATTCTGCACCGGCGCTATGAGCTACGGCTCCATCTCCGCCGAGAGCCACGAATCACTTGCGATAGCGATGAACCGGCTCGGTGGGAAATCCAATACCGGGGAAGGCGGGGAGGATCCGGCCCGGTTCGAGCCGATGGCCAGCGGCGACTCCAAGCGGTCCGCCATCAAACAGGTGGCATCCGGTCGGTTTGGCGTCACTATCTGGTATCTGGCCAATGCCGACGAGTTGCAGATCAAGATTGTACAGGGCGCAAAGCCGGGCGAAGGCGGTGAGCTGCCCGGCACCAAAGTCGATCAGATCATAGCCAGTATCCGGCATTCAACGCCGGGCGTGGGGCTTATCAGCCCCCCGCCCCACCACGATATCTATTCCATTGAGGATATCGCCCAGCTTATTCACGACCTCAAGAACGCAAATCCACAGGCGCGAATCAGCGTCAAACTGGGGTCTGAGATTGGCGTGGGCACGATCGCGGCGGGTGTCACCAAGGCGAAGGCAGATCACCTGGTTATCGCCGGGCACGACGGCGGCACGGGCGCATCTCCCCTCACGTCTATCAAGCACGCGGGCCTGCCCTGGGAACTGGGTATCGCCGAAACCCACCAGACGCTGGTCAAGAACAACCTGCGTTCACGCGTTGTCCTGCAGACAGACGGCCAGATCAAGACCGGGCGTGACGTCGCAATGGCCTTGCTGCTGGGGGCCGAGGAAATCGGTTTCGCCACAGCGCCGCTCGTCACCCTGGGCTGCATCATGATGCGCAAGTGTCACCTGAACACCTGCCCTGTCGGAATCGCGACGCAGGACCCCGAACTGCGCAAACGGTTTTCCGGCAGTCCGGATCATGTCGTCAACTACTTCTTCATGGTGGCCGAGGAACTGCGCCAGATCATGGCCAGGCTCGGGCTGCGGACCGTCAATGAAATGGTCGGCAGGGTGGACCTTCTCAAAGCCGAAACAGCGATCAATCACTGGAAAGCGAAGGGTCTGGATTTCAGCAGTATCCTCACTCCCGCGGAAATCGTTTACGAGGGCACGCAGGTATACAGGACCATGGCGCAGGACCATGCGCTGGACAAGGCCCTCGACAATCTCTTTATCGAACAGGCCCAGCCGGCACTGAAACGCGGCGAGAAAGTTCATATCGAGCACGAGATCGTCAATATCAATCGCGTGGTTGGCACCATGCTTTCCCATGAAGTGGCGATGGCCACCCATGGCAAGCTGCTTCCCGACGACACTATCAATATCAAACTGCATGGCTCCGCTGGCCAGAGCCTGGGGGCCTGGCTGGCAAAAGGCATCACGCTGGAGGTCGAGGGCGACGCCAATGACTATGTCGGCAAGGGCCAGTCCGGGGGCAAGATCATCATATATCCACCGGCGGCCAGTACCTTCAAGCCAGAGGAAAACATACTCATTGGCAACGTGGTCATGTACGGCGCCACGGCGGGGGAATCGTACTTCCGTGGTATCGCCGCCGAGCGTTTCTGTGTACGCAACAGCGGCGCCAACGCCGTCGTGGAGGGCATCGGCGATCACGGATGTGAATATATGACCGGCGGGCGCGTGGTGGTGCTGGGCAAAACCGGTAGAAACTTCGGCGCCGGGATGAGCGGCGGTATCGCCTATGTCTGGGACCGGGATGGCGATTTCGAACGGATGTGTAATACCGAAACCTTCGAGCTGGAGACGCTGGTATCCGGCCAGGACATCAATGAGTTGCGCACGCTTATCGCGAATCATCACAGGTACACCGGATCAACCGTTGCCGGGCATATTCTGGACAACTGGCACACCGAGCTGGCGAGATTCGTAAAGGTTATGCCTATCGATTACAAACGGGTTCTCCAGGAAATGTCGGCCCAAAATTCAGTGACCGCAGCAGTCGGTTCCCAGGAAGCAATCAGTTATGGGTAAACCAACCGGATTTATCGAGTTTAACCGGGAGACCGAACCTTACCGTGATCCGGCGGTTCGAATGGTGGATTTCAAGGAAATCTATACACCGCACAATCAGGCGCACCTCGAGCAGCAGGGCGCGCGCTGCATGGACTGCGGAGTACCCTTCTGCCAGTCGATAAACGGCTGCCCTGTGTACAACCTGATCCCCGAGTGGAATGACCTGATCTACAACGGGCGCTGGCACGAAGCCCTGGATCGACTGCACTCCACCAATAATTTCCCGGAATTCACCGGCCGGGTCTGCCCTGCGCCCTGTGAGGGCGCCTGTGTACTTGGCATTACCGATCCGGCCGTGACCATCAAGAATATCGAATGCGCGATCATCGATCGCGGCTTTGACGAGGGCTGGGTGAAACCCCGGTCGCGCGCGCAGGATACCGGAAAAAAAGTCGCCGTTGTCGGTTCCGGCCCCTGCGGCCTCGCCGCGGCCGAGCAACTGAATACGGCGGGACACAGCGTTACCGTCTACGAGCGTGCCGACAGGCTCGGCGGACTGCTGATGTACGGCATACCCAACATGAAACTGGACAAGGATGTTGTCGAGCGCCGCATACAGCTGATGCGTGACGCCGGCATCGAGTTCATCGTCAACGCCGATGTTGGCAGGAGTATCGATCCCGCCAAACTGATTGCCGATAACGACGCAGTGTTACTGGCAACCGGCGCGACCATGGCGCGTGACCTGCCGATCCCCGGTCGCGAGGCCACGGGCGTTCACCTGGCCATGGAGTTCCTCACGGCCAACACCAAAAGCCTGCTCGACTCAGGGCTGGAGGACAACAGTTATATCTCGGCAAAAGACAAGAATGTCATTGTCATAGGCGGCGGCGATACCGGTACCGACTGTATTGGCACCTCCTTGCGCCACGGCTGCAAGTCGCTGGTGAATTTCGAACTCCTGCCGCAACCGCCGATCAGCAGGGCCGACAACAACCCCTGGCCACTATGGCCCAGGATTTATCGTGTCGACTATGGGCATGCGGAGGCCGCGGAGCGTTTCGGTAGTGACCCGCGCGTCTTTTCCATCATGAGCAAGGAGTTTCTCAAGGATGCCGAGGGCAGGCTGACCGGCGTCGTTACAGTCAACGTTGACAGTCAACTCAAGGAGATTCCCGGCAGCGAAAAAACCTGGGAAGCCGACCTGATACTGTTGTCCATGGGTTTTCTGCAGCCGGAGCACTACATCAATGAGAGCCTGGGCATGGAAGTCGACGGGCGCGGAAACTTCAGTGCCAGCAAGGAGAACTACCGCACGAGCGTGACCAAGGTCTATGCCGCCGCGGATTGCAGGCGCGGCCAGGATCTCGTGGTCCGGGCGATCAATGAGGGCAGGGAGGCGGCTCGTGAAATCGACCGCGACCTGATGGGTAATACCCGGCTGCCATAGCCCTTGCTCACCCGGCAGAATCTTTCAGCCATCACAAGCTGAACGCCGCCCGCGGCGGCGTCCGGGTTTTACGCCGTAACTGGCGCCTGTTTCCGATACTTCGCCAGCCAGGCCCTGACCGTGAACGGTACTGCGAGCATTGCCGGAGTCGCAATCAGGGTAAGCACGGTTGCAAAGGAAAGCCCGAACACAATCGCCTGCGACAGGGGCTTCCAGAACAAGGCCATTTCCCCGTTGGCGGTTACCGTGCGGGAGATGAGGTCCACCGAGAGCCCGCAAGCCAGGGGCAACAGACCCAGCACCGTGGTGACCGTTGTCAGCAGTACCGGGCGCATGCGCTGCGAAGTCGCCCGCACGATAACGGCTCGTATATCCAGCTCGGGATTGGTCTTGCGCACATGATTGAACGTGTCGATCAGGATGATGTTGTTGTTCACGACTATACCGGACAGGGCTACCACCCCCACCCCGGTCAGCAGGGCGCTGAAGGGGTTTTGCAGGACCATCAAACCCAACAGTACGCCGGCCGTCGACATGACCACCGCCAGCAGTATCAGGGTGCTCTGGTAGAAACTGTTGAACTGGGTGACCAGCAGGATAAACATCAGCGCCAGGGCGAGCAGGAATGCGACCCCGACAAACGCCATGGAATCCGCCTGCTCTTCGTTGGCGCCGCGAAAGCGTATGTGCAGGGCGGGATCGAAATCCTGCTGTTGCAACCAGCTGTCGATCTGTTTGACCATGGTGTCAGCCAGGACCCCGTCGACAACATCGGCGCGGATAAGCTCCACCGGGATACCATCAGTACGGTTGAACCTGTCAACGCCGGGAGACGGCAGCATGCGCACAAAATTGCTCAGGGGAACCATGCCCTGGCTGGTACTGATGCGCAGCTCATCCATAGCCCTGATACCGCGATCCTCCCGCGGGTAACGAACCCTGATATCAACCGCATCGTCCGCCCCATCGGGACGGTACTCGGCCACTTTCACCCCATTCGTCACCAGTTGCACGGCGACACCCGCCGAGGAGACATCGGCGTCATAAATCGCCGCCTGCGCCCGATCTACCTCGAGGCGCCACTCAATCGAGGGCAACGCCGCCGAATCATCGATATCCAGCAGCTCAGGCAGGGTATCCAGGTGCGCGCGTATACGCGCCATGGCGGGCTCCAGCAAAGCTCGATCTCGGGAGGCCAGCTCAATTTGTATCGGTTTACCAACGGGAGGCCCCTGCTCCAGGGGGAGCAGTTCCACACGGATCCCGGCCAGGTGATCGGTGCGCCTGCGAATCTCGCGGATGATGGCATTGCCCTTCATTGCGCGCTCGGACTCCGGATACAGCTCCAGGAAAATCGAGCCGATACGATCGGAAGTCCTGCCGGAACCGCCTCCGCTGGAACCCGGTAGCAAAGTCTGGGTATTGACGAAACGTACCCCGGATACCTGCAAAATCTCGTGCTCGACCTCCAGCACCAGGTCGTTCACTTCGCTGGCGGAGAAATTGCCCCTGCCCAGGACCGAAACCTGGATGAACTGGGGGTCGGCGTCGGAGAAAAAGATCGTCCCCGCACCGAACTTGCCATAGGCCATAAATATGCCTATCAACAAACTGAAAATAAGACCCAGCGCGATCAGCGGGCGCTCACACACCCGGGTGAGAAAGCGCGCGTACCGGCCGGTGGGCGTCTGCAACTGCGTGGGGTCGCCAGCTTCCAGCAGGTGCATCGCCCTGGCGGCCTGGCGACTGTGTTTTGACGGCCGGCCAAACAGGGTGCCCAGCACAGGGCCGAACATCAGGGCGTACAGCAGTGATCCCAAGAGTACCGTGAATACAGTTACCGGAAGGTAACCCATGAACTGGCCGGAGACGCCCGGCCAGAATACCAGCGGGAGAAAAGCCGCCAGGGTGGTCGCGGTGGAGGCCGTAACCGGCCAGAACATGCGTCTTACGGCTTCGGAATAGGCGGATTTATGATCCATGCCATCGGCCATCATCCGGTCGGCGTACTCGGTGACAACGATGCCGCCGTCGATCAACATACCCAGCCCCAGCAACATGCCGAACATCACCATGAAGTTGAACGTGTAACCCAGCAGGTAGATGATGATGACGGAAAAGAGCAGGGATACCGGTATCCCGAGCCCGACGACAACGCCGCTTCTGAAGCCCATGGCGGCGACGACCAGCACCATAACCAGTGCCAGCGCGGTCAGAATATTGCCCTCCAGCTCCCTGACCTGCAGGGAGGCGAACTCGGCCTGGTTCTGCGAGGCGATAACCTCGATGCCCGCAGGCAGTCGGGGTCGCGCCTGGTCCACGATCGCCAACACCTGCTCAACGCTGTCTATGATGTTGGCGTCAGCGCGCTTTGTCACCGCGATGGATATGGCGTTGCGACCGTTATAGCGCGCGTAACTGGTGCGATCCTTGAACGTGCGACGCACCGTCGCCACGTCCTGCAGGGTGACGATCTTGTCGCCTGAACTGCGTATCGGCAGATTGAGAATGTCCTTCGCCTCTTCGACGACTGCCGGCACCTTTACCGCGAAGCGGCCCTTTCCTGTATCGATACTGCCCGCGGGAATGAGTCGATTGTTGCGCTGCAGCGTGCTCAGCAGTTCCTCGCTGGAAATCCGGTACGCGTGGAGTGCATCGGGGTCGATGATAACTTCCAGCAACTCCTCGCGGTGGCCCTGCAAGTCGGCCGCCAGCACGGACGGTATTGACTCGATATCGTCCCGCAGTTTGAGGGCGCTCTGGTAGACACTGCGTTCACTGGCGTTATCGCCGATGAGGTTGATCTGGACAATCGGGAAATCGTCGACCGTGAGTTCTTCCACGAAGGGCTCTTCTGCGGTGAGGGGCATTTCCGCCCTGGCCCTGTTCACGGCTTCACGCACATCGCTCAACGCACTGTCGAGATCCACAGACACGTCAAACTCGACGAAAAACGACGCCATACCCTCGGACGCGGTGGACCTGAGTTCAACCACCCCTTCCAGCTTGCGCAACTCGATCTCCATCGGTTGTACCAGCAGGCGCTCGGCGTCCTCGGGAGATATCCCCTCGTGCATGACGCCGATATAAAAATAGGGAAGTTCGATATGCGGATCGTTGGCGATGGGCAGCGCGGCGCGCGCGACGAGGCCGGCAAACACGATCACTGCCAGCAGCGACATGGTAGTGCGCGTTCGGCCTATGGCCAGGTCGATAAACGAGGTCATGGCTGGGCTACTTGGGTACCGGGATCATTCGAGTACATGGGCTCTATGACCTCGCCGTCCGCCACGAATTCCTGGCCAACGGTTATCAGGCGGGTTGTTCGGGGCAAGCCGGTCACCCAGACGCCCTCGGGGCCATCTTCAATAATACGCACGGTGTGGAATACGACCCTGTTCGCTTTATCAACGGTTCGCAAACCGATTTCGCCGGCATCGTTGAGGGTGAACAGGGCGGGCGATACCTGGTGCGCCTGCACGTCACCCAGGCCGATACGGGCACTTACCGTCAGACCCGAGCGAATACTGTAATCCCCGTTTTCTACCGTGATTTCCACGGGATAGGTGCGGGTCACAGGGTCGCTCTGCTTGCCCACGAAGGTCACCAGGCCAACAATTTCGCCGCCGACACTGGTTTGCCCAAAGGCGCGATCACCCAGCCCCAGGTTCTCAACTTCTGTCTCGCTCACATCGGCCTTGACCAGCATGGGGTCCAGGTCAATGAGTGTCACGCAGGGCGCGCCGGGGGTCGCATAATCCCCGGTGTTCATGTGCAGGTCCTCTACCACGCCGTCGAAGGGTGCGGAAATCCGGGTTCTTTCAAGATTGAGTTCCTGGCGCTGTAATTGGGCGCGGGCCGCCTCCTGCCGCGCCGCGGAACCCGCTATCGCTATCTGGGACTGCAGGCCCTGGGCTTTGAGCTTGAGAGCGCCCTCGTATTCGATTCTGGCATTCTCGAACGCGGCTTTTGCCTCGACCACGGCCGCTTCGCGATCGTCCACGGCCACCTCACACAGCAGATCGCCCCTGGCGACACGCATCCCCCGCTCCACCGGGCGGGAAACGATCTGGCCGGCTATCTCGGACTTCACCTGCACCATGCGCTTGCTCTCGGTCCGGCCCCGCAATACCAGGTAACGCGTCCGCGCCTGGGCCTTGATGGGCTCGACGCGCACCCTGGACAGCTCCTTGCCGCCGGATTCGGGGAGAGCCTGCTCCTGAAGCGTTAGCGAGGGGTGCTCTTTGGGCGCCGATTCACCGGAAAACAGCCCCGATCCGAGCCATAGCAGGAGGCCTATGGCAATAATCGATGCGGATAGTACGTTCTTGGACATGTACAAATACCAGGAATCCAGGGGATTAAGGAGAACAATTCAGAAGATACGCGGCCGTCGAGATTTGCCCAGCGCCGGGCCATTTTACTACTTAACGCCTTAATACGCCCGATTCGGGGTTCCGGATCACTCCGGTTTGGCAATTTTTGGGAATTTTCCGCAAATCACTCCCCCATAAACCTCCGAAACTGCGGCAACAGGCCGAAACGCCCTATTCGTCATCATAGGTATCGGCATCCAGTGCCTTGCGGGCTGGTCGCTCGTCAATATCTTCGAGCTCTTCGACATCATCAAATTCATCAAGTTCATCAATCGATGTGTCGTCTTCCGCCGGCGCTTCAGTCGCCATCAGGGTTTCCTTGGCGGCGTGGATGCCTATGTGGTAAACCGCATAGCCGGGCATCACGAACTGGTCCAGCGCCATACCAAGTATGCGCCCGTGGTGGGGGGACAGGATATCAATCTGCTCGTTGGTAATGGGGTTGTTCACCGCGCCGAGCACATCACCCTCATTCACCTCGTCTCCGAGTTCCATGCGACTGAATAAAATGCCCGAGGTGTTCGCCCTGACCCAGGCGGAATCATAAAAAGCGGGCTCGGGTTTAACCCACAGGCCCAGTTTTGAATACATGCCGCTCTTGGCGAGCAGTGTGTTGATCGTCTTTACGCCCACCTCGACCATATCCCGTTGCAAACGCATCGGTTCCCCGGCCTCCAGGGTAACCGTAGGGATACCGGCGCGAGTCGCAGCCGCCCGCAGGGAACGCCTGTTGCCGCGCGAGTGGAGAACCGGGATATCCCCAAACAGTTCCACGAATTCCGCTACCAGTGGATTGTTCATATCGGCCCGCAATTGGGGAATATTGGTCCGGTAGAAGGACCCGGTATGCAGGTCCACCAAAGTGGTGCAGTGTTTAACCACATCGGCAAAGAAGGCAGCTGCGATTCGCGATGCCACACTACCGTTCGGATTACCGGGAAAGTATCGATTGAGATCACGCCGGTCCGGGAGATAGCGGGAACTACGGGTAAAGCCCAGCAAATTCACGATTGGAATGCCGATTATCATACCGTGCAGCTTGTGCGGATCGAGGTCGTAAAGTATCCGCCGGACCATTTCAATCCCGTTCAGCTCATCCCCATGCACGGCGGCGGTAAGACACATGGTAGGCCCGTCGTAGGCGCCATTGACCACCAGAACCGGCGTGTCGACCGCCATTCCGCTGAAGGTTCGCGATGGTTTCCAGGCCAGCCGTGTGGCAGTGGCGGGGGGCACTTCCACGCCCAGTAACTGGCGCGAGGTATTGGCCTCTTTCAGAATGTCATTGGCGTTCAACATGAACTGGATGGGGCCCCACTCTGCGCCACCGTTGGCGACAGATTTCGCCTCTTTGAGCAGGGCGGCCTCGGCTTGCAAAGCGTGCGGCAACTCGGCGGCTTCCAGCGGGAACGGTGACTCGAAAACCTGCTTGAGGTCGACACTGCTTGCGAGGGGCGGCTCGGCGGTGGGGGAGGGTTCGGCCGGCGTTGCCGCCAGGCCTGTCTCGTTGCCGCCGCTTTTGGGCTGGGCCGCAATCACGGCCGGCATTAACGCCACCCAGCAAACCAGGGCGAGGGAGAACTTCACGAGCATATAGGTCACAGGGTTAAACACGTCAATGGTATTGTCACGGCAGCCAATGCAAACTGCAATCAGTGACTGCAACATCTGCGCCGATGTGGGATGCCCTCAGGAGCTGCGGGGGGCACTCGAATTGGCGACCAGTGCCTTTTTGTACCGCTCATGCAGAATTTTTACCCGCTTCACGTAGGTCTGGGTCTCCTCGAAGGGCGGTATGCCATTGTAGCGCTCTACCGCGCCAGGCCCGGCGTTATAGGCCGCAGTTGCAAGCAGGGCGTTACCCTGGTTCCTTTCCAGCAGCCAGGCGAGGTAGCGCACCCCGCCCCGGATATTCTCCTCTGGAGACAGGGCATTGATGACACCCATATCCCTGGCCGTATCAGGCATCAGCTGCATCAACCCCAGGGCGCCTTTCTTTGACCTCGCCCTGGGCTTGAAGGCGGATTCGGCATGGATCACCGCCCGCACCAACGCCGGATCAACGCGGTATCTCCTGGAGGCGGCATTGATCGAATACTCGTAAGCATTGAGCTGGAGGGGGATATTGGACCAGTCGACCCTGGAATTCAGGTTGCAGGCAAAACAGGAGTATTGAATTACCTCGTAGCGACGGTCCGTCGGCGCTTTATCGGAAAAGGCCTTCACCCCGTGTTTATCCCGGTACTTGTAGATCTTGACTGACGGTTGCGCCGGAGTGTCCTCCTGGGTGGAAGGGACATTGCTCAATAAGATGGCACTACTTTCCGCCCCGGCCTGGGCAGCGCCGAGAACCAGCAAGCATAATGCGTATCCAAATAGAGCCTTCACGTCACCGAATCGTTTTTTTTGTCCCGGTTTCAATTGTAGCCCAGCTTTTCGGCGAAGGCACCGGGCGCCTTACTCGTGGCCAGCGGGCGAGAGTTTGGGGGAATTGTCCCCCGGTTCCAGCCCATTGTCCCGAATTTATTGGCTATTTCTGACATTTCCGGCGCCCCCGGACACGGCGTGGCAGGGGCTGGAAAACACACGAAAAATCTCAGGGCATGGAGAGGACATCACAGTCGAGCCTGTCCAGCACTCTTTCAACCGTATTGCCATTGATAACGGCGGACAGACCGGAACGCGCAGAATTCCCGATTACCACGAGGCTCGCGTCCAGATCCCGAGCGCCCCGCACGATCACATCATCGGGCTCTCCCATCTGGATATGTATGCGGTCGCTACTCACGCCGCAGTTCCTGATCAGCGTATTGCGGTCGGGAACCGTGTGGAAATCCTTGAAGGCATTGATGAAGTGCACTTCCGCTTTCTCGGTATCGAGAATACGTTTGCTGAGATTGATGATGTGCTCGTTCAGTTTTTCGTAGGACTCACGCCCCGAGCGTATATCGATTGCAGCCAGCACCCTGCGCAGATCTCTTGCCTTGCCTTCCTTGACCAGCAGCACGGGGCACAGGCATTCACGTATCAGGGTCCAGTCCGAGGTGCGGTTGAGGATGCGCTCCCTCGTGGAGTGCCGGTAAGATGACTTCAGTACCACGTCGGCGTCGTTGCGTATCGAAGCGCGAACCACCGCGGTATACCAGTCCTTTTCCCACTCCACTTCGGTGGTCACAGCAATACCGCGCTCAAGCAATGGCGCGACGGCGCCTTCGAGAACGGTTTTCTGGCAGGCAATAAGATGCTTGATCTCGGCGGGCCTGGAATCGCCCTTGCCGATATCTGCGTAAATGGCAGCGAAGACGTGCACCTTACAGCCGATCTCGGCGGCTATGCCAGCCGCCCTGACCAGGGCGGGTTGCTCCGCGCGGGTAGGATCATACACAACAAAAATTTTTGAAATTTCCATGGCGGGTAACCTCGCTTCCACATTCCCAAGGCTCATTCTCAGCCCCTTTCACTAGAATAGGCATTCTAAAAACCCACGAAATAGTGGCATTCCGCCCGATTAATTTGATGTAGATCAAGCGTCGAAGAGTATTGCTCCAATGCGGGCGCAAGAGTGGCCAGCTCGCGTCCCGATGGCGGATTTCTGATCAACCGAAAGGCGCGCGGCAAGGCCTTGCCCTGTCCCGCTATTATTTCCTGAGCAGGTAGGTATAGGCCCCGGCATACGGGAAGGGATGACTGGACGGAGCGAAGACCTCGTACACCCGCCCTATAAAGCCAAATATGGCTGCTCCCAGTTTCTCCACCATATTGGACGAGTTGCGGCTGGTGCCGACGGTGGTTTCGACCGACCTGAAACCGATCTCGCGGCCCATACGCTCAAAATGCGCGGGCGCAAAGTCGTTGAGGTGCATCGGGGCGTACATGAGCGGGCGCCTCAGCAGTCGGGCGAACGGGAAAAATGGCCTGGTGTAAGGGATACGAATAACGGCAAGCCCGCCGTCCTTGAGCAGGTGATGGACCCGCTGCATGAAGTCCCTGGGGTCGAAGACGTGCTCCACCACATAAAAGGACGTGACCACGTCAAAACTTCCCGCGGCCAGGTCGGCATCCTCGAAGTTGGAGGTAAAGGTCGTAATCCGGGGAAAGTTGCTGCGGCAATACTCGGTGGCCGTTGGCGATGGCTCGACCCCGGTTGCAAACCATTTTTGCGCATCAAACTGACTGAGGAAATGGCCATAAGCACTGCCGATGTCCAGGATCTGGCCGCTATCATAGCGCGCATTGATATAGCCGAAGATATTGGCAAAAATGGCGCTCATCTCACCACCCCAGGAATCGGCGAGCCCCTCCTGCGGCGGATAGTATTCGCGATAGAAGTCTTCCAGCGCAGCGACGCTGGGCCGGGGGTTGACGTAAACATAGTCACAACTGGCGCAACTGACGATGTGCAGGTTGTTTTCATCCGCTAGCGGATGCGTGCTCCGGCTACCGCATACCGCACAGGGTAACAGGGTAAGTTCCTTCGGCTCGTAGGGTTTATAAAAGTAATTTTTGTTCATAGCGCGCTAGTATATAAGCTAAAGTTGGCGTGTCGAGGGTATTCTACGCAAAGCCGGAGCCACTGACGGATGTCACCGAGGAGAGTATTTTGCAGCACCCGATTGAGTGCCAGTGTTGTCGCCAGCCGTTGCGATCGGGATTGGCCGACTGGCACTTTTATTGCCCCGCCTGCTCCTATGAGGCCGCCAGCCTCACGCCGTCCATTAACGATGAGTCAAACCCCGTCAAACCCGATGAGGTCGAACGGGAGACAGGGCTCAGGGTCGTCAGGCAGCGCAATTTCGTCAAAATTATCGAGCGGGTCAGGCAGCTTTGCGACGCCGCGTCTCCGCGCCTGCTGGAAGTAGGATGCGCCCATGGTCTGTTTCTGGAAATGGTCGCCCGGGATTTCGACGCGGTGGGCATCGAACCGCATCGCGAGGTGGCCCGGGAAACGGCGGCCAGGGGCTTCGCCGTGCGCGAGGGCTACTTTCCATCTGCGTTGCAAGCTGACGACCGTTTCGACGTTATTGTCTTCAACGATGTGCTGGAGCACATTCCTGATCTGCCGGATGTGCTGCGAGCCTGCCGCGACTGCCTGAATGACAATGGCATACTGGTAATCAACCTGCCTGACTCCTCGGGCATCTTCTACCGCTTATCCCGTCTCCTGGCGCGTATCGGAATCAGGGGCATGTTTGAGCGCATGTGGCAGTTGAACTATCCGTCACCGCATCTGCACTACTTCAATGGCCGCAATCTGCAACAACTGATCAGTGCTCATTCCTTTGACCAGTTGTACTGCGCGCGCCTGGACAGCCTGGTGGCAGATGGCCTGTTCGACCGGATTGCGCACACCAAAGAGTATTCTCTTCCCGTGGCGTACCTGATGTACGCCGCGGCTCGCCTGAGCATTCCCCTGCTGGGAATGTTGCCCGCGGACATCCAGTTGCAGATATTCCGCAAGCGGGGTCAGGCGCATACTCCCGGCGGCGTTCACGATCGGTCCAGCGGTCGGGCCGGGGACCAAACTGGCATCACCCCAGGGCCCACGTGAGCGTTGGCCTGGGGGTATGCCACTTATTATGGGGCAAGCCCTGGCTCCCGAAGCGTCTCTCCCGCTCAGTTTACAAGTACCTTGCCAGGCGAGGGAGCGCGCCCGACTTTCCTTTTGTCACCGACTTTTTTGGTCTCGAATACCACGGAAACCTCAATAACAATATTGATTTCAATATCTGGTTTTATGGCGCATTCGAGAAGCCCCTGTTGTTCTTCCTGCGAGATACCTTGCGCCGCCTGCCCGGTGAACGGCCAGTGTTCATTGATGTGGGCGCCAACGTTGGCCAACACTCGCTGTTCATGGCGGCACACGGCGCCCGCGTCCACGCCTTCGAGCCCTACTCCCCTGTCCGCGAAAAGCTGTTGCTGCATATAGAAAGAAACCGCCTGGAGAACATCGAGGTACACCCGCTGGCACTGGGCGACCGCAATGCCCGGCAAACCTTTTTTGCCCCGACCGGCAACAACATGGGCATCGGTTCCTTTGATGCGAACACAGTGACCAGGGGCAACGTCAGTATTGGCCAATTGGAACTGGTGGAGGGGGATGACTATTTCCGGAAAAGGGGTATCGACACTGTCGACCTGATAAAGATCGACGTAGAGGGCTTTGAGAAGCCGGCCCTGGCGGGCCTGCGGGCTACCCTGGACCGGACCCGCCCTGTTATCCTCTGCGAGATAAGTTATGGAACTGCACTATCCTTCTCAAGTGCTGTTGAATTACTCCGGTACCTGCCCGCAGACTACCAGCTATTCACTTTCGACAAGCGCAAGGCGGACGGCTCCAAGGCTCGCAGGCGGGATGCGCATAACCGGATATCGGGGCAGTACAAGCTCATACCTTTCGAGTGCTGGCGCACCGGCGGCCAGGATGATGTCGTTGCCTGCCCCGGTGAAAAAGCGGGACTACTGCCCCGCAAAAACATGCGCGGCCCCGGCAATGACTGTGCGTGAAAAAGGTGGTTGATCGCGGCGGGTATTTGCGGATACTTCGCGCGCGGGCGCCGATCAGGTGCCAATATACTCGAACCGGGGCTGCTCGCGCCCCCCGCTCTGTACGGTTTCCTCAAACATGGTCAACGGCCTGACCCACAGCCCTCCCTCACCATACAGAGGCGTATAAACCACCAGCAACTCACCGGTCTCCGAGTGCCTTGCCACCCCCTGCACCTGGTACTCACCACCCTTGTAATGCCGATATTTTCCCGCTTTCATGCAACCGGTCTCACTCACTTTCAACACCCCTGAATCAATCCTGATCCACCGGGCTAGTATCGCCAGACGAAGTCGTTCAACGCATTATGGAGTTTGCGACCGACCGCGTACATCGATGGAATTTCTATCGGCGGATGAGTGATCTCCGAATCCAGCCAGTTGTGATACTGGCTGGAGAAATCGACCGCCACAAAGTCTTCCGGGTTGTTCTGGATAAATTCGCACAAACGAACCAGGCGCTGCTGGTTGACCCTGTTCCTTGTCAGCCTGGTGTACTGCAGATCGGAACTTTTGATGTATTCGGACGGGTGCGTCAGTATCACAATAGTCTCGACACCCTCGTTGCGGGCCTTCCTGAGCACGTACTTCATCTCCGGCCAGGAACAACTGGTAATCTGCAGCGACTTCTTGTGCGCTTTCCCCGCGAAGCTCATATCCCGATAGCTGAACACGGGAACCTCGGTAACGCCGTGAATAGTGTGCCGACCGGAATCGTGATGAAGCATGGGCTCGGCCGGGGTAAATACGCCCATAGCGATATTTGAACTCAGGGGTATACCGAGGTCGGCCATGACCCGGTATATATTTTCATCCGCCACCAGGCTCCCGGTGCGGATCGCCAGTGGCTTTTGTCCCACCCAGCGCTGGAAGATATCAATACAGGCGGCGAAGGCCCGCTTGAGGTCTTCAAAATCGCGGCCGGTACAATCGTCGTTACGGGGAAAGGTCCCGGCAGTCGCGTCCTTGTTAAAACTCAGCCACACCGGGTGCACGTGCAGTTGTATGTCCTGCCCGGCAGCCTGCAATCGCCCGATGACAGTCCGCATCGGCTCGTCGCCGAAGTAGAAGTAGTTTGCGCACTCCACAAAAAAGGACGCCTTTACCTGGTAACGATCAAAGGTATCGAGCAGAAAACCCAGCGCCTCTTCCCTGCCGTCCACGCGGCCATAAACCATGGGTTCGGCCACGGGAAAACGGGTCTCAGGCTGTTTGAAATGGCCCGCTATGCTGAACTCGGTGTCAATCGAGATACATATCTGGGTTGGATTCTGTAGTGTCACGTTACTCGCC
This sequence comes from Pseudomonadales bacterium, assembly GCA_024234815.1. Classification (GTDB taxonomy): domain Bacteria; phylum Pseudomonadota; class Gammaproteobacteria; order Pseudomonadales; family Halieaceae; genus JARRPM01. The sequence continues at coordinate 859,389 of JACKNO010000001.1, read as the reverse complement.
CAACCGTTATTGGATTTCGGCCAAAGCCCTGAAAAGCATACAGCCCAGAGTGTGAGTTGACTCGCAAAAGAACCCGCCTGTCCTAGTGCATCACGGGATACTAGCATAAACTTTACGGTGAAATTCACACAGGCAGGCGCGATGTCCCGGGCTTTCTCACTCTACCTTGATGCAGTAAGGTTCCTGGCCGCGATGCTCGTCCTGTTCTACCACGCCAACTGGATCTACCGGCCAGGATACGTCATAACCAGCCTCGGGCATGAGGCCGTTGTCATTTTTTTCGTGTTGTCAGGTTTCGTCATCGCCTACGTCGCAGATACCCGCGAGCAGGATTTTCGAGGCTTCATGATTGCCCGGGGGGCCCGTATTTTCTCGGTGGCAATTCCCGCGATCGCCTTCACCTGGTTGCTGGACAGCGCCGGATTCTCTATCAGTGAAGCGGTGTATCCCGACGCGTACCAGGCCTGGAGCCAGCCCATCCTCAGGGCGGTCACCAGCAGTTTCTTCCTCAACGAGATATGGACACTTAGCATCCAGCTATTCTCCAACACCCCCTACTGGTCGCTCAACTACGAGGTCTGGTACTACGTATTATTCGGCGTGCTGTTCTTTTTCGAAGGCAGGCGCCGCCTCTGCGTGTTCCTGCTGCTCTGCCTGCTGCTTGGCCCAAAAATACTGCTGCTGTTGCCGGTCTGGTGGATGGGCGTGCGGGTCTACCGCTCCAGGCATGCCGCCGACTTGCCGCTCTGGGCAGGCTGGCTGTACCTGCTTCTGTCCATTGCCGGCGGCTACTGTTACATCCACTATTCCATGGCCGAGGCGGGATCCAACTTTCTGGAACAGCTCATGGGTGAAGAACGCCATACCCAGCTCGCTTTCAGCCGTCAGTTTGTAAGCGATTATTACCTGGGTGTGGTTCTGTCCCTGCATTTCGTGGCGATGAAAACCTTATTGGCCCGGGTGGGGCAACCGCCGAGGCGTTTCGAGGTCGCGGTCCGCTACCTGGCCGGGGCCACGTTTTCCATCTACCTGTTCCACCAGCCGCTGTTGTGGTTTTTCAGCGCGGTCTTCGCCTCGATCGAGCCGGATATTGGCCGCTATGTGATTGCAGTTTGCCTGACCTTTCTTTCGGCAATGCTACTGTCCACCGTTACCGAGCGTAAAAAGCATTGGTGGCACAACTGGATAGTGCAGCTCCTGGCGCTGGTCGAGCGCATCGGTTCCAGGTTCCGCGAGTCATTTGCGCGTTAGCGGGGTCGCTGCCCGCGCGATACCCTGAATTTTACCCGCTTGCGGCAGGACCCGGTATCCGTCACTGGCTACGACCAGGTCCCGCCTGCCCGATAAACGCGTCGTAAATGGACCGCACAGCCTGCGGGTAATCCTCGGGCGCCACGCCGACAATGATGTTCAATTCCGAGGCTCCCTGGTTGATGAGTTGCACATTGACCGCCGCACCGGCCAGCGCGGCAAACACCCTGGCCGCGATTCCGGGCGTGTGGGCCATCTCCTCTCCGACAATAGCGATCAATGCGATGCCCGGTACATAGTCGATCTCGTCGGGCTCCAGAGTACGGCGGATTTCCTCCAGCAGTTGCTCGGCGCGGCCTTCCAGCCAGCTGGCTTCCACTATCACGCTCACGCTATCGATACTTGAAGGGCAGTGCTCGAAAGGAATGCCGTTGCGCTCAAATACGCCCAGCAGTCGATAGACAAAGCCTACCTCGCGGTTCATCAGGTTCTTGCCGATGGTGATCATGGCGAAGCTGGTCTTACCGGCAATCCCGGCTATCTGGGTACTGGCCACCTCTGCCGGTGAAAGCTCGGCGACAATGCGCGTGCCGGGATGCGAAGGGTCGTTGGTATTGCGAATATTGACGGGAATGCCGACCTCACGCACCGGGGCCATGGCCTCCTCGTGCAGCACACTCGCTCCCATGTAGGACAGTTCGCGAATCTCCGCGTAGGTCACCTCCTGCATTGGCCGCGGCTTGTCCACGATCCGCGGGTCTGCCATCAACAGGCCGGAGACATCCGTCCAGTTTTCGTAAAGCATGCAGTTCGCGGCGCGGGCAGCGACCGCACCGCTCACATCCGAGCCGCCACGGGAGAATGTCCGGATGTGCCCTTCGGCATCCCGCCCATAAAAGCCGGGAATGACATAGCGTTTCGCCGGGTCCGCCAGGCGCGCACCCAGCAACTCCCAGGTCTGCTCATCCACCAGCCCATTGGCGCCTATCACAATGCACTCGGCCGGCTCGACAAACTCCGCGTCCAGCCAGGCGGCCAGCAGTAGAGCGCTGAAATGTTCGCCCCTGGAGGCCACATAATCCGCACTGATATCCGGCGACATGGCCTCTCGAAACTGCTGCAGGTGCCCCGCGAGAAAGGGTTCTATACCCAGTTCCTGCTCAATCGCCAGGAAACGCTCGGCAACCTGCGCGAATGGCCCGGCAAAGTCCGCACCGACACTGGCCGCGTGGTGACACAGGTATAACAGGTCGGTGATCTTGGTATCGGTGGAGTCGCGCTTACCCGGCGCGGACGGCACAATAATGCGCCGGCGCTCGTCGGCTTCAATGATGGCCCTGACCTTGCGTAACTGGGCGGCACTGGCAAGACTGGAACCACCGAACTTGCAGACGATCCGTTGCTCCGCGCCGCCTTCCCGGCGTCCACCGGACCCATCGCTATTTTTCACCACCGGATGCCTCTTGTCTCGCCTGGCGCCGGGATGGCGCGGCTTATCAGCGCTACAGTCTACTGAAATCCGACTCGCCACTAAAGGTTGGCGTGACGGACTGTGCAGCCCGTATACTTCCAGCCGTGTTCTTCCACAGCCGCGTCCCGCCATGCCTGCTTCCGACAGCCAGCAGAAACTTCGCACCCTGGTGATGACCCGGGGGCACCCGTTCAATCGAGACGACTTTTTTGCCATGTTCGACGCAATGAGCACGGTTGCAAGCTGCGCCATCGAGCAACCCGCCTGCCAGCTGTTCTTCGAACCGCGACACGCCGCAGACTATGACGCCTTCATTCTTTACGACATGCCGGGGCTGGACTTCCTGGCGGACGACGCCCCGCAGTTTCTCGAGCCTCCGGAAAAATTCAGGAACGACTTTCTCGACCTGCTGGAGATCGGTCACGGTTTCGTGTTTCTCCATCACGCCATTGCCGCATGGCCCGCGTGGCCCGAGTACGCGGACATAGTGGGCGGAAAATTCCTGTACCGCGCCGGCGAGGTTCGCGGGCACTGTTTCCCGGATTCCGGATATCGCCACGAGGTCACCCACACTCTTACCGCACAAGGCGCCCACCCGGTGCTCACGGGTCTGCCGGAAAGTTTCACCCTTACCGATGAACTATACCTATCCCACGTGTTCGAGCAGGATGTGATTCCACTGTTACGCAGCGACTACGCTTTTCGGGATACGAATTTCTACTCCGCCAGCCAGGCCGTCGGGGGCAGCATGTTCAGCAGGGAGAACTGGACTCATCCGACGGGTTCCAACCTGGTCGCCTGGGCGAAACACTATCGCAACAGCCCTATCGTATACCTGCAGTCCGGCGACAGTAAAAGCGCTTACGACAACCCGATGTTCCGCAAGCTGTTGCTCAACGCCATCAACTGGGTAAGCAGTGCCGAAGCCCGGCGCTGGGCCAGGCAGCGCAATACCCGGCGCCAGTCGCCGGAACCGGCTGCCTGACCAGCGCTCAGCCGAGAATGCCCAGCGCCACCTCTGTCGCGCTTTTTTCGTCGACCTTTATAAGGCTGTTCGTCTGCTCGGTGCGTATTCGCGGCAAGCGGGGACATGCCACCCGCACACCCGCGTGCCTCGCGGCGAGCGCCCGGGCCATACCCTCCATCGCCAGTTTGGACATCGTGTACTCCATCATGTCGGGCACGTTGCTGTCCAGGGCTGTGGACGACGGCACCAGGAAGTAGCCGGCCGAGGCAGCCAGGGCCTGGAATATCCGATAAAACCCCTCGATGTAGACCGCGTTGAATTCCGCGAACAGTGCGCTGCTGAAGTAGTCCGCTGAACCCCGGAAAATGAAAGGCGTCGCCAGGTAATACACGTGCGTGGGTTCAAACTCGCGCAGCGCGGACATCGCCGCGTCGCCGGGTGCGCAAACGTCCAGTTGCATGCAGTTTACAGACAGTCCCCGGGCGCGCGCCTCCGTAGCCGCCTCGCTGGCAAGTTTTTCACTGGAGTTGTAGGTCAACAGAACCTCCGCACCGCCCGCGGCAAGCAGTTTCCAGATGGCCGCCCCGATACCCTGGGAGCCACCTATGACAAGTGCCCGCCTGCCGCCAAACTGACCGGGAGTGACCAGCGTCGCCATTTCCTCCAGCGATGCCTGCGGCACCGGAGCCGGGCGAAAAAAGGCGGTGAGCTTGCCGGTGGCGAACGCGCAACGAATATCTACGTGGGTCAACGACAGTTTCGGGTCGACCCGGACAATCTCGTATTCGACTGCTTCCGCGCCGCCCGGGGCATCGGCAAAATCCGCCTCCAGGCCCTGGTAGATGGACCTCGCTCCCGGCCAGACATTGCCGACATACTTCGTGGTATTGAGCAGGAACGCCAGCTGTTGCCGATCGCAGGATACGGCGAGTCGTGGATACAGCAGCGCCAGCAACGCCGGATCAATCGACAGGCCCAGCTGTTCCCGACTGCCAATCACATCGGTCTCGTCGATAGCGCGCGGCATCACCGCATTGTGGTCGGCGGCGGCGGTGGGCAGTGCAGTAGCGGTGTTGGCCTGACAGGGCCGATAGTGAAGCCGGCATTTCAGAACCGGTGCCCCCTGGTCATTTACCAGGCTAAGGGTGGCGACCGGGGGTTCATCGGCATCTATTCTGAGCGAAACCGCTTCCCCCAGCCCCAGACCCTTGATAAAGCGGACTTTCAGGGCAACGAGGCAGATATCTCCTGACCTGCCCGCGCACCACTCATCCAGCAGCCACAGCAGTTGCGCAATGCCATGCACGACCACCTTGCCCCAGGGGCTATACCGGCCGGCCTGGGGATCGAGGTGAACCGGATTGAGATCACCGGACAGGCGGGAGAAACGCTGCTGATCATTCGCACAGAAGGTTTTCATATTTGTCCCATATACCGCTGTTCCATAGCCGTATGCTCGACCAGCAGGTCCCCGCAACAGTGCAAGGAGATACCCTGGCCGGGTGTTTCGATACCCCGTACACATGGCACCGGGGCTATCTCACCAAGCGGGGCTGAGACCCGCACGGCGCCCGATATTATCCTTTGCGCACCTCGAAAAAAAAACAACCCAGTTCACAGTTACGGCGTTTTGTAGACGCAAGCCCCGGTAAATGAATACCAACCTTTGCCCATTCAGGGAATAATGGCGAGAATGCTGATAACGCCGGGGTTGTGACAAACCCGGCCCCAACACATTGATACCCGCACAATGAACCTTGTTGAACTTGCCTCAAAACAGTTCCTGCGCCACCTCAAGCCCGCGCACTTTCTCGCGGCGAGGAGCAAATACTATGCCGCCAAGCGCAAGCTCGAGCCGCTGATTCTCCTCAGAAACGGCAAATTCTCCACGGCGGACCTGCTCCAGGAAATCAATTCCAGAATCGGAAGCGACGTTGATATCCTTATGGTACACAGCTCGGTCAACAGCCTGTTTCCGATGTACCAGGGCACCGCTATCGAGTTGCTCAATGGCCTCATCGAATATTGTGGCTCGCGAACCACCCTGGTAATGCCCGCTTTCGTCTTCCAGGACCCGGTGCGGCAGTCTTTTGCATCGGGCAAGCAGGAACCGGCTGTCTTCAATGTCAGAAGAACCCCCTCGCAGATGGGTCTTATCACCGAGCTTTTCCGCAGGACCAAAGGCGCACATGTCAGCAGGCACCCCGCGTATCGGGTCGCGGCGCTGGGGCCACTGGCGGAATCTATCGTACGAAATCAGGAACAGTCGCCCACCGGTATGGGCCGCGGCACACCATTCGATTTCATGGCGATACACAACGCCCATATTATCGGCATCGGCAAAAGCTTCCAGGTCCTCACCCAGGCGCACCATGTCGAGTCGCTGCTCGGGGATGATTTCCCCGTAGAGAAGAGCCAGTCTGCCCCCAGGCTGATAACCCTCAAGGACGGTGACGAACTTGTTGAAATGCAGGTGGGCGGCTTCCAGACCGATTGGGAGTTCGATATCTGGAAGCTGCGCAAAATCATGGATTCGGGGACCTTGCGCGAGTGGAAGTTCCACGGCGTTCCAATGTTCTCCACCCGCGCCGGGGACGTGACCGATGCACTATTGGCGGCGGCGGCCAAAGGCATAACCCTGTACAACAAACCCTAGCTTACGACACTGTCCGAGCTGGACAAGACACAAATATCGCAAACGTCATGGGACGCAGATGATCGAAGAACAACTTGACTTGTTGAAGCGCGGGTACGAGGAGAAAGAACTCAACTTTCCCGCGCTGGACAGCTTGCGTGAAAGCCTCACAACGGAAGCCAACGCCAGGCTATATCTCAAGCTCAACAGCTTTCTCACACGCAACCCAGAACTGTCGGACTTTTATTGCAGCAGCCGCGTGAAGATTGCCAACCTGTCCACCTACAACAACGACAGCCTGGATTTCTACCTGAACTCCCACATGTTCCTGGACGGCTTGAATCTGGAGCTATACAAACCACTGTACAACCAGCTCCGACAGGAGCTGCTGGCTCCAGGCAGCGGCCTGTACCGGTTCGACCCCGAAATCGTCTTCCTCGACCTGCAACTGGAAGATCTGTTCCCCGCGGCGACTGCGGGCTTCTACGGGCTGAACCAGGATGACAGGAATGTTTTGCTGGAGCAGGCACAGGAACTGTTTTCCGACCTTGTCGAAGCTTTTGTCAGCCATCGCACCAACCCCAGGGCAAAAATTGTAGTGCGGGAAATTCTGCCGTCTTGCTTCTCCACCCCGCAGTTGGTGATGGGCGTCGAAAATGAAGCCAGGGCCCTGGCGGTAGCGCTCAACAATAGCTTCTACAAGATACTCAAGGAACTCGACGCCGGTTTCGTCATGCTGGTGGAGGACCAGCTGCTGGCCCAGACGAGGACTTCGGTATTCGACGAAAAGATGCGCTTCTATGCCCATTCGCCCTTCTCCCAGAATGCCTACTGCATTATTGCCGAGCAACTGGCCTACGTCACCCGGACCCTGGTCAAGGGAGCGAAGAAGTGCATAGTCGTCGACCTGGACAATACCCTGTGGGGTGGCGTACTCGGTGAAGACGGCATCGAAGGTATCTCCTGCGGGGACAGCTTTCCCGGAAACGTCCACCGCGAGTTCCAGAGCTTTCTGCTGGAGCTGTATTCACGCGGGTTCCTGCTGGCTATATGCAGCAAAAACAACCAGGAGGATGTGCTGCAGGCACTGGCCGAGAAAAGCGACCTGCTCCTGCGTGAAAGACACTTCGCGGCCATCAAAAGCAACTGGAATGAAAAGAGCCTGAATATCCAGGAGATTTCCAGTGAGATCAACATCACCCCCGATCACATGGTTTTTATCGATGACAACATTCTTGAGATCGAGAAAGTGAAGCAGTTACTGCCGGAGGTCACCTGTATTCACTTCCCCAAAAACGGTGCCAACTTCCGCTCCCGGATACTCGCAACCCGGGCACTGGGAAAGCTTTCCGTGAGTGACACCGACCGTTTCAGGGGGGATGCATACTATACCGAACGCAAGCGCCGCTCCGAACGCTCCGCATTCACCAGCGTAGAGGATTTTATCCGCAGCCTTGAGCAGGTAATCACGGTCACCAGGAACAACCGGCAGGAAGTGTCGCGAATTTCGCAACTGACCCAGCGAACCAATCAGTTCAACATGGCCACGGTCAGGCTGGAGGAATCCGAGGTAGCCCAGTGGATGTCTGACCCCGCCTGCGCGGTCTTCAGCATTTCGGTGGCCGACAAACTCGGCGACAGCGGCCTGGTGGGGCTCGCCTTTGTGAAAGATCTCGGCGAGCGCTGGAATATTGAGAACTTCCTGATGAGTTGTAGAATTCTGGGCCGGGAAATAGAGACTGACTTCATGACTTTCCTCGCCCATGAAGCAATCAGGGCGGGCAAGACCGGGCTTGAGGCGGTATTCATCGCAAGCCGGAAGAACGAACCGTTCGCGAATTTCTACGCAGACAAGGGCTTTACCGGACAAGCTGCCGGAGCTGGCACGGTATCCTATTCCCGGCTTTTGGGGGATTCCGATGCCAGCGCCGAATACATATCAAAACTGGAGATACGAAATGGATGAATCGGAAGTACAACTGAAAGTCCGGGAGACCATCGCGGATATAACCTTCAATGACCTCGACGAAGTGATCCCCGACAAACCCGTTGCCAACTGGGATTCCGCCGCTCAGGTGATGATTATCGCAACCCTGGAAGACCTGTACGACGTTGAATTCTCTCCCGAAGAAATATCGGAATTGAACACCATTGAGAAACTCACTGAATCCGTAATGGCCAAGCTCGGCAGCTGAGCGGCAGGTTACCGGCGATCACAGGCACCCTCCCCCATGCCAGAAGGTAATCACGGCACCGTGAATCTGGATACCTGCTACGGCTCCCTGTCCTTCACCAGGCCCTTTCCAGGCTCCCGCTTTGAAATACCTGCTGCGAATGACAGGCCGATCGTTCTGCATATCGACGCTTGTTGGCAGCCACGATTATCCGGCCCCACGCTTTCCCGACAGCCCCTGTCCGACACCGGGCTGGGCGCAAATCGCACCAGGGAAAGTTCAAACGCGCGACGTCTGCTTCGAGGCCTGCTGGACAAAGTGGCGCCAGGCGGTGCCAGGCTAGAACAGGATGTACCGGTTCAAACGGGATGGCCACAAGGCGTCAGCACAAGCATTACCCACTGCCTGGGCCTGACGCTGGTGGTGGCTGCAAATGATTCCCGCGTCGGCGCTGTGGGCATAGACATGGAGAAGAAGGCGAGGTTCAGCCACAACGCGGTGAGGAAGTTTCTCTCAGCCAATGAGTACCGGAATCACCAGCAGCTCGATCCAGCGCTTTCCTTCTGCGCAAAAGAGTCGATTTTCAAGGCTCTTCCAGCAGAACGACAGAAGGGTATTGACTTCAGATCCATTGACATTGCCCTGAATCCCGCTAACGGCACCTTCAGCGCCCTCAGCACACTGGAATCCGGTAACGGTTTTGCCCACCCCCGTTACAGTGGCTACTATTTTGATTGCGGAGATTTCTGGTTCTGCCTGTGTCACCGCGTGAGAGCAGCTGAGGACTGAACAGGTATCGGGCTTTTGGCTGTGTGCCATGAACCGGACGGCCGGGCGTGTTCAAACCAATGTTTCTCAGGGGGCAACAAAGCGTCCGGCCCGTGGCATCATGGGCCGGACGGGGCGGCGCCGGCGCTGGTTACCACCGGCCAACCGGCCAAATGCTCATCCCCGCTTGAACACGCAATGTTAAATCCGTTTATGCACGACATGGAGGCAGCCCATAAACGCCAGCACACACTTTATTTCGCGCAACCTGCTGGTCCTCGTGTCGGCATGCGCTGTCGCCGCCTGTTCACCACTGGAGGACCCTTCGCTACATCCGCAGCCCACACGGGTAGAGGCCCGGCTGCCTGCAGCGCCAGTGCCTTTTAACGAAGATGGACAGCTGTTGTTTGGCGACCTGCACATCCATACCAGCTTATCTACCGACGCCTACATCATGGGCGTTCGCGCACTGCCTGAAGACGCCTACATTTTCGCCCGGGGAGGACAAATATCGCACGGCGCGGGCTACCCCATCAGGCTGTCTCGTCCGCTGGATTTCGCGGCGGTAACTGATCACTCGGAGTATCTCGGCCAGGCCAGACTGGCGAATCTTCGGATTCCCACGACCGAGGAGCCGCTGGGTACCCTGCTAGGCAGTGGCGACAGGCTGCGAATAAGCCTCGCCTGGCTGCGCACAACGATGCTCATTCGCGATAACGGTTTCAGCCCCGATGGCGCCGCTATCGACAGCGCCATCAACCAGTCCGCCTGGCAATTGACCATCGACGCGGCGGAGCGCTACTACCAGCCCGGCATTTTTACCACGTTTATCGGTTATGAGTGGTCGGCGGATGCCGGGGATATAACAGCCCACATGCATCGCAATGTCATCTATCGCGGAAACGACGTTGCCAGCATTCCCTTCAGTTCCCTGGACAGCAACCGGCCTGAAGACCTCTGGCTGTTTCTGCAGGATCAGAACCGGGCCGGAAAAATTTCGATGGCCATTCCCCACAACGCCAACTTCAGCCGCGGCAACATGTATGCTCCCCGGGATTCAGAGGGACTGCCACTCACCGCCAGCTACGCCGCAATGCGCAGCCGTTACGAACCCATCAGCGAGATTCTGCAGATCAAGGGAAGCTCTGAAACTCATCCCTTACTGTCCAGCGAAGATGAGTTCGCCGATTTCGAACTGCTGGGCGAATCCATGTTTGTCAGCGAAGAGTCCATGGCCACCGTCAAGGGAAGCTATCTGCGCGACGCCCTGCGGGTGGGTATGGAACTGGCGCAGAAACAGGGCTTCAACCCATTCACCTACGGCGTCATCGGTTCCAGTGACAGCCACAACGCCAGCTCCCCTTCGCAGGAAAGCAGCTACACCGGCAAGCTGCCAATGCTCGATGGCAGCGCGGGACTTCGCACCAATGAGGCGCTGCTGCTGCCCAAGGGCATAAACCCGGTGACTCGCTGGAGTTCCGGCGGCCTGGCCGGCGTGTGGGCGCAGGAGAATACCCGACAGTCAATCTTCGACGCCCTGCAACGCCGGGAAACTTTCGCGACTTCCGGCCCAAGGATCAGCGTGCGCTTCTTCGCCGGCTTCGACTACAGCCCGGCAATGATCGGGCAGGCCGATGTGATCAGGCGGGCGTATACCCACGGTGTCCCGATGGGCGGCGAACTGGGTAGCGCTCCCACGGGTAAGGCTCCCGGGTTTATCGTACTTGCGGCCAAGGATCCCATGGGGGCCAATCTCGATCGCGTCCAGCTCATCAAGGCCTGGGTAGACGATAGCGGCGCCAGCCATGAGAAAGTGTTCGATATCGCCGCTGCCGACGGCCGCCCGGCGGACCCGCGCACCGGCAAACTGCCGGCGGTGGGTAATACCGTAACAATAGCGGACGCGAGTTACCAGGACTCAATCGGCGGCGCCAGCGTCGCGGCATTCTGGTCCGACCCGGAATTTGATAGCCGGCAGCGGGCATTCTATTACGTCAGGGTACTGGAAATACCGACCCCGCGATGGTCAACTTTTGATGCCGTCGCCTTAGGTACGCAGCCCATGTCGCCCGCAAGCATTCAGGAGCGGGCGATCACCTCCGCCATCTGGTATATCCCCGAGGAAAACGCGGACCCTTGAAGCACTAGACGTTCAGCAACAGGTGTTCGCGCTCCCAGGGGCTTATTTCCCGGTGAAACAGCCGCATTTCCTCGCGCTTGACCTCGGCGTAGACCATGCAGAATTCGGCGCCCAGAAGCTCATGCACCGGCACGGCCTCTTCGAAGCGGGTCAGGGCCTCGTCCAGTGTGGCGGGAATCGCATAGTCATCATTCTCCACTTCGCCGGCGGCGGGTTCACCCGGATCGATACGGTTCAGCATACCCAGGTAACCGCAGGCCAGGCTGACCGCGATGGCGAGATACGGGTTGCAGTCCACCCCCACCACCCGGTTCTCCAGCCGGCGGTCCTGCGGGCCTGAATTGGGCACCCGCAGGCCGGTGGCCCTGTTGTCGTATCCCCAGGCAGTATTGGTAGGAGCGCTGGAATTGGTACTGATCTCAAAGCGGCGGTAACTGTTCACGTAGGGCGCCATGAGCGGCAGGCATTGCGGCAGGTACTTCTGGCAACCGCCTATGTAGTGCATGAAGCGCTCACTGGCGTTTCCGCTCGAGTCACTGAATATATTCTGCCCGGACTTGATGTCGAGAATGCTCTGGTGAATATGCATGGCGGAGCCGGGCTCATCGCGCATGGGCTTGGCCATGAACGTCGCGAACATGCCGTGGTTCAGCGCCGCCTCGCGAATAATACGCTTGAAATAGAATACCTGGTCAGCCAGCAATACCGGCTCGCCGTGGGTCAGGTTTATCTCCACCTGGCCCGCCCCGTCCTCCTGGATGACCGTATCTATCGTCAGGCCCGCGTCCTGGGCGTAGCGGTATATGGTATCGATAACCGGGCCGTACTCATCCACGGCGGACATGGAGTAGGACTGGTTACCGGTACCGCGACGCCCGGTTCGACCAACCGGCGGCTGGATCGGTTCGTTCGGGTCCAGGTTGGGCTTGGTCAGGTAGAACTCGAGCTCAGGGGCCACTACAGGCTTCCATCCCTGGCTCTTGTAAAGCTCCAGTACATGCTTCAGTACATTCCTTGGCGCTATGCTGATTGGAGCGCCATCGCGGGTGAACAAATCGTGGATCACCTGCAAGGTGGCCTCTTTTGCCCAGGGTACGGCCTTGGCGGTGGACATATCCGCCTTCAGCACAACATCCCCTTCGGCCCACTGATTGACTATATCCATCTCGACATCCCTGCCGGTAATCGTCTGGTAGAAGATGGAGATGGGCAGGTGGGTTTCATGGCCGGGATCGAACTTGTGCAATGGCATGGCCTTACCCCTGGACATGCCCGCCAGGTCCGGCACGATGCATTCCACTTCGTCGACTTCGCGGCCTGCTCTATATGCCTTGAATGCCTCGGGAAGGTCATCCAGCCAGTGATGCTGATTCTTCTGCACGGTCTCCCTCCAGGGATAATCCATTTAGTCGGGTTGGCGCCGACCACCGGAACTGACTATACAGGGAATTGCTCTGGCGGCGGCTGCCGGACAAGGCATTCAGTGACGGGAATCGGCGACGCGTGATCTTTACCAGGTACGGCTTACATACCGGGTATGCCGAACCTGCTTCCGCGAAGGCACGAGCAGCCTGTGGGCGCATGGAGGAAATGGTGCCGGCACGGCGAGTCGAACGCCGGACCTACGCATTACGAATGCGTTGCTCTACCAGCTGAGCTATGCCGGCAATTTCCTGCGGGCATAGTGTATCCGAGGCGGAATCCGTTTTGAAAGCCAAATGCTCGCAAATCGGCCGATGGCTGCCGGACTTCAAGCGCACGCGGTTTGCCATCCCCCTGCCAGCGGGAGTCCCTGCGCGTTGACTCATAACTAAAGCTTACCGAAGGCTGGTTTCAGTCAGAGTCGTTGCCTCACATTGGAGGTTACCCTGATGTTGCGGAATATCCGCCTGAGCTTCGTCTCGATGGCTTGCTTGAGTATAAAGGGGTTGAGGGTTCCGTGGACATCGCGGAGCCTGCCCTTCATTTCATCGGTGAGGTGATCCGACCCCAGCAGGCGCTGGTAAGGCGTCTTGGGCACATCGTATTTTTTCCTGTAGCGTGCGTTAACTCGCTGCTTCTCCACCAGCTTCATGGCCGGGCAGAAATGGTTCTGGTAGAGCGACCACTCGTGGGCATAGAGGTCGTTCATAAGGGGAATCAGGCTGACGTCGTCGATCCTGTCGTACCCGAACAGCTGGCGCACATGTGTCCAGTTCTTCTGCTCGACATGGGCATTATCATTTTTCCGGTACGGCCGTGAACGGGTGAAGGCCACTTCCCGGGGGCGATTGCTGAAGTAACGCTGCAGATGGTAGTTGAGAAACTCGGAGCCGTTGTCGCAGTCGAAGCCCCGCAGGTCGAAGGGTAGCGCCGCTTCGATGGCTTTGATCTGGTTGCAGACGCCGACGGCGCCCTTGTTCCAAGTGGCGCGGATCTCTGTCCAGCCGGTGAGGATATCGGTGAGGGTCAGGGACCAGGCGAAATCACCGGCCAGGCTGTTGCCGCAGTGGGCCACGGTATCCGCCTCCATAAAGCCCGGCTGGGTAACATCCCAGTGCTCGGTGCGTATCGGTATCTGATTCTTCAGCAGGCTGCCCGGGCGGGTGCCGCACAGCCCCTTGCGGCCCCTGCGGGCGCGTATGGGCCGCAACAGGCGGTCGATTGTGGCAGGGCTCATGGCCAGCAACTGTGCTCTGGTATCGGCGGCGAGTGGCTGGTGGACCGCCTCGTAGCCAGGCAGCCACAGCGGCAGGGCGGCCTTGAGCTTCTTGGAGCACATCTGGTCGGTGGCAAACCAGATGCGCTTGAGCGCCGTTCGCAGCGCCTCCGAGGCATAGGTGGCGGGGCGCCCGCCCCGGCCGGGAGTGCCCCCCCGCCGTGGTTGGTTGAGGAGTCTGATGGCGTATTTGCGGTGATAGCCGCACACGGCACAGAACTCGTTGAGAATAGCCGCCTTGGCCCGGCGATGTGCCTTGCGATAACGGGGGCGGATGGCCTTGAGGTAGGCCTGGCGCTCATTCTTGCCCATATCACAGTCTCCTTTCGGTAACCTGAGATATGAGTCAACGACCTGGTTGCCCTGCTGTCTTGGGTAAGATTATTTATGAGTCAATTCGCCTGCAAGAAACCGACCGACTCGTTGGAAAAATGGTCTATATTAGCTTGATCGCGCTTACATTCATGACAAGAGACAAAACAAAAGCAGGGAGATTCGATATGCACGATCTGGTAATCCGTGGCGGCATGGTGGTAGATGGGACAGGCGCGGCGCCTTTTGTCGCCGATGTCGCCATCAATGGCGGGCAGATCAGCACCGTTGGCACGGTCCGGGGAAAAGGCCGCGAGGAGATCGATGCCGCGGGCAAGATCGTCACTCCCGGATTTGTCGATATCCACACCCACTACGATGGACAGGCAACCTGGGACCAGGAGATGGGGCCCTCCAGCTGGCATGGCGTCACCACGGTAGTGATGGGCAATTGCGGCGTGGGTTTCGCACCTGCGAAACCGGATAAACACGACTGGCTGATCGGCCTGATGGAAGGCGTTGAAGACATTCCCGGCACAGCCCTTGCCGAAGGCATGAGCTGGGACTGGGAAACCTTCCCCGAGTACATGGACGCCCTCGAACGCCTGCCCCGCACAGTTGATATCGGCACCCATGTACCGCATGGCGCAGTGCGCGCTTACGTGATGGGCGAGCGCGGCGCCAATAACGAAGTGCCCACGGAAACCGATATCGCCCAGATGTCCAGGATTGTGGAAGAGGGGCTGCGCAGCGGCGCACTGGGCTTCTCAACCTCACGCACCGTGCTGCACAAATCGGTGGACGGGGTTCTGGTTCCCGGTACCACGGCGACGGAAGACGAGTTGCTGGGCATCGGCCGGGCGATGGGGCGCGTGGGCCATGGCGTGTTTGAGATGGCGAGCGATCTCAAGCGGGAGTGGAATGAGTTTGACTGGATGGGCAAACTCAGCCGCGAGACCGGTATGCCGGTTACCTTCGCGGCGCTGCAGTCGATTGCCAAGGAGGTTTCGCTGGACGAACAGATACAGAATATGCGCGCCGAAAATGCCAGGGGCGCCACTATCGTCGCCCAGATCGCGTTGCGTGGCAACGGCATAGTAATGGCCTGGCAGGGAACGGTACACCCGTTCATTTTCAAGCCCGCCTGGGAAGAGATCGCCCTGCTGCCCTGGGAGCAACAGCTTGAGCACCTGCAAGACCCGGCATTCCGGCAAAAAATGATCGAGCAGGAGTCCGTATTTCCGGAGCTTTCCGACATCCTGGCACTGTATGAAATACTGACCAGCGGCTGGTTCACCTTTTACGAGATGGATGCTGGCTTCAATTATGAGCCCGGCCCATCGGAAACCATCCTCGCACGATCGCAGGCAGCCGGTAAAAGTGGCGCAGAGTATGCCTATGATTTACTGATGAAGGACGGCGGCAAGGGATTCATTTACTTCCCGGTTCTGAACTATGCGGACGGCAACCTCGACTTCCTGGAAGACTTGCAGACCGCGGACGACACCGTCAACTCACTGTCAGACGGTGGCGCGCACTGCGGCACTATCTGTGACGCGGCATCGCCCACTTTCATGCTGCAGCACTGGGTGCGCGACCGCGACGGCAAACGCATCACCCTCGAAAACGCGATCAAGCGCCAATGCCGCGATACCGCCGTGCTCTACGGCCTCGAGGATCGCGGCCTGCTGGCCGCCGGATATCTCGCCGATATCAACGTCATCGACATGGACGCGCTCAAACTCGGCAAGCCGTGGCTGGCCTTCGATTTGCCGGCCGGCGGCAAGCGCCTGCTGCAAAGGGCGGAAGGTTACAGCTACACGATCAAATCGGGACAGGTGACCTTCCGCGACGGGAAATACCTGGGAGTCCACCCGGGCGGTGTGATCCGCGGACCGCAAGCGGTAGAACTGACGCGCGCGGTCAACTGAAACGGCACAGCGCCGACGCCCCCCGCCGACAATACCGGGGCTGCCACAGGCCTGCCTCTAACGCTATTTATGCAGGATGAGTCCATGAACTTTACCCGACTGAAACTTTATCATTTCCCCTGCACACGCAGCGCCCGGGTGAAGTGGTTGTTACACGAGTTGCTGGGCGATGACTTCGACCTTGAAGTCGTACCCCTCTATGACGGCGCACAATACAGCCCGGACTATCTCCTGAAGAACCCCAACCACAACGTGCCTGCATTGGAAATCACACTGGAGAACGGCGAAAGTACAATAATGCTTGAAAGCGGCGCGATGGTGTCGCTGCTGGCCGACCTGTTTCCCGAGAAGCGCCTGGCGCCCGCCCCCGTTGCCTTCTCCCTGGCGCGGATGGATTATCTGCAAATGCTGCACTTCGGCACTACCTGGATGGACATGATGCTGTGGCAGATCCGAATACACACCCACTTGCTGGGCCCGGACAGTGACGCAAGAACGATCGACCGCTACAAAAACAAATTTGTGCAGGAAGTCGAACCGCAGCTCAGCGCTCGCCTGGAAAGAACCGGGTTTATCTGCGGCGACCAGTTCAGCGCCGTGGACTGCGTCATGGGCCAGAACGTACTGTGGGCCGGGGCGTACGGCCTCTGCCAGGACGCCATATTTAGCGACTACATGGGCCGTCTTTCCCAGCGTGCCGCCTTTACCAGCGCCTTTGCCGACATGGGTGATTTCACCCTGGCGCCACCAGCCAGCAAGGGCGCGGCACTGGCATCACACTTCAGCGGTTGAAGGGTTGGAGTGCGGGAGCGGCTGGCGCGCGGATTTTGATATCGGGCCAGCTACACACCCGCTACATACACCCTAGCGCTCGCCCTGACGCACCAGTTTGACATCCCACACCGTGGGGGTGCGCTCACTACATTCCACCACGTCCTTGTATGTCTGCATGGCTTTCTGCCAGCCGCCACCTGTAACGTAGATGTCATAAGCCGCGCCAAAGTCCGCCCAGCCCTTGAAGGTTGAAACTGACAGGTAGTCGTATTCCACCTCGCCGCCGCCCAGCATCGGGAAGAACAGCCAGTTGGAACCCTTCGACCCCATTTTGCGCATCTCTCCCGCAAAAGTCTTATGAGCTGCCACAGCTTTAGTCCAGTCGCTGTCATCATCAATGTCACACTGCGTGAACATCACCACGCCATCTCCGGGAGGGCCGTCGGGTACACTGATCGGTATGGAAGAAGCCAGCACGTGACCCATACTGCAGTCCACGACGCTGTCAAATCCCGCCGCGATATCACCGCCACTGGCCCGCCACGCATCCAGGCCCTTGCCAAAATCGCTGCCACTGGGGTTTGATCCCAGCCAGACCATGTGCGGTAACTGCGCGCCCAGGCCAAACTGGGGCGTCAATATCCAGGCCGAGGCGCTGGGATCATTCGTATCGGCCCACTTGCTGAACTGTTCAGCAACTTTCATTACATCCTTGCTGGTCTTGCCCTCTTTCAAATTGCAATAGAATGCCTCTACCGGAGCGGGGCCGGCTGCTTCTCCCGCCGGTACCTGCGCCTGTGATGGTTGAGCCAGAGTTGTTACCGCCACCGAGAACATCAGTACAGCTGCATTGCTTCTGTTCATGGCTACCATTTCCTTTATTATGTCAGTAGATACCCGAACTATTCTGCCGGGGATACTTTCAGCCTAGTCCAGAGTCACGATTAATCAATTTGTTGTTTCCCCGCTCGACACTCATGTCAGGTAAGAGGAATCACCCCGGACTTTCCGGGGAGAGGGAATTTTCGTGGCACGGTTGTGCGTCCGCAACTCTGGCCGGAGGATCACGCGCCAGGCCTGGGTTTACAAGAAGTCACGCACCGACCCCGGCTATGTGCGCGGGCGACTGCTGGATGGCATACGCGAACAGCTTGGCGCCGATTTCCGACCTTGCCGCCGCCGCTGGCGACGACTCATCCCGCAAATCACTCCATTCATCGACAGGCGGTGGCCATTCGCCGCAACGCTATATTTTAGTCGACGCGAAAGTCCTACTTTATCTCTCAAGGCCAGAGCAAACAAAGCGATCCTGGCCGGCAACGGACACATGGTCCATCACAGATAAGGTAGGGAGATTCATCATGAAAACTTTCACACGTAATGTAGTAATGGCTGTCTCAACGCTTTGTGTTGCCGGAACTTTTTCTGGCCACGCCGCTGCCGACGAGCAGGGCGTTGCAAGCGCGAAGAGCGTTCACGGGATCAGCGTCCAGACAGTAAGCGTTCCTTACTATTCAGCTGAACTCGGCGACGCCGAGGGGCTGGCGAGTCTGCATGCCAGGATTCGCAGCGCGGCCCGGGAAGTGTGTGGCCCCACTGGCCTGCGAGAAGCGGGAAGCCTGAGCATGTCGTCCCGCAACCGCCAGTGCTACGAGGATGCCGTGGATGCGGCGGTGAGCCAGATCGGCTCCGGCCAGTTGGCCGCCATAGGCAAATAGCGCGGGCATGTGCCTGCCTGGTGATGGGTGTGAAGCCGGTGTCTCCGCGGCGGGCGGGGGCCGGCTTCACACCAGCGGACATCCCGGACTGCCATTGATGTCGTGGATTCTACAGGGACTGGAAGCGAGTTCACCCCGCGCTAGCGATCCGGAGCCTGGAGTTTCTCAAACACCAGCACAAACCGATCGGTTTTTCCGCGCACCTGGGGCGCAAACACCATGACCTTATAGTCGTCGTCGGGATTGCGCAGAACGTCCGATTCGGCGACCAGTTTGAAGCCGTGGCTTGCAATATCCGCCTTGGCGAATTCCACGTCGATACGATGCAACTCCTGGGCCGACGCTTTACCGCTACCTGGCGCCGCATGGTGATCCACTATCAGCAAACGCGCACCCGGCTTCAGGGCCCTGTTGATCTGTCCCAGGAAATCATCTGCATCGATTGGGCGCCAGCCATTGGCTTCATCGACATGATAGAGATCGTGGTAAGACATGATAATCAATGCAGCGTCCAGGCTGTTCTCACCCAGGTCCAGGTTCTCGGCCTCGCGGGTGTGCACGGTGACGCTACCCATATCGCGGCCGTCCTGGCGCTCGGCAAGCGCCTCGCCCGCAAACTGGCTGTAGGCGAGATTATTGACCAGCAGCACCTCGCCATCCCCACCTACGATACTGGCGACCAGTTCGCTGTAGTAGCCACCGCCGGCAAAGATATCCGCCACCCGATCACCCGGCTCGAGTTGCAGAAGCGGCAGCACCGCATCGGGGCGGCTGCTGCCATCGCGTTTCAGATCGGCCGCGAGGCGACCAGGCTTGTTGATCGCATCGGTCACCGAATCCGCGGCGAACCCGGGCGCGACCGTGCAGAGATATATCACAGGCAACATGAAAAGAAGCGTTTTCATGACAGGTCCTCCAGCGGAATAAAAACAGCCCCGCGATTGTGGCTCCGTTCCGGCCATTACCCGAGCTTTGACGTCAGCATTGACCTACCTGGTCGTATACCCGCCAGTAATCTGCCGGGCTTAGTCGGGTAGATTCTCCCCGCCGTCGTCCATCTGCGCCGGACGCCGCCAATAGGCGAATTGCGGCGTCCAGGTATCCTCGCCCACGCCGGCCATTGCCAGCAGGTTCCAGGCAGAACAAAAGCTGTCCCCGGGGCCGAATATAGCCGCGTTTTTACGCCGGATAATGTCGCCCTGCCGGGTGTAGACAACCGCCCCCGGCGCGTTGCCGGCGCCCTCCTGCACAGACTGCTCCGTCATATAATCACCGCCGCCATGGGATGCCAGCCGAAAACGCCAGCCCCGGCTGTTGGCAAACTGGCGCTGTAACTCAGGGGGGTCCCTGGATACCAGCACGACGGACATGGCAGACTCCAGGTGCGGCAGGAAACCATTGAATCCATCCGCCCAGAGCGTGCAGTAGCGACAGCCCTGCCCCATGTTATGAATGAGCAGGAGCGTGTCGCGATCGCCGAACAGTTCGAGCAGTGAAGTTTCGCCCGCCTGGGTGGCAAATTTGTAATTCCTGATTTCATGCCCGGTCGCGGCCCTGCGCAACTCATTGAGTCGCATGGTCATCTCATATATTTGCATTTCAAGCGCGGCGATATCGGTATCGGTATCGGACATGGTGGCTGCTCCCGTTCTTTTTGTAAGGAACATAGCAGCGGATCGGCGAGAGCGCCAACCCGCAGCGGGTAAAAGCGCTGCGGGTCGAAACGCAGGCGGGTCTTCCCGACCTGCAGCGCAGCAGCACTGCTACAACGCGAAACCTACTGCCGCGGCGGGGCGCCCTGGACAGGCAGTCCCTCGGCCGGCAGGCCCTCAATTGTCAGCTCGGGCAGCGGCTGCGCGGTTTCAAAGCCCAGCACCCGGGAGTAGAAATACAGTTCGGCCTCCAGCGCACGAATCTGGTTCTGTGCCTTGCGAAAGCCGTGCGCCTCTCCTTCAAAAGCCAGGTAGGCAGTGGGAACCCCCTTTGATTTGAGTGCCTCGAAAATCATTTCCGACTGGTTGGGCGGCACCACGGGGTCGTCGAGGCCCTGCAGCAAAAGCAGTGGCGCAGTGAACCCTTCCAGGTGGTTTATAGGTGAACGCTCCCTGTACAGGTCAGCGCGTTCCGGATAGGGCCCGATCAACTGGTCCAGGTAACGCGACTCGAACTTGTGCGTGTCCCTGGCCAGCGCCTCGATATCGCTGATCCCGAAATGGCTGGCGCCAGCGCTGAAACCGTCGTGGAATGCCAGGGCTGCCAGGGTGGTATAGCCGCCAGCGCTGCCGCCCCTGATAATGAGGCGGGCCGGGTCCGCCAGGCCCTGCTCCGCAAGCCACGCGGCGCCCGCCACCGCGTCTTCCACGTCGGCGATACCCCACTGCCCGTATAGCGCCCGGCGGTACTCACGCCCAAAACCCGTGCTGCCCCGGTAGTTGAGGTCCAGCACCGCAAAGCCGCGACTGGTCCAGTACAACTGGCTGAGCCTGAAAGTGGGGCTGCTGACGCCGGTGGGGCCGCCATGCACACTGACGATCAGTGGCGGCGCGCTTCCCGGGGGGCCCTGGACATCCGGGTTGGTCGGCGGCAGGTAGATCCCGTGCGCCTCGGCCTGGCCGCTGGGGAACGTCACCAGGCGAAAGGGCGGCACCCAGTCGGCGGCCACGCTGGCGTCAGTAGCCGTGCGAATCACCTGCAGGCTCGTGCCGGCCAGGTTTGTTTCCAGCAGCGCCGGCGGCGCATCGCTGGCGGCATTGATAACAAACAGGTGTTCACCCACTGGCAGGAAATCGATGATAGCTGCGCTGGCCAGCGCCAGTGGTGTACTGGTGCCAGTGTCCGCATCAATCATCACCAGTGACTCGACTCCCGCCATTACCTCGCTCGCCAGTATCGAATTGTCCGGCATCAGGTAATAGTAGTTGCGGCCAATCGTCCAGTCGGGACCACCCGTCTCCGCGCCGGGATTACCTGCAATCACGGCCGCAAAGCGCTCCGCGTCAACGCGATAGATTTTCCACCAGTCGTCCCGGTCGGAAATCGCATACAAGCGATTCTCATCATCCCACTGCGGATTGATCACAGACTCCTGCCGCCCCTGGTTATGCAGGGTCAAATCCACCAGGCCCCCGCGCTCATCGAAGCGCGCGGACCACAGGCTGGTGTTGTCCCAGGGCATATTGGGGTGGCGCCAACTGGTGAAAGCCAGATGACTGCCATCGGGGGACAGGCTGGGCGCGGATACAAAATCGCCCTCGGCAAACAATACCTCGCCCTCCGACAAATCCCCCGCCACGCCATCCAGGGGCAGGGCGACCAGCGTATTTTTTGGCTCACCCACGGGCCGATGATCCTCGCGTACACAGAGCAGGCGATTGCGCGCCGCATCGAGCACACAACCCGCGTAGCGCACATCGGCCTCGGGGGTAATGGCTTGCGGTTCGCTGCCAGGCACCAGGCGGTAGAGCCGCTGGTCCTGGAAATTGCTGAACCAGAGCCGGCCGGCGGCCGCCACCAGGCCGCGACCACCGTATTCCTGAACTCGCGTCCTGACGTTCCAGGGCGCCGGCAGAATCTCCTGCGGCTCGCCTCCCTCACGCCAGCGCATTATGGTGTTGCGGCCACCTTCTTCGGGGCGCGACTCCACCCAGTAAAGGTAACCTTCATCAAACGCCAGGGAGCCCAGGCCGCGACTGCCCTCCACCACCGCGGCTGCCGTAATCGGCGAGGGCCACGAACCGTAAGGTATTGTCCTGGTCACAGCCTGTTTCTCCTTAGGGGGTTCACCGGTTTCACGACTGCATGCGCCCACCAGCGCGAGCGCGGCCAGCAACAGCAGGTGCTTCACCTCGGCCTCAATTCGCGATAAATATTCATAACGGTGAACAGTGCCGTCTTCGGCGGCCTAAGGCAAGTTTGCGCGGTCCGGTTCCATAGCGAGCGTGCGCAAGTCGTTGAGAACAGTATCAGCGTGCAGGAAGCCGCTGCTGTAGATATTGCGTATCCGGCGCTGCCTGTCGACCAGGAACACGCGCAGAATATGGGACATACTGCCAGTGTACTTGCCGCTGTCATCGTATTCGCGCTGACGCCACTGGCCGTAGCCTTCCAGGATGGGTTGTAGCTGCGACTCTGACGCGGTAGTCAGGAACCGCCAGTCATCCTCCTCGCCGCGAAAGTGCCCGGCGTATTCAGCAAGTTGCGCAGGGGTATCCATCTCGGGGTCGAAGCTCAGGCTTATCAGGCGAACCTGGCTGGCCAGGGCGGGGTCGCCGGCCAGGCCCTTCTGCACTTTCTTCATGACGAAACTGGCCAGCGGGCAGCCATTGATATCCGAGCAACGGGTGTAGATAAACCCGAGCAACACCAACTTGTTGTCCATCAGCTCGTAGAGAGTAAGCGGCTCGCCGTCGGTGTTCAGTACATTGCCGTCTGCGGCAACCCCCAACGGCGGCAACCGGTAGCTGCCGGCGGCGGGTGGTTCGTACTGCAGGGCACCGTAACCCGGGCTCAGTACTTGCGCCGTCGGTGGCGCGGCCGCGGCTGCACAGGAAAGCAGGGCGCTGGCCAGCGCCGCCCGCAGGCGCCTCATCGGCTGGCGGTCTTGTCGCCGTAAAGGCTGTATGCGCCAAAGCGCATCTGGTGGGGTGCGCCGAGCTTGGCGGCAAGAAAATCGATGCTCAGGGTTTCTTTGAGCTGCTCGCCGTCATAGTCATATACCTTCAGGTACTGCAGGTCCGGCCCGGTCGGCTCCCGCTTATCCCAGTTGGCCAGCAGCGACGAGGTGTAGTACAGACGTTTGCCATCCCAGCTCTGGGACACCATGTTGACCTGGTCGCCGATCTTTTTCGAGTAAATCTGGGTGGCCTTGTGCGGGTCGCTGATGTCGTACAGCCGGGTCATGCCGTCGTTCCAGGTGTTGACCCACAGGCGGGAATCGTCGGCGGCAATGGATATGTCCACCGGCAGCGGTATCTTTTCCGCATCGCCGATGTCGGCTACCGCTTCGGCCTGCCACTCGCCTTTTTCATCCGCGTAGATCAGCCAGATCTTTGATGTCAGGGCAGTGGTAGTGAAACAGTAGTCGTGGTCCTCACCCCAGGCGCAGCGCAGTTCTAGCGGGGCTCCCGGCACATCGAGAATTTTTTTGGGTTGCCGGGCGTGCAGGTCCCACACGACCGCCGTGTTGCCAAAGGCTTTCATGGCCTCGGGATCCGCCATCAGTGCGCCCAGGTTCATCATGTAGTTGTTCCAGCCGGTGAACGAAGAGGTGACCATCAGGTTCTTGCGGGGCAGGGCGCGCACGTCATACCCATAGCCGTCGGCAAACTGGCCAGACTTCACCGCGCCGCGCAGATCGTCGTCCGTGGGCATCCAGTGGGTCGCCACGTAATCCCCGGCGTTGGTGTATTCGACCAGCGCGGTGCGCCCGCCGTGGTCGCGATTATTGGACAAGCCGCTGATCATCATGCGGCCGGGAAGAGCATAGCTGGTGTGGGGGCCGACAACGCCACCGGTTTTGGCGACAAAATCGGAGATGGTCCTGTGCAGTGTCGGCGCCGCCGGGTCGGAGTGAACATCGAAGATAAATATTTTGCTGGTATCGAGGCCGGACGCCCACAGATAGCGCCTGTCGTCCGTCAGGCCGGTATGGTGGGCCTCGTTGCGTCCGCCTACCGACAGGCTCGCCACTACCTTGCCGTAATCGGGCGAGGCGGGGTTGACGTCCACCGTAACGAGCTTGTCCTGTTCATCGCCTACGCCCTCCACGCCGAGGGTCCAGACATAGACAAAATCCTCCTGGCCCTTGATTTTGGCCATGTAAGGAGACATGCAGGTTTCATCGGCCGCGGCCAATGGGCAGGCTAACAAGGAAAGAAGCAGTATCCATCTCATACGGAATCCCTCCTATAATCCCTACTTCCCAAGGTAGTTTAAAACGGGGAAAATTCAAGGCCATGAGGACCGAATACCGCCCGTCACGACTGCTGCGTGGTCACAGGTACTTGCTGCTGCCAGTGCTGTGGCTGGCGCTTGTCGGCCCGGGTCAGGCCGACACCCAGCGGCTCCAGCAAACGGCGGCCTCACCAGGCAGCCCGGGCGCCGCGCTGACCTTCAGCGCGGACACTTCGCCACCCCTCGGCCTGCCGCCCATGGCGGTTCCAGAGGAGAACCCGCCTACCCGGGCTAAAATTGAGCTGGGCAAAAAACTGTTCTTTGATCGACGCCTGTCGTTCAACCGCACCCTGTCATGTGCCATGTGCCACATCCCGGAACAGGGTTTTACCCAGAACGAGCTGCGCACGCCCGTAGGGGTAGAGGGCCGCTTTGTGGGGCGCAATGCGCCTTCGCTGTATAACGTGGGTTATCGGCGGCACCTCTTCCACGACGGCCGCGAGAACAGCCTGGAGAACCAGATATGGCAGCCATTGCTCAAGACCAATGAGATGGCCAATCCGTCAGTGGGGTTTGTGCTGGCGACGGTGCGGGAGGCGGCGGACTATAACGGGCTGTTCGAGAAGGCTTTTGGCCGCGGCCCGACAATGGAAAGTCTGGGCCGTGCCCTGGCCAGCTACCAGCGCACCCTGGTCTCTGCGGGCTCACCCTTTGACCGCTGGTATTTCGGCAGGGACGAACAGGCCATGGGCGAGCGCGCCAGGCGCGGCTTTGCACTGTTCATGAGCAGCGGTTGCAGCGGCTGCCATACTATCGGAACAGACCACGCACTGTTTACCGATGACGGGTTTCACGATACCGGCATCGGCTACGCCCGCGCCATGCTACCTGACACAACCGGGCCATCCACAGTGCGCCTGGCGCCCGGCGTGGAGGTAGTGCCAGCGGTCAATCTGGCAATGCCGGTCGCGAATGACCTGGGGCGCTATGAAGCCACGGGGCGGGCGCAGGACCGCTGGCTATATCTCACGCCATCACTGCGCAATGTCGCCCTCAGCGCGCCCTATATGCACGATGGCTCCTTCCCGGATATCGCCAGTGTGCTGCGCTTTTATAACAGCGGAGCGGTACCGCATCCGGGGCTCGATCCGCGCTTGCGCCCCCTGGGCCTCACCCCCGAGCAGCTGCTGGACCTGGAAAGCTTTCTGCTGGCCCTGACCGGGGACAACACCCAACAGCTGGCCCGCGATGGGCGCCTGGCGGAAATCGGCGATAGCGGCGTTCAGTAAGGCCTGTTGGCGCTGGGTTGTACGCCACCAATATACTCGCAATCGCCAGCATTCATCCCCGCACCAGCAGAGGCCACCGTCGAGCGGCAAAACCGCATCGCCACGCCTGAACGAGCAGTTGACTGTGCCCGCTGATAGCGCCAGAGTAAGCCGATCAAACCCATTACCCAAACCGGGGCAGAATAACAAAACAGTATGAGTGAAACGCCGCTTTACGATGCTTATCGCAAGTTTCTCGCCAATGCCGGTACACCGTTCACGGTGCCCGGGCACAAACGCAACCCCGAGCTGACCGACCCCTTACTGGCGCTGGACGTACCGCAGTACGGCGGTGTGGAGGACCGCAGGGTTTCCAAGAAGCGGCTGGCGGGCGCCGAGCGTCTCGCCGGCGAGCTGTGGGGCGCGAAGTGGTGCGGCTTCTCGGTGCAGGGGTCGTCGCACGGCAACGAGGCAATCGCCCTGACCGTCGGCAAGCCGGGTGACAAGGTGATTGTCGCCAGAACCCTGCACAAGTCCCTGTTTTTTGGCCTTGTTCTCGCCGGCCTGGTGCCGGTATGGGTACGGCCGGATATCGACAAGCAAACCGGCCTCACCGCGGGCATGCCCGCCGAGCGAATCCGCCAGGCCCTGCAGGAGCATCCCGATGCCAAAGCGGTAATGCTGGTTGAGCCCAGCTATGTGGGTGGCGTGTCGGATGTGGCAGCGATAGCAAAAGTGGCACACGCCCACGGCATCCCGCTCACCGTCGACGCCGCCTGGGGTGCACACCTGGGCTTCCACCCGGGCCTGCCGCCCCACGCCATCCAGGCCGGTGCGGACATACTGGTTACCAGCGTGCACAAACATATTACCGGCTTTACCCAGTCATCCATGGTGCTGGTACAGGGCGACCTGATCAACCTGGAACGACTGGAAGCCGCTTTCGAGGGTCTGCACACCACCAGTCCTTCCGGGGCTATCTTTGCCTCCATCGATCGTGCGCGGGGGCTGTTACAGGACCGCGGCGAGGAACTGCTGGGCAACGCCATCCGTATCGCGGGCGAGGCGCGGGCGCGTTTTCGGAAAGTGCCGGGGCTGGGGGTCGTCGGCAGCGAGTTCGCCGAGCGCTCGCCGGGCCTGCTGATGCAGGACCCCACCAAAGTGGTGCTCACGGTCACCGGCACCGGGGCCGACGGCCAGGTGGTGGCCGACCTGCTGGAGCAGCGCGGCATTCACCTGGAACTGTCGGACCAGGATACCTTCTGCCCCGTCATCACCCTCGCGGATACTGACGAGACCGTCAATACCATGGTCACCGAAATCGTGCGCGCGATAGAGGAACATCGCGGGCCTCCCCGCGCGCTGGTACCGACCACCGCATGGACCGTGGTGCCCGAGACCGTGATGTCTCCGCGCGACGCTTTTTTCTCCGACCACGAGCGGGTGCCGGCGGCGCGGGCCATAGGCCGTATCGCCGCGGAGACCGCCGTGCCCTACCCCCCCGGGATACCGGCCCTGGCACCGGGGGAGAGAATTCAGGAAAAACTGCTGAAAGCACTGCAGTCCGAGGTCGCGAGCGGCACCCGCATCGCCTACTGCGGCGACCCCACCCTGGAAACCGTGCTGGTGGTCAGGGAGTAGCTCAGGGAATCAGCGCCACGCTGGCGGCGGGGTTCATCAACCTGATGGTGCGGCTTTCCAGCACTTTCTCGTCGCTGCCATCCAGAATCAGCTTGCGCAGTTGCGCGGTGCTGAGTTCGGGGTTGATCGCGAGCAACTTGGCCGCGAGGTTCAACACCTGCGGCGATGACATGGATGTGCCGTTGAATTTGATGCGGTCGCCCCCGGGTACATAGCTTTCCACCTCAAAGCCATTGGCATAGATATCCACCTTGCCCAGGCTGGTAAAACTGGTTTCGTCGCCGGCGGCATCCACCGCGCCCACACTGATCATATTGGGGTAGTCGTAGCCGCTGGGGTAGAACTCGTCGAACTTCACATCGTTGTCCGAGTTGCCGGCGGAAGTGATAAACAGAATGTCCCCGGCGCCACTGATCGATTCGCGCAGCGCGGTGTCGCCAATGGTGTAGATTTCACGCGCCAGTTTTTTTCGCTCCTCCAGCGAGCCACCCGCGTTGTGCGCCTCCAGGGCCTCTTCAATACCCCGCAGGGAGCCACCCCAACTCATATTTACCGCCCGCACACCATTGGCTTTGAAGTAATCGATGGTCTCGCGCACCATCAGGGCCTCGGCCCGGGCCAACTCCAGCGTGGGTTTCTCCGGGATCATGGTGTGGCCGTAGGTCATGCGGGCCACCAGCACCCGGATAAACGGGTTGCCCTCCACCGCAATGCCGGCAACGTGGGTGCCGTGGGAGTAATTGCCGTAAATACCCAGTGACTCCAGGAAGTCCTTTACCTCTTCCTGTTCCAGCGCGGCCAGGCGTTTGCGCAGCACGCTGGCCTCCTCGCTGTCGACTCCCGACTGGATATCCCCGAAGCCCTTCATGTGGACCTGCATGACCTGCACGTCCTCCTCGACATCGCCGACAGGGTACAGCAGCGAGCGCTCCTTGTTGGAATGCAGGTCGTAGGCGATACCGTGGACATCGTCCACGAAACCGTTCTGGTCATCGTCCACGCCATTGCCCGGGACCTCGCGGGTATTGCGCCAGATCAGGGGCGCAAGTGCTTCGATGGATGTGTCCACGCCGCTATCCCAGACCGCCACCACCACCGGGCTGGCTTTGGCATCGGCCGCCAGGGTGTACTTTCGGTCCTCCCAGATATCCTTTTTGACAATCTTGTTGGCGTCTATCTTCGCCGTATAGACCTCGTTAATCGTGGGCGCATCCCGCAGGTAATGGTCCATGGTAAGGCTAACGGACACCAGGCTGGAGGCGATGTCGTAGCTGATTTCCCCGGAGGTTTGATCGATTACCGGCTGGTATGAAGATTCCAGGTTACCCAAAACCAGGGCTTCACTGAGAATCTCGGTTCGTCCCCTGGCGCTCTTGAGGTTGTCCTGCACTACCTCGTAATCCAGCGCGGCCAACGCCTGTTCCATATTCGTTTTCAGGGCCTTTGGGTCATCACCCGACAGACGGGCTTTGGCGAGCGCCTCGGAATACAGGCCCATGGTCAGGCGGTTGGCCTCCTTGGTTTCCAGCGCGCGCTGCTTTTGCAGCAGGTCCAGGTAGTCCTGCCAGCGGTTTTCAAGAATCGCCACATTGCCCAGCACCGCATAGTATTCCTGCACAGTGTTATCGTCCTGTATATCGTACGCGGCCAGGTCGTTGAGGATATCGGCCTCTACCGCTTTAGCCAGCCTGAGCAGGGCCGCGCGGTTTTCCGGCAGGTAAAGCTCCGTCACTTTTACGTCCAGTTGGTAACTATGGCGGGGCAGGTCGTCCTTCAGGGTGATAACGGGCCTGGCGCTCTCCGGCCTGGCGGCGGCGTCCTGCGCCTGTGCCTGGCTCGCGACCACGGACAGAAACAGCGCCATCGGAAAAACGAAAAGACGCGCAAGAAATGGCTTGGGTGACATTGAGTGCTCTCCTGTGGGCGCAATTGCGCGACAACGATCAAATCGCCGACGCGGGCATGCGAAACGATAGATGCCCGGGACCAGATAGCGGGACAGGATAACGCACTCGGAGGGGAGGTGCAGGCGCTTTAACTGCCAAAAAAGCGGGTTTTTGCTTGCAGGCGAGTCCGGGCTGCCGAGACAGCCCGGACCGGTTTGTCAGGAGCGGCCGAGCGGGGCCTGGCTGTCCTGCCATATGCCTAATACCAACGTACACGAGTAAATAAATAGAATCATAGCCATGATAATCACCAGTCATGTTTGCTGCCGGATACACCTTGTTTCCGGGCAAGCGATTTCCTCCCGGAAACCCTGAAATAAAGTGTATCGGCTTATCTTTGGCGGAAAAGAGCCATTTTTGCGCTGTCGTGTTGCATAAATGGATACGGATTGACCACGACCATCCAATACCCGGCCACCGGGGCATTGGCGTCCATGTTCTATACTCCACGTGATATGTGGCCACCTGTCATCGCCGCGTGGAATGCGACGAGTCACCTTTAACCGTGGGACACCCCGTTGAAAAATTTCCTCAAAGGCACGCTGAAAATACTGGCCCTGCTGCTGGTATTACTGGCCTGCGGCTATGCCTTCATGGTATTCCAGAACAACCGCGATGTTTCCCCTCCTGACAGGGGACAGCTTAACGGGGCCCTGGAGTCCGCTATCGGCTGGCTGCAAGCCAACCGGGATGCGCTCCTGCTGGATGACAACCAGATCCTGTGGTCCTTTATTGCCGATGCCGCCAAACTGAGCTACGACCCTCGCCTGTCGGACCTGGTCGCACAGTATTCAGCCCAGGCCAGCATCCGAAACTCCCCATGGCATGCCCTTTTACATCCCGAAAACCGTATGGCCACCACGCTGGAGGAGGTGCTCGCGCTGGACTATGCGGACTATCACAAGCACTTCATGTACGCCCTGAGCTGCAACGAAGAGCTGGCAGAGCACGAAATCATACAGAAACAGATGCGCGACAGTTTCTGCTACACCAGCCCTTTCATCTCATCGTGTACCACCCACCAACTGATGGCCCTGGACATGATGGTCGAGCGCAATTGCGGTGATCCGGCACAGAACCAGGCGCTGATCGCCAATTTGCAGGATTACATAGAGCTGCAACTGACCCTGGACCCCAGGGTATGCGATGTGTATATCCAGCGCCTGATGATGCTGGCCAAAACAGGCGGGGTCGATCGGATAAAACCGGTTTGGGTACAGCGTATGCTGGATGCGCAACTGGCAGACGGCGCCTGGGAACAGTTCCACCCGTTGATAAAACTGGGGGGTGGTTACCGGTTTGGCTTTGCCGTGCGCTGGCCCGAATTCCGGCGTGAACGCCCCAGCCTGCACACCACCTCGCAGGCGATTCTCCTGCTGACCATATTGCGCTATACCGACGCCTGACACGGGCGGACTCGATCACTGCCCCGGCTGCGCCAGCAGTAATCAGCCGCGACTTCCCACCCGTCGCACCAGCCCCGGGTAGTACAGCGCCAGGGAAGCAGCGCGGGCGCATACAAAGACGACAAACGCGCACCACAGTCCGGCATTTCCAAACAGGGGCGTCAGCCACCACCAGGCCAGCATGAACACCGCCAGCGAGCCAAATGCCGCGTTGCGCATTTCCCGGGTGTGGGTGGCGCCAATGAATATCCCGTCCAGCTGGAAGGCGGCGACCGAGAGCAGAACGTAAAGCGCGGCCCATGGCAGGACATCTGCCGCAGCGGCGCGCACCGGCGCGATATCCGTCAAGGCGCCGATGGCGTAGTTACCCAGGCAAAGGATCAGCAGCGCAAGCACCAGTGCGGTGGCGAGCGCCAGTTCGCTGGAGCGGCGCACGGCAAGCCGCAGATCCTCGCGGCGCCCGGCCCCGAGGGCTTCACCGACCAGCGCCTCGGCAACAAAGGCGTAGCCATCGAGAAAGAACGCGCTGAACGAAACCAGCTGCAACAGAATGTGATTCGCTCCCAGAACCGCATCGCCGAACTGTGCACTCTGGTTGGTGAACCAGGCGAAAGAAAACAGCAGCAGCAGTGTCCGCAGCAGGATGTCGCTATTGGCGGCCATAAGGCGCAGCGCTTTTTCGGCATTCCGAATCCTGTGCCAGGGCCAGAATGGCTCGCTGTCTCCCCGGCGCTGCCGCAATACCGAGAAAACAAGCACGCAGGCCATGCCCACCGTCAGCCATTCCGCCAACACGGTACCCACGGCAATACCCTCCACGCCCCAACCCAGCACGCCCGCGAACAGCACATCCAGCGCGATATTCAGGCCATTGAGAAAAAGTTGCACCGCCAGCAACTGACGGCTCCTGCCCAGCCCTATCAGGCAGCCAGTGAGGGCGAAGATACTGAGAGTGGCCGGAGCGCCCCAGATGCGGATCGAAAAATAGTCCCGGGTTATCGACTCTACCGCGGCGCTGCCGTCGAGCAATGCGAGGGCCAGCCGCGCTAGTGGCCACTGCAAAAGGATAATAATCGCGCCCAGGGCCGCGCTTAACAGCAGTGCCCGCCCGAGAGTGGCGCGCACCTCGGCCTCATCCCCGGCCCCCGCCGCCTGGGCGGTGAAACCGGTGGTGCCCATGCGCAGAAAGCCAAAACTCCAGTAAATGAAACTGAAGATCATGGCCCCGAAGGCGATGGCGCCCAGTTGGGCAAGGTTGCCGAGATTGCCGATGACCGCCGTATCGGCGAGGCCCAGCAATGGTACCGCGGCGTTCGCGAGGATAATCGGCCACGCTTTCTGCCAGATTACAGCGTGATTCATATAACTCCAGTGGTGGCGCAGACCAATGGGTTTGCTCTCCCACATGGACTTTCGTTACCCTACGCTCTTCCACGACCCCGGGGCAAGATCACAATGGCACTATTGAAAAAGCTGGCGCTGTTTGCGCTTGTAGCGCTCGCGGCGGTGATTGTGGGCTTCAATATCTGGGGTTACCTGACCCTTGGCACACTTGAACCCGGGGCTGATGCCGCCCGCAACCCGGACGCGAACAGGGTAGTGATGGTGTTTGGCGCCACCGGGTCCGTCGGCGATGGCCTGCTGAAGGCCGCGATGGAAGACCCGGATGTTGAAAAGATCTACGCGGTCTCCAGGCGCACCTCGCCGCGGATCGACGCGGGCGTCGCCAGCGGCGAGGTGGAGCTGATCCTGCACGAAGACTTCACCAACTATTCCGCTCTCGCCGAGATTCTGGGCTAGGTCAACACCGTGATGTGGGGGCTTGGCACGTCGTCGCTCAACGTTGACGACGCCACCTACACCTGGATACACGTCGATTTCCCGGTGGCGTTCGTAAAGCAATGGTTGGCCGCTAGAACGGACGCGCCGATGTCATTCCACTACGTGACCGGTATGGGTACGGACGCCAACGGCAGCGAACACTGGGCCCGCGAGAAGGGGCGCGCAGAACTGGAGGTGGCCGCAATGGCCGAGGGCACCGGCCTGCGCACTTTCGGCTACCGCTCCGCTTATATACGCCCGGCCGCGGACCGGGTCCACGCCGGCCACAAGTTTCTTGCCGCCATCCTGCGACCGGGCGCACTGGTCATAGATGGGGAAGACCTGGGCAATGCCATGCTGGAAATCAGCGCCCGCAGTGATGAGTTGGCAAACGGCACGCTTATCGACAACGCTGACAGTATTGCCTATGCAAAAGCCCACGGGGAATAGTTTCACCACTTCCCTCCCGGCTCGCAACACGCAATGCCAAGGGCCTGAAAAGGGTATTGGCAACGCCACGTGAGCAAGCCATGGTAGACGCCACATACGTACTTCAAGACACCGCACTGCACTATAATGCGGCTTTCCAGTAACCGGTCAGCAGGGTGAACGCTATCGAAGACCAGGCAAAAGACAGCAGGGATGTAGAAATCACCAGGGAACCTGTTGAGCTCTACAAGATTCTCAAGTTTGAGGGACTGGTCGCCAGCGGTGGCGAGGCCAAGAACGTCATCGCCAACGGCCAGGTGCGGGTAAACGGTGAGACAGAACACCGCAAACGCCGGAAGATCGTATCCGGTGACACCATAGAATTTGGCGATACCACCATCAGGATAAAGCATTGCTGAACCTGAATGCCTTCGATAGTCTGGCTGGCGCCATCGCGCACTTCGGACCAACGCGGCACCAGGCGCGGCGCCAGACAACACCCACCCCACCACGACTGGCCCCGCACCAGGGCCGATAAGGAAAATACTATGCGCGCATGGAAAATTCACCAGTTCGGCCCACCTGCCGAGGTTTTGACACTGGACAATCACGCCGCCGCGTTCGAACCGGGGCCCGGGCAGGTCAAGGTACAGGTGGAGGCCGCCGGCCTGGGCCTGCCGGATGTATTCATGTGCGCCAACAATTACCCACTGACGCCGCCGCTGCCGTTCACCCCGTCCCAGGAGGCCGCTGGCAAGGTGGTCGCCGTTGGCGAGGGTGTGGATTCGGCTCTGCTGGGTACGCGGGTACTGGGACCCACCCTGTTCCAGGCCCAGCGCGGCGGGCTGGCCGACGAATGCCTGATGCACGCCCTGGCTGCCTTCCCCATCCCCGACGAGATGCCCGGTGAGGAGGCGGCTGGATTTTTCATTCCCTACCTGACCGCCTGGGTCGCGCTGGTACGCCGCGCACGGATAGAGCCTGAAGACACGGTACTTGTGCTGGGCGCATCGGGCAGCTCCGGTTGCGCCGCGGTGCAGCTTGCCAAAGCCAGGGGCGCGCGGGTTATCGCTGTCGCCGGCGGCCCGCAAAAGGGCGAGTTTTGCATGAGCATTGGCTCGGATGCCGTTATAGATCACCGCTCCCAGGATATAACCGAAAGAACGAAGGAACTCACAAACGGCGAAGGCGCCAGCGTTATCTACGACCCGGTCGGCGGCAAGGCCGGCAGGGCCGCTTTCAAGGCCACCGCTTTCGAAGGACGCTTTGTGGTCATCGGATACGCCAGCGGTGAATGGTCCAGGATCGAACTGCCCGAAATCCTGCCCAGGAACATTTCACTGGTGGGCGCCATGCCGGTGGGTTTTTCGCCGGAACTTATGCGGGAGGCCCACCAGGACCTGATAGGGCACTGGCAGAACAGGGAAATCAAGGCGTCGAACGTACAGGTCTTTGCCTTTGAAGACGCGCTCAAGGCCATTGAGCACATCGCCGCGGGCAAGGTGGAAGGCAAAGTCGTGGTGCGGGTCAGCTAGCCGCAAGCTGGCGCGGTTTTCAGAGTGCGAGAAGGACCTGCTGAAGCTTTAACACCCCCAGGGCAACCGTCACCAGGACCACGATACCGCCCAGCGTGTTTGCCAGCGGTCTGTTGATATAGGCGCCCAGCAGGTCGCGCCGATTCATGATCAACAGCAGGAAGATTGCACAAAACGGCAGCAGGAAACCATTCGCGGCCTGCGCAAATAAAATTGCCGCCAGCGGCTTGATACCAATGGCGGAGAAAACCGTACCGCACAACAGAACGGCAAACCAGATCAGGCGGAAGCGATTCGCGCGCAGGTCCTGGGACCAACCCAGCACGCCGCACACCGCGTAGGCTGCCGCCAGCGGCGCCGTCACTGCACTGCTAAGGCCCGCGGCAAACAGGCCGGCGGCAAAGAAATAGCGAGCACCGGCGCCCAGCAGCGGCTCGAGTTGCTGCGACATACTGGCAGCGGAAAACTCCGCCCCGCTACCAAAAAACGCGGCTGCAGAGGTGCACATGATGGCCATGGTGATCAGTCCGCCGAGGCCTATCGACATACCGGTATCCACCCGCGACTCATGCATGGCCTGCCGTTTGTCGATCCCGGGTGGCCATTTCTCCAACACCGCGCTGGCATGCAGAAAGAGGTTGTAGGGAACAACCGTGGTACCGATCAAAGCCATTACCGTCAGCAGCGAACCCGTCGGCAGGGACGGGATGAGCAACCCCTCCAGTATGCCGCCAATTGATGGTCTTACCATCGCCAGTGTTAGCAGGAAAACCAGGCTCATCAGCAAAACCAGCGCTACCAGCAGCTTCTCGATCAGGGCATAGGTACCAGAGGCCAACAACACTCCGGCGACCACCCCGACGAGCACAGCCCACCAGCCGATGCCAACTCCGCTGATACTCTCCAGACCCATGGCGGCCCCGGTGATGTTGCCGGTCTGGTAGGCGGCATTGCCAACCCCCACCGCAGCTACCACCAGCACCACCGCGGCGCTGCCCAGCCAACTCTCGCGGTAACTTTCGCGCAGCGCCTGCGCCAGACCCTGCCGGGTCACCAGCGCCAGACGGGCTGACATCTCCTGCAGGACAATCGTGGCAAGCACGGAAAACGCCAGCGCCCACAGCAGCGCGAACCCGTAACGAGCGCCGGCGATACTCGCGGTCGCCACCGTACCCGGCCCGATGAACGCTGCCGTCACCAGGATGCCGGGGCCAAACTTACTCGCTGAATTTTTCACGATGCTCGCCCTGTCCTCGCTCCACGTCCCGCCATACCCATACCTCCCGGGGCCAGCTAGTCGCCACGCCCATCTACAGGCTGGCCTGTCAGGCTGATCTGCGCCTGGTCCTGCTGAAAAAGGCTGGCGAGGTATTCCCGGCTGTGCCGAGTGTGGTCGATCACCGCCGCCATGTCGCCCTCGAATTCAAGCGACTTCTCCAGTGTCTCTTCGTCGTGACTGCGGAATAGTTTTACCATGCGCTGTGCTACCGAGTCGCTGTAGCCATAATCGCGCAAGACTCGGTCCGCAGCCACCAGGCTGCTTTCCATCAGCTCCCGGATGACGCTCTGTACCCCCAACTGATGAAAGAGCTGCACGCTGAAACGATTATGGGCGCGAACCACGACCCGCACATCCGGGTAGTGCTCCCGCATTAACCCGGCAATTCGCAGGCTCTGCTCCTCGTTGTCCAGGGCTATCAACATGACTCTGGCGTGGTCGATACCAGCCATTCTCAACAGGTCCAACCGGCTGGCATCGCCATAAAATACCTTGTTACCAAACTTCTTCACGAACTCGATATGTTCAGCATTATTGTCCAGGGCGGTAAAGGGAATACCGTTGGCCGCGAGGATACGCGCCGTGATCTGCCCGAAGCGGCCAAACCCGGCGATCACTACTTCAGGTTCATCCTGATCCCTGGCCTGATCATAAACCCGTGGGCAGTTGCTGGTGCTGAACAACTGGCTATGCAGAATCACCAGGGGCGCCGTCAGCGCCATTGAAATGCCCACTACCAGGGTCACCTGGCTGGCCAGTGCGGCCTCAACAAGGCCATTACCCGCCGCCTGGGCCATGACGACAAAGGCAAATTCACCTCCCTGCGACAGCATCAGACCCACATGCAGGGCATCCCTGGATGACTGCCCCGACAGTTTCAGGAGCAGCCAGATTACGCCTGTTTTCACCAGCACCAGGGCCAGCGCGGCACCCACTATCAAACCCGGCTGGCTGGCCAGCAATTCAAGGTCCAAACTCATGCCGATGGCGATAAAAAACAGACCCAGCAACAAACCCTTGAAGGGCTCGATTTCTGTCTCCAGCTGATGCCGGAAACTGGAGTTGGCCAGCAATATACCAGCGATAAACGCACCCATGCCCATGGATAGTCCTGCCGCCTCCATACCCATGGCTGTCGCCAGAACGATCAACAGAGCCGCGGCCGTCATAACCTCGGAGCTACCGTAACTGGACATCAGCCGCAAGAACGGATTGAGCAGGAATCTGCCCACGCCAAGCACCAGCAGTATGGCGCCCAGGCCAAAATACCAGGGCGGGCCAACTGTTGTGGGCGTACTGGCCAGTGCCTCGACCAGCAGGAGAATGGGAATCACCGCGAGGTCCTGCAGCAACAGGATAGCGAAGCCCTGCTGACCCGGAGCGCTTTTCAATATACGGTGCTCACTCATCAACTGAACGGCGAAGGCCGTGGAGGACAGCGCCACACCCAGGGCAATAACAGTAGCGACCGGTACACTGCCGAGAGCCCAATACAGCGCAGCGGCGACAAGCGCCGCCGTAATTGCCAATTGTCCACCCCCTACCAGGACAATCGCATTGCGCAGACGCCAGAGTTTAGCGGGTGCCAGTTCGATACCGATCAGGAACAGCAGGAAAACTACGCCCAACTCCGCAACGTGCAATATGGTATCGGGATGGTTGACCAGGTTGAACACAGCCGGCCCGATGAGTGCGCCCGCCACCAGATAACCAAGGATGGCGCCTAGCTTCAGTTTCTTGAAGATGGGAACGGCCACCACCGCCGCGGCGAGGAAAATAATTGCCGAACCCCATGCGCCCATACCCTTTACCCACTCCTGCGCTGATTACCCAAGCTCACACCAGTGTTCCCGCTTTGGCGGTGTTTATCAACACGCGAGGCCGTCACGCACTCGAGAAACAGCGCGGTTCACCGCAGTGACCGCTCTGCCATCCTAAACGCTATTTGGCGGGAGCAGCGTCCGCCCCGGATACAAATTGCGTCAGCACGGCATCCCGTAGCAGCTCCGGTGGCAATAGTCCCTGCTCGAGTACAAAATCGTGAAACTGCCGTTGATCGAGCTTATCACCCAGGGCGATTTCCAACTCGGTACGCAGGCGCAGCATGGCCATGAAACCATAGTAATAGGAGGTCGCCTGGCCGGGGGCGCGAAACGCGTAGCGGTCCGCCTCGGAGTTCGCCATTGGGCTCGACATGGCGAGTTGTTCCATCAGGAAATTCACCACCTGCTGCGGCGTCATCTGGCCGGTATTCACCATGGGATCAAGAAACATCCTGGCCGCGCGCCAGGCCCGGGCATATAGCGAAAACAGCTGGCCTTCGGGCGGCAGGTAAGGCTGCATGATGAACTCCGCATAAAGGCCCCAACCCTCCGCATTGGCGCTGTTGAAAGCAAACAGGGCCCGGGCCAGTGAGGTGCCGTTCTCCACCAGGCTGGCGAACTGCAACTCGTGGCCGGGCCGGGCCTCGTGAATCGTCAGTGTCCAGGTGACAGCGTCGTGGCTCCAGTCATCCATCACCGCGTCGCCCTCCAGGGAGGGGTTGCTCTGGACCAGCACGAACTCGCCGTACTGGCCGGTGTTATTGATCAGCTGGGGCGGACTCATGAACGAGGCGGGGATGGCGGCGGACTCCGCCTCGGTGGCCAGGCGAATGGAAGCGGCACGCTCCGGCAGACTGACAACATCCTGTTCGCGGATGATCTCCTCGACCTGGGCGAGCCGCTGCTTGTAAAGGGGAAGCACCTTGTCCTGGGGTACCTGCTCCTCCTTCAGCTTGCGGATGACACCTACCAGGCTTTTGTCGTCCCAGCCGCGCTGTTCGGCAATCTGGCGCGCCACGACCTTCATCCCGCCGATGATCAGCTGAAAACTGTACTGTGCTTCCGCGATCAGCTGTTCCGGTGAAGACCGCACACCGTAGTTTTTGAGATTATTGGCATACACCTCGGCGGGCAGCTGGTTACTTGTGCGGGCACGCGGCAACATATCGGAGTTGACCCACGCCTGGTAGTCGGCCAGTTGCCCCTCGAGTATCGCCAACTCCTCCTCCCAGCCTTCCAGTTGCGCTTCCTCGAACAGCGCCCGGATACCGGCCACATAACGCGGCGCGTCCGCCAGGTCTTTTTCCACCTCGACGCGATAGGGCCCGATCAAGCCCTCGACACCGAAACGGTCGCGGGATCGCGCCTTCGCCAGTTCCGTGAGCGGGGTATAGCCCTCGTAGCTGCCGTTGTATTTGCGCAGGCGCTCAAGCGCGTTGGCATAGCGTGCCCTGTCATTGCGCGGGTCCAGCAGGGCATTGAAGCTGCCAAACAGAAAACCGTGGATATTGTAGTAAGGCAACAGGTACTGGCTGTCGATACGCCGGGTCTCGATATTGTCTTCCAGCGACTGGATCAGAATCTTGAGATCCTGGCGAACCCGGGGATCCTGCTTCAGCGCCAGGCGCTTGTTCAGCTCCGCCAGCAACAACCTGTCACTGGCGGTCTGGCGCTCCTCGTAGTTCGCCTTGAGATCGATCACATCGGCGTCGTATTCGGTCAACCCGGCCCTGGCGATGCCCTCGGGTTCAAACTCCGCCTGGGCCTGCAATACCAACAGGGCGTTCTCGTTGCTCTGCTCTATCCAATCCGCGCGGGATACAGCCGCTCCCAGGATACAGACCAGCAACAGCGCGTATTGCCTGAAACATGACATGGTGAATCTCCCGTGACCCAAAACTCGCATTCTAGGCGAGAATGCCTGCACATGCGCTATGTGCCTCCTGAATTCTGGCCCGGAGTTATGTTCCTGAGCCGTAATCGAGCTGGCTGTGGACCTGGCACTTCGCTTATTCGGCGGTGATGCGGCTCAGGTAATCCAACAGGATTTCATTGAGTTCATCCGCCGCCTCCAGCGCAATCATATGCCCTGAATCCGGAATCATTTTTACATCGACCAGGTTGGGAAAAATCGCGCGCATCAGGCCTATCGGGTCTTCCCCGTGAAAGCCCTCCAGGTCCACATCCCGCTCGCTGCCGATAAACCAGGCCGGCACCTGGCTCTGCACACCCTCGAATGCTTTGCGCTGCTCCCATTTTATGTCCATGGAACGGTACCAGTTGAGGCCTCCGGTAAAGCCTGACTGGCTGTACTCGGAAACAAAAAACTCCAGTTCCAGCTCGCTGAGCCAGGGCCACGGCAGCGGCGGTGGCTCAGGCATGGCGTCGATATAACTGGTGCCGGGCGGGTGTTTGAATACATCGAAATAATTGGCTGCCCCGCTCAATATCCACATGACCTTGAACAGGAACTCCCGGGGCGCGGCGGCCAGTTCGACATCCGCCCGGGGGGGTTCACGAAAGTACTCGATGTGCAGGAAATGCTGCTCGCCCATCTCGCGATACTCGGTAAGAGGCGACTTGTCCGGGTTATGGGGCGCGGCGGGATTTTCCAGGCAGATGATTGCCTGTACCCGTTGCGGATGGCGCAGCGCGAGGTCCTGTATCGCGAAAGCGCCAAAATCGATGCCTACAAATATCGCCTTGTCGATGCCGCAATGGTCAAGCAGACCAACGAGGTCGGCGGTGATCGCATCCACGCCGTAGGCCTCGGGCTCCGGCGGCGCCTCGCTCTGCCCCATGCCGCGCATGGAAGGGGCGATCACCCTGTAACCAGCATTGGCGATGACGGCAATCTGCCGGTGCCAGCTGAACCACAGCATGGGAAAACCGTGGCAGAAAACCACCGCGCCCCTGCCATGGCCGGCGGCAGTATGCTGCGCGCTCTGCGACTGCGGCGGCGCGCCCGCGCGCACCGGCGCCTGCTCCGCGTAGTGCATCTGGATGCCATTGATAATGGCGTAGTTGTGCTGCCAGCCGGGGGCGGGACCTGTCATGGCGGAATCTTCCGAAGCTGAAGTGCTGCAACTATTGTAGCCCCGGTGCAGCTGCTTTTGGGAACCCCCTGGCGACTAGCCCGCCGAGGGCGGGCGCGCCCGTCACTCCTGCATGCCGTGGTAAAGCAGGCGCACCAGCAATCGTACCCCATCGTTGTCCTTGAGTTCACTGTAACGCGGCCCGTCCCTTTTTCCGATATCGCGGATATCCGCCATCAGTTCCGGGTGAAACTGGCAGGTAAAGGAGCGGCGTATAGTGTGTGTCTCCCAGTCCTTGTAGTAGATGCAGGTGGTGGACACCTCGGTCCAGTTCGTTTCATCCACCGCCGTCTGGGACATGATTTCCAGAGCGTAGGGCAGATTCAGCATCCACGACAAGGGGCTCACCGCGACCTGGTAGCGAATCGGGACGATAGTGTCGTGCAGCAGTTTGTAGGCCCAGTTCGCGAACAGGGCCGCCTCCTCGTTGACCTCGTCGCTGTGGAACATTTCAATGCGCAGCTCACGCTCCATTTTCAGCATGGTGTCGATAACGCCGTCGAGTTCGTCGGCTACCAGCGCATGAGCCTCATGCAATTCTCCGGGAACATGCGAACTGCCCGCGCGCCGGCGGTAGGGCAGCAGGCGCCGCGTGCCCACTTCCACCTGCTCATTGGGCGCCACCGCGAAGAGACTGTCGTGCCAGCCCTCCGCCAGGGTCTTGCCCGCTTTTACCACCGGCAATGCCGCGCCCACTTCGCCGATCCGCTGGCACACACGCAGCAACGAGGAGATCGCTGTCCGCTCGGGATCCAGGGGAAGGTGCGCCAGATTTGCCACCTCGCGCACGGCCCGTTTGATAAGCCGGATATGCGAGGCGGCCGCCAGCTGGTGACCGAGGCAGATGAATATGGCGGGGCCGCTGCTCGGCTGGCGATTCAACAGCAGCTCGTCGGTGAGTTCGAGAATATCCTCCAGGCTGGCATTTGCGCCGTCAAAGCTGGCCGCATCGTGTGCCGATGGGTTGCCGCCCTGCACAATGGTGGCGATACCCGCGCCAAGAATACTGGCAAGGCGCCGGTTATTGCTGACCCCGCTTTGCCACACGGGATACAGGATAGTATCGGCATCAGCTACCTGCTGCAGGATATAGGCAATGTTTTTCGAAGCCCTCACCTCCTCCCCCTGCAGGTTGATACCCACGTTTTTCCAGGGCTCGATCACCGCCACACTGTGCCGATACACCTCGGGCAAGGTCAGCAGGAGATCGAATTCAAGCGACGAACTGATGACCTTTTCCAGTGGCGGCGCCACCCCCCAGTCAAACAGGCTGCTGTCCACCAGCATGTCGCGACCGGGAAACGGCGAGGGCGACCCCCGGTCGTTAAGAAAGTATCCGAAAAGAGCATGAATGGACTGGGGGCTGGCGGCGTGATGCCCGAGAATGCCCGGGCGCGTGCGCCAACCCAGTTGCTGCAGTAAGCCGGCCCTGTAAGAGGAGGTATCAAGAGGGGTTTTCACAGATGGGTATACCTGCGTGGGGATAATTCCGCATCAGGCAGCAATATTCGCGCCAACTGTAGCAATACCGTTTCCGCCGCGTTGCGCAGCCTCTTCGCGGACGCCCAAACCGGGGTGCCGCTCCGGTATCGCTATTTGCGCACACCTGAAATGGTGCAAGCGCGCACCAATGCGAGACGCCGGCGACACAAATCTTTCTCTGCCGCGCCATTCCCGCTAAAGTGGCAGCAATCCCTGCCAGGACAGATTCGATTCAATGAGCTCACCCAATATCGTTGCAGACGGCGAAAGGCGCAATAGGAGACCGGATCATCAGGAGCAGGTGAATCCGCTGGTACGCCACGAGTGGACCCTGGTGGGGCTGCTGGCGGCGCTCACCTTCGTACTGGGTTGTGTCGGTTACGCGCAAACCATGACTTTCGCCGATGATGGCGGTCCCTTCACCTGGTGGGATGTGACCTATGCCAGCCTGCGGCTGTTTATTTTCGAGGCGCCTGAGGATACCGCGGGTTGGCCAACCTACCTGCAGTTTGCCCGTGCCCTGGCGCCCCTTATCGTTCTGTACACTGCCGCCAAGGCGGTCTGGCGTGTCATCGAGGAACAGGTAGCCCTGTACGGCCTGTTGTTTCGCAAACGGCGCTTCGTGGTGGTTTGTGGAATCGGCGAGACAGGCTTTCGCATCGCCCGGGACTACTGCCTCAATTCTGACAAACAGGTAGTTGTCATCGACAATGATCCGCTGAACGCACTGGCGGCGGAACTTAAAAATTACGGCGCCATTGTTATTTGCGGCAATGCCATGGACCCGCTGGTGCTGCTCAAGTCGCAGGTGATATACGCCAAGGAACTGTTCCTGTGCACCAGCGATGACAAGGCCAATATCGCCATCGCCAAGAACGCCGAGCGCCTGACCCGCCGCCTGACGGACACCGAGATTGTGCACCTCGAGGCCATCGCACGGAAAAGGGAGCCCGCGATAGGTGGCCAGGCTCCCGACGTATCACTGCGTTGTTTCCTGTGCGTGGATTCGCCGGACGTCTACGAAATATTCAGTGTTCACAGCTTCTTTGAGATGAACAGTTCGCGCTTCGCCATTCGCCTGTTCAACCGGCGTGAAACCATCGCCCGCAATATTTTCAGAATCTGCGCGCCGGACCTCTACTACCGGCCGGCCACCCGCGGCAATGAGCCGATGCATATCCTGTTTATCGGCTTCGAGCCACTGGTGCGGGAAATGATTCTGCAGACGGCGCTGACGGCGCATTACACCGACTTTCGACTGCCACACGTGACAGTCTTGTGTGAAGGGGATATGCGCGTAAAGGTGGACAGGTTCCGCCATCGCCACCCCCACCTGGACGAAACCGTGGATATCGATTTCGTGTATGCGGACCCGATGACGATCACGCCCAA
Organism: Pseudomonadales bacterium; assembly: GCA_024234815.1. GTDB lineage: Bacteria > Pseudomonadota > Gammaproteobacteria > Pseudomonadales > Halieaceae > JARRPM01. Next base: position 815,541 of record JACKNO010000001.1, on the reverse strand, counting down.
AACATGGTACGAGATGCAGACAGCTACTCACTTTGACGTCTGCTACGTGGCCCTGCGCAGGGATGTCGAGAGCATACTCTCCGCGCGCAGGCTCAATCGGCTGCGGCGGCACAGCGGCCTGCCACCGTTGAATTTCGTCGCCTGCCTGAACCAGCAGAACTTCCTGGCTGAGATCATCGATGACGATTTCCAGCCGATAGATATGGATAAGTTGGGGCTGCCTGATCACGAACCCATCGAGTATTTCGAATCCCTGGACCAAACCATCTCCATCGACATCATTGTCAATGAAGCCCTGGACGCCATGGCCCGCACCCTGCACAACGCGTACCTGAACACCCAGCTCGCCGCTGGCGCCAGCAAACGGGCGAATGCCTCGCTGATTCCATGGTCAGAACTGCCCGCGCACAAGAAAAAGGCCAATCGGCATGCGGCCGCCCATATGGATGTCAAACTGCGTATCGCCAACTGCGTGGCCTGCGATATTGATTCGGACGAGCCGGAGGCAGTCTTTCCACCCGACGATCTCACAATGGAGTTGCTGGCCCAGCTTGAACACCGACGCTGGATGGCCGACAAGCACCTGGCCGGCTATAGCTACGGCGATGTGCGGGACGAGGACCGCATGCTGCATCCGGATCTCATTCCCTGGGAGCAACTTACCGAGGAGGACAAGGAGAAGGACAGGGCCAACATCCGCCAGATTCCGCAACTGCTGAAAATGCAGGACCAGAAGGTGTGCCGAATGTACCTGGGACTGCACGACACACCCCGGGGCAATACGCAGAAACCTGTTCCCTGATTTCTTCCGGCAACGCCGCCCTATAGAATCGACCCTTTCTTCGCCAGGAAGATCGTGTGGTGGCTGCCCTTTCCCGGGCGGGCCCTGACCGAACGCACCGAGGTGTGAAAGCCCGCTTTCTTCAGGCGCATCACAAACTGCGGGTCGGGACCCGCCGACCAGACGGCCAGGGTGCCCTCGCCGCCGAGCGCCCGCTGGATCGCTTTCAGGCCGGACTCAGAATACAGCCACTGGTTATCCGAGTGCGTGAGGCCCTCTGGGCCGTTATCCACATCGAGCAGAATCGCGTCAAAAACGCCCTGCTCCCCCGCAATGAACTTCGCCACATCACCCACGTGCACCTGCGTGCGTCTGTCGAGCAGTGGCTGGCCGGCGCAATCGCCAAGTGGCCCCCGGTTCCATTCAATCACCTCGGGTATCAACTCAACCACTGTCACCCTGGCGCTGTCCGGGACTGCGGCGAGGGCGGCCGCAAGAGTGAAGCCCATGCCCATACCGCCGACCAGGACCTCGGCATCCGCTTTGCTCTTCAGACGCGCACAGCCCAACTCTGCCAGCGCTTCCTCCGAGCCGTGCACCCGGCTGTTCATCAGCTCGCCGCGGATACCTGACAAGCGGATGGAAAACTCCTTATCCCGTTGCGCGAGGCTGAGTGTTCCGCCATTGTCCGGAATCTCGACCGCCGCCAGCTTGATCCACTTGTTCATGATTTCACTCCCGTACAGGTATTCGAAGACGCCTGGCGCGACGGTGGCAGGGCAAGCGCCAGGGCGGCTGCCAGCAGCAGCGTCACCACCAGGGTCTGTAATACCAGCTCGTAATTGCCCAGGGTGTCGTAAGCGTAACCCGCCAAAGGAGCGCCCACCAATCCGAAGGGTAAAAACAGCGGCGCCTGGGCGCCATTGACCTGGCCAATATTCGCGGCGTCAAAGAGGAAGACTCAGCTGGCCGCTGCCGGCGCAAGCGCCGCTGCGACATGCGCAAGGCACGCGGCAACCGTCATGCAAACATGGAAGCGGCCGGACCTATCCGGTTCGCCACCACCTGCAGACTGGCGCGGTCGAGGCCGTAAAAGGCCATCGCATTCTCCCCGAGAATCTTGCGGCCATCCTGTTCGGGGAAGTTCGCAAACGTGGTCCTGAAATACTCGGCGGTGTTGGGCCAGGTGCCTTCAGGGTGCGGGTAATCACTGCCCCACATAATCTGGTCGGGGCCTATCGCCGCCCGCAGGTCGAGATCCGAGCGCGGAACGCAGGATGCGCCCACTGCCACATTGCGCCGGTAATAGTCGCTGGGCGCCATGGACAGGTGGGAGCGGAAGTCGCCCAACTTGGCGGAAAACTGCACATCGCGGTAGTTGTGGTCCAGCAGCCGCAGCCAGGGCGGCAGCATGAACATGGTGCCGCCTTCGACAATCACCGCCTTGAGACGCGGGTAGCGCTCAAAGACGCCGCCCCAGATCATGAAAGTCAACGGCCGGTACAGCCACCACATGACCTCCGAGACATAGACGCCCATAGCGCCGGGCAACTGTTCGCTGCTGTCTTCAACAGGCCAGTCCTTGCCGAAGTATTCCGGGTGAGGAGCCGGCCCGGAGTGAAAGTGAACAATCACTTCAAGATCCTCGCAAACCTCCCAGAAGGGGTTGTAGCGGGTGTGGTGGTAGGCGGGATGCTCGCCCCACAGGGTGGGAATCATCACCGCCCGCAGACCGTGGTCCACACACCAGCGCACGGCCTCAACCGCCTGTTGCACGTCGAACAGCAGTGGAATGGAGGCCACCCCGATATGTCGCACCGGGTCGTTGGCGCAAAATTCCGCAAGCCAGCGGTTGTGCGCCATGGCGCCAGCCCACTGTAATTCCGGAACCGCATCCCGGGGCGACAGGCCAAGGCCCGCGCCGAAAGGGGGCGTGTTGTTTTCAGTGATACCGTCCGGGAACATCACCTCGGCGGCAATGCCGTCGCCCGCCAGCATGTTGACGCGCTCGGCGTAGTCCCAGGCGCCGGTCAGCTGCTGCCGGATGGGTGCGCGCCAGGACTCGTTGATCTCCTGGATAAGAAAGCTCTTGCTCGCCTTCTCCATCATGTCCAGCTGGATGGGCACAGCCATGTCCATCATTTCGTGGTAACGGGATTCCACGTAGGGCTTGTAATCCGCAATAGGCAGACCGGCATGACAGTCCGTGGAAACGACTATCAGACGCTCAGTCACGGGAGACCTCCCGCGCGAACCCGGCCGGCGTGCAAATCGCCCCACCGGCAATGTCACGCCCAGGGTGGACCGCACCGCCAACCGTAAATGAGTTGTAGTCCAACAGATCGTCCATGCCGCCAGCCTCGCTGCTGTCTTCAAAAATGCAAAGATACCCCTGGCGGGCACAAAATACACCGCGTTCAGGCCCCGGGGCCCGATTTACGAGCGGATATCGAGCGCTGGTACAGACTATCGAATCTGTCGCGGCCCTATACAAGCGCGCCGGCGTCGACCCAAACATGGCTTGCCGGGGCCCGCCGTCAATACCTCCCTGTCGGCTCGTATCGCGCGCAGCCGATGGTACCGGCGCGAGGGTGCAGTCGGGGCTATTGCGCCGGCAATGAATGCACTACAGTGCGCTGACAGGCGCAATAGAAAAAGGGCCAGCTGTATGAATGAAAACAGGATAGCGGATCTCGCACCATCCGGAAGGGCCACGACGCTGGAAGGCCTGCGCTCCCTGCTGGGCCTGATGGACTCCCCGGAGGGCCTCGGCAAGGGCCTGGGCATCTCACTGCGGCCGACGGATACGGTCATAGCGCCCTACGGCAAGAGCGGTACGACTTGGCTGCAGCAGATCGCCCACACCCTGCGCACCCGCGGGGATATGGATTTCGACGACATCAGCCGGGTGGCGCCGTGGATCGAGCAATCGGTGAGCCTGGGGCTGGACCTGGATGCGGAACAAAAAGCCAACCCGCGTATTTTCAAAAGTCACCTCGACGCTCATCGCATTCCCGCGGGTGGGCGCTATATCAACTCCTGCCGCGAGCCCAGCGACGCGCTCTACTCCATGTACAGATTCATGGAAGGCTGGTTTCTGGAACCCGGAACCGTATCACTGGACGACTTTGCCCGCGCCACCTTTCTGCGCGCGGGGAACGAGCCTGACAGCGCGGGTGGAGACTACTGGACCCACCTGGCCTCCTGGTGGGCCAGGCGCAATGACCCGGACGTACTGTTCCTGGCCTACGAGCACATCAAGCGGGACCTGAGGGGCACCATCCGCAAGGTGGCCGCATTCATGGATATCCCGCTGGATGATGAACTGCTGGCCATCACCGAGGAGCACGCCTCGCTGGACTTCATGCTGCACCACAAGGATCGTTTCGACGACAAATTAATGCGGGAGCGCAGCGCCGAGGTGGCGGGTGTGCCGGCTGACAGTGACTCGTCAAAGGTACGCAGCGGACAGGTGGGGGAATCCCGCCAGCAACTGGGCGCCGATGTCGTCGCGGAACTCGATTCCATCTGGCGCAAGCGCATCACCCGGGAACTGGGATTTGAAAACTATGCCGCCATGATTGCCGAGCTAGAGTAGGGTCTGCTGGCAGTGAACCGGGGTATCCGCCCCCTGAAGATTCCGCCGGGCGCGATCGTGTACGCGACGGCGCCCTCCGGGGTTGTGCCCCGGATTCAGCACCCCGGGCGGCGGCTCAGCCCTGCTCCAGTTCAAAGGTCACGCCGGCGTTGCGCCGCAGGCGGTCGATAAGCAGGGACCCCATGGCCGCAGCCGGCGTCCAGATGCCGCCTTCCGCCGCGTCCGGATTCTTGAGCAGGCAGACCGCGCATTCCGAGATGATCTTCGAGGTGGAGCCGTAGCCTGGATCCATATCGCCGGTAACCCGTACCCGCATTGATTTACCGTCGGCGGTTTCTCCCGCGAATACCAGTTCGTAATAGCCGGTTTCCCGCTGTTCTTTGGTAGGTCCCTCGCCCTGCGGCGTGGGGTCCGATGCCATGGAGTTGTCCGAGGCTATCGCCCTGGCCATGGCTTCGCCCTCGTCACCGGGTCCGGTTATGAACATCTCGTCATAGGCAAAATCCGTGCCGTAGGCGTGCTTCAGCAGGTAGTTGGAACGGTGAATGTTCTTGGTATTGATAATGGCCATCATGAAGGGTGCCACCCAGCTCTTCTCGGCCTCGTCATACCGCGGCTTCGTGCCACTGGGTTGGTCCGCGCCGGTAAACCCCGGGGTCAGGGCAAACGGGTTGATCAGCACAGCTCCCAGTTCGGGATTTTTCGCCGTGGCCTGCATGGTGACCCTGAAACTGGCCAGGGTTCCGCCCGACCAGACACCCTTCATGCCGTATACCCGTCCCCGCACCCGCGGCAGCGCCGTACCCAGGGCGCGCTTTGCCTCGCTCTGCAACATCCAGACACCCAGGTCGAATGGCACCGAGTCGAAACCACAGGAAAACACGATGCGTGCGCCACTTGCGCGCGCGGCGTCGGAGTGGGCCTCTATCATCTGCTTCATCCAGGTGGGCTCGCCACTGAGATCCACGTAGTCCGTACCGGCCTGCGCGCACGCGGCCACCAGGCCGGAGCCGTACAACTGGTAGGGACCCACCGTGGTGATCACTACCGATGCCCGCCCTACCATCGCCTTAATCGATGCGGGATCACTGGCATCGGCGACAATCAGCGGCAGATTCGCAGCAATACCCAGCTCGTCGCGCACCGCTTCCAGCTTGTCCAGGCTGCGTCCGGCCATTGCCCAACTGACATCACCATCCGCGCCATACTGGCGGTTGAGATATTCAGCCACCAGTTTGCCGGTATACCCCGTGGCACCGTAGACGATAACGCCGATTTCCCGTTCGTTTTTCATATTCGCAGATCCTGTGTCATTGCTGGAAACTCAGCGCTTTTTCTTCGCTTTCGCAGCCGGCTTCGCGCCCATCATTTTTGCTATTTTGCCGCTCATCTGCATGCCGGGCACCGCGCCCAGGAAATTGGCCTTGCCCAGGGGCACGCCGTTGTGACGCAGAATGTTGTAGGCGCTGATGTAGTGGAAGTAGAAATTGGGTAATGCCCAGCCATTGAGGTAACTGCCGCCGTCAAATCTGAGAGTGCCGATGGGCATTTTCATGACGATTTCCCGGGTCTCGCTGCCGACATACTGGGCAGCCTTCAGGGTGCGTATGAAGGCAAGGGTGCGCTTGATACGGGCTTCCAGCTCGGAGAAGCTGGCCTCGTTGTCCTCGAAAACCGGGGACTCGACGCCCGCGAGGCGCGCGCTACAGCCCTTGGCATGGTCGGTGGCTATCTGCACCTGCCGGGTCAGCGCGAACATGTCCGGCGCCAGTCGCGCATTCAACAGCACTTCGGGATCGATATTCCTGCTCTTCGCGTCCTTTGCCGCCAGCTTCAGCATGGCGGACATGTTTTTCAGATTGTGGACAAAGACCTGCGCTGAACTTTGGTACATCAGGTTGCTCATTGAAAACTACTCCCGAATAAAAAGTTGAGGGTAAAACGGTAGATAGCATAGTGCAGAGTCAGTCAGTCTGCCCGCATAATTCGAGGCCCGCTTCACAACAGCCGTCGCATGGCCCGGGCCGATTCCTCGCGTGCGGCCGGCGACCACAACAGCGCCAGGGTGCGCGCGAGTACAAGCAGGTCGGCACTGAGACTCCAGTGAGCCAGCGAATCGAGCTGCATCAGGGCTTTTACCGGCTGGAACCGCTCCAGATATACCGCCTCCGGGTCATCCTGCCCCGCCAGCACGGCGTCCTCCGCCAGAAAATGTATTGCTGCAGCATCGGTCATTCCGGGCCGTACCGAGACAAGGCCGGCCAGTTGCTCCTCCGGCAGGGCCGCCGCGTGGGCGGGCGGCATGGGTCGCGGACCCACCAGGCTCATATGACCGCACAATACGTCAAGCAGTTGCGGAAACTCGTCCAGGCGCCAGCGCCGCAACCACAGCCCCGTGCCGGTGATGCGCGGGTCGTCCTCCGGCGCCACGCTGCGCTCACCGGCGCTGCCCGGTCGAAGGGTTCGGAACTTGTACATGGGAAACAGCTTGCCGCCGCGACCGATCCGGTACTCCCGGTACAGCAGCGGTGGCCCCTCGGCGACCAGCAGCCACAGGGCAATCAGCCCCATCACCGGCAGCAACACACACAGCCCGATAGCCGACACAAAAATGTCGAGCAGCCGTTTGATCACTCCCGGCAGCCCCCGCGCAACCGGCACGACAGCTTCAGCCACCGATAAGCACACCGCAGCTGACACCCACCGAATAAAGCACGAACGCCAGCAGGGCCGCGGGTTGCACGGGCTTGTGGCGATGGAACTGCTGAGGGTCACGCAGGGTCCAGTAAACCGCCATGATTGCCGGCGGCAGCGCCAGGAAACCAAGCAGTATCCACTCTGGCATGCCGGTCGCCACGGGAAGCGCTGCCAGCAACGCGAAACCGGCGAGGTAGATTATCGGCAACACAAGGGCGGCCCTGGGTTTGCCCAGCCTGGCAACGAGATTGTTTTTGCCCGCTCCGAGGTCGGCGTGATAGTCCGGAAATTCATTGACCCAGAGAAACGCGGCGATGAGCGCGCCCAGGGGCAGGGACAGCCAGACCGGGCCCGCCGCATACTCCCCCGTCATCACCACGTAGGTACTCAGGGCGATGATAGGCCCGTAACAGATCACCACATCCAGTTCGCCCAGGCCACGGTAGGCCAGTTGCAGCGGCGGACCGTGGTAGGACCAGCCAAGTGCCAGGCCCAGGGCTCCAAGCCAGAACACGGCAGGTTCGCGCCCGAATACTACCAGCGCTCCCAGCACCAGGCCGGCGCCACCGGCACCGAAGGCGATTCCCCAGGTCTGGCGGCGCGTGAGAATACCGTCCACCAGCACGCGTTTGCCGCCGGAAAATTCGGTGCGGTCCTCCGGTTTGACAGCCAGATCGGTACCCGAGTCGAAGTCGTAAACGTCGCCCCAGGCGTTCTTGGCAACCTCCATACAAAACATGGCCAGCCCCAGGACCAGCAACCAGGACCAGGAAAAACCGCCGTGGCCCGCCGCCAGTGAGGCGCCGATAGCCATGGAAGCGGCGGAAGTAATACTGATTTTCGGATCTGCGAGGCGCCAGAAACCGGCTCGAAATTTGTCGTCCATTAAACTCTTTTTACCGCGTCTGATTACAGGGGTGTTGATACCCCAACGAGCTGGCGCTTGCAATTGCCCGGTTGCCGTCGCAACGCTGCACATGTTTGGTGTAGTCGGCCTGCCGACGAATTAATCACTGCCCGGTTCAACGATGTGGCCCGATATGCTGGCGCGACACTTGCCTGATTATGGACCATCGCGCGGCCCCTGTGTAACACTTGCCAGCCCATTCGATTACAGGAGATTGCCGGAATATGAAGGACTTTGCAGGAAAAATAGCGGTGGTTACCGGTGGCGCCAGCGGTATTGGCCGCTCGCTGGTAAAGGAATTGCTCGCCGCCGGTGCGAAAGTCGTGATTGCCGATGTCGAGCAAGCTGCGCTCGACCGTGTTCTGCGGGAGTTTTCCGGCGCAGGGGACGTCATGGGTGTGGTAACCGACGTCCGCTCCGCGGAATCCTGTGAGGCTCTGGCGAGCCGCGTCTACGATACCCACGGCGCCTGTCACCTGCTGTTCAATAACGCCGGGGTCGCAGCGCCCTCCGCCAATGTCTGGGAGACCACGGCCAACGACTGGACCTGGGTGCACGGGGTCAATGTGCACGGCGTTATGCACGGGATACGGGCTTTCGTGCCCCGTATGATCGCGGGCGGCCAGGAGGGCCATATCATCAACACCTCCTCGGGAGACGGCGGTGTCTCACCCCTTCCTTACCAGTCCGTGTACGCCGCCAGCAAAGCGGCCGTATCCTGCCTGACGGAATGTCTCTCGGCCCAGCTGCTGACCGAGGGAACCAAACTCGGCGCCTCCATTTTCTACCCCTCCGGCGGACTGCTCGATACCGGCATCTGGACCACAGATCGCAACCGCCCGGCGGAGCTGGCCCGTGAAAAGCCTTACGACCCGGTACCGACAGTCCAGGACTTCAAAGTCGCTGCGGAGGCGGCTGGCATGGAGCTGCCCATACAGGACCTGGACGAGTTGGCGCGCTACTGTCTGCAGGGCATCCGCGAAAAACGTTTCATCATTATGATAGGTCTTGAGGCTGCCGAGGCCACCCTGCTGGACCGCGCAGCGCGTATAGGTCGCGCCGAACTGCCTATCAATCTTGCCGAAGTACCGCAGCTCTAGCGAAAGTAAGCCGAGCGACAGGACCCGCTGCATGATGGCCGGGGGACCAACACCCCGGCTGGTGGGCTTTTCCGCCAGGTTTGGAAACAGTGGATGAGTTTTTTTGCCGCGGCGGGATGGGCCCTGCTCGCGGATTCAGCTCTGCGCCTTGTCGGTCTGCGTATCACAGGTGTTCAGCCACAGGATCGTGGCGCAACCGATGGCCATGAGCAGACCGGTGGCCAGCCGGAAGCGGTAATCCTCCAGCGCAAACAGGATTGAAGCGCCGCCCCCGATCAGCATCGACACGAGAGCCACCGCCTTGGTGCGACAGGAGATGCAGCGCTCGCGCTCCCAGTTGCGAATCATCGGTCCAAACAATTCACTGTCCAGCAAACGCCGGTGCCAACGCTCCGACGACCGGGCGAAGAACCAGGCCGCCAACAGGATGAAGGGCGTACTGGGCAAAATCGGCAGCGCGACGCCGGCGATACCCAGCGCCAGGAAAAATAAACCCAGCGGCTTGTAGAAAGACGTTTTCAATCCGGCTCCCGTATCGCTAGCAGCGTGCATTTCCCCCGCCGCGGCAGCCGCGCCGTTACGATACCCCGGGCATCCGCAGCGGTGCGCGAATCAATGATGATGCCCGCCGGGACCATGGGCGTGACCATGCGCCAGTTCCTCCGCGGTGGCGGCTCGCAGGTCGAGGATTTCTATATCGAACTCCAGGGTCTGGCCGGCCAGGGGATGATTGGTATCGACATCGGCACTGTGGCGGCCAGCCTTCACTACGGTTACCGGGCGCATGCCCTCGCCGGTGTTCATCTGCACCACTTTACCCGCGGCCAACTTGCCCCTGAACGCCAGGTGTTTTACCGGTACCCGCTGCACCCGCCCCGGATTGTGCAGGCCATAGGCATCCACTGGCGAGAGGCTGGCGGTGAACACGTCGCCCTTTTCCCGCCCCGCCATGGCCGACTCAAGCCCGCGGATAACATTATTGGCGCCGTGCAGGTAAACGCTGGGCTCTGACCCGCGCGACGACTCCAGCTCGGTCCCCGCCTCATTACGCAGTGTGTAGTGAAAAGTTACGACAGTATCGGATTCGATTTTCAAGGTGGGATCTCTTGTGGGCCGCGCCGCGGTGAATTGATTGGGGGGGAAAATACCCCAGCCGCGGCCAGCTGCCAAGCAGTATTCACCGCGATCGGCATCCGCCTGGAAATCCCTTAGTCTTTGCACTCATGGCGCCATAAACTTGCTATCGTTGTTCCCGTAAAGACGAGATTCGGAGTAATCAGCATGCCACTGACACCTGTCCCCGGGAATCCGGCCCCATGAAAGGAGTCGCCGGCAAGGTCGCCACCGCGGAGCGGGCGGCGGCCAGTCCGCTCGTTTCCATCGTCGCACCCTTCTTCAACGAGGCCATGGTCATCGACCGCTTCTTTGGCCAGGTCATCGGCGTAATGGAGGCACTGGGTACGCCCTGGGAAATAATCTGCGTTGACGATGGCAGCCAGGACCGCACGCTGGAGTTGCTGCTGGAGCACGCCCGATCAAACCCGGCGATAACGATTGTTGAGCTGTCGCGCAATTTTGGCAAGGAATCGGCGCTCACCGCGGGTCTGGATGCGTCCGCCGGAGACGTGGTGGTCCTGCTGGACGCGGACCTGCAGGATCCTCCTTCCCTGATCCGGCAGATGCTGGACAAGTGGCGCGAAGGCTACGATGTGGTCTACGGTGTACGCCGCTCCAGGCGCAGCGACAGCCTGCTGAAGCGCATGACTGCCCGTGGGTTCTATAAGACCTTTAACGCGCTCACCGCGGAACCCATGCCGGAAAATACCGGCGATTTCCGATTACTGGACCGACGTGTAGTGGATCGCCTGCATGAATTGCCGGAGCGCACACGCTTTATGAAGGGCCTGTTTGCCTGGCTCGGATTCAGCTCCATCGCTGTCCCCTACGATCGCCCGGGACGGGAAGAAGGGGAGTCGGCGTGGAGCTACTGGAAGCTGTGGAACCACGCCCTGGAGGGTCTGACCTCCTTTTCCACCCTGCCGCTGCGGGTCTGGACCTACGTGGGCCTGACGGTATCGCTGCTGTCCTTTGTCTACGCCAGCTTCCTGGTCTTTCGCACCCTGGTATTTGGCGTGGATCTCCCCGGCTACGCCTCGCTGATGGTGGTAATTCTCTTTCTGGGAGGCATCCAGCTGATAAGCCTGGGCGTGATCGGGGAGTATCTGGGGCGGGTATTCATCGAGGTCAAGCAGCGCCCCGTGTACCTGGTAAACCGGGTGCACCAGTTTGCCAGCGACGACCGCGATGCCGACGGGGACGAGGGCTAGTGCCGCACCGCGAATCCCGCCGGCGCCCGGCTGCGGGTTTGCGCTCGCCAAAGCTCTGGGGCAGACTGCCGCTGGCTGGACCACCAGCCTGGCACGACACTCCATTATTACCAGAGCACCCGCATGACCCAGCATGAGTACATATTTGTCGCTGTTTCAATCATCCTGGGCCTGGCCATCACCAGGTTATTGCACGCGGTGGCCTTGTTGATAAGAGCCCATCGCCAGGTGACGTTTCATTGGGCCACCGCGCTGTGGGGGCTGAGCATCCTGGCCTACAGCCTGCAACTGTGGTGGGTGGGCTGGGGCCTGCGGGATGTCGAAGCCTGGACTTTTTTTGATTTCCTGGTGCTCATCTTTGGCTCCACCTGCATCTATGGCGCCGCGGAGATGGCGCTGCCTGTGCCCGAAGCAGGCTCACTGGATTTCCTGCTTCACAGCGAGCGCCTGGGGCGACTTTCGGCACTTTCGATGCTGATCTATTTTGCGATCGGACCCTATGTCAATCTCACAATGATGACCCAACCCCCGCCGCTGCCGCTGGCACTGGCCGTTCCCGGGATCGGAATCGCCATCACAGGGCTTATCATCCTGGTACCGCGTTGGTTCTCTGCGCTGTCGGTGACATTCGCCTTATACTCTGTGTTTGTTATTTATATCACGGCATAATCGGGACCAACGCCCTCCCCGGCTTTGGCCTCAACAACTCGACAGGAGAAATCGTTTTGTATAAATCCTTTGTTTCGATTATTTGCGCGCTGACCCTGGTCGCTCCCGCTTTCGCCAAACCACCGAATGAAAAGAATATGGCGGCCGGCCAGCTCAACCAGGACGATCTCAAGCAGATCATTGCCGACCTGCATGAACATATCCCGGTGCTCGCGTCAGACGAGTACGGCGGACGCGCTCCTGCCACCAGGGGTGAGGAACTCACCCTGGCCTACCTCGCCGGACAGTTTAAGGCCATGGGGCTGGAACCCGGCAACGGTGACAGCTATCTGCAACAGGTGCCTGTCACCGAGAGTATAACCAGCCCCGATACCACGCTATCCGTACGCGGCAAAGACTTCGAGGCGCAATTCAGCTACGGCGACGAGATGATCGCTTTCAGCGAACAACAGGTGGCGAAGACCGCCCTGACCGACAGCCCCATGGTGTTTGTCGGCTATGGCATAGTCGCGCCGGAGCGCGACTGGAACGATTACGCGGGCGTCGACGTCCGCGGCAAAACGGTGGTTATCCTCATCAACGACCCGGGTTACGCCAGCCAGGACGAGTCCCTGTTCAATGGCAACGCCATGACCTGGTACGGTCGCTGGGTATACAAGTACGAGGAGGCGGCACGGCAGGGCGCCGCCGGGGCACTGATCATCCACGAGACGGGTGCCGCCGCCTACGGTTGGGATGTCGTGTACAGCAGCTGGTCCCGGCCCCAGATCAGTCTTACCGCCAGCAACCTCAACGCCGACAAGAGCGAGGTGATCGGCTGGCTCTCCCAGGATTCCGCCCGTGCCCTGTTCGCGGCCGCCGGTCTCGATTACGCAAAACAGGTTGCCGCGGCCGCCAGGCCCGGCTTCCGGGCCGTGCCCATGGGCGATCTAACGGCCAGTATCACCCTCGACAATACCCTGCGCAACTCCGTTTCCAACAATGTGATAGCAGTGATTCCGGGCAGCGAACGGCCCGATGAATCCATCATCTATACGGCGCACTGGGACCACCTGGGCACCAACCCGAAGGTAGAGGGCGACAATATCTACAACGGCGCCGTGGACAACGCATCCGGCACCGCGGCACTACTTTCCCTGGCGCGCCTGTTCAGCGAGTTGCCCGCCCGCCCCGAGCGTTCGGTGGCCTTCCTGGCGGTCACCGCCGAGGAATCCGGGCTACTGGGTTCGCGCTGGTACAGCGAAAATCCCCTGTTCCCACTGGAAACCACCGTCGCCAATATCAATATCGATGGCATGGTGGTGGACGGCCCCATGCGCGATGTTGTGGTGGTGGGATATGGCAACAGCGAACTGGACGACTACCTGCGCACAGCGGTAAGCAGGCAGAAAGGGCGCTATGTTGACCGGGAGCCCCACCCCGAGCGCGGTGGCTACTATCGCTCGGACCATTTCAACTTCGCCCGCGTGGGCGTACCCGCCCTGTATGCCGAATCAGGGGAAGACAGTTTCGATCACGGCCGCGAATGGGGGGCGCAGCAATCCCAGGAGTACACCGCCAAGCGCTACCACTCGCCGCTGGATGAGTATGATCCCAGCTGGGACCTCAGCGGCGCCGGGCTGGACATCATGCTCTATTTTGATATCGGGCTGCAGCTGAGCATGGAGTCGACTTTCCCCAACTGGAGCGAGAGCAACGAGTTCAAGGCGATACGCGATGCCAGCGCCTCGGCGCGTGGTAAATAACCGCGGCCTGCGAGAGACAAACCCCGACGGCTGTCGCCCCGCGGCCAGCCGTCCAGTAATCGAAAGCTGATCCGCACGACTACCCGGCGCAGCGGATCACGTCACTCTTCCAGCACCAGCGTTTCACCGATCTGCTGGGCAACGATGTCCTCTTCGCAGAAGGGGAATCGCACCCAGCGCTTGTCGGCATACAGTGTGCTCTGGTCACCGTAGTGATCCGAGTCCGGCTGTACACTCTGTGAATGGGTCAGGATGGTATCGGCAATGGGGCAGTCAGATTCGTCCCAGGTAACAGTCTGGATGTAGGAGTTCCCTGAACTCGGGTTCTTGTAGCCACCCTCTTGCAGACTGGCGCTGATAGCGCCGAAGACACCCATGGTCCCCGCCCCGCCGTGAATCGGTACGCGCTCGTTATTTCTTTCCAGGAACTGTACCTCGCCCCACGGCGCATCCAGCGCCACGCCGGCTTCCGTCAGGCGGTTATAGGCCTGCCTCAGCGCGGCGATTACCGTGCTGTGATTGTCGGCTTCCGCCAGATCGATACCGGCCGGTGTGTTCAAGGGGTCGGCGGGATCGAAATCCACCAGCCAGAAGCGCGTGCTGTCCACGATATTCTGGAAATCACTACCCAATTCGCCCCGGATAGCCGCCCAGTATTCAGTGAATACCTGGGCGCCACGGCTGTCGAGTTCAACCTTGCGGTCCCAATCCCCCAGCACCCGGCAGGTTTCCCGCAGGGCCGCGGTGTCGTCCTTATCAGCATCGGCGGGGGGTGATTCGAGATACTGCGCGCAGATCTCCAGGGTATCATCGAGTGCGATCTCGGCGCCGTAGACCCGGTTGGAGTACATCAGCCCCTGCAGTGTCGTCATGTCAAACAGCGGCGTTTCACTCAGACCATCGGTGCCGGCCAACCGGTCCGCCACCATCAGGTGATTGATGCGGGTACGCAGAAACTGCTGTTTGTTTTCCGGCCCCATCCAGCCCAGCACCACGGGGTAGCCGGTGAGCGGGTGATTGGCATCGCTCAGCCAGTAACTGTTGTTGCTGTTGGCCACGTAACCCCGGGTGGAAATCCTCGGCCTGGCCTCGTAACCAAAGAGGCCGGTCCCTGCGGGGGTGTCCGCATCTTCTCCCCACTCACAGGCGGAGGTGCTGCCGTCCAGGCCGATAATCGCGTTAGTGGTGGAACTGGCGACCAGCGCCCCGATGCCGACCATGCATAAATCGAGTTGCTCCTGGGTGATGTGGGGCACCACGGTAATCTGCCCGTAAAACGCATCGCCATGGCGGTCAGCGGCGAATTCATGAAACACCGGGTTGCCTATGTACTTCAGTGCCTCGGTAAACTCCGCCATATTGGTCGCCTGCGACTTCTGCACCCACTGCTGGGCGGAGCGGATGCCGGTATCCAGGTTGGCATCGCGCATACTCATCAGGGAGCCGTTGAACAGGGGCCACCCCGCGAGCAGCGGATTGACCGAGCCGAGATCGATAATCAGGCCGTAGTGCGAGCTGTAAAAGGTTTTCTCCTGCTCGCCCATGCTGCCGTCGGGCATTTTGACTTTCACGGACACCGTTTGCGCGGTAATTTCCCGCCACTCCCCGTCGTAATCATATTCCAGCGGGTTGTTCGGGTTCAGCTTCAGCTCATAGAGGGTAAAGCGCGTGGAGTAATCGACGGTATGGGTCCAGGCGACATCCCTGGTAAAACCGATGCCAATCCAGGGCAGGCCCTGCAGGGAAGCCCCCGCGACATCGTATTCACCGGGAATGGTCAGGTGCGCCTCATACCAGCGGCCACTGCCGCTCCAGGGCTGGTGGGGGTTGCCGAGCAGCA
Source organism: Pseudomonadales bacterium (assembly GCA_024234815.1). Taxonomy (GTDB): domain Bacteria; phylum Pseudomonadota; class Gammaproteobacteria; order Pseudomonadales; family Halieaceae; genus JARRPM01. Next base: position 799,877 of record JACKNO010000001.1, on the reverse strand, counting down.
GGCCGCCGCCATTCTGGGTGGCGTCACCACCCAGGGCAATGGCATTGCTGCCGACCTCACTGGGACGAATACTGCGGCCGGTTTCCGCCAGTGCACGTCCGGGGAAAGCTTCCACCCCCAGGCGCTCCACCGCGGCGAGCGCATCCATCGAGTCCGGCCCCTGTACCGCCAGCAGGGCATCGCGAACAATGCTCTGGTCGGAACTACCGGCAAGGCCGATACGGCGCAGGTACTGCATCAGGTCGATTTCATCGATCTCGAAGACCCACTCGGCATCGCGGCAGCCCGCCTCACCCTCGGGCAGGTTCTCCACCCCGGTTTCGCGCAGGTAGCGGTTCATGCCCGCGGCGTAGCCGGTGGCCAGGTCTTTGGCAAACTGGGGCTGGACATCAAAGAATTTGGCCCGGAACTCCTCCTTGCTGCCGTTGAGAAACCGGAACAGCAGATCTTCCTCCGGATCTCCGTCCATCAACTCCGCCGAGCGGCCAGTGGCGAGCACGATCTCGCGCATGGTCACACAGTAATTATCCTGTGAGTAGGCATAGCCGTAGCCATAACCCAGGCTGCCCCAGTCGTCCGCCTTGATATGCGGAATGCCATATTCGGTGCGCCGTATCTCCGCGGAGTAGGTGAAGCTGGGCTCCGTCGGGGTATCAGGATTCTTGTTGCCGTTGTTGTTTGAGTCGCCGCAAGCTCCAAGAAGGAGGCCGAGACCGGCATAAAGGGCAATTTTTATTATGGGGAGCATACTGGAAGTCCTGTCTGGAATGCGGGCCACCCGGCGGCGTACGTCGGGAGAGTGATTCGTTTCGAGGATGAGGCTAACACAGGGGAGCCTGGGCTTCCTGCGAATGCGGCATTGAAAGTTGAACCCCTGCGGTATTGCTGGCGCGTAATCGGTGATGTGATGCAAGCCCCGGCGGGCAGCATACGCGGGCAGGCGTCAGGAGTGCCCGTGCTCCCGGGCGAAGCCTTCGGCATAGCGCTCTATCCATTCCAGCGCGGCCTCGTCATAGCTGAGCTGTCTGCCCTCATCGCGGAGCACTTCACTCCTGTACTTGCGTATGAGTTGACACTGGGCTTCCATGCGCCCCTGGAAAGCGTCCGTTGATTCCTCCTCGAAATCCCTTTCTAATCCCTGCGTCACTCTACACCACTGTATGGAATTGCCCCCGGCCTGCCCTCTTCATAGCAGCAAACGGCGGAACTGGCATCGTGTGGCATTCAAATCTGTGAAGTCCTGCACATAAAAATACGCTCGAACAATTCAGCCCCGGTCAGCCGTCCACCTCGGGCGCGCCCGGATCGCTGCTTTCCGGCAAAAGTAATCCAGGAAAGATATCGCTCCCCTCGATGCCGATATTGAACAGGGCGTAACCTGACAACACGATCTGGGGTACCGCCATGCCGATCACAGTTCCCGCCCTGCGGGCCACGATGGCGGTTTCCCTGTCATAGCCGGGGGCGTGTATCGTTCCCAGTTTGTCCCCACTATTAACCCTGGCGCCTATTTCAACCTCCGGGAAGAAGAAGCCCCCCCCGCGCGGCGGCACCCGCTCCCAGTAGGTGCGACGGTAAATGCTGTTGAACGGTATCGTTTTGAACGGCCTGTCCAGAATACCCATCCAGGCCATCACATTGCTTACGCCATCGGCGCCCACCTGCGCTGCATCTTCGTCAAACCGGTGCGGGCCGCCGGCCTCGTAAATAATTGCGTCCAGGCCAGCCTCGCTGGCCTCGCGGCGCAGGCTCCCGCGCGGCCCGTCGCCGAGCACCACCACGCCGCTGCCAAAATGGCGGGCCATGTCCAGGGCGCCGGGGCGATCAACTGTCACCCGGATCTGGGGGGTGTTCAGTCGCGAAAAAGAACCCGTGTGGAGGTCGATCAGTGCATTGCAGTGTTTTTTCACTATCCGGAAAACACCACCGGCCACGATCGATGAGAGGCTGCCGTCGCGACGACCGGGAAACAAACGATTGAGGTCCCGGCGATCCGCCATGTAGCGTTCACCACTGCGAATACCCGACAGATTGATCATCGGCAGTATTATCACGCTGCCGCTCATTTCAAGGGGGTCTATGGCGGAATACACGCGCCGTGCTATTTCGACCCCGTTGATTTCGTCGCCGTGAATACCGGCGGTAAGGCACAGCGCCGGCCCGGCGTTGACCCCGTGCGCCACCCATACCGAGGAGTTGACGAAGGATGAATCGAAGTCCCTGTCCTCTGTCAGCAGGAAAGCGCTCTTGCTGCCCGGCAGGACCTCGTGATCCAGGATCGCCATTGGTCCCCACTCCGAAACGGTCGCATCCTCCCCGGGGGGACTGGTAGATTCCGGCAACAGGCCGGCCCCGGGGTCGTCACCGTTCGCAGCGCTCCCACTCGCACTGGCGACAGCGGCGGGCTGGTCAACGCCCGCCTCCATATCATCCGCGGCAACAGTGGAAAAACTGAGCAGGAGCGACAGCGCAAATGCAGGGATTACGGCCGGCATCAGGGGCTGACCACCGAATTCGCTGCCGACCACCTGGCCGCACTGGCGCAGCTCCCCGTGGCGGCTGGTCTGCGCCTGTATCGGGTCATCAATGTCGTTGCTGCATGCACCATGGGGGCCTCCCGGAACTGTTGTCGATTCTACAACAGGACTGGAAGCGCGACCCGCTGTTTTTCCCGCCGGGGAACTTCTATACAATGCGTGTCCGATTTGCATGACCAGTTTCCGGGGGAGAGAGTTTTGGAGGCACTGCTAGAACGCACCATGTACGCGGCCCGGTGGTTGCTGGCACCCATATACATGGGGTTAAGCCTGGCGATAGTACTGCTGGGCATCAAGTTCTTCGAGGAGGTCTTTCATGTCTTCCCGACGATTCTCGGTATGTCGGAGGCGGAACTGGTGCTGGTCATTCTGAGCCTCATCGATATGGCCCTGGTGGGCGGACTGCTGGTGATGGTGATGTTTTCGGGTTACGAAAACTTTGTCTCGCGCCTCGACTCGGTGAGCGCCAAAGACGGCCTGGATTGGCTGGGCAAAATGGATTCCGGCAGCCTGAAAAACAAGGTGGCCGTGTCCATTGTGGCCATCTCCTCGATTCATCTTCTGCAAATTTTCATGAACGCCCAGAACGTCGCCAACGATAAAATCATGTGGTACGTCATCCTGCACCTGACCTTCGTTCTCTCGGCATTCTGTATGGGCTATCTCGACCAGGTGACCAAGAAAAAACAGCCGTGAAGGCCGGCCACCCCGTCCAGTGCCACCTCAATACCACCGCGACGCACGGCACGCTGCCACCCGGTGACCTGGACTCTTCACCTGCACTTCTGAGGGACAAGCAATATGGACATGGTAACCGCGGTAAAAACAGTACTGGGCAAGTATGCGACCTTCTCGGGTCGGGCCACCCGGTCTGAATACTGGTGGTGGATACTGGCGAGCGTCATCCTGTTTACGGTTCTCGGCCTGATAGACGGTGGATTGGTGGCGCCGATGCTGGGAGCGGCTGCCTTCGACCCCGATGCCGGGCAGCCGCTATCGCTCATCGTCTCACTTGCGCTGTTGTTACCTAACCTGGCGGTCAGCGTCCGCAGGTTGCACGACACCGACCGCTCCGGCTGGTGGCTGCTGCTGAGTTTTATCCCGATTTTCGGTACCCTGGCGCTGCTGTACTTCATGGTTCTTCGCGGCACCGAAGGCAGCAACCGCTTCGGCTGAAGGCTTCGCCACGATGCATCGGCAAGGGCCGGATACGGTTGTGGCCTGCGCGGCTTGTGTGCCGGCGGTTCAATATCTGGCCGCCTCGCGCTCCCTGATCTACACTGGTCGGCATCCAGCCGAAGTACCACGCTGAAACACCCCTGCCGGAGTTAACTGCCATTTACCGCTCGCTGATCTCACTGTCACTGCTGCTCACCCTGCTCACGGTGGTGCTGAGCGCCTATATTCGGCTGGCCGAGGTGGGCATAGGCTGCGAGAATTGGCCGGGGTGCTATGCGCAACTGGATCCCGAGGTCGAAAAAAAGGGTATCACTGTACTGACCCCGGAGGGGCGCGATATGGCGCACTACGGTGCAAGGGTTGCCCACCGCTATATCGCCAGCACCCTGGGCCTGTTCATTGTCGCTATCTTCGTCGTCGCCCTGCGCCAGGGTAATAGTCGATCCACCAGCCTGATCGTGCCCGTGGCAATATTCGCCATTACCGTATTCCTGTCCCTGCTGGGCTACTACACACCCACGCGCAGCAACCCGCTGATCACCATGGGCAACCTGCTGGGCGGTATGGCGTTGCTGGGACTGTTGTGGTGGTTGTTACAACGGGAGACCGAAGGCGGCGGCGCGCCTCCCGGACAGCCGGGCCTGCGTCCGCTGGCCCTGATTGCGCTCGGGCTCGTGGTCATGCAGATCGTGCTGGGCGGCTGGAGCAGCGCCAACTACGCTTCCGCCAGTTGCCCCGGCTTGATCAGCTGCGAGGGCGAGCTACTGCGGCTCGACAATCTGCAAGACGCTTTCAATCCGCTGCGCCGGATTGCCCTGGACGAGCATGGCCGGGTGATTCGCCCGGACTCGCTGGCGATCCTCAGCATCAGCCACAGGCTATTCGGCCTGCTGACCGCCGGCTACCTGGCCTGGCTGGTGCGCAAGATGAAGCCGCAGCCCCTGCTGGCGGGCACCGTGATCGCACTGTCGCTGTTTTCCATCAGCCAACTGCTGGTAGGTATCAGCGCGGTCTGGTTTCAGGTCCCGCTGTTGTTGCTGACCCTGCACAACTGCCTGGCGGCGCTGCTGTTACTGGGCTGTATCAATTTGCTGCACCGACTGGCTCCGCCAGTAAAGTCCCGACCTCCTGGGTAACCGCCCGGGCATCCGCTTCGGTAAAACCCAGGGCGGAGAACCTGACCTTGCCACGCCGGTCCAGCACATAGTGGCTGGGGTAACCCGCCACCCGGTAGAGCTGGCTCACGGCGCGGTCAGCGTCATACACCAGCGGGAACTCCAGATTCAGTTCCCGGGCGAATTGTCGCGCCGCCTCCGGGTCCTCATCGACATTGATCGCTATGACCTGGAAGCCCTCGTCGCGATGAGCCTGCCAGAGAGAGGAAACAAGCGGCATCTCCTCCCTGCAGGGCTGGCACCACGAAGCCCAGAAGGTGAGGTAGACAACATCACCGCGGTAGTCACGCAGGGTAACAGTCTCGCCCCCCTCCAGGCTGGGCAGGGAAAAATCCGGGGCATCGGGTGCAAGAAAGCGCTGTTCGCCACAGCCCGCCAGCAACACGGTGCCAATGAGTAGCAGAGTAAGCGGCCAGCGGGCATTAAATTTAACGCTATATGTCATTGCCCTGCCTTCCCGCTTGTTGCAACATCTTCTGGATTTGGAGCGAACCCATGGAAATTATCCTGTTTACCGGCGTAGGCATTGTGCTCTACCTGTTGTGCGATCGACTGCTGCTCCTGCTGGAAAAGGTGCACGGCGAACCGCTGCCTGGTCGCAATATTATTTTTTTCGTACTGATCCTGATCCTGTCACTGTCGGTCTTCAACCTGATGCGCACCTTGCTGCACCCGGGTGAGGGCCCGCAAAACAATAACCAGGAACAACAATCCCCCGATGGAGGAGATCAGGCCGCCCAGCCCCATTAGGCCCATGCCCATCACCCGCTCCAGCGAATCCAGGCCCTGCTCTGCTCCCGCCACCTTGCGCTGCACGCCGTAGCCACCCGACCAGACCAGTCCCCCCACATGCATCAATTGTCCGCCGCTATAAATGATAGGCTGCCAGATAGCCAGTTTCAGGTTGCGCAAAGGGTAGCCCAGGCGCGGCAACAACATGTAACAGACGCCCATCATGGCAAGCGTCACCCCTACGATAGAACCGTGGTAGTGCGCGGGGATGGTGACGTCGCTACCGGATATCAGGAAGCCGATCATGCCGCCAATACCAAACAGGAACAGGGAGCACTGCAGGGCGGAGCGCGCCTGCCATTCCGCTTGTGTCGCGCCACCATAGCGCAGCAGGCCAGCCAACACCGCCAGTGCCAGCGGCAGCGTGGCCAGGCTGCCGCCCCAGCGCATCAGCCAGGTGAATAACAGCATGTGCTCGGGCGTGGTCAGCGGGTAGGCAAGGTAGATCAGGGGCGAGACAAAGACACAGGCGAGGCCGACAAACAGGATCAACAGTACCACCCGGGGCGTCACCGCCAGCGGCAGGCCAGCTTCACGCGACAGCATCAACCAGCACACCAGCATCAGCAGCGTATAGGTGAACTGCAGTACATGGCCGCCGCCCCAGAACAGCAATTCAAAGAAGGACTGGCCCATCAGGTAATCCGGCATCTGCAGGTACGACCAGACGAAGCAGATCAGCGCCACGGCTGCCGAAACAGCGGCGGCATTCAAGCCGAAACGCAGGGCGCCACGGGCGCTCATCCACGGACCCACAGGCGCCATGAAAAACATGCTGTTCAGAACCAGCAGACTGAAACCCACCGCGAACAGCAGCAGTCCCGAGAAAAACAGGGGATGCTGCAACACCGGCACATAATTGCTCATCAGGGGCTGGGCGTCGCGCACAAAGGGCGAAACCATGATGGTTAGCGCGCCGGCGCAGGCAAGCGCCAGGGCGAGCCAGGCCAGCCAGGCCCGGCCCGTGCGCTGGTTCAGGCTCCACAGAATACCGCCGAAGGCGAGGCTCCACACCAGCACCGAAAGATCGACATGCACCACCAGCGCGGAGTGGAAAAAATCAATCCAGGGTATGTGCTCCGACACATAGGGCGTGCGGGAGGCCACCAACAGCAGCGAGAAAACTCCCGCACCCAACAGCGCCAGCACGCACAACCAGAGCCACCCCAGGGCCAGCAGACGCCGCGAGTCCCGGGGTACCTCCAGGCTGTAATCCTGCTCCGGCGTCACTGCAACCTGAATCCATCTTTGAAACTGGCAACCATCACCTGGGCGGGCTGCAGGTCCACTTCCTGCTCCAGCACCCAGGGGTAACCCTCCACTGCCACGTTGTCGTTCATCCGCAGCTCCAGGTTATGCCTGCCCGCAGGCACTGTAAAACGGCGGTAAATACTGGCAACGCCATCATCGTGCAGGCCCGAGGGCGACACGCTGGCGCGGTACAATGGCTTACCATCCATCAGCAACTCCAGCTCCAGCGGGGAGCGCTCGCGGGGGCAGATTTGCGGCCGCTGCTTGTTGCCGGGCAGGGGCGTATACGCACCAGCCTGCACATCGGTACATTCGCCAATAGTGACGCCGGCATGGCGCACCGCGATTTTGAGCTCAGCCATGTCCTCGGCGAGGTGCCGATGCTGGGGCTCATGGGTAAAGTAGACAATCGGCAGGAAGAACAGCGCATAGAGCAGGCCCTGGCCCAGGTAGCGAGTAGCATCAGCCATTACTCGCCTCCTGCAGCCGGATGGGATCGACAACGGCGGAATTCTCACGCAGCTCCTGCTGGAACGCGATCAGCTCACGCCCCAGTTCGCTGGTACCCTGGGCGCCCAGCCAGCGCAGTCGCACCTGCTCCCGGGGAACCCGGGTACGCAACACCGGCATGCGCTCCATGGCGAAGCGCTGGTCCATCCAGGTATTGCCCAGTCGGTGGTAACAGTCCCCCTCGCAGCAACCGCTGATCAGGACACCCTCCGCGAGATTCTGGCGCAAAACGTAATCGACAAAAGCCGGCGGCACCAGCGCGGAACAGGGCATGCTTATGGTTGCCACGGTATTTGAAGCCATTCCCTCCACCACGCTGCCATGGTCGCAGCCATACAGCAGTACCCGCGGCGCCTCGGTACCCAGCTCGCGCAATTTGGTTTCGGTCAGGGACAGCAGTTCCTTGATATGCAGGCCGGGGATACTGATGCCGGTGGTCAACTCGTCCACATGGCGGAACGGCGAGGAGGACGGGCAGGCGCCGGCGCAGATACCGCAGCTGACGCACAGGTCCGGATCCACCACCGACTGCTTGTGTCCCGGCTTGTAGTCGTGCTCCTTCATGCTGATCGCTTCGTAGGGGCAGTCGGCGAGGCACCAGCCACAACCGTTACAGTCAGGCGGATAGACAACCGCGACCGGGGACTGTTTGGGACGCCTGGACGGCAGCCACGGCAACAGACACAGCGCGGTGGAAAGCCCGACCAGAAGCGCCCAGGTCTGGCCCGGGCCCCAGCTGTTGATCAGGGGGTAAGGATTGAGGAATATCCAGTCCAGGCCGACCTCGGTAACTGCCATGTCCAGGTTGGCCGGCGCCTGGCTGAGGGCGGGGCGCCACAGGGATACCACCAGCATCGCCAGCAGGGTTCCCGCCGCCAGCCCCTTCGCCGGGTTGCTGCGGGCCGCCGTCACCCGCTTGATGTGGATAAACATACCCAGCAACAGGGCCAGCGGAATGCCGATGTGCAGGAATACCAGCAGGGAAAAAAACCGGTCGCTGAGGGTGGCCTCGTTCAGGAAATTACTGGCCATCGGGTCGACCATGATAGGCAGCCAGTCAAACCACTCGGACGTCAGCACGGCGATATACTGGGCCTGCACGTCCCAGACCAGCCAGTAACCGCCGATGGCGGAGGCGAACAACAGCCACAGCAGGGGAACACCTGACACCCAACTGAACCAGCGCGGCCCGCTGTAGCGGTCCATGGCGAACTCCCGCAACAGGTGCAGGGTGACGGTGACCCCCATGGCGGCGGAGGCATAGCGGTGGAAGCTGCGCATAACCCCGCCGAGGTACCACTGCCCGACCGTTATCTGCTCGATCGAACTGTAGGCGCCGGAGATACTGGTCTCAAAGAAGATAAAGAGGTAAACACCGGTGACTGCGACGATCCAGAAATAGAAAAACCCCAGTGCCCCCAGCTGGTACATGGGATTCCACGCAGGGGTAAATACCCGTGAAAACACGGCATCGAGCTGGTTAAAGCCCTTTTTCAACAACGTTTTCATCGATCCGCCCTGATACTCTTGCGCCACTCCTTGATCAGGATTCGACCAAACACCAGCGAGGTAATGACGCCCACGATAGTACCGATAAACACCGATATATCAATATAGTAGTTATCTGTGGCCGGGTCATAGACCGTGCAGAACAGGCGAATACGGTTACCGAGGTGAGACAGGGCGGACTGCTCGCGCGGCTCCCCGAAGACCAGTTCTTTCAGCGGCTCGATCAATTGCGGCGTGGGAAAGGTGATGCCGTATACCTGGCGATAGACTTTGCCGTCGGCATCGATTATGGAGGACTGGATGAGGTGGTCGAATCCGCGGGAAGAGGGCGTGTAGATAAATCCCAACTGGTTCACCAGGGACTCAACAGCCGCCGCGTCCCCCGCCAGGAACTGCCAGCGGGGGTCGGTGACGCCATTGTTTTCCCCAAATTGCCGCATGCGCTCGGGACTGTCGTTGGCGGTATCAAAGCCGACGCTGATCACCTGGAAACTGTCTTCATCCAGCGCGTCGCGTGCTTTGCTGACCACCTGCTGCAGGTGCTGGGTGGTGCTGGGGCAGATATGGTGGCAACTGGTGAAGATCAGGCTAATCACCAACGGCTTGCCCCGAAAATCCTCCAGCGACACCTGCCGCCCATCGGCGTCGACCAGCGTGACCCCCGCCAGGGTTTTTCCGATGGCTGCCTGGCTATAGGCAAGCGCCTCCTCACGGCTGAACGTGGCGAGCCCGGGTTCAGCGCGCGCAAAAGCCACACTCAGTAGAAAGCAAAGGCCGGCTAACGCCGGCCAGGTAAACTTGCGCATTGTTACCTACAGGGGGAAAGTCAGGTCTAGCTGATACCCCAGGTCTCAGCCAGATATTTCCAGTTGATGAAATAGTACAGCGCGAAGCTGACAAAGAATACCAGCGCCAGTACCAGGGTGCCAGGAATGGCATAGGCGCTGCCGCCGTTGGCATTGTATTCCTCGTCGGTAACGGGCTTGGCAATCCAGGATTCAGCCATCTTCTGGTCACCCAACTTCTTGCCGAACAGCAGGGAGCCGACGATGATCACGCAGAACGCCGCGCCCGCGAATACCGCCAGTATCACCGAGAGGCCATTGAGCGCCAGCATGGTATAGGCCGCTGCCGGGAACTCATGGGTGATGCCGCCGGTGCCGGCGAAGCCGATATCCCAGTGACGGCGCGGGACGCCCAGGGTGCCGGCGCCCATCAGGAAGAGGGAGACACCGGTCATACCGAGGCCATACAGGTAGGGCTGCCAGCGGGCCAGCCCCTTGAAGACGATTTCACGGCGGAACAGCACCGGTACCAACCAGTACGTCAGCGCCATAAAGGTCAGGGTGGTACCCAGGACAACGGTGGCGTGAAAATGGCCGGGCACATAGAGGGTGTTGTGTATCAACAGGTTGATTTGCTCCGCCCCCATTACCACGCCGGTAATACCGCCAAGAAACCCGAAACCTACCAGCGAGATAAACATGCCAGAGAAGGTCGGGTTGCCCCAGGGCGCCTTGCGCAACCAGGTGAAGATTCCCGCGCGGTGCCCCCTGGCTCGCTGGGCCGCCTCGATGGAGCCCGGTACTGTAAGACCGTGCACCATGGATGCCATCACGGCCAGGTACATGGCGTAGCTGGTGTTAAACATCTTGAAGTTGGAGCTGACGCCCGGGTCCACCAGCAGGTGGTGGGCGCTGGCGATCTGCAGGAAAAAGATGTACATGAGGAACGCGGTACGGCTCACTTTCTCCGACAGCGGCCTTGCGCCAAACAGGACGGCGGCGATGAGATACCAGACTGACACGTGGGCGGCGACGTTGATCTGCTGTGAAGAGTGACCGAAGGCCCACCAGATCAGCCGATAGGCCAGGGCATCGATCTCACCCACCACGCCGATGCTCCAGAGGTAGGTTGGTATCAGTATGATTGCGCCGCTGACGATGGTAAATACGGCGATAATAGCCGCGGTCATCGCGCCGAACGTGACCAGCGGTATCGAGCCCTCATAGGTCTTGTCGTTTTTGGCGACCACCAGGGTGCCGAAGAATATAAAGCAGCCGATCAGGGCTCCCACCGCAAACAGGATGAGGCTGAGGTAAAACAGCGGGGGGGCCGCCATCGGCGCGTAGGAGGTCATCATCACGCTGGCATTGCCCTGCAGGACAACCACGTTGTTCAGAACCGCGCCAATCACCATCAGCAGGAAACCGACCCATGCCCATTTGGGTGTCGCCAGGCGACAGCCCAGGACTACCGAGGAGCAGAAATAAAGTATCGCGATTTCAAAAAATATCAGAAAGAAGATGAGCACGTTGAGACCGTGTGCGGTCAGGACCAGGTAAAAATCTTCCGCACCCAGCAAGTGAACTGCTTGCCAGCGGGTAAGGCCTACCAAAAGACCAAAAAAACCGCCTACCAGCAGAAACACCACAGCGGCTACCGCGTTTACCTTTATCAGGTTTTCCGCCGGACCATGGAATTTAAGTCCGGTGTCCGGGCAGGTTCTGAATACTTTATTAAGCATTTGTGTTGTATTAGCCATGTCCGTTCCTTTATTCCACAACCAGTATTTTGCCAATCATCAGGTGATGACCGATGCCGCAGTATTCGTTACAGATCACCGAATACTCACCCGCCTCAGTGGGTGTGAGGCTGAATACATGCTCGTAATTGGGCACGACCTGGATATTGATATTGGCCGGCTGCAGGGAGAAACCGTGCTGCCAGTCGAGGGAGGACAGGTGGAAACGATAGGTCTCACCCTTTTTGAGCTCGATCGTGGGCCACCAGTCCCACAGGCGACCCAGCATATATACATCGCCACCCGCCGGCGGTGCCACTACCGGGTGATTGCGCGGACCTTCAGTGCGCACGGTGAACTTTGCTGCAAAGGCCTCAGTGGCCTCCTGGAACTTTGCCGGAGTGGTTTTGTAGGTCTCGGTACCGAGGTTCTGTTTTCCCACCACGTGCCAGTACGGCATCATGAAGGTCATAACCAGACCCCAGACAAAAACCAGTGAAATCCACATCAACTCGGATTTGTGGACAGGTTCGTTCCACCAGATTTTTTTGCTGGGAGGCGACAGGCTGGACATAGGCTAAAACCCCTTTCTTTTTATGGCTGTTTTTTAACGGGCAGGAACGGTAAAAATTTCTGCCAGGCCCCACACCAGGTAAAACATCGCGGGCGATGCGACACCTATGAAGAGCAGCAGGAACGGATTGTCCAACAGCTTTTGCATCATTGGCACTTGGCCGGATTCATCGGAATCATGGTCTGACATATCTACTCTCCTTTAGATGCCGCAACGGGAAGACAGCGCTAACTGCGACATATTGTCACATACTACTCCCCGTTTTGGTGCAAATATTGATCCGGGTCAATAATTTGCTATACCTGAACAAATGACTTGGTTATCTGGGTATCGGCTCGGGGATATGGCAGCGCCCCCTGGCAGACAGAAAGTTTCTCAAAGCCCGGCACTGATCCCGCGCGGGAGTGGAATCAAGCATGGCCAGCGCCCCGCGATAGTCGGGACAGGCAAGGGACACCGCGTCACCAGGTCGCTGGTAGATGAATACACACAGCTCGAGCGGGCGACGCAACTGTGGTGAGACCAGGCATTCCTCGCCGGCCTCGCTCTTCTCCACCTGCCCGCTGAGGGTGGCCCAGGTCGCCAGGCAGTCCACACCCCAGTGCGTTTCGAGTTCGGCAGCGCTGACTGGAATACGCTCGTTGACCGCATCCGCGACCGACCCGGCTCCCACCGCGACCGCCGGGAGGCCCATGGCCAGGGTCAGGCAGGCCATGCCGCGCAGGGCCCTGCAATAGCCCCGCACCCGTTGATGCAGATCAACGGCTGATAGCGTTGTAGGTAATAGCATGATTGCCCCTATAATGAACACACGACCGCGCCACGCACGAGTCCATAATATGCCAGTTCGCTACCTACTTCTGCTATGGGCGCTCAGCCTGCTCGCTGTCCCCTCGGCAGCAAGGTCCGCTGAACTCACACTGGCCGACGTGCAAAGGGTGTTTCCCGGCGCCGAGACCATCACCCCCCTCAACGACAAGACACCGGCCTACATGGTGCGCAGCGCACGTGGCCAGTTGGGTTACGCGTTCAGCACCCAGGACCTGGCGCCTATCTCCGCGTACTCCGGCAAGCCGATTAATTCCGTGGTGGGCCTGGGGGAAGACGGGCAGATAAAGGGCGTGGATATCCTGCACCACGAGGAGCCCATCCTGGTAATCGGCATATCGGACAAGGACCTGCACCAATTTATCGACCAGTTCGAGGGCAAGCACAGCACCGACCGGATCCGGGTGGGAGCCCATGGCCGCGAGGGCTACGTGGGGATCGACGGCATCACCGGTGCCACTATCACCACCATGGTACTGACCAGCTCCGTCAACAAGGCGGTGCAGAAAGTGGCAAGCGCCTACGGGATTCCACGCGGCGGTTCACCGACCATGGCCGGACAGGATGGCCCGGGCGGCGCCGAAATCGCCGACGATGAGCCCGCCTGGAAACAGCTCTGGCAGGAGCGGGCTGTTGAGCTGGGTATCGTGTTCGCCGCCCTGCTACTGCTGATGACCATCCTGTTCTTCCAGGACTGGCTGGTCAAACGCGACGTGCTTTTCCACAGGCTGCGGGTAGCCTACCTGCTGTTTACCGTATTCTTCATCGGCTTTTATTGTGCCGCCCAGCTGTCGGTTATCAACCTGCTGGCTTTCTTCCACAGTCTCACCAGTGGCTTCTCCTGGGATACTCTAATGATTGAGCCCACGGTGTTTTTGCTGTGGGGTTTTGTTGCGGTGAGTATTCTGCTCTGGGGTCGCGGGGTTTACTGCGGCTGGTTATGTCCCTTCGGCGCGGCCCAGGACCTGATCAGCAAACTGGCAAATCGCCTTGGATTCGAGGGCTACCGGCTCCCGCAGATGGTACATGAGCGCCTGTGGGCGATTAAATACTTTATCCTGATTGCGCTGGTTGGACTGTCGCTGGACTCGATGGTAAACGCCGCGAAACTGGCGGAAGTTGAACCCTTCAAGACCACTTTTATTCTTCGTTTCATGCGCGAACCCGTCTACGTGGCCTACGCCGTTGCGCTGCTCGCCGTGTCAGCCCTGAACAGCAAGTTCTATTGCAAATATATCTGCCCGCTGGGCGCGGGGCTGAGCATTATCACCCGGTTCCGCATCTTCGATTGGCTGCGCAGGCGAACAGAATGCGGCACGCCCTGCCAGGCCTGCTCTCACCAGTGCCAGATTGCCGCGATCAGGCCCACCGGCGAGATCATCGACAATGAATGCCACTATTGCCTGGAGTGCCAGGTAACCTACTGGAATGACCAGCAATGTCCGCCCCTGGTGGACAAGCGCAAGAAACGCGAGGCCAGACAGAAGAAGGCCAGCGGAGTGATTGCGTCGGATAGCTGAGCGATGCAATGGCTTTTATTGATATGCGTCAAGGCATAGTATGCCCACTGGCATACCCTGCGTGGTGCACAGAACGCCCGTAACTCCCGAGGAGGGGAACTACAATGAAAACAACTACCAATAACTGGGGAAGAATCCTGCCAATGGCAGCGGTGTTCGCCGGACTGGCGCTGACAGCGCCCGCCACACTGGCCCAGGACAAGACCGACCACCCGGGTGTAACGCCGGGCGAATTGGCCTACAAGGGTGCGCCGGTACCCACGGAAGACCTGAAACGCGTCATAACACCGGGCGCACCGGATATGACCCAGGCCGAATTCGATATCGCCACCAAACTTTACTTTGAACGCTGCGCGGGCTGTCACGGCGTACTGCGCAAGGGGGCGACCGGCAAACCGCTCACCCCGGACATCACCCAGGAGCGCGGCACTGATTTCCTCAAGATATTGATCAACTACGGCAGCCCCGGTGGCATGCCAAACTGGGGCACATCCGGCGAGTTCAGCGAAGAGCAGATCGATATCATGGCCCGCTTCCTGCAGCACGAGCCGCCCACACCTCCCGAGTGGGGCATGCAGCAGATGCTGGATACGTGGAAGGTCTACGTGCCAGTGGAGGATCGCCCCACCAAGCCGCAGAACAAGTTCAATATCGACAATATTTTTGCGGTCACCCTGCGCGACTCCGGGGAAGTGGCGCTGATCGATGGCGACACCAAGGAAATCATCTCCATCCTCAAAACCGGTTACGCGGTGCATATTTCCCGCTCCTCCCATTCGGGCCGCTACGTATTCACTATTGGCCGCGACGCCAAGGTGGATATGATCGACCTCTACATGAATCCGCCCCAGGTGGTGGCTGAGATCAAGATCGGCCTGGAAGGTCGCTCGGTTGAAACCTCCAAGTACAAGGGCTACGAGGACAAGATCGCTATCGCAGGCGCCTACTGGCCTCCCCAATATGTAATGATGGACGGGGATACCCTGGAGCCTATCAGGATCGAGTCAACCCGGGGCATGATCGTGGGCACCCAGGAATATCACCCCGAACCGCGCGTCGCGGCCATCGTGGCTTCACACGAGCACCCGGAATTCATCGTGAACGTGAAGGAAACCGGCAAGATCCTGCTGGTGGACTACAGCAACCTGGACGCGCTCACCGTAACCAGCCTGGACGCCGCGCGCTTCCTGCATGACGGCGGCTGGGATTCCACCCATCGCTACTTCATGACAGCGGCCAACCAGTCCAACAAGATTGCGGTGGTCGATTCCAAGGACCGTAAAGTGGTAGCCCTGGTCGACGCAGAGAAGATTCCGCACCCCGGACGCGGCGCCAACATCATCGACCCCGAGTTTGGGCCGGTGTGGGTCACTTCCGGACTGGGTAACGAAAACATCAACTTTATCGGCACCGATCCTGAAGGTCACAAGGACAACGCCTGGAAAGTGGTGAGAGTGCTGCCTTCACAGGGCGGTGGTTCGCTGTTCGTGAAAACCCATCCCAAGTCCACCAACCTGTGGGTGGACAACACTCTGCACCCCGATGCCAAAGTCAGCCAGTCGGTTGCCGTCTACGACATCAACAACCTCGACGCGGGCTTTGAAGTACTGCCTATCGCCGAGTGGGCCGATGTCGGTGAAGGTCCCGCGCGGGTAGTACAGCCCGAGTACAACGCCGCCGGTGACGAGGTGTGGTTCTCGGTGTGGAACGGCAAGGACCAGGTGTCAGCCATCGTGGTCGTTGATGACAAGACCCGCAAGCTGAAGAAGGTGATCAAGGATGAGAAGCTGATTACCCCGACCGGCAAGTTCAACGTCTACAACACCCGCAAGGACATCTACTGATTCCGATCGGTAGTTGATGCAACAACCGGCGCCATTGGCGCCGGTTTTTTTTGCCTCGATTTTGGCCGTCAGCTAGCTCAGCGTTTCGTTCGGGTAACGCAGCTGATCACGCAGTTGCCCACGTGCAGATAGCCGTCCAGCCAGGTAAAGTCGTCGAATTCAGGTGCCGGGCGCGTACTGGCTACCAGGATATTGGGCCGGAATCGCTGGACCACGAAATTTCCCGCCGGCTCGATCTCCGCCATCGCCGCCAGCGCGTTGGTGCTCAGGATATGCAGGGGAAAAACATCGTGGCAGCGGCCCAGGGGCGTGGCAAAGAAAGACAACTGGGTAGCCAGCGACCTCGGCACCGAGGACAGGTCAGGCAAGGTGCTGGTGCCGAACTGTCGCATCATATCGCGTGCGCCGCCGACTTTCGCCAAGCGGTAGTAACGCCAGTTCGACGCCGGCTGCAAAGGCCAAAGACTGCCTGGCTTGCGCAAATGATCGGATAAAAACGCGGCGCAATCCGGATCGCCGCTGGCGACTTCCCGACCGTCCGGAAGGGTGATAATGACCGGCGGTATTTCACCACCCTGCGGCGAGTGGGCATAGCGGGTAGCGCCACAATTCCTTGACGGTACCTACGCAAACACTCAATGATTTTCTCTCGTGATGCCCTGGGGTCTGTCTGATAATAGCAGGCGGGGTTTGCTACCAGTTCAGGGACAGCTTCATCGCCACACTGCGCTCCGAGCCGTACAGATTCTCCGTTGAGGCTATGTATTCCTTGTCTGTGAGGTTCAGAAGGTCCATAGAAAGTTGGTACTGGTTGTTGCTGCCGAACTCCACCCCGGTAGAGAGGTTGACGGTAACCCAACCGGACTTGTCATCCAGCGTATCGCGCACCGTGTCGGGCTCTTCGAGTTTCGAGGAGGATTCCCCGCGCAGGAAGAGATCCGCCCACATCAGGGGTACCGACATTACCGAGCCCTGCCATTTCATGCCGACCCGGCCGCTGATATCGGGCACCTCGGTGTGCCAGGTGGAGAACTGGTCGTATTCGATCTTGCGCTTCATCCAGGTGAGGCTGGCATACGGCTCCAGGCCCTGCGGCAAACCGCCGTAGACCACGAACATTTCCACGCCATGGGCATTGGATTTGCCCACGTTCTGGTACAGGCGATCCCGCCGTCCAGGGCAATCATCCTCCGGCGTGCAGGCAAGGTGGTGGATGTAGTCGTCTGATTCGGTGTAGAACGCAGTGGTATCCAGGGTGAGTTGCCGGCTCTGCATTCGCAGACCCAACTCGTAGTTGGTCGACGTTTCCGGGTCGAGGCTGGCGTCAGGATTGACGAAGTTGGAGCCCGCGTAGGCTCCGGTCGCCAACTGGGTCAGCGAGGGATAGACATAGCCCTGGGCCACGTTGGCCCTCAGGTGAACATCATCACTCACCCCCCAGACCAATCCCAGCGCGCCGACCAGTTCGTCATCGCTTCCGAGGTTGCCGGGGTTCAGGCTCTCCCGGTCGGTATCATCCAATTTGGCGTCTACATAGTACTGTCGCAGACCGGCAGTCATTGACAGCCGATCACTGATCTCCCACTGGTCCTGCAGGAACATCGCCCAGGTCTCGATACTCGCCTTGTCACGAATCACTTCAACGCCGGTGGCGGCGATCGGCGGAGTCCACGATACCGTATCCACATGCCTGGTCTGGTCAACATCGTCATTGAGGTATTGCACTCCGGCTATCAGCCGGTGATCCCCCAGCGGCTGAAAATCCATCTGGGCAAGGGCGCCGTCGGTATCGAGAGTACTGTAATTGTTGATATCCCTGCTGTACCAGACAGTTTCGGAGTACGTGTAAAAGTGCCGGTCATTCTGCTGCTGATAGGCATTGGCGGAGAAGCTCTGCAGCCAGCTGTTATCCACATCCCAGGTGTAGAACAGCCCGTGTTTGTCCCGGTCCCGCTTGGGGGACTCGATGTAGAAGTCGGTCAGGGGGTAGCTGGTCTTCACCTCGTCTTCTACATAGACATTGCTGCTGCTGGAGAATTTTTCGTAGGTATATTCAAGTCGCTGTGCGCCGAAGCCGCGGCCCGCGTAGAGATAAACACTGTCGTTGTCATAAGAAGTATTCTCCATGCTGCCCGACGGCGTGGCGCGGTCGTCGTGGTCACTCTTCGAGCCAGCCAGGCGGTACTCGAATCCGGCGGCGTTTCCATAGAGGCTGGCGAAGCTGTTGTAGCCGTCGGTGGCGCTGTCATAACCACCCTCAACCGTGGCCTGCAGGGGTTCGGTGCCACCCTTGCGGGTGATGAAGTTCACCACCCCGCTCAGCGCCCGCGAGCCGTAGAGCACAGACCCGGAACCGCGCATGACTTCGATTCGCTCCACCATGGCGGGGTGCAGGGTCAGCGGTGTCCCCACCTCGTAATGGTCGGTGACTTCCTGGCTGTTGATCAGGATCGCGGTACGCCGGGACTCCTCCCCGCGAATGCGGATGCGACCGAGGCCGGGCTGCCCCGAATCGGTTACCTGGACGCCTGGCACATCCCTTATAAGTTCCGCCAGGCCGGGTACGGTCGCCCGCGCCAGCTCTGTTTCGTCTATAACACTGAGAGAAGCGGGGCTGTCGAAAATACGCTGCTTCGTCCTGCTGGCAGTTACCACTATCTCTTCCAGCTCACTGGATGATATAAACGCGTCAGTTGCGGCCTGCACCACGCCGGAACCTGTAGTTGCCAGTACAGCCAGGGCGAGACTGGTTCGGGGAAAACGATATAAGCTCATGATGGTTCACCTGAATTTTTGGGCCATTGTAGGGCACAAACGAGAACAACCGTTGATCTGGCGCAGGATTGCGGCAGTCCACAGAGAGGCATCTCACATCCCGATACGCCCACTATTGAGTCGGTTGTGGCGAATTGCTAACGTACCCGAACACCGAAAACTGCCGGAGGTTACACTTTGAAGGTTCATTTCGCCATTGCCGCGTTACTCGCGTCTGTCCTTTTGTTGCCTGCCTGTGGTAATAACTCCAACAATTCATCGTCGACAGAAACCGCGCCAGAAACAGGGTTAATGGCGGGTGCCGCCAGCCGCAGCATGTTGCCTACCGTCAACGGTGGCCGCGACTACCTCACTGATGCTCCGGGGTGGTCGACCCCGGGGGATGTCGACCCCGACAACCCGGGCGTGTTCATTGAAAACTGGGACCAGGGAAAAGTGGACGTGGGCAATGGCCGCTCCGACTCGGCCTGGGTGCATGATGACCTGAAAATCAGCGCGCTTGCACTGGCGCTGGGAGATGAGCAGGTAATCCTGGTGATGGCCGATGCCTATTCCTTTTTTGCATCCGACATTGCCGCCATGGTCGAGCGCGCCCGCAGCCGACTGCCGGACGACTGGCAGCAGGCGCCTATCCTGGTGTCGGCCACACACAATCACCACGGCCCGGACACCGCCTTCAGCATCAACGACAACTGGTTTTCCCTGCTGGCAGATCAGCTTGCCTTCGCTGTCGAGGACGCCGTGGCGGCCATGCAACCGGCGACCATGGCAACCGCCTCCGGCTTGCATGGCTACGGCGTGAGTGACCAGCGCGATCCGATTATCCCCGATGATCGGCTCAAGGTAATCTCGATTGATAACACCGGCGACGGGAGTGCCATCGCCACCCTGGTGCAATGGACCAGCCACCCCGAATCCACCCTGGGCTGGCACCCCCCGGCCGAGGCCGCGGGCCTGGAACAGGCCTGCGCAGCCAAAGGCTGGAGCGGTAACGATTGCACCGCCGAGGGACGCTATCTTACCGCGGACTATCCCGGCGTCCTGCGCGAACGCCTGGCGGCGTCGCGCGGCGGTGAAGTCCTGTATTTCAACGGCCCCCTGGGCAACCAGGTCGGCCCCGGCTCATCCCCAACCTGGGTAGTGGATGAGGCGCATCCGGTGGGCGACGGCCATACCGTGCCGCCCGGCGCGGTACCGTTGTCGACCTGCGACCGCGAGCCCTTTTTCTGCCGCAGCTTCGCCAAGACCGAATCTATCGGCACGGAGCTTGCCAACGCGGTTACCGGGCTGCTGGAACAGGCACAGGCCATAGAGGTCAGCCAGTTGACCGTCCATGTGGAGCCCTTCTTCACCCGGCTGACAAATATCGGCTTTCGCCTGCTCATCGCCGAGGGTGATATAGGCTGGCAAAGCACAGAACTCTTCAACTGCCAGGGAACACCACTGTCGGCGGAAAATTGCACGCCGAGCGGAGGTGAGCTGATTGACGATCCCTGGATCACGCCAGTACTGGGCAGCCAGATCACCAGCGGCGATGTGCTGCAATCCCAGCTCGCTCACCTCGACCTGGGCGATGTCGGCATTTTGTGGATGCCGGGAGAGTTGCCGCCGGAACTGGTGCATGGCCTGCCCGCCGATTTCAATACCGCGCCACCTGAAAAATACTACGAGTATCCCCACCTGCACGCGGTGGGAAGCGCCTACAAGCTACCCGGAAGCCTGCTGTCCCTGGTAGATGAATCGACCACTCTCACGGTGGGACTGGGCGGCGACCAGATTGGCTACTACGTGCCGGTGGATGAGTACCGACTGCGCTGCCTGGACATCGTCCTGCCCGCGGGCGCCACTTGCGCTGACCTGGCTGCGCGGGGCGTGATAGAGGCGGCCGACTGGATTGGCGGACGCACCTGCAAAACCATCACCGATGACCCCTCCGCACTGACCTCGCTGGGAGCGGATGCCGATGCCGTGGCGGCGATCTGTCGCTACGGGCAGGGGCTGGGGCGCGAACTGGGAGAGCCCGAAGATCACTACGAGGAAACCAATGCCGCCGGTTGGGATATGATCGACGACCTGTGGGCAGCGGCCCAGCGAATGTTTGGTCCATGACGAAACCCGACCGGAGCCGCCGGTTCAAGCGGCATTGCTGGTCGGGACCAATATCCAGGCTGGCCAGAATCCTCGGCCTTGCGCTGGGCCTCGGGCTATCGGTGCCCGGCTTCACCGTGGAAAATACAGGCATCGGGGCCCGGGAAACCGCGCGGCTCAATACCTGGCTGGATGCGCGTTACGAGGAGGAGGTGCAACGCTCGCCCATTCAACTGACGAAGTTGGGACGCAAATCCCGCTACAACGAAATAGACGATTACAGCGAGGCAGGAGTCCTCGCCGAGTACCGGTTTCTCGAACAGAGCGTGGCGGAGCTGCAAAGAGATTTCGATTATGAAAAACTGACCCCCGAGGGCCAGGTTTCCTACGATTTTTGGGTCTATCGACTGCAGATTTTGAAGGATTCCCTGCCCTTTATGCGTCATGGCTACCAGTTCAGCTCCCAGGGCGGAGCCCACAGCGGTCTCCCCGATTTCCTGATCTCCCTGCACAGCGTCGATACAGAACAGGACATGCTGGACTACATCGCCAGGATCAAGGCGACTGCCCGCGCCCTGCGCCAATCACTTGAGCGCGCGCAACTGGCGGCCAAGGACGGGATACGCCCGCCACGGTTCAGCTACCGGAATGTCATCGATGTAGCCGGCAAGATCATAACGGGTGCGCCGTTCGGCAAGGACGCGGACGGGGATTCCCCTCTGTGGGCGGATGCCAACAGCAAAATCTCAAGCCTGCAGGCCCGCGGAATCATCGACGCCGGTGCGGCACAAGCCCTGCGTGACCAGACAGCGGCCGCTCTCACCGGCTCGCTGCTGCCGGCCTACCGCGAGCTGATCGACTGGATGCAGGCCGATTTGCCCAATACGAGCGCGCTCGCCAGGGGAGCGTCTTCACTGCCCAATGGGGCCGCCTGGTACGACTACAGCCTGGCCTTCTACACGACAAGCAGCTTCGGAGCCGCCGAAATCCACGCGCTGGGACTGGCCGAGGTCGCGCGCATTCGTACCGAAATAGAAGCGCTCATGGCGAAGTTGGCGTTCGATGGCACACTGGAAGAATTTTTCGAGTTCGTCCGAACAGATCCGCAGTTCTATTTCAGCAATGACGAAGCGGGCAGGCAGGCCTACATGAAGCAAACCAGGGATTATATCGACGCTATGGATGCGCACTTGCCCGAGTACTTTGGCACCTTGCCCCGGGGCAAGCTGGAGGTGAAGAGGGTCGAAGCGTTCATGGAACAGGACGGCATGTCGCCGTTCTACATAGAGGGTACCGCCGATGGCAACCGCCCCGGCACTTACTATCTGCACCTGTCCGATATGTCCGCCCTGAACCGGGTCGACATGGAAAGTACCGCATATCATGAAGCGATACCGGGACATCATATGCAAACCGCCATCGCGCAGGAGCAGGACGCGCTCCCCTCTTTTCGCAACGACATCTGGTACTCTGCCTACTCCGAAGGCTGGGCGCTGTATGCCGAGTACCTGGCCATGGAGATGGGCGCCTACGAGGAAGCTTACAGCGATGTCGGCCGCCTGGCCTCAGAACTGATGCGCGCGGTGCGACTGGTGGTTGATACGGGGCTCCACACCCTGGGCTGGAGTGAACAGCAGGCCGTTGACTACATGCTCGCCAACACCGCGCTTACGGAAGTCACCGTGCGGTCCGAGGTGCAGCGCTACCTTGAAGACCCCGGGCAGGCCACCTCCTACAAGGTGGGCATGCTGAAGCTACTGGAGTTGCGCGAACACGCCCGCGCGGTGCTGGGGGACCGTTTCGATATCCGCGGTTTTCACGATACGGTCCTGGATGGGGGTTCGCTGCCTCTCCCCATCCTGGAAAGGCGTATCAACGACTGGATTGCCGCCCAGGCTCTTCCAGTTTTACCCCATAGCTAACGACCCGGGTGTGAAGCGGTGCCTTCGCGGCAGGCAGCTGTGCCGCGCCCACCTGTGCAGATTGACTGAAACAACCAGGATAGACGTGACAATATGACCCAGAAAATAGCCTTTGCTTCCGTGCGCCCGATCAAGAGCCTGAACCTGCTGTCCCAGCGCGAAATGGCCAGCCTTGCCTCGGCCGGACAGGAGGTACACGACCTGTTCCGACTGTGTGCGCTGGCGGTATTGAATACCGGCTCCGATGTGGACGACGCCCGCGAACTCTACAGCCAGTACAGTGATTTTGAAATTAAAGTCGTGCCTGAATCCCGCGGCCTGAAACTACAGCTGTACAACTGCCCCGCGCACGCTTTCGTCGACGGCACGATGATACAGGGCATTCGCGGTCACCTGTTCTCGGCCCTGCGGGACATTATTTTTACCTATCACAAACTGGTGGAACAGCAACACTTCGACCTGAGCAGCGGCGAGGGTATCACCGATACCGTATTCCGTATCCTGCGCAACGCGGGGGTGGTGAGCAGCGACCTGCCGCCGCGCCTGGTGGTTTGCTGGGGGGGCCACTCGATATCGAGGCTTGAATACGATTTCTCCAAGGAAGTAGGCTACCAGTTGGGTCTGCGGGGTTTCGATATTGCCACCGGCTGTGGCGCCGGCGCCATGAAATCACCCATGAAAGGCGCTACCATCGGCCACGCCAAGCAGCTGAACAAGTCCGGCCGCTTCGTGGGCATCTCCGAGCCCGGCATCATCGCGGCTGAGTCACCCAACCCCCTGGTAAACGAACTGGTTATCCTGCCCGATATCGAGAAACGGCTGGAGGCCTTTTTGCGCCTCGCGCACGGTGTGATTGTCTTCCCGGGAGGCGCGGGCACGGCCGAAGAGATCTTTTACCTGCTGGGCGTGAAGATGCAACCGGCCAATGTCGACCTGCCGCTGCCCGTGGTACTCGCGGCGCCGGCCTCCAGTGCCGGTTACTTTGAACAGATTGACGCATTCCTGCGAAATACCCTGGGCGATGATGTGGCCCGGCACTATGAGATTATCTGCGGCGATGCTGCCGCTGTGGCAAAACGGCTGAAAAAGCGTATCAAGAAGGTTCGCGAATACCGGATCAAACAGCAGGAATCCTTCAGTTACAACTGGGGGCTGGTGATTCCGGAAGCCCTGCAGCAACCCTTCCACCCCACCCACGAGAACATGGCGGCCCTCAAACTTCATCGCCGGCAACCGGTACACGAACTCGCTGCCGAGCTGAGGCGCGCCTTTTCCGGAATCGTCGCCGGCAACATCAAGGAAGTCGGCGTGCGCGCGGTGGAGCAGCGCGGCCCCTACCAACTGCACGGCGATGCGGACGTGGTGAAAAACCTTGGCGAACTACTGGAAGCCTTCGTCAGCCAGGGCCGCATGAAACTGGATTCCAGCAATTACAAACCCTGTTTCACCCTGGTTTCCTGAGCCGGTTCAGAACTGCGCGCCCGGCTGGTAGGCCTCCATCCGGGTTTTCAGTTTCCGCAGGGCCTGGCGGAAAACCAACTGCAGCAGCCATGCGGTAAGCCGGTTACTGAAGGGTATCCAGGATTCAAAGCGGATGGCCCAGCGCACCTTGGTGCGGCCATCGTCCTCGCGAACATAAATGTCGCCCTGGTGCCTGCGAAACGGGGCGCCGGAGCGAAGTTGGTAGGCGTAGTGCTCGCCCTCCTCCCACTCGGTGACCTCCTCGGTGATGCGGATGCCCGGGGCGGACAGCTCGCGAATACAGCCTTTGCCATTGGCGTCCGGCTCTCCCGCCCGCAGTATGCTGCCCTGGAAAATAGTCCAGTTGCCTACACCCGCATGATCCGTCAACCGCTCCCACACTTTGGCGGCAGGCGCGTTGATTTCGATCTCATTTACCACATAGCCTTCGGCGGGATTGAAACCCGTGATCGACCAGAAGGACCTGCTCGCGTGCAGCATCTCGACACTGAAACCGTGTTTGTCGTTCACGTACATCACGTCGAAAATACCCGCGTTGATCACCTTGCCGTTCGGCCTCATGCCGTGGCCAGTGGCTTTGGCGTAGGCCTGCGCATAATCCCCGGGACTGCGATATCCCATGGCGATGTTCATGATTCCCTGGTCGGCCAGGGAGTAGGCCTGTGGCCAGGCCCCCGGGACGGGAGATTCGTACTCCACCAGCTCCAGCAGGAAGTTGGCGCCGCGCACAAGCAGTGAGTTGGCCTTCGCACGGGGTAAGCCCCAGTACTTTTCATCCGGCGGGGAGTGCAGCTGGAAGTCTTCCACGATCTGTAAGCCCATGGCGTCGACATAAGTGGCGCGCGCCTCTTCCAGGTTGGGCACCGATACCCGCATGGTCCGCACAACGGCGGGAACTTCGGGGCGCACAAAATCGGTGTCGGCTCCCTCGATGAGGCCCAGGGGGTCGCGCTCAAGAATTTCCACCCAGTTGCCTTCCGGGTCGGTTACCCATGCGCGCCTTTCTCCGGCCTTGCCCGCGGCCTTTGGCGGTGCTATTGCGGAAAACGCGCCGACATTGCGCAAGACCTGGTCGAAGTCGTCTACCGCGATACCCAGCATGTTGTAGCCGATATCGCAGGGGCGCCAGTCCCTGGATTTCAGTTGACCGCGAGGTCTCCAGAACTGGAAAAACTCCAGCTGGAAATAATCCTGCTTGTCGATCGCCCAACTGCACTTTTCCCAGGCACCCGGGATGCCCTGCACCCTGGTGGTGGCGGGCGGGAAGAAGATTATCTTGCCCGACTTCACGAGGCCGAACACATTGATATACCAATCCCTCAGCACGGGAGCATTGAGCGCTGAGAAAGCCACCTGGCAGATATGCTGGTCGGTTGCTGGGTACATGTTTTCCTCCTGAAAGATTCAATGCCCGATCCGCATGGCGAGCGTCCGGGATTATGACATTTCTGCCCGCGCCCGGTCGCGCCAGTATGCCAGCATTGGCCTCGATCAATACCAGGGTATCGCCGACGTCCGCGAATTGACCAGTGGTCCTGTCCCGGTTGCCAGCTCCACTTCTTCTGATCTGTCGCTTGCCGGTTCCGCCACAGGGGCGTTGCATTGCTTCCGGTATTATTAGAGTCTAGACGCTCTGCCGTGCCATGCTATTGGGAATACCAGCTAAACACAGCGCCCTGTATCGAGGAGCAAAAGCCGATGTCACAGAGTCGTATTGAGAATGTAACTTTACTGGGCGCAGGCGTACTGGGGGGGCAGATTGCCTGGCAGAGCGCCTTCAAGGGCAAGTCTGTTGTCGTCTATGACCTGTATGAAAAAGGCCTGCAGCAATGTCGCAAGGACCAGCAGGGCTATGCCGACATCTACCTGCAAAGCCTGGGCGCGAGCGAAGAAATGATTGCCGCCACACGGGCCCGCCTGACATTTACCGATGACCTGGGCAAGGCGGCGGGCAACGCCGACCTCGTTATTGAAGCCGTACCGGAGATCCCCGAGGCAAAAATATCAGTCTACTCTGAACTGGCAAAGCATTTGCCCGGGCACACCCTGATTGCCACCAATTCATCCACGCTGCTGCCCAGCCAGTTTGCAGATGCCACGGGTCGGCCCGAGAAATTCTGCGCGCTGCATTTTGCCAATCACATCTGGCACCAGAATGTGGCAGAGGTCATGGCGCACCCAGGTACCGCCGAATCGACCCTGGTAGCGGTCACACAGTTTGCGATTGAGATTGGCATGATCCCGATACCCCTGCAGAAAGAACAGAACGGCTACGTCCTGAACTCGCTGCTGGTACCGCTGCTCAATGCGACCCTGAGCCTGCTTTCAAACGGCGTTTCAACACCCGAGACAATTGACAGAACCTACATGGTCAGCAATCGCGGCTGTGCGGTGGGCCCCTGCGGCATCATGGATATTATCGGCATGACGACCGCTTATAATGTGTCCAGCTACTGGGCAGGGGAAACCGGGGACGAGCAGCTCCTGCAGAACGCCCGGTATATCAAGGAAAGCTTCCTGGACAAGGGCAAGCTGGGCGCACAATCGGGCGAGGGATTTTACACCTATCCCAATCCGGCCTTTGCCGCTCCCGACTTCCTGGAGGTGCCGGATATATCCCGCGCCGCGGAACTCGCCAGCCTGGCCGTGCCGCACTGAGGCAGCCGGCGGGCGACCGGGACTATTCCCGCTAGCTGCGTACCGCCGTTTTGGGCAGGGTGATCTTGAGTTTGCCGTTTTTCAGGAATCTGGCATCGACAGCATCGGCATCCACCTCGCAGGGCAGTGGCAATACCTCATAGAAGTGCACCGCACTCGATGTGGACTCGGTAACACCCTGTCGGACCCCGCTGGTGGAATCGGCATGTGACCCAAACACCTTCAGCTCGCCGCCACTTACTTCCACCTCCACTTCCCCGGGCTTGAAACCTTTCAGATTGCCCTCGACAACGACATTTTTCTTCTGGTCCTTGATCGCAAAGTCTATGGGGGTCAGCACCTCCATCCGTGCTTCCAGCCAGTCTTTCAGCGGGTCACCCTCTGCAGGGTCACGACGCAGAAAGATGTTGTAGGCACGTTCCCGGATACGTTCCTCCAGGCGATCAATTGCCTCGCTGAGATTGTTCGCGATACGCACGAGTGTGGAATTTTCCTGGGGAGCATGATCGGGCAACATAAATTACCTCCTGAAAGTGAAAGGCAACACGGCGATGTTCAATCCGGAGGATTATAGTGGGGCTTCGCCGGGCTGCTGTCCTTGCTTCAGGTCAACTTAAGCGCAAACTTGTCGCTCTCGGCATACTCGAGGGCCGGAAACCAGGATAGAAAGACACTGTTTACACGGACACAGCGAAATATCGGGGATTGTGGACCGACCGCCGACGCGGCGCTACTGCGGCCCGCGGTCGCACGATCAGCGGTATCTATCCGGCGCCAGAAGCCATCGGGAGTCTGGCGCCGGACCTGTATCCGGTAAAGCCGGGTTGGCCCGGCCTACCGTGCTCAGGCAGTCGCTGGGCTTTTGGGCGCCGCTTTAGGCTTGGCCGCGCGCTTCTTCCTGGTAGCCGTCGCTTTCTTTTTGGCCACGGTTTTTTTCTTTTTCGCTGCAGCTTTCTTCGCTACTGGCTTTTTCCCGGCCGCCGCTTTTTTCTTCGCCGCTGGCTTTTTCGCGGTGGCGCCCTTGTCACCCAGGGATTTCTTGGCATCCGCAACCAGCTTCTTCCAGACCTTCAGGTTGGCCTCGGAACGCTTCTTGACGATCCTTTGCGCCGCGGAATTGGTCTTGCTGGCCATCTTCTGCAATACCTGCACATCCTTCCGTGCCTGTTCCACGACCTTTTTCAATTCCTTGACCATATCCGAGCGCTCACCACCCACTTTCTTCAGGTCTTCCAACAAATCCTTGAGCATCTCGAACTGGCGCTTGGCAATCTCGATGTAGCCGTCGACAATGGCGCGATTGGCATCCGCGATGGCCTGTACATTCTTGCTTGTGCCTTCCAGTACATCGTCCAGCTTGAAATTACCAATCCTGACGTCGTCAAGGTATTTGCCGAGATCCAGACCGCTGAGTTTCTTCTTTAAAGCGCCTTTCTTTCCAGCTGCTCTTTTTGCATTCGCCATGGTGTATCTCCCTGATTTTTCACATTAAGAAATTGCCAACCACTGAAGCACCCTGTGTGCCAATTGACTCTGAACATCTGTTCTACAAGTATGTGCTAATCCAGATCGATGCACATTGACGCAAGACAAGCACTCTAAAACAACCGGCAACCGCGTCTTTTCGCTACGGGATCAGGAAGAGGCCCTCTCCGATTTCAAAAAGCTACGGTCACGCGCATTATTCTACAATTGCCGACGCCATGCCATGGGTATTGTAGTCAAACGCAGCCGCCACAAACCCCGCTACATAAACTTCACTCCGGGCACATGCCCTGCGACTCACAGCCATTACCCTTTGGGGTTATGGCTGAGCCCCGGCGACCTGTTCACCATAGGTCGCTGCGAACAGTCTCGAACAGCAGGAGTCCCTCATGAGTAAAACACTGGCCGACCTCGTAAATTTTGCCGCCAGCCCGGCCGTTACCGAGCACTACCCCACGCCCCGTGAACGGCTGGTCAAAGGGCAACCGGAGCAGCACAACACCCTGCACTTTCAGGCGAACAACTGCTTCTTCGCCGGTGAGTGGGGGGCGGAGCCGGGCTGCTGGAGGGTCAACTACACCGAGGATGAGTACTTTCACATACTCTCGGGCAGGTCCATCATCCGCGACCTGGACGGCAACGAAATGGAACTGGGACCGGGGGACAAGGTCTGTGTGCCGGCCGGCTTCGCAGGGGAATGGGAAGTGCTGGAGGCCACCCGCAAAATCTACGTAATCTATGAGGAACCGGCACCCTGACACGGATCGGGAAATGATAATCAGTAGCAAAAGGAAAGAGCCGCTAGCCATGCGAAAACTGTTGTGGCGTTGCCCTTGCTCCTGAACCGATACGATACGCGGCCCAGTATGGCCGGTGCAACAGCGGCGAAACACGCTTGTACGACGACATCAACGAGACTAATATTTCCCCGTTCCATCGATGTCCAACACTTCTATATCGTAAGGAGACCGCTGATGTCTTTTCGCAGAAACTTGACCTTTATCACTCTGCCACTGGTACTTGCCGGCTGTACATCCTCAGCCCAATACCTGCAGCAAATGGAACCCGAGGCGATCTCCGAGGCACAACGTCGTGGCGCATTCGAGATGGATTGTCCCAGCGCGACAGCCTCACTGCTATCGAGCAACACCATGCAGCCCGTGGTTCGCGCTTTCGCCCTCTCCGGACCGCAGCGCGCGGTCTATAACGTGGGTGTCGAAGGCTGTGGCAAACGCACCACATACGTGGTCATTTGCCCGGACAATGGCGACAACACCTGCTTTGATGGCGGCTCGCGAACCGAGATCCAGCAGGACTAGGGTAAGCGCATAAGCCCTCGCGCTGCTCGTCATAACGACTGGCAGCCCGCGGTGACAGGCACCCCCAATGTGCCATTCACCTCCCTGAAACCAGGTGGCTCAGGCCACCTTCTTTTTACCGGTTGCAAGCAAAAGCCGCCTGAGTTCAGGCACACACGATCCACATTCAGTACCGCAACCCAGCTGCTGGCCCAGCGCATCCACATCACAGGCACCGGCCACGATGGCCTGCTCTATCTGGCGCTCGCCAATCTCAAGACAAGTGCAAATCAAACGCCCCTTGTCCGCCACGCCGGCGTCAAGGCCCGCCAGCAGCGCAACCGACCCCGCGGGTCTGTCGGCAGTCAGCAAACCTGCCATCCAGTCGGTTGCAGGCAACCTGCCCCGATTGCGGTGCAGGAACAGGGCGTGGCGAACCTCGCCACCGTCGAGCGCCACCTCCCGGAAGTCGTCCTGGGTCTCATCCTGGTAGCTGCTGCACCGCAATCCGTCGCGCTGCACTGACTGCAGCAAGGTCTTGTACAGTTCGCGAGGTGGCGTGAATATCTCCCCGGCAAACAGCGTCAGGTAACCGCCGGCCACGACAACCCTGGACCAGTAGCCCAGAGCCGGCAAGTCCGGTGGTTCACGAGTCAATAGCAGTCCCCAGCAGGAAGTGGGAGCGGGTTTGGCGGAAACCCTGGCGAATTTGCTCTGCGGCTGTCCCGACACCGGGTCCGTCGTCGCAGCCATCAGGTCGCTGACACAGCCGGACCCCGAGAACTGACCGCTCCAGTGTATCGGGCTGAAAACCTGCCCCGGTGGCAGATCGCCTTCCAACCGGACGAGCCCCCGTATGCGGCCGAGTTCATTGCAGACCTCAACCAGGTCGCCCTCGCACAGCTGTCGCTCATGGGCATCCCTTCCATTGAGGGAGATGCTGAAAAAGTCCCGGTGCCGCATCAGTTTCGCCACGCGCCCGGTGCGGGTCATGCTATGCCATTGATCACGCAGCCTGCCAGTATTGAGTTTCAGCTGCGCACTCGCATCCTGATCAGGCATGGCGGGTTGGGCGGCAATGAATCGCGCCCGGCCCGAAGGGGTGAAAAAGTGCCCATCCGCTATGGGCGCATCGGTCAGCGGTGTTTTGGGGCGCGGCCAGTAGCCGGGCAGCATTTGGTCGTAGGCCTGGGTATCGAGGTCACCCAGCGCGCTGATATCGAAATCGCGGCTGCCGTCATTCCCGTGACCCGACAGGCGCGCATGCTCCGTGAATATCTGGCCTGGATGCTGGTAATCGAAAGCCCGGCCAAACCCCAGCCGCCGGGCCACCTCCGTCACTATCCACCAGTCGGGTTTCGCCTCAGCCAGAGGATCCACCAGTTTGCGCTGGCGCGAGATACAGCGTTCGGAGTTGGTAACCGTGCCATCTTTCTCGCTCCATCCCTGCGCAGGTAAAAGCAGGTCTGCGCAGGCGGCGGTATCGGTATCGGAAACGCAATCCGACACCACCACAAAATCGCATCTGGACAACGCGCGTCGCACCATGGCGCTGTCGGGCAGACTCACCGCGGGGTTGGTCGCCATTATCCAGAGGAAGCGAATTTTCCCCTCCGCGGCGGCCTGGAACATGTCCACCGCCTTCAGGCCGGGCGCCCGCGCCATCGCCGGCGCCTGCCAGAACTGCTCGACCAGTTCGACATGTTCGGCGCGAAAATCCATGTGCGCCGCCAGCTGATTGGCCAACCCGCCCACCTCACGCCCTCCCATGGCATTGGGTTGACCGGTAATGGAGAACGGCCCCATGCCGGGTGTGCCCAGGCGACCGGTCACCAGGTGGCAGTTTATTATGGCGTTGCACTTGTCAGTGCCGGTGCTTGACTGGTTGATGCCCTGGGAATAGAAAGTAACCGTTTTTTCCGTGGCGCCAAACAACTGGTAGAACTGGGCCAGTTGCTCCGGGGCGAGCCCGGTCCGGGTTGCGACGCGCGCCGGGGTGTGGGACGCGGCAATCGCCAGCGCCTCTTCGAGGCCCTCGGTGTGCGCTTCGACGTAAGCGGCGTCCAACAGCTTGTTCTGGTCGAGGTAATGCAACAGCCCCGCAAACAGGAAGCCGTCGCTGCCCGGCGCGATCTGGAGATGGAGGTCGGCAATATCGCAACTGGCCGTACGCCGCGGATCGATAACGACAATTCGTTTGTGGGGATTAGCTCTGCGAGACTCGGCAATGCGCTGGTACAGGACAGGATGGGTCCAGGCCGCATTGGAGCCCACCAGAACCAGAAGGTCGCAGGTCTCCAGGTCCGCGTAGGTGCAGGGAACGTAATCGGCACCAAATGCCCGCTGGTATCCGGCAACGGCCGAGGACATGCACAACCGTGAATTGGTGTCGACATTGGCACTGCCCAGGAACCCTTTCATCAGCTTGTTGGCGACGTAGTAGTCCTCCGTCAGCAGCTGTCCGGACAGGTAAAAAGCAATCGCTTCCGGCCCGTATTTCGCGCGCACGTCGGCGATCCTGGTTGCGACGAGTTGCAGGGCCTCGTCCCAGTCGATTCGGGCGCCCTTGTGAACCGGGGTCCGCAACCGCCCCTCGGGGCCGAGGGTCTGGGCAAGGGTAGAGCCTTTTACACAGAGCTTCCCCGCATTGGCCGGGTGGCTCGCATCCCCGCTGATCGCTATTACCTTGTTATCTTTGACCTCGGCGGTGACACCGCAGCCGACACCGCAGTACGGGCAGGTGGTCTGGCAACTGCTCATCGGCGCCCGATCAGCACACTGTCACCCTCGAGGCGGACATCGTAGACCTCCACGCTCACCTCCTCCTGCTCCAGGCAGACGCCGGTCCGCAGGCTGAAGTGCTGCTTGTAGAGCGGCGAGGCGACCACCAGTTCGCCATTGATATCGCCGATTATGCCGCGCGACAGCACATTGGCCTTGCCGATGGGGTCCCGGTTGCCCAGGGCATATAGCGGGGGCTCTTCCCCGGGAAGATAGAACAGGGCCACCTGCTTGTTTCCCAGCAACGCGCAAACACCGGAGCCGTCTACAAGATCCGAACGCTGACATATCATTTCCCAGGCGTGTTTCTCTACTGCCGTCATTTTCCTACCCCGCTTTTTTGTCAACTGGAACGAGCCGCAAACGCTCTTCCGCCCTCGCTGGACGAATCTGCTCCCGCTCGTTCACAAATACCACGCCGCTATCCGGCTCATCCGAATTGACAAAGTGACGGAAGCGCTTCAGCTTTTCCGGGTCGGCCAGGGTGACCCGCCACTCACACTCGTAGCGGCCGATGACATGCGCCATTTGCGCCTCGAGTTCCGCGCAGATACCCAGTGAATCGTTGATCACCACCTCGCGCAGGTAATCTATCCCGCCTTCCAGACTGTCCATCCAGACAGAGGTGCGCTGCAACCTGTCCGCGGTGCGAATATAGAACATCAAGAAGCGGTCGATATAGCGAATCAGGGTCTCGTCATCCAGGTCGGTGGCGAACAGGTCCGCGTGCCGCGGTCGCATGCCGCCGTTGCCGCAGAGGTACAGGTTCCAGCCGTTCTCGGTGGCGATCACTCCAAAATCCTTGGACTGGGCTTCGGCGCACTCACGGGTACAACCCGACACAGCCGACTTCAATTTGTGTGGCGCCCGCAAGCCCTTGTAACGATTCTCGATCCGGATCGCCATACTTACGCTGTCCTGCACGCCATATCGACACCAGGTGCTGCCCACGCAGGACTTCACGGTGCGCAGGGCCTTGCCATAGGCGTGACCGGTTTCAAAACCCGCCTGCACCAGTTCCTCCCAGATCTCCGGCAATTCGTTGAGACGGGCGCCGAACAGGTCAACCCGCTGGCCGCCGGTGATCTTGGTGTACAGATTGTATTTTTTGGCCACCTCCCCCAGCGTGATCAGTTTCTCGGCCGTGATTTCACCCCCTGCAACCCGGGGTACCACCGAGTAAGTGCCGTCCTTCTGCATATTGGCCATGAACGCATCGTTCGTGTCCTGCAACCCGACGATTCCGCGGTCCAATACATGCTCGTTCCACAGGGAGGCCATGATGGATGCGATGGTCGGCTTGCAGATATCGCAGCCGCGACCGCTGCCGTGCTCCGCCAACAGGGCGTCGAAACTTTTTATCTCACCGATCCGGGCCAGGTGATACAGCTCCTGCCTGGTGTAGTGAAAATGCTCGCAGATACTCTTGTCTACGGTCACCCCGCGAGCGGCGAGTTCGTCCTCAACCAGATTCTTGAGCATGGCGGCGCATCCGCCACAGCCAGTACTCGCGCTGGTCGCTCCCTTGACGTCACCCAGGGAGCAGCAACCCGCGTCCAGCGCTGACACCACATCTCCCTTGGTGACATTGTGGCAGGAACAAATGGTCGCGGTGGCGGGCAGGGCGCCGACCCCCAGTAACGGCCTGTCTCCAAGGTGCGGAACAATCAGGCTCTGCGGGTCAGCTGGCAACTCGATGTCATTCAGGTGGTATTGCAGCAGCGTGTCGTAGTCATCGCAGTCTCCCACCAGCACCGCACCCAGCAGTTGTTTGCCATCGGCGCTAGTCACGATGCGTTTGTAGCAATCCTGGCGGCCATCGCTGAAAACAAAGGACATGGAGCCCTCGGTGCGGCCGTGGGCATCGCCGATAGAGCCCACGTCCACGCCGAGCAATTTTAGTTTGGTGCTCATGTCCGCGCCGACGAACTGGGCGTCTTTACCGCCCAATTGTGCCGCCACCGCCTCGGCCATCCGGTACCCGGGTGCCACCAGGCCGTAAATGCGCCCGCCGAACAGTGCGCACTCACCGATGGCATAGATGTCGGTGTCAGTGGTCTTGCACTTGTAGTCGATCACGATGCCACCGCGCTCGCCTACCGCGAGTTCGGCATCACGCGCCAGGTTGTCGCGGGGGCGAATGCCTGCCGAGAACACGATCATATCGGTATCGAGATGACTGCCGTCCGCGAATTCCATTTGCAGGGCGGAAACCTTTCCCGCGCTGATTTTTTTCGTATTCTTGCCGGTGTGCACCTGCACTCCCAGGGCTTCGATCTTGCGCCGCAACATGGCGGAACCACCATCGTCGAGCTGCACGCCCATCAGGCCAGGGGCGAACTCCACCACGTGGGTTTCGAGCCCGAGATTGCGCAGGGCATTGCCGCACTCCAGACCCAGCAAGCCCCCACCCACCACAACGCCCACCCGGCTACCGCTGGCCTTGGCTTTGATTTCACCGAGGTCGTCGATAGTGCGGTAGGTGAGACAACGTTCGTTATCCGCCCCCGATACTGGTGGAACGAAGGGGTAGGAGCCCGTGGCCAGCACTAATTTGTCGTACTCGAAGACGCGCCCGGTTTCCGTGACAACCCGCTTCGATGCGCGCTCGATCTTTACCACGGGATCGCCAAAAGACGCTTCGACGTCCCAGTTGCGGTAGGTCTCCCGCGTCGCCAGGGCCAGGTCCGCCGGCGCCCGTCCGGCGAAAACGTCGGACAGGTGTACCCTGTCGTAGGCGGGACGGGGCTCCTCACCGAGGACAGTGATGGCATTTTCACCACCGGCCTTGACCAGGCTTTCGACAAAGTGATGACCCACCATGCCGTTACCCACCACTACAATCCTGCGTTTACTCATGCTGACTTCCCATTGCCTTTACGCGGCCCGCGCACTCTGCTGCAGGGCCTCACTCACT
The DNA here is from genome assembly GCA_024234815.1 of Pseudomonadales bacterium. Lineage (GTDB taxonomy): Bacteria > Pseudomonadota > Gammaproteobacteria > Pseudomonadales > Halieaceae > JARRPM01. The sequence continues at coordinate 764,228 of JACKNO010000001.1, read as the reverse complement.
TCCCGACCAAACACGAGGCCAGACCTGAAACCGGAAATATCGGTACCGCTGCTGATCAGCTCGCTGTACCAGCCGCCCCCGCGTTTGTCGCCCACCAGTATGGCGCTGACCAGACGCCCCTCCCGCAAGACCAGGCGGCGGTAGACACCGGCACTCTCGTCCCGCAGGACCAGGTGCTCGCCGCCCAGATCGAGGTCTCCGGCACTGAAAATTTCTATGCCGGATATTTTCAACTGCGTGGGCCAGCGCCCGGGACTGAATGGCGCCACAGCGGTTCCCAGCAGTTCACGGGCCAGTACCCTGGCCTGCTCCCGGATGGGCGCCACCAGGCCGAAGCACTCCCGGCCTATCTGCGAACACTCCCCGAGGGCGTACACCCCCTGCGTCGAGGTTCGCATCCGGCCATCGATCAGGATGCCGCGGTCCACCGCCAGGCCGGCCGCTCCCGCAAGGTCCGCATTGGGCTTGATACCCGTGGCAAACAGCAGCAGTTTGCAGGGCAGGGTTTCACCACCTTGCAATTCGACACCGGTCAGCATTTCACCGTCGGTCTCCAGCGCCGCGACCGACTCCCCGAGGCGAAAGCGGATTCCGTTGCGCTGCAGATCGATCTGCAACTGGCTTGCGCCCTGGTCATCCAGCTGCCGGTTCATCAACCAGGATTGGCGGTGCACGACGGTCGTGGAAAACCCCAGGGTATTCAGACCGTGGGCGGCTTCCAGGCCCAGCAGGCCGCCACCCACTACAATTGCGGGGTCGCCTTCAGCTGCCAGTCGCCGCAGATGACTGGCATCGGCCAGGGTGCGAAATTGTTCCACGCCGCGCACGTTGCCATTCGGCAAACAGGGGCGGGCCACGCTGGCACCGGTGGCGAATACCAACCTGTCCCAGTGCAGCACCTGGCCCCGGTCTGTAACCAGACTGCGTCTCTCGAGATCGACCGAATCCACGCGGGTTCCCGGCAGAAAGTTCACCAGCTCCCGCTCCGCCGAAGCTTCCAGCATTCGCAGGTCTGCCTCCGTGCGCTCTCCCGCCAGCACATTCGATAACAACACCCGGTTGTAACAGGTATCGCTCTCTTCCCCGATCACAGTGATATCCAGGTCCGCGCAGGCCCCGCCGAGTTCCTGCAGCAGGTAGGCAGCGGCCATACCGGCGCCGACAATGACCAGGCGCTGGCGATTACCGCAGTGATCTGCGGCTATCTGCATAGTTCTGTCGCCACGCCGGTTGAGCGTGTCACTGCCAGTTCCACGAGGCACACGCTACGCAGCCTCGCTGCCGCTATCGCCGGGCTCGCCAGCCTTGACCGGTGCTTCATTGCCGGTTGCCGACACCAGCCTGGGGGCGCTATCCAACTTCTCGCCGCCAGCCAGGCTCTCACAAACTCCGGTACTGTCGCGGGCGGGCTGCGCGGGCGCCTGCTTGGCGTACAGGAACTCCAGAACCTGCTGCCGCAGATGTACAAATCGCGGATCCTCCGCCAAGGCCAACCTGTCCCTGGGCCGCTCGAGGGTGACGGGCAGAATTTCGCCTATGGTGGCGGCGGGGCCGTTGCTCATCATTACGATGCGATCCGACAGCAGCACCGCTTCGTCCACATCATGAGTAATCATCATTACCGTGTTACCCAGTTCCGCCTGGATTTTCATCAGGGAGTCCTGCAGTTGCGCCCGGGTAAGCGCGTCGAGTGCGCCAAACGGCTCGTCCATCAACAGCACCCTGGGTTGCATCGCCAGGCAGCGGGCTATGCCCACTCGCTGCTTCATGCCGCCGGAAATTTCTCCCGGCAGCTTGTCCAGGGCGTGTTCCATATTCACCAGCCGCAGGTTGTGCTCTACCCAATCCCGGCGCTCCGCCCGGGTCTTGCTGCGGCGAAAGACCTGGTTGACCGCCAGCGCCACGTTTTCATAGACGCTGAGCCAGGGCATAAGCGAGTGATTCTGAAACACCACTGCGCGGTCGGGGCCCGGTTCCGTGACCTCCCTGCCCTCCAGCACCACGCCGCCTTCGGTCGCCTGGTAAAGCCCCGCCACGATATTGAGGACAGTGGACTTACCGCAGCCCGAATGCCCGATCAGGGAAATAAACTCGCCCTTGTCCATCTTCAGATTCACGTTCTGGAGGGCGCGAAATTTGCTGCCATTGGTATCGAATTCGATACCCACTCCGGTGATATCCAGATATGTCATGCTCATACTGCCGCTCCCTCTCTCAACGCAAGACCGCTTGTTTGTCCCAACTCACCTTTCTCTGCAGAGTCAGCATGAGTTTGTCCAACATGAATCCGACCAGCCCGATGACCAGCACCGCCACCATGATCCTGCCCAGGGAATCGGAGCTGCCATTCTGGAACTCGTCCCACACGAACTTGCCAAGACCCGGGTTCTGGGCCAGCATTTCCGCCGCGATCAACACCATCCAGCCGGTGGCCAGGGACAGGCGCAGGCCGGTAAAAATCATCGGGATAGCGGCGGGAATCACGATTTTGCGAACGTGCACCAGCGGCGACAGCGCCATCACCCGGCTCACGTTCACCAGGTCGCGGTCGATACTCGCCACGCCGACGGTAGTATTGATAAGGGTGGGCCACAGGCAGCACAGGGCCACCGTTATCGCTGAATTGAGAAAGGCCTTGTCAAACAGGGGGTCCTCGACGCTGTAGGTGGCGCTCACCACCATGGTGACCAACGGTAGCCAGGCCAGGGGCGATACCGGCTTGAACAACTGTATCAGCGGGTTCACAGCCTTGTAGACGCCGCTGCTGAGCCCACACAGGATGCCAATGGGTATCGCGAACAGGTTCGCGATCAGAAAGCCCACGGTCACGGTCAGGAGGCTGGTGAACACCTGGTCGATGAATGTTGGCTTACCGGTATACTTGCGCCATTTCACGGTCGCTTCCGGGTCAGCGGCCAGTTTCTTCGCGTTGCGATCTTCCTGGCGCTGGTAAAACGCGGCCGCCTTTTCCCGCGCCTTCACATGCTCCTGCCCCAGCCCGCGCAGTTGTTCCCAGACCTGCACAGGCCCCGGGAACTCGCCCAGTGAAGTCTCTATGCGGCTGGCCGAGAACTGCCAGAGCAGACCAAAAAGCAGAATTCCGATGGCCGGAAGCACCAGCACCTGCGCCACGCGCGCCGGCTTCAACTTCTCCATCATCTGTTCAAACCGCATATCAGGTTTGGCCGCTACCAGCGTGTCGGACATCGTTTGGGTTCCTGTTGGGATCATCTAAATCGTCTCATCGCCCTTCAGGCCGATGGGAAACTGCTCCAGGTAGTTGTTGGGTTTGGTACCGTCATAGGTAAGTCCGTCGATAAACCCTGTCTGTGGCGGGCGAAACCCTGTCTCGCTGCCAAAGTCCGGAAAATCGCTGGCTTTCATCACGCCCTCCCCGATCAGGGCCTCGGCGGCACGCTGGTAGATATCCGGGCGGTATACGCTCCTGGCCACGTCGAAGTACCACTCATCTGATTGCGGCTGGGCGATCTGGCCCCAGCGCCGCATCTGGGTCAGGTACCAGACCGCGTCCGAGTAGTAGGGGTAGGTTGCGAAATAGCGAAAGAACACGTTGAAGTCGGGCACCTCACGCTTGTCGCCTCTTTCGTATTCGAAAGTGCCCGTCATGGAGTTGGCAATGACCTCGTAATCGGCGCCAACGTATTCGGAACGCGACAATATCTCCACCGCCTCGGGGCGATTGGCGTTGTTGTTCTCATCAAGCCAGCGCGCGGCACGCAGCAAGGCCTTGACGATTCGCACCGTGGTGTTCGGGTATTTCTCGGTGAACTCACTGGTCATCCCGAAGACTTTCTCGGGGTTGTTCTTCCATATCTCGTAATCGGTGATAACCGGCACACCGATTCCCTTGAGCACCGCCTGCTGGTTCCAGGGCTCGCCCACGCAGTAGCCATTGATGGTGCCTGCCTCGAGGGTGGCGGGCATCTGGGGTGGCGGCGTTACCGACAGCAGCGCGTCCGCATTGAGCTGGCCGGAGGTATCGCCTTTCTCAGGAGCGTAGAATCCCGGGTGGATGCCACCGGCAGCCAGCCAGTAGCGCAACTCATAATTGTGCGTGGAAACCGGGAATACCATACCCATCCTGAAGGCCTTACCCTGCTCCCGATATTTGTCGACGACCGGCTTCAGGTAGTCCGCCTTGATGGGATGCACCGGCTTGCCGTCAGCTCTCTTGGGCAGATTGGGTTTCATCTCCTGCCACACGGCCGTGGACAGGGTGATGCCGTTGCCGTTCAGGTCCATGGAAAAGGGTGTGACGATATGCGCTTTGGTACCGAAGCCGATGGTAGCCGCCAGGGGCTGGCCGGCCAGCATGTGGGCGCCGTCAAGCTGGCCGTCTATCACGCCATCCAGCAGCACTTTCCAGTTGGCCTGTGCTTGCAGCGTGACATACAGGCCCTCATCCTCGAAAAAGCCCTGCTCGTAGGCAACAGCAAGGGGCGCCATGTCGGTCAGTTTGATAAAACCGAACGTGAGTTCGTCTTTCTCCGGCTCGCCTACCGGTACCGCGGCAAAGACATTAACGGGCAGGATATTGGCAAGGAGCACAACGAGCGCAGGGCCGGCAAGGCGGCGCAAAGAAGGCAGCGGTACTACTCGGTGGTGGAACATCTATCGCCCTTATCGAATTTGTTACATGAACACACAGGAAAACCTCACGCTCTGCCCGGCATCAGCCTGACTGCACGGACGCCATTGCCCAGTGGGAGGAGCTGTGTGTGAAGAAAAGCTGCCTAATGCTCTACAAAAGCCATGCCATCATGAATATTTTTATTGTCATTCAAACACTTATGCTTTTTTTTCAAATGGATCAGTTAGGTATAAGGGCGCGCTGCAGTGAGAGCATGCACCATCTATGAACAACGTGACCCGCATCGGTGCGCGCAGCTGCCGACACCGGATTGGGCGGCGAAATCACGGTCGGCATGCTAAGCTTCCGGCCGAACTCACCCACTCGGAAACCCACGCTCCATGAAGATTTTCGTAACCGGCGCATCCGGCTTTGTCGGGGGCGCCGCTACCCGTGACCTCATCGCCCACGGGCACACGGTACGCGCCATGTCCCGCCGCGACAGCTCGGACCGGCGTATTCGTGAAATGGGCGCGGAGCCGGTACGTTGTGACCTGGAATCGCTGAGCGCCGACCACATCGGCGATGCGGACCTGGTGTTGCATTGCGCGGCATTCGTGGAAGCCTGGGGCCCCCGGGAGGCCTGGTACAAGGCCAATGTAGAGGGCACCCGGAGGCTGCTCGCGGCGGCCCGCGGTGCCGGCATCAAGCGCTTTATCCATATCGGCACCGAGGCGGCGATCGTCAGCGGCCAGGACATTTTCGAGGCCGACGAAAGCTATCCGCTGGCGCCCAACTCACCCTACCCCTATTGCGCAACCAAGGCCCAGGCTGAACAGTTGGTGCGCGCGGCGGGTACTGAGGAGTTCTGCACCATTGTGTTGCGTCCACGGTTCATCTGGGGCCCGGGCGACACCACATTGCTACCGGCAATCGAAACCATGAATGCCAGTGGCGGCTGGGCCTGGGTGGATCACGGGCGCGCACTCACCTCATCCACCCACATAGACAACCTGGTACACGCCATCTCTCTCGCCCTGAGCGCAGGTAAATCCGGAGAGGCCTATTTTGTGCTGGACGATGGCGCTCGCACCATTAAAGACATGATAACGGGCATGGCCGCGTCAAAAGGGATCGTACTGCCCGCGCGCAGTATCCCGCGCCCCGTGGCGGACCGCTTGGGCGCATGCTGTGAATGGACCTGGCGGACCTTCAACCTGAAAGGCACGCCGCCGCTGACGCGGCACGCCGCCATGGTGATGTCGCGCAACTGTGTCCTGGTGGATGACAGGGCGAGGAAGGAACTCGGCTACGCACCGGTGATCGATGCGGCGCAGGGGATGAAGGACCTGGCCCTGAAACAGCCGTAAAGCGCAGCGATCCTGCCCGGGCGCTGGCGCGCTGGTAAGATCGAAGCTGCCGCGGCGCAGGAATCACCAGAAGATTCAGGATAGAGCGATACACCCATGCTGAGTTACCAGCACGAATACCATGCCGGCAATTTTGCCGACGTCCACAAACACCTGTGCCTGCGCGTGCTGTTCGAGTCCCTGCTGAAAAAGGAAAAACCCTTTTGCTACGTGGATTGTCACGCGGGCGCGGGCATCCACGACCTGGCCAGCGCGCAGGCGCAAACCACAGCGGAGTTCGCCGGGGGCATAGGCAAGCTGTGGCGGCGCTTTGAGGCGACAGATCTGCACAGCCTCAGCGCCTATCTCGCCGGCGTTGCCAGCCTGAATAACAGCGGTGTCCTGCGCCACTACCCCGGCTCACCGGAACTCGCAAGGCAATGGTTGCGACCACAGGACAGGGCGCTGCTACTCGAGCTGCACCCGCAGGCACAGCAGGCACTGAAGAAAAACTTCAGGTCAGATACACGGATCAGTGTGCACAACCGGGACTGTTACGAAGGCCTGGTGGCCCTGGTACCGCCACCGATCAGGCGCGGGCTGGTACTGCTGGACCCGAGCTACGAACTAAAAAACGAATATCGGGACCTTGTCGCGCTGGTGGTGGCCGCGCACAAACGCTGGGGCAACGCGATCTACGCCATCTGGTACCCGCTGCTTCCCGCCGCCAGGCACAACGAACTGGTCAAGGCGCTGGCAAACAGCGGCCTGCACAATATCCTGCTCAGCGAGCTTCTGGTCAAAGAGATCGACGAAAGCGGCGGCATGTACGGTTCCGGCATGGCTATTGTGAATCCACCCTGGCAGACCGACAGCGCCCTGCAAACACTGCTGCCGGTGGTGGCGAATCTGCTGGCACCCGGCCGGGGTGCCGCGCAGCTGCGCTGGCTGGTGCAGGACGGCGTCGCCAACCCCACAGCCAAAAACCCGGGCTGAGCTACTGTTCGCGCACTGCAGCCTGCAGCTCGCGATAGCTCTGCTTCATCAACTTGCCCAGCCCCTCGACCCCGGGCAACTCGGTGGGGCAACTGACTATCGCAATACACAATTTGTTCACGTGGCTGACCACGGTGATATTGAGGCCCATACCATCGGTGACGATTGACAGGGGGTACAGGTACTCCAGCTCCGCGCCTTCGAGATAGAGCTTTTCCTTCGACCCCGGCACATTGGACATTATTGCGTTGGTGGCCGGCGGCACCCGGGTGGCATTCCCGGTTACGGTCAGCAGTATGGTCGGCGCCATGATCAGGGCGTAGTAATCCTGCGCGGCGGTGCTGGACATATGGCCCAGTTCGGCCTTGGCCGCCCGGGTTACCTTGATCACCCGCCGCAGCCGACGCAGGTCATCGGCCTCGTCGGTAAAAAACGGGCTCATGATATAGCTCAATTTGTTACCCGACTCGTCGGCCGCCGCCTTGAGTGACACCGGCATGCCAGCCACCAGGGACTTCCTGGGCAGGGCTTTCTGGGCCTGCAGGTAGTGCCGGATAGCGCCGCCGCACACAGCGACCAGCACGTCATTGATCGAGCCTCCCGCCTGGCGCGCTATTGCGCGGACTCCGTTGAGCGGAAGATCGCAGAGAACGATTGCGCGCCTCGAGTCCAGTTGGGTATTGAAAATGGTACGCGGCGACGTGAAGGGAAGGCGCATGGCGTCTTTTTTTCCCTGCAAGGCGTCGTATCCCATATGCGCCAGCAGGCGGGAGACTTCAGGCAGGGCCTTGTACTGCTTCTGAAAACCCCTGGTCAGGTCTCCCAGAGCCTCGAACAGGGTGTGGTGACCCTGGTGTTTTTCGATCTCGGGGTGGACCTCGTCCAGGTCCAGTTTCTTGCTGGCGGAGGTATTGAGCAGGGACTGGATCATCTTCATCGCCCCGACACCGTCTACCAGCGCGTGGTGAACCTTGCAGTAAAGCGCAAACTTGCCGCGGTCCAGACCCTCGATGACGTGCACTTCCCAAAGGGGGCGCGACCTGTCCATGGGCCGCTCGTGGGCGCGGGTGACAAGCGCCAGCAGATCCTCCATGCGACCCGGTTGCGGAAGGCTGTAGTGGAATACGTGCCGTTCCGGGTGATAGTCATCAGCCGGAATCCAGGCGGCGTCAGCCAGATTCTGGGGGTCGCGAAGTTTTTTGTTGAACAGTGGCCACAGTTCATTCAGCCGACCACACTTCTGCGCCAGTCGCCGCAGGTAATTCCGGGGAGCGTTTGCCGGTGGCCTGAGGATCAAGAGCCCGGCAACGTGAAACGGGCAGTGCGCGGACTCTATCTTGAGAAAGCCCGCATCCTGGGAACTCAGTTTTTCCATGGGGCCTCCGGGCCGAACTTCAACACGGTGACACTAACGTGAGCGGACCCGCGTTTGTAGCGACTGGATCAATGTTTGGGTTGAAACAGTTGGCAAGCGAAGCGCACCGGTGCGGAAAGCACCGTGGTCCACCCCGCTCCGGCCGGGATCAAGCCCGGCGCTGCAATGCTATCGCGAAGCCAGCGCGGCGATGGCCTCCCCGAGTTCCAGCACACGCTTCGCCTCCTCCACATGCAGGTTCTCCACCAGGCGGCCGTTGAGCACGACCACGCCCTTGCCGTCGGCTTCGGCCTGCTGCCAGCATTCGATTATCGCCCGGGCCTGCGCGAGCTCGGCCTCGTCCGGCGCGAATGCGGCATTGGTCGCTTCCAGTTGCTTCGGATGGATCAGGCTCTTGCCGTCAAAACCCAGCTCCCTGCCCTGCACACAGGATGCCTGCAAACCGGCATCGTCATCCAGGTCGAGGTGCACGCCATCGATGACTTCCAGGCCGTGGGCTCGGGCGGCATAGACGCTGAGGTTGAGGGCGGCCATGAATCCCAGCCGGTCCGGGGTGTGGCGCACCCTGGTGTCCTTGGAAAGGTCCGAGGTACCCATCACAATGCCCTTCAGGCGCGGGTGAGCGGCGGTGACCTCACTGATGTTGAGAATGCACAGCGGGGTTTCTATCATCAGCCAGAAATCCACATCCGGTGAACCACCCGCGGCCTCGAAGGCGCCAATCGCCTCCAGCACGTCAGCGGCGGTGGACACCTTGGGAATCAACAGTGCGTGGGGAGCCACGCTCGCTGCCGCCATTGCCCGCAGATCATCCGCGCCCCAGGGCGTCGACAGCGCATTGATGCGAACCAGTAACTCGCGATGGCCATAGCCGCCTTCAGCGAGGGCGGCGACGATCTGCTCCCGCGCCAGTTCCTTGGCATCCGGTGCCACCGCATCTTCAAGGTCGAGTATCAGGCCGTCCGCGGGCAGTGACCGGGCCTTGTCCAGGGCGCGCGCGTTGGAACCGGGCATGTAAAGAAGGGAACGGCGGGGTCTGATGGTCATCATGTGCTCCTTTGCGGTGAAAAACGCAGCGGTGTACTGGGGGAAATCACAGGGTGGCCAGCATACAGAAACCGGTGCTGCGCAGGCAACTCCCCGCAACTGCAGTTGTATGCCCTCGCTGTGGGGGATAAAATGTCTGGCTCTATCTCGCAAGCGGATCCGGCGATGCCCGATCCCCATTAGCGCTTGCCATCACCCCTATTCATCACAAAGGCAGGAAGCAGAATGACTGACGTCTCCCCCAAAGGCGGGCAATTACTTGACCCGGCAGCGGCCGTACTCGACAGCACCACCGGCCTCATCGACCGCGCACTGAGCGCGCTGAAAGTAAAAACGGTCGACAACGGCAAGCTCTCCAACGCCAAACTGGACGGCTTCCAGCTGGTCTCATATGAATTGTCCCTGTGCTGGGCAGAGTGCTGCGCCGCCCGTTTCATGCTGGATCACGCCAGGGACTGCAAGGACGACTTCACCAGTCGGCTCTGCGGCCTGTTTTGCGCCGAGGCGGTCACCGCGGTCTGTGCCCGCCTGCGGGCGAGGCTGGCGGACTTTGAGCTCGCGGACGCGGATATCTCAGCTGTGCTCACTGCACATGCACCGTTCCTGAACAGCCAGCTGAACGCAGCCAGTATTGCCGCCATCGGCGCGGATGTCATCGACCGCGGTGCGGACCTCGGGCCAGACCTGCTGGCGGAGCGCTACATCATGATGCGCGATACATTCCACAAATTTGCGGATGACGTGGTAATGCCGCTGGCCGAACATGTGCACCGTCAGGACCTCATCATTCCGGATGCCATCCTGGAGGCGCTGAAGGAAATGGGCGTGTTCGGCCTGTCCATCCCCGAAAGCTACGGCGGACTGCAGGAAGATGACAAGGAGGACACCATGGGCATGATCGTGGTGACCGAAGAACTCTCACGCGGTTCATTGGGCGCCGCGGGCAGCCTGATCACCCGCCCCGAAATTCTCTCCCGGGCCCTGCTCAAGGGTGGCACCGAAGAACAGAAGCAGCACTGGCTCCCACAACTGGCCGTGGGTGAACCGCTGTGCGCCGTCGCGGTAACCGAGCCCAACTATGGCTCCGACGTGGCCGGGGTAAAGCTCAAGGCCACTCCCACCGAGGGCGGCTGGCTGCTCAACGGCGCCAAGACCTGGTGTACTTTCGGCGGCAAGGCCGGTGTGCTGATGGTGCTGGCGCGCACCAATCCCGACCCCGGCCTGGGTCACCGCGGCCTGTCGATGTTCCTGGTGGAAAAACCCAGCAGCGACGGCCATGAATTCGAGGTGACGCCCGACACCGGCGGCAAACTCACCGGCCGCGCAATCGCCACCATCGGCTATCGCGGCATGCATTCCTACGAGTTGTTTTTCGACGATTTCTTTGTGCCTGCCGACCACATGCTGGGGGGGGAAGAGGGCGAAGGCAAGGGCTTCTACATCGCCATGGCCGGTTTCGCCGGCGGTCGCATCCAGACCGCGGGACGCGCCGTGGGTGTGATGCGCGCGGCCTTCGAGCGAGCGATCTCCTACTCGAAAGAGCGGGTCGTATTCAGCCACGCCATCGGCGACTACCAGCTGACCCGGGTGAAACTCGCGCGCATGGCCGCCCACCTCGCCGCCTGCCGCCAGATCACTTATGGCGTCGCCCGCCTCATGGACGAGGGCAAGGGCGATATGGAGGCCAGCGGCGCCAAGCTGTTTACCTGCAAAACCGCCGAATGGGTTACTCGCGAAGCCCTGCAGATCCATGGTGGCATGGGCTACGCCGAGGAATCCCCGGTCAGCCGCTATTTCGTCGACGCACGGGTGCTGTCCATATTTGAAGGCGCGGAGGAAACGCTCGCACTCAAGGTTGTCACCCGTTCACTGGTAGAAAACGCAGCCTGAGGAGAACGGCCATGACGCTTTCACTGCAACTGTCGCCCCAGCCGGAGATCGCCGCCGACGTGCCGGTAGATCTCACTCGCACCCGCCGCCCCCAGTACGGCCGCTACCTGGACGAACTGGAACCGGGCCAGGTATTCGAGCATCCACGGGGTTTCACCTTCGAGCGCGGCAATATGCTGGCGTTCGCCCGCACCTACATGCAGACCAACCCGCTGTACCTGAATCTGCAGTACGCCACTGCCAATGGTTTCAGGGACCTGCTGGCAAGCCCGCAGATGGTGTTCAATGTCACCTTGTCCCTGGGTGTGCAGAACGACTCCGAGAAGGCCATCGCCAACCTGGGCTATTACCAGGTACAGTTTTTACGGCCGGTGTACCCCGGGGATACCCTGCGGGCGTTTACCAGGGTACTGGAGCGCAAGGACCGGGGTCCGGACAAGCCGGGCATCGCCCGCATCCGCACCGTGGGAGTCAACCAGGATGACCAGGTGGTACTGCAATACGAGCGCAAGATCATGGTGGCCTGGCGCGGCGACCGCCTGCCGACCACGCCGGCGCCCAGCGTGACAGTGCCCTTTCCGGGCGAAGACGCGCCGGCGGTAGAACTGCCACTGGTGGACAGCTGCGTTGCGCCGGGCCTCACCGGGCCCAACACCTACGCAGAGGATTTCAACCCCGGCGATATCATCGTGCATGCCAACGGTCGCACTATTACCGAGGAACATATGGCGCTCACCTACATGGTGGGCAACAGCCACCCCCTGCACTTCGATCGTGTTTTTTCCAGCGGACTTTCCGGCAAAATGAGCGGCGAACCCATCGTCTACGGCGGCCTTGTATTCGCCTGGCTGGATGGCCTGGCGAGCCGCGACGTCAGTGAGCACGCCCTGTGGGAACTGGGCTTTACGGAGGGCTACCACACCCAACCCGCCTTCGCAGGGGACACAGTGGCAGCGCTGAGCCGCGTGCTGGCGGTGGCGGACGCCCCGGGGGCAGCCGACTACGCAGTGGTAACCATGCAACTGATCGGGGTCAAGAATGTTTCCGCCGCAGCGGCCCTGGAGCAATTCGGCGCAGACCTGTTCATCAAGGAAGACGCCAAGCGCGACCTTGGCAAGGACAAGATTCCCGCCAAGATTTTCGAAATCGAGCGACGCCTGCTGATCAGGCGTCGCCCCGGCTGAGGATATGACTGTGAGCCAGGACACTGTAAAACGGGATCGACCGTGGCTGATGCGCACCTACTCGGGGCACTCTTCCGCGAAAGCTTCCAACGAACTCTACCGGATGAACCTGAGCAAGGGCCAGACCGGCCTCTCGGTCGCTTTCGACCTGCCCACGCAGACCGGCTACGACTCGGACCATCCGCTGGCCCGGGGCGAGGTGGGCAAGGTGGGCGTACCCATCGGCCACATCGGGGATATGGAAGCCCTGTTCCACGATATTCCGCTGGACCAGATGAACACGTCCATGACCATCAATGCCACCGCGCCCTGGCTGTTAGCCCTGTACGTTGCGGTAGCGGAGCGCCAGGGCGTGGATACCTCGAAACTGCAGGGCACCACCCAGAACGATGTCCTCAAGGAGTACCTGTCGCGGGGCACCTATATTTTTCCGCCAGGGCCCTCGGTGCGCCTCACCACTGACCTGATCGCGTACACCGTCGAGAACATCCCCAGCTGGAACCCCACCAACGTCTGCAGCTACCACCTGCAGGAGGCCGGCGCCACACCCACCCAGGAACTGGCCTACGCCCTGTCCACCGCCATCGCTATCCTCGACGCGGTGCGCGATTCCGGCCAGATACCCGCGGAGCGTTTCGCCGCGGTGGTGGGTCGCATCTCCTTCTTCGTCAATGCGGGTATCCGGTTTGTCGAAGAGACCTGCAAGCTGCGCGCTTTTGGCGCCATGTGGAACCAGCTCGCCGAGCAGCGCTACGGTGTGAGCGATGAAAAACAGCGGCGCTTCCGCTACGGCGTACAGGTTAATTCTCTCGGCCTGACCGAGTCACAACCGGAAAACAATGTGCAGCGTATCGTGCTGGAAATGCTTGCGGTGACGCTGTCAAAGAACGCCCGCGCCCGCGCGATCCAGTTGCCCGCGTGGAACGAGGCGCTGGGGCTGCCCCGTCCGTGGGACCAGCAGTGGGCCCTGCGCATGCAGCAGGTGCTGGCACTGGAAACCGACCTGCTCGAATACGGCGACCTGTTTGACGGCTCGCCGGTCATCGAGGCGAAGGTGCGGGAACTGGTAGCGGGCGCCGAGGCGGAAATGGCGCGGATAGAGGAACAGGGCGGCATGGTGCAGGCGATCGAGAGCGGCTACGTCAAGCGCGAACTGGTCAAGAGCCACACCCGCAGGATGCGCGACATCGAAAGCGGTGACCTCAGCATAGTGGGAGTGAACTGCTATCGCGAAACCGCGGAATCCCCCCTAACCGCCGGCACGGACTCCGGCATCATGAAAGTCGATGTGCAGGCCGAGCGCGACCAGATCGCGGCCCTGCAGGCCTTTCGCGCCGGTCGCGACGCGGCCGTGGTGGCGGCCGCCCTGGAGGAGTTGCGCGCGGCGGCAGTCAGCGGCGCCAATATCATGCCGAGTTCGATCGCCTGCGCCCGCGCCGGCGTCACCACCGGTGAGTGGAGCGAGGTTTTGCGCGAAGTATTCGGCGAGTACCGCGCCCCCACGGGAATTGATATCGCCATGGCGGGGCAGTCCGGCTCGGACGCCATGGACGAGGTGCGGGCAAAAGTGCGCCAGACCAGCCAGGAGCTGGGCCGCCCACTGCGCCTGCTGATCGGCAAGCCCGGTCTCGACGGCCACAGCAACGGCGCCGAGCAGATCGCGGTAAAGGGCCGCGATGCCGGTTTTGAGATCGTCTACGAAGGTATTCGCCTCACCCCCTCGCATATCGCCAGGGCCGCACAGGAAGAAGGTGTTCACCTGATAGGTCTGTCGGTGCTGTCGGGGAGCCATCTCGAGCTGGTAGAGGACATACAGGCAGAACTCGCGAAAATTGGCGCCAGCGAGCTGCCGCTTATCATCGGCGGCATTATTCCCGAAGACGACGCTCGGCAACTCCAGGCTCACGGCGTGCAGGCGGTGTTTACACCCAAGGACGTGGACATGAATGCCATTATGGCCACCATCGTGAATATCATCCGCCGCGACAACGGCCTGCAAGAGCTGGCGTAGCCCGGGCTGTGGCACAAGCAGCGGCCTTGCCGGACCCATCGGGGCTCGCGGCAGCGGTTCGTCGCCGGGAACGGCCGGCCCTGGCCCGGGCGCTGAACCTGCTGGACGATCGGCGCAGCGAGTCCCGACAGCTGGCGGCGGAACTGCTGCGACTGCTGGAGGCGGACATGGCGGACGAGCACGGCCACCTGATCGGCATGACCGGCCCTCCCGGCGCCGGCAAGTCCAGCCTCACCGCCGCACTGATTTCAGTCTGGCGCAAGCGCGGGCTGCGGGTAGGCGTACTGGCGGTAGACCCGTCCAGTCCCGTCAGCGGCGGCGCCCTGCTCGGCGACAGGTTGCGGATGAAAACCAGCTCTGATGACGATGGCGTGTTCATCCGCTCCCTTGCCTGCCGAGGCGAATTCGGCGGACTCAGCGCCGAGGTGTGGCCCATGAGCCTGGTGATGCTCGCCGCCTTTGACGTGGTGATGATTGAAACGGTGGGCGTCGGCCAGCGCGAGATCGATGTTGCGCGCATGTGCGACACCACCTGCTTCGTGGCACAACCGGGGTCCGGCGACAGCATCCAGTTCCTCAAGGCGGGCATCCTGGAAGTACCGCATGTGCTGGTGGTCAACAAGGAGGACATGGGAGCGGTGGCGCGGCGTACACTGTCCGAGCTGGGCACTGCCCTGGGCCGCGCTCATACCGATGGCAACTGGGAGGTGCCAGTGCTGGCCGCCAGCGCCACGGCCGGTAGCGGCATCGAGGCCCTGGCGGATGCCCTGTCTGCGCACGAGAAGGTTTTAAGGGACAGTAAATGCTTACTTCAAAGGCGCAGACAGTATCGCGCCCAGTGGCTGCTCAAGCGCCTGCAGGAGGAGTTCGGCAGCCACGGCATCGGCCGCCTGGGCGGTGAGCAGCGGGTCCTGGAGCGGCTGGCGACAGCTACGCTGTCGCTGTTCGAGCAACACCAGGCGCTGCGTGAACACCTGCTGGGCGCAGCTGACAAAACTCATTCTTAATCTGGCAAACGGAGGCAACAATGCGAAGCCCTAGAGATTTCTTCAAACCGCTGGCCCTGGGCGCACCCGCGCCGCTGCACGATATCCCCGTGCGCCCATCCCGCATGATCCACTTCTTTGATCCCAGCAATCCGAAGATGGCAGAGAAAGCACCGGCCATCGCCGGCAAGGTGGATATCCTGCTCGGCAATATGGAAGACGCGGTTGCCATCGACAACAAGGAAGCCGCGCGCGAGGGCCTGATCAGCATCGCCCGGGACAACGACTTTGGCGACACCCAGTTGTGGACCCGGGTTAACAGCCTGGACAGCCCCTGGTTCCTGGACGACCTCACCCGCATCATCAGCGAAGTGGGTGACAAGATCGACGTGATCATGCTGCCCAAGGTACAGGGCCCCTGGGATATTCATTACGCCGACCAGTTGATCGCCCAGCTGGAGGCGCGAGCGGGCCTGAAAAAACCAATCCTGCTGCACTGCATCCTCGAGACTGCACTGGGGGTCGCCAATGTCGAGGAGATTGCCAATGCCAGTCCCCGCATCCAGGGAATGAGCCTGGGTCCCGCGGATCTCGCCGCATCTCGACGCATGAAAACCACCCGCATCGGCGGCGGCCACCCGGGCTACCTGGTGCGCAACGACCCCGACCCCGCCCAACCTGATGCGGAACGCGGCACCCATGCACAGGACCTGTGGCACTACACTATAGGCCGCATGGTGGACGCCTGTGTCAGCGTGGGCGCGCTGCCGTTCTACGGTCCCTTCGGTGCAATCGATGACCCGCTGGCCTGCGAGGACCAGTTCCGCAATGCCTTCCTGATGGGCTGCGTGGGCGCCTGGTCGCTGCACCCCAGCCAGATCGAAATCGCCAAGAACGTGTTCAGCCCGCCGGCCGACGAGGTGGTCTGGGCCAGGCGCGTGCTGGACGCGCTGCCCGATGGCTCGGGCGCCGTGATGGTGGACGGCAAGATGCAGGACGACGCGTCCTGGAAGCAGTGCAAGGTGATGGTTGACCTGGCCCGGCTGATTGCCGAAAAAGATCCGGCATACAAGGCGCTGTACGGGTTCTGATCCGGGCGCCTGTTACTCGGTGACCACGATGGTGTCGCGCGCCAGCACCTGGTGCTGCAAACCGGTGACATAGCGCACCTCGTAGGTGCCCGCCGCTGGAATTGCCCGGCTGCGCACGGTGCCGGAGGTCTCACCCGGCACTGCCGCAAAACCATAATTCACGCCGACGCCCCACATTTTCAGATCGGGCGTATCGGCGGGGGTGATGACCACGCGGTCACCGGCAAAACCGTCGCCGGAATACGTCACCGGGATATCCTCGCCCAGTTTGGCGCTTTGGGGCGCATCGACGCTGGCCGCGGCCCGCGTGACGCTGATGGGCCGGCGCGCGATGAGCCGCCCACCCGGCTGTATGCCATAGACGACCTCGTAGTCGCCTTCAATGGCGGGAACCCGGATGGGCGCGGGGTTCAGGGTATCCCCCGCCCGCGAAACGAGCTTGCCCACGCTGTCGCGATTGTACTTCCGGGCGCCCGGCTCGACGATGGAGATGAAGTCGTCCTGCCAGTCGGCGGCCGGCCCCTCCCAGGCAACCTCGATGGTGGACCCGCCCACCGCCGTGGATGGCGCCACCACGCTGGCGCTGACATCCGTCACGCTGAGCGGCACCACTGCCTGCACCGAACGCTCCATGCCGGGGTAGGTGGTATAGCCGCCAGCCATGACGTAGCGGATTTCGTACTCCCCGGCTTGCGGCGGTGTCGTTAACCTCGCGGGCTTGCCGACCTCGGCGCGTACATAGTTCTTGTTATTCAGCGGCGCCTGGTCGCCCTTCTCTGTGAGTGTAATGACCCCGCCGGGTTCTCCCGGCCCGCTCCACTCCACCTCCACTGCCGTGGAGACCGGTGCCGATGCGGGCGCGCTCAGTTCGAAGCGGCTGTCGGTCACGGTCAGCGGCTTGCGCGCGAGTATCACCACCGGATTGTTCAGCACATAGCGGATTTCGTACTCACCCGCAATGGTCGGCGCCCCCAGCAGCGCGGTCGCCTTGTCGTCATTATCGATATCGCCGTCGCCATCGGTGTCGGCCGCGGTCTTGTCAGCGTCTCGCGCTCGAGCTGCGGGGAAGAAGTAGATCTTGCGCAGCGGGTCATCATCGAGCCGGTTGACACTGATAGTGGTGTTGAGATCATCCGGACCGGACCACACCACGGGTATGGCGACCCCCTCGGGCGTCTGCGGGGGTGCCTCCAGTTCTACCGGCAAATCGAGATCTACCGGCACGGTGATCACCCTGGGCTGTTGCGGCTTCACCGTGAACTCGCTGCGCCCCATTTTGGGCTTTCCGTCCCGCCAACCTGTCCACACCACATCGACCGCGTAATCACCCGGCGGTATCTGCGTTTCGGCAGCACCCGTATCCTCGGTGATGAACACGGCCTCGCCTCCATCTGCAGGGCGGACTGTCCAGGCCAGTTTCGACATGATCTGCGGGCCGCCGGCCAAAATGGTTGCCTTGAGCGCCACCGTCGAAGCTTGCGGCTCGGAGGCGACGGGCGCGGACGGCGGCCCTTCGACGATAGCAATCTGCGAAAGCGCGGCAGCCAGCTCCGCGGCGTTGCCGGCGGCCAGAAACTCCCCGCCGGTTTCCTCTGCGATACACTGCAAGCCCTTGCGCTCTTCAGCCGTGACATCGAAGCCGATCACGTGCACCGTGAAATCCAGGCCTTTTTCTTCCAGCAACCTGGCCAGCGCGCAGGGGTCGGCATCGCAATTCTCAAGACCGTCGGAGACCAGGATCACAGTGGCGGCGTTGCGCGTGTAATCGAGTTCCTCGGCGGCGTGTTGTACTGAAAGGGTCAAGGGTGTCTTGCCCTTGGGAGATACGGCGCGAATGGCCTCGATAAGCTTCGAATGGGCGGTGCCGACTTCCGCGAGGGTCTGGATATCATTGCAGTCGCCCTCGGTGCGATGACCATAGGCGATAAGGCCGACTCTCTGTTGCGAGGGGAGGCCGCGCACCAGCTCCTCCACCACATCCCTGGCGATAACGATCTTGTTGACGCCATCGATCTGGCCCCACATCGAGCCGGATGCATCGAGGATAAGAATGGCATCCTTCGGCGACTCCGCGACCGCCGCCACCTGCGCCGATGCAGCTGGCAGCCAGAACACGCTCAACAGGACGAACAGGCACCCAGGGACAGTGGTTCTCATGGTATAGCTCCCTAATTCACCGGCGGGGATATCCAGTCTCCCGGGCCGCGAACCATCGCGCCGACACTAGGCACTGAACGTAAGGCTAGCGGCGGATACCATACTTCGCAAGGTGATACGCCGGTCTACTCCCGCGGCAGCGAAAAATCAGCGGTCTACTCAAATGTCTGATGGTAGAAATTGCCGTGAAAACCAAAGGGCAGGTGATGGTGCAGTGGTATCACGGCGATCTCGTCCTGCAATTCCCGGGCATCTACAATCACCACTTCGCTCTTCTTGCGATCGGCATTGTAAACAATGCTGACCAGGTAACCGTCGTCCTCGTCAGCAGCATTCGGCGCCGCGACAAAACAGGCTTCGGAGGTAAAGCGCCCGGGACCGAAGTCGTGCGCGATGACACGGCCACTGGCATGGTCGATCTTCTGAAGGGCATTGAAGTCCCAGGGCGTGCCATTTTCGAATATGGTTGCCAGGTAGGTATAGCGATGCTCGCTGCCGGTGTAGCGCCAGTTCCACATCGGGAATTCGCCGGCCACCGCGTTGGCTACGGGCTGTTTGTCCAGCTCTCCCGTGGCCAGGTTCAGGTCGAAGCGGTACAGCTTCGCCCCGGCCTCCTGAAAATCAAAGTTTTCCCGCGGTTTGAACACATCCGCCAGGCCGCCCATCACATCCATGGTATCCGCACACAACACATCCACGCTGATCCGGTCTCCCGAGCCGTGGGCATTTCCCAGGTGAAAACCAAAAAAAGCGTCCAATTCGAACTGCCTGACAATCTCGAACGTGTCCAGGCTCAACACCACGACCCGGGTTGTCTGGCCCGGATCATAGCGGATGGATTCCAGCAGGCTTTTCATACCAAACAGGAACTGGAAGGGCGAATCCATAAACGCCGGGCACAGTACGAAGACGGCGTACTTATCGGTGATGGCGAAATCGTGGCACATGGAGTAGTCACCCACGTACTGGGATTTCTTTTCAACCAGCGTGCCCTCCTTATCGATCCTGTAACAGTGCAGCTTGGGTTTCGGGATGCCGAACAGGCCGAAGTTGTAGTAACAACCGCTGCGCGGATCGTACTTGCCGTGAGCGCTGAAGGGTTGCATCGGGCCCAGGGCGCCGTCGAAATCCAATACCCCCACGGTTTCCAGCGTGGCGGGGTCCAGTTCCCATGGCTTGCCGCCTTCCCACAGGGCCAACAGTTTACCGGCGTGGAGGACGACGCTGGTATTGGCGGCGTTACCCGGAGAGCGAAACGCGTTCTTCAGGATGCCACCGGGTATCTGGGTACCCACCCCCCGGTACAGGATCCTCTGGGCCTCGGTCTCCCGCACGTACTTGGGGGTTCGAACATAACGATTCTTGAAATGCACCCTGCCGTTTTTAAAAGTTACCGCCGAAATCATGCCGTCGCCGTCAAACCAGTGGCCGTATTGCTGTGTACCTATCCTGTTGCGACCCGGGCCGTTGCGGAACAGGGTGCCCTCCAGGCCGTCCGGGATGGCGCCGCTAATCGTTGCGCCGTCAATCCAGTAGCTGGCTTCCTCGGTCAAGGCCTCGTAGCCCTGCTTTTCACAGCCATTCAATACGCGCGGTGCGCTGGGTAGTGTCAATGTGGTGGAGTGTGACATCTGCTTATCCTGTTGGACTATCCGTGGAGAACAACACTTCTTCCGGGCCCGGGTCCGGCACTACAACAGTACGGGTTTGTCGGGCAGCTCGTTAATATCACCGCTATCAGGCGGAAAATGCAAATTCATCAATGTGGTGACCTGCTCTATGCCCTGCAATGCACCTTCCCGATAGCGCCCGTCATGAAACAGTCGCTGCATGGATTTACAAACCGACTGCCATTCTCCCGTGCTGACTTTATCGCTGAAGCCGCGGTCGGCCACGATCTCGATATCGCGCTCTGACAGCAGCAGGTATATGAGTACGCCATTATTCTGCGCTGTATCCCAGGTACGCAGCTGGGAAAAAGCCTCTATCGCACGGTCGCGGGCAGTGCTTCCCCGCAGGAGGGCGGGTACATCCAGCGCGGTTTCGATAGCGAAGCGCAACTCCCCGCTGTGCTGACGTTCGGAATCGCCCACCGCGCGCTCGATCGCGTCCAGCAGGTCCTGGGGAAACGCACGCCGCAGCGCCCAGCTGGTGGTGAACAGGTTTTGCAGGTAGCGATTAGACACGGTTACCAACCTCCCGAGGCGCCACCGCCACCGAAACCACCGCCGCCGCCTCGAAATCCGCCACCACCGAAACCACCGCCACCAAAGCCGCCTCCCCCAAAACCCCCTCCGTTACCACCGGAGCGATTGGACCACACTCCGGTACCGCCGCCGTTGAGCAGGCAGATGAAAAACGCCACCACACCGGCGAGCAGCGCCGCGCCGATAAGGCCCACGATGAACCAGGCGATAACCGCGGCGATGGCGCCGGTGGCCGCAGCCCCCGGAAGGGCGCCCATGGCGCGGCGCAAGACACCGCCAAGCACCAGGGCAATGATGAGGATTACGGGCAACAGGGCCCCGAGATCATAGTTGCCACTGGACCTTGCGGAAGATGCGGGCAGGTCCTCACCCCGGATCAATGCGGCGATGGCATCAACCCCTGCATTGATTCCCCCGGAGATATCCCCCTGCCGAAAATACGGTGTCATGACAGTTTCAATAATCTGGTGGGCACGGGCGTCCGGCACCGCACCCTCCAGACCGTAACCGACCTCGATACGCATTCGCCGATCATCCAGTGCGACCAGCAGCAATACGCCATCATCAACGCCCTCCCGCCCCAGCTGCCAGGCGTCTACCACACGAATTGCATATGCGGCTATGTCTTCAGGTGCGGTTGTGGGTACTAGCAGCACGGCAAGCTGACTGCCCGTCTCGGTTTCCAGTGTCGCAAGCCTGGCCGCCAGCGCGGATTTCGCACCGGCACTCAATGATCCGGTCAGGTCGGTAACCTGCTCACGCAGTTCCGGTATTTTCTGCAGCGGTTGTGCAAATGCTGCCAGTGAAGCCAGCAGCAGGCATTGGGCAACGAACAGTCGCGGCAGTTTCACTACAACATTCAGGAATCGCTACCGAAGGACACTTCCGGGGGCCTGGAAATTTCAGCCTCGTTCTCGACAGTGAAGGTCGGTTTGACATCAAAGCCGAAGAGCATCGCGGTGATGTTGGTGGGAAAGGAGCGGGCCAGCGTGTTGTATTCACGCACTGTCTCGATATAGCGATTGCGGGCAACAGTAATTCGATTCTCAGTGCCTTCGAGCTGGGCCTGCAGTTCCCGGAAGTTCCTGTCGGATTTCAGTTCAGGATAACGTTCGACGGTGACCAGCAGTCGGGACAGCGCGCCGGAAAGCTGACCCTGTGCCGCCTCGAACTTTTGCAAGGCCTGCGGATCGTTCACCATCTCCGGCGTTGCCTGTATTGAGCTGATTTTGGAGCGGGCTTCGGTAACCTGTACCAGCACATCCCGCTCCTGCCTGGCAAAGCCCTCTACTGTCTTTACAAGATTGGGGATCAGGTCGGCCCGTCGCTTGTACTGGTTGAGTACTTCTGCCCAGCTCGCCTTGATCTGCTCATCCCCGGACGTCAGCGCGTTATATCCGCAGCCGTTCAGGAGTACCGCAAGGCTCGCCACTATAATCGCATGATAAATACGGCGCATCGTCACACCCTCTGGAATGGTTATTCAGCTGACCCACAACCGGCAGCCGACTCCCCTGGCGGGTCGGCCACAGCTGCACCGTTTCCGCCAGTACAACAGTCAGCGACGCTGCCCAAGTGTAGCCCCTGGCGTAACAGCTCTCAAATACTCCGCAGATTGCGCTTGTTCATCGCGGCAGTATTCCTGCCCTGCTCCCCTGCACCTGCCAACTGGCTGGCAGCGCCTACTTCGGCGCCGCCAGCATATACTCGCGGATGGCGAAAAATGGCGGCGATCCCGCGCCCACAAGACGCTCGTTAAACTCCTTCCAACTGAACGCATTGCCGCGCTGCGCCCGGTACTCCGCCAGCAATTTCTCTATGGCCAACTGACCGGCAAAGTAGCTGGTGAGCTGCACTGAGCTGAGCTTTGCCCGGGTGAGTTTCCCACGCGCCTCGCCCTCCTCCTGGAAGCCCTGCTCCATCATCATGCGCACCGCTTCCTCCTCCGGCCAGTCGCTGCGCTGCAGGCGAATATCAATGATGGCGTTGATAATCGACCGCAGCACCAGCTTGTCATCAACCATCTGCTGCAATTGCGCACCCCAGGGCTCGTCCGGGTACACGGTGAATCCCGCATCGACCATTTGCGTGGCTATATAGGTGGCCCAGCCTTCCACCATGGGTCCGTTCCAGAAAACCCTGGGAATGATTCGCTCCGAGCGGTTTGAATACTCCAGTTGCACGAAGTGGCCCGGCACGCCTTCGTGGATATAGACCAATGCCAGTGTGGGTCGGTTGTACTCCTTGAGATAATCGTCGGAGCCCGCCAGCAGATCCAGGTCCCAGAACCACACGGATTCCAGTTCAGGCTCGAATGGCGGCGCTGTCTGGATTTGCGCGACAGCATTTCCCGCGAGGTGGGGCGGCACAGGCTCGATGCGCAGCTTGGAGGTCGGCGGAAGATCCATCAGGTTCTGCTCGCGAACAAAACCGGTGATGGAGTCGGCAAGGGCGTAGCTGTCTGCGATCAGCGACTCGGTGGTGGAGCGATCCTCGGATAATTTGGTGAATATGTCCCGCACCACCTGCTGGTCATCGAGCTCGGACTGCCTGCGCACGGTGCCCGCTTTGATTTCAGGCGCCAGGTAGGCGTCATGGATCTCCCGGCCCACGCTGACCAGCTCCGCGCGTTTCACCACCAGCCACTCTTCGGCCGCCGCAAGCAGGGCATCCGGATCCAGCGGGTAATCCATCTGCAGGGCATACTGTTCATCGTAAAGCGCTGCGCCCAGACGCCAGTCGCCGGCCTCCCTCGGGCCCAGGTTTTTGTCCAGCCAGGCAGCAAAGTCATTGATACGGGTTACGGCAACCGCACAGGCCGCCTGGATAGACGCCTGCTCTTCCTTGCTCAAGCCCGACTGCTTCAACAGGTCCGGCAAGGTCTTGTCGTAGAGACCGCCGGCGGCGGTAAGACCCTGCAGTCGCTGCAGGGCAATTTCTTTCTCAAGTTCGGTGGGTTTCACCTTCTCCGGCTGCAGGAGCGCCTGCACCTGGTCGAGCAGCAAGGGAGTGGCTGAACAGCGCGCACCAAAGCTCTGCAGTCGCTGGTCGAGGGGAGCGTAATCACGCAGCACCAAACCCGCCATGGCCCCGCCAAGGGTCGTGGTCCAGCCCATGGGGTTGGTCAGTTCGCGCAGTTGATCCATCCTGAGCTGATCCAGCGCAACCCGCTGGGTCAGTATATGCAGATCAATCTGGTCGGCTCGCGAAAGGGTGCTCTCATCGATCTGTGCGAGGTACTCCAGCAGGAAAGCGCGGGCCGCGTTATTGAGCGCTATACGCCCGGCGGACACATCCGGCAGGCGCCTGTCATAGTAGCTGGCATCGTCCCCCTTGCCGTGAACACCCAGGGTCGCGCTCATGCTGGGGTCTTCCTCCAGCAGAAATTCGATGTACAGGTGGCCCAGTTGGTCTATGTTCTTTTGCGTGGCGACGCGCGATTGCCACTCCTGGGGGGAAAAGTCGGCAAGTAACAGGGGGGAGGCAGTCAGGGACGTCAGGAAAAGCATCAGTGGCAAAAGACGCATGGGGTATCTCCAAACAGGGTTGTTGAGCTGCGCAGGATACATCAAAAGAGCCGCGCACTCCCTTCCTATTGGCGCGGTGCCTCGCGGCGAAATGGCGGTCTTCAGGGCCCGCAACCCGAAGCCTCTCAGGACTCCAGCATAACGCCGACTTCGTTGCCCTCGTAGACCAGCTCAAACACACGCAGACCGCGACAGCGCTCCTCGGTGGCCTGCAATAATCTGCCGTCGGCGATCGCGAACCGGTAGTGATGCAGGGCGCACTGGATTACACCATTGTCCAGCGTGGCGGCATCAAGCGGATGGCCGCGGTGAGGACAGCGCCCCTCGATAAGATACAACACGCCATCGCGCTGCAGCAGTAACAGATGCAGGTTATCGATCTTGAAATTGCGGGTATAGGAATCCTGGAGGTTGATCAATTTTTCCAGTGGGTGGAAGCGCATTTTTGCCTCGCCACCCTGTCTAGAACAGGTCCATTATGCGCCGGGCGGCGGCGTAGGCGGTGGTCTGGTGATTCTCCACCTGCTGCTCCAGCAACGGCAGCAGCTTCTTGACGTCGGGGTTCTGTGCCAGCCGCTGCAGCAGCATGTCATTGACCAACTGGTGCATCCAGTCCCGGTTCTGCAGCGCGCGCTTATTCTCGAACGCCCCCTGGTCAACGGCCTGGGTATAATAATCGACTACCATGCCCCATACGGTGTCGATGTTGATCGATTTCAGCGCTGAACAGGTCATCACCCGGGGTGTCCAGAAGCTGGTGTGGCGCAGCAGGTTCATGGCGCTGGTGTAATGGGTTTTGCTCATCCGGGCGAGATTCTCGCTCTCGCCGTCGGCCTTGTTGATGACGATCGAATCGGCCAACTCAAGTATACCTTTCTTGATGCCCTGCAATTCGTCACCGCCACCGGGCAACATGAGCACCATGAAGAAATCGACCATGCCCGCAACCTGGTATTCGCTCTGGCCCACTCCCACGGTCTCGACCAGGATGACGTCGTAACCGGCGGCTTCACACAACAACATGGTTTCGCGGGTCTTCTGGGCTACACCGCCCAGGTTGCCTTCGGCAGGCGAGGGCCGTATGAAGGCCTCTTCGCGGCGCGACAGTTCTTCCATCCGCGTTTTGTCGCCCAGTATGGAACCGCCAGCAATAGGCGAGCTGGGGTCCACCGCCAGCACGGCGACGCGTTTGCCCTGGGATATCAGGTAGAGTCCAAAGGCTTCGATAAACGTGGATTTGCCGACACCGGGAACCCCGGTGATGCCGATCCGAATGCTGTTGCCGCTGTGGGGCAATACCTGTTCAAGTATCTGCTGGGCCTGCTCGCGGTGGGAATCGAGTTTGCTCTCGACCAGCGTTATGGCCTTGGCAAGTGCGCGGCGGTTGCCATCCAGAAGTGCTTGTAGGTCGAATGGTTTCATTGGGTTGGGATTATACCGGTCGGGAGTTGGTTTTGTGCCTTGTGGCGTTTTGGGTCTCGTGGTGTTTTAGAATTGTGCTTCCTAACCGCACCTCGGTGGAGGGTTTTGCGTTGACGGAAACGCCAAAAAGCGTACGTCCATGTACAGGCTCGGCGGCCGCCATCCATGGCGGCCGACGTTCCGCCAACGCAAAACCCTCCACCGAGGCGCTCTTTTTGTGAGCGACCCTCGCACTTACTTCCCGACCAAGATCAGTCGGAACCGATCCTTTGCTTCACCGCAGTTTTTCCCGAATGCGATACCCCTCAACAACTCTTCGCCGGAACAAATGCTCATGTACGAACTCGGAGCACCGTGACGTCGAATGTGGGCTTGTCGGAACGTCGGCCGCCATGGATGGCCGCCGCCGAGCCTGTACATGGAGAGCCTGCCCCGCTTCATCGGGTATGTACGCTTTTTGGCGTGTCCGACAAATACGCACCCGATGGCGCGGTGCGGTCTAATGCGTGCGCCAAAACCAATACCGGAATAGCTACAACTCACTCAACCGAGAGAAAGCATCAACCCTGAGCCGCATTCACCGCGTCCAATACATCCCGGGCGGCGAGAGGAATCGGCGTACCTGGCCCAAAAATGCATTTAACACCAGCGTCAAACAAAAAGTCATAATCCTGTTTCGGAATGACTCCACCGGCGATCACCACGATCTCGCTCGCGCCCTGCTTGCGCAATTCCTCCACCAGCTGCGGCACCAGGGTCTTGTGACCCGCCGCCAGCGACGAGGCGCCTACCACGTGCACATCATTCTCTATGGCCTGACGGGCGACCTCTTCCGGCGTAGAAAACATCGGCGACAGATCGATATCGAAACCAACATCGGCGAAGGCAGTGGCCACCACCTTGGCGCCGCGATCGTGCCCATCCTGGCCCATCTTGCACACCAGCATGCGCGGTCGGCGCCCATGTTTTTCCACAAAAGCGTCTATATCCTTGCTGATACCCTGCCAGTTCTCGTCTCCCTGGAAGGCTGAACCATATACACCCGATACCGTCTGGGCCTGGGCATTGAAGCGTCCGAATTCTCGTTCCATGGCGAAGGAAATCTCCCCGACTGTGGCGCGCCGGCGGGTAGCCTCTATGGCAAGCTCCAGCAGGTTACCCTTGCCACTGACCGCGCTCTGGTAAATATCCTCGAGTATAGCCTCCACAGCGGCCTCGTCGCGGCTGCTGCGGATACTGGCCAGACGCGCCAGCTGAGCCTGGCGCACCGCCTCGTTATCGATATCGAGGATATCAACCGCATCCTCCTTGTCGCGGCGGTACTTGTTAACGCCCACAATGACGTCTTCACCGCGATCTATACGTGCCTGCTTCCTCGCTGCCGCCTCTTCTATGCGCAGTTTGGGCATGCCGGTTTCGATAGCCTTGGCCATGCCGCCTGCCAGTTCCACTTCCTCGATAAGCTCCCAGGCCTTGTCGGCAATGTCCTGGGTGAGGCTCTCCATCATGTAGGAGCCACCCCAGGGATCCACCACTTTGGTAATCCCGGTTTCTTCCTGGATAACAAGCTGGGTATTGCGGGCGATACGCGCGGAAAACTCCGTGGGCAGGGCGATGGCTTCATCCAGCGCATTGGTGTGCAGCGACTGGGTGCCGCCGAAAACCGCCGCCATGGCTTCAATAGTGGTGCGGACCACGTTGTTGTAGGGGTCCTGCTCGGTAAGCGACCACCCGGAAGTCTGGCTGTGGGTGCGCAGCATGGAGCTTTTGGGATTCTTCGGCTTGAACTCGCTGACGATACGCGCCCACAGCAGGCGCGCCGCGCGCATCTTCGCGATCTCCATGTAGAAATTCATGCCAATGCCCCAGAAGAACGACAGGCGCGGTGCGAAGTCGTCGATACCCAGGCCCGCGGCGATGGCGGTGCGGATATATTCCTTGCCGTCGGCGAGGGTGTAGGCGAGCTCCAGCGCGGCGTTGGCACCGGCCTCCTGGATATGGTATCCGGAGATTGAGATGGTATTGAACCGCGGCATGTTGCCGGAACAGTAGGCAATGATATCGCCTATGATCTTCATGCTGGGCTCGGGCGGGTAGATATAGGTATTGCGCACCATGAACTCTTTCAGAATATCGTTCTGGATGGTGCCGGTCAGCTGTTCCTGCGGTACGCCCTGCTCCTCCGCCGCCACGATATATCCCGCCAGCACCGGCAGTACGGCGCCGTTCATGGTCATGGATACCGAAACCTTGTCCAGCGGAATGCCGTCGAACAGGATTTTCATATCCTCCACTGAATCGATGGCCACACCGGCCTTGCCCACATCCCCGGCGACCCTTGGGTGATCGGAGTCATAGCCCCGGTGGGTGGCGAGGTCGAAGGCAACGGAGATGCCCTGGCCGCCAGCGGCCAGCGCCTTGCGATAAAAGTCATTGGACTCCTCGGCCGTGGAAAAACCCGCATACTGGCGGATCGTCCATGGGCGCCCCGCGTACATGGTGGCCTGGGGGCCGCGCACGTAGGGCGACATGCCGGGCATGGTGTCAGCGTAGGGCAGGTTCGCCACATCGGCGGCTGTATACAGGGGTTTTACCGGAATACCTTCAGCCGTGTCCCACACCAGGTCGTCCAGGCTGCCGCCGCGCATCTGTTTTTCAGCCAGCTCGCGCCAGCTATCGGGGTTGGCCTTGGTCTTGTCGTAAATGCTGTCAGTCATGGGCGAAATCCTCGCAATGCGCTCAGTGATCCGCGGCGGGTTGGTTGATCTCGATCAACACACCGTCACAACTCTTGGGATGGATAAAAATAGCCAGGGAGTTATGCGCGCCCAGGATCGGGCCGTCCGAGAGAAACTGGTAACCCTTTGCCGTTAGCCTGGCAATGTCTTCCTCGATGTTGTTCGAGCGGAAGCACAGGTGATGCAGGCCACCGCCCTTTTTCTCCAGGTACTTGGCGATCGGGCCGCCTCCGTCCAGGGGGTGTACCAGTTCGATACTGGTTGGCGGCAGGGGGAAAAAGGCGGTGGAGGTCTGCGCCTCGGCAACATCCTCCGTGCCTTCAAACGGCAGGCCGAAGTCTTCCATGAAACGCTTGATCGCTTTTTCCAGGTCGGGTACCGCGATGGCGATATGGTCCAGTGCTGTAATCATCTATTTTCTCTCTAAACGAATTGCTGTTCAGGTCAACTGCTGCAGAAAATGGCTGGTGGCTTCCCGGCGCCGGGTTGCGACCTCTTCAGCCGATTCAATGACCGGCCGTTCGTCGGGCGAAATCTTGAAGATAGGCTGTCCCTTGGCGATGATGGTGCCATCGGCTTCTACCAGCACCTTCTCAATGGTGCCGGCAAAGGGCGCGTAGAACTTATTGAACATCTTCATCACCTCAATGATGAACAGCGGATCACCCGCATCGAAATGATCGCCCTCCTTCACGTAGACGTCGTGTTCAGGGGTTTCGCGGGAGTAGAACATCCCTCCGCTCTCCGCCAGGATTTCATCCGACTTGGCCACAGGCGGCGGCACCAGCACCTTGGCCATGGCGGTTTGCAATTCGGGTTCATTGAGCCGGGCGGGGATGTGCACCGTCAGGTCGGGATTGACCCGCAGTTCATAAAAACCAGTGGCCTCGGCTATGCTGGGCAGGATAGCGATGATATCGGCGCCGGCCTGGAAGCCCAGGTGGGCACCGCGCACCTTCGCCCACATTCCGTCATCCATTCCGGCCGGCGCTTCGGCCGATTCGAGCAGTGAGCAGAGTTCTACCCAGTCTTGCGCCGCCACGCGGTTGTTCAGTTCATCGTAGAACGCAAGGGCTTCCTGCAGAATACGGTTGTCGTGATCCCAGATAATGGTAGCTGCAGCGTCCGCCTCGTCTTTATCGTCATCCATGTTAAGAAAGTGGTAGGTGTCGGCCAGCAGTTCCAGCGGGTTCTCATTCCAGCAGATCTTGCCGTCTATCACGGTATAGCAGTCGCGATTGATACTGAGCCAACCGCTTAGCACGTGGGGCTCGCCCAGCAGAATTTGCAGTGGGCGCAGTAGCAGCGACTCTTTCAGCTGCAAGGCGTCCGACAGGGCGATGGCAGCTTCGCCTTCCACCGAGGCAAGGGCGGTTTTGCTCACCGCCTGGTAGGCGAACTCCAGGTCCATGTTGTTGGCCTGGCGTTTGAGTTCACCCACAGCGGTGAGATAGGGCACGATAAAGCGCGTCGTGGGGCGCGCGTTGACGTTCTGGGAGATAAACCAGTTCACCAGGCCGTAGTGGAATTCCAGGTTGGTCGCGAGGTCCTTGCCGCGCATGCGGGTCTGGCGAATGGCCTCGGCCATTTGCTGGTAGGTCTCCAGGCGCGTGGCACCCACGGTAAGCAGCAGGGCGATATTGGAATCGTAGGCGCCCGCCAGGGTGTACTTCATGAAGACATCGGTATCCGGGTTGTGCAGGCTGATACCCTGGTCGTCGCGAATCTCGCCGTTGGTGGCATCGCTCCAGGATTCGATAACGCCGCCGGCGTGGGGCTGCAGTGCCTGGTTGGTCGCATTCAGGCGAGCTTCCACGCTGTCGTTGTTGCGCACGATGCGTTCCGGTCTGGGCAGTTTTTCCCCGTGCGCGGCCAGCAGCACCATCGCCTCAACCAGCGACTGGACCTCAAAATGCTCCTGGGGCTTGTCGGGGTTGCTGAATTTCAGCGCGTAGCAGAGCTCGGTAACACGGTGCTCTACCTGGATACGGGTGTTCATCTCCATGAAGAAATGCTTGTCGCGATCGACGATGCACTCGAAGGTGGAGACGGAATCCAGCCCCACGGCCTCGCCGAATCGCGCCGCCTCATCTTCCATGGCTTCCAGCGTTTCCAGGTCCTGGCGCAGAACCCTGGCCTCTTCCTTCTGGCCGCTGCGGTCCGCCTCTTCGATCGCCGCATTCAGGGATTCCACGGTGACGGATACTTCCAGCAGCTTCTGCTCGTGCATCTGCAGGGAGCAGTCGCGACCACCCATGCTCATGCTCCACACACCGTTACCAATCACCTGGATTTCCTGGTGGCGGGTGGTTTCGATATTGAGCTCAACCAGCACGTTTTTATTGTCGCCGACGCCGGTCGTCTTCACCTCGTTGAGAATCTCGCGAACCATCTCGGCAGTGCGAGCCGAATCACCTATTCCCAGGATGCGCTGGCCCTTGCCGCCGCCGCCACTGATGGCTTTCAGGCGCACCCGATTCTCCGGGTAGTCCGCCGCCATTTTCTTGACGGCCTCGGTCAGGGTGTCACACAGCTCCGCCACGGTGTAGAGATCGATGCCCTTATCGTAGGATGCGGCCAGAACGATGTCGGCCTTGTCCTCGAGAGTGACCGCATCATCATCCAGGCGCGCGTTGTCCACCGCCAGCTTGTGCTCGGCCACCAGCGCCTTCAGCGCGGCGACGTCGGGGTGTTTTTTCAACAGCGTCAATGCGGTGCCGTTGTCGATACCGGGCGTTACCGAGACGCCGGTCTTGAGCGCGGTGCGCTTGGCCTCGTCCTTCAGGCCGGCATCGTGCACCGTGCGGGAACAGGGTCCGATGAAGTTGAGGCCCGCCTCTTCCATCGCGGCGACCATCATCTCGTCCTCGGCCATAAAACCGTAACCGGCGAAGATCGAGTTGTAATTGTTGTCCCTGGCGATATTGATAATCTGCCTGATGCGCGCTTCCCGCTCTTCCTTGTTGGCGCCACTGTAATCCGGCACCCGGTGTACACGGTCGGGATCGGTCAGTGAGCGCAACTCCGGCGCCAGCGCATTGCGGTAGACAATGGAATCCTTCTCGGACAGCAAAATACCAAAGTGCTCGATGCCCATTTCGGCGAACACATCCATGGCCTCCTTGCGGATGGGGCCCCGGCAGATAATCAGCGGCCGCATATGGGTGCAGTCGAACTGCCTCACCCAGGCGCTGGGGCTCTGCCCCAGCTTACGCTCGCGGTGAATCAACGGGTTGTGCAGGTAATATTCGTTGGACACGCCTGTGTTCCTCAGTGTGTATTCGCGGCCGTGGCCCGCATCAATGGAATTCGCGCTGTACCGATTGCAGGGCGCAGGGCTGGTATCGACGCAGGTAAAACGCCATATTTTCAGCCAGTACCTGGCGCAATTCGGAGGGCATCACAATCTGTGAGATTGAGCCGAGACTGAGCGCCTCGTTGGGATTCATTAGCTCCCGCTCATAGCGCTTGGCAAGCAGGGCCTCCTCGGACTTGACCCATGCGGCAACCAGGTCGGACGCAGCTTCCGCCGCCTGCCGTTCGGACAGGCCGGCTGCAATCTGGGCCGCGGTTTCCACCCGGGTCTTTTCAGGCACGGAGCCGCGAATTTTTCGCAGCTCGTCCTTGTAGACATACTCCACCCCGGCGGGACCCATCACCGCCACCCGGGTGGTCGGCAGCGCCACGACGAAGTCGGCGCCTACCGGGAAACTGTTGAACGCCGCGTAGGCGCCGCCGAAGGCATTGCGAACCAGTACCAAAAAACGCGGGGTCCGCAGATCGACGATGGCA
Source organism: Pseudomonadales bacterium (assembly GCA_024234815.1). Classification (GTDB taxonomy): domain Bacteria; phylum Pseudomonadota; class Gammaproteobacteria; order Pseudomonadales; family Halieaceae; genus JARRPM01. The sequence goes on along the minus strand of JACKNO010000001.1, from coordinate 731,865 downwards.
TCCAGCATAGCGCGCCCCGCCTGTACGATACCGCCACTCTCCTGCTCCTTACCGGGCAGAAAACCGGTGGTGTCTTCGAGGAAAATCACGGGGATATTGTACAAATTGCAGAACCGGATGAACCGGGCATTCTTGTAAGCGGCGTCGATATCCACCTGGCCGGAGGCCACGGAGGAGTTGTTGGCGACAAACCCGATCACATTGCCGCCCATGCGACCGAGTGCGGTCACCGTGTTGCGGGCGCGATCGGGCTGGATTTCCAGGAAATCGCCGTGATCGCACAATTGCTGGATCAGTATGGTGACATCGATGGGGGTGTTGAAGCCTGTGGGGGAGTTGAATGCTTTCTTCAACAGAATATCGATATCCCAGGTCTTGCGGGTGATCGGGTCGGAGCTTGGCTCGTGAGGCGGAAGCTCACCGTTGTAGCTGGGCAGGTAGTTCAGCAGCGCGCGCACCTTGCGCAGGGCTGCTACCTCGTCTTTCACCACGAAATCGTTGACGCCACTCTTGCTGTGAACGGCGGGCCCGCCGAGTTCATCTGGCGTGACATCCTCACCCAGTACCGACTTCACCACGCCGGGGCCCGTAAGACCGAAAAAGGTTTCGTTGGGCTGGATAAGGAAACTGCCCTGGCGTGGCAGGTAGGAACCGCCACCGGCATTGAAGCCGAACATACACATGATGCTGGGCACGACACCACTGATCTTGCGCAGGGCCGCAAACGCTTCCGCATAGCCGTCCAGGCCACCCACGCCGGCCGGGATGTAGGCGCCGGCGCTGTCGTTTATACCCACCACCGGTATCCGCTGGCGCGCGGCCAACTCAAACAGCCGGGCCAGCTTATCGCCGTTGGTGGCGTCCATCGAGCCGGCGCGGACCGTAAAATCATGGCCGTACAGCGCCACGTCGCGACCGTTGACCTTGATGATTGCGGTAACCAGCGAGGCGCCATCGAGATTGGGTCCCCAGTTCTGGTAGAGGACCGTGGGCTCGCCGTCGCTCAGGAAGCGGATGCGCTCCCAGATCGTCATACGGTTTTTCTGGTGCTGGCGCTGGATGTTCTTGACGCCGGCCGTCTGGTAGGGCCGCTGCTGCAGTTCCCAGCCGGCCTTCAGGGATTCTTCATAGGGACCGGGGGCCGAGGCGAGTTGCCCGGGCACGATAAACGCCTGCTCATCCCTTTCCGCGAACGGGTTTTCCAGAGTCGCAATTACGCCTGCCGGGGCCTGTGCATTCATAGTGTCATCCATTTTCCGCTAACGAATCGTCCGTGCCACCCGGGTCATGCTACGACAGGTAAACCCAGGGGCCGGATTGCTGTAACCCGGCGTGTCGCCGTGGTGGACTTGCCAGGGTCAAAAAGCCCCGACCTATCTGCAAAATCTGTGTGAAAAATCAGCAGGCAACGATAAGTGTATTGCCTTTTGAAGTCAATTCGGTGCACTGTCGCACCAACCTTCCTGATGGCGGGGAGCCAAGCGTCAATACTGGCCCCTGCAACGCCCCGCGGCAGGCCCAAAAACGCCTGCTCGATCCCTTGTCCCGACCTGGCGATGCACAACCTGCAACCGGCAAACAGGACGGACGCCCAAATGACACAAGCACACGCTACATTGCTGCCTCCGGCGCCCGACGAGCAGCTGTTCGCTACCATCGCCGGGGACCTGTTGACCACGGGCTACAGCATCAATCCTTGCGCCCTGCCGCCCGGGCTCGCCGTAGAATTACTGCAACAGCTGCGCAAGGTACCCGACGATCAGTTCTCCCCGGCCGGTATCGGCCGCCAGCAGGACAAAACCCTCGATAGACGGATTCGCAAGGACGAGATCTGCTGGATTACGGGGGAGTCGGCCGCCGGGCGCCACTGGCTGGACTGGACCGGGGACTTGCGCGTATTCCTCAATCGCCATTTGATGCTGGGGCTGTTCTCCTTCGAAAGCCACTTCGCGCACTACGCCCCCGGCGCCTTCTACCGCAGGCACCTGGACGCCTTCAAGGGCCAGTCAAATCGCCTGGTCTCGGTGGTCGCCTACCTCAATCCCGACTGGCTTGCCGGTGACGGCGGGGAACTTGTGATCTACCCGCAGGCGGGCAGTGCCGATGGCATCCGGGTGGCGCCCGCCGTCGGCACGCTGGCGGTGTTCCTGAGCGAGGACTTCGAGCACGAGGTGCTGCCCGCCAGACGCGATCGGTATTCTATCGCCGGCTGGTTCCGGGTAAACAGCTCCAGCGCCAGGCGGGTCGATCCGCCACTGTAACCGGAACGCGCGCTGTACCTGTACCCCGCCATCCCGGCCGCGGCCCCGCGCCGGCTGGCGGCAGCGCGGCAATCTGGCACCGCGCCCCTATCCGCGCTATAAATACGACTTCGCCGCTGTACCCCACCCCAAAGGAACCACCTGATGGCTTCGAAGTCAGTCCTGCCGCATCGTAACCAGCACCTCCTGTTGGTGATCTGCGTCGGCTTCGTCATCGCCTGCGCGGGGGACGCGCACGGCCAGAAATTGTGGGGGAGCTATGGAGGCAGCCCCGGTGGCGGCCACTACTCACCGCTCACCCAGGTCACCCCCGCCAACGTGTCAGACCTGGAGCTGGCGTGGGAGCACCGCTCCGGTGACTTCCGGGTTGCCCGGGAGGGAGTTCCAGGCAGCAAGCTCGGGGACAGCGAAGGTCCGCGTCCGCAAAGTGCCATGCAGGTCACACCCATCGTGGTCGGGGATACCCTGTATTACTGCACTCCATTCAACCGCGTTTTTGCCCTGGACGCGGCGACGGGCCGCGAGCGCTGGCGCTATGATCCTGGCGTCGATACTGATCCTATAGTCCTCACCAACTGCCGTGGCGTGAGCAGTTGGAAGAACCCTACACCCGGCGGCCAGGCCTGCGATCATCGCATTTTCACCGGCACCCTCGACGGTCGGCTTATCGCGCTGGATGGCGCCACCGGCAAGCCCTGCGAGGACTTTGGCAACGGCGGCCAGCTCGACCTGAGGGAGGGACTGGGCGATCACATCCGCCGCGAATACGGCATTACCTCTCCACCGGCGATCCTCGGCAATCTCGTGATCACCGGCGCGATGGTGCTGGACAACCGCCGCACCAACAGCCCCGGGGGCGTGGTGCGAGCCTTTGATGCGCGCAGTGGGGAACTCCAGTGGTCCTGGGACCCACTGCCGCCGGAGGCGAAGCCCGAACTCACGGATGCGGGGCAGCGCTACCAGAAGGGTACAACCAACGTCTGGTCCATCATTTCAGTTGACCCGGGGCGCAACCTGGTATTCGTTCCCACCGGCAACACCAGCCCCGATTATTACGGCGGACTGCGCGGCACGCTGGAGAACGGGCTGGATTACTACTCCAGTTCCGTGGTCGCGCTGGACGGCAGCAACGGCAAGGTCGTATGGCATTTCCAGGCCGTTCACCACGACCTGTGGGATTACGATACCCCCTCCCAGCCCACGCTGTTCGAGGCGGGTCGCGATGGCAAGACGATTCCGGCCCTGGCCCAACCCACCAAAATGGGGCACCTGTTCCTGCTCAACCGGGAAACCGGCGAGCCCCTGTTTCCGGTGGAAGAACGACCGGTACCGGCAGGGGATGTGCCGGGCGAGTACTACGCGCCAACCCAGCCGTTCCCCACAGTGCCGGAATCGCTGGTTGCGGAAACCGTGTCTGCCGAAACCGCCTGGGGCATCACCCCGTGGGAAGAAGATGCCTGCAGGGAAAAAATCTCCGCCGCGCGCTGGCAGGGAATTTTCACACCACCCAGCGTGCAGGGCACCATCGCCTACCCGTTCCAGGGAGGCGGCAATAACTGGGGATCGCCGGCGGTGGACCCCCAGCGCAAGATCATCGTACTGCGCACCAACCATGTGGCCGGCATCATTCACCTGATTCCCCGCGCACAGTGTGATCAGCACCCGACTGCCCATCCACAGGAGGGAACACCTTTTTGCGTGACTCCGGATGTCCTGCTGTCACCCTGGGGCCTGCCCTGCACGGCGCCGCCATGGAATACCCTGGATGCCATCGACCTGACCAGCGGGCAAAAAATGTGGAGCGTTCCGCTGGGCACCAGCCGCGACATGGCGCCGTTCCCATTCTGGTTTTTCAAGGGCACGCCGGGTATCGGGGGCCCGGCGGTCACGGGCTCCGGCCTGATATTCATCGCCGGCTCGGGCGATCACTACTTCCGCGCGTTCAGCACGATCACCGGGGAGGAACTGTGGCGCACGCGCATGCCCACCGGCAGTGGCGCCACCCCCATGACTTACCTGGCCCCAGACGGCAGGCAGATGGTGGTGATCGCCGCCGGCAGCCACTGGGGCAGCCGCTCAGGGGCGGCCGACCACCTGCTTGCCTACGCGCTGCCGCGCCATATGACGCCGGCAACAACCACCTCGGGGGATTAGATACCATGCGAACAGTAACGTTGAACGGCGCAGCGATAGCGCCCTCCAAAATTGTCTGCGTGGGCCGCAACTACGTGGCTCATATCAGGGAACTGGGTAACGAGATAGCGGGCGAAATGGTGGTGTTCAACAAACCCAACTCGGCGATAGGCACGGCTCTGCATTCGGAGCTGCACGGGGAAACCCTGCACTACGAGGGAGAAATCGTCCTGCTGGTGCAGGCCGGCAAGTTCGCCGCCGTAGGTTTTGGCCTCGACCTCACACGCCGGGAGCTGCAGTCCGCATTGAAAGAAAAAGGCCTGCCCTGGGAGCGGGCCAAGGCCTTCGACGGCGCCGCCCTGTTCAGTGAGTTCGTACCAGTACCCGCCGATACCACCGACCTGGCGCTGCAACTGGAGGTGGACGGCGCAATACGGCAGGCTGGCGGCGTGGAAACCATGATCTACAAACCGGCGACCATTCTCGAGGAACTGGGCAGGTTCACCAGCCTGGAGGACGGCGACCTGGTGATGACTGGCACTCCCGGGGGCGTGGGTCCCATCCGCAAAGGCGAGCGTTTTGAAGGTCGAATTCTGGCCGCGGGCAAGGTGCTGGTGAGCGCAACCTGGACCGCTGTTTAGCCACGGACACCAGCGCCGTTGCAGGCCTGCGGGTGAAATGCTGATTGTTAAGTCCGCCTTTTTCCAGTAGTTTCAATTCAGGCCTGCACTGGAAGCACCATGCACACTATCTTGCGATTGGATGTGGCGGGCCAGCCACGCGGCTGGATAACCGTTCACGAGGCGATTTCCGCCTACGCCAAAGGCGATGTCCTCTACGGCATCGGCGCTACGCTGCCGCCGTATTTTGGTGGTATTCAACGCATCACCGGCATCCGTTCCCGCATTGAACTGCAACCTATCGTCGCCATCCAGGGCAAGATCACCCGGGATTTCAGCCCGCCGCTTTGCAACCGCACCCTGTTTCGCCGCGACGACCACCGCTGCCTTTACTGCGGTCAACAATGCGCCCGCTCGGACCTCACCCGCGACCACGTGCTGCCAACTTCCAGGGGAGGCAGGGACCGCTGGGAAAACGTGGTGGCGGCCTGCAGGCGCTGCAACTGGCAGAAAGACAACCGCACGCCGGAAGAGGCGCATATGCCGCTGCTGGCGATTCCGTTCAAGCCCAACCCCTTCGAATGGCACTTCCTCGCCAAAGACCGCATACTATCCGACCAAATGGATTACCTGTCCCAGCAGTTTCGCGCCCTGCGCGCGTGGGCGAGTTGAGACGCGGCCGCTTCGGCCACCAGGTTGCCGCTTGTGCAGGTCCCGCCCGGAAATCCCCGGATGAATCCGTCTATAATCTACCGGCGTATCAGGTCCAGGTCCGCGTTAAAAAAAAGCTGCCATCACCAATAAAGGGGGAGCATTCCAGTGCCCAGCGAACATCACACTGCCATACATTCCATGATGCGCCAGATGGCGAAGTCGGTTATCGGCCAGGAAGAAGTGGTGCGCACCCTGACCCTGGCCCTGTTGTGCAATGGCAATGTGTTGCTGGAAGGCTTGCCGGGCACCGCCAAAACACGGTCGATCAAGACCCTCTCCCAGGTGTTGCAGGCCAGGCTCGGGCGGATTCAGTTTACCCCCGACCTGCTGCCCTCCGACGTTACCGGCAACGAGATTTACCAGGATAACCAGGGCAAGTCGGAACTGACTTTTCAACCGGGCCCTATTTTCAGCGAACTGGTACTGGCGGACGAGATCAACCGCGCCCCGGCCAAGGTGCAATCGGCGCTGCTGGAAGCCATGGAGGAACGCCAGATCACCGTGGCGGGCAAGACCTACAAGTTGCCCGAACTGTTCATGGTGCTCGCCACCCAGAACCCCATCGAGCAGGAGGGCACCTACCCCCTGCCCGAGGCGCAGATGGATCGCTTCCTGATGAAAATATCGGTGGATTACCCGCAGACGGATGCCGAACTGGCTATCATCCGCATGCTTCAGGCCGAGGAGGGACAGGCGGGGGAAGCGCTGGATATGATATCCCAGGACAGCATCTTCGGTGCCCGCGCGGTCATCCAGCAGATGCCTGTAGCGCCCGCCGTGGAGCAGTATATCGTCGACCTGGTCATGGCCACCCGCCATCCCGGGGAGTTCGGCGACAAGCTGGGCAACTGGATTGATACCGGCTCCAGCCCCCGGGCGAGCATCGCGCTCCACCGCGCCTGCCGCGCCGGTGCCTGGCTCGACGGCCGCGACTATGTAACCCCGGATGATGTGCGCTCGGTGCTGCACGCCATTATGCGCCACCGCCTGATCATCAGTTACGACGCCCTGGCGGACCAGGTCACTCCCGACGCCATTATCGACGAGATCATCAAACAGGTTGCCGTAGGCTGAGGACCCGTGTGCGGGGCGGCAACGGCGCGAATGAACCGGACAGGATAGTGGTGGTGAAGAACGAGCCCGGCGATGACATCTATACCAGCCTGCGTGCGCTGATGCGACTGCGCTACAGCGCGCGCGGCTTCAGCTACCTGCCTCACCAGCCAGTGCGTTCACTGCTCAATGGCCGCAAGCGCTCGCGGCTGCGCGGCCGCGGCCTCGATTTCGACGAGTTGCGTCACTACCGCCCCGGCGATGATATACGAACCATGGACTGGCGGGTGACCAATCGCACCGGCAAGCCCCATGTGCGGGTGTACACCGAGGAGCGCGACCGGCCCGTGATGGTCATGGTGGACCAGCGCCTGCCGATGTTCTTCGGCAGCCGCCACAAGATGAAATCGGTGATAGCCGCGGAAGTGGCCGCGCTCACCGCATGGCGCGTGCTCGATGTGGGTGACCGGGTGGGCGCCATCCTGTTCAACGACACGCGCAGCCTGGAGATCAAACCCACCCGCAACCAGCGCAAAGTCATCGGCTGGCTCGGTGACCTCACCGCGATGAACAACGAACTGTCCGTGGCGCCGGGGCACAACAGCAACCCCGCCGGCCTCACCGACGCCCTGCGCATGCTGGAACGCAGCATCGGCCACGACTACCTGGTGGTACTCATCTCCGATTTCCACGGCTGGAACGACGCCGCCCTGAAGACCATCTGCCGGATCAACCAGCACAACGATATCATCTGTTCGCTGGTGTTCGACCCGCTTGAGCGCGACATCTCGGGCGCCAGCAAACTGGTGGTGAGCGACGGCAAATTCCAGCTGGAGATCGACCCCGAACGCCAGGAGCTGGGCAAGAAATTCGAAGCCAGTTTTGAAAGCTCCTTCGCCCATGTCCAGAGCGAATTGAAGCGTCACCAGATACTGGTGATGCCGGTGGACACGGTTACTCCCGTCAGTCGCCAGCTACAGGAAAAACTGGGCGGCCAGAGAGTGTTGCAATGAGTGCCCCGCCGCTACCTGACACCTTCGGCAATTACGCCCTGGGGGACTTTGTCGAGGTCGTGTCCCCGGCGGACATCAGCTGGTGGCCCCAGACCGTCGGCTGGTGGTGGCTGGGTGCACTGCTCGCCGGCATTGCCGCATACCGGGGCTCGAAGGCCCTGCGCCGCTGGTACCGCAATCGCTACCGGCGCGAGGCCGCGCAGCGCCTGCAGCGCTTGGCCACGGCTGCGAACGCCGGCACCCTGGTGGCTGACATCAACCGCCTGCTCAAGTTGACCGCGCTGGTGGCTTACTCACGGGAGCAGGTGGCACGTCTGTCCGGGGAAGAGTGGGTCAATTTTCTCAACCGGCAGTGCCCGACGCGGCCCTTTTCACCGGAGCACTGCGACCTGCTGGCGCTCGCCGGCTACACCGGCCGGGCCGTCGAGGCGGGCACGGCACAAGAGTTGCTGGCCGCCAGCCTGGCCTGGGTGCGCGAACACGAGAGTCCGCGGCATGATTGAGCTGGTACATCCCTGGGCCCTGGCACTGCTGGCACTGCCCCTGCTGATGCGACTGCTGCCCGCTTACAAGGAGAGCCGTGACTCCGTCCGGGTTCCCTTTTTCGACACCCTCGTTGAACTCAGCAATCAGCGGCCCGAGACCGGCGCAATGGTCATGCGGCGGGATCGCGCACAGCAATTCCTGGTGAACTTCACGTGGCTTTGCCTGGTGCTGGCGGCGGCAAAACCAGAATGGATTGGCCCGCCCATCGAGCAGCAGAAATCCGGGCGCGACCTGATGGTCGCGGTCGATCTCTCCGGCTCGATGGAGACCGCGGATTTCACGCTCCCGGACGGCAGCCAGGTGGATCGCCTGGAGGCGGTCAAATACGTGCTCGAACAGCTCGGCGACCAGCGCGCCTCGGACCGGCTGGGGCTGATCGTTTTCGGCAACGCGCCCTACCTGCAGAGCCCTTTCACAGATGACCACAAGGTGTGGGCCCAGTTGCTGGCGGAGACGGAAATCGGCATGGCGGGCCAGAGCACCGCTTTTGGCGATGCCATCGGCCTGGCGATCAAGCTGTTTCGCGAGAGTGATTCCGACAACCGGGTGCTCATTATCCTGACCGACGGCAACGATACCGGCAGCATGGTCCCGCCGGTTGATGCCGCCAAAGTGGCGGCCAGCCAGGACATCCGTATCTATACTATCGCCATCGGAGACCCGGCGACCGTGGGCGAGGAGGCACTGGACACCGACACCCTGCAACGGGTTTCAGAACTCACCGGCGGCCGCTACTTCCAGGCCTTCGACCGCGAGGAACTGGCCCAGGCCTATACGGCAATCGGCGAGTTGGAACCGGAACTGTACGAGACCATCAGCTTCCGTCCCCGGCAAAGCCTGCACTGGGTGCCCGTGGGCGTAGCCCTGGTCCTGTACATGCTCTATCACAGCGTTGGCGCCTGGGGCAGCTGGCGCCGTTCGAGGTCCGCCCGTGCCTGACCTGGCCGCCCTGGAATACTTCCACTTCCTGCGCCCTGCCTGGGGGCTGGCAATCATCCCGTGGCTGCTGATCACCCTGATGCTGAACCGGCGCCAGGCGAGCCGCGATATGTTCGGCGGTATCATCGCACCGCACCTGCTCGAACACCTGCGCCTGCAACGGTTCGAGTCGCGCTGGCTCAACCCCACCAACTTCACCCGGGTGCTTTCGGTGCTGCTGCTGGTGCTGCTGATGGGGCCCAGTTGGCGCCAGCAACCCTCGCCCCTGAGCCAGGATGAAGCCGCGCTGGTGATCCTGCTCGACGTCTCCTCCTCCATGCAGCAGACCGATATCCAGCCCAGCCGCCTGGAGCGGGCAAAACAGAAAATAGGTGACCTGCTGGCCCTGCGACCGGACAAAAAGGCCGCACTCATCGTCTACGCGGGCAGTGCCCACACGGTGCTGTCTCTGACCGCCGACCAGCAAATCCTGAGGCAGTACCTCGCGGCTATCAAACCCGCCATCATGCCGCGGGCCGGCAAATTCCCCGAATACTGCTTGCCGCTGCTGGACGAGGTGCTGCGTGAATCCGGCGCACCGGCGACTGTGGTGCTGTTTACGGACGGCCTGGGTGCGGGCAGCGCCAGGGCTTTTGAGTCCTGGTTTGAGCGCTCCGGCGACCAGTTGCTGGTCGTGGGCGTCGGCACACAGACCGAGGAAACAGGCCTGGCCCCGCTGGAGCGCAAAGCTCTGGAGCAACTGGCCGATGCCAGCAACGGTAGCTACCTCGACCTCACGGTGGATGACAGCGACGTACGCCGGCTGAACCGCCGCATCGACAGCCACTTTGTCGTGATCCAGGACAGCGCCCTGCCCTGGCTGGATAGCGGCTATTGGCTGGTTTTCCCGGCCATGGCATTGTTCCTGATGTGGTTCCGGCGGGGCTGGACCCTGACCTGGGCCTGGCTGTTGCTGCCCCTGCTGCTGGCGAGCAGCCCCGCGCCGGTGCTGGCCCAGGACGAGGCGTCGGCAAACGAGGAAGCCGTCGCCGCCGGTGCCGGCTGGTCCGCGCTGCAGTGGTTCGCCGATTTGTGGCTGACGGGTGACCAGCAGGGTCGGTTGCTGATGCAGGGCGGCGATTACAAAGCTGCGGCGGCCCGTTTCGATGACCCCATGTGGAAGGGATTGGCCTGCTACTACGCGGAGGATTTCATGCTGGCGGCGGAATATTTTTCCCGCAGTGACAGCGACGACGCCCTGTTCAACGAGGCCAACGCCAGGGCTCAGGCCAGGGATTACGTGCGTGCGGTCAACCGCTACGACCGCCTGCTGGCGCGCAGCCCGGATTACCCCGGCGCCGCCCACAACCGCCAGCGGGTGCAGCAACTGATAGACGAAATCAACCGCCTCAGTGAAAGCCAGCAACAGGAGGCGGGGGTCAGCGGCGAGGATAAGGAACTGGGCAGCGACGACGCCATTCCCGCCCAGGGAGCGGAGGAACTCACCTGGGAGAAGGCTGACACCCTCAAGCTGACGGCGGAGCAGATCCTGGACGATCCGGCGACCGGCGAGATGTGGCTGCGCAGTGTGCAGCAGGATCCTTCCAATTTCCTCTCCATCAAGTTCGGCATGCAACTGCAACGCCAGGAGCAGGGCCCGGGGAGCGGACAGTGATCCATACCAGGTACAGTGCGATACCCGGCGCGCTCCTGCTACTGTTGCTGACGCTGGCGACCCCCTGTGGATTCGGGGCGGAACCAACGCCTCGCGACCTGCTCGCGGATGGTCGCCTGCAGGTGAAGGCGTGGCTGACACCTGCCGACACCATCGTCCCGGGCCAGAAGTTGACCCTGAATCTTGAGATTGCGACCGAGCGCTGGTTCAGCGGGGGCACCCGGATCAGCCTGCCCGAGGTGGCAGGCCTGGTTATCCTCCAGACAGAGCAGTTCGCCAGCAATGCCAGCGAACGTCGGCAAGAGCAGAACTGGGTGCTACAGCGCTGGACCCTGGACGTTTACCCCCAGCGGGCGGGCACGTTCACCATCCCGCCGGTATCCGCCCGGATCAAGGTGAACACGGCGGACGCCGGCGATATCGAGGGCAGCATCGAGAGCCCGGCGGTGGAGTTCACCGCCACCCTGCCGCCGGCACTGGCGGACATCCCGCAGTGGGTGGCATCGCCCCACTTCAGCGTCAGCCAGAGCTTTGACCGGTCGCTGGAAAACCTGGCGGTGGGAGATGCCTTTGAGCGGGAGATCGTGTTCGAGGCGAGTGATGTCATGGCCATGATGCTGCCCGGTTTCAGCGCCGCGGAATGGCCGGGACTGGCGACCTACCCGGCGCCACCGGAACTGGACAACAACAGCAACCGCGGCCAGACGCTGGCCAGCCGCAGGCAGCGTATCAGCTATGTCGTGCAGGCTGAGGGGCAATACCAGCTCGAGGCCGCCGACTTCTACTGGTGGGATACAAGCCGGGGAGAACTGAAGGTGCTGTCTCTGCCGGCTACAGTCATTACCGTAGGGGCGGGAGGCCAGGGCGCGAACACCGGGGGAGATGGCTTGCCGGTGACCCGCCGCCAAATGCTGCTGGTCGCCGGCGGCCTGGTCCCGCTGGCGGCAGTGCTCTGGCTCATCTGGCTGTACCTGCCGCGGATTTCGAGCGGGCGCCTGGGCAGGGGCCTGGCGGCGCTGCGACGGCAGCTTGACGCCATGCGCAAGCCCGCGCTCCCGGAGCGCCTTAACCCCGGTAGTAGCGCTGGGGAATAAAAGGCATCCGGGTTACGGTAACCGGAAGCAGTGTGCCACGCACATCCACCGTGAGTTCAGTGCCGGGCTCGCCCAGTTCCCGCTCGACGTAGGCCATGGCGATCGGGCCCGGGACGCTCGCGCCAAAGCAGGCGGAACAGATCGAGCCCACCTGCCGACCCCGAGTGTCCAATACCGCCTGACCATCCCGCACGGGACGCTTGCCCTGCACTGCCAGACCGACCCGGCGCAGGGGCGCGCCCGCGGCCATACGCTGGAAAATCACTTCGGCTCCGGGAAAGCCGCCGGGGCGTTCACCATCCGGTCGACGGGCTTTACTGATAGACCACACAAGCCCCGCCTGCACAGGGTCGATATCCTGTGTCAGTTCGTGACCGTAGAGGCACAACCCCGCCTCGAGGCGCAGGGAGTCGCGAGCGCCCAGACCGATGGCTTCGACCGGAGCGATGGCCAGCAGGCTTCGCGCCAGCGCCTGTGCAGCGGCCGCCGGCACCGATATTTCAAACCCGTCTTCGCCGGTGTAACCCGAGCAGGTGATGTAAACATCCACACCGTCCAACGTGGCGTGACAGCCCTGCATGAACACCAGTTCCGCCGCGGCGGGACAGAGACCGCGCATCACCTGGCGAGCAGCGGGACCCTGCAGAGCCAGCAGGGCCTGCTCAGCCATCACGGTGAGCTGTTGCCCATCCAGGTGGGCGCGCAGGTGGGCGATGTCCTGCTCCTTGCAACCGGCGTTTACCACCAGGAAGAATTTGTCCTCGCCCCAGCGGGTAATGATGAGGTCGTCCATCACCCCGCCCTGCGCGTTGGTGAACAGGGCATAGGTCTGGCGATTCACGCCCAGAGCTTCAATATCCACCGGGACCAGGGACTCCAGCATCGCGGCCGATCCCGCGCCTTCGATGAGTACCTGGCCCATATGGGAAACGTCAAAAAGCCCCGCCGCAGCCCGGGTATGCACGTGCTCCTTGATAATGCCGGAGGGATACTGGACCGGCATGTCGTAGCCGGCAAAAGGCACCATTTTGGCGCCCAATTCCCGATGTAGTGCATCCAGCGGTGTCGTCAACAGGGTCACGGTTCAATCCTCCGCCGGTAAGGGCTGTTCGTTAAGGGGGCCACTCTACCCAGCCGCGTAAATACGCGCAAGGCAACTGTCCTTGGAGGGAGACGCAAACACAGGGATAATTGCCGCTCCTGAAGCAACGACGGCGCGGCGGCGACCAACAGCATGAACAACCAGGCGAAGTCGATCAGCCTCATCGGGATGCCCGGGGTGGGCAAAAGCACCATAGGGGTGGTACTTGCCAAGCTCTGCGGCCTGCGCTTCGTGGATACCGACCTGGATATCCAGGTTCATGCCGGGGCGACCCTGCAGGAGATCCTGGAGCGCGACGGCTACCGGCAGTTGCGGGCCCTGGAACAGGAGGTGCTGCTGGGCATCGATCTCGACCGGGCAATCATCGCGACAGGCGGCAGTGTGGTTTACAGCGCGGCCGCCATGCGCAGGCTCAAGACGGCGGGCGCGGTGGTGTATCTGGAGGCAGACCTGGACACCCTGCAACGGCGAGTGGCGGCGGCGCCTCCGCGCGGTATCGCCTGCGATGGCAACCAGGGCTTTGCCGACATCTGCGCGGAGCGCACGCCCCTGTACAGGCAATATGCCGATTTCACCGTGGACGCCACTGCGGGTTCCCCGGAAGCGGTGGCCCAGACAATACTGCTGAAGCTGGCAGCGCCGGGCTGATCCGGGTCGCCGCGCGTTCACTGCCCGGGCGCTGCAAGCCGGCGCAGCGATGCGCCGGACGCGTCCGGACACGACCAAACGCCCACTGTCACCGGTTCCGGGCACGGGAAATTCGCCTCGCAGCTGGAAACATCGCTGGCACGAAAGTTGCTTTTTCCTGATACAGGCGGCCTGCGTGTGCGTGAAAAATCGGCCAGGGAAGGCCTCTACAGGGACGTAGCATGGAGCACATGGTTGCCATGGATGGCAGGCAGGCCGCCGTTTTTTCAATCCGGAACCTGGCAATCCGGCTTTTGCGCCTTAATTTTTTGTTACAAATTTCTCAAAAAAAATATTTACAGCCCCCTACCCCTGAGTGATATTGCCGCCAAGTGACCATCACAAATCATCCGGAGGTGATTTATGGCAGACCGCAACCAGGACTCTTCATCCGCAGACGCTATCGACGACTTTTTCGAGCCCGTGCTCGGGGATATCGGGGAGGACGATCTGCAGGATTTGCTACCTGCATCAACCGAGAAACAGCGCCTGGCCGCCAAGCGCCGTCGCGCGGAACAGCGCCTTGAAGAGCGTCGCCTGCGCGACGAACTCGGCTACTACGACCTGGAACTGGAAGACTTCTAGTACCCGGTATATCCCTGGCGCATTCCCTTGCGCCAGCGTGCGAATACGGCCGCCTGAGGCAGTCGGCCCCACCCCCGCTTTTCCATCCCAACTTTCTCCCGAAACACCGCGCCATGAGCGCAAACGCGCTGCCGCCATCGTCGGCCCCTCCCCGGACAAACGGCATTACCGCTCCCAACAGTGGGCAAGTGGCCGCCAATCCTATACATTTGGGCGCACCTAGCAGAATTTGGAGTACGCTCAATTGCAACGCCCTGTCTGGCTGTTCAGCATGGATTCCGACCAGTTCAATGCGCCGCCCACCACCACTGCCGCCCTCACTGCCTACTTTCGCAGGAATGGCAGGACTTCCAGTGCGACCACTATTGAGCTCGTGCATTTCCAGTGTGGCGATGATATCGCGGCTTGGCTTGAGGGCTGGCGGCTTGAGGGCCTGCCGCAGGCGAGGCGGGCACTCGAGAACGGCCTGACGCCGGTAGCGGGGCTCAGTTTTTACACCTGGAACGCGGCCGAGTTCCTGGCGCTGGCGGGCGAGCTGAAACGGATGCTGCCCGAGCTGCTGATTGTCGCGGGGGGTCCCCACGTCCAGCAGGCCGCGGATTACCTGGGAGTAGAGCCGATTGACGTGGTGTTCCTGGGGGAGGCCGAGATCAGCTTCCAGGAGTTTCTCGATTGCCGGGATCAATCGGACTGGCCCGCTATTCACGGCCTGGCATTCCTCGATGGCGCCACCGTCACCACCACGCCGCCCCGGGAGCGCTGTAAGGAACTGGAGCGATTCCCCTCGCCGCTGGAAGTTCTGGAACTTACCGACGCCCGGGGCAACCCCCTCTACGATTCGATTTCCTACGAGACCAGCCGCGGCTGTCCTTTCAAGTGCGCCTTCTGCGAATGGGGAACCGGCGCCATCGGCAGCAAGATGTACCAGTGGCCCATAGAGCGCATCCGCGAGGACTGGGAAGCCATCGTGGCGGCGGGCATCAAAAATATCTGGCTGGCGGATTCCAATTTCGGTGCGCTCAAACTCGACCGCGAAAAAACCGAAATCATCGTCGACCTGAAGCGGCGCACCGGCCTGCCCCTCACCTTCGCCACCTCCTGGTCCAAGAAGCACAGCCGCCAGGTCCAGGAGATAGTGCTGCTGTTGCACCGCAATCGCCTGTTGCCCCACTATCAGCTCGCGCTGCAGACCCTGACCCCCGAGGCGCTGCGCCTGAGCAATCGCCAGAACATGAGTTCCAACGAATACGAACCCATTGCCAGGTACATGGCGGAACAGAATGTGCCTATCGCCGCAGAGCTTATCTGGGGACTGCCGGGTGACAACCTGCCCGACTTCGAACGCAACCTTGACCAGTTGCTGGCCACCTTTCCCAATATCAACATATTCGGCTACACCCTGTTACCCGGTACCGAGTTCTACGCCCGGCGGGATGAGTATCGCATCGAGGCCGTCGCCGTGGCGGGCTACGGCAAGGCCAAGGGTGAGTATGTGGTGGGCTGCCACAGCTTCAGTCGCGACGAGGGCGAAGAGGGCTACTTCCTGATCACCGCTCATATACTGCTGGTGCACGGGCACATCATGCCCCTCACCACGCGCCTGCTGGCGCTGGGAGCGGAACTGCCGGTGTCGCCGCTGCTGCGGGAGATCCTGCGCGGCCTGATCGAACTGGTGCGACCCGCGCTGGGCGACATAGACCTGGACGACCGGATGTCGGTCTACGAACAGCGGGATACCATCTATCTCACCGCCCTGGGTCAACGCGAAGCGCTGTACAAAACAGCCGCCGCCGTGGTCAAAAAATATTACGCCTCACACGGGGCAGACCCGCGAGCCGCCCTGCAGGCCCTGGCCCTCGACGCGGCGCTGTGCCCGCGCGCAGGAGGAAAACAGGAGCTGGACTGGCACTTCGACTTCGACGCGAGGACCGTGTACCGGTCCCTGGCTGCCATGGACCTGCCGCCAGCCGCAACACCCTCGACCCGGGGCTGCACTGTCAGAATCCAGCACCCGGGCGGTATGGGCGACATCCTGCGCGGCCCCGACGGCGGCAGCTGGTTGGGCGGCTCGATTGAGCCCGCGCTGCCGGACGCCTCAGGCCACGAAAAACCTTCAGAACTGACGGTAGTCGCGCTAGCATAGGCTGCAGGACAAGCCCGGAGAGAGAGCACGATGCCAGAAGTTAAACGAGAGGTGCGCCCGGTAGAGGTTAATTATGTCTGTGACGCCTGCGACCAGGGCATGATGTCACGCTGCGGCGATATGGACGCGATCACCGGTGATATCGCCCACCGTTGCCTGATCTGCAATCACGAGCAAATCTTCCAGTGGCGCGAGTATCCCCGCATTGTTCACATCGGGCTGGACGAGGATATCTGAGCCCGCAGGCGCTCCAGCCCGACAGAGCTGGCAGCGACGCTTCCGTACTCGGTAACCAGCGCGGTCACCAGCGCAGCGGGAGTTACGTCAAAGGCCGGGTTGTGCGCCCTGTGGCCGCTGCCCGCAAGCATCAATTCACGCCGCTGGCCGGTTTCATCCGCACCGCTCACCGCCAGCACCTCGCTCTCTGCCCTGTTTTCGATCGGGATATCGTCACCGCCGGCGCACTCCCAGTCGATGGTTGAAGCGGGCAGCAGGGCATAGAAAGGAACCCCGTTCGCCCCCGCCGCGAGTGCCTTCAGGTAGGTGCCAATCTTGTTACAGACGTCGCCGTTGGCAGCGGTGCGATCACTGCCCACCAGCACGCAATCAACGGCCCCGCTGCGCAGCAACTGGCCACAGGCATTGTCCGTCACGATGGTGCAGGGCACGCCAGCGCGCTGCAATTCCCAGGCGGTGAGGTATGTTCCCTGGTTGCGCGGGCGGGTCTCGGAGACCCAGACATGCACCGGAATGCCCGCGGCATGCGCCTTGTAGACCGGCGCCAGCGCTGTACCCCATTCGATGGTCGCGAGCCAGCCGGCATTGCAGTGGGTCATGATATTCAGCGGACCATCGGGTTTCAGCCCGCGCAGCAATGCCAGGCCGTGTTCACCTATTCGCGAACAGTTGGCAATGTCTTCGGCGCGCAACTGCCGGGCTTTCGCCAGGGCCACCCGGGCTCTTGCGCCGGGCTCAATGTCGCGCACGGCCGCCGCGACCGCGGCCAGGGCCCAACCCAGATTGACTGCAGTGGGACGGGTAGCGAGCAGGGCTTTACTGGCCCGGGAAAGATTTTCATCAGATGGATCCCGCGCTATCGCCCCGGCCAGTCCGAAGGCGGCAGTGATCCCTATCAACGGGGCTCCCCGTACCTGCATGGCACTGATCGCGTGACAATAGGATGCCAGGGATTCCAGCTCACACCATTGCAGACTGTGCGGCAGCAGGGTCTGGTCTATCACCTCGACGACCTGTCGCTCCGCATTCCAGCGCAGGCTGCACAGCTCTTGATTGGCGGACATGGCGCGCGGTTTACCTCTTCACTCAGGCACTGACCGGCTGCACCTGATCGGTCTCGAACTGCCACTCGAAAACATTAAGCTCGATAAAGATAAAGGCAAACAACCACAGACACGCGTCCCAGAAATCGAGGAAATCGCCGTCATAGCCCCAGTAACCGGCACAGATGAACAGCATGGCGTAGATAATCAGCTTGATGATCTTGGTGGCGTTCATGACCTGGTCCGACAGGTCCCCGCGCAGTTGCAGGCGAACCTCCACCTCCAACACGATGACCACCAGAATCCATGCAAGTGCATTGACGACATCCACCCAGGCGAGAATTTGCGCGGAGCGCAGGGTTTCGCTGTCCACCACAATATTGAAATTTGCCACGGTGTAGACCTGCTCACCCATGGCGGCGCAACCGGCTGCGGTCAGCGTCTCGTACTCATCGAATTCGACCAGCCGGGAATAGTCCCCACCAACGAGGGTACACACGTCCGCCACCGATAGCGGGGACACGTCGTACAGGGTTACCAGCTCCTGGTAGTAACCGGTGAAGGCGTAGACCAGCGCAATAGAGCACAGCCCCCGCAGGCCGTGCAGGCCCCATTTCACCGGACCGTGAATATCGCGATCATTGAGCACCGCGGTTTCGAGTTCGAACATCAGCAGCAGGATGACCCAGGCGGCGGTGTCTATGGTCGCGGAAAACGCCTGGATAAGCTGGCCCGGCTCGATATCGTCCGCATAGGTGAAGGACAGCGCCAGCAACTCCTCCTGCAGGAACAGGTAGATATTGAAGCTCAGCAGTACGTACACGATGTACTTTGCGGCTTTAAAAAGGCGATACCGGGCGCTATTGCCGAAGTAAGTTTTGCGCGCTTCCATCAAGGCAGAGGTCTGCTTACACCTGGAGCAGGAGGTGTTCCCTTTCCCAGGAACTTATCACCTGGTTGAACTCCTCGAACTCGTCCAGTTTTACCGCGGCATAGGCGGCCAGGAAGGTTTCACCGAATACCTCCTGTACCTCCGGCGAATCCTGCAGGTGGCGCAGCCCCTCTTCGAGGGTGCGGGCCACTTCCACCTCTTCCTCGTTGGCGGTGCCCTGGTGGGGTTCGGTGGGTTTCAATTTGCTCTTCATACCCAGGTAGCCGCTGGCCAGGGTTGCGGCAAATGCCAGGTAGGGATTGACATCGGCGCCGGGAAAACGGTTTTCCACCCGGGTGTTTTCGGACTCGCTCTCGGGCACCCGAAAAGCGGTGGTGCGATTGTCCACGCCCCAGTTCAGGTTGATCGGCGCGGCGATATCCGGGGCCAGGCGCCGGTAGGAATTCACGTTGGGCGCGTACAGGCTGATCAACTCGGGGGTATAGCGTTGCAGCCCCGCGATATATCTGAGGAAGGCATCCGAATGCCGCCCCTTGCGATCGATAAAAATGTTCCTGCCCGTTTTGGCGTCTACGATGCTCTGGTGAATATGCATGGCGCTGCCCGGCTCGGCCTTCATCGGTTTGGCCATGAAGGTGGCGTAAATGCCGTGCTTGTAAGCTGTTTCGCGCACAGTGCGCTTGAAGGTAAACACCTGGTCGGCCAGGCTCAGGGCATCGCCGTGCAGGAAGTTGATCTCCATCTGGGCGGCGCCGTTCTCGTGAATCAGCGTGTCCACCTGCAATTCCTGCGCATTGGCGAACTCGTACATGTCCTCCACGAAATCCTCGAACTCAGCCACGGCATCGATACTGTAGGACAGCCGGGAGGATTCCTTGCGGCCGGAACGGCCCTTGGGTGGCGACAGCTCGTAGTCCGGGTCCAGGTTTTTACTCACAAGGTAGAACTCGACCTCGGGTGCGACCACGGGCTTGAGACCCTCCGCCTCGTACAGTCCCAGAACCTTGCGCAGGATATTGCGCGTGGCCAGTGGGTGGGGCTTGTCGTCCATGGTGTAGCAGTCATGGATGATCTGGGCGGTGGGCTCGCGCGCCCAGGGCACCACCCGCATGGTGCTGGCATCGGGCTTGAGGATCATATCGGCGTCGGTGGGTTCGACGAAGTCCCAGTGGTTGTCCGAGTACTCGCCAGTGACACTCTGGATCATGATACTTTCAGGAAGCCGGGGATTGCCGCGGCTGAGAAACTGGTGGGCCGGGATGAATTTGCCGCGGGCACTGCCGGTCATATCCGGCACCAGCACTTCCACTTCGGCAATCTTATGTTTCTTGAGCCAGTCCTTGATGGCCTTTGTATCGGCGTTCATATATCTCTCTTATAGCCAGGGTAGGCTCAGTATCGCAGCTCTGGAAAGCGCTCATCAAGGCTTTTCCCCGAGTCTACCCCTATCGTGTTATGCCTGCCAGCCAGCACAAAACGGTATAGTTGCACCATGCAGAATCAAGCTCATGTCGACTCCTGGTACGCCGCTACCGCCAACCGGAAACTGGACCTGCCTCCCCTGGAGGGCAGCACGGACAGCGATGTCTGCGTTATCGGGGGAGGCTACACCGGCCTTAGCACCGCCATCCACCTGCGCCAGCTGGGTTACAGCGTCACTGTGCTGGAAGCGAACCGCATGGGCTGGGGAGCATCCGGCCGCAACGGCGGGCATGTGGCCACGGGCCAGCGCGCAGACCAGGAAACACTGGAAAAATGGCTCGGGCTGGACAGGGCGAAAGCGCTGTGGGAGTTGGGGCTGGAAGCGGTAGACACGGTCTGCGACCTGATCGAGCAACACAACATCGACTGCGAACTGAAGCAGGGCAACCTGCACGTCGCATCCAAGGCCCGCGATATCGCTGAACTTCCCGCCGAAGTGGAGCACCTGCAAAAAGTCTACGGCTACCAGCAGATTCGCTACGTGGACGCCAGGGAGCTGGCGGAAATGACCTCGGCCCAGGGCTTTGGCGGCGCTACGCTCGACAGCGGCAGCCGCCACCTGCACCCCCTGAACTTTTGCCTCGGGCTGGCGGATGCCGCCCTGCAACTGGGAGCACAGTTACACGAGGGCAGCCGGGTTCTGTCCTACAGCGAGGGGAAACAGCTCACTGTCAGGACCGACCGTGGCGAGGTGCGCGCCAAATTCCTGGTCGTGGCCTGCAACGGCTACCTTGAAAAGCTGGAACCTCGCGCGGCCGGCCGCATCATGCCCATCAATAACTATATGCTGGCGACAGCGCCGCTTCCGGAAGAACTGGCGCGCCGCCTGATCCGTGACGATACGTCCATGTCAGACAGCCGTTTCGTCATAAACTACTGGAAACTGTCTGCCGACAACCGCCTGCTGTTCGGAGGCGGGGAGTCCTACTCCAGCCGCTTCCCGGCCGACATCAAGGGCTTTGTCCGCAAGTACATGTTGCGCATCTACCCCGAACTTGCGGACACCCGCATAGACTACGGCTGGGGCGGCACCCTGGCCATCACGCTCAAGCGAATGCCCGATTTCGGCAGACTCTCCGGCAATGTCTTCTACGCCCACGGCTACTCAGGTCACGGTGTACCCACAGCCACACTGGCCGGCAAACTACTGGCCGAAGTCATCAGCGGCACCGCTGAACGCTTCGACGTCATGGCCGGCGTACCCGCCAGCCAGTTCCCCGGCGGCACACTGCTGCGCTGGCCGGGACTGGTAGCAGGAATGTTGTTCTATAGCCTTCGAGACAGGATAGGCTGATAAAGATGGGTCATTCATTGCTAGAATGACCGACAACACACCTCAATCCCTGGAAACACACCTGTGACAAGCAATGCCCTGCCACTTCGGCAGCGAGACGACTGGCAGAGCCAACTGCGCAATGTGATCAGCTCTGCAGACCGGTTACTGGCCACGCTGGATTTGCGGCCCGAAGACGTCGGCTATACCCCGCAAGCCTGCGCTGATTTCCCCCTGAAGGTGCCGCTGGCATTCGCTCGCAGAATGCGGATGGGTGACCCACAGGACCCGCTACTTTTACAGGTTCTCGCCCGCAAGGAGGAGCTGCTGGTAACCGGCGGCTTCAACCGCGACCCCGTGGGTGAAACAGGCGGGGCGAATCCGGCAAAGGGTATCATTCACAAATACCATGGCCGCGCACTCCTGATCGTAAGCAGTGGCTGCGCGGTAAATTGCCGTTATTGCTTCAGACGTCATTTCCCCTACTCCGACAACCAGAACAGCCGCGACGAGTGGCGCGAGGCGCTGGCGTACATCGCGCAGGACCCCGGCATCAGCGAGGTCATCCTCAGCGGCGGCGACCCACTGGTCGCTACCGATGCCTACCTGGCAGAACTGGTCGCGTTAATCGCGGCCATACCCCATGTGCGCCGCTTGCGAATCCACAGCCGCCTGCCTGTGGTGATACCCGACCGGGTGACTGCGGGACTGCTCGATGCTGTCTGTCATGAGCGCCTGCAGACTATCATGGTGGTTCACTGCAACCACGCCAATGAACTGGATGCGGCGGTAGACGCGGCCATGGCAATGTTCAGGCACCGCGGGGTCACGCTCCTGAACCAGGCGGTGCTGCTGGCAGGCGTCAATGACAGCGCCAGGGCCCTGTCAGACCTCAGCGAGCGCCTTTTTGTCGCGGGCGTGCTCCCGTACTACCTGCACCTGCTGGACAAAGTGCAGGGCGCCGCCCATTTCGATGTGAGCGAAGCCCGGGCTGCGGAACTGGTGGCCGCTATCACCGCAACTCTTCCGGGCTATCTCGTGCCGAAGCTGGTACGCGAGGTCGCCGGCGCGCCGTCCAAGCTCGGGGTGGTTTGAGCGTCCCGCACCATTGGCTTACGCTGCTATTCCAGCCGCTTGCTGAACAATCCACAACACTTTCCTTTGCTGTTTTTCGGACTATTCTTACAGTCTATGACATTGTTGGCGACGGGCTCATTCTGTCCCGGTGGACAGTGGTGGCGCCCCTCTGGGGAGACATACCGTCATGCAACATAAGGTCTGCAGGTCTCGCTACAGCGCTGCGAGGACAGGATTTTGACTTCCACCTCAGGCAAACCGCGCAAAGCCATACTGATCGTGCACGGTGTCGGCGCCCAGGCTCCCGGCGAATCCAGCGAGAAACTTCTCCATGGCCTGGGTCTCGTGCCCGGCACCAGAACCTCTGCCCTGCAAACCCCCGACGGCGCTGCGCCGGTGGACGCCGAGGTGGCCGGCATTCCTGTCAGGCTCTACGAGGTACACTGGGCCGACCTGCTCCAGGGCGAGATCACACGCGGCACATTTTCAGCCCGGGAGTTTCAGGCCTACGCATGGTTTCCCTGGCTGAACCGTAAACGCAGGGTCAACCCACCCGGCAAGTACGCCATGGCCACAACTTTGATCTGGACGCTGCTGTTGCCGCCGTTGAGCCTTGCCCTGGCCTTGCCGTATTACGGTGCCAGGCTGCTGGTTTCGGCGTTCGACCGGGACTTCAGGGAAAAGCTCAGGCAGGAAGGTCGCGAAAGCGCGCGCGGCAACTTCTGGCAGATCGCCAGATCCCGGGCGGACAGCGCGGCATTCCAGCGAACCTGGCTTGAAGACACTATCGACGAGTACGTGGGGGACGTTTTCAATTACGTGAACTCCGCTGGCAATGCGCGCTATCCCGATGGCCGCGAGATCGATGTCCCGCACGAGGTCCAGGCAGCGTACCCGAAGATCGCGGAACGGTTTCACACGCGGCTCATCCAGGCAGCCGCTGAATGCGCAGAAATACAGGTGCTCGCGCACAGCCTGGGAACGGTTGTCAGCTATCACGGACTATTTGGCTTGAAGCGGGGCGATTCCGGCGCGCAGAACCCAGCAGGACTCGATGCGGCCAGAAAGAAAGTGACGCACTTCTACACCATCGGCAGTCCGCTGGAGAAAATCGGCTTCTTCTGGCCGAAGCTGACCAACCCCCAAGTTCCAGCAGGGGGTATCACACTGCAATGGGAAAATTTCGTTTCCTGGTTTGATCCGGTTGCCGGCGTTCTGAAAAACTTCGATCAGTGGGGCGTGGTCGGAAACCAGAGATTGCTCGGCGGCGGCTTTGTCACCGGCCACGTGGTGTACGAGAGACACCCGAAGTTCCTCAAGCGGCTGGTTTCGGGCCTCGGCGGTGGGGAGGTCGAGATAGACCGGACGCCGTGGCAAAAATTCCGGAACTGGGCACTGCTTTTGGGAGAGACACTTCTTGCCCCTGTCGCCTTGTTGCTGATTACAGTGGCTGGCGCGGCAATCTGGTTGGCTGTGGTAGTGATGCTGCCCTGGCTGGTGTCCCTGCTGTTCCGGCCGGAGTTCATGCCGCAACTGGACCCCGTGATTTTTGACCGCGCGTCCGTTGGACTCGGCGTACTGATGACCCTGGTTTTCCTGATCAACTCACGGGTCGGCGCGTCCAGAATTCACCGGGCGGCCTGGCTCGCCGACTCCGCCGGCGCCGATGAGGTTCAATCCACCAGCCGGCGATCTCCCGGGGAATAAAGGCGCGCAGTTTCAGGGGCAATATGCCGCGTTGATGAAATTCCCCAGTTCATGGTGCTCCCAGGTAGCGCACCACTGGCTGCGCAGCTGTTCTTTCTGCGCATTATTCGCAAAATTCAGGTTGTTGATAGACAACTGCATCCACCGATTGGCCATCTCGTAACGGTCCTTGAAGGTTGATGCCTGAACAAGGTCTGCCGCCCAATAGGACAGGTTCAGGAATGTCAGGTCGTCGGACGGGCGCAGGATATTCACCAGCGAATTCCCATCGGCGCGCTTGCCGTGATAAATCTCCCACATCGCCTGGCCTGGCACTCTTCCCGCTTCGTACGGACTGCCAGAGCCTCCCGAATTGTTAACACACCAGTAATCGCTGAGATCGAGCCTCGTGGCGTTATTCGCGTGCACACGGCCACGAACAGAACTCTTTGTAAACAGGTTGCTGTCAGGCGGGTTGAAACCCACGCCGTAATAGAAATGCCAGAAAGCCTGGGGCGCTACCGACCCCAACATACCTTCGTGCAGGAACTTGCCCTGATTGCCGCCGCCACAATCAAGACCACTGCTAATGCCGAAGTACTGTCCCATGACGAAATGATTCATCTCGTGGTGAATCACGCTGGGAGTGCCCACACAGCCGTTGCCCTGGCAGGTGACGAAACTGCTGCCGCCATCGTCGTACTGGGACGCTGAACAATTGTCGTTGGTACTCTTGCACTCTTCCCTGATACGGATTTTGTACAGGCTTTCACCCAGGTTGTGCTGAGTCGCCACGGGCAGGCTGGATGTTGCGTAGTAATCGTCGCTGCAGGAATTGATGATGAACGTAAAGCGCTTGTAATCCGATACGCTATTGGCCAACACGCCGAGATGACTCAGAGTGGGTTTTAACCAGAGGATAAACTTGCGCGCCCAGAAGTAGGTGTGGCTCTCCGCGAAACTGCCCGAGGAAGCGGCCGGGCTCCAGATATCGAAGTCCCGGGCGGAGCGATGGGTGTGGCGAATGTAGGAATTGGTGCCGTTGGTGGTGTTGTAGGCGAAGCCTCGCCACAGCGTATTCTCAGGTGTCGCAGTGCAGTTAATCTGGC
This sequence comes from Pseudomonadales bacterium, assembly GCA_024234815.1. Lineage (GTDB taxonomy): Bacteria > Pseudomonadota > Gammaproteobacteria > Pseudomonadales > Halieaceae > JARRPM01. Next base: position 706,522 of record JACKNO010000001.1, on the reverse strand, counting down.
CAATGTTGCCACCGCCGCGCTCGTCTGTCATGAGATAGAAAAAGTCATGCTCCAGTGAGTTGTCGTCGCGCGTGTAGATATTATTCGACGTAACCTGGTATGCACCCGAACCGAGGTTGCCACCGGAATAGGCCCAGCGCCTTACCTTGCCGTCGGTGTAGGCCGACACGTTGTCACTCACATTGAGCAATTCACCGGAGGCGGCGTCCAGCAGTACGCTGAGATCGAACTCGGGATCACCGGCGATCACCATATCCACATTCCACACCTGCCTGCGCCTGATCGGGTCCACGGCCACCATGCTGGACAAAATGCTCCAGTCCCGGGCGTCCCGCCCGCTCTGTTCCTCGGCTGCTGCAAGGGCCCTGGCCTCCGCCGTCAGCTGGTCGATAGCTGTCACGTCGGGGATAGACAGCTTCTGCGGGGTCAGTAGTTGTCGGGATATGTTTGTCACATTCCAGTTGTGGTCCATCAGGATAATGGTGTTCCCGCCCATGACCGGTTTGTCTCCCAGCATCTGGCCGGAGAATGCTATGCGCTTATAGTATTTCCCCTCGCTGTACTGCAGGCCGGTCAGCGAGGAAATATCAGCTCCGCCGTGCGGGTCACGCGGCAACCTGAACAAGTCGCCGTGCTCGGCCAGGAAGAGAGGGAGAATCGCCATCGCCGCCCTTTGGTGAGCGCCGAGGGTGTCTCGCCCGGGGGGCAGATAGTCTTCCGGCGGCCCGTCCAGGAAATTGGCAGGGCGGGTGCGCACAATATCAAGCGGCGCGGTTGGCGAAGGATCATTCTCGACAACATCGGCGTCCTCATCCCCCGCCGGCGGCTGTGGGTTTTCGGGCTCAAACAACAGGGGAAGTTTGACCACCTGGTTTGCGCTGGAATCCAGATCCTGTCCGGCCTTGGCCAGCTCCGTTGGCTGTGCCATCAACTGCGGGGTAACCGGTTCGGCGGACAGACCCATCTCCGCGAGCACCAGGCGTGCGTGATCGGGGATCGTCGGCTTTGGCGTGGTAGAAAAGCTGTCTATCTCGCAGTTAAAAAAACTGAAGACGGCATCGGGGTCCGCGCGCTGAAAATCAGCGACTGCCGTGCGGAGCTTGACGCGCGGGGTCGGCTCCTTGAAAGCGAGGTCTTCGCGGACAACGCCGGCAGGCTGCGGCTGGCAGGCGTCTCCAGAGGGGCCCGGTGGTGCAAAGAAAAGCCTTTTGACCACTGCCAGGTCGAGGAAGTTGATTGCGCCATCGCCGTTGAGATCCGCATCCGGATTCCATGCGGGTGAATTGGGCGTGGAGAAAAATGCCGCCTTGAACATGCCAAGGTCGAGGAAATTAGTGACGAGGTCGTTATTCAGGTCGGCATCACAGGCGTTGCCAAAGCCGTCATCGTCGGTATCAGTTTGTGCGGGATTCGGTATCTGGACACAGTTGTCGACATCGTCGGGCAAACCATCACCGTCGCTGTCTGCGGCATCGGCCAAGACACCAGTTGTCATCAGCACGAACAGGAAAGAAAACAAGAACGTGTTTTTCATGTGCCTGTTCCTCTTTGGAGCAACAGATACGATTGAGTCTAGTCGAGTTCGCGCATTCCGCAAGCAGGCGCAGGCGGCGCGGCATCCCGGATGTCGTGGCCAGAGCTAAGGTGCACAGATGTGGGCACCCGCCGCCGGCCCCGGTGCCCCAAAGAACATCAGCCTCATCACGACCAGATCGATGAAATTGACCACACCGTCACCGTTCAGGTCCGCATCGGCATCCGTACCGAAGAACACCGACTTCATTCGAGCGAGATCGATAAAATTAACTATACAGTCGTTATTCAGATCGGCATCGCAGGCATTGCCGATGCCATCTCCATCGGTATCCAGTTGGCTGGCGTTGGCGACGAGTGTGCAGTTGTCACTGTTATCCGCGATACCGTCGGAATCGGCGTCCGCCATCCCCACAAAAACCCGCACATAGTCTCCAGGGCTGTCTGCGAAGAAATCGACAGAGAGCGTGTCGCCGGAAAAGGACAGGAAGTCATCGACTTCCAACCCACGCAAATTCGGATTGAGATAGGTTGCCGTCGGATTTCCAAGGCTGTCGCTGGCATTCAGATTTCCGATCGAAGATACAACTCCCAGAATGTCACCCGGGAAGGTAATGCTGCCCACGATATCCTTGCCGTTGCCGGGATCAAAGGCGACGTAATAACTCGACACCTGGGTGCCAGCGGCCAGCGAGCCGCCCGCCGGTACGTCAAGGTCGACGGTTTCCGTGAGCTCCACCCCTTGCGCCTCTTCGAAGGCGAAGAGGTTGTTGGATTGCAGGTTGTTGTTTCCGATCGGCCCAACAGGTTCGCAAAGCTGGGAGAATACTCCGCCGGCGGCGGCGGCTGAGCCGGCACTGACAGTACCCGTAAGCGTGATGTCCGCTGGCTCGCAGATGTTGTAGCTCAAACTCGGGGAGGCGGAGCCCAGAATCACTCGAATCGAGTCACCCGGTGAGCCGGCTGAAAAATTGATCTGTAGTTGGTTGCCGTCGATAGCAGCGGTGTCTCCGGATTCCAGGCCCAGCAGGCTGGGGTTGAGATAGTTCGCCGACGCGTTGCCCAAAAACTCGCTATCCTGCAGTTGATCCCGGTCGACGATCACGCCAATGATCGTATCGGGAAATGTCAGCGTGGCGATAACCCGCTTCGTGGGAATCGGATCCCACACAACGTAAAAACTGGAGACAAACTCCCCGGCGGATATAACGGTTGTATCGTCCAGGTACAGGTCCGCACTCAGTTCCACTGCCTGCTGTTCCTCAAATGCGAACAGATCAATCGACTCAAAGTTATCATCGCCAACGTCCCCGACAGGATCGCAAATCTGCTTGAACTGGCCGCCTGCGGCAAGTGCGTCTCCACCTGTGATGACGCCGCTGAGGGTGTCTGTTCCCCCGGCACACACATTGATGCCAGCGACCGGACCAGTGCCGGTAACAACTCGAATCGCGTCCCCGGGTGAACTGGTCGACAGGTTGAACTCGATGGAATTGCCGGAGATTGTGACTGAATCGGCGCTTTCAAGCTGTTGGCTGCCGATGGTGTAACTCGTTGCGGCGTTGCCCAGCAGGCTGTCGGTATCGTCGAAGCGAGGGTTGCTGATGATGACACCGAGCACCGGTTCGTCAAAGGTGACCGTGCCAGATGCGGTCCTGGTCGAGATCGGGTCGAATATCAGGTAGTGACTCGATACCACAGAACCGGCGCCCAGCACATTGCTGGACACACCCGGCGCAGCGATATCCATGATCAATTGTGATTCGAGGGTCACCCCCTGGACTTCATCGAATCCGCGGACATTGTCATCGTTATAGGCATTATTGCCGAGCACAGCCGGCGGGCTGATCAGCTGGAAAACACCGCCATTGGTCAGGGCACTGCCACCGGTCAATACGCCACTGACGATCTCCGCCCGGGTCACCGCGCTGCACAAGACCGCGCAGGCCAATATGACAAGGGAGGTCTTTGCATGAACTGTCGGGATCGTACTGCAAATGTCGCGTCGCTGGCATGGCATCCTGTGATACTCCTTTCACGGAGCGCAGCTTGCGAGTAGATACTATCTGCTCCCGCCCCCTTTCCTGTTTTTATAACCCAACCCGGTTTATGCCTTCTTGCGTTTCACAACTACCAATCCCGCAAGGGCGGAACCGAAGAGCCAGGCGGCAGCGGGCAGTGGTATGGAAGAAACATTGACCGCAGCGCTACTGTATTCAACCGGAATGACCTGGAATGTGTTGAAATCAACAAATGGACCGGCAACAGAAGCGGTATCCTGCACATACACGACGCTACTGCCGCCGATCACTTCAAAAGATACCGTGCCAAGATTATGTACCCCGGTAATGCCGGAGTTGAAGTCACCCAGAGCGATACCTGACAGGAGGCCGTCGAGGACGTCTGGCAGGCGACTGAACCCGGGATCACCCACCGGGTTGGGCGCCCAGCTCATAAAATCCAGGTCGGCGCTGGAAAAGGCAATGTCATAGCCGCCACCGATGGTGGTGACATCGGAAAAGTCCATAATGACGTCCAGTTCGATAATATCGCCCACCACGGCATCAACGTTGGCGGGGCTTAACGATATGCTGGCGGCATTGGCCAGGTTAATCGTACTGAACAGAAAAATTACCGGGACGAGTGCTGACTTGATATTCATATTCCTTGCTCCTGTACTGCAGACATTTCAGAGGGCCGATTCAGCCTCGATTTGCTCCCGCACACAAACTGCACACCCGCGCGCGGTCTACAAGATGCTAACCCCAGGGCACTAACGTAAAGAGAAGTAACGCAAAAAACATGCCCGTAAAGAGATTCTTAGCTTATATCAGTACGTTGCTCTTATATTGAATGCCGATACTGTCCGAATGGTGAAGAATGTGTAAAGAACCGTGACACCCTGCGTCGCGTGACAGGTGGCGGCCGTGGATGGCGCAGTAGGCAGGGTCATCGCCAGTCTCTATACTGATGCGGCACTCAAGAGGGCACAACACCAGGGCATCGGTATGCCTGGCAGTTGTCCTGCAAGTGATCCACTGACAATCCTGGTAAGCACACGGACCGGAAGCGTAAATATCGTGAATGAATCCCTCAATTATCCCTCCGCCAAGTCAGGGCTGCCCCCGGGCTCGCTGGTGCATGTGGGCGATGTACACGCCGACCGGACCAGCCTGTCGGTAGTCGACTACAGCAGTGAAGTGCTGCAGGAAACAGCAATTGGATCGATTGACGAGCTCCTGGCGTTCAGGGGCAGCGGCACGATCACATGGGTTATCGTGGAGGGCCTCGCCAACGTCCAGGTGGTGGAGCGCATAGGCGAGATTTTTGACATTCACCAACTCGTGCTGGAGGACATACTAAACACTCACCAGCGCCCAAAGTTTGAAGAGTACGAAAACTACCTGTTTATCGTGCTTAAAGGCCTGATGGTAAAGGGTGGAGAATTCAGCGTCGCCTACGAGCAGATCAGCCTGCTGGTGCTGAAAGACTTCGTATTCGCGTTCAAGGAAAAGAAGGATGGACTCTTCGCTCCCGTTCTACAGCGGATAAGAACCAGCAAGGGGCGCTTCAGGAGCCTGGGCTCGGATTTTCTCACCTACTCCATCCTGGATGCGATCATCGACCAGAACTTCCTTCTTATCGATTCACTGGAAGAAGCCATTACGGTCCAGGAGGACGAACTGCTGGCCGGCAACTCCAGCGACGCAACGTTAAACGCCATCCAGCGGCTTAAGCGCGAGATAGTGCGCGTCCGTCGCTACGCGTCGCCCATCCGGGAAATGATCAATGAAATGTTGCGTAGCGAATCCCCGTTGATCAATGAGAAAACGCATATCTACCTGCGGGATGTATCCGACCACGCCACACGTATTATCGAATCCATAGAGCTACACAGAGACATCATTTCGGGGCTGCTGGAAATCCATATGTCCAGCGTCAGCAACAGGATGAACGAGGTAATGAAGGTGTTGACGGTATTCGCGACAATTTTTATACCGCTGACATTCCTGACCGGCATCTACGGCATGAATTTTGAATACATGCCGGAGCTTAAACTGCGCTGGGCATACCCTGCTATATGGGTAGTGTTTATCGCAATTCCCGCCGCACTGCTGGTGTATTTCAAGCGCAAGAAGTGGCTTTAGCTGTAGCGCACTTTGTACAGAAGTGTCGTTTACCGCCTTACCCGGCTGAGTTAATACCGGGCTTTTTCCGCGAGAACCCGAAACCCATCAAACCTATTCCAAACAAGGCTACGGTCGATGGCAGTGGTACACCAGGCACGACGTTGCACTCCGGCAAGGTGGGGTCCACCTCACAGGGCAATATCTGCACTGCGGTTCCCTCGATGCCAACGGTGAAGCCGTTCCAGTACTCGTTCGACAAGCTGGTCCAGCTGACGGTATCAAACACACCGGTGAAGCGCAGCGTACCGTGCGGTTCACCCGTTCCCAGTAATTGATATTCAAACTCGCCGTTGCCCAGGTCTACGATATTTTTGTAGGACGTACCACAACCCCAGTAACCGCAATCGTTACCGTCGACGCCACCGACACTCAGAAGCTCAAAATCCTGATCGAAGGAATAGCCATTCCCATTCAGGCTGACATAAGAAAAGAATGGATTCGCAATGGCTTGTGAAAAGGTAAGGGTTTGCCGCCCCGCTCGATCCAGCGCGATGATGTCGGTCCCCTCAGGGATATTGTCGGCACCATCCGGGCGTTCCGGGCTGGTATACGGCGAGGTGGCGGGGTCTCGACCGGAACGGTTGTTCTGCCAGTAGTCAATGCCGCCGTCAGTCTGGATGAAGCCGACCCCCAGGGGGTTATTGTAGGTGACGCCCACCGTTTCAGATCCGGACGTGATCGTGCCGAACGCCGTGAACCCGTTGCTGCTGCTCGAACTTTCCCAATCCGCCCAGTTAACTGGCACTGCGTTCGCAGCGGAACCGGCCATTGCGAGTACGACAGCCGCTAATGCCAGTGCCGGTTTGTGGCCCATATCTCGATTCTGCTTCACGTTCCAACCTCCCGAAGAGTCATCCCCACCTCGCCGTCCTGCAATGAGAAACTCTCTTTTCGATATCACAGGTGCACACTACACGAACAGGGCAGCAACATCTGTGCCAGCCTACTATAACCTACTGAAAAAGTGGTTAATTTTTATCTCGAGACGCATTTGTCGGCCGAACGTATCCGGAATCGTAAAATTTCCTGACACACTAGGAATGCTTCAATGCATATAGACATGCACCGCACGGCCACTGCTGACCCTTGGCAGTGGTGTAGTTCCGGCGCTACAAGTGGCGTTCGCTACTCTGTGCATGTCGCAGGAGGGCCCCGGGATACCGGAGGCTCGGATAACCGGCAGGTGTCAGTTTTATTTACAATCTGCGCTCACCAGATAAGAAATTGCACGTAAGCCATTGATTTTATTACGTTGGCATATGTTTTGCTGCAACTTACATATGCAACAAAAATGTCCCATCCCACAGGTCGCCAGGCCTGAAAAGAGGAAATCCGCTATGAAATTCAGAACTCTACTGCTTGCGACCCTGACTTCGATTACCTGTGGCGCCGCCCAGGCTGCAGAAATTTCATTTTCGGATGTGCAACTCAGTAGCGGCAATCCGGTTTCCAGCGGAGGATTAACACTTACGACCTCCACTTCTGGAGGAAGCATTGCATTTATTGGTTCCGGTACTTTTATCGGCCTCTGGTTGGGTCAATCAGACACCGCTGGCAGCTACACTCTCAGCTTTTCGCAAGCCATAAGCTCCATAGAGATCGAGTTTGACGCGCTGAGCGGCACCGGCACACCACCTCCTGAAACGCTCTTCAATTTCGCCAACTCTAACGGGGCAATCAATATTTCGTACACGAACCAGTTTGGTACAACTTTCGACGGTACGACAATCACATCCACGGTAGGTGACGGCCAGGGTATTATCGATTTTGCGGGACCCGATTTTAATTCCTTCTCGTTCGACCACGACCAGGGAGTTCAGAGCGGATTCGTCATCGAGCGCATCGTCGTCAACACTGTCCCCATCCCCGCAGCGGCATGGCTCTTTGTCAGCGCGCTGGGCGGCCTGGTTGTAGTCAAGCGTAAGAGGGCATAGAACCAAGCAGGGCAATTCAGGCCAGTTTCACAACCGGACGATCCGTGTCGACCGATGTGGGTGGCTATCCATAGGCAGCCGCAAAGTTGGGCACAACGCCGTTCTTGCCGGACAGGTGGTGGGAATACACGAGGTCGACGATAGGATCTGGCTGGTCAGTTTTATGGATTATGACCTAGGATACCTTGATGAGGAGGAGGCCCGGGTGGAGCCCGGACCCAATCCTTTTGTGCCGGAGGTGTAAACGATGTGCCCGGTATGATCTGTAAACCATGTGTCCGGAATACACCCTGATTTTATTGGCTGTGAGATGGCCCGAATAGACGCACTAAGTAATTGATAATAATAGTGTTTACTACTATACCCATCATTTATACCGTCAAAAATACCGCCAGAACTTAGTCCACCAACAAGTAGGATCACTGGAGCTAAAATGAAGTGAGACTACAGATACAAAATGAACTGTCGTAATATTTTCCGCCCTCCATCAAATCTGCAAGGATGCTATGAACGACTATTTGGATTACGGAATCTCAGTAAAAGTTTCCCAATCTCTCGGCTCTGATGAGGGCACAAGGTGGATTACTCCGATTACCGGAGGCATCTATTACTTTGGAGAAGACGAGGTTGAGGAGCAAGTGGGCAAGTTCGAATTTTTCCATGTGGACCTGGAGTCAGCCAGCGGTGACGAGATGGACCCTTGGTATGTGCTTGATCACCTGTCAAACACCGCCCCATTCATGAGCCTCTTTACCAAAGTTAATGGATATCTGCAATTTCACCCCCGAATTTGTGACAAAGAGGAATTCATTGGCTTCACCGCAAACCTTCTCATTGGGGATAGACTTGAGATTCTCCCCCAACATCGAGGGAAGGGACTTACGACTGCAGTGTTTGACGAGATTGTAAGGCTGTTTGGACAGGGCTGCTCTATTCTGGCGATAAAGTCCTTCCCATTGCAGCTGGAAGTGAGCTTCAAGGATAACCTTGATAAGCATAACTTGAACGAATGGCAGAAGCAGATGGCACTGTCCGGCCTAGAATCTGCCACAGATTCAGCCACCGCAAGTCTTACTAGTTATTATGAATCTCTGGGCTTCGAGTGCCTAAATGAAGACGGAGTAATGTTCAAAATACTATGAGCGAGAAAACCTCCGTCGCATGGCCAAGTTGATTACCTAAGTCGTTGCAGTTCCTTCATACTTCTTGAAGTTCTCCGCCTGCTCAAAGATCTCCTTATAGACCTCATCGCGGTCAACTGGCGGATAGCCATGCTCGGCCAGCACTAGAATCAGCCCCACCTTAAGTTCAGCCTTGATGTCATCACGTTGGCTCCAGTCGGTGTACTTCACCTTATCTTCGACCACCAACTTCACGGCCTTGGAAAGCTTCAGCAGCTTGTCCTCTGGGTAGGTGAAGTCGTACTTGACTGCCAGTGCCTTGAGGATGTCATAGAACGCCTTCTCTTCGATGTCGATCCCCAGGTCCGCAAAAGACTCCATCTCTTTCTTGAGGGCATGGATCAGATCGATGATCTCGTCGGAGAAGTCGTTCAGTACATTGCTGACCAGCACATCATCTTCTTTGCGCTCGTTGTATGCGTCCACGAGGGCTTTGAACTTCTTGGAGAAATCCACGCCCATGGTTTTATTGATCTTCTTGAAGTCCTCGATGGCCCGGGCCAGCAGGTGCTGTAACAGCTTGATCCTGGTGTTGGGCAGTTTGATCTTCTCGATCTTGGCCAGGTAGTCGGGGTCGAACAAGTCGGCTTCGCCGGACTTGTCCTCCCCCATTTTGAAGATCTCCTCCACGCCGTCCGCCTGCAGAGCTTCCTTGATCAGTTCCCGTACCTTGGCGTTCATCTGAGCGGTATCGGGGGCGTTGCCCTTGGTGAGCTTGAACACGATAGAGCGCACTGCCATGTAGAAGTGGATCTGGTCCCGTTCTATCTGGTTTAGGCCCTCAGAGCCGCTGCAGACATCGTAGGCGGCCTTAAGGCGCTTCACCAGGGCCATGAACCGCTTCTCCATGGATTCGGTGATCTGGGCGTACTCAGCGGCCATGTTCAGACAGTTTAGCTGCTCCACCGGGCTGCCGGTGTAGTAGGGGGCCGCATCGAACTTGTGGAACAGTTTGTTCAGCAGGTCCAGGTGGTCCTTCACCACGACGATCGACTGCCCGATCTCCTCGATGCTCTGCTTGTCGGCTTTGTTATAGTGGGCCAGTGCCAGGTTCATCTGTTTCTTAATGCCGATGTAGTCCACCACCAGGCCCTTTTCCTTACCCTCGTACTTGCGGTTTACCCGAGAGATGGTCTGGATGAGGTTATGGCGCTGGATTGGTTTGTCGATGTAAATGGTGTCCAGGAACGGGACATCGAATCCGGTGAGCCACATATCCACGACGATGGCGATCTTGAAATTGGATTTGGGGTTCTTGAACTGCCGGTCCAGCTCCTTTCGGTGCTCCGAGGTGCCCAGCAGGTCATACAGTGCCTTGGGGTCGTCCTTGCCCCTGGTCATGATCATCTTCACCTTTTCCATTGGCTTGATGTCTTTCCGTTCCTGCTCGGTGAGATCGGCACCCGCTTCGCAGGCCAGCACCTCGTTCCACTGGGGCCGCAGGGTGATCAGCTCCTGCCAGAAAGCGTACGCGATGTCCCGTTTGCTGCACACGAACATGGCCTTGCCTTTGACGGTCGAGCCCTCCTCGACCCGCCGCTCGTAGTGGTGGACGAAGTCCACCGCCAGGGCGCGGAGTCGGTCAGGGTCGCCCAGGATGGCATTCATGTTGGCGCTGGCTTTCTTGCTCTGTTCAATCTGGTAGTCGCTGGCGCCTTCCTCAGCGCATTTGGCGTAATAGTCCTCGATCTCCTCCAGCTTTGTGTTATCGAGCACCACCTTGGCAGCACGGCCCTCGTAGACGATTCGGACCGTGATCTCGTCCTTGACGGACTCGGTCATGGTGTAGCTGTCCACGACCTCGCCAAACACATCCAGGGTGGCGTCGATAGGGGTGCCTGTGAAGCCCACGTAGGTGGCGTTGGGCAGGGAGTCATGCAGGTACTTGGCGAAGCCGTAAGTTCGCCTGACGCCCTTCTCAGTGACCCGTACCTTCTGGTCCAGGTTCACCTGGCTTCGGTGGGCCTCGTCAGAAATGCAGATCACATTGCTCCTGTCGGTCAGCAGCTCGGTATCCTCCGTGAACTTGTGGATTGTGGTTAGGAACACGCCACCGCTGTTGCGGCCCCTGAGCAGGTCACGCAGCTCGGAGCGGCTATCCACGCTGATGACCGTCTGATCGCCAATGTAGTTCTTCGCGTTGGTGAACTGCCTAGAGAGCTGGTCGTCCAGGTCGGTACGATCGGTGATCAGGACAATGGTTGGGCTTTCGAAATCCAGGCTCTTCATCAGTAGCCGGGTGAGGAACAGCATGGTGAAGCTCTTGCCGCAGCCTGTGGCACCAAAATAGGTCCCGCCCTTGCCGTCACCCTCTGGTTTTCGATGGGCCAGGATGTTCTCGTACAGCTTGGTGGCGGCATAGAACTGGGGGTACCGGCAGACGATCTTTTCCTCGGCCTTGGACACATCCGGGAAGTAGACAAAATGACGGATCACCTGGCGCAGTCGGTCCGGGCTGAACAGACCCTGGATCATTGTGTGCAGGGCGTTGATGCCGTCCTGCTCTATGGTTTCCGCGCCGGTCACCTTGCGCCAGGTATAGAAGAACTCATATTGGGCGAACAGGGAGCCCATACGGGAGTTCACACCATCACTGATCACACACAGAGCGTTGTATTTCATCAGCTCAGGAATGTCTCTGGCATACCGGGTTGTGAGCTGAACATAGGCGTCGTGGATGGTGGCGTCTTCCCGGACGGCGCTCTTGAACTCGAATACCACCAGGGGCAAGCCATTGATATACAGTATGGCGTCTGGGATGCGCTTCTCCCGTCCTTCAATCTCCAGCTGATTGACTACACGATAGGTGTTGCGGTCGGAGGAGTAGAGTGGAGGCTCATTGGCAATGACGGTTTCGACCTCATCTGGCCTCGGGTAACGGGTCTGGGGCAGGCCTGCGTAATCAATCAACTGGATATAGAGGTCTTTCTGGTTTCGGTCCTCCCGCTTCAGCAGGAAACCATCGGCCACCAGTTTCTGGATGGTTTTGTTGGACTCGTACAAGTCGGCCGATGAGAGCTTCTCCAGGCGCTGTAAGACCGCCTGTATCTCCCCTGGGGTAATGTTGTCTCTCTGGTACCTCTGGGCCAGGTAGGCCTCCAGATCGGCTCGTATGAGCACCTCCTGAGGCTGCCGGGCGAAGCTGTCACCTTTGTGATGCGGGTATCCCTGCTCACCCAACAGGGCAATAATAGCCTGCTCCAGCTTTGCCTCACTGAAGCTCATAACCACCCCGGATTTGCGATGAAATAAGAAAGTTATTTATTTTCAATTAGTTACATCCCGGGATCCTGTTAAAGCTAGCTTGTAATGAAATGAATCAAACTCAGGCCCACCCGGGGATGTACCGGGCGTACCGCTTCGAATTTGGAGCCGCTGCGTCGCTTTTGATCAAATTTTGCTCCATGGCGGCAGCGATCACTTGGGAGACCTTGTTGGCGTTACTTTCAGGTAGACCAAAGCGTTCACGTAAACTCTGGTTGCTCATGGATCGCCGCAGTACATACTGCAGGACACAGTGCTGGTAGCAGGCTCGGACACGGTCACTGCCCGTCATATCCTTGAAGGCCCGTGGGCCGTAAATAATGGCGGTTGTCCGCTGGTGGCCGGTCAGGAAGTCAGGGGCTGGAAGCTGGTGAAACTCCACTGATTGAATAACCCGGTCTATCCCGCTGCTCTTCTCCTCGCAAATGCCGAACCTCCGCATAAGGTCAGCAAGGCGCTCATTGCGGGATTGGTAACCATCGATGAACCGCTCAACCGGTACAATGGGCTCCCCCGGATTGGAGATTTCTACACGGTTGGAGTAGATCTCGACCATTGGTGATCCCCCGCTCAGTGCCATATCCTGGTGTATCAGCGCGTTGGCCAAGAGCTCCCGGATGACGATCTCGTCAACCAGTTTTACTTCCACCCGTATAGCTTCCTGAATCACTTCATTTTGAGGTAGCTGGCTCATAACGTAACTGGCCAGGCCAGCAAACCCCACGGCATAGCCCTTATCACCCGTCACATCGGAGGTGGTTTTTAGTTTGGACTCCCCCTCGTAGACAATTACCCGGGCTGCCTTACGACTGACAGTCGAGAAGGGCTTCAGGCTCTTGGCCAGCAGTAGGGCGCCAATGTTTAAAATGGAGTAGCCGCTGTCACCTGGACTGATCAGAACTTCATCAACCAGGCGTGCTAAAACCCCTTCCTGGTTAGTGGGATAAGGCAGCTTGAGCAGATCAAAAAAAGTCTGCGTGTCGAGGAGCTGTATTACATCCTGACCGCTGAGATTCGTGAGGGCGACCTCTTCCAGCCAGCTGGGCTGGCCCTCGGCGAAGATCCGTCGAAGCTGATCCTCACTCATGGGAACCAGTTGTTCGCCTGAGCGCATCAGGTACGCCCCCTCATGATGATAGGCCGTACCTTTCGGTCGAGGCGGAATGACGAACACCAATACTCGACCATCCGGGTGCATTACCTCCTCGATATCTACGCGGAAACCAATCGCCTGGAATAACTTGGATGCCATTTCGATCGGGTCTCTGAAAGCAGCGGTCCCCACCACTTTACGAGGTGGCTTATCCTCTACGCCCAAAATTAGATGACCCCCACCCTCGTTGGCCAGCGCCACACAATACCGGTAGAGCTTTCTGTTATCGAACTGGCTCTTGGCCTCCTTGAACTCCAGCCGCTGCGTCTCACTTCGAGACGTGCGCCAGACATCAACCTGCTCGGCAGTAATGGCCACTATTAACTGGCCTCGGCCAAGTGCTTCTCGGCTTCCGGGATGCGGATCTGGCCGGATAAGAGTTTAGGAAGCAGTGCATCTCGGAGTTTTTCCAGCTGTTCGACCTGCTCCGAGAGCAACAATATCCGAGAGTAGATCACACTGGCCTGTTTGTTGTAGTGGTCTAGTAAGGCGCCGCCTGGAACTAGAAACGGGATCGGTCGAAAGTTTGTCTTACTGATTTCCATGAAGGTACTACCGTTTGCACGGTCCCTAATTCGGTCCATGTTGAAATGGGCCCAGAAAAGCAAGTATAAGGAGCTGTAATCGAGGCTCGGCAACATAGCTATTATCCCTTGGTTTACTGACACGGGTATGTTGCTGATAGCCAAGTAACCAATCGGGGCTCTCGAAGACATCAATACTGTGCCAGCAGGGAGTATTCCGGAAGAGATCTTTTTCACTCCCGCTTTTGTTAGGTGTCTTTCCGTGTCAAGCAATACAATTGACGATAGTTGCGACATGTCTTTGGGAGTGCAGAATCCATTGGTACCACCCTCCCAGTAAATCGCTTCCTTTGTACTTGGTGTTCCACCACCAGTGGTGTCCACTTCGCTTCCGACGTTACTGATGTGCCAACTGTCCGGTACCCAGCCCATTTCCTCGGTAAAGATAAAGGTGCTGGGTAGCTGCTGCCGGATGGCCTCTGGCAACGGCCTGCGCTTGTCCCCGAGGGCAGCCCTCCTGTCAGCCCTGACCTGCAGTGGTTCCGGTATGGGGTTGCCGGCGGCCAGTGCATTGTCTATCACCGGGTCGAAATCCACGAACCAGCTCTTGAACAGGGCCTGGGCCATGGTTTCCAGGGTAGCGTTCATCTGGCGGTTGAGTTCGATTTTGTCGTCTAGTCTTTTAAGAGCGTTCCCAATGGCCTTTTGCTCTCCTATTGAAGGAAACTTGATTCTTAGATGACCGATCATTTGGTTATTCAAACTTGCTCGGGTAGACATTGTTGAAAACGCCAACATTTCTCGTCGAAACCTCTGGCTTCTCAAATAGTAGCCGACGAACTCTGGAACCAATTTATTGCAAGCCTTTGGCCTTAGTCTCTTGGTGAAGCCATTGAACGTTGCTCTTGGATAATCTTTAAGGGCGACACTGCTCATTCCCAGTTCGTTCATGGTTTCGCTTGTGCGAGTCAGGAACACGTCTCCCCGACTAACTGAGCACTTTTCTTGTTCTCTTTCATTTGACTGAACTAATTGTGTTAGCACTTCTGGTATAAAGAAATTGTTAAACACGTCTTTGAACGCCAGGAAGGGGTGGCCAGAACCAAAATCTTTTGCTGGTTTTGATAAGCCGGAACTTATGTCGTACAGATCGGTTAATAATGCTTCTTGCCATTCAGTGTCCATAACCCAAGGCCTCCAGGTTATTCCGGATCACGACGTCAAGTTTTTCGGACTCCGCCATCTGCCGATAGAGCTTTAGAGTCAGCTCTGACATATTCTCCTCGAATGGCACACCATCTTCTTCGATCTCCGCTGCACCAACATACCGGCCCGGTGTTAGCACAAAGTCATTTGCCTTGATTTTTTCAAGTGTGACGGCTTTACAGAACCCAGGCGTATCTTCATAGGCTCCGTCCTTTGCCTCACCCCGCCAGGCATGATAAGTGCGGGCGATCTTGGCGATATCTTCTGCTGTCAGCTCCCTGTGGGTTTTGTCGGTCATGCTGCCCATATTCCGGGCATCTATAAACAGGGTTTCACTCCGACGATCACGGTGATTACTGTCGGAATGAACTTCCACCACTTGGGATTTCTTGTTCTTGGTCAGAAACCAGAGGCAGACAGGTATCTGGGTGGTGTAGAAGAGCTGGCCGGGCAGGGCGATCATGCAGTCCACTAGGTCATTCTCAAGGAGCTTCTGGCGAATTGTGCCCTCGCCCCGTGTGTTGGTAGACATGGAGCCATTGGCCAGAACAAAGCCCGCTACGCCATTTTCAGACAGCTTGGAGACCATGTGCAGGATCCAGGCATAGTTGGCGTTACCGGTAGGCGGCACCTCGTACCCAGACCACCTGGAATCGTCTGTGAGCTCGTCTGAAGCCCGCCACTGGTCAAGGTTAAACGGTGGATTGGCCATGATGAAATCAGCCTTCAGGTCGGGATGCTGATCCTTAAAAAAGGTGTCAGCGGGGACATCGCCCAGGTTGGCTGATATGCCTCGGATTGCCAGGTTCATCTTGGCCAGCTTGTAGGTGGTTCCAATCGCCTCCTGCCCGTATATGGAGACATCCTTGGTGCTGCCCTGGTGGTTCTTAACGAATTCGACCGACTGGACGAACATGCCTCCTGAGCCGCAGCAGGGGTCATAGATCTTCCCCTGGTAGGGCTCGATCATTTCGGCGATCAGGTTGACCACACACTTAGGGGTATAGAATTCGCCCCCGCCCTTGCCCTCAGTCGCGGCGAACTTGCCCAGGAAGTATTCGTAGACCCGCCCGACGACGTCCTCCTCCTTGTCCTCGACGGTGTCGATGTTGTTGATGGAGTCGATCAGGGCCGCCAGCTTGCTCTGATCCAGACCGAGGCGGGAGAAGTAGTTGTCGGGTAGGGCACCCCGTAGGGCTTTGTTGTTCTTCTCGACCGTATGCAGGGCCGTGTCGATCTTCACCGCGATGTCATCCTGCTTGGCCTGTTTCTGGATATAAGACCAGCGAGATTCCTCCGGCAGGTAGAACACATTCTTCATGGCGTAGAACTCCACCATGTCCACGTAGTCGCCCTGGCCTTCATCGATCAGTTCCTGTTTCCGCACTTCGAACTTGTCACTGACGAACTTGAGGAAGATCAGGCTGAGAATCACATGCTTGTATTCGGAGGACTCCACAGAGCCCCGCAGCTTGTCGGCGGTCTCCCACAGGGTTTGCTCGAAGCTCTTCTGCTTCTTGGTCGTGGCTTTGCTGGTCGGTGATTTTTTAGCCATGTGTATCCTTGGTATAAGCAGAGGCGTCATTTTCGCGCCGTAGGAATAGTAACACTGGCGTCCCTGCCGGATGAAGCTGAAACACGGTGAGCGCGATAAATGAGGACGGCGAGCCTCATGGATCGTCACCCAACAGAGCAACTGCAGTTGACCTGAATCCCCAATTGATGAATTTCGACTTTTCTGTTGTTGAGATGGAGTTAGGCCGTGCTAGGCTGAACCTTCGATCAATCCACGAGAAATAAAAATGAGAACCACCCTAATCGCAATTCTCTTTATGTCAGCCCAGGTAGTCGCTCAAGACGTAGATGTCTCTGTGGACGACAGTTCAACAAGTATCTATTCCAATTCAAGCAGCCGCGGTTATGAAAGCTCGACAGGAAACCGATACCAGTACGACCTAAGCGACCCCGGTGACAGGGTTGAGTATGGTGTAGATGTGGATGCACAGATGCGGGATGACATGAGCATCAATCCAACCCGCGAACTCGACCGAGGCCTCGGTGAATATGGTGGTGGTGTCTACGATTGAACTACAGGCTTTGAACATCTCGGCGGCGATAGCGCCGAGATCAAGGGGCAAGCAGATTTAACATAGAACTGATTATGCGGCGCCAGCGGACAGGGCTTGCCCTGCGCATAATCCCGTTTTATGTTCAGTCTGCGACTTCATCATCAATGCTCCTGGTAAAAAAAAAGAAGTGGCACCGGAGTAAGGTGCCAGATCATCAGAGTAAACCAGCCTCAGCCATAGAGCTGGTGCCGTCGGTGCCCACGATCACGTGATCCAGCACCCGTACATCTACAAGAGCCAGGGCGTCCTTAAGGCGCTGGGTGATCCTGGTATCCGCGGTGCTAGGTTCCGGCAAACCAGACGGGTGATTGTGGGTGAGTATTAGTGCCGCCGCATTGAGCTCCAGCGAGCGTCTAACGACTACTCTGGGATAGACGCTGGCGCCGTCCACAGTGCCCCTAAAGAGCCGCTCAAAGGCGATCAACCGGTGCTGGCTGTCCAGGAACAGGCAACAGAAGTACTCGTCCTGCTCCGCGGCAATATGGAGCTGACAGAACTCTTTGACATCTCTGGGGCAGGTGAAGGCCTTTGTGGTCTTCAGTCTGGATTCCAGAATGCCTATCGCCTCCCTTATCGTCGCCTGCTGCTCGTCAGCCAACCTCAGTACTGCAGGCGTGAATCCGGAAGTGAATGCATCAGCGTGGGTGCTCATCTCCATACCTCCAGGTGAGATGGCTCGAGGTCTTGACCATGAGTGCTCCTCCCTTCTGGTCGATCCTGCAGGGCGCAGTTGGCAGATTGGGTTTTACGGTGTGCTGGCTTCCAGGCGGGCTCTGAGCGGACCTCGTAGCCCTTTCTCTCAAAGTGCTGGGTTAGTGGCTGAACCTCAGCGGCTTCGACGACATCAATCGAAACCAGTTCGCCCTGGAGGTAGAGCTGGACATTCCAGTAGTTGGATACGTGCATGATGAACTCCTTAGTGGTGGCGACATGCCACTACCCCCGCGTGAGCGGGCAGCAGGAGGATAAGTGCATGACGGATGACTGACCGCCATTTCACCTGAGCTAACTATCTCAATGTGTGCTGTGTACAAAAAAAGGCACCACCCCTTCGGGTGGTACCAGGCTACGCGACCTTGAGGCGTTGATTGAGCTCACTCAGACGCGCCTTACGCTCGATACTCATCTGCTCTGCAAGTCCCTCGGACTCAGCCTCCGCTATGGAAGCCAGGTGATCCAGCGACTTGGCGCCCTTGTCGAGTGCAGAGAAGAGGGTGAACAGGGTGGTGAAGAATTGACCAATGGCTTTAAACATCATGGTGGCTCCTGGTTGTGGGTGGGTGGCTGACGCCACAACACCCGCGTAAGCGGGAGGCGAACCAGGGGGGGGGGGAGGTTTGTATGGAGGAGGCGAGATGCCAGTTACTGGCGTCGTACGCAGAATTGATTTTTTCCCTTATGGTTTTTAATCATTAAGCCATAGGATTTGGTTCCTCTACCTGGGCCTAACTTCGGCTGACCAAGGACGGGCGCGCGTGCCCGAGGGTTCGCACGGAACAAGACGAGGAGCCGGGCATTCCGCACGCAGGGCAGCACGCAGTGCAACCGAGTACGGAATGGCGGGCGACGATGTCGAGTGGAGTAAGACACCCGAAAGGCACGAAAGCGGACGGAGCTTGGGCAGGCCTGAATTCGATATGGAATTTTATCTTTGTATGCCCACAGGCCCTACCCGTTCGCTACCGCCTGCCTGTCGCTTACCCCCTGCGGGGGACGCTCGGGCGGCTGCGCTACCAGGTAGGGCCTAGGAGAGGCTCTTGTAGGTCAAAGGCAGCCACAAAATGCAATGACCTCCGAACAAGAGCTCCTGCAGCGCGCCTGCATGTAGTGTTAATAATAGATTCAAACAGTTCTGACCTGCCGGCGAATAGTCTACCGGCTGCACACAGTCAGATCTTTGGTTTTGGTGAGAATAGAACATCGGGGAGAAGCCCGAGAACTTTTTCTAAATAGTTCTTGCAACATCTGACGGTGGTCTGGTGAGTTGAATGATTTCTAACCAGTCCTGAACTCAAGTTCGCCTTATCTTTTCTCGAGTGAGTCTGTAAACAGAGTATCTATCGGTTTTGGTTTTTTCGCGGAAAACCCTCGGCGTTGTGTCCATTAAACGTGCGATTTGTTAGGGCTTCAAGCAGTTGCTCTGCCATTAAGTTCTTGATGATTGCAGTCAACCTGATGGTGACGGTGATGGGGGCTCTGGAAAACTGTCAAACCGTAAAACCGATAAAACCGGCAAAACCAAGAACCAATGTGGTCCCTACAAGCTTTGACGGTTTTATTGGTTTTATGGAATTACGGTTTAATTGGGGGGTATCAGTTTATAGATGCTGCTGTTGTTCTCCCCCTTTGTGACTGTCCAAATTCCCCCTTCCTCAGCTGGGCAGCTCCACCGCTGCAAGCAGGACCGCACGGTGCGGTGAGAGTAGGCATCGTTCGCGACCAGCTGGGTCACGATATCCTTTTGTATTGCCCCGCCTGAGGCGGTTAGAAGTTTCTGAATTTCGGCTATCAAAGCAGCATCTCGGAGACGCTCAACTTGGAGAGCTTTCTGTTCCCGTGCTCGATCGGCCTCGTCACCGTCAACCAGCTTGACGGAGTAAAACATACGCTCATAATCCCCATCTGCATACTGCACGTATGAGTAAACCGCGCTCTGCACCGTGGGCCCCCTGCCTTTCAGATGACGGAATTCAACAGTCCGCTTCACGCCACCGAGTACCTTCTCCTCAGAGAGTAAATCGATCACGTACCCACAGTCGCAATCGTCAAGCACGTCGCTCGTGCCTGCAGGGATACTCTTGTTTTCATGGTTTTTATTTTTGTTAACATGCGCCAAGGCTATGATTGTACCTCGCGCCTCAGTAAGCCGCCGGCACGTTGACATGAACCTCGTGCTAGCTTTTTTGTCCATTACGTCGGTGAACTTTTTCGTGGTATCGAGAATGAAGACCGCTTGATGGGCAAGATTCTCAGCAATCAACATCTCCACCATTTCGGCAAAGCTCTCGCTGGGGTTGGGGAAATTAGCCCCTGGTATTTCATGAAACCCATGGCGCTTGCCCAGCTCCGCCTTCTGAATAA
Organism: Pseudomonadales bacterium; assembly: GCA_024234815.1. Lineage (GTDB taxonomy): Bacteria > Pseudomonadota > Gammaproteobacteria > Pseudomonadales > Halieaceae > JARRPM01. Next base: position 686,327 of record JACKNO010000001.1, on the reverse strand, counting down.
GGCCATCAAAAGTGTCGTCGAGGTTAATGTGGTAGACATGATCACCCGCACTTCCGGTCGCAATGGCCTCTGAAATCAGCTTAAGAGTCAGCAGCGTCTTACCCGTATTGGGGCCGGCATAGAACACATTAATTTGACCGGCTACCGCCATGCGTCCTGCAACGAATGTGGTTTCTTTCGCCTCTTTGCGCATTTCTTCTACCTTGTCGTTAATAGATAAGGCTCGTACCTTGTCCAGAATTGAGAGCTCCTTGGTGATCTGCTCTTTTACCAGAGTAGGTTCCTGTTCGGCGGTAATGTTCTCGTTCATCATTTTCTTAAATGTCCCTTGTTGCACGTCTTTCGTGTTCATGCGGTGGCTTGCACCTACATGGTGGCACTGAGGTGAATGTGTCGTAGAGCAAAATCTACAGGGTCTGTCTCCTCAGTCGTGATCGGCTTCAATTAGGTGGCAGATCTAGCTGTCACTGATTGTTCGAGTTTTCCCTCATCCCCATCCGCTCAGACATCCAATTCCTGATGTCCGACAGAACCCATGCGCGGGAAGTGCCGCCTTCCACAAGGGGAATGCTCCGGGGGAAACGCCCCTGTGCGGACAAATGATAGATGTGGCTTTTACTGAGGGCTGTCAGGCTCATAACCTCCCGGATCCGGATAAACCGGTCGGGGTAGTCTTGTGAGTCAGGCGTAAGGGCTTCAGACTTTTGCATTCTCAATACTCTTAGTAGTTTCACAGGTTCCGAATCGTGTCGATCGGAATGGGGTAACTTTCTCGGAATGCGGTTTGCTTTTCTGAGGAAAATGAGCTCTTTCTAGATCAAATTATTATTGATAACGTGATTAATATAACCAATACGATACGCGAGCTGGCAGGTGAGCTTGGGCGCCAGGTGGATATTGATCTGCAAATGTAGGAGTTTTCGATCTAGAGGTTTGCTGTTGGCGCAAGTGACTGGGCCGTAGCGGTAGAGCTGCGACTCTCCGAAGAGGAGCCGAGTTATTGTGGGATATGTCGAATATGGTCTGGGCGATTATGCCTGTTCAGCGCTGGCAGCAGCCACGCTCTTGTTCAGAGTCTGGTGCTTGAGCTTGTCAAGGTAGTCGGCCCACGCCTGCATCATTTCTGTCCTGCCCTCAATGTGAGCTGTGCGGTTATATGCTCTACCATTAGGATCCTTCACAGCATGAGCAAGCTGGTGCTCAATCCAGTCAACTCGATATCCCAACACTTCGTCGAGCAGCGTGCGGGCCATCGCCCTGAAGCCGTGGGGGGTTATGGTGTCGTTGTCGTAGCCGAGGGTGCGAAGTGCAACCCTGACGCCGTTCTCAGATAGGCACCGGCTGGCGCCTCGAGCACTGGGGAACACATAGCGCCCCCGGCCGGTGTGTCGCTGCAGCTCCTGCAGCAGTCCCAACGCCTGACTACTCAAGGGTACAATATGCGGCTGGCCCATCTTCATTTTTTCGGCGGGGATCTCCCAGCGGACATCGGTCCAGTTGATCTCGCTCCACTCCATGGCCCGGATCTCGCCAGGGCGCTGGAACACAAGGGGTGATAGCAGGAGTGCCGCCTTGACCACCAGGGAGCCCTGGAAACCTTCCATGGACACCAGAAGGCGCCCTATCTCGGTGGGATCAGTGATCGCTGCATGGTGCTTCTTCTTACGCCTGGGTTGGAGTGCCCCCTTGAGGTCGCCACTCGGGTCGCGCTCCGCGCGCCCGGTGGCGACCGCATAACGAAAAATCTGTCCCGCTGTCTGCTTGGCACGGTGGGCAATGTCGTTAGCCCCCCTTCCCTCAATTCGTCGCAGGGTTGCCAGCAACTCGGGAGCGGTGACGGCGGCGATGGGGCGGTTGCCAATGTAGGGATACAGATCTTTTTCCAGTATGCGCCCGGTGCGCTCACGGTAGCTCTGTGACTTCTCGGGCATGACCTGGTTGAACCATTCCCGTGCCACCGCCTCGAAACTCTCGGCGGCGGCGAGGTGTCGGGTCAACTTCTCCACCTTCCGCACCTCAGAGGGATCTATACCCTGCCGGAGTTTGCCCCTGGCCTCCTGGTGCTTTTCCCTGGCTTCCTTGAGGGATACCTCAGGGTAGACACCAAGTGCCAGGGTTTTCCGCTTGCCCGCGTAACGGTAGTCAAAGCGCCAGTAACGGGCACCATTGGGGTGAATCTGGAGATACATCCCACCACCGTCGGCGAGCTTCAGGAGCTTTTGTCCTGGCTTGGCCTGCTTCACTTCCGTGGCAGTAAGCTTACCCATACTGGTCTCCTTGTCCCTTTGTGGCTATTGACGGTATCAGGATTAGCGGCACCGGATGTACCGCCCTAAGTACCGCCAAATGTGACGGTATGGGATCGGACGCATTGGACGGCCTTGGACACAGTATAAACAAAAAAGCCCTGTAAAACAGGGCTTTAAGGACGCATTGGAAACTATAGGATTAAAAATTGGTCGGTGTGAGAGGATTCGAACCTCCGACCCCTTCCTCCCGAAGGAAGTGCGCTACCAGGCTGCGCCACACACCGATTTTTTAGGGCGCGCTACTATACCAAAAGCTGCTGACGGAACCAATGCCCCGGGAAGCGGCAGTGGTGACTGCCACTAGTAAATCCCGGCCCAGTGGGCGAGGTACTGGCTGAAGATACTCAGGCCCAGCACAATGCCAACCAGGATCAGCAGCAGGCGCAGCGGGCGGAAGGGTTTACGCTCCACGGAGTTGACGCCGCGCCGGATAAACTCATCCACACGCGCCTGGTCCTCGGGGTGGAGGCGGTTCTCGTAACTCTTGTCCTGTTTATCAGTCATTTTGAATTTCAAAAAAAAAGGGGAGAGAACAACTGTGCGCATTCTCTCCCCTTGAAGCGGGAAAGTCACCCCATGCGAGCAGACTTCCCATGCAGCAACCTGGTGCTAGAACTCAAACAGGGCTACCGGCATGTCCATCAGGTTATCCGCACCGGAGAGCATCATTTCTTTGTGGGCCTCGGTACGGGGCAACAGGCGGTCAAAATAGAAGCGGGCGGTGAGCACTTTAGCCTCGTAGAACGATACATCCCCGTCCGCTTCAGCAATCTTCTTGCGTGACAGTACCGCCATTCGCGCCCAGAAATAGGCCAGTGTGACGTAACCGCTGTACATCAGGTAATCCACCGCAGCGGCACCCGCCTCTTCCGGGTTCTGCATGGCAGCCTCCCCGATTTTCATTGAGAGGGTCAGCCACTCTTCGCTGTAAGCCTTGAGTACGCTGATGAACTCTGCATCTTCCTGGTCGCTGTTGGCCGCGCAGAACTCGTCGATCATCGCGGTAAAACCAAGCAGCAGCTTACCGCCACTGCCCAGGACCTTGCGGCCCAACAAATCCAGCGCCTGGATGCCTGTGGTGCCCTCGTAGAGCATGGAAATGCGCGCATCGCGAACGATCTGCTCCATGCCCCATTCCTTGATGAATCCGTGTCCACCATAGACCTGAACGCCAAGGTTGGCGGCTTCAAAGCCGGTTTCAGTCACAAATGCCTTGCCGATTGGTGTCAGCAGCGCAAGCAGGTTGTCGGCCGACTTGGCCTGCTTCTCATCACCGGCATCAACGATATCGCCGAGTTGTGCCAGGAAGTACAAAAAGGCGCGGCTTCCCTCCACAAAGGCCTTCTGGGTGAGGAGCATGCGCCGCACGTTGGGATGCACAATGATGGGGTCCGCCGGTCCGTCGGGGTTCTTCGGCCCGCTCAGGCTGCGCATCGCCAGCCGTTCCCGGGCATACGTCAGGGCGCCGGTATAGGACAACTGGCCGTGGGCCAGGCCCTGTATGGCGGTGCCGATACGAGCGGTATTCATGAAGGTAAACATGCAGTTCAGGCCCCTGTTGGGCGGCCCGATGAGGTAGCCCCTGGCGCCGTCAAAGTTCATCACGCAGGTGGCGGATGCCTTGATACCCATTTTCTTCTCGATGGACGCACAGTGCACGGCGTTGCGGTCACCCACGCTGCCGTCTTCATTGACATTGAACTTGGGCACGATAAACAGGGAGATTCCCTTGGTGCCCTCGGGGGCGTCCGGCAGGCGGGCCAGTACGATGTGTACGATGTTCTCGGCCATGTCGTGCTCGCCGGCGCTGATAAATATCTTGGTGCCGGTTATGGCGTAGCTGCCATCGGCCTGGGGTTCAGCTTTGGTGCGCAACATTCCCAGGTCGCTGCCGCAGTGCGCTTCGGTCAGGCACATGGTGCCAGTCCAGGCACCTTCAACCAGTTTGGTCAGGTACTTCTGCTTTTGCTCGGCGTCGCCGTGCTCTTCTATCGTCTTCACAGCACCGTGGCTCAGGCCGGGATACATCAGCCAGGACCAGTTGGCGGTTCCGGCCATTTCGTTAATGACGATACCCATGAGGTTGGGCATACCCTGGCCGCCAACTTCTGTGGGGGCACTCAGTGCCGGCCAACCGTTGGCCACATACTGGTGATAGGCATCGGCGAAACCCTTCGGGGTAGTCACACCCTTCTCTGTCCAGTGGCAACCTTCTTCGTCACCGGTCTGGTTCAGGGGAGACAGCACATTCTCGGAAAACTTGGCACCCTCCTCGACAATGGCGTTCATGAGATCAGCGGTCGCTTCCTCATAGCCGGGAAGGGTCTGGTAGAGCTTCTCTGACTCGAGCAACTCGTTCATCACAAAGCTGATATCGCGCAAGGGCGCCTTATATGCTGGCATGGTTACTACCTCTTGGTTGTCGGGGCTCTATCGGGGTATTGCACGAGCGTGCGGAGAGAGCCATGTGTTCAGTGCACACATTTTGAGCTTTTCGCGCCGGAAGTCAAATACATTTTTCGCGAAAGCCGGTCTCCTGGTCTGAAAATCACACTGTATAGACCTGGATCAAGCTTTTAGTTAGTGAGCGCTAATTAACTCAGCAAGGCTTCCAGTGAGAGAGTTTCGGAAGCAAGATCGGCGTCAAACGGCGACATTGCGGGTATTTCTCCCAGCAGGGGCGCTGGCAGAAGTCGCTGCAGAGTTTCCAGGTTTTCACCATAACAGGGCATGACCTCCCCGGGCTGGTTGGCCACCCAGCCAGCCAGTTGCAGCCCGTCACGGGCAATCGCCTCCGCGCTCAACAGGGCGTGATTGATGCACCCCAGGCGCATACCCACTACCAGGATAACTCCTACCTGCAGTTGGATGGCGAGGTCCGCGAGAGTCTCGCGCCCATTGATCGGCACCCGCCAGCCACCGGCCCCCTCGATCAGCACAAACTGTGCGCCACCCAGCATGACGCCGCGACACAGGCCCGCCAGGCGACTGGCCTGCAGGGACCGCCCCTCCCGCTGTGCGGCAATGTGGGGGGCGATCGCCGCGCGCAACGCGACCGGGTTTACCTGCTCGTAGTCCAGCGACTCCGTCATCCAGTCCATGAGTTGCAGGGCATCATCGTTGTGGTTGGCTTCATCGCAGCCGGCGGCGACCGGTTTGATCGCGGCGGTACGCAGGCCGGCCCGCCGCGCCGCGGCGAGCAGCGCACAACTCACGGCTGTCTTGCCCACGCCGGTATCAGTTCCGGTTACAAACCAGGATTTGCTCATAGCTTCTTCAGTTCCCCAAAAATTACTTCGTAGCTGGCTGGGAGTACGCCGTCCACCCGCCACGACTCATAGGCCAACAGCATCCCCTGCAGTGTTTTCCGACTGGTCAGCCCCGCCGGCCGGCCGGGGTTGATATTGTGCGCGCCCAGGGCTTTCAGTTCAGCCAGCAGTTCACCCACACGCTGGTAATGCATGCATCGGCGTTCAGTTTGCAGGCCAAGTTCCATGCCGGGAATATTGCCGGCAGCGCCGAGCAGGTCGTCCGCAGACAGGAACCTGTTTACATGCTGGTGCTTGTCAACCGCTGCCCAGGCACCGCGTAATTCGTGCAGGGTATCCGGCCCCAGCGTTGAGAACACGCAGCGGCCTCCAGGTCGCAATACCCGGGATAATTCGGCGAACAGCTGCTCGGGGCGATAGCACCACTGGATTGCCAGGCTGCTGAAGACCAGGTCCACCGAATGCGTCGCCAGGGGGAGTGCCTCCGCGTCCGCCGCAAGCCAAAGACTGTCATCGGCGGCATGGCCACGGGCGTACTGCAGCATACCCAGGGCGAGATCTAGGCCGATATAGCTGGCGTCCGGGTAGCGCCTGCGCAACTCGGGCCGGAACGACCCGGTGCCGCAACCCAGGTCAAGGACCACAGACGCGGCGCCCGGCGGATCGTCCAGCCCGGCCAACAGGCGCTTTCCCACGTCGCGCTGCAGTCTGGCCACACTGTCGTAGGTAGCCGCCGCTCGGCTGAAAGACGCTGCCACGTCTTTTTTATCCAGACCCGCGTCCTGGCTGACCCCCGCGTGCAGCAGGCCCGTATCGGCCAGGAAGTCGTGCGTTTGACGGGCGATTCCGGCCGCACTGTCCAGCGGTGCCAGGTGACTTGCGCCAGCCAGTACCTGTACCTGCGCGGCAGGGGTCTCGCGCAGCAAATCGGTAAGCGCCGACGCAAGCGCTGCCGGGACCAGGCCGTCATGCTCCGCCAGCAGGTGTAACTGGGGCATGCGCAACCGCGGCAAACTCTTCCGCTGGTTGAGCTTTGCAAGCCAGTCCAGACCGTGCATTATTTTCGGCCCCGCCGCTCCCCGGCGCGAGGCCTGCAATTGCCGAAGCAGTGGCCGGGCCTGCGTTGCACCTCTCACCTGGAGACTGTCAAAGCGCCTGAGGGCAGAGACGGCGTCCGCCGCGTACGCCGCCCGGAAGCCGGTAAATTCTTCCGTGTCCATACCGGGCCAGCCCAGGCCGCCGGTGAATTGCGGGTTACTGCAGAGCGTCACCACCCCCGCAATCCGCTGCGGACAACGGCTTGCCAGTTCCACAGCCAGTTGCCCACCCAGCGACCAGCCCAGATAGACCGCCCGGCGGGGCGCGACGGCGAGGATGGCATCCAGCAATTTCTCGCGGGCACATTCTCCATCTGCCGCGAGGCCGGGTGTACAGCCGGGAATATCCAACAGGGTAACGCTGGCCCAGGGTCGCAAATATGCCAACAGCGGCCGCCAGATTTCGCGGCTGCTGCCCCAGCCGTGCAGCAACACCAGCTCCTGCTGCTTGCCCCGGGTGGCGGGCAGATACTCCGGATTCAGCGGCATCATTACGCGGTCCAGCAGGCGGCCAGGCGTTCCAGCAACTGGTCAACTTGTGCCTCACTGTGGGCAGCGCTGAGGGTAATTCGCAGGCGGGCAGTGCCCGCCGGGACTGTGGGGGGGCGAATCGCACTGATCAATATCCCTTGCTGTCGCAGCTGTGTGCTCAGCGCCAGGGCTTCACCGGGGTCGCCAACCAGCAGCGGCTGGATGGCGCTCCCGGAAGGCATCAGAGGCAGGCCAAGCTGCCCGGCACCCTGGCGGAAGCGCCCGATCAGGTGGACGAGGTGTTCCCGCCGCCAGGCTTCCGCCTGCAACAGGCGCAACGACTCCAGGCTGGCAGCGGCAACCGCCGGCGGCAGGGCCGTGGTGTAAATATAAGTCCGCGCCTGCTGGATAAGGCTCTCGATAAGCAATTCGCTACCCGCCACAAAGGCACCCGCGGTACCCAGCGCCTTGCCGAGAGTCGCCATCAGTATCGGCACCTCGGTGCAGCCCAGACCCGCCGCCTCGGTACTGCCGGCGCCGCGCGCGCCCATCACCCCAAAACCGTGGGCGTCATCCACCATCAGCGCGGCGTCGTGGCGCGCACAGGACTCCGCCAGCGCCGGCAGGGGTGCGGTGTCGCCATCCATACTGAAGACACCGTCCACCACCACCAGTTTTACACCCTCGGAAGCCGCCAGTGTGCGCTCCAGCGCAACTACGTCACCGTGTGGAAAACGCCGGAATCGCGCGCCGCTGTGCAGGCCGCCATCGAGCAGCGAGGCGTGGTTGAGGCGGTCCTCAAATACATGATCCCCCGGCTCCAGCAAAGTAGTCAGGATGCCGGTGTTTGCCATATAACCGCTGGAGAAAAGCAGCGCCCGGGGCCTCCCGGTAAACTCCGCCAGCGCCTCCTCCAGTTGGTGGTGCGGCTCACTGTGACCACAGACAAGGTGGGAGGCTCCGCTGCCGACGCCGTAGTCGTCAGCGGCCTGCCTGAACGCGGCGATTACGCGAGGATGTGCCGCGAGACCGAGGTAGTCATTGCTGCAGAAGTTCAGGTACGGGTGGCCATCGATGCGAACAACAGGCCCCTGGGCCGACTGCAGGGTCAGGCGCTGCCGGTACAGGTCCTTTTGCTTTCGCAGGGCAAGGCTATCCGCCAGGCGGTCGGCGAGTGCGCCCATAACCGGGCTCTAGTGGTTGCCCCTGGTACCGGCGGCGGCATCGTAGAACTGCGGATTGGGATCTTGCGGCGCTTTCTCTACATGACGTTGCTCGGGCTCGATACCCAGGCGCGCAAACAGTGCCATGTCGGAGTTGGCGCGCGGGTTGGGCGTAGTCAGCAGTTTTTCACCGTAGAAAATAGAGTTCGCGCCCGCAAAATAAGCCAGGGCGTGCATCTGCTCATTCATTTCTTCCCTGCCCGCGGACAGGCGGACATGGGAGGCGGGCATCATGATCCGCGCCACCGCGATAGTGCGGATGAACTCAAAGGGGTCGAGGTCCGCCTCATCCTCCAGCGGGGTGCCCTTGACGCGCACCAGCATATTGACCGGCACACTCTCGGGGTGCTGTGGCAGGTTGGCCAGTTGCAGTAACAACCCGGCGCGATCGCCCTGCTGTTCACCCATGCCGACAATGCCTCCGCTACAGACTTTCATACCGGCGCCGCGCACGTGTTCCAGTGTGTCCAGCCTGTCCTGGTAGGTGCGCGTGGTGATGATATCGCCATAGAACTCCGGGGAGGTATCGAGGTTGTGGTTGTAGTAGTCCAGCCCGGCCTCGGCCAGCTCCTGCGCCTGTGCCTGGGTCAACATTCCCAGGGTCATACAGCTTTCCAGGCCCAACTCGCGCACCCCCTTCACCATGGCGACCACATGGGGCATATCCCGCTGCTTGGGTGAGCGCCATGCGGCGCCCATGCAGAATCGGGTAGCACCGCTCGCCCTGGCCGCGCGCGCCTGCTCCAGCACCTTTTCGACTTCCATCAGTTTCTCCGCTTCCAGCCCCGTGTCATATCGCGTGCTCTGGGGACAATAGGCGCAGTCTTCCGGACAGGCGCCGGTTTTGATGGAAAGCAAAGTGCTCACCTGCACCTGATTCGGGTCAAAATACTGTCGATGAATACCCTGGGCGAGAAACAACAGGTCGTTGAAGGGCAGGGCGAAGAGAGCCTCAGCTTCCTGGCGGGTCCAGTTGTGGCGAATATCGCCTCGTTTTGGGGCATGCGCGGTGGGCGCTGCTGTGGCGACTGCTGTCATGGTAGACCTGGAGGCGATGAATGAAAGTTGGAGACAGATGATACCGTCAACCACTTCACTGTCAACCAGGAGGGCGACCGGTGGTTAACAGCTTGCTGCAGCGCCTGCTTGCGGGCCTGTTTCCCGACTATTGCAGCCTGTGCGGCCTGCGCAGTCAGCGCGACCTGCCGTTGTGCCTGAACTGCGAGCGTGAGTTGCAGGCCAATACCGCCTGTTGCCACCGATGCGCTATTCCGTTGCCGCCTGCACCTCTAACCGGTCCCGCACCCGCACCCCAAAAGGTATGCGGTAGCTGCCAGCAAACCCCTCCCCCGTACCAGCGGGTTGTCGCGCCCTGGCTGTACTGCGAGCGGCTGGCCTACCTGATCCAGCGCTGGAAGTTCCACGGGGAGAGCCGACTGACGCCGTTGCTGGCATCGCTCTGGCTGCAACAGGTAGACGAACCCGGGCCTGTTGACCTGATTGTCCCGATTCCCCTGCACTGGCGGCGCCTGTGGCAACGGGGCTTCAATCAATCCGAACTACTGGCCCGGCAGTTGCGATCACATTCCCCGGGGCTGGCTGCAGCCAGGCTCGATCACCGCTCGACACGCCGCAGCCGCCCCACCCGTGCCCAATCAGGCATGGGAGCCGTACAGCGCGCGGCCAACCTGCGAGACGCCTTTACAGTGAACAGGCGCTATGACAACCTGCGGATTGCCATTGTCGACGATGTATTCACCACAGGCGCCACCGCGGCCGCGCTGGCGCTTACCCTGCGCAACGCCGGCGCGGGACATATAGACGTGTGGTGCCTGGCCAGAACCCCCGCCCCCGGGGCCTGAGACAGGCGGGACCCATGCGCCGCCAGCGGAACCCTGAATGCCAACTATCCTCCTGCTCCTGATGCTGCTTGCCTCCCACGCGAATGCGGACCAGCCGCTGCGGGTGGCGGTCGCCGCAAACTTTCGCGCCACCTTGCAGGAGGCCAGCGACCAGTTCCAGCAGGAGACCGGGATTCCCGTGGTGCTCAGCTCCGGATCTACCGGTGTGCTGTACAGCCAGATTATGCACGGCGCGCCTTTCGACCTGTTCTTCGCGGCAGACAGGGAGTCCGCGGAGAAACTCGCCGCCGGCGGTGGCGCAGCGGGCGAACCATTTTGCTACGCCAGGGGCAGGCTGGTGCTGGCGGGCGGCGATGGCGCGCTGGCGCAACTCGGCAACCCCGACCTGAGTCTTGCAATCGCCAACCCGGTCACGGCACCGTACGGGGTGGCAGCCCTGGCGGTGCTGGCGCGCCCGGAGTTCGCCGCCGGCGAGAGCCGCAAGCTGGTGCGCGGCACCAATGTCGTGCAGGCCTACCAGTTCTGGCAAAGCGGCGCCGTCGATCTGGCGTTGCTGCCCAGGGCCCTGGCACCGCGGGCCACGCTGATCGCCGACAGCTGGCACCCCGCGCTGGAACAGTTCGCCGTCGCCCTGACTCCCGCAGCGGATAAGCCGGCGCTGGCCAGCTATCTGAACTGGATCAGAAGTGATAGGGTGCTCACACTGATTTCTGATGCGGGCTACGAACCTTGCCCTTGAGTACCGCTGAGCTCGATGCGATATACCTGACCATCGCCCTGGCGACAATTACCACAGTACTGCTACTGATCCTGGGCACGCCGCTGGCGTGGTGGCTGTCGCGTCAAAAAGCGAACTGGCCAGCTTTGGTCGAGGCCGTCGTGGCAATGCCTCTGATTCTCCCTCCCACCGTTTTGGGCTTCTACCTGCTGCTGCTGTTTGCCCCCGGAACCGCGCTGGGGTCCGCCTGGGAGAGGCTGACCGGCACCCAGCTGGCATTCAGTTTCAGCGCACTTGTGATCGGCTCGGTAATCTATTCCCTGCCGTTTGTCGTGCAGCCCCTGCAGGCCGCATTCCAACGGGTACCCAACGGTCTGCTGCAGGCGGCCGCCACCCTGGGCGCCCGCCCATTGGACCAGTTCCGCTCTATCGTGCTGCCCCTGACTCGACGCAGTTTCATTACCGCGGCGAGCCTGGGTTTTGCCCACACGGTGGGTGAATTCGGCGTGGTACTGATGATCGGCGGCAATATCCCGGGCGAAACCCAGGTGTTGTCCATCGCCTTGTACGACTATGTCGAATCCCTGCAGTTCGCGGAAGCGCACCGACTCGCCGGGGGTCTCGTCGTGTTCTCGCTGGTTCTGCTGTACCTGCTGTACCGGCGCGACCGGCGCGACAGCTGGCGGGTGCGCGCATGAGCCAGCTGGCCCTGCAACTCGACTGCCCCGGCGAGGAAAACTTCCGCCTGCAGGTAGACTGCCAGTTACCCGACAGGGGTGTCACCGCGATATACGGCCCCAGCGGCAGCGGCAAAAGCACCCTGCTTGACTGTATCGCCGGCTTGCGACGGCCACATGCGGGCGGCCTGGTGCGATTTCGCGGGCAGAACTGGCTGGCCGACGGCACCTTCCTCCCGCCCTGGCAGCGGCGCGTGGCCTATGTATTCCAGGACGCCCGCCTGTTTCCCCACCTCAACGTCCAGGGCAACCTCGATTACGCGCGTGCCCGGCGCAGGGGCAACGACGGGGCGGGCCTGCAACAGGTGGTCACCTGGCTGGAGTTGGAGGATCTGCTGCAACGCACACCGGGGGCACTGTCCGCCGGCCAGAAGCAACGGGTCGCCATCGCTCGTGCGCTGCTGTCGGCGCCGCAACTGCTGCTGCTGGACGAGCCCCTGGCCAACCTTGACCACGCCGCCAGTCGCCAGTGCCTCGCCTGCCTGCAACGGCTGGCCCGGCAACTGGAATTACCCATGCTTTATGTCAGCCACGATATCGAAGAGGTGAGCGAGCTGGCCGATCACCTGGTACTGCTGGAGGATGGACGCATCACCGACCGGGGCTCACTGCTGGATATCTGCGGCCGACTCGACACAAAACTGTCGCAGGAAGAGCAGGCCGCCGCGATTGTGCTCGGCACGATATCGCGCCACGATCCGGAGTTCGGGCTCACCGAACTGGAGGTGGAAGGGGAGACCCTGCTGGTGGGCTATCAGCAGCAACTCGCCGGCCAGAAACGGCGGCTGCGGATTCCCGCGCGGGATGTCAGCGTGTGCCGGCAGAAACCCCTGGACAGCAGCATTCTCAATATCCTTCCGGTAACCCTCACCCAGATTGAACAACACGGCAGCGCCCGGGTCCTGCTGCAACTGGCGCTGGGTTCCCAGCACCTGCTGGCGCGCATCACCCGCAAATCCGCCGCCCGCTTGCAACTGCAGGTGGGCGACCGCCTGTTTGCCCAGATCAAGAGCGCGGCTTTACTGATGGAGTCACCGGATCACCATGAATGAACATCCCTACGACCGCCTTGGGCCAGACATGGTTATCGATGCCGTGGAATCCGCCGGCTTCCTCAGCGATGCCCGCCTGCTGGCACTCAACAGCTACGAAAACCGCGTGTACCAGGTAGGGATCGAGGACGGTACGCCATTGATCGCCAAGTTCTACCGCCCCGAGCGCTGGAGCGACGAGCAGATTCTCGAGGAACACGCGTTCAGCCTGGAGTTACAGGCGGCGGAAATATCGGTGGTGGCGCCCATGGTAAATGCCCAGGGTAAAACCCTGCACGAGTTCGACGGATTTCGCTTCGCGCTGTTCCAGCGCCGCGGCGGTCATCCGCCGGAACTGGACAATTTTGACAACCTGCTGGTGCTCGGGCGAACCCTGGGGCGCATCCACGCGGTAGGCAGGGCGGCCAAGTTCAAGGCCCGCCAGCAGATCACGGTCGAGCGCATGCTCGCCCAAAGCCGCGAGTTCCTGCTGGAGAATTTTATCCCGCAATCGCTGGTCCCCGCCTACAGTACGCTCACCGAAGACCTGCTGAAAACAGTGACAGCCATATACACGGACGTGAAGGCCGATGACATGATCCGGCTTCACGGGGACTGCCACGTCGGCAATATCCTGTGGCGGGATGACACGGCCCATTTTGTTGACCTGGACGACTGTTGCACGGCGCCTGCGATCCAGGACTTGTGGATGTTCCTCAGCGGCGAGCGCCCCTACCGCCAGCTGCAGCTGGCGGAGCTGATAGAAGGCTATTCCGAATTCTGTGATTTCGACCCGCGCCAGCTGCGCTGGCTGGAAGCCCTGCGCACCCTGCGCCTTACCCACTACGCCGCCTGGCTTGGCCGACGCTGGAACGACCCGGCCTTTCCGCACAGTTTCACCTGGTTCAATACCGAGCGTTATTGGGCCGATCATATTCTCGAGCTGCGGGAGCAGATGTCGGCGCTGCAGGAAGAGCCGCTGCAGTTGCTCTAGTGATCAGGGCCGGTTCAGCCGCGCGATGCCGGATACACCACTGACCACAACCAGCGCCACAAGGTGTTGCCCGCCAAAACCTCCCGGTCAACCGCATCAAAAAAACGCTCGAGCCCTACGGGGTCCTTGAAATACTCCATCCGCGTAACAAACCCGCGCTCCAGATCCAGTTCCTTGACGACCCTGGCCGGATTTCCCGCCACCACAACGTTGGCGGGTACATCCCGTGTCACCACCGCCCTTGCCGCCACGACACTGTTCTCTCCGATAGTCACTCCTTTGAGCACCGTGGCATGATCGCCGAGCCAGACGTTATCACCGATTGTCACCGGCGTGGCTTTCTTATCGCGCACCGTCCGGTCGTATATGGTGTGCCAGTCGGAGTCGGTGATGTAGCTGCCGTTTGCCATCATCACACCATTGCCGATGTTGATCTCGTCGCTGGCGCTGATGCGCGATCCCGGACTCATGAGTACGCAATCGCCGATATTGAGACGGCCTTCACCGTCGGTTCGCCCCCATACACCGATCTCCACCCGCTGCCCGGGCTCCCCGATTGCCGTAAAACTGCGACCGATAGATATATTGTTGCCGGAAATGTTCACATACCAGGGTTTCATGATGGTGTGATAGGGCCCCAGCGACGCGCACTGGGGTCGGAGAAAATATTCAGCGTACCAGCGGCGAAAATTGAGGTAGCCCTTCTTTAACCAGTAGGGTCGCAGGTCCTGGCGCATTGTCTGCCTTCCGTTAACTGTGGATGTGTTGATTGTCGCGGGGTTATCATCGCAGTGGTGGCGAACAACATCAAACTCAGCGCTGTTATGAACGCCATGGACAAGCCCGTATGAAGGAAAAAGCCCCCATTGCAATCCTCGTCGCGCCCGCCCAGCAGTAACCAGGGGCATATTCATCCCCGCCTGGCTGCCACGGTGCGCCGGCACCTGCAGACAAAGCCCCGCAAGCCGCCTGCGCCACATAACGACGCCGCCTTCGACATGCTGCTGCGGGAACTGGCGGAGCGCCCCCGCCCGCTGGTGCTGGATTCTTTTTGTGGCACCGGCCACAGTACCGCTGCCCTCGCCCGGCGCCATCCCGGACACCTTGTCGTGGGTATCGATAAATCACTGCACCGGCTCAGTCGACACCCCGAAAACCCGGGCCGAAGTTACCTGTTGTTGCGGGCTGAATGCGAGGACTTCTGGCGGCGACTGGTGGAACGGGGAATCGTTGTCGCCCACCACTACCTGCTCTACCCCAACCCCTGGCCAAAGGCAAAGCACCTGCAGCGCAGGATACACGGCAGTGCCGCTTTTTATTGGCTACCGCGGCTCGCCCCGGAACCCGCAGCTGGCAGCGATTCGCCAACGCACTGCGCCACCGGGGATAATCCGGCGGGTCGCGCCCCGGGCCGTATCGAACTGCGCAGCAACTGGCAAACCTACGTCGAGGAGTTCGGCCTGGCTATGCAACTGGCGGGATATCCAGGTGCCGTGGCCAGGGTGCCGCCCGCGCCCGCACTGAGCCTGTTTGAACGCAAGTACCGGGACAGCGGGCACGATTTGTGGCGATTTACAGCCGCCATGCGCAACCGGGGGACCCACCCGGCCACCGTTAGCCGCGGTTAGCTGAGCAGCGCCTTTTTGTAGAACTTTGGTGCCGGGTGGCGCGAAGCGCGGCCCGCCACCCACTGGCGTATTCGTGACGTATCGCGCTATCTGGGCTAAAGTGCCATATCGATACCGAGGTATTCTATGACATCACCCAACCATGATCCCCAGTGGGAGCGCATCCGCGAGGAGACGATCCGGCACGTGAGCGAAGAGCCCATGCTGGCCAGCTTCCTGCACGCGACTATTCTCAATCACGCGGTGCTCGAGCACGCCCTGAGCTTCCATCTCGCCAACCAGCTGGACAGCCCGACCGCATCGTCCCTGCTCCTGCGGGATGTCATTCTGCAAGCCTTCGAAAGTGACCCGGGCATTCGTGAATCGGTGCGGGCCGACCTGCAGGCCGTGCTCGACAGGGACTCCGCCTGCCACGAACTGTACATTCCGTTTCTCTACTTCAAGGGTTTTCACGCACTGCAGACCCACCGCGTGGCCCACTGGCTCTGGCGACAGGGTCGGGAGTCGCTGGCGCTGTTTTTCCAGAACCGCATGACCACCACCTTCGGGGTCGACATCCACCCCGCTGCGCAGATGGGCAGTGGCATTATGCTCGACCACGCCACCGGCGTGGTCATCGGCGAGACCGCGGTGGTGGGTAACAATGTGTCCATACTGCAGTCTGTCACCCTGGGCGGCACCGGCAAGGACGAGGGCGATCGCCACCCGAAAATCGGGGACGGCGTGCTGATAAGCGCCGGTGCCAAGATCCTCGGGAATATCAGGGTGGGAGAGGGCGCCAAGGTGGGCGCCGGCAGTGTGGTACTGGAGGATGTACCCGCCCACACGACAGTGGCTGGAGTACCGGCGAAGATTGTCGGGCGACCCTCATGCGATCAGCCGGCCCTGGAAATGGACCACGATTTTTGCTGCGACGAGGCTACCGCCAGACAGAAGGCGAGTTGATCGCCGCCAGCGCCTACCCCCCCGCCTGGTGATACCTGGGTGAGAGCTCCTGCACCGCTTCGACAAATGCGGTCACATGATCGGGATCGACACCGGGCGTGATGCCATGTCCAAGATTGAAGACGTGGCCCGATCCGTGGCCGTAGGCCGCGAGTATGGTGGCCACCTCTTCCCGGATACGCGCCGGTGACGCAAATAACATGCTGGGGTCCATATTGCCCTGCAGCGCAACCGTACCGCCTATCAGCTGGCGAGCCAGGCCGATATCGGTGGTCCAGTCTATCCCCACCGCTTGCGCGCCGCAGCCCGCAATGGCGCTCAGCCACTGGCCGCCGCCCTTGGTGAAGACAATGACCGGTACCGCACGGCCCTCGGCTTCCGACGGCAGGCGGGATATCACCCGCTGCATGTAGGGAAGGGAGAACTCCCGGTAGCCCGCCGCACTCAAACTGCCGCCCCAGGTATCAAAGATCTGCACTGCCTGGGCGCCCGCGCGAATCTGGGCCGACAGGTAATCCGCTACCGCATCGGCCAGCAGGGTGAGCAGGCGATGCATCAGTTCCGGCTTATCGTAGGCCATGGCTTTGACCCGGGCGAAATCCTTGGAGCCGCCGCCTTCCACCATATAGGTCGCGAGAGTCCAGGGGCTGCCGGAAAAGCCAATCAGCGGCACATCGCCATTGAGCTCCCGGCGAATAGTGCGAACCGCAGACATGACATAGCCCAAATCGTCTTCCGCAACAATGTCGTTCAAGCCCGCCAGGTCGGCTTCGCTGCGAACCGTCTTTCGAAAGCGCGGCCCTTCGCCCTCTTCAAAGTAGAGACCGAGTCCCAGCGCGTCGGGGACAGTGAGAATATCGGAGAACAGGATGGCGGCGTCCATGGGATAACGGCGCAGTGGCTGCAGCGTTACCTCGCAAGCCAGTTCCGCATTCTTGCACAGGTCCAGGAACGACCCCGCCTGTTTGCGGGTTGCCCGGTACTCGGGCAGGTAACGCCCCGCCTGCCGCATCATCCATATGGGCGTGCGGTCTACAGGCTGGCGCAATAAGGCGCGCAAAAAGCGATCGTTCTTGAGTTCTGTCATGGGAATACTGGCCTTGTAGGACTGTTTAGACGTCCAGATAATCGAGGATACCCTCGGCTGCCTGACGGCCTTCCCAGATGGCGGTAACCACCAGGTCGGAACCGCGTACCATGTCGCCGCCGGCAAATATTTTCGGGTTGGTCGTCTGGAACTTGTACTGCTGGGCTTCCTCGGCGACTACACCGCCCCAGTCATTGGTCTGTACTTCAATTTCTCCCAGCCACTCGGGTGGACTTGGCTGGAAACCAAACGCGAGAATCACCGCGTCTGCCTCCAGCACAACCTCGCTGCCGGGAACGGGGCGGGCACGGCGCCTGCCGTCCACATCGGGCTCACCCATTTTGGTTTTCACCATTTTTACGCCGCAGGCCTGGCCGAAGTATTCAAGTATTTCCAGGGGCTGGCGGTTGTACAGGAACTCCACGCCTTCCTCCCGGGCATTCTGTACCTCGCGGCGGGAGCCCGGCATATTGGCCTTGTCGCGGCGATAAGCGCAGATCACGTGGTCGGCCTGCTGCCGCACAGCGGTGCGCACGCAATCCATGGCGGTATCACCGCCGCCCAGCACAATAACCCGCTTGCCCTTCAGGTTGATATAGGCGTCCGCCGGCTGCTCAAAGCCGAGGTTGTGATTCACGTTACCAACCAGGTAGGGCAGTGCCTCGTACACGCCCGGCAGATTTTCCCCGGGGAAGTTTCCGCGCATGTAGGTGTAGGTGCCCATGCCTATAAACACGGCGTCAAACTGCTCCAGTATCTCGTTGATGCCGATGTCCCTGCCCACCTCGGTATTGAGTCGGAACTCGATACCCATTCCTTCAAAGACCTCCCGGCGGCGCACCATTACCTCTTTTTCCAGCTTGAATTCCGGTATGCCGAAGGTCAGGAGGCCGCCGATCTCGGGATAGCGGTCAAACACCACCGGCTTTACACCGTTGCGAGCAAGAACATCGGCACAGCCCAGGCCCGCCGGGCCGGCACCGATAATCGCGACTCGCTTGCCAGTCGCCACGACACCCGACATATCCGGTCGCCAGCCCATCGCCAGGGCGGTATCGGTAATGTACTTCTCAGAGGCACCGATGGTGACAGCGCCGAAACCGTCGTTGAGAGTACACGCGCCCTCACAGAGCCGGTCCTGGGGACACACCCGGCCACAGACTTCAGGCAGGGTGTTGGTCTGGTGGCTGAGCTCCGCCGCCTCGAACAGGTTGCCCTCGGCGACGAGTTTCAACCAGTTGGGAATAAAATTGTGTACCGGGCATTTCCACTCGCAGTAGGGATTGCCGCACTCCAGACAGCGATGCGACTGTTCGGCCACCTGCTCCTGGCTGTATGGATTGTAAATCTCCACATACTCGGTTTTACGCGCGCGCAGGTTCCTTTTATTCGGGTCTTTGCGCCCGACATCGATAAACTGGAAGTGATTTTCCAAACGCTTGCTCATAGCCGCTCCCTAGTCAGTATCGCGCAATCGCGACAACAGGCGGTCGAGGTCGGCCGCCTTGGGTTTCACCAGCCAGAACTTGCCGACGTAATCTTCGAAGTCGTCCAGCAGGAGAGCGCCCCAGGCCGATTGCGTCTCCGCCGTGAACTCCCTGATATTGTTGCGCAGGTGGTTACGGTAAGGCTCCATGTACTCGGCGCTGACGCGGTGGATTTCCACCAACTCGCTGTTGTACTTGTCGATAAAACTGCGGTCGCGATCCAGCACGTAGGCAAAACCGCCTGTCATACCCGCGCCGAAATTCACGCCAGTGGGGCCAAGCACGGTTATCACGCCACCGGTCATGTACTCGCAGCAGTGATCTCCCGCGCCTTCGATAACCGCGTGAGCGCCGCTGTTGCGCACCCCGAAACGTTCACCGGCTATTCCGGCTGCGAACAGGCGGCCGCCAGTGGCACCGTAAAGGCAGGTATTGCCGATGATCACCGTGTTCTGGGATTTGAATGCGCTGTTGCGCGGCGGGTAGATAACCAGCTTGCCGCCTGCCATGCCCTTGCCCACATAGTCGTTGGAATCCCCTTCGAGGTACATGTGCAGGCCGCCGGCGTTCCACACGCCAAAACTCTGGCCCGCCGAACCGTGCAGGCGCAGTACGAGGGGGTTGGTTTCCATGCCCGTATTGCCGTGGCGCCGCGCAATCTCACCGGACAGGCGCGCGCCGATGGAACGGTCGCAGTTGGTCACGCGGAAATCGAACTCGCCGCCGCTTTTCGTTTCAATCGCCGACAGGGTCGCCGCCAGCATCTGCTCGGCCTTTTCGCCGCGGTCAAAAGGCACATTGGAGGCCACCTGGCAAAACTCGGGCTGTCCCGCCGACTTCGCGTCTTTGTGCAGGATGGGTGCGAGATCCAGCTTGGCCTGTTTCGCCGTTTCGCCCGGCAGCAGTTCCAGCAAATCGGTTCTGCCGATGAGGGCTTCCAGCGACGGCACTCCGAGGCGGGCGAGCCACTCCCGGGTCTCGGTGGCGACGAAAGTGAAAAAATTGATCACCATCTCCACGGTGCCGATGAAGTGCTCATCACGCAATTTTTCATTCTGGGTGGCCACGCCCGTAGCGCAGTTGTTGAGGTGGCAGATACGTAAGTACTTACACCCCAAGGCTACCATGGGGGCCGTGCCAAAGCCGAAGCTCTCGGCGCCAAGGATGGCCGCCTTGATCACGTCAAGCCCGGTTTTCAGGCCGCCGTCGGCCTGCAGGCGAATGAGCCCGCGCAGGTGGTTGCCGCGCAATGTCTGCTGAACCTCGGCCAGGCCAAGCTCGAAAGGTGAACCTGCATAGCGGATGGAAGTCAGCGGACTGGCCGCGGTACCGCCGTCGTAGCCAGAGATGGTAATCAGGTCGGCGTAGGCCTTGGCCACGCCGGCGGCAATCGTACCCACTCCGGGTTCCGAGACCAGTTTCACGGATACCAGCGCCTGCGGATTGACCTGTTTCAGATCGAAGATCAGCTGGGCAAGATCTTCGATGGAATAGATATCGTGGTGCGGCGGCGGCGAGATCAGGGTTACGCCGGGTACCGAATGGCGCAGGCGCGCTATCAGTTCGTTGACCTTGCCCCCGGGCAACTGGCCGCCCTCACCGGGCTTCGCGCCCTGGGCAATCTTGATCTGCAGGACCTCGGCGTTTACCAGGTAGTGCGGCGTGACCCCAAAGCGGCCGGAGGCGATTTGCTTGATTTTGGAAACCCGCTCGGTGCCGAAGCGCTCCGGGTCCTCGCCACCCTCACCGGAGTTGGAGCGCGCGCCCATGCGGTTCATGGCCGTCGCCAGCGCCTGGTGGGCCTCCGGGCTCAGTGCACCCAGTGACATTCCCGCGGAATCGAAGCGCGGCAGGATTTTCTCAATGGGCTCCACATACTCCAGGGCCAGGGGAGTCGCCGCTTCCACCGGCTTGAGCAGGTCGCGCAGCGTTGCCACCGGGCGCGTGTTCACCATGGTCGAATAACGCTGGTAGACGGTGTAGTCGCCGCTGGCAACCGCCTGCTGCAGGGTCATCACCACGTCCGGGTTGAAGGCGTGGTATTCCTGGCCGTGTACGTACTTGAGCAGGCCGCCCTGTTCAATACCCTTGCGCACCTTCCAGGCCCGCCTGGCCAGCGCTTTCTGGTCCTGCTCCAGTTCGTGGAAGTCAGCTCCCGCTATGCGCGAAGCGACACCGCGAAAGGCGAGATCCACCACTTCGCGCGCCAGGCCCACGGCCTCGAACAACTGGGCGCCACGGTATGAACTGACCGCGGATATGCCCATCTTGGACATGATCTTGAGCAGGCCCTTATTGATGCCCTTGCGATAATTTTTGTAACAGGCGCTGGGCTCGCCCAACACCTCGCCGCTTCGAATCAGGTCTTCAAGCACGCTGTACGCGAGGTAGGGATAAACGGCGGTCGCGCCAAAGCCCAGCAGACAGGCGATCTGGTGCGCATCCCTGGCGCTGGCGGTTTCGACCACGATATTGGCATCTGCCCGCAGCCCCCGCGCGATCAGGTAATGGTGCGCGGCCCCCGCGGCCAACAGGCTGTGAATGGGAAGGCGGTCGGGGTCGATCGCTCGATCCGAGAGAATCAGGATGGTCGAACCGCTGTGGATCGCGCTCTCGGCGGCGGCGACCATGGCCTCGATGGCCTGCTTGAGATTCATCTCGGCCGGCTTGTAGGTGCAGTCGATCCGCTGCGCCTGAAAGCCCGGCCTGTCGAGTTGTAACAGGGTGTTGAACTTGCCCTGTGACAGCACCGGCGACGACAGGATAACCCTGTCGGCATGCTCGGGACCTTCGAGGAACACGTTCTGCTCGCCGCCCAGATCGGTCTCCAGCGACATGACGATCGTCTCGCGCAGGGGATCTATCGGCGGGTTGGTTACCTGGGCGAATTTCTGCCGGAAATAATCGTAGGGCGAGCGCTCAAGACGGGAGAGCACCGCCATGGGTGTATCGTCCCCCATGGAGCCGACGCCCTCGTTCCCGGTTTCCGCCAGAGGCCGCAGTACCTGGTCGCGCTCCTCGAAACTCACCTGGAACATCTTCATGTAGGTCTGCAGGCGGGCGGGATCGATATCAATATCCAGTTCACCGGCCAGGGTGCCCTCGATGCGCTGGGCTTTTTCACGCAGCCAGCGCTTGTAGGGCTGGCGATTCTTCAGCCGATTGTCTATGTCATCGTTCTGCAACAGCTCGCCGGTGTGGGTATCCACCATAAGGATCTGTCCCGGGCCAACCCGGCCCTTGGCGATCACATCTTCATTCTTGTAGCCGTGGGTACCGACCTCAGAGGCGAGGGTAATGAAACCGTCCCGGGTGGTAACCCAGCGGGCCGGGCGCAGGCCGTTGCGGTCCAGCAGGCAGACCGCGTACCTGCCGTCGGTGAGAACGATACCGGCGGGTCCGTCCCAGGGCTCCATGTGCATGGAGTGGTACTCATAGAAGGCCTTGAGATCCGGGTCCATGGACTCGATGTTCTGCCACGCGGGGGGAATCAGCATGCGCAGCGCGCGCGCCATGTCCACGCCACCGGTGAGCAGCACGTCTAGCATGTTATCCAGGCTGGACGAGTCGGAGCCGGTGCGGTTCACCAGCGGCGCGATATCCTGGATATTCGGCAGTCTCTCGGATTCGAAGCGCGCGGTGCGGGCATCGGCCCAGTTGCGATTGCCCTCGATGGTATTGATTTCGCCGTTGTGAGCCAGTAACCGGAAGGGTTGTGCCAGCGGCCAGCGCGGCATGGTGTTGGTGGAAAAGCGCTGGTGAAAGACACAAATGGCTGTTTCCAGCCGTTGGTCGTCGAGATCGAGGTAAAAACGCGGCAAATCCACCGGCATTACCAGTCCCTTGTACGCGATCACCCCGCCGGACAGGCTGCATATGTAGAAATCATTGTCATCGACATTGGCAATCTCAGCCTTGCGGCGCGCCACAAACAGCTTCGCACTCAAGTCCTGTTCGGCAAGCCCGGACGCATCCACAAATACCTGCTCTATGACCGGCAGGCTGGCCAGGGCGATAGTGCCACAGACCCCGGAGTCGGTAGGCACGACCCGCCAACCCAGTACCCGCAAGCCCTGGTCGGTTAGCGCCTGTTCGGTGGCGGTGCGGGCCCGGGCCGCGCGCTCGGGGTCATTGCTGAGAAAAATCTGGCCCACGCCATACCTGTCACCCAGGCTCTCGCCGAAGCACTCCAGGGCCAGCGTGCGCATAAACTGATCTGGCATCTGCATGAGCAGGCCACAGCCGTCTCCGGTCTTGCCGTCAGCCGCAATACCGCCGCGATGGGTCATGCAGGTCAGGGATTCAATCGCAGTACGCAACAGGCGATGACTGCTGTCACCGCCCATGTGTGCTATCAATCCGAAACCGCAATTGTCACGGAACTCTTCAGGTCTGAAAAGGCCTGCGCTCATGATTAGTCCAAAATAATAAGTAAAAACAAACAGTTAACACGAGACACCCAAGGCCGGGCAAACGCCCGGGCACAGGGGGGTCGCTATATTACACGCTAGCGCCGCGACCGACAAACGGCGCGAGGAGGCTTGTTCAGGCCCTGGAAAGGTGGCTCTCGAGCAGCGAGATCAGTTCCTCATCCGCCACATCGTCGACAATACAGGCACTCCCCACTCCCTCCAATAACACCAGGCGCAGGGTTCCGTCCACCACCTTTTTGTCGCGTCCCATGAGTTCAAGAAACACAGCCGGCGTCATATCGGCCGGGGGCTCTACCGGCAGACCCGCCGCCCGCAACAGGGCTCGCAAGCTTTCCACCTCATCCCGCGCCACCACACCGCGGCGCGCGGACAATTCCAGCGCGAGCACCATGCCCACCGCGACGGCTTCGCCGTGCAGCCACTGACCATAGCCCTGGGCCGTCTCGATGGCGTGCCCGAATGTGTGGCCCAGGTTCAATATGGCCCTGATCCCGCCCTCGCGCTCATCCGCCGACACTACCTGGGCTTTATTGCTGCAACTGCGCTCAATTGCCTCGGCGAGCGCGGCCTCCTCCCTGGCGAGCAACTTCGGCATATCCAGTTGCAGCCAGCGATAGAAAGGCTCGTCACTGATCAGGCCATACTTGATGACCTCGGCTAGCCCCGCCGCCAGCTCCCGAGGGGGCAGCGTCTGCAGGGTATTGGTGTCTATCAATACCGCTGCGGGCTGGTAAAAAGCGCCGATCATATTCTTGCCCAGGGGGTGGTTCACCGCGGTCTTGCCGCCGACGGATGAATCCACCTGCGCCAGCAGGGTCGTGGGAATCTGGACAAAATTGACGCCGCGCTGGTAGCAGGCGGCCGCAAAACCGGTTATATCACCTACCACCCCGCCCCCCAGGGCGACAAAGGTGGTGGTGCGATTGTGGCCGGCCGCCATCACCTGGTCAAAAATATCGCTGAGCGTGGCCAGCGTTTTGTACTGCTCGCCGTCGGGAAGCACTACCTCTGTCAGGCGCTTGCGCGGCCCCAGCGCGGCCTTGACCCGGTCCATGTAAAGCGGCGCGACCGTTTCGTTGCTTACGATAACCACCTGGGATCCCGAGACATGGCTGGCCAGCAGCTGCGAGTCCGCAAGCAGGTCGCGCCCGATGTAGACTGGATAGCTGCGCTCTCCCAACTCGACGTGCAGGGTATGCATCAACACGGACACAGGGAATCCTCAGATAAGGTTGCGGGAAAAGAAAGGAATGATACCGTCTGGGAGCGAGCGCGCCAAACACAGCGTTAACCCGGGGAAGGGCTGATCCCGCGTGGGGATATCTGAATGAGGGGTACCGCGTTTACTGCAGGTCCCGCACCAGTCGCTGCGCCACTGTTCGCGGGGTGCAGCCATCGGTTTCGATAACGTGGTCGGCGATCTCCCGGTACAGGGGTTCGCGAATCGCCATCAGCTTGCGCAAAACGTCCTCGGGATCACCTTTTTGCAACAGAGGCCTGCGCCGATCACGCCGTGTGCGCTTGACCTGTTCGTCCACGCTAGCGTACAGATAGACCACGTAACCCCGGGCTGCCAGCGCCTGCCGGTTCTCCGGGCGCATCACCACGCCGCCGCCGGTTGCCAATACCACGTCATCCCACAGGGTCATCTCTTCAACGACCTGCTGCTCCCGCTCGCGAAAGCCCGCCTCCCCTTCCATGTCGAATATCCAGGGAATATCGGCTCCGGTGCGCTCCTCGATCTCGGTATCCGTATCGGCGAATTGCAGGTGCAGGTGCTGGGCGAGGTATTTACCGATAGTAGACTTGCCGGCCCCCATGGGGCCGACCAGAAATATTCTGTGAAGTCTTGGCATTATGCGTCAGGCAACCCCTAGTCGAGCAGGGTTTCCGCAAGAATGCGCGGGGTTATGAAAATAAGCGTCTCGGTCTTTTTGTGACTGGTTGACTGGTTGCGGAAGAACGCGCCGATGTAAGGCAGGTCGCCGAAAAAGGGCACCTTGTTGACCGATTCAATATCTTCCGTCTTGAACACACCGCCCAGCACCACGGTCTCGCCATTGCCGACCAGTACCTGGGTATTCAACTGCGTGGTGTCAATGGAGGGGATGAAACCGCCCTGGCCACTGGGTACCAGCTCACCAACCGAGTCCTGGTTGACCTGCAGTTCCAGCATGATCCTGTCGTCCGGGGTGATGTTGGGTGTGACGTCAAGCGCCAGCACCGCGTCCTTGAAGGTTGTGGTCGTTTCACCACTGGCGGACGACTCCTGGTAGGGGATTTCGGTACCGGATTTGATAGATGCCTGTTGCTTGTCGCCGGTGATCACTTTCGGTTGCGATACGACCTCACCCTCACCCGCTGCTTCCAGGGCGGACAGCTCGGCGGTCAGGAACAGGTCACCGCTGGTGAAGCCTACCGCGAAGCCACTGCTCCTGGTGACGCCCAGGTCAACCAGCAGAGCGCCGGGGTAGTCTACCTGGGGCTGGGTGCCGTTGATCACCGCCTCATTGATACCAACCACGTTCTCCGTATTACCGGAAACCGAGGTGATATTGTCGTTGTTTGTGTTCAGGTAGGCGCCGCCCCACTCAATACCCAGGTTTTTGGTCGCATCGGACTGGGCGATAACAATCCTGGCCTCGATCATCACCTGGCGAATCGGAATATCGATAAGCTCGATCAGCGCGCGAATTTCTGCCAATTTGGGCGCGGTCTCTGTGATGATCAGCGAGTTCGTGCGCGGCTCCACCACCACCGATCCCCTGGAGGAAATAAGGCTGCCGCCCTCTTCTGATCCGGCGCTGAACAAATTGACGACATTCGCGGCATTGGCGTAACGGATACGGACAAACTCGGATTGCAGCGGCGCCAGCTCGGCAATCTGCTTGTTCGCCTCTATCTGCTGGCGTTCACGCTCTGCAATTTCCGCGGCGGGCGCCACCATCAGCACGTTGCCAATCTGGCGCTTGTCCAGACCCTTGGTTTTCAAAACCAGCTCCAGTGCCTGGTCCCAGGGTACATTCTGCAGCCGCAGGGTGATGCGGCCGCGAACGGTGTCGCTGGCCACCAGGTTGAGCTCGGTGAAATCGGCGATCAACTGGAGTACCGCGCGTATCTCAATATCCTGGAAATTTAACGATATCCTGTCACCCACGTAGGTAAATTCGTTCCTGCGCTCTTCCACTTCCTTCTTCGACAGGGGTTTCACGCTGAGCACGTACTTGTTGTCGGTCTGGTAGGCAAGGTAGTCAAAGTCGCCGGTATTCTTCAGGGTCAAGGTTGCACCGCGCTCAGTGGTATTCACATCGACGCTGGAAACCGGCGTGGCGAAATCGGTCACATCGTAGCGGCGCATCAGGCGCTCGGGCACGCTGGTATCGACAAACTGCACCTTGATGTCACCGCCCTCGCTGAACACGTTCACATCCACCGAGGGGTCGGTCAGCTCAAGGGTAAGACGGCCCTCACCGTCGCCGGTCCGTTGAAACTGAAGGTCGGTGATTTCCGATGCAACATCCGCGACAGGAACTATCTTGGTTTCCACCTGGTAGGGGTCGGAGCCTTGTTTGACATAGTCACCGCCACTTTCCTGGCCGACCACCACATAAAGGCTGTTACCCTCGACACGGGTTTCATAGGGGACCACATTCACCAGGTTGACCACCATACGGGTGCGGTCGCCGGATTCCAGAACGACCACGCCCGTGGCGTTGCCATAGGGCAGCGAGAATCGCTTGCGATCCAGGCCGCTCTTGGTATCGGGGAAATCGATGGCGATTCGAGCCGGCTTCTCGATGGTATAGGACTTCACCTCGGGTGGCGGCTGGTCGAAATCCATACGAATCTCGAATTTACTGCCCGGCCTGGCGCTGAACTCGATATCCTTGACGGTAGCGGTCGCCTGCACCAGCCCCGAAACCAGAGCCATCGCCAGGCCACCGACTGCTACCAGCAGGCTTTGCCTGATGTTCTTATTTAATTTCCCCACGGCCTTTGTCCCCAAATATTGTTTTTTAAACGACATGGTTGTTACCCATGACCTGGCTTATACGCCAGTCAGTTTGATTGTACGCGGGCGTTCTACCCATCCGTCCTTGGTACCATCGCTCACAATCTCGACCACCCCAAGGTAGCTGTCCGTCATTTCCACGATCCTGCCGTGATGACGGCCGAGGTAATTCCCCAGGGTCACGCGGTGCACCCCTCCCTCGGGGTCGCTGATCAAGGTCCAACTCACGCCGTCCCGCTCCAGGGTCCCCACCATGCGCAGGGAGTCGAATGTGTACTGCTCGAGAAACTCTTTCGCCCGGGTTTCATCCGGTTTTATCGCGCTGATCGCCTGCAGCTGGGCTATCTCCCTGACCTCCACCGGGCGGTCAAAGGGACTGCGCAGGGTCGTGGCACTGTAGGAAAATGCCTCATAGGCCTTGAAGGTCGGTATAGGCGCTATCACGCCGCCTGGCCGATCACGCTTTGACGCCATAAAAGCATCGAGATCTGAATAGCCCTTACCCGCACATGCGGAGAGCAGGATTCCTGAAGACAATATCACTAGGAGTGCGCGGGGAAAGCTGGTCATAACTACGCATCCCCATCCTTGTAACGGTACGTCTTGGCCACGATATTCATATTGAGGTGATTGGCGTCACCGCCTTTGGCGTTAATCGTGAAATCGTGCAGGGTGACAATCCGGGGCAACCCCGCCATGCCGCTGATAAACGCGCCCAGGTCGTGGTAAGAGCCCGATGCACTGATGGCGATCGGCAGCTCTACATAGAATTCCCGGGCAGTTTCCTTCTGCAGGTCGATGCTGGCGATTTCCAGCCCGTTGAGAAGCCCCTTGTTGGTGATATCCTCGAGCAGTCCGGGCACTTCGGTATCGCTGGGCAGCTGGCTTACAAGGGCACCGAATGACTCCTCCATTTCCGCCATCTGTTTGCGGTAAGCGTCGAGGTTCGCGGCCTGGAAGGCCTTTTTCTCAAAGTCTTTTTTGAGCTCGACTTCCCTGGCCTCGGCCTTGGCCAACTGGGTCTGCATGTCCTGGATGTGATAGTAGTACCCGAATGCGAGCACAACGACCAGCAGGACCACCCAGATGAGCACCCTGATCGGGAGCGGCCAGGAGCCCACGTTCTCGAAATCTAGATTGTTTACATCAAATTCGCGCAGCGAGCGCATTGTATCTTCAAGTGCCATCGCTCGACCCTACCCTGACTTGTTTTCGGAAGCCGGCGCCTGGATTCGCACCGTCAAGTTAAAGGTATTCGCCTGGTCCCCGTACTCCGGAGCCGCCTTCACAGCATCGAGGTTTGGGTTGGCGAGCCAATCCGACGCATCCAGACGACGCATCAGGCTGGAAACTCGGTTATTGGATTCAGCAACCCCGCGGATAGTAATGACCTTACCCTTGGTTTGCAGATTGGTGTAGAACACACCATCGGGCACGGTGCGCACCAGCTGGTCCAGAACGCGTACGATGATCGGCCTGTTACCCTGCAACTCCTGGATAACGCGCATCCGGTCCAGCAGCTGATTGCGCTTCTTCTGCAGCTCCCGGATTTCCGCAACCTGCTCATCCAGCACCCGGATATTGTCCGCGAGGTACTTGTTGCGGGCATTCTGGTACTCAATCTGGCCGTCCACGATACGATCGCCCAGCAGCAACAGGCCAACCCCAAGCGCGAACACAAGCCCGACGGTGACCAGGAAATCGCGCTTGAGTTCCTGGCGCCGCTCCTCTCTCCATGGCAGTAGGTTAATCTGTGCCATTAGTTAAAACTCCGTAAGGCCAGGCCACATGCGATCATCATCGCGGGCGCGTCACTGCTCAACGCCACGGCATTTACCTTGGATGATATGGACATGTTGGCGAACGGGTTTGCGACCGTCGCAGGTGTGCCCAGTTTTTCCTGTACCAGCTCAGCCAGGCCCTCCATCGACGCAACACCGCCGGCGAGGATGATGTAATCGACGTCATTGTACTGGCTGGAAGAGAAGAAGAACTGTAGCGAGCGCGCCACCTGCTGTACCACGGCCTCCTTGAAAGGCTCCAGCACTTCGGGCTCGTAGTCGTCCGGCAGCCCGCCCTGCTTCTTGGCGAGCCCCGCCTCTTCCAGCGGCAATCCGTAGCGGCGCATGATCTCATCGGTGAGCTGCTTGCCGCCAAACAGCTGTTCGCGGGTGTAGATAGTCTGCCCGTTATTGAGCACGCTGAGGGTGGTCATGGTGGCGCCGATGTCAACCACCGCCACCGTGCTCTCCTCATCCAGGTCCAGTTGGTGACGGACCAGGGAAAACGCACGCTCCATGGCGTAGGCTTCCACATCCATGATCCGGGGCGTCAACTCGGCACCCTCTATAGCCTCAATCCGCATATCGATGGTTTCCCGACGGCATGCGGCGAGCAGGACCTCGACCATGTTTTCGCGCTCCGGGGACGGACCCTGGATTTCGAAATCGATAGCCACTTCATCCAGTGGATACGGAATATACTGGTCAGCTTCGAGGGTGAGCTGGGTCTCCAGCTCGTCCTCACTCAGGCCCTGTGGCATATCGATCATCTTGGTAATGACCGATGAACCCGCCACTGCCGCGGCAACCGTCTTGAGCTTGGTCCTGGACTGCGCAACGACGCTGCGAATAGCATTCGCCACGCCGTCGACGTCGTTGACGTTTTTCTCAATGACCGCATCTTGCGGCAGCGAACTCACCGCGTAGCTCTCCACGCGGTAACGGTCCCCGGAATAGCTCAACTCAAGCAATTTAACCGTAGTTGAACTGACATCCAGCCCCAAAACCGGTGTCGCTTTTTTCTTCCCCATTCGCCCGAACAATTTTTTTCCCTATGAGTATCACTAACTTAGGATATTCTTATACGTTATTACATTAATTGTTAGGTATAACACAGACCAAAATATATCAAAACTGAAAAAAAGCATATAATTACCAAACGTGCAGGCCCACCTCTGCGAACAACTAATACAACCCACTGTTTGTAAAGGGATAAATGATAATCCTACGAGCTCTTTTTCGCCTGTCACTATTTGGACTTTTTGGTGCTGTTTGGCTCCTTGCCGGCATGTATTTATACCTGAGTCCGAACCTGCCTGATGTGGCGACGCTACGCGACGTGAAGTTGCAGACACCGATGCGGGTGTATACCCGCGAGGGCAAGCTGATCGGCCAGTTTGGCGAGCAAAAACGCAGCCCCCTGAGTTTCGACGAAATTCCCGAGCAATTTATCCAGGCACTGCTCGCAGCGGAGGACTCAAGCTTCTTCAAGCACTCGGGTATAGATGTGCCAGGCCTGATGCGCGCGACCTCGGAGCTGGTGATGACCGGGGAAAAGGGATCCGGGGGCAGTACCCTGACCATGCAGGTGGCCAGGAACTACTTCCTGAGCCTGGAACGCACCTTCATGCGCAAGTTCAACGAGATACTGCTGGCCATAGAGATAGAGCGCGCCCTGGATAAGAAGGAGATATTCGAGTTGTATTTCAACCGGGTATTCCTGGGGCATCGCTCCTACGGCTTTGAGGCGGCATCGCAGGTCTACTACGGCAAGAGCATAGGCGAACTCGACCTGGCGCAGTACGCCATGCTCGCCGGAATTCCAAAGGCCCCGTCGCGCAACAACCCGATCAGCGGACCCGTCGCCGGCAAACAGCGCCGCAACTGGATTCTCGGGCGCATGCGCGACCTGGGCTATATCGACCAGGCGCAGTACGCTGCCGCGGTGGCGGAGCCCGATACCGCTAGCCACCACGGCGAGCAGTTGAGCTTCTCTGCGCATTACGCGGCGGAAATGGTGCGCCAGGAAATGCTGGATCGCTACGGGATGGCCGCCTACAACGACGGTTACCAGGTGTACACCACGATCAACGCCGACCTGCAGCAAATCGCGCGCAGGGCGCTGATTGACGGCCTGCTGGCCTATGACAGTCGCCATGGTTACCGGGGTCCGGAACGAAAACTGCCATTGCCGGAGCCCGGCGTCGACCCGATACCGGGGTGGCTGGACGTGCTGTCTCAAACCGCGGTTATCGTGGAACTGCAACCCGCCGTGATCACCGAGGTCGGCGAGGACCGGGTTACCATTTTGCTGGCGGACGGGAGCACCGACGTGGTGCTTTGGGAAAACGGACTCCACCAGACCGCCCCCTACCTGACCGAGAACGCCGTGGGCAGAAGACCCGAGAAGCCCGCCGATTTCCTGGAGCCGGGTAATCTCATCCGTGTGTTCCGGCAGGAAGATGGCAGTTGGCACCTCAGCCAGGTCCCCGCCGCCCAGGCGGCCCTGGTTTCCCTGCGACCCAGGGACGGCGCGATAGTCAGCGTCGTGGGCGGCATGGGTTTTGAACTGAGCAAATTCAATCGCGCCACGCAGGCCCTGCGCCAGCCGGGCTCGAATTTCAAACCCTTCCTTTATAGCGCCGCACTGGAATCCGGATTCACCGCAGCCAGCATCATCAATGACGCGCCCGTGGTCATAGAAGACAGCTCCGACGACGGCATATGGCGTCCCGAGAATGATGAGGGCAAGTTCTACGGCCCGACACGCCTGCGCTGGGCCCTGACGAAGTCCCGCAACCTGGTATCCATAAGACTGCTGCAGCAGTTGGGGGTCAAAAGACTGATCGAGTATATGGATCGGTTCGGCTGGAAAACTGAAAACGTCCCGCGCAACCTCTCGCTGGCACTGGGCACACACGTAATGAGTGTGATGGATGTGGCCGCCGGCTACGCCGTGATCGCCAACGGCGGATACCGCGTCGAACCGTACCTGATTGACCGCATCGAGAACATGGATGGCGAGGAGGTATACAAGGCGAAGCCGCTCACGGTGTGCAGCGAGTGCGAGCAGCGGGACAGTGACCCCGAGACATCCGACGAACCCAGCATGGACCAGATTCTGGCCGGTGACGGCCCGGAGCAGGCGGAACTGCCGCCGGCGCCCCGGATAATGGATGCCCGGGTAAACTACATTATTGACAGTATTCTCAAGGACGTTATCACCCGGGGTACCGGACGCCGGGCACTGGTACTGGAGCGCAGCGATATCGCCGGCAAAACAGGTACTACCAACGGCCCGATGGACGCCTGGTTCTCAGGCTATAACGCCGACTTGGTGACATCCACCTGGGTTGGCTTTGACAACTACACGCCTCTGGGCCGGCGCGAATTCGGCGGCACGGCAGCGCTGCCAATCTGGATAGACTTCATGCGGGAGGCATTGAAAGACAGCCCACAGGTAAACCGGCCCCTGCCTCCGGGGATAGTCAGCATCAAGATCGACCCGGCCACCGGCATGCTGGCCAGACCCGGTCAGCGCGATGCGATTTTCGAGTATTTCATGGTGGAGAACGTACCGAGGCGAATGAGCCCGGGAGAAGGCGAGGGCAGCCAGGGCACCCAGGAACTGGTCAACGATATTTTCTAGGCCCGGTCGCGGGAGCCCGCGCTCGCTCTGCGGGCGGCCCGCCTGGAAACAGCCGAAACGCCACAGCTGCGGCGCCCGGCAGCGGTCGGGTAGGGCTTACAGGTTCGGCGCGTAATTGTCGGGGTAGGGGATGGAAGCAACCCCGCTGTCTACCGCCGCCCGCGCCACCGCCGAAGCTATGCGGCCCAGCAGGCGACGATCCATGGGCTTGGGAATGATATACCCCGGTCCGAAAGACAACTCATCGAGTTCGCAGGCGGCCAGGACATCCGCCGGAACCTCCTCCCGCACCAGTTCACACAGGGCGTTTACAGCGGCGATCTTCATTTCCTCGTTGATACAGGTCGCGCGCACATCCAGCGCACCCCGGAATATGAATGGAAAGCCCAGCACATTGTTAACCTGGTTGGGATAATCCGAGCGCCCGGTTGCGATAATCACATCATCGCGGGTAGCGTGCGCAATTTCCGGCTGTATTTCGGGGTCGGGGTTGGAGCAGGCGAACACTATCGGCCGCGCCGCCATCGACGCCAGCATTTCCGCGCTGAGCAGATCGGCGCCGGACAGACCGATAAACACATCCGCGCCCTTGACGGCGTCAGACAGGCTGCGCTTGCTGGTCTGGCAGGCAAATTCCTGTTTATAGGCGTTGACGCCTTCCCGGCCGGCATAAATAACACCCCGGCGGTCCAGCATGTAGATATTTTCCCGCTTGGCACCCAGGCTGACCAGCAGGCGCATGCAGGCGATGGCGGCGGCGCCCGCGCCCAGGCAAGTGATTACCGCGTCCTCAAGCCGCTTGCCCTGCACTTCCAGGGCGCTGAGCAGGCCCGCGGCCGTAACGATAGCCGTACCGTGCTGGTCGTCGTGAAACACAGGTATGGAACACTGTCGAACCAGGGAAGCTTCTATCTCAAAACACTCCGGAGCCCTGATATCTTCCAGGTTAATACCGCCGAAGGTATCTGCAATAAGCGCCACTGTGTTGATAAACTCGGCGGCATCCTCGGTATCCACTTCGATATCGACTGCGTTGATACCCGCAAAGCGCTTGAACAGCAACGCCTTGCCTTCCATGACGGGTTTGCTCGCAAGCGGGCCCAGATTGCCCAGTCCCAGCACCGCGGTGCCGTTGCTGATGACCGCTACCAGGTTGCCTTTGCCCGTATAACGATAGGCATTCTCAGGGTCAGCGGCGATTTCCCTGCACGGTTCCGCCACCCCCGGACTGTATGCCAGTGCGAGGTCATATTGGGTTTCCGCCGGTGTGGACAGTTCCATGCTGATCTTGCCCGGGATCGGGAGAGAGTGATAATCCAGCGCTGCCTGCTTGAAGTCCTTGGGCATGAAATTCACTTGTGGAAAAAAAGGTTCAAAAGAATATAGAAAAGGACAGCCGGTAACAAGGCGGCATATTGTCTCTTATTACCACCGTTCGCCCATAAAAAAACGCCAGATCGTTGCGGATCTGGCGTTTTCCAGTGCCTTGCCTGTGAGCTGGGGCTAGCGCTTGCTGCCGCGGCTTCCAAAGCGCTTGTTGAAACGATCCACACGACCGCCGGTATCCATTACTTTCTGCTTACCGGTGAAGAAGGGATGACATTCCGAGCACACGTCGATGTGAAGGTCCTCGCACAGGGTGGAGCGGGTCAAAACCTCGTTGCCACAGCTACAGGTTGCAGTTACGGCTTCGTACTTTGGGTGGATGTCTGCTTTCATGGTGTTACTCCTCGTCATACGGCGCCGCCACCCGATCACTGCCGGGCACCGCGCCAAAAAATAGCGGGGCATCTTACCAAACCCCCGCGCAGAAGCAAGAGGCAATCTCTGGTCCACAAACCGGTCCGCGACCGGCCCACCGGGCCCGGCACTGCCGGTATTCGGCCCGCTGTTTTGGTACACTGCCCTCCCTATATTCCCCAGTCAGCCCGCAAAGGGGCGCAATGCCAGTACTCCGCCTCGCCATCCCCTCTCCGCTGCGCCGCCTGTTCGACTACCTGCCTCCCCGGGGCATGAGTGACGCCGAGGTGGCGTCCATGCAGCCTGGCATGCGCCTGTCGGTGCCTTTTGGTCCCCGCCAGGTCACCGGATACCTGGTCGCCGTTTGCAGCGATAGCGAGCTGCCGGCTGCCACACTCAAACACGTCGACGCGATAATCGACAGCCAGCCGCTCATCCCGCCCTCACTGCTGCAGTTATGCGAATGGGCCGCACGCTACTACCACCATCCACCGGGGGAGGTTTTCAATGCCGCTTTCCCCCGCTTGCTGCGAGAGGGAAAAGCGCATCAGTCGATCGGCCTGCCGGGATGGCGGCTGACAACTCACGGCAAAGGCCTGCCGGCCGGCGCACTCGCCAGGTCGCCGCGCCAGGCCCAGGCGCTGGCCCTGCTACAGGGCGCCGACGCGATCAGCAACAGGCAATTCAAGGATGCGGGGATCAGCCCCGGGGTACTGCGTGAGTTGCAAGCCAAGGGCCTTGCCCAGAAGTGCACCCTGGACTCGCCCTCGAGTGACGCTTCCAGCAGGCCCGCACTGGAACTCAACCCGGAGCAGGCGAGCGTTCTGTCCGCGCTACTCAAGACCACGGAAGGTTTCAGCTGTACCCTGCTGGAGGGCGTGACCGGCAGCGGTAAAACCGAGGTCTACCTGCAGCTGATCGCCGATTGCCTGCAACGAGGCAAGCAGGCCCTGGTGCTGATACCTGAAATTGGCCTGACCCCCCAAACCCTGGACCGGTTCGGCCAGCGCTTTGAGGCCAACATTGTCGTCCTCCACTCCGGTCTGGGTGAAGCCGAACGCTATCGCTCCTGGGAGGCAGCCCGGGATGGCAGCGCCCATATCGTTATTGGCACACGCTCTGCGGTTTTCACCCCGCTGCGAACACCGGGACTGATTATCGTGGACGAGGAGCATGACGGCTCCTACAAACAGCAGGACGGGTTCCGCTACTCGGCGCGGGACGTAGCGGTAAAACGCGGCCAACTTGAGTGCTGTCCGGTGCTGCTCGGCAGCGCTACGCCATCGCTGGAAAGCCTGCACAACGCGGTCGCGGGCCGCTATCGGCATCATCACCTGCGGCAGCGAGCCGGCGCCGCCAGCCTGCCCGCCATCTCGACGATCGATGTGCGTAGACAGGAACTCCAGGCGGGGCTCTCGCCAGCCCTGATTGAGGCGATTGACCTGCGCCTGAAATCGCGCCAGCAGGTGCTGTTATTCCTGAATCGGCGCGGCTATGCCCCTACCTTGCAATGCCACGATTGCGGCTGGGTGGCCGAGTGCCGCGCCTGCGATGCCCGCCTGACGGTGCATCGCAAACTCGCGCGTTTGCGCTGTCACCACTGTGGGGCCTCTGAATCCATGCCGCGGCACTGCCCCCAGTGCCACGGCAACCGGCTTATCTCCACGGGGCTGGGGACAGAACAGACCGAGGGCTTCCTGCGCCGGCGTTTTGGCCAGTGGCCCATTTTTCGGGTGGACAGCGACACCATGCAGGCGCGGGATGCCATGCGCGAACTGGTGACCGAGATCAATCGGGGGGAGCCGGGAATCCTGCTGGGCACGCAAATGCTCACCAAGGGCCATCATTTCCCTGCCGTGAGCCTGGTAGCCGTAATCGACGCCGACGCCCTGCTGTTCAGCGCCGACTTTCGCGGTGAAGAGCGCATGGCGCAGCTCCTGACGCAGGTGGCGGGCAGGGCAGGCCGGGTTGGCCTGCCGGGGGAGGTCATCATCCAGAGCCACTACCCCGACCATCCGGCACTGCAAGCGATGGTGAGCGTGAACTACGGCGACCAGGCGAGGGCGCTGCTGGCAAACCGACGAGCCACCGGCATGCCGCCGGCGGGCCAGCTGCTCATACTGCGCACGGACTGCGCCGATTCGGCCACGGGAGAAAAATTCCTGCAAACAGTTCGCGACCAGGCCAGGGCCGCGCTGCCGCCAGACATCCAGCTCATAGGGCCACTGCCATCTCCCATGCAGCGGCGGGCGGGTAAATTTCGCTGCCAGCTGATAATGCTTGCACGGGAACGCCGTTCGGCCAGGCAGGCGGCCGCCATTCTGGTCGCCCGGGCAGAGGCCACGCCTGCGCGACGCGGGCTCAAATGGTCGGTGGACGTGGACCCGCTGGACCTGTACTAGAACACCGCACAGGACCGGAAGCCGGCAGCCGCGACAGCGTGTTCCACCGCCCGGCCGGCACCACTATCGCCCAGAGCGATACCGCCGCCGG
This sequence comes from Pseudomonadales bacterium, assembly GCA_024234815.1. Taxonomy (GTDB): domain Bacteria; phylum Pseudomonadota; class Gammaproteobacteria; order Pseudomonadales; family Halieaceae; genus JARRPM01. Next base: position 649,361 of record JACKNO010000001.1, on the reverse strand, counting down.
CAGCGGACTAGCCACGTAGTGAACTTATAAGGATAATGGCCGCCTAGCGGGCAGCGGAGCCCCCGGGTATCCGGGGTTGTCACCGCGACCCAGGACCTCCCGAAGCCCGACAACTGACCGACGCAACCCAGGTATAACCCCCCACAATGAAGGAACAACTTAGCCAACTTTTTCTGCAGGCACTGAACACACTGAGGGACCAGGGCCAATTGACCGGCGAGTTGCCCACCGAGGTACAGATCGACCGCACCCGCGACGCCAGCCATGGTGACCTCGCCAGTAATATAGCCCTGGGCCTGGCCAAAAAAGCCGGCAAAAATCCCCGGGAACTGGCGGCAATGATCCTCGAGGCACTGCCTGCGGCTTCCTTTATTGCACGCGCGGAGATTGCCGGTCCCGGATTCATCAATATATTTCTCTCCGGCGCCAGCAGCCAGGCGGTGGTCCAGCGCATCCTTGACCAGGGCGAGACCTTTGGGCGCACCGATGCCGGCAAGGGTCGCAAAGTGCAGGTGGAGTACGTATCCGCAAACCCCACCGGACCGCTGCACGTGGGCCACGGGCGCGGCGCGGCGGTTGGCGACTCTATCTGCCGCCTGCTGCAGGCCACCGGCTGGGACGTGACACGGGAGTTCTATTACAACGACGCGGGTCAGCAAATAAGCAATCTGGCGCTGTCGGTACAGGCGCGTTGCCGGGGCCTTGGTCCGGATGACCCGGGCTGGCCGGCGGATGGCTACCGCGGCGACTACATCGCGGAAGTTGCCGCTGCCTACCTGCGCGGCGACAAGGTGGACGCGACGGACCAGCATGTCAGCTCTTCGGCCGACCCGGATGACCTGGAAAACATTCGCCGCTTCGCCGTGGCTTACCTCCGGCGCGAGCAGGATCTGGACCTGCAGGCGTTCGCCGTGCACTTCGACAACTACTTCCTGGAGTCCTCACTGTACGAGAATGGCGAAGTGGAAGCGACTGTACAGCGCCTGATAGACAGCGGGCACACCTACGAGGAGGGCGGCGCCCTGTGGCTGCGCACCACCGACTTTGGTGATGACAAGGACCGGGTCATGCGTAAAAGCGAAGGTGGGTATACGTATTTCCTGCCCGATGTGGCCTATCACCAGAACAAGTGGAACCGCGGGTTTGAGCGGGTGATCAATGAACAGGGTGCGGACCACCACAGCACGGTTACCCGGGTGAGGGCCGGCTTGCAGGCCCTGGAGAGCGGGATTCCCGAGGGCTGGCCCGATTACGTGCTGCACCAGATGGTCACCGTCATGCGCGATGGCGAGGAGGTCAAACTATCCAAGCGCGCTGGCAGCTACGTCACCCTGCGCGACCTGGTCGACGAGGTAGGCTGCGACGCCACACGCTTTTTCCTCACCGCGCGGGCGGTCAGTTCACAATTGACCTTCGATATTAACCTGGCCATGTCGCAGAGCAACGACAACCCGGTGTACTACATTCAGTACGCCCACGCCCGTGCCTGCAGCGTCAAACGCAAACTGGCCGAGCTGGGCTGGGAATGGAGCGCGCAGGCCGCGCTGCCACACCTCGGCGAACTCACCGAAGACCATGAAAAAGCCCTGCTACGCCAGCTGGACCGTTATCCTGAAGTCGTCAGCTCCGCAGCCGCCGACAATGAACCCCACCTGGTAGCCACCTACCTGCGAGAGCTGGCCGGTGATTTTCATACCTGCTACAACGCCCACAAGATGCTCGTCGAAGACCAGAACGTGCGCAGCGCACGGGTTGCGCTGTGCGAGGCGGTGCGCCAGGTAATCGCCAATGGCCTCGACCTGCTGGGCGTATCCGCGCCCCAGGTGATGTAAATCGTGGCCCGCGACTACGCCAAGACACGCAAAACCGAGAGCCGCGGATCCGAGCGGCCCGCACGCAGGAAGCCGGCGCAGCAGCGACAGCGCGGCCCGTCGCGGACAGCGCCCGCGCCCCGGGCGGGCGGCAGCAGTTGGCGCGCTTTTCTCGCCGGACTGTTGTGCGGGGTGTTCATCTGTTTTCTGCTCTACCTGGCCAATCTGCCGGTAGCTGACGCTCCAGAGCCCGCACCGGAACCCACTGTCGCTGCATCCGTACCTGCCGAACCGCCGAAACCGCGCTTCGACTTCTACACGATGTTACCCGAGCAGACGATCGACGGCCCCGTTGAACCGGCCGAAGTCGCCAACCCGCCGGCGGGGGCCACCCAGGAGACCTATCTTCTGCAGGCCGGCTCGTTCCGCCAGCGCGAGGATGCGGACCGACGCCGTGCCGAGCTGCTGTTGCTTGGACTTGAACCCAGGGTGGAAGAGGCCGACAGCGACAACGGTCGCTGGTTCAGGGTCTATCTCGGCCCCTTTGACTCGCATCCGCAGATGACCAGGGCGCGCAGCCTGACAGCCGCGCAGGACATCGACACGCTCCTGCTCAAACGCGGCACACCCTGATCGCGGCGTCCCGCCCAGTGCCCCGGTGCGGGCTCTTGGCGGGACCAGGCCGGGCATTTAGCGTGCAGATCCTTGAATTTGCCGACTAAACACCCCATATCAGGCTGATAAAGAGCCTGTCGGATTGAGGGGTTCGTTTAATGACCCGGGATTATTCCCGGCCCCCAGTGCAGGAGTTCACAGTGGAACAGTTCAGAGGTACAACGATTCTCTCGGTGCGCCGCGGCAACAGTGTGGTCATCGGCGGCGACGGCCAGGTATCGATGGGAAATACCGTCATGAAGGGCAATGCGCGCAAGGTGCGGCGCCTTTACAAGGACCAGGTCATAGCCGGCTTCGCCGGCGGCACGGCCGATGCCTTTACCCTGTTCGAATTGTTCGAAGCGCAATTGGACAAGTACCAGGGCCACCTCGTGCGCTCAGCGGTGGAGTTGGCCAAGGCATGGCGCACGGAGCGCGCTCTGCGCCGGCTGGAAGCGCTGCTTGCGGTGGCCGACAAGGACACCTCCCTCATTATCACCGGAAATGGCGACGTCATTGAGCCCGAAGACAACCTGATCGCAATCGGCTCGGGCGGCCCGTTCGCCCAGGCGGCCGCCCGGGCTTTGCTGGACAACACTGATCTGGACGCCCGCAGCATCGTCGAGAAGGGCCTGGGTATCGCCGGTGACATCTGCATTTACACCAACCATAACCACACCATAGAACAACTGGATTTTTAGGCCTATGTCAGACATGACCCCCCGCGAGATCGTTCACGAGCTGGACAAGCACATCATCGGCCAGGACGAGGCCAAGCGCGCAGTGGCGATAGCGCTGCGCAACCGCTGGCGCCGCATGCAGCTGTCCGAGGAGTTGCGGGCCGAAATCACCCCCAAGAATATCCTCATGATCGGGCCCACGGGCGTGGGCAAGACCGAGATCGCACGGCGCCTGGCGAAACTGGCCAATGCGCCCTTCGTCAAGGTCGAGGCCACCAAGTTTACCGAGGTTGGCTACGTTGGCCGCGATGTCGACTCCATCGTGCGCGACCTGGTGGATGTGGCGGTAAAGATGCTGAGGGAACAGGAAGTAGAGCGGGTCCGCTTCCGGGCGGAGGAGATGGCCGAGGAGAGAATCCTGGATATCCTGCTGCCCCCCGCCCGCGACGCCGACGGCGAGTCCGGTTCCGGCACACGCCAGTTGCTGCGCAAGAAACTCCGCGAGGGTGAACTGGACGCGAAGGAAATCGAGGTAAAGATCAGCTCTCGCGCCGCCGCGGTGGACATCATGGCGCCTCCAGGCATGGAGGAAATGACCAACCAGCTGCAGAGCATGTTTTCCAACATGTCACGGCAGCAGGAGAAAACCCGGAAGATGCCCATCAAGGCCGCCTTTGCGGCGCTGTGCGAGGAAGAAGCCGCCAAGATGGTCAACGAGGAAGAACTCAAGCAAAAGGCGGTGGCCGCCGCCGAGCAAAACGGCATTGTTTTCATCGACGAGCTGGACAAGGTGGCCAAGCGTGGCGAGGGTTCCGGTGTCGACGTTTCCCGCGAAGGCGTGCAGCGCGACCTGCTGCCGCTTATCGAGGGCTCAACCGTGAGCACCAAGCACGGCATGATCAAAACCGACCACATCCTGTTTATCGCATCAGGCGCATTTCACCTGGCGCGACCATCGGACCTGATCCCCGAGTTGCAGGGGCGGTTGCCGATCCGGGTGGAACTGTCCGCCCTCACCCCGGATGACTTCGAGCGCATTCTTACCGAACCTGACGCCTCCCTCACCGAACAGTACCAGGCACTGCTGGGGACCGAGGGGGTGCAGGTGGAATTCACCGCTGATGGCCTGCGCCGGATCGCGGAAACCGCCTGGCAGGTCAATGAAAAAACCGAGAATATCGGCGCCCGCCGACTGCACACCGTCATGGAGCGCCTGCTGGAGGACACCTCTTTCACCGCTGCGGATGCCGGCCTGAAACAGGAACCACTGCGGGTAGACGCGGCTTTTGTCGACAGCAAACTGAAAGCCCTGAGCGCGAACGAGGACTTGTCGCGCTTTATACTGTAAGCGGAGCAATGGTCATGCCCGGCAACGACCCGAAGCCACTGGGGATCAAGCTGCACAAGCGTTCCCGCGAACTGGAACTCGAATACGCCGGTGGGGAACGCTACACCCTTCCCTGTGAATACCTGCGTGTTTACTCCCCCTCGGCGGAGGTACGCGGCCATGGCAGCGGCCAGGAAACCCTGCAAACGGGCAAAATGAACGTCGGCATCAGCGCTATAAATCCAGTGGGGCGCTATGCCCTGCAACTGGTTTTCGACGACGGTCACGACACCGGCCTGTACTCCTGGGATTACCTGCACGAGCTGTGTACACAACAATCCCGACTCTGGCAGAACTACCTGGACCGGCTGGAAGAGGCGGGCGCCAATCGCGACCCGGATGTGCAGGTCATGCACTTCCAGCCCTGACTCGCGCCCACCACAAGCAACCTGACCCCATCGCCACATCGCGCTACAATACCCCACTTACCGGTGGGAGGGCGCAGACCCAATGAGCGACAAAGACACGACACACTTCGGGTACAAGGAAGTCGACACCAGGGCCAAGGCCGGCATGGTGGCGGACGTCTTCCATTCCGTGGCTTCTCGCTACGACCTGATGAACGACCTCATGTCCGCCGGTATTCACCGGGTCTGGAAGCGCTTTACCATTGAGCTGAGCGGCGTCCGTCGCGGTAACTCGGTACTCGACATCGCCGGCGGCACGGGTGACCTGGCTGCCCGGTTTGCCGATATCGTCGGCGCCGACGGCAAGGTGGTGCTGGCGGATATCAATGAGTCCATGCTCAAGGTCGGCCGTGACAAACTGCTGGACACCGGGCAGTTCGGCAACCTCGAGTTTGTGCAGGCAGACGCCCAGAGCCTCCCTTTTCCCGACGACAGCTTCGACTGCATCACCATCGCCTTTGGCTTGCGCAACGTCACCGACAAGGACGCCGCGCTGCGCTCGATGCTGCGGGTGCTCAAACCCGGCGGGCGCCTGCTGGTGCTCGAGTTCTCCAAACCCGCGAACCCCCTGTTGAGCAAGGCCTACGACACCTACTCCTTCAAGGTGTTGCCACTCATGGGCAAACTGGTCGCCAATGATTCCGACAGTTACCAGTACCTCGCGGAGTCCATTCGCATGCATCCCGACCAGGAGACACTCAAGGAGATGATGGAGGACGCCGGCTTCACCGGCTGCGAGTTCCACAATATGACCGGGGGCGTGGTTGCCCTCCACAAGGGAGTCAAGTCCTGAGATGATCGATCCGGCCCTGAATACAGCGGCGCTGGCCGCAGTGGAGCGGGTCGTCAACCAGGCACTCGCACACGCTACCAACAAAAAAGCCGACCTGGCCGCATTGGATGATTGCGTTTTTGCCCTGCATTGCACCGCCCCGCCCATGGACGCCTACCTGCAAACCGGCGACGGCAAAATCCGCCTGATGGGGGTTTACGACGGCCCTGTCACCACCAGCGTGCGCGGGGTTGCCTCGGATTTTGCCGAGCTGGCGACCGCTAAAGACCCGGCCGCCGCGCTGATCAATGGCAAGATTGAGCTGAAAGGAGACAGCGCGCCGCTGATCGAGCTGCAGAAGATCATCACCGGACTGGAGATTGACTGGGAGGCACCCCTGGTAGAAGCGCTGGGGGATGTTGCCGGCCACCAGGTAGCGCGCGCCCTGCGCGGCGCCCACAGCTGGGGCCGGCAGGCGTCCAGCGGCCTGGGCCGGCAACTGGAGGAATTTATCCACGAGGAAGCGCGCCTCAGCCCGCCGCGCCTGGAACTCGAGGATTTCTACCGCGACATTCGACAGCTCGGCCTGCGTGTGGACCGCCTGGAGTCGCGCACCCAGCGCCTGCGCAAACGCCTGCAAAAGTTGCGCGAGCGATAAGCCGCGTATGTCACGCATTGTCCGTCTCGTCACTATCTTTCGCACCGTCAGTCGCTACCGCCTGGACGAGTTTATTGATAGCGACCGCCTGCCGAGGGCGCCGCGACTTGCCCTCGCACTCATGCCCTGGCGCTTGCAATCGGCGCCTGACCTGCCCCGGGCCGTGCGCCTGCGCAAGGCACTGGAGGAACTGGGCCCCGTCTTCATCAAGTTCGGGCAAATGCTCTCCACCCGCCGCGACCTGTTGCCCGCGGATATCGCCGATGAGCTGGCCATGCTGCAGGACAAGGTGCCGCCGTTTCCACAACAGCAGTCCATCGCCATTATCGAGAAGGGCCTGGGAAAGCCGATAGCGGAGCTGTTCGCCCGCTTTGACGCCGAGCCCATGGCATCCGCCTCGGTCGCACAGGTACACGCGGCCACCCTGCACAGCGGGGAGCAGGTGGTCGTCAAGGTGATTCGCCCCGACATTGAGCCGGTCATACGCGAGGACCTGGCCCTGATGTTCACCCTGGCGAAACTGGTGGCCCGGTACTTTCCCGCCGGTCGGCGGCTGCGTCCGGTGGAGGTCGTAACCGACTACGAACTGATCATACTCGACGAGCTGGACCTGGGGCGGGAGGCGGCCAACGCCTGCCAACTGCGGCGCAATTTCGAAAACAGCAAACTGTTGTATGTACCCCAGGTCTACTGGGACTACACCTGTCGCAACGTCTTCGTCATGGAGCGGATATCGGGCATACCGGTCACCGATATGGCGACCCTGGAAGCGCGCGGCACCGACCTGAAACTGCTCGCCGAGCGCGGCGTCGAGATTTTTTTCACCCAGGTGTTTCGCGACAGCTTCTTTCACGCCGACATGCATCCGGGCAACATCTTCGTGGACGCCACCGACCCGGCGGACCCCACCTATATTGCCGTGGACTGCGCCATCATCGGCAGCCTCAGCGACTCCGACCAGTACTACCTGGCACGCAACCTGCTCAGCATATTCCGCCGCGATTACCGGGAGGTTGCGCAATTGCATGTGGAAAGCGGCTGGGTGCGACCCCAGACCCGCGTACAGGATTTTGAATCCGCCATGCGCGCTGTCTGTGAGCCGGTATTCGAACGCCCCATCGGCGAGATTTCCTTCGGCCAACTGCTGATCTACCTGTTCCGCACCGCCGGCCGCTTTGACATGCACGTACAACCATCCCTGGTGCTTCTGCAAAAAACCATGTTGAACATAGAGGGCCTGGGGAGGCAGCTCTACCCCGGGCTCAATCTGTGGGATACCGCCATGCCGTTCCTGGAGGACTGGGTTCAGGAGCGTTATTCACCCCAGTCCTTCCTGCGGCGCCTGCAGCGGCAGGCGCCGTCCTGGCTGGAACAGCTGCCGCAGCTGCCCGAGGTCGTGCTGGAGAATCTGCAGCAATCGCGCGACCTCGACCTGCGCCCGGTGCAGCAGCGGGTGGAGGAGACTAGCGACAGGGGCGGCGAACTCGTACACCGGCGCCGGCGCCACCTGCTGGCGGCCGTTGCCTGCCTGGGGGCGGCGGTTATGGCGTTTCCGGGCGGCTGGGAGCTATTGGCGGCAGCCCCGCTGGCGAGCTGGTTGCTGGGGGGAATCGCCGTGGTCCTGCTGTGGCCGCGCAGCCCCTGAATACATGTGCCCGGGACGGCGCTGTGCCATAATACGCGGCCACAGAGAGTAGTGTAATGACCGCGACAGCCAGCTTTACCCAGGACATCAAATGGAACGACCAGGGTCTCGTTCCCGCCATCGCCCAGGACTGGCAGACAGGCGAGGTACTGATGCTCGCCTGGATGAATGAGGAGGCCCTCCAGCTCAGCATCAGCGAGGGCAGGGCGGTTTACTGGTCGCGTTCCCGCCAGGCGTTATGGCGCAAGGGGGAGGAGTCCGGTCATGTACAGAATCTCAAGGAACTGCGCATCGATTGCGATGCCGACACCCTGTTGCTCAGGGTGGAACAAATCGGTGGTATCGCCTGCCACACCGGCAGGCGCAGCTGCTTTTACCGCAAATGGGAGCGCTCCGGCTGGCAGGTGACGGATGAAGTCCTGCGTGATCCCGGCTCGATATACGGGAAGACACCATGAGTGATGTGCTGGAACAATTACAGGCTACCCTGGAACGGCGCAAGGGAGCGGACCCCCGGACATCGTACGTGGCCAGCCTGCACCAGAAAGGTCTGAATAAGATCCTGGAAAAAGTAGGCGAAGAGGCCACCGAGGTTATACTCGCCGCCAAGGACATGCAGGGCGCTGAAGGTCGGGGCGATCTCGTCGGCGAGGTCGCCGATCTGTGGTTTCACAGCATGGTGATGCTGTCCCACCTCGATGTCGATATCAGCGAAGTGACGGACTGCCTGAGTGCGCGCTTTGGCGTCTCGGGCATCGAGGAAAAATCCAGCCGCCTGGAGCGGCAGTGACTACTTTACAAGCGGGAGATTGAGATGGGTATTGGTGGAATAAGCGTCTGGCAACTGTTGATCATCCTCGCGATCATCATCATGTTGTTCGGTACGAAGCGACTGCGCACACTGGGTAGCGACCTGGGCAGCGCCGTAAAAGGATTTCGCAAGAGCATGCAGGATGACACGGGGGCGGACAAACCCGCAGAGAACGACCAGGCCGATGGCCAGGCTACTCCCGTTGACAAGGACAAGTAGCAACTGAATGTTCGATATCGGATTCGCCGAGCTGATCCTGGTGGGCGTGGTAGGCCTGCTGGTCATCGGGCCGGAGCGCCTGCCCGGAGCCATTCGTACCGTCAGTGTCTCGCTCAATCGCCTGAAGCGCGGCTTCAACGACATCAAACGTGAAGTGCAACTGGAATTGCATAATGACGAAGTGATGCAGGAGCTGCGCAAAACCGGCCAGCAGATCAAGGCTGAAGCGGACTCCCTGGGGCAGGACATCGATCTCTCCAGCGCCGGCCTGGAGCGGCCCGCGGCAGAGGTGAACCCTCCGGCGGAACCCGAGGCGCAGGCGGCACAGCCGGCGCAAACGCCAGACAAGAACGCCGAATGACCGACCCGGACAGCAACGACCAGCCCCTGCCGCTGGTCGCCCACCTCACCGAATTGCGCGACCGCCTGCTGCGTGCCCTGCTGGTCGTGCTGCTGGTATTCATCTGCCTGTTTCCCTTTACCAACGACATCTACACTTTCGTTTCCGAACCCCTCAGGGAGCTGCTGCCGGAGGGCGCCACCATGATCGCTACCGAGGTGGCCTCGCCCTTCCTGACACCCTTCAAACTCACCCTGGTGGCTGCCGTATTCCTGTCTATTCCCTACGTGCTCTACCAGGCCTGGAGCTTTATCGCGCCGGGCATGTACAAGCACGAAAAACGACTGGCCGTACCCCTGCTGATCTCCAGCATCGCCCTGTTCTATGCCGGTGCCGCGTTCGCCTATTACGCGGTATTCCCGCTGATTTTCGCCTTTTTTACCAGCACCGGACCGGCGGACATCACCATCATGACCGATATAAACAGCTACCTGAACTTTGTCCTGAAGCTGTTCTTTGCCTTTGGTATCGCCTTTGAGATTCCCATCGCCGCGGTTCTGCTGATCTGGAGCGGCATTACCACGCCGCAGGCACTGGCACAGAAGCGGCCCTATATCATCGTCGGCTGTTTTGTCCTGGGCATGTTGCTGACACCGCCCGATATCATTTCCCAGTCGCTGCTGGCCATACCCATGTGGCTTTTGTTCGAGGTGGGTGTGTACTTCGGGCGATTTGTCAGCCGCAACAGAAATACCGGCCCGGCCGAATAGCCCGTGACGGACAAACCTGATTCCGCAAAACTCCCCTCGCTGCTGCCAGTAATCGGTTTCCTGAAACCCTACAAACTGCGCCTGGCGGGCGCCAGCCTGGCCCTGTTGTTCACCGCTGGCGCAACCCTGACCCTCGGCCGAGGCGTGCAGGTGTTGATAGACCAGGGGTTCGGCAGTGGCAACAGCGAGGACCTGGCCAGCGCGGTGAGCCTGCTGATCGCCATCGCAGCCGCCATTGCCGTTGGCACTTTTATCAGGTTTTACCTGGTGTCCTGGCTGGGCGAGCGGGTCAGCGCCGACCTGCGCAAGGCGGTGTTCGACAATCTTGTGCGCCTGCACCCCGGATTTTTCGAGCTCAACCGCAGCGGCGAGATCATGTCGCGGCTCACCACCGATACGACACTGTTGCAGACAATCATCGGCTCCTCGTTCAGCATGGCGCTGCGCAGCAGCCTCACGCTTGTCGGGGCCCTGGTGATGATGTTCATCACCAACCTGAAACTGAGCCTGATTATCGCCGTGGGTGTGCCGTTGGTACTGCTCCCGATCCTGTTCTTCGGGCGCCGGGTCAGGCGGCTTTCCAACCAGAGCCAGGACAGCATCGCCAGCGTGGGCAGCTATGCCGGCGAGGTCATCCAGCATATCCGGGTGGTGCAGAGTTACACCCAGGAACAGTTCGAGTCCATCGCCTTTGGTCGGGAGGTTGAGCGGGCATTCAATATAGCCCGGCGCCGGATCTGGCAGCGATCGCTGCTGATAGGCGGTGCTATCTTGCTGGTCTTCGTCGGCATGGCGGGCATGATGTGGGAGGGCGGCCAGGATGTTATCGACGGCCGTATGACCGGCGGCGAACTCGGGGCCTTCGTGTTCTACGCCATCATGGTAGGCAGCGGAGTCGCCACCATTTCCGAGGTATGGGGTGAGCTGCAAAGAGCGGCCGGTGCGGCGGAGCGACTCATCCAACTACTCAATACCCGCAGCCTGATTGACGATCCCGGTCCAATGGAGTTACCCGGCGAGCCGCAACAGCCCGAGCTGAAGCTGGATGCCGTCAGCTTTTATTATCCCACCCGGCCCGGGCAGGCAGCGCTGCACGATTTCTCACTTACCATACCTGCGGGTAAGAGCCTGGCGCTGGTGGGTCCGTCAGGCGCGGGCAAGTCCACCGTGTTTGAATTGCTGCAGCGCTTTTACGACCCCCAGCAGGGGCGAGTTCTATTGAACGGCGAGGATATTCGAGAATTGGGCCTGCAACAGCTGCGGGCCCATGTCGCCCTGGTGCCGCAGCAACCGGCCCTGTTTACCGGAGATGTGAGCTATAACATCCGATACGGCAGACCGGATGCCTCCGAGGAGGAGGTCGTCGCCGCGGCCCGTGCGGCGCACGCACTGGAATTCATCGAGCGCCTGCCGCAGGGCTTTGCCAGTCATCTCGGCGAACAGGGCGTGCGCCTGTCCGGCGGTCAGCGCCAGCGTCTGGCCCTGGCCCGGGCTATTCTCAATGACCCCGAGATTTTGCTGCTGGACGAGGCTACCAGCGCACTGGATACCGAGAGCGAGTACCAGGTACAGCAGGCATTGCACGAGTTGATGAAGAACCGGACCACGGTGATCATCGCCCACCGCCTGTCCACCATTCTGCACGCCGACAAAATCGCCGTGCTGGACCACGGCCGCTTGATTGCCACAGGTACCCACAGCGAACTGATGAAAAGCTGCGAGCTCTACCAGCGCCTGGCCAGCCTGCAGTTTCGCGATTCGGAGCCGGCTACTGACCCGCTTGACTATCCATCAGGCGAACCCGGTCTTTCCGTTCCTGGTTGACCCGGGAGATATCACCCAGCGCATCCCGCGATATTTCCGCCACCTGCTGCACCAGGCGCAACCCCAGGCGGGCATTATTGGCCGCGAAGCGCCAGGGCGCGGTGACCGCGGACTCGCGAAACAGCTCAAGTCCCTCGTCCCAGGCCAGGCGCAGGTGCTCTCCAGCAGTATCGCGAGCTGATTCGTAGGCCATGGAGACCACGTCCAGCGACTCCATGACCGCCTCTATGGCGAGCCACTCCACCAGGGTCCCGCGTTCGACTCCACGCCGCACACTACTGCGTAATTTGCGCGCCATATTGCGGAATTCGCGCTGCACTCGCTGCCCGAATACCGGGTCCGCCACCGGTCTGAGCTGGTCGTCCTTTGCCAGCTCCAGCCAGTCCTCGGCGGCAAGTACTTCCTCGATCTGGGGAAACACCAGTTTTTCCTCGGTGTTCATATGCTCATACATATGGTCGATGTAGGCGCGGCCGCTTTTGACCAGTGCTGTGCCACCCAGCTCGCCATCGCGCCAGAGCTGGATATTCCGCAACACCTCCCTGCCCTTACCCGCCATGAAATCGTGGTCGCGCTGCAGGCTGTCCACGCTGTCGGCCGCCTCCGCATCCAGCTCGGCCACCCGGCCGTAGATGAGGTCCTCGCGCGGGTGATGGAAGCGGTCCGGCCATGTCACCATGTAATCCATGATCTCGTAAACCACGTGGGTGTCTACCAGTTCGCCGGCTTCAATAGCCTTCAATTGTTCCCGGAATAACTGCATGACGCTGGCGATATGCCGGTGCTCGGCATAAAGGGTTTTCAACAGCGGGGGTTGCATGCGGGCGGGGTCACCCGCTTTCGCGGGGCGCGGCGGCCTGTGGGTCTGGCCAGTTCGGGAAGCGGCTGTCGCGGGCTTCTTGCCGGACGGCACTTTTTTCGCGGTTGCGGCGGGTTTCCTTGCGGCAGGCGCTGGCTTTTTCCCGCGCGGTGCCCGCTTCGCGGCGACGGCGGGTTTCTTTGCGGTGGTCTGTTTTTTAGCGGCCATAGTCTCATCCCGGCATGTATAGCGTCAGAATATAGCCTGAGCCTAACCTGTCCAGCCGGGTAAATCATTGATCCCGCTCATGGGGACGACAAGCTGCCCGCGGACCGATTTTCTGAACCGGAGCGCCTGCCGGGACCGGGTATCGGTATCGATTACAGCGGGGGCCAGGCCAAATAAAAACGCCGGCACGGGGCCGGCGCTGGTAACTCTACACCCCGATGTCAGCTGAATTCGCGAATCAGGTTGCCGATTGACTCCTTGGCGTCGCCAAACAGCATACGTGTATTGTCCTTGTAGAACAGGGGATTCTCGATACCGGCGAAACCCGAGGCCATGGAGCGCTTCAGCACAAACACGGTGCGCGCCTTGTCCACATTGATCACCGGCATGCCGTAGATCGGGGAGGACTCTATCTCCCGGGCCGCCGGGTTGACCACGTCGTTGGCGCCGATCACGATGGCCACGTCCATATTCTCCATGCGGGGGTTGATATCGTCCATCTCCAGCAGCTGGTCGTAGGGCACGTCGGCCTCGGCCAGCAACACGTTCATATGACCCGGCATGCGCCCCGCCACCGGGTGAATACCAAAGCTCACCTCGGCGCCGTTTTTCTCCAGCAGTTGCGCCAGTTCCTTGACCACATGCTGGGCCTGGGCCACCGCCATACCGTAGCCGGGGATGATCGCGATATTGGTCGCCGCCTCGAGAATATAGTACGCATCCTCCGCGACAATCGGCTTGATCTCCCCTTCGACCACCGTCGTCTCGACCTTGCCACTGCCAAAACCACTGAACAACACGTTGGCCAGGGAGCGGTTCATCGCCTTGCACATGATCTGGGTGAGAATGATACCGGAGGCGCCAACGAGCGCGCCGGCCACGATCAGGATGTTGTTGTTCACCGCAAAACCCGCGGCGCAGGCCGCCAGGCCCGAGTAGGAGTTCAGCAGGGAGATGACCACCGGCATGTCCGCGCCGCCGATCGGTATGACCACCATCACGCCGAATACCAGCGACAGAATCACCACCAGGTACAACCAGGTGTGGTTTTCCGGTTGCAGGCAGAACATGACGGCGCCGGCCAGGATGCCCAACACAATCAGGCTGTTGACCACCTGCTGGCCGCTGAAAAGAACCGCGCCGCTGCCTATCCGCTCACTGAGCTTGCCGTAGGCGATCATGCTGCCGGTAAAGGTCACGCCGCCGATCAGGATCGACAGCACGATGGTGACCAGCGTGAACGTGGCCGAGCCGGGAACCAGCGCAGCCCAACCCACCAGCAGGCTGGCCATACCGCCGAATCCATTGAACAGGGCGACCATCTCGGGCATCGCGGTCATTTGCACAAGGCGAGCCGCGGCCGCGCCAATGACGGCGCCGATGGCGATGCCCAGGGCGATCCATTGAAACTCCACAATGCCCTGGTCCAGCAGGGCCGCAATCACGGCCAGCAACATGCCGAGGGCTGAAACCATATTGCCGCGGCGCGCGGTAGCCGGAGAACCAAGCTGCTTCAGGCCGAAGATGAAAAGGGCTGCAGCGACCACATAACTGTATTGAATCAGGTTATCCATGGTTCCTAGCTCCCCTTCTTCTTGAACATGGCGAGCATGCGATCAGTCACCATATAACCGCCCACCACGTTGATGGTCGCCAGGGCGACCGCAGCCGCGCCCAGCCAGTTGGACAGATCCTGCGAGCCGGTCCCCGCCAGGCTGATGGCGCCCACCAGGGTGATCCCGGATATCGCGTTGGCGCCGGACATCAACGGGGTGTGCAGGGTTGCGGGCACCTTGTTGATCAGTTCGAAGCCCAGGAAGATGGACAACATGAGAATAAATGTCAGGAATACTTCTGCAGGTATCATGTTACGCCCCCCCTTCCATGATTTTCTTGATGGTTTCGTTTACCACCTCACCCCCGTGGGTGATGATACAGCCGGGCAGGATGTCGTCCTCGAAATCCACCACAAACTGCTTCTGCTCCTCGCTCCAGTTGTCCTCCACCAGGTTGAACAGGTTGGAGGAATACATCTGGCTGGCATGGCGCGCCACCTCGCCGGCCAGGTTGCCCTTGCCGATGATGGTCACCCCACCCACCTTAACTACCTCGTCAGGCACTGAGCCCTCGACATTGCCGCCGGTTTCCGCAGCCATGTCGACAATCACCGAACCCGGGGCCATGCCTTCCACCATATCCCTGGTAACCAGAACAGGCGGCTTGCGGCCGAAGACCTGTGCCGTGGTGATCACCACGTCGGATTTGGCAATGATCTCTTTCTGCGCCTGGCGCTGCTTCTCCACCTGCTCGGGGGTCAGCTCCAGGGCGTATCCACCCGCGGTCTGGCCGGTTTCGCCCAGGTCGATCTCGAGGAACTTCGCTCCCAGGGACTGTACCTGCTCGGCAACTACCGGGCGCGTGTCAAAAGCGGTGACCCTGGCACCCAGGCGCTTGGCCGTGGCAATGGCCTGCAGGCCGGCAACACCGGCGCCGATCACAAATACATTGGCGGGCTTCAGCGTACCCGCGGGGGTCATCATCATGGGGAAGATGCGCGGCAGGTGGGTCGCGGCCAGCAGCACCATGACATAGCCCGCCAGGTTGGCCTGGGAGCTGAGGGCGTCCATCTTCTGGCTGCGCGTGGTACGCGGGATCATTTCCATGCTGATGGCGGTAATACCGGCATCCTTGAGCGCGGTCACCAGTTCCCGCTCATTGAACGGGTCGAGGTAGCTGATATGAATACAGCCGCGCTTCATCAGTTCGACTTCATCGGGCGCGGGCTTGCGCAGCCTCAGGAGCACATCAGCGGTACGGAACAGCTCCTTGCGATCGGTGGAGACGCTAGCTCCCGCCTCCTCGTACTCGGAATCGGGAAATCCGGAGCCGGCACCCAAACCGGCCTCCACGACCAGCTCCGCACCCATGCGGCACAGCTTCTTCGCCGATTCCGGCGTGATGGGAACCCGGTTCTCGCCCGGATGCATTTCTTTGGGAATGGCGATGCGCATTGCGGTTTATACCCCCGTACCTGTGTATTTGTAGTGCCGCCAACCGGTCGACCGGCATTGCTGTGCTATATGCCGCAACCCTGGTCATCGCTGCAATTGGCATTTACCCCGAGCCACCTGTCGCAGGCAGCCGCCGACTGTAGCACAGGCCGCAGTGCGGGTGAATAATGGCGAGTATTCACCCCGTGAATCCGGATGCTGGCTGGCATCACGCAGGTGCATCGAGAAACCACACGCCCTGAAGGGACATTGGCAGCAAGCACGGCCGGGGCAATGCCCGGAACGTTCGAAGCCATTTCCCCGGAGTCCGACCCGGGTCGGTCTAGCCGGCGCGCAGCTTGAGGAACGGATTCATCCAGCGGTACTGCCAGCCGGTGAACTTCAGCGGAGCATCAAGCACCGCCAGGCAAATGCAGTCTTCGGATTGCACGGCGGTGGGGGCGTGGACATCACCGGGCTGGCGCAGCAGGAAATCGCCCTGGTGATAAGTGCCATCGGCATCCGAAAAACCACCTTCCAGGACCAGCGTAATCTCCGATCCACAATGCGTGTGCTCCGGAATTTTGCCACCCGCCTTGATATTGTAGAGGGCGAACTCGTAATTGGGGTCACCGGTCTTGAGGTAGCTGATGCTGAGGGAGCTGGTAATCTTTTTCCAGACCAGGTCAGTGAGATCGCCGCTCATGAGGCGCTGCAGGATGGCCGGGGTCTTTCCCGCCGACCAATCGGAGCGGGCATAACTCAGGGGGGGCTCGTCATCCAGGCGCGCCAGCACCGAATTGAGCAGGGCATCGCCAACGGGCTCGCCCTGCAGCCCCTCGAACAGGGACGCGCCGAGGGACTGCAAGCGGGCCGAGGTACGCTGGCACTGTTCGCAATAGTTCATGTGAACCGAGACACAGGCCGCCTGGGCCAGCGGCAGGTTACCCGCCGCGTGTTCCGTCAAAAGGTCCAGCTCTGGGTGAAAATTAGCCATAAAGTTACCGATCTATCTGTATTTGAAGTTTCTGGATAGCCAACCTGACCCGGGACTTGACCGTGCCCAGGGGCAGGTCCAGTTCCGCGGCGGCTTCCGCATGTGATTTCCCTTCCATGTACACCTTTGCCAGTATCTGCATCTGGTCGGCGGGGAGACTCTTCATCAGTTCCCGCACGCGCTCTTCGCTGCGCCGGCCGTGCAACATGGCGAAAGGCTCCTCGTTCTCCCTGTCCGGAAACACATCTTCCTCGGCCAGGGGTGTATCGAATTTCTGTAAGCGCCGAAACATATCGGTCCGGCAATTGCGAGCGATCGTATACACCCAGGTGCTGGCAGAGGCTTTTTCAGGATTGAATCCGCCGGCCTTCTGCCACACTTTCAGCATCACTTCCTGGACCAGCTCGTCGGCTACCGAGGCGGACAGCCTTGATCCGGCGAGGGCAAAGGCCTTTATAAGGGGGCCAAAGTGCCTAAAAAAGCGCGTGAAGGCCGCCCTGTCCTGGCTGCCGGCAATCAACTGCAGGCATTCACTCCACTCGTCGGTTCGGCGTCCCCCCGGATCATCCGAACCCGTCCTCGTTCCCTCAGGATTATCTGTCACGTTTATCCTTCTCTATTTTCGCATTAGCAAATCAATATACGACCCCGCCCACGAACCGGATCACCCTCTCCTACAATAGTCTGTTTACAGATCCATTTCCCGCAACAGGGCGTAACAAGCAATACTACATTCAATTCGCTGGCCGGCCATGCCCCGGCACCGCGAGCCCCATGGAGAACGGCATAGTGAAGATAGCTGTCATTGGATCCGGAATTTCCGGTTTGAGCTGCGCGCACTACCTGAGCACTGAGCACGAGGTATCGGTGTTCGAAGCGGGTAAACAGATAGGTGGCCACACCGCGACCGTCGATGTCCAGTTGGGGCCGCGCCGCTATGCCATCGATACCGGCTTCATTGTGTTCAATGATTGGACCTACCCCAATTTTATCGCCCTGCTGGACAGCCTGGGAGTGTCCAGCAAGCCGACTGAAATGGGCTTCAGTGTAAGGGACGAACAGACCGGGCTGGAATATTCCGGTACCAACCTCAATAGCCTGTTCGCCCAGCGCAGCAACCTCCTGTCCTGGCGCTTCCTGGGCATGGTCAGGGACATCCTGCGCTTCAACAGGGAGTCCGTCGCCGACCTTGATGGCGGACGGGTCAGCGACACCCAGACCCTGCGAGAGTACCTGCAGAATAATCGCTATGGCGAGGCTTTCACCCGGCAGTACCTGGTCGCAATGGGTTCAGCCATCTGGTCGGCCGATTGCGCCACCATCCTGGATTTTCCGCTCAGTTTCTTTCTCCGCTTCTTCCGCAACCACGGCCTCCTGTCAGTGCAGGACCGCCCCCAGTGGCGCGTCATAGAGGGCGGGTCGCGCGAATACCTGCGCCCCCTCTGCCAACGTTTCGAGCAGCGAATTTTCACCGGTTGCGCTGTAACGCGGGTCATTCGGCAACCCGGCCAGACCATCCTGGCGATGGCCGACGGCCGCCGGCTGGCCTTCGACCAGGTGGTGCTCGCCACGCACTCCGACCAGGCGCTGGCGCTGCTGGATGAACCAAGCCCCGCGGAACGCGATGTGCTGGGGGCATTGCCCTACCAGTCGAATGACGTGGTGCTGCACACCGACACCCGCCTGCTGCCGCGCAGGCGCGCGACCTGGTCCAGTTGGAACTACTCGCTGGGCACCGGGCAGGAGCGGGCGGTAGTGACTTACAACATGAACATCCTGCAGGGTATTACGGCGCCTGAAACCTTCTGCGTCACCCTGAATAACAGCGAGGCCATCAACCCGCACAAGGTACTGGGCAGGTTCACCTACGATCACCCGGTGTTCTCTATTGCCGGCATCGCCGCCCAGCGTCGCTGGGACGAAATCAACGGCCAGCGCAATACCTGGTTCTGCGGCGCCTACTGGCAGAACGGCTTCCACGAAGACGGCGTGGTCAGCGCCCTGCGGGTGGCCAACGCCCTCAAACAGCAGCGAAGGGTCGCTGCATGAGATCACGCCTGTACGAGGGTGTGGTCAAACACCGGCGTCGACACCCCAGGGAGCATGAGTTCAGCTACCGCGTTTTCATGCCCTACATCTGCCTGGACGAGCTGCCCACACTGTTCGACGGAAACCTGCTCTGGTCAGCCCGGGGCTGGGCGCCCGCCCGCTTTCAGCGCAGCGATTTCCTGGGCGACCCCGAGCTGCCCCTGCAGCAGGAGGTGCGCCGGCGTATCTTCGAGGAGACAGGAGTCGACCATCGAGGTCCCGTCTACCTGCTCGCCAACCTGCGCTACTTCGGTGTCAGCATGAACCCTATCGCCTGCTACTACTGCTTCAGCGAAGACGAATCCCGCCTGGAGTTCCTCGTGGCCGAGGTGAACAACACACCCTGGAACGAACGCCACAGCTACGTGCTGCGCGGACCCGACAGCGGTCGCTGGTTGCAGACCGAGTTTGACAAGGCGTTTCATGTCTCGCCTTTCAACCCCATGGACATGCGCTATCACTGGCGCAGCAGTACCCCGGACCATCGGCTGGTGCTGCATCTTGGCAATACCGATGCCGGCAGGAAAGTCTTTGACGCCAGCCTGTCCCTGTCCGCCAGGCCGATGACTGCGGCGAACCTGAATCGCACACTATTACGCTACCCCCTGATGACGGCAAAAATTGGCCTGGCTATTTACTGGCAGGCCCTGCGATTGTTCATCAAGGGCACACCATTCCATTCACATCCTGGCACCAAGCCCACCGGAGCCCAACATGAGCAACTCTAGCGAACTCACAACAAACGGTCTCAGCCTGCCCCGGGAAGTCCACGCACTTCCCTTGCGACGCCCGTTTGCCAGGCGCATCTGCCTGCGCCTGCTGGCCAACATCGAGGTCGGCAGCCTCACGCTTCACGACGAGGGTGAAATCTTTCATTTCGGGAATGCGGGCGATGCCAGCCAGCCCCACGCCGAGGTGTACATACACGACAGCAACCTGTATCGCCTGATGCTCTCCGGGGGCAGCATCGCCACCGGTGAGGCCTATATGCAGGGCCTGTGGACATCACCCGACCTGGTGGCTGTCATGCGCCTGTTCAGCGCCAACCTGCCCACCCTGGAGCTCATGGAGTCCAAACAGTCCTGGCTGGTGCGCCTGGGCCTGAAGCTGTCGCATACCCTCAACCGCAATACGCGCAAAGGCTCGCGCAAAAACATCGCCGCCCACTACGACCTCGGCAACGATTTTTTCGGCCTGTTCCTGGATCCCACGATGATGTATTCGGCCGCCCTGTTCGACACAGACGCGACCGGTCTTGAGGATGCATCGGTGGCCAAACTTGACGAGCTCTGCAGGCAACTTGAGCTTTGTGAGGACGACCACCTGCTGGAGATAGGTACCGGATGGGGCGGCATGGCCATCCACGCCGCCCGCAATTACGGCTGCCGCGTTACCACCACCACGATTTCGCAGGAGCAGTACGAATACGCCTGCGAGCAGGTGCGCAAGGCGGGACTGCAGGACAGGATCACCCTGCTGTGCGAGGACTACCGCAACCTGCAGGGACGCTTCGACAAGCTGGTGTCGGTGGAGATGATCGAGGCGGTGGGACACGACTTCTACAGCAGCTACTTCCAGCGTTGCAGCCAACTGCTGAAGCCGGAAGGGAAAATGGTCATCCAGGCCATCACCATTGCCGACCAGCGCTACGCCGCTGCGCGGGATTCGGTGGACTTCATCCAGCGTTACATCTTCCCGGGCGGCAGCCTGCCTTCGGTGGCGGTTATCGCCGACCACCTGGCCCGCGACACAGACATGCAAATGATCCACCTGCGGGATATCACCCGGGACTACGCCCTCACCCTGTCCCATTGGCGCGAGCGCTTCCTGGCGGCGCAGGCAGGGGTAAGGGAGATGGGCTTCGACCAGACCTTCATCCGCATGTGGGAGTTCTACCTGGCTTACTGCGAGGGCGGCTTTCGCGAGCGTATCATAAGCACGGTGCAGCTGGCCTTCGCCAAGCCGGGCTATCGCTTCGCCGCGGTCTGACTCAGGGCCAGGGCCGGTAACTCCACCACGGCGGCAGCAGCTTGCGGTACTGGCGCTCGCCGTAACGACTGTCTATGAGCAGTGCCCGGCCCCGGTCTTCACTCCCGCGAATAACCCGGCCCAGGGCCTGGTCCACCTTTTGCATCCCGGGATACAGGTAGGCGTATTCAAAACCGGCGCCGTGCCGCTGCTGGAACCAGGCGCGCAACTGCTCCGTGTCGCGGTTGAACTGGGGCAGTCCCACTCCCACGATCACCACACTGGTCAGCCGCTCTCCCGGAAGATCGATGCCCTCGCCGAACACACCGCCGAGTATGCACAGGGCGGCAACATCCCTGCGTTCCTCGAGTAACCGCAGCAGCTGGTCGCGTCCGGCGTCCGCCTGCTCCCGCTGTTGCACCCACAAGGTCGGTCGCAGCTGGTCCAGCCCCAGCTCCCGCAATCGCTGCAGGCAATCCTGCAGGTAGCGGTAGGAGGGGAAATAGACAATACAATTTCCCTGTTCCCGCGCCAGCCACGTCATCACGGTGGCGGCAAGTTGCGGCAGGGACTGCTCGCGCCGGCTGTAACGGGTGTCCACGCCGGTGGCCAGGAAAACCTCCAGCTGGCCTTCGTGAAATGGCGAAACCTCGCGGCGGAACACCGCCGTTTCCCCCAGGCCCAGGGCGTTTCGGGTCCAGTCCGGCGGCGACAGGGTGGCTGAAAACGCGGTCATCGAATGCAGCGACTCCTGTCTTTGTCGCAACAGGCGGGCCGGGTCGAGGCAGTTGAGCGTCACCCGCAGGCTCTGGCGACCCTCATTACGGCTGAGTTCGAAACGAAAATCATCTCCCCAGTGATCCGCCAGCCGCAGGAAATGCACTACCTCGAAATAGAAATCCAGCAGCAGGGGCTGGCGCTGCAACAGTGCCGGCTCCTGCGCCAGCAATTCGCCGGTTGCCGCGACAAAATCCGCCAGGGCCTGCTGCAGGTTGGCGGGGAAATCCTGCCGGCTGTCGTAATCCGGTTCCTGCCAGTGCTGGCGTTGCAAGGCCAGCAAACCGCGATTGATACGATCCAGCGCGGCGCCCAAACCCGTCGGCGACTGCCGCCGCAGAGCCATCAGGTCCGCCTTGGCCAGGCTCGCCCGGTACATGCGCCGCGCCCGCTCCGGCAGGTTGTGTGCCTCATCCAGCAGTACGCTCCAGCGCCTGCCATCGAGCTGCATCTGGCTGCCAAGGGTTGAGGTGAGGCTGTACACGTAGTGCAGGTCGGCTATCACCAGGTCAACCCAGGGCAGCAGGTCCAGCGCCAGCTGGTAGGGGCAGATGTCGAACCGCCGGGCCAGTTCCTCGATATCCGCCTGCCTGAGGGATGGGGTTTCGATCGCCGCCGCCAGCGCCTGCGGCAGGCGATCGTAATAACCCCGGGCATAGCGGCAGTCGTCGCCGTGGCAGGCTTTCCCCGGCGAAAAACAGACACGCTCTTTGGCAGTGAGGGTGAGCGCCGGCAAAACCAGGCCTTCGCGCCTGCAGGCGTCCAGGGTTTCCTCGGCAGTGCGCCTGCCCACGGTTTTTGCCGTGATGTAAGCGATACGGTCGTGCTTGCCCGTGGCCAATGCCTTGACCGCCGGGTACAACACGGCGGCGGTCTTGCCGATTCCGGTGGGCGCCTCCAGCAACAGCTCACCCCCCTGGTCTATACACTTGTATACCAGCTCCGCAATCTCGCGCTGGCCGCGACGGAACTCCCCGTGCGGAAACGCCAGCTCTTGCAGGCTCTGGTCCCGTTGCCGCCGCAAGCCGGCAAGCCGCGCAAGCCAGCCCGAGAACTGGTCCAGCGAGCCGGCAAGGAACTGCTCCAGTTCCCGGCGCGTGTAACTCTGGGACAATGGCGTTTCCTCGCCGCTGTCGATGTTGAACCACGTCAGCCGCACTTCCAATTGGTCCAGGTCCTGCTCGATAGCTATCAGCGCCGCGTACAGGCGGGCCTGCGCCAGGTGCATGCGGCTGACTGTCGCCGGGATCAGGGCGGGCCTGATGCGGCAGGTTTTTATTTCCTCTACCAGCGCGGCGGCGGGGTCATAGCCATCGGCGCGACCGCTCAGTCGCAGCCGCAGGCCACCCTCGGTCTGGCTGTAATCCACCGTGTATTCGCTGCGATAGCTGTCGCCGCGGCGCCGGTAGACGCGCTGGTGCCCGGCTACACCCTGGACGCCGGTGGGGGAGGGCGTGAAACGATGATCGATATCCCCGGCGCGGTGACAGAACGCCACCAGGTCGCGCACAGTGACCGACAGCTCAATCATCGTCCGCGCCCTGTTCCCAGGTCACCCAGGCTACCGTCGCCGGAATGCCCTCGCGCTCGAAGAAACGCAGCCACCGCTTCTGGCTCTCCTGCAGCGCATCCCCCGGGCCTTTCACCTCGATCAGGCTGTAGTCCCCGGGTTTTTCCCCCAACGCCACAAGGTCGGGAAAGCCCCTGCGGTTTTCCCGGGGGTCGAATAGTATGCGCTCCCATATCGCCAGCAGGTGGCTCCCCGGGATGACACTGGTCGCCGCCTCCAGCATGGCCTCGTCAACCCGCCGCCAGTCCACCCAGCGACACTGGCAGGGCGCATAACGACCATGGGCCTCCAACAACATGGGCTGGATATCGCCAGCGCGCAATTCGGCCAGCCGTGCCGCGAGCGCGTGCTGGCGACGCGCCCTGAAGCCGGGGCTGTACATATCCGTGGGAACGCTCTGGAACGGATTGTGGAATGCCCCTGGCACCGGGATAAATATCTGCTCCCAGAACGCCAGGCCGAACAGGGTATTCATCAGGCTGTTTTCCACATAGTGAACGGCCGCCCAATCCGCCGCCAGCCGGCGTGCCGCCAGAACCTCCACCGGGGCGTCCTCGCGGGGCAGTTCCAGGGCCAGCTTGCGGAATGTGTCGCGGCGGCGCGGGGCGGGCCTGGCACCCAGTTGACGCCGGATTCTGGGTTGCACCCGTTCCGCCGCGTCTCGCTCCTCTTCACACCAGGGGTCGGCCAGTATCTGTTCACTCAGTTGCAGGGCGGCCTCCCAGTCCTGCAGCCGCTCCATAACGCGCAGGCGTCGCTCCCGGGCCGGGTGGCGGCCGCTGCAGGCGTAAAGGTCCCCGGCCAGTTCCAGTTCACCGAGACGCTCCAGGTCCCTGGCCAGGCCGTTGCACAGCCGGTGCCAGCGGCCCTCGCTGGAGGAAAACCGGATATCCTGCGACAGAATCTGCACCGCCAGCGCGGGCAGGGCCGCAGGATCCTCACTCTCGCGCAGTTCGTACCAGCAATCGCCGAGTTCCGCGCAGGCGAGGAATTCATCCAGGGCCTCCCGGTGCGGGAACAGGCGGTACTGGCGATCCAGGGAGTAGGGGTAGTAACGGGCGACACCGAGATCACTCAGTACAAAATCAGTCAGGCTCTGGTGGCGGTTGCCAAAGAACAGCAATTGCAGCAGTTGTACCTCGGCCACTGCGCAGGGCGCGACGATCCGTTCCCCGTCTACGGCTTTCAGCAACTCCAGGTGCCGGGCCCTGTCCAGCGCCAGCGCGTCGATGGCCTCCAGCAGGGCGGGTTTGCCCCGGGGAACCTCCGTGAGCTGCGACCCGAAAGCCTCCAGCAACTCGGCCCGGGTGTACAGCGCGCCGAGCTCCGGCGCGTCGAGCCCGGTAGCGGATTCCGCCAAGCCGGCAGCAAGCAGGCTGTCGACGATGGGTGCGGCGGCACCGAGCTCCGGGTAGTCCAGCTTGCTCTGCCGAAACCACGGGCCCACTCGCGATATGAGTCTCACATACAGGCACTGTGCCGCAAAGGGCAGCGCGCGATAAACCTGCAGAAACCCCAGTTCGGCAGCTGTCAGCAGGTCTCCGTACTGGCTCTCCACCGTATCGCACAGGGCGATGAAGTTATCCCGGTAGTAGTGCGGAGCCAGCTCGGGGTTGCGGGTGTTGTCGCCAGGGTCCATAGCTGCCGCCTACACCAGCGGCGCGGGCTTCTGGCGCTGCTGTAGCAGTACCCCCGGAATAATGAGCGCCAGACCCACCAGGGTGGCGGGGTGAATCGGCTCCCCCAGAATCGTGGCGATGAATACCAGCGATACCAGGGGCGCGAGGAAGATCAGGTTGCCGACTCGCGATACCCCGCTGGACAGGCGCAGCGCGGTTGACCACAAGGCAAAGGTGACGCCCATCTCAAACAGGCCGACGTAAGCGGCGCCGGCGAGGCCTTGCCAACCCGGCAGCGCCAGATTGGAGAACAGCGCGCACAGCGCCAATGCCACCGGAGCGGCCACCAGGAAATTGATGCACAGGCAGGCGACGGGGTCGCGCTGGTTGCGGGTGGACGCCAGCCAGTAACCCGCCCAGATCAGGGTGCTCAGCAGGGCGAGCCCGACACCCGCGAGACTGTCGAACCGCAGTTGCAGCACCTGCCCGCGGGTCGCGATGATCAACACCCCGGAATAGCCCATGACCAGCGCCAGCACATCGCGCCGGTTAAGTTTATGGCCGAGGATGGGAACAGCCAGCAACGCCAGGGTGATCGCCCAGGTGTAGTTGATGGCCTGCGCCTGCTGCGCCGGTAGCAGGTCGTAGCAATGCAGCAGGACCAGGTAGTAGATGACGGGGTTTACCAACCCCATCACCAGGAAGTAAGCGGGCGTCGCGCTGGCGTACTCGCGCAACAGCGCCAGTCGGCCCTGCCACCAGTTGATCAACAGCAGTGCCAGGGCGGAGAAGCAAACCGAGTAAGCCAGCAGTTGCAGCACATCCAGTTCGCGCAGGGCCAGCTTGAACGCGGTCGCCACCGTCGACCAGAACAATACCGCGGCGAGCCCGTACACCAGCGCCTGGCGATCCGTGTTTCCCTGTGCCCGAACTGCCTGAGTCATAACCTTATTTCTGATCCGATTTTCCCCGGTATGTTACGTGATCGGCGCGGCGTAGTAAGCAGCGGGACTGACAAAGTGCAGCCGCCCTGTACCGCCCGCGGCTTTTGAGGCATTCTGGCATTCAATCGCGCGGCGCGATCACCGGTTTTCGCGCGCCCACGGAACGCATATCAAGGCGCCGGTCATAGCAGCCATGTCACTAATGCCAGACTACAAGAGCGAAGAACATTGAACAGTGTCCGAAATCAGGAAGAGACCATCTCGCCTGCGCTGGCCCTCACGCCAATAGTTTTCCTGATCGCGTTGCTGGGATGTTCGGTTTACCTGTTTGGCTCCGACTCGTCCTACGGTGCCAATCAGATCGCCCTGATACTCGCGTCCTGCGTGGCGGCACTGGTCGGTCGCCGGGTGGGCATCGGCTGGCACGAGTGCCAGGATGGCATTGTAAACGGTATCGCACTGGGGCTGGGGCCAACGCTCATCCTGCTCGCGGTCGGCATGCTGATCGGCACCTGGATATTGTGCGGGACGGTTCCGTCCATGATTTATTACGGCGTGCAGATACTCAATCCCGGCATCTTTTATACGGCCAGCGCCGCTATCTGCGCCATCGTCGCCCTCAGTATCGGCAGCTCCTGGACAGTGGCCGGTACCCTGGGGATTGGCCTGATGGGAATTGCCGGAAGCTTCGAGCTGTCTCCCGCGATTACCGCCGGGGCAATTGTTTCGGGGGCGTACTTCGGCGACAAATTGTCGCCCATGTCCGACACCACCAACCTCGCCTCCGCGGCCACCGGCGTCGACCTGTTCGACCATATTCGCCACATGCTGTGGACCACAATCCCCGCATTCGGAATAGCCCTCATTATTTTCGCGCTGCTGGGCAGCTCCAGCGCCCCCGCGCCCGGAGAAATAGCCGCCCTGCAGGAGTCGCTCGCGAGCCAGTTCAACATCGGTGTGCATCTGCTACTCCCGCTGGTACTGATGCTGTGGCTGGTATACAAACGCTACCCGGCCTACCCGGCCATCATTATCAGCGCCTTAACCGGCGCTGTATTCGCCGCTCTGTTCCAGCCCGACGCCGTGGCCCGATTGGCCGACGATCCCGGGGCGGGACACTTTCTGACGGCACTGAAGGGGATCTGGATCAGCCTGTTTAACGGCTACTCATCGCACAGCGGCAATGAATTTCTGGACTCGCTGCTGAGCAAGGGCGGCATGGCCAGCATGCTCAATACTGTATGGCTGATTATCTGCGCACTGGGCTTTGGCGGCGTGCTGGAGCGCACGGGTATTCTCAACTATCTGCTGCAGCTCGCTTTGCGCAGGGTCAAGGGAACCGGCTCGTTGATCACCACTACCGTAGCCACCTGCATAGGCACCAATGCCCTAGCGGCGGACCAGTACATCGCGATCGCCCTGCCGGGGCGAATGTACAAGGACGCCTATGAAGGTCACGGCCTGTCCCGTCTCAACCTGTCCCGCACGCTGGAAGATTCAGCAACCCTCACTTCCGCGCTAATTCCCTGGAATACATGCGGCGCCTATATGTCCGCAACCCTGGGCGTGGCGACGATGCATTACGCACCGTTCGCATTTTTTAACCTGCTTTGCCCGATAATCGCTATCGCCTACGGTTTTACAGGGCTGGCACTGAAACCGGCCGAGGCGCCGGACACCGTGGCCGAAACACCGTGACAGACCTGGCGACACTGTGGGACCACCCCGAACCCCACACCTACTACACCCGGGTAATGCCGGAGGATATAGACGGACTCAAGCACACCAATAACACCGTCTATGTGAAGTGGTGCGAACAGGTGGCCTGGTCGCACTCGGTGAGCCTTGGACTGGACCTGGAACGCTACCAGGCACTGGACCGGGCCATGGCCATCACCCACAGCGAGTACGATTACCTGCAGGCTTCGCGCGAAGGGGACGAGGTCGTGGCGGGTACCTGGATCGTGAGCTCGGATCACAAACTTACCATGACCCGCCGTTTTCAGGTGATACGCCTGGACGATGGCGTCACCCTGCTGCGAGCCGCAATGCGCTTCGCCTGCATTGAGCTCAGCAGCGGCAAACCACGGCGCATGCCGCGGGAGTTTCTCGAGGGCTACGGGCCCGCGGTTATCGCACACGACAGCTGAATCCATGCACCGGGGGTTACACAGAGTTGCCATGAACACAATTCGTATCAGGCCAATAGACCCTGACTCCACGACAGAAATAGAACAGGTGGCGGTACGAATGCGCGCTACCCTCGTAGAGATTGAAGGTGAAACGACCGGAACAGCGCTGTACTCCATGGAGTGGCTGCGTGACCGGGTGCGCTGGCACCTCGACCCCGATCAGGCGACTGCGGCGGTGCTGCTGGCTGAAACACCCGGGGGTCATGTCGTCGGGCATACGATTGTGCGCCGTGAAACCGAGGTGAACGGCGCCGCCTTCGGGCTGGTGTCCACAACGTTCGTGGAACCTGGTGCGCGACGCCAGGGAAGCGGCGAAAAACTGCTGCTGGCGGGTGAGCACTGGTTTCGGCAAGCGTCGCTGCCCAGTTGTTGCACCTGGACTTCCGCGGCGAACGCCAAACTGATAAGGCTTTACGAGAAACACGGCTATGGCATCGTCGACACCCAGCCGGAGGAAACGACGGGTACAGTGATGGTCAAACTGCATAAATGGCTAAATAGTCGGCCAGGGAAAAGCTGACCCCGAAAGGCGTATCCTGGGCTGCTCTCGCAGGCAGAACCCCGAGACCGATCAAAAGCGCCAGACAAAAGGTAAATACCTTGAAAGCCGAGCCCTCTATTGGCGGTCCAACGCACCACAGCCGCCCAGCACCGTGAACTCAAACCCCACCGCGGTCACGTCACCATCGACCACGGGTTTGTTGTAATTCTGCACAATAATCACACCATGGAATTTTAATTCCTATTTATCAAATAGTTAGGGAAAGCCACATGATGCTGCCACAATACCGCAGTACCCTGGTGTAAAATGTTCTGACAGTTGTCATTTAACTCCCGAATGACGCGTGAGCTGCACCCCGGCCGCTACAAGGGCCACCCATCACAGGTCCACGGCAGGACCTCCCAATGCGCCGCTAAAGCAATGGCAAGGCACACAAGCCACCCGGGAAATACACGTCGCACAGCCACCGTACCTGCGGGGTGACTACGCCCGCGGGCAGTTTTGTCACCTTTTCCACCAACGGTGCTTGGTCGAGGGTCAGGCGGGACCGTAACATGTGTGCGAGGGTCTGCATAAGGTGCAGGTTTCGCACCGGGCGGTAACGCGCCCATGGATCGAACTGGAATCCAGTACAGATTGCGAGTGACAGCATGAACAATAACCACACGGACCGGCGCAAACATCCGCGTTTCAATATCGAAAGAGCCATCTATATAGAGGTGGTCGAAAGATGGGATCGGTCGGAGGCCGACAACACGATTGTTCGCTGCGAGACACTGGACGTTTCCGCTGGAGGGCTGAGAATTTCCGTACCGATACCCATAGAACAGGGCAGCATCCTCAATATCGCCGTGCCGATGGAAGACTGGCAGGAGAACCTTGAACTCGTCGGCGAAGCCATGTGGGTCAAAGCGGCCGACAACAGGGAGGGCTACTGGGTTGGCCTGGCCCTGAAGGATTCCAGCCGCGAGGACATGGAAAAGTGGTTCAAGGTGGTACAGGAACTGAAACGGGGATCAGGCCAGGGCAAGGCCTGAAGCCGGGGGGTGATTTGCCCGGCGCAGCTCAGGCGCGCGCCCAGTCGAACGCCAACACCTTTCGTATATCGGTGGTTCCGGTCACCAGCATCAGCAGGCGGTCCACCCCCAGGGCGACACCGCTGCATTCCGGCAGGCCGTGTTCGAGTGCGGCCAGCAGCCGCTCATCCAGCGGGCGCTCGGGCAGCCCGTGCTCGCGGCGGCGAACGTTGTCGTGATCGAAACGCCGGCGCTGCTCGGCGGCGTCAGCCAGCTCGAAGTAACCATTGGCCAGCTCCATACCGTCGACATAGAGCTCGAAACGGTGTCCGACCCGGGCGCCGTCAATTTCGCTGATGCGCGCCAGGGCGGCCTGGGACGCCGGGTAGTCATAAACGAAACACATACCCTTTCCCGCCAGGCGCGGCTCTATGACGTGGCTCATCAACAGGTCCAGCCAAAGGTCGCGATCCCCCGCGATGGTACCTGCGTCAAAGCGGCTGCGCGCAGCCTCCTCCAGCACCGCCAGCGCTGCGGTGAAGGGGTCCAGTTCCAGCATTTCGCGAAATAACTGGCGATAGCTGTAGCTGTGCACGGGGCGCTCGCCCAGGCAGTACCGCACCAGCTGCGCTACCTCTGCCATCAGCGCGTGGTGATCAAAACCCGGGCGATACCACTCCAGCAAAGTGAACTCCGGGTTGTGGCGCGCGCCCGCTTCACCGTCGCGGAAGGCCCGGGCAAGCTGGAATACGGACTGGCCATGGCAGGCCAGCAGGCGTTTCATGGCGTACTCGGGAGAGGTTTGCAGGTAGCGCGGATGTTCCAGGGATGCACCGCGCTCCACCAGTAGCGCTTCAATGCTGGGGTCGGTGATCCCCCGGCCGCACAGCAGCGGCGTTTCCACCTCGAGAACTGAGCGGTCGGCGAAGAACTGGCGGATCCGGGCCAGCAGCCCGGCCCGCGCCCGGAGCAACTCGAGGCTCGCGGACGGCTGCCAGTCCACGATCAATCGGGAATTACTTAGAAACGCGGTTCTGGTATTCGCCGCTGCGGGTATCCACCCGGATCACTTCGCCCTGGTTGATAAACAGCGGCACTTTCACCACCGCGCCGGTGCTCAATTTGGCGGGCTTGCTGCCGCCCTGGGCGGTGTCGCCCTTGAGGCCGGGATCGGTTTCGACAATTTCCAGTTCAACGAAATTCGGCGGGGTCACGGCCAGGGGCGCACCGTTGTAGAGGGTGACCTCGCAAGGGTCCTGTTCCTTCAGCCAGTGCAGGGCCTCACCGACGGCTTTCGCATCGGCCTGATGCTGCTCAAAGGTGTCCGGCTCCATGAAATACCAGAACTCGCCATCGGTGTAGAGGTACTGCATGGTGCGGTCCACCACATCGGCGCCCTCCAGGGTCTCTCCCGAGCGGAATGTCCGCTCCCAGACCCGGCCGGTCTTGAGGTTGCGCAGTCGCACCCGGTTGAAGGCCTGGCCTTTACCGGGTTTTACAAATTCGTTATCCAGGATGCTGCAGGGCTCGCCGTCCAGCATCACTTTGAGTCCCGAACGAAAATCGTTGGTGGAGTAATTAGCCATGGTGTACTCGTGTCCGTCTGAAAAAGGTGCCAATGATAACTCAGGCGCGCAGCCAATGGCAGATGGGGCGCGTCGCTACCGGCTTTCCACCGCGTGTTTCTGGTAGCGATCGGAAAGTCCCAGCAGATAGAGAATGGCATCGAGGCCCAGGGTCGAAATCGATTGTTCCGCGGACTGCTTGACCAGCGGCTTGGCCCGAAATGCGATGCCGAGCCCGGCAATGCTGAGCATGGGTAGATCATTCGCGCCGTCGCCCACGGCGATCACCTGTTGCAGGTCTATATTCTGCTCTTGCGCCAACTGGCGCAGCAGTTGCGCCTTGCGAGCGCCGTCGACGATGGGTCCGACTACCCTGCCGGTAACCTGCCCGTCCGCGATATCCAGTTCATTGGCGTGGATATCGTCGATACCGAGGCGGCGTTGCAGGAAGCGGGCAAAATAGGTGAATCCGCCCGAGAGTATTGCTGTCCGGTATCCCAGGGTGCGCAGTGTGCTCAGCAGGTGTTCCGCCCCCTCGGTGACTTTGAGTTCTCCCGCCACCTGTTCGAGGGCGGTTTCCGGCAGGCCCTTGAGCAGCGCCACCCTGGCCCGGAAGCTTTCGCTGAAATCGAGCTCGCCGCGCATCGCCCGCTCGGTGATGGCGCTGACCTGCTCGCCAACGCCGGCGACCCGGGCCAGTTCGTCGATTACCTCGGCCTCGATCAGGGTCGAGTCCATGTCGAACACCACCAGGCGTCGGGTGCGCCTGTACATCGTGTCCTCCTGGAACGCCAGGTCCACATCGAGCGCACCGGCAACCTCCAGCAGGTCGCGCCGGAACAGGCTGGAATCCTGCAGGGGGCCGCGCACCGAAAACTCCACGCAGGCCTTGCTGAGCGCGGGCAGCTCTCCCAGCGGAATGCGCCCGGAAAGGCGGTTGATACTGTCGATATTGAGACCGTGGCGCCACACGACCGCGGTGACCCGGGACAGCTGGTCGGCGGTAATTTTGCGCGCCAGCAGGGTGATGATGTAGCGCGCTCGCCCCTGGGCCTGCACCCAGTGTTCATAGCTGGCGGGCGTGACCGGGCTGATTCGCGCCTGCATGCCGGCGTCATGGGCATAGTTCCTGACCGCATCGCACATACCCCGGGAGTCCACATCGCCCGGCACTTCCACCAGCACTCCCATCGAAAGCGTGGCGTGAATGACCGCCTGGCCGATATCGAGCACGTTGATGGAATACCCGGCCAGAATGGAGGCAATGCCCGCAGTAAGGCCGGGCTGATCTTCGCCGGATATGCTGATCAGCAGTATTTCATTCACTGAAAATGTCCAGGGACAATGAAGGGGTCGGTATTCTACCCGCTGGCGACAAGCGCTGGGAAGCGAAGGGGTACCCGGGCGAAATGCCGCAGCGGCACAAAAGTCTCCCCTGGCGTCGGGTCTGGTTTATACTGGCGCCTCATAAATCGGTAGCCCTGTCCCACGTGAATAACGCTCTCCAGAACAGCAGCCTCGGCCCGCAGCTGGCGCTCATAACCGCGGGTGTATGCCTGCTGGTCAGCCTCGCCCTGGTCACCCTGGCGGCCATATCCACCCGCCACATGCAATTGCAACAGCAGGAGGAGTACGGTTCGGCCCTCGCCCGCCAGATCGCCACCCGCATCAGCGCCACCCTGGAAACCGGCAACCTGCTGAGCGTTTCCGCCTCGCTGCAACGCTTTGTTGAAACTTCGTCCGCTGAAGAGGTTGCCATATTCGACGTGGAGGGCAAGGCGCTGGGGCAGGCGGGTACCGCCCTGGGACAGGACCTGCAACGCTACCGGGCGCCGGTGCATGTGGAAGAAAATGTGGCCGGGGAAGTCGTCATCACGATCAGTGCGGACAATGCCGCCGCCGCCCGCTGGCAGTTCGTAATGAGCCTGTTGGGGCTGGCGGTGCTGCTCAGCCTCGCCGTGTACGTCACCACCCGCCACTTCAGCCAGCGCCTGGCCAATCGGCTGGCCACCCTGGCCGGCACTATCGCGCTGGATGACCAGCCGCTGGATCACCAGGGCGGCAATGAGGTCGCGCGGCTGGAGCGCAGTATTAACGCGCTGCCCATGGATCTGCTGCGCACCCGCAGCGAGACCAATCCCCGGGAAGAAAATTACAGGACCACCGCCGTACTCTACCTGCACCTCACGAGTCTCGCGGATTACATAGATACCCTGGACGAGCGGGCCCTGCACAACTACACCGACCGACTTCATCAACTGGTACTGGCGGCGGCGGATTTTTACGCGGGTGACTTACAGGTGGCGCGCCAGTTCGGCCTGGCCGTTTACTTCAGCGGCCCCAACAATGCCGGCAGCGCCGCCTTTCGGGCCGCCTCCTGCGCCTGGCTCATTCAGTCCGCCAGCCGCGAGCTCGAACAACAGATGCGCCGCACCCTGTCTATCGCAATGGCCATCTCGCAGAGTGAGTTGGGCGTGGGAGACCGCGCGGATATTTATCCCGGTCTGTATATCCAGCACACGCTGGACGAACTGGAGACCATCTGCGCCAACCGGCCACCCAGGGTTCTGCTGGCACCTGTCGTGTGTGAAGACCCGGACATCGCAGCCCGGCTGCAACACGAGGCCACCGAGGTAATGGATTTCGCCATGCTGGAAGAGTTCGCCGAGCCCTACCAGGATTTGCTCGAAAGGCAGCTGCGCCTGATCCTGAAACGGCTCACTCACCAGGGCCCGCGCAAATAGCGATCAGCCCTCTACCCTGACATAGTCCACTTTCTGGAAACCCCTGGGCAGCTTGTTACCACGCCGGCCACGCTCGCCGCGGTAGTGCTCCAGTTCAGAGAATTTCAGCTTGATGTGTCGTTTGCCGGCATATACCAGCAGGCTGCTGCCCTCGCTGATAACCTGCACTGCCACCACGAACTCCTCGCGACTTTGCACCCTGGCCGAGGGAATTCCGATGATCTTGTTGCCCTTGCCGCGAGCCAGTTGCGGCAAATCCGCCAGCGGGAACACCAGTAATCGCCCCTCGTTGGTTGCCGCCGCCACCCAGGCGCCTTCGACGCTGGAAACCCGCGAAGGCTGTAGCACGCGGCCGCCCTTGGGCAGGCTGATCGCCGCCTTGCCGGCGCGGTTCTTGGTCTGCAGATCGCCCAGTTTCGCCACGAAGCCGTAACCGGCATCGCTGGCCAGCAGGTAGAGCTGGTCCTGTGCGCCGATCATCATGCCCTCAAAAGTGGCGCCGGATGGAGGGCTGATACGCCCGGTAACGGGCTCCCCCTGGCCGCGGGCCGACGGCAGGTTATGACTGGCCAATGTGTAAGCGCGGCCTGTGGAATCCAGGATAACCACGGGCTGGTTGCTGCGCCCGCGCACCGCCAGCTTGTAGCTGTCGCCCGCTTTATAGCTGAGACTGGAGGGGTCTATATCGTGCCCCTTGGCACCGCGAATCCAGCCTTTTTCCGACATCACCACGGTCACCGGGTCCGCGCTGACCATCTCCAGTTCACTAAAGGCTTTCGCCTCTTCACGCTGCACCAGCGGCGAGCGGCGGTCGTCGCCATATTTGTTCGCTACCGCCAGTAATTCGTTCTTGATCAGGGTCTTGAGCCGGGCCGCGCTGCCCAGGATTTTCTGCAGTTCGTCGCGCTCGTTCGCCAGCTCATCCTGCTCACCGCGGATGCTGATCTCTTCCAGCTTCGCCAGGTTGCGCAGTTTGAGTTCCAGCACCGCTTCCGCCTGGGCATCGCTCAGGCCGAAGCGCTGCATCAGCGCCGGCTTGGGCTTATCCTCGGTGCGAATGATATGAATCACCTCATCGATATTCAGGAAAGCTATCAGGTAACCTTCCAGGATATGCAGGCGTTTCAGTACCTTTTCGAGACGGTACTCCAGGCGCCGGCGCACGGTGTCGGTGCGAAACGACAACCACTCCCGCAGGATGCGATCCAGCCCCTTGACGCCAGGCCGGCCGTCGATGCCTATCATGTTCAGGTTGACCCGGTAACTGCGCTCCAGGTCGGTGGTGGCGAACAGGTGGCTCATCAGGCCTTCGACATCGATACGATTGGAGCGCGGAACGATGACCAGGCGGGTGGGATTCTCATGGTCCGATTCGTCGCGCAGGTCGGCCACCATCGGCAGTTTTTTCGCCTGCATCTGGGCCGCGATCTGTTCAAGCACCCGCGAGCCCGACACCTGGTAGGGCAGGGCGGTGATCACCAGGTCGGCTCCCTCCCGCTCCCACACCGCGCGCATGCGCAGGCCGCCGCGACCACTTTCGTACATGGCCACGATATCTTCGCGCGGCGTGATGATTTCGGCCTCGGTGGGGAAGTCGGGCGCCAGTACATGCTCGCACAACTCGGCCACCGTCGACTTCGGCGCCTCCAGCAGGCGAATCGTGGCGGTAACGACTTCCCTCAGGTTGTGCGGGGGTACGTCGGTCGCCATACCCACGGCGATACCCGTGGTGCCGTTGAGCAGGACATTCGGCACCTGGGCCGGCAATACCCGCGGCTCGTCCATGGTGCCGTCGAAGTTCGGCGACCAGTCCACGGTGCCCTGCCCCAGTTCCGCGAGCAGCACGTCGGCGTAGCTGGTAAGGCGCGATTCGGTATAACGCATTGCAGCGAAAGATTTGGGGTCGTCCGGTGAGCCCCAGTTGCCCTGACCGTCCACCAGTGGATAGCGGTAGCTGAAGTTCTGGGCCATCAATACCATGGCCTCGTAGGCGGCGCTGTCGCCGTGGGGGTGGAACTTGCCGATGACATCGCCCACGGTGCGCGCCGACTTCTTGTACTTGGCGCTGGACTTCAGGCCCAGTTCACTCATGGCGTACACGATGCGGCGTTGCACCGGCTTCAGGCCATCGCCAACATGCGGCAGGGCGCGATCCAGGATGACGTACATGGAGTAGTCCAGGTAGGCCTTCTCCGCATACTGCTTGAGCGACACCTGCTCGGTGCCTTCGTTATCAATTTCCAGAATTTCAGACATTAACTACTGCCCTGTCTCGATAAGGGGTTTCGGTTTCGGGTTTTTTTCCTGGCAAGACCGGCACATCATTCGCCGGGGGCTTTCACCACCGGGGAGACTGTCCTGGCACTGGCGATGTGGTGAGCGCTAAAGCCTTTTCCCACCGTGGTTTGCGGCCTATAGTAGCAACTTATCCCAAGGGGGAGAACGGCTCCCCTGAGATTTGTCCAAAGGCTTCCCCCGCAATGTCTTACCAGTGGCAGACCAGTGCTTTTGCCGAACTCGATACAGCGCAGTTGTACGCCGCGCTGCGTCTGCGACAGGAAATATTTGTCGTCGAGCAGAACTGCGCCTACCTCGACCTGGACAACCTCGACCTGAAGGCTGTTCATATGCTGTGCTGGCACGAGGGCGACCTGCTGGCCTACCAGCGCTGCCTGGCACCGGGGGATCACTTTTCTGAAAGCGCCCTGGGACGTATTGCAGTGAAGGTCACGGCGCGCGGGCGGGAGCTGGGCAGGGAACTGGTGAAGCGCGGCATCAGCCACAACCTGCGGCGTTGGCCCGGGCAGAATATCCGGATCAACGCCCAGGCCTACCTGGAGATTTTCTACAGTTCCCTGGGCTTCATCGCCGAGGGCGAAATATTCGACGAGGACGGCATACCGCACATCCACATGGTTTATCCGCGCTCAGCCTGATTCAAGCAGGAAAGTCACCGGGCCGTCGTTGGTCAGGCTGACCTGCATGTCGGCGCCGAACACCCCCGCGCCGACCTGCGCATGGCGCTGACGCAAACGGGCCAGGGTATAGTCGTAAAGCGCCTCGGCCTCCGCCGGTGGCATCGCCCGGGAAAAACCGGGCCGCAAGCCCTTGCCGGTGTCGGCTGACAGGGTGAACTGGGAGACCAGCAGCACGCCGCCGCCGATATCCGCCACGCTGCGATTCATGCGCCCGTTCTCATCGGCGAAGACGCGATAGGCGAGAATTCTTTCAAGCATGCGATCCGCGGCGGGCTGGTCGTCATCCTGGTCAAGCCCCAGCAAGACCAGCAGGCCGACACCGATGCTGGCGACCCGCTCACCGCCTATCCGGACATCGGCGCTGCTAACCCGCTGCAACAGGGCTTTCACGGCAACCGGCGGTCAGCTTCTGTCTGCGCGGCGCCGCTCGTGCTCCAGCAACAGTTTCTTGCGCAGGCGAATGCTCACTGGCGTCACTTCCACCAGTTCGTCTTCTTCAATAAACTCCAGTGCCTGCTCCAGAGTGTGGCGCACCGGCGGCGTCAGGGTAAGCGCCTCGTCTGTGCCGGAAGCGCGGACGTTGGTGAGCTGCTTGCCCTTGGTGGGGTTTACCGCAAGGTCGTTGTTGCGGCTGTGCAGGCCAATGATCTGGCCTTCGTAGATGTCCACATTGGGCTGGATGAACAGGCGACCGCGGTCCTGCAGGTTGAAGAGCGAGTAGCCAAGCGTCTTGCCCTTGACCATCGACACCAGTACACCGTTGCTGCGACTGGCTATTTCAGCATTCTTGACCGGGCCGTAATGATCGAACACGTGCGTCATGATGCCGCCGCCCGAGGTCATGGTCAGGAACATGGAGCGAAAGCCGATAAGCCCCCTGGCGGGCACGATAAACTCCAGCCGCACTCGACCCTTGCCGTCGGGCACCATGTTTTCCAGCTCTGCGCGGCGCAGGCCCAGCTCTTCCATCACCGAACCCTGGTGCTGCTCTTCACAGTCGATCACCAGCTGCTCGAAAGGTTCGTGCATCTTGCCGTCTACTTCTTTCTGGATTACTTCCGGACGGGATACGCCGAGCTCAAAGCCCTCCCGGCGCATGTTTTCAATCAGCACCGAAAGATGCAGTTCACCGCGCCCGGAGACCTTGAACTTGTCGGGGGTATCGCCCGGCTGAACCCGCAGCGCCACATTGTGAATCAGTTCCCGCTCGAGGCGCTCCTTGATATTGCGGGAGGTGACGTACTTGCCCTCCTTGCCGGCGAACGGGGAGTCATTGACCTGGAAGGTCATACTCACGGTGGGCTCGTCCACCGACAGGGGCGGCAATGCTTCGGGTTTCGAGGGATCGCAAAGCGTATCGGAAATGTTCAGGCCCTCGATGCCGGTAATGCACACGATGTCTCCCGCCTCGGCCGACTCAATGTCCATGCGCTCCAGCCCCAGGTAGCCCATAAGCTGCAGCACCCGGCCCTTGCGCGTCCCGCCCTGCGGGTCTACCACGACCACCTGGGCATTCGGTGTGAGCTTGCCACGGGTGATGCGACCGACACCGATCACGCCCACGTAGCTGCTGTAGTCCAGTGCGGATATCTGCATCTGCAGCGGCCCGTCCGAATTCACCTCGGGCGCCGGTACCTTCTCCACCACTGTTTCGAACAGGGGCTGCATGTCGGTCGCCATATTGGCGTGATCCAGGCCGGCGATACCCTGTATCGCGGAGGCAAAAATAACCGGGAAATCCAGCTGTTCCTCGGTGGCGCCCAGGCGATCGAAAAGGTCAAAAACCTGGTCTACCACCCAGTCCGGGCGCGCGCCCGGGCGGTCGACCTTGTTGATGACCACGATGGGATTCAGGCCCTGCTCGAAGGCCTTGGAAGTTACAAAGCGGGTCTGCGGCATGGGGCCGTCCACCGCGTCGACCAGCAACAATACGGAGTCCACCATCGATAAAACCCGCTCGACCTCGCCACCGAAATCGGCGTGTCCAGGGGTGTCCACGATGTTGATATGGTAGTCGTTCCACTCGATGGCGGTATTCTTCGCCAGGATCGTGATGCCGCGCTCGCGCTCCTGGTCATTCGAATCCATAATCCGCTCCGACCCCTCCGAACGGCGGTCCAGCGTACCGGACTGCTGTAGCAAACAGTCCACAAGGGTGGTCTTGCCATGGTCTACGTGGGCAATAATGGCGATATTGCGAAGCTTGTCGATCAAGGGGTTACCTCGGGGCAGTGACGCGAGAGCAAAAAAGGGCGCGGATTATACCCCATAGCCCTTTGCCAAGCACAAGGTAATTATGGCGCGTAAACCTTGATATCGAGACCGGTCGTTCCCTGCAGGTGACCGGCGTGCAGCCGGCTCATCACGCCTTTGCCGCAGTACAGCATATAGGTGCCGGCAGCGAGGGCAGGCCCCCTGTTGTGCAGTTCGTAGAAGGGAATACGCAGCACCGGCACAGGCAGTTCCAGCGGGCACAGTTCCACCTCGTCAGGGTGACGGATGTCGATGACGGTGCTGCCCGCCAGCGGCACCGACAGCACCTCCACCTCCTCCCGCTCCAGTTCCTCCTGCGCCAGCCGGTCGATACGGGTCTGGCGCGCACCGGCGACAGCCCG
Source organism: Pseudomonadales bacterium (assembly GCA_024234815.1). GTDB lineage: Bacteria > Pseudomonadota > Gammaproteobacteria > Pseudomonadales > Halieaceae > JARRPM01. Next base: position 609,791 of record JACKNO010000001.1, on the reverse strand, counting down.
ATCGAGAATAGCCATGTCAAAGTTTTTCTCCATGGCCTGCACCCGGCCCAGCCTCGCCCGGGTGGTGGGATTGACCGAGATTACACCGCAGTACTCGGGCATATTGGCGGCGAATTGCTCCGTCCCTATGGCCGCCGCCATCCGCACGATTTCCTCCTTGTCGGTCGTGATCAGGGGTCGTATCACCAGCCGCTCGGTAACCTGGTCTATCACCGCGAGGTTGCGCAGGGTCTGGCTGCTCACCTGGGCGACGCATTCACCGGTGACCAGCGCATCGATCTCCAGGTCCTGCGCCAGCCGGTCCGCAACCCGCAACATCATGCGCTTGAGGATTACGCCCATCTGGCTGTCTTCTATCCTGGCCAGCAACTCGGCCACCACCTCCTCAAACGGAACACTGATAAACAGCACCCGCTGGTTGCAGCCATATTTTTGCCAGAGGAATAACGCGATCTCCTTGACCCCGATCTCGTGGTCGCGCCCACCGAGGTTAAAGAACAGGAAATGGGTACGCATCCCGCGCTTCATGGTGAGATAGCTGGCGACCGGGGAGTCGAAGCCACCGGAGATCAGCGACAGCACCGGATCGAGGCTGGCCACCGGGTAACCGCCCGGGCCGCGATGACGCTTGCCAATGACGTACAGTGTATTTTTGCTGATCTCCAGGGCGACCGTCACGTCGGGCTCTACCAGCCGGACTCCCGCCGGTGCGCCGCGCAGCATGAGGGCGCCGCCCACTTCCCGCTCCACATCAATGGAGGTGAACGGGTGAATGCCGCTGCGCTTGCACCGCACGGCGAAATGGCGGCCTTCCAGCCGCGCGGCGTACACCGGCAGCACGAAATCGGCGATATCCTCCAGGGCGGGCAGCGGATGCACGTTTACTTCCAGGATATAGGTGATCCCGGATACGCAGCGCATGGCCTGCACCATGCGCGCCAGCACTTTCTCGTCCTCCTGCCCGGTTTCCACCAGCAGCCGGTCAAACTGCCGCTGAATTCGCACCTCGGGATCAATTTCCTGCAGCACCGCTCGCAGGTTGGCCGCCAGGCGAGACACGAACCGGCGCCGCACGGGCTTGCTCTTGATTGCGATTTCCGAGAAGTACTTGACAAGAAATTTCATAGGGGCCATAAGGTTGCGTTCGATCCGGGGCCTAGTATACGGGCTTGGCGCGAGTTTTGTGGACTTGGGGCAGGTATCCGGGGTAAACCGCGAAATTACCGCACCATAATAGTGCATTGACGCACCTCATTAGCGCACTTGTATTCCGGTCGTTGCTATACCCCATAAAAACAACTGATATTTCAGTAGCTTAACCACAGCACCTTTTTGGCACAGCTCTTGCTAATATTGAAACTGCCTAGCATACCTGGTCACCGAGCGATGTGACCGGCGCAAGCAACACAGGCCAGTGAACCTGGCCCTATTACCATCCCATGGAGGAATTACGATGTCAGAGCAAACTCTGAACCTGATCAAAGAAAATGAAGTACGCTGGGTAGACCTGCGCTTCACGGATACCCGCGGCAAGGAGCAACACGTCACCATCCCCGCCAAGGAAGTGAAAGAGGAGTTTTTCGAAGGCGGCAAAATGTTCGACGGCTCATCTATCTCAGGTTGGAAAGGCATCAACGATTCCGACATGGTGCTGATGCCCGACGACAGCACCTCGGTGCTCGACCCTTTTACCGACGATACCACGCTCATCCTGCGTTGCAACGTGGTTGAACCCACCACCATGCAGGGTTACGACCGCGACCCGCGTTCCATTGCCCAGCGCGCCGAGGCGTATCTGAATACAACCGGAATCGGCGACACTGCCTACTTCGGACCGGAGCCCGAGTTCTTCATCTTCGATGACGTTAAGTGGAACATCGACATGAGCGGAGCCAGCTACAAGATTGGCTCCGAGGAAGCTGCCTGGTCTTCTGGCCTGGCCTACGATGAAGGCAACGTCGGTCACCGCCCGGGCGTAAAAGGCGGTTACTTCCCCGTACCACCGGTCGACTCCCTGCACGACATCCGCGCCGCCATGTGTACCGCCATGGAGCAGATGGGCCTGGATATCGAGGTGCATCACCACGAAGTGGCAACCGCCGGACAGTGCGAAATCGGCGTGCGTTTCAGCACCCTGGTGAAGAAGGCCGACGAGGTTCAGATTCTCAAGTACTGCGTACACAACGTGGCGCACGCCTATGGCAAGACCGCCACCTTCATGCCCAAGCCGATTGTCGGTGACAACGGTTCAGGCATGCATGTCCACCAGTCAATTTCCAAAGACGGCAAAAACCTGTTCGCCGGCGACGGCTATGCCGGGCTGTCCGACGACGCGCTGTACTATATCGGCGGCATCATCAAGCATGCCCGCGCGCTGAACGCGTTCACCAACCCGTCCACCAACTCCTACAAGCGCCTGGTACCCGGATTTGAAGCGCCCGTCATGCTGGCCTACTCGGCCCGCAACCGCTCCGCCTCAATTCGCATTCCCTACGAGCCAAGCCCCCGTGGCAAGCGCGTAGAAGTGCGCTTCCCGGACCCCACGGGCAACCCCTACCTGGCGTTTGCAGCCATGATGATGGCGGGCCTGGACGGCATCCAGAACAAGATCCACCCCGGTGAAGCCGCCGACAAGGATCTCTACGACCTGCCCCCCGAGGAAGGCAAACTGATCCCCACCGTTTCTTCCAGCCTGGAGATGTCACTGGAAGCACTGGATGCGGACCGCGGCTTCCTCACCGCTGGCGGTGTCTTCTCCGACGACATGATCGATGCGTATATCGACCTGAAGAAAGGCGAGATCGAGCGTCTCAACATGACCACGCACCCGATTGAGTTCGACATGTACTACTCGCTGTAAGGGCCAAACCCCCACGCGACAAGCCCGCTGATCCAGCGGGCTTTTTTTTGGCTGTGTGCTTGCTGGATCGCCTCCACTCGCCCTTCACACACCGGCACCCGTATCTCACTGTGACCGTCTGCACCAATCTGCGATGAATCTTTTTGATACCTCTCCTTTTCTGCTAGTGTAACCCTTCGAGGGCGCTTCTTTTCGACGGGACTTGTATGGCCACGGTTATGAAAACACTACTCCTCACCGCGTTGCTGGTGTTGCCACAACTTGGCGCGGCACAAATCTACAAGTCCGTTGACGCTCAAGGCAACGTCAGTTACTCCGACACACCACCCGCCAGCGGCCCGTCGGAAGAGATCAAGTTGCGACAAACCAACAGCGCCCCCCCGCCGCCCGAGATGGCGGAGCCGCAGGCGAGCGCGCCCCCGACCAGCCCTGACGGCTCCGCGGCCACGAGTTACACCGTGGCAGTGACCTCTCCCGCCAACGAAACCACCATACCGATGGGGCCGGGAAACGTGGCGATCAGCGCCTCCGTGGAACCGGCGCTTGAACAGGGCGCACTGCTGCAACTGCTCGTGGACGGCACGCCGTCCGGCAACCCCCAGTCGAGCAATCAATGGCAGCTTACCAATGTGTTTCGAGGCGCCCACGACCTCAGCGTGGTGGTCGTCGACCCCGAGGGTGAACGCCTGGCGGAATCCGAGTCTGTGCGGATTTACGTTCTGCGCCCCTCCGTTAACCAGAAAAACAGGGTCAAGCCCCGCCCAACCCCCCACTAGCGCTGTGCCAGGCTGATCCAGGCCGCCTCCGCTGCAGGCGCTAACACACCGGCGCCGCGCCTCTCTCGCGGAAAACCACACTGACATCACCCCCGGGCGCCGCGCGCAAGGTATGGACAGCGCGCCCGCCATGGCGCACCATTATGGTGCATAAAAACCGGTGAGTACGCTTACTGCAATCCTGTTCGCACCGCGGCGGCGGTATTCCGCCGACCAAGCGATGTTTGTAAGCTCTTACTTACTTGGAGCGTCAACAAAACTGGCGCAGTAGGATTAATTTTCGGCAATTGGAATTTTTGGCTCTATTTTTGCTACCCGAAGGTGGGGCCAGCGACAACAAGGGCTAACTTGGGGCAGTTATGCAGCAGGAAAGGGACATTCTGGACAGTATAAGCACGGGCGTCCTGGGGCTGGACGGGGACTTGCGGGTCACCAGCCTCAATACCGCCGGTGAAGCCATGCTGAAAGTGTCGGAAGGGCGTGCCCTGGGCTTGCATGCACGCCAGCTGGCCGTGCATTCCCAGGATTGGGTTGAATGCCTGGAACAGATAATGCGAAGCCGGGTCGCCGTGACACGCCGCGGAATGCCGCTGACAGTCCACACCGGCCAGGAAATACACGTGGACATGGTCGTCACCCCGGTAGGCAACGAAAACGACAGCGGCCTGCTGATTGAACTGCAGCCGGTCGACCGGCTGCTGAAAATAAGCCGCGAGGAGGGCCTGCTACACGCGCAGGAAACAACCCGGGCCGTTATTCGCGGCCTCGCGCACGAAATCAAAAACCCGCTCGGGGGCGTGCGCGGCGCTGCCCAGTTGTTGGCGAGAGAGCTGCAAAATGAGGAGTTGGCCGAGTACACCCAGGTCATTATTCGCGAGGCGGACCGCCTGCGCGACCTGGTCGACCGCCTGCTCGGGCCGCACCAGCAATTGCAACTGCGGGCCGTCAATGTCCACGAGATTCTCGAGCACGTGCGCAACCTGATTCTGGCGGAATCGCATAACGCCGTGCAGTTCGTGCGGGATTACGATCCCAGCCTGCCGGAGATTCCCGGCGACCGGTCACAGTTGATACAGGTCGTACTGAACATCATGAGCAACGCCCTGCAGGCGGCCCCCGATCCCGAGACCTGTGTCATAACCTTGCGCACCCGCTCCCGCCGCCAGTTCACGATAGGTACGCAATTACACCGCCTCGTGTGCCAGGTAGACATTATCGACAACGGCCCCGGCGTACCGGAGGCTATCCAGCACGCCATCTTCGTGCCCATGGTCACTGGCCGGGCCGATGGCACCGGGCTGGGACTGGCCATAGCCCAGTCCGTAATCAATCACCACGGCGGCTTGCTGGAATGCGTAAGCGAACCCGGCGAGACGCGCTTCACAATCTATATACCGATGGGACAAGACAATGCATAAACCAGCCAGGGTCTGGGTAGTAGACGATGACAGCTCCATCCGCTGGGTGCTCGAGCGCGCCCTCAACCAGGCCGGGATCGACAATGAAAGCTTCAGCGATGGCGACCAGCTCATGCTGCGCATGAACTCGGAACAGCCCGACGTCATTATCAGCGACATTCGCATGCCGGGCACCGACGGGCTGCAGTTGCTGTCACTGATCAACGAAAAACACCCGGAACTGCCGGTCATCATCACCACCGCCCACTCGGACCTGGACAGCGCGGTGGCCTCTTACCAGCGCGGTGCCTTCGAATACCTGCCCAAGCCCTTTGACCTCGACGAGGTTATCGCCATTACCGAGCGGGCCCTGGCCCAGGCCCGGGAGAAGAGCGGCGCCACCGCGGCGCCGGAAGAGGTACCCCAGACCGAGATTATCGGTGAAGCGCCGGCCATGCAGGAGGTGTTTCGCGCCATCGGCAGGCTCGCGCACAGCAACATTACCGTGCTCATCAATGGTGAATCCGGTACCGGCAAGGAGCTGGTGGCGCGCGCGTTGCACCGCCACAGCCCGCGATCAAACAGCCCATTTATCGCCCTCAATATGGCGGCCATACCCCGGGACCTGCTCGAATCCGAATTGTTCGGTCACGAAAAGGGTGCGTTCACCGGCGCCAATACCCGCCGCGTCGGCCGCTTCGAGCAGGCGGACGGGGGAACCCTGTTCCTGGATGAAATCGGCGATATGCCGGCGGAAACCCAGACCCGTCTCCTGAGGGTGCTGGCAGATGGCGAATTTTATCGGGTGGGCGGCCATGTGCCCGTGCACTCAAACGTGCGCATCATCGCCGCAACCCACCAGGACCTGGAGTCCCTGGTGCAGCGCGGCGCATTCCGGGATGACCTGTTCCATCGCCTCAACGTGATTCGTATCCATATACCCAAGCTGTCTGAACGGCGCGAGGATATCCCGCGCCTGATGCAGTATTTCCTGCAGCGCGCCGCAGAGGAACTGGGGGGTGACACCAAGATCCTGCTGCCCAAAACCGAGGAGTTCCTTTCGGCTCTCGACTGGCCGGGCAACGTGCGGCAACTGGAGAACACCTGCCGCTGGATCACCGTGATGGCGTCGGGGCGCGAAATCCACCTGCGTGACCTGCCGCCCGAACTGGGCAAGACCCCCGCGGCGACCACCGATTCGGGTCAGGCGGACTGGCGGCAGCTGCTCTCGCAATGGGCTCGCAGCGAGCTGCTGCAGGGCAAGGAACAGATCCTGCACGAAGCCCTCCCCGCCTTCGAGCAGGTAATGATCGATGTGGCCCTGCAGCACACCCAGGGCAGAAAACGCGATGCCGCCGAATTGCTGGGCTGGGGTCGCAACACGCTGACGCGCAAACTGAAGGAACTGAACATCGACCAGGAGTAGCTGCACCCACCGCAGGCAGTTACCATGCACCATGCTCAGAATAGTCCTGTACCAGCCGGAAATCCCGCCCAACACCGGCAACATCATGCGCCTGTGCGCGAATACCGGATGCTCATTACACCTGATCGGACCGCTGGGCTTCGACCTGGATGATCGCAGAATGCGCCGCGCCGGCCTCGATTACCGGGAGTATGCGGACGTCCGTGTATACGGCAGTCTCGATGAATTCATGCAGCACAACGGGCAACCACGCCTCTACGGCGCCACCACCAGGGCCACGCAGTCCTTCCACCAGATCAGCTACCAGGCGGGCGACGCCATCATGTTCGGCCCGGAAACCCGTGGCCTGCCGGCGGAGCTGCTGGCCGGTATGGACGCCGCGGCCACCTTCCGCATCCCCATGCTCGCCAACAGCCGCAGTCTCAACCTGAGCAATGCCGCGGCGGTGGTAGTGTATGAAGGCTTGCGGCAGCTGGGATTTCCGGGGCTGCAATAGTAAGCACTTACTACTGACAAAAGTGGCTTTCCGACTGACGATCGTGGGCATTACAGGCGCTCATGCCGGGACATCCCGGTGCAGCGGCGGGCGGCATCTACCCTCTCCAGGCAGGCACAAAAAAGGGGCCGAAGCCCCTTCGCTAATACCACATGCGGATCAGTGGGTGGCGGGCGCTTCCGCGGGCTGGCCGCCCTCGGCATTGGCCAGTGCCTGCTGGTACATGGCGTCGAAATTGATCGGCGCCAGCATGACGGGCGGGAAGCCGCCTTTCACACAGAGGGTATCAATGCATTCGCGCGCATAGGGGAAGAGGATATTCGGCGCCGCGGTGCCGACGATACGGCGCAGTTCTTCGGGCGAAAAACCGGTGATAAAGAAGATTCCGGCCTGCTGCACCTCGATCAGGAAGGCGTTGGCATCTTCCATCTTGGCGGTAATGGTGATGGTGAGCACCACCTCGTAGTTGCCTTCGTCGTCGATCTTGTCGCTCTTGGTGCCCAGGTCCACGCTCATCTGCGGCTGCCACTGCTTCTTGAATACCCCTGGTGTCGATGGAGACTCCAGTGAAATATCCTTGGTGTAGATCCGCTGCAACGCGAACTGTTGCTGTGGTTGTTGCTGGGTGCCTGCTGCTTGTTCCTCGGCCATGGAGCCGTCCTCCCTTAGATAGTGTTTGTGTCGCGGCGCTCAGGGCGCCGTTGAAAGTAATTCGTCGAGACGGCCCTGCCGCTCGAGGAGGGCAAGATCGTCGTACCCGCCCACGTGCTGCTCACCGATCCAGATCTGCGGCACCGTGTAGCGACCGCTGCGCTCGACCATCTCCCGCCGCAGTTGCGGCTGCTCGTCCACGGCGATTTCCGTAAAGCTGACCTGTTTGCTCTGCAACAGCCCCCGCGCCCGCACGCAATAGGGACAGAACCGGGTTGAATACATGGTAACAGAGGCGCTCACGGCAACTCAGGACTTGCCGACCACCGGCAACTGGAGATTGCTCCACTCCATCATGCCACCGGTCATCTTGCACACCTTGCTGTAGCCGCCCGCCTTCAACTGCTTGCTCGCGGCGCCGGACTGCTGCCCCATCTTGCACACCAGCACGATGGGTTTCTCCCTGTATTTTTCAAGTTCCGCCATCCGCGCCAGCAACTTGGCGGCGGGAATGTGCATGGCATCGACAATATGACCCTGCTTGAAATCGGCGGCGTCGCGCAGGTCGACAAACACGCCGCCCTCGCGGTTGATCAGGTTGATCGCCTGTTGCGGCGAAACCGAGGGGCCGGATTTACGGGACTCGTGTAACAGCAGCATGATAATAACCACCAGCAAGGCCAGGGCCAGAATCCACTGTTGGGCAAGAAACTCGAGAAATAACGCCATAGCAAAGCAATCGTTGGGTTAAGGACATGTACCAGTAACGACACAAACGTGTCAGCGACGACTAATGTCGGCGGCGAAAACAGGCCACCAGCGAGCCAGATGGTGCCACAGGCTGCGTAAAAAGGCGGCAAGTATACCCGCTAGTGCTGGGCGCAACCAGCCCCGCGGCGGCAAGCCGGGATGCGGGTGCGCCGCGGCTTCGCACAGCCAGATAGGCAATGCGCTTCCCGGCGGGACACGTTAAAATGCCGCGCTTTACTTACAGTGGCCGCTACCGGCGCATACGGGAAGAAAGATGGGTACGAGCGACAGGAAAACCACCGTTTTAATTGTGCTGGACGGCTGGGGCTACCGCGAGGAAACCCGCGACAACGCCATCGCCCTGGGCAACACACCGGTCTGGGACCGGCTCTGGCAGCAGGCCCCGCATACCCTTATCTCGGGGTCGGGCCTCGACGTCGGCCTGCCCGACGGCCAGATGGGCAATTCCGAGGTGGGCCACATGAGCCTGGGTTCGGGCCGCGTCATCTACCAGAACATCACCCGCATCGACCAGGCCATCCAGGACGGCAGTTTTAACAGCAACCCGGCCTACTGCGGCGCGATCGATAAAACCATCGCCGCCGGCGGCGCGGTGCATGTGTTCGGTCTCCTGTCCCCCGGCGGCGTCCACAGTCACGAACAACAGATATTCGCCGCCGTGCGCCTGGCCGCGCAACGGGGCGCAGGCAGGGTGTACCTGCACGCCTTCCTCGACGGCCGCGATACCCCGCCGCGCAGCGCGGGCGCTTCACTGGAGCAGGCGCAGGCCCTGTTCGCCGAGCTGGGTTGCGGCCGGGTCGCCAGCATCACCGGGCGCTACTACGCCATGGATCGGGACAATAACTGGGACCGCATCGAAAAAGCCTACAATCTGCTGACCGAGGGCCGCTGTGACTATCGCGCCGCCACTGCGCTGGACGGACTCAAAGCGGCCTACGAGCGCGATGAAAATGACGAATTTGTCATGCCGACGGTGATCGCGTCGAGTGGCGAGCCCGCTGCTGTCGTCGCGGATAACGACTGCATCCTGTTCATGAATTTCCGCGCGGACCGGGCCCGCGAGTTGACCCGCGCCTTTATCGAACCCGGCTTCAACGGCTTTACCCGGCAGACCGTACCTGCGCTTTCCGACTTCGTCATGACCACCGAATACGCGGCGGACATCCACACCAGTTGCGCGTTCGCGCCGCAAAGCCTCGACAATGTCCTGGCGGATTACCTCGCACAACAGGGCATGACCCAGCTGCGCATCGCCGAAACCGAGAAGTACGCGCATGTCACCTTCTTCTTCAGCGGTGGACGCGAAGAGCCGTTCCCCGGCGAAGACCGCGAACTGATCAAATCCCCGGCGGTGGCCACCTACGACCTGCAACCCGAGATGAGCGCTCCCGAGCTGACCGACAAACTGGTAGCGGCCATCCACTCGGGCAAGTACGACCTCATCGTCTGCAACTACGCCAACGGTGACATGGTAGGACATACCGGAATCCTGGCGGCCGCTATCAAGGCCACGGAAGCGCTGGACACATGCCTGGGGCGGGTGGAAAAGGCCGTGCTGGAAGCGGGCGGGGAGGCCCTGGTGACGGCCGACCACGGCAACTGCGAGCAAATGCTGGACTACGAGTCGGGCCAGCAGCATACCCAGCACACCACTGACCTGGTCCCGCTGGTATACGTCGGCAAGCGCGCTCTGCAACTGGACCCGGCCGGCGGCAGGCTGGCTGATATAGCGCCCACCCTGCTGGCAATGATGGGCCTGCCGCAGCCGCCGGAGATGTCCGGGGTCAACCTGGCCCGCATTCCCTCCTGAGCACCGTGCCCCTGCGCCGGTTTGCGCTTCTCGCCCTGCTGCTGGCGGTCATCCCGGGCGCCGTCTGCGGCGAGACCGATGAAAAGGCCGTGCGCAGCAAACTGGAACAGCTGCAAAACGAGATAAAACGTATCGGCGACGAAATTTCCTCCGACAACGCCCGCAAGAACGACCTGCAACAACAACTGCGCGAAGCCGAGCTGCAACTTGGCAAACTGCGCAACGACATGACCGCCGTGGAACTCGCCATTGCCACCAGCGAGAAGGAATTGGTCGCCCTGCGGCAACAGCGCCCGGAACTGGAAGAGGCCCGCGCCGCACAACAGGCGCGCATTGCCCTCGAACTGAAGGCCGCCTGGCAGCTCGGGCAGCAGAGCCAGGTTAAGGTCTTGCTGAACCAGGAGGATCCCCACACCGTGGCCCGGGCAATGGCCTACTACCGCTATTTTTTTCAGGCCCGCAATGAGCTGGTTGCCAATTACCGGGAAACCCTGCGCAAGTTGCGGGAGCTGGAACAGCGTATCGCCGATTCCCTGGACCAACTGTCCGCCCAGCAACACACGCTGGAGGAACAACAAGCGCAGCTGGCAACCACCCGGGCAAACCGCGAACAGGCCGTGGCGGAACTCAATGCCAGCATCAGTTCCAAGGCCGGGCAGCTAAAACAGATGGAGCGTGACCGCAAGGAATTGGAAGCGCTGATCGCCGCCATTGAAAAAGCGGTGGGGGAGCTGGAACTTCCCGATGACTACCAGCCCTTCAAAACTGCCCAGGGAAAGATGTCATGGCCGCTGGACGGCAAGCGTACGAACAACTTTGGCCGCCCGCGCAACGAGGGCAAGATGCGCTGGCAGGGTGTGACTATCCCCGCCAAAGAGGGCACCAGCGTCAAGGCAATACACCACGGGCGCGTGGTTTACGCAGACTGGCTGCGCGGCTCGGGCCTGCTGATGATTATCGACCACGGCGATGGCTACATGAGTCTGTACGCGCATAACCAGAGCCTGTTGCGGGAGGTCGGGGAATGGGTGACTGCCGGCACCCCTGTCAGCACAGTCGGTAACAGCGGCGGGCAGGAACAATCCGCCCTCTACTTCGAGATTCGCCACAACGGCAAACCGACCAATCCCGCGAACTGGTGCAAGGGCTGAAGCGTCACTTTTGTCATGCAAGGGCTTTCGTATCGACACGGCAGATAGGGTAAACTGGCCGCCCTTTGGCTCTATCGGCTCCTGGCCTTTCGGCGGTAAGCATGTGCTGTAACCTCAACTCGATCCTGCTGGTCGCAACGGCGGCCCTGACCCTGTCGTCCTCACCACGGTTGCTGGCCACCGAGCCCGAGGGCAAGCTGCCACTGGATGAGCTGCGCACGTTCGCGGATGTGTACAACCAGATTCGCGCGGGCTATGTCGAGGAAATCGATGACAGCACCCTGCTGGAATACGCTATTCAGGGCATGCTTACCGGGCTGGACCCGCACTCGGTCTACATGACCAAGGATCAGTTCACAGATCTGCAGGAGGGTACCTCCGGGGAATTCAGCGGGCTCGGGCTGGAGGTGGGTATGCGCGACGGCTTTATCACCATCGTTACACCCATAGACGGTTCGCCTGCCGCCGAGGCCGACCTGCAAAGCGGCGATGTGATTCTCAAACTCGACAATGCGCCCGTCCAGGGCATGACCCTGAACGAGGCCATAGACCACATGCGCGGCCCCAAGGGCAGCAAGATTGAACTCACCATCGGCAGGGAGGGCGAGAGCCAACCTTTCACGGTTACCCTGGTACGCGACACCATCAAGGTGGCCAGTGTGCGCAGCCGTTGGCTGGAGCCGGGCTACGCGTATATCCGCATCGCCCAGTTCCAGGTCAATACCGGCGAGAGCGTTGAAAAGGCGCTCGCCAAATTGCTGGAAAAAGGCAAACTCAAAGGCCTGGTACTGGACCTGCGCAACAACCCGGGTGGCGTGCTGAGCGCCAGCGTTGCCGTGGCGGACCTGTTTCTTGATAACGGGCCCGTGGTTTACACCGAGGGGCGCCTGCCCAATTCGGACATGCACTTTGACGCCCAGCCCGGCGACATGACCGACGGGGCGCCGATAGTGGTGCTGATCAATTCCGGCTCCGCCAGCGCCTCGGAGATCGTCGCCGGCGCCCTGCAGGATCGCGGCCGGGCGGTGGTAATGGGCTCCGACAGTTTCGGCAAGGGTTCGGTCCAGACAATCCTGCCGCTATCGGAATCACGCGCGATCAAACTCACCACCGCTCGTTATTTCACCCCCAACGGACGCTCTATACAGGCGGAAGGCATTGTGCCGGATATCCTGGTGGAACGCGCCCAGGTAACTGCTTATAACAACAGCGGCCAGGTGACTGAGGCGGACCTGTCCGGCCACCTGGGTAACGGCAATGGCAACAGTGATGTCAAAAAAACCCGCGCGTCATCGGCCAAAGCGGCGGCCGAATTGCTGGCCAGCGACAATCAGTTATACGAGGCATTGACCCTGCTGAAAGGGGTTAACATACTTGGTATGCGCACCCAGAGCGCGGGGGCAGAGCCGGCGTCTACAGTCCAGTAAAGCGGGTTGGCGCAGCCCGGGGCGGGCTGCCACCGAACGACCGGGGGGATGAATCTGGTTTCCCCCCGCAACTGCCCCGCTACAGGCGCACCTCAATTCCACGCGCGGCCATATAGGCCTTGGCTTCGGGCACGGTGTACTCGCCGAAATGGAAAATACTCGCCGCCAGCACCGCATCGGCGCCGCCGAGCACAATCCCGTCAACCAGGTGATCCAGGTTGCCCACCCCGCCCGAGGCGATAACCGGTATTTCCACCGCGTCGGTGATGGCGCGGGTGACTCCCAGTTCAAAGCCATTCTTGGTGCCGTCGCGATCCATGCTGGTGAGGAGGATCTCCCCGGCGCCGAGCTCGGCCATGCGCACGGCCCAGGCCACCGCGTCGATACCGGTGGGCTTGCGGCCGCCGTGGGTGAATATTTCCCAGCGCGGGGCGCCGTCCACATCCGCCACCCGCTTGGCGTCTATCGCCACGACAATGCACTGGGAACCAAAGCGCCCGGCGGACTCGCGCACCAGTTCGGGGTTGTGAATGGCCGCGGTATTGATACTCACCTTGTCGGCACCGGCGTTGAGCATGGTGCGTATATCCTGCACAGTGCGAATACCGCCTCCCACGGTTAGCGGGATAAACACTTCCTCGGCAATTTTTTCCACAGTGTGTACCGTGGTCTCCCGCCCTTCATGGCTGGCGGTGATATCCAGGAAGGTGATCTCGTCGGCGCCCTGTTCGTTATAGCGGATGGCTATCTCCACCGGGTCGCCGGCGTCGCGGATGTCCACGAAATTGACGCCCTTCACCACCCGGCCGTTCTCCACGTCGAGGCAGGGAATTATGCGTTTGGCCAGGCCCATGTTCAGCCCTCGCCGTCGCAGAGCCGCTGGGCCGCGGCCACGTCCAGGGTGCCCTCGTAAATGGCGCGACCGGTAATCGCGCCGCAGATACCCTCGGAAGCCACTGCCCTGAGCGCACGGATATCGTCCAGGTTGGTGATGCCGCCGGAGGCGATCACCGGAATGCTGGAGGCGCGGGCCATGGTGAGAGTGGCCTCGACATTGACCCCTTGCATCATGCCGTCGCGGGCGATGTCCGTGTAGACAATGGCGGATACGCCATCTGATTCAAACTGCCGGGCCAGGTCCGTCGCCAGCAGCGTCGATACTTCAGCCCAGCCGTCGGTAGCCACCAGGCCGTCCTTTGCGTCCAGACCGACAATGATCCGCCCGGGAAAGGCCGCGCAGGCCTCGGCCACAAAAGCCGGCTCCTTCACTGCTTTTGTGCCGATAATGACGTAGCTGACGCCCGCCCGCACATAGTGCTCGATAGTTTCCAGGCTGCGGATACCGCCGCCGATCTGGATAGGCAACTGCGGCCACGTGCGGGCAATGGCAGTGACCACCTCGCCGTTGACCGGCTCACCCGCAAAGGCGCCATTGAGGTCCACCAGGTGCAGGCGGCGGCAACCGGCCTCGACCCAGCGCCGGGCCATGGCTACAGGCTCGTCGGAAAACACCGTGCTGTCATCCATCAGGCCCTGGCGCAGGCGCACACACTGTCCGTCCTTGAGGTCTATCGCGGGAATAATCAGCATTGGCCGTTCCACTCCAGAAAGTTACGCAGCAACCTGAGTCCCGCGGTATGGCTTTTCTCCGGGTGAAACTGCACCGCGAAGAGGTTGTCCCTGGCCAGCGCCGCATCAGCGGTTGCGCCGTACTGTACGCTGCCCGCCACCAGGTCGCGCTCAACCGCGTCGACATAGTAGCTGTGCACAAAATAAAAACGGGTGAGGTCCGGGATACCCTGCCACAGCGGATGAGGCCGAACCTGGCGTACCTCGTTCCAGCCCATATGAGGAACCTTCAGGCGCTCACCGTTTTCGTCTACCAGGGGGTTGCCGAAATAGCGCACCTCACCGGGAATCATGTCGAGGCAGGGCACGCCGCCGTTTTCCTGGGAGTGACTCATCAGTGCCTGCATGCCGACGCAAATGGCGAGCACCGGCTTGTGGCGAGCCACCAGGGCATCGGTCAGCAGCTCGTCGCACTTCAGCCGGCGAATCTCCGCCATGCAGTCGCGGATGGCGCCCACGCCAGGGAAGACCACGCGGTCGGCCTTGCGGATAAGTTCTGCATCATGGGTAACCACGACCTCTTCCGCACCCGCGTGGGCCAGCGCGCTGGCCACGGAATGCAGGTTGCCCATGCCGTAATCGATGACGGCAACCACTCCACTCATCGCAGGGCCTACAGCACACCCTTGGTGGAAGGCGTAACGCCCGCCATCCGCGGATCCTCCGTGAGGGCCATGCGCAGGGCGCGGCCAAAGGCCTTGAATACCGTCTCGGCCTGGTGATGGCTATTGACGCCGCGCAGGTTGTCGATATGCAGGGTGACCTGGGCGTGATTGACAAAACCCTGGAAAAACTCGAAGAACAGGTCCACGTCGAAGCCGCCGACGGCGGCGCGGGTGAAGGGTATGTTGTACTCCAGCCCCGGGCGCCCGGAAAAGTCGATCACGACCCGCGACAGGGCCTCGTCCAGGGGCACGTAAGCATGGCCGTATCGTAAAATGCCTTTCTTGTCGCCCACCGCGGCTGCGAATGCCTGGCCCAGGGTGATACCGATATCTTCGACGGTGTGGTGATCGTCAATGTGCAGGTCGCCCACCGCGTTGATTTCCAGATCCACCATGCCGTGGCGTGCAACCTGGTCCAGCATGTGCTCCAGGAACGGCACACCGGTCTCGAATTTTGATTGCCCGGAGCCGTCCAGATTCACCGCGACGGTGATCCGGGTCTCCAGGGTATTTCTCTCTACAGTGGCCTTGCGCTCAGCCATCGGTTTCTCCACAGTGGGGTGATCCCCCGAAAAAGCGGGCTATTATAGAAGAACGCGCGCTTTAATTCACTGGCGGTGTGGCCCTTTCAACATTACCCTGTTCGGCTGATCAGCAGCCCCGATTGCCCCGTTATGACCACCATCCAAACCGGATTCTCTCATCGCGTACTGCGCTGGTTTGACCGGCATGGCCGCAAGGACCTGCCGTGGCAGGCCGATACCAGCCCCTACCGGGTCTGGGTGTCGGAGATCATGCTGCAGCAAACCCAGGTGAAAACCGTGATCCCATACTTTGAGCGCTTTATGCAGGCCCTGCCCACGGTGCGGGACCTGGCCGCCGCCAGCGAGGACGAGGTACTGCACCTGTGGACAGGGCTTGGCTACTACGCTCGCGGACGCAACCTGCACCGCGCCGCTCGCCGGGTGTGCGATGAATTGGGCGGCGAGTTTCCGGACACTGTGAAGGGGCTGTGCGAGCTGCCGGGCATCGGCCGCTCAACCGCTGGCGCGATCGTCAGCATTGCCTTCGGCCGCCGCGCTGTCATTCTCGACGGCAACGTAAAACGTGTGCTGGCCCGCTACCGGGCGGTGCCCGGCTGGCCGGGCCAGGGCGCGGTGCACGATCGCCTGTGGCAGATTGCGGAAGACTACACGCCCGCCCGGCGCAGCGCGGACTACACCCAGGCCATGATGGACCTGGGCGCCACCCTGTGTACCCGCGGCGCCCCCGCCTGCGAGCGCTGCCCACTGGCCGCGGACTGCGAAGCGCTGGCCCTGGGACGGCAAAGCGATTTCCCGGGAAAAAAGCCGCGCAAGGTTCTGCCGGTGAAAACCACGACTTTCATCATGGCCAGCGCGAGCAATGGCGATGTCTGGCTGGAGCGCAGGCCAGGCTCCGGCATCTGGGGCGGCCTGTGGTGCTTCCCCGAATTGGCCGACGACTCCCTGGCCGCCGCCTGGTGCATCGACCGCTGGGGCGTGCCTCCCGCATCAATTGAGGCATGGCCGGAGTTCCGCCACACCTTCAGCCACTATCACCTGGATATCCGCCCGCTGCGGCTGACCCTGCCCATGACCCCGACCGCCGTAATGGAAGCCCCCGACCAGCTCTGGTATAACAGGCGGCAACCCGCCGCTGTAGGCCTCGCGGCCCCGGTCGCCAGTCTCCTGGCCCGACTGGCCTGACAACAACTGATGGAGCAAACCATGTCCCGCACCGTATTCTGCAAGAAGTTCCAGCAAGAAATGGAAGGCCTCGCGGCGCCGCCCTATCCGGGCCCCAAGGGGCAGGAGATCTTCGAGTCCGTCTCGAAACAGGCGTGGCAGGACTGGCAGGCGCACCAGACCATGCTGATAAACGAAAAGCACCTGAGCCTCGCCGACCCCGAGGCGCGCAAATACCTGCAGCAGGAGATGGACAAGTTCTTCGCCGGCGAGGAGTACGACAAGGCCGAGGGCTATGTGCCGCCGGCGCAGTAGCGGGGCATCCAGGAAAGATACCCAGCCCCCGGGTCCTTGACTCAAAAGGCCTCTGCGGGTTTAATACGCGCCTCTCGCAATCTGCGAATACGCCCGGATAGCTCAGTCGGTAGAGCAGGGGATTGAAAATCCCCGTGTCGGCAGTTCGATTCTGTCTCCGGGCACCATAATTTTATATAAAACAGTGCGTTACGAGACTTTCCGCTCATCCTCAATCAGGAAGCCTCTAGTTTGTCACTCTCCTGTCACACTAGATTGCAACTAATGAACTATCTCATTACCAAATTTAGTGCGTAACTAATTACAAAGTATCTTGACAGGGGCCAACAGGATTGAGACGCTCTGCTGCGAAAATTGGCAGGAAGTGGTTGATAATAAGTAAAGGATGGTTAGAATGTGCCGCCCGAGTTTTGCGACGAGCAAGCGGGCATTCTTTCTTCCCATTAACAACACAGTCAATCAATTTGCAAAGGAGTGATGTCAGCCGGTTAATCCCTGACGTTCAAATGTGAAGAAGCTAATTATCTCTCTATTCTCTAAATCTAGCACCCGGTCTGAGCGTGAAGAAACTCGCGCAAGAGCTCATGTTGCCCGCTATTCAAGGGGTAATGTCAACTTGCAACGCGGGAAATACGCTTCTGAGACTCAGACTAAAAAGCGAAAAGAGTCCGTCCTACGGCACCAGTTCGGCTAAGCCGTACGCTGCACTTACTAGATTTCGCGCAGGCTAGGCATGTTCTTCAAAAAGCTGCGCGATTTCTTTGCTCCCGAAGTTGACATCCCAGACACAACACCCTGCCCGGATGACCACTCTGCAGATGATCTGCCAGAGGCTGATTCGCAAGACACCTTCATCTTAGATGAAAATATGCATCTATACCGAAAGGTACTAGAGGCCTTCAAACAAGCTGAGCAGTTTATAAAGAACGTCGAACTAGAATCTAACGGTGATGACCTCTCCGTCCCCTCAATCAACGAGCTTAGGTACTGCGGTCATCACCTTGTAAAAGCCCTTGAACGTGGTGCGGATGCTGAAAAACAGGGCGAAGAGCTTAAAAAGGCATTCCGCCATTGTAAACGGGCCTCTTTTGACGCGGTCGAATTAGGAATAATTCGCAAGCTGGAGATCATACGTACTTTCGAGTATGACTACAGAAAGAGCCTTGTTACTGATGTCTGGCCCGACTACGTTGAATGCGCTAAACAGTTAGCTGAAGTTCAGCAGTTTTTGGGAAATCAGGGCGTGATGCGCGGTCGCGAAGACTACTTCAACTCATGCCTGGACAGTTATCAGAAGGTCGCCGCAATAAGTGCTAAAACTGATACTGTCAGACCTAAGTTAAACTTACAGCGTAGAAATGCAAGATGGAAGACGGCTGTCGCCGCCGGGGGCTGGGTGCTGGCTGGTGTGCTTTTCATCGCAGAGCTAATTGTAGAAGACCCCCTCAAAGACAAGCTCTCCGCAATCCCCCAAGTTCAAGCAGCTATGCAGTGGCTCTCAGACCCTGAATCACCGGCAGGAAAGGAAAGCGATCCAGTAGATACCTCAACGGACCCCGCTCCGGCTCCGATCCCGCCGCCCCAGGCAAATAACTAGAAAGCCAATTGGCCACTGCGCCACAAATGCGTCTCGACACACATTTAAAATCATAACTAACTGTATATTATAGTTTTTATTGTTTGTACACGGGGATTATTAGTCCCCTGCTGTCAATTATGGCCATTTTATGTACGATTTTTCCTTTCATTGGGGAATGTCGCCCAAATTTGTATGCATAGCGCCCATGATCCGTACCTGAAGTGCCACGGGTTCAGTGATTTTGCTGCCTGCTTTTATTGATATACCCTATTTCACTGGATTGGGATTTGCCACTCTTGAACCGTGTCATCTCCCTGCGAAGCGAACTTAAGTTCAATGGTGGCGCAATCCTGGAAGCGGCGCGGTTCAGTGATTGAATTTACAGCCACTCACCACTCTCCGTACGACGCCTGACATTGCCCAGCAATTTGTAACCCTTGGCCTTGTTCAACTTGTTGGCGTTAGCATCGAAGCGGTAGAGATGCCGAAACAGACCCTCTAACTCCACAATCTCAGCATCACTGATATTGTTCCAGACCTCGAAGAAGGAGAAATGGGTGAACATGTCGCCCTTAGTTCGAATGTGTGACCGCACGCGACCAGCTATACCTCCGCGCGCCAACCCCACATAGACCACGTCAAAACGCTTTCTCTGGCCGTTCAGCGGCCTGCGCTGGCGGTACAACACGTAGATACCACGGGTCTGTCGGGGAACCTGCTTAATCTCTGACTTGGGCAGGTATTCCAGCGCGTTCTTTATCAGGCGTAACTCGCTTTGCGGCATGCGGCCTTCATTATTATCAAAGGTGTGACCATTCAGGATGATACCCAATTGTCAGCTGTTACAAAATTGGATATCTACCAATCCTGCAGTGGAGGAGTCGTTGAACTTAAGTTCATCGACACTACGACCTTCAGCCGGACACAACCTCCTGATTTGTGGTAACTTTTCCCACGCGGGCACTACGGATGCCCCCAATAATACCCCCTGAGGCAGACTGACAGGACCGGAAACCAACATTCCGGGAGGGCCACCCCGGGGCATAACACGTAGAAGGGAGTCTTTGTGATTACGGGCGAAATCAAGTCGAAGGTGGACCGCATCTGGGACACTATGTGGTCCGGCGGTATCTCCAACCCCCTATCGGTGATCGAACAGCTGACCTACCTGTTGTTTATCAAGCGGCTGGATGAGCTGCACACGCTCCGGGAGGCAAAGGCCGCCCGCACCGGCAAGCCGATTGAGGAACCGGTCTTCACCCGCGAGCAGGACAGCATCCGCTGGTCGCGCTTCAAGGAAGCAGCACCAGAGAAGATGTTCGAGACGGTCCGTGACGAGGTGTTCCCCTTCATCAAAAGCCTCGGTAAAAATGGGGGTGATGAGGCCGAGGGTGACTCCACTTACTCCCACCACATGAAAGATGCCCTGTTCATGATGCCCACCGCCCGGGTGCTGGCGAACGTGGTGGACCAGCTGGACAGCATTGATATGTCTGACAGCGACACCAAGGGCGATCTATACGAGTATATGCTGGGCAAGATCGCCTCGGCTGGCCAGAACGGCCAGTTCCGGACCCCCCGCCACATAATCAAGCTGATGGTGGACATGACAGCCCCCACGCCGAGGGATGTGATCTGCGACCCGGCTTGCGGTACAGCGGGCTTCCTTATTGCGGCATCGGAGCACCTACGCAACCACCACAGCGATGCGATATACAAAAACGAAGCCTCCCGTCGGCGCTTTAACTCCGGCACCTTTCACGGGTACGACTTCGACAGCACAATGCTGCGCATTGGCAGTATGAATATGCTGCTGCACGGTGTGGAGAACCCTGACATCCGCTACAAGGACTCGCTGGCTCAAACCGACGATGACGACGCGGAGAAGTACTCCCTGATTCTCGCCAATCCCCCCTTCGCTGGCAACCTCGACTATGAATCCACCGCCAAGGACCTGCAGCAGATCGTCAAGACAAAGAAGACCGAGCTGCTCTTCCTTGCCCTGTTCCTACGCCTGCTACAGACTGGCGGGCGAGCGGCGGTGATTGTGCCTGACGGGGTTCTGTTCGGTTCCAGCAAGGCGCACAAAGCCCTGCGCAAGATACTAGTGGATGACCAGAAGCTGGACGCCATCATCTCCATGCCGTCCGGCGTATTTAAACCCTACGCGGGGGTATCCACCGCCATCCTGCTCTTCACCAAAACTAACTCCGGCGGTACGGACAGCGTTTGGTTCTATGACATGCAGGCCGACGGCTATTCACTGGACGACAAGCGCACCCCGCAGATAGACAAGAGTGACCTACCCGACATCCTAGCCCGCTGGAATAATCGGCAGGCAGAGGTAGAACGAAAACATACTGACCGCAGCTTCCTGGTTCCTAAAGATGAGATCGCCAGCAACGACTATGACCTCTCCATCAACCGCTACAAGGAAGTGGAATACGAGGCGGTGGAGTACGACGCACCCAAGGTAATACTGGATCGGCTGGCAGCACTGGATGAGGAGATCGCGAAGGGACGTAAGGAGTTGGAAGAGATGTTGGGGTAGATGAACATGTGCCCAATCGCTGAAATGCCCCTAGTTGATTTGGGCGAACTCGTTGATATTGTCTCAGGGTTCGCGTTCAAGTCCGCCAAATTTAATGACTCGGGTGAAGGGCTGCCACTCGTGCGCATCCGGGACGTCGTTCGAGGCTACTCAGACACTTTTTATTCAGGTGAGTTCGACGACAAATACATCGTTGCAGACGGTGACTATCTGATTGGCATGGACGGTGAGTTTAATCTAGCGAAATGGAATGGTGGCAAAGCGTTGTTGAACCAGCGTGTCTGCAAAATAGGTGCAGTAGACCAGAAACTAGACAGACACTACCTATCACGTTTTCTGCCGAAGGCGCTAAAGGACATTGAGGACACCACGCCATTTGTCACAGTAAAGCACCTTTCAGTTAAGAAAATACGGGAAATACCGATTCCCCTCCCACCCCTCGCCGAACAGAAGCGGATCGCGGGCATTCTGGATGCGGCAGACGCCTTGCGGGCCAAGCGCCGTGAGTCCCTCGCCCAGCTCGACACCCTCCTGCTGTCCACCTTTCTCGATACGTTTGGGGACCCGGTTACTAATCCGATGGAGTTCCCGGTCAGAACCTTATCCGAGTTTTACATCAACAAGCGAGATGGGACAAAGTGCGGCCCATTTGGTAGCGCCCTTAAGAAGAGCGAGCTAGTAGACTCCGGTGTGCCTGTGTGGAACATGGACAACATCACTCCGTCAGGTCGTATGGCCTTGCCGTTCAGAATGTGGATCACGGAAGCCAAGTATCGGCAACTTGAGGCGTATTCAGTGATAGACGGTGATGTGATCATCTCGCGCGCCGGTACGGTCGGAAAAATGTGCGTCGCCGACTCGGGCTGCAAATCAAGCATAATCAGCACTAACCTGATCCGAGTTAGGTTCGGACCCGATCTTCTCCCGATTTATTTTGTATCGCTAATGAACTACTGCAAGGGCCGGGTAGGGAGACTAAAAACGGGGCCAGACGGTGCATTCACGCACATGAGTACGGGCGTCCTCGACAAGTTAAATTTCCCCTATCCACCTCTGGACCTCCAACACGGCTTCGCCGCTTTTGTCGAGTCCGCCGAGCAGCAAAAGGCACGCCTACGCGCCCACCTAATTGAACTCGACACCCTCTTTGCCTCTTTACAATCCCGCGCCTTCAGAGGTGAGTTGTAGCCATGAGCAACTTCGCCTTCCTGCCCTCCGATTTCAAGTCTATAGCAGAGGCTGCCTCTCAGGCGGAAGGTCACATAATGGGCGACCCCCGCGCCGCCTGCTTCCATGCCCGTTTCACACTGGAGGCAGTAGTTCACTGGCTATACCGGCATGACAACGCCCTGCGTATGCCCTACGACCGAAGCCTGGGTGCATTGCTGCATGAGCCGACGTTCCAGAACCTGCTCCCTGAAGCTGTTTTCCAAAAGGCCCGGGTAATCCAGAAGGTGGGCAATCAGGCAGTTCACAATCCGCGCCCCATACGCCAGTACGACGCCTTGCAGGTGGTGAAGGAGCTGCACCACATCTGCTACTGGCTGACCCGCACCTACGCTCCTAACGCGTCACGGGCAGGAGCAGCGTGGAAGGACGAGCGTGTCCCAGCAGCCCACAGCGGCGACGAGGTGGTTCCCCGCAAGCAACTGGAGTCACTGGAGCAACGACTGGCAGAGCAGGGTGAGGCGGCCCTCAAGCACCAACAAGAGCGGGACAGTCTCGATGAAGAAGTACAAGCCCTGCGAGAGAAGCTGGCCGAAGTTCGCGCCGCCAGCGAGCAGCAACCGGATACCCACGATTACACTGAGGATGACACACGCCGTTATCTGATTGACGTGGAACTCCACCGGGCTGGATGGCCGCTGGACCAGGAACGTGACCGGGAATACGAAGTGACCGGCATGCCCAATGCGCAGGGTATTGGCTATGCCGACTATGTACTGTGGGGGGACGACGGCAAGCCCGCGGGGGTGGTAGAGGCCAAGAAATCGACAGTGGACCCCGTGATAGGGCAGCAACAGGCGAAGCTCTACGCCGACTGCCTTGAAGCCATGCACGGGCAGCGCCCCCTCATCTTCTACAGTAACGGCTACAAGACATGGCTCTGGGACGACAAGGTCTACCCACCCCGCGAGGTAGCAGGGTTCTACAAAAAAGAGGAATTCGCCCGACTGATCACGCGGCGCTCTCAGCGGCAGGCACTGGACGTTGCTCAAGTGAAGGACGCCATTGTCGAGCGGTATTACCAGAAGCGGGCTATCGGCAGTATTTTCGAGCAGTTCACCCAAGCCAGACGCAAGGCGCTGCTGGTGATGGCGACCGGGACCGGTAAGACACGTATGGCTATCGCGCTGGTGGATGCACTCCAACGCGCTGGCTGGGCCAAGCGGGTGCTATTCCTTGCCGACCGGGTGTCGCTGGTGAATCAGGCCACTAACGCTTTCAAGGCCCACCTCCCGGAATCCAGCCCAGTAAATCTGGTCACTGAGAAGAATACGGAGGGTCGGGTCTACGTCTGTACCTACCCCACCATGATGGGGCTAATCGACGAGACCGAGGGCAATGCCGCTCGCTTTGGTGTGGGGCACTTTGACCTGGTGATCATCGACGAGGCCCACCGATCCGTTTACCAGAAGTATGGGGCGATCTTCCGCTATTTCGACTCCCTGCTGGTGGGGCTTACGGCCACCCCCCGGGAGCAGGTAGACAAGAACACCTATGACCTGTTTGACCTTGAGCCGGGCGTACCCACCGACGCCTACGAGCTGGAAACTGCAGTTAAGGACGGCTTTTTGGTGCCCCCACGGGTAGAGCAGGTTGACCTCAAGTTCCCCCGAGAAGGAATCAATTATGACGATCTCACCGAGGATGAGAAGGCCCAGTGGGAGGCGCTGGACTGGGGGGATAATGTTGATGAGCGGGGCATCCCGGAGCGAGTGAACTCAAGTGCACTGAATAACTGGCTGTTCAACCGGGATACAGTGGACAAGGTGCTCCAGTACCTGATGGAAAATGGCCATAAAGTGGAGGGCGGCGACCGCCTCGCCAAAACTATTATCTTTGCCCGCAATCATGACCATGCACAGTTCATCGAAAAGCGGTTCAACCACCACTACCCAAAGTACGCGGGCCACTTCGCCCGGGTCATCGACAACTACGCCAAGTACCCCCAGAGCCTCATCGACGACTTCTCTCAGAAGGAGAAGGAGCCTCACATCGCCATCTCCGTGGATATGCTGGACACCGGTATCGACGTACCCGAAGTCGCCAATCTTGTGTTCTTCAAGCCCGTGTACTCCAAGATCAAGTTCTGGCAGATGATCGGGCGGGGTACACGCCTCTGCCCGGAACTGTATGGGCCGGATGAAGATAAAGCTGATTTCCGCGTGTTCGACTTCTGCTTCAACTTCGACTTCTTCCGGGAGAACCCCGAGGGCATCAAGACAGGGGATGCGGCCCCACTGGGAGCCCGCCTCTTCAGCGCCCGTGTCCAACTGCTGGGCCACCTCCAAAGTACCCCCGAACTGGACCCAGCCTTCGGACTCAAGGCTGCGCTAGCTACCAGCCTGCACGGAGAAGTGGCGGCAATGAACCGGGAGAACTTTATTGTGCGGATGCACCTGCAGGCCGTGGAGCACTTTCAGGCCCGTGCGGTGTGGGACCAGCTCACTGAACAGGACCGGGAGACTCTGCAATCAGAAGTTGCGGGGCTACCCAGTGAGATAGAGAACGATGACATAGAGTCCCGCCTGTTCGACCTGACAGCTCTGCGTATGCAGCTGGCCCACGTGGAGGGCGATACCGCGATCTACGAGAGCAGCCGGAAGCGCGTCGTGGAGATCGCCATGCTGCTGGAGGATAAAACCGCCATTCCTGCAGTGAAGGCCCAGCTGGAGTATCTCGCCGCCTTACAGGAGACCAGCTTCTGGGAGGGTATTGGATTGCCCGAGCTGGAGGACCTTCGGCTTCGCCTGCGGGAGCTGGTGCCATTCCTTGATAAAAAGACCCGCAAGATCGTCTACACCAACTTTCAAGACGAGATCATGGGCGTCCGACCGGAGACGGTCATCAACATGCCTAAGATGACTGGGGCCCAGTACGAAAAGAAGGTCAGGGAGTACCTGAATAGCCATCTGGACCATCTCGTAGTACACCGTCTGAGGACCAATCAACCCCTCACCCACACCGACCTGGAGGGGCTGGAGAGCACGCTGGCGGAGATCGGGGAGGACGATGGGGATACCCTACTGTCAGGGCTACTCAGCCGCAGCGGTGCTCCCTCGCTGGCTTACTTCATTCGTAGTCTTGTGGGTATGGACCGGGCAGCCGCTCAGGGAGTGTTCTCCGACTTTCTTGCCGACCGCAGCCTGACCCCTCCCCAAATCCGGTTCATCGAGCTGGTAATCGACCAGCTAACGTCACGGGGCGTGATGGAGGCAGCTGCATTGTACGAGCCGCCCTTCAGCAACCTACATGCGGGGGGTCCAGATGCCATGTTTGCGGGTAAGGAGAATGTGGTGGAAGGCCTCTTCGTCGCCCTAAATTCAACGGTACCCCGAGTGCTTGAAGACACAGCTTGAGAATTCATAGTGGGATTGCCTGTTACGAGTCATCAATGATTGAAATGGGCGTACCCGGTTGCAGTTAAACGTCCATGAACCGTCCCGGCGGGAGAGCCAGTCTCAAAGAAAAAGCCCGCTCCAGCGAACTCATCCCCAAAAGTTGTACGCCAATACAGGCCGCGGCCGCGGCCAGGCTTGCATTCCGATTTATGGAATCTGGGCTACAATACGAGAAGCCGCAAAGAGAGCTGTACCTGGTCCACTGGCCGCACCCCCTCTCCATGCAGCCCGCATGAATCAACGGATCAGCGCAGAATTGGGCAGTCAGGATTTCCATTTTTTACCCTGGCAACGGTACGTCGGAGGCGAAATGTCCTTGATTCCAGTCCATCGAGATCGAAAATTCCTGCACACGGTGGCGTTGTTACTGCTGTGCACACTGTCTTCCGTCTCATTCGCGTCTACCGCGGACGTTGAAGAAGTAAGATCAATTGCGCGTTTGTACTCTGCGGCATTCGACCGTGAACCAAAGGTCGGGGGCTTGAATTTCTGGGTTGACGCCTATGAGGGCGGCCGCTCTTTGGTATCTATCGCAAATAAATTTTACGTTTCACCCGAGTTCATTTCGAAGTATGGCCCGCTGGATGACAGACAGTACATCGAGCAACTGTTCCGTAACGTGCTCGGGCGGGAGGGCGCAGAATCGGGCATTACTTTCTGGGTAAACAAGCTGGCTGGCAGCGCGAGCAGGGCGGTGGCACTGGCGAGATTTGCCGACTCCCCGGAAAATGTCACAAAGACGCGAGAAACCTTTGCCAACATGCATTTCGCCAATGGCATGTGGTCTTACGACGAGGCGCCCCAGGAGAACTACTGGAAGCAGCTCCTGAAGGAAATCAAGTCCGGGGAGTTTACCTCCGACCAACAGATGTACACCCACCTCCCGGACGTGCCGAATTGCGACCCGGGTAGTTTGACAGAGCTTGCCAGGAACCGGGCCCTGGAGGTGCTCAACCACGTGCGCGAGTTGCATGGTCTGTACCCGGTGCAATACGAATCTTTCTATGATGCTGAAGCCCAGTCCAGCGCGCTGGTGCAGCGTGCCAACAATTATCTTTCGCATTTCCCTGAGCCGGGAGACAAATGCTACTCGGCGCTGGCCGCGTCGGGTTCAGCCAGCTCCAACCTGAGCCTGAGGGGAGGCAGCGGCAACGAAGACCCGGCAAACGACATCCTGGGCTGGACGCACGACAGATACAATGCCGCCGACCTGATGGCCGCCGGGCATAGACGCTGGGTCCTTCACCCCGAACTGGGCTATCTCGCCTACGGTCAGGTGAAGGGCGCAGCGGCCCAGAAAGTCTTCGAATTTGGGGTCCTGTCCCTGAATTCCGGTGCTCCGCACCTGGAGTTCGTTGCCTACCCCTACCAGAACTACCCCTATGTGCTGGCGGAAAATACCGGACCTCCCACACCCTGGAGCCTGTCGATGGTACCGGCCGTCAGTAGCAGCCCTCCGTTTGATTACTTTTCCGGGGCGGTGATAACGGTAAAGGAAAAGGCATCCGGCAAATTGCTGACAGTGCGAAATCAGTATTCGGATACCCAGGGGTTCGGTATCAGCAACTTCCTGTCCTGGTTGGTCGACGATTATCAATACGATACCGAATATACGGTAGAGGTCAGTAACATCAGGATGCCCGGCGGGGACATACGCACCGTGGAGTACTTCGTCAACCTCGAGTACTTCAATATCGTTACTGTGGAGGAGCCACTTGAAGCTGGCGATTCAAAAGTGGGCAACGAGTTCAGGGGCAGCTTCCAGACCGGTACCGACGCGGACAGCTACGTCGCCGAGCTGTCCGGGGTCACCCGTTTCGAAGGCCAGAGTATCTTCAGCAACCAGGCATTTTTTATCCTGCTATACGATGAGCGCAAGCAGCTTGTTCGATCTTCCGATGTGGCTTTCCAGGAGAACCTCACACCCGGCAGCTATACGGTGGTCGTCAGTCCTTGCGATGAGGATGGCGTGTGTTACCAGGGCGTCGAAGACTATACCGTGATCATCAACTGACGCAGTCGACGACCCGCTACCAAAAACAGACCCAGCATTGTCAGGACAAGGCCATAAGCGGGCATTGTTGGCACCGGCGTGGCGGACGGGGACGGCGGGGGAGCCGCGACGGCAGTGGAGGCTGTCGCAATAACATTGCTCGCACTTTGTAAGGTCGCTGTGTAAGGTCCAGGATTAGCCGCAATCGAGACGGAATTGCTGAATGTAAACACACCTCCGATTACAATCTCATCCCCTGTCAAACCATTTACCAAATCACCAGCCCCACCATTGAAGTCAAAGAAAAGGTCTGTCAAACCGATACTTCCGAAGGCAAAGTTTATTTGGCCCGTGCAGCCATATTGAGTCGGTGTAACGGCTGCAGCCCCATTAATCGACCAGCTCATCGTCGATGAATCAGGCTGGCCACAAGCGCTTGATGGGGCAGCCCAAAAATCTTTGATAACCAGAAATCCGGCGGAACCATCTGCGGTCACGTTGAATGTTATTGGGTCCACGGTCACCCTCGTAATACCGGCACCCAGATCCTCCACCACGACCGCAGCTTGAATAGACGCACTGAAAAGCACCGTCAAAAGACCCAAACCAAGGACTCGAGCAATCTTCACGTTATTCGCTACCATTTTTCCCTCGCTGTTCCGTTTTTATTCCTGAACTAAAAATCACCTGCATCGCCCACCCCCTGCAAAGGTTTGCGGCTGGCATTGGCGCGGGGTGCATCCAGCGGATGCGCCTCGCTACAGCACGGCTGCCGCTTGATTCTGTCTCCGGCCATCACAACCAAGCAAGGCCTCATCATTGCCTATGGGGCCTTGTTGTGCGGACATCGCTACTTGTACACGAACTCCGGGCTGTCAAGATCGAGCCTCGGCAGCTCCTCCCGCTCGGTCCAATAATCCTGGGTGTGCTGCCACTCGGGTTTGCTGCCCCGCTTTGGCATCAGGTGCATGGATCGCTGCAGGTAACCCGGGTTGAAGTTGTCTGCGTCCATCCACGGTAGAAGTTCCATGTCCTCGTCCCCGGGCGGGAATGCCACCTCCACTGACCGGGCGTGTTTCTTTTTCATGTGGGTAAGCAGGCGGCACACCAGGTCGCCCACGATGTCTACGCGCAGTGTCCAGCTGGCGCGAAAATAGCCGAACACCCAGACCAGATTGGGCACGCCGGTGAACATCATGCCCCGGTAGGTAACTGTTTTGGAGAAGTCCACCGGTTCACCGTCTACCGAGAAATGGATTCCGCCCAGTACGCACAGGTTGAAACCGGTTGCAGTGATGATGACGTCGGCCTCCAGCTCTTCACCGGATTTCAAGCGGATACCCTTTTCGGTAAAACAGTCGATCTCGTCGGTGGCCATACTGACCTTGCCGGAGCTTATTCCCTTGAACAGGTCCCCGTCCGGCACGAATGCCACGCGCTGCTGCCAGGGTCGATAGCGCGGCGTGAAGTGTTTCTCCATGTCGTACTCGGGGCCCAGAAAGGCGCGCACCCCTGCCAGTAACTCGTCTCTTACCAGTTCGGGCTGCTCTACCGAGAGGTGGGTAAACTCCGCCATCTTTGCCAGCACCTGGCGGCGCACGATTTCATGTATCCAGGTTTCGTCAACTTCCAGATCGCGCAATGTGTCGGCCAGGTCGTTGGCGTTGTAGTCCGGAATAAAATAGGTGGGTGAACGCTGCAGCATGGTCAGGTGCTTGCAATCGGGCGCAATGGCGGGGGCGACCGTGGCCGCCGTTGCGCCGGAACCAATCAGCACGGCTTCCTTGCCGGTCAGGTCAAGATCGTCAGGCCAGTTTTGCGGATGCACGATCTGGCCCCTGAATTTGTCCATGCCTTCCCACTCGGGGGTGTAACCTTTGGCATGCTCGTAGTATCCCTGGCACATCCACAAAAAGTTGGTGGTGAAGTGAACAGTCTCGCCGGTATCCTTGCGCGTGCATTCCAGGCTCCACTGTTTGTCCTTGCTGGACCAGTTGGCGGCGCTGATGTGATGGTTATAGCGAATGTGGCGATCCAGGTCATTTTCAAAGATGACCTCGCCCAGGTAATGAAGAATCTCTTCCGCCGATGCGATGGGCGCTTTGGTCCAGGGCTTGAACCTGTAGCCAAACGTGTACAGGTCGCTGTCGGAGCGGACACCGGGATAGGTGTGGGTCAGCCAGGTGCCGCCGAAGCTTTCCATCTCTTCCAGCACCAGCAGGCTCTTGCCGGGGCACTGATGGCGCAGGTGGTAGGCCGAGCCGATACCGGAAATGCCGGCACCGACAACGATCACGTCAAAATGTTGGGGTTTTCGTGAAACACTCATGGAAGCTACCTGTCGATTGGGTTGTACTGTCGTCTTCTGTCCGCAGGAGGCCTTCAGCCAAACTCAAATGTGGGCCTACCCGCAGGGTACCACCAGTCTAGACCATGAAGCGCGGTTTGTTTTATCACACCAGGAATGCCAGTTAATAAATTTTTCCGGTGGTGTTCCTGCCCGGGATGCGACAGGGGCGCCGTCAGGTATCGGCCCGCGCGATTTTCAGAATTCAGCGTATACCGCTAGTCGGCTCTCCCCTGATTCTCCACAGGTGACATAAGCCACATATTAACCCCTTGTAAAAAGTGGCTATAGCATTTACCATCCTGCGCAATTCAATTCCCCAGAACAGGATGTTCACGTGACAAACTATCTTCGCCCCCTTTTCCTTCTTGCAGTAATCGTTACGTTGTCGATCGAGGCGAACGCCGCAAGCTTTTATGCCAGTAGCCGCGACAGCCTTTACCTGGTTGATACCGATGCCCAGACAACCACTCTTGTTGGTTCGCTGGGTGAAATCGGACCTGAGATTCAGTTGACCCCCGATGAAGCGACTATTTTGCTTCCCGATAGAACTGGAAACCTGTTGTCCTTCGATTCCGCCACTGCCGCCAGCACCGGTTCCGTGGCGATCAACTTCCCATCCAACCCCACGCCCCTGAGTACAGCGACAGCCCTGGAATATGTGGGTAGCACCCTGTACGCCTCATTCGATCAAGCCGGGCCTGAGACTGACCCCGGTTTGCTGGGTACCCTTGATCCAGCCACCGGAGCCACAACCGCTATCGGCACTCTGACCGGGATGAACGCGCCCAGCGGCGGATTTGCTTACGATGGCGGCACCATGTATGCGGTAAGCTCGGCCGATTCGGTGTTCTCGGAGCTGTACACGATTAACCTTGGAACGGGAGCTGCCACCAAAATCGCGAATATCACCTTCGCAGGCGCGCAGGTGTATGCCATGACCGCGCTGGCGATCGTTGATGGCGTTGCCTATACCAAGTCAAACCGTGCCGTTGGCGGCGTTAATGAGCAGATGCTGTACAGCCTCGATCTGGCTACCGGCCAACTCACCGAGGTGTTCGATACCGGGCAGGAACTGGTAGCGTTTACATCGGCTCCGCTGGTCCCGGCCGCACCCCCGGCATCGACAACACCTGTTCCCACTATATCCGCATACGGCCTCGCCCTGACAATGCTGGGCCTGCTGTTGATCGCAGGGCGCCGCCTGCGGGCTGTGGTCAGGAGCTGATCGTTACCTACCCCTACGCGGCCCTGCCGTCGCGCAACTGAATCTCCTGTATGGGAGTCGCCAATGCGATTCCCTCTTCCTCACGTGCCATCCTGAGCAGACGCAACCACAGGTCGCTACGGGTACTCGTATAGTCTTCGTTGGTAGTCCAGCAGTATAGGGTCAGCTCTACCCCCGCAGCATCAGCGTTGGTGGCAAAAATTGCGGCGGCGGGGTCTGTCAGTACCCGGGTGTCCTCGGATACCGCGGCCAGTATCCGCGCCCTGACCGCCTCAGGCTCACAGGCACTGGCCAGCAAAACCTTTATCTCGATGCGACGGGTGGGCGTATAGCTGAAGTTCTCTATCCTCGAAGCCACCACCAACGCGTTCGGAATGAAAACAAGGCTGCCATCAAACTTGCGCAGGGTGGTATGGAAGCTGGATATGGAGTCGACCACGCCCATGACACCCCCGGTCTCGATCACGTGGCCGGGGATGAATGGCAGCTTGGGAAAAAAGGGGATCAGGAAATACAGAAGACTTGCACCCACCAGCACCAACACCAGCGCCGCGGCGCCGAACCCCTGCGTATCAAAACCGGCGCGTTTCAGGGCGATGAGTACAGTCACAACCAGCACCAACACGTACAGGGCACCAAATATCACCCGGGGAAGTCGCGCGTTGGGCAGATAGGGATAGAGAAACTTTGAGGCGAGGGTATGTATGACAAAAACCGTCAGCATACCCAACACGATGAGATAGAGACTATCGGCTACGATATAGCCGTAATCTCCCACCTGCTGGGCAATTTCATCGGTATGCGACACTATGAACTTCAAAGGGCCGCTCTCGGCAGTTGCATCCGCCATAATTTTCTCTCCTGACTTCCTGTAGATCCGATACGGTCCATTTCCGGCACCACGACAACCCTATAATAGGAGCTGCGACGCACGGCGCAACCACTTGCGGCGCCAGATAATGTCCATCTTACAGCTGCCCGCTGTCACTTTTGTTCGCGATCTGTCGTGAATATCCTAAACTCATATTCGGGTACACCCTGCGAGATCGACTGCCATGACCAGTCACACCGGCACTTGCCTCTGCGGACAGGTACGATTTGAATACGAGCCGCCCAGTCTCTGGTGCGCGCACTGCCATTGCTCGCTCTGCCAGCGCGCTCATGGCGCGGCTCTGGTGACCTGGGTGGGAGTGGCACAGCAGCGATTTCGCCTTGCCGCGGACTCGGGCCTGCGGTGGTATCGCTCCTCCCCGGATTCCGAGCGGGGCTTTTGCGGCTTCTGCGGCTCCACCCTGTTCTTCCGGTCAGAGCGCTGGCCGGGAGAAATCCACATTGCGCGCAGTAATATCGACGGCGACATCGACATGAATCCCTCGGCCCACGTCCACTGTGAATCGCAGTCCGCCTGGTTTAACTTTGCGGATGCCCTGCCCCGAAGCGAGAAATAATCTGTCTGTACGCCTCTTCTGCGGAGGCCGTGTTCGACCGGAATGTACCCAACACTCACAACGGCCCGCAGCCAACGATAGCGGTATATCGGATTTCCGCCATTTGATCGTTGAGCCCCGCGCTGTAACATACACGATCCAAATCGATGCAGGAGCACCCTCAGAGTGCTTACCGTGTTCGCCGTGAATCTGGCGGTTATCGCCACGGTGGTCATGATCCACTATGAGTTCATGTACCGCTTTACCGTCTGGATGCCGCGCATGCAGATTCGGCACCGCTTCCGCATTGTGCTCGGCGTGTTCGGTGCCCTGGCCGCCCACTCGCTGGAGGTCTGGATTTTCGCGCTTTCATTTTTCTGGATGCACCATCAACCGGTCGGCTGGGGAAGTTTCCAGGGCAACTTCGAAGGCACGCTGCTCGACTGCGTTTATTTTTCCTTCACCACTTACACAACCCTCGGTTTCGGCGATGTGGTTCCCCACGGCGACCTGAGATACCTCGTTGGCCTGGAAGCCCTCACCGGGCTGCTGCTGATCACCTGGACCGCGTCTTTTCTCTATCTTGAAATGACACGCTACTGGGACAGGGACTGACGCCGTATCCCGGCACAGCAAATAATTGATACTTAACGAGCGATACCGTAACCCGCGATGAAGACACTCTGGCTCTCAATCTTTTGCATCACCCTGGTGTGGTCGGCCATCGACGCCCACGACTACCCGACCTGGGCGCTGGAGGTGGCGCCGGCAGTCATCGGCCTGGCCGTCATGGCCTGCACCTATAACAGCTTTCGCCTCACCTCTCTGCTTTATTGGTTAATATTGGCCCACTGCATCGTGCTGATCGTCGGCGGGCACTATACCTATGCAGAGGTCCCGCTGTTCGACTACCTCAAACCGGTATTCGGCTGGGAGCGCAACAACTACGACAAACTCGGCCATTTCATGCAGGGCTTTGTACCGGCGATCCTCGCTCGGGAAATCCTTATCCGCAAGGCAGTCGTGGCATCCGGCGCATGGCGGAATCTGTTTGTCATCAGTATCTGCCTGGCATTTTCGGCGTTCTACGAAATGCTTGAATGGTGGGTGGCCCTCGCCACGGGAACCGCATCCGAGGCTTTCCTGGGCACCCAGGGCTACATCTGGGATACCCAGTCCGACATGGGCATGGCCCTGGTAGGCGCTGTAGCGGCGCTGCTTGTGCTATCGGGGCTGCACGACAGGCAACTGAGCCGTATTCCTGGCACAAGGACCTGAAGCAGCAAGCGCCCTCCGACAAAACTGGAAAAAAATGTTCACTTTTCCGTCCAGTTGCTGATTAACGCGCCTCATTTGCCTACAATGTTGCAGCAAGTCCAAAATAATTAGATAAATGCAGACAGGCACCAACCGTGAAGCTCACCTCAGGCTCGCTGAATAATCCCGCAGCCGTCATCGTCGCGGTGACTATCATCGTGGTATTCGGTATCGCCAGCCTTGTGCGCCTGCCGGTACAGCTTTTTCCCGATATCGAGAATCCGAAGATTGCCATTCAAACCGGATGGCGAGCGGCCTCGCCTCGTGAGATCGAGTCGGAGATTATAGAACCCATCGAGGCGGTTCTTCGCGGCCTGCCCGGCCTCAAGGAAATGTCGGCGGTCGCCCACCCGGGCGAGGGTTGGATTAATCTGGAGTTCGGTCTTGACGCCGATATGCAGCGCACCCTGATCGAGGTGATCTCGCGCATGAACCGTCTCGACCCACTGCCCCGGGACGCCACCCAGCCGCTGATTATGCTGGGCGGCGACACCGGTGATAAGCCGGCGCTGACCTACTTCTTCCTGCAACTGTTGCCTGGCACACCGGGGCAGGTGACCGATTACATGCAGTTCGTGGAAGACAATGTGCGCCCCGCCATCGAGGTAGTGCCGGGAGTCGCCCGGGTGGACGCTTCCATGGGCAACGGGCGCGGCGAGCAGATTCTGGAGATTCTGTTCGATCCCTACCGGGCGGCCCAGCTGGGTATTGACCTGCCAGCTACAGCGGCGCGCCTGGGTCAAGCCAACGACGTAAGCGGCGGCTTTGTCGAGGTGGGGCGGCGCCAGTACACCCTGCGCTTTACGGGCCGCTACGAACCGGCGGAACTCGCGGAATTCGTGCTGGACTGGCGCGACGGACGCCCGGTAAAACTGGGCGATATCGCCGATATCCAGGTCACCCGTGGGGAACAGGTGCTGGTCACCACCCAGAACGGCAACCCGGCGATAGGCATCCGTATCGACAAGGAAAACGGCGCCAATGCCCTGCAGGCCCTGAACGCAGTGAAGGAAGTTGTCGAGAAGCTCAACGCCGG
Organism: Pseudomonadales bacterium; assembly: GCA_024234815.1. Classification (GTDB taxonomy): domain Bacteria; phylum Pseudomonadota; class Gammaproteobacteria; order Pseudomonadales; family Halieaceae; genus JARRPM01. The sequence goes on along the minus strand of JACKNO010000001.1, from coordinate 574,608 downwards.
GGAGCTGAAAGAACGGGGGCTGGTCATGGCCCAGTCGTTCGATGCCTCCGTGTTTATCTACCGCGCGATCTCGCTGGTGTCGGGCAATATTTTCCTGGGGATATTCCTGGCGGTCGGGGTACTTTGGTGGTTCCTGCGGCGCCTGCGGGCAACCCTGATTATCGCCGTAGCCATACCTATCTCCCTGCTGGCTACCTTCATTGTGCTGAACGCGGCAGGCCGCAGCCTGAACGTCATTTCTCTGGCGGGCCTGGCCTTCGCCGTGGGCATGGTGATGGATGCGGCTATAGTGGTGCTGGAAAACATTGTGCGCCTGCGGGAAAAAGGCCTGTCCGCAGATGAAGCCTGCGAACAGGGTGCCGGGCAGGTGTGGGGCGCCCTGCTGGCTTCCACCGCCACCACTGTGGCCATCTTCCTGCCCGTTCTGTTCATGCGCGAGGTGGAGGGCCAGTTGTTCGCCGACCTGGCGATCACCATCGCCATCGCCGTTATCGTCTCCACCCTCGTGGCGGTCACCATCATTCCGCTGGCCGCGAAGCTCTGGCTCGCGGAGGGAACCCTGCGGGACCACAACCAGAAACTGTGGCAACGTATTACCCGCAAGGTCATGGCTATCACCAACACGCCCGGCAAACGCTGGGCTATTGTCGCCGGGATGGTCAGCCTGCCGCTGGCCCTCAGCATCAGCCTGCTGCCGGAACTGGACTATCTGCCGCCCGTAAAACGCGACGCCGTCGACGCCTATTTCTGGTTCCCCCCCGGCGCCGGCGAGCACACCATCGCGGCCGAGTACCTGCAGGTACTGGACGAGCGCATGGCACCCTTCATGCGCGGTGAGCGCGAACCCGCCCTCAAGAACTACTATCTCCTGAATTGGCCCGGCGGCGGCACCATGGGCGCCCGGGTAAAAGACCAGGACCGTGTAAAGGAACTGGAAAAAATCATCGACGAGGAAATCTTTGCCGATCTGCCCGATCTGGGCCACTACACCGCCCAGGGCAATCTGTTTTCCGGTTTTGGCGGTGACCGCCTGATCAAGATTCACCTGCAGTCGCGGGACAGGGCTGCGCTTGCCGAGGCAGCACGATTGGCCGAGTCCCTGTTGGAAGAAGCCCTGCCGGGCGCCGGCATCGTCGCCAACCCCTCCCTCGAACAGGCCGAACCCGAGCTGCAGCTGGTACCCAGGGACAGGCGCATATCCGAAGCCGGCTGGAACCGGTCCGATGTGGGCGTGCTGGTGCGGGCCCTGGGCCAGGGCCAGTACGTGGGTGAGTACTTCAACGGCGAGAAGCGGATGGACATCATCCTGCGGGCGCGGCCCTGGGATTCTCCGGAGAAGCTCGCCTCGATGCCCGTGGCTACCACCAGCGGTTCTATCGTACCGCTGTCGGAGCTGGTCGACCTGCAACGCACCGTCGGGCCCGACCGACTGGTTCGCATAGACAGCCGCCGCACCATCACGCTGGATGTGTATCCCACGGATGAAATGTCGCTGGAACGCGTCCTCCAAATCGTTAAATCCGAGGTCGAGCCGCGCCTTGAGGCGGCAATGCCCAGCGACGGCAACGTACTGTACGGCGGCAGCGCCAATGCGCTGAAACGCGCCATAAGATCCATGGGAGGTAACTTCGCGCTGGCGATGATCGTGCTGTTCCTGCTGATGGCGGCACTGTTTCGCTCGCCGCGAGACAGCGCCATGGTGGTCACGGCCATGCCCCTGGCCATGGTCGGCGGAGTGGTCGCCCTGAGACTGCTCAACCTGGTGACATTCCAGCCGCTTGACCTGCTGACCATGATAGGTTTCGTGATCCTGCTGGGACTGGTGGTGAACAACGCCATCTTGCTGGTGCACCAGACCCGCACCGCGGAGCGTGAGGGGCTGGGCCGGGAGCAGGCTGTCGAGCAGGCCCTGCAAACCCGGCTGCGGCCGATTTTTATGAGCACACTCACCAGTATTTTCGGTATGCTTCCCCTGTTGCTGCTACCCGGCGCGGGCAGTGTGATTTACCGGGGGCTGGCCGGGGTTATCGTCGGCGGCATGTGTGTCAGCACCGTCTTTACCCTGGTGCTGCTGCCCTGCTTGCTGCGCATGGGGGAGAGCGCGGGGGCAACTGGCGTGAGCGCCGGTCGTGATTCAGCCGATGCCCTGAAGTCCGCCGCCTGAAGATGAAACAAGGACACAACATGAAGTATGTCGGCGCTGTCACCTTTGCCTTGATGACCCTGGGCCTGGCGGGCAACTCCGCCCTCGGGGAGACCCAGGCACCACCGGCCGTGGTCGAGGTGGCCCGGGTAAGCGAGGGCAGGGGCGCGGCGATAATCAGCCTGCCCGGAACAGTGATCAGCAAGCAGGATGCGCAGATATCCGCCGAAGTCAGCGGCTCCCTGGTGTGGGTCGCGGAAGTTGGTGACCACATCGCCAAGGGCGAACCGCTGGCGATCATCGATGACCATCTGCTGCAATTGCAGCTGCGTAACGACTGGGCCGAGATTGAGCGCCTCAAGGCCGATATAGAGTACAACCAGCGGCAAATGGCCCGGCTGGAGCGACTGGCGCAGCAAAACAATACCTCACAGTCCGGTCTGGACGAGGTTCAATCACGCTTGCAGATGTTGCTGCAGGAACAGCGTATCGCTGAGGTCGACCGCGACCGCACGGTTTACGACCTGGGCCGCGCACGAGTGCGGGCACCGTTCTCAGGGGTGGTGGTGAGCCGGGAGGCAGACGTCGGCGAATACACCCAGCCCGGCGACCCCCTGCTCCGGCTGGTTGACACCGAGTCACTGGAGATAAGTGTAAACGCGCCGCTAAGGGCTGCGCGCTTCAACCAGCCGAACACCCGGGTACCGGTACAGGGCGGCGGCGAGAATATCACGGCAGAGATCCGGGCAATCGTGCCGGTCGGGGACAGCGTGTCCCGAATGATGGAGCTGCGCCTGACCCTCGAGCCCGGACACTGGTATATCGGTGAAGCGGTGACCGTTGAACTGGCCGACAGCCTGGTGGCAACCGGCATCTCGGTACCCCGGGACGCCCTGGTGCTGCGCGACAACGAGGTCTTCGTGTACACATTGTCAGCGGACCAGACAGCCATCAAGGTGCCGGTGATCACCGGTCCCGGGCACGGCTCGGATGTGGCGGTACAGGGCGAACTGGAACCCGGCACCCTGGTCGTCGTGCGCGGCGCCGAACGCCTGCGAGAAGGCCAGCCGGTCAAGATCAGCCAGCGCGAGACCAGCGCGGAGCGGCAGGCCGCGAGCTAGTACCCAGACAGCTGGGGCCGCATGATCTCAAACGCCACCGCCACCCTCAGCAGATAGTCACTGCCTCGGGTGCGGCGGCATCCTTTGCGATCACCTCGCCAATGACCCTGGCCCCCGGGTAACCGTTGGCAAGCAACGCGTCCAGCAATTTCGCCGCCCGCTCCCGCGGAACGCCCAGCAACAGGCCACCGCTGGTCTGGGGGTCGAATATTATCTGCAGCAGGCTTTCATCCACGGAATCGGCCAACACCAGGTTGGCGCGGGCCTCCGCGTTGGCGGGATGCATACTGCTGCGCACCCCCTCGCACAGGTGCCTTTCGGCGCCTTCCAGCAAGGGCAGGTCAGCCAGCCGCAGCCTGGCGCCGCGGTCCTGGCCCAGCATCTCCAACAGGTGCCCGAGCAGGCCAAAGCCGGTGACATCGGTAACCGCACTGGCACCGTGAGCAAGCGCTAACTCCGCTGCCAGACGGTTACTGACAAGCATCGAATCAATGGCAGCACCGATATCACGGCCATCCGCCGCCAACTGCATATGGGCGGCAAAGAGGACGCCGGTACCCAGGGGCTTGGCCAGGATCAGCTGATCCCCGACCGCCAGGCCCCGCTTTGCGAGAAAGCGGCCGTCGCTTGCCATGGCGACGCCGTTCACCACGAAACCGATATTCAACTCCTGCCCCTGCATGCTATGCCCGCCCGCCAACAGGCAGCCAACCCTGGCAAACTCCCGTAGCGCACCCGCCAGTAACTGCTGCAACTCCCGCTGCAGAATCGGGGGGCTGGCAAAGGGCAGGGTGATCGCGGCCAGGGCGGACAGCGGCCTGGCCGCGCTGGCATAAAGGTCACTGAGAGCGTGGTTGGCGGCAATACGGCCCATCAACCAGGGATCGGCCACCAGGCCCCGCAGCATATCGAGGCTCTGTACCACCGGGGTGGTGCCACTGCCGGGGACGGGAGCGGTATCATCGGCGGTACCGGCCGGGGGACAACTCCCGGGGAACGACCGGGCCAGTTCCGCCAGGGCGCGGGCCAGCGGGTCGGCGCCCACCTTGGCACCACAGCCGCCGCAGGGGGCCTGCGCCGGCTGATCCCCCACGTTGCCCCAATCTCCCCGGGGCATGTGCGCGGGCAGCGTCTCAAAGCGGGCCATAAACTGGCGGTCAATGGAGTCTTTCCAGCGCCAGACCCAGTGGCCACTGGCGCTGAAGGGTCCCTTGTCTGCCGCCGCCTGCCGGTCGCCCAGTGAGACCAGCGACAGGAAGCGCTGCTGCGGCCGGTGCTGCCGCAGGGGCTTGCCGAGCAGGGCCGCGCGCAGGTTGTGCGCCAGCACCGGCGCCTGGCGTACCGCGTAGACACCGGCTTTGGGGCGAGGGTGGTTGAGCTGGGTGGCGATATCGCCGGCACCGAATACACGCGCGTCCGCCGTCGACTGCAGACTGTCAGTCACCGCCAGAAAACCGCGCTCGTCCACCGGCAGGCCACTGGCAGCAATCCAGGGCGCCGCCGCTGCGCCGGTACACCAGAACAGCTCATCGAAGGCGGCTTCGCGGCCGTCATCGAGCAGCAGACGGCCTGCCTCCACCCGCGCCACCCGGGCATCCACCGTCAGCGCGACGCCGTGCCGTGCCAGCGCGGCCATTGCGGCGCCACGGGCCCGGGCGTTATAGCCTTGCAGTATCTGCGGCGCGCCGCACCAGAGCTCAATATTCACCGGCTCCGAGGCCAGCCGGTGGGCCATGGCCAGGGCCAACTCCACGCTGCCAGCGCCACCACCCACCAGCGCGATACGATGGCGTGTACCCGTCGGTAACGCCGCCAACCGTCCCAGCAGATCATGCCAGCGCTGCCACAGGCCAGCCACGGGCTTGACAGGCACTGCATGGGCTCGCGCCCCCGGCACTGAATCCAGTTCCGGTTGGGAGCCGATATCAATACTGACAAGGTCGTATTCGATATCCGGTCGATCCGCGAGCGCCAGGCGCCGTGCCTGCGGATCGATCGCCGTCGCCTCCCCGGCAATAAAGCGCACACCCGCCCACTGGCACAGGCGGGCGAGGTCGATGTGGGTCTGCTCAAAACTGTAGTGGCCCGCCACCAGGCCGGGCAGCATACCCGAGTAGGGTGTGTGGCTGGCGGGAGACACCAGGGTGATACGCAAGCCGGCGAGCGGGCGCATGGCGAGCATGCGCAACGCCAACGCATGGCTGTGGCCGCCACCCACAAATACCAGATCCTTGCCGAACGCGGGAGCGCCAAGCACGACTCAGCGGGCCCCCGCCGACCACTCGACCACGGCATCGCGGCAGCCCCGGAACAGAACCGCCCCGGAACGCTGGTCCAACTGGTACTCGTACATCGGGTCGTAATACTGTTCCAGCAGGATGGTGATCCACTCCCGGTGTCCGCTCAGGTCGCCGTGGTCCTGCTGGGCGGCGAACGCGGCAGTCAAACTGTCACTTACCCGCTGGTGACGTTCACCCCCAAGGCGCTTGCGGATGCGATCCAGGTCATCCTGCAGTTTCCCGCGATGCAGGGCCGCGCCATTCTCGCCATGGCGAGCCGCGTAACGCTGGCCCAGGTCAACGACGTAATCCTCGATGATCACGTCCACCCGCTCGGACAGGCTCTGCTCCACCACTGCCATGGGGCTTTGGGCCATGCGCTCACGCAGTGATTCAGGCAGGTTCAGGCGGCCGATCAAGCGACCCTCATCTTCCAGGAAAACCCGGGAATGCCGGCCCGCAAGCAACTTGAGCAGCGCTATGCTCAGGGAGTTTTCAAAATCAATCTGGCTGGGCTGGGGATCCGGCAGCTGGCCGAAAGTGGAACCGCGATGATTGGCCATTCCCTCCAGGTCCAGGCTCCGCTCCAATCGCTGTATCACGCGGGTTTTGCCGGTGCCGGTTTTACCACTGATCAGGACCATGTCAGCCCAGGCCAGTGAGCGTTCCAGCTCATCCAGCAAGAAGCGGCGCATGGCCTTGTAGCCACCTGCGACCAGCGGATAATCAATGCCCTCATCCCGCAGCCATCGCTGCACCGTCTGCGAACGCAACCCGCCGCGGAAACAGTAGAGATAGCCCTCGGGATGCTGGCGGGCAAACTCGCTCCAGCGAGCCAGGCGCTCGGCCTTGCATTCGCCCGAAACCAGCTGATGGCCAAGTTTGATCGCGGCGTCCTGGCCATGCTGTTTGTAACATCTACCCACCTGTGCCCGCTCTTCGTCGGTCATCAGCGGCAGGCTGCGCGCGCAGGGGAATGCCCCGTGAAAGAACTCCGCCGGAGCCCGCATATCCATCATCGGCACGTCGTTGAGAAACAGTGCTCGATAATTGTGGGTATCAGAGCGGGAACTCATGGCGGATGCTTACTCCGCCTCGCCGCCGAACAAGCTGAGGACACGTTCCTGCAAACTGCCAACCGCGTCGGCCATCAGGGCAAAATCCGCATCGATGCGCGCGGCACTATCGCCCTCGGGGAGATCCTCGTTTTCCTTCATCAGCTCATCCGCAAACTTGAGACGTCGCAGGCACAAGTCCTCCGCCAATACCAGCTGCAGGCGCTCGTCCCAGCCCAGTGAGATGCGCGCTACCTGTTTGCCCGCATGCAAATGAGTTTCTACTTCTTCACTGAGCAAATCAACGCCGCGGCAACGCACCACGCCGCCCTCCTCTCCCGGTTCCCGCAGTTCGCACTCGGTCCCGAGTTCAAAATCCTCCGGCAGGTTGCGATGCAGCAGCCAGTTTGTCATCACCGCGACCGGCGCGTTGTTTACCTGCGGCAGCAGCACGGGGAAGCTGCCAATACATTCGCGCAGCAGGTTGAGCAGCTCTTCAGCCCGGTTGGCGCTGGCGGCATCCACAAAAATCCAATTGGTTCTGGTGTCGATGTAGGCAAAAACGCTGGCCGATCGACTGAAAGCCCGCGGCAGGCAGTCCTGGACAATTTCATCTTTCAGGTTGAGACGCTCTTTGCGGTACACCTTGCGGGCCTGGTTTGCCTCGATATCCGCAACTTTTTCCTCCACCATCTCCCGCACAACGGTAGAGGGCAGCAGTTTTTCCTCCCGCTTCATTTTTATCAGTATCCGCCCTGCCGCGGCGTGTACCAGCTCACCGCGCTCTTCACCCTGCGGGGAATCACCCAGCGGCGACACCCAACCGATGGCCAGGGCCTGTGATTTGGCGCAGGGTACGAAGGCCTGCGGGGCCAGCAGCTCGCCCAGTTGTTCGGGCGACTGCGTGAAAGGACTGGTAAGGCGATACGCACGGATATTCTTGAACCACATAAGCTATCACTGACTCCGGAAAAAGGCGGGGATTGTACCCCCACTGGCGCTTCACTGACAGCAACCCGACCGTGGCGGCGGTTCAGCGCCGCCTGCGCAGGCGCAGGGCGTTGGCCACGACGGACAGCGAACTCATACTCATCGCTGCCGCGGCAATCATGGGCGAGAGCAGCAGGCCGGTGAACGGGTACAGCACGCCGGCGGCCAGCGGTATACCCAGGCCGTTGTAAAAAAACGCGAATAGCAGGTTCTGGCGCATGTTGCGAACCGTGTCGACCGATATCTCGCGCGCGGCGGCAATACCGCGCAGATCACCTTTCACCAGGGTTAATTGCGCACTGCTCATAGCCACGTCAGTGCCCGTGCCCATGGCGATACCGACATCGGCCCGCGCCAGGGCCGGTGCATCGTTGATACCATCGCCAGCCATTGCCACGCGGTGTCCACGCGCTTGCAGCGCGGCAACGAGTTCGTCTTTATCCGCGGGCCGCACCTCACCGTGAAACTCATCGATACCCAGTTCGCCAGCCACTGCTTTCGCGGTGGTGAGCCCATCTCCTGTTGCCATCACAATATGCAGGCCGCTGTTCCGCAAAGTGGCAAGCGCCTCGGGAGTAGAAGCCTTTACCGGATCGGCTACCGCCAGCAGCCCGGCCAGGCGCCCGCCCACTGCCAGGTACATCACGCTGGCGCCCGTTGCGCGCAATTTTTCCGCGTCGCTTAACATGCCGTGCCAGTCCACACCCAGCTCGTCCATCAAGGCAGTATTGCCCAGTGCAACCGCCTCTTCAGCCACCACTCCCCGCACGCCGATACCGGACGCGGATTCAAAGTCGACGACCGCTGCCAGCGGCAACTGTCGCCGCCTGGCCTCGGCCACGATAGCCTGCGCCAGCGGATGCTCGCTGCCCTGGTCGAGACTGGCGGCAATACGCAGCACCTCGTCAGCGCCCGGTTCACCAGCGGAAATTACGGCAGAAAAGGCCGGTTTGCCCTCCGTCAGAGTGCCGGTCTTGTCAACTACCAGGGTGTCTACCTGGCGCAAGTGTTCGATCGCGGCCGCGTCCCTGAAAAGAATGCCCTGGGCGGCGGCGTTGCCGGTGGCGACCATGACCGACATGGGCGTAGCCAGGCCCAGGGCACAGGGGCAGGCGATGATCAGCACCGCAACGGCGTTGATCATGCCGAAAACCCAGCTGGGCTCTGGCCCGAACAGGCCCCACAGCAGAAACGTCAGCACGGCGATGGAAATGACGATGATCACGAAATAACCCGCCACCTGGTCCGCCATGCGTTGCATCGGCGCCTTCGACCGCTGGGCGTTGGTCACCAACTGCACGATCTGGGCGAGTACGGTCGCCGAACCCACTTTTTCCGCGCGCATCACCAGCGCGCCGCTGGTATTGAGTGAGGCGCCGATCAGCGCGTCCCCCGGTCCCTTGCTCACCGGCATCGGCTCACCGGTGAGCATTGATTCATCGACCGCGCTGCCACCGTCCAGCACCACACCGTCCACCGGCACCTTTTCACCCGGGCGCACGCGCAACCGATCGCCAGGATGGACATGGGTGAGTGGAATATCTTCTTCCGTGCCGTCCTCTCCTATGCGCCTGGCGGTCTTTGGCGCCAGGCCCAGCAGCGCCCGGATGGCCGCGCCCGTCTCTGAGCGCGCCCTGAGTTCGAATATCTGGCCCAGCAGGGTCAGGGAGATAATCACTGCCGATGCCTCGAAATATACCGCCACCTGTCCCGCCACCCGGAAAGAGTCGGGGAAACTGCCAGGTGCAGCCGTGGCGAAAACGCTGTAAAGCCATGCGGCACCGGTGCCGGTGCCAATAAGGGTCCACATATTCGGCTGGCGATTCTTTATGGATTGTGCCCAGCGCTGGAAAAACGGCAGTCCCGCCCACAGCACCACCGGGGTGGCCAGCGCAAACTCCACCCAGTCCCTGGCCTCCCCCAGCAGGCTGTCGAATACGCCCCCGGACATGGCAATTACCGCCACCAGAACCGTCAGCGGCAGGGTCCACCAGAAACGGCGCCGAAAGTCATCCAGTTCGGGGTTGCCCTGCTCCTCCAGCGAAGGCATCACCGGTTCCAGCGCCATCCCGCACTTGGGGCAACTTCCCGGCCCTGTCTGCAGCACCTCGGGATGCATGGGGCAACTGTATTGGGCTCCCGCCAGCGCCGGTTCCGACGGGGCCGGGTGGAGGTATTTGTGCGCATCCGCACGGAATTTCCCCTGGCAGCCCGCGCTGCAAAAATAGTAGGTCGTGTCCTCGAACTGGTACTGGTGCGTTGACTGTTCCGAGACCTTCATGCCACACACGGGGTCGGTCAACGAAACCTGGGAGTCTTCGGTTCGGTGCTGATGTTCCAATGCTGTTCTCCTTTGCGGATCCAGCCGAGCGGCACCCGCAGGATGTGGTGGAATGGCGCCGACCTACCCAATAGCCTAGTCTCCTCTCGCGCCCGGTACCAGTGTCCTGCTTAAGTACGCTTCTGTTCCCGTCCCGATCATTCATTGCCAGGTGAAAGAGTCCAGACGTACAACTTATTGAGCTGACTGTAGTCGTGTCGCGTTGTTTCACGACGATGAAACCGATTTAATTTCCTGTTCTTCAAATCATTACCGCCGGGCGCAATGCCAGCCCCGGCAGACGAGGTTTATGCCCATGACTGACAGCGCCAAAACCGACCCTTCCAGGCCGCGCAAACTGAGTGATGTAAAACAGTGGGACAGGGAAACCGATGTCGCCATCGTCGGCCTGGGCGGGGCCGGGGGCTGCGCCGCCATCGAAGCTGCTGACGGCGGGGCCGAGGTGATCGTCTTTGAAGTGGCCAGCGCCGGGGGCGGTTCCACCGCGCTTTCCAGCGCCGAGATATACATGGGCGGCAGCGGCGGCACCCGGGTACAACAGGCCTGCGGCTTCGAGGACAGCACCGAGGACATGGTCACCTACATGATGATGGCTGCCGGACCCCAGGCGGACGAGGCCAAGATCCGCAACTATTGCGAACAAAGCAGCGGGCATTTCCAGTGGCTGGTGGACATCGGCGTGCCTTTCAAGGACAGCTTCCACGAGGAGCGGGCCATTATGTGCCTCACCGACGACTGCCTGCTGTACACCGGCAGTGAGAAAGCCTGGCCCTTTGCCCAGCATGCGAAGCCCTGCCCCCGCGGCCACAATCTGCAGGTGGAAGGCGATAACGGCGGCCCGCTGCTGATGAAAATACTGCTGGAAAATGTCGCCAGACGCGATGCTATCACCGTGGAATATGAGACCCGGGCACTCACCCTCATTGTGGATGACGACGGGGCGGTAGCGGGACTGGTAGTGCGCCAGGATCAGCACGAGCTGAATGTCCGCGCCCGCCAGGGCGTTATTCTGTGCGCGGGCGGCTTTGTAATGAACGAGGACATGGTGCGCAAATACGCCCCCATGCTGACGGCGGGCAACACCCCCATCGGCAACCCGGGCGATACCGGCACCGGCATCCTGATGGGCATGGCGGTCGGTGGCGCCGCAATCAATATGCACGAGGGTTTTATCAGCCTGCCCTATTACCCGCCGGCGGATATGACACGGGGCATCGTGGTCAACGACAAGGGGCAGCGCTTTATCAACGAGGACGTATATCACGGCAGACTGGGCGCTTTCGTGCTGCGCCAGCCGGCAGAACGCATGTACTTTATCGTCACGGTCGCGCAGTACGGAGACTACGAGAAGGTCAGTTACCTGGGCGCTCCGGTGGCGGGTACAGGCGAGACAGTCGCGGAGCTGGAAGAAGAACTGGGCCTGCGCGCAGGCAGCCTCCAGCACACCATCAAGGTCTACAACGAAGACTGCGCCCGCGGCGAGGATACCCTCTACCATAAGGCAGGCGAATGGCTCACCGCACTGGAACCGCCGCTTGTAGCACTGGACATCACCCCGGGCCGCGGTGCCTTCTTGCCCTACTTCACTCTCGGTGGACTCGATACACGGCCCACCGGTCAGGTGCTCAATACCCAGGGCGAAGTAGTACCGGGCCTTTACGCCGCCGGTCGCACCGCCTGCGGCGTGGTGCGTCGTGCCGAGGGCTACAGCAGCGGCATGTCGGTCGGGGACGCCACGTTTTCAGGTCGCATGGCGGGCAGGGAGGCGGCGCAAGCGCCGCGCAGCTGAGCCTCGCGGCAGGAGGCCCCTCCGCTCTTGTACCATCGGCTGCACACTCCTACCATAGCGGCGGGACCGGTTCACGTCGCACGCGGCGCGCTCCGGACAAACGAGCACTGATCGCAAGAACGGACACCGCCTATGAAATACCTGCACACTATGGTTCGCGCCAGCGACCTGGACGCAAGCCTGGACTTCTACTGCAACAAGCTGGGACTGGTGCAGGTCAATCGCTACGACAGCGAGCAGGGGCGCTTTTCCCTGGTATTTCTGGCGGCGCCCGAGGATGTCGAGCGCGCCAGCGAGGGCGCCAGTCCGCTGCTGGAAATTACCTGGAACTGGGACCCGCAGGAGTATGACGGCGGCCGCAACTTCGGCCATCTCGCCTACCGGGTGGACGACATCTACGCCCTCTGCCAACAGCTGATGGACAAGGGCGTCACCATAAACCGGCCGCCCCGGGACGGCCATATGGCATTCATCCGGTCGCCCGACGGCATCTCCATCGAATTGCTGCAGGCGGGCGATGCCCTGCCCCCACAAGAGCCCTGGCAGTCCATGGCGAACACAGGCAGCTGGTAATCGGCGCGCGACCCTCACAGGGCATGCGCCGCGGCGGCAGCATTACCACACGGCTGATCACTGTGCTGACACTGTGTGCCGGCATAATTATAGGGCTGGGCATGCTGCTGGATTACCGCCTGTCGCGGGACGAACTCCTGGGCCGCCTGCAGCGCGAGTCCGACGACACCGTCCGCGCCGCGATAATCGACATGGAAAATTGGCTCGACAGCATTGAGAGCGCCACCTTGCTGCTGGCCCGCGTGCTCCAGCAAAGAGAGTACAGCCAGGAGGGCCTCCAGCAGATGCTGCGCGATGTGGTCGAAGTCAATGGCGCCATTTTTGGCGCGACTATCGCCCTGGCGCAGCCACCCGACGCACAGGGCAGGTCTCTGGGTTTCGCCCCGTACTACTACCGCCACAACGGCAAACTGGCATATGCCGACCTCGCCGTCGCCGAAAATAACTACCAGCAGCAAAAATGGTATACGGATACCGTGGCAGCCGGAAAACCCCTGTGGGTAGAGCCCTACTTTGACGAAACTGGCGGTCGCGTGCTCATGACCACCTTCGCGGTGCCGGTGTATCGCACAGACGCGACAGGTACTCGTTTTCTCTACGCGGTGTTGACCGCGGATGTCGCCCTGACGGAACTGCACCACTACCTGCAGCGCCTGCGCCTGGGCGGCAATGGTTTTGGCGTCCTGCTCAGCCGCAACGGTATCGTCCTGAGCAGTCGCAATCCGGCCAATGTTATGCGGCATTTTTCGGACGCGATCATCGAGGACACGAACAAAGCGACATTGCAGGAGATGTTCGCGGCGGCTCTCAGCGGCGAGGTGATTACCCGGCAGCACCAATGTGCCCACGTACCGGGCCGCTGCGTGATGCGATTGGGCTTGCTGGAACCCACGGGGTGGCCTGTGGGTGTGATCTACTCAGAGGATGAAATGACCGCGCCCCTGCGCGCGTTCGAACTCAAGATAGCGCTGACCAGCCTGCTGACCCTGTTGCTGCTAGCGATCTCGGTAGCCATCGTCACCCGCAGGCTCACCCGGCCACTTACGGCTCTGGCGCAGGCAAGCGACCGGATAGCACAGGGCGACCTGGATGCGCCGCTGCCACAGGCGCAAGGCGACGACGAGGTGGCGCGGCTGATCCAGTCCTTCGGAGCCATGAAAAAGGACCTGAAGTCATATATCACTGATCTGGAGGCCGCCACCGCCAGGCGCAGCCGATTGCAGGGCGAACTGGGAGCCGCCAGGGAAATCCAGATGGCGATGTTGCCCCACGGCGGCATGGCCAACGAGCAGGACGAGACTTACGGGCTGTGGGCCAGGGTAGCACCGGCGCGCTCGGTGGGGGGCGACCTCTACAGCTATTATCGCCGGGACAGGTTCCTCTTCATCGCGGTGGGAGACGTGTCCGACAAGGGCATACCCGCCGCGATGTTCATGGCCAGGGCTATCAGCCTCATCCAGCAACTGGCGGTTACCGCGGCGGACCCGGCAGCGGCCATGAACAGACTCAACGATGTGCTGACCAGCGGCAACGACAACTGCATGTTCGTCACGCTGTTCATGGGCTTGCTGAACCTGGACAGTCTCGAACTGCGCTTCAGCAGCGCAGGCCACACCGCCCCGAGCCTGGCCCGGGGCCACGGCGTGACCTCGCTCGCACAGGAGAGCGGTCCCGCCCTGGGACTGGCGCCAGACCAGGTATTCCCGGTCAATTCCGTGCAGTTGCGGGCGGGTGATCGACTCGCCATGTTCACCGATGGCATCGACGAGGCCTTCAACCTGCAGGACGAGATGTTCGGCATCGATCGATTCAACCAGGCTTTGCTGGCCAGTCGCGCCCTGCCGATCACGGAAGCGGGTGACAGCCTGTTTGATATTCTCGGCGCGTTCGCGGGTGAGCGGCCACAGTCCGATGACATCTGCCTGCTGCTGCTGGACATCTGTCCCGGCGCGGAAGCCGACCTGCACGCCAGCGAACGCTTTGCCCTGGGACCAAGGCTTACCAAGCGGGTCGAAAGCTGGCTGCTGGAGGAACTGGCCCAGCGACAACTGCCGCACAAGCTGCTGGGCGACCTGAAACTGCTGACCGAAGAAATTGTATCGAATGTGGACAAGTATGCCTGTCTTCCCGCCGGTGCAAGTATTGAGATTAGCCTGCAGGCAACCGCCGAGCGTATCGAGATCGAGGTGCGCGATGCCGGCATTGCGTTCGACCCCCTGACAGGGGCGCGGCGGGCAGAGTTGGGCGCCACGATTGAAGAGGCCGATGTTGGCGGCCTGGGACTACACCTGATCACGGCCCTCAGCGACCGCCAAAGCTATCGCCGGGAAGATGGCTGCAATATACTGCGAATCACCAAGCTGCTGCAGCGAGCGCCGGGGTAAACCCGCTTTTGCCGGCACAAACGAGCGAGAGTACCTGTTATGGAATTGACCACCACAGTCACCGTCGATGATATGAACTCCGTGGTTCGCGTAGCACTGGCGGGCGCGCTGAACACGGATACCGCGCCGGACTTCGAGAAGCGGCTGATGGCGGTGCTGGACGGCGAACAGCAACTGATCGTGCTGGATATGAAAGACCTGGATTACATCAGCTCCGCCGGTTTGCGGGTTATCTTCAAGGGCGCCAAGCAGGCCAAGGCCGGCGGGCGGCGCATGGCGGCGGCCAATCGCAAGCCGCATATCGACAAGGTATTCGAGATACTCAAGGCGCTGCCGGATATGGCTGTATTCGCCAATGAGCAGGAACTGGACGAATACCTGGATGCGATGCAGGCGCGCACCCGCGGGCAATAACTCAGGCCGACAGGCGTTCCGTTTGCGCCGGAGCCTGGTTGAGAAAATTGGCAATCCAGCGCGCCACACGCTCCTGCTCGGGAGCTACGGCCAGTGAGGCCATCCCGCTACTGTAGGTCTCCTCACCGATCATTTCGCGCCGAAACTGCATAATTTCCCGGGAATACTCCGGCACAAACTCGGGGTGCCCCTGGAAAGTCAGGATGTGATCGCCTATCTGGCACACCGCGTTTTCGCAAAATTCACTGCTCGCCAGCACCCGCGCATTGGCGGCGTTGCTGACCACCTGGTCCTGGTGGCTGGCGAGAATGCCGAAATCCAGCTCGCCGTTGTCGTGCCACGCCGGCGCCTGGTTGAAGCGATAGGTTTGCAGTCCCACCCCCCAGCCCTTGTCGGATTTCTCTGTTTTGCCACCAAGGGCCTGGGCCACCAGCTGGTGGCCGAAACAGATGCCCACCAGCTTCTTGCGGCGGCGGTCCAGTTCGCGAACGAAATCCATCAGGGTGGCAATCCAGGGCTTGTCATCATAGACGCTGGATTTGCTCCCGGTGATCAGGTACGCGTCCACCTCGTCGATGTCCTGCGGGTACTCTCCCTGTTCCACATCGTAAACCCGGAACTCCATGCCGGGGTCGGCCCGGCTCAGCAAGCGGATAAACATGTCGGGATACTCCCCGAAATCCGGAACCCACTCCGGGCGCACCGTATCAGTCTTCAAAATACCCAGTTTCATCGCAGTCCCGTCTTCCCTTGCAGATAGGTTCGGCCGGGGTAAACCCCCGCCAGCAAAATCATCATAAGCAGGGTTTTTAGCGCTGTCCATAACACTAAAGGGCTGCAGGGGAGGCGGCTTGCGGGTCTTGGGCATTCCCGGCAGATAATGTACTGTGTGACCTCCTTTTTGCCCGCAGGGATGTCTTCGACCCATGTTCCCAGGATTTATGGTTCTAGTTTTAGCGTTGTTCAGTGGCGCCAGTCACGCGTTTACCGGCAGCGAGGCCTGCAAGAGTTGCCATGCCACTGAATTCACGAATTGGGAAGGGTCCCATCACGACCTCGCCATGCAGTTGCCCACTGCGGACACCGTGCTCGGTGATTTCAACGATGCTACTTTTACCTACAACGGGACGACTACCCGCTTCTTCCGGGAGGGCGATGAGTTCAAGGTGCGCACCGATGGCGAGGACGGCAAGCTCGCCGATTTCACCGTCAAATATGTGTTCGGCGTCTACCCCCTGCAGCAATACCTGTTGCCGCTGTCGCGCGGGCGTCTGCAGGCCCTCTCCATCGCCTGGGACGCGCGGCCCGCCGCCGAGGGCGGCCAGCGCTGGTACCACCTCTACCCCGATGATGTCATCGATTTCAAGGATCCCCTGCACTGGACCGGACCCTACCAAAACTGGAACAGCCGCTGCGCCGAGTGCCACAGCACCGACCTCGAAAAGAACTACAACGCCGCGGATCATTCCTTCGCCACCACTTTCGAGGAGATCAACGTGGGTTGCGAAGCCTGCCATGGGCCGGGCGAGAAACACCTCGAACTGGCTGCCGCCAACAAGCTCAAGGGCGCCGCCAACGGCGGCTTTCCCACTGCGCTGGCCCAGCGCGGCGAGTGGGCCTGGACCGAGGGTGAGGCCATTGCCAGGCGCAGCACGCCGCTGGATTCCCGCGCCCAGGTGGACAGCTGCGGTCGCTGCCACTCGCGCCGCGGCACCCTTGGGGAATACCACTACGGGGCCGACCTGCTGGCCACACACCGCGTGGCGTTGCCGCAGCCGCCGCTGTATCACTACGACGGCCAGGTGCTGGATGAAGACTACGTATACGGTTCATTCCTGCAGAGCAAAATGCACCAGCAGGGTGTGGTCTGCAGCAATTGCCATGAGCCTCACAGTCTGGCGCTGCGCGCCCCGGGCAACGAAGTCTGCGCCCAGTGCCACCAGCCGCAGAGCTATGACACCCCTGAACACCACCACCACCCGGCGCAATCCAGTGGCGCCCTGTGCGCCAACTGCCATATGCCGGAAACCACCTACATGGGGGTAGACCCGCGTCGCGACCACAGTATGCGCATTCCGCGCCCGGACCTCAGCGTGGTGATGGGCACGCCCAACGCCTGCAACAGCTGCCATGTGGACAAAAATGCCGAGTGGTCGGTGAACAGCCTGCGCGACTGGGGCGTCCAGTTCAGGGACACCGGCACCCATTTCGCCCGCGCTTTCCAGCGCTTCGACCTGGGTGATCGCAGTGTTTTGCCAACGCTTGCCGCGCTGGCCAACGACCCCTCAGCGGCCCCTATCTGGCGCGCTACCGCGATGGAAGCCGTCGCCCAGGGCGGGGGCCGCGAGGCCATCCAGACCGTAACCGGCGTGCTGTACGACGATGATCCCATCCTGCGCGCCAGTGCCGTGCGATCACTGGGCTTCCTGCCCCTCAACCAGCGCTACCAGCTGCTGCAGTCACTGATGGATGACCAGGTTGCCACCGTGCGGATGGAGGTTGCGCAATCCCTGGCCGGCGTACCACTGGACCAGGTCACTCCCGCCCAGGCCGCGGAGTTGGAAAGCCTGTACAAGTGGTACCTGGACATACTGACACTGCATGCCGAAATGCCGGAGACGCAATTGCAACTGGGCGTATTTTATCTGGAGCGGGGAGAGCTGCAGTCCGCCGAGGCAGCCTACCGCGAAGCGTTGCGGCTCAATCCCCAGCTGGTGCCCGCCTACCTCAATCTCGCCGATCTGCTGCGCGGCCAGAACCGCGATGGCGAGGCGCGGGAGCTGATGTTGAAGGTGCTGGAGTTTGCCCCGGACAACGGGCCGACCCTGCATTCACTGGGTTTGCTGGAGACCCGCAGCGGCACTCCGGACAAGGCGCTGGATTATCTACGCCGGGCGGCGGAGCTTGAAACAGACGGCAGCCGGCACCGCTTCGTTTACGCAATCGCGCTGCATGACCTGGGACAACCGAAGCAGGCGATAGCCCAGTTGCAGATACTGCTGCGCCAGCTACCGCGCAGCGAGGATGTGCTGCTGGCACTGACCAACTATTCGGCGGAGCTGGGCTTGCGCGAGCAGGCCAGGCGCTACGCGCAAACGCTGGTCGGGATATCGCCCGGCAACCAGTCGTACCAGCAATTGCTGCAACAGCTGAAGTAGACGGCGCCTACTGAACCGGCGCAAATACCAGGTTGACCGTGACCGGCACCGCCGTGCTGATCGCGTTCAGCCCGGCGACAGCCTGCAGCGCAGCTACACCCTCGGCCAGCCCGAAATCCGCCGCGTTGACGATCACCGGGCTGGCGGTGAGTACCCTGATTTGGCCGGCGGCTTCCCCGATCAGCACTACCGGCACAGTGATTGACTTCTCAATGCCGTGCAACGACAACTTGAAGGTCAGGTCGGTTGCAACGGTATCGCCAGCTGCCACGGCGGCCAGGATAGCCGGGGCGATGGCCGCACTGGCGCTTGCCGTGGGGAACTTGACGGTTTCAAACAGCATCTCCCGCATCCGCTCGTCGCGCACTTCGATCAGCGTATCCACACTGCCCAGGTCGATGCTCAACTGCGCGGCGCCCGCGGCAGTGACAGAACCGGACAGGGTGCCAAAGCTGTGTGTCTCCGCCACCGCGTCGTTCTTGATTGATATAAAGTTCAGCGATGAATTCGCGCCGTCCAGCTGCCACTGGGCCCAGGCCGAGCCGGCGGGAACCAGCAGCGCAACAGCAGCGCATACCCGAACCAGCGGGCCAATACCAATATTCATTGTTTCATCCTCATCAGTTTACGGTGTCCACGATTCAGGCTACGACCTCAGCCAGATCACCTTTTTCCTCCAGCCAGGACTTGCGATCACCGGCCCGTTTCTTCGCGAGCAACATATCCAGCATCTGGTTAGTGCCGTCGCCGGCATCAAGTACCAGGCGGACCAGGCGCCGGGTATCAGGCGCCATCGTGGTCTCACGCAATTGCAGGGGATTCATCTCGCCCAGACCCTTGAAACGCTGCACGTTTACCTTGCCTTTTTTCTTCTCCGCCTCGATACGATCCAGCACGCCCTGTTTCTCGCCTTCATCCAGAGCGTAGTACACGTCCTTGCCGATATCGATACGGTAAAGCGGCGGCATCGCGACAAAAACATGGCCGGCCGCCACCAGCGGGCGGAAATGGCGCACCAGCAATGCGCAAATTAGGGTCGCGATGTGGAGGCCGTCGGAATCCGCATCGGCCAGGATACAGATTTTGTGGTAACGCAGGCCGGACAGGTCGTCGCTGGCGGGGTCGACGCCCATTGCCACCGAGATATTGTTTACTTCCTGCGAAGCCAGGATCTCCTGGGAGTCCACCTCCCAGGTGTTCAGGATCTTGCCGCGCAACGGCAGGATGGCCTGGAATTCGCGGTCCCGCGCCTGTTTGGCGGAGCCGCCGGCGGAATCCCCTTCCACCAGGAACAGTTCGCCGCGGGTGGGGTCCTCGCCGGAGCAGTCCGCCAGCTTGCCGGGCAGCGCGGGACCAGTGGTCACTCGCTTGCGCACGACTTTCTTGGCCGACCGCAAGCGGCTCTGGGCATTGTTGATACACAGCTCGGCCAGCTTTTCCGCTTCCTCGGTGTGCTGGTTCAGCCACAGGCTGAAAGCGTCCTTGGCCACACCTGAGACAAAGGCAGCCGCCTCGCGCGATGACAGGCGCTCCTTGGTCTGGCCGGAAAATTGCGGGTCCTCAAGCTTGGAGGACAGCACATAGCAACAGCGATCCCAGATGTCGTCCGGCGCCAGCTTGACGCCGCGCGGCAGCAGGCTGCGCAATTCACAGAAATCTCGCATCGCCTCCAGCAGCCCTGTCCGCAGGCCGTTGACATGGGTGCCGCCCTGCACGGTGGGAATAAGGTTGACGTAGGATTCGGCGATCACTTCGCCGCCCTCGGGCAGCCATTGCACGGCCCAGTCCACGGCCTCATTGCTGCCGCTGAAGCTGCCGACATAGGGGTTTTCGGGAATGACCGGGTAATCTATGGTGGCGTCGGCCAGGTAATCCCGAAGCCCGTCCTCGTAGTACCACTCATCGGTCTCACCGGTTTTTTCCTCGGTGAATTTCACCCGCAGCCCGGGGCACAGCACCGCCTTGGCGCGCAGCACATGGCGAAGGCGCGACACGGAGAAATTGATCGAGTCGAAATAGCGCGCGTCGGGCTGGAAAGTAATCGCCGTACCGGTATTGCGCTTGCCGCAGCTGTCGATCACTTCCAGCTCGGTTTTCTTGTTGCCGCCAGCAAAGGTCATGCGGTACACCTGGCCGTCCCGCCGGATCACAATTTCCAGATCGCTGGACAGGGCGTTGACCACCGACACCCCCACGCCGTGGAGACCGCCGCTGAACTGGTAATTCTTGTTGGAGAATTTACCGCCGGCGTGCAGTGTACAGAGAATGACCTCCACTCCGGGCACACCCTGTTCGGGATGGATGTCTACCGGCATACCGCGGCCGTTGTCGGCAACCGTCACGGCGCCACTGCGATGCAGAATGACGTCGATCTGGTTGGCATGCCCCGCCAGGGCCTCGTCGACGCTGTTGTCTATGACTTCCTGCGCCAGGTGATTGGGACGGGAGGTATCAGTGTACATGCCCGGCCGTTTGCGCACGGGCTCAAGCCCGGTAAGGACTTCGATATCTTCAGCGGTATAGTTGCTCATGGTGATGGCTTATCTGCGTGCTCTGCGTGGTGACTGAGCGCCGTATTGTAACGGGGCGCGATGGGCTAGGCGAAGGATTTGCGTCAACTGCTGTGTTTGGTCCGCCGCCCGCTGCGCTAGAGATAACCGCCGCTGTCGAGGTCCACGGTGAACTTCACCCCGTCGACCCGCGATACACCGGTGTTCAGCGTACCGTCCTGGCCCAGTTCCAGCCAGCGATAGCCGGGGGGCGCCGGGTCGGCCCTGAAACCGACACTGCCGGGGGCGAACTGCACACAGGTGGAGGGTGAGCCCATGAGCTGAATATCGCCGTGAAGGCGATCGATCTGCTGGTGCACATGGCCCCAGAGCACCCCCCGGACGCGCGGGAACCGGGCCAGCACGGCGAAAAAGCCCGCCGCGTCGGCGACCATCTGCTCGTCCAGCCACTCGCAACCGATTGCCACCGGGTGGTGGTGAAGACACACCAGCGTGTACAGACACTCTTCATCGGCGGCGCCCAGCGCGGCTTCCAGCCGCGCCAGCTCGACCGGGCCCAGCTCACCGCCAACCTCGCCGGGCACCTGCGAATCCAGCATCAGCACCTGCCAGCGACCCAGCCTTATCTCCCGGGACAGTCGCAAGGGGTCGTCGACCACGCTAACCATATTGGCGCGGTCATCGTGATTGCCCGTGAGCCAGTAATAGGTATCGCTGAGCTGGGCAAAATAGCCCTGCAGGCGTTGATAGGCCTCCAGGGCGCCCTGGTCAGACAGGTCGCCGGTGCCTATCAACAGGTCTATGGCCGGCTGCTCCCTTTTGACAAGATCGATCACCGCCTGCAGCGAATGATCGGTATCCATGCCCAGTAAAGTCCCCCCCTGCAGTTTGCACAGGTGGGTGTCAGTCAACTGCACTACCCGCAAAGCGCCGTCGGAGCGGCTGGGGGAGGGGGTGCTGGAGCGGGACGCAGACATGGAGGGCCGGATCGTGTGACAGGGTCAGAACAAACCGTTCGCATGAGCGGCATCGGGGCAGGTGCGCCCGTTCTGCAAACAATGCTCGAACCAGTCCGCCAGGAAACGATTCTGCTGCGACTTCTCGTCCTGCTGGTACATCCTCTCGTTGGGGTAGCGGTAGCGAACAGCGATCTTGCGATGAGACTGGAACATGCCCACTTCAAGCATGCCCGCATCATGGTAGGCCCGCACCTCAACGCGCAGGCGACCCAGCCAGCGATCGTGCGCGTGATGCTGGAGCAGGTGAAAAATGGTGGTGTAGCGACAGCGCTCGATAACTTCCAGCATTACCCTGGCGTCACCGACGGAGAAACTCCTGGTGTTGGTGTTTTCGTAATCCGGAAACAGCCGCAGCAGGCGTGCGTAATTAGCCTCGCACACCGCATGCATTTCAGCCAGATCAAACTTGAACGGCTTTTTTTTTGCCCGCTGCAACATCATTTCAACTACACCATCCACCAATCTCTTGCATACGACGGCCCGGTCGGCATATCCCTGTGAAAGCGCCAATGCCAGCAGAGTGTATCACTTACAATGGCACAATCGACGGGCAATTTCCGTTCCTGCTTCAATAAATGCAACCGGCCTCGCAAACTGCTAATATCTCTCTGCTTTTCACCAACCAGATATTTCAAGGAATCAAAGGCATGAAACGAACGGCAACCACGTTGTTGGCGTCGGGCATCCTGCTCGGTTCGGCCCTTTTGCAGGCAGAGTCCCTGCGCGACATATATGAACTGGCTCTTGAGAACGATGCCCAGCTGAAAACCGAACAGGCACAGTACCTGGCCAGGAAGGAGACCGAGGAACTCAGCCGGGCGGCGCTGTTGCCCCAGGTGGGCGCATCCTACTCCTATACCGATTCCGATGCGGACCGCAACTCGCAGAGCCGGGACTTCAACAGCCCGGACCTGCCCATTTTGGATACCCTGACCAATACCGACATCACCACGGACGGCTACACCCTGTCCCTCAACCAGCCACTGTTCGACCTGCCCGCCTGGTTCAGTTTCCAGTCCGGCAAGGAGATCAGCAAGGAGGCGGCCGCTACCTTCGCCGGCAACCAGCAGAACCTGATCGTGCGGGTAGTCGAAGCCTACCTGCTGGTGCTGCGCGCCCAGGACAACCTGGCGGCGTCAAAGGCACAGGAACGGGCCTTCGAGCGCCAACTGGAGCAGAGCCAGCAGCGCTTTGAAGTGGGTCTGATCGCAATTACCGACGTGTACGAAGCGCAGGCCGCCTTCGACCTGTCCCGTGTTAACCGTATAGTGGACGAGAACAACGTGTTGGTGGCGATGGAGCGATTGTCCGTGCTCACCGGCCAATACCCCGGCACCCTCAACGTGCTCAAGGAGGACCTCGAACTCAAGCTGCCGGACCCGATTGACCGCGCCGCCTGGGTGGATTTCTCCCTGGAGAATAACTTCAGCCTGCTCGCGGCCCGTCACGGTGAGGAAGCGGCCCGGCAGAACGCCCAGTCCAAACGGATGGAACATGCACCGATCGTCAGCGGTAGTTACGAGTACTCCGATTTCAGCGCCGACGGAAACCTGGACGTCAGGCCCAGCACCGGGTTTGAAACCTCGCCTGATTACGACCTCGATCAGCATGTCTGGATGCTGCGGGTTGAAATGCCACTGTACAGCGGCGGCGCGATCAGCGCCCAGCGCCGCCAGGCAGCGCAGGAATACAACGCCGCCAGGGAGAACCTGATCAACCTGACGCGCAACACGGTAACCAGTACCCGCTCCCTGCACATGACGGTCATCAGCGACGTGTCCCGCGTGGAAGCTCGCAAGAAGAGTATCGTGTCATCCCAGAGCGCCCTCGATGCCACACAGGCGGGTTACGAAGTGGGCACCCGCAACGTGGTGGACGTCCTGAACTCCCAGAACACCCTGTTCATCGCCCAGCGGGACTACGCCAACAGCCGTTACGACTACATTCTCAACATGATGCGATTGAAGGAGCAGGCGGGTCTGCTGAGCCCCGAGGATATCTACACCCTCGATACCTATCTGCTGCCTCCGCCGCCGCCGACCGCGCCAACACCACCAACAACAACAGCAACAGCAACAACACCCACCAAGTAGACCTCAGCCGCAGGCGCACGACGGATTGTCGTGCGCCTGACATCGCCTGTCTGCCAACCCCGGGTCACCTGAGGCGTTCACCTCGTCTGCGCTCGCCCACTCTCCAGGCGACGGGCAACCAGGGCCAACTGGCGCGCGCTGGCGCCGCGGTTCTCGGCCACCACCTGCAGGCCCGCGGCGCCCATGCGCTCACAGCGCTCGGGGTCGGCCAGCAGTTCCAACACGCCGGCAGCCAGCCCGGCGGGGCTTTCCAGCTGCACCATTGCGCCAGCGTTACGCAACAACTCGCTTATCCCGACGAAATTTTCCATATGTGGGCCGGTGATAATGGGCACGCCCCAGACCGCAGCCTCGAGGACATTGTGACCGCCGCGCGCCACCAACGAGCCGCCGAAAATAGCCACTGTGGCAGCAGCCAACAGCAATGGCAGCTCTCCCATGGTGTCCCCCAGCAGGATGTCACTCCCCGGGGCGAGGTCGGCACCCGCCGAGCGCCGCTGCACATTCCAGCCCTGTTTTCGGCATAGGCCGTAGACGTCTTCAAAGCGCTGCGGATGGCGCGGCACCAGTACCAGCAGGCAGTCTCCGAGAGCCTGGCGAACCTCGCGGCAGGCCGCCAGAATCAACTCCTCCTCTCCCGCATGGGTACTGGCCGCGACCAGCACCGGGCGCCCCCCGGCGGTTAAAACCTGCCGCAGTCGCACCCCCTGGGCACGCAGCTCTTCGGCCGGGGCCAGATCGAACTTGCTATTGCCGGTGACCGCGAGCGAGGCGGCGGGCAGACCCAATGTCAGGAAGCGCTCACCATCGCTGGAAGTCTGGCAGGCCACAACATCGAGCTGTGACAGCAGCTGGCGCGTCAGCCTCCCGACCCGGGCATAGCCACGCGCCGAACGCGCGGACATGCGCGCGTTGAGCAGCATGACCCCGCAATCGCCCGCCCGGCTGTAATACAGCATGTTGGGCCATAACTCGGTTTCCATGATCAGCAGCAGCCCGGGTCGGGTACGTCGCAGAAAACGGCGCACCGGCCCCGGCAGGTCCCACGGGGCGTAGACGTGGAAGACCCTGTCGCCAAACAGCGCACGAACCCGCTCGGAGCCCGTCGGGGTGGTCGTCGTCACCACCACAGGGTAGCCGGGGTAGTCGCGCAACAGGGCTTGCACCAGCGGCACCGCCGCCAGGGTCTCCCCCACCGAGACCGCGTGCACCCAGATGGCGGGCAAGTGGCCTGCGCGCCGCGCCGCGAACAAGCCGAAGCGCTCCGGCAGCCGCTGCCGGTAGGCCGGGTCCCGCAGCGAGCGCCAGCACATGCGCAACACCAGCAGGGGCAGCAGGCAGTAATACAGGGCGCTGTAGAGCAAGCGCATGGGGGCTCCGGGGCGAGGGTCGACCCGACGCAGCATAACGTCAGGCCAGTTGTGCCGCCAGCCACCAGACAGACCGGCGCTATCCCTTGGGGTACACTTGCCGCTTTCGGCAGGGGTCAGCAAGCATGAGCGGTCGGGAGTTACACATCGACATCGCGATTATCGGCGGCGGTATCGCCGGCCTGTGGACTCTCAACCAGCTGCGCAATCGGGGTTACAGCGCCGCCCTGTTCGAACATAAAGCCCTTGGCAGCGACCAGACCATCGGCTCCCAGGGGATGATCCACGGCGGGATGAAATACGCCCTGGCGGGCAGCTGGGGGCGGGATGCGCAAACCCTGTCAGCCATGCCTGCGGTCTGGCGCCAGTGCCTGGCCGGCGGCGGCAAAGTGGACCTGCGGGGGGTAAAAGTGTTGAGCGAGGACTTTTTCCTGTGGTCCGGCCCCGGTCTGCAGGCCCGGCTCAACTCCCTGCTGGCGAGCAAGTTCCTGCGCGGACACATCGAGACAGTGACTCCGCAGGACTACCCCGCGCCACTTCGGTCAGCGGATTACAGGGGCCGGGTTTACCGGCTCGCCGACCTCGTGGTGGATGTGCCCTCGCTGGTATACACCCTGGCCTCGCGGCAGCGGGAGGCCGTTTTCGGTATCGACTGGGAACGGGCCCGGCTGCTGCGCCAGGGCGCAAGGGCCGCGCTGCTGCTGGGAGAGATCACGGTGGTTCCGCAGCAGCTGCTGCTCACGGCCGGCGCGGGTAACGCAAACCTGATAGCCGCCCTCGGCTGCGAACAGCCAGCCATGCAGCGCCGCCCGCTACAACAGGTGCTGGTGCGGCACCACTACGACGCGCCATTCTACGGTCACTGCATGGGCGCCCGGCCGTCTCCGCGCCTGACGGTGTCCTCCCATCGCGACCGCAACGGGCGGCCGGTCTGGTACCTGGGAGGGGATCTGGCCACCGATGCCGCCGAAGAGGACCCGGCGCAGTTGATCGCGCGCGCCCGCCGGGAGCTTGCGGTATTGCTGCCGTGGCTGGAGCTGGGGGCCAGCGAATGGGCGACCCTGCGCCTGGACCGGGCGGAACCGCGCCAGGCGACATCGCTGCGACCGGAGCGGGCCTTCGTCGGCAAACTGGATGGCGTCGAGAATGCCCGGGCGGCCTGGCCCACCAAACTGACCCTGAGCCCGGACCTGGCGGACGAAGTTGAGCGCCAATTGCAAGCCGATAACATCCGGCCCCTGCATCGGCCGGACCTCGCAGCCCTCGGCCACCTGCCACGGCCCCCGCTGGCCACGCCCTACTGGGATACCCTGTTCCCGTGAGCTGGCTGCGACCCCTCGGCAGAACCGGCCTGCAGGTCAGCGCCCTGGGACTGGGCACGGTCAAGCTCGGGCGGAACCAGGATGTGAAATACCCCCGGGCCTTTGAGTTGCCGGATGATCGCAGCGCCGCGGCCCTGCTGGACCGGGCCCGGGGGCTGGGTATCAACCTGCTGGACACGGCGCCTGCCTACGGCAGCAGCGAGGAACGCCTGGGCGGCCTGCTGGCCGGGCAGCGCGAGCACTGGATAATCTGTAGCAAGGTCGGCGAGGAGTTGGAGCAGGGCCGGCCCCGCTTCGATTTCTCGCCCGAGCACACGCGCAGCTCGGTCATACGCAGCCTGCGGCGCCTCCGGACGGACTCCCTGGATATCGTGCTGGTGCACTCCAATGGTGAGGACCTGCGCATCATTGAGCATATGGGAACGCTGCAAATGCTGAAGCAGCTAAAACGCGAGGGTTTGCTGCGCGCCTTTGGCGTTTCGACCAAGACTGTGGCGGGAGGTCTCGCAGCTGCGCAGGTCTGCGACGTGGTGATGCTCACCTACAACCCGGGGCAGCGCGAGGAGCGAGCCGTGCTGGATGCCTGTCTACAACTGCGCTGCGGCGCGCTGGTGAAGAAGGCGCTGGGGAGCGGGCATTTACTGCCGGCGGGCGCAGGCGACCCGGGCCGCCCCGGCGCCGAAAACCCCCTGCAGGCCAGCATGGACCTGGTATTTGGACACCCGGGCACCAGTGCGGCCATCGTTGGTACCATCGATCAGCGCCACCTGCAGGCCGATGTTGAGGCCGCACGGCGCGCCACGGGTTGAGGACTAACCCTCCTGGCGAATCCTGCTGACGATCGCCGAGGTCGAGACATCGTCCACGAAGTCCAGTACCCGCACCTCACCTCCGTAGGCCTCCACGATATCCCAGCCCACCACCGCTTCCTTACCGGCGTAGTCACCGCCCTTGACCAGGATGTCCGGCCGCAACAGCCGCAACAGCTCGCACGGCGTGTCGTCATCAAAGGAGACCACCCAATCCACGGCCTCCAGTCCCGCCAGCACCGCCATGCGCCGGTCCGCCGGGTTGATGGGCCGCCCCGGGCCCTTCAGCTGCCGCACCGAATCGTCACTGTTGACCGCCACCACCAGGCGCTCACCCAGTTTGCGGGCCTGCTCCAGGTAGGTCACATGGCCCGCGTGGAGGATATCGAAACAACCGTTGGTGAATACCAGGCGCTCGCCCTGGCTGCGGGCATCCGCCACTGCGATCTGCAACTGCTCCAGCGACAGCGCGCCGCGACCCAGACCCTGGTCGCGCAGCACCGCGCGACGCAACTCCGGCATGCTCACAGCGGCGGTGCCCAGTTTGCCCACTACAATGCCGGCCGCGATATTGGCCAGCGCCGCGGCCTGGGCCATACCCGAGCCGGCGGCGACCGCGGCCGCCACCACCGCGATAACCGTGTCGCCCGCGCCGGTCACGTCAAACACTTCCCGGGCCCGGGCGGGCATATGCAATTCTTCCTGCCCCGGAAGCAGCAGGGTCATGCCGTGCTCTCCGCGGGTGACCAGCAGGCCGCCCAGTTCCAGGTCAGCCATCAGCTGCTGGCCCCTGGTGACCAGTTCGGCCTCCGTCGGACATGGGCCGACCACCGTTTCCAGTTCCTTGAGATTCGGGGTGAGCAGGGTCGCACCGCGGTAGCGGCTGAAATCACAGCTCTTGGGGTCAACCAGCACCGGGATACCCCGTTCCCTGGCAAAGGCGATCAACGGACCCGGGGCGGCCAGCGCGCCCTTGGCGTAGTCCGACAAAACCAACACCGCGCAACCCGCCAGCAGGGCGGGCAGGCCGGCGTCCAGGGCGGGGCTGAGCGGGCCGCTTGCGGCCTCCTCGAAGTCCAGCCGGATCAATTGCTGGTGGCGGCTTATCACGCGCAACTTGGTTGTGGTGGCATAGCCTGCAGCTCGGGTGAGCGCGCACTCCACGCCCGCGCCCGTCAGCATCGCCTGCAGGGAGTCGGCCATTTCATCGTCGCCGGTGTAGCCGCCGAGGCGGGCGCTCGCACCGAGAGCGGCAATATTGAGCGCCACATTACCGGCTCCGCCGGGGCGGTCCGTAATCTGCTCTACCTTAACCACCGGCACCGGCGCTTCCGGGGAAATACGCGAGGTCGGCCCCTCCCAGTAACGATCCAGCATGACGTCACCGAGTACGAGGACGACGGCGTCATTGAAGCGGGGCATTTCAAGTTTCATTGCAGCTGTGTTCCTGTGGCCGGACCATCGGCGCCAGTATACCCATAAGGCTGCCGGTGTACCTCGTCAGGCATTTCGCAACAACCGCGAAGCCGGCCAGTTCGCCCCCCGGCGCGCTTGCCAGTAGCGGGCAAAACCGCTAGTTTGCCCTCCCTCTCCCCCACAAGTGAGCCCTGCCAGATGATTCCCGAAATGCCGGTTGATATGGACCTGATCAAGGGCTTCCTGGCCCCGGACGAAGCCGCGGCGCTATACGAACAGGCCTTGCAGGCATGCGCCCATGGCCCCGTGCTGGAAATTGGCAGCTACTGCGGCAAATCCACCATCTGCCTGGGCCTGGCCTGCCAGCGCGCTGGCAGCACCCTGTTCGCACTGGACCACCACCGCGGTTCGGAGGAGCACCAGAAAGGTGAAATGTTCCATGACGCGGACCTGTACGATCCCCGCGAAGCGGTAATGGACAGCTTTGGGGAGTTTCGCCGCAATATACGTGCGGCGGGTCTGGAGGATGTGGTGGTTCCGATCGTGGCGGGTTCCGCGGTGGCGGCCCGGCACTGGAACACGCCGCTGGGCATGGTCTTTATCGACGGCGGCCACAGCCTGGAAGCGGCCCTGACAGATTATCGCTGCTGGGCGGTGCATGTTGTGCGGGGCGGGGTACTGGCCATCCACGACCTGTTCGCCGATGCTCACCTGGGCGGGCAGGCGCCCTACGCGGTGTACCGCATGGCCCTGGCGTCCGGCCTGTTCGAATCCCTCGGACAGGTCAACAGCCTGGGCCTGTTGCGGCGGCTCTGACGCCCGCGGTCAGCTCACTTCCGGGTGAAGGATGTGCCGCGGGCGCTGCCGGCAAGCACCGCATCGGCCTCTTCGCCCTGGATCTGCACGCGGGTGAACAGGTGGGCGGCGGGCGTGTGCCCGGTAAGCGCATCCGCTGCCAGCAGGATGGCGCCGGCGGTCCAGGTGGGCTTCTCATCCGGCCACAGTAGATCCTCCACCAGCTGGTAACCGGTCCAGTAAGAGCCGTCGCTGGTGCGCCACTGGTGCAGCCAGCTATAGACCTCAACCGCACGTGAGCGGTCCCCGGCAGCCAGCAGGGCCATCACCAGTTCGCAGGATTCGGCGATAGTGACCCAGGGCTGCTGCTTTTCGCAACGACAGCCCAGTTCATCCTCCACAAACTCATCCCAGCGGGCAGCCAGCCGGGCTTGCGCCTCGCGCCCCGTGTACACACCCGCCAGCACCGGGTAAAACCAGTCCATGGAATAGCGCGACTTGCTGGCCCAGGTGCGATCGAAGCGCTCGGGCTTGT
Organism: Pseudomonadales bacterium; assembly: GCA_024234815.1. GTDB lineage: Bacteria > Pseudomonadota > Gammaproteobacteria > Pseudomonadales > Halieaceae > JARRPM01. The sequence goes on along the minus strand of JACKNO010000001.1, from coordinate 544,492 downwards.
GGCGCAGGGCCTGGCCCAGGGCAGTGCGTGCGGCACGCCATTGCGGCCGCTCGCGGCGCAAGGTATGGGCGATGTTGATCGCGCATTCCAGGCTTTTATATATCGAGCTGCAGCCAGTCACCAGGGCATCTCCCCTGGGCGTGCCGTCGGCATCAACCGCCCAGTGTATTTCCCCGTGCTCGGTTTGCAGCGCCAGCACAAAGCCGATCGCGCGGTCGACCATGGGCCACATCGCCTGCAGGAACTCGCGGTCACCGCTCACCAGATAGTAATGCCACAAGCCGGTCGCGATATAGGCCACGAAGTTGGTTTCACGCCGCTCGCAATTGTCTATCTCCTCGCCGCGGTAAGAAGCCCACCAGCTGCCGTCCTCCAATTGCATACCCTGCAACCAGGCGTAGGCCCGTCGCGCCGCTTCCAGCTCGCCGCCAATAGTGAGGCCCATAGCCGCTTCGACATGGTCCCAGGGATCGGTGTAGCCTCCGTCGAACCAGGGGATCTCGCCGCTGGGCTGCTGGGTGTTGAGGATGAACTGGACCGTGGGGCGCAAAAATTCATGGGGGAACAGGCCCTGGCTGAGATAAACGCCACTCACAACGGGGCCTCCTTGCGAAAATACATAACAACACTCTTGCCCATAAGGGGGTTCATTATTTTTTCCGCTACCCGGGTAACGGCGGGTTGTTCGATGATGTCCCACACCAGCAGGCGGTGATACTGGCGCACCAGCCAGTTGTTGTCCCGGTTCTTCCAGAACAGGCATTTGAGCCACCAGAAAGGGACATGCAGGGCGTGGGCCCAGTGGCGATGGTAGTAATCGAAACCCAGGCTCTCGATTTCGCTGCGCAGCTCACCGCTGCGGAAAATACGTAAATGCCCGCCCGGGGTTTGATAGTAGCCCTCACTCAGCGCCCAGCAGATTTTTTCCGGCCAGCGACGCGGCACACTGGCGCAAAACAGGCCGCCCGGTTTGAGAACCCGTTCGATTTCCGCCAGGGCCGCGCCGTAATCCGGGATATGTTCCAGCACTTCACTGCAGATAATCTTGTCGAAGGTATCGTCGGCAAACGGCAGTGCCAGGGCGCTGGCTGAAGACAGGCTAAAGGATTTCGCCGCGTTATCCGGCTCGTCGAAATCCGCAAATTTTTCCCGGGTGGTTTTCAGATCTTCAAGGCTGAGGTCTACCCCCACCGAGTGCACATCCGCGGCCACGTAGGCAGAGATAACATGGCGGCCCTCGCCGCAGCCCAGGTCCAGGACCCAGTCGCCACTTGCCAGGGGGAAGTGATTGAACTCAACCGTCTGCATTCAGTACCTGCCGGTAGTAAGCGATCATTTCGCTGGCGCAAACATCCCAGCAAAATTTCTCGAGAATCCGTTGCCTGCCCTTCGCGCCGAGTTCCTCGCGGCGGCGGGGGTCCCGCAGCAGGGCGTCGATGGCGGAGGCCAGGGCGTCGACGCTTTTTGCCGGCACGATAACGCCCGCATCGCCGACGACTTCCGGCAGGGCGCCGCCATCGGAGGAAACCACCGGTACGGCGCAGGCCATGGCTTCGCCCGCAGGCAGGCCGAAGCCCTCATACACCGAGGGCACCACCGCGATGGCGGCCTCTGCGTAATAACTCACCATCTGCTCGGTGGTAATGCCGCTGACAAACCGCACCCTGTCCTGGATACCCAGGTGCTGTACGAGTTGCTCGGTCTTGCCGCCGGCGCGAGGCTTGCTCACCACCAGCAATTCCAGGTCCGGGTGGTGTTGCAACAAACGCGCGTAGGCCCGCAACAGGTAGCGCAAACCCTTGAGGGGCGCATCGGCGGAGCAGGTGGCCATCAGCCGCAGCGGCTTGCGTTCCACTTCGGGTAGCGGCCGGAAAACACCGGTATCGATCCCGTTGTGCACGAGGCCGATACCCGCCGGCTGCAGGCCGAAATCACGGGCAATATCCTGGCGTGAGCAATCGGAGACGGTGACCACATGACGCAGCTTTTTGATCACTTTTTTCTGCATACCCAGGAAGGAGTGCCAGCGCCGTATCAGCAGGCGCTCATGCCAGCTACGCGCCGCCTTGAGGGCAATGCGCAGGTCACTGGTTATGGGGTGGTGCACGGTCGTCACCAGCGGCAGCCCCATGGCCTGAATCTGGAGCATGCCGTAGCTCAGGCTCTGGTTGTCGTGGATCAGGTCGTATTCCCGGCCGTGCTCGCGCAGGTACTTCACCGCCCGGCGCCCGAAGGTATATGGCTCGGCGAAACCACCGGTCAACTTGCTGGACCACTCAATGGTGTCAGTGAGCGACTTCAGGTGGCGCGGTCGCAGCGACAGCAGGCCGTTCTCGAACAGGTCGAGGCTGGGCAGCTGGATCAGGCGGACCCTGGGGTCCAGGTGCGGGTAAGGGGGGCCGGAGATGACATCCACGCGATGCCCCGCTTCGACCAGCGCCTTGCTGAGGTAGTTGAGATACACACCCTGGCCACCGGCAAAGGGTTGGCTGCGATAGCCCAGCAGGGCGATACGCAGCGGTTGCGCCGGCACGGGTGCCGGGGCTGCCGGATTGGAGGCCGCCGCCAGGGAATCGGGCTGCAATGTATCCAGGTGCCTGATAGGGGCTCCCCTCACGTTTATTATCGGAAATGGAGATCGGACCGGGCGCAGACAGGCCGGCGACAGCGAGGCGCCGAGCACAAATGGCATTCCGCATGCCGAAAGGGGTCACATTTTAAGCAGCCGGGAGCTAAAAATCCAGCCCCAATGCGCCCTGGGAGCGAATGCACGCCAGGCTCGCCGGTCGTGCCGGTCGCCGCCTCGTGTCGATTCCAAGCGGTCGAATTAATCGACAAGCAGTGGCCGCCACCATTGCTCATTCGCCAGGAACCAGTCAAGGGTGCGCTCAAGCCCGGTCTCGAAGCTCTCGCGCGGGGAGTAACCCAGTTCATCCGTGATGCGAGTGGCGTCGATGGCATACCGCCAGTCGTGCCCGGCCCGGTCTTCCACAAAAGTGATCAGGTCGCGGGCACTGCCGCCACCGGCTCCCGGCGCGTCCGGGAACTGTGCGCGCAGCGCCGGTTCCCTGGCAAACCGTGCATCCAGGGCATCGCAGAGCTGATGCACTATGGCCATGTTGCTCCACTCATTATTGCCGCCCACGTTGTAGGTTTCGCCGATCGCGCCCTTCTCCAAAACCAGTTCGATGCCGCGGCAGTGGTCCTCCACATACAACCAGTCGCGGATATTGCTGCCGTCACCGTAAACGGGCAGGGGCAGGCCCCGCAGGATATTGGTGATGCACAGGGGTATGAGCTTCTCGGGGAAGTGGTAGGGCCCGTAGTTATTGGAACAGTTACTGGTGGTCACCTGCATGCCGTAGGTGTGGTGGTAGGCGCGCACCAGGTGATCCGAGGCCGCCTTGCTGGCCGAATAGGGTGAGTTGGGTTCGTACTTGTGGTTTTCGGTAAAGGCCGGCGCGGCGGGCAGAAGTGTGCCGTAGACCTCGTCCGTGGACACGTGGTGAAAGCGGTGAGGCAGTGGCGTGGCGCCCCCCAACCAGACCTCCCGGGCGGCCTTCAGCAGCGAGTGGGTTCCCACTACATTGGTCTCTATGAACGCATCCGGTCCGGTTATAGAGCGGTCGACATGGCTTTCCGCCGCGAAATGCACCACGGTATCCACCGCGTGCTCACGCAGGGTGGCGAGCACCCGGTCGTGGTCGCAGATGTCGGCGTGTACGAAGCTGAAATTGGGATGGTCCTGCAGGCTGGCGAGGTTGGCGATATTTCCGGCATAGGTCAGCGCGTCATAGGCAATCAGCCGGTCGGCGGGATGCTCGCGAATCCAGTAGTGAATAAAATTGGAGCCGATGAAACCTGCGGCTCCGGTAACCAATAAAGATCTACTCATTCAGTGACGCCTTCATGTCTGCCAGCATTGCCGCCAGTTGTGATCGCCAGGGTACGCCGGAGAGCTCCAGCTCACGCCAACTGGCGGTCTTGTCCAACACGCTGTAAGCAGGTCGCCGCGCAGGCGTGGGATACTCGCTGGACTTGATGGGACGAATAGTTACCGGGTGTTCGAGCAAGCCGAGATTGCTCGCCTCCTCGTAGATAGCAACCGCGAATTCGTACCAGCTGCACTGACCCTCATCACTCCAGTGATAGATGCCACTCAATGCGGGGCGTGCGGTCGCCGCCCAGAGCGCAGCCGCCAGCCCCCGCGCCCATGTGGGTGTGCCAACCTGATCGGCGACAATGGACAGCTCATCGCGCTCCGCCATCAGGCGCAGCATGGACTTCACGAAGTTGCCGCCAAACCGCGAATACACCCAGCCGGTGCGCATGACCAGGGCGCCGGGCGCTACGCTCAGCACCGCCTGCTCCCCGGCCAGTTTGCCGCGACCGTACTCATTCAACGGCGCCGTGGGCGCAGAGGGCTGATACGGGTGGGAAGATTCCCCGTCGAATACGAAATCGGTGGAGACATGTATCAGGCGGATTTTTTGGGCAAGGCAGGCCCGGGCCAGGTTGCCGGGGCCTTCCGCGTTGGCGCGAAACGCGGCATCGGCGTCGATTTCCGCCATATCCACTTTGGTGTAGGCCGCGGCATTGATAACCACCTGTGGCCGGTGCGCCGAGAGAGCATAGACAACGGCCACGGCGTCACCGATATCCAGTTCCTGTCGAGTCAGCGCTGCGCATTCAAACCGGTGGTCGCCGGCAAGCAACATTTCCCGTCCCAGCTGTCCACCGGCGCCGACCACCAATACCTTCTGCTTCAAACCGTCTCCTTAATGACCCTGGCGTGTGCAACAGCCTCGCGCTCAGTCATGCCCTTATCTTATACTGAGGCCACGCCGATGCCTAACCTGCAGCCGGAAACCCCGGAGAAATCTCCTCTTGAATGATGGCACCGCCGAGACTGAGTACCTCCATCGCTGCGCGCGGCAACTGGCTGCGGGCGAGCTCCCGCCCGGCTGGGATATCGTGCCCAGTTCACCACTGTCCCGGGTGGCCTGTAATACCGAACTGAAGTTCTTCTACAAGGAATTCATCGTGCGCAGCCCGCTCGAGCGCCTGCAGGCCATGCTGCTGGGTAGTCGCGCCAGCAAGGCACGCAAGCAGAATGACGCCCTGCTGTACGTGGGTATAGAGGCGCCGGTGAGCGTCGCGTGGGGCAAACTTGCCGGTGGCCGCGAGTACCTTATTACCCGGACCGCTCCGGGGCAGGATGTTGCCAGCTGGCTGAAAACGACCCTGGCCGACAGAACCGGTGAGTCACTGGCCAGGCGGCGTCAACTGCTTGAAGCGCTGGGAATATTCGTCGGCCGGGTACACGCGACCGGATTCATTGCCGGCGACCTGCAGGCCAGTAACGTGATAGCGGACCTGATTGAAGGTCGCTTTCAATTCTCGCTTATCGACAATGAGCGCACCGTGAAAATCCTGCCGCCGCCCGGGCGCGCCCTGCTTAAAAACCTGATGGAACTGAATCTGCTGCCGCCACCCGTGCTGAGTCGCACCGACAGGATGCGTTTTTTTGTCGCCTGGCGCCGGCAGATGCGCGAGCTGTCCCCGATAGAGGCCAAGGTGGTGGCAGCCGAGGCCTTTCACTGGGCAATGCGGCTCATGTACGAAAGAGGTCAGCTCTAGTAGCGCCGGGAAATCACCAGTCAGAAGGACAGGGTTGCCGGGGAAACGGCTTCGGCTGGAGGCGTTGCCCGAATGCGAGACATCCTCCTGCCTGGCCGGGCACACGCGTTGACTCATAACTAAAGCTTACCGAAGGCTGGTTTCAGTCAGAGTCGTTGCCTCACATTGGAGGTTACCCTGATGTTGCGGAATATCCGCCTGAGCTTCGTCTCGATGGCTTGCTTGAGTATAAAGGGGTTGAGGGTTCCGTGGACATCGCGGAGCCTGCCCTTCATTTCATCGGTGAGGTGATCCGACCCCAGCAGGCGCTGGTAAGGCGTCTTGGGCACATCGTATTTTTTCCTGTAGCGTGCGTTAACTCGCTGCTTCTCCACCAGCTTCATGGCCGGGCAGAAATGGTTCTGGTAGAGCGACCACTCGTGGGCATAGAGGTCGTTCATAAGGGGAATCAGGCTGACGTCGTCGATCCTGTCGTACCCGAACAGCTGGCGCACATGTGTCCAGTTCTTCTGCTCGACATGGGCATTATCATTTTTCCGGTACGGCCGTGAACGGGTGAAGGCCACTTCCCGGGGGCGATTGCTGAAGTAACGCTGCAGATGGTAGTTGAGAAACTCGGAGCCGTTGTCGCAGTCGAAGCCCCGCAGGTCGAAGGGTAGCGCCGCTTCGATGGCTTTGATCTGGTTGCAGACGCCGACGGCGCCCTTGTTCCAAGTGGCGCGGATCTCTGTCCAGCCGGTGAGGATATCGGTGAGGGTCAGGGACCAGGCGAAATCACCGGCCAGGCTGTTGCCGCAGTGGGCCACGGTATCCGCCTCCATAAAGCCCGGCTGGGTAACATCCCAGTGCTCGGTGCGTATCGGTATCTGATTCTTCAGCAGGCTGCCCGGGCGGGTGCCGCACAGCCCCTTGCGGCCCCTGCGGGCGCGTATGGGCCGCAACAGGCGGTCGATTGTGGCAGGGCTCATGGCCAGCAACTGTGCTCTGGTATCGGCGGCGAGTGGCTGGTGGACCGCCTCGTAGCCAGGCAGCCACAGCGGCAGGGCGGCCTTGAGCTTCTTGGAGCACATCTGGTCGGTGGCAAACCAGATGCGCTTGAGCGCCGTTCGCAGCGCCTCCGAGGCATAGGTGGCGGGGCGCCCGCCCCGGCCGGGAGTGCCCCCCCGCCGTGGTTGGTTGAGGAGTCTGATGGCGTATTTGCGGTGATAGCCGCACACGGCACAGAACTCGTTGAGAATAGCCGCCTTGGCCCGGCGATGTGCCTTGCGATAACGGGGGCGGATGGCCTTGAGGTAGGCCTGGCGCTCATTCTTGCCCATATCACAGTCTCCTTTCGGTAACCTGAGATATGAGTCAACGACCTGGTTGCCCTGCTGTCTTGGGTAAGATTATTTATGAGTCAATTCGCACAGGACCAGGCATTGGCGCCTTCGCCACAGTTCTGCTAAGTTCACCAGGATTGGCGTCATTAACCGGGGCCAACTACATCGCGAGGACCGGCCTTTGTCATTCACCGCCAGCACCATCGAAGAATTGAACCTGCTGTTGCAATTTGACAGCTCCACACTTGACCGGGGCATCAAGGTTCATTCCAACGCCCGCCAGGAAGTCATTGAAGCCTGCCAGAGCCTGTTCGACCTGGGCCTGGTCAGCCAACCCGATGGCGGTTACCTCACCGATGCGGGCTTCGAAGCCCTGGCTCATGCCCAGACGCTTGCCGGCCTGCTGTGTGACGGCGCGTCCCCGCGGGCCGGATAGCCCGCTGCCGCCGGGAAACGTCGAACTCGAGGCGCAGCCTGAGCGGCGCAGCCAGCGCGCCGCGAAATTGGCGCGACGGGCGCATTCAAACCAGGAAGAGCGCCGGTGTTGCGAACCGCAATACCGCTTAAGACCGGAATAATGAGAATACGCGAATTCAGGACAGAAGACCGCGAGCCGGTAATAGCACTCTGGCAAGCGTGCGGGCTTGTCGTGCCATGGAATGACCCCGCGAAAGATATCGACAGAAAACTCAGGCTGGGTGCCGATCTCTTTCTGGTCGGCTGCGACCGCGACCAGGTCGTGGCCACGGTGATGGGGGGTTACGAAGGGCATCGCGGCTGGATAAACTATCTGGCGGTCAGTCCATCGGAACAACGCAAGGGCTATGGGCTGGAGATCATGCGGGCCGTCGAGGCGCGTCTTGCACGCAAGGGCTGCCCCAAAATCAACCTGCAGATTCGCTCAACAAATACCGATGTAATCGCGTTCTACGAGGCCATCGGTTATGGCAGGGACGATGTCATCGGCATGGGAAAGCGGCTCGAGGATGACACACTTTAGCGCGAATCGGCGCGTCGTTTATCAGCCAGGTGACCTCAGGGTCATCTTCAGGGGAATCATTTTATGCAGATAAAAAAACTACCGGGTTTCTTTCTCGCGATGAGTGTCGCGGCTACCGCGAGCTGGTCCGCCAACCTGGCGGACAGCCAGGCCGCGTTTCGTGACACTTACGAGCTGCTCATCGAGATCGACACCACGCTCTCAGCAGGCAGCTGCACGAAAGCCGCCCAGGTCATGGCGGAGCGCCTGCAAGCCGCGGGGATTCCGGAACAGGATATTCACGTTATCGTTCCGCCCGAACTGCCCGAGCAGGGCAACCTCGTTGCCATATTGCCAGGCACGAACGCCGGCATTGACCCGATTCTGTTGCTGGCCCACATCGATGTGGTGGAGGCCAGGCGGGAAGACTGGGAGCGCGACCCCTTCGAGCTTATCGAGGAGGACGGCTATTTCTATGCGCGCGGTGCAGCGGACGATAAGGCCATGGCCGCGATCTTTGTCGATGCGCTGGTGCGCTACAAGCAGACCGGGTATCGACCCGAGCGCGCGATCAAGTTGGCCCTGACCTGCGGCGAGGAAACGCCCAATACCTTTAACGGCGCGAGCTACCTGCTGGCAAACCACCGCGACCTGATCAACGCCGGCTTCGCCCTGAACGAGGGTGGCGCCGGACTGCTGGACAGCGATGGCAAGCGTGTGTACAACGGCATCCAGGCCGGGGAGAAGGTGTACCAGGATTTTCGCCTGGAAATAACCAACCCCGGCGGACACTCCTCTAGGCCGCTACCGGACAATGCCATCTACCGCCTGGCCGCAGCGCTGGAGCGCGTCTCCGAATACACGTTTCCCATAGAATTCAACGACACGACCCGGGCCTATTTCGACCGCATGTCAGTGATCGAGGGCGGCCAGACCGGAGCTGACATGCAGGCAATTCTGCAAACCCCACCCGCCGCTGACGCACTTGCGAGGATAATCGCCAACCCTTCCTACAACTCGATCCTGCACACCACCTGCGTGGCGACCATGATAGACGGCGGCCACGCGCCCAACGCGCTGCCCCAGCGTGCCGGCGCCAACGTCAACTGCAGGATTTTCCCCGGGCACACACAGGAAGAAATCCGAGTGCAGCTGGAGCAGGTAGTGGCGGACGCCGATGTCAAAGTGACCTTTGTCGACCCCCCCGAGTCCACGTCGCCACCGCCGCCTTTAACCGCTGAAATACTCGGCCCCATCGAAATGGTCACTCAGGAAATGTGGCCGGGCGTACCCGTGCTTCCCTCCATGGTGGCCGGGGGGACAGACGGGCGCTTCCTGACCCCTGCGGGCATCCCGACCTACGGCGTCAGCGGCCTGTTCCTCGAACCCGGCACGGTGAATGCGCACGGCCTCAACGAGAAGATTCCGGTGCGCTCGCTGTATGAGAGCCGCGAGTTTCTGGACAAACTGATACGGATTTACGCGGGAGGATAATTTGCGGGCGTAAATGCGGCGCCGCAGGTACCGTATTCGAACGCTAGCACAGCGGCCGATAAGCTTTGCCGTATTTCTTCAGGTGGCGCTGGCGTATGGGCGCGGCCGCCGATCCTACAGCGCCAGACAGTGCATCACGGGGATTGCCTGTAGCGGCACAATAGCCGGCGACAAAGCTATCGTAGCAGTGCTGGTTGACGTCCAGTTCCTCTGCGTCAACCGTGAAGCGGGCCAGATCACGTAAATGCGGGGCAGGCGGCCGCATTCCCGCGACGTAAGCTACCTTGCGTACCCCTTCCAGGTCCACGAGGTGAAACTTCCCTCCATCCCACAGCAGGTTACTCCACTTGTAATCGCCGTGCGCAAAGCCTGCGCGATGCAGCGAGGCGAGTATCGCCCCCGCACCGGTCATGAGTAATGACCTGTGCTCCGCTGAGGTCTGCGCCGGCCACAGACGCCTGAGGTCGCTGCCCCCCGCGATAGCCTCTGTCAACAGCACCATCCCCTCGGATACCCGCAGGCAGGTCAGGGGTGTGGGCACCGCCAGCCCCGCACGGGCCAGCTCGCCAGCGGCGTCGAAACTGCGGATGCCGCGGCCGTATCCCAGGCGGAAACCGAGCCGCTGCGAGGCGGACTTCGCGAGATAGAGTTTCAGGAAGCAGGATCGCCCGGCTATGTCCAACAGGCCCACGCGGCTGTGGGCATCATACTTGAGCAGGTGGGAGTGCTGTTCCATCCAGCTTGCCGTGCCGTCCTGAGGCAGAACCTCGCACAGGCGCTGTGCCCAGTGGTTGCCGCGAATGACACCACTATTCCGCGGCAAGAGCTGCCCCCGCTGCGGGCGGCTCCACCCCGTGCGCCTTGAGGTAGAGCTTGCGGGCCTGGCGTTCAACTCTCGGCCACAGGCGCCTGTCGCGCAGCAGTGCACCGCGCAGGCCGCCGTCGTGGTAATGGCGCAGGAAACGCAACAGGTCGCGCCGGGTAAGCCCGCAATTCATTGCGGAAAAGTAAAGCCCCGCAAGATCTTTGACGCGCCAGCGGGTGGGGGTCTCCTCGCGGATCTGCGCGCGGTGCAGGTCGATCAGGTAGCAGCGCAGCTCCGGTTCCTGCAGGCTGTATTCATCCAGGTGAAAGTGACAGAGGTAGAAATCACGGTGATTGATACCCGAATTGTGCATGCGCCGGGCGCTGTCTGCCACGGCGCTGATAAGGCGCATCCGGACACCCTGGGCGGGGGGCTGTGTGGCCCAGTTGGCGCAATAGTCCTCGAGGCTCACGGTTCCCACCAGTTCGGAAGTGACGATCATCGACCGGGTGGCCGCGGGGCTCCAGCCCTGCCGCGCGTAGGCCGCGATGGTGAGTGTATAGGCCCCGGCCCGCTGTAGTGCGAGCACTGCGCGGTATTCGTTACTGGCCGACACCACAGGCAAACGCAGCTGCAGCAGGTTCTTGATCACCTCCAGCCAGCCGATGCCCGTGTGGAGTTTCAGAAAATACGGCTTGCCACGGTACTCGAAACGCAGAGTTTTTCGCCCCTCCTTGTGGCGGTAGATGGACTCCGGTTCCGCCCGCGCGGCGATATCCGCGGCCCACGCCAGCAGCGGACGACTGCTGTTGGACCGGGCCAGCTCACCCAGGGCAAAACCTTCTGCAAGATAGTAGTCAGTCATTCCCATTTCCCTGTTTGCGCCGGACAAAACGCTCTATCAGGTCCGCGCCAGTGCGGTGCAGGGAGTACAGGTCCTCCCGTTCAGCGTAGGCCAATCCCCTGTCCCGACAGGCGGCCCTGAATTCACTGCGCAGCATCCTCGCAAGCGCGTCCTCCAGCGCACCCTGTTCGAATGGCTCCGGCAATACCAGCCCGGCGCCAGCGGCTTCGACGTGGTGAGCGTAGCCGCAGACACTGTTTGTCACCACCGGCAAACCGGCGACCAGTGCCTCCAGTAAGGCGATGCCTGCCGCCTCGCTGCGCGCCGGGTGCACCAGCACGTCCGCAGCCAGCAGCAGGTCTCCAATATCGTCCCTTCCACCCAGGAACGACACCGCGTCCGCTACCTGTTGGCGCCTGGCCAACAGCGCGAAACGATCCGCCCGGTCCTGGCCCGCCACCAGCAAGTGTAGCTTGAAGTCCGGATGCGCCGCGCGCAGGCCGGCGAGCGCTCGGATGGCCCTGTCCAAACCCTTGGTGACAAAGCCCGAGCCGACGAACAACAGGGCCAGCACATCCTGCCCCAGCCCAAGTGCGCGACGGCTTTGCGCGCGGCGGGCCAGCGCATCCGGTGGCCGCCTCCGGTCAACGGCAACACCTGGCGGCAGCAAATGCATGCGTGCCGCGGGCGTGTGATAATGGCGATCAAACTTGCGCGCCTCGCTCGCGGAGATCAGCAATATTTCTGTGCTGCCGGCGGGGTCGAAGACCTTCCGCTCCCAGGCGGCGAAATGGCGGAAGCGCCACCCCAGGCGATAGATAAAGCCCCGCTCCTGTAGTGCCTTGTCGAGAAAGCAGGGATCACCGGCGTAGTAGATATCCAGGCCTGGCATTTTGTTGAACCCGATCAAACCGTCTGCCGGCTCCGCCGCCAATCCCGCCCGCACCCATTCCAGGAATCGTCGGTTGCGCCGCACGTTGCTGCCGGCGGAGGGCGGGGCCAGGCGCAAGTCGATACCGGGCAACTGTTCACCCTGCCATGAGTTCGTATAGACGCGGCAGTCGTGGCCGCGCCCAAGCAGTTCCGACACGAATGCCGCAAAGTCGCGCTGCAGCCCGCCGTAGGGAAAATACTTGTACAGGGCGAATGCGAGCCGCACCTCAGCCGGCTCCCGCCATCGCCGCCTGCAGCGCCTGCCAGGTCGCTATCGGCGTAATAGCCTGCATCAGCACGGCGGGATCAGTGATGTCGCCGCCCGCCAGCGGCGATTGCAAATGCACCTGGTTGCGACCATAGGCGCCTACCAGGCGGGTGCTGGTGGGTCCGTAGAGGGATACCGTGGGCACCGACAACGCGGCACTGAGATGACCTAACCCGGTGTCCACCGCAACCACACCATTCACGCTCAACAGCCAGCCGGCAAGCTCCCTCAGGTTGAGGCGGGGTAATACCTCGGCGTTGTCAGCTCTGCCGGCAATTCGCCGCGCGCGCTGGTGTTCCTCCTCATCGCCCCAGGGCAACCACACCCGGTAGCCCGATTGCTCCGCCATCTGCAGCAGCGCCAGCCAGCGCTCTTCCGGCCACAGTTTTTTATCGCGCGCGCTGCCGTGCAGAAACAGCAAGCCCGCTGGCAGCTCGCGCGCGGGCGCGACCGCCGCGCCCAGGCCATAATCTCCCAGGGTGTCGGGCAGCGGGTAATCCAGCGCGCTGGCGAACAGCGCCCGCGTGCGCTCAACCGCGTGCATATCCCGCGCCACGCTGATGGGATGATCATAGGCCAGGGACGCCAGTTGCTCCCTCGCACTGGCCTTGTCCATACCGTAGCGCGGCGCCGATACCAGGCGGGCGATAAAGGCGCTTTTCAGCAGGCCCTGGGCATCGATAACCGCGTCGTAGTGACGCTCGCGCATGGCGGCGAGGGCGGCGCGCCATTCCGGGCCGGTGAAATCCCTCACGGGTCGCTTGCGCCAGCGCCTTATTGCCACCGGTATAACCCGGTCCACGGCGCGGTGCCATGCGGGAACCTCGGCGAAGGCTTCTTCTACCACCCAGTCAAAACTCACATCGCCGAGCGCTGCCTCGGCATCACCCAGGGCCGGCAGGGTATGAATGACATCCCCCAGTGAAGACAGTTTGACCACCAACACCTTCATTGGCGACCACCCCCGGTCAACAGGGTTTCCAGTTCGGCCGCCACGCGCTCCACCGGGGTGTCGCGCATACAGCGGTGATGACCCAGCGGGCATTCGCGCTGGAAACAGGGCGCGCAGTCGATATCGCTCACCACCGTTGCCGCGTTGTCGTTGAGCGGCGGGGTAAACACCGGCGAGGTGGCACCGTAGATTGCCACCAGTGGCAGCGCCAGGGCGGCGGCAATATGCATCAGTCCAGAGTCGTTGCTGACCACGGCGCTAGCCAATGACAACAGGTCCACCGCCTCCGCCAGGCGGGTGCGGCCCGCCAGGTCGAAACAGGCAGCGTGATCATCGCAGTGTCCGCGAATAGCGGCGGTAACGGGTCGGTCATTGGCGGAACCGAATAGAGCCACCTGCCAGCCCCGGGCCAGGTAACGACCAGCCAACTCGCCGTAGCGCTCGGCGGGCCAGCGCTTGGCGCCGCCGAACTCGGCCCCGGGGCACAGCGCCAGCAAAGGCCTGTCACCGGCGAGGCCCAACTGCTCCCGGCAGCGGCGGGCCTGCCCGGCGTCAGCCACCAGGCGCGGCGCCGGCAGCCGCGCCGGAACAGCCTCGCCGGGCGCCTGGGCGAGGGCGACAAAGCGCTGCACCATCAGCGGCAGGGCCTGCTCATCCAGCAGGCGCATGTCATTCACCAGGCCGTAACGCATCTCGCCGCGCCAGCCGGTGCGGCGGGGAATGCCCGCAATAAGCGGTACCAGGGCGGATTTCAGGGAGTTGGGTAACAGCAGCGCCTGCTCGTAGCCGCGCGACCTCAGCGACCGACCCAGGCGCCAGCGCCGGCCCAGGCCCAGCTCGCCGTGGCCGACCGGCATGGGTATAGCGCTGCGTACCTCGGGCATGCGCTGCAGCAGGGGTTCGCTCCATGCGGGAGCAAGTACATCGATGGTCACGCCCGGTCGGGTTTCCTGAAGATAGCGGTAAAGCACCTGAGACATCACCATGTCCCCGACCCAGGAGGGGCCGATGACAAGGAGCTTGCCAGCGTTGGCATTCAACCGGGCGCTCTCAGCCCAACCCGCTGGCGGGCAGCGGTACGCGCTGCGGGCGAGGGGGCGACCTGTTCGTCGAGCTGGCCTGCGCCAGCCCTTGTCAGGCCACCGGCTCCAGCCAATGACTGTTCTCGCTACGCTTGCCCCGCACGGTGTCAAAATACATGGCCTGCAATTTCTCAGTCAGCGGACCGCGGCTGCCCGAGCCGATCTGGCGGCTGTCAAGCGAGCGGATCGGCACCACCTCTGCGGCGGTGCCCGTGAAAAACGCCTCGTCGCAAATATACACTTCGTCGCGGGTGATGCGCTTTTCCCGGATGGTGTAACCCAGTTCCTGGGCCAGCGTGAATATAGTGGCGCGGGTAATGCCATCGAGGCATGAGGTCAGGTCGGGGGTGAATATCTTGTCGTCGCGAACGATGAACACGTTTTCACCGCTACCCTCGGCGACATAGCCCTCGTTGTCGAGCATCAGGGCTTCCTCGGCACCGCAATCCAGCGCTTCCCGCAGCGCCAGCATCGAGTTGATGTAATTGCCGTTGGCCTTGGCCTTGCACATGGAAATGTTCACATGGTGCCGGGTGAAGGAGGAGGTGCGTACCTTGATACCGCGATCCCTCGCCTCCGGGTCCATGTACGAAGGCCAGGGCCAGGCCGCAACCATCACATGCGTTTTGAGGTTGTCCGCGCGCAGGCCCATTCCTTCGGAGCCGTAGAAGCACATGGGCCGCAGGTAGCCTTCTTCAAGGCCGTTTTCCCGCACGACATCCTTCTGCGCCTGGTTCAGGGTGGCCTTGTCGAATGGCATCGGCATACCCAGGATATGAGCCGAGTTGAACAGCCGGTCGGTATGGTCCTTGAGACGGAAAATGCAGGTGCCGCGCGGCGTGTTGTAGGCCCGCACGCCCTCGAACACGCCCAGACCGTAATGAAAAGTGTGTGTGAGCACATGCACCTTGGCTTCACGCCAGGGCACCATTTCTCCATCGATCCAGATAAGACCATCGCGATCGGCCAGACTCATCACACTACTCCTGTCAGTTTTTTGATCGTTATTTAAATCAGCGCTTCATTCGTATGCAGGCACTTCGGTTACGGTGCTGCGAAAAGCGCATTCCACGCAGTGGTGACGACTTCTCGCAAATCGACGAAGCGATCCGCCGGCACCGTACCGGCTTGTTGTTGCAAGGAAAGCTGATGGGCAGCTGACCTGAAGCAGATATAGGCTTCAGTGAGTGCTTCGCACTTCGACTGCTCGAGTAATCCTTCCCGACCCAGGGTCTCGAGAATACGCACGTTATCAGACCAGCGCGTCAGCTCGGGATACTGGTGAGACCATGCCAGAACCGCATATTGCACCATAAATTCAATATCGACGATACCACCGTATCCCTGTTTTAGGTCAAATTCCCCTTGATGGGCAGGTCCCGTCGGCAGCAGGTGTTCGCGCATCCGGTCGCGCATCTGCTGTACTTCCAGCGCCAGTGCAGCGCTCTCCCGGGGCCTGCACAAAATTGCCTGGCGCACGGCCTCCACCTGTCGGGCAAGCGCCTCATCGCCAGCGACAAAACGCGCCCGCACCAGCGCCTGGTGCTCCCATGTCCAGGCAGATTCCTGCTGGTAGGTTCTGAATCCCTGCAGACTTGTCACCAGCATGCCGGAGTTTCCCGATGGTCGCAGCCGCATGTCCACTTCGTAGAGCTGGCCCATGTTCATCCGGGTCTCGAGTATATGGATCATGCGTTGCCCGAGCCGGGTGTAGAACACCGTATTGTCGATGCTGCGTTCGCCATCGGTGACGCCCTGGTCGGCACCGTCGGAGATAAAGACGAGGTCGAGGTCGGAGCCGTAACCCAGTTCAATGCCCCCGAGCTTGCCATAGCCGAATACAGCGAAGCCGTAACCGGGAAGGTCCCGTTGCGGCTCACCGAATTTCTTGGTCAGGTCGGCCCAGGCAACCGCCAGCACCTGGTCGAGAATGACTTCGGCTATCCAGGTCAGGTTGTCGCTGACCTGCATCAGCGGCAGGCGACCGACCAACTCGCTGGCCGCCACCCGCAATACCTGCGAGGCCTTGAAATAGCGCAGCGCGTCCATTTGCGCTTCAAGATCATCCTGGGCCAGCCTCGCCACCTGCTGGCGCAGTTCACTGTCCAGGGCGCCCCGGTCCGGCGCGGTATACAGGCTGGCCCGATCCAGCAATTCATCCAGCAGCACCGGGTGGCGCGCCAGCTGCTCGGCGATCCAGGGGCTGGCGCCGCACAGCGCCACCAGCTCCGCCATTGCAGGAGGGTTTTCCAACAACAGCACCAGGTAGGCGCTGCGTCGCACCACGGCGACCACCAGAGGCAGTAACCGCGCCAGGGCAAGATCCGGGTCATCGCCTTCGGCACAGGCATGCAGCAGTTGCGGCATGAATTGCTGCAGACGATCGCGCCCCTCGGCCTGCAGGGTGAGCACCCGCCCGCTCTGCTGCAGCTCCTGCAAAGCCTGCAGGGATTGCTCGGCCTGCCTGAAGCCGACCGCGGCCAGCGCATCCGCGGTAAGACCCTCGCCCCACAGCGGCAACTCGTCTTCCTGCTCACCCTGGGCCTTCTCGTCGGGCGCGGCAATCAGGTTATCGAAGTGGGTCGCTACCCGCTGGCGGTGCGTTTCCAGTGCCGCCATGTATGCGCCCCAATCCGGATAGCCCATCACCGTGGCCATGGCCAGTTGCGCCAGCTCCTCCCGCGGCAGGGCCTGGGTCTGCTTGTCCTGGTAGCCCTGGATTGCGTGTTCGCTATCCCGCAAAAACAGGTATGCGTCGCGCAGCTCGGACACTACTTCAGCGGGCAGGCAAGCCAGCTGCTCGCACTCGTGCAGTACCGCCAACAGTTCCCGCTGCTGTAGACCAAGGTCGCGCCCGCCCCGGATCAACTGGAAGCACTGGGCGATAAACTCCACCTCGCGAATCCCGCCATGGCCCAGTTTCACATTGTCATGCAGACCGCGCCGCCGCACCTCCGAGCTGATCATCTGTTTCATTGAGCGCAGACTTTCAATCACTCCGAAGTCCACATAGCGGCGATAGATGAAAGGCCGGAGTGACACCATCAGTTCCGACGCCCGCGCGGGATCCCCGGTGACGGGCCGCGCCTTGATTAACGCATACCGCTCCCAGTCTCGCCCCTGGTCCTGGTAATACTCCTCCAGGGCATTGAAGTTATGCACCAGGGCGCCACTTTCGCCATAGGGCCTGAGCCGCATGTCCACCCGGAACACGAATCCATCGGCGGTGACCTGATCCAGCAAACTGATCAGCGCCCGGCCGACCCGGGTAAAAAATTCCTCGTTGCTGATGGATTTTTCTTCGTGGTCTGTCTCACCTGCCTCCGGATAGGCGAATATGAGATCGATATCGGAGGAGACGTTCAGCTCACGCGCGCCCAGCTTGCCCATGGCCAGTACGATGAGCTGCTGGCGCTGGCCGCCGACACGCGCGCGGGGCGTGCCGAAGCGCGCCTCCAGGGCTCGCTGGCTCAACTCCAGGCCCTCGGCGATGCAGGCCTCCGCCAGCAGCGAAGTATCACGCACGGTTTCCCGGGTATCGGCAAGACGGCAGAAATCCCGCCAGATAATGCGCAACATATGGCGCTGGCGGAAACGCCGCAAAACGACAGGCGGCTCCGCGGCTTCCGCGCTGAGCTGCCGCTGCAGCCGGGCGCGAAACGCGGTCTCGGGCAGGGATTCCTGCAGCTCACCGGTGCCCAGGAGATCCAGCAGCAGCGCCGGCTGGCGCCGGCAAAGTTCCGCGACGAACGGGCTGCAGGCCAGTACCCGCGACAACTGGCTGGCCACCGGGTCGGTCGCCACGGCAACCTCCAGCTGCTCGGCGAGCGGTACGGGCGTGCGTTCGAGAATATACTGCCAGGCCAGGCGGGCAGTCGTGGTCAGCCCCGGGGGCAGTTCGGCAAGATCAGTTCGCATAGTACTCGGTCTTCAGGGCAGGTTTACGCATCCAGTACCGGTGCGACCCGCATCACTTCTTCGATGGTTGTTTCGCCCCGCGCTACCCGGCTGGCACCGCTCAGGCGCAGGGTGTGCATGCCTTCGGCCATGGCGGCCTCCCGGATATCCGCTGTTTCCAGGGTGGGCGTTATATGAGACTGCACCGCGGGGCTGTTTACCAGCACCTCGTAGATTCCCTGACGCCCCACGTAGCCGGTGTTGCGGCAGAGTTTGCAACCCACCGGCCGCGCCACCTGGCGCGGCGGCTCGATTGGCCACGGTTGGGTCAGCTCGCGCCAGGCCTCTTCCTCCAGCGGGCTGAATGTCTTGCATTGGGGGCACAGAATCCGCACCAGTCGCTGGGACATCACGCCGCGCACGGTAGCCTTGATCAGGTAGGCGGGCACCCCGAGCTCAAGCAGTCGCGAGATCGAGGAGGGTGAATCGTTGGTGTGCAGGGTGGACAGCACCAGGTGCCCGGTAAGCGCGGCCTGCACCGCCATGTTGGCGGTCTCCAGGTCACGGATTTCCCCCACCATGATGATATCCGGGTCCTGCCGCATCAGCGCCCTGACACCTGAGGAAAAGTCGAGGTTGATGGCGTGATTCACCTGCATCTGGTTGAAAGCACCCTCCACCATTTCAATGGGGTCCTCTATGGTGCACACATTTACCTCGGACGTTGCGAGCTGGCGCAGGGTGGAATACAGGGTGGTTGTCTTGCCCGAGCCGGTGGGCCCGGTGACCAGCACAATGCCATTGCCCAGCCTGGTCATGTGGTGCCAGCGCGCCAGGTCATCGTCCGCCAGGCCCAGTTGTTCAAAGGTTTTCTGCAGTACGTCCGGATCGAATATGCGCATCACCAGCTTTTCACCGAAGGCGGTGGGCAGCGTGGCCAGGCGCAGTTCCACCTCGTTGCCTTCCGGGGCGCGAGTCTTCAGGCGCCCGTCCTGGGGCCGACGCTTTTCCGCAACATCCATACGGCCCAGGATCTTGATGCGGCTGGTCACTGCCGCGCAGACCTGCTGCGGCAATTCATAAACGCTGTGCAGCACGCCGTCTATGCGGAACCTGACTTTACCCACGTCGCGCCTTGGCTCGATATGGATATCACTGGCGCGCTGCTCAAAGGCGTACTGCAGCAACCAGTCCACGATATTGACGATGTGCTGGTCGTTGGCGTCCGGCTCTTTCATGGAGCCCAGTTCCAGCATCTGCTCGAGGTTGGTTACACCGGCACCGCTTTCCGCCCGCTCTGTGCCGCGGGCGCGATTCACCGAACCGGCCATGGTGTAGAACTCGGCGGTATGGCGGGCGATATGCCGGGGGTCGGTCAGCACTCGCCGTATGGGTTTGCGTAATACGTGCTCGAGATTGCTCTCCCAGGAGCGGATGTAGGGCTCACTGCTGGCAATCACGACTTCCTTTTCGGTCACCTCTACCGCCAGGATGCGATGGCGCTCGGCAAAGGCGCGGGACATGACCTCGGCCACCGCGGTGACATTGATTTTCAGCGGGTCTATCTGGTACACGGCCTGACCCGACTTGTCGCCCAACCAGGCCAGCAGCCCGTCCATATCGTGCGTCCTGCCGGGAGCCGCGGTGTCGGCCAGCTTTTGTTCCGCCAGGAATACCAGCGGGTGCACCCTGACCATGGGTGCCTTTATCACCCTGGCCAGGTCGGCCGCTGACAGCCGGCCCTCGGCATTGAGATCGCGTGCCAGGGTGACCAGCTCCAGACGGTGCTCCAACAGTTGTTCGCCAAAATTGGTGGCCATAACTCAGCTCTTACGGGTGAAAATCCGGTTTAAAAGATGCTAACACAGTCTCTGCCGCTCCCTCTGTTGATTTCAATCAGTACCGCGCCAGAGACGGGATGAAACAATTGTTACAACTTTATGACAATTCGCCGCCATGCCCCTACACTAGCGTCGGCATATATCTAACACCCACGGAGTGCATTCATGGCAGGTTCAAATCTTCTCGGTAACTTGTTTGGCCGATCCCCCATCGGCCCGATCCAGGAGCATATGCAGGTTGCCAACCAGACTGTCCAACTGCTCCCGGACCTGTTCCGCGCCACCGCTGCCGACGACTGGGTCCGCGCCAAAGAGTTGCACAAGGAAATCGAGCGCGCGGAGCGCAGCGCGGACAAACTGAAGCGGTCCGTCCGCCGCCACCTGCCGAAAAGCCTGTTTCTCCCCGTGCCCCGCTCCGACCTGCTCGGGCTGGTCAGCATGCAGGACAGCGTGGCCAATACCGCGCGCGACATTGCGGTGATCGTGATGGGCCGCAATATGCGCTTTCCGGAGTCACTTCAGGAGGGATTGCTGGAGTTCGTCGAAGCCTGCGCGGCGACGTCGGCCCAGGCACTGCTGGCCATCCAGGAACTCGATGAACTGCTGGAGGTGGGTTTCAGCGGGCGCGAGGTTAAGCGGGTGGAGGCCATGCTTAAACAGCTCGACAAAATGGAGCGGGGCACCGATAAGCTGGCTGTCAATCTGCGCGATAAATTGTTCAAACTGGAGAGTGAGCTGCCGCCTGTCGACGTCATGTTCTACTACCGCGTGCTGTCGCTGCTGGGTACCGTGGCGGACGAGGCCGAAGCCGTGGGCGACCGCCTGCAAGTGCTGATGGCAAAATAGGGAGCAGGCCATGGAAATTATCGCCCAGTACGGCACAACTTTTATGGTCCTGGCCTGCCTTTTCGGCTTTTTCATGGCCTGGGGCATAGGCGCCAACGACGTGGCCAACGCCATGGGAACCTCGGTGGGGTCCCGCGCGCTGACCATAAAGCAGGCGATCTTTATCGCCATCATCTTCGAGGCCCTCGGCGCCTACCTGGCTGGCGGGGAGGTCACTTCGACCATCCGCAAGGGCATTATCGACGCCGAGGTCATGCAGGGGCATCCCGAGCTGATGGTGTACGGGATGCTGTCCGCACTGCTGGCGGCCGCAACCTGGTTGCTGATCGCCAGTATGAAGGGCTGGCCGGTCTCAACCACCCATTCCATCGTGGGAGCCATCGTCGGTTTCGCCGCAGTGGGCATCTCGGTCGAGGCGATCCACTGGGACAAGGTGGGCAATATCGTGGCGAGCTGGGTGGTATCGCCCCTGATCGCCGGCACCATTTCCTATTGGCTGTTCATCAGCGTCAAGTACCTGATCCTGGACACCGCCGACCCGTTCCACCGGGCCAAACGCATCATTCCGATATACATGTGGATGGTGGGGTTCATGATATCCATGGTCACCCTGCTGAAGGGCCTGAAGCATGTCGGTGTAAAGCTGGACATGGGCATGGGCGACAGTTTTTCAAACGCGGCGCTTCTGTCGGCACTCATTGGCCTCGCGGTAGCCGGGCTAGGCTCGCTGCTGATGTCGCGGGTACAGGAAGTGCCCAACGAAAAAAACCGCTTCCACAGCGTGGAGCGGGTTTTTGCCATCCTGATGGTATTCACAGCCTGTTCGATGGCCTTTGCCCACGGCTCCAATGATGTGGCCAACGCAGTGGGGCCGCTTGCGGCGGTAGCCAGTACGGTACAATCCGGTGGTGTCATCGCGTCCAAATCCGCCATGCCGTGGTGGATCCTGATGGTAGGTGCGACGGGGATCGTCGTGGGGCTCGCCACCTATGGCTGGCGGGTGATTGCAACGGTGGGCCGCAAAATCACTGAACTCACTCCCAGCCGGGGCTTCGCAGCGGAACTCGGCGCCGCCGGCACAGTCGTTATCGCCTCGGGTACCGGCTTGCCCATCTCCACCACTCACACACTCGTGGGCGCGGTGCTGGGTGTGGGTTTCGCCCGCGGTATCGGCGCCCTCAATACGCGCATTATCGGCTCCATCTTTATGTCGTGGCTGATAACCCTTCCCGCCGGGGCCGGCCTGGCCGTTGTTTTCTTCTATATCTTCAAGGCTGTTTTCGGTTTCGAGTCCGCCTGAGTAGCGCGCCGCGGCCGGGCGTCAGGGCGCCAGGCCGCGGCACGTCGCCTCCCGCGGGCTAACGCTGTAAAGTCCGTCGCCCGCTTTGCAGCCTCCGCCAGACTGTAACTCGGGCAGTAGCAGGGTACACTGGCAACCATCGTCTCGGCTTCAGGGATACCAATGGCCACTAACAGCAAGTTGATCATTGAACAGCTCCGGCAGCTGGTGGCCACACCCTCCGTCAGCTCTACCGACCCACACTGGGACCAGGGCAACCGCAAGGTTATCGACCTGCTGGCCAGCTGGCTGAGCGACCTTGGCTTTCGCACCGAAATTCAGGCGGTATCGGCCGATGGCAGTAAAGCGAACCTGATTGCCACCCTGGGCAGCGGACCCGGCGGCCTGGTTCTGGCCGGACATACCGACACCGTACCCTTCGACGAGGGCCGCTGGCAGAGCGACCCACTGGGCCTGAGCGAGCGCGACCAGCGACTCTACGGCCTGGGCAGTACCGATATGAAGGGCTTCTTTCCGCTGGCCATTGCCGCGGCCGAGGCTTTTCGCGACAAAACTCTCAGGCAACCCCTTATCCTGCTGGCCACCGCCGATGAGGAAAGCTCGATGAATGGCGCCCGCGCACTGGCTGCAGCGGGACGCCCGAAGGCCAGGGCTGCGATCATCGGTGAACCCACCTCCCTGGTGCCGGTGCGTATGCACAAGGGCATCATGATGGAAGCGGTGCGTGTCACCGGGCGGGCTGGCCATTCCTCCAACCCGGAGCTCGGCAACAGCGCGCTGGAGGCGATGCACACGGTAATGGGCGAACTGATAAGTTATCGGGCGCAGCTGCGGGAGCGTTTCGGTAATGATCTGTTCGCGGTGGCCTGGCCCACCCTCAACCTGGGGTGCATACACGGCGGCGACAGCCCGAACCGCATCTGCGGCCAGTCCGAGCTGCATTTTGACCTGCGCATGACCCCCGGCACCGACAACGAGACCGTGCGCGGGGAAATAGCGGCGCGGCTTGCCAGGGTGGCGCAACAACACTCCCTGGACATTGAACTGCGCTCCTTGGTCCACGATATTTCACCCTTTGAACAGGCGGCTGACAGCGAACTGGTGCGCTTGGCGGAGCGCCTCACGGGACATCGGGCCGAGGCGGTGGCCTTCGCCACCGAGGCACCCTTCCTGCACGCGCTGGGCATGGAGACCATCGTGATGGGCCCCGGCTCGATCGACCGGGCGCACCAGCCCGACGAATACCTGGAACTGGAGCAGATCGGACCCTGTATCACCCTGCTGCAGCAGTGCATCGCCCACTACTGCCTGTAGTGCCCTGTGCATTATTGCCATTAGGTAATCCGGCCACCTTTCGGTACTCTTAATAATTATCTATTTATCAATAGCTTGGATGATATCGTGACAACGCCGGGCCGGGCCAATATTCGCTGGTTGAGGAACACCGCACCCTACATCAACGCGCACCGGGGCAAGACCTTTGTGCTGATGCTGGGGGGCGAGGTTGCGCAACATGAAAACTTCTCGAATATCTTCCACGATATCGCGCTGCTCAACAGCCTGGGCGTGCGCCTGGTGCTGATTCACGGCTCCCGGCCGCAGATCGCCGAGCGCCTGGCACAGGCGGGGCAGCAGACCGAATTCCACAACGGTATGCGCATCACCGATACCGCGGCCCTGGAACACGTCAAGGATGCCGCCGGCTCGCTGCGGGCACAGATTGAGGCCCTGCTGTCGATGGGCCTGCCCAACTCCCCCATGCAGGGCGCGCGAATCCGGGTCTGTTCGGGCAATTTTGTAACCGCACGCCCCATCGGGGTGGTGGACGGCGTAGATTTTCACCATACGGGCAAGGTGCGCCGCATCGATGTAACCGGTATCAGGCGCCAACTGGAAGACGGCTCTATCGTCCTGGTCTCACCGCTGGGCTACTCTCCGACCGGGGAAATTTTCAGCCTGGCGCTGGAGGATATCGCCGTGCACTGCGCGTCGGCCATCGGCGCGGACAAATTGATCATGTTCGGCGAGGCTGAGGGTGTTCTGGATAGTGCGGGCGCGCTCGTCCGTCAGTGTATGACCGGCGAAATCGGCCGCCTCGAGATACCGGACCGGGACCAGGCGGCCATGCTCAGCGCCGCCAGGAGCGCCTGCCTGGCCGGTGTTTCCCGCTGCCATATCATCAGCTACAACGACGATTGCGCACTGCTGGAGGAACTGTTCACCCACGATGGCAGCGGCACCCTTGTCGCCAACGACAATTACGAGCAATCGCGGGAGGCGAATATCGATGACGTCGGCGGCATCCTCGAATTGATCGCACCGCTTGAGCAGCAGGGTATATTGCTGAAACGATCCCGCGAGTTGCTGGAAACCGAGATCGCCCAGTTCCTCCTGCTGGAGCGGGACCACCGCATCATCGCCTGCGCCGCGCTCTACCCCTTTGAAGAGGACGGCTGCGGAGAGATCGCCTGCATCGTCTCCCACCCGGATTACCGCGGTGGTCGCCGCGGCCAACGGCTGCTAAAGGAACTGGAACAGCGGGCCAGGCGACAGGGCCTGGACCGGGTATTCGTGCTGACCACCCAGACCGCGCACTGGTTCATCGAGCAGGGGTTTATCGAACAGCCCCGCGACGCGCTCCCCGGCAGAAAGCAATCCCTGTACAACCTGCAGCGCAATTCCAAGGTGTTTTTCAAAGCACTGTAGTAGTCGCGGCTGTTTTGCTATCCTTCCTTCCCTTTTTTGATCGGGCTGGTCCGCCAGTGCCAGCCCCGCGCACGGTGAACACGATGCCAGATTATCGCTCCAAAACCTCCACTCACGGCCGCAATATGGCAGGCGCCCGCGCCTTGTGGCGCGCCACCGGAATGAAAGACAACGATTTTGGCAAACCCATCATCGCGGTGGTCAACTCATTCACCCAGTTTGTACCCGGCCATGTCCACCTGAAGGATCTCGGCCAGCTGGTGGCGCGGGAAATCGAAGCAGCCGGCGGGGTAGCCAAGGAGTTCAATACCATTGCCGTGGACGACGGTATCGCCATGGGCCACGACGGCATGCTGTACAGCCTGCCGTCCCGGGACATTATTTCCGACTCGGTGGAATACATGGTGAACGCCCACTGCGCCGACGCCATGGTCTGTATCTCCAACTGCGACAAGATCACCCCCGGCATGCTCAATGCCGCCATGCGCCTGAACATTCCCGTGGTATTCGTATCCGGCGGCCCCATGGAGGCCGGTAAAACCAAACTGTCAGAGCACAAGCTGGACCTGGTGGACGCTATGGTGATCGCGGTGGATGACAGCGCCAGCGACGAGAAAGTGGCGGAGTACGAGCGCTCGGCCTGTCCAACCTGCGGCTCATGCTCTGGCATGTTCACCGCCAATTCCATGAACTGCCTGACCGAGGCGCTGGGCCTCAGCCTGCCCGGCAACGGCTCCACCCTGGCGACCCACGCCGATCGCGAACAATTGTTTTTACGGGCCGGGCGCCTGGCGGTAGAGTTGTGTGATCGCTACTACCGGCAGGGTGACGAATCCGTGCTGCCGCGCGCGATCGGTAGTTTCAAGGCCTTTGAAAATGCCATGTGCCTGGATATCGCAATGGGGGGCTCGACCAATACTATCCTGCACCTACTGGCGGCAGCCCAGGAAGCGGAGCTCGATTTCACCCTCGCGGATATCGACCGCCTGTCGCGCAAGGTTCCGCAGTTGTGCAAGGTAGCGCCCAATACACCGCTGTACCACATGGAGGATGTACACCGGGCAGGTGGCATCATGGGCATTCTGGGCGAACTCGACCGCGCGGGCCTGCTGCACACGGATTCCCCGACGGTACACAGCAGGACCATGAAAGAAGCGCTGGCCAACTGGGATATCGTGCAGACGGACGACAAGGCCGTGCACAAGTTCTTCAGCGCCGGCCCCGCCGGAATTCCCACCCAGACCGCGTTCAGCCAGGAGACCCGCTGGCCGAGCCTGGACATCGATCGGGAGTCCGGCTGCATCCGTTCGCTGGCCAATGCCTATTCGACGGAGGGCGGGCTCGCCGTCCTGTTCGGCAATATCGCGGAAGACGGCTGCGTCGTGAAGACCTCCGGCGTGGATGAAAGCATCCTGGTATTCTCCGGCCCCGCCCACATCTGCGAAAGCCAGGAGGGCGCGGTGGACGACATTCTCAACGACCGGGTAAAGCCCGGCGACGTGGTGATCATCCGCTACGAGGGACCCCGCGGCGGCCCCGGCATGCAGGAGATGCTCTACCCGACCAGTTACCTGAAATCGAAGGACCTGGGCAAGGTTTGCGCGCTGCTCACCGACGGCCGCTTTTCGGGCGGCACCTCCGGACTTTCGATCGGCCACGCCTCGCCCGAAGCCGCGGCGGGGGGCGCGATCGCGCTGGTACGGCAGGGGGACACCATCAATATCGATATTCCCGGGCGCAGTATCAACGTGGCGCTCAGTGCCGAGGAACTGGCCGCGCGCCGGCTCGAGATGGAGGCGCTTGGCGACAAGGCCTGGCAGCCGGCGGCCGCGCGCCCGCGCAAGGTGAGCACCGCGCTGAAGGTTTACGCCAAGATGGTTACCAGCGCCGACAAGGGCGCGGTGAGGGATTTGTCACTGCTGGATTGATCGGGCCGGCACTTCGCGCCCGCGGGCTCAGCGTTTTCCTCAGGCTGACTCCGCCGGTGCGTCGGCATCTTCAGCGATCAGGGTTTGCAGGTCCTCGCGCAGGTCGTCCAGTTCCCTGCGCAGATGTCGGTCCTGTTTTTCGGTGCGCATGTTGAGTACGTCCGAGATCGCCGCGAATACCACATTCAGATTGTGTTCAAACACCTGCACGTACTCGGGCGATACGGTCTCGGAACGCCGGGCTATGGACTCGCGTACGCGCTCCTTCCAGCCCAACTGCCGCTGCATCAATACAACCAGGCGCTCCTGCCAGGCAGCTCGCTCCTTCAGCCAGATCGCATCCGAGCGCTGCAGGGCGGCGCTTGCCAGCAGTAGTCGCTCGCGTTGCGCGGGAGTCAGCCTGCCCAGGTAATCCTCCAGGGTGTCGGCAAAACTGTCGTAGGATTCCTCGCGGTATTCGGGCTCGCTTCTGCCGAGGTATTCCTCTTCGTATTCTTCCTGTTTTTCCTGCAAATACCCCAGGAATTCCTGCACCTGCGCTTCGGAAAGTGTATCGCCCAGGGCCAGCAGCCATTCCAGGGACTCCTGCTCCAGACGCAGCCAGGCGATCTCCATGCCCTCATACAGCGACCTCACTTCCCCGGGGGTCACAGGCTGGTCGAGGCTGGCTTCTACCTTGTTCAGCAGGTCGAGATAGCGCGGCAGTTCCTGCTGGCGGTGCCACCTCAGGAATGGTTGCAATGCCTGGTCGAGTTGGCGCTCCTGGTGACCGTTCAATTCGACATAGTCGTCCACATACCAGGGCAGGATACTGTCGAGCCGGTTGTATACGAAGGTGGTGCCGCTGCAACCCACCAGCCATAGCAACAGGCTGGCGCCTACCAGCACCCGGGTTCTTGCACACGCCACGCGTCCGGCCACGCCCATTCTCCCGGTTAGCGCCAACCCAGTTGGCAGTACAGCCTTGCGGCAGGATTCTCGCGCCTTCGAGCCAGCTGCGCAACTATCCCGCAACGGGCGGTGCGCAAGTCTACCCCGACTTGCCGCATCGCCACACTCGCAGCGAAGTGCCGCGTCTATACACCGTTGTTACGGCAGGAGCCCTCTACAGGATCACCGGGCCATGGTAAAAAGCCGGCCAGGCTACAATTGGGTCGACGTCAGGCGGCGGCCTCCCGGTCGTCGTCGGCAGTTTCCCTGTTGATCGCACCCAGAATGCCATCCAGGGAGGCCTGGATAATGTCGTGACTGCGACCCACGCCGCAATAGCGGTTGCCGTTGACGTTCAACTGGATGTAACAAACTGCCTCGGCATCGGCGCTGTGGCTGAGCGCGTGTTCGCTGTATTCCACCAGCACGATCTGCTTGCCGGTAAAGTGTTCCATAGCATCGACAAACGACGCAACCACGCCATTGCCCGAGCCAGTGAGCGTGTGTACCGCCGCTCCCTGCCGCAACTCCGCCTGCAGTTTGTCTGCGCCTGCCTCCCTGTTGACCTGGTATTTGCCCAGGGTCCAGCGACCGTCACTGCCGCAATAGGTCTTCTGGAACAGGTCGTACAACTCCTCGGAACCCACTTCCGCTTCATGGGCTTCGGCATAGGCCTGCACCGCCTGACTGAAATCAATCTGCAGCCAACGCGGCAATTGCAGGCCGAAATCGCGCTCCAGTACATAGGCGATACCACCCTTGCCCGACTGGCTGTTGATACGAATAACTTCCTGGTAGGACCTGCCTATATCCGCCGGATCTATCGGCAGATAGGCCACTTCCCAGGGCTTGCTGTCTTCGCGCCGGGCCAGGCACTTCTTGATCGCATCCTGGTGGCTGCCGGAAAACGCGGTAAAAACCAGCTCCCCCGCATAGGGGTGGCGCGGATGCACGGGCAGTTGGGTGCATTCCTTGACTGTCCGGATGATCTCATCCATCTGGCCGAGGTTCAGGCGCGGGTCGACGCCCTGGCTGTAAAGATTCATCGCCATGGTGACAATATCCATATTGCCGGTGCGCTCGCCATTGCCCATCAACGTCCCCTCGACCCGGTCTGCGCCGGCCAGCACACCGAGCTCCGCGGCCGCCACGGCGCAACCCCGGTCGTTATGGGTGTGCAGGGAAATCAACAGGCTGTCCCGGTTGGCCACATGGTCACAGAACCATTCGATCTGGTCGGCATAGACATTGGGCGTGCTCATTTCCACCGTGGCCGGCAGGTTGAGGATCACGGGGTGTTCGGGGGTCGGTTGCCACACGGCAGTGACCGCATCGCAGACCTGGACGGCGAAATCCAACTCGGTGCCGGTGAAGCTCTCCGGCGAATACTCAAAGACCCACTCGGTTTCCGGTTGCTTCGCGGCGCAGTCCCGCACCAGTTCCGCGCCTTTAACCGCGATGTCGATGATGCCTTCGCGGTCCAGGCCGAATACCTGTTCGCGCTGCACCGTGGAGGTGGAGTTGTAGACGTGCACGATGGCGCGGCGCACGCCTTTCAGGGACTCGAAAGTCTTCCTGATGAGGTCGGGCCTGGCCTGGGTGAGCACCTGCACGGTGACATCCTGCGGGATGCGGTCATTGTCGATAAGATCGCGCACGAACTCGTAGTCATGGCCCGAAGCAGAGGGAAAGCCCACCTCGATCTCCTTGAATCCGATTTTCACCAGCTGGTCCCACAGCAATGATTTCTGGCGGGTGGTCATGGGCTCGATCAGGGCCTGGTTGCCATCGCGCAAATCGACGCTACACCACTGCGGCGCCTTGTCGATGGCCCGGTCGGGCCAGCGCCGGCCCGGCATGGCAATGGATTGGAAAGGCTGGTATTTGCGATAGTCGAAGCTGCTCATGCCGTGTTACCCGGGTTCGTCAGTAATTGGGGGGCTGTTCACCTGTCGGCCCTCGCGGCCCGGGTAGGGCCAGGGCATAGCGCGTTGTGGAATGGGTAATTCCACCGGCGCCGGACAACAGGTGATTTGACAGCCGGATGCGTAGTATACCCATGCGCAGTTAGTGATAGATTGCAAATATTCCACATTTACAAGCTGTTATCGCTATAAATATCTAATATCTATCATATTAATAGTGATAGTATCTATTTAACTTCGTTTAGGCGACAGCACTACACCGCAGGAGACCTCGTACTTATGAAGCTTGATAGAATCGATCGCCGCATACTGGTAGCGATGCAGGGCAACGGCCGCATCAGCAATCTGGAGTTGGCCGAGCAGGTCGGCCTGTCGCCCACACCCTGTTCCAGGCGCGTCAGGCGCCTGGAGGAGTCGGGGTTGATACGGCGCCATGTCACCCTCCTGAACCAGTCGATGCTGGGACTCAAGTTGACCGCGTATATCGGAATCAGCATGGACCGGCATACCCCGGATCGCTTTGAGGCTTTTGAGGCGGAGGTCGCCCATTATCCCGAGGTCATGGAGTGTTCCGTGGTGACCGGACAGGCGTCGGATTACCTGCTCAAGGCAGTGGTCCCGGACATGGAGTACTACGAGAAATTCCTGCTCGGCAAACTGACCCGCATCGCGGGAGTCGCAGGCGTCCACTCCAGTTTTGAACTGCGCCGCGTGATACAGCGCACCGAGCTTCCCCTCGACCATATATCCGACCAAACGCGTTTGTAATCACTTACTATTTACGAAACCCCCTGTTCTAAAGCAGCCCGGAGCATACTCGGCGGTTTTCCACGGAACCTGCTGTCAAGGCCCCGGGATGCCGGGCGGGGGAGTGTAGACTGAATCCGTCAATCCCGCTGGCCGCTTCGGGTCTTGCCGCCGGCGGCGCCGAAACGCACCATGGTGGACACTGGCTCAGTATCACGGGAAAAACGGCAGCGATGAAAGACATGGCGGGCAGGGTGGCAATCGTAACTGGCGGAGCCAGCGGCATGGGGCAGATAATCGCCCGGCGGCTGGCATCCCAGGGCGCCAGGGTGGCGATATTCGATGTCAACGACGAGGGCTTGCAGAGCACCGCCGCAGAGGCCGACAACATCAGCCCCTTTCGCTGCGATATTTCCAGGCTGGGGGAAGTGGAGGCCCGGGTAGCGGAGGTCGAACAGACTGTCGGAGCTGTCGACCTGCTGGTCCACGCCGCCGCGCTGATGCCCAGCCACAAGTTAATCGACCACAGCCATGAAGCTATGGAGCGCCTGTTCCGTATCAACTATTTCGGCACTACCTACATGGTGCAGGCGGTACTGCCCGGCATGCTGGCCCGCAAAACCGGGCGCGTCATCGCTTTTGGCTCGATAGCGGGTATAGCGCTGGTGCCGAAGATGGGCGCCTACTGCGCGACCAAGGCAGCAGTCAATGCGTACATGGAAGTGCTGCAAAACGAAATTCGTGGCTCCGGCGTACGCGCTCACCTGGTCTGCCCCCCCGCCGTTAACACCGCGCTGATCGACCAGACACTGGCAACCGACAGCCCGGGAAGTATCCTCGAGGCACGAAAAAACGGGCGCCTGGCCGACCCGGAAAAAATCGTCAATGCCATCGAGAAAGGAGTAGCCAGGGACAGGGACATCATCTACCCGGGTGAGGCCCGGTTGCTCTACCTTTGGCGCGCGCTCTTCCCCCGGCTGTGGTGGAAGACCGTGATGCACTTCGAGAAATAGGCTTCACACAAAAGCCGGCTTTGCATTGTCCCCGGGCATCGGCTAGCATCGCCGCCCCATGGCCAAACGACAGCTGCATCCCGACTCTCCCTGGTTGCTGGCCCTGCTGGCAGCCCTGGTAGCGCTCGGGCCTCTCAGCGTCGACATGTACCTCCCCGCCATGCCCACCATGATGCGGGCCTTCGACACCGACATCAGCCACATGCATCTCACCCTCAGCAGCTACCTGACAGGCTTCGCGCTGTTTCACCTCGCCTGCGGACCGCTGGCTGACCGCTATGGCCGCAAACCCATCCTGCTCGGGGGAACGCTGCTGTTCGTCCTGGCCTGCGCAGGCTGCAGCCAATCCAGCACCGTCGAGGAGATGCTGCTGTTTCGATTCCTGCAGGGGATTGGCGCCTGTGTCGGGCCGACCCTGGCTCGAGCCGTAACCCGGGACGTTTTCGGTCCCACCGGGGCGGCGCGCGCACTCTCCCTGATCGCCATGCTGATGGCGCTGGCTCCAGCGGTGGCGCCGACCCTGGGCGGTGTACTACTGCTGGTGCTGCCCTGGCCCAGCGTTTTCATGTTCCTGGGCGGCTACGGCGTATTGATGATCTTCCTGATCCAGGTGTTCCTGTCCGAATCACTGCCCGAAGTGCAAAGCCTGCATCCTCGCGCCATTTTGCGCAATTTCGGGGAACTGCTGGTCGATCCATTTTTCCTGACAGTGACCTTTTGCAGCGGCCTCATCTACGCTGGCCTGCTCGTCTACCTGGCAAGCTCGAGTTTCGTCTATATCGACATGCTGGGGGTGGCTCCGCAATACTTCGGCCTCATTTTCCTGGGCTCCGTGGTGGGCTATATGGCGGGCAGCGCCCTGAGCGCAAGGTTGTCGAAGCGCCAGGATTCCGAGCGGATCATGCGCCTGGGAGTTATCCTGGCCATATGCGCCAGTTGCCTGCTGCTGCTTTGCAGCTCCATCTGGCCCGCGAGCATACTCGCCCTCATGCTGCCGATGATGATCTATTCCATCGCCATGGGGCTTGTGTTGCCACACTCCATGGCGATCGCCCTGCGGCCTTTCCCCCATATCGCCGGCACCGCCTCCGCTTTGCTGGGCTTCATCCAGATGTCGCTCTCCGCCGGCACCAGCGCACTGACCGGCGTATTCCTCACGGACACGCCCCAGCCCATGGTGTGGATGCTGGTGATCATTACGCTTACCAGCCTGGCTCTCGGCCAGCGCGTGCACACGCTGTACAACCGCACAAAGCCCTGACCACAGCCCGGGCCTGTGGCATACTCGCAGCAAGCTTTTGCGGAGACCTACGCTTGCACACTGCCTCTGATGTCACCCAGCTGATTGGCAATACCCCGCTCCTGCACCTGAAGCAGGTCTCGGAGAAAACCGGCTGCACCATTCTCGGCAAAGCCGAGTTTCTCAACCCCGGGGGATCGGTAAAAGATCGCACTGCTCTGGGCATAATTCGCGCGGCCGAGGCCTCCGGGGAGTTGCGCCCGGGTGGGCGGATTGTGGAGGGAACGGCGGGGAATACCGGAATCGGTCTTACGCTGCTGGCCAATGCCCTGGGTTACACCAGTTCTGTGGTGATGCCCATCACCCAGAGCAAGGAGAAAATCGATTCGCTGGAGTTGCTGGGCGCCGACCTTCACCTGGTGGCAGCCACGTCGTACAAGGACCCCAACCACTATATCCACACCGCCCAGCGCCTGGCGGAAAAAATGGCCGCTCGCGAAGAGCACGGCGCTATCTGGGCACGCCAGTTCGACAACCTCGCCAACATGGAGATCCACAACCGCACAACAGGCACCGAAATCTGGCAGCAGACCGACGGCAAGGTGGACGGTTTTATCTGCGCAGTTGGCACCGGTGGCACCCTGGCGGGCGTGTCAACAGCACTCAAGGATCGCAATCCAAAGGTAACGATCGGCCTGGCCGACCCGTCCGGCGCGTCGCTTTACGAATATTTTCGCAGCGGTGAACTGGTGGCCAGCGATGGCAATTCCATCATAGAAGGCATCGGTATCAACCATGTCACCGACAATGTCGCCCGGGCTAAAGTGGATGTTGCGTTCAATATCAGTGACGAAGAAGCGCTGCCGTATATTTTCGACCTGCTGCGCTACGAGGGCTTGTGCATGGGGGGTTCGGCGGCCATCAACATAGCCGGGGCAGTGCGCCTGGCCGAACACCTCGGGCCAGGCCACACCATCGTTACCATTCTGTGCGACTACGGCAACCGCTACCAGAGCAAGCTGTTCAATCCAGTGTTCCTGGAAAACAAGGGCCTGCCCGTGCCGGAGTGGCTGGTTATCTAGCGAACCTCGCCACTCATTTTGTATCTTTCAGAGGCGCGCTAGCCGCCCTTGGCAGCCCTTTCCTTCTCGATAAGGAAATCCGCCACCTTCAGCACGTTAGCCTGGGTGCCGGCTTTGCGGGAATTGATGTGGTACTTGCCGTTGACCATCACTGCCGGGGTGCCCGTGATCTTGGCAGCGCGGGCCCGTGCATTGGCCTGGTTCAGCTGGCTGGTAACGCCGAAGGAATTGAACGCCTTGCTGAAGTCGTCCGCCGCCACGCCGTTGGCGACAAACAGCTCCTGTATCTCAGCCTCGCTGGACAGCTTTTTGCCATCGACATTCATCGCCTGGAACAGCAGCGGATTCATCGTGTCCAGCACACCGAGCACCTCAGCGGTGTAGTACGCCCGGGCATGCAGTTCCATCGGTTTCGCCCACACTGCCGGCGAGCCGCGAAAAACCACATCATCTCCCAGTGTTTTTTTCCAGGCACCAATCACCGGCTCGAAGGTGTAACAGTGCGAACATCCGTACCAGAAAAACTCGACCACCTCGATTTTATCGGGGTCAACTGTCCTGACCGCGGGAGAGATAAGATCGTAATCCTCTCCCTCAACATAGGTTTCGGTGGGGGTCTGGGCCGTCGCCAGCAACGGCAGGAACATTAGCAGGGACAGTGACAAAAACAGGTTTTTCAAGTTGATTCCTCCATGATTGTGATGCACATGAGACAACGATTTCGTCAGTGCGTTCTGTCGCTGACAAAAAAGGTGGCTTAAAGGCCACCTTATTTCGTTGGAGAGTTTCATTTTTCAGGTCGCTGAATCCGAGCCCATACATCCAAAAGGCAACAGATCCGCCTCAGTGGAGACCGGCGGCATAGCTCGATACCGCCTGGATTTCCCTGTCGCTCAGGCCAAACGCGGTTATCCGCATAATCCGGATATCACCGTCGTTGATTCGGCCGGTTTCATCCTCGTAGCCCTTGCGATAGGCAATCAGCTGCGCCGCGATATAGTCTGCGTGCTGGCCGGCAAGCGCCGGGAAACCGGCGGGAGCATTGCCGGCGCCGGTCGGTGAATGACAGGCGGCGCAAGCGGCGACATTGCGCTCGGGAATCCCGCTGCGATAAACCGTTTCGCCCAGGGCCAGCAATTCCGGATCGGTCTGGCCGCCGGTGCTCGTCTGTTCGGCAAAGTAGGCCGCGATGTCAGCCAGGTCCTGGTTGGACTTGCCATCGAGCTGCCCGGCCATGGTCGGCACCGGACGCGCACCGTCGCGAATATCCTGCATTTGCTTGAGCAGGTACTTCTCACCCTGGCCAGCCAGTTTCGGGAAGGTCGGTACTACGCTGTTGCCGTCGGGACCATGGCATGCTGCGCAAACGGCCGCCTGGGCCTTGCCCGCTGCTGCATCGCCCACTAGACCCGGGGCGGCGGTGAAACCGGTTTGTGCCCAGCCAATGGCCAGGCTGAACAGGATTGCGACTTTCTTCATGTCAGTTCCAGATAAATCGATGGCGCGAAGCGGTTTACTTCGCGGGTGTGCTCATATAGGTGATGAGTGCGGCATAGTCCGCGTCGCTGCAGTCGAAGCACATGCCTTTAGGCGGCATGGCGTTGAGGCCGTTGTTAACAGAGGCCACCAGCACGTCCATACCCTTGGCCATACGCGGTTCCCAGGCAGCCGCGTCACCAGTTTTCGGGGCGCCGGCTGCGCCAGTGGCGTGACATACCTTGCAGCTTTTGTCGTACTTCGCCATATCGGGCTGGGCGAAAGCAGATACCGCGGACAGAGACAGAACAATAGCGAGCAACTTTTTCATATCAGGCCTCAAATTCACAAAGGGAAAACAACTTCCGACACGCAATTCACGGCGGAAGGAAAATGGCTGTGGCATTATATACGAGATGACACCACCACAAAAGGCAATACCCGCCAATGTCTGATACCTGTCCCGACCCTGCCCCGGCAGCACCGAACTACCGCAAGGCCGCTTATCTGACCAGCGCGGCCAAGGTGTCCCAGTGTCCGCCGGACGCCGGCTGGGAGGTGGCATTCGCCGGCCGCTCGAATGCTGGAAAGTCCAGTGCAATCAATAGCTTAACTGGAAACAGCAAGCTCGCCAAAACCTCGCGGACCCCGGGTCGGACACAGCTCCTGAATTTCTTTGAGCTCAGCGAGCAGCAGCGCCTGGTCGACTTGCCGGGCTATGGTTTTGCCAAGGTTCCCCTGGCTGTCAAACGCGAATGGACAAAACAACTGGAAAATTACCTTCAGCAAAGGCAGTGCCTGCGCGGCCTGATTCTGTTGATGGATGTGCGTCACCCGCTGCAGCCCTTCGACCAGCAAATGCTGGACTGGGCCCTGGCTGCAACAATGCCCGTACACATACTCCTGACCAAGGCGGACAAACTCAAAAAGGGGCCTGCCACCAGCACCCTGCTTAAAGTACGAGCCCAGCTTGAAGCGCACAGGGATCTGGTGAGTGTGCAGCTGTTTTCCGCGCTCAAGCACAGCGGGCACGAGCAATTGCTGGCGGTACTCAATAGCTGGCTGACCGATACGGGGCCGGTCGAGGTCATGGAAGCGAAGAATTGAGATTCTCAAGCAGGGCACGCGCCACGCCGCCCGGGTGCCCTGAAGACCAGAGGGAAAAGATTTTTGCTGTGAAGTTGAACTTTCGGCAACGGGGGCACTCATAGTAAGTGTAGCGAGCGCTACACCCCCCTGGGGTGGTTTTTCTCCATGTGCCACCCCGAGCAAGTCTCTCTTCCCCAGAGACTTTATTACTCCCGGCCGCCGATCCCTATCAAGCAGCCGGGTTTTTTTTGCCCGCCGAAACCGGTTTTAAAGCTCCGCACGGTACACCATCCGCGATGCCCGGGCGGCGTCGGATGCCGTCGCGCATACAGCGGGACAAGCCGCGCCAGCGCGCCTATTCAGGGTCAATGCGCCTCGTCCCAGTTGGCCCCGCTGCCCGCTTCCACCAGCAGGGGAACCGCCAGTTCAGCGGCAGCGGACATCAAACTGCAAATCCGCTCGCTGACGGGGCCCACCTCGGCGCTGGCGACCTCAAATACCAGTTCATCGTGGACCTGCATGATCATCCTGGCATCCGGGCCCTCGTCGCCCAGCCAATGGTCCACCGCCAGCATGGCCCGCTTGATGATGTCCGCCGCGGTGCCCTGCATGGGGGCGTTGATGGCCGTGCGCTCCGCTGCCTGCGCCCGCATTTTATTGCGCGCATTGATTTCCGGCAGGTGCAACCTGCGGCCGAACAGGGTTTCAACATAACCCTGCTCACGTGCGAGTGCGCGGGTCCGGTCCATATACTGCTGAACACCCGGGTAGCGTTCAAAATAGCGATCGATGTACTGCTGCGCTTCGCTGCGACCCAGGTGCAACTGACGGGCGAGGCCGAATGCCGACATTCCGTATATCAAACCAAAATTGATCGCCTTGGCCTTGCGCCGCTGGTCGCCCGAGACTTCGTCAAGGTTTACCTCGAAAACCTCGGCGGCAGTTGCCCTGTGCACATCCTGACCTTCCCTGAAGGCTTTCAGCAGGCCCGGGTCGGCCGACAGGTGCGCCATAATTCGCAGCTCGATTTGAGAGTAGTCCGCCGCAACGATGCGATACCCCTGCGGTGCTATAAAAGCCTGGCGTATTCGCCTCCCCTCCTGGGTACGAATCGGAATGTTCTGCAGATTCGGGTCCGACGACGACAGGCGACCGGTCGCCGCCACCGCCTGGTGGTAGGAAGTGTGCACCCGGCCGGTTCCCGGATTAATCATTTCCGGCAGCTTGTCGGTGTAGGTGGACTTCAGTTTGCTGAGGCTGCGATGCTCCAACAACAGCTTGGGCAGCGGGTAATCCAGGGCGAGTTCCGCCAGCACTTCTTCCGCCGTGGAAGGGGCGCCCTTCGGGGTTTTCTTGATGATCGGCAGCTCCAGTTTTTCGAACAGGATCTGCCCGAGCTGCCTGGGCGAACCTAGATTGAATTCCTGCCCGGCCAATTCATGCGCCCCGGCTTCCAGCTCCTGCAGGCGCGCTCCCAGCTCGCCACTTTGGGCGGCCAGTAACTCGCGGGATATCAGGGCACCCTGGCGCTCCAGCCTGGACAGGAGGGGCACAAGGGGCATCTCTATGCTACCGAAGACCTCGCAAGGGCCCGCCTGCTCCGACAGCCTGGGCCACAGCACCTGGTGCAGCCGCAGGGTAATGTCTGCGTCCTCTGCCGCGTAAGGTCCCGCCTCCTCGACTTTGATCTGGTTGAATGTCAGTTGCTTGACGCCCTTGCCCGCAATATCCTCGAAATGGATGGTTTTGTGGCCGAGATATTTCAGGGCGAGGCTGTCCATGTCGTGGCGGGTGGCTGTTGAATCCAGTACATAGGACTCCAGCATGGTATCGAAGCGAATGCCCTTCAGATCGATTCCGTGGTTGGCCAGCACGCTGGCGTCATACTTGAGGTTCTGGCCCACCTTGGCTCGCCGTTCATCCTCCAACAAGGGTTTGAGCTGGTCCAGCACCGCGTCCCGCGCAAGCTGCTGCGGTGCGCCAAGGTAATCATGTGCCAGCGGAACATAGGCCGCGCGGCCCGGTTCGACGGCAAAGGAAACGCCGACCACCCGCGCTTCCATATAATCGAGGCTGGTGGTTTCGGTATCGAAAGCAAACAACTCGGCATCGCGAAGTCGCTGCAACCATTCATCCAGCGCCTGTTGAGTGGTCACGATGTCGTACTCCACCGGCATCACTTCCGCCGCCAGCTCCGGCCCGTCACCGGACAATATTTCCTCCAGCCAGGACCGGAACTCCATACGCGTGTACCAGTCCACCAGGGCCGTTCGGTCAGGCTCGCTGTTGTGCAGTTGCTCCGGGGTCAGGTCCAGCGCCACATCGGTTTTGATAGTGGCGAGCGAGTAGGACATATAGGCTTTTTCTTTTTCCGCTTTCAGTTTCGCCGCCATGGTTTTGGCGCCGCGAAACGACAGCTCCGACACTTTTTCCAGGCTGTCATATATGGCGTCCAGCCCACCCAGCCCCTGGAGCAGGCCCAGGGCCGTTTTTTCTCCCACGCCGGGAACACCCGGAATGTTATCCGCCTTGTCGCCCATCAGGGCCAACAGGTCTATCACCAGTTCCGGGGGAATGCCGAACTTCTGTTCCACGCCCGCCACGTCCAGTACGGTTTCGGTCATGGTGTTGACCAGGGTGACGTGCTCATCCACCAGCTGGGCCATATCCTTGTCGCCGGTGGAAATCACCACCGCACGCCCCTGCGCGGCGGCCTGGCGGGCGAGAGTGCCGATGACATCGTCCGCTTCCACCCCGTCAACACACAACAGGGGCAGGCCCATCGCTTTGACGATGGCGTGAATGGGCTCGATCTGCTCCCGCAGCTCATCTGGCATCGGCGGTCGCTGGGCTTTGTACTCGGGAAACATCTCATCCCGGAAAGTTTTACCCTTGGCATCAAACACTACCGCCACGGGGCTGCCCGGATAGTCCTTGTGCAGGCGGCGGATCATGCTGATTACACCCTTTACCGCGCCGGTGGCCTGTCCCGAGGAGTTGGTGAGGGGCGGCAGGGCGTGAAAAGCACGGTAGAGATAGGACGAACCGTCAACCAGGACAATGGGGGCGGAATCTGCAGTCATTCAAGGGCCTCTGGCGGGTTGTTGCTGGCGATGTAACGTACGCGTTCCGATATTGCGCTAGTGTTGCCTGTCCCACATCGCTCGCGCCGAACGGTAGGTCAGTTTCATCTTGGCCATATCGAGCGGGGCTCTGAAAAAGCCATGGTAATCGCCGCGGGGATTGATCAGCACCACATTGGCGCTATGGTCCACCTGGTAACTGTCACCCTCGCCACTGACCTTGCGAAAGGGGGTGTTCAGGGCCGTGGCAAAGCGGTGGATGTCCATAAACTCGCCGGTCACACCGATGAAGTCCTCGTTGAAATAGGGCACATAACTGGCGAGCTGCTCCACCGTGTCCCGCGCGGGATCGACCGTGACCATGACAACGTTGGTGTCCTCGGCTTCGGTCCCCTCCAGCTGCCCCATCAACTCGTTCAGGAAAGTCATGGTTGTCGGACACACATCGGGGCAATAGGTAAAACCGAAGAAAACCAGGGTCCACTTGCCTTTCAGGCGGGCATTGTCGAAGGCCTCGCCATGGTGATCAATGAGGTTCAGTTCGCCGAAGTTTCGCGGCGTATCCATAAGATACAGGCCGTTTATCCTCATTTCTGATTCGGTCAGCACCCGTGGCTGGGCGATCCTGTGCACAAAGCCCGCAACGATGACGGTGACGAATATCGCCAGCGCCAGTACCGTGAACTTGATACCACGGGATTGCCTGGCAGTCTTTTCTCCCGCGCCCGTCACAGCGTGCTTACCGGGAACAGGTAGTGGTCAATGAGCATAATGATAAATAGAGCCATGAGATAAATTATCGAGTACCTGAAGGTTTGCATGGGAGCGTTAGGGTTTTTGTCGCGCAACAGCTCGACAGCCCAGTAAAGGAAGCCGCCGCCCAGTACCACGGCACCCAGAAGATACAGGGGGCCGCTCATCCGGGTCGCATAGGGCAGCAGGGTAATAAGAAACATGATTATTGTGTAAAGCAGTATATGCAACTTGGTAAATGCCACGCCATGGGTCACTGGCAGCATCGGTATATCCACGGCGGCGTATTCCTCCCGGCGGTGGATCGCCAACGCCCAGAAATGCGGTGGTGTCCAGGCGAAAATAATCAGGGCCAGAAGCAGGCCGTGGCCCTGTATTTCACCGGTCACAGCGGTCCAGCCCAGCAGGGGAGGGGCGGCGCCCGCCAGGCCGCCAATAACGATATTCTGCGGTGTGGCTCGCTTCAGGAACATGGTGTAAATCACCGCATAGCCAAGCAGGGAGGCAAATGTCAGCCACGCGGTGAGGGCATTTATCCAGATCAACAAAATTGCCATGCCCATTACGCCGATAGTAGCGGCGAACAGGGCGGCCTGGCGCGGCCCGACCCTGCCCTGCGCCACGGGGCGCTTGAAAGTGCGCGCCATCTGCCGGTCTATACGCTGATCCACCAGATGATTGATCGTCGCCGCTGACCCTGCGCACAGGGCGATTCCCAGATTGCCGAGAACCAGTACATGCAGAGGCACCATACCCGGTACGGCCATGAACATGCCGATAACCGCTGTGAGAATCATCAACAGCACGACGTTGGGCTTGGTCAACTCCTTGTAGTCCCGCCAGGTGACGGAAGACACTTTATCTGCTGTAGTCATGGTTGGCTCAGTCACTGGAATTCTTCAGGAGGAACTTGAGGTCGGCGATAACGTCCTTGTAGGAAATACTCTCGTTGTAGTACATCATTATCCAACCCGATGGGTCCACCAGATACCAGACGCTGGGATCCGCCCCGTACTCGGGGAACAGTTGCCCGGTGACGCCCGGACCGAGTTCCAGGGCGCGCAAGCCGCGATGTTCCGCCGCCAGGTAGGCCGCAAAGTCGGCTGGGGCAGGGCTCTTGTCACTCAACTCCCCAATCGTGAGCTGTGTATCGTCGACATTGGTCTCGCTGACGTAGAAGCGCTGCAAACGGTTAAACTCCTTGCCCATGCCGATGTGAATCTGCCGCGTCAGGTACAGCTTGTTCTCACAAATCGTATCACAGCGTCCACCCTCAACCGGGATCACCATGGTCCACCTGGGCTCGAGGTTAGCGTAGCGAAAACGGGTTCCATTGGGTTCCGTCAGGACACCCTCGTCAATCTGTCGCGGCGGCTGCACCAACTCGCCCCGATTGGCTGTACCAAGAATATTCACGAGATCCAGGTCGCCACTCTTGACGAAGTACCACAGCCAGGTAGCGCCGAGTATCATCGTTACCGGAACGCCCGCTATCAACAGCAGCGCCATTCGGTTATTGGTTTTTTGCCGGGTGTTTTCCATAGCCTGATGCTAGCTCCTGGCACTTCGGGATGGGTTGATCAGCTGCCACAGGTTACTGCTGCGCAACAGGAAGAAGATGAACAATACCAGCGCCATGGTAAACCATTGCGCGGAGTACGCCCGGTGTTTATCCGCGCTCATATTGACCACCTGCCAATCCACCGTCAACGCACCGGGCTCTCCCGCGGCGATGCGGATAGGGTAGGGAAACACCCGCTGTCCATTGATCTGCCCGACAAGCGGCATGATTTTCTCCATTTCTATCGCCTGTAACAGCTTGGGCCACTCCTCCCCGAGCTGTTGTTCCGCCAACAGGTAGGGTTCGCCCGGGGCAACATAGACGTGCCCGGTCAATTCAATACGGCCATCGACCGGCGGCACCGGCGGCAGCTTTAGTCGGGAAGGGTCCGCGGCGAGCCATCCTCGATTGACCAGTGCCAAACCCGCATCGTCGTCCAGCTGCATAATCGATAGCACTTCGTAACCAAAGCGGCCCTGCTGGATACGGTTGTCCAGCAAAAAATATTTGTCCTTCAGCAGCTCTCCGGAGAGCTTCACCGGTGTAAAGGCCAGCGCCTCCGGGGTTTCGTCCCACTGCGCAGCCAGCGGCTTTGGCGGCTGGCTCTGTCTCAGTTCCCAGGCGGCTCCTATCAGCGCCTTCTCCTGTGCCCGCTGCAGCTGCCAGAAGCCCAATGTAACCAGCAATGGCATCATCACCAGGGTGAACGCGGTAGTGCGCCAATCGAAATTAAAGCTGATACGCTTACCTGCAATGGCCATATCAGTTAACCCCAACCCAGGTTGCGAAAGCTGGTTTATACTGAACGGGACTACCCAAAGGAGATTTCCATTGCTCAAGGCTGTGATCGTATTGTTGATGCTGGCGCTGGTAGCCAGCCTGGGAAGCGGTTTTTACTTCCTGATGAAGGACCAGGGCGACAAAACCCAACGTCGCACTATGCA
Organism: Pseudomonadales bacterium; assembly: GCA_024234815.1. GTDB lineage: Bacteria > Pseudomonadota > Gammaproteobacteria > Pseudomonadales > Halieaceae > JARRPM01. The sequence goes on along the minus strand of JACKNO010000001.1, from coordinate 501,812 downwards.
CTCCCTTGGCGTCAGGCTCACCCTGGCAATATGCCTGGTAGCCGTTATCGTTTACGGTGTGGCTACCGGGCAACTGGGCCATGGCAACCCCTGGGATGCCGGCCTTAAAACCGATACATCCCGGCAAAGTTCTTCCGAGTAGCTTCCCGCCAGCCCCCGGGGCACGCAAATCTCACCCCGGGGCCGACAATCGTCGGTTGCTACAGGATATAAACAAACAGGAACAGGAACACCCAGACCACGTCGACAAAGTGCCAGTACCAGCTGGACGCTTCGAAGCCAAAGTGGTCCTTGGCCGTAAACTGGCCGCCGAGGACTGAGCGCAGCAACTGAATCAGCAGCATGGTCATACCCATAGCCACGTGGAAACCGTGGAAGCCCGTGAGCATGAAAAAGGTGGAACCGTAAATACCCGCATTGAGGGTCAGGCCGAACTCCGCGTAGGCCTCGTAGTATTCCAGGGCCTGCAAACAGAGGAAGATGATACCCAGCAGAACCGTAACCGCGAGCCAGAAGTTAAACTTTTTCCGGTTGCCATTCAGGATACCCACATGGGCGAGATGGCAGGTGAAACTGGATGACAACAGAACAATGGTGTTCCACAGCGGCAGCCAGGCCCACCAGGCATGGGCGTCCCTGAATGCCATACTGGTCTCGGCACCGGTGAAGGAGCCGTTATTGGCAATCAACTGCGCGCCGGCGCCGCCCACAGCTTCCTGTGGGGTCTGCACCAGGGGCCAGCTGAAACTGAAGCCTTCCCAGAGCAGGCCGTTCATGCGCCCGCCTTCGCCTTCCCCGGCCAGCCAGGGCCCGACCAGGACGCGCACATAGAAAAGAGCGCCGAAGAAACAGAAAAAGAACATCACTTCAGAAAAGATGAACCAGAACATGCCCAGGACATAGGACTTCTTCAGCTGGGCGCTGTTCATGCCCGCGATGTTTTCCCGTATGGTGGTGCGGAACCAAACGAACAGGGTTCCCACGAAGAACATGAGACCAAGGTAGAAAATCGTCCAGGAACTGGTTGCCTGGCCGGGTTCGCCAAAGGTCATATCATTCATGATACTGGCAGCGCCGAAAATACTGAGAATCAGGCCGATGGTCGCGCATATGGCCAACGGGCTTTTCTCCGGTACGTAGTACTTTTCGTACCCTGCGGAAGTCTGACTTGTCATTTTCTTGCTTCTCCGTGTAATAACGCGGGTTCCCGAACCCGCGCCTCAGCGATTGGCGACAGCGCCCCTCGTCATATCTGTTACATCAAAAATCGTATAGGACAGCGTAATGGTGTGGATATCTGCTGGCAGGTCCTGGTCGACAATATATTGCAGCGGCAACTCCGCTTCAGCCCCCGCAGCAAGCGGTTGCTGGTTGAAGCAAAAGCACTCGGTCTTGTGGAAGTACGCCGCCGCCCTGGAGGGTGACACGCTGGGTATCGCCTGCCCCACCATATCCCTGGCCAGCGGATTGCGAGCGTGAAACACCGTATCGTTGACCGCTCCCGGATGGACTTTCATCACGGAAACTGTCGGACCGAACTCCCAGGGCATGCCCTCGTTATTGGTCGCCACAAACTGGATAGAAACCAGCCGGCTTTCATCCACCGCCGCCTGCACCGAGGTATAGGCCTCACCACTGGTCTTGCCATTGATGCCCAGGGCATCACACAAGACATTGTACAGCGGCACCATCACCACAAAAACAAAAGCGAACATCATTACTGCCACCGCAACCAGCTTGGTTGCGGTATCGATGGCAGGATTGTTGCTCAGTTTCATCGACCAATCCCTACTTGACCGCCGGCGGTACTTCGAAGGTGTGGTAGGGCGCCGGCGTGGGTATCGTCCACTCCAGGCCTTCCGCACCGTCCCACACCTTGGGTTCTGAAACCCGCTTGCCGGCAACGATTGTTGCGATCACGTTGTACAGGAACAGTATCTGCGACAGACCGTAGATGAACGCGCCGATGCTCGACATCATGTTGAAGTCGGCAAACTGCAGCGCGTAATCGGGGATACGTCGCGGCATACCTGCCAGACCCACGAAATGCTGTGGGAAAAAGGCCAGGTTGAAGCCGATGAACGAAATCCAGAAGTGGGTTTTGCCCATGGTTTCGTTATACATGCGGCCACACCACTTGGGCAGCCAGAAGTAAACTGCCGCGCTCATGCTGAAAACCGCTCCGGCCACCATCACATAGTGAAAGTGCGCTACCACGAAGTAACTGTCGTGGTACTGGAAGTCAGCAGGCGCGATGGACAGCATCAGTCCGGTAAAACCACCGATGGTGAACAACACCAGGAAGCCGATCGAAAACAGCATCGGCGTCTCAAAGGACAGGGACCCACGCCACATGGTCGTAACCCAGTTGAATACCTTCACTCCGGTCGGGACGGCAATCAGCATGGTTGCGTACATGAAGAACAGCTCACCAGCCACCGGCATGCCCACCGTAAACATGTGGTGTGCCCACACGATGAACGACAGGAAGGCGATAGACGCGGTTGCGTATACCATCGAGTCATAGCCGAACAGCGGCTTGCGCGAAAACGCGGGAATGATCTGTGACACCACGCCAAAAGCGGGCAGGATGATGATGTATACCTCGGGGTGACCGAAGAACCAGAACACGTGCTGGAACAATACCGGGTCACCACCGCCGGCGGCGGAGAAGAAGCTGGTGCCGAAGTGCACATCCATCAACATCATGGTAACCGCTCCCGCCAGCACCGGCATAACCGCAACCAGCAGAAAAGCGGTTATCAGCCAGGTCCATACGAAGAGGGGCATCTTCATGTAGGTCATGCCCGGGGCACGCATGTTCATCACTGTGGCAATGATGTTTATGGAACCCATAATTGATGACAGGCCCAGCACGTGCACACAGAAGATAAAGTAGGTGACCGAGGGGGCTGCGTAAGTCGTTGACAGCGGCGCGTAAAACGTCCAGCCGGCGGCGGGGGCCCCACCTTCCATGAACAGGGTGGAGGCAAGCAGCAGGAACGTCGGCGGCAGTATCCAGAAACTCCAGTTGTTCATGCGCGGCAGGGCCATATCCGGCGCCCCGATCATCATGGGTATCAGCCAGTTAGCCAGACCCACAAATGAGGGCATGATCGCGCCAAACACCATGACCAGGCCGTGCATGGTCGTCATCTGGTTGAAAAAGGCGGGCTCAACCAGCTGCAGGCCGGGCTGGAACAGCTCGGCGCGAATGATCATGGCGAATGCGCCGCCCAGGATAAACATGGCAAACGAGAACCACAGGTACATGGTTCCGATATCTTTGTGGTTGGTGGTAAAGAGCCACCGACTCAGGCCCTTGGCGGGACCGTGATGATGATCGCCCATCGTTAATTCCTCCAATTAGCCTTTCTTGTGGTTGTAGACATCAATGGGCTGGACCATCTCGCCCATATTGTTGCCGAATGCGTTGCGCTGGTAAGTAATGACCGCCGCCATATCGACGTCGTTCAGCTGCCCGCCAAACGCCTGCATGGCAGTGCCGGGCACACCATTGATTCCGACATCCAGGTGTACACCAACATCGCCCGTTGCAATGGCGCTACCGGCAATCGCTTTGCCGACACCACCCTCGCCGTTGGCACCGTGGCAGGCCAGGCAGGCGCGGGCATAAACCGCTTCGCCGCGCTCCATGAGCTGGTCAAGGGTGAAGGTCTGGGCCATCAGCTCCTTGATGGCGGCGGCCTCTACCTGCTTCTCATCCATCCACTGCCTGTACTCTTCCTTGCTCACGACGTTAACCACGATGGGCATGAAGCCATGGTCTTTACCGCAGAGCTCCGCACACTGGCCGCGGTAAACACCCACTGTTTCCGCCCTGGTCCAGGTTTCGTTGATAAAACCCGGTATGGCGTCTCTTTTAACCGCCAGTTCAGGAACCCACCAGGAGTGAATCACATCGTTACCCGTGATCAGGAAGCGCACCTTGGTATTCACCGGAATCACCATGGGCTCATCGACTTCCAGAAGGTAGTGCTCCCCCTTGGGCTGGGTGTTGTGGATCTCTGTTTGAGGCGTACGCAAGTTACTGAAAAAGCTAACGTTATCGCCATCTGCATTGATGTATTCGTACTTCCACTTCCACTGGTAACCCGTGACCAGGATATCCAGCTCCGAATCGTCGTGATCGTAAATTTCCAGCAGTGTGGAGGTCGCGGGTACCGCCATGCCGATCAAAATCAGGAACGGCACGACCGTCCATGCGATCTCGACCTTGGTGCTTTCATGAAAATGCGACGCTACAGCACCTTTCGATTTACGGTGGTAGATAATGGAGTAGAACATCACCCCGAATACGCCGAGGCCGATAACTGTGCAGATGCCCAGGATGAGCATATGCAGATCATAAATCCTGGCACCGACTTCGGTGACACCCGGTGGCATATTGACCTCGTTTACCCCGCCTCCAGCAGCCAGCGCGGCAACACTTATCAGCATCAGCACAGGACCGAGGGCGAGCTTTAGCAGCCGCTTCGCTTCAAAACACATTTCCCGTGTCTCCATATTTTAAGAATCATTTCCCCCCCCAACTGACCGCCTGTAACCCCGGAGCGAGGCCGCGACAAGCGAGTGATACGAACAATGGGCCTCCGCCAGTATGCGAGGGCGACCGGAACGTTTACATCGCTTGAACTTGTCAGCTGATACGAATTTGCCTGGCATGCGACCATTGGTCGCACCGACAAAACGACGGAATTATAGCGAATATGTGGCGCAAAGCCTACTCAGTTGCGCGTTTTGTCCGCAACGCCCGCTCGGGAAGTGCACGCAAGCAGTCGGTGACTATATATAGAGGTTATACGAGGATAGCTCCACTAAATAGGCTGCCAGCCAGGATTTTCCTACCAAAATGCTACATCGGCAGGCGCCGGTTCGCGAATGGCCCCGAGCCACACTTCGCTGAAAGTGAGCGCTCATTGGTTTCTGCGGTAGCGCTTTAGTCAGGATGTACTAGCCTGAACTATACGCTTCAGCAGGCCCAATCCTTAGCGGGTGGCTTATGGTTGCAACTCTCATCAGGGACAAAATCCGCGCCGCCGTCAGGATCGAGGGTGAGACTGGCCAGTTGGGGCGTCATCTGGCAGAGCAACTGCCCCAGCTCAGCAAGAAACTGGTGCTTCCCGACAAGGAGCCGGTTGCCGGCCTCCTGCAATTCATTCGCGAGTACGTAGAGAGCGTGCCCGACTGCATTTTGCTGGTGGGCGCCGTCAGCAAGCACATGGGTTTTTACGATTACGCCTCCCCGTTCCTGGATATGGCGGAGGAATATTTCCTGCACCCCCCGGCAGATCTACCTGCCGACGGTGGGCTCGGAGCCCTGATGGACGAGGCATTCCTGGCGCACCGCCTGCTGGAGGAGGTGAACGATCACCATATAAGACACCTGCAGCGTCCGCTGCTACCGGTAGACATGACGGAAGCCAACGTTATCGTGCACCACCTGCTGGGGGACGCCCTGGCCAACCAGCTGGACCAGCTCGTGCATCAGACCGCCGCGAAACTTCTGGAGCGGGAGTACGTATGGGACAGGGTACGAGCGCTCCCGGTCGGCAGCCCACCCTCCGCGCAGCTGTTCAAGTACAACAACCTGACCTGGTCCGCCAGGCGAATCAGATTGCGACTCGCCAGCGAGGCGGTCTGATCTCTAACCCTGTTTTTTGCTCCCGGGATCAATCAGCCTGACCGGCTCCGCCGGCGTATCCGGGCGCCGCGCGGCGGCCCTGCTGACCCGGGTGGGCAGTTCCGCGGCGGCTGCTGCGGGGTCAGCGGCGGCGGGCGTATCACCCGGTCGCGCTTCGGTGAAGCCACATGCCACGCATTCGCGCCTGTCGGTTTCGAGGTCGACGACTATTTTGTCCATCTGCGCGCAGCGCGGACAAACGGCTCCGGCGATAAAGCGACGATTGCTGCTGGTAGACATGTATTACTCTCCGGACAACTGGTCAGGCCGCGGCTGGCTGGGTATTGTAACAGGCAATATCACACCGGAGCCCCTGCACATGAAACACCAGACCCCCGCCAATCTGCGCACCTTCAACGGTCACCGTCCCACTATCGGTGAGAGGGTATTGATCGACCCCAGCGCCGTGGTGACCGGCGATGTGGTGCTCGCGGACGATGTATCCGTATGGCCGCAGGCGTCTATCCGCGGCGACATGCACCGGATTCGTGTGGGTGCGAGAACCAGCGTGCAGGATGGTTGCATATTGCACATCACACATGCCGGGCCTTTCAACCCGGCCGGCTGGCCGCTTCAGATCGGCTGCGACGTCACTATCGGTCACAATGCCGTTCTCCACGGCTGCACCGTGGGCGACAGGGTCCTGGTCGGAATGGGGGCCATCGTCATGGACGGGGCGGTGGTCGCGGACGATGTAGTCATCGCGGCCGGAGCCCTGGTCACCCCCGGCAAGCAGCTGCGCAGTGGCTACCTGTACGCCGGCAGCCCCGCGCGGGAGTTGAGGGAGTTGAGCGAAAAGGAAATGGCCTATTTTTGTTACAGCGCCAACAACTACGTCAAACTGAAGGATCAGCACATCGCGGAGCTGGAGGCACCATAGGGCAGTTCGCTCAGGCCGCGGCCAGCGCTTCCCGGATCTGCCTTATCACCGGACCGGTATCGGGACGCACACGCCGCCAGATATAGAACGATTGTGCGGCCTGTTCCACCAGCATGCCCAGGCCATCGGCTACCGCCCACGCCGCGTGGTGAGCGGCCCAGCGCATGAACGCCGTTGGCTGAGCACCGTAAACCAGGTCGTAGCAGTAACTGCGCTCGGTCAGTATCGTACCCGGCAGGTCAGGCAGCTCACCGGTCAACCCGGCGCTCGTCGCATTGATAATCAGGTCAAACGAGCGGTCCCCTATCAACGAGTAAGAGCCGCCCTCCACGGCGCCCAGATCCGCGAACTCGGCGGCCAGTTGCCTGGCCCTGTCCGCAGTTCGATTGACAACCAGCAGCTCCCTGGGTCGCTCCCGCAACAGGGGTTCCAGCACGCCGCGGGCAGCGCCACCGGCACCGAGGACCAGCACACGCAAGCCCTGAACAACCCAGCCCAGGTTGGTGATCATATCGCGCACCAGGCCGATGCCATCGGTATTGTCGCCCTCGATGCTGCCATCGTCACAGCGCGTCATGGTATTGACCGCGCCCGCGCGCAGGGCGCGATCACTAAGCCGGTCACAAAACGCGAATGCGTTCTGCTTGAAGGGAGCCGTGACATTGAGCCCGGCTCCCGCCTCGTCGAAAAACTTTCGGGCGGCAGACTCAAAACCATCCAATTGCACCAGCACCGCCCGGTATTGCATCTGCTGGGCACACTGCTGCGCGAACGCCGCATGAATCGCCGGCGACCGGCTTTGCTTGATGGGATTGCCGAACACGGCGTATTTATCGATACCACTCATTTTTACTGCAGCCCCTTCTTATCCCGCTTCGCCCAGCCAGTCCCGATCCTGCAGATAGTATTCCGTCAGCTGCGCCTCGCGAGATCCCGGCTCGGGCCGATAGTCGTACTCCCAGCGAACCAGCGGGGGCATGGACATCAGAATGGCCTCGGTGCGACCATCCGACTGCAGGCCAAACAAGGTGCCCCGGTCGTAAACCAGGTTGAATTCCACATAGCGCCCCCTTCGATACAGCTGGAACTGGCGTTCATCGTCACTGTAAGACTGGCCCTTGCGACGCTTGACGATCGGGCGATACGCGCGGATGTAGGAGTCACCCACCGATCGGATAAATGCGAAAGTGGTCGCGAAATCCCATTCGTTCAGGTCATCGAAAAACAGGCCGCCAATGCCGCGCGGCTCTCTGCGATGCTTGAGGTAAAAGTACTCATCGCACCAGGCCTTGAACCGCGGGTAAACCGCTTCCCCAAAAGGTGCACAGGCTTCAGCGGCCACCCGGTGCCAGCTGAGGCAGTCCTCGCGATTGCCGTAATAGGGCGTCAGGTCATAGCCGCCACCAAACCACCACACAGGTTCATGCCCCGGTTTTTCCGCGACGAACAGGCGCACATTGGCATGGGAGGTCGGGACATGCGGATTGCGCGGATGAATCACCAGGGAAACGCCCATTGCCTGGAAGCTGCGCCCGGCCAGCTCAGGTCGGGAAGCGCTGGCGGAAGGGGGGAGGTTGTCGCCACGCACATGCGAGAAATTGACTCCTGCGCGTTCGAATACTTCACCTTCGGTCAGCACCCGGCTGCGGCCACCGCCGCCACCCGGCCGCTGCCACTCGTCGGTAACAAACCCGGACCCACCGTCCTCTTCCGCCAGTTCGGCGCAAATACTCTCCTGCAACTGCAGCAGGTAGGCCTTGACCTGTTCAATTTCCATCGACGCAAATACCCCCTGGACTGATGGGCGAGGCATTATACGCACGCCCGCGCAGGAACAATACCGCTACTGCTTCAATGGCGAATAATCTGGCCGCTGGCCAGATCGCGGATTTCGGTCGGGCGGCCCGATCCGCCTACCGCTCCGGGTAACAGGTAGTCGAGTTCCCTACCGAAATAGCGCTTTACCTGGTAGCCAAGACGCGGCGGACGACGACCCGCCGGATTCGCGGAAGTGGATACCAGAGGCCCGCCCCAGCCGGAGCACAAGGCGCTGACAACCGGATGGGCGCTGACACGCACGGCAACCGTGTCGTGCGCACCGCGAATCCATGCGGGCACACGCCCGTGGTGAGGGACCAGCCAGGTGGTGGGCCCCGGCCAGGTTGACGAGAGGGCCCGGCGTTGCTCGCCGTCGAGGTCAGCGAGCAAAAACTCGAGCTGCTGCGCGCTTGCCGCCACGAGGATCAGCCCCTTGTCCGGAGAGCGCCCTTTCAGGGCCAGCAGTCGCTGCACGGCCGATGCGTTGTCAGGATCACAACTCAGGCCCCACACCGCCTCGGTGGGGCAGGCGACAACACCCCCCGCCGCCAGTACCTGCAGCGCGAGGCGCACACGCAAAGCCGCAGGCGACATGGGGATAATCAGCCTTTCAGGCTTTCCTGCAGCGCGGCATCCTTGGCGCCAATGGCTTCGGCATTGGCGGCGCGTTCCTCTCGCAGTTTCTGCCCCAGCGCGGGGTTGCCGACAGCGAGAATCTGGGTGGCGAGATAAGCCGCATTCTTGGCGCCGGCCTTGCCGATAGCCACCGAGGCTACCGGAATACCGGCGGGCATTTGCACCGTCGACAGCAGGGCGTCGAGCCCGTCGAGAGAGGCGTTCATCGGCACCCCGATCACCGGCTTCACGGTGGTCGCCGACACGGCGCCGGCCAGGTGCGCGGCCATGCCCGCGGCGGCGATAAAAACGGCACAACCGCGCGCGTCCGCGTCCTGAACGAAAGCCTTGGTCACCTCCGGCGTGCGATGGGCAGACGTGATGCGCGCCTCGAAGGGCACGCCAAAGGAGCGCAGAACATCAAAACAGGCCTGCATGACCGGTAGATCGGAATCGGATCCCATAACAATGGCCACAAATGGATCGCTCATGGTTTATCTCCTGTAGTGACGGCGGCGGCATACGGATACCCATCGCCAAAGAGCGCGAAAGTTAACCAACTGCGGGGAAGTTCGCAAGCGCGACTTGCTCTCAACCGCGGATATAGCCCCCAGTCGCCCGCGTGACCACACCCTGCAACTCGAGATACGACAGCTCCGCCATTAGCCTGGCAACGGGCAGTGCGCTCAACTGGCTCAACTCGTCAACACTGACAGGATCACAGCCTATCAGCCGCAACAGGCTCTTTTGCCCGGCGGACAGCTCCGGCCCTGCGGGATTTGAGCGCTCCCGCGCCGGCAGCAACTCCTGCTGTAATGTATACATGGGTCCCAACTCCTCCAGGATGTCCTGCACGAGTTCCACCATTTTGGCGCCATCGCGAATCAGGCGCAGGCAGCCGGCGCCACCGGGATGACATATCGACCAGGGCAGGGCGAATACTTCCCGGCCCTGCTCCATGGCCGTGCGAGCGGTAATCAGGGAGCCGCTGCGCAGCGCGGCTTCGACCACCAGTACGCCAAGGGATAGCCCGCTGATAATGCGGTTGCGCCTCGGAAAGTTGTAGCGCAAAGGGGCCATGCCCGGCGGAAACTCACTGGCCAGGCAACCTCTACGCTCCAGTTCACGCGCGAGTTCGCGATGTCGGGCAGGGTAGACCCGGTCTATCCCGGTAGCCACCACCGCGATACTCCTGCCCCCGGCCGTGAGGGCACCCCGGTGAGCCGCGCCGTCAATACCCTGGGCCAGGCCACTGGTAATGTGCAGACCAGCCGCTGTCGCCTGGCCTGCGAGCGCGGCGGCGGCCCGCAAGCCGGCAGCGCTGGCATTGCGGCTGCCCACCACGGCCAGCTGTGCCTGCGACAACAGGGCCGGGTCGCCGCGTACATAGAGCAGGGGTGGAGGGTCGTAGATTGAGCGCAGCAGAGGTGGGTAGCGCAAATCCGTGACGGGAACAATGTCGGCATCGACCGCTGCCAGCGCCGCCAGCTGCGCCTCGATATCGACCTGCCCGCCGCCGCGGTCGCTGTCGAGGACCCGCGCCAGTTCCCGCGCGGCAGAATTCGCCAAACCCAGCTCCCGCCACCTGGATTGCCCGGCCTCGGCGAATGCACGGGGGGACCCGAAGTGCGCGAGCATGTGGGCGAGGGTGGCGTCGTCTATCCCTGTTACGCTGTGCAGCAGCAGGCACAGCCGGTTTTCCGCAACATTCATACATCATCCTTGACGTCAGTAAACAAAAACGGGGCTCCAGGCCCCGTTAGTGTGAATGCTGTTGCGATGAATCAGAACATCAGGGGTTCTTGACTTTATCTCCCACTTTCAACGGCTTGTCCGACTTGAGGATGATGGCGTAGCTGGCCTTCTCGAAGACCTCGAACACCATGGCCAGACCCGCGCGCACGTCGGGCAACTGCACATTATCCTGGGCGACGGTGTCAAAAACCAACGCCCCGGCCTGATAGACGGCCAGCACCTGGCCAACCTCCAGTTGGTCTCGTTCACCCTTGTTCAGTACGACGATATCGGTGGTGCCAATCTGGGTGACGCCACCGGGGACGGCGATCATGAATCCGTTTTCTATCTCCACGTCCGGTGCGCGCGGATGGAACGTCGCGTCGATGATGCGCTCGCGCATCGGCAACAGCCGGTCGGAGATACGAACCTCTTCAGTGATGCGGGTAATTTCCAGTTCCGTGACCGCGTCGGCGGCGCTGCTGAGCAGCTTGGCATTGCCGATGTCCTGGGCCTGGTATCCCAGCAACTCATTGGTGATCGGATCGAAGTAGGCCGCGCCGGGCCGGTATATACCATAGGCGCGTTCGCCTTCAGGGAAATGTCCGCGACCATACACCCGGTCTCCGGGAGCACTCAGCAGATGCTGCTGGGCGCCCGCTACTATGTAGGGTGCGCCATCCAGCTCACCTTCCGCGACGATCCTGGACCACTTCAGCCATGGGCCTATCTGGTCGAGCGGAATGATCGGTATTGCCAGATCCAGGTCAGAGACGCGCATATTGGGTTGCAGTTTGACGTCACGTCCGCGACGCATGCGCAGCTTCGGCTGGCCGTCTATCCAGACCAGGTAGAGTTCATCGCCAGGGTAGATCAGGTGGGGGTTATCGATCTGCGGATTGGAATCCCACAACTGGGGCCAGAGCCATGGCTTTTGAAGGTACATGCCGGAGATACTCCACAGGGTATCGCCCTTCTTTACTATATACGTTTCCGGAACGTTCTCATTGAGCTCCACCGCTGCCTGCAGCCATGTGCTCAAGAGCAATGACAGCAACAGCAGGCAAACTGAGAGAGGCCTAATTTTCATCTTTTGTGTCCCTGCGTAGCCTTGTTATAGTCTGGCGCAGCGAAAATAACCGCGGTTTACAAGCCGCAGGACTGACTCCGCGACAGCTTCCCCGTGAGCTGTGCCCTTCACCTGCAGCATCGCGCCAGCGTTTCTCACACTGGGCGCCCCGTTGCCGCTGGTAGTATAATTGCTACAGTTTGCTGCCGCTATTTGTCGCTGGCAAGCTTAATGTTACTAAATCATGCAGCCGTTTTCGGCTCATTTCTGGCCAAAACAGAGCATTTTCACCCATGGCAGTACTCGAAATACTGGAATTCCCCGACCCTCGCCTGCGCACCAAGGCAAAACCCGTAACGCAGGTAACGGACGCCACACGCCGCCTGGTCAAAGACATGTTCGAGACCATGTACGATGCGCCGGGTATCGGGCTGGCGGCGACCCAGGTCAACGTGCATGAGCGCGTGCTGGTAATCGACGTGTCCGAGACACGCGACGAACCACAGGTCTTTATCAACCCGGAAATCACCGTGCTGGACCCTGAACTGGGCGAGTACGACGAAGGCTGCCTGTCCGTTCCGGGCTTCTATGAGACCGTCTGCCGCCCCAGCCGGATCAGCGTCACCGCCCTCGACCAGGAGGGGGAGAGCTTCACCCGGGAACTGGACGGTCTGCTGGCCATCTGCCTGCAGCATGAAATAGACCACCTGGAGGGCAAACTGTTCGTCGACTACCTGTCCCCCCTGAAACGCCAGCGCATTCGCAGAAAGTTGGAAAAACTACAGCGCCAGAACGCCTGATGGCGCCGCCTTCCATGGATACTCGCAATAAAGCCCTGCGTATTATTTTTTGCGGCACTCCCGAGTTTGCGGCCATACATCTCAAGGCCCTGATCGATAGTGAGCACGAACTGATTGCAGTCTACACCCAGCCCGACAGACCCTTCGGCCGGGGCAAGAAACTGCAGGCCGGCCCCGTCAAGCGCCTGGCCGAATCCGCCGGCATACCGGTATGCCAGCCGGCCTCCCTGCGGGTGCCCGCGGAGCAGGCGCAACTGGCCGCGCTGGATGCCGATGTCATGGTGGTGGTGGCCTACGGCCTCATTCTCCCCCAGGCAGTGCTGGACGCGCCGCGCCTGGGCTGCCTGAATGTCCACGCCTCGCTGTTACCCCGCTGGCGCGGCGCCGCCCCTATCCAGCGCGCGATTGCAGCCGGGGATACGCAAACCGGGATAACCATCATGCAGATGGACGCCGGCCTGGATACCGGTGCCATGCTCGCCACCGCCGAATGTGCGATAACTGACCTGACCACTGCCGCCAGCCTGCACGATCAGCTCGCGCTGATCGGACCGCCACTGCTGCTGGAGGTGCTGCGCGACCTGCCCGCTCACCAGCGCCGGGCCACGACACAAAATGACGAACAGGCCACCTATGCCGCAAAGATTCTCAAGGCTGAGGCGGAGATCGACTGGCGCCTGAATGCGTCCGTACTGGCTCGTCTCATCCGCGCCTTCAATCCGTTTCCGGTAAGTTTCACTACCCGCGCGGACGAAAGGGTGAAGATCTGGCAGGCGCGCGCCGCAGGACAGGCTACGCTGCCGGAAGCCGCCGGGACCATTTTGCGCGCCGACCGGGAGGGCATACTCGTAAATTGCGGCGTCGGCCAACTGCTCATCGAGCGCCTGCAGCTGGCGGGCGGTAAACCCCTGGCGGCGGAGCAGGTACTCAATGCGCGCAGCGAATTGTTTGCCCCCGGCAGCAGCTTCGGCCTGCCCGATGAGGCTGGCAACTGATGGCGCTGGACCCGCGAGCTGCCGCAGCACGGGTGATCGGCGACGTGCTCGCGGGCCAGTCCCTCAACCAGGCGCTGCCGCCTCGACTCGCCCTGGTGGCTGAGCGGGAACGGGCCCTGCTGCAACAGTTGTGCTACGGCACGCTGCGGGAGGAGCCGCGCCTGCACAGCTTGCTCAGCCAGCTGCTGAACAAGCCACTGCGAGACAAGGACAGCGACATCGTCGGGCTGTTGCTGTGCGGACTCTATCAGCTGGACAGTACCCGCATACCGGATCACGCTGCCGTCGCAGCCACTGTTGGCGCCGTTGCCGCCCTGAAAAAGCCATGGGCCCGGGGTATGTGCAACGCGGTCCTGCGGCGATTCCTGCGAGAAAGGGATGAACTGGCACTGAAGCTGAACGCCGCCGCCAGCGCGAACCATCCGGAATGGCTTTACCAGGCCCTGTTGCAGCAGTGGCCCGAATCCGCCAGCGACATCCTCGCGGCCAACAACCAGCAGCCGCCCATGATCCTGCGGATAAATACCGCTCGAATAAGCCGGCAGGCCTACCTCGACAAACTGGCGGCAGCGGGTATTGAGGCAAGCCCGGGGGAGCTGTCGCCACAGGCGGTCTACCTCGGCAAGCCCCGCGACGTGGAAGAGTTACCCGGCTTTGCAGACGGCGAGGCCAGCGTTCAGGACGAGGCCGCTCAGCTGGCGGCACTGTTGCTGCAGGCGCAGCCCGGTGAACGCATTCTCGACGCCTGTGCCGCACCGGGCGGCAAGGCCTGTCATGTGCTTGAATTGCAGCCGCAGTTGGCCGAACTTGTCGCCATGGATGTCGATGCGACCCGGCTGCAGAAAGTGACCCAGAACCTGCAACGGCTGCAACTGCGGGCAACCCTGCTGGCGGTGGACGCCACCCGGCCGGGGCCGGCACTCGAAGCCGCCAGTTTCGATCGCATTCTGGTGGATGCGCCATGTTCGGCCACGGGCGTCATCCGACGCCATCCGGATGTTAAAGTGCTGCGACGCCCCGAAGATATCGACCAGTTGGCACAGCTGCAGCTCGCAATCCTGCGCGGCCTGTGGCCCGCCCTGAAGCCGGGCGGCGCCCTCCTGTACGCCACCTGCTCGCTGCTGGCCGAGGAAAATAGCGGCGTGATCGGGCGCTTTGTCGCCCAGTGTCCCGATGCATCTATCGTGAGGCTGGAGCAAGCCTGGGGCATTGCCACTGATTGCGGCCGCCAGTTGTTACCTTCCGCAGCGGCGACCGACGGCCTTTTTTATTCGATGTTGCACAAGGCGGCCTGACACGCGAACCCTCACAATGTGCACAATTTCGGTTTTCAGCCACTTACAATCACGGGGCTATTTCTTTAATGTGCCCGGATAACCCGGTCCGTTAACCCCAATTGAGCTCCTTGAGCCATGAAGATAATAATTCTCGGAGCCGGCCAGGTCGGCGGTACCCTGGCCGAACACCTTGCCAACGAGCAGAATGACATCACCGTAGTAGACACCGATGGTGAAAAGCTGCGCCTGCTGCAGGATCGGCTGGATATCGGGACAGTCATCGGCGAGGCATCCCATCCCAACACGTTACTGAAGGCCGGCGCCGAAGACGCCGATCTGCTCGTCGCGGTCACCAGCAGCGACGAAATAAACATGATGGCCTGCCAGGTGGCGCACACCCTGTTCAGCACCCCCACCAAGATCTCCAGGGTGCGTTCGCCACAGTACCTGGCCTACCAGGAAAAACTGTTTACCCGGGAGCATATCCCGGTGGATGTCATCATCGGTCCGGAACAGCTGGTAACCAAAAACATCCAGCAGCTCATTGCCAACCCCGGTGCGCTGCAGGTGCTGGATTTCGCGGATGGCCAGGTGCAGCTGGTGGCGGTGAGGGCCTACCATGACGGCCCCATCGTCGGCCAGGAGTTGCAGGAAATTCGCAAGCACATGCCCAAGGTGGATACCCGGGTCGCCGCAATTTTCCGCCAGGATCGCCCGATTATCCCGGTGGCGGACACCGTGGTGGAGGTGGACGACGAGGTGTTCTTTATTGCCGCCAAGGACAATATCCGGGCGGTGATGTCGGAACTGCGCAAGGTGGATAAACCCTATAAACGGGTGATGATCGCCGGGGGCGGCAATATCGGGGCCACCCTGGCATGGAACCTCGAGGGTCTCTACCAGGTGAAGGTCATCGAACAGTCCTACGACCGCTGCCGCGTTTTGTCAGAGCGGCTCAAGCACGCCCTGGTACTCAACGGCAGCGCC
Source organism: Pseudomonadales bacterium (assembly GCA_024234815.1). Classification (GTDB taxonomy): domain Bacteria; phylum Pseudomonadota; class Gammaproteobacteria; order Pseudomonadales; family Halieaceae; genus JARRPM01. The sequence goes on along the minus strand of JACKNO010000001.1, from coordinate 485,933 downwards.
ACCGACCCACAGCTGCTGCTGGCCGAAAATATCGAGGGCACCGATGTTTTCTGCGCGCTGACCAACAACGACGAATCCAACATCATGATGTCGATGCTGGCAAAGCGCAAAGGCGCCAAGAAAGTCATTACGCTGATCACCAACCCGGCCTACGCGGACCTGGTCGGCGAAGAGATCGATATCGCGATATCACCCCAGCTGATCACCATAGGCAGCCTGCTGACCCACGTGCGGCGCGGTGATATCAGCAATGTGCACTCCCTGCGCCGCGGAGCAGCCGAGGCAATTGAGGTTACAGCTCACGGCGACCCTCACTCTTCGAGAGTGGTGGGAAGACGGCTGGACGAGATCAAGCTGCCCGACGGGGTCACCATTGGCGCTATTGTGCGTGGCGACAAGGTACTGATAGCACACAGTCATATCGTGGTGGAAACCGACGACCACGTGATCCTCTTCCTGGTGGATCGCGGCACCATCAAGGCCGTTGAAAAGCTGTTCGCCGTGGGCTTCGGGTTCTTTTCCTAGGCCATGCATTTTTCAGTCTCCTTTCGCATCCTTGGCCTGCTGTTGATGCTTTTCAGCAGCACGATGCTGACGCCGCTTATTTTCGCTCTGCTGGAAAATGACCACGACGTCACGGGGTTCCTGTCCGCGCTGGGTATCACCTTTTTTTCCGGCCTTCTCATGTGGGTGCCGGTGCGCAACGCCAGTCACGAGCTACAGATCAGGGACGGCTTTCTGATCACCTCGCTTTTCTGGACGGTGCTTGGCCTGTTCGGGGCGCTGCCGCTTGCCCTGTCCGATGCATTGAACCTGACCCCGGTAGAGGCCATCTTTGAGTCCATCTCCGGTCTCACCTCCTCGGGCGGCACCGTCATCGTCGGCCTCGACGAATTGCCGCGCTCCATCCTGCTCTACCGGCAGTTGCTGCAGTGGTTGGGGGGAATCGGGATCATCGTGGTGGCGGTGGCCGTTTTACCCATGCTGGGTATTGGTGGTATGCAATTGTACAAGGCCGAAACGCCGGGGCCGTCCAAGAACAGCAAGTTGACTCCGCGGATCACGGAAACGGCCAAGGTACTGTTCATCGTGTACCTGACGCTCACCATCGCCTGCGCAACCACCTATTACATGCTGGGAATGTCTGCTTTCGACGCCATCTGCCACTCATTTTCCACCATTGCCCTGGGCGGTTTTTCCACCCACGATGCCAGCCTGGGTTTTTTCGAGAACGACTACATACTGATGGCGGCCAGCTTTTTCATGCTGGTCTCCGGAATCAATTTCGGGCTCCACTACATGCTGTGGCATCGCAAGACAATCACCGTCTATAGCAGGGACTCGGAAACCCGCTTCTACCTGGCAGCAGTGAGCGTCTGTATAGCCACCACCATCATCTTCCTGGTCTGGGAGGAGGTTCACGGTCACCAGGAGGCCGTGTTGCACGGCGTGTTCCAGGTGATCTCCATCATCACGACAACCGGCTATTCAACGGAAAACCTCGGCGAATGGCCTCTGATGCTGCCTATCATGGCAATCTTTTTCTCCTGTATGGGTGGTTGCGTCGGCTCTACCACGGGCGGCATCAAGGCGATGCGCCTGATGCTGATCTACAAGCAGGGGGTGCGCGAATTGAAGCAGCTCGTTCACCCCAGCGCGGTCATACCCCTGAAGGTCGGCAGGCGCAGGGTAGAGGCGAGTATTGTCAGCGCAGTGTGGAGTTTTTTCGCGGTTTACACTTCTATTTACATCGTCCTGATGCTGATGATGATGGCCACGGGGCTGGACTTCCTCACCTCGTTTTCCGCAGTGGCGGCGGCACTGAATAACCTGGGGATGGGCATCGCCGGCGTTTCCGGGGACTTCCGCTCAATCAGTGAAACCGCCAAGGGCATAATGTGCATTGGCATGTTGCTGGGACGGCTGGAGATATTCACCCTGCTCGTACTGTTCACGCCGGCATTCTGGCGCAAATAACTGTCAGCGCATTTGCGGGCGGGTTTTTCTGATCATGTCGTAAGCGCCCTGGATTTCCTGGGAGCGCTCGGTCGCCAATTTGATCATGTCCTCGGGGACACCCCTGGCGATCAGCTTGTCGGGGTGATTTTCACTTATGCGCCGGCGGTAAGCCTGCTTTAGCTCCTTGTCGGATACGTTTTTGGTGACGCCCAGCGCCGCATAGGCATCCCCGAGGCTGGTTCCCGGCGGCGCCGCCGTGTGACCCTCATGACCCTGGAACTGCTCCTGGGCCCGGGCCATCCGCAACAGTTGATCCAGCCGGCCCGCACTTACGCCCAGCAGGGCCGCGATCTGCCGCAGGGCCGCCTGCTCCCCGGGCTCTATGCGTTGGTCGGCCATCGCCAGGGATACAAGAAACTGCAGCAGTGTCTGGTGCAGCTGCCGCTGGTGCCCGCATACCCGCAGGAAGCTCGCGATCACAGGCTCCACACTGAATTCGCTGGCGGCTCCCTTGCGAAACAGGTCTATTGCCAGCGTCCGCTGTTCGGCACTGAGGTTCATCTGCTGGAAGATCAGCTCGGTGTGCTCGATTTCCTGTTGCGATACGCGGCCATCTGCCTTGGCAAGATGCCCGGACAGGAGGAAAGTGGTTTCAAAAAAACTGGCCTTGATACGCCCAATGTTGCCGGGGGAGCCGGACTTGAGGGTGGACACGAGGCCGCGGTCAAAGGCATGGCCAACCGCCAAACCGAGCACCAGGCCAATGCCCCCCGCTACCAGCAGGCCGATCAGCCCGCCTATAATCTTGCCGTAGAACATGCAGCTCCTTTCAGATCAAGCCTGCGCTACCAGAGCGCGGGGACAATGCCGCGAGGCGCTTTTTTACGCATCGTAGCCACCCCACCTGCCAACAGGGGGGAAATTCAATTTCGGGGAAAGCGCGTATTATGCCGCCAAAAGAGACTGTATAATAGCTGGCTTTTTGCGGCCACAAATCGGGCGACACCGTGTCATCAGAAACAGGAAAGACAACAACTTTTCAGGAACTTATCCTGAAGCTGCAACAGTTCTGGGCGGACCAGGGCTGTGTAGTGCTGCAACCTCTGGACATGGAGGTGGGCGCAGGTACATTCCATCCCGCCACCTTCCTGCGCGCACTGGGCCCCGAGAGCTGGAATGCCGCCTACGTCCAGCCCAGTCGGCGACCGACCGACGGCCGCTATGGGAACAACCCCAATCGCCTGCAGCATTATTACCAGTTCCAGGTTGTCATGAAACCGTCACCGGCGAGTTTCCAGGAGCTGTATCTGCGGTCTCTGGCGGCGCTCGGCGTTGACCCGTCGATACACGATATCCGTTTCGTGGAAGACAACTGGGAATCGCCCACGCTGGGTGCCTGGGGTCTCGGTTGGGAGGTCTGGCTCAATGGCATGGAGGTCACCCAGTTTACCTACTTCCAGCAGGCTGGTGGACTGGAGTGTTACCCGGTGACCGGAGAGATCACCTACGGTATCGAGCGCATCGCCATGTACCTGCAAGGGGTGGACAGCATTTATGACCTCGTTTGGGCCGATGGTCCGGCGGGCAAAGTGACCTACGGAGACGTGTTCCACCAGAACGAAGTGGAGATGTCCCGTTACAATTTCGAGGAAGCGGACGTGAAGCACCTGTTCAGCTTTTTCGATCACTGCGAAGGTGAGGCCATGCGCCTGGTGGACAAGGGCCTGCCCCTGCCTGCGTACGAGATGGTAATGAAGGCATCCCACACCTTCAATCTGCTGGATGCACGTCACGCGATCTCGGTGACCGAACGCCAGCGCTTTATTCTGCGCGTACGCACCCTCGCAAGGGCGGTGGCCCAGGCCTACTTCGACGCCAGGGCAAAGCTGGGCTTCCCTCTGGCAACCGAGGCGCTGCGCCGGGAAGTGCTGGGCAACCTGGAGGCGGCGGCAAGCTGAGCCACACAAACGCCCTGAAACCATGCGAATTAGCCGGACAACAACACTGATATGAGTACAGACACACTACTGGTGGAACTGGGCACGGAAGAACTGCCGCCCAAAGCGCTGAAGTCCCTGGGCCTGTCATTCCGGGACGGAATCGTCCAGGGGCTGAGGGAACGCCAGCTGGAGATTGGCGACGTGCAGTGGTTTGCCACGCCACGGCGCCTGGCCGTTCTTATAGAGGACGTTCAGTTACAGGCGGCGGACCAGACCATCGAGGTACTCGGTCCTCCGCTGGCCAGCGCCCGCGATAAATCCGGCAACTGGGCACCCGCGGCCGTCGGCTTCGCCAAAAAGCAGGGCGTTGAGCCGGAACAATTGGAGACATTCGACACGCCCAAAGGCGAGAGGCTCGGCCTGCGCAGTACCGCCAAGGGCGCCAGCGCCAGCGCCAGCCTCAACGAGATAATCCAGGGCAGTATCCAGCAATTGCCGATACCCAAGCGCATGCGCTGGGGGGCGGGCAAGGTGGAGTTCGTAAGACCGGTGCACTGGGTCGTCGCCATGCTGGGCAACAGTTGCGATCACGGCGAGATTCTGGGCCTGCCAACGGGCAACACCACACGCGGCCACCGCTTTCACAGCACTGGCGGCATTGCCCTTCAGCGCCCCGGGGACTATGAGGCCATGCTGGCCGACGCCAGGGTAGTGGCCAGCTTCGAGCAGCGCCGGGAAATGATCCGGCAGCAGGTGGAGCAGCAGGCCAGCGCCATCGGCGCCGTTGCCGTCATCGATGAGGACCTGCTCGATGAAGTGACCGGCCTGGTGGAGTGGCCGGTGGCACTGACCGGTTCTTTCGAGCCCCGGTTCCTCGAGGTACCCGCGGAGGCGCTGGTCTCCTCCATGAAAGAGCACCAGAAGTATTTTCACCTGGTGGACGGGGACGGTAAGCTCAAGCCCAACTTTATTACTGTTTCAAATATCGAAAGCCGCGATCCCGGCCAGGTGATTGCCGGCAACGAGCGGGTGATTCGCCCGCGCCTGAGCGATGCCGCGTTTTTCTTCGAGACCGACAAAAAGGTGCCGCTGGATCACCGGGTTCCGAAGCTGGAGAGCGTGGTGTTCCAGCAGCAGCTCGGCACCCTGCTGGACAAAACCCGCCGCGTAATGAGTGTCGCAGCCGGCCTGGCCGAGCGCATGGGCTCGTCACCGGCGGCGGCCGAGCGCGCCGCCTGGCTTGGCAAGGCCGACCTGCTTACCGACATGGTGCTCGAGTTCGCCGATATGCAGGGGATCGCGGGGCACTATTACGCGCTGCACGACGGCGAGGAGCCCGAGGTTGCCGCCGCGATAGCGCAGCAGTACTGGCCGAAGTTCGCCGGCGATCGACTACCGGAAAATCTCACGGCTTGTGCACTGGGCCTGGCCGACCGACTGGATACACTGGTGGGCATTTTCGGTATCGGACAGCCGCCGACGGGCTCAAGAGACCCCTTTGCCCTGCGCCGGGCCTCACTCGCGGTGCTGCGGATCATGGTGGAGCGGCAACTGGATCTCGACCTGCGCGACTGCCTGCAACTGGCGGCAAGCCAATATCCCGAGGGTGTAATCGCGGCGGGCAGCACCGACCAGGCACTGGAATACATGATCGAGCGCTTCCGCGCCTGGTACGAGGAAGAGGCTATACCAGCCGAGGTCTTCAAGGCCGTCAGCGCTCGCAAACTCAGCCAGCCGCTCGATATCCAGCGCCGGGTCCATGCAGTGCATGCCTTTACGGCACTTTCGGAGGCACCTGCCCTGGCCGCCGCCAACAAGCGCGTCTCGAATATTCTGGACAAGCTTGAGGCCTCGCACCAATTCGGTGAAGTAAGTACCAGCTTACTGGTCGAGCCACAGGAGAAGGCACTTGCTGAGAAGCTGGCATCGCTGGCCGAAGTGGCAGGGCGCCATCTTGAGCAGGGCGAGTACACGGATGCCCTGAGCTGCCTGGCAGTTCTCAAGGAACCGGTGGACGCCTTTTTCGATGGCGTCATGGTAAATGCCGACGACGACCAGCTGCGCCAGAATCGTTTGAACCTTTTGAAGGCATTACGCGACCTGTTCCTGCGAGTTGCCGACATTTCCCAGCTGGTTGTCGGCAAATAACCTGTGCCCCTGATCGTCCTCGACCGCGACGGTGTCATCAACGAGGACTCGCCCGACTACATTCGCAGCCTGGCTGACTGGCGGCCCATAGCCGGCAGCATCGAGGCTATAGCCGCGCTGTCCAGAGCGGGCTACACCATCGCCATCGCCACCAACCAATCCGGCCTCGCCCGGGGCTATTTCGGGATCGACGAGCTGGAGGCGATTCACGCCGAATTGTGCCGGCAGGTCGAGGAGGCGAACGGCCAGGTGGCGGGCATATTCTACTGTCCGCACCTGCCGGAGGCGGGGTGCGAGTGCCGCAAACCGGCCACGGGCATGTTGGCCGCCATCGAGACGGAACTGGCGCAGTCACCCAGGGGAGCCATTCTGGTCGGAGACAGCCTGAAGGACCTGCAAACCGCGGTGGCTTATGGCTGCAGACCGATGCTGGTGAAAACCGGCAAGGGCACCGAGACGCTGAAGGCGCTGCAAGCGGGCGCCGCGGGTATTCCCGCCGGCGAACAGGTACCCGTTTTTGACAACCTCGCCGCCGCCGCAAGGGAAATCCTGCGGCAGCAACCCGTCTCAAAAGACGACAGGTAGCGCTGCACCCCGGGCATTACGCCGTCATATCCCGCGCCGTTTGTTTTACACTGGCGGCGGGTTAACCGGATGGACACATGGAACTGGATACCAACCTGCTCATCGCCGCTGGCATAGCGGCCGGCGGCTGCATCGCCATTGGCCTCATCGTGGGACTCGTGCGCGGCCACTTCGTCAGCGACCGCCTGCGCGGCGAACTCACCGCGATCAACGACGGGCTCAAGGCAGAGTTGGCGGAAGCCCGGAGCCACATCCGGGGCCTGTCGGTTGAGCTCGAACAGAACCGTGGCCAGCTGCGCGAGGCGCTCTCCCAGGCCCGGGCCGTCGCCGAGCGGCTGGCCGAGGCAACCGGTAAATTCAATACCCTGCGCAACGATCATACCCGCCTGGAAACCGAGCACCGCGAACGCCAGGACCGGCACACAGAGCAGGTGAAACTTCTCAATGAAGCCCGCGACAACCTGAAGCGGGAATTCGAGAACCTTGCCAACAGGATCTTCGAGGACAAGGGCAAAAGTTTCACCACCACCAGTCGCGAATCACTGGAGGCGCTGTTGCAACCCTTTCGCGAGCAGATATCCGGTTTCCAGAGCCGCATCAACGAGGTGCATTCCGAATCGCTGCGCGGCAACACCGCCCTGGAGAAGGAAATCCAGAAAGTGCTGGAGGTTGGCCTGGAAATGAACAGCCAGGCCAGCAACCTGACCAGCGCCCTCAAGGGCGACAAGAAAACCGCCGGTAACTGGGGCGAAGCCCAGCTGCAACGCACCCTGGAACTGGCGGGGCTCCAGGCCGGAGAACACTATGAGGCGCAGGCCACCTTCAGGGATGAGCAGGGCAGACGCAGCTTGCCGGATTTTGTGATCCGTCTGCCGGAAGGCAAGAACCTCATTATCGACAGCAAGGTTTCCCTGGTGGACTACGACCGGGCCATCTCTGCCGAAACCGAAGCGGACAGAGCCCTGGCACTGAATGCACACGCCATGGCGGTGCGCAGCCACATAGACGACCTTGCATCCAAGGACTACGTCAACCTGCCCGGGATCAGCAGCCCCGACTTTGTCCTGATGTTCATGCCGGTGGAGCCCGCCTATATTGAGGCGATGAAGCACAATCGGGACCTGTTCAACTACGGCTACAAAAAGGGTGTCATCATGGTGTCACACACCACTTTGATGCCGATACTGAGAACCGTCGCGAACCTGTGGATGATAGAGCAGAGCAATAAGGAGGCGCGGGAAATCAGCAGCAGGGCAGGGGACATCTACAACCAGGTCTGCCTGGTGGCCGAGCGACTCTACAAACTGGGGAATACCCTGAAGGCGGCCAACAACCACTTCAATGATACGGTGCGAGGCCTGGCGGGTCAGCAGGGTCTGTATGGCAAGGTCGAACGCTTCCAGCAACTTTCAACCAGGGCGAACAAAGAGATGGCCGCGCTGGAGCCTATCCATGCGGATATAGAGAATGATCGTCTGGACACGACGGGCCGCACCGAAAACGGCGGGACGCTACGGGAGAGTGTGGCGGAGCAGCCTGCGCCCCCCGCCAAACTCAAACCGATCAGTTAGCGTCCTGCTGCTCCGCAGCCGACCCGCGCTTATAGACGATCCTTTTTGTGCCGCCATCGCAGGTACCGACCACGGTACCGTCCACATCGGCATCATTGCTGACGATGCTGGTGGTAAACACTTTCACGCCATTGGCTGTGATCTTGGCATCTATTTCAGATTTGAGTTCGCCACAGTCCTTGGGCTGCGCAAGGGCGGGGGCGGCAGCTACAACCAACAGTAAAGGCAGAACCAGATTACGCATTTAACAACTCCAAAGTAGCGCCGGGATTGGCACGGGGGCGATAGTACGCCCGTGACAATCCCGTATACAACGGTACTAGTTAGCATTTCAAGCAATTTTCCGCCTTAGTACCGCTAGCGGCCACCCCCTGGGGTCGGTTGCATGCGACCCCTAAGGCGAGGCAGCGTCCGGGGAGGGCATGCCCTTCAGCCGAGCCAGCACACCGGCCAGTTCCATGGACGCAGGATCGCGACCGCGGGATGCCAACTCCCGGTCAAGGGGATCTCCATCCACTCGCTCGGTCGCCTCGGCGAAGCTCAGCTCCGCCACATCGGCATCGGACACGTTGCCCGCGATAGCCGCCCGGGTTTCACGTAGTGTCGCCAGCCGACCGGCAACGGTGCCGCCAGCGCCGCCTCGTGGGCGACCGCCGCGCGCAACTTCCGCGGCGAGGATCCTGATCTCCCTGCGATGCTCCCTGATTTCCGTCACCAGCTTGCGCAGGGTCAGCTCCTCGGCGGCGACCCGTTCCACGATAAGCAGGTGTCTATGCTGCAGCTGGGTCACATGCGTTTGTGTCGCCGCGATATCCCTTGCGGCAAGCATCAGTAACTCCTCCGTGCGCTCCTGAGGAGTGAGACTGGCAATCTGCTGCTCACGCTTGCTTATTCTCTGCCTGGCCGAGCCCATTTCCCTCTCCAGGTCCTTGCGCGTTGCTATAAGGCCGGCGAGATAAAGGCGCCGCCGTCCCAGCAGCTCTTCCGCATCAACGATCTCCTGGCGGTAAATACGAACGGCGTTGGCATCGGTTATAAGCTCGGCGCTTTCCCTGGCACCCGCGCGCAACAGGGTATGCAGCTTTTTCATGATATTCACAGGCGTCGCCTCCTATTCCTTATCCATATCGCGAATAATCCGGGAAGTACGCGCTTCACTGATCTTGTTATGCAGGCGATCAGATTCGTGCTTGTCTCGAATAGTCTTTGACATGGTGATGGTTGAGAACACGAGAAAGATTGAGCTGATAATGAAGTAGCCCTTTACAATCAATTCGCCGGGCAGCATGTAGATGCCCATCATGGTGGCGCTGACCGCAAGCGCAAACGCCAGCTTTACGAAAAAGTCCCAGGCCGAAGTACTGCTGTTCAATTCAAACTGTTCCACGTCGGATACCTCCTTTGGTTTGTATCGACGTGAAGGAGTATTGGCGCGGCTTACCCGGCACTCAACGGTTAAAGGAAAAGCCCTGCGCGGAGAGACTGCCGGTAGCAGCCTGTAGTACCCCGTTGGGCCAGGAGCGCGCAGCCAGGGAGAACCAGCGGTTGTTATCGACCCGATGACTGCACTAACGGCCGTCGGAACCCGACCTGTCAGAACGCAGGTTCGCGAAACCGCTGTAATGCCAATCCCGCAGGGCGATAACAGCGGTATAGCCCTTGCGCTGCTCAAAGGGCTTGCCGCCGTCCTCCCTGTTGAGAAGGTCAAACTCGCGAGCGAGACGCTCCATCTTGCGACGGAATTCGGCGTTGGATGCGGCACTCAGCATCCCGTTGAGCACTATCAGGTCGTGGTCTTCGCGGCTGAACCGTGCAGCAAAGAAATCCTGCTGGATGGTTTTCAGGAAAACCTGCTCTATCGGGCCATTGGGTAGCCAGCCGAAATTGGGTGCCACCAGAAGTTTGATCCTGTTATTGGCTTGCAACTCTATGAGCTTGAGCCGGTCGAGCCTGGCCAGCATCCGCACCAGCTGGTGCTCTTCAAAGACGTAGAACTCCAGGATGTTGTCAAAGCTCCAGCGATTGAGCACACATACCGCGACCAGCAGCAGCGCAAGATCACCGGCTATCTCGCGCTCCTGTGCGGCGCTTAAAGCTTGCAGGCGCCCATCCCTGTTTTCCATGAACTGGAGCAGCCCCGAAAGATCCGTATCACAGAGGCTGCAGATGCGGTCGACTTCCGCCAACGTGAATTCGCGCCTGGAGAATTTTCGTTTAACCGAAGATTCGGAAAGATCCATGCATCGGGCGACTTCAGCGTACGTCATGCGGGAGGATTTGAGCGCCGCCTTGAGTGCCTCGACCAACGCTACTACCTGGGCCATTTATTCACCTTAACTGGAGCAAAGTACCGATCCATAGTACCAAAGGTGTTGGAGCTCGCTGCAACAGTTTATATTGTGGTCCACCGTGTTCGCGCTCGCTAGTGTAGTGCTTGTTCATCCCCCTCCAGGAATAGCGCATGAGCTTCAAGCAGAAAGGTTTTCTCCCCTACATCACCGCGGTATTCCTGAATGCCTTTGTCGATTTGGGACACAAGATTGTCATCCAGAACGCGATATTCAAAAGCTACGATGGCCAGGAGCAGGTTGTACTCACCGCTATCGTCAACGGCCTGATCCTGCTGCCATTTATTTTGCTGTTCTCCCCGGCGGGTTTTCTCGCGGACAAATTCGCCAAGCATCGCATTATTCGTCACGCGGCATTCATCGCCGTAGTGGCGACCCTGTTGATTACATTCTGTTACTACCAGGGCTGGTTCTGGGCGGCCTTCGGCCTTACCTTTGCCCTGGCGGTACAAAGTGCCATCTACAGCCCGGCCAAGTACGGCTATATAAAGGAGCTGGTGGGGAACAGCAACCTGGCCGCCGCCAACGGTATTGTCCAGGCCGTCACCATAGCGGGCATACTGCTGGGAACCTTTGTTTTCTCGATCCTGTTCGAAGCGCTGTTACCCGAAGTCGGCGCCGCTGACACCGGCGAGATCATGATCTACGTGGCGCCTATCGGCTGGGTGCTGGTCGCGCTGGCTTTGTTCGAATGGCTATCCACCGCGTTGTTACCGGATCGCCAGGACGGCACTACCTCGGAAACTTTCCAGCTTGGCCCGTACTTCAGGCTGCGCTACCTGCGTCGCAATCTCGGGGTTCTCAGCCAGGACAAAACCATCTGGCTTGCCATTATCGGCCTTGCCACTTTCTGGGCGATCTCACAGGTGATGCTGGCCGCCTTTCCAGCTTTCGCAAAAGAAGCCCTGGATATAACCAACACCGTGGTCATCCAGGGCATTCTGGCCTGCTCTGGCATAGGCATCGTGCTCGGTTCGCTGGTGGCAGGCAGGATGTCGCGGAATTACATCGAGACCGGTCTCATCCCCGTGGGCGCCGTGGGTATCGCTGTTGGTATCGCGGTGCTGCCGGGCCTCGACAGCGCCTGGAGCATGATAATCGTTTTTCTTCTGGTCGGGATGATGGGAGGCATGTTCATAGTTCCACTCAACTCCCTAATCCAGTTCCAGGCACCGAAAACCCAACTGGGCACGGTGCTGGCAGGAAACAACTGGATACAGAACGTGACGATGTTGGGCGCCCTGGGCCTGACGGTTGTGTTCTCGATGGTCGGTATCGACAGCGTTGGGCTGTTCTATATTCTCACAGCCGCGGCGCTCATCGGAACCGGCTATACCGTGCGTAAACTACCGCACTCGCTGGCGCGTATCCTCGTCACGGCCATTCTCAAGCGCCGTTACCGGGTAGAGGTAATCGGGTTCGACAATATTCCCTCGAAGGGTGCCACCCTGTTGCTGGGAAACCACATCTCCTGGATAGACTGGGCCCTGGTGCAAATAGCCTGCCCCAGGCCCATCCGCTTCGTCATGCTGAAACGCATTTACGAGACCTGGTATCTCAAGCCTTTTTTCAAGGCATTCGGGGTTGTGCCCATCGCGGCGGGACAAAGCCAGGCCAGCCTGCGTGTCATTAATGATCTGTTGCGTCGTGGCGAATGCGTATGCCTGTTTCCCGAAGGGGCGATCAGTCGCAACGGCCACCTGGGCAAGTTTCATACCGGTTATGAGCGCACTCTGGAAGGTGTAGAGGACGGGCTTATCGTTCCATTCTACCTGCACGGCCTGTGGGGAAGCAGCCTGTCTCGCGCCGAGGCGGGTCTGCGCGATGCCAGGGCTCCCGAACTGAAGCGGGACCTGATCGTCGCTTTCGGACCGCCGCTGCCACTGGATACCCCGGCCAGCCAACTGAAACAGAAGGTATTCGAGCTGTCCATTACTGCCTGGCAGACCTACAGTGAGCAACTCCCGCCCATACCTCTTGCCTGGTTGCGCAGCGCAAAGCGCAAACCGTTCCAGCGCTGCCTGGCAGATAATTCCGGTACAACACTGACTGGCATCCAGATGGTAGCCACGGTGGCCGGACTCGCCCGACAACTGCAAAAGGTGGTGAAAACGCCGCGAGTGGGCGTTGTATTGCCCGCCGGCGCCGCCGCTACCCAGACGGTTCTCGCACTGCATATGCAGGCAAGAACCGTGATGCCGCTGAATCATACATTGCCGGAAACGGTCTTCCGGGAAGTGTTGGAAAAGGCCGGCCTCGGCACTGTAATCACATCCCGCGCGTTCCAACAGAAACTGGCTGTCGACGGTATCGACCTCAATGCATTGCTGCACGGGAAAAACATTGTCTATGTTGAAGACCTGATTTCGAGTATCCCGTTCTGGCGCAGAATACTCGCGAGCATTCAGTTTGCGCTGTTATCTCCCTACCTATTCTATCGTTTACATGCGAGCGTGGTCAGTGCTGAGGCACCTGCCGCAATCCTGTTGAACCATCCTGATAGTACGACACCCCGAGCCATACCGCTGTCGCACCGCAATATTATGGCCAACTGCAAGCAGATGTCGGATGTCATGAATACCAGACTCGATGATGTCATCGCGTCATGTGCTCCTCTTTACCACCCGATGGGTTTTACACTCACTACCATTATGCCGCTGGTGGAAGGTATTCCGATGGTATGTCATGACGACCCGGCCGATGCGCTGGGTATCGCCAAAACCATTGCCCGTAACCGCGCGACGCTGCTACCGGGCTCGCCGGGAACCCTGGGCTTATACGCCAGGGATGAGGATGTTCATCCGCTCATGCTCGACTCCCTGCGACTGGTGGTATCGGGCGCGGAGCCCATGCCCTCCCAGCTCAAGCAGCAATTCGAGCTCAAGTTTGGCAAGCGCATATACGAAGGTTGGGGGCTGACTGAAACAACCAACGTCGCCACAGTGAATATTCCGGATGCACTCGACAGCGGCGACTGGAAGGTGCAACAGGGCAATATGCCCGGCAGCATGGGAATGCCACTACCGGGCACCGGCCTGAAAATTGTCGATGCAAACAGCTCTGAGGAGTTACCACTGGGGTCTGATGGAGTACTCCTGATCAGCGGTTGCCAGGTCGCGCCAGGCTATCTGGATGAACCGGAAACCTCTGCGACTACCATGCTCGTCGACCAGCAGGGCAGGCACTGGTTGAGGACCGCGATCACAGGTCACCTGACGGAGCAGGGGTTTCTGGTGCTCAAGTAGCAAGTTCATCTTCCAGGAAAGAGAACTCAATACGGATAATGGCGGGGTACAGATATCCTGGGTTAAGCTGCGAATTATCGGGTAGGAAAATGTCTGTTATTCTCAGAATCGGCCGGTTGCCCGGAAATGTGGCAATCGGCACAAAACGACTCCACGCGGACACTGATAAGAAACTGGTCTCTGCGCATTCAGTCAGAAATCCAGTTTAAGGAGCAAATACCTTCCTTGACCATCGCATTGCCATATCTTGGTTTCCTGAACAAATGCGTATAGAAAAACTGATCGTATTGTTTGGCCTATTGAGTTTAACGGGCTGTTCCGTAATTATTTCAAAGTACATTTCCGGGCAGCAGAGTTTTAGCTATGAACACCTGGCTCGTGGCGATGAACTCGCAGGGCTAGGGTTTCAAAAATCAAACTATTGCCTGGACCAGAATCAGACTTGTATTAGTTATCTAACGGCAGAGCCTCTGACAGATTCATCAAAATTGGATTATGAAGTCACGATAGATGCTCTCGGTGAAGAAGAAACGATTCAATTGCATTTAGTGAGGAAAAACACTGGCTTGTATCGGGGCCACGTGATCCTGATTCACGGTTTTCGTATGACCAAAGAATTCATGGTGAATTCGGCACTCTATTTTCGGTTTCTCGGCTTTAGTGTGTTGATTCCCGATTTGTTGGCGCATGGAGAATCAGGTGGTGAAATTGGCTACGGAGTTCTCGACAGCCAGATTTTGGATGATGTACTTGTTCATATCTCTGGCGGTAAAGAATGTCCCATATTGGTAGTTGGTAATTCGATGGGGGCAGTCGCTGCTACTCATTTGGCAAGGCGGAATAAGCGCGTATCTGGCTTGATTCTACAAGCACCAATGACGATCTTTGATTCGGCTTCGGTGAATTATATCAATAGCTACTCACCGTTCATGGCATCATTTTTACCAGATCACATGATTCGTGAAGGTGCCGTTAACGCATTGAACAATGCTGGTGTTTCGTTAAGTCAAACTGATATAAAACCGATTCTTTCGTCCCTGAAGATACCGACGCTGATCTTGACGTCAGTTAATGATCCAGTTGCGCCGTATGCTTATTACGAGCCTTCTCAATCCCGGGAAGTTACAGTCACTCGTATCGAAAATCGCAGCCACCCCGGGATGGCTGTAATTGGGCAACTGGACAGTGACCATATTCAGCTGTGGCTGAATCTAGAGCCTAACAAGGTGTTTCAACGGACGAGCAGCGACGGATGTCGTTCGTGACCGGCCGCTGTCAGGCTCTGTCCCTCTACACATCCAGGTTCGCCACCGACAGGGCATTGTCCTCGATAAAGACCCGGCGCGGCTCAACATGATCACCCATCAGTGTGGTGAAAATCTGGTCAGCGGCAATAGCGTCCTCTATGTTCACCCTCAGCATGCGGCGAACCTCCGGGTCCATGGTTGTCTCCCACAGCTGCTCCGGGTTCATTTCACCGAGACCTTTATAGCGCTGGATACTGTAACCCTTGCGCGCCTCGGCCATCAGCCAATCCAGGCCGGTGGCGAAGGAGCGGGTGGAAAGGGTCTTGTCGCCGCGTTGAAAATAACCATCCTCTTCAATCAGGTTATTGATGGTGGCGCCCAGTGCAACCATGGAGCGGTATTCGCCTGAGGAGAAAAACTCATGGTGATATTCGGTCTCGGACTCTACACCGTGAGCCAGAAGCTTGACGACAGGGAAGAACAGTTGCCGCTCCTGGTCCTTGCGCACAAGCACCGTGTATAAGCCGCCTTTGCTCGCCACCGCAAGTAAGCGCTCACTTAGCTGTTTGCCGAAGTCGATAACCGCCTGCTCATCGCGCATCTGCTCCAGTGAGAGCTGCTCGCCGTACACCATTTCCCACAGGACTTGCGCCGTGTATAAACGACTGAGGCGATCTATCGTCGCGGCCACCTTGCGGAACTGGACTACCAGCGCCTCGAGGCCGCTGCCGGAAATTGGCGGTGCGTCCGAGTTGACATGAATTGACGCGCCCTCGAGGGCGCCCTGGGTCAGGTACTGATTGAGCGCATCATCGTCTTTCAGGTACTGGTGCTGCTTGCCTTTGGCAATTTTGTACAGGGGCGGTTGCGCAATGAAGATGTGTCCGCGCTCCAGCAGTTCCCGCATCTGACGGAAGAAAAATGTGAGGAGCAGGGTGCGGATATGCGAGCCGTCCACATCCGCATCGGTCATGATGATAATGCTGTGGTAGCGCAATTTGTCGGCATTGAACTCATCTTTGCCAATACCGCAGCCCAGGGCGGTAACGATAGTACCTACCTCGGCTGAGCCCAGCATCTTGTCAAAGCGCGCCTTTTCCACATTCAGGATCTTGCCTTTGAGGGGAAGGATCGCCTGGAACCTGCGGTTTCTGCCCTGTTTTGCCGACCCGCCGGCGGAATCGCCCTCCACCAGATATAACTCCGACAGGGCGGGGTCCTTTTCCTGACAGTCCGCCAGCTTCCCGGGCAGGCCGGCGATATCCAGGGCGCCCTTGCGGCGGGTCATCTCCCTCGCCTTGCGCGCCGCTTCCCTGGCGCGGGCGGCGTCCAGCATTTTACCAACTACCGATTTTGCATCAGAGGGGTTTTCCAGCAGGTAGTCGTTGAACTGTGCGTTCATGGTCTGTTCCACCGCGGTTTTCACCTCGGAAGAAACCAGTTTGTCCTTGGTCTGGGAGGAGAACTTCGGATCCGGGACCTTTACCGAAATAATTGCGGTCAAACCCTCGCGGGCGTCATCACCGGTCGTATTGACCTTGGCCTTCTTGGCAAGGCCTTCTTTTTCTATATAGGAGTTCAGGCTACGGGTGAGGGCGGCCCTGAAACCTGCCAGGTGCGCACCGCCGTCCCGCTGGGGAATATTATTGGTGTAGCAGAAGATGTTTTCCTGGAAGGAATCATTCCACTGCATGGCTACCTCGACCCCAATACCGTCGTCAGTGTCAATTTGGAAGTGGAAGGGGCTGTTAATAGCTGTCTTATTGAGATTCAGGTGATTTACAAAGGCTTTCAGGCCACCATCGTACTGGTACGCCTCTTCCTTCCCACTGCGTTCATCCTTCAGGACGATACGCACGCCGGAGTTGAGAAAGGCCAGTTCCCGCAACCGCTTGCCCAACTGATCAAAATGGAACTTGATGTTGGTAAAGGTAGCGGGGGAAGGCCTGAAGCGCACGGTGGTACCCGTGCTTTCGGTGACGCCTATCTCCGCCAACGGAGCGTCAGGTACGCCGTGACGGTAGACCTGCTCGTACATTTTGCCTTCGCGGCGAATCGTGAGGACAAGTTCCTCGGACAATGCATTGACGACTGATACACCAACACCGTGCAGTCCGCCGGATACCTTGTAGGTGTTGTCGTCGAATTTACCCCCGGCGTGCAGCACCGTCATTATGACCTCAGCGGCTGACACACCTTCCTCGTGCATTTCAGTGGGAATGCCGCGGCCATTATCCCCTACGCTGACCGACTCGTCCGGATGTATCACGATGGAAATCGCACTACAGTGGCCCGCCAGGGCTTCATCGATCGAGTTATCCACCAGTTCGAACACCATATGGTGCAGACCGGTACCGTCATCTGTATCGCCGATGTACATACCCGGGCGCTTTCGGACCGCATCCAGTCCTTTCAGGACCTTGATACTGGAAGAATCGTAGTTATTTCCGACTTCACTCATAGCTTAACTCTCGATACTGCATCTATTTATATAAAAGGGCCTTGGCCAACACAGCGGTTTCATACAGCCGCCGCGCTAACCGGGCTAACACTGCCATGTTCCACGTGGAACATAGTCATCCCCGCCTTGTCAGCGGGCCAGACCGCAGCTATAGCGGCCCGGTCTACACAGGTAATAAATACCTGGGCCTCCATTGAGGCTAACAATTCACATACCTGGCGGCTGTGCTGCAGGTCCAGCTCCGATGGTAAATCGTCCACGAGATAGGTGCAGCAGCCTTTCCCCTGCTCCGTCACAAGTTGACCCTGTGCCAGTTTCAGCCCACACACCACCAATTTTTGCTGACCCCGGGACAGCGTCTCCGCCGCGAGGTGCCCATCCAGCAGCACCCTGATATCCGCGCGCTGGGGTCCGACGTGGGTATAGCCGTGTTCGGTATCGGTCGCCAGACTGTTCTGCAGCGCCTCCGCATAGCTCGCCTGCCGGTCCCAGCCCTGGTGGTAGCGCAACTCCAGACCCGCCGCCAGTGAGGGGACGAGCTGCCCTACAATCCCTTTAAACCGGGGCACCAGCAGCTTGAAGTACTCCTTTCGGTATTCACCGATTGCCGCCCCTGAAGTGGCCAGATCACGAGTCCAGACCGCCAGTTCCTGTGGTTGAATTTTACCATGCCGCAGCAACTTATTGCGCTGTTTAATGCAGCGCTGGAAACGCTGCCATTGCTCCAGGAAGCGATGTTCCACGTGGAACACTCCCCAGTCCAGGTACTGTCTCCTCGCCGCCGGTGATCCAGTCAACAATTCGAAACTGTCGGCGTTTATAACCTGCAAGGGGAGGTGCTCGACGAGGTGCGCGACCGACTTCACGGCGCCGCCCCCCACCTTTATGGTTATGTCCCCATCCACTCCACGCTGGACACCCAGACTTACACCTGCCCCCGAGGTACCCGGCGCATCTGCCATGCCATAAACGACACAGTTCGCCTCACCGTGGGTAATCAGGGATTTGACGCTATTGCCGCGAAAGGATCGAGCCATTCCCAAAAGATGAATCGCTTCCAGCACACTGGTCTTACCGCTACCGTTACGACCAAAAAAAACGTTTACCCGCGCGAGCTCCTGCAACTTCACCTGCTCCAGGTTTCTCACGCGGCTAATCTGAAGACGAGTTAGAGACACATTAGCCCGATATCACCAGGCTTCAATAGCCTGTGACGCTGTTTTGGCAGTTGCTGGCGTGAAGTGTAATACGCCCCTTCCTAGAGGCGCATGGGCATCACAACGTAGAGCGAATCACCGGAATCTGATTCCTCCAGCAGCGCGCTACTGTTCGGGTCTGACAGCGAGAGTTTCACCTGCTCCCCGCTGAGTACGCCCAGCACATCCAGCAGATAGCCCACATTAAAGCCCACTTCCAATGAATCGCCCTTGTACTCAACAGGCACAGCTTCCTCAGCCTCTTCCTGCTCGGGGTTGTTCGCAACAATATCCAGGCTGTTATCAGTCAGTTTAAGACGTACGCCACGGTATTTTTCGTTGGATAGAATGGCTGCTCGCGTAAACGCTTGCCGCATCTCAAGGCGCGACCCGAGAATGATTTTGTCGGGTGAACGCGGCAGCACTCGCTGGTAGTCGGGAAACTTGCCATCTACCAGCTTGGAGGTGAAGGTAAAATCATCCGTGGTGGCACGAATGTGGTTGCTACCGATAACAATAGCGATATCGGCATCATCTTCGAGCAGGAGCCGAACAAGTTCCAGCACCCCCTTGCGCGGCAGAATCACCTGGGTGTCGTCACTGGTGTCAACCTTCTCGAGCAGAGTACACATGGCCAGTCGATGGCCATCGGTGGCCACGACCCGCAATTGCCGCCCCTTGATCTCCCATAACATGCCGTTGAGATAGTAGCGCACATCCTGTTGGGCCATCGCAAAGCCGGTGCGATCGATCAGGCGCTTCAACTGCCCCTGTTTGACGGTAAACTGGTGAGTTCCCATGCTGTCCTCGACATTGGGAAACTCCCGCGCTGGCAGCGTGGACAGGGTGAAGCGACTGCGCCCCGACTTCAAAGTTACCTTGTTTTCACCGGCGGCAAGTTCGATGTTACTGCCCTCGGGCAGCGATTTGCAGATGTCCGCCAGTTTGCGAGCGGGCACAGTGATCTCACCTGATTCACCGGCAGAGGCGAGCTTTACGCGACCCACCAACTCGACTTCGAGATCCGTTCCGGTAAGCGCCAGACGGTCCCCATCCAGTACCAACAACACGTTTGCCAGGATCGGTAGCGTCTGTCGGCGTTCGACCACACCGGCTACAAGATTTAGCGGTTTGAGTAGGGCATCCCGCGAAATAGTGAACTTCATATAACTGTTTTCCCTTCCCACAAATAGCATTGAGTGTTGCCCGATAACAAACCGCTCCATGCGCGGTTGTTCGCCGCCGTCTACTAACTGACAAAGATTATCAAGTTGTGAGCGATCGCAACAGGTTTTTGTAATCTTCGCTAATATCGGAGTTACTTTCGCGAAGTTCCTTGATTTTACGGCATCCGTGCAGGACTGTCGTGTGATCTCTGCCGCCGAAGCTATCGCCGATCTCCGGCAGGCTGTGATTGGTCAATTCCTTGGCAAGAGCCATCGCCACCTGGCGGGGACGAGCCACCGAGCGACTGCGTCGGCGGGACATCAAATCGGCGACCTTGATCTTGTAGTACTCCGCCACCGTGCGCTGAATATTGTCCAGGCTGACCTGCTTGTCCTGTAGCGCCAAAAGGTCCTTGAGACTGTCTTTCACCAAGTCAACATCGATGGGTTTGCCGATGAAGTGTGCGCTCGCTATCACTCTCTTGAGCGCCCCCTCGAGTTCTCGCACATTCGAGCGTATACGCTGGGCAATGAAAAATGCGGCGTCCGGCGGCAGGTCTATCCGTGCCTGGGTCGCCTTTTTCATGAGGATGGCCACCCGGGTCTCCAGTTCGGGCGGCTCCACCGCCACGGTGAGACCCCAACCGAATCGGGATTTGAGTCGCTCTTCGAGGCCGTCTATTTCCTTTGGGTAGCGGTCACAGGTAAGAATCATCTGCTGACCACCTTCCAACAGGGCGTTGAAGGTATGGAAAAACTCCTCCTGGGAGCGATCTTTCTTGGCAAAGAACTGAATGTCATCAATCAGCAGGGCATCGACTGAACGGTAGTAGCGCTTGAAATCGCTGATTGCATTCAGTTGAAGCGCCTTGACCATATCGGCGACAAAGCGCTCGGAGTGCAGGTACACGACCTTGGCCTGCGGGTTCTCCAGCTTCAGCGCATTTCCCACCGCATGCATCAGGTGGGTTTTACCAAGCCCTACGCCGCCATAGAGAAACAGCGGGTTATAGGAATCGCCGGGGTTCTGGGCTACCTGTTTTGCGGCCGCAAGCGCCAACTGGTTGGATTTACCCTCGATAAAATTGTCAAAGGTATAGTTGTCTACCAAATGGTGCTGATGCTGGAGGGAGCCTACAACATCTACCTTTCTTGAGTTCTCGGCCCGGGGCTGATGAGACCTGAACGAACGGGTATCCGCGGAGCCTGCATTGCCATTCATCGATTGCCCTGAAATCGCCGGCTGCATGCCCGGGGACACCTCGACATTCGCGGCCACTCGCACTGGCGCTCGCTCCACCACAGATTCGCGCGCACTGCCGTCATTGATGCGCAGCACGACTTCCATGGCCGACTCCCGACCCAGTTCTTTCACCAACTCGGAAATCCGCTCGGAGAACTTGTCCGATACGAAATCCTTGATAAACCGGTTAGGAGCCAGCAGCGTCAGGTGACGCCCATCACTACTGGCCTGCAGCGGTCTTATCCAGGTATTAAATTGTTGTGATGGTAACTCGTCCTGCAGCCGATTCACGCATTGCTGCCAAACTACTTCTTCAGGCAAAATCAACCCCTTGATGCCAGTCGCCAGACCTAACATTCCTGCGAAAAATTGAACATTTCCGAGTACGGTAACTGCGGTTATTTATTGTATTGTCAGAGGCCGAATAATACGCCTCTGCAGCGAAGTTATCCACATAAATAATCGTCGCCGGCTAAATTCTTTTTATATTATAAATCATACACATATAGCGTTTTTGTCCGTTTTTTGTCCACTGTTTCCGGCGCGCTGCTGGTATACTTTCACCTGTGGATAAGTTGTTAGTATCTTTGGGGGAATTTGTGGGTCGATGGCCGCAGCGCTCGCCAGTACTGGCTCTGCCGCAATTCGGCTTCCTGGCGTACCGCGCGGTCTCCCATAACGGGTTGCCGACCACCCGCCGCCCTGACGGCGCACAGGGGCCGAGGTAATATTACCGACATCGTGATTGAATTAGTCGCGCCGTTTCAATAGAATACCCCACCTTTTTTCCGGCTAACGCCCGCTAACTGGCCACCTGGCCAAACTGCGGCCGTTGCCTCGCACCCAAACTGGAACACAGCTATGAAAAGAACATTTCAGCCCAGCGTAATTAAACGAGCCCGCACCCACGGTTTCCGCGCTCGCATGGCAACAAAGGGCGGCCGTCAGGTATTGAACCGTCGTCGCGCCCGGGGCCGCAAGCGCCTCGCTCTCTGATCCGGGTAAGCTTGCCGGGTGAGCGGGCAGGTTGACGAGAGTTTTCCCAAGACCAAGCGCTTACTCAAGGCTGGCGACTACAGCAGGGTGTTTGATAATGCGCAGGCCAAGGCCTCGCAAAAATACCTGCTATTACTGGCAAGAGAGAATGACGGGCCCGGGCATCGCCTGGGTCTGGTTATAGCCAAGAAAAATGTACGCCTGGCCGTACAACGCAATCGAATCAAACGGATAGCCAGGGAGTTTTTCCGCGCCCTGCCTGAGAGTGAACCCAGCATGGATGTTGTACTGCTCACTCGCCGGGGCATAGACCAGTTGGATAATGCCGAACTATCCTCTATATTGCAGCAGCAGTGGCAGAAGCTGTGCCGCCAAATCCCCAAGCCCGAATCGAAGACCAGCCAGGACCGCTAATGCGTCGCTTGCTTATATTTTTGATTACCTGCTACCAGGCCTGCCTGAGTCCCTTCCTGGGGAACAACTGCCGTTTCTATCCGAACTGCTCAAGTTACGCCCAGGACGCAATTAATACGCACGGTGTAATCAGGGGGAGTTATCTCGCCCTGCGCCGATTGGGTAAGTGCCACCCCTGGCACGCTGGCGGGATAGATCCCGTCCCACCCTGCCCGCACTCACACTAGACCAAAGATACCATTATGGATTTGCAACGCTCCTTGCTAATCGGCGCTATAGCCGTACTTTCCTTCATGCTGCTCACCAAGTGGGTGGATTTCAAGGAGGCCAAGACCAGTTCACCAATGCAGGAACAAACTCGCCTGAGCTCCGCAGATGACCTTCATGACGCCCTGGACCTGCCGGCGAACGTCGCGCAGGATACCGCAGATGACCTGCCATCCATGGCAGATACCGCACCGGCAGCCGAAGTGGCCGAGCACGCATCAGTAGAAAGTGCCAAAAGCGGACGCATCGTTCGGGTTCATACCGATGTATTGCAGATGGCCATCGACCTGAAAGGTGGAGACATAATAGAACTGGCTCTACCCAAATACCCTGCCCAGATCAATGAACCGGACGTTCCCTTTGTGCTGCTGGAAGACAATTCCACACGCACATACATTGCCCAGAGCGGCCTGATCGGTGTTAACGGTATTGATAAGGGAGAGCGCCCCACCTACGCCACTTCTTCTTCCCTATATAAGATGGCAGACGGCCAGAATGAGCTTGTGGTAAAACTCTCCTGGCAGGACGATACCGGAATAAAAGTTACCAAACGATTCACGCTGCAACGCGGGGACTACCTGGTCCACGTGGATTACCTCGTGGAAAACGGCAGTGACAGCCGCTGGCAGGCAAACCTGTTCGGCCAGTTGAAGCGGGACAGCAGCCCCGCGCCCTCGGCAAGTTCCTCTGGCAGCATGGGCTTACAACCGTTCCTCGGAGCTGCGCTTACCCAACCCGATGACCACTTCACGAAGTTCACCTTCGAGCAGATGGCTGAAGACCCCTTCAAGGCATCACTGCCCGCAGGCTGGATTGCCATGATCCAGCACTACTTTTTGAGTGCCTGGATACCAGACCCGGCGCAGAACCATAACTACAGCACTCGCGTTACCAGCAGTGATTTCAATATCGCCGGGTTCACCAGTCCGGCGCTGGTAGTTGACCCCGGGCAACTGGGCGAAGTGGGCGCACGGTTCTATGCGGGCCCGAAAGACCAGTATCGACTGCAGGAGATTTCTCCATACCTGGAATTGAGCGTGGATTACGGCTGGCTGTGGTGGATCGCGCAACCGCTGTTCTGGTTGCTGACTAAAATCCATTCACTGGTTGCTAATTGGGGCGTTGCGATCATTTTGCTGACAGTCCTGATCAAGGCAGCATTCTTCAAGCTGTCCGCCACCAGCTACAAGTCCATGGCCAACATGCGCAGGGTGCAACCAAAAATGCAGGACATTCGCGAGCAGTACGCGGACGACAAGCAAAAGCAATCCCAGGCCATGATGGAGTTGTATCGCAAGGAGAAGATCAACCCGATGGGAGGTTGCCTTCCAATTCTCGTGCAGATGCCTGTGTTCATCGCGCTGTACTGGGTGCTTATGGAAAGCGTGGAACTGCGCCAGGCGCCATTCATCCTCTGGATCAAGGACTTGTCGGTCATGGATCCTTACTTCGTATTGCCGCTGCTGATGGGCGCCAGCATGTTCTTTATGCAGATGCTCAACCCCCCGCCACCGGACCCCATGCAGGCGAAAATCATGAAATGGATGCCTGTGGTGTTCACCTTTTTCTTCCTGTGGTTCCCCGCTGGCCTCGTGCTGTACTGGGTAGTGAATAACCTGCTGTCCATGGCCCAGCAGTACGTCATCACCAAGCAGATAGAGGCGGGGGCCACCAAGTCCTGACAGACCAGGATACCATTGCCGCGATCGCAACCGCCCCCGGCCGGGGCGGCGTGGGTATCATCCGTATTTCCGGGCCGCTGGCTGCGACAATAGGCGCGGAACTCACCAATCTGGAACTGCGGCCACGCCACGCCCATTTCAGCTCTTTCTACAACAGTGCCGGACTCACTCTGGACTCGGGTATTGCCCTGCTTTTTCCCGCACCCAACTCGTTTACCGGCGAGGATGTTGTCGAACTACAGGCCCACGGGGGACCTGTCATTCTCGACCTGCTCATGCAGGAGGTCTGTCGCCGCAAAGCCCGCCCGGCCAGGCCCGGGGAGTTTTCCCAACGCGCCTACCTGAATAACAAAATTGACCTCGCCCAGGCAGAAGCAATCGCCGACCTGATCAACAGCACCACCGAACAGGCAGCGCTCAATGCCAGCCGTTCCCTGCAGGGTGAATTTTCCCGCAGGATTGAAGAACTGGTCACCATGGTCACCCGGCTCAGGGTTTACGTCGAGGCCGCCATTGATTTTCCGGAAGAGGAGATCGACTTCATCCAGGAAGGCCAGGTAAAAGAGCAACTGGCGGATATTGCCGATCAATTAGCCTCTGTCATGCGCCAGGCGCGACAGGGCAGTCTCATGCGCGAGGGCATGAAGCTGGTTATCGCCGGCAAACCCAATGCCGGAAAATCCAGTTTGCTAAATGCGCTGTCCGGCACTGACACTGCAATAGTCACGGCTATCGCAGGCACCACCCGGGACGTACTTCGCGAACATATCCAGATCGATGGCATGCCACTGCATATAGTCGATACCGCTGGCCTGCGTGACAGCGGCAATGAGGTGGAACAGGAAGGCATTCGCCGGGCCTGGAAGGAAATGGCTTCAGCTGATCGAATATTGCTGGTAGTGGATGACAGTGACCCTTCTGCACAGAACAATCCAGACAGCATCTGGCCTGAGAGAAATCGCCATTTCTCCCGGGATATTCCAGTGACTATAGTTCACAACAAATGCGATCTCTCGGGCCACTCACCCCGGTTGAGCACAGGGGACGGCAATGCCCTGGTCACCCTCTCGGCCAAAACTGGAGCGGGCATGGACCTGCTACGACAGCACCTGAAAGACTGCATGGGGTTCCGCGATGCCAGCGAGGGTAGTTTCAGCGCTCGACGCCGGCATTTGCAGGCACTGGAAAGCGCAGCTCATTACCTGCAAGCGGGTCAAAAACAGTTGGCCGACGCCGGCGCAGCTGAATTGCTGGCCGATGACCTGCGCCTCTGTCAGTCAAGCCTCGGGGAAATAACTGGAACAGTAAGCAGCGACGAATTACTGGGACAGATTTTTTCCAGCTTTTGCATCGGCAAGTAAAATCTACCCGTCACCCACAACTTCAGCACTGTTAATCCACAAGCCTGTCCACATACATGGGTATACGCACAGGCTATCCCACTGTCCTGCACAAGTTTTTATTCGCTGAGCCCACGACCCCTTTGCAGGGGGAATTCCCATGTATAAGAGCTGAATAGAACGGGACGTTTTCTGTGGAAAAAAGCAGGGGCTCTCCAGCCGTGTTTTTTAATCCCCAGAAAAAAGCAATTGATCCAAGGCATGCGCACGGTTTTTCACGCCTGGAATCAGTACTTTTCTGCCTACTTATCATCCCTGCAAGCTATTGATATACATTACTAAAAAGGGGTTATCCACTAAAAACAGGCCCTCTAATAATATCTATAACTATAGTTCTATATATACATACATATATATTTACTTAGTATTAAAGTAATACGTAGTAATCAGGAACAATCACTCAGGAGCCGGCCCGGGATATTGCTCACGCAGTACTCGCTTGAGCACCTTGCCACTCGGGTTGCGTGGTATCTGTTCAATGAAAACCGCACCCTTGGGCAGTTTGAATCTGGCAAGCTTTGTACTGCAATGTTCAAGCACCTGCGCCTCGGTCAGTGTCTGATCGGTTCTCACAATGATCGCCAGGGGGCTCTCGCCCCACTTGGCGCTGTCCTGCCCAATGACCGCGGCGTCCGAGATGCCCGGATGGGACAGCAGTACGTTTTCAATCTCGGCGGGATACACGTTCTCGCCGCCCGATATGATCATGTCCTTCATCCTGTCCTGGATGGTGACAAACCCCTCCTCATCCATCGTCGCCACGTCACCGGTGTGCAGCCACCCGTCCACTATCGTTTCCGCAGTGGCTTCCGGCCGGTTCCAGTACTCTTTCATGATGTGCGCTCCACGTACCTGAACCTCCCCTGCCTCACCTCGCGGCAGCACATTGCCGGCGGTATCGGCAATGCGAACCTCGGTGTGGAAGAAAGATTTACCAGTAGACCCGATCTTGCGCCGGGCATCGTCCGGTCCTATCAGGCATGCGGGACCACAGGTCTCTGTCATGCCGTACACCTGGTGAATCTCGATGCCGAGATCGAGGTAGGCATTGATGGTCGTCACCGGCAATGGCGCCGCTCCGCTGGTTATAGCCCGCAGGCTCGACCAGTCATAGCGCTGGAAGTCCGGTACCTGCAACATGAAGCCCAACATGGCCGGTACTGCCAGCGTCGTGCTGATTTGTTCCGATTCGATCAGGGACCAGGTCTTTTGCGGGTCAAAATTACGCAGAATCACCAGCGTATTGCCTTTGTAGACCGAACCTATCATTGGCGTGAGCGCCCCCACGTGGAACAGCGGCAGCAATATCAGGTATTTGTCGGCGAGGTGAACCTCGGCGGTGTTGCCCAGCGTCAGTAGCGCCCAGAACACGGTCTTGTGGGTATGCACCACTCCCTTCGGATGGCCGGTTGTACCTGACGTATACATGATAAACAGGTTGTCGTTCTCGCCGGCCTTCTCCCCGGGCTCCTCCTCGCTGTTCGCGGCCAGTAGGGTTTCGTAGGACTGCGCGAAATCCGGTGCGTCGTCGCCGATGCAAATCCACTGCTCGATATCGCTACCGGCGTCCCCCATTTCCCGTATCTGTGCAACCACTGGCGCGAATTCAGATTCGAACAGGATGGTTCTGGCACCGCCGTCCTTGAGTATGAATGCAAGCTCGTTGGCAGTCAGACGCCAGTTCAACGGCATCAATACCATGCCGGCCTTGGCAGGGCCGAAAAAACTTTCCAGAAACTGGTGGCCGTTATGCAGCAACAGGGCGACCCGGTCACCCTTCGACATGCCCAGTGATCCTAGTGCAGCGCAACACTGGTTTGCCCGATTGTTCAGTTCGGTGAATGTAAAGCGCCGATCCGGGATGACGTCAAACAGTGCTTCCCGGTTTGGATTGAGATATGCACGTGTGGACAGGCAATCGCCAATATTGAAACCTTTATTCATGGTCTTCCTCGCATCAGGTAGTTCAATACGCCACCGCGGGATAGCCGGGCGAGACTACGTTACAGTTTTCATTGTAGTTGCTGTGTCAGGGTGCGTCAGTGAGTCGTAGTCAATTATTATCACCGGCCATTGATTCGTAATATAGTCACAGCTGAATACTTCCGTACTGGAGTCAATTATGAATGCTGGCAGTTCAACTTTGTCGTTGCGAATAGATATCGTGTCCGATGTGGTTTGTCCCTGGTGTATTATCGGATACAGGCAGTTGCAGCGAGCTCTGGAGCAAATGGAGGGCCTGTTTGCGGTTGACATCCATTGGCAGCCGTTTGAACTCAACCCGCAAATGCCGCCGCAGGGACAGGAACTGCGCGAGCACGTGGCCCAGAAATATGGCACATCCAGCGAGCAGAGTCTGGCGGCGCGATCGCGGCTTACAGAGTTGGGCGACGCCCTGGGTTTCAGGTTTGATTATTACGATGGTATGCGTGTTTACAACACGTTCCTCGCGCACCAGCTGCTGCACTGGGCGGCGTTAGAAAACAAACAGACTGAACTCAAAATGGCTCTTTTCGAGTCTTTCTTCAGCCGCCGGGAGAATATTGGCGATGCCGATATGCTGGCAACTGTAGCGGGTCGTGCCGGGCTGGACTCAAGTCAGGCGCGTGAGGTGCTCGCCCAGGGGCGCTACGTCAGCGCGGTTCGCGATGAACAGGCGCGTTGGCTGGAAAGGGACGTACACGCTGTACCCATGTTCTATTTTAATGATAGCTACCCCGTGCCCGGTGCCCAGGACTCGCAGACCTTCGTCAAGGTTCTCAGGAAAGTGATTGAGAGAAGCGGGGCCGGCGCGACGGGGTAATACATTTCAGGCGGGATGCCGTTACTGCCGGTGACGGCCCGGCTGCCTTCGCGATCTCTGTGGGCTCTTCACACAAGTGCTTTCTGTTGGGGTGGATATCGACAGATGCTTTCAATTGCGTTCCGGTATCAGGAAATGCGCGCGCGCCGTGGCCATCAATACAGGCGGCGTAGGGGGTTTTTCCCAGCCAGTTCAAGTTCCCGCATCGGCACCCAGTTGCCCGATGCCCTTGCCACGGGCCTGTCCCTGGACTCACTCCAGTCGAATGGAAAAGACCAGCCCGGCGTGACCTGGATATGGAAGGGTAACGGGAAAGGCCAGCCCGGGTATTACCGCGGGCTGGCGCCAGAAAGCTTAAAGCAGGGGCGCGATGACGAGGCTGACAATTGCCATCACGTTGATCAGGATATTCATGGAGGGCCCCGAAGTATCCTTGAAGGGGTCGCCTACGGTATCACCAACGACCACGGCAGCGTGGGTGTCGGAGCCCTTGCCACCGAGGTTGCCTTTTTCCACGTACTTCTTGGCGTTGTCCCACGCGCCGCCGGCGTTGGCCATCATCAATGCCATGAGTACACAGCCCAGCAATGCGCCGCCCAGCATGCCGCCGAGTGAAGCGGCGCCGAGACCAAAACCCACCAACACGGGAGCGGCTACAGCGATTGCCCCGGGCAGTATCATGCGGCGCAGTGCCGCTGTGGTGGCGATATCCACACAGGTTGCCGTGTCAGGCTCCGCTGTGCCTTCGAGCAGGCCGGGTATCTCGCGGAACTGGCGGCGGATTTCATTGATCATGTCGAAAGCAGCTTCACCTACCGCGGTCATGGTGATAGACGCGATAAGAAACGGGATCGTACCCCCGATGAACATGCCCACCAGTACCACCGGGTCGGAAATTTCCAGAGCGAACCCGACGTTGTGTACCTGTATGGTTTGCACATAGGCGGCGATGATCGCCAATGCGGCCAGCGCCGCGGCGCCAATAGCAAAACCCTTGCCGATGGCTGCAGTGGTATTGCCCACCTCGTCCAGGCCGTCGGTAATTCTGCGGGTCTCTTTGCCCATGCCGGCCATTTCGGCAATACCACCGGCATTGTCCGCTACCGGACCGTAGGCATCGATGGCCATGGTGATGCCGACGGTAGAGAGCATACCCACCGCTGCGATCCCCACGCCATAGAGGCCCGACAGCTCGGTGGAGACGTAGATAATTCCCGACAGGAACAGAATCGGCAGAACAACAGATTCCATTCCTACCGCCAGACCAGCAATCATTACCGTCGCAGCGCCGGTTTCACCGGCCTTGGCGATTTTACGTACCGGTGCCGCCCCGGTGTAATATTCGGTTATCAGGCCGATCGCCACGCCGCCGACTGCGCCGCTGACGACAGACCACCAGACATTTGAGTCCAGTCCCATCTCCTGGATAAGGAACCAGGCGATGATCGCAAAGATGACTGGAGCCAGCAGGGTGCCTGAACGCAGGGCGGCTTCCGGCGCCGCATTGGAGCGCAGGCGTACAATCCCTATGCCGCAGAAGGAGGCCAGCAGGCCGACGCTGGCCAGTGCTAGCGGCAGGAACATCATCCCCGAGCGGATTTCCATAGCCAGGGTAGACCCGATGGCGATACAGGCGATCATTGCGCCGCAGTAGGATTCGAAAATATCCGACCCCATGCCGGCGATATCGCCCACGTTATCGCCCACGTTGTCGGCGATGACACCGGGGTTACGCGGATCGTCTTCGGGAATGCCGGCTTCGATCTTGCCCACCAGGTCGGCGCCCACATCCGCGCTCTTGGTAAAAATGCCCCCGCCGACCCGGGAAAAGAGCGCCACCGTGGATGCTCCCATACCGAAACCGTGGATGGCGTGTGCGGACTCGGCATCGCCACCGAAGAACCAGTACACCGTGCCGAGTCCTATGAGGCCCAGTGAGGCTACGCACAAGCCCATCACCGAACCGCCGTAAAAGGCGATGGACAGGGCCAGGCCCTGGCCGTGATGGTGGGCCGCGACGGCGGTCCGGACGTTCGCCTTGGTAGCGGCATACATACCCAGGTAACCGGCCAGGGCGGAGGAGATCGCTCCGGAGAGAAACGCTATAGCGGTATTTGTCCCCAGCGGCGAAACAAAAATGGCTACCAGCAGGACCAGGGCAAAAATGCTGAGCATCTTGTATTCCCGGGCCATGAATACCATGGCTCCCAGATGAATCTGGTCGCCGATTTTCCTCACTTTTCCATCGCCGTGATTGTGCCGGCTCATTATGTGATAAATCATGAAGGCAACGCCGAGGCCGATGAGGCCCAGGACGGGGGGTAGGGCAAAGTACTCGTTCATTTCCATAGCTGCTTTCCCACATTTATTATTACAGTTGTCCCTGCATGCTACCTATGAGGCGGGTAAGTGACAAGCGGCCGCTGCAGAGGAAAATTCCACAATCGGATGTATACTGTGCGGCCCGCGCTTCGCGACCAATAGCCGTGCGCACGGCCCTCTTTGTCGAAGCCGACAAAGTGTTTACATCAACTGATATGGGAGATTCTCTTGTTCTGGGTATTGTTGTTCCTGGTGGTTGTCACCGCTGTCACGTTATTTCACCTGCGAGGGCCAGACCTTCGCCAGTTTGATGCGCCGTTGGGCCAGCGCTTTCCCGGCGCCCCGGTACCCAGTGAAGAGCACGATGCGGTGGTTGCATCGCTGGCCGTTTCCTCGGGTACCCTGGCCAAGGCTTCGCGGCGTGAACGCCTGGGGTTGATGCGTGAGTACATGGACAACATGGCGAATGGGCTGGACCTGGCGGCGAGCATTACGCCCGTGGTCGCCGGCGGGGTTCCTGCGGAATGGGTGATTGCCCCGGGCGCGGATCCGCAGCGCAGGGTGTTGTACATCCACGGTGGCGCTTTCATGATGGGCAGCCCGCGCAGCCACCGCAATATCACCAATCGCTTTTCAGAAGTCAGTGGCGCAGCGGTCCTTGCGATCGATTACAGGCTGATGCCTGAACATCGCCGCATGGCCGGAATAGAGGATTGTCGGAAGGCCTACACCTGGATACTGGAAAACGGGCCGGCGGGACCGGGTGTTGCCAGCAAAGTATATGTCGCGGGAGACTCCGCGGGCGGCAACCTGACCTTATCGTTGATCGCATGGTTACGGGATGAAGGCCTGCGTGCACCGGATGCCGCTGTCGCTTTCTCGCCAGCTACGGACTCGACATTTGCCTCACCCACCATTTTGCGCAATATGGACAGTGACGCCATGTTGGGCCCCATGTTTCGCGACCTGGCAAAGATACCGGCTCCGCTCCTGTGGTGGTTTGGCTGGTTCCAGAACCGCATTGCCCCGAGCAATCCGCTGGTGTCCCCCCTGTTCGCCGATCTGGCCGGATTGCCCCCGACGCTGCTCCAGGCCAGTGAAGCTGAAATTCTTTACGGTGATTCGGTGCGCTATGTCAATCGCGCTGTGGCGGCGGGCTCTATGGCCCGGCTCCAGAGTTGGCCGCATATGGTGCATGTGTGGCAGATGTTTTATCCGCAGTTGACCGAGGCTCGCGAGGCCTGGGACGAAGTGGGGAAGTTTATTGCCGAAGTCGACATGAACGGAGATCGGGAATCCGCCGGGGGTCCATAGCGTGAAACAATTACAGGGCACGTTCGGTGGTGCCAGAGGGCACCTGATTCACTACCAGTACTGGATACCGGAGACGGCACCGCGGGCATTACTGCTGTTAGTCCACGGCGCTGGCGAACACTGTGACCGCTACCAGCGCCTGGCTGGTTTTTTTGCCGCGCAGGGCTACGCGATTGCCGCACTGGATCATCCCGGGCATGGCAGGTCAGAGGGCCGCTATGGCCATGTTGATCGTTTCGATGACTATATTTCCACCCTTGAGATTTTCCAGCGGCGGGTCACCGCCGAATTTGCGGGGTTGCCACAGATATTGGTGGGCCACAGCATGGGCGGCCTGATCAGTAGTATTTACCTGTTGCAACACCAGCAGGATTTTTGCGGTTGTGTTTTGTCGGGGCCTGCTATCCAGACGGACATTGAACCGGGTTTTTTCCAATTATCGCTAATTCGTTTTTTGTCTGTGGTGGCGCCGGGCGCAGGCGTTTTGCAGCTCGACGCCAATGGGGTCAGCCGCGATCCGGAAGTGGTGGCCGATTACGTCAAAGATCCCCTGATCAATCACAGCAAGATGACGGCGCGTATGGTGGCGGAGTTATTCGCGGGGATGCGACAAATCCAGGCCGAGGCCAATCGGATTACGCTGCCGCTGTTGTTGCTGCACGGAGGGGAAGATGTGATGGCGGCGCCCGCCGGCTCACGTTTTCTTCATGAGAATGTGCGATCAAGCGACAAGACCCTCAAAATCTATCCAGGCCTGTACCACGAGATTTTCAATGAACCGGAGCAGGAGACGGTTTTCGCCGACATGCTGGACTGGTGCAACCGGCACGTGGCCACCGGCTGACGCTGTCGCCGCCAGCCCCGGCGGAGTATCAACTTGCAGATTGGTCAGCAGCGTTGGCCCTGACCCACTCGAGAAAGCGATGGACCCCGTCGATGGTGTGTTCAGTGCGCAGTGAGTGGATGATTTCCCAGGCGTGTTCCGCGCCGGGCATTTCGACGTAGACCACCGGATTGTTCGACACTTCTGCCAGCTTCTGGCTGAAAACGCGCCCCTCGGAAACGGCAGCCAGGCTGTCGAGGGCGCCGTGAAGTATCATGAAAGGGGGGGCATCGGCATGAATCTGGGCAACGGGCGATGCCAGGTCCCACAAGGCGGGATTATCCTTCACTGATTCGTGCAACACTTTCCCGGTGAGGAAGCGTTCGTAGACCTGCTTGTTGGGGTGCTGGTCATAGCGCACCAGGAAGTCGTATATCCCGTAGAACGGGATACAGGCCTGGACCGAGGTGTCCACCTCCGGACTGTCCTGCTGAAACTCAGGCCGGTTGGCGGTGAGTCCCATCAGCGCACTGAGATGGCCGCCCGCTGATCCGCCGGTAACGGCCACGAAATCCGTATTCATACCGTACTCCCGACCGTGTTCACGCACCCAGCACAGGGCTCGTTTGCAATCCTCGAGGTGGGTGGGAAACCCGACGCTGGGGCTGAGTCGGTAGTTGGCGGCCACGCAGATCCAGCCCTTGCTGGCCAGATGATGCATCAGGGGCAGCGCCTGTGACCCCTTGTCCCCAATCATCCAGGCCCCACCATGAATCTGGAGCAACACCGGACAGCCTTCTGCCGGGATTGTCGAGGGGCGGTAGATGTCGAGTTGCTGGCGAACGCCAGTCGGGCCATAGGGAATATTTCGAATGACCTCGACCCCCTCGGGAGTCTTTGCCTGCACCTGGCGCCAGTCCCGGAAACTGACGTTGCCTCGCAGCAGGTGCCTGACGGCGGGTGGAATACTGTTGCGGTAGTTCTCCCCCAGCCCCGCGCGCAGCGCCGCCTCGACAGTTGCCTCGGCCAGGGTACTTTGCTTGATGCTCCAAGCCAGCCCGGGCCATGTCCCCAGCAGCACCAGCAGCGAAACAAGACCCAGGCCGCTGTCCAGGGCGCCAGCATTGATGAAGATACAGGCAAGCAGCACTTGCAGCGGGAGCCAGATCCAGGCCAGTTCGGTCGCCAGCAGGGCGGTGCCGAACAGGACCCAGGGAGCGCTGCGGCGGGGAACCGCGCGGGGTGAAAACACCGTCACCATTGAAACCAGATTAAAGATCGCCAGCACCGCCAGTAACCAGTCCATCGCAAAACTCCCTGTATTCGTCAGCCAGATTCCACCGTTTCCCCGACAACACTGGCACGTTGGCGGGGCGCCGGTACTGTACACAAGGGGCCTCTTGCTGTCCAAAAGCCGGGTCCGTATTTTGAGTGAACAAATTTTGAACAACCGGCTCGCTCCACGTATAATCGCGCACCCTTTTCAAGCAACGCCCTCAATTGGGGCCAGGCCAGAGTTCGTGAACTACCAACAGCAGTTTGACGTGATAGTGATCGGTGGTGGCCATGCGGGCACCGAGGCCTGCCTGGCGGCCGCACGTATGGGTTGTCGCACCCTGTTGCTCACCCATAGCATCGACACCCTCGGCCAGATGTCCTGCAATCCTGCCATAGGCGGCATAGGCAAAAGCCAGTTGGTCAAGGAGGTCGATGCCCTGGGTGGTGCCATGGCGCGGGCAACTGACCGGGCCGGTATTCAGTTTCGGGTCCTGAACTCACGCAAGGGCCCTGCGGTGCGTGCCACGCGAGCCCAGGCCGACCGCGTGCTTTACAAGAATGCCATCCGCGAGATTCTCGAGTCGCAGCCCAACCTGTCTATCTTCCAGCAACCGGTGGACGACCTGTTGATCGAGCACGGTCGGGTGGCCGGAGCGGTTACCCAGATGGGGCTCACTTTCAGGGCGCCGCGAGTCGTGCTGACCACCGGTACCTTCCTGGGCGGCAAGATACATATCGGCCTTGAAGCCAGTGCTGGCGGTCGCGCTGGGGATCCCCCTTCCATTGCGCTGGCGCAGCGCTTGCGCGAGCTGCCGTTTCGGGTGGAGCGCCTTAAAACCGGGACGCCGCCCAGAATCGACGCTCGCAGTGTCGATTTCAGCGAGCTGGAACAGCAGTGGGGTGACAAGCCGGTACCGGTCATGTCATTTCTCGGCAGCGTTGAGGAGCATCCTGAGCAGCGCTGTTGCTGGGTGACTTACACCAACGAGGCTACCCACGAGATTATTCGGGGCGGTCTCGATCGATCACCGATGTATTCGGGAGTGATCGAGGGCGTGGGTCCGCGGTATTGCCCCAGTATCGAAGACAAGATCCACCGCTTTGCGGATAAAAATTCCCACCAGGTATTTATCGAGCCTGAGGGCCTGACGACCAGCGAGCTTTACCCCAACGGCATCTCCACCAGCCTGCCCTTCGATGTGCAGATCGCGCTGGTGCACTCCATCAGGGGATTTGAAAAAGCCCATATCACGCGCCCGGGATATGCAATCGAGTACGATTTTTTCGATCCCCGCGATCTCAGCGCTTCTCTTGAGACCCGGGCTGTTCCCGGTCTTTATTTCGCCGGGCAGATCAATGGCACGACCGGATACGAGGAAGCCGCGGCCCAGGGTCTCCTTGCCGGGCTCAACGCCGCGTTGGCGGTGCAGGGTCGCGAGCCCTGGTGTCCGCGCCGTGACGAAGCGTATATCGGCGTCCTTGTGGACGATCTGATTACCATGGGAACTATCGAACCCTATCGCATGTTTACCTCCCGGGCGGAGTACCGGTTGTTGTTGCGCGAGGATAATGCCGACCTGCGGCTCACTCCCAAAGGGCACGAACTGGGGCTGGTGGATGACGAACGCTGGGCGCGCTTTTCACGCAAACGCGAGCAGATAGAGCGCGAGACACAGCGCATGCTCAGCACCTGGATTCACCCGGGTACGCCCCAGGCCGAGGCATTGGCAGGGAAGCTGACAAAACCCCTCGGTCATGAGTATTCAATGGCGGAACTGTTGAAGCGTCCGGAACTGACTTACATCGATGTCGCCGGCCTGAAGGGCGAGGCAACCACGGATCCGCAGGTGGCGGAACAGGTGGAGATCCAGGCCAAATACGCCGGTTATATCGACCGCCAACAGGATGATATTGAGCGTCTGCGCCGCTACGAGAACACCACCTTGCCAACGGACCTGGATTTCAACGCGGTTGACGGTTTGTCCAATGAGGTGAAGCAGAAGCTAAGTGCCGCCCGGCCGGACACCCTGGCCCGGGCGGGGCGGATTCCGGGGGTAACCCCGGCTGCAATTTCCCTGTTGCTGATCTACCTGAAGCGGCGTGGCGCCCTGCGCCCCGGCACTCAAGATGAAGCCCTGGACTCCCGGTCCGGCGGCCAGGCCAACATGGGCTGAATGGATAGCGAGATCGCCAATCGGTTGCAGCGTGGCAGCGAAACGCTGGGGCTGGCCCTCGAAGCCCGCCAGGTGGAACTCCTGCTGGCCTATCTGGAGTTGTTGCTGAAGTGGAATCGCGCCTACAACCTCACGGCTGTGCGGGACCCGGCGCAAATGGTGACCCGGCATCTGCTGGACAGTCTCGCGGTTGCCCCCTTCCTGGCCGGACGCAATGTGATCGATGTTGGCACGGGCGCGGGGCTGCCGGGTATTCCGCTGGCGATTCTCTTTCCCGGTCGCCAGTTTTCCTTGCTGGATGGCAACGGCAAAAAAACCCGATTCCTTTTTCAGGTGAAAACAGCCCTGCGCTTGGATAATATGCTGGTGCATCATGCGCGCGTGGAATCCTTCCGACCGCCACAGGCATTTGATGCGGTACTGTCACGCGCCTTCGCCTCGCTGGCTGATATGGCCGCGGGTTGTGGGCATCTGCTGGCCCCGGACGGGTGCTTTCTCGCCATGAAAGGCGCTTATCCGGCGGAAGAGTTGGCGGAGCTGGCCTCCGAGTATACGGTACGAGCGGTGCACACACTGGCGGTACCGGGGCTCGATGAGCAGCGGCACCTGGTCGACATGATCATGACGAAGAATGGAGAAGCGCGTTGAAACCCAGAGGCGGGGACACGGCCAGTGGCTAGGATTATCGCGATAGCGAACCAGAAAGGTGGCGTCGGCAAAACCACGACCTGCGTCAACCTGGCCGCCTCGCTGGCTGCGATGAAGCAGCGGGTTCTGCTGGTTGACCTCGACCCCCAGGGCAACGCGACCATGGGCAGCGGGATAGACAAGCATGAGCTGGAGTACAGCGTCTACGATGTCCTGGTGCATCGCCTGCCAGCCGGCGAGGCAATACGACCCACCGGCGAAGCACGGTTTGATGTGCTTCCGGCAAACGGCGACCTCACCGCCGCCGAGGTGGAGTTGCTGCAGGTCGAGAACAAGGAGCTGCGACTGCAAGCCGGGCTGGCGGGAGTCGCAGGCAGCTATGACTATGTGCTGATCGACTGCCCTCCCTCCCTCAATATGTTGACGCTCAACGCGCTGGTCGCGGCAGACGGCGTCATCATCGCCATGCAGTGCGAGTATTTTGCGCTGGAGGGGTTGTCCGCTTTAGTGGGAACTATCCAGCGAGTGGCCGAGACAGTGAACTCAAGGCTGCAGATAGAGGGCATACTGCGGACCATGTACGATCCGCGCAACAGTTTGACCAACGACGTGTCCGCCCAGCTCCACAGCCATTTTGGCGAGCGGGTCTACCGCACCGTGGTACCGCGCAACGTGCGCCTTGCCGAGGCTCCCAGCCACGGCTTGCCCGCCATGTATTACGACAGGTATTCCCGCGGCTCCAAGGCTTACATGGCACTGGCGGGTGAGATCATCCGGCGCGAGGAGAAGCTTGCGCAACAGGCGCAGGCCGGTGCAATGGTGGCCGAATGACATGCTGAATGTCGACGAACTTATGGTAAGGGACACCAGA
Source organism: Pseudomonadales bacterium (assembly GCA_024234815.1). Lineage (GTDB taxonomy): Bacteria > Pseudomonadota > Gammaproteobacteria > Pseudomonadales > Halieaceae > JARRPM01. The sequence goes on along the minus strand of JACKNO010000001.1, from coordinate 447,832 downwards.
TGTCTGTGAAAAAACGGGGTTTGGGGCGCGGCCTGGACGCACTCCTGGGAGCCGCCGGTACACGTCCTGCCGCGCCGGCCGGTACGCAAAGTGGTGGCCAGGGCGCCTCGGGGCAGGACAGTATCCTCAAAGAGCTGGCGGTGGACCTGATTCAGCGCGGCAAGTACCAGCCGCGCCGGGATATGGACCCGGAGTCGCTGCAGGAGTTGGCCGACAGCATCAAGGCGCAGGGCGTAATGCAACCGATAGTGGTGCGCCCCATCTCGGACAGCAAGTACGAAATTATCGCGGGAGAGCGCCGCTGGCGCGCCACCCAACTGGCGGGCCTGGACAAGATACCGGCCCTGATACGCGAAGTGCCGGACAATGCCGCCATTGCCATGTCCCTGATCGAGAATATACAGCGCGAAGACCTCAACCCGATCGAGGAGGCCGCTGCGATGATGCGACTGCAGCAGGAATTTGAACTGACACAGCAAGAGGTGGCCAACGCTGTCGGCAAGTCGCGGTCCACGGTGGCCAACCTGCTGCGCCTGATGGCTCTGCCCGATGAGGTCAGGCGCCTGGTGGAGCACGGCGACCTGGAAATGGGTCACGCCCGCGCCCTGCTCGCACTGGAGGGCAGCCAGCAGGCGCCTGCAGCGCGGTCAGTGGTGGCAAGAGGCCTGTCGGTGCGCCAGACCGAGGCCCTGGTGCGACAACAACTGGGTCGCAAGGAGAAGCCGGCCAGGCCGGGCGCCCTTGACCCCAATATCCGCCACCTGCAGGACGATCTGTCCCAGCGACTGGGCACCCGGGTAGAAATCAAACACGGTACCGGCGGCAAGGGAAAACTGGTGTTGGCCTACAACAGCCTGGACGAGTTGGACGGAATCTTGAGTCATATCAAATAAGCCGGACAACACACGATATGGCTATTCAGGCAGGGCATGCCACAAGATGCTGTATGTGGCGGCATTGCTCAGGAAGTAAAGGGCGAATTTTCGGTGATCGTGCGGGCATCTGGCGGCATTTTTAATCCCTGCTGCCTCTACAAGCTTGTTGAACCGGCGTTTCAATCCCCCTATAATGCGCCCGCCTGAAACGAGCGGGGACGCTGTTCGGGCTGTGGTGGGAGAAGTGAGGCGAGGTAAAGATGGCCGGTGCTGAAATTCTCCGCCCCCCGGTATACCGCATCACCCTGGCGCAGCTTCTGGTCCTGGTGGTGTTGAGCCTTTTTTTGCTGACATCGGATGAAGTACGCGCGTACTCGGTGTTCTGCGGTGGCTTGATCGCTATTTTGCCCCAGGCGTACTTCGCGGCGCTCGCATTCAGGTGGCGAGGCGCGAGATCGGCAAGGGCTATAGCCCGCTCCAGTTATGTCGGGCAGGCGGGCAAGTTTTTACTCAGTGTTGCAGGGTTTGCGGCGGTCTTTACAGCTCTGCGACCCATACACGCCCCGGCAGTTTTTGCGGGTTACCTGGTGATGCTGGTGATACAAATTGCAGGAAGCTGGTTGCTGCTGAGGCGGTAATCGTTTTGAACTGACTGACAGACACAAGAGTTGTGACAAATGGCAGGCGATACGCAGACGATTTCTGAATACATTGTCCACCACCTGACAAACCTCACCTATGGCAAGTTGCCGGCAGGCTTTGAACGGGACGACGGCTCAATTGTCGGTGACGGCGGGGCGTGGGTAATGGCCCACGGTGGCGACGAGGCCGCGGCGATGGGCTTCAGTGCCATCCATGTCGATTCGATGGCCTGGTCTATCGGCCTCGGCATATTCTTCTGCTGGCTGTTTCGTGGCGTTGCGAAGAAGGCGGAATCGGGTGTGCCCAGCGGTGTGCTCAACCTGGTCGAAATGATAGTAGAGTTTGTCGACAACACCGTGCGCGATACATTCCACGGCAAGAACAAGTTGGTGGCCCCGCTGGCGTTAACCATATTTGTCTGGGTTTTCCTGATGAACCTTATGGACCTCATCCCCGTCGACCTTATTCCCTCGCTATTGAGCCTTGCCGGGGTTCACTTTCAGAAAATCGTGCCCTCCACGGACCCGAATATCACCATGGGCATGGCTTTGGGCATTTTTATACTGATGTTGTACTACTCGGTGAAGGTCAAGGGCTTCGGCTTCGTCAAGGAGCTCACCATGAACCCCTTTAATCACTGGGTATTCATCCCGGTAAACCTGTTCATGGAAGTGGTAGGCCTGCTGGCCAAGCCCTTCTCACTGGGTCTGCGACTGTTCGGCAATATGTACGCCGGTGAAATGATCTTTATCCTGATTGCAGCCCTGTTCAGCGCAGGCATCGCATGGGCTGTACCGGCAGGATTATTGCAAGTGGGTTGGGCGATATTCCATATCCTGGTTATCACCCTGCAGGCTTTCATTTTCATGGTGCTGACGATCGTCTATCTCAGCATGGCACATGAAGATCACTGATTTACTTTAACTTTGGTTCTTAACGCTAGGAGAAAATCATGGAATTAATCTACGTAGCTGCCGCCATCATGATGGGTTTGGGTGGTCTGGGCGCCGCGATTGGAGTTGGCCTGTTGGGCGGCAAACTGATCGAAGGATCAGCGCGTCAGCCGGAGCTGGCTCCCAAGTTGCAGGTGACCTTCTTTCTCGGCGCTGGCCTGGTAGATGCGATCCCCATTATCGGTGTTGGTATCGCGATGTACCTGATCTTCGTTGTTGCGCCTGGTGCGGTTGTATAAAAACGCCCGGGAAATGGGTCGCAATGTCTGCGGCCCCCAATAATCTGTGAGGAGCAAGGCGTGAATATTAACCTTACGCTTATCGGACAGATGGTCGCGTTTGTCTGCTTTGTCGTGTTCTGCATGAAGTATGTATGGCCGCCCATTATCGCGGCCATGCAGGAGCGGACTGACAAGATAGCTGACGGTCTGGCAGCTGCTGATCGTGCCAGCCATGATCTCGAACTGGCCAAGGAAAAGGCGGTAGAACGCCTTAAAGTGGCCAAGGAAGAAGCAGCCGGAATCGTTGAAGCGGCCAACAAGCGCGGCAATCAACTGGTGGAAGAGGCGAAACAGGCCGCACTGGTTGAAGCCGAGCGCGTAAAGGCCGCTGCCCAGGCGGAGATAGAACAGGAAGCCAACCGTGCGCGGGAACAACTGCGTAGCCAGGTGGCCGTTCTATCGCTGGCGGGAGCGGAAAAAATTCTCGGCGCGACTATCGACCCTGCGGCACATGCCGAGATGGTCGAGAAACTGGCCGCTGAGCTGTAACGCGAGGGAGCTATGGCTGAACTGAGCACACTGGCACGCCCTTACGCTAAAGCAGCGTTCGAGTATGCGCTGGACAAGAACCAACTGACGCAGTGGCACGAGCAACTCGCGACAGCTGCGGCTGTCGCGGCCAACGAGGGTATGAGTGCAGTGTTGACCAACCCTTCGCTGACCGCAGCGCAGCAGGCCGCCAGCCTCAGCGAGGTGTGTGGCGACGAGTTGTCGGAGGAGGTTCGCAGCTTCATTGCGATTCTTGCCTCGAACAAGCGCCTCGCCCTGTTACCCGAGATCTACGCCCAGTTTGCGCAACTCAAGGCAAACCGGGAAAAGACTGTGGATGTAGAGGTTGTTTCAGCCTTTGATCTGGGCGACGGCGTGCGGGACAGGCTGGCCGAGGCACTGGGCAAAAAACTGGAGCGCCAGGTAAAAGTTCAGACAAAGACCGACAGCAATCTGTTGGGTGGCGTATTAATCAGGGCCGGCGATCTGGTGATCGATGGCTCCGTGCGCGGCAAGCTGGACAAGCTGGCCGAAGCAATGAATTCGTAGGATTGAGGAACAGAGCATGCAGCAACTGAATCCATCTGAGATAAGCGAGATTATCAAGCAGCGTATTGACCAACTTGATGTCAGCAGCGAGGCTCGCAACGTCGGTACAGTGGTATCGGTCACTGACGGCATCATTCGTATCCACGGCCTTGCCGATGTGATGTACGGCGAGATGATTGAATTTGACGGCGGTATTTACGGTATGGCGCTGAACCTGGAGCGCGATTCCGTCGGCGCCGTGGTTCTGGGTGACTACAAGACTCTGGCTGAAGGCCAGTCTTGCCGCTGCACCGGCCGTATCCTGGAAGTTCCGGTAGGTCCCGAACTCCAGGGCCGGGTGGTGGATGCCCTGGGCAATCCCATCGATGGCAAGGGTCCCGTCAATGCCGCGATGACAGACGCGCTGGAAAAAGTTGCGCCAGGCGTTATCGCCCGTCAGTCCGTTGACCAGCCGGTTCAGATCGGTTTGAAAGCGATCGACGCGATGGTGCCCATCGGGCGTGGCCAGCGCGAATTGATCATCGGTGACCGCCAGATTGGTAAGACCGCTATTGCTGTTGACGCTATCATCAACCAGAAAGGTTCCGGTATTAAGTGTATCTACGTGGCTATCGGCCAGAAGGCCTCTTCGGTTGCCGCCGTGGTACGCAAACTGGAAGAGCATGGCGCGATGGAGCACACTATCGTCGTCGCAGCCACCGCGTCCGACCCTGCCGCGATGCAGTACCTGGCACCTTTTGCCGGTTGCAGTATGGGCGAGTACTACCGCGACCGCGGTGAAGACGCACTCATCATCTACGATGACTTGACCAAGCAGGCCTGGGCTTACCGCCAGATTTCATTGCTGCTGCGGCGCCCGCCGGGTCGTGAAGCGTATCCTGGCGACGTGTTCTACCTGCACTCGCGTTTGTTGGAGCGCGCGGCGCGAGTCAACGCCGCATATGTAGAGAACTTCACCAAAGGCGAAGTCAAGGGCCGTACCGGCTCACTGACCGCACTGCCGGTAATCGAAACCCAGGCGGGTGACGTTTCAGCTTTCGTACCTACCAACGTGATCTCGATCACCGACGGCCAGATTTTCCTCGAGGCCGACATGTTCAACGCGGGCGTTCGGCCGGCGATGAATGCCGGTATTTCGGTTTCTCGTGTGGGTGGCGCAGCCCAGACCAAGATCATGAAAAAACTGTCTGGCGGTATCCGTACCGCGCTGGCGCAATATCGAGAGCTGGCGGCGTTTTCACAGTTTGCCTCCGACCTGGATGACGCCACCAAGGCGCAGCTTGATCATGGTGAGCGCGTGACCGAACTGATGAAACAGAAGCAGTACTCACCCCAGAGTACGGCTGAGATGGGCGTGATGCTCTACGCGGCTAACGAAGGCCACCTGAACGATATTGAAGTGAACAAGATCGGTGATTTCGAGCAAGCCCTGCTGGCCTACATGCACGGCGAACACGGCGAAATGATGGACAAAATTGTAGCCTCCGGGGATTACAACGACGAGATCGAGGGCACTTTCAAGGCCGCTATCGAGGCGTTCAAAAAGACCCAGACCTGGTAAGACTGAGGACCATTAGATGGCAGTCGGAAAGGAAATACGCACAAAGATCTCGAGTATCCGCAGCACGCAGAAGATCACCAGTGCGATGGAGATGGTCGCTGCGAGCAAGATGCGCAAGGCCCAGGATCGTATGTCGGTTGGCAAGCCCTACGCCCGCCGCATTCGCGCCGTGGTCAGCCATATCGCCAACGCCGCCCCGGAGTACAAGCACATGTACATGCAGGAGCGCGAGGTCCAACGTGTCGGCTATATTATTGTCTCTACCGACCGGGGTTTGTGTGGTGGCCTGAACATCAACCTGTTCAAGCATACCGTGCGCTCCATGAAGGAGTGGGCAGACCGGGGCATACCTATTGAACTTTCCCTGATCGGGGCAAAAGCAGCCGCATTTTTCGGCAGCTATGGCGGCAACGTGACCGCAGCCGTGCGCGATCTCGGTGAAGCGCCGGCGCTGGCGGACCTCATCGGTGGCGTTAAAACCATGCTGGATGCATACGCAACCGGGCATATAGATCGCCTGTTCCTGGTGACCAACGAGTTCGTGAACACGATGACTCAGAACCCGTTGATCGAGCAGTTGTTACCGCTGCAGGCGGACAGCAGCGAGGAGATGAAGCACCATTGGGACTATATCTATGAACCCGATGCGAAAGAGCTTCTGGAAAAGCTGCTGACCCGGTACATCGAATCGCAGGTTTACCAGGCAGTGGTCGAGAACGGCGCCTGTGAGCAGGCGGCCCGGATGCTGGCTATGAAAAACGCCACCGAGAACGCCGGCGAGATCATTGATGACCTGCAGTTGATATACAACAAAGCGCGTCAGGCGGCGATTACCCAAGAGCTGTCGGAAATTGTCAGCGGGGCCGCGGCAATCGGCTGAGGCCTTTAAGCCGCCTGGAAATTTGATACAGAGGCCAGGGGCATTAAGCGCTGTGGTCCTGGCCAAACAGAATTGAACTTTGATCTAGAGGATCCGAACATGAGCAGCGGACGAATCGTACAAATTATCGGCGCGGTCATCGACGTGGAGTTTCCGCGTGACATCGTGCCGAAGGTATACGATGCACTGAAAGTCACCGAGCGAGACCTGACCCTGGAAGTCCAGCAACAGTTGGGCGACGGCGTGGTGCGCACTATTGCCATGGGTTCATCCGAAGGCGTGAGCCGCGGGCTCGCGGTGGAAAACACCGGTGACCCAATCTCCGTGCCCGTCGGCATCGAGACCCTCGGCCGGATTATGGATGTGCTGGGCAACCCCATCGACGAGTGTGGACCGATAGGCGAGAAAGAGCGCGCATCCATTCACCGCAAGGCACCCACCTACGAAGAACTGGCCGCGTCCAATGAGCTGCTGGAAACAGGCATCAAGGTTATCGACCTGGTCTGTCCCTTCGCGAAGGGCGGTAAGGTCGGCCTGTTCGGTGGTGCCGGTGTGGGCAAGACCGTAAACATGATGGAACTGATCAATAACATTGCCACCGAGCACTCCGGTTTGTCAGTGTTTGCCGGGGTAGGTGAGCGTACTCGTGAGGGTAACGACTTCTACTTCGAAATGCAGGAGTCCAAGGTTGTTGACGTTAAAAACTTCAGCAACTCCAAAGTGGCGATGGTGTACGGGCAGATGAATGAGCCCCCGGGTAACCGCCTGCGTGTGGCGCTGACCGGTTTGACCATGGCAGAAAAATTCCGCGATGAAGGCCGTGACGTACTCCTGTTCATCGACAACATCTACCGCTACACCCTGGCCGGTACCGAAGTATCGGCACTGTTGGGCCGTATGCCTTCGGCGGTAGGTTATCAGCCTACCCTGGCGGAGGAAATGGGTGTATTGCAGGAGCGGATTACCTCTACCAAGGTTGGCTCCATTACCTCCATCCAGGCGGTATACGTACCTGCGGATGACTTGACCGACCCGTCGCCCGCCACCACATTTGCCCACCTGGACTCCACCGTGGTACTGAGCCGGGATATCGCGGCGAAGGGTATTTACCCGGCGGTGGACCCGCTGGATTCTACCTCGCGCCAGCTGGACCCGCTGATTATCGGCACCGAGCACTACGGTACAGCCCGTGGTGTACAGTCTGTACTGCAGCGCTACAAAGAGCTCAAGGATATTATTGCGATCCTGGGCATGGATGAACTGTCCGAGGAAGACAAGCAGACTGTGAACCGCGCCCGTAAGATCGAGCGTTTCCTGTCGCAGCCCTTCCACGTGGCCGAGGTGTTTACCGGGTCGCCCGGCAAGTACGTGTCCCTGAAAGACACCATCGCCGGCTTCAACGGCATCCTCGCCGGTGAGTACGATCACCTGCCGGAGCAGGCGTTCTATATGGTTGGCAGCATTGAAGAAGCTGTTGAGAAAGCCAAGAAGCTTAAGTAACGCCAGTCACGAGCTTTAGAGAGGCCGAACAATGTCAATGACAATACACTGCGACATCGTAAGTGCAGAGGAGGAAATCTTCTCCGGCCTGGTTGAGATGTTAGTGGCAACCGGGGACCTGGGAGAGCTGGGTGTGACCTACGGCCACGCGCCGCTGCTCACCTCGCTGAAACCGGGTCCGGTCCGCATCGTCAGCCAGAACGGTGAAGAACATGTGTACTACGTGTCCGGTGGCTTCCTTGAAGTTCAGCCGGGCGTGGTCTCCATTCTCGCCGATACGGCCATACGCGCGACAGATGTGGACGAGGCCGCCGCTGAGGAAGCGCGCAAGGAAGCTGAACACGCGCTGGCCAACCAGACCGGGGACTTCGACTACGGTCGGGCGTCTGCCCAGTTGGCGGAAGCCGCCGCCCAGTTGGCAACCCTGCGAAAAATGCGCAATCGCGCGGGCCGCGGCTAAGTCAGCAGCTTCAGTTCGGCAGCAATACACTGTTGACCCCGGCCCTGCCGGGGTTTTTTGTATTGGCCGGCGCGGATATAGCCAATGCGGCAACCATCTGTCGCCGGGGTCACAGTTTGGGCAAAAATAATGGCAAATAGCGTAGTATTGCCGCCGTTGCTGTCTATGATGTTCATTTCAAGCAGATCGCATCACACTGTCTCCTGATGGCGATTCGCTATGTTCAACAATCCGGTAACCAGTCACTATGTCGCTAGAAGTAATCATACTTGCCGCCGGTCAGGGCACCAGAATGAAATCGACCCTCCCCAAAGTGCTGCATCCATTGGGGGGGCGGCCACTGTTGGAGCACGTCATATCAACCGCCCTGTCATTGGAGCCCGAGGCCGTGCATGTGGTCATCGGCCATGGCGCGGAACAGGTTCAGCGACAACTGGGTGACTTCCCGGTCAACTGGGTCACCCAGTCCGAGCAACTGGGTACCGGCCACGGCGTGCTGCAGGCACTCCCTGACGTCTCCCCCGAAAGTACCGTGCTGGTGTTGTATGGCGACGTGCCAATGACCGCTGCCGAGACGCTTGTCGAGTTGGTGCAAGCGGCCGCCACAGGCCCCGCCCTGCTGACAGCCAGGGTCGGAAATGCGGAGGGCTACGGCAGGATTCTGCGTGATGAAAAAGGGGCGCTGGTGGGAGTCGTGGAACATAAGGATGCAACGGCTCAGCAACGCCAGATCACCGAAATCAATACAGGTCTGTTGGCGGCTCCCGCCCGGGACCTCCTGGACTACCTGCCCAGGGTGGGTAACGGGAACAAGCAGGGTGAGTATTACCTGCCGGATATTCTCAGCATGGCGGTAGCGGAGGGCAGGTCAGTTTCGTCACGCCTCGCGTCATCGGAAATCGAGATATTGGGGGTGAACGACCGCGTCCAGCTCAACCAGCTGGAGCGGGAGTATCAGCGCCGTCAGGCGGAACAGCTCATGCGCGCGGGCGTCGCGGTAGCGGATATCAATCGCCTGGATATTCGCGGCGCGCTTGCCTGCGGCAAGGATGTCAGCATAGACGTTAACGTGGTTTTCGAGGGGCAGGTGAGTCTTGGCGACGGCGTGGTTATTGGCCCCAATTGCGTGCTGCGGGACGTAACTGTGGCGGCCGGTGCCACGATTCACGCCATGAGCCATTTACAGGATGCGCAAATTGGCGAGCGCTGCACCGTCGGGCCTTTCGCCCGTATTCGTCCCGGCACGGTGCTGGCAGAGGGCGCCCGGATAGGCAATTTTGTCGAAACCAAGAACGCGGAAATCGGTGTTGGCAGCAAGGTAAACCACCTGAGCTACATCGGTGACTGTTCCATGGGCGCCGGTGTGAACATCGGCGCCGGCACGATTACCTGTAACTATGACGGCGTCAACAAGCACAGGACCGAGATTGGTGCTGACGTTTTTGTCGGCTCCAACAGTACCCTGGTGGCTCCTTTGCAGATAGAGGACCAGGGCTTTATCGCCGCCGGCTCCACCATCACCAAAACCGTGGCCGCGGAAGAGCTCGCGGTGAGCCGCTCCCGGCAGCGCAACATAGCGGGCTGGCAACGACCCTGTAAAGCAAAGGCAGAGGACTGAGTATGTGTGGCATTGTCGCCGCTGCGGCGAGACGGGAAGTTTCGGAGATACTGCTTGAAGGGTTGCGTCGGCTGGAGTACCGCGGCTACGACTCCGCCGGTATGGCCCTGATCGACAATGAGCACAACCTGCAGCTACATAAGCAGCAGGGCAAGGTGTGTGAACTGGAGAAAGCCCAGAAGCTGCACCCGCACCTGGGTTGCACCGGTATAGCCCATACCCGGTGGGCGACTCACGGCGAACCCTCGGGAGTAAATGCCCACCCGCATATTTCCGGCCAGCGTATAGCGCTGGTGCACAATGGCATCATTGAAAACCATGCGATCCTGCGCAAGGAGCTGTGTGCTGCCGGCTACGAATTCAGCTCCGCCACTGACACCGAAGTGATTGTTCACATGTTGCACCAGTACCTGGAGAGCGGCAGATCGCTGTTGGCTGCGATGCAGGAGACCGTAGACCGGCTTGAAGGTGCCTATGCCGTGGCGGCGGTGGACGTCGTTCACCCGGACCAGGTGGTTGCGGCACGCAAGGGTAGTCCCCTGGTAGTAGGGATAGGCATTGGAGAAAACTTTCTGGCATCTGACCAGCTCGCGCTGCGCCAGGTGACCGATCGCTTTATCTACCTTGAAGAGGGTGACGTGGTGGAGATTTCACCATCGTCGCTACAGATCTATGACGCCAGCGGTGCTCCAGTGGAGCGCAAGCGCAGCCTGATCTCGGAAGCGGTGGAGGTCGCGGACCTGGGCGGCTTCGATCATTACATGTTGAAGGAAATACATGAGCAACCACGGGCACTGGCGGCGACTTTTGCCCAGGCGGCGGACCACCCGGTAATAGACGACTGTTTCGGCGCTGGCGCGGCAGAGGTTTTTGACAAGGTCAAGGGCGTACAGATCGTCGCCTGCGGAACCAGCTTTCACGCAGGTATGGTGGCGCGCTACTGGCTGGAGGAGCTGGCGGGCATACCCTGCCAGGTTGAGGTAGCTTCCGAGTTCCGATACCGCAAGCGGGTCACCCACGCCAATACCCTGCTGGTCACGATATCCCAGTCGGGGGAAACCGCGGACAGTCTGGCCGCGCTGCGCAACGCCGGCGACGGAGAATTTGCCGCCAGCCTGGTGATATCCAATGTCGCCAACAGCTCCCTGGTGCGCGACAGCGATCTGGTGTTCCTGACCCGGGCCGGAATGGAGATAGGGGTGGCCTCGACCAAGGCGTTTACTACCCAGCTCGTGGCCCTGCTGATGTTGACCTACGCCCTGGGCCGACGGGCTTCGATGACGGAAAAAAAGCAGCAGGAAATTATCGCCGCCCTCAAGGACCTGCCCGACTACGTCCAGCAAACCCTGGAGCTCAACGACGAAATAGAGCAGCTCTCCGAGTCCTTTATTCCCAAGCATCACGCCCTTTTCCTGGGCCGGGGTATCCAGTATCCCATCGCGATGGAAGGCGCTCTCAAGCTCAAGGAAATTTCCTATATTCACGCCGAGGCTTACCCGGCCGGGGAACTCAAGCACGGCCCGCTGGCGCTGGTGGATGACGACATGCCGGTGGTGGCGGTGGCTCCCAGTGACGATCTGCTGGAAAAACTGAAATCCAACCTGGAAGAAGTGCGGTCCCGGGGCGGCGAACTGTTCGTGTTTGCCGACAGCAAGGCGGGCTTCAGCAGTGAGGCGCGGGTAAAGGTACTGGATATGCCCCACTGCCCGGAAGTTATCAAGCCGATCGTCTATACGGTAGCTCTGCAGTTGCTGTCCTACCATGTCGCCCTGCAGAAGGGCACTGACGTCGATAAGCCGCGCAATCTGGCGAAGTCCGTCACGGTGGAGTGATTGTCACCTGCGATCAGTGGGCGAGTACTGGAATTTGACCGCCGTTCGAGCTATTGCCGTTTCGCTCCTGTCCTGCGGGCGCGCCACTCCCTCGGGGTCTGCTGTGTCCAGCGACGGAAAGCCCGTGACAGGGCACTGGCGTGCGCATAGCCCAGCAGGTCGGCGATCCCGGTTATGGAGGCCTCCGAATTTTCCAGCAGGTGGCAGGCGGTTTCCAGCCGCGTCCGGTCCCGCAATTCATCGAAACTCGTACGGCTGGCCGCCAGGCGCCGGCGCAGGGTGCGCGGGCTGGTTGCGAGCCGGCTGGCCACCTGGCGTACGGATGCATCCCCGGTGAGCAGGCAGGCGCGCAGAGCCGAACAGACCCGCGAGGGATAATCGGCCCCGTGCTCCGCCTCCAGCGCCAGGACCTGCGCCTGCATGATACGCCGCAGTTCGGCATCGGCGCGCTCGACCGGGTGGTCCAGCCACCGCGCTTTGAATACAACCAGGTTGCTATCTGACCCGAACATAACCGGGGCCTGCAGGCACTGCCGCCAGCGTGCCGGTTGCGCCGGTCTGGGGCGGGCAATGCGAATCTCGTCGGGCCGCCAGTTGCGCCCGCACAGTTGCCGCAGGAATGCCACGCCAATCCCCAGGCCGCCCTCGCTGACCAGGCTGGCGCCATCGAGTGCGGGGAACAGAAACCGGTATTCAAACCAGGCACTCCCTCGCGCCTGATCCAGTGTGAGTTCGCCGCCGAAGTGGTGCACATAGGTTTGCACCGTGGACAAGGCGGTGCGCACGTCGGTGGAGTGGCGCGCCAGGTAGCCAACGGTGTAGAGCGCTCCAGCCCCTTCCGCCAGACCGAGACGCAGGGCGAAGGTTTCGTCCCTGGTCGCGTGCACACACTCCTGCAGATAGTGGCCCATCCGGGCGAGACTGATCGTAAGGGCCGGATCGTCGAACCAGCCCGGGTCCAGCCCGGCGGCCAGGGCAACCCCCGCGGGTTCCACCCCGGCATCGAGCAGCAACTGCGGTCCACTGGCCACCGCCGCGATGGGTACACCGGGCTCGTCAGTTGCCCGCCGCTGAGCAGCGGAATCGCGCGCTTGTGTCACTTTGTGAGAACCGGTTGCCATCTCCGTACACCCCGCGGAATCCCCGAGATGTCCCAAAAGATAAAACTTTGGCCCTAAATGGTAAATAGCGCCCTGTAAAAGAGCGGAGACTGGACACACCGAATCCGATGTCGCGTACCGCGATTTCGGGCACCGGCGCCGGGCGAGGGAGGTTATTGCCGTCATTGGGAGAACAGGGCGATGCACAATTTCACCGATAAGGTCGCAGTCATTACCGGGGCGGGCTCTGGTATCGGGCAGGCATTGACCGTAGGCCTCGCCAGGGAGGGCGCCCGCCTGGCGATCTCCGACATAGACGAGGCGGCACTGGGCAAGACCGTTCAGCTGCTACCCCCGGGGACAAGTGTCAGGAGCTATAACCTGGACGTGACGTCGCAGGCGGCCGTATTCGCCCATGCGGAGGCCGTCCGCGGCGAGTTCGGAGGCGCGCACCTGCTAATCAATAACGCCGGCAGCGCCCTGCTGGGCAGCTTTGAGCACCAGAGCCTGGACGAGATGCAGTGGCTGATCGACCTGGATCTGTGGAGCGTGATTTACTGTACCAAGGCTTTTCTGCCAATCATGCTGTCCCAGCGCGAGGGCTGCATCGTCAATATTTCAAGTATCGCCGGTCTCATGGGCATGCCCGCTCTGAGCAGCTACAACATTGCCAAATTCGCCGTGCGGGGAATGACCGAAAGTCTCTGGTCCGAGCTGGAAGGGACAGGGGTAAGGGCGGTGTGCGTTCACCCCGGAGGCATTCGTACCAACATCGACAGGGCCAGCCGCCGCTGTGCCACGGCGGGTGAGATGGAAGCGCGGATGGACGCGGTGAACAAGCGCACCCTGCGCACCTCGCCGGAGCACTGCGCCGCCGACATCATCAGCGGCATTCGTCGCGGTAAGCGCCGGGTGGTCACCGGCTATCGCTCCTCCAGCGTGGACTGGCTTGCGCGCCTGCTGCCAGATACCTATCCCACACTCTTTGCCAAAGTTTTCGGCTTTTGACTCGAGGAAAAAACCCATGAAACCCAGTGCACTTATCACCGGAGTATCCACCGGTATCGGATTCGATGCCGCCCGCCTGCTGATCGAGCGGGGCTACCGGGTGTTCGGCAGCGTGCGTAAACAGACGGACGCCGACAAGGTCAGCCAGGCACTGGGGGCGGATTTCACTCCCCTGTTGTTCGACGTCACCGATGAACCGGCAATTCTCGAAGCCGCCCGGCAGGTCGCGAGCGCGGTCGGCGACCAGGGCCTGCAGGCTCTGGTGAACAACTCGGGGGTCTCCGGTGCCGGGCCGCTGATGCACATTCCCGTTGCCGAATTGCGCCAGATGCTGGAGGTGAACGTGCTCGGGCTGCTCGCGGTCACCCAGGCCTTTCTGCCCCTGTTGGGGGCCCGCAAAAACTGCCCCCACCCGCCGGGTCGCATCGTGAATCTCAGCTCCATCAGCGGCCGCCTGGTGTTTCCCTTCGTCGGCGCCTACGGCGCATCAAAACATGCTGTGGAGGCCATCAACGACGGGCTGCGTCGGGAACTGCGCATATACGGTATCGAGGTGATCGCCATCGAGCCGGGCAGCATCCGCACCCCGATCTGGGAAAAGGCCGCCGGCGTCGACACGCGCTATAACGACACGGATTATGCGCAGGCGCTGGCGGGTATGCCGAAGGTTCTCGAGGAGATGGTGCGAACCGGCAAGCCGGTGCAAGTGGTCAGCGAGGCGGTCCACGAGGCGATCACCGCGCGACGCCCGAAAACCCGCTACCCACTGACCTGGATGGTCCATGCCCCGCGGGTGCTGGGCGACCGCGCCCTGGACAAGTTGTTGTGTAAGGAAATGGGCCTCAAATAGCGGCGATAGAGAAGCGCATCCCGGGCCAGGTTGACAGGAGGAAGATGATGAAAGATTTAACGCAAATGAGCACGCCGCAACTGCTGGAGGTGTTCAGGACGCTTGAATGCCCCACCATGGAGGAGATGGACGGTGAATTCCTGGGGCAGCAATTGCGCCAGCCCGGCCCGATCTCTACCCTGGTCAGCGCGCTGTTCACCAATAACCCGCTGCTGTTTGGCAAGTGGCGGTCGAAGTCGTTCCGACCCACCGGGCCGGACAGCGGGCGCGGCTACAACACCCTGCGCAACTTCGGTCGGGAGACTATCCAGGGGCCAATGGTGACGCTGATCGCGCCCTCGCGCTTTGATGGCAAACCCGCCTACCAGCTGGTCTACCGCGCCTTCCACTCGATCTGCGGTTTCGTGCACATGGTCGACGAGGTGCGCCGTGTGGACGAGGGCCAATACCTGGGGATCGGCACCGTAGGCTTTAGCAGCGCCCAGCGCCGCATCCCGCTGCCCTTTAAGCTCAACGGCCCCGTGGCCTCCTACAAGACTGACGTCGGCCGCGAGCGCGCCGGTTTCGACCTGGCGAGCGAACTGCCCGCGCTGGCAGCCGCCGTCGCTCCCGGCAGCGCAGCCAGCACTCGGTAGTACCAGGATGGCGAGCAAGGCAATGAAGACATTTCGCGGCAAGGTAGCCGTGATCACGGGCGCCGGTTCCGGCATCGGCAGGGCGCTTGCCTGTGCACTGGCCGCGGAAGGCGCGCGCCTGGCCCTGTCCGATATCAATGCTGAGGGCCTGGCGGACACGGTGAGGCAGTTGCCGCCGGGAACCGACGTACACAGCTGGTCCCTCGACGTATCCTCACGCGAAGCCGTGATGGCCTATGCTGAAACGGTTGCAGAGGAGCTGGGCGGCGCGCACTACCTGTTCAACAACGCCGGCACTACCCTGATCGGCACCTTCGAGAACCAGTCCATAGATGAGATCCGCTGGCTGCTGGATATCAACCTGGGCGGGGTGCTGAGTGGCACCAAGGCCTTCCTGCCGATCATGCTGTCCCAGCGCGAGGGCTGCATCGTCAATTTTTCCAGCGTGTTCGGGCTGGTGGGATATCCCACCCATAGCGCCTATAACATGAGCAAGTTCGGGGTGCGTGGCCTGACCGAAAGCCTGTGGTCCGAGCTGGCAGGCACCGGGGTGCGCGCGGTCTGCGTCCATCCGGGTGGAATCCGCACCGGCTTTGAGACCCGCCTGCGCATGTCCGCTATCAGCGGGGACCGTGAACTGGCCATGAAAGCCAAGGCGCCGAGCCTGATGAGCACCAGCCCGGAAAACTGTGCCGCCGCCATACTGGCCGGTGTGCGGCGCGGCAGGCGGCGCATAGTCACCGGCCGCCACGCCAAACTGCTGTTCTGGCTGCCGCGGCTGTTTCCCTCGACTTACACCAGATTTCTAAAACCCCTGATGCCCTAGCAAGGAGACTCCCTGTCATGAGTGAAAGTAACTACACGACGCTGCGCCTGCGGTGCGAACGCGGAGTCGCCTTCCTGACCCTGGACCACGGCGAGCTGAACCTGATGGACATGAACCTGCTCACCGACCTGGACGCCGCCCTGAATGAACTGGAGGCGGATGCCGCAGTCAATGTCGTGGTCCTGCAAAGCGCCAACCCGGATTTCTTCGTCGCCCACGCCGACCTGGACACGATTGCGCTACTCCCCCCGGCGCCGCCGCCGCGAGCTGAAAAAATGGGCATGATACACGCCCTGCTGGATCGCCTGCGGACCACTCCCATGGTTACCATCGCCAAGGTCGCCGGCCGTTGCCGCGGCGGCGGTAGCGAGCTGGCATTGGCCTGCGATATGCGCTTTGCGGCGCTGGGCAAGGCTGTATTCTGCCAGCCGGAAGTGGGAGTCGGGATCATCCCCGGCGCCGGCGGGACAGTGCGTCTGCCCCGCCTGGTGGGTCGCGGCAGGGCCCTGGAAATCATACTGGGTTGCGCGGATTTCTCCGCGGAAGAGGCGGAACGCTACGGCTATATCAACCGTGCGCTGCCGGCGGATGAGCTGGATGTATTTGTCGACAGCCTGGCCTACCGCATGGCGGGCTTTCCGGCGGAGACTATCGCCCTGGCCAAGGAGTCGGTAAGCACCGGCGAAGCCGGCTTGCCGGACCAGTTGGCGCGCGAGGAGGAATTGTTTCTGCGCAGCGTGCACAGCGACCCCGCCAAAAGGCGCATGGCCGCTGCTCTGGCCGCGGGCATGCAGACCCCGGAGCTGGAGAAGAGCTGTTTCACTCACATCTGGGAACCGCTGGCGGGGCTGTGAAACCGGCTTGCGGCGGGGCTCGTCCAAGCTTGCGAGGAGCATGGAAATATGGACACCCTGGCGTCATCCGGGTGTGTCCCCTGCAAATACCCGAGGAGGGAATCACATGAAAATACCTGGATTCAGCGCTGCCCGTCTGGGACTGGCATTGTCGCTTGGCGTCGCGTCCCTGGCCACATCGACAGCTGCAATGTCGCAGCCCTTGACCGGGGCAGCCGCGCAACCTGAGTACAAGTACTCGACATCGCAGCCGCCCGGAGTCGCCTCGCCTGACAGGGTCGAGACCTCGCTCGGAACGCTGAGGTTCTTCGACGGCTTTCCAGACAAGGCCACCGCTGACAAACTCTGGGATAATCTCGACCTCAATCGTGCCGTACAGGCTTTCCTGCTCGGAATGCCGGCGGTCAGCCAGGCGGCCAACCGCGCGGCATTCAGCACACTCGGAGCGCCCAACAAAATAGTACCGATTTTTGAGCAGCTGCTGGACTCGCGCGGCATCGTGCTCACCGGCAATGACAACACTGTCTACAGCTGGACGTGGCTGGACCTCGCGGGTGGTCCGCTGGTGCTGGAGGTGCCGCCCAGGGTGCTCGGGACTGCCAACGACATGTGGCAGCGCTGGGTAGTCGATGTCGGCATTACCGGGCCTGACAAGGGCGCGGGCGGCAAGTACCTGTTCCTGCCACCGGGCCACAAAGGCGAGGTACCGCCGGGCTATCATGTGGTGCATTCACCCACGTTCGGACTGTGGGTTCCGTGGCGTAGCTTCCTGGTCGATGGCGATCCGGCGCCCGGCGTTGAGCTGGTCAAGAAGCACACGAAGATCTACCCCCTGTCCGAAGCCGGCAAGGCAGTGGCTCCGCCGACATTCATCAACATGTCGGGGAAACCCTTCAACACCGTATTCCCTGCCGACTATCGCTTCTGGGAACTGCTGAACGAGGTGGTACAGCAGGAGCCGGCCGACTCCCTCGACCCGGTCACCCTCGGCTTCTTCCAGTCGATCGGTATCGAAAAGGGCAAGCCCTTCGCACCTGATGACCGCATGAAGAAAATCCTCACGGAGGCCGCGGCAGTCGGCGATGCCACGGCGCGTACCGTGCTGTTTCATACTCGCGAGCGGGCGGCCTACTATTACGAGGACAGCAACTGGCAGCTGGGCTTCACCGGCGGATACCAGTTCCAGGCCGCGCCAGGTGTTGCCAATTTTGACGCCGCAACCTTCTACTACTACCTGGCAATCCTCGTCACGCCGGCGATGGAAGAGAAACTGATCGGCAAGGGCTCCCAGTACGCCTGGACCGCGCGCGACAGCAAAGGTGATCCACTGGACGGCGGCAATAGCTACCGGCTCCACCTGCCGGCGAATGTTCCGGTCAAGGACTTCTGGTCGCTTATCCTCTACAGTGACCAGACACGCTCCCAGATCCAGACCGACCAGCGCTTCCCGAGCATGAGTAGCCAGACCCAGGGCCTCGCCACCAACGCAGACGGATCTATCGACGTCTACTTCGGGCCGAAGGCACCTGCTGGCAAGGAAAGCAACTGGGTCCAGACCGTTCCCGGCAAGGGCTGGAATGTGGTTCTCAGGATGTACGGCGCGCTCCAACCCTGGTTTGACAAGACCTGGCGTCCGGGCGAACTCGAGCTAATGGATTAGGGAGAAGATTTCATGAACCCCACGTTTAAACACCTGGCCTACGCCGCCCTGGCGCTGGCGATAACAATCCCCCCGGTTGCAGCCGAAGCACGGAGGCAGGGCGCCACGGCGTCAGCGCCACCGGAGTTTGCGCCCGAGGTGCCGGCCAAAATTACTACGCCCGATACGGTAGAGACCCGCATAGGGACGCTGCGCTTCGACGATGGCGCCCCGGATGTGGCGACGGTGGAAAAGGCCTACGACCAGCTCGATTTTGGCCGGGGAGTCGACGCCTTCCTGAGGGGCATGTCGGCGACTTCTGTCCACGCGCTCTGTGAGGGATTTGAAGAAGCGGGCATCGAGCTCAACCGGGGCATCGGCATCACCGATGACCTGATGGATGCCCAATCGCTGTTCCTGACGGCCAATACCACGACTGTGTATGTGGTACTGTGTATCGACGTGGGCGATGGGCCCATGGTGGTGCGGGTGCCACCGCGTGTGCTCGGCCCCGTCGATGACGCGGATTTCCGCTGGGTGACCGATGTCGGGCTGACGGGCCCGGATAAAGGCGCGGGCGGGGACTACCTGTTCATTCCGCCTGGCTACAAAGGCGAGGTGCCGGCCACCGGTTACCACGTTGCGAAACCGCGCACCAACAGGATGCTGCTGTTCTATCGCGCCTTCGTGGAAAAGGGCGACATGGCGGCGGCGGTCGCCGGCGTGAAGGCCGGGGCGGGCATCTTTCCACTCGCTGAGGCTTCCAGTCCGCCGCAAACCGACTTCGTGAATATCTCGGGCGTCCGGTTCAATACAATCAGCGCCAACGATTTCAGCTTCTACGACGAGTTGAACGCCGTGGTACAGAACGAGCCCGCGGACTGGGTCGATGCGGATACCGTTGGCCTGTACGCTTCGATAGGCATTCGCAAGGGGCAGGAGTTCGCGCCTGACTCCCGGATGAAGAAGATACTGACGGACGCGGTGGCGGTGGGCAATGCCATAGCCCGCGCCAACCTGTTCGCCTCACGCGACCCGCAAACCCGGATCTACGACAACCGCCAGTGGTTCACGCCCTTCGTGGGCGGCAGCTACCAGTTCCTCAATGGCGCGGAACGGCTGCTCGATGCGCGGATGATGTTCTTCTATTACGCGACCGGTATCACGCCTGCCATGACCGAATCGCGACCTGGCTCAGGTTCGGCCTACGCCATCACCGTTCGCGATGCGCAAGGCAACTACATGGACGGCAGCCGCAGCTACAAGGTGACCCTGCCGGGACCGATCCCCGCGAAAGACTTCTGGTCCTTTACGGTCTATGACAATCAGACCCGCTCACTGCTTCCCACCGGGCAGAAGCTGGCAGGCCTGGACAGCACGCTTCCCGGGATAGAGATGAATCCGGATGGCGGTGTCACTGTCTGGTTCGGCCCCGAGGCCCCGGCTGGTCATGAAAAGAACTGGGTGCAGACATGGCCTGGCAAGGGCTACAACGCAGCGCTGCGGCTCTACGGTCCGCTGGAACCCTGGTTTAATCAGTCGTGGCGACCGGGTGATCTTGAATTGCAGCCCTGATGTTGCCAGTAAGGGGGGTCTTTTCTGTACACGGTGTATTAAAATTGCCAATCGAGAATTACTGGCCAACTGCGAATGCGTCTATCCGAAACGGATTTTCTATCAAACTGTTTCCGCGTACTACCGCGGAACTGGTCCGGCGCGCCGACATATCGTTGCCGGGGACGCTTGACGGCTCCCGGGGGTGTGCGGGGAGCTTCTTTGTCGACGCCATCGGGATCCGGGCCTGAAATGAGCCGTCGCAGCGGTCAGGGCCCATGGCGCAAGACAGACTGATGTCGGCATTTGAAATACTGAAAGTGCTGCATGTTGGCTCCGCCTTTATCTCCATTGGAGGCTTTGCCCTTCGCGGCTACTGGATGCTCTCGGATAATCCCTGCTTGCGGCTGCGCCTGACCCGGGTGTTACCTCATATGCTGGACACTTTGTTACTGGGATCGGCTATCGGCATGTTGTTGCTCTGGCAGGTCAACCCGTTTTCGCAGCCCTGGCTGACGGCGAAAATTCTCGCCCTGCTGTGCTATATCGGTTTGGGAATGGTGGCGTTTCGTTTTGGCAAGACCCGGCGCATACGGGTGCTAGCGTTTGGCATGGCCCTGCTGGCAGCCGCCTACATTGTCTCGGTGGCCTTCACGAAATCCCCACTGGGTCTGCTGGCAGCCTGACCCGGAACTGGCCCGGGACGAAAGCGACTTTATGGCAGTTCAGACGCTCGCCCCTGGTGACAGTTACGCCGGGGAGCGAGCGGGAAGTGCCGGGGGTTAACCCGGGTTGGCGGTTTTGTAGTCGCGAATTTCGGTGTTGAACTTGGCCGCCACTTCTTCCTCTCTGGAAACAGCGGAGTTATAGGTCTCCTGTATCGCCTTGTACTTCTCGATAGCCGCTTCGTCGCCCTCTTTGGCGGCCGTCTCCGCGGCAGTGAGCATCGGCTCGAGACAATTCATGTAAGCCAGGTTGGCTGCCTGGAATTCCTTTACCGCTTTCTGGGAGGCAAGCATCTGCTCCAGCGTTGACTCTTCACCCTCGGTGATCTTCGGTGCCTTCGGTGGCACGCAATCGTCCGCCATGCTCACCGCGCTAGCCAGCGCGAGACCCAGAAAAATACACCCGAACTTCTTCATAAAAATACCCCCGGTTGATTTGAGGGAAAACATTAACAGGACAACGGATGCCTGCCAAGACTCCCGCTCCAAACTATTCGGTGCCAACCCAAAGCGGCGGCATGTCATGGTCGGATCGCAACTGCTCCGCCACCTTTGTGGCCTGGGCGCGATCCGCCAGGCCGACGACGCGGACGCGATAAAAGGTACCGCCATCTTTATCGAAGGGCGTGACGATGACTTTACCCGCCGATGGCTTCAGTTTTTTCGCCCAGCTCTCGGCCGGTCCGCGTAGTTTGTAGCTGCTGAAATTAACAAACCAGTCCCCCGCGGCAGTCGGTATAGCGGCCGCTGCGCCGGGGGCCTTCTGCGCAGTCCTGGGTGCCGCAGCGGGGGCGGCGGCAGGCCTGGCCGGGGCCGTTTTAGCAGACACGCTGCCGGCCGGCGCCAATGACTGTTGCGCGGCCAACTGTTTTTCGAGGCCAGCCACGGTGTCCGTCAGCTGCTTGTTATACAGGGTCAGAACTTCGATGTTCGCCAGGTGCTTTTCGGTCTGTATTTCCATCTCTCGCAACTTTTCCCTGGTGGCGGCAACATCCACAGGGCTGGACGCCGTGGCCAGGGCCGCCTGCAGTCGCCGGATTTCCTCGTCTGCGGCCGAGCGTTGCTGTATTACCCCGTAGCCACCTATTGCGAGCAGACCGAGTGCTACCAGCCCGACAATAACCAGTGTCAGTGGAAATCGATGCGCACTTTGCGAGGTAGTCTCATCGTCCTGCCAGGAATCGTTGCCCGGGGCATCCTCATCGTCCCAGTTCTCGTCGGAATCGTCGTCTTCCGGATATTCCTCGTCTTCTTCATCGTCTTCGTAATCATCATCAAACAACTCTGATTCAGGCTCTTCGGCTGATTCATCGACGTCGGTTCCGGAACTGTCCTGTTCGGTGTCATGGGTCCACCCTGCTTTTTCGCGCGCTATGGTGCCGGCGTTACCCGAGCCACCCGCGGCGAGGACCTGCCAGGCGGCGGATCGGTCGTCGGCGTCATCGTCCTCTTGTGAATCCAGGTAGTCGTCATCCTCCGGCTCGTCCTCGCTGTAGGCAGAGGCGTAGTCGGTATCCCGCTCAGCCTCCTCGTAGTCCTCGTCGAACTCGGTGAATACAGGCTCTCGCCTGCCGTCACCGTATTCGTTGTCGGCGCTACCGTCTGGCGCGGGTGTAGCTTTAGACCCAGCTTTGGGTCCGGGGCGGGAATCGTTATCGTTCATAGGCAGGAACAGCCGTACAGTCGTCCAGTTGCCGTTGATATTAGCAGACCCACCGGGCAAATACTTCCATCGCCTGCCGTCGCCCAGGGCGACCACGCGGCGCGGTCAGCGTGGCCCGGCCCGGCTCGATTAAATTCGCCCGAACCGATCTGCGGCCGTGTTGCGCGGTCCCAATTTGGTTAGAATGCGGGTATGGATGTATCTGATATTCTCTCGCCCCTCAATGATGCCCAGCGCGATGCCGTAGCGGCCGATAACCAGAATATGCTGGTGCTGGCCGGTGCCGGCAGTGGTAAAACCCGGGTGCTTGTGCACCGTATTGCCTGGCTCATCAGGGCGGAGGGCTTCTCGCCGTGGTCGATTCTCGCGGTGACTTTTACCAACAAGGCGGCGCGGGAAATGCGCGGCCGTATAGAAGAGATGCTACAGATTCCCTCCCACGGCATGTGGGTTGGTACCTTTCACGGCCTCGCCCATCGCCTGCTGAAGGCTCACTGGAAAGAGGCCGGCCTGCCGCAGAATTTCCAGATTCTCGACAGCGACGATCAGTTGCGCCTGGTGAAGCGTGTCTGTCGGGAACTTGAGCTCGACGAATCCCGCTGGCCCCCCAGGCAGGCCCAGTGGTATATCAATGCGCAGAAAGACGAGGGCCTGCGTGCGGCCCATATCGAGCCGCCGCCAGGCGACCTGTTCGCCCACACCATGCTACAGGTCTACCGCGCCTACGAGCAGGCCTGTGAGCGCGGCGGCATGGTGGATTTTGCCGAGCTCCTGTTGCGCGCCCACGAATTGTGGCTGAAAAGCCCGGCGGTGCTGGCGCATTACCAGGACCGGTTTCGGCAGATACTGGTCGATGAATTCCAGGATACCAATACTATCCAGTACGCCTGGCTGCGCGTTCTTTCCGCAGATCGTATCCCCATAGTCGCGGTGGGCGATGACGATCAGTCCATTTACGGATGGCGCGGCGCGAAGATTGAGAACATCCAGCGCTTTACCGAGGATTTTTCCGACACGCGCACCGTGCGCCTCGAACAGAACTACCGCTCCAGCCAGACTATCCTGCGCGCTGCGAACGGTGTTATTGCCAATAACCAGGGCCGCCTGGGAAAAGAACTCTGGACTGCCGGGGAGTCGGGGGAGCCCATTACCCTGTACGCCGGATTCAATGAGCAGGATGAGGCTCGCTACATTGTCGAGCAGATAGAAAGCTGGGCGGGTGCCGGTAATGAGAGGGCATCGGCGGCCATACTGTATCGTTCCAACGCCCAGTCGAGGGTGCTTGAAGAAGCACTGATTCGCGCCGGTATGCCCTACCGCATCTATGGCGGCCAGCGTTTTTATGAGCGCATGGAAATCCGGACCGCGCTGGCCTACCTGCGACTGCTTCTGAGCCGGGGCGATGATGCCGCGGTAGAGCGTGTAATCAACACTCCACCCCGCGGTATAGGCGGTAAAACGCTGGATACGGTGCGCGATTGTGCCCGCAGCAGGGAAATATCACTGTGGCAGGCCATCGCGGCCACGGTCGAGGAAAAACTCCTGCCCGCGCGGGCGCTGGGTGCGCTGCAGGGGTTTGTGGCACTTATCAACGAGCTGGACAGCGGTACCGACGAGTTGCCGCTGGAGGAAGTGGTTGAGCACGTTATCGAAGGCTCGTCCTTGATAAGTTTCTACCAGAAGGAAAAGGGAGAGAAAGGACAGGCGCGGGTGGAAAACCTCGAGGAGTTGGTGAGCGCCGCCAAACAGTTCGTGGCCGAGGACGCCGACCTCTCTCCACTCCAACAGTTCCTGGACAGTGCCGCCCTGGATGCGGGCGATGCGCAGGCGGAGGAGCATGAGGACAGTGTGCAGCTCATGACCCTCCACTCGGCAAAGGGCCTGGAGTTTCCCCTGGTATTCCTGGCCGGGATGGAAGAAAACCTGTTCCCGCACCGCATGTCCGTCGAGGAACCCGGGCGTCTCGAGGAAGAGCGCCGCCTGTGTTATGTGGGGATTACCCGGGCGATGCAGCGACTGGTGATTACCTACGCCGAAAGCCGGCGCCTGCACGGCAGCGAAACGCTGAATACGCCATCGCGTTTTATTCGGGAAATTCCCGCGGAACTGCTGGAGGAGGTGCGCCTGCACACCGCTATCGCCCGTCCGGTCAGCAGTATCATGCACGCCAGGGTTCCCGACACGGAACTCAACCTCGGCCAGGCGGTGTACCACCAGATATTTGGCGAGGGGGTCGTGCTAAACTTTGAAGGGCGCGGTGCCAGTGCCCGGGTGCAGGTAAACTTTGATACCGATGGCAGTAAGTGGCTGGTGTTGCAGTACGCGAATCTACAGCTGATGTGAACGGCTGACATAACAACAGGGATTTGACCGGATCATGGCAAGAGCGTCTTTCGAGCAGCGATACACCCCGCTGGTAATACTGGCCCTGGTGGCGGCACTGGTGCTGGTACTCGGCCTGTGGGCGACCAGCAGCGCCCGGCAGATCGAGGAAGTGGCGCCCGGATCACAGATGCAGGTGGGGCAGTATCGTTGGAAACTGGTCACCACCTGGCCGAAAAATTTTCCCGGACTGGGTTCGGGGCCCGAGAACTTCGCTCGCTATGTCAATGAAATGAGCGCCGGTCGACTCCAGGTGCATGTCTACGGTGCCGGCGAGATAGTACCGGCGTTCGAGATATTTGACGCGGTCTCCCAGGGAGTGGCTGATGCGGGTCACGGGGCAGCGTACTACTGGAAGGGCAAGATACCGTCATCGGTTTTTTTTACGACGATTCCGTTTGGCATGAACGCTCAGGAAACCAACGCTTGGCTGCATTACGGCGGCGGTCTTGAACTCTGGCAGGAGGCTTACGCGCCCTTTAATATCATTCCCCTCGCCGGCGGTAGTTCGGGGGTGCAGATGGCCGGTTGGTTCAACCGGGAAATAAACTCGATAGAGGATTTGCAGGGCCTCAAGATGCGCATCCCCGGCCTGGCGGGCGATGTATTCGCCGAGGCCGGCGGCACTGCGGTGCGCATCCCGGGCGGCGAGCTCTATACCTCACTGCAGACCGGTGTTATCGACGCGGCGGAGTGGGTCGGGCCCTATAACGACCTCGCGTTGGGCATGCATGAAGTCGCTAAATACTACTACTATCCCGGCTGGCATGAACCGGGTTCAATGCTTGAGTTCATCGTCAACCGGGATTCTTTCGAGGCACTGCCTGAGGACTTGCAGGCTATCGTGACGTACGCCGCGAGGGCGGCGAACCAGGACATGCTGGATGAATTTACCGCCCGCAACAACGCGGCCCTGAAAGACCTGGTCGACAACCATGGGGTTCAATTGCGGCGGCTGCCTGACGACGTACTCCTGGCTTTGTACAGGGCCAGCGAAAAGGCGATCCAGCGGCTGACTGCCGAGGACCCGATGGCAGCCAGGGTCTACGAATCCTACAAAAAATTCTACGACGGCGTCCGCGCCTACCACCATATTTCCGAGCAGGCTTACATCAACGCCCGGGATGTAGTCATCGATGCGCCGGCCGAGCAGCGCTAGGTCTTGATCGCCCGGGTGCGGCCCGATTCGTCTATAGCCACGTACACAAATTCCCCCTCGGTCACCTTTAGGGGGTCGCCGTCATGCGGCGAATTGATCCACACCTCCACGACGATGCGAATGGAACTGCGGCCAACCTCCAGCACATCGCAGTAGCAGGACACCACGGCGCCTACATGCACGGGCGTCAGGAATACCATGCCTTCTACCGCCACGGTGGCAACGCGGCCGTTGGCCACTTCACCGGCGGTGATCATCCCGGCGATATCCATCTGTGACAGCAGCCAGCCACCGAAAATATCGCCGCTGGCGTTCGTGTCCCTGGGCATGGTGACGATCTGTAAAGCGAGGTCGCCCTGGGGGATCGGTGTGGTGTCTATATCGTTCATGGGCTCAGGCCTGCGCGCATTGGGTTGGATGACCGTGATGCAAACTAGCTTTTCAGTAGCGTCGGTAACCAGGTGGCCATGGCCGGCCAGTACCACAGGGCTGCCATGGCCAGAATCTGGATCAGTATAAAGGGAACTACTCCCCGGTAGATAGCACTGGTTGTCACCTCCGGAGGGGCGACTCCACGCAGGTAGAACAGGGCGAAGCCGAAGGGTGGGGTCAGAAAGGATGTTTGCAGGTTCATTGCGATCATGATTCCCAACCAGAGGGGGTCCACGCCCATGGTCAGCAGTATCGGTCCCACGATTGGCACCACCACAAACGTAATTTCGATGAAATCCAGGATGAAGCCGAGTAAGAAAATGACCAGCATCACCACCAGGGTGGCCGCCGCGACGCCTCCGGGAAGGGACGCGAAAAAATGGTGGATGAGCTCTTCACCGCCGAAGCCGCGAAACACCAGTGAGAACACGGCCGCACCCAGGAGAATCATGAATACCATGGCCGTTACCTCCATGGTGTCTTTGGTCACTTCCCGTATACGCGCAACGCTGAGCTGGCGCTTGGCAAGTGCCAGCAGCAGGGCGCCGGTGGCGCCGATACCTGCCGCTTCGGTAGGCGTGGCGGCACCCGACAAAATGGAACCCAGCACAATCATGATCAGCGCCAGGGGCGGTAGCAACCCCCGCATAATTTCTCCCGCCGTGGTGTGCTCAACCTTTGCCGCGGGTGCGGCGGTTGGTTTCAGGTGGGCATACAGCAGTACGTACAGGATATACATTGCGACGAGCAGCAAGCCCGGTATCAGCGCTCCGACAAACAGATCGCCCACCGAAACGGTCTTCGGGTTGAAGATATTCAGGTTGAGCTGGGCGCGCTGGTAGGCATTGGACAGGACATCCCCCAGCAGTACCAGGGCGATGGATGGCGGTATGATCTGGCCCAGTGTGCCGGTTGCGCAAATGGTACCGGCGGCCAGGGAAGGCCTGTAGCCCGCCTGCAACATGCTGGGGAGGGAGAGCAGGCCCATGGTAACGACGGTGGCGCCGACGATGCCGGTGCTGGCGGCGAGCAGCATACCCACCACAATTACCGATATACCCAGCCCGCCACGCATGGTGCCGAACAGCTTGGCCATGCTGCCCAGCAATTCTTCCGCCACGCGGGATTTTTCCAGTATCACCCCCATCAGGACGAAGAGCGGCACCGCGATCAGCGTGTCGTTGCTGATGGTACCGAAAATGCGCCCGGGCAGGGCGGCCAGGAAACCGGCATCAAAATGCCCGGCGAGAATGCCGCCCACGGCGAAGGCAAGGGCCGTACCGGCCAGTGTAAAAGCAACCGGGTAGCCCAGCATGAGTAGCAGGCAGACGGCGACGAACATGTAAAGCGAGATGTAGTCCATCACGCGTCCCGCTCTTCAATCAACACCATGGCGCTGCGGAGAGTCTCGGCCAGACCCTGCAGGAACAGGTTGAACGCCATCAGCGGAATAATGCTCTTGAGCAGGTATACCGCAGGGATTCCACCGGGCTCAGGCGAGGTTTCGCGGATGATCCAGGATTCGCTTACGTAGTTCCAGCTGGCAAGGCCGATAAACACGCAAAGTGGCATCAGGAACACGATAGCGCCGAGCGCGTTGACCCAGGCCTGGCCGCGTGGACTGAAGCTGCGGTAAAAAATGTCGACCCTGACATGGGCGCCGCTTTTCAGTGCGTAGGCCGCTCCGAGCATAAACAGGCAGCCATGCATGTAGATCACCGCCTCCTGGGCCATTATGGAGCCTGTATTGAAGCCGTAACGCATCACCACAACTACCGTGGTCACCAGGGCCATGGCGAGAACCAGCCAGGCCAGCAGTTGACCTGTGCGGTCTGTATAAATATCTATGTAATGCACTATGGCGCGCGCTACAGTCATGGTGGATAGGTCTTTTTGATTATTGTGCCGCAGAGTATCATAGCGACTTCCCCGACGTGAAAACTAATTCCGCCTCCCCTTCAGACACGGAAGCAAGCAGATGCTCACCATTATTTCGCCGGCCAAAACCCTGGACTTCGACACGCCACCGGGCACCCGTAGAGCAACCCAGCCCCGCCTCGTTGAGCGTTCCGCCCTGCTCGTGGAAGATGCGCGCGACCTCAGTCCGGACGATATCCGCGAACTGATGGGAGTCAGCGAGAAGATTGCGGAGCTGAATCACCAGCGCTTCATGGATTGGCGCCTGCCCTTCAGCCTGGAGAATGCCAAGCAGGCGCTGCTGGCTTTCCGGGGGGATGTTTACACAGGGCTGGATGCCGACAGCCTGAATACGGCCCAACTCGGTTTTGCCCAGCAGCACCTTCGGATTCTTTCGGGACTGTATGGCCTTTTGCGGCCACTGGACCTGATGCAGCCTTACCGCCTGGAGATGGGCCTGAAGTTCGCCAACCGCGGCGGGCGCAACCTGTATGAATTCTGGGGCGATTCGATCACCGAAGAGCTGAACAGGGACCTGAAAAAATCCGGCTCGAAGTTGCTGGTGAACCTCGCCTCCAATGAATATTTCCACGCGGTGAAACCGCGCGCGCTTGACGCGGACATTATCACGCCCGTGTTCAAGGACCTTAAGAACGGCAAGTACAAGATCATCAGTTTTTTTGCCAAGAAAGCCCGCGGCCAGATGGCGCGTTATATTATCGATAGCGAACTCAACGACCCCGCGGGCCTGAAAAAATTCAGGACGGATGGCTATCGTTACAACAAGGCGGAATCTACCGCGCGGGAATGGGTGTTTACCCGGGACACGCCTGCTTCCGCCGCCTAGAAAGGCAGGAGACCAACATGGATTCGATGCCTTTTTCCCAGTCCTGCGAAAACAACAAGGACTTTATCCTCGAGGTATTGCGGGAGGCGTTTGCCGACCGGCGCCAGGTGCTGGAAATCGCCAGCGGTACCGGCCAGCACGCCTGTCACTTTGCCGGCGCAATGCACTGGCTGCAGTGGCAGCCGACGGAGCTGGCCCAGAACCTGCCCGTGCTGGAACCGCGCTGTCGCGCCTATGAGGGCGCCAACCTGTTGCCGCCGGCGGCGCTGGATGTTCGAGCCGAGCCCTGGTCGATTGTGGTGCCGGATGCGCTGTTCAGTGCCAACAGCCTGCACATCATGGCGTTCTCGGCCGTCGAGCAACTGTTTGCGGCGCTGGCCGGGGCCGCCGCTTCTGACACCCTGCTTGCGGTCTATGGTCCTTTCAACTACGGTGGCCAGTACACCAGCGCCAGCAATGCCCGCTTCGACCAGTGGCTGGCACAGCAGCATCCGGACAGCGCAATTCGCGATTTTGAGGCGGTGGATGCGCTCGCACGCGGCGCCGGTTTCTCCATCCAGGCGGACCATGAAATGCCCGCCAACAACCGGTTATTACTGTGGCGCAAGGCCTGATACACGCATTGTTCGCCGGCTTTCGATTTGCGGGGGAGGTAGCATGCTCTATAGGGGGAGCTGTCATTGCGGCGCGGTGCGCTTTACGGTTGAAGCGCCGGCTGACCTCGAGGTGGAGCGCTGCAATTGCTCCATTTGCAGCAAAGCCGGTTACCTGCACCTCATTGTGCCGACCAGCCGCTTTACCCTGCTCAGTGGCCGTGACGCGCTGGTGAGCTATACCTTCAATACCGGGGTCGCCCGGCACACGTTTTGCGGTACCTGCGGTATCAAGCCTTTCTATACGCCGCGCTCCAACCCGGACGGTATCGATGTGAATGTCAATTGCCTGGATACGCGGCCGGACTCGGTCACCGTCACGGAGTTTGATGGCCAGAACTGGGAGCAGCACGCGCACAAGCTGGCGCACAAGAGCAGGCCCGGTTAAGTGCCGCGGTGTCAGCCCGGGCTCTTTCTGAAAGGAAGCAGGGTGGCTGCTCCCTCCAGGTAGGCATCGTTGTGCTGTTCTTCGCTGCGGGTGAAATCGCCCACCGCGGCTGACAGGCGCGGGTCGGCAATCCAGTGGTTCGACCAGGTGGGTACCGGGCGAAACCCGCGCTGAATCTTGTGTTCACCCTGGGCACCCGGATCAAATCGCCGCAGGCCGTTGGCGATACAGTACTCGATTCCCTGGTAGTAGCAGGCCTCAAAGTGCAGGCAGTCATACTCCCGCTCGCAGCCCCAGTAGCGGCCGTACAGGGTATCGGCTGAACGAAAATACAGCGCACCGGCCACCGCCCTGTTCTGCTGGTAAGCCAGGGTCATGATCATGTGCTCGCCCATGCGGGGCGCGGTCTCGGTAAAAAACTCGCGGGTGAGATACCCGCCATGGCCGCTGCGCTTGGCATAGGTCATCTGGTAAAACCGGTAGAACTGCTGCCACTGTGGCTGTTCGATTTCATGGCCGCGCAATGTCTTGAGGGTCAGGCCCTGTTCCGCCACCCGGGCGCGCTCGCGCCGCAGGCTTTTGCGCTTGCGGCTGGTGAAGCCCGCCAGGAAATCGTCAAAACAGGAGTAGTTATTGTTGAACCAGTGGAACTGGGTAGCGGTGCGCCGGTGCAGGCCCGCTCGCAACAGCCTGGAGGCAACCGCCTCCTCCGGAAACAGCAGGTGCCACGAGGAGATGCCCTGCCTGTTCGCAAACTGGCGGATCGCGTCCAGCGCTGCTTCCCAGACCTGGTCGCTGTCCGCATCCGGGCGCGCGCAAAGCCGCGGACCGGTGGCCGGGGTGAAGGGAATCGCCGTGACGAGTTTGGGGTAATAGTGCAGTCCGCTGCGCTGCCAGGCATCCGCCCAGGACCAGTCGAATACGTACTCTCCATAGGAATGGGACTTCAGGTACAGGGGCATCAGCGCAAGGATTCCGGCCGCATCGCGCAACAGCAGATGACAGGGTTGCCAGCCGGTTTCGGTGGTGGCGCAGCCTGTCTGTTCCAGGCCGTGGAGGTACTCGTGTCGCAGGAACGGGTAGTCGGTCCCGGCGACGGCATTCCACTGGCTTGCCGACACTTTCCCGAGGCCGGTGAGAAACTCTGCTGTTATTGCCATGCGACCATTCGTTCAGCTGCCGTAGTGCAGGACGATGCCGACAAAAATCGCCATGCCCACCCAGTTGTTGTGCAGAAATGCCCGGAAACACGCTTCCCGTTCGCGATTGCGAATCAGGTACTGGTGGTAGCAGAACAGGGCGGCCGCCGCTGCCAAGGACAGGTAAAACCAGGGGCCCAGCGCGAATGCCTGTCCGGCGAGATACAGGCACAGCAGGCACAGAGCCTGCAGCGTGGCGATGGCGAGACGATCGTGGCTGCCAAACAGGATGGCGGTGGATTTGACGCCCGCGCGTATGTCATCGTCCCTGTCGACCATGGCGTACATGGTGTCATAGGCCACGATCCACCAGAGATTGCCGAGGAATATAAGCCACAACGCGGTGGGCAGCTCACTGCGCTGGGCGGCGAAAGCCATGGGAATCCCCCAGGAAAAAGCCAGCCCCAGGACGATCTGCGGCAGGTGGGTGTAGCGCTTCATGAACGGGTAGGTCGAGGCCAGTAGAACCGCCACAACCGAGAGTTCAATGGTCAGGGTGTTGGTGAGCAGCACCAGCGTGAAGGCCAGTAGCATGAGTACAATAAACAGGCTGAGAGCTTCCCGTTCGCTGATGGCGCCGGTAACCAGTGGGCGCCCGCTGGTGCGCTTGACGGCGCCGTCCACTCGCCGATCGGCGAAATCGTTGATAATGCAGCCGGCGGAGCGGGTCAGGAAGGTTCCCGCGACAAAGATCGCCAGCAAGTCGTAGTCCGGAACCCCCCCGGCGGCGATCCACAGCGCCCACAGTGTCGGCCATAACAACAGCAGCGTACCGATCGGCTTGTCAAAGCGGATCAGTTGCAGCACTGCGCTGGATTTTGAAATGCTCGCCATGGCTGATCGGGTGACTGATTTCGGAACGACAAAGCTTACTGGGTTGAGGGCACAATTGCAGCGTTGACTTGGTATCCGCTGCGGTGGCTCGGAATCCTGCAGTTCAATCGGGCAGAACGCTGCCGCGCTGTGCCCGGTGCACCGCCAGCTCTGATTTCCAGGGTGCGAAGCCTTCCAGGAAGACCTCGCTGACCATAAGGCTGCGACCGCCGATGACAAAGCGCGAGCGGCGCCCCCACGCGGGTGTCGACTGGTGCAGGTCCGATGGCAGATATTCGCTGTCGCCGGCCATTCGGGCAAGCTCGAATGGGCTGCGGCGCATGCCGGGGTATTTGAACAAGATCGCCCCCAGCGATTTGTTCTGGAGATAGCGCAGGTGGGTCAGGTCGCCGGTCAGGCTGGCGACCGGGAACACACTGCGGGCGAACACCACTGTCTGGTCAGCCAGCATCAGGCCGACCTCCCGCACCAGTGCGCGCTGCCGCACGGGCACTCCCAGCAGCTTGCTCTCGGACAGCAAGGGCGTCTGCCAACCCTGGTAGCGGCGCTGTACCCGGAAATCTCCCTGGTTCAGCTCAATCAGGCGAACCGTGAGGGAACTGTCGTCGAGTAACCAGGGTCGGCATGTCCCCGGCAACAGTGCCGCGGTGTAATATCGGACGGGACGCCAGCTGGGTTCGCGGTGTATCCGGCGCGGGCTTTCGGGCTTGGGCAAGGTAAGGCGGCTTCGTAAGGTGCTGGGATAGACCCGAGAATGCGTTATCGGGCAGTCGCTTGCAAGCCCGGCCGTTGCCGCGGTGCAACGGGCCGCCCTGGCGACAAAAACCTTGCACAATTTTTATGCAACCCTATAGTGTTGCGATCCAAAATTTGACCGTACCTCCCCGGAAAGCTCCCGCGCAGGCGCCCACCAGCAGCGCGGCGGCATTGGAGCCCGACCCGGGGTAAAGCAGAGCGAGAATGAATATGAGCAAGTACGAATGCATCGTTTGTGGCCTGATCTATGACGAGAAAGAGGGCTGGCCCGACGACGGCATTGCACCCGGCACCCGCTGGGCAGACGTGCCCGAAGACTGGTTGTGTCCCGACTGCGGTGTCGGCAAAGAGGATTTCGAGTTGCTGGAAGAGGCGCCGGTGGACGACACGCCGCACCACGAGGAGCCGGTCGTCGACAAGGTGCATTCGCCGGTGGTCATTCTCGGCACCGGCCTGGCGGGTTACGGGCTGGCCAAGGAATTTCGCAAGCACGACGACAGCACGCCGCTTATCCTCATCACCTCGGATGATGGCCGCTCCTACTCCAAGCCCATGCTCTCCACTGGCTATACCAAGAATCACAGCGCCAATGATCTCGCCCAGCTGGATGCCGGCAGTATGGCGCGGGCGCTCAAGGCCAGCGTCTGGACCATGACCCGGGTGAACGAGATCGATACCGTGAATCAGCTGATCAAGGTCGGCGACGCCCAGACGGCGATTCATTACGGCAAGCTGGTTCTCGCGGTCGGCGCCGAGGTCATCAGCCCGCCTATCCAGGGCGACGCCCTGGAGCTGGTGTATTCGGTGAACGATCTGCTGGACTACGACGATTTCCGCAGTGCCGTCGCCAAGAACAAGGTGAAGAAAATCTGCATCATCGGTGGCGGCCTGATCGGTTGTGAATTTACCAATGACCTGATCAATGGCGGCTTCGAAGTGGAGGCGGTAGACCCGCTGGGCTATTGTCTGCCGACGCTGCTGCCCGAGGCCGCGGGCAAGGCGGTGCAGCGGGCGCTTGAAGAGAAAGGGGCCAGGTTTCATTTTGGGCCGCTGGTCACCGCCGTGAATAAAACCGATGCTGGAGTGCGGGTGAGCCTCAACAACGGAGCCACCATCGATGCCGATATCGTGGTTTCTGCTGTCGGTGTGCGTCCCCGCACCGACCTGGCGAAGGCCTCGGGCATCGCTACCAATCGGGGTATTACCACCAATCGCCTGCTGGAAACCAGCGCGCCCAATGTCTATGCCATGGGCGATTGCGCGGAAGTCGAGGGCCATGTGCTGGTCTACGTGGCCCCCCTGATGGCGGCGGCGCGAGCCCTTGGCAAGACCCTCGCTGGGGAGCCCACCCCCGTCAGCTATCCCGCCATGCCGGTGACTATCAAGACGCCTGCCTGCCCGGTGGTGGTTGCCCCGCCGGCACCCGGCGCCGAGGGCGAATGGTCTATCGTGGCCGACGGGTGCAATGTCAAGGCCGAGTTCCGGGATCGCAGCGGCAGTCTGTTGGGCTTCGCGCTCACCGGCGAGGCGACCAGGGACAAGATGGCGTTGCAGAAAGAACTGCCGGCAATCATGGACTGATGGTCCCGGTGGCAAGCGGGTTCCAGGATGTGGCTTCTGTAGAGGCTCGCATCCGGACCTGGTTGGCCGATGTCGTCGTCGGTCTCAACCTGTGTCCATTCGCCCGCCCGCTGCTGGGGGGCGACAGCCTGCGTATCGCCATTTGCAGCGACGCTGGCCCGACCGCGCTGCGACGGGCGTTCCTCGAGGAACTGGACCTGCTGCAGCGCAGCGCGGAAGAAGAAATCGCCACGACCCTGCTGGCCTTCCCCGATGCTTTAGGCGACTTTGACGAATACCTGGAGTTCCTGGACGAGGCCCAGGCCCTGCTGGATGCAGCGGGGCTGGAGGGACTGGTGCAACTGGCGAGCTTTCATCCGGATTACCTGTTTGCCGGGGAGCCGGAAGATGCCGCCAGCCACTACAGCAACCGCGCACCTTACCCATTGATTCACCTGCTGCGGGAGGACATGCTCACCCGTGTGCTGGCGGATGGCAGTGATCCCGGGGAAATACCCACCCGCAATATTGCCACCCTCGAGGCGATTGGCGTGGACGAGCTCGCCCGGCGCTGGCGGGACATGTTTGGCGCTGCCTAGACATTTCCGAAGTCCTGTTTCGAGCCGGTCCAGCGCTGTATCAGGGGGCCGGCGAGCTCCGGGTGGCGCCGGCGGATAAGCGCGGCGATGGCCTGTACCTCGTCCAGCATATGGCTGTGAGCCGGCAGTTGGGCGATGCGAAACTCCATGAGGCCCGTCTGGCGGGTACCCAACACCTCTCCCGGCCCTCTTAGTTCCAGGTCTTTCTCGGCAATATAAAAACCGTCGGAACTGTCGCGCAGGGCGAGCAGTCGTTCTCGCCCGGTGGCGGACAGGGGCCCCTGGTAGAGCAGCACGCAATGGCTGGCCTCGCGCCCCCGGCCAACCCGGCCGCGCAGCTGGTGCAGTTGGGCGAGACCCAGGCGCTCGGGGTTCTCGATGATCATCAGGCTCGCGTTGGGTACATCCACACCTACCTCTATAACCGTGGTGGCGACCAGCAGGGACAGTTCCCCGGCCTTGAAGGCCGCCATCACCGACTCTTTGTCCGCCGGCTTCATGCGGCCGTGGATCAGGCCGATGGCCAACTCCGGCAGGGCCAGCTGTAATTCCGCGGCAGTGGCCTCCGCCGCCTGCGCCTGCAGGGCATCGCTCTCCTCGATCAGGGTGCATACCCAGTAGGCCTGCCTGCCCTGGCTGCAGGCGGCGGCAACCCGTTCCACCACCTGGTGGCGGCGGCTGTTGTCTATCAACACCGTGGTAACCGGCTGCCGCCCGGGCGGCAGTTCGTCGATAATCGAGCAGTCGAGGTCGGCATAGGCGACCATCGACAGGGTGCGGGGTATCGGGGTGGCAGTCATCACCAGCTGGTGTGGTTTGCCGTGTCCAGCGGCGCCTTTGCCGGTGAGAGCGAGGCGCTGGTGTACCCCGAAGCGGTGTTGTTCATCCACGATCACCAGCCCCAGACGATCGAAGATGACATCGCTCTGGAACAGGGCATGAGTTCCTATCACCAGCGCGGCCTCGCCGCCAGCGATGCGCTGCAGGGCCGCGTCCCGGCGCCGGCCCCTGGTGCGGCCGCTCAGCCATTCCATGGCGACGGACATGGGGCCGAACCAGTTGCTGAAACTGCTCCAGTGCTGTTCCGCGAGTATTTCGGTGGGCGCCATGATTGCGACCTGGTAGCCATTGGCGATGGCCTGCAGGGCTGCGCCGGCGGCCACCAGTGTCTTGCCCGAGCCTACGTCACCCTGTACCAGGCGCAGCATCGGTACCGGCCGGGCCAGGTCGGCCGCGATCTCGCCCATCACCCGCTGTTGGGCGCCAGTGGGTGCGAATGGAAGACTCGCCAGAAAGGCGTTCTGTTGTTCCGTCCCGGGAGCGAGTGCGGGAGCACCCTGGGCCTGTTGGCTCTGGCGCAGGTTTTGCAGTGACAGGTTGTGAGCCACGAGTTCCTCCAGTGCCAGCCGCTGCTGGGCCGGATGCTGGCCCTCGCGCAGCAATGCCTGGGGGGCGTCCGGCGGCGGGGCGTGGAGGTATTCCAGGGCGCGGGCAAGGTCATAGGGGTGGCACTCCGGGGGCAGCAGGTCCGCGGGCGGGTCGCGCCGCAACCTCGCCAGGGCCTGGCCACAGAGGTTGCGCCACTGGTTCTGGCCGATCCCGGCGGTGGTGGGATAGATGGGAGTGAGCGCCTCCTCGACAGAGTGTTCGCCCTCTTCGAGCGAGCGGTATTCGGGATGGAACATCTCCAGCCCGCTACTGCCGCGGCGTACCTGGCCAAAGCAGCGCAGCCGTGTTCCCGATTGCAGGCCCGCCTTCTGGGCAGCGGAGAAATGGAAGAAACGCAGGGTCAGGGTGCCGCTGCCGTCCTGCAGGCGGGCGACCAGGCTGCGACGCCGACCGAACACGATATCGGCTGCGCGCACCTCTCCTTCGATGACCAGGTCTGCTCCCTCGCGGGCGCTGGCGATGGGCGTTATCCGGGTCCGGTCCTGGTAGCGCAGTGGCAGGTGGAAGAGCAGGTCCTCGACCCTGTGTACGCCGTAATCGGCGAGCTTCGCGGCGAGCTTTGGACCCACGCCCCGCAATTCCCGCACCGGGATGCTCGCGATGCCGCTCACAGGATCGCTGGTGGCCGCGTGTTGCGCCCAGTTCGCCGGTGACGGCCGCGCAAGTTCGCTTCCGTGGCAGCTATGTACCGTATTTTTGTCATGATCATCGTGAAAAATCGAGGCCGGGCTGCGTATAGTGTAAACAGTGAGGGAAAACATTATGAAGAGCAATTCCATTCTATTTGTGGGCTGTGGCGACCTGGGCTGCCGCAGCGGCGCCATCCTGCTGGAACGGGGCTGGCAGGTATCGGGCCTGCGGCGCGACCCCTCGAAACTGCCCGCAGGCTTTGTGGGTTTCGCCGGAGACTATACAGAGGCCGGCAGCCTGGACTTTATCGCGCAGCTGCGCCCGGATTATGTAGTGGCCACCTTCAACCCCAGCGACCGGTCCGTCGCGGGCTACCACCGGGGTTTTGCCGGGGGCACCCGGAACTTGCTCGCGGGACTCGGCAGTCACCGGCCCCGGGGAATCCTGGCAGCGTCCAGTACGCGGGTTTATGCAGAGCGTGACGGCGGCTGGGTGGACGAGCACAGCGCGCTGGACGCCGATGACCCACGGGCGCTGGCGATGATCGCCGCGGAGAGAGCCTTGCTGGATTCGACCCATGCGACCGGTGTCATCCGCTTTGCCGGTATCTATGGCTACCCGGGAGGCCGGCTGCTGGAGAGGATACGCCGTGGCGAGCTTAGCCCCGAGCGCCCGCTGCGCTACAGTAATCGAATCCACCGGGATGATTGTGCGGGGTTTCTGTGCCACCTGCTCGAGCGCAACGTCACAGGGGAGAAGCTTGCCCCGGTGTATAACGCGGTGGACGACATGCCCGCGGCGCAGTTCGACGTTGAGACCTGGTTGGCCGCGGCGATGGGAGTGACGAAACCGGGAACAGCCGCGCAAAGGTTTTCGGGTGCTGGCTCAGACAACCCATTGAAGTTTGGGCATAAGCGCTGTACTAATCGCTTACTTCACGCAAGCGCGTACAAACTGGTCTACCCCGATTACCGCAGTGGCTATGGCGCTGTGCTGGCGGCGGTGGCGGGGTAGCGCGAGCGCCTTACAGGGCGAGAATCGCCTCCACCTCGATATCCACCCCCCTTGGCAGGGCCGCCACCTGGACACAGGCGCGGGCCGGATAGGGTGCGGTCAGGAAACTCGCCATCACGTCGTTGACCGCGCCGAAATGGTCGAGGTTGGTCAGGGAGATATTGATCTTCACGGCGTGGTCCAGGCTGCCGCCCGCGGCATCAGCCACCGCAGCGAGGTTGCGAAATACCTGTTCTGCCTGGGCACTGATATCCCCGGTAACGAGTTCCATGGAGCCGGGCACCAGGGGAATCTGCCCCGACAGCCAGACGGTGTTACCCACCTTGATGGCCTGGGAATAGGGGCCTATCGCCTCGGGCGCATCTGGCGTTGAAATGACGGCGCGATTGCTCATGGTTGTTCTCCTGCGGGTGTTGGGTGCTGGCTGGATTCAGTTCTTGATGCGGGTGACTTTTCGCACTGAGCTGATAGAGCGCAGGCGTTTCATGATATGCGCCAGGTGGACGCGGTTGTGCACCAGCATTTCCAGGTCGACATAAGTGAACTGGTAGTCCTTGTCATCGGTGGAGATTTTCTCGATGTTGACTCCCATGCTGTTGATGCGGGTGGCGATCACGGCGATCATGCCGCGGCGGTTCTCGACCTCGATGCGCAGCTCAACGGAATACTCGCCCTCTACCAATTCGTCCCAGCGCAACGCTACAAGTCGTTCACTTTTTTCCCGCATATCTCCCAGGTTTTTGCAGCGCTCCCGGTGCACGACCACGCCTTTTTCCGAGCTGAGGTAGCCCTCGATCGGGTCGCCGGGAATGGGGTGGCAGCATCGCCCGTAATTGACCATGAAGCCCTCGGTGCCGCGAATAGCGACCGGGGCGACCTCACCCCTGGCCACGCTCGGGTCGGCGCCGATTCCCCCCAGCAACTGCTGGGCGGTGATCGCCGGCAGCCGGTTACCCCTGGCGATCTGCTCCAGCAGGACATCGAGGTGTTCGTAGTTGTGGCGGTGGAGATACTCTTCGAGTTCGTCCGCCGGTAACTGGTCCAGGCTCTTGTCGAAGGCCGTGAGGGCCCGGTCGAGGAGGCGTCGTCCCAGGGCCACGGAATCTTCGCGGGTCTGGTTCTTGAGAAAGTGGCGAATATTGGTGCGGGCCTTGGCCGACACCGCGTAATTGAACCAGGACGGGTTGGGGCTCGCTCCGGGGGCGGTCAGGATTTCCACGGTCTCGCCACTTTGCAGGGGCTCGGACAGCGGCGCGAGGCGGCGATTGATGCGGCAGGCCACGCAGCTGTTGCCAACGTCGGTGTGTACGGCGTAGGCAAAGTCCACCGCGGTCGCGCCGCGCGGCAATTCGAGAATCCGGCCCTTGGGGGTGAACACATAAATTTCATCGGGAAACAGGTCGATCTTCACGTTTTCGATAAACTCCAGGGAGTTGCCCGCCCGCTGCTGCATTTCGAGCAGGCCCTGTACCCACTCCCTGGCCCTGGTATGACTGCCGTTGGTGGACTGGCTATCGGTCTTGTACAACCAGTGTGCGGCGATGCCGTTATTGGCCATGGCCTCCATTTCCCGGGTCCGAATCTGGATCTCGATGGGTACCCCGTGCATGCCCATCAGTACAGTGTGCAGTGACTGGTAGCCGTTGGCCTTGGGAATGGCGATGTAGTCCTTGAATTCGCCGGGCACGGGTTTGTAGAGGCTGTGGATGCAGCCCAGCACCCGGTAGCAGGTGTCCACCGAATCGACGACGATGCGGAACGCGTAAATATCCATGATTTCGGAAAAGGATTTACGCTTGGACTTCATTTTCTTGTAGATGCTGTACAGGTGTTTTTCCCTGCCCACCACCTCGACCTCGTGACCCTCCTGGGCCAGGGTGGTTTCAATCTGGTGACTGATCTTGTCCACCAGCTCCTTGCGGTGTCCCCGGGCGTTGCGGAGCGCGGCGTCAATGCGTCTTGCCCGCATGGGGTACAGCGCGTTGAAGCCGAGATCCTCAAACTCCATGCGTACCGTATTCATGCCCAGCCGCATGGCTATAGGCGCGTAGATGTCCAGGGTTTCCCGCGCGATGCGGCGAGCCTTGCTGGGTTGGAGCACGCCCAGGGTACGCATGTTGTGCAGCCGGTCGGCCAGCTTGACGAGAATGACCCTGATATCGCGAGCCATCGCCAGCGCCATTTTCTGGAAATTTTCCGCCTGTTTCTCTTCCAGGGTCTCAAATTCCATCTGGGTCAGTTTGCTGACCCCGTCGACCAGCTCCGCTACGGTTGGTCCGAATTGCTTGCCGATGGCGATTTTGGGGATGCCCGTGTCCTCGATGACATCGTGCAGCATGGCGGCCATCAGGCTCTGGTGATCCATGTGCATGTCGGCGAGGATGCCGGCTACCGCCAGCGGGTGGGTAACATAGTCTTCGCCACTGCGACGAAGCTGGCCGAAATGTGCCTGCTCCGCGAAAAAATAGGCGCGCTTTACGTGGTTGGTCTGCTCGGTGTTGAGATAACTTCGGAGCGTGGTGTCAAGGGCATCAATGGTCTGCATCGTCAATCGGTGGTCCCGGCCACGGATGCCCGTGGTGGAATTACAGGGCCTCCCTGGCCTCCATTACGTCAGCGAGTTCCTGTTCGGCATCCAGTTCGTCCTCGCGCAGCAGGATATCGGGGGTGATATGTCCTTCCGCGATTTCGCGCAGGGCTATAACCGTGGGTTTGTCGGACTCTTCCTGGACCATCGGGTCCTTGCCGCCTGTGGCCATTTGGCGCGCCCGCTTGCTGGCTACCATGACCAGTTCGAAACGGTTCGCGACATGTTCCAGACAATCTTCAACGGTTACACGTGCCATTGTTCAGTACTTCCCATATTGAGTGTGGCGGCCACGAACCGGAAACGGCCGGGCGGCACAATTTACAAATTGATAGAACCGCCGATTCGTCCACCCCCCGGGGGGCGGGCGGGCTACGGCGTCTTGCCGGCTGATTTGCAGTGGCCAACGGAACCGGGAATTATACCCCAAAGCACCCGTGCCGCGTCCAGTGTGGAGTACACCGCTTATTGGTACTTTCACAGGCTCTCACCCCCGAGTTTCGCGCCGTCGGCGCCCGGGGTTTCTCCGGTCAGCCGTGTTTCAGTTGAGCAGGTCCCGCAGCAATTGCTCCAGTTCCACTTTCTGGCGGGAAGTGCGCAGGCGCTGGCAGGTGACGATGGACTGCAACTGGGCGAGGGCCTCGTCAAAGTCCTGGTTTACCACCAGGTAATCCCCTTGAACGTAGTGTGACATCTCTTCCACCGCCTCGGCCATGCGCGCCGCGATAATCGCACTGTCGTCCTGGCCCCGGGCGGTAAGGCGCTGTTCCAGTGTCGCCCTGGAGGGGGGCAGAATGAAAATAGCCTGGGTTTTCGGCAGCAGCAGTTTAACCTGTTGCGCGCCCTGCCAGTCGATTTCAAGAATGACATCAGTGCCCGCGTCCAGCTGCTGCTCAACCCAGGTACGGGAGGTGCCGTAGAGATTGCCGAAAACCTGGGCATGCTCCAGGAACTGGCCCTGTGCCAGCATATCGCGAAAGATTTCCCCATCGATGAAGTGGTAGTTGACGCCGTCTTCCTCGCCCGGGCGCATGGGCCGAGTGGTGTGGGAGACCGAGACTCTCAGCCCGGAGCAGCGCTGGATCAGGGCGTTGACCAGGCTGGTCTTACCGGCGCCAGAGGGGGCTGATACGGTGTAGAGTGTTCCTGTGCTGCTCATGGATGTCCTGTATCGGGGGCTGGCCGGGCTGTGACCCTGTTATTCGATATTCTGGATCTGCTCGCGCATCTGCTCAATCAGAACCTTCAGTTCCACCGCGTTAAGGGTGGTGCTGCTGGCGGTTGATTTTGACGACAGGGTATTGGCTTCCCGGTTCAGCTCCTGCATCAGGAAGTCCAGTCGCCGCCCGCAGGGGCCGCCTTTTTCAAGGGCGTGTCGCACTTCTGTGATATGGGTCTCGAGGCGGTCCAGCTCCTCCTCCACATCCGCTTTCTGCGCCAGGTGCACCAGTTCCTGTTCCAGCCTGTTGTGGTCCACGTCTATTTCCAGTTCGGCGATGCGTGCGACGATGCGATCGTGTTGCTGCTGCATCAGGGCGGGTAGCAGCTGGCGGGTCGCGGTTACTATCGTCTCGACCTGCCGTAGCCGGTCCAGCACCAGCGCGGCCAGCTTTTCACCTTCACGCTGGCGGTTGGCCCGCAGGTTTTCGATGGTTGTGCGATACAGAGCCTGTGCGGCCGCCTGCAAATGCTCTTCGGAGTGTTCGTCGGCGCTGCAGATACCGGGAAACTGGAGGACTTCCAGCGCTGTTGGGGGGCGAATTTCCTGCAACTGGGCGGCTACCAGGAGGGTGGCCTCCTGCAGTCTGTGGAGCTGTTCCTTGTTGACGTGCAGCGCCCCCGCCTGGGAGGGATGGCCCTGCAGGCGAATAAGGCAGTCGATTTTGCCGCGGGCCATGGCGGCGCCTGCCTGCTCCCGCAGTTTCGACTCCAGCGGGCGCAACGCATCGGGTAACTTGAAAGTGCAGTCCAGGTAGCGGTGGTTTACCGAGCGCAACTCGACGGTAAGGATACCCTGGTCGGTGGCTGCGCTTTCCCGAGCGAAGGCGGTCATGCTGTGGATCATGTGGATTACTGCGAACCCCGGCAATAATTAGGTGGCCGGAAGTGTAGCAGCTTGTCAACGGTGCTTACAGAGCTGGCCAGTCCTGTCGCGATGCGTATACTGCGCGATCAGACAACCGGAGCCGATTTATGCAAAGACCCAGTGGCCGCGAGCCAACCCAGATGCGGGATATCACGATTACCCGTAACTTCACCCGCCACGCCGAGGGCTCGGTGCTGATTTGCTTTGGCGAGACCCAGGTGATCTGTACCGCCTCTGTAGAGCAGGGCGTGCCGCGATTCATGCGCGGCGCGGGACGCGGCTGGATTACCGCGGAGTACGGCATGTTGCCCCGTTCTACCGGGACCCGCATGGCCCGCGAGGCAAGTCGTGGCAAACAGGGCGGCCGAACGGTTGAGATTCAGCGTCTGATCGGGCGCTCACTGCGCGCCGCTGTGGATCTTTCCCTGCTGGGCGAGTACACCATTACCGTCGACTGCGATGTAATCCAGGCGGACGGCGGCACTCGAACCGCCGCGATCACCGGAGCCTGTGTCGCACTGGTTGATGCGATCAACCACCTGCAGCGCGAAAAACTGTTAACGCGGGACCCCCTGATCCAGATGGTCGGCTCAGTGTCAGTAGGTGTTTTCAAGGGTGTGCCTGTACTGGATCTGGATTACCTTGAAGACTCGGCGGCGGATACCGACATGAACGTCATCATGGGAGAGTCGGGCGGTTTTATTGAAGTGCAGGGTACCGCTGAGGGAGCCCCATTCGCCAGGGCGGAACTGGACAACATGCTCGATCTGGCGTCAGAGGGTATCAACCAGCTGATTGCGAAGCAGAAGGAAGCTCTGGCCGGTTAGGCGGGGTGCGAAGTTGAGCGCGCCCGACCCCGCGGGCGTGCTCTGAGTGCCTGGCTACAGCTCG
Organism: Pseudomonadales bacterium; assembly: GCA_024234815.1. Taxonomy (GTDB): domain Bacteria; phylum Pseudomonadota; class Gammaproteobacteria; order Pseudomonadales; family Halieaceae; genus JARRPM01. The sequence continues at coordinate 403,955 of JACKNO010000001.1, read as the reverse complement.
ATATCGTAATCCATGATAACCGGGGCGTGGGTGGAGAACTCCCTGTTCTTGTATATCGCACCGTAATCGACGGTGTACTGCAGCCCCTTCGAGATAAGATGGAAGTCGGTGCGCCAGCCATTGTTGTCGCGATCGCCTTCCGGCCACCAGCTGAATTCGTCCTGATCCGAGTTGACCTCCCGAAAGGCGTCTATGTAGCCGGATTCGAGCAGTTCATTCATCCACTGGCGCTCCTCGGTCAGAAAGCCGGGTGAGTTGCTGTTGCGGGCGGTGTCCTGTACGTCGGCGGCGGAATAGGCGAGCTGCCAATTGCCGCAGATGATGAATTCCCGGCGCTTGTTGCGCACTTTCTGCAAATGGCCGCCCAACTGCTCGAAAAACGCCATTTTGCGAGCCAGTTGCTCGGCGTTACCGCTTTCAGCGGGGGGGGCGAGCAGACAGCCGATGCTCAGATTCTCAAAATCTGCCTGGATATAGCGGCCCTCCATGTCGAAGTCGGCGAATCCAAGACCTGTCATAATGGCCTTGGGCAATTTGCGGCAGTAGATAGCCACGCCGTTCGCCTTGCCATCAATGTCATCGAGGAAGTAGGCGTTGTAGTCCTGGGGAAAGAACTTGTTGTCCTGTAGATCGTACTCGGAACAGCGCAAATCCTGAACGCAAATAAAGTCTGCGTCCTGCTCGCTCAGCCAGTCGTAGAATCCTTTTTCTGCGGCATTTATAATGCCGTCAGCACTGAAACTGATGATTCTCATTCATAGCTCCTAGCAATGAGAGCGTGTATCATGGCGCGGCCAGCGCCGGGGAACCGGCAGCCTGATAACCGGGGCGCCCGGGTACAAATCCAATTTAGAAAGTTGCAGGCAATGCCGCCAATTGCTTGTAGTGTCTACCACCGACAGTGTCGATCCAGGTAGAGCTGGTTATCAAGCGGGCATTTCCAAGTGTGCGGGCATTTTATCTGTTGATTTTAAGGAATACAAAGCCTGATATAAGGACCTTTCTCCGAAATGCATTCCTACCAACGTGATTTCATCGAGCTGGCGCGGCAACACGAGGTGCTCAAGTTTGGCGAGTTTACACTTAAATCCGGCAGAATAAGCCCCTATTTTTTCAATGCGGGCGCATTTTGTAGCGGCCGGGCGCTTGCTGAGCTGGGTCGTTGCTACGCCCGGCGAATCGTGGATTCCGGCATTGAGTTCGATATTCTGCTGGGCCCTGCCTACAAAGGCATTCCGCTGGCCACCGCCACCGCAGTGGCCCTGGCCGATCATCACGGCATTGATATCCCGTTCGCTTATAACCGCAAGGAAGCTAAAAGCCACGGGGAAGGTGGTGTTTTGGTCGGTGCTCCCCTGCGAGGCAGGGTGCTCATAATCGACGACGTGATTACCGCGGGTACCGCGGTTCGCGAGGTGATCGCCATGATCGACAAGGCGGGCGCCCGGCTGGCCGGGGTTGCCGTGGGCCTGAACCGGCAGGAGCGTGGCGCCGGCGAGCTGTCGGCTATCCAGGAGCTCGAGCAGGCGCATGCCGTCCCGGTGTTGAGTATCATCGATATGAATCACATTATCGCCTACCTGGAGGCGGGGGACGCAGATATGCAGCAATCGTTGCAGGCGATGAAGGAATACCGACAGAGATACGGGGTCTGACTTGTCCCGATCCAGCGCAGCCTCTATATTGACCCGATGATGAGCACAGCCAATAAAATCCAGGTGGTTTTCACCCTGACCCTGCTGCTGGCACCGTTGACGGTGGCGGCCAATCTGTACCGTTACACCAACGCCGACGGGGTCACCGTGGTGGATTACCAGGTGCCGGCCCAGTTCGTCGGTCGGGGCTATGAAATCCTCAACAGGGATGGAGTGGTTGTCCGGGTTGTGCCGCGCGAACTCACCGACGAAGAAAAAAAGGTGCTCAATGCCCAACAGGAGCTGGAGGCCGCTGCCAGCGCCGAGGAGCAGCGATTGCGGGAGTGGGACGAGTCCCTGTTGTTGCGTTACAGCACGGTGGCGGATATCGAAGCGGCCAAGGAGCGCGCACTGCGGGAATTGCGTATTCGCATGAGTATTCTCAAGGGTAACAAGCGCACCCTCAAACAACAGGTGGAAACCTTCCAGGCACAGGCGGCGGACCTGGAGCGCAGCGGGCAGCAGGTCGACATTGCCCGCATTACAGCAATAGAGGACATCCAGTCGGAAATCGAATCGACAGACCGCTCGATCAACGATCGCGAGCAGGAGATAGAGGAAGTCTCAGAGGCGTACGATCAGGATATCGCGCGTTTCGGGATGTTACTGGAGGTGGTGGAGCTGCGCCAGGCCCTGCTCGTCAAGCAGCAGGCAGAGCGGGAAAAGGAGGAGGCCGGCTCCCGCCGCTGACCGCCTAACTGACTATCGAACTGGCCTGCCCCGCGATGGGCTGGCTTATCGCTTCCCGGAAGAAACCCTGCATCAATAGCTCCCACTGCTGCGGCCAGTCCGCCATGGGTGAGCGCTGGAAGCCGCTGCGAACATATTGCGAAATGCGGCCCTCGGCTGTGGCCATCAGTAGATTGGCGGCGGCGGGCAGCGGAATTACGGGGCGCAGGCCCTCACGCATTTCAGCTTCCCTGATAACCTGCCTGATCTGGGTTTCGAACCGGTCAAAAAGCTGGGCCACGCGCAGGTGCAGCCGCTCGGTTTCCCCGGCCAGGGCGTCACCGGTCAGGATGCGGGTGATTCCCGGGTTGCGGTCGGTGAATGTCAGCAGCAAGGTCAGCATTTTCTCACAGCGCTGGGCTGCGGTGCGCTCCTCGTTGAGGATCATTTTGATACGGGTGAACAGGGTCTCTTCGATAAACTCTATCAGGCCCTCGAACATTTTTGACTTGCTGGGGAAATGGCGGTAGAGGGCAGCCTCTGAAACGCCAACCTGGCGGGCGAGCCCTGCGGTGGTGATGCGACTGCCCGGGCTGGCCTCCAACATCTCGGCGAGAGCTTCTAGGATTTGCTGACGCCGTTGGGAGTTTCTGGGTGGCATGACGTTCCGCGGTTAGACGTGTAATCAGGCAATGCTAGCGATTACCCGCCAAGCCTGCAATAAGTCTGGGTGTAATGAGCCGAGTTTTTTGCCGACGGAATGAATTATTGGCGGCTATTGGTAATCAGCGTGCCGATACCCTCGTTGGTAAACGTCTCGAGCAGCACGGCATGGGGCACCCTGCCGTCAATAATGTGGGCGCTGGCCACGCCGGATTTTACCGCGTCCAGGGCGCAGGCTATTTTCGGCAGCATGCCACCGCTGATGGTGCCGTCGGCGATAAGTTCATCCACCTCGGTCGTGCTCAGGCCGGTGAGCACCTGCCCCTCCCTGTCGAGCAGGCCGGCGACGTTCGTGAGCAACATCAGTTTTTCAGCCGCCAGCACCTGGGCGAGTTTGCCCGCGACGAGGTCGGCGTTGATGTTATAGGTGGTGCCGCTGGCATCGGAACCGATAGGTGCTATGACGGGTATGAAGTTGCTGTCCAGGATCACCCTGAGCACTTCTGTATCGATCTCCTCCACCTCGCCGACATGGCCAATATCAATGATCTCCGAGGCGTTCAGCTCGGGGCTGTGCCTGCTGACAGTCATCTTGCGGGCACGAATCATTCCGCCGTCCTTGCCGGTTACCCCGATTGCCTTGCCGCCGTTGCGGTTAATCGACGTGACGATCTCCTTGTTGACGCTGCCACCGAGTACCATTTCCACCACATCCATGGTCTGGGCGTCGGTTACCCGCATACCGTTGACGAACTCGGTAGCGATATCAAGCTTTGCCAGCAAAGCACCGATCTGGGGGCCGCCGCCGTGGACTACAACCGGGTTCATCCCCACCAGCTTCATCAGCACCACGTCCCGTGCGAAGCTTTCGTGCAGTTCGGGGTCGACCATGGCGTTGCCGCCGAATTTGACCACAATGGTCTTACCCGTGAAACGCTGGATGTAGGGCAGCGCCTCGGTGAGCACATTGGCGATATTGAGAGCAGCTGAGCGACTGAGTGACATTGGCTTAACCTGTTGTTGAGCCCGGGGCGTACAGGGCCACGGATTTAAAAATTGAGTTTCAGGCCGGGTTCGACCAGTGCGATCTGGGCGCGAAACTCGGCTTTGATGATCTCGAGCGCCTCTTCGGTATCGGCCTCAAACCGCGCTGTCAGCGCGGGGCTGGTATTGGAAGCGCGCACCAGGCCCCAGCCATCGGTGAAATCCACCCGTATCCCGTCGAGGTTGTTTATTTTGCCCGTGGAGAAATCCGCGGTGCGGACAATTCGATCCATAAGCTCAAATTTGTCGCTCTCCGGCACGAAAATAAGAATCTCGGGGGTATTCACGGTCGCCGGAAAACTGGCAATGGTGTCGTCCAGGCTGTCGCCGTGGGTGCTGAGTATCTCCGCGAGCCGGGCGGCGGCGTACATGCCGTCGTCGAAGCCGTACCAGCGCTCGCCAAAGAACATATGCCCGGAGAACTCACCACCCAGCAGGGCTCCGGTTTCCACCATTTTTTCCTTCATGAAGGCATGGCCTGTTTTCCACAGTACGGGGCGGCCGCCGTAACGGGTGATCAACTGGGTCAGGTTGCGGCTGCACTTGACGTCGAACACCACATCCGCGCCCGGGTTGCGGGAAACGACATCCTTCGCATAAATCATCAGGAGTACATCGGAGCGCACGATCCTGCCGCTGGAAGTGACTACCGCGAGGCGGTCGCCATCGCCGTCGAAGGCCACTCCGAAGTCAGCTTCCTCGCGCTTGACGGCCTCAATCAGGTCCTCGAGGTTGTCCTCGTCGCTGGTATCCGGTGGGTGGTTGGGGAAGTCGCCGTCCACTTCGCAGTACATGGGCACGACTTCGCAGCCCAGATCTTCGAACAGGCGCGGAGCGATGCCGCCGGTGGCACCATTGCCCGCGTCGATTACGATCTTGAGCGGCACCGCGATGGCGATATCACTGAGCAATTCGTCGGTATAGTCGGAGACGATGTCTTCCCTAATCAGGCGCCCGCTGCCGGTGCTGAAATCACCCTTTACTATTCGTTCCTGGATCTGCCGGATGCCGCCGGCGGCGATGGTTTTCTCCTTCAGAACGATTTTCATCCCGTTATCGTCACCGGGGTTGTGGCTGCCGGTGATCATGATGCCGGATTTGTAGTTCAGGTGTCGGGTCGCGAAGTAGAGCAGCGGCGTGGGTACCAGCCCGATATCCACGACGTCCCGGCCACTCTCCATCAACGCCTTGACCAGGGCCGTCTTGATCCGCGGGCTGGACTTGCGGCCATCGCAGCCCACGATAAGGGTCTGCTCGCCCATGTCTCCCGCAATACTGCCAATAGCCTTGCCGATGAGGGTAACCAGCGCGTCGTTCAATTCACTGGTTGCGTTGCCGCGAATATCGTAGGCCCGGAAGATATGCGCCGGAAAATTGCCATGGCGCCCGGTAGCTGCGGATTCAGCCGGAGCTCCTCCCGCCGGCTTCAAGCCCGGTCCGGCGTGGTCATCGCCTTCGTCATCCAGGATTTTTGCCGACTGGAACATCGGGTTTACGTAGTCTGTGCTTCTGCGCTGCGGGACGTCGATCTGGCCATTGGATGCTTCACCCGCTGTGCCCGCGAAATTCTGGCGCAGGGTGCGCAGGGTGGCTCGACGCAGCTGTTTGGCGATTGACACGAGCCCGGGGATAGACAATTCAAGTGGCGATTTCACGTCGGCCGCGGAAATAACCTTGTTGATTTGCGTTTCCAGGGTTCGGGTGAACATGAGGACCATGAAAAGCACCGCTCCCAAAACAGCAAGGAAACACAGCGCGAGCACCCACAGCAGCGGCTGTGGGCTGAGGCTCAATTCAGTGAGCAGGGCCTGCGATGGGGTGAAGGTCACAAGCCAGGAGGTATCCGGGATTTTGACACTGCGGGCATAGCTGTCACTGTTGCCACTGCCGGCCATTGCGATGGTGTTACTGCGCTCGCCATTTGCGCCGACGTAGACCTGCTCCAGTGCGAATTTACCAGCGCTGATGTCCAGCGATTTGAGCTGTTCCGACAGCAGTTCATTGGAGATGCTTGCGATTATCACCGCGCGGCGATTGGTAACCCGGGGGTGGGTTACCAGCGCCGCAAGAGATGTCAGCCAGCGACCCTCGAACTGGTAGGATTCGGGTTGCGTGGACTCCCCGGACGCGGTGCGCCGCACCAGGTCAATCTCTATGTGGTTGCGCAATCCCTGGCTGCCTTCCTCGAAATCCGCGGTACCCATATCGCCAACGGCGATGATCCTGAGGCTGATGACTTCCGGGAAATAATCCAGCATTGCCTGTTCCACCAGGCCGATGTCATCGTCGGATTCACTGGCTATGGCTGACATGGCCAGGGGAGATTTCGCAGCTCCCTCCATGCGGTTCCGGATACCGGAGATGAGCTGGTGCACACTTGTCGCCTGCTGGGTGGCGAATGAGCCTGCCAGGCGATCCATCTGCTTTTCATGCACGGCGGGTTCGCGAATCAGCATCAGGTAGGCAAAACCCAGGGTGGGCAAGGTCAGCGCGGCCATCAGCGCGATGGCGGCTATCCGATACAGCGCGTTTCCGCTGGCGGCGATGCCCTGCAGATTACTGGTGCTGGCCGGCTTACCGCTACCCGGTTTTTGCGCCCCGTTTGTCTTTCGCTTTAACATTCCGCTGTTTGGTCCGGCTTCTTATTTATAAGGGAGCAATGATATTACGCAGGGTGCGACACTTAAATGTGAAAATCGACTTATTCCCGGCGATCACTGCGAATCAAGCCGTTTCGCAATCAGCTCGACAATCATCCGCGCCATAGCGCCTTTGCCCGTCAGCGGCAGTGCCTGCTCGCCGCCAGGCCACAGGACGGTGGCCTCGTTATTGTCACTATTAAAGCCGATAGAGCGGTCGGATACGTCGTTGGCAACGATCATATCGAGACCCTTGCGCAGCATTTTGTCTTGCGCATGAGCCAGCAATGCCGTGGTTTCCGCCGCAAAGCCTACTGTAAAGGGCCGTGGCTCACTGGCTGCGACAGTCGCCACGATATCGGGGTTGCGCACCAGTTGCAGTGTTATCTGTTCCGGGCCTTTCTTGATTTTCTGTTGCTCAACCGAGGCCGGCCGATAGTCGGCCACTGCGGCACAGGCGATAAAAATGTCGCATTCAGGTAGCAGTTGAAGACATTGATCCAACATCTGGCTGGCGCTTTCTACCGGCAACAGCCGGGCGTGGGATGGTGCAGCCAGGTTCACCGGCCCGCTGACCAGGGTCGTTTGGGCCCCTGCATCTATTGCCGCCTGGGCCAGGGCGTAACCCATCTTTCCCGAACTGTGATTTGAGATGTAGCGCACGGGGTCCAGGGCTTCGCGGGTTGGCCCGGCGGTAATAACAACCCGTTTGCCCGCCAGCAAGCCATTCTCGAAAAGTCCCGCAGCCGCGGCGGCAATGGCCTGGGGATCCTCCATGCGACCCGGGCCGACGTCGCCGCAGGCTTGCTCACCACTGGCGGGGCCCACTACCTGGCAGCCGCGAGAGCGAAGCGTATCCATATTGGCGGCTGTGGCGGGATCCCGCCACATCTGCTGGTTCATGGCCGGGGCCAGCAGCAGCGGCGCCGCGGTGGCCAGGGCAACGGTGGTGAGCAGGTCGTCGGCGCGGCCGCTGGCCAGCCGTGCCAGCAAATCCGCAGTGGCGGGTGCAATCAGCAGCAGGTCCGCCCAGCGGGCCAGCTCGATATGGCTCATGCCGAGCTCGGCCTCGGTATCGAGCAATTCGGTGTGTACCGGGTTTCCCGAAAGAGCCTGCAGGGTGAGCGGCGTAATGAACTCGCGGGCGCCACGCGTCATGATGACGCGCACCGTGGCGCCGCGCTCCCGCAGTTGGCGCACCAGTTCCGCCGATTTGTAGGCGGCGATCCCTCCGCTGATGCCCAGCAGTATATTGCGATTGAAAAGATGTGCCATTCACACGCCCGAATTGGGAAAATAGCCAAAAGGAGTGGAAAGATACCACTCCGTTAGCGGATTTGACACACGCGTCCGGCCGAACTCAGGGAGGAGTGGCATGGGTAATGCGCAATGGCGGGAGGGCGAGCGCCCGCGTGAAAAACTGCTGGAACGCGGCGTCCAGTCGCTGTCTGACGCAGAACTGCTGGCGGTGATGCTGGGCACCGGCTATCGCGACTGCAGCGTTCTGACCCTGGCCTGTGAACTGCTGGAGCAATTTGGTGGCCTGGCCGGGCTGATGCGAGTCGAAAGCCCTCGCTTGCTGGCCTGCCCCGGCGTCGGCAGCGCCAAGTACGCCCAACTGCAGGCTGCTATGGAAATGGCGCGCCGCCAGGCCCTGCAAGTGGTCAAGGCCAGCGATGTCCTGTCCAGCCCCGGGGAAACCCTGCGATTTTTGCAGTATCACCTGGGTTCCCACAACCGGGAAGTTTTCTGCTGTATCTTCCTGGACAGCCAACACCGGGTCCTGTGTTGCGAGGACCTGTTCTTCGGCACCCTGGATGGCGCGGCAGTTTACCCCCGTGAGGTAGCCATCCGGGCCCTGCAGCATCGGGCAGCCGCGGTAATTTTTGGCCACAACCACCCCTCCGGCGTGGCAGAGCCGAGTGCGGCGGACCGGCGCATTACCGAGCGCCTCAGCGCGGCACTCGGCCTGCTTGATATACGGGTCCTGGACCATGTCATTGTCGGCCGGGGGAGGGAGTTTTCCTTTGCCCAGGAAGGGCTGCTGTAAAGAGGGTCGGGAATAACCCTCGCCGGTATATGCGGCCGCGACCAGGTCCGCGGGACATCCGTCCAGGCAGCTACGCCGGCCGTCGCCGGCTTCCACGGCCTTTGCGGCGCTCAAATCTTTCGCTTGATATGGCCAGGGGGTTCTGTTATAAAGTCGCGCTCTGCGCGGCAGGGGCTTCTTTTACGCCCACCCTGACCTCATTTTTCACTGAAATCCCGCGAACTTTTGGGAGCGACAAGACCATGGCTAGAGTATGTCAGGTAACCGGCAAGCGACCGGTTACAGGAAACAATGTATCACACGCGAAAAACCGCACACGTCGCCGTTTTTTGCCGAATCTGCATCATCACCGCTTCTGGATAGAGTCGGAAAAGCGTTTTGTGAGTTTGCGCGTCTCGAGCAAGGGCATGCGTATTATCGACAAGAACGGTATTGAGCAGGTGCTGAGCGAAATCCGCGCCCGCGGTGAAAAGGTTTAAGGGAGAACTGCGATGAGAGACAAGATCAGAATGAACTCGTCAGCCGGTACTGGGCATTTCTATACCACTGACAAGAACAAGCGTACCACCCCCGACAAGCTGGAAATGAAAAAGTACGATCCGGTGGCACGCAAGCACGTCATGTATAAGGAAGGCAAGATCAAGTAACCGCCTGCCCTTTATTGCATGCTTTGCAAGAACCCCGGCCCTGGTCGGGGTTTTTGCGTTATGGGGAAGGCTGTCGCTTGCGCAGGACTCGTCCCGGGGTATGCGGGGCGCGGTGAAGCAAAAGTCCACTCGCGACACATCTTCTTGACGGGGCTTGCGCCGGCGTGCAAGCCGGTGCAGGCTGACCGGCCAGCACTCAAGCCCGGGCCAGGAAACCATGCCGGAACTACCAGAAGTTGAAACGACTCGCAGGGGCGTATCTCCCTATTGCGAGGGCCAGGTCGTGAAGCGCCTCCTGGTGCGGGAATCCAGGTTGCGCTGGCCGGTGCCGGAACAACTCCCCCGGGTCATCGCCGGACAGAAGATCGAGACGATAGAGCGGCGCGCGAAATACCTGCTGTTCAGGACGGCAGCCGGCAGCCTGCTGGTTCACCTCGGCATGTCCGGCTCGCTGCGGGTAGTGGACGCCGGGCAGGCCCCGGGTAAGCACGACCATATAGATATCCTGCTGCAGTCAGGCGCCTGCCTGCGCTATCACGACCCCCGGCGCTTCGGTTGCTTTCTCTGGCTGGAGCCGGGGGAACAACACGTGCTGCTCGGCCAACTTGGGCCGGAACCATTGTCTCCCGATTTCGACGGGGATCTACTGTATCGCCGCTCGCGGGGGCGATCCTGCCCGGTCAAAAGCTTCATCATGGACGCCAGGACTGTCGTGGGGGTCGGTAATATTTACGCCAACGAGGTGCTGTTTATTTCCGGGGTGGACCCCCGGCGCGCCGCCGGACGCATATCCAGAACCCGGTACAGGGTTCTCGCAGACAACATAAAGCAAGTGCTTACTTCGGCTATAGAGCAGGGTGGAACCACCTTGCGTGATTTTGTCGGCGGTGACGGCAAGCCGGGGTACTTTGCCCAGCAGCTCTACGTGTACGGTCGTGGCGGCGAGCCCTGCAAGAGTTGCGGTGCCCGCTTGCGGGAGATTCGCCAGGGTCAACGAACTACAGTTTTCTGCGTGACCTGCCAGCGGTGATGGGGCTAAACTGAAGCGCAGTAGGGGAAAACGGGGTGATAACCCGGGAGAAAAATATGAAAAAAATGTCAGACGCCAGCCGCTTGTGCACCGCACTGATGATCGCCTGTCTTATGCTGCCGCAGTCGCTCTGGGCTCAGAGCTCCGCCACGGTCGGTCGCGATGGGGCTGTCGATGAGAATCCGAATGCTTTTGCGATGTTGGGTGATTTTGTTGTAGCGCGGCCTATTGGGCTGGTCCTGACCGCCGGCGGCACGGTCCTGTGGCTGGCGAGCCTGCCCTTTACCCTGATGGCGGGCAATGCCGGTGATGCGGCGGATACGCTGATTCTCGGCCCAGGCGAGCAGACCTTCGTGCGCTGCCTCGGTTGCCGGCAGTCGGGCTATACCAACAGGGACATCGAGCAACACGAGCAGCGAAAGGCTGCGGCTGCCGAGGCCGAGGCCGCGCAGTAGCCGGGCAATAGAGTCAAGGCCAGATCAATCCCGGGGATTCGCCCTGGGCAACTGCCGGGCACCGCACGCCCCGCGGGGTTTTGTAGAACTCAAACACCCCGGCGAGCCCGCGTTCAGGTGTTGGGATAGCGCTCGCGAATTGCCCGGTTCACCGGCTCCGGAACGAAGGGGCTGATGTCTCCGTCCAGTGCGGCTATCTCCCTCACCAGCGAACTGGAAATATAGGCAAGATGCTCGGAAGGAGTCAGGAAAATACTCTCGAAGGCCGGGTACATAGCCCGGTTCATGTTTGCCAGCTGGAACTCATACTCAAAATCCGCCACTGCCCGCAGCCCGCGCAGTACGCAGCTGGCGCCCTGGCTTTTGGCAAAATCGATCAGCAGGTTGTTGAAGCTCACCACCTCGACATTGTCCAGGTGTGACAGGGATGCCCGGCACAGCTCAGTGCGCTCTTCGAGGGAGAACATCGGCGCTTTTTTTGCGCTGTGAGCTATCGCGACCACGACCCGGTCGAACAGGCGGGCGGCTCTTTCCGTAAGATCCACATGGCCGTTTGTAATGGGATCGAAGGTACCCGGGTAGATGACGGAGTGGGTGCGCATGAGGCAGGCCTGTTTTGGCGGCGTGAGCATTGGATGGTAAACAATTTGCAGGGACGCCACAACGAAACCCCGCGCGGGATGATCGAGTTCTCGAGCGCAGTGACCGCCACCGTCAGCCGCCCTTGACGTACAGCCGGTAGGCGACTTCGCCGGCCACCTTCTCCCTGTGTGGCAACCAGTTCAGGGGTACATTTGGCTGCGGATCCCGTACCGCGGTCTCCACGTAGATAAAGCAGCCATCGGCCAGCAGTTCCCGGTCGGCCAGCTGCGCACAGACAGGGTCGACCAGGCCTTTGCCGAACGGCGGGTCGATGAATACGATGTCGAATGGCGACTGTGCGGATTCCACGAAAGTCGCGGCGGGCAGCGGATGGCAGCGGGCCAGGTCAGTTGCACCCACTGCTTGCAGGTGCTGCACTATCTGGCGCAGCGCCGCCGCGGAGCTGTCTACAAAATCACAGCTGGCGGCTCCCCGGGACAGGGCCTCGAGACCCAGCGCACCACTGCCCGCGAACAGATCCAGGCAGCGGGCGCCATGCACGCAGGGGCTCAGCCAGTTAAACAGGGTTTCGCGCACCCTGTCGCTGGTGGGGCGCAGGCCCGGGGCGGGCGTAAAGGTGAGCTTACGCCCCCGCCACTGGCCGCCGATGATCCGCAGGGTGCTGAGATGTTTGGGGCGGTTGCCGGATCTGGCCATTTCGTCGCTTTGTGCAAGGATGTTAGGATAGTCGTCTTTTTGCAGGCGCTCGCCTGTGAGCACTCTAGCACGACAATAAGCGCTTCAATTATGAAATTTTTCAAACGCAAGAAAGTGTCTGGGGAACAATCTGTTCCGCCTGAAACGGAATCTGCAACTGCAGCCGCAGCCGCAGCCGCAACCGGGGAACAGGAGCCGGCGGTTCGTGCGCCCGATGCAACGGTGGAGATCGAGACAACTGCCGCTACTGAGGCCGCTGCACCCGCCGAATCCGCTGCGCCCGGGGAAGCGGGGGAGCCGGCGAAAAAGGGCTTTTTCTCGCGCCTGCGGCGAGGATTGGGACGTACCAGCGAGAACCTGGTGCAGGGAATGGGCACCCTTTTTCTCGGCCGCAAGGAAATCGATGAAGACCTGTTGGAGGAACTGGAGTCGCGATTGCTACTGGCAGACGTGGGAGTGGACGCGACCCGTGACATCATTGGCCACCTCACGCAGCGGGTTTCGCGCAAGGAACTCACCCACGCCGACGGCCTGCTCGCCGCCCTGCGGGAGGAGTTGCACGCACTGCTCAAACCCTGCGAGCAGGCGCTGGATGTCTCGGGCAAAAAACCTTATGTCATTCTCATGGTCGGGGTAAACGGCGTTGGCAAGACCACCACGATCGGCAAGATGGCGCGGCGCTACCTCAACGAGGGGCGATCGGTGATGCTGGCCGCCGGCGACACATTTCGCGCCGCCGCCGTAGAACAGTTGCAAGTCTGGGGTGATCGCAATGGTGTGCCGGTAATCGCGCAACACACCGGGGCGGACAGTGCGTCGGTGCTGTTTGACGCGCTACAGGCTGCCCGGGCCCGCAATGTGGATGTCCTGATTGCCGATACCGCCGGGCGCCTGCACAACAAGGACAACCTGATGGAGGAATTGAAAAAAGTAGTGCGGGTGATGGGCAAGCTGGACGCCAGCGCTCCCCACGAGGTCATGCTGGTACTCGATGCCGGCACCGGCCAGAACGCCCTGGCCCAGGCTGCGGAGTTCCAGCAGTGGGTCGGTGTCTCAGGCCTCACCCTCACCAAACTCGACGGCACCGCCAAAGGCGGGGTGATTTTCGCGATTGCGAAAAAGCTCGCCCTGCCCATCCGCTTTGTCGGCGTGGGCGAGGCGGTGGAAGACCTGCGGCCATTTCAGGCCAGGCAGTTCATTGACGCCCTGTTCGCGGGAGAAGACGCCGCTGCATGATCAGCTTTGACCGCGTAAGCAAGCGCTATGGCGAGGGCCATGACGCGCTGCGGGAAGTGACCGTGGACATCGGGCGGGACGAGTTGGTGTTTATCACCGGCCACTCCGGTGCCGGCAAGACCACCCTGCTGCGCATGATTATGTTGATGGAGCGCCCCAGCCGTGGCCAGGTGCTGGTGGACGGGCAGAATCTGGCCAGCATCGGCCCACGCGGCGTACCGCGGCACCGCAGGAATATCGGGGTTGTCTTCCAGAACCACCGCCTGCTGCTGGACCGGACAGTATTCGACAACGTGGCGCTGCCGCTGATTATAGCCGGCTATGATTACCGCGAGGTGGGCAGGAGGGTACGCGCCGCGCTGGACAAGGTGGGACTCCTCGACCGCGAGCGGGCGATGCCCGTAACCCTGTCCGGCGGCGAGCAGCAGCGGGTAGGAATCGCCCGGGCAGTGGTTGGCAAACCGAAAATCCTGCTCGCCGATGAGCCCACCGGCAACCTCGATCCCGCTCTTTCCGCGGAAGTCATGCAACTGTTCGAGGAGTTTAACCAGGTGGGGGTGACCGTACTTATCGCAAGCCACGATCTCGCCCTGATCTCCCGGCTGCGCCATCGCATTATCACCCTGCGCGAGGGGCGACTGGTCGCGGGGAGTAAAACGTGATCGGGCGCGGCTCGTCTGCCCCACGGCGCGAGGGCGCCAGCCAGAGTCGTACCGGCTGGCGCGAGCGCTACAACGGGTGGCTGCAACATCATCGCCTGTCGGCAGCCGACAGTATGAGCAGGGTAATTGACAACCCCGGCACCAGCCTCCTGACCTGGCTGGTTATCGGAATCGCCCTGGCGTTGCCAACGGGTCTTGACGTGGCCCTGGATAATGTCAGTCAGCTCAGCGTGAGCTGGGATAGTCCGGCGCAGATATCACTATTCCTGCAGGATGAGGTAAGCGACGAGCGGGCCCGGGAGTTGCAGCAGGAGTTGATCGAGCGACCGGATATCGCCCAAACCCGCTTTGTGTCGCGCCAGGAGGCGCTGGAGGAGTTCCGCACCCTCTCGGGCTTCGCCGACGTGCTGGACAGCCTCGACAGCAATCCCCTGCCGCACCTGATACTGGTGTCGCCGGCGGACAGTTCCGCACAGGCGGCGGCCATCGCTTTGCGAGATGAACTGCAGTCGCATCCCGGCGTGGCCCAGGCGGTGCTGGATATGGAGTGGTTGCAACGGCTTAACAGCCTGATGGAACTGGGTCGCCGGCTCGTACTGGCGGTGGCCGTGCTGCTGGTCGTGGGGGTACTCCTGATCCTGGGCAACACCATCAGGCTGGCCATCGAGGGCCGCCGTGAGGAGATTGTGATCATCAAACTGGTGGGGGGAAGCAACGCCTTTGTGCGGCGGCCGTTTCTCTATACAGGTCTCTGGTACGGGGTTGGCGGCGGCCTCTTCGCCGGCCTGCTGGTGGCCGGGTCGTTGTGGTTCCTGCGCGAGCCCGTCAGCGACCTCGCGCGCCTCTACCAGAGCGAATTCCAGCTGCGTGGGCTCGGCGTCATGGGCGCCCTGAACCTGATTATTCTCGGGGGTATGCTGGGGCTTGCGGGCGCCTGGTTGGCCGTCGCGCGCCACCTGGTTGAGATCCAGCCACGTTAACCGGCCCGATGCGGCCCCTTTTTCGGCTGGCCTTGCTAACATACTGTTTTTAATGAAAAAAAAGTAACTTTTTTCGGGCCGCAGGGAACTTTTCAGAGATTAGCACTCTAATGCAATGAGTGCTAAAATGGCTCGTCAAACATGGAGATAAAGAATGAGCAAAAGTCTGCTGCCAATTGACCAGATGGTGCCCGGAGCCAACCTCCCGGCGTACGTCCAGGCCGTCAGCACTATCCCTATTCTCAGTGCAGAGCGCGAGCGCGAGCTGGCGGAAGACCTGTACTTCAACGACAGCCTGGCGGCGGCGCGGGAGCTGGTGATGTCTCACCTTCGCTTCGTCGTGCACATCGCCCGCAGCTATTCAGGCTATGGCCTGGCCGAAGCCGATCTTATCCAGGAGGGTAACGTCGGCCTGATGAAGGCGGTCAAGCGCTTCAATCCTGAAAAAGGTGTGCGCCTGGTGTCGTTTGCCGTGCACTGGATCAAGGCGGAGATGCACGAGTACATTCTGCGCAACTGGCGCATAGTCAAAGTGGCGACCACCAAGGCCCAGCGCAAGCTGTTCTTCAACCTGCGCAGTGCCAAGAAAGACCTGGCCTGGTTGAGCCCCGACGAAGCCAGGGCGGTGGCGGATGAGCTGGGGGTGGATGTAAAGGAAGTGCAACGTATGGAGGGCCGCCTCAGCAGTCGTGATCTCGCCTATGATGCGCCCGTTGCCGATGACGATGACAATGCCTGGCATGCGCCCCAGTTTTTCCTCGAGGACCACAGCGCCGACCCCGCCCTGGTAGCGGAGTCCAGCGACTGGCAGGAGAGCAGTGAAGAGCGTTTACACCATGCGCTGGCCGAACTCGATGAGCGCAGTCGCGATATCCTCGCCCAGCGCTGGCTGGCGGATGAGAAAGCCACCCTGCACGACCTCGCGGCAAGGTACAGCGTCTCCGCTGAGCGTATCCGGCAATTGGAACAGAACGCGATGAAGAAATTGCGGGCCGCAATGTCAGCCTGAGTCCATCCACAAGGGGCGGGTTTGCCGCCCCTTTCTGCGTTACACTCTCCCCATGGCTAAACTCTTTATTACCCTTGCTTCCCTGAGCGGCATGTTCGCTGTCGGATTTGGTGCTTTTGGCGCCCATGCACTCAAGAATCGGCTGGACGATTACGCCCTGGGCGTGTTCCAGACCGCGGTGCAGTATCACTTCTACCACAGCCTCGCCCTGCTGGCTGTGGGCGTAATTGCCCTCAGCCATCCCCAGAGCGCGCTACTGCGCAGTAGCGGCTGGTTGTTCATCGTTGGCATCGTGATATTTTCCGGCAGTCTGTACCTGCTGAGCATCAGTGGTTTGCGCTGGCTGGGCGCCGTCACCCCGCTGGGTGGCCTGGCCTTCATCGCCGGCTGGGGCTGTCTTGCGGCGGCCAGCTGGAACCTGCTGGCCTGAGCTGGCGCGCGCTATCGCCGTGACCGAAACCATCACCAGACGGCCTATTCGCAGCTATGTCCTGCGCATGGGGCGCATGACACCGGGCCAGCAACGCGCCTTCGACCAGAACTGGGAGCGCTGGGGCCTGGAAGCTGCGGATGGCATCCTGGATTTCGACGCGGTGTTCGGCAGGGCCGGCCCGCGGGTACTCGAAATCGGCTTTGGCATGGGGCAATCCCTGGTGGCGATGGCCGCCGCCGCGCCGGACACCAACTTTGTGGGTATCGAAGTACATCGTCCTGGTGTCGGTAAGCTTTTGCACAGCATGTCCGAGCAGGGCGTCAATAATATTCGAGCCTATTGTCACGACGCTGTTGAGATTCTGCGAGATTGTATATCGCCGGGTTCGCTCGATACGGTCCAGGTATTTTTTCCCGATCCCTGGCACAAAAAGAAGCACAACAAGCGGCGCCTGATCCAGCCGCCACTGGTTGCGCAGATCGTCACCCGCCTCAAGCCCGGCGGCCGCCTGCACCTGGCCACCGACTGGGAGGATTACGCGCTGCAGATGATGGCCGTGCTTACCGCCGAGGAAGGCCTGAGCAATCTGTCTGGTGAGGGGAAGTTCGCGCCGAGGCCCGCCTGCCGTCCGCTGACGAAGTTCGAGCGGCGCGGCGAACGCCTGGGACACGGCGTGTGGGATCTTGTATTCCAGCGTGACTAGTCGGGAAAAAAGCCGGCGACAATACTGTCCAGGAAGCGCCGGCCCAGTGCGCTGGCTCTTATCCGCCTCGCGTGGGGTTGTGCGCGCGGTTCCCCTTCCAGTTCCAATAGCCCCAGCCGTTGAAAATGCCGCACCCTGTCTTCCAGAATCGCCGGGTCCTGCCCGGTGCGCGCGCTGAATAGCGCCAGGTCGAAGCCCCCGTTGAGGCGCAGTGCGTTGAGCATGAACTCCCCGGTGATATCCGGCGCGGTTAGATGGTGGCGACTGGCGGTGAAACTACCCGGCGATGCCGCCATATACTCCTCGGGTTGGCGCTTTTTCGCGTAGCGCTGGATACGCCCGTCGGCGAAGCTGACCTTGCCGTGGGCACCGGCGCCGATACCCAGATAATCGCCGAAAGACCAGTAGTTCAGGTTGTGGAGGCAACCGTATCCAGGCCTGCTGTAGGCGGACACCTCGTATTGGCCATAGCCCGCGGCCGCGAGAAGTTGTTCCCCGGTCTCCTGTATGTCCGCCAGCGCATCCTCTACCGGCAGTAGCGGCGGCCGCTTGTGAAAAACAGTATTGGGTTCGATGGTCAGTTGATACCAGGACAGGTGAGGTGGAGCGAAGGCCAGTGCGGTGCGCAGGTCCCGGTTAGCCGTCTCGATGGACTGTCCGGGCAGGCCGTGCATCAGATCAATATTGAAGCTGCCAAAGCCAGCGGCGCGGGCGTACTCGATGGCAGCGACCGCCTGGTCGCTGTTGTGCACACGCCCGAGGGCCTGCAGGCATGTGTCGTCGAAACTCTGGACTCCCAGTGACAGGCGGTTGATACCCGCGGCCCTGAATTCCGCGAACTTGTCGGCCTCGGCGCTGCCGGGATTTGCCTCCATGGTGGCCTCCAGCGCATCAGACAACTCTATGATCGAGCCGATTCCGGTCAGCAGACGCGAGATGGCTTGCGCGGAAAACAGGCTGGGGGTGCCGCCGCCGATGAACAGGGTGGAAATTGTGCGGTCACTGGCGAGGGCGAGATCGGCCTGCAGGTCCAGCAGCAGGGCGTCCACGTAGTCCATCTCGGGGATATGCCTGGCTTCGTGGGAGTTGAAGTCGCAATAAGGACATTTGCGTTCACACCAGGGCAGGTGAATGTAGAGACCCAGGGGCAGGGCTTGCATCAGCGTTGGCGCAGGGCCTCGAGCAGCAGGGCGCTGGCCCGGGCACGGTGGCTTATCCGGTTTTTGAGTTCCGCAGGCAGCTCGGCGGAAGTGCAGCCATGCTCGGGCACGTAGAACAGGGGATCGTAGCCAAACCCGTTCTCGCCCCGGGGCGCTTCCAGAATTCGCCCTTCCCAGCTGGCCTGGCAGACTACGGGCATGGGATCCAGCGCGTGGCGCATGTAGACCAGGGCGCACTGGAATCTGGCGCTGCGTTGTTCTTCGCTGCAACCGGCCAGCGCAGCCAGTAATTTGGCGTTGTTGGCGGCGTCGCCGTCGCCGGAATAACGGGCCGAACGGATACCCGGTGCGCCGTCGAGGAAGTCGACCTCCAGGCCGGAGTCATCGGCTATGGCCGGGTGCCCGCTGTAGCTGGATGCCGCCCTGGCCTTGATAATGGCGTTTTCGACGAAGCTCAATCCATTTTCTTCAACCGCGGGCACCTGGTACCGCGCCTGGGATTGCAGTTGTACGCCCAGCGGCGCGAGTATGCCCGCCAGTTCACGCAGCTTGCCGGCATTGCCGCTGGCGAGCACCACGACCCGGTCCTGTGCGGGCTTGCTCACAGGTCCTCGTACAGTTGGTGCTTGAGCTTGAAGGTATACGTCTGCGAGGAGCCTTCCGGGCGGAACTCAATTTCGAAAAAACGCCACTCCTCATCGATGAACTTGAAGTCCGCCACGTAGTAAACAGCCTGGCCTTCGCGAATTTCAAGAAACTCCAGGGGCTGGTTCTGGATCAGGTCCCAGGTGCGCCCCTTCAGCTCCATGCCGCGCGTTTGGCCGACGGCTGCGGTCTGCTCGCGCACCGCCAGGGTCAGTATCGCGCGCTGCTCGCCCCGGACTATGCCGTAGGTGGCTGCGACTTCGGGCGCCAGAAAAGTGGTGTTGACCACGCTGTAAAGCAACTCGTAGGGGCCGAACATTTCCGACTGCTGGGCCAGCGCTGACTGGGTACCCGACAGGAACACGAGCAGTATCAGAGCCAGGCGGATGGGCGCGCTCATATCAACGGGTGATGTGATAGATCGCGGTTGTGGCGAACAGGTTGGGCCAGGCGCTTGCGAGCAACGGTTGTCGCTCGGTATTGCCCACCACATCCCGGGCCAGTATGCGGATATTTTTTGTCTCACAGAGCGCCTCGAAATCTTTTACCGTACAAAAATGAATATTCGGGGTGTCATACCAGTTATAGGGCATAAACCGCGAAATGGGCATCCGGCCGCGGGTTCCCAGGAAAAGGCGGCAACGCCAGTGGCCGAAGTTCGGGAAAGTGACAATGCACTCGCGGCCGATTCGCAGCATCTCGTCCAGCACCCGATCCGGGTAATGGACGGCTTGCAGGGCGTGGGCCATCACCACGGTATCAAAACTCTGGTCGGGAAAGTTCGCCAGGCCCTTGTCCAGGTTCTGCTCGACAATGTTGAGGCCGCGGGCGATGGCGGCTGTGATTTCCTGCTCATCGATCTCAATACCGGTACCACGCACCTGCCGCTGGTCCTGGAGCAGCCGCAGGAACTCGCCGTTGCCGCAGCCCAGGTCGAGTACCCTCGACCCGGGTTTGATCCAGCGCTGGATATGGGCGAGATCGAGACGCATCAGTCTTCCACTCCTACCCTGCGCATATAGGCGGAGAACACGTCCATATAGCGGGGTATCGGCAGGAGAAAGGCGTCGTGGCCCTCGTCGGCCTCTATTTCAGCGTAGGTGACCGGCCGGTCCGCCGCAATCAGGGCGTTCACGATTTCCCTGGAGCGCGCCGGCGAGAAACGCCAGTCGGTGGAAAAAGAGATTACCAGGAAACTGCATTGCGCGTGGCGAAATGCCTTCACGGGGTCGTTATCGTACTCCCGCGCCAGGTCAAAATAATCGAGGGCGCGGGTCATCAACATGTAGGTGTTGGCGTCGAAGCTGCCGGAAAACTGGTTCCCCTGGTAGCGCAGGTAGCTTTGCACCTGGAACTCCACGTCCTCCTCATTGCCCTGTTCAAAACTGCCGGAGCGCAGGTCGCGGCCGAACTTGCTCGCCATGGCGTGATCGGAAAGATAGGTGATGTGGCCCACCATACGGGCGAGCGCCAGGCCCCGGGCAGGCAGGGTACCGCGCTCCAGGTAATGGCCGTCCGCGAACGCCGGATCCGACAGGATGGCCTGCCGCGCCACCTCGTTGAAGGCGAGGTTCTGCGCGCTCAATTTCATGGCCGCGGCAATGACGATACAGTGCCGGATGCGATCGGGATATTCCAGCGACCAGCGCATGGCCTGCATCCCGCCCAGGCTGCCCCCGATGACGGCGGCCCAGCAATCGATGCCGAGATAGTCGGCCAGCCGCGCCTGGCTGTTAACCCAGTCGCGCGCCCGCAGGCTGGGGAAGTCCGGACCCCACACCTCACCCGTCAGTGGGTTGATGGAGCTGGGGCCGGTTGAGCCGTGGCAGCCGCCGATATTATTGAGGCTGACCACGAAAAAACGGGTGGTGTCGATGGGTTTGCCCGGGCCTATGCACTCGTCCCACCAGCCGGGTTTCTTGTCATCCTCGCTGTGATAACCGGCGGCGTGGTGATGACCGCTCAGGGCATGGCAGATCAATATTGCGTTGCTGCGCCGCGGGTTGAGTTCGCCGTAGGTTTCATACACCAGTTCAAAGCCTGGCAGGTCGCGACCGCAGGCCAGCGCCAGTGGTTCATCGAAGCGCACTGACCGGGGTTCGACGATGCCGACCGAACGGTTGCCACTGTGAGCGTTCACCGCGATTTCAAAGACCTATTACCAGGGCGGGGTGCAGGCCTATCCCCGCAGCCATATGGCGCAGTGCGATCTGGATGATGTTGATCAGAATGAAAACCAGTATGGGCGAAAAATCCAGCCCTCCCATGGATGGCAGTGCCTTGCGGAACGGTGCCATTACCGGCTCGGTAATCTGGTACAGCAGATAGATGGCCGGGTGTCGACTGCCGGCGGCGACCCAGCTCAGGATAATCATGCCCAGCAAGGCAAAAAAGTAGATGTTGACCAGGAGCCCAATGACACCCAGCACGGACCACAGCAACAGTATGATCATGCCGGGGAGAGGCAGGCCGTTGATCAACAGTAATAGCGCGATGCCCGCCATCTGGAGCAGGACGGCCAGCAGCAGTGACGCCAGGTCGAGGCCGCCGAGTCCGGGGATCACGCGACGCAGGGGAATGACCAGTGGGTTCGTCACTTTCACCAGAAACTGGCTGATCGGGTTGTAAAAGTCGGCGCGCACCAGTTGCAGCAGAAACCTCAGCAACATGGCGACCAGGTACACACTGAGGAAGGTCTGTACCAGGTAGCCGAAGATCTCGTTGATTGCGCTCATGTATGGATGCCCTGTTGGTTAGCTATGCGGGACGACTCAGCCCATTTCCCTGGCCATTTCGGCCGCGCGACCGGCCGCTGCCTGCAGGGCGTTGTCCACGATGTTGCGCAAGCCGGCGCTTTCAAAACTCGCCAGCGCCTTTTCGGTGGTGCCGCCCGGGCTGGTAACGCGACGCCGAAGTTCAACCAGGTCCACATCGCTTTCCGTGGCCATGCGTGCCGCGCCCAGCGCCGTTTGCAGGGTCATGGCCGTTGCGGTATCGCGGTCCAGCCCCAGCTTGCAGCCGGCATCGATCATCGCTTCCATAAACAGGAAAAAATAGGCCGGACCGCTTCCTGACAGCGCCGTAATCGCGTCGAGGGCCTCCTCGCTCGGTACCCAACAACTGATTCCCACAGCCGAGAGTACGGATTGTGCCTGCTCGCGCTGTAGCGCCGACACCTTGCTGTTGGCGAACAGTGCGCTGGCGCCACAACCGAGCAGGGCCGGGGTGTTTGGCATACAACGCACGATAGCGGCGTCCGGACCGAGTCGCGCTTGCATGCTGGTGATGGTGACCCCGGCGGCGATGGAAATAAGCAGCGCACGCCTCGCGCGTACAGCGCGCGCGATACTGTTGCTGGCCTCGGCCATCACCTGCGGTTTAACCGCCATGATTACCACATCGGCCTCCGCTGCGGCTGAGGCGTTGTCTTCGTACACGTTAATCGGCGCGATTTCGCGCAGCCGCTGCAGGCTCGCGGGGAAGGGGTCGGCGGCACTGATGAGGGACGGGGGGTGACCGCTCTCTATGA
Source organism: Pseudomonadales bacterium (assembly GCA_024234815.1). Taxonomy (GTDB): domain Bacteria; phylum Pseudomonadota; class Gammaproteobacteria; order Pseudomonadales; family Halieaceae; genus JARRPM01. Next base: position 381,408 of record JACKNO010000001.1, on the reverse strand, counting down.
GTCCGCCGATAATGCTGCCGGCCATGTTGCCAGCGCCGATGAATGCGATATGGGGTGTATTCAAGAAATCTGCCTGTTGAAGATTGCGCTGAAAAACAATGCGCCAGTATACACGGCGGCTTCCGCCAAAATCACCTCTTGCGAGGGCCGAATATCCCTGTGCCGACCCTGACGATGGTCGAACCCTCTGCGATGGCGGCCTCCAGGTCGTCGGACATCCCCATCGAGAGTGTATCCAGGCCCGGACCCAGGGATTGCAGCCCGGCGAGCGCCTCGCGCAATCTGGCGAAGGGCTCCCGTTGCTCGCTGAACCCGTCGGCTGGCGCTGGAATAGCCATCAGGCCGCGCAATTGCAGGCGAGGCAATTGCATCACCTCAAGAGCAAGCCGGGGCAACTCCTCCAGCGAAACGCCGGATTTGCTCGTCTCGCCCGAAATATTGACCTGCAGGCAGATCTGCAGGGGCGGCATCCCCGCGGGACGATAGTCACTGAGGCGTCGGGCAATCTTGCCGCGGTCCACGCTGTGGACCCAGGCGAAGTGCTCGGCGATGGGGCGCGCCTTGTTGGACTGAATCGGGCCTATAAAATGCCAGGTGAGCGGCAGGTCAGCCAGCTCCTCCATCTTGGCCAGGGCTTCTTGCAGGTAGCTTTCACCGAAGTCTTCCAGGCCGCATTCAAAGGCGGTGCGGATCGATTCCGCCGGGTGGTTTTTGCTTACCGCGAGCAGGCTGATTCTGTCTTCAGTGCGCTGGCTTTTTTCAGCAGCGAGCCTTACCCTTTCAAGTATTTTCGCTATTTTGGCAGAAAATGGTCGTTCATCCATGGGGCGAATGGTAGCTTATCCCGGCCTTACAGGGTGAATTTGTATGACGCCCAGGGGACATAACACGGCTGCCCGGGCTGAGTGTGGGCCGGTGTTCAGCTGGTCGGGAATGCCGATAGCACAGGGGAGCATGCAGGGGAACCTATGGATATAACAGAACTTCTGGCGTTCAGCGCCAAGCAGGGAGCATCTGACTTGCACCTGTCGGCGGGTCTGCCACCCATGATTCGTGTCGATGGGGATATTCGCCGTATTAACCTGCCGCCGATGGATCACAAGCAGGTACATGATCTCATCTACGACATCATGAACGACAAACAGCGCAGGGACTATGAAGAGTTCCTGGAAACCGATTTCTCCTTTGAAGTGCCTGGCGTTGCGCGCTTCCGGGTCAATGCCTTCAACCAGAACCGTGGCGCGGGGGGGGTGTTTCGGACCATTCCCTCCAAAGTGCTCTCCATGGAGGACCTCGGGATGGGCCAGGTTTTTCGCGACATCTCGATGATGCCGCGGGGCCTCGTTCTGGTCACCGGGCCAACCGGTTCCGGTAAATCCACCACGCTGGCGGCGATGGTCGATTACATCAACGACAACAAGTATGAACACGTCCTGACCATTGAAGACCCCATCGAATTCGTGCACGAGAGCAAGAAATGCCTGGTCAACCAGCGCGAGGTCCACCGCGATACCCTGGGCTTCGCCGAGGCGCTGCGCTCGGCACTGCGGGAGGACCCGGACATTGTCCTGGTAGGCGAGATGCGCGACCTGGAGACCATCCGCCTCGCCCTGACGGCTGCGGAAACCGGTCACCTGGTTTTTGGTACCCTGCACACGACCTCAGCGGCAAAGACCATCGACCGCGTGATTGACGTATTTCCCGCCGCCGAGAAATCCATGGTGCGCTCCATGCTGTCAGAGTCGTTGCAGGCGGTGGTTTCCCAGACCCTGCTCAAGCGCGCTAGCGGTGGCCGGGTCGCGGCCCACGAGATCATGCGCGGCACCTCGGCGATTCGCAACCTGATCCGTGAGGACAAGGTTGCGCAGATGTACTCGGCCATCCAGACCGGCAGTGCCCTGGGAATGCAGACGATGGACCAGTGTCTGCATGAAATGGTTGATAAGCGCATTATCACCAGGGAAATTGCGCGCGAAAAAGCGCGGATGCCAGAGAATTTCTAGTGCAGTTCGTAGCCGCAGTTTGAGGGAGAGAACCCGATGAAGATCCAAGAGTTGCTGGAGCGGGTAGTAAAAGAGCAGGCCTCGGATGCGTTTATATCTGCCGGGGCCCCCCCGAGTATCAAGGTGAATGGCGAGATATTCCCGATCAGCGACACGCCGCTATCGGAAGCGGATGCCAAGGAACTGGTGTTCTCGACCATGCGCGAAGGTCAGAAAGAAACCTTCCTGAAGCGTCACGAGTGTAACTACGCACTCAGTTACGAGGAGCTGGGTCGATTCCGGGCCAGCGCCTTCGTGCAACGCGGTAAATGCGGGCTGGTGTTGCGCCGCATCCAGACCCGGATACCGACGATTGATGAGTTGGGGTTGCCGCCAATCGTCAAGGATCTGGCGATGACCAAACGCGGCCTCGTAATATTCGTGGGGGCGACGGGAACCGGTAAGTCTACCTCCCTGGCGGCGATGGTGGGTTATCGCAATGAAAACAGCCGCGGCCATATCATCAGCATTGAGGACCCTATCGAGTTTATCCACGATCACGGCAACTGCATCGTGACCCAGCGGGAAGTGGGGATGGATACCGAGAGTTTCGATGTCGCCCTGAAAAACACCCTGCGCCAGGCCCCCGACGTGATCATGATCGGCGAGGTGCGCTCCGCCGACACCATGGCCCAGGCGCTCACCTTCGCCGAGACCGGTCACCTTTGCCTGTGCACATTGCACGCGAACAACGCCAACCAGGCACTGGACAGAATCCAGAGCTTTTTCCCGGCTGAATTGCACAACCAGGTGTGGATGGATCTGTCATTGAACCTGAAAGCGATGGTGGCGCAGCAGTTGTTACCGCGCAAGGACGGCAAAGGCCGGGCGCCGGTGGTAGAGGTATTGCTCAACTCACCGCTGGCGGCCGATTACATTCGCAAGGGCGAGGTGCACCTGATCAAGGATCTGATGGCCAAGTCCAACGAATTGGGGATGCAGACCCTCGACCAGTCCCTGGTTGCAGCCTTTAAGGAAGGTATTATCACCCGGGAGGATGCGGTGCGTTATGCCGATTCCGCCAACGATGTGCGCCTGCAGATCAAGATGTTCGAAAAGAGTGTTGGCGCCGCGCCTGCCAGCCGCGAGGAACTGGGCCTGTCTTTCGAGACGCCCGACCCTGGCAAGTTCACGCGGCGTTAAGACTCCGCCGCCGCATCGAGACTCCCCAGCCAGGTCTGGAGCACCAGCTCCGCGGCCTGGCTGTCGATGGGCTGGCGCTTGTAGTCGCCCCGGTGGCCGCGCTCCCGGCTGAGCTGCTTGGCCTCGAAACTGCTCAATCTCTCGTCTACCATTTCAACCCGCAGACCCAGGCGGCCGTGCAGGCGCCGGCCGAATTTACGGGCGCGCTCGGACAGGGGGCTGTCGCTGCCGTCCATGTTGATCGGGTCGCCGACGATCAACAGGTCGGGCCGCCACTCCTGAATCAGTTGTTCAATCGCCGACCAGTCGGGTATGCCGTCTTTCGCCCTGATTATGGCCAGCGGCTGAGACGACAGCAGGAGGCAGTTGCCTACGGCTACGCCGATCTGGCGGAGGCCGAAGTCAAAGGCCACGACTGTACGGATGGGTGAAGTTTGCAACGCAGAATCAGGCGTGACCCGCCTCGCAGGAGATGAGGTTCATGTCGATGCCGAGCAGGGCCGCGGCGGCCCCCAGGCGCAGTTCGGGAGCGGTGTTAAAGATGATATCGCTGTCGGCTGGGAGGGAGAGCCAGCTGTTATCGGCCAGTTCCTGCTCAAGTTGGCCGGCAGTCCAGCCAGCATAGCCCAGGGCGATCAGATGCTCCGGGGGCCCTTCACCATTGGCAATGGCGCGCAGGATGTCACAGGAGGTGGTGAGGGTAATCTCACCAGTCACTTTCAGGCTCGCTTCCCAGGTAGCACTGCACCTGCGGTGCAGCACAAAACCGTGATCGATCTGCACAGGGCCACCCGCCATAACCGGTGTCGTCGAAAAATCCCCTCGGGGCGTGATCTCCAGGTGCTCGAAAATCTCCGCCACGGACAGGTCCAGTGGCTGGTTGATAATAATGCCCATGGCGCCACTCTCACCGTGTTCGCAGATATAGGTGATGCTCTGGGAAAAAATACCCTCGGTCAATCCCGGCATTGCGAGCAGGAAATGATCTCGAAGGCTATCGCTGCTGCGGGCGGTATTAACGGATATTCGTCCTGCCATATTGCTGGTGTGGTGCTCGGTGGTGGATGTCGGAAACTACTCTGAGCTTAGCCGGTTTTCCTGGAATTGCCACGTTCGGATGATTTCCAACTGGTCGGTTGTCGCTCTCAATTCGGGTGGAAAGGGCGCATAGGGTGCGGCCATGCGGACGATCTTGATGGCGGCTTCATCAAGTACCGCGTAACCCGAAGAGGACAGTACCTTGATATCTCGCAGGCTGCCGTCGGCATGTATGGCAACCAGCAGACGCAGATTGCCGTAGATGCCATACCGAACCGATGCCTCGGGGTAGTACTTGTTGCCGACGGCCTCCACCCTCCGGCGCCAGTCCAGCAGATAGGCGGCGTCCGGCGATTGCCGGGTGGCGATCGCTGAAGTCAGGCGCCTGACTCTCGGCATTTCGGAATAGCTGCGGCTCTCCCTGTCCAGTTCCGCCTCCAGATTGGCCAGCTCGCGGGTCAGCTTGTCGACTTCGGGACTCACGCCCAGCAGGGGCGGCTGTTCCCGCTCCCTGCGCTCGCTGGAGACCGCCCGCGGCGCGGCGGCGGCGGTGGTAACCAGGTCTCTTTGTGGATTGAGAGCGGGTTCCTGCGGCAGCAGCAAAGCCTGTGGCCCGGGGTCGCCGTTACTTTGCAGTTCGTTGTCGGGGCTGGTGAACCGGTCCAGGTCACCCGCCTCGCCACTGCCATCCTGGGCGGCCTGGGCCAGATGTCGCGCCTCGGTGGGGCTGGTGGCGCTGGGTCTGGTGGCCAGAACGACTTCAATCTGGGGGGCCCTGTAACTGTCCGCGCCGGACATGAAAGAGACCCCGAGTACCAGGGCGGCGTGCAGGGCGAGAGCGAGCAACACGGCGTTGCGCAGTCGGCTGTGTTTTCCGTAACCCGCTTCAAGATAGTACATGGTGACAGTGTTCCGCAGTTACCGGTCTGTGTCAGCGCCTGTTCGCCATTTCCCGGGCAATACAATCCATCAGCTGACCACCGATGTCCAGGTCGTAGCCGCCGTCTATTTCGCGAATGCAGGTGGGGCTGGTGACATTTATTTCCGTGAGGTAGTCGCCGATGATATCCAGGCCCACGAACAAAAGCCCTCTTTCGCGCAGCGAGGGACCTACCTCGGCGGCTATCCAGCGGTCGCGCTCGGACAGCGGTTGGGGCCTGCCGGAACCGCCCGCGGCGAGATTCCCTCGGGTTTCGCCGACCTCGGGAACCCGCGCCAGGCAGTACGGTACAGGCTCACCGTTGATCATCAGGATGCGCTTGTCGCCCTCCGCGATTTCCGGGATGAAGCGCTGGGCCATTATGGTCTGGCTTCCATGCTCCGTCAGTATTTCCAGGATCACACTGATGTTGGGGTCATCCTGCTTCACCCTGAAAATCGCGGTGCCACCCATGCCGTCAAGGGGTTTGAAGATGACGTCCCTGTGTTCCTGGTGGAATGCTCTCAGACGTTTGCGGTCGGCACTTACCAGCACCGGTGGACAGCACTGGGGAAACCGGGTGGCGAAGACTTTTTCGTTACAGTCCCGCAGGCTCTGGCAGCGGTTTACCACCAGGACGCCCTGGCGCTCTGCCTCCTCCAGGATATAGGTGCTGTAGATAAACTCATTGTCGAAGGGCGGATCCTTGCGCATCAGGATCACGTCCAGCTCCGCCAGTGGGCGATCTTCACGTGCCTCCAATGCAAACCACTGCCCCGGGTCGTGAAACACCGTGAGCTCAGCCATGCTCGCTTTTGCCACGCCCTGCTCCAGGTAGAGGTCCGTCTGTTCCATGTAGAAGAGTTGCCAGTCCCTGGCCTGGGCAGCCCACAACATAGCGAGAGTGCTGTCTTTCTTGTAGTTGATATCGGCGATGGGATCCATCACCACGCCCAGCTTTATCGTCATAGCTTCACCCGGCCGCCTGTGCGGGAAAATGTTGGCTTGCTAACTTACGCAAAGGTGGTGGCAGGCGCAATGCCGGAGTCATGCAAATGGGTGCGTTGCCGTGGTTTTCCATTAGAATGTGCGCGGCTGGCAGTATCGGGACAGTTGGAGACGAGGATGAGTTGGGCAGGAGTGTATTTTTCGATCGGCTTGGTGAGCGTACTGTGTACTTTCTGCGCGCTCGTTCAGGGACGCAGGCTATACTGGTTTGTCCCGATTTATTTCCTGGCGGCGTGGCTGGCTGGAGAACTCGCCCTGATTCACCTGATCTGGCAGCTTGCCCTGACGGCGCTGGTGGCTTTTGCGGGGGGCCTGTCCGAGCCGCTCGCGCAGGCGGGACTGGGCCTGTTCTCGCTGTCGTGGCTGGGGCTGGTCTACCTGCACTGCCAGTCGATGGACAGCCCGCGCACCTTGTTCGCCGCGCTGCGCCGCGGCCTGGGGCAGGACTATCGCGCGGAGATTCCCGCCGAGCGCCAGCGCGTCCTGGAGGAGGGAATAGCCAGCCGTTCCTGGCTGCGGCCTTTCCACTTCAAGCGAGAGGGCGTGCGGCGCTACCCCGATATCAGTTACGCGGATGCGGGCAAACGCAACCTGCTTGATATCTACCAGCCGGAGAAACCCCGTGAGGGTGGATTCCCGGTGTTATTGCAGGTGCATGGCGGCGCCTGGATGATTGGAGAGAAACAACAGCAGGGCCTGCCGCTGATGTACCACATGGCCGGGCGCGGCTGGTTGTGCGTGGCAATCAATTATCGCCTGAGCCCGAAAGCGGCCTTCCCCGCTCACATTGTCGATGTGAAAAAGGCGATTGCCTGGATCAGGGAGCATATAGGCGAGTACGGCGGCAACCCGGATTTCATTGCGATCACCGGTGGCTCCGCCGGCGGTCACCTCAGCGCCCTCGCGTCACTCACCCCCAATAGGGAAGAGTGGCAGCCGGGTTTTGAGCAGGCGGACACCACCGTACAGGCGGCTGTGCCTTTTTATGGCGTATACGACTTCCTCGACCGATTTGAAATTCGCTCGGATATGTCCATGGATAAAATGGTTGCGGACAAGGTGATGCAATGCACCCGCCAGCAGAACCCGCAGTTGTGGGACGCCGGCTCGCCCCTGAGCCAGGTCTCGGCGGACGCCCCCCCCATGTTCCTGATCCAGGGGACCCACGATTCCCTGGTCTGGGTCGAGGAGGCGCGGGTGTTTGTCTCAGCCTTGCAAGCGGTGGCCAGCCAGCCGGTGGCGTACGCCGAACTGCCCGGCGCGCAACACGGTTTCGAGCTTTTTCACTCGGTACGGACCGAACACGTCGTCAGCGCGGTGAGTCACTTTCTCGAGTGGACACACGCCCGGTGGGAGCGACAGCGGGGCGTCGCTAACTAGCTTGGACGGTATATTAAAGCCCGCGCCCCGGGCTGGCGTCTGAGTGCTGCCGGGGCTCTCTCAGGAGACCCCCATATCCCCCCAGCGTGCCTGCAGTATCGCGATGGCTGCCAGCGGCGCGGTCTCGGTTCGCAGTATGCGCGGCCCGAGTTGCAGCGAGCTGAATCCTGACTGCACGGCTGCATCCACCTCGGCCGGGCTCAGGCCGCCCTCGGGCCCGACCAGCAGGGCCACACTTGCGGGCCTGCCGGACCCCGGGTTTGTATTGTCAGCCAGCGGATGCAGGACCAGTCGCACATCGGCCTGGGCCGCGTTCACCCACTGCGCCAATGACTGTGGCGGAAGTATCTGCGGCAGCAGGTTGCGGCCGCACTGTTCACAGGCGCTGATGGCGACCTGTTGCCAGTGTCGCAGTTTTTTCTGCTCGCGTTCATCCTTCAGCCGGACTTCCGTGCGCTCACTCACCAGCAGTGCTATGGAACTCACACCCAGTTCCGTGGCCTTCTGTATCACCCAGTCCATGCGTTCACCCCGGGGCAGGGCTATGCCGAGTTGCAGGCGCAGGCCTGATTCACGCTCTGTTGCGTCGAAATCCCCCAGGGAAGCGACCACCGAGTTCCTGTCCAGCGCGTGAATTGTCGCCGGATACTGGCCGCCACGGCCATCGAACAGGATGAGGCTGTCACCCACGCGCATGCGCAGAACCCGCGCGAGGTGCCGGCTGGGGCCCGGTTCCAGTTCGGTTTCGGTATTCGCGCGCAGCGTCTGCCCCGTGTAAATCCGTGGGATACGCATCTGTCTAGATAACTGCCGCGCGCAGCTGCACTAGAGCCCCAGGTTCCTGTAGATCTCCCGGGTGGGCTCGACCTGGTTCATGGTGTAGAAATGAATGCCGGGAGCGCCGCTGTCCAGTAGCGTCTGGCACAACTGGGTCACCACCTCGACTCCGAATTTGCGGATACTGTCCTGGTCATCTCCATAGCCTTCGATGCGCTGGCAGATCCAGCGCGGGATTTCGGCGCCGCAGTTACGGGAAAAGCGCGCCAGGTTGGCAAAGTTGATAATGGGCATAATGCCTGCGTATATCGGTTTGCTGATACCTGCCGCGGTACACTGGTCGTGAAAGTAGAAATACGATTCCACGTTGAAGAAGTACTGGGTGATTGCACTGTTTGCTCCCGCATCCAGTTTGCCTTTCAGATACTGTATATCGCTGTCGTAGCTTTTGGACTCCGGGTGTATCTCCGGGTAGGCGGCGACCTCGATCTCAAAATGATCGCCGGTGCGCTCGCGAATGAATGCCACCAGCTCGTTGGCATACACCAGCTGGGAAGCACCTCCCATGCCCGAGGGCATGTCGCCCCTGAGCGCCACCATGCGCTTGATGCCGCGGGCGACGTAGGTGTCTATCAGGGCGCCGACTGCGTTCTCGTCATCACCTCCGAAGCTCAGGTGCGGAGCCACATCGATGCCGTCATTGTGGATGGTGGATACCAGGCCCAGGGTGGAGTCCCGGGTGGTTCCCCCGGCACCGTAGGTGACCGAGAAAAACGCCGGGTTCAGCTCGTTGAGAGCAGGTGTGGTTTCCTGTAACAGCCGCGCCTTGCCCTCCACTGTGCGTGGAGGGAAGTACTCGAAGCTGATTCTTGGTCGTTGCCGGGACATGGTCGGTCCTGTTCTAGTACTTGTAGCTGTCCGGCTTGTAGGGGCCGTCCACGCTTACATTGATATAATCCGCCTGCTGCTGGGTCAGGCGGGTCAGCACGGCGCCAAAGCCTGCCACCATGTGGCTTGCGACTTCCTCGTCCAGGTTTTTGGGCAGTACTTCCACGGTGAGCGCCGCGCGCTTCATGTTCGGCTCCAGGTCGGCAAACCTGCGCTCGTACAGGTAGATCTGCGCCAGTACCTGGTTGGCGAACGATCCGTCCATGATGCGCGAGGGGTGGCCCGTGGCGTTGCCGAGGTTAACCAGGCGCCCCTCTGACAACAGGAGCAGGTGGTCGTTGCTGGCCCGGTCGCGATACACCTTGTGCACCTGCGGCTTGACCTCCTGCCACTCCCAATTGCTGCGCATGAAGGCGGTGTCGATTTCATTGTCAAAATGACCGATGTTGCAGACGACGGCGCCACTTTTGAGGGCCTTGAGCATGTTGGCGTCACAGACGTTGAAGTTGCCGGTGGCAGTCACCACAAGATCGATGTTCCCGATTACGGAAGTGTCTATACATGCTTCGGTGCCATCATTGATCCCGTTCAGGAAGGGCGAGACCACTTCGAAACCGTCCATGCAGGCCTGCATGGCGCAGATCGGATCGATCTCGGTAATGCGCACGATCATACCTTCCTGCCGCAGGGACTGGGCGGAACCCTTACCCACATCGCCGTAGCCGATAACCAGAGCCTTCTTGCCGGCGAGCAGGTGATCTATGCCGCGTTTGATGGCGTCGTTCAGGCTGTGGCGGCAGCCGTACTTGTTGTCGTTCTTCGATTTGGTGACGGAGTCGTTAACGTTCACCGCCGGGACTTTCAGCACGCCCTGCTGCAGCATCTCCAGCAGGCGGTGCACGCCGGTTGTGGTCTCTTCTGTGATACCGTGGATTTTGTCCAGCATGGCAGGATACTTTTCGTGGAGCATGCCGGTCAGGTCACCGCCGTCATCCAGCACCATGTTGGCATCCCAGGGCTGCCCGTCCTTGAGAATGGTCTGTTCCAGGCACCAGTCGTATTCTTCCTCGGTTTCGCCTTTCCAGGCGTAGACCGGGACACCGGCGGCCGCGATCGCGGCGGCGGCGTGGTCTTGTGTGGAGAAAATATTGCAGGAGGACCAGCGCACTTCCGCGCCAAGTTCCACCAGGGTTTCAATCAGCACGCCGGTCTGGATGGTCATATGGATACAGCCCAGGATTTTCGCCCCGGCCAGCGGTTTGCTATCGCGATACTTGGCGCGCATGGCCATCAGCGCGGGCATCTCACCCTCGGCGATGTCCAGCTCCATGCGGCCCCAGTCGGCCAGGGTGATATCCGCTACCTTGTAGTCCTCTTTTGTTGCCAGTTTTTCAGCTGTGCTCATTTTTTAATCCTCGAATCGCAGTTATCTACGGTTAAAAATGTGATGATGTTCAGAGTTCAGTCGCCTGAAAATTACAGGGCCGCCTTCAGGGCTTGCGCCCGATCCGTCCGCTCCCAGGTGAAATCCGCAAGCTCGCGACCGAAGTGACCGTAAGCCGCTGTCTGGCGGTAAATCGGGCGCTTCAGGTCCAGCATCTCGATCAGGCCTTTCGGGCGCAGGTCAAAGTGTTCGCGCACCAGGTCCGCGATAGCGGTATCGGAGAGTTTGCCGGTGCCGAAAGTATCGATGGCGATGGAAGTGGGCTCCGCCACGCCGATAGCATAGGACACCTGGATTTCGCAGCGGTCCGCGAGGCCGGCTGCAACAATGTTCTTGGCGACATAGCGCCCGGCATAGGCCGCCGAGCGATCCACCTTGGACGGGTCCTTGCCGGAGAAAGCGCCGCCGCCATGGCGGGCCATGCCGCCGTAGGTGTCGACGATGATCTTGCGGCCGGTGAGACCGCAATCGCCGACCGGGCCGCCGATAATGAATTGTCCGGTGGGGTTGATATGGTAGCGGGTGCCCGCGTGCAACCACTGGGCGGGCAGCACTTCCTTGATAACCAGATCCATTACCGCTTCGTGAATATCGGACTGGCTGATTCCCTCGTCGTGCTGGGTCGACAGGACCACCGCGTCGATGGCAACGGGCTTGCCGCCCTCATAGCGCAGGGTCACCTGGCTCTTGGCGTCGGGACGCAGCCAGGGCAGGGTACCGTGTTTGCGCAACTCGGCCTGGCGCTCGACCAGGCGGTGGGCGTAGTAGATCGGCGCCGGCATCAACACGTCCGTCTCGTTGGTGGCATACCCGAACATCAGACCCTGGTCACCCGCGCCCTGTTCGTGGTTCTCGCTCTCATCGACGCCCATCGCGATGTCGTTTGACTGTTTGCCTATAGCGTTGAGCACCGCGCAGGAGGCGCCGTCAAAGCCGACATCCGAACTGTTGTAGCCGATATCGAGGATGACCTCGCGCACGACGTTTTCCAGGTCGACGTAGGTGGAGGTGGTCACCTCGCCGGCGATGATCGCCATGCCCGTTTTGACCAGGGTTTCCACCGCGACCCGTGCGTTGGGGTCATCCTTGAGAATGGCATCGAGAATGGCATCGGATATCTGGTCCGCCATTTTGTCCGGATGCCCTTCCGATACGGACTCGGAGGTAAAGATTGCGTACTCGCTCATAGTTGATTCCTTGGGGACATGTTAAATGGGATTCAGCTGCGGCCAAAAAGGCGCACCTGTATTTGAAAGCCGTTGCGCTGCGCCAGGTAGACGCTGGTGATATCTTCCAGGCCCGCCTCCCTGGCCCAGTTGCCGAGTTCCCGGGGCTCGAAACCCAGCCACAGGTCGCCACAGTTCTCCCGGGCCCAGCCCTGGTCGTGGCTGCACAGGTCGGTGACCAGCACCACGCCGCCGGGCGCAAGGCAGGATGCCACGTCGTTCAGGATCTGGCCGGGCGAAGGGGTGTGGTGCAGGACCATGTTGATGACGGCGCAGTCGGCCGCGAGGCCGTCCAGCTCGCGGCTGCCGGTATCGCCGTGGACGAATTCTATATTGTCGAGGCCAGCTGCCGTGGCGCGTTGCCGCGCCTGGTTGAGCATCAGTTCGGCATTGTCCAGCGCCACCACGCGCTCGAACTGAGGCGCCAGCTCCAGCAGGAAGGCGCCGTCGCCCGGACCCACCTCGAGCGCGGTACCGCGTTGCGCGAGGGGCGCATCCCGCAACATCTGGGCCACGGTATCCGCATACTGCTCGTAACTGGCGATCAGGTCCTGCTGTTGGCGGAACTTGTGCGCATTATCGCGGAAGAAGTTCCGGGAGTTTTCCTCCCGCTGGCGATATAGCTGTTCCAGTCTGCGCCCTATGGTCGCCGGAAGCTCGATTCTGTCCACGCTCTCGAAGATACAGTGCTGCAGGGGCTCGAGTTCGGACTGTTGGCCGAGGCTGCTGCGCCGGTAAAAGATGGAATTGCCTTCCCGGCGGGTTGCCAGCAGGCCGGCACTGGCCAGCACCTTCAGGTGGTGACTGAGGGCCGGCTGGCGGATGCCGAAGATGGAGCACAGTTCCGACACACCGAACGAGTCCTTGCACAGCACGCGCAGCACCTGCAGGCGCAGGGGATCGGCGCTGGCCTTGCACAGGTTGGCAAGGGCGGCCAGCTGCGGGGTGGCGGCAGGGCTGGCGGCGGGCGGGGTCGTGATTGTGGAGGTGCTGTACATGGGCGGCGAGTCTAGCAGGCCCGTCCATCTATATCAAAATATTTTGATATAGATATGAAGCCAGTCACAGTATCCGGTCCGATAGGCTTCAAACGGAAATATTCGGCCTGTTTGTTTGCTGTCAGCCTCCGCTTACGCGAAAATACCGGCCGCTTTTGTGTGCCCCGCCCACCTCTCCTGGAGAAACCGATGTCCTCCCCTCGCACTGATCTCGCCAATGCCATCCGCGCCCTGAGCATGGATGCCGTACAGAAAGCCAATAGTGGACACCCGGGCGCGCCCATGGGTATGGCCGATATCGCCGAGGTGCTCTGGAATGATTACCTGAGACACAACCCGGCGAATCCCCACTGGGCCAACCGGGACAGGTTTGTGCTCTCCAATGGACACGGCTCCATGCTGATATACAGCCTGTTGCACCTCACCGGCTATGACCTGCCGATGGAAGAGCTGAAGAACTTTCGCCAGCTGCACAGCAAAACCCCCGGCCACCCCGAGTATGGCTACACGCCCGGCGTGGAGACCACGACTGGTCCGCTCGGACAGGGCCTGGCCAACGCGGTGGGCATGGCGCTCGCGGAAAAAGTCCTGGCAGCCCAGTTCAATCGGGACGGTCACAATGTCATAGACCATTACACCTACACATTCCTGGGGGACGGCTGCCTGATGGAGGGCATTTCCCATGAAGTGAGCTCGCTGGCGGGTACCCTCGGGCTGGGCAAGCTGGTTGCGTTTTACGATGACAACGGCATTTCCATCGACGGCGAGGTCGAAGGCTGGTTCACCGATGACACGCCGGCCCGGTTCAAGGCCTATGGCTGGCAGGTGATAAACGAAGTCAACGGCCACAGCCCCTCGGAAGTCAAGGCCGCGGTTGAAGCCGCGCGCCACGAGACGGGGCGACCGACACTTATCTGTTGCAAGACCATCATCGGCAAGGGAGCGCCCAATAAAGAGGGGACTGAGGCCTGTCACGGTTCGGCGCTGGGAGCCGAAGAGGTGGCGGCGACGCGCGCGGCGATCGGCTGGGAATACGAACCCTTTCACATCCCGCAGGACATCTACGACCGCTGGGACGCCAGGGAGAAGGGAGCGCAGCGGGAGCAGGCCTGGGAGGAGAAAATGTCGGCATATGCCCAGTCCCACCCGGAACTGGCCGCGGAACTGCGCCGCCGCTTGGCAGGTGAGCTGCCCGCTGATTTTTCGCAGCAGGCCAGCGCCTATATCGAACAGTGCCAGCGCGAGGGGGCGACGATCGCCTCTCGCAAAGCCTCGCAGAACTGCCTCAATGCCTTTGGCCCGCTGTTGCCGGAGTTGCTGGGCGGCTCCGCCGACCTGGCCGGCTCTAACCTGACGCTCTGGAGTGGCTCGAAGGGCATCAACGCCACCGACGCCAGCGGCAATTATATTTACTATGGCGTGCGCGAGTTCGGCATGGCCGCGATGATGAACGGCATCGCCCTGCATGGCGGTTTTGTCAATTACGGCGCCACTTTCCTGATGTTCATGGAATATGCGCGCAACGCAGTGCGCATGGCCGCGCTGATGAAACAGCAATCCATCTTCGTGTTTACACACGACTCCATTGGCCTGGGCGAAGACGGCCCGACCCACCAGCCGGTAGAGCAGCTCACCGCCCTGCGCAGCACCCCCAATATGCAGACCTGGCGCCCCTGTGACGCGGTGGAGTCGGCGGTGGCCTGGAAAGCCGCGATTGAGCGCCGCGATGGGCCATCCGCGCTGGTTTTTTCCCGTCAGAACCTGCCGCACCAGCAGCGCGACGAGGGCCAGCTGGCGGCTGTCGCCCGTGGCGGGTATGTGCTGAGCGCCTGTGAAGGCACACCGGACGCCATCCTGATAGCAACCGGGTCCGAGGTCGGGCTGGCCATGGCGGCGGCCGAAAAACTGTCCGCCCAGGGGAAAAAGTTGCGGGTGGTTTCCATGCCCTGCACTGAAGTATTCGACCAGCAGGATGCCGCCTACCGCGAATCCGTACTGCCCAGTGACGTGCTTGCCAGGGTCGCGATAGAGGCACTGCACGCGGATTACTGGTACAAGTACGTCGGCCTGGACGGCCGGGTTGTCGGTATGACCAGCTTTGGCGAGTCGGCGCCGGCCGGCGACCTGATGGAGTATTTCGGTTTCACCGTGGACAACGTGGCGTCTGTGGTGGAAGACGTCCTGTAGCTTCCGCCGTGTTGCGCCTGGCGATAAACGGCTACGGCAGGATTGGCCGCAGCGTGCTGCGTGCCCTGTACGAAAGCCCCATGAGGTCCGAACTGCAGGTCGTGGCGGTAAATGAGCTGGCCGATGCCCGCACCGTTCTGCACCTGACGCGCTATGACTCCACCCACGGCCGCTTCAGCGGCAGCCTCGCGGGCGACGAGAGCCATTTGTGGGTGAATGGCGACCCGATCACCCTGCTGCGGCGCCCCCTGATCGGCGATCTGCCGTGGGCAGATCTTGGCGTCGATATGGTGCTCGAGTGCACGGGCGCATTTTCAGACCGCCCGACCGCCGAGCAGCATCTGCAACAGGGTGCCGGCAAGGTGCTGTTCTCCCAGCCCGCCGAGGCTGACGTGGATGCCACCGTGGTCTATGGCGTCAACCAGGGATTGCTGCGGGCCGAGCACAGTATTGCATCCAGCGCATCGTGCACAACCAATGCGATCGTGCCGGTAATCCGGGCCCTGCACCAGGCGGTGGGAATCGAGAGCGGTACGATCACCACCATCCATTCCGCGATGAACGACCAGCCGGTGCTGGACGCCTATCACCATACCGACCTGCGTAAGACCCGGGCGGCTTCCCAATCGATTATCCCGGTGGATACCGGGCTGGCCCGCGGCGTGGAGCGGGTGTTGCCGGAGATGGCGGGTCGTTTTACCGCCCAGGCCCTGCGGGTGCCCACCCTCAACGTGTCGGCTCTGGACCTTACCGTGCTCACCCGCACCGACACAGATGTTTCCGCTATTAACGCCGCATTATATGACGCAGCTCAAACCGGTTTTGACGGGGTGCTGGGCTATACTGAAGAGCTGCTGGCATCCTGCGATTTCAACCATGACGCCCGCTCCAGTATCGTCGATGCCAGCCAGACCCGGGTCAGCGGCGGGCGCCTGGTGAAAGTGCTGACCTGGTTCGACAACGAATGGGGCTATGCCAATCGCATGCTTGATGTCGCCAGGTACTGGGGCAGCCTGTAACTGCCGGCCGGTTTTACGAATTGTCAGAATGGAGCCAGGAAAAGTGACCTTGAAAGTGGATTTGATGCGGGACCTCGACCTCAAAGGCAAGCGGGTACTGATCCGCGAGGACCTCAACGTGCCCATTAATGATGGCGTGGTCAGCAGTGACGCGCGTATCCGCGCCGCGCTGCCGACTATTCAGGCGGCTGCCGGCGCCGGGGCGAAGGTAATCCTGATGTCGCACCTGGGGCGGCCCGTTGAAGGCGAATTCGATCCTCAGTTTTCGATGGCGCCGGTCGCGGAGCACCTTGCCGGTTTGCTCGGCCAGCCGGTTACCCTGCTGTCAGACTGGTGCGAGGGCGTCGAACTGGCGGACGGCGAAGTCGCCATGCTTGAAAACGTGCGCTTCAATCCGGGCGAAAAGAAGGATGCGGAAGACCTGGCAAGGGCTTACGCAAGCCTGTGTGACATCTTTGTCATGGACGCCTTCGGTACGGCGCACCGGGCCCAGGCATCCACCCACGGCGTGGGCAGGTTCGCGCCGGTAGCCTGTGCGGGCCCGCTGTTGGAGCGCGAATTGAACGCCCTGGAAAAAGCCCTCGCGAACCCGGCGCGGCCGCTGGTGGCGATCGTTGGCGGCTCGAAAGTCTCCACCAAGCTCACGGTGCTGGAAACCCTGTCCGACAAGGTGGACCAACTGGTCGTGGGCGGCGGCATCGCCAATACATTTCTGGCCGCCAGCGGCACGCCGGTGGGCAAGTCCCTTTGCGAGCATGACCTGATCCCTGCGGCCCGTAAACTGATGCAGAAGACCAACATCCCGCTGCCGGCAGACGTGGTGACAGCCACTGAATTCTCGGAGACCGCCCAGGCCAGCCTGAAATCGGCCGGGGAGGTGGGGGAAAACGACATGATTCTGGATATCGGCCCGGTCGCCGCGGCGGCGATCGCCGAAATCCTGCGCCAGGCCGGTACCATTTTGTGGAATGGGCCGGTGGGTGTGTTCGAGTTCGACCAGTTCGCAGCCGGTACCGAGGTCGTGTCCAGGGCTATAGCGGACAGCCCTGCCTTTTCCCTGGCGGGCGGGGGCGACACCCTTGCCGCGATTGACAAATTCGGTATCGCCGATAAGGTCTCCTATATATCTACCGGCGGCGGCGCTTTCCTCGAGTATGTAGAGGGCAAGGTCCTGCCAGCGGTCGCCATGCTGGAGCAGCGCGCAGGCCGGGCGCCGGACTAGGTTTCCACGGTAATTCATTTTTCGCGGATATATAAAGGAATAGCATCATGGCACTAATCAGTATGCGACAGTTGCTGGATCACGCCGCCGAGCACGGCTACGGGGTGCCGGCGTTCAACGTCAATAACCTCGAACAGACCAGGGCCATCATGGAGGCGGCGGACAAAACCAACTCTCCGGTGATCATGCAGGCCAGCGCCGGAGCCCGCAAATACGCCGGCGCGCCCTTCCTGCGGGCCATGATGGAAGCGGCCATGAACGAGTTTCCCCACATTCCGGTCGTGGTGCACCAGGACCACGGGGTGTCCGCGGCGGTATGCCAGCGCTCAATCCAGCTCGGTTTCAGCTCGGTGATGATGGACGGGTCCCTGGGCGAGGACGGCAAAACCCCCATGGACTACGACTACAACGCCGCGATCACCCGCAAGGTGGTGGAACTGGCCCATGCCTGCGGCGTCTCTGTCGAAGGTGAGCTGGGTTGCCTGGGATCACTGGAAACCGGCGAGGCGGGCGAGGAAGACGGCATTGGCGCTGAGGGTAAACTGACCCACGACCAGATGCTTACCGACCCCGAAGAGGCGGCCCTTTTCGTAAAAGCTACCGGCGTGGACGCCCTGGCTATTGCTTGCGGCACCAGCCACGGCGCCTATAAATTCACGCGCCCGCCTACCGGCGATATCCTGGCTATCGATCGCATCAGGGAAATCAATGCGCGGATTCCCAATACCCACCTGGTTATGCACGGTTCCTCCTCGGTACCCCAGGACTGGCTGGCTATCATCAACCAGTATGGTGGCGAAATTCCCGAGACTTATGGCGTGCCATTGGAACAGATCCAGGAAGGTATCCGCCACGGGGTGCGCAAGGTGAATATCGACACCGACCTGCGGCTGGCCTCCACGGGCGCGATACGCCGCTTCCTGGCCCAGAAACCCTCGGAGTTTGATCCGCGCAAATACCTGGCGGAAACCATCGTGGCAATGCGAGATATCTGCATAGAACGCTACGAGGCTTTCGGTACCGCGGGCAATGCCGACAAAATCAAGGTCAAATCCCTCGCCGCCATGCAGCAGGCCTACGATGCGGGTGAGCTGAACCAGCAGGTTAACTGAGTTTCGACCTTGACGCCGGAGCAGTTGCGGGAGCTGCGCGACCAGCTGCCGCCATTTCCCGGGTCGGGGCCGCCAAGCTCCCTGCAGAGCGAGTTCTGCCGATTTTACGGCATTGATTTCCACGACCGCCTGCCGGGGCTGGATTACAGGGTCGGAACGGTGGTTTCCGGCGACTACACCCTGGCGGTACACCGATGGCTGCAGGCCGGCGCCGGCAGCAATATGCTATTGGTCCACGGCTACTACGATCACAGCGGCCTGTTTGACAAGCTGATCGAGTACGGGCTGTCACGTAACTGCAATGTCCTGATTTTTGACCTGCCCGGTCACGGGCTGTCCACGGGCGAACCCGCAACAATCAATGATTTTGCCGAGTATGGCGATGCCATCGCAGCCGTGCTCGCCCAGTCACAGCTTCCCCGGCTTCCCTTGTGGGCGATGGCCCAGAGCACGGGTGGTGCCGCCCTCATCGAGTTTGCCCGGCGCCACGCCTGGCCGTTTGCCGCCGTGGTCCTGCTCGCCCCATTGCTGCGCCCCTACGGCTGGGCGCTGGGGCGCCTGACCCACACCCTGCTGCGACCCTTCGCGCAGAGCATAGAGCGGAAATTCACCGCGAACAGCAGTGACGAGGCTTTCCTGGATTTCCTGCGGCAGGACCCCCTGCAGTGCCGGCGTTTGCCGGTAGCCTGGGTGACGGCGATGCGCAACTGGCTGGATTCACTCCCGCCGGACGATCTCGGTGTGGGGCCGGCGCTGATAGTGCAGGGTGATGCTGACCGCACTGTCGATGGGCGATACAATATCGCGTTTTACCGGGGGCTATTTCCCGGCAGCGAGGTAGAATGGCTGCCGGGTGCCGGTCACCAGTTGGCGAACGAGTCCGCGCCGCAGCGCCAGGATTACCTCGCGAGTGTGGATGCCTGGTTGGTCGGGCAGGGCCTGGCACCCGCTATCGCCGGTGCCGGAGGGACCGCCGGGATACCTTTGAGAGAGTGAGGAAACTATGAAATACGCCATAACCCGGATGCTGTGCGCCCTGGCGCTGCTGCTTGGCCCCATGCTGGCGGCGGCGGATGATAAATCCTTTCCGGGCATCGAAGCCCTGATGACGCCACAGGAGTATCAGGCCTCGGGGCTGGACAAACTCACTCCCGCGGAGCGGGAAGCCCTCAACAACTTCCTGATCCGGTACACCGCCGAGGATTCGCAGGTGTTGTTGAATACCGATGTAGAGGTAAAGAAAGCTGTCGTTGAATCGGAGATCGTCTCTGTCATCCAGCAGCCTTTTAAAGGCTGGACCGGCAATACCGTGTTCCACCTGGAAAACGGCCAGGTCTGGCAGCAGCGGCTCGGTGGCAGTTATCCCTACCGGGGGACCAACCCCGAGGTCAGAATCAGCAAGAATTTCATGGGCTTTTACACCATGGAACTGGTCGAGAACGGCAAGGCTGTAGGGGTCAAGAGGCTGAAATGAGGCCAGGCTTCATCCCTCTTGCCCAGATTTGCCCGTAAATATCCTTTGCGGGGGGTCTAAAAATGGTAATTTTATGCAAAAATGCCGCCCATCGGGGGATTTGGCTGGCGGCTTCGTATAGAGTCCAGCTGTGGTACGTCCCTCGGGAAGAACGTACAAATCGATAAATAAGGGGAAACAACATGTTGAAGAAGACCCAGCTATCCATAGCTGTTGGTGCAGCGCTCGGTATCTCGTCTCTGACGTTCATGCCTGCAAACGCCCAGGAGTTAAGCGCCAATCAGTTGGAAGAAGTCATCGTAACGGGTTCGCGTATTACGCGGGCCAACCTTGTCAGTGCCAGCCCGGTTACCCAGGTAAGCGCTGAAGAACTCAAGTTCGCCGGCACGGTTCGTGTCGAGGACATGATGCGTACCTTGCCGCAGGTTTACTCGCAACAGAACACCACCAACTCCAACGGCGCCACAGGTACTGCAACTTTGAACCTGCGTAACCTTGGTGACGAGCGGACCCTGGTATTGATCAACGGTCGTCGCATGCCTGCCGGTTCGCCGCTGCAGGGTGGTGTCGGTGCCGACATCAACCAGATTCCGGGCGCACTGATCAAGACGGTTGAAGTGCTCACCGGTGGTGCATCGGCAACCTACGGTTCCGACGCGGTAGCGGGTGTTGTCAACTTCATCATGATGGACGATTTCGAGGGTGTGAAACTGGACTACCAGTACAGCGCCTACAACCACGACAACCGCAGCAACAAGTGGCAGGGTATTGTTGAGGACGCCGGCTACCCGGCACCCAGCGGCGACACCACTGACGGCGACATGAACGATCTTTCTTTCATCCTCGGTGGCAACTTCGATGGCGGCCGCGGTAACGCTGTTGCTTACGCCACCTACCGTAAGATCGACCCGATCCTGCAGAAGGATCGCGACTATTCAGCATGTGCCCTTAGCGACGATGCCACCGGCTGTTTCGGTTCTTCCACCATCCCGCAGGGTCGATTCACGGACTTCGATACCTTTGACTACATCGTGCAGGGCAATAATTTTGTAGATCGCCAGGGCGAAACGTACAACTACGGCGCCCTGAACTACTACCAGCGCCCTGACAAGCGTTATACCCTGGGTTCATTCGCCCATTACGACGTCAACGAGCACGTGGAAGCGTACACCGAGTTGATGTACATGAATGACAGCACCGTGTCCCAGATCGCCCCCTCCGGCGCGTTCTTCGTGACCGATACCATTCCCTGTAACAACGCCTTCATGTCCGACCAGCAGTTCGACGCCCTCTGTGGCCAGTTCGGGCTGACCAAGGACGACGTCCAGACCGCATACCTGGGCCGTCGTAATGTCGAAGGTGGTAACCGTCAGCAGGATCTCGAGTACAACTCCTTCCGCGGCGTTTTCGGCCTGCGCGGTGAGATCAACGACACCTGGCGTTATGACACCTACTTCCTGCGCTCGCAGGTGGATATGTCCAACACCTACCAGAACGACCTGGCAAGCCCAAACATCGCCAAGTCACTGCAGGCTGTCGTCGATCCGAATACCGGCAATATCGTCTGTCAGGGTGTGATTGACGGCAGTGACCCCAACTGTGTGCCCTGGAACGTGTTTGAGACCGGCGGTGTGACCGACGAGGCACTGAATTACCTGGTATTGCCCCTGTTCGCTCGCGGTAGCACGGAACAGACCATTGCATCCGGCTATGTCGAGGGTAACCTCGGCGATTACGGTATCAAGTCACCCTTCGCCAACGATGGCATAGACGTGGTCCTCGGTGCTGAATATCGCAAGGAAAACCTGGACTTCAACCCTGACAAGGGCTTCCAGGATGGTCTGGGCGCCGGCCAGGGTGGTGCCACCCAGGCGGTCTCAGGCAGCTACGAGGTGAAGGAAGGCTTCATGGAAGCCAGCATCCCGGTTGTTGAAGGCAAGACCCTGATGGACCAGGTTGTACTGGATGGCGGTTACCGTTACTCCGATTACGACTACGGTGAAACCACCAACACCTACGGTGTGCGTCTGGGTTGGGCGTTCAACTCCCAGGTCAAGGCACGTGCCAGCTACCAGCGTGCGGTACGCGCCCCCAACATCCAGGAACTGTTCCTGCCGCAGGGTTTCAACCTGTTTGATATGACGGGCGACCCCTGTTCCGACGGTGTTGCCGGCGGCAAGAGTGCCGGCGGTTATACCCAGGCGGAGTGTGCGCGAAGTGGCCTGCAGGCCGGCAACTGGGGTAAGAATTTCGACTCCCCGGCTGGCCAGTACAACTACCTGCAGGGCGGTAACACCAACCTGTCACCGGAGAAGTCCGACACCTATACCGTTGGTATCGTACTTACCCCGGATATGGTGGAAGGCCTGAGCCTGACCATCGACTACTACGACATCAAGATCGAGGACGGCATCAGCAACCTGACGCCTGAATTCATCCTGACCGAGTGTCTCGATGGCGATGACTCCCAGTGTGCCAAGGTTCGCCGTGGTAACGGTGGTGACCTCTGGGTTGGTTCCGATGTCAACAAGAGTGGCCGCATCGAAGCACTGCAGGACAACCTCGCGAACGAGCAGGTCAAGGGTGTCGACTTTGTCGCTGTATACCAGTTTGACGTAGGCAGCTGGGGCAGTGTGGAGCTCAACAACGTTCTGTCCTATGTCGACAGCTGGGACACTCAGGAACTGAGTGGCGCGCCTACAACTGACTGCGCAGGCAACTGGGGTTCAGTTTGTGGCCAGCCGACGCCTGATACTCGTAACAACTTCCGGGCAACATGGACTACGCCCTGGAGTGTTACGGCCAGTGCCCAGTGGCGCTACATCAGTGACGTGAAGGACCTCAACGAGTTCCGCGACCTCGATGAAGTCAACTACCTGGATATCGCAGGTATTTGGGACATCAACGAGTGGGCCAGTGTCCGCGCCGGTGTCAACAACGCCACTGACAAGGCACCGCCTATCGCAGGTAACGGCGCCGGTCCTTCCATCTACGGAAACGGTAACACCTTCCCGGGCATGTACGACGCCATGGGCCGTTACTTCTACGTGGGTGCAACGATCGGTTTCTAAAGCACCAGATTCTTCCAGCCCCGGCTCCGGTCGGGTCTGGAGGAACCTTGAAAAAACCACCTTCGGGTGGTTTTTTTTTGGGTTTTTCTAGCGTGAAACTGGCAAGCCCGCAGTTATCCCGCCCGGACGGGAGAAGTTCCGGTAAAGTCGTCCAAAGGTAGTTCCGGGTGATTTCTTACGGACGCGGTGAACTCAAGTCCGCAGATACGTATCGAGTGTGGCAAGCTGATTGGCGTAATTCTTCCAGCGGCCGATGGAACTGCTATACAACGGGCGGCGTACCTGGTGCACACTGGCAGTGCGTACCCGGTTAGTGGCCTCGTGGAAGGTGAGACAGCCCTCATGCCACTCAAGTTGCAGGAACTCCAGTGCCCGCCCAATGCTGGACTGTGGCATTTCCACCAGGGACTCGTAACTCAGCTCGATCATGCTATCGCCCAGCAGCGATTGCCAATGTGCCGCCAATCGTTGGCACTGCAGGTAATAGTGCCCCGTATCCAGCAAATCGTTGGCGTAAGCCTGTTCGGCTTCCAGGGGCTGGAAAAACACCGAGATACAGTTATCCAGCGGATCACGCACGGTGTTTATCACACGCGCGTTTGGAAACAGGGCCCTGAACAATCCCAGGCAGAGCAAATTGTCAGGGCGCTTGTTCGTCACCCTGGCCTGTGCGGGAAAATGCCGCGTTAGGTAGTCCACATAGTCCCGGCCGATTGAGCGCAGTTGCGCGGTATTTGCTGTTACGAGGCCCGCGGGGAATGGTGTGACAGCGCGTTGGAAAAAATCGATCTCGCCGCCAGCTCCCAGCGCCGGATGTGCGGCGAGCACCTGCTCCAGCAAAGTGGTACCGGAGCGGAACATACCACTGATAAATACCAGCGGCGCATCCGACACCGGTTCTATTGACTCTACCCATTGCTGGTCGCAGTGAGAGATCAGCTTATCGACGAGGCGTTCATGCTCATCCCGGTTATAGGCGCCACAGCGTTTGCGACTGATCTCGTTCGCCTGCTGGTAATAGTCAAAGCCGGAATCGAACTGTTGGCAATCGTCCAGCGCTTTACCCAGTGCGTACAGCATGTCTTCCCGCGCTTCAGGCGCCAGTTTGTCTCGCCCCAGTGCAGCTTGCAACTGGCCGATTACAGGGTGCGCAGGATCTGCGATTTTCTCGCCATTGGCAAGGTGCGCAAGTGCGCCCGGGTGCATCGGTTCAAGACCCAATATACGCTCGTAAGCGGCCCGCGCTGCCGGCCAGTCGCCCTCCTCTTCCTGTAGCAGCGCCAGGTTGTACAGTGCCGGTATATAGTCAGGGTTATGCTGGAGCGCCGCCTCTAGTGCCTGGCGGGCTTCCTCGTGCTGATGCAGGTTGGTATGGACGATGCTGATATTTGACAGCACCTCTTCCGGGCAGTCGATTTTGCGCGTGAGGCAGTTGCGATACTCCTGCAGCGCCTCCTGCATAAGACCTTCGCTTTTCAACAGGCGTGCCAGGTTGTAGCGACTGTTGTTGAGGGCCGGTCGAGCGGCCAGCAGTTTGCGGTACCAGGTGATCGCTTCCGCGCCGCGGCCGCGCTTTGCCAGCAGGGTCGCGAGGCGATCACAGTAGAGTGGTTCCCCGGGGTAGGCCGTAGCAAGCTGCCGCAACAAGCCCTCGGCCGTATCGGCCTGGCCGCGCCGCAGGCTTATCATTACCAGCTGTTCCAACGCTTCCCGGTTACGGCTGTCAGCGGCCACGACCTGGCGAAAGAACTGCTCTGCGCGAGCCACATCGCCGCGCGCAAGGCAGCCGCGGGCCCGGCCCAGCATTTCCACAATTTGGGTGATGACAAACCCCTGCTTATAGCGCTATCAATTTATCTATCATAAGTGCTGATCGGGCGCCGGGCTACAGCCGTTATGCATAACATCGTCAGAACAGCACGCGGCAGCGAATGGTGCCCTCTATGCTGGACAGTCGCGACAGGGCCATATCACTGTATTCCGCATCGATATCGATAACCACATAGCCAACAGCTTCATTGGTCTGGAGATACTGGGCCGCGACGTTCAGATTGCTGTCGGAGAACACCCGGTTGATAGCGCCCATGATCCCGGGCGTATTGTGGTGGATGTGCAGCAGTCTGTGGCTGCCCTCGTGGGCTGGCAATGCCACCTCGGGGAAGTTTACTGACGAGGTGCTGGTGCCGTTATCGCTATAGTGGGCCAGCTTCTCGGCCACTTCCATTCCAATATTTTCCTGCGCTTCTATGGTGCTGCCGCCGATATGGGGCGTTAGGAAAGTGTTATCGAAGCGGCGCAATACCGAGACGAACTCATCGTCATTGGAGCGGGGCTCTACCGGGAAGACATCGATACCGGCGCCGCCCAGATGTCCCGATTCCAGGCCATGTGCCAGGGCGTCGATGTCCACCACGGTGCCGCGGGAGGCATTGATAAGGATGGCCCCGGCCTTCATTGCGGCCAACTGGGAGGCACCGATCATATACCGCGTAGATCGGCTCTCGGGCACATGCAGGCTTACCACGTCAGAGCGGGCCAGCAACTGGTTGAGGCTGGTAACCTGGCGCGCATTGCCCATGGGCAATTTATTGACGACATCGTAAAACAACACCTGCATGCCAAGGCCTTCAGCGATAACACCCAACTGCATGCCGATATTGCCGTAGCCGATAATGCCCAGTACCTTGCCGCGGATCTCGAATGAATTCGCGGCGGATTTCAGCCATTGTCCCCGGTGTGCCGCCGCGTTTTTCTCGGCGACCCCGCGCAGCAGGAGTATAGCCTCCGCGATTACCAGCTCGGCTACGCTACGTGTATTTGAAAAAGGCGCGTTGAACACGACGACGCCTTTGTTGGTGGCTGCCTTCAGATCCACCTGGTTGGTACCGATACAGAAACAGCCTACAGCAACAAGCTTTCTGGCCGCGTCAAAGATATCCGCCGTAAGCTGGGTGCGCGAGCGTATACCTACGAAATGCGCATCGGCAATGGCTACCTTGAGTTCCTCGGGGGGCAGTGCTTTCTGGTGCAGCTCGATATTGTGATAGCCGGCTTTTTCCAGGGTTTCGACGGCGGAGTGGTGCACCCCCTCCAGTAACAAAAACCTTATTTTGCTTTTCTCAAGTGACTGCTGAGCCATAGCGATGATAATCCTTGACTGGTGTAATAGGGGGCCTGCCAGGCGAGCTGCCTGTGCGGGAAAAACGGCGCGTATGGTACCATGCGCGCGCGCAGAAACGGCGCGTGAAAAATACTATCCGAGGTAGCCCCGGTGACATCCCCAGACAACAATATCCTGAGCTCATTGCGTCATATAGTCGGGTCCGAACGGGTGCTGACGGATGCGGATTCCCTGCTTGAGTACGGCCGCGACTGGACCAGGGCCATTACGCCCGACCCGGTAGCGGTTGTGTTGCCATCGACGATCGCCGAGGTTCAGGACATTGTGCGCCTGGCCGCCCGCGAGCGAACGGCGATTGTGCCCTCCGGCGGCCGCACCGGTCTCAGCGCGGGCGCCGTCGCCCGCAGTGGCGAACTGGTGCTGGCGCTTGACCGGCTCAACCGGATAGAGGACTTCAACCCGGTGGATCGCACGGTCCGCTGCGGGGCCGGCGTGGTGACCGCGCAACTGCAACAGTTCGCCGAGGAGCAGGGATTGTTTTACCCGGTGGATTTCGCCTCCAGCGGTTCCAGCCAGATTGGCGGCAATATTTCTACCAACGCAGGCGGCATCAAGGTCATCCGTCACGGTATGACCCGCGACTGGGTTGCCGGCCTCAAGCTGGTCACCGGTACGGGGGAGCTTCTCGACCTGAACCGCGGCCTGGTCAAGAACAATGCGGGCTACGATCTGCGACAGCTGGTTATCGGCGCGGAGGGTACCCTCGGGATAGTCGTCGAGGCGACGATGTCCCTGAGCAGGCCACCGCACAATCTTGCGGTGATGGTGTTGGGAGTGCCTGATATGGCGTCGATCATGTCAGTGCTGGGTGTGTTCCAGGACGGCATCGAATTGAGTGCCTTCGAGTTTTTCTCGGAGCTGGCCCTGGAAAAAGTGGTCGAGCACCAGGGTTTGCAGCGCCCTTTCGCGACCCCAGCTGCCTACTACGCCCTGCTGGAATTCGAAGCGCCCGACGAGCCGGCCATGGAAAAGGCGATGGGTCTTTTCGAGCACTGCGTGGAGCAGGGCTGGGTCCTGGATGGGGTGGTCAGCCAGAGTGTGGCCCAGGCCCGGAATTTGTGGCGTTTGCGCGAGGATATTTCCGAAACGCTCTCCCGCTGGACCCCTTACAAGAACGACATATCAACGCTGGTTTCACGGGTGCCGGCTTTTCTCGCCGATATAGAGGCTGTGGTCAACGCCAGCTACCCTGAGTTCGAGATCGTGTGGTACGGCCACATCGGAGATGGCAACCTGCACCTCAATGTGCTGAAACCGGACGCGATGGTTATGGATGAGTTCCAGCGCCGCTGCGGCGAGGTGAGCAAGCAGGTTTTCGAGATTGTGCAGCGGTACGGCGGCAGTGTTTCGGCCGAGCACGGTGTGGGCCTGCTCAAAAAAGATTACCTGCACTACAGTCGTTCGCCGCTGGAGGTTGAGATCATGCGGCAGATCAAGCGCGTGTTTGATCCGCAGGGGATTATGAACCCGGGTAAGATTTTTGATTAGTTTGTGCTGATAAATCGCCCCCACCGCTTATCACGGTTCATGGGTCGACAGCCCCGAAGAATTCGGAAATGAAGGCGGGCATAGCTGGAGGACTTTAAGCTCGAACTAATATGGAGCACTGGCCGTGGGGTGTACCGGCATCGGACCGTCTGAGACCATGGATGGGCGAAGTCGAACTATGACCTGGCCCAAACCCTACTGCGGGTAGAGCGTCCTGACCCCATCAACACCACCAAGCAACAATACATCCGCAGGCCGCAACGCAAACAAGCCGTTAGTTACCACACCGACAATATTGTTGAGCTTCGCCTCCATCGCCAGCGGCTGCGGTATAGGGAAATTGAACACATCCAGGATGACATTGCCGTTGTCCGTCACCACACCCTCGCGGTAGACCGGGTCGCCGCCCAATTTCACCAGTTCCCGGGCGACGTGGCTGCGCGCCATGGGAATCACCTCCACCGGCAGTGGAAACTGCCCAAGTGTGTGAACCAGCTTGCTCTCGTCCGCAATACAGACGAATTGCGTAGCCACGGCCGCGATTATTTTTTCGCGGGTCAGCGCCGCGCCGCCGCCCTTGATCAGTTGCAGGGCGCTATTGCTCTCGTCGGCGCCATCGATGTAGAAGTCCACCTCGTCGACCGTGTTCAGGTCGTAAACCGGAATGCCATGGCTCTTCAGGCGCGCAGCCGAGGCCTCGGAACTGGCCACGGTGGCATTGATCTGGCCCTTGATAGTGGCCAGTGCATCGATGAAAAGCTCGGCCGTGGAACCTGTGCCGATGCCGAGAACAGTGTCGTTCTCCAGCTTTGGCCGGATAAATTCCAGCGCGGCCTCGGCAACAGCCTGTTTCATCTGATTCTGGTTCATGTGGCATCCTTGGTAAAACTGACATGGGAGAGGCGTAAATTATAGGCCAGGCCATGGAGCCGATCACGAAAAATACCGAAATGCTCACAGGGTGCGGGGCTGAAAATACTTCCCGGCTCCATTAAGATGTCGGGTCGCCCGCCAAACCGGATGTACCACCGAAATGCCACAGTCCTATATCAAACGAATTCTCGATGCGCGGGTTTACGATATAGCCAGGGAAACCCCGATCGACGAGGCGATGCTGATGTCGCGTCGCCTCGATAACCGGGTGTGGCTGAAGCGTGAAGATCTGCAGCCGGTTTTCTCTTTCAAGCTGCGCGGTGCTTATAACAAGATGAGTCGTCTGCGCCCCGAGCAACTGGCCGCCGGAGTGGTGGCGGCCTCTGCCGGCAATCATGCCCAGGGTGTGGCGATGGCGGCCCAGAAGCTGAATGTCAAAGCCACGATCGTGATGCCACGCACAACGCCGCAGATCAAGGTAGATGCTGTGCGCAATCGCGGTGCGCGGGTGGTTCTGCACGGCGACTCCTTTGACGAGGCATCCGTATTCGCGCGCAAACTGGTAGAAGAAAAGGCGATGACCTATGTCCACCCCTTCGACGACCCGGACGTTATCGCGGGGCAGGGCACTATAGGAATGGAAATCATCCGCCAGCACCAGCAGCCACTGGATGCGTTATTCGTTCCCGTGGGCGGAGGCGGCTTGCTTGCCGGGGTTGCCGCTTATGTCCGCTACGTATGGCCCCAGACCCGCATCATAGGTGTGGAGCCCGAGGACGCCGCATGTCTGCAACTAGCGTTGCAGAAGCGGCGCCGGGCAACACTGCCCGAGGTAGGCCTGTTTGCGGATGGTTGCGCGGTAGCCCAGATTGGCAAGGAAACATTTCGCGTTATTCGCTCCACGGTGGACGAGGTCATCACCATTTCCACCGACGAGATGTGCGCCGCCATCAAGGATATTTTTGAGGACACGCGCAGCATTGCGGAGCCGGCGGGCGCGCTTGCGCTGGCCGGGCTGAAAAAATATGTCGAGCGGACCGGCGTCAGGGGACAGCAACTCCTGGCAATCGTCAGCGGCGCCAATACCAATTTTGATCGCCTGCGCTACATCTCGGAGCGTACCGAAACCGGCGAGCACCGGGAGGCGGTGATCAGTGTCACACTGCCGGAACAGCCGGGTAGTTTCAGGGCTTTCTGCAGTGCCCTGGGCAGACGCAATATCACGGAGTTCAATTACCGTTACGCGGATTCCGGCTCGGCGCAGGTATTTGTGGGTCTTTCGGTGGTGCCCGGGGGCGAGGACCTGTCCGAACTGCTCTCCCATCTGGGCGAGCTCGGATACGTAACGGAGGATATGACCAATAACGAGGTGGCCAAGTTGCATATCCGCTACATGGTCGGTGGGCACGCACCGGCTGCGCTGACCCATGAACGGGTGTACCGGGTCGAGTTTCCGGAGCGTCCGGGTGCCCTGCTGGGCTTCCTGTCAGGGCTGGGACACCGCTGGAATATCTCCATGTTCCACTATCGGAACCACGGCGCCGCGTACGGCCGCATCCTGATCGGCGTGCAGTTGCCCAAGGCCGAGCGCCGGGCGTTTGAGCAAATCCTCGACCGGATCAATTTCCCCTACTGGGAGGAGACGGATAACCGCGCATACCAGCTATACCTGGCTAACAAGAACGCCTAAGCCCAAGAAAATACTAAAGATTCTCTGGCTGCGGGGTTTCCATTTCCGCAGGGCTGAGCTAAACTCTCGCCGAGTTTGTGGAATAATTACAAAAAAAGCACTAGGTTACCTGGTCCCGCAAACGGATGACGGCGTCGAAGATCGCCGCACAACATAAACAAATCTGGCAAGAGAAATTAAGTTGGCGAGCAAACCGGATCTATTGTTCATCCTGATGGTTGCTTTTGGCGTGGGAGTGCTGGTGACGTTGTTCCTGCCCCTGGCGGCGAACGATACAGTGGCGGCACCCGCTTCCGAACTGCAAGCGGGCGTTATTATCAGGGACTGAGCTCCCGATCACCGTTCCCGGCAGTGGTGGACGAAAGCTTCGGTCACCACGACATCCAGGGGGACATCCCAGTCTTCACGTGGTACCTGCGGTACCTCCTGTATTGTGTGCGCGAGTCCCACCAGTAGCGCGCCGCCGCCAGCGGCCAGTGCCCGGTCATAAAAGCCGCCGCCCATACCCAGCCGTCCGCCAAGGCGGTCCCAACCCACCAGCGGCATAACAATGATGTCCAGTTCCCCGGGAGCGCGGCGGGGCGAATTCTGTGGGGGCTCGGGTATCCCGTAGCGGTTGGGCACCAGCGTGTCCGCCTCGCGCCACTCAGCAAAAGTGAGCATGTTCCGGTGGTCAATCACCGGCAGGAAGAGTTGCTTGCCCGCGGTGCGGCACAGGTCGCCCAGCGGTGCCGTGCCGACTTCGCCATCGTTGGCGAGATAGAGGGCGATACACCGGGCAGTGGACCAGTGCGGTAATCGGGTAATGTGACGGGCTGCGGCTTCCGCCGCGTCATGCTGGGCGCGTGTGCCCAGGTCTCTTCGCCGCTGGCGCAATTCCTTGCGCAGGTGAGCTTTGGAGGGGGGCCGGTCTGGCATGGGTTGGATTCCTGGCGTACCGCTGACAGTGCTGCCCTGAACCCGACGGTTCAAGGTGGTGGTTCCTGTACTGTATAAGGCTTTCCGGCGGAGCCGGATATGCACACCAACAGTAACGAGAAACCCCCGGTTAAAAATAATCGGCTCGAGGACTGTCTGCCTGGCGCATACGCCAGGTATCCGCGATCAGTATAACCCAGTTCGAAGCGCGCGGTGGCGTAAATCAGCTGATTTCCAGTTGTCGCAGCTGGTAGAGGGCGTCGTCGAGCTTGCGGTTTATGCGCTGCACGGATTCAACAGACGGAGGAAGTTCGACCGGTTCCGGCTCGGGCTCTTCCGAGGCCTGTAATAACTCGTGGCTGATATTCAGGGCCGTCATCACAGCGATGCGCTCGAGCCCGATTACTTTGCCACTGTCGCGAATAGTCCGCATCTGGCTGTCAAGATACTTGGCGGACACGAGTAGTTCGGCCTCCTGGTTCTCAGGGCAGGCTACCTGGTAATCCTTGTCGAGGATTCTTACCGTCACGGTGTGGGGGTGGCGCACAGATTTACTCCATTGTCCTGAGGCGGTTTATCATGGCCTCGACCCGGGTGCGGGCGAGGTCGTTTTTATCCATAAGCTCCTGTCGTTCAAGCATCCAGTTACGGCTCTCGGCCTTGAGGGATTGGTTTTCACGGTTGAGCTGATCGCAGAGAGCGATTAACTCGTCAATTTTCTGTTCAAGAACCTGGAGTTGGTTTTCAGCCATCGAGTTATACTGGGTAGGTAAAGAGAGTCTGCCACTATAGTGCTGGCCCGCAGCAAGGTCAACGTAACAAAAGTCATAAATATCAATAACCTGCCAAGTTTATGATAGTAATTGGTCGAAGTGCGGCAGCCGCTTGCAGCATTTTGCATTTGAAGGAGAGCATCATGACCACCAATTCGAGGGGCGAAGTCTCCCAATTCGACTTTGAAGAAATGTCGAATCTGTTATTGGAGCAGGGCCAGGCCGTGTCGCCCGCGGATCTCCACGGTTGCCTGTGTGGCCTGTTGGCCGCGGGGGCCAGTCACGAGGCGGAGGCGGGTATCGCCGGCCTGAATCAGGCTCTGGATGTAGATCTCTACGGCGAACTGGCGGAGCAGGTAATGGCGCTTCACGTGGCGACGGCACAATCGCTGGAAGACGACGAGTTCGATTTCTATCCACTGCTGATGGATGACGGCGCCGATCTGGCCAGCCGCACCTCGGCGCTGGCGGGCTGGTGTCGAAGCTTTCTGGCAGGGTATGCCCAGGCGGGTACTGCGGGGGCTTCAGCCCGGTCGACAGTGCCCGCCGACACGAATGAGGTGCTGCGGGATCTCGCCGCGATTGCCGAGGTGGACCTGGATGAGCTCGCCGACGACGAGGAATCGGAAAAGAATTACGCGGAACTGGCGGAGTATATCCGCTTTGCTGCTCTCAACGCCTACGCGGACCGTTTGGTAAGCGGGGGCGAGCATCTGCACGGGGATCACGAAAGTCCCCGGCTGCATTGATGGGATTCCTTGACCTGCCTGTGCCTGTGCTAGTCTGCGCCCCATTGAGCCGACCGGAAAAAGACCCCCAGCACAAAGACCATGAGCATCAGTAAAGCCGAATTTGCCAGGCGCCGGAAGAACCTGATGGCGTTGATGGAGCCCAATAGCATAGCGGTCATTCCCTCCGCCCGGGAACAATTGCGCAACAGGGATACGGAATATCCCTTTCGCCAGGACAGTGATTTCTATTACCTCAGTGGTTTTACCGAGCCCGAGGCGGTGCTGGTGCTGGCCCCGGGTCGCCGCCACGGACAGTTCGTCATGTTCTGCCGGGAGCGCGATCCCGGCCTTGAGCTGTGGCACGGCAGTCGGGCCGGGCCGGAAGGGGCCTGCGAAAAATTTGGCGCCGATGATGCCTTTCCCATCGGTGATATCGATGACATTCTGCCCGGCCTGCTGGAGGGCAGGGAGCGCGTTTACTACTCAATGGGGCGCAGCGCGGACTTTGACCGCCATATGATGAGCTGGGTCAACAGCATTCGCAGCAAGGAGGCCTCCGGCGCCGTGCCGCCGGGAGAGTTCACCGATCTCAATCACATGGTGCATGACCTGCGCCTTATCAAGAGCGCCGCTGAGCAACGCCTGTTGCGCCGTGCCGGTGAGATCACCGCGCGCGGGCACTGCCGTGCCATGCGCTTCTGCAGGCCGGGGCAATTCGAATACCAGTTGGAAGCGGAACTGGTGCACGAGTTTGCGTCCTCCGGTGCCAGGCATCTCGCCTACCCCAGTATTGTAGGCAGCGGGTCCAACGCCTGCACCCTGCACTACGTGGCCAATGAAGATGTTATGCGCGACCGTGATATGGTGCTGATCGATGCCGGCTGCGAGCTGGAATACTATGCTGCGGATGTCACCCGCACCTTCCCGGTTAACGGCCGCTTCACCCCTGAACAGCGTGCGCTTTACGAGGTTGTTCTGGGTGCGCAGCAGGCGGCCATCGACGCCATCAAGCCCGGCCACCACTGGAACCAGCCCCACGATGCGAGCGTCCAGGTCATCACGGCGGGTCTCGTTGAATTGGGACTGCTCAAGGGCAGGGTAGACAGACTGGTCAAGCGCGAGGCATACCGGGAGTTCTACATGCACCGGGTAGGACACTGGTTGGGCCTGGACGTGCACGATGTCGGGGATTACAGGGTGGGAGATGAGTGGCGTCGCCTGGAGCCAGGTATGGTGATGACCGTGGAGCCAGGCATCTACGTATCGCCGTCAAACAGCAAGGTGGCCAGGAAGTGGCGCGGTATCGGTATTCGCCTGGAGGACGATGTCCTGGTGACGGCGAACGGCTGCGAGGTGCTGACCGCCGGGGCGCCGAAGACGGTGGAAGAAATCGAAACGCTGATGGCCGGGTGACATTATGAAAACGTATCGCGACATTGTCATTGCCGGCGGCGGCATGGTGGGCGCCAGTCTCGCCCTGCAACTCGGTGCCGCCCTGCCCGAGCAGGTATCGATCTGCCTGGTGGAGGGCTATCCCCTGCCGGCGCCGCTGGCCGCGGGCAAACCGGAGTATCACCCCTCATTCGATGCTCGCTCCACAGCCCTGAGCTACAGCTCGCGCGTTATCTACGAGCAGATGGGGGTCTGGGATGAATTGCAAGAGTGGCTGTGCCCGATCAGGAGCATCCACGTTTCCAATCGCGGCCGCTTCGGGAGCTCGCTGTTGCAGGCCGCGGATTATGGTTGGTCCGCGCTGGGTTACGTTGTCGAGAACGCCTGGCTGGGCAACGCCCTGATCCAGGCGCTTTACCGCCAGGGCCGGGTAGAAATTATCAGTCCGGCGCGGGTGGTGGCGGCCAGCCCGGCGCGGCAGGGAATGAGCCTGCGGGTAGAAGGCGCGGGGCAGGAGGTTTTCGATACGGGGTTGCTGTTGGTCGCCGACGGGGCCACGTCGGGCCTGCGCGAGCAACTGGGGGTGGCGGTGCAGGAAAAGTCCTACCGGCAGCATGCGCTGGTGGCCAATGTGGCGTTCGCCCAGGCCCACAATGGCTGCGCCTATGAGCGCTTTACTGATCAGGGGCCGCTGGCTTTACTGCCGCTGCTGTCTTCCGCACCCGGCGAGCATCGCAGTGCCCTGGTCTGGACTCTGCCGCCGGCGCAGGCGCGGGACTTGCAGGCGTGCCCGCCGGAGGCATTTCTGCAGACTTTGCAGGACAGGTTTGGCTATCGCCTGGGCCGGATGTCGCAGGTCGGGGAGCGGCATTGCTATCCCCTGGCGTTAATGCAGTCCAGCGAACAGGTCCGACAGGCGGTGGTTGTCATGGGAAACGCGGCCCATGCCTTGCACCCGGTAGCCGGCCAGGGTTTCAACCTGGCCCTGCGGGACGTGGCCGAGCTGTCGTCCGTGATCGCCGCAGGCGTTGCCCGAGGCCAGCCGGTCGGCGATCTCGCCCTGCTGCAGCGTTACTTGCGACGCCAGTTGCCGGATCAGGAAAGGACTATACAGTTCAGCCATCACCTGCCCGGACTGTTCATGCACGGCGACCCGATACTCGGGCTGGCCAGGGACCTGGCGCTGTCGGGCCTCGACATCCTGCCGCCGCTCAAGCGGGAGTTCGTCCGCTACGCGGCAGGTATGGCGTCGGCGAATGACGGCAGGGGTGAATCCGCCGGGGGACAGCATAATGGCTGATGCGCAGCGCTTTGACATCGCCATCATCGGTGCCGGCATTGCCGGCAGTGCGCTGGCAACGGCACTGGGCGACCACGGCCTGACTATCGCCCTGGTGGAAGCGCAATCGCTTGCCCCGCCCGAACTGCCGGCCGCCTGCGACCTGCAACACTTCGACCCTCGGGTCAGCGCCATCACCCCGCGTTCGAAGGCGCTGCTCGAGGGCCTCGGCGCCTGGCCGGCAATCGAGGCGTACCGGCAGTGCGCCTATCGGCACATGACCGTGTGGGACGCCGGCGGTACCGGTGGTATCGAATTTGATTGTGCCGACGTCAACGCAACATCCCTCGGCCATATCGTGGAGAACCGGGCCATTGTCAGCGCACTGCTGGAACGGGTATGCGCTGCGCCGGATATCACTGCTTTCGGCGGGTCCAGGTTGCTGGCCTGCGAGCGTGACGACAATGCCGCGCGGGTTCGGGTTGAGTTGGAGGGCGGCACTGCCCTGGAAGTGGATTTGCTGGTTGCGGCGGACGGCGCATTGTCGCGGGTGCGGGATATGATGGGATTCAGTACGCGCGAGTGGGATTACGGTCACCGTGCCATCGTGACCACGGTCGAGGTGGAAAAATCGCATCGCGACACCTGCTGGCAGCGATTTCTTCCCAGTGGGCCGCTGGCGTTCCTGCCCTTGCCCGGTGCGGGTGACCGACACTACTGCTCGATTGTGTGGTCACTGCAAGAGGGGCTGGTGGACAATCTGCTGCAACTGGGCGATGCCGAATTTTGTCGCGAGCTGGAAACCGCCTTCGAGTCCAGGCTGGGCAGGGTTAACGCCTGCGCGCGCCGCTTCGCGTTTCCCCTGCGCCAGCGCCATGCGATCGATTATGTGCAAGCTGGGGTCGCCCTCGTGGCCGACGCCGCGCATACCATTCACCCGCTGGCGGGGCAGGGGATCAACCTGGGTCTGGCGGATGTGGGGGTGCTCGCGGAAGAAATACTTGCCGGACGCGCGCAGGGCACCAGCCCGGGGCAATTGCAGCTGCTGCGCCGCTACCAGCGCCGCCGCAAGGGAGAAAACCTGTTGATGATGGCGGCGATGGACGGCTTCAAGGCCCTGTTCGAGCAGGACGCGCTGCCCGTGCGCTGGTTGCGCAACGCGGGGATGCGCGGGGTCAGCCGGATGGGCCCACTGAAACAACAGTTGATCCGCCGCGCGATGGGTGTCGGCTGATCTATCGACCGCGAGCCTTGCGGTCATTGTTTTTCGCCCGTTGCCCGTTAGAATAGCTGCTTCCGTCCAGAGATTTCTACTGCCCCGCCCTGATTCAACATCGCCAGAGGACATACCATGAGCCACACCCCCACCGAATTGAAATATGCCAGCAGCCATGAATGGGCGCGCCTGGAAGAGGACGGCACGGTCACAGTGGGAATTACCGACCACGCCCAGGCTGCCCTGGGAGATGTGGTATTCGTCGAGTTACCGGAACCCGGCACTGTGCTGGCGGCGGGCGACGACGCGGGTGTGGTTGAATCGGTCAAGGCGGCATCGGACATTTACTCACCGATAGCCGGTGAAGTGCTCGAGGTCAACGGGCAGTTGGAAGACGAGCCGGAGAGGGTGAATTCAGACCCCTACAACGACGGTTGGTTTTTCAAGTTGCAGCCCGGTGATATCAATGAACTGGACGCGCTGCTTACGGCCGAGGATTATCAGCAGCAGTGCGATGACGAAGACTAGTTCTTGAGCCGGATGGCGGCCCCGGCTGCCGAGCTGTACCTGCGCCGGGGAGCCGACCGGCGCCTGCGCGCAGGACATCTCTGGATATACTCCAACGAGATTGATACCGGACGCAGCCCCCTCGGCGGGTTTGCGGCCGGTGAACCGGTGTGCGTGCGGGATGCCGCAGGCAAGCTGCTGGGTTCGGCCTACATGGAACCCCAGTCCCTGATTTGTGCGCGCCTTTACGCGCCGGGGGAACAACTGGCGCTGGACCAGGTGCTCTTTACGGCGCGCCTTGCCACAGCCCTCGCCGGCCGGCAGGCGGTTTTTGACAAGCCCTTCTATCGACTTGTCTACGGTGACAGTGACACCCTGCCCGGCATCGTGATCGACCGCTTCGGCGATTACCTGGTGGTACAGTTCAACAACGAGGGGATAGAGCGTTATCGGGAAAGCCTGCTCGGCGCCCTGGTCGCGAAGCTGCAGCCGGCCGGCATTCTGTTGCGTGGTGACAGCCGCAGCCGGCGGGAGCAGGGATTGCCGGGTGGAGCCGAGGTCGTTTACGGCGACGTGCCGCAGGAGGTGGAGCTGGAGGAAAACGGCGTGCGTTTCCGGGTGCCGGTCCATGACGGCCAGAAGACTGGCTGGTTTTACGACCATCGCATGTCGCGCGCCCGCCTCGCGGCCTGGGTAGGCGGCAAGAGCGTACTGGACGTCTACAGCTATATCGGCGGATGGGGTATCCAGGCCGCCGCCTTTGGCGCGTTTGAGGTCTGCTGCCTCGACAGCTCCGCCCCGGCGCTTGAGGCGGTCGCCGCCAATGCCGGCCTGAACGGCCTGCATGAGCGGGTGAGCACGCTGCGCGGTTCCGCCCCCGAAACCATGGCTGCGTTGCATGGCGAGGGTCGTCGCTTTGACGTGGTCATTCTGGATCCGCCGGCCTTCATCCAGCGCAGGAAAGACCTGAAAAAGGGTTTCACCGCCTACCGGCGCATCAACGAACTGGGCTTGCGGTTGCTCAATCCCGGCGGATTGCTGGTGTCCGCCTCCTGCTCCATGCACCTGGGGCGAGCCGACCTGATCAGCGCCATGCAGCAGGCCGCGGTGCGGGTCGGCTGCCAGTTACGCGTCGTGGAACAGGGTGCCCAGGGGCCGGATCACCCGATTCACCCGGCGATCCCGGAGACCGAGTATCTGAAGGCGATATTTGCGCGGCGGGTGTAAAGCCAGCGGCTTGTATTGATCGCGCCGGAATCCGGCCAGCTTCAATCGCGCAATGAAATAACGGGCCAGCCTTCAGCCTGGGCGCGCGCACGCAAAGTGTCGTCCGGGTCCACTGCCACCGGGTTGTCCACCAGCTCAAGCAAAGGCAGGTCGTTGTGCGAATCGCTGTAGAAGAACGCGCCCTCCAGGGAGATATCGCGTTTTGCCAGCCATGCCCGCAGGCGCGTAACCTTGCCGGCATGGTATGAGGGTACCCCGCGAGGTTCTCCCGTATAGCGCCCGTTTCTGATTTCACCCTCGCAGGCGATAAGCTCCGGCACCCCCAACAGATTCGCGATCGGACGGGTAATAAACTCGTTGGTGGCGGTGATGATCAGCAATTCATGCCCCTGGCTGCGGTGCCTGGCCAGCAAGGCTTCAGCCTTTGGCAGCAGTATCGGCTCGATCATCGAGGACATGAACTCCCTGTGCCAGGCGTCCAGCTCTTCCCTGGGGTGGCCGGCCAGCGTGGAGAGGGCGAAGCGCAGGTAGGCGTCAATATCAAGGGTGCCCGCCTTATAATCTGCGTAGAACTGATCATTACGCTGCGCAAAATCGGCGCCGTCAACGAGGCCGCGTGCACACAGGAATTCGCCCCACAGATTGTCGCTATCTCCGCCGAGCAGGGTATTGTCAAGATCGAAAATTGCCAGCGTCACGGTCGCAAACCTCTTTTGAAGGGCGGCCAGCATAGCCCGCGTCATGCTTTGAGTAAATTTCTCTGACGCCGGAAAGTGTGGAACAATAGCCGCCCAAACAACATTAACGGCGCTTTGACGTGATAGATTCGGACGGCTTCAGGGCTAACGTCGGCATAGTCGTGGCAAACGACAGGGGCCAGGTACTGTGGGCCCGCCGCGTGGGCGGACGTGACGCCTGGCAGTTTCCCCAGGGAGGGATTAATCCGGGGGAATCCCCGGAACAGGCGCTTTATCGCGAATTGCACGAGGAGGTCGGCCTGAAATCGGAGGCGGTTGAGATACTCGGCTGTACCCGTGGCTGGCTGCGTTATCGATTGCCCAAGGCGTTCATCCGCAAAGGCCAGAATCCGGTGTGTATAGGGCAGAAGCAGAAATGGTATTTGCTGCGCCTGCTCGCGGATGATACCGAGGTTCGCTTTGACAGGAATGAGAAACCCGAATTTGATCACTGGCAGTGGGTCAGTTACTGGTATCCGCTGAATCAGGTTATCGCTTTCAAGCGTGAGGTCTATCGGCGCGCGATGAAAGAACTGGCCCTGCCACTGGGGCGCCACACTGAAAACCAATTGGAAACATAGCCGGTCATGATTGAGGTCCTGCGCAAGATAGTTCAGCAGGTCAATGCCGCCGAGGGATTGCCTGAAGCCCTCGATATCATCGTGGAGCGGGTGCGCGAAGCGATGGGTACCGAAGTATGCAGTGTTTACATGCGCGACCCGGACAGCGGGCGCCTGGTGTTCAAGGCGACCAAGGGCCTCAATCCGCTACAGATCGACGTTGCCAGTCTCGCCCCGGGTGAGGGTCTTGTCGGTCTGGTCGCCGAGCGTGAGGAGCCGGTCAACCTGGAGGATGCGGAGAGCCACCCGAGCTTCCAGTACCTGGTCGACCTCGGGGAGGAGCAGTATCACTCTTTCCTGGGTGCGCCCATTATCCACCAGCGCAAAGTGCTGGGCGTTCTGGTGGTGCAGCAGGTCGAGAAGCGGCGCTTCGATGAGAGTGAAGAAGCCTTCCTTGTCACCATGTCGGCCCAGTTGGCCGGCGTTATCGCCCATGCCCGTGTCACCGGGGAAGTGGGCCGGGAGGCGCTGCCCGGTGAGGGAGCGTCCACTAAAGTCAAGGGTATCGCTGGAGCACCGGGGATTGCTATCGGCACCGCTGTGGTGGTGTCCCCGTCCGCCGATCTGTTCACCGTACCCAAGCGCCAGGTTGAAGACCGCCGTGGGGAATTGCGCGCATTTCGGGAGGCTCTCAACTGTGTGCGCGCCGATATCCAGGCCGTAGCGGACAACCTCGGCAGCGAACTCAACCCCGAGGACCACGCCCTGTTCGATGTCTATCTCGGCATCCTGGATGATTCTACCATCG
This sequence comes from Pseudomonadales bacterium, assembly GCA_024234815.1. Classification (GTDB taxonomy): domain Bacteria; phylum Pseudomonadota; class Gammaproteobacteria; order Pseudomonadales; family Halieaceae; genus JARRPM01. Next base: position 341,080 of record JACKNO010000001.1, on the reverse strand, counting down.
GGGCCGAGGTGGTCAGCCTGATCAGGGAGGGGCAGTGGGCGCAGGGTGCGCTCAGCCAGGTGATGATAGAGCACATTCGTCATTTTGAGCGGATGGAGCACAGTTATCTGCAGGAACGGGCCGTGGACGTCAAGGACCTGGGTACGCGGGTACTTGCCTATCTGCAGGAATCTGCGATGGAAGAGCGCAGCTATCCTGCGAATTCCATTCTGGTGGCGGAGGAACTGACCGCATCGTCATTGGGGGAAATACCGCGACACAAGCTGGCGGGGCTTATTTCAGTGCGGGGTTCGGGTAATTCACACGTTGCCATTTTGGCGAGGGCCATGGGCGTACCCACGGTCATGGGCGCAGTCGATCTGCCCTATACCCGCATGCAGGATCGCGAACTGATCATTGACGGCTACAACGGAACCGTTCATCTCAATCCCCCGGCCGAATTGAAACAGCGCTTCCAGGAGGCCCTGGATCAGGACCGGGCGCTGTTGCGGGATCTCGAAACCCTGCGCGATGAGCCCTGTGAGACGCTTGACGGAAACCGCATGCCGCTGTGGGTCAACACTGGCCTGATGGCCGACGTGACGCGCTCGCTGGAGCAGGGCGCCGAAGGCGTCGGTCTGTATCGCACCGAGGTGCCCTTCCTGCTGCGCGACCGTTTTCCCAGTGAAGAGGAACAGAGGCAGATTTATCGCGACCAACTGGAGGCCTTTGCGCCGCGGCCGGTAACCATGCGCACCCTGGACATAGGAGGCGACAAATCACTGCCGTACTTCCCTATCCAGGAGGACAATCCCTTCCTGGGTTGGCGCGGTATCAGGGTGACGCTCGATCACCCCGAAATTTTCCTGGCGCAGATTCGCGCCATGCTCAAGGCGAACGAGGGCCTGGGCAATCTGCGCATCATGTTGCCCATGATCTGCAACACGGCGGAACTGGAAGAGGCGATGGCGCTGATCCGGCGCAGCCACCGCGAGATTTTGCAGGAGGGTCTCACCGGCGCCCTGCCACCGATCGGGGTGATGGTTGAGGTGCCCGCCGCGGTTTTCCAGGCCAGGGCGCTGGCCCGCCGGGCCGATTTTCTGTCGGTTGGCAGCAATGACCTGACCCAGTACCTGTTGGCGGTCGACCGCAATAATGCCAGGGTCGCGGACCTTTACCACGCCCTGCACCCGGCGGTTATCCAGGCGTTGGCTAACGTCGCAGAGGCCTGTCGGCTCGAGGGCAAACCCGTCGGTATTTGTGGCGAGTTGGCCGGGGACCCGGAGGGTGCCGTGCTGTTGATGGCCATGGGTTACGATATTCTGTCGATGAACTCAACCAGCCTGCCCCGTGTAAAAAAAGCCCTGCGCACCATAAAGTTGACCGATGCCCAGGACCTGTTGGCTGAAGTCATGTTGCTGGAGGACACCGGCGAAGTGCGGGCGCGCCTGCGGTTGTTCCTCACCGAGCATGGCCTGGAGCAGTTTATTCACAATCCCGTGGGTTGAGCCCAGGCGGGGTCCGCCTCAATCGCCTGTAATGACGAACGATTCTTCGTGTTGTTCCACCGGCTCTCCGGCGGGATTGAAACTGGACTCCCGCCAGTGCGTGAGCCCGCCATTTTCGACCCAAAGGGTAGTGCTGGAGCGGGTGCCGTAGCGGGCGGTGGTAATAAACTGGGCCGAGAGTATCCGGTCCATATCTCCATCGAGACCCTGGCGACTTAAATCCGTCGAGTCCGCAAGTTGCCGGTCTCCGACCACCCTGGCGAGGCCGGCGTGGTCAGGCGTACCCGCCCGAAGCAGCGTTTCCAACCGGCCTTTACCGCGAGTGACCTTGGGCCAGGGGGTGTCCAGCCTGGCGTTGCTGAGCCCGTAAATGCCGGGTTGCAGGCACAGCGGCGCGCGTTCCCCCGCGGGCAGGCTGTTGGTCAGGTACCACAGCTCGCCAACGACACCAACCAGCAGATTGAAGCCCGCATAAGCTTCTGCAACTGGCAGCAGGCCCTGCAAGTACTCTCCGGGTTCCTGTGTGCCGACCAGGTAGTTGAGAGGCAGTTCCCCTCGCGAGCGGGGGGCGGGGGCGGTGCGCGAGGGGTCGCGGTAATTGGTAATGGCGGCAAAGCGCCCGCCGCGGGTGATACCCATCCAGGTGCCGCCCTGTTCCAGGTCTCTCCCGGCCAGCAGCCCGGGCTTATCCGGCCAGAATCGGGCCGCCGCGGTTAGCCGGTCGTGAAACTCGTCGCGATTGCCGGCAAGTACCAGCGGGTAGCGGGGGTCTGCCCGGTGGGCGAAGATCAACAGGCACATAAACTGCGCTCCGGTAGGAGGAAACTGCGAAAGAATTGTGCATCACCACTGGCTGCATGATAATAGCGCTTTTGCGTCGCGATTACCGTTGCGACACCTCACCCGTTAACGTCCAATAACACTGACAGGCCGATATGCTGCCGTATCCCGAGATAGACCCCGTCGCCATCGCGCTGGGCCCGGTAAAGGTTCACTGGTATGGGCTCGCCTACCTTGCCGGCCTGGCTTTCGCCTGGTGGCTGGCGGTACGCAGGAGCCGGTTGCCCGGGGCGGCTGTCCAGCGCGAGCAGGTCGATGACCTGATTTTTTTTGGCGCCCTGGGTGTCGTTCTCGGTGGCCGAATTGGCTACGCCCTGTTTTACGGTGGCGACCGAATGGCGGATGATCCGACCTGGTTGTTGCGCCTCTGGCAGGGGGGGATGTCGTTCCACGGGGGCATGCTGGGCGTGATCCTGGCGATGTACATATTCGCACGTCGTCGCAATATCGGCGTCGGGGCCCTGCTGGACTTTGTGGCGCCACTGGTTCCGGTGGGACTGGGTCTGGGCAGGCTGGGTAATTTTATTGGCCAGGAACTGTGGGGCAGGCCCAGCGACGTACCGTGGGCCATGATCTTTCCCCGGGATCCGCTGCAGTTGGCAAGACACCCGTCACAGCTTTACCAGTTTGCGCTTGAGGGCGTATTGCTGGGAGTGATCCTGTTGTGGTTTTCCTCGCGACCCCGGCCCACCTGGGCAGTTTCGGGCATGTTCTCTCTCGGCTATGGCTGCATGCGCTTCGCGGTGGAATTCTTTCGCGAGCCCGACCAGCACATCGGTTTTGAGGCGCTGGGATGGATGACCCGCGGGCAGTTGCTCTGCTTGCCGATGATGGCGCTGGGTATTTTTCTGCTGGTATACGCCTACAGGGGCCCCGGTCAGCGCGCAACGTCGCGGTCGACATTGAAAAAGAGTGGTAGAAAATGAAGCAATACCTGGACCTGTTGCAGGATATTCTCGATAACGGCGCGTCCAAGAGCGACCGCACCGGCACCGGAACCCTGTCGGTATTCGGGCGCCAGTACAGGCACAACCTGGCGGACGGGTTTCCCCTGCTGACGACCAAGAAACTGCATCTGAAGAGCATCATTAATGAGCTCATCTGGTTTCTCAACGGTGACACCAACACGCGCTGGCTCAAGGAAAACGGCGTCTCGATCTGGGATGAATGGGCTACTCCGGAAGGTGATCTGGGGCCGATCTATGGCGCCCAGTGGACTGCCTGGCCCACCCGGGACGGGGGCACAATCAACCAGATTGACTACGTGATCGACTGTTTGCGCAATAACCCGGACAGCCGGCGCATCCTGTTCCACGGCTGGAATGTGGAATACCTGCCCGATGAGCGTATGAGCCCCCAGGAAAATGTGCGGGCCGGACGCATGGCCCTGCCTCCCTGTCACTTGCTCTACCAGTTCTACGTGGCAGATGGCGTCCTGTCCTCGCAATTGCTGATCCGCTCCAGCGACTCCTTCCTGGGCCTGCCTTACAACACGGCCAGCCTGGCGGTGTTAACCATGATGCTGGCCCAGCAGTGCAACCTGGAGCCCGGGGAGATCATTATCTGTACCGGAGACTCGCACATTTACAGCAACCACTTGCAGCAGGTGCGCGAACAACTTGGTCGCGAACCGCGCCGACTCCCCGAGCTTAAAATCCTGCGCAAGCCCGCGACCATCTACGATTACAGGTTCGAGGATTTCGCCCTCGAGGAATATCACCCGCATCCCCACATTGCCGCCCCGGTGGCGGTTTAGCCGGCAGAGGGGCCTGTTTCGGTGATTCGCCTTGCCGTTATTGTCGCCGCCGCGGAGAACGACGTGATAGGCAGGAGCAACAGCCTGCCCTGGCATCTCCCGGAAGACCTGCGTTATTTCAAACGGGTAACGATGGGCAAGCCCATCATCATGGGGCGCAAAACCTTCGAATCCATCGGTCGCCCGCTGCCAGGGCGCAGCAATATCGTCATCAGTCGCAGCCGTGGTTATGCCGCCCGGGGCGTGCACCTGGTGGCTTCCCTGGACGAGGCTATACTGCTGGCCCGCAGCATTGCCGAGGCGGATGGTGTCGAGGAAGCGGTGGTGATTGGTGGGGCCGAAATTTACGCGCTGGCGCTACCGCTGGCCGACCGGCTTTATCTCACGCGGGTTCACTCAAGTGTGGAGGGGGACGCATTTTTACCGGCTATAGACTGGTCGTGCTGGTGCCAGGTAAGCAGCGAATCCCATAGTGCGGCGGGAAGTAACCCCTACAACTACAGTTTTGTCGTTTACGAGCGCGATACTGCCGGTTGTCGCGGCAATGCCGAGCCTGTGCTACCGTAGCGCCTGGCCTGCCCAATCGGTGTTACCAAAATACACACACCTGCTTTTTGCCCCGGTGATCAATTTGGTTTCATTGAAAAGAGACGGGCTTTCAGTTTAAAGTCGGTCCCTCGGTTTACCGACACCAGATTATTAACTTAAAGTAGTGCTGAACCTGATTTTTGCAGTTCTGAACCGCTTCGTTGGATTACAGGAAACACGATTCCCATGACTATGCATCGATTGAAAAACGCTCTGATCGTTGCACTGGTAGCAGCTGGCGCCCTGATGGGTACGGTAGCTACAGTGCATGCCAGTACCCTCGACTCCGTCCTTCAGGTGGGGGAAAGCAAGAATAAGGCCGCGCGAGAGTCCCAGGTGAAGATTGACCGCCTGGCCGACGAAACCCGCGACCTGCTCACTGACTACAAAACAGTGACCAAGCAGATCGACGGTCTCAAGGTTTACAACGCCAGATTGCAACGCCAGATCGACAATCAGCTCATGAGAGTCGCCGAGATCGATAACGCGATTGACCAGGTGACGGTTATTTCCCGGCAGATCACACCGCTGGCCATTCGCATGATTGACGGCCTCGAAGCTTTCGTGGAGCTCGATGTGCCGTTTCACCTCGAAGAGCGCATGCAGCGTATCGCATTCCTGCGAGCCAATCTGGACAGGTCCGACGTGTCTATCGCGGAGAAATTCCGCCAGGTACTGGAAGCCTACAAGATCGAAAACGAATACGGCCGCAAAATCGATGCCTACAAGGGCACTATCGAAATCGATAACGTGGAGCGTGACGTAAACTTCCTGAGGGTCGGACGCATCTCCTTCCTCTACCAGACCACTGACACCGAAATGTCCGGCGCCTGGGACCAGGCCAGTCGCAGCTGGGTTCCGCTGTCTCGCGGTGAATACCGCACTGCCATTATGAAAGGGCTGCGTATCGCCCGCAAAGAAGCCTCAATTGACCTGATGAACCTGCCAGTAGCTGCACCGGAGGCTAACTAATGAGCACCAAATTTGTTAAGGCCGCCGCAATCGCCGTGGTCAGCACAATCGCATTATCCGCAGGCATGGTAAATGCCCAGGACGAAAAACCGCGTTCACTTGACCAACTGCTGCAGTTTGTGAAGCAGGGCCAGGTGACTGAAGCCAAGGAAAATCGTGCCCGCGAGGCAGCCTTCGCCAAGGACAAGGCCAACCAGGCCGCCGAGCTCGCCAGGGCAAATGCCGAACGCACACGTCAGGAGACCTTGAGCACCGAGTTGGAGGATGCCTTCGAGGCCAATGAGCTGATGGTTGTAGCCAAGCAGGCACAACTGAAGGAGAAGCTGGGAACCCTGGCGGAACTCTTCGGTCACCTTACCTCCACAGCGGGTGACCTTGCGTCTACCCTTGAGTACTCGCTGACCAGCGCGCAGTACCCTGGCCGGGAGGAGTTTCTTGAGGCGCTCATAGCCAAAATGAGTGGTAGCGACCAGCTGCCGAGCATCGAGGAAATCGAACAGGTCTGGTACGAACTCAATCGCGAGATGGTCGAGTCCGGACGCGTCGCCTCCTTCACCGCCCAGGTGTCGGAGCCCAATGGTGACAAGGTCGAGGAACGGGTAGTCAGGATCGGCACATTTAACGTTATCGGTGAAAATGGCCAGTACCTGCAGTACGTACCTTCCAAGGGTTCATTGGAAACCCTGGCTCGCCAGCCTTCCGGTCCGTATATCGGTTGGGCGAAAGAACTGGCCGATTCCAGCGAAGGCCTGCATCGTTTCGGCATCGACCCTACCGGACCCAGCGGTGGCTCATTCCTGGCGGCGCTGATCAACAGCCCCAACCTGGAAGAGCGCTGGCACCAGGGCGGTTACATTGGCTACGCGATCACCGCGGTGGGCGTGTTCGGCCTGTTGCTCGCACTGTATCGTCTGGTGGTATTGTCCGCCGTCAGCGCGAAGGTCAGTTCACAGCTCAAGAGCGAGAAGGCCAAGGACAACAACCCACTGGGCCGTGTACTCAAGATCCACGAGGAAAACCCCTCCATGGATACGGAAACCCTGGAGCTCAAGCTGTCTGAGGGTATTCTCAAGGAGACACCCAAGCTCGAATCCGGTCTCAACCTGCTCAAGATTATCGCCGCCATTGCGCCGCTGATGGGCTTGTTGGGTACCGTGACCGGTATGATCGTAACCTTCCAGGCGATCACTATCTTCGGGGCGGGCGATCCCAAGGCGATGGCGGGTGGTATCTCCGGAGCACTGGTTACAACCGTACTGGGCCTGTTGGTGGCAATTCCCATGGTACTGCTGCACACCATTGTGAACGGTCGTGCGCAGCGCATTATCCACGTACTTAACGAGCAGACTACGGGCATTATTGCGGAGCACACCGAGGCCAACCTGAGGAAGTAATATGTACTGGTTTGATAGCGCTTATGAGGCTGTCACCCGCTTCATGGACATGGGCGGGGATGTCCTCTGGCTGATCGCGTTGCTGCTGTTTTGTATGTGGACCCTGATTTTTGAGCGCGTCTGGTATTTCCAGACGGGCTGGAAAGGGGATGTGAGTAAGGCGATTTCGACCTGGGAATCACGTAGTGAACGTAAATCCTGGAACGCCAAGCAGATCAGGGAAAAACTCATCTCCGAATCGAGAATGCAGATCCACAAGTATCTCCCGGTGATAAAGACACTTGTCGCACTGTGTCCTTTGCTGGGACTGCTGGGAACAGTCACAGGAATGATTGAAGTGTTCAATATCATGGCGGTCACGGGCGGCGGAGATGCCAAGTCCATGGCCGGCGGTGTATCGCGTGCGACAATTCCGACAATGGCAGGCATGGTAGCGGCTATTTCCGGGGTTTTCGCCAACACCTATGTAACCCGAAATGCCGAGCGTCAGGGCCAGTTTCTTGAAGACAACCTGACCACCGATCACTAAGAGAGCAACCGTAATGCGCAGGACTAATAGAGCAACTGTAGAGGATGAAGCCCAGATCGATTTGACGCCCATGCTGGACGTCGTATTCATCATGCTCATTTTCTTCATTGTTACCGCTTCCTTTATTAAAGAGGCGGGCATTGAGGTAAATCGGCCGGAAGCGTCGACCTCGCAACCGAAAGAGAATGTGAATATCCTGATAGCGATAAATGCCACCAATGAAATCTGGATGGATAAGCGCCGCATCGATGTGCGCTCTGTACGGGCCAACATTGAGCGCCTTCACGCCGAGAATCCCAAGGGAGCGGTTGTGATCCAGGCGGATAACAAGTCCAACACCGAGACGGTAGCGTCGGTCCTTGACGCTGCTCGGGAAGCGGGCGTCTACGATGTGTCCCTGGCAACTGACGATAAGTAGTCCATTATGAATCGCAACTTATTCAGGCTCTTGATCGGTGCGCTCTTGGCGTTGCCCGTCGCGGGCGGTCTGTTTTTTATCATGCAGTACCTGATTGCCACCGCCGATCCCAAGATCGACGATACCAAGCAGCGTAAACTGGCGGATATCCTGATGCCGGAGCGTGAGATTGAAACCAACCTCAAGGAACAGAAGCCGGATAAGGTGGATGACCCTGAGGAGCCGCCGCCGGATCTCGATACTCCCGATGTCAATATGGACATGGACGTCGATGTGGTTAATATCGCGCCCTCCGCGCAGGTGGATGTCTCCATCAGTACTACCGGCATGTCTACCGGCGACGGCGAATACCTGCCCATCGTAAAGGTCGCACCTATATATCCACGCCGGGCCCAGAGCCGCGGTATCAGCGGTTACTGCATCGTGGAATACACGGTGACGACGTCCGGTGCGATCAGGGATCCCAAGCCGGTGGATTGCCAGCCCTCGGGTGTCTTCGAGTCAGCTTCTGTAAAAGCTTCCTTGAAATTCAAGTACAAGCCCAGGGTTGTGGACGGGGTGGCCATAGAAGTGGGTGGTGTACAGAACAAGTTCACTTACGAGTTGGAACAGTGACGGTTAATGCGTTATGAAATTCTTTAAACCCAGGACATGGATAGAGGCGACGTTGCTGGCTGTTCCGGTGATGGTCGCCCAGGTGGCTGTGTCCCAATTGCAGGCCGATTTCGGTTTGCACCCTCTGTCCGCTGCGCTAGCGCAGGAAAAGAAGGGCCCTGACACTCGTGAAACCCGTCGTACGCCGGCCCTGCGAAACAATGTGTATGAACAACTGGCTCTGGCGCAGGAAGCGGCCGAAGCCAAAGACCTGAACGGCGCTGCTCAGATACTCGACGGGATGATCGCGTCCGGCGGCAAGAACGCGCTCAATAGCTACGAACTGGCCAATGTTTACAACCTGTATGCCTTTATCTATTACTCCAGGGAAGACTACGCCAAGGCTCTGCAAGCGTACGAGGAAGTGATCTCCCAGCCCGATATTCCGCTCGCCATGGAGATCAATACCAAGTTCACCATTGCCCAGCTGTATTTTGTCCAGGAGCAATGGCAAAAGGGCATCAACGCCTTGCTCGAGTGGTTCAAGGTGACAGATAAACCCAATGCCGGCGCTTACGTGTTGTTGGCGCAGGGCTATTACCAGACCAAGGATTACGACAAGGCCCTCCTGAATGTGGAGAAGGCCATCAACATGTACAAGGCGGAAGACAAGCTGCCCAAAGAGCAGTGGTACAACCTGGCCCGCTTCCTGTATTTCGAAAAGAACGACGTAAAAAATACAATCGCCACCCTGGAAGAACTGCTCAAGTATTATCCCAAGAAGGAGTACTGGGTACAGATTTCGCATATGTATGGTGAAGATAAGAAGGAAAGGCTGCAACTGGCGGCGATGGATACGGCCTATGTCCAGGGTATGCTGAACCAGGGCAGTGAGCAGGTCACGATGGCTTATCTCTACCTCAATGGGGAGATTCCGTACCGGGCCGGGCAGGTCATGGCCAAGGGCCTCAAGAACGGCTCCATTGAGCCCACTTCAAAGAATTATGAAGTTGCCGCCAGCGCCTGGCGCCAGGCCCAGGAACTGGACAAGGCGATAGCGGATATGGAACAGGCCGCCGCTAAATCCGATGATGGTGAGCTGTACGCGCGACTGGGCAATATATACCTGGATAGCGACCGCTACAAAGAGGCCATCGTGGCTATTAACAAGGGCTTGAAGCGCGGCGGCGTGAAACGCCCCGACACCGCTCGCCTGGTGTTGGGCATGGCCTATTTTAATGACAAGCAATATGACAAGGCTCGCAGCGCCTTCCAGGCGGCAGGGCGCGATGAGCGTTCGGCGAAGTACTCCGAGCAGTGGATCAAGTACCTTGATTCAGAACTCGATCGGCAGGAAAAATTGCGGGATAGCTGAAGCGCTTCCGTAACGGCGCATAAAAAAAGGAGCTCAAATGAGCTCCTTTTTTTGTTGTCTCTTACCGCCAGGGGTATTAGAGAGGGACTACATTCTCTGCTTGAGGGCCTTTCTGGCCGTCAGTGACAGTGAACTGGACTTTTTGGCCGTCGGACAGAGTCTTGAAGCCGTCGCCCTTGATAGAGCTGAAATGCACAAAGACGTCAGGGCCATCTTCACGCTCGATAAAGCCGAAACCCTTGGTCTCGTTAAACCACTTAACAGTGCCGGTTGTTGTAGACATATATTTTACCTGTATTGCTTGCGGTGCCATGTCCAGGCACCTTTTCATTTAATAATTATTTATGGTTAACGTACCGATGAACTTTTTGGAACTTCGACCGTGAGCATAAATACCGCTGAATCCACTCAGCTTTGCCAAGTGTAGCACCAAAATTGAAGCTTTGCCGTCAAGATTTTTTTAAGTATTTTGGGAATATTGCCTGCTTTCAAAACCGGGTGCCGACAAGGTTCCAACACCCAGGATGTCGGTATAAGCTGGTTGGCGCGAGTCCTGGAGCGTGAATCAAGTGCGGATACTGTTGGTTGAAGACGATTTCCAGTTGGGCGAGTCCCTGGAAGCCGCCCTCAGGATGGAACAATATGCTGTAGATTGGCTGCGCTCGGGCGAACCGGTGCGAGCCGCGCTCAGCTCGACCCCCTACGATCTATTGATCCTGGATCTCGGCCTGCCCGGCACTCCCGGCCTGCAGGTACTGCGCCAGTTGCGCGCCGATAAACACCGGCTCCCCGTCCTGGTGCTGACAGCGCGCAGTACCGTTGCGGACAAAGTCGACGGTCTCGATTCAGGCGCGGATGATTTTTTAACCAAGCCTTTTGACATTTCGGAACTGTTTGCCAGAGTCCGCGCCCTGTTGCGCCGCAGAGGCGACCACAAGGCGACCCTGTTGCTGGCGGTTGGAATCTCCCTCGATCCGGTGGACCGCCAGGTGATATTCGAGGGCGAGTCGGTGGACCTGACTGCGCGCGAGTTTGCCCTCCTCGAGATACTTTTGCGCAATGCGGGCCGCTACGTCTCCAGGGCTCGACTGGAGGAAGGGATTTACAGCTGGGGGGAGGAAGTTGAATCCAATACGGTGGAGGTTTATGTCTCGCGCCTGCGAAAACGCTTTGGCAGCTCCTGTATTGAAACCATGCGCGGAGTGGGTTACCGGGTTCCGGCGTGATGACTTCGCTCAAAACCCGCCTTGTCTGGATACTGTTAGCCCTCATACTCTCGGCGTGGGTGGCGTCGGCGATCATCACCTTTGTCTTTACCAGCCGCGTTATGCTGGATCAGGTAGACCAGCAACTGGAGCAGTATGCCGACCTCGTCAAATACATCACTGCGATATTCGCGCGCCAGGTTGATGAAGGTCTGCCGCTGTCGGAGCCGTGGCTGAGAGGCGAGTTTGGCACCGCCCACCTGCAACCCATTGTCATCGACGCCCCCAGGGGCGAGAAACTTAATCCGGCGCTGAATATATGGCTGGAAGGGAACCTGATTGCGGTCATGGCCGACTCGCCACGCTTCGGCCGGCCCGCGGTGGAGGGTTTCGATTTCGGTGGACCTGAAGGTAACGCCGGCCAATGGCGGATACTCACCCGTCACGACCCCCTGACAGATTTGTGGCTGCAGGTTGGTATCGAGATGGGCGGGGCCCGACGGTCGATGTTGGGGATGCTGGGCCGCGCGCTCCTGCCGCTGTTGATAGTCCTGCCGCTCACAGTCGCATTGCTTTACTTCGGAGTGTCCAGGGGCTTGCAGCCCCTGAGGGCTTTGGCCAGCCAGATCGCGCTGCGTAATCCGGGGTTGCTGGACCCCGTTAGTCCCGCGGGAGTCCCCGCTGAAATGCAGCCCGTTGTCTCCTCGCTGAACGCATTGCTACAGCGCCTGGCAATGGCTCTGGAAGGACAGCAACGCTTTACTGCAAATGCCGCCCACGAATTGCTCACGCCACTTGCGGCGATAAAAACAGAAGTGCAGTTGTGTCAGATGCAACTGCGGGACCAGCGCGGTGGCGCCATGCTTACCCGCATCGCCCAGCGGGTTGATCGCGCCAGCCACACCGTGGCGCAACTCCTAACCCTCGCGCGCCTGGATCCGGATATTCCCGTTGTCACCAGGCCCCTGCGTCTGGACTTGCTGTTGTCCGAGGCGCTGGAGGACACCTCGCACCTTGCGACAGAACGGGGTCTCACGGTGCGCTACGATACCGGGACGGCAGCCTGGATGTCAGGAAATGAGGACTCGCTGTCCATATTGTTGCGCAATCTGCTGATCAATGCTTTTCGCTACGCATCCGGGGAGTCCACCGTGGTTGTCAGCTTGCGTACGGGAGCGGCGGTAGATTTGGAGATAAGCAACGATTGCGAGCCCATGTCCGCCCGGGAATTTGGGCGTGTCCGTGAGCGCTTTTACCGGGCGGCGGGCTCATCCGGTCAGGGAGGCGCGGGGCTAGGCCTGTCTATCGTGGCGCGCATAGCGGAGCAGCACAATGCGCAGATGAAAGTCTATCCAGGCGATAGCGGTCGAGGGTTCAGAGTGAGGCTGGAATTTCCCGCGCTGGCCGTCTAACGGCTACACTATTTTAATGGCGCGTGGGCTGCCCCGATCAGTCCGGGCTGGCCGGTAGTGATGACGTGCACGGGCACCCCGGCCAGGACTTCCCGCATCGCGCCTTTTTCCACCAGGCGCTGGTGAAATGCGCTGGTTTTCATGAAGCTGGTGAGCCCGGGCACAATACCCCCACCAAGGTACAGGCCGCCGTAGGAACCGGTGGCCAGCAGGAAGTCGCCGCTGGCCGAGCCGAGCAGGGCACAGAACGTATCCAAAGCAAGCGAGCAGAGCTTGTCCTCCCCCGCCAGGGCCAGCCTGGAAACTTCCTGTGGCGCCAGGCTGACCGTGCGCTCTCCCCTTATTTCGCCCAGGGTGACGTACAAGCGTGCCAGACCTGGGCCGGAAACCAGCAACTCGGCATAGATATTGCCGTATCGCGGCAGCAGTGCCCGGAAGATCTCCAGTTCCAGCTCGGTGCCGGGGGCCAGGCCCATGTGTCCCGGTTCACAGGCGAAGCTTTGCAAAGAGCCATCCAGGCTTGTCAGGAATGCGCCCCCCAGCCCGGTGCCCGGACCCAGGGTTGCAAGCCTGCCGCCGGCAACAGGGTGTCCCGGATAAAGCTCCAGACTGTCACCGGATGCCAGGTGCGGCAGGGCATAGGCATTGGCCTCGAAATCGTTCAGGCGTCGCAATTGCCGGAAGCCGAATCGCGTCGCCAGTTCGCTGCAGGAGAACGACCAGTCCATGTTGGACATGGTGACCTGATCGTCTGAGGGAGGTGCAGCCACCGCAATGCAACATGCTGTCGGAGGCTGTTCACCCAGGTTGTCCAGCCAATGCGTGAAGATATCTTCCAGCAGGGCAAACTCCCGGTTGATGTAGGTAGAGAGCGCCCTGATCTCGTTGCGGGAGGGGTCGAAAAGGGCGAGTCGGGTATTGGTGCCCCCTACGTCGGCGACCACTCGGATGGGTTGCGGTGGCAGATCCGACACTACACCACCGGCAATATTTTCATGACGTTGGTGTAACCGGCGCGACCCATCTCTTCGCCGCGGGTGAGCAAAATGGAATCGCTCTTTTGCAGATATCCGCCGTCTAACAGAAACTCGACCGCCCTGGCTTCAACGCTGTCCCGATCGAAGGCGGTGGCGTCGAAAAACAGTGGGATGACGCCGCGACAGAGGCACAGCTTTTGCAGTGTTTCACTGTGGTGACTAAGGGCGAAAATAGGCAGGCCTGAACTCAGCCGGGACATGAGCAGGGGGGTGGTGCCGGACTCGGTCAGGCAGGCGATGCCTCTTACATTACCGTAGTGATTGGCGGCGTAGATAGCCGACATGGCAATGGTTTCCTGGGCGCCGGAAAACTGCCGGTCGAGGCGATAGCGGGACGTTCTGGTAATCGCCTGCCGCTCGGCGCCAAGGGCCGCGTCAGCCATAGCGACAACAACTTCCACCGGGTAGCTTCCCACCGCGGTTTCCGCCGACAGCATCACCGCATCGGTGCCGTCCAGCACCGCGTTGGCCACGTCGAATACTTCAGCGCGAGTGGGCATGGAGCTGTTGATCATGGATTCCATCATCTGGGTCGCTGTTATCACCACCCGGTCCATCTTGCGGGAGCGCGAGATCAGCTCTTTCTGGATGCCGATCAGCTGAGCGTCACCTACCTCAACCCCGAGATCGCCCCTGGCCACCATAATGCCCGAGGATGCCCTGATGATATTGTTCAGGACCTCGTCATCGGCCACCACCTCCGCACGTTCGATCTTGGCGATAATTGCCGGTCGCAGCTGGTGTTTCGCCAGCAGTTCCCGGGTCTGTACTATGTCCGCGGCGGTAGAGACGAAGGATACCGCGACGAAGTCGGGATTGACCTGGGCGAGACTGTCTATATCGGTGAGGTCCTTCGCCGTCAGGGCGGGTGCGGCAAGACCGCCGCCAAGGCGATTTATGCCCTTGCGCGAGCCCAGTTTGCCACCGACCAGTACGGTACAATCGACCGCTGCGGTATCGACATCATCTACCCGCAGGCGTATGCGACCATCATCCAGCAGCAGCGTGTCGCCCCGAAATACGCTGCTGCACAGCGCCGGGTAGTCGAGACCGACGCCGCGAATATCGCCCTCGCCCTCTTTGATGGCCAGGTCCAGGCGGAAGCGATCACCGTTGCCGAGTTCGACATAATCATTGCGGAAACTGCTGATTCGAATCTTCGGCCCCTGCAGGTCGGCGAGAATGCCCACATAGCGGTCGGCAATAGATGCCTGCTTGCGTATACGCCGGGCCACCCGCGCGTGCTGCTCGGCGGTGCCGTGACTGAAATTCAGTCGGAACACGTTAACGCCGGCCCCGATAAGCCGGGCGATCATGTCGGCCGATTCGCTCGCCGGACCGATGGTGGCTACTATTTTTGTGCGTCTGTTTACTTTCGGGGTCACGTCATCTGCCACATTTATTGGTGGGCTACATCATAACCTTATCCTGATGTACTTCCAGTATTGTGCTGCGGGTACAGCGCCCCCTTGCCATGCCGAATCTCCAGCGCCTGCCGCTCCGCTCGCGGCAGGCCTTTTACCACCAGGGAAAAGGAATTGTCTATCATGCGCTCAATTTCACCCCGCGGGATGCTGCCATCGAGAATCACCGTATTCCAGTGACGCTTGTTCATGTGGTAGCCGGGCCTGACCGCGTCAAAAATATCCCGCAACATCACCGCCTCGTCGGGGTCGCACTTCAGGTTCATGCTTGCCGCACCATCGGTCCGACCCAGAGTGGCAAACATCTTGCCGCCAATCTTCATGACTGCGGTGTCCGGGCCGAAAGGAAAGTCCTCGCGGGCTTCGGGCCGGGCAAGCAGGTACAGCCTGGCCGCGTCGTAATTCAAGATCCCGGTGCCCCCGATTGTTGCAGGTAGTGAGCAACCAGGTCGGGAAAATCGGTAAACACGCCATTCACACCCGCGCGCCGGAAGAAAATATCGAGCAGCTCATCGAAGCTGTCTATTCCCATCGGTAATTCGTCGCGTCGAAATGTATAGGGGTGCACCAGCAGCCCATGCTGTCGTGCATCCGCGACCAGGTTGCTGAGTTGAACTTCACCGCTGTGGTCCTTGCCCAGGTAAATCTGGTTGAGCCAGGGACCGATACCATCGGCGTAGCCAGCGATTTCCGCCAGGCCCTCGGGACTGCGCAGATAATCATAGTCGGTGGTGGTGTCCTCTCCCCAGCTGTTTTCCCCGATCAACTGTATGAGTGGCAGCGGCGTCTTTATCTCGTGTCGCAATCGCCGCAGCGTCGCGCCGTCGAAGCACTGCAGGAAAACCTGCTCCGGCCGCTCCCCGTAACCTTTTTCGGCCAGCACCCGCAGTACGATTTCAGCTATGTCCATGCCGGCCTGCAGGTGCAGGTTGGGACCTTTGAGTTCTACATACAGTCCTGTACGGCAGCCTCGACTCCTGTCCAGTCCGGCGATGAGATCGATTTCCTCGGCCAGGGTTGGAATACCAAACAGCGCTGGCCCCAGCGGAAACCTGTCCGGGTAAACAGCCAGTTCCTCGCCGCTCTCGCCCGTGCTGCTGCGCTCGTGGACTCTCAGCTGGCGCAACTCGTCCAGGGCAAAGTCCATGGCGTAGAAGCGGCCATCGGCTCGCGCCCTGCCGGGAAATCGGCGGGCGACATCGGTGGTGCTTTCCAGGTATACATCGTGCAGGATCACAGGCACACCGTCCCGGCTCAGAACGACATCCTGTTCGATATAGTCCGCGCCCATGGCGTGTGCCATGGCTTTGGCCGCCAGGGTGTGCTCAGGCAGATACCCGCTGGCCCCGCGATGGGCGATGACCATTGGTCTGACGGAGAGGGTCGGTGATGTCATCGGAGGTACCCTGGACATAAGACTTTGACAACAGACTGATACAAAAAAAGGGCGGGATACCAGCTCCGCGCCCTCTTGATTCTAGCCTATCGAGGCCTTTACATCAGGGCATCGCGGCAATCCAGGAGTTATCCTCGAACCACTTCTCACGAATCTTGCCCAGGATGCCGGTTTTCTCATAGGCCCGCAGGTAGTTGTCCACCAGGTTGAAAAACTGCGGGTCGTCCTTGCTCACCGCAATACCCACTGGCTCAACCGTCAGCGGACGCTCCAGGGTTGTGAGACCCGCCTCCGGGAAGCGCATTACCGAAAGTACGCAAACCGGCATATCCGCGACCAGCGCATCCGCCTTGCCGTCGATTACCATGGCCACACCTTCGTCATAACTGGCGATTTCCACCAACTGTGCACTCGGCGCCACCGCCTTCACAAAGGATGCGCTGGTGGAATTGCTCAAAGCCAGTAGTTTCAGATCCTTGCGATCGAAATCCTTGCTGCTCTGGATTTTGCTCAGCACAGAGTTCTTGGTGAGAATGGACTTGCCCGACATCATGTAGGGGCCGACAAACGATACAAGTTCGGTGCGCTCGGGGGTAATAGACAGGCCGGACATAACCATATCGATCTTGTCATCCTCCAGCGCCGGCATCAGCTCGCCAAAGGGCATGGGGACGATCTCCAGCTTGACCTTCATGGCATCCGCCAGCGCCTTGGCCAGGTCCACGTCAAAGCCCATCAGGCCGCCCTCGCGGTTGGTCATGCTCATAGGCGGCTGGTTGCCGGACATGCCGACCCGGAGTATCTTGAAGTCGACGACCCGTTGCAGGGTATCTCCCGCGATTACGCTGGCCGGCAGCGCCGCTGCAAGGGCCAGCAGGCTGGTGAGCATCAGGCGTTGGATAAATCTGGACATGAAACTATCTCCTTTTTGGTCTGGTTTCTTGAGGGTTGATTCGCGGTATGCTGCGACCCCCTGGCTGTGGCATGGATGCATTTGCGCTGACAGTGTAAGTCTGAACCCCGGATAAGCCAAAACCTTTTATCCCCTCGAGGGCGTGTGATGGTTCATGCATTTGATCGTATTGTATTCACGGTTCCGGCTGTGGCCGAAGCTGGCGCACTTTATCGGCAGTTACTGGGTGTGGAGCCCTGCAATGTTGGCTCCGGCGATGCTCCGCGACTTTGGTTCCCACTACCCAATACTGTTATTGAGTTGGAGCAGGGCAGCTGTGATAGCCCTTACATCAAAGGAATCGTTATGGCTGCGTCTGAACCAGGGTCCCGGCATGCCCGTTTTGTGAATGCCCGTGGACTGGATATCTGCCTTGATGACGGCACGCGTACTGCCGCTCTGCGCAAGCAGCGCGAAGCCTTGCCTGAGCCCGGTTTGCGGGTCGATCACCTGGTGCTGCGTACGGCGGATGCGCAGGAGTGCATCGATCTGTTCGGGGGGCAACTCGGGCTGCGCCTGGCGCTGGACAAGACCGTGCCGGAATGGGGTGGGCGGATGCTGTTTTTCCGCACCGGCAAGATCACCCTGGAAGTCATTGAACCCGAACGCGAAAAGCCCCCTGCGGATCATTTCTGGGGCATCGCCTTCCAGTGCCCGGACCTCGGCCACACTGCCCGCGAGTTGGCCGCGCGCGGGGTCAGTCTTTCAACGGTTCGCAAGGGTCGCAAACCGGGCACCCTCGTGGCGACAGTCAAGAGCCATTGCCTCGGTATTCCCACGCTGTTGCTGCAACCCGGCTAGTGCCGCGCCGCCGGCGTGGTGAAAGGTCTAGAGTACGCAGTGTTTGGCGTAGCTGGCGGTGTCTTCCGCAGTCCATTCGCCCTTGGGTGTGTCGGACATATCCTTGCACCAATCTTCAGAACCCACCGCTGTGCCGTCGAAAAGGCAGTTTTTAGCGTAGGTGGCCGCGTCCGAGGCAGACCAGTCGGACTTGGACTGTTCCTTCTTCGCGGCACACCACTTCTCACTGCCCGGTTCATCTGCGCAGGCGGCGATCAGCAGTACACAGGCGATAATCAGAATGCGTTTCATGGCGTGCCCCATCCAATTGCTGTTTGTTGGTGATGCGGCCAAGTATGGCAGCGTATGTTGATGGCGGCAATTTTGACAGGGGCAGTTTAATCGCGGACAGGCACCTGACCCGTTCTGCGATCAACCGCCGCTGCTGAGAGAGATGCTGTAAATACCTGCCTCCCGCGAGGAGTCGACCACGGCAGCCAGGGCGTCCACAGTGGACTTATTGTGGGCTTTGATTACTACCGATGCCTTCGGATTGCCGGCCTTCAGGCGGCTGATGTTGGCGCGCACCGAGCGGACATCAACCCTCCTGTTCTTAATCCATATTTCATCGGTGGCACTTATCTGGACAACGATATTCTCCGAGGGCTCGTTAGTCTGCTGGCTGGCCGTGGGTTTGCGTTCAACCTCAATCGTGCTCTCGCGTACGAACGATCCGGCCACGATAAAAAAAATGAGCATGATCATGACCACATCCAGCATGGGCGTCAGGTCGATCGCCAGTGCGCCATCCACTGTCGGTGCGCGAGCGCGTTTACGATGCACTCCTCGGTCATCCACACCGGTATGGTCAAACCACATTTCCATTGGATAGCTCCCGGCGACCGGCCGTCGCCATCCGAGTAACCCATCGAGAGAACACTCGCCAGCCTTGATCGTAATCCATCCAGGAAATGAGACAAATCGAGATTGTGCAAACCTTGATCACAATCAAGAAAACGCCCGGGCTGTAGAGAGTTACTGCCCGGGCGTGGGTGGGGACTATTTCTTGAGTTGCATCTTTATGGTTTTTTCCGTGGCTTTACCGTAGGGCGGGAGCATGCCACTGAGCTTGCCAAAGTTCAGCCCGGTCTGGCGGTAGATGGATTTGGCGTGACTGAAGGTGCGAAACCCCTCTTTGCCGTGGTAAGAGCCCATCCCGCTGGGCCCCACCCCGCCGAAAGGCAAATCTTCCTGACTGACATGCATGACGACGTCGTTGATGCACATGCCACCTGAAGTGGTGCGTGTCTCAACCGACTTTTGCTCATGCCCGTCATCGCCGAAGTAGTACGCCGCCAGCGGCCGCGGCATGGAGTTTATGTAATCGATCGTTTCCGAGAACTCGTTGTAGGTTCGAATCGGCAGCAGCGGGCCGAAAATTTCCTCCTGCAATACTTTCAGGTCCGCGGGTGGTTCGGGAATCAGGGTGGGGGGGATTTTGTAAGTGCCCTGCTGCTTGCTGAAGTCCTCACCGGCCGGATTGATGGCGATCGTTTTCACGCCGCGCTCCTCCGCCTCCGCGAGGTAGCCGGTCAGCCGCTGGTAGTGACGTTCATTGACCACGGAAGTGTATTGCTCATTGTCGAGCAGGCTCGGATACATTGCCGCTACCGCTTTCTGCGCGATAGCAATCACCTCATGCAGCTTCTCCTCCGGTACCAGCAGGTAGTCCGGCGCCAGGCAGATCTGGCCGGCATTCATGGTCTTGCCCATCATGATGCGACCGAGGCTCTTCTCGAGGTCCGCTGTGCGGGAAATGATCACGGGAGACTTGCCGCCGAGTTCCAGGGTTACCGGCACGAGGTTGCGCGCCGCCGCCGCCATGATATGACGGGCGACCGAAGTCGCACCGGTGAACAGCAGATGATCCAGCGGCAGGTTGGAAAAAGCCTGCCCCACCTCGGGTCCGCCGGTAAACAGCACAACTTCTTTCGGGTCGTACACGTCCTTGATCATGGCGTGAAGCACTTCGGAAGTGGCGGGAGTGAACTCGGAGGGCTTGATCATCACCCTGTTGCCAGCGGCGAGGGCGCCGGACATGGGAGCAAACACCATCGATACCGGAAAGTTCCAGGGAGAGATGATGCCCACCACTCCCAGCGGCTGGTACTCGATGCGCGAGCGACCGCCCATGAGGTTCAGCGGAAAGCCTGTAGGGCGCTTTTCGCCCTTCATCCACTTGCGCAGGTGTTTTCTGGCGTGCTTCATCGGGGCGATGGAGGCACCCACATCCGTCAGCAGGGTAATCTCCCTCGGCCGGCAGCTGAAGTCGGCGTTCACAGCATCCGCCAACTGGTCGGCGTAGCGCACAAGCGCGTCTATACCGCGGTTTATGCGGTCTATGCGGATGGCCGCGTCTACCGGGCCCTCCTTCAGAAAATCAGCTCGCTGGGCTGCCAGCAGGTCCAGCATTGTTGCTTCGATATCGCTCAATTGGGGGGCTATGGCTATAGATGTCATGGTTCTGTTTCTCGCGGCTCTGGGGAGGAGATCGGCATGTGGACATTCGAGTATAGTCCCCCGCCGGGAGAATGATAACCACTGGCTCGATCCGGGCACTCCGAACCATTTCGGCGCCATCTCGGCTTGGCAAGTCCCGGAGGAGCTGCTAATAATAAAATATGAATGAAAACGCCGGTAGCAACGACAGCCGTACCCCGTCACCGCCCTATGGCTATTCGCGGGAGTGCACTCATTCCCGCGAGGAGCAGATTCATATCGTGGCCGAGTTCCATGCTCACAGGATCCGGCCCAGCAGGATCGCCTACAGGGTGGGAATCGATATCGCTTTCATTGAGGAACTGATCGCGGGAGAAATTGAACACGAGCGGTTTCCACGCCTGGTAAGCCATTACCGACGGCAGCGCTACCAACAGCGGATGTCTGAGTCCAGTATCCGTCGAGGAGGGGCTCGTTACGAGCAGGAACAGCGCATAGAGAAGGAGTTCAGGCAGGAGGTAGATCTCTAGCGCGCTGCGGCGGGACAACTGGCCGTAGAGCTTTTATTCGCGCGCTCCGCTCGTGGCTAATCCTTTGCGCTGCGCTGCTCGATCATGCGGGCATACAATTGCTCGCGCCGTTCCAGTTCGGATATTTTTCGTGCGAGCGCCTCGCGGCCATCCGTGTCGGCCTTTTGCAATGCCGCCTGGGCCGCCTCTATTTCCTCTTGAGTACTTGCGTACTTGAGTTTCAACTCCTCAATGCTGGCGGCCTCTACGGCCTTGTCGAAAATCTTTTCTTCCGGCGCCTGGCTGACAGCCTCCTGCGCGCGCTGGTCGTGTAACACGGGCTGGTCGGGGATCACTTTTTTTGCCGGGTCGAGTTGCCGCTGATTCATGAAATTCGGCGACACGATTTCGATGCCATTACCATGCATCTGTTGCAGTACGGTTTTGCGCAGATTGGAACGTGCGCTGAGGAGGTTTTTGATTGAAGGCAGAAAGCCGCACACGCGATACGCGACAGCGTGATCCAGCAGCTCGTGCACGAGCACAAACGGTTCCTCCAGACCGGCATCCAGTCCCGCAAGCAGCATCAACTCCTCCACACGCGTGTACGGGACGTCGTAGCCGATTGAGACCTCCGCGAAGATGATGGTGCCCTCGCGGTACAGTACATTGACCGGGCTGTTTATCAGCAGCAGGTTGGGTAGCGTGGTGAGATCGCGCCATTCGGTTTGTATCTGGGTATTCACGAGTGTGCGTTTGATTACCCGGCCAAACTGGTCGTTTACCCTGATGTAGTCTCCAGGTCGAAAGGGCTGGGTGGCCTGTAGCATGACGCCAGCCATGGCATTGGAAACGAAGGTGGTTGAAGACAGGGCCATCACCGCGGTCAGCACCACCCCGAGCAGGCTCAGTATCTGGCCCTGGCTCTCGTCGCTGATGGGCAGCATGATGACCAGCGCGATTATGACAGCCGAAACGTTGACCCAGTTGAGCAGGGGATAAATCAGGCCTGTGGCGCCGTCAGGGCTGCGTTTGACAAACCAGTTGATCAGCCAGGCCAGGCCCAGGCCTATGCCGACGATGCTCGCCAGGGGCCAGAGGATGGTGAGGCTTTGCCGCAATATATCCATATGAGTTGGCTGCAGTCGCGAGTCAGTATCGGTGCAGGATAGCACTATTGGCAGGCGCCCAAAAAGTTCCCGCCCGCCCCGGGTTTCCCCGATCTTACCGGGCCGGTGTCGCAAACCATGTCGCACATGCTTTACCGCTGCAGGATCGCAGGGTCATTCCCCGGTGACCGGCAATAAACCTGTCGGATTGGCATTGCCGGCGCTTCGGGTTACCTTAGCGCTGCAATGAATTGGCCGGGTGCGGCCTGTCATGCCACTTTTTAGTCTTCGGAGGGACAAAAATGAATACACTGGAGCGCTGGCACCGGGTTGTCGAAAGCGGCAATCCCGAACATCTCGATGATATCCTGGCGGCTGAATGCGTCTTCTTCTCCCCCGTGGTGCACACCCCCCAGCGGGGAAAGGATATAACCAAACTCTATCTGACGGGTGCGATGCATGTCCTGAACAAGGATTTTCGCTACGTGAAAGAGGTGGTTACGCCGCAGCATGCCGTACTCGAATTCGAGTGTGAGATTGATGGTATTGTAGTAAACGGCGTGGACATCATGAGTTTCGACAGTGATGGAAAGATCAATGAATTCAAGGTGATGGTGCGCCCGCTCAAGGCCATCAATATGGTGCACGAAAAAATGCGTGAAATGCTGGAAAAACTCTCCGCCTGATTATCGTGCCATCCAGCAATTGGTATCATCCAGCAATTGGTATCCGGCCCAAAGTGCGCTCAGGAGAAATGCGAAATGAAAATGATGTTGCGGGGTCTGCCATTCCTGACCGCCCTGGTGATGGCGTTCGGCCTGGCCGCCTGCGAAGGAGAGCAGGAGGCCGGAATGTCTGGTGGTGCGGCTGTGCAGATGGCGCAAATTGAGGGCAGCGTTGTCTACCGCGAGCGCATGCTGCTCCCGCCTGGTGTGGAGGTGGAAGTGCAATTGGAGGATGTGTCGAGGCCCGATGCCATGGCCACCGTGCTCACGTCAGTGCGATGGACGCCGGAGGGCTCTGTGCCCTACCCATTTGTCCTTGAGTACGACCCGGCGGACATCGATCCGCGCATGACCTATGCTTTGCGCGCCACCATAAAAGAGGGCGATCGATTACTATTCACCACCACCGACTACATTGCCCCCTTTACGGGCAACCCCGTGGAAATCCTGGTGAGCCAGGTTCCCTCAGTGTCGCACCCCGAAGGGACGCCACTGGAGGGTACAGTCTGGATTCTGGAGACCCTGGCAGGTGAGCCCGCGCCTGTGGGCGCGGGTGGCAAGCCGGTTGATATTCAGTTCACCCCTGAGGGTCAGGTGGCCGCCGGTTTTTCCGGCTGCAACCGATATAGCGGTGGTTACAAGCGAGATGGTGCTGCGCAACACGGTAGTCCGCTCAAACTGGGCCCGGTAGCCGGGACTATGATGGCGTGTACGGACGGCGATGAACTGGAGCGCGGCTATCTGCAGATGCTGGAACAGGTCACCGCTTTCAGGCTGGAAGGAAACACGCTATGGCTGCTGGCGGGCCCCGAGGTTCTCGCGACTTTCAGGTCTTCCTGAGCCCGGACATGGACGGACAGGAGCCGGGTTTCCCTGTATAATGCACGGCCACGCCTGTTTTGGCGTCCCGCTCATCGTTCAAGGTAACCCCATATGTCCACTATAACCAGTTTTGCCGAACTGGATTTACCCGCGACCCTGCAAAAAGCACTGGTCGATGTGGGTTATGAAACGCCCTCGGCCATCCAGGCCCGGATCATTCCCCACATGCTCAATGGCGTGGATGTCCTTGGCCAGGCCCAGACCGGTACCGGCAAAACCGCAGCGTTTGCGCTGCCGGTTCTGGCGCGGCTGGATCTCACGCAAAAGCTGCCGCAGGCCTTGGTTCTCGCGCCCACCCGGGAACTCGCCATCCAGGTGGCGGAAGCTTTTCAGAAATATGCCAAGCACATGCCTGGTTTCCATGTACTGCCTATTTATGGCGGCTCCGATATGCGTGGCCAACTGCGGCAACTGGAGCGCGGTGTCCACGTGGTGGTAGGCACACCCGGCCGGGTCATGGACCATATGCGGCGCCGTTCGCTCAACCTCACCAAGTTGCATACGCTGGTGCTCGACGAAGCCGACGAGATGTTGCGTATGGGCTTTATCGACGATGTCGAATGGATACTGGAGCAGACACCAAAGGAGCGGCAGATTGCCCTGTTTTCCGCCACCATGCCCGATGCGATTCGCCGCATCGCCAAGCGCTACCTGACTGACCCGCAGGAAATATCCATCGAGGTCAAAAGCGTTATAAGCTCCGCCATTCGCCAGCGGGTGTGGATGATGGCCGGTGTTCACAAACTCGACGCGCTTACCCGCATCCTGGAGGTCGAGGACTTCGACGGCATAATTATTTTCGTGCGCACGCGAATCCTCACCACCGAGCTGGCCGATAAACTGGCCGCACGCGGTTATTCGGCCACGGCACTCAACGGCGACATTCCGCAGAAGCAGCGGGAGCAGACTATCGAACGGCTGAAGTCCGGGGATCTTGATATCCTGGTGGCAACCGATGTGGCGGCTCGCGGCCTGGACGTTGGCCGCATCAGCCATGTTATCAACTACGATATTCCCTACGATGTCGAGGCCTACGTGCATCGCATCGGGCGTACAGGCCGCGCCGGCAGGAGCGGCGAGACTATTCTGTTTGCCGCCAATCGCGAGCGGCGCCTTTTGCGGGCAATCGAAAAAGCCACCGGACAGGCAATCGAACAAATGGCCCTGCCCACTGCGGAGCAGGTTACCGACAAGCGTATCGGCAAGTTCAAGCAGCGGATCACCGAGACCCTGGATACGGCGGATCTGGAACTTTTCAGGAAAATGGTAACGGACTACCAGCACGAGTACGGCGTGCCGGTGATAGAGATAGCCGCCGCACTTGGCGCGCTGGCGCAGGGCGCGAAACCACTGGCCGCTAAACCGGAAAAGACGCAGGACAAGTCCCCTGAGAAGAAGTTTGACAGGAAGTTTGACAAAAAATCGGAGAAGAGGCCGGAGCGCCCGGCGGCCAGCGAGCCTTTCGAGAAGGCGCCGAAGGCAAGCCGGAAACCCGAGCGGGAGTTGCGCTCCAGCCCGGAGCGGGAAACCAGAGCCAGGCCTTCGCAGCCACCGGTCGAACCCGCCCCGGCGGGCAGGCCCGACCTGTCAGCGCCGCTGCGGGCCCCGCGCCCGCGCGAGAACGCTGACACGGACGTCGGTATGGAGCGCTACCGCATTGAAGTGGGCCTGCAGCACGGCGTCAAGCCGGGCAATATTGTTGGCGCGATCGCCAATGAAGCGGAGATCGAAAGCGAATATATCGGCCGTATCGAGATATTTGACGATTACAGCACGGTGCAACTGCCCGAAGGTATGCCCCGAGAGATATTCAAGCACCTGAAAAATGTGTGGGTGAGCGGCCAGCGACTGCAGATATCGAAATTCGACCGCAGCGGCCAGCAGGCGCCCCCCCGCCCGGCCGGGACCCGGGCTAAACCTCGCGTGTCGACAGCTGACGGCGGTAAGCGGGCCGGGAAAAAAGGACCGGCACACCGCAAACCGAAGTGATGACGCCGGCGTCCTTCAGACGCGGCCCCTTCTCCGGGGGGTCGCGCTGATGCCGGTTCTGTTCGGGGTGGTGTTCATTGACCTCATCGGCTTCGGCATCGTCATACCTATCCTGCCCTTCCTCTCGCCCCAGTTGGGGGCGGACAAGCTGGATGTCGCCTACATTATCGTCGTGTACGCTGTGGGAGCGGGTTTGTGTGCACCGTTCTGGGGGCGGTTATCTGATCGCATAGGGCGCAAACCGGTCATCATGATGTGTCTGGGTGGCGCCGCGGTCTCCTACGCGATGCTGGGATTCGCCTCCAGCCTCTGGATGGTTTACGTCGCCCGCGCCTTCGCCGGTCTCATGGCGGGTAACCTGGGGGTGGCATCGGCCATGATGGCGGACGTCACCAAGCCTGAAAGTCGCGCCCGGGGGATGGGTTTGATCGGTGCGGCATTCGGGCTGGGGCTCGTAATTGGACCCATGCTCGGCGGCCTTTTGTCCGGCGAGCAGCCCGGGTTTACCTTGCCCTGCGCGGTGGCGGGTCTGATGTCAGTGCTGGCCATGGTCGCCGCGGCCGTCTTTCTGAAGGAGTCGTTACCCGTCGAAAAACGGGCGGCCAGCAGGCTGCAGCAGGGCGGGGTCAGGACTTCGAGCTACAGTCTCCTGCGCGCCAGCGGCAACCGATTACTGGTTCTGCAGTTCTGCCTGCACAGTCTCTGTGCCAGCTCGATAACCTACCTGTTTCCGTTGTGGGCCGGGGACACTCTCGATTGGGGACCCCGCCAGGTGGGTATCGTATTCGGTATCCAGGGCGCGATCATGGCAGTGGTACAGGGCGGGCTGATGGGGCCGCTGGTGCGCTTACTGGGTGAGCTGCAACTGCTCCGGTTAGCCGTCACCGCACTGGTGGTGGGACTCGTCATGGGCGTATTCGCCGATTCGATGGCTTTGATGGTGGCGTCCATTTTTGTCGCCATGACAGGTGCAACCATGTGTATGCCGCTGCTGAACACACTGGTCAGCCATCGAGTGCCGGTGGCTATCCGCGGACGAATGCTGGGCGTCTCCGGCGCGTCGGGTTCCTGGGGGCGGGTGGTTGGACCGCTGCTTGCCGGCGGTAACCTGGCGCTTTTCGGTTACCACGGCGCCTGGTTCGGTACCCTCGTGGTGTCGCTTTTCTACATGGCCTGGGTCTATCGCGAATACGCCCTGTCAAGGCGGGGGCGGGCTCAGGCGGTGGAGCGCTGAGTCCTCGTGTGCAGGCGGTGTTCATGGCAATTTATAATGAGAGCCGCTAGTCTGTGTGCCCTGAATATCTATCCGTGGGGAATGACGAAATGGCAACATCACTGTTTGATCTGACTGGAAAAATAGCGCTGGTAAGCGGCGCCAGCCGCGGCATAGGCGAGGAAATTGCCAGACTACTCGCCGAGCAGGGAGCGCACGTCATTGTTTCCAGCCGCAAAATTGATGATTGTGCGGCGGTGGCGGAAAGTATTCGCGCCGGCGGCGGCAGTGCCGAACCTTTTGCCTGCCATGTCGGCAATATGGATGACATCGCCGCACTGTTCGCTCATATCCACGCGACTTACGGCAAACTCGACATCTGCGTAAACAACGCGGCGACCAACCCGTACTTCGGACACGTGCTGGACACCGACCTGGGTGCCTTTAACAAAACCGTGGACGTGAATATCCGCGGGTACTTTTTCATGTCCATCGAGGCGGGCAAGCTGATGCGTGATCACGGTGGCGGCGCGATCGTCAACACCGCGTCCATCAATGCCCTGCAACCGGGTCCCATGCAGGCGATCTACTCGATTACCAAGGCGGCTGTGGTCAATATGACCAAAGCCTTCGCCAGGGAATGTGGCCCGCTCGGTATCCGGTGTAACGCCCTGCTGCCCGGACTGACACGCACAAAGTTTGCCGGCGCCCTGTTTTCCAATGATGAAATTTACCAGCAGGCAATCGGCACTATCCCCATGGGGCGTCACGCGGAGCCCCGGGAAATGGCGGGTACCGTGTTGTACCTGGTCTCCGATGCCAGCAGCTATACCAATGGCGAGTGCATCGTGGTGGACGGGGGCATGACGATCTGACGGTTCTCGCCCCGACCGCCGGCGCTTGCTGAAACGGCGCGGCGGCAGTGGATTGCCAAGCACGGGAGCAGCGGTCTAAAGTGGCGACAAAACACCCGGAGCGACTTATGCAGCGCGATCAGATACACCCGCAACTGATCACAGATTGCCATTACCTGGGCCGTCTACCGGCCACGACGGTGCTGCTGCATCGCAACGCGGCCCTGCCGTGGTTCATCCTTGTTCCGGACACGGCCATCGGCGATCTGCTGGACCTGCCGGATCGGCAGCGCGACCGCGTCATGGCGGACTGCGCCGCCATATCGGCGTTCATCAAGCAAACGCTGGGTTTCGGCAAGGTCAATTTCGCCGGGCTGGGCAATGTGGTTCCGCAAATGCACCTGCATATCATAGGACGTCGGGAGGATGATCTCTGTTGGCCGCAACCCGTCTGGGGTAACCTGCCGGCGGGTGGAGAATATGAGCACGGGCAACTGCTCAGCTGGCAGCTCGACCTGCAGAAAGTGGCCGGCCTGGTCCCGGCGGAAATCGCGGTCCAGCGTAACGGAGAGTGCCCGGGATGATGCGGAAAGTGTTTGTGACACACCAGCTGCCCGGCGGCAGGATTCACGAGTTGGCGCAGTTGTGCGACATGAATGTGTGGATGGGGCCGGGTCTGCTACCCGCCTCGAGACTGCGCTCGGAACTGGCCGGCTGTCACGGCCTCGTGTGTCTGCTGACGGACCGTATCGATAAAACCCTGCTGGACGCGATGCCGGCCCTGCAGTTTGTCTCCAGTATGTCGGTGGGGGTGGACCATGTCGATGTGCAGGCCCTTAGCGAGCGCGGCATACCGCTTGGCAACACTCCCGGCGTGCTGGTGGATACCACCGCGGACACGGCGTTCGCCCTGCTGTTGGCGGCGGCGAGACGGGTGGCGGAAGCCGACCGTTTTGTGCGCAGGGGAGACTGGACTGAAGCCAACGCCTGGGCGCCTGAATTCTTTACCGGCAAGGACGTCAGCGGCGCTACCCTTGGAATAGTCGGCCTGGGGGAGATTGGTCAGGCGGTGGCCAGGCGGGCAGCCGGCTTTGGCATGCGGGTAGTAGCCTGGAACCGCGCGCCCAGGGAGGTACCGGGCGTGGAGATGCTCACACTCGATGAACTGCTGGCGTGCAGCGACTTTGTCAGTATCCATGTAGCGCTGGCGCAGGAGACACGCAATTTATTGGATGCGAGCAAGATCGGGTTGATGAAGCCCGGAGCAGTGCTGGTCAACACTGCTCGTGGCGGTATTGTCGATGAGAATGCGCTGGCCGCAGCGCTGGCGAATGGCCGCTTGTCCGCTGCGGGAATCGATGTTTTTGCGAAGGAACCGGTGCTGGCGGACAACCCCTTGCTGGCCTTGCCCAACGTTGTGATAACCCCGCATATCGGCAGCGCGACAATCTGCACCCGGGCTCTCATGGCGGACATGGCAGTCGCGAACGCTATTGCCGCGCTACAGGGGCAGGTCATGCCCTGTTGTGTAAACCCGCAGGTTTACGACTGAGTCGGGCGCCGCTGCAGGCGCGCTCAATCAGCTGGTGGTAGATTGCTCAAGGCGTCTTTGACGCCCTTTTTCAGGCTGCTGCGCAATTCTGTTTTGTCCACCTTGTTCACGTTCTCAACGATTTTGGTGATGATGACATGCCACACCTCTTTGCGGGTGACACTGTCATTGAACTGCAGGGCGATATTAGCGGTTTCCTTGACGCCGCCCAGTGCGTAGGCGTTATCCACCACGGCCTGGTTGATCTGCCGGTTGGGATTTACCGATGGATAGGGCGTGATATTTGAGGCTTCAGAGCTGAGCTCACCCATGCGCAGCCCGGTGGCAAAGATATAATCAACGGTAAACTGGGCGCGCCCCGGGTCCAGCACATAGCCCTTTTCAGCGAGCTCGGCATCGACCGCATTGCGCAGGATAGGATCCATAACATACATGGGGTCCTTGGAGTTGTCCGGATTGGGCAGTGGGTCGCTGCGCCACTTGTAATACTTGTAGTCGCCAGCCGCGAAGGTGTCGATCGGTGCGGGCCGGGTTTCAATCCCGCTGCATGCGGCTATCGCAATCGCGAGCAGAATGGGTACCAGTAAAGTGATGAAGCGCATGATAATCCTCTGGGTATATTGTGCAGGGCGCGCCTCATCGTGTCCGGCGTACCGCCGCGCCATGGTAGCAGTCTCTGCAATACCCAGCTACCCAATTGGTTGCGGGCGGCGCCCCGATTCCACGCCGTAAACAGGCGATTTATCTGGGTCTATCCGGGTGATTTCCCAGGGTCACTTTGCTAAGATCAGGCTCATAACTATAAGTTATTTCTCTGGGGACTTTCATGATTTCTCGAAAACTGATTCGCACCGACCTGAATTTGCTGGTCGCTCTGCAGATCCTACTGGAAGAGCGCAATGTGACCAGGGCGTCGGAGCGTTTATCCGTTTCGCAACCGGCCCTCAGTAAAACACTGCAAAAATTGCGAGACGCCTTTGAGGATGAATTGTTCACCCGCTCGGCGCATGGGCTGGTGCCCACGCCCCGCGCAGAAGAACTGGCGAGGGAACTGCCCTCCCTCCTCGAGAAAGTGGATCAGGTACTGGGAAATGACGGCTTTGATCCCGTTACCTTTACCGGCTGTTTCAAGCTGTTGCTGCCGCCGATTCTGAGCGAAGCCCTGTTGCCGGGACTGATGGCTGAGCTGAGCGAGGCGGCGCCGGGCGTACAGATCCTGACAGCTGAAGTGGCGCCGAATTACCAGGAGCAGCTGAAGAAAGGCGAGGCTGATTTCGCCGCTTTTGTCGCCCTTGATACGGAGCGGGACATTCTCGCCGAACCGATAGCGACAATCGCTCCACGCTGCTATATGCGTACAGGGCATCCCCTGGAGCAGAAGGAGATGAGCCTGCAGGATTTTCTCGCCTATCCACACCTGCGTCTGTATCTGCCGGGCCTGACCCGGGAGAACACCAGCATGGTGGACGATGTGCTGGGGCAGTACGGGGTGCACCGCACAATCTCGCTTGAAACGACGCAGTTTGCAGCCGCGGTGGGCGTGCTCTGTCGCACCGATTCCCTGCTGGTGGCCAATGCGAGCTTTGAGGCGGGCGGCCTTTATCGGGAGCGCATCACGGGCCATGACATCCCTGCGGAACTGCAGCGCATGATTCGCAATTCCCAGAGCGGCCATCGCGGCAAAATGT
Organism: Pseudomonadales bacterium; assembly: GCA_024234815.1. GTDB lineage: Bacteria > Pseudomonadota > Gammaproteobacteria > Pseudomonadales > Halieaceae > JARRPM01. The sequence goes on along the minus strand of JACKNO010000001.1, from coordinate 309,901 downwards.
CACTGATGCGCCATACCCGCACGTCCCGCAGCGCACCGCATCAGTGGATGCGCTCCCTGCTAATGAAGCATCTCAGTGTTCCGGGCGAAACGGTCGAGCGGGCGGGTCCGTTGTCGGCGGACGTGGTCGCTATTTCCTGACAGAGTTGCGGTAGGACCTCGGCGACATGCCCACGGTCTTGTTGAATAGCCTGGAGAAGTACAGCGGGTCGTCATATCCCAGTGCGGCAGCGACACCTTTTACGCTGGTCTCACCGCTGTCGAGCAGGTGACAGGCGTGCTCCATTTTCATATTGAGAAAATGCCTGATGGGTGAGTAGCCGGTCAGTGACTTGTACTTTGTGGAGAAGTGATACCTGGACAGATTGGCGGCCCTGGCCAGCGTGTCCAGGCTGAGTTGCTGTGACAGGTTATCCAGCATAAAGCCCTGCACGGCGGCCAGGTCGAAGTTGCGCTGGCTGATGGCCTGCGCACTTCGAATCTCCAGCGCCAGCTGGGTGAGCAGATGGCGCAGCTGGTTGGCGGCGTTGATGAACGCCCGGATGTTGTAGCCGGTCTGATGCACGTCGAGCAAGCCCATGAACTGGGCCGTCAGCCTGGGTGACACGCCCACCTGCGTCACGGGGCTGCCTGTCTCACTGTAACCAAGGTACTGGTTGAACACCGCCGTGCCGCTTCCCTGAAAATGAATCCAGTAGATGTTCCAGGGCTGATCCGGATCGGCATAATACTCGTGCGCTACACCCTGGGGCAGCAAAAGCAGATCACCGGCGCCAACCTGGCCGGCCCATTGGTCAGTGCGTGCGTGACCCAGGCCATCTACGCAATAAATCAACAGGTTGTTGTCGTGCCGCCGCCGTACCATGCGGTGGGACCTGGCTGTCGGGTAGTAACCCATGGCTGCGGGGTAACACTCGCGTGTGAGGGGGTGTCTGGCCATTTTGTTGAGCATAAACACGGGTGTAAGAAAGCGTATGCCGTCGGCAGGCAGTGGCCATTTGGAAGGTGTGCTCATGTCCGCCCCCTGGTACCCGTGCGGGCAAATGTCGACAAAAAATAGCAATATAGTCCATGATATGCGCAATTTCCTCCCTTTGAACAGGCCTGCCGCTGGGTTAAGCTGGCGCACTGATTTTGATCAGCTAACCTACAACGGTATCCGTGTCACCGAAGCGGACGCGGGATTACGCTACAGGAGCAGACGACCATGGAACAGAGCCCGGAAATATTGGCAGCGCGCGAGGAAATAGACGCCATGATGGCCCGCGCACGCGCGGCCCAGGCGCAGATTGCGGACTATAGCCAGGAGCAGGTGGACGAACTGATTACCGCCATGGTGTGGGCAGTCGCGCGCGAGGATGTGTCGGAGAAGATCGCGCAGTTCACAGTGGATGAAACCCAGTTGGGGAATTACGCGGGCAAGTACCTCAAGATCCATCGCAAAACCAGGGCTACCCTGGTGGATATCATCAATGACAAATCAGTAGGTGTCATAGAAGAAGATCCGGTTCGCAATATCGTCAAAATCGCGAAGCCGGTAGGCGTCATTGGGGCCCTGTCGCCCTCGACAAATCCGGAAGCGACTCCGGTCATCAAGGCGATATCAGCGGTAAAAGGCCGCAACGCTATCATTATCGCGCCGCACCCGCGGGCCAAGCTCACCAACAAAATGATCTGCGACTACATGCGCGAGGCCATCGTGGCCATGGGCGCACCGGCGGATCTTGTGCAGAGCATCGATGTGCCCTCCCTGGAAAAGACCAATGAATTAATGCGCAAGTGCGACCGTATCCTGGCTACCGGTGGCGAGGCCATGGTGAGCGCGGCCTATTCCTCGGGCACTCCCGCCCTCGGCGTGGGCGTGGGCAATGCGGTAATCACCGTGGACGATAGCGCGAACCTCGATGAAGCGGCGGAAAAAATCCGTACCTCCAAGGTACTGGATCTCGCGGCATCCTGTTCCTCGGACAATTCCGTGCTGGTATTCGAGTCCGTGTACGATGAAATGCTTGAGAAACTGAAGCGCGAAGGCGGTTTTGTGATCGAGGGCGAGAACAAGAAGAAGCTGCAGGCCGTGTTGTGGGAGGATGGTCACCTGAACCCCAAAATCGTCGCCCAGCATGCCCTGACCATCACCGGCAAGGCCGGCATAGACCTGCCGGAAGGCAAGCAGTTCCTGATCGTGCCCGAGACCGGCGCCGGTCCGGACTACCCTTTCTCCGGGGAAAAGCTGACGGTGACGATGGCACTGTACAAGGTGAAGGACATCGACGAGGCTATCGAACTCACCAACCGGATCCAGGCTTACCAGGGTCAGGGTCACAGCTGCGGCATCTACTCCTACAATGACGAAAATATCATGAAGCTCGCCATGGGCACCCGCACTTCGCGGGTCATGGTCAATCAGCCGCAGTCCGCCTCCAACAGCGGCAACCTGTGGAACGGCATGCGCCAGACCTTCTCCCTGGGCTGTGGCTCCTGGGGCGGCAACAGCATCAACCACAATATCACCTGGCGGGACCTGATTAACGAGACCTGGGTATCCAGGCCACTGGCGGTGACCAAGGTAATTCCGCCGGACGAGGAACTGTTCGGCAAGGTCATGGGAAAATTCTAGGCCATCGCGGCTGGCGCTAACGCAGGAGCAGTACATGGATTTTTCCCTCAACGATGACCAGCGCGCATTTGTGGCAAGTGCGCGGGCCTTTGCCGAGGGTGCCATGGCGCCCCACGCAGCCAGGTGGGACGCGGAGTCGATTTTCCCGCGGGAGGTACTGCGCGAGGCAGGTGAACTGGGCTTCATGGGAATGTATACCCCCGAGTCCGCCGGTGGCCTTGGCATGGGCAGGCTGGATGCCAGCCTGATCGTGGAGGAACTCGCCAAGGGCTGCACAGCTACCGCGGCATTCCTCACCATTCACAATATGGCGACCAGTATGATCGGCAAGTACTGTGGCGCCGGGGCTGTCGAGGCCTGGTGTCCGGACCTGGTTGCCGGCAGCAAACTCGCCTCCTATTGCCTGACCGAGCCCGGTGCGGGTTCCGATGCCGCGTCCCTGCGCACCACCGCCACCCGCGATGGTGACGACTACCTGGTCAATGGCAGCAAGGTCTTCATTTCCGGTGCGGGCGCCACCGATGTACTGGTGGTGATGTTGCGAACCGGCGGGCCCGGACCCAAGGGCATCTCGGCGCTGCTGATACCGGCGGACGCAGACGGTATTACCTACGGCAAGAAAGAGGAAAAGATGGGCTGGAACGCCCAGCCTACGCGCATGATCAGCTTTGACAACGTGCGTGTCCCCGTGGCTAACCGCCTGGGCGAAGAGGGTCAGGGTTTCGCCATCGCCATGGAAGGGCTGGACGGCGGCCGGATAAATATCGCGACCTGCAGTGTCGGCACCGCCCAGCAGGCACTGGAGGAAGCCACTGCCTATGTGCAGGAGCGCAGGCAGTTCGACACGGCGATCGCCGATTTTCAGGCGACCCAGTTCAAGCTGGCGGACATGCTGACCGAACTGGTTGCGGCGCGGCAGATGGTACGGCTTGCGGCCAGCAAACTGGACATGGGGGATTCCCAGGCATCCACTTACTGCGCCATGGCCAAGCGCTTTGCCACGGATGCGGGATTCAATATCTGTAATGATGCCCTGCAGCTATTTGGCGGTTACGGTTACATCAAGGAATACCCGATGGAGCGACATGTGCGCGATACCCGGGTGCACCAGATTCTTGAGGGTACCAACGAGATCATGCGGGTGATCGTATCCCGCAGAATGTTAATGGAAGGCGCATTGGAGGTTATCAAGTGAGTTTGAGTACATCGGAAAAGCTGAAGGTAGAACTGCGGGGACATACCGCCATCGTCACCATCGACAACCCGGGAGCCAACACCTGGGACACCGAAAGCCTGCCGGCTCTCAAGGACCTGGTCGCTAAACTGAATGAGAACAAGGAAATCTACGCCCTGGTGATTACCGGCGCGGGCGAGAAATTTTTCTCAGCCGGGGCCGACCTCAAGCTGTTTGCCGATGGCGACCCCAAAACCGCCCGCGCCATGGCTGAATATTTCGGTGATGCCTTCGAGACACTCGCGGATTTTCGCGGAGTCTCCATTGCGGCGGTCAATGGTTTTGCCATGGGCGGCGGCCTTGAAGTGGCGATGGCCTGCGACATTCGTATCGCCGAGGAGCAGGCCCAGATGGCGCTGCCGGAAGCGGGCGTAGGCCTGCTGCCGTGTGCTGGCGGCACCCAGCGGCTGTCCTGGCTGGTGGGAGAGGGCTGGGCCAAGCGGATGATACTGTGCGGCGAGCGCATCAATGCCGCCACAGCGGAGCGTATTGGTCTCGTGGAAGAGGTGGTAGGCAAGGGCGAGGCGCTGGAGCGCGCTCTCGCGCTGGCGGAGCAGGCGGCCCGGCAGAGTCCGACCTCGGTGGCTTTTTGCAAACGCCTTGTCCATACCGGGCGGGATACGGTCATCGCCAGGGGCCTCGAGGGCGAGCGCGACCTGTTCGTGGAACTGTTCTCCACGCAGGATCAGCGCGAGGGTGTCAACGCTTTCCTCGAAAAGCGCAAACCCCAGTGGAAAAACGGCTGAGACCCGCGACTATGTCAGCTGCCCCCATTCTTTTTGAAGAGCTGTCCTGTGGCGACCGCGTATTGATGCGGGTCACCCTGAACGTGCCGGCTACGCTCAATTCCCTGACTCTTGAAATGGTTGACCAGTTGCAGGCGAAGCTCGACCTGTGGCGCAACGATGAGTCCGTCGCCGCGATTTTCCTGGAAGGCTCCGGTGAAAAAGCGTTCTGCGCCGGCGGTGATGTGCAGGCGCTGTATGACAGCGTGCTGGCGACACCGGGCGGCCCCTGTGAGTACGCCGAGAATTTTTTCCAGCGCGAGTATCGGCTGGACTACACGCTGCACACCTATGCCAAGCCAATTATCTGCTGGGGCCACGGCATTGTCATGGGCGGTGGCCTGGGTGTCATGGCCGGCTGCTCGCACCGCGTGGTAACCGAAAGAACCCGCTTTGCCATGCCCGAGGTAAATATCGCCCTGTTCCCGGATGTGGGCGGCAGCTGGTTTCTCAATCACATGCCGGGCAAGGCGGGGCAATTCCTGGCCCTGACCGGTGCATCTATCAATGCAGCGGACGCGATCTACACCGGCATCGCTGACCGGTTTATCTCCAGCGAGCTCAAGGAAGAAGTGGTCGACCAGTTGCGGCGACAGGAATGGAGCGCGGTTGCGGCCACCAATCACGCGCTGGTCCGGCACTGTCTGCGACCCCTGACTGAACAGAGCGTGGGTAAGTGCCCGGGCGGCCAGGTGGAGCCGCACCTGGGTTCCATTGCCACCCTTTGCGATGGCGATGATGTGCACGAGATTATTCAGAATATCCTGTCCCAGCAGACGCAGGATCCGTGGCTGGCGAGTGCCCGGGACAGCCTGGCAACGGCCTCGCCGCTTGCACTGATGTGGACTTATCGGCAGCTCACCGAAACCAGGCTTTGCTCACTGCGCGAAGTGTTTCTGGCGGAACTGGTGCTGGCCACCAACATTATGCGCTACCCGGAGTTTGCGGAGGGTGTGCGGGCGTTGCTGATCGACAAGGATCGCAAGCCCGCGTGGCGATACAAATCCACCCGGGACGTGCCCCCGGATGTACTGGATTCATTTTTCACAGCGCCCTGGGAGCGACATCCCCTGGCGGATTTGTAACGGTTATTACTGCGGAGCGGGAATATGGCAACGGTTGCTTTTATCGGGCTTGGAAACATGGGCGGGCCCATGGCTACCAACCTCATCAAGGCGGGTCACACCGTCACTGTATTTGATCTGTCCGAGGCGGCCTGCCAGCAATTGCAGGCGGCGGGCGCGACCGTCGCTGACTCGGCCGCCGAGGCGGCGACCGGGGTTGAATATGTGTTGTCCATGTTACCTGCGGGCAAGCATGTTGCCGCGACGTATCTCGGCGATGCCGGTTTACTGGCGCGACTTGATTCGTCTGTCACCGTGCTCGATTGCAGTACGATCGACGCCGCCACCGCGCGCGCGGTGGGAGAGGCCGCCGCAGCTCTGGGCGTGGGCTTTATGGACACCCCCGTATCCGGTGGAGTGGCTGCCGCTGCCGCTGGCACCCTGGCGTTCATGTGTGGGGGTAGCGCTTCGACGTTTGAGAAGGCCCGCTTGATTCTCAAGGATATGGGCAAGAATATTTTCCATGCGGGCCCCGCGGGCGCCGGCCAGGTGGCCAAGGGTTGTAACAATATGTTGCTGGCGATTCACATGATCGGTACCAGCGAGGCGCTCGAGATGGGTGCCCGCAACGGGCTCGATCCCAAGGTGTTATCGGAGATCATGCTGGCCAGCTCCGGCCGCAACTGGTCGCTGGAAGTGTACAACCCCTACCCCGGCGTAATGGAAAATGCGCCTGCCAGCAACGGCTACAAGCCGGGCTTCATGGTCGACCTGATGGTTAAGGATCTCGGCCTTGCGCTGGAGATTGCCCAGCAATCCGATTTTGACAATCCCATGGGGCAGCTCGCCCGGGAGCTTTACCTGCAGCACCAGCAGGCGGGCAATGGCCAGATGGATTTCTCCAGTATCCTGCAGAAGCTGCAAGCCTGAGTGTAAAGCAGTAAGCACAAAACAATGAACTGGGACATTGTCGTCAGGGAGTTTATCTCGCTGTGGGTCGTGATCGACCCGATCGGCTCCATTCCTGTATTTATCGCCGTGACTGCCGGCCTGTCGGTGAGCCAAAGGCACGGAGTCGCCATCAAGGCCACTCTGATTGCCGCCGCAATCCTTCTGTTATTCCTGGTTGCCGGGCAGGTCCTGCTGGAGGCTCTGGACATTCATCTTGAGGCCTTCCAGATCGCTGGCGGGATAGTTCTGTTCCTGTTTGCACTGACGATGATTTTCGGCGACAGCAAGGTCGAGGATGAGAAGAAACAGATCGAGGGCAACGCCGGACACCTCGCTGTATTCCCGCTGGCGATACCCTCCCTGGCGTCTCCCGGCGCCATGCTGGCGGTGGTCATGCTCACCGACAATCACCGCTATTCGGTGGAGGAGCAGATTTTCACCGCCGCTGCCATGCTGACAGTTTTGGCTATCACGCTGGTGCTGTTTTTGCTGGCCGGTCCCATTTTGCGGGTCATTGGCGAGTCGGGCGCCAGTGTCGTCAGCCGGGTGATGGGGTTGATCCTCGCTTCTGTGGCGGTAGATAACATCCTGCGCGCACTTACCAGTTACTTCGGCCTGGCCTGATCGTCCACCTCAGTTTGGCCAACTCAGCCATGGTTTTTATGGTGCTGGCGTCCTACAGTTGTGTTCGAACACATCTTTGGAGAACCCGCAGTGTCATTTGTCACCATCGAAAAACCGCGTCCGCATGTCACCCTGATAACCCTCAATCGACCGGAACGAATGAACGCCATGGCGTTTGACGTAATGGTCCCTTTCAAGGACGCGCTACAGGAAGTGAGCTTTGATAACGATACCCGCGTGGTAATCGTCACCGGGGCCGGCCAGGGATTTTGCGCTGGCGCGGACCTGGAAGACCCGGGCTGGCTCGATATTTTTAACGGACTGACCGTGCCGGGCATCGCCCGGCGCGCGATGAAAATCCTGGATGATGTGATCAAGGCCATCCACGACATGCACCAGCCGGTGATCGGCGCTATCAACGGACCCGCGATCGGCGGCGGGTTCTGCCTGGCCATGGCGACGGATATTCGCATCGCTTCAGAGCAGGCGTACTTTCGTCCCGCCGGCATCAACAATGGGCTCACCTCTGCGGAACTGGGTCTCAGCTACCTGCTGCCCAGGGCAATTGGCAGCAGTCGCGCTTTCGAAATCATGCTTACCGGGCGCGATGTAGCCGCGCGGGAGGCGCGGGACATCGGCATGGTGTCCAAAGTGACGGCGCCGGAGGCGCTGCTGGAGGAGTGTTACACCGTGGCCGAACGGATCACCGGGTTCAGCCAGCTTGGAGTGGAACTGAGCAAGCAGATGTTGTGGGCGGGCATGCAGGCGGGCAACCTGCACAGCCACATGAATCATGAGGGTCACGCCCAGCTGTTCGTGCGCATGACCACCCGCAATTTCGAGGAGGCCATCAGCGCGCGCAAGGCGGGGCGTAACCCCGAATTCAAGGACTAGCGCTCTGGTCCCCGGGGCCTCCCGCTTTCCGAAACAGGTTCTGCAATAGCGGCGCTTCCCTGTTTTGCCAGGCCCAGATAAGCATGGGAAGGAGCGTGGGCACGATCAGCACGCTCAGCTGATACATTATGCCGATAACATCCGGTGCTGGCACCAGTACCCCGGGCTGCTCCAGGAAGGTGGGGCCGAGGTTTACCATGAGGTCCTTGAGGAAGGTGCTTACCAGGCCGAGTATTATGAAGGGGTAGAGTATCAACATGCCCCAGATAAAATTGGCCAGGTAGTTTTTCTTGTCCGTCGCGAAATGCAAGGCCGCATAGAACGGTATCGAATAGGACACCACGCGGGTGTTTGTCTGAAATCCGATTCCGGCGTCTACCGCGACCGTGGGAACCAGTTGACCACCTACCTCGTCAAACCGGGTGAGTAAGACTGCGTCCGCGCCCTGCTGGTAGACAAGATTCACGATGTCCGGAAACCAGTTTTCCAGGACCAGGTGGGTCAGGCCGATAGCGGGAGTAGCCAGCGATGCGCTGAGAAAACTCCAAAGGGCGAAGCAGGGAATCAGCAGTACAAAAATAAGCAACAGGAACTGGCGCAGGTGGTTTTGCTCAGGCAGGGGCATGTAGTACCGCGTCCGCCTGTCGTGACAGGTAGCGTAAATACACGATGAATACGATCAGCACGTCCAGCATGATCAGGGCCGGCCACAAATAGAGATGCACCCAGGCAAAAATGTCCAGGTTCCAGTTGCCAAGGTAAAACAGGCTGATGATGCGCACGATATTCATGGCTTGAATCGCCAGGAAACCCAGAGCGATGGCGATCAGGCGAGCCCGCCAGGTCGCGGGAAACGCGACCACGGCGGCAATAAGCACAATGGTTGCCTCCACCCCGTTGCAGCCGGCCTCGATAGATACGGCGAAGCCGCCAGGACCGAATTGCAGGACCTTGCCATAGGACAACACGCTGCTGTCGAAGGGCAGGATAATACCTGCGCTGATTGCGGCGAGCACCCCGGTAAAGGGTTCGATTACGTTCTGCTGTACCGTGGTCTGCATTTCAAGCGTGAACAGCCCGATGAGCACCAGCAGGAATACCAGAAAAAAACGCGTCACCGGCGCGGTCTCCGGGAATGATGAACTGATGGCCTGAATACTAACATTACTGTAATTCCTTTTGGCAAAAAATAGCCTTTGCCAGGGCGGTGCCTAGCCACCGGATTCGCCGGAGATCAGGCTGAAGTCAATCGACAGCAGGCGATCATAGTCATAGGCACCGAGTTTGAAAAACAGCGGATATTCATTACTGTGAATGAAATATTTTCCGCCCTGGTGGAACAGTTCAAGGGTCACATCGCCGGCGAGACTGCTGATATTGAGAACCAGGTCGGCCTCGGCGCTCGCCAGGTCGCGCTGGGCGTCCTCGGAAGCCAGGCCATCAATCTGCAGACTGCGCAGTGTGCTCAACAGGGCCTGCAATTCGCGCTCGTCCGGTACGTTGCCAAGGCCGGAGCGCCAGCTCTCCCCCTCTCGTCGCAGGCTGTAAGTGTCCGCCGTAATGCTCAGCGGGGCCCGGATCTGCAGCAATTTGCGATCCAGCCAGGCGCCGCTGTTTCCCGGCGCGTCATGCGCGCTGAACACTATGCTGTAGATGGCGCTCTGGGCTTCATTGCGGGCGTAGATTTTGCGATAGCCCGGGGAGGTGCCCAGGTAAAGCGTGGCCAGCAGATCCTTATCCTGCAGTAGGCTGATACGTCGCCGGTAGTGGTAGCTGGCTACCCGGAAGCGCTGGCGCGCGGCCACCGAATCGGCGACCGGCCAGCTATCGCGGTCGGCGGTGATCGCATCGAGCAAGCGTTCCACCATATCTGTGTCCGCAGGCAGATTCTCCAGCTCCGGCAGGGACCAGCGTTCACCGACTTTCAGCAGGGTCGTTTCGTTGTCGAACTCATCGCCAACCAGTATTTCGCTGATGCTAGCCCGCTCTACAGGCAGCATTGGTTGCGTTGCGGATGGATCCTCAGTCGTGTTGGGCCAGTAAACGGTAGCAACCAGGCCGCACTGGATAATGAGGACGAGCAACAGGCTTGTTACAGCGCGATTCACAGCGCCAGCTCCCTGATATAGCGCCGCCTGCGCAGGCGCTTGCGCAGCCAGTGGACCAGCGCAAGCACGGCCAGCCACAGCACCCCCAGCCCGTAGTTCAGGTACTCGATGATCGCCTGGCCCTGTCTCTCCATGGGTGGCAAGGTGCGATTGAAATGAGCTCTCGAGCGTATTTCGAGTAGCTCATCATCCTGCAGCGCCCAATCCAGGGTGTTGAGCAATAACTCGACCGGGCCCAGGTACTGGGTTCCGCTGGCCATCACCTGCGCGCCCAGAATCTGGTCGTCCATGAAGTCGTTGGAACTGTACAGGACTATCCGCGCCGATTCCGGTGAGCGTTGCAGCATGCCTGCGCTCGCCGGCGGCTGGATGCCATCGCCATTATCCCGCCCTGGCGGCTCGGAGAAATAGGAGTCGAAGCGACCTTGCAGCAAAACCCCGAGCTTGTGCCGGTCGAAGTCTTTCTCTTCGATTGGGGAACTGTGTCCCGTGCCAGAATCTGTTGGCGAGCCCGCGCTCCGCTGTGCGTCGTCGGCGATACTTTGAGCGGGGTTGGGATCGGGGTCGGGGCCGTGCCCCGGCATGATGTCCACGCCCGTGCTCAGCCACGACCTGGGCGAGCTGTTGAGCAAGGTGGTGAGCTGCAGTCCGTCCTTGCGCTGCACAGTTATCGGCGAAGCCCAGGCCATGGTGAGTTGCGGCAGGTTGGCTGTAATACCATGTTTGTCGGACAGACCGTCGGCTCTCAGGTCAATAAAGTAGGGATAGTCGAGCATTTGCACGTCCCGAAACTGGAAGCCTCCTGAATTCCTGATGATCGGTGCCGGGAATGCAGAGCTCTGCTCGTCCATTACCAGTGCATCTCCCACCTGCAGGCCATTGTGGTCCAGCCAGTCCTGCAGGCCGCTGTCCCAGTCCTGCAGGCGCAGTTCGCCTTCGCTGAGTTCGACGGTGTAGGGAGAGCTGGCGACAATGACGGTGCCGCCGCGCATCAGGAACTGGTCGATGGCGAAGACTGCGCCCGGCTGCAGCCGGTGTGGCGCGATGACCGCCAGGATGTCCGCATCCGGCGCCACCGCGCCGTCGGCTAGATCTTCCAGCCGGATGCTGTAGTCGCGGGTGATCGCATCTTCAAGATTGTTGAAGGTTGGCCCTCCGATATTGTAGCGGGCCATCTGGTCATTGACCTCGGGTACGGCCAGTGCCACCGTGCGAGTGAAACCGCTGGCAAAGCGTTTGAGGCCCGCATCCAGCATGGTGCGAAAGCTTGTCGGGTCGAAGTCCTCGGTGGGCAGTTGCACTACCTGGTGTGAGTCCGCGAGTGTGAGGTAAAAGTAGAATTTCTGCTCCTGGTCCAGCGCTGTCACCATCGGGCGGAAACCCCACTCGTCGGCAATCTGGCGCGCCACAGCGCCACCGCGGGACTCCGGCTCAATGAATCGCACACTGAATTTGCCGCCGGACTTGGCGGCAATTGGCTCAAGCTGCGCTTTTATCGAGTTTTTGTAGGCGAGCAAGGGCTCCGGCAACGCCGCGTCGGCGGAGACGTAGGCGATGAGCTCCACGGGCTGCTCGATGCGCTCGAACAGACTCCCGCCCATCTGGTAGTTGTAGAGCACGTTCTTGATCGCGCGGGTAATATCGTATTCCGGGTTGCGTAACAGCACATCCGCGGTGGCATTGGCGGTGGTGCGCACCTCTATCAGGTCCTTGAAGCCGAGGGTCTGGTGCTCGTCGCCGTACTGCACAAGAATATTGAAGTATGAATTGACCAGCGTCGCCTGATAGCGGTCGGCGACCTGGAAAGGTGTGGCATGTATCCCGAAGCGCTCGTTCGCCTCCTGTTCCCGCTCTGGATTCTCGGCCGGATCGATAATTTCCACTCGAACCTTGCCCGCGCCCGCAACGGCGTACTCCTGCAAGAGGTCCCTGAGTTGCGGCACCAGCGGGGCCAACAGCGGGTGGGTTTTCGCGCTGAAGTATCCGCGAATAACAAGCGGTTCCCGCAACTGCTCGAGGAAGTGATCAGTGGGCTCCGAAATGGAGTACAGGCGGCCCTCGGTCAGGTCGGTGCGCAATCTGTCCAGCGGTGCAAGCCAGATATTCACCAGTAGCAGGTTTACCAGTAGCAGCACGGTGACCGCGCGCCAGTGGCGGTGGCGCGAACTCCCGACCGCCCGGGACCAGCGCAGGGTCTCCAGTGAATAGACGTTAAGCGCCAGAAACGCGACGCTCAGGCTGAGGTAGTAGCAGAGGTCCCGAAGATCGAGCACGCCTCGTGTAATACTCTCGAAACGCGCGCCACTGCCCAACAGGCGCAGTGTTTCCGCCGATCGTGAATCGAAAAAGCCGGTAAGCGTGGCACTGCCCAGGAGGTACAGCAAACCGCACAGCGCCACGCTGCCAATCAGGCTCACGATCGGGTTATCCGTGCGCGATGAGACGAACAGCCCGGCGCTGAGGTAAGTGGCGCCCAGCAGGCAGGTGGCCAGGTAGCCGGCCGCCACCGGACCCCAATCCAGGTCCGCCATCAGCGCCACGGTAATCGGCAGGGGCAAGGTCGAGATCAGGGCCAGCAATAAAAGGCTGAAGCAGGCGCGAAACTTGCCCAGCACAAACTGCCACAGGCTGGCGGGCTGGGTAAGGATGTGTTCGATGGTGCCGGTGCGACGCTCCTCGCTCCACATGCGCATGGTGAGCGCCGAACAGAGGAAAATGAGCAGGATCGGCATCCATTCAAACAGGGGGCGGACATCGGCAATATTGCGGGCAAAAAAGGATTCGACCCAAAAAAATACAAAGCACGTCACCGCTGTGAAGCAGGCGAGAAACAGCCAGGCGACCGGCGAGCTAAAGAACAGCAGCACTTCCTTCTGTGCTACCCGCCGGGTGACATGATCACGGGCTATCATTATTCACCTCGCGAAATACAGCTTCCAGCCCCTGTACCACTGGCCGCAACTGGTACAAGCGGGCGCCGGCCTTGATGACGCACTGCGCCACGTTGTTGGCGGCTGTGTCCATATCCGCATTGTCGTGCAGGGTGAGGGTATAGCGGGTCCGGTTTTCCCCATCATCATGTTGCTGTAAACCGGCCACTTGCGGCATGCGCCGCAGGTAGGTGGTGAGCGACTGGGCCGCAGTATCGGTGCGCAGCAGCATTGTCCTCGTCTGGCGCAGGCTATCGATACGGGTATCCAGCGCCAGTTTGCCATCGCGCAGTACCAGCACCCGGTCGCAGATGGCGTCCACCTCCTGCATGATATGGGTGGAGAGGATCACTGTAGCCTGTCGCGCCAGCTTTTGTATCAGGCGACGCATGTGCTCGGTCTGCTGAGGGTCGAGTCCGTTGGTGGGTTCGTCGAGTATCAGCAGCCGTGGTCTTCCAAGAATGGCCTGGGCGACACCCACCCGCTGTTTGAGGCCGCGAGAAAGTGTGGCCACCGGGTCCAGCGCGCGCGTGCCCAGGTCGGTGGCGACTATGGCCCTGCGCACCTCCTGATAGCGTTTACCAGGCGCAATGCCTTTTAGCGTCGCCGCGTAGTGGAGGTAGTCAGCGACCATCATTTCCGGGTAAACCGGCAGGCTCTCCGGCAGGTAACCCAGTTCACGCTGGACGCTTGCCGCGTTGGTTGCCAGTTTCAGCCCGCCGATGGTAATGGTGCCGGCGGAGGGCTCGAGGAAACCACTGAGCATACGCATGATCGTGGTTTTACCGGCCCCGTTGTGGCCCAGCAGGCCAACGATCTCGTTACCACCGATTTGGAATGACACCTTGTCCACGGCGGTGGTCCTGCCGTAGCAACGGGTCAGTGCTTGAACTTCAATCATACAGCCAGGAGTGCGTGTAACAGCATGGTAGGTTTAGTGTGCCCGATCTCGTGCCGCCCTGTTTTGCGCGGCGCGGCGGGATCAGGGTGCGAATAATAACTTAATAATGAAGGCGATGAGTACAAGGTTCAGTACCAGCCTGATCAGCTTCTCGCCGCTGCTCACGGCAAAATGCGCGCCGAGATAGCCGCCGATGGCGTTTCCCAGCGCCAGGGAGAGCCCCACCAGCCACAGTATCTCCACCCTGCTGGCGAACACGGCCAGGGCGACCGATGTGTAGATGGCGATGATGAACACCTTGTGCATGTTGGTCCGCACCAGGTCCAGACCCATTGTGCGATTGAGTACCGGCATGATGATGAAACCGACTCCAATCTGGATGAAGCCGCCCCAGAAACCCACCGCAACCATCAGCAGGTGGCCCTTGATGAGTTGACTGCGGCTTGGCTGGTAGTCGGCCACCCGCTCCCTGGAGCCCTTATCGAAATGCATGATCAGCATGACACCGAGCATCACCAGAGCCAGGATGCGATTGAACCAGGCGCCATCCAGTTCGGTGCCGATCAGTGCGCCCAGCAGGGCTCCCGGAACGGCGCAGGCCGCCAGGGTGACGCTCAGCCTGAAATCACTGAACCCGCGCCGAAAAAAGGCGGTGATGGCACTCAGGTTCTGGGCGAGAATGGCGATTCGGTTAGTGCCGTTGGCCACAGGCCCGGGCAGGCCCATGAACACCAGAACGGGTACCGTGAGCAGCGAACCACCGCCCGCCATCACATTCAGGAAGCCGGCGACAATGCCCACCGCCGCCAGCAGGCCCGCCTGCCAGAGATCGAACTCGTTCATCAGTCTTCGGTCCAGGCCTCGCGCATGGTGACGAACTCTTCGGCTGCGGTGGGGTGGATGCCGATAGTGGTATCGAACAGTGCCTTGGTTGCCCCGGCACGCAATGCAATGGCTATCCCCTGCATGATTTCGCCGGCATCAGGACCCATCATGTGCACACCTACGACGCGGTCGCTGGCCTTGTCCACGATCAATTTCATGAATGTCTGTTCGTCGCGACC
Source organism: Pseudomonadales bacterium (assembly GCA_024234815.1). Classification (GTDB taxonomy): domain Bacteria; phylum Pseudomonadota; class Gammaproteobacteria; order Pseudomonadales; family Halieaceae; genus JARRPM01. The sequence goes on along the minus strand of JACKNO010000001.1, from coordinate 294,730 downwards.
GCTTATCGTATGTTTCATTGGCTTGAAGGTGGATTTGAACAGGCGGATATGGCCAAACCTGGCGCGAGCCTGCTCTTCGGTGAAGCCGACGGTACCAATATTGGGCTGGCAGAATACCGCGGTGGGAATAAAGTCGTAGTCCACCGCATATTCCAATCCGCCAAACTGGCGGCGGGCGAAGGCCATGCCTTCCGCCAGGGCTACCGGTGTAAGCTCCATACCGCCTGTGACGTCTCCCAGGGCGAAGATGCTGGGCTCGGCTGTGCGAAATTCCCCGTCGACAACTACCGTGCCAAACTCATTGACCTCCACCTGGACGTTCTCCAGCCCCAGGCCCTCGAGGTTGGCCTTGCGGCCGGTGGCATACAGAACGGTGTCCGCCTCCAGGGTAGTGCCGTCGGTCAGGCGCAGCTCCAGGGCATCACCGGCCCTGGTGACGGATTCGACGTTGACCTCAAAGCGCAGATCCACGCCGGTCTTGGCGATCTCGCGTGCAGCGTGGGCGCGGATATCGGCATCGAATCCGCGCAGGAACAGCGGGCCCCGATAAAGCTGGGTAACCCTGGATCCCAGACCGTTGAAGATACCTGCGAACTCCACCGCGATATAGCCGCCCCCAACGATAACCAGCCGTTGCGGAAATTGTTCAAGGTCGAATATCTCGTTGGAACTGATCACCAGGTCACTGCCGGGGAAAGGGGGTATATGCGGCCAGCCGCCGGTTGCGATCAGGATTTTCCCGGCGCTGAAGCGGCGTTCGCCCACCGCCACCGTATGGGCGTCGACGATGCGGCCGCGGCCGTCCATGACATCGGCGTTCACGCCCTCCAGCAGCCGTTCATATATAGCGTTGAGGCGGGATATCTCGGTTTTTTTGTTATCCCTGAGGGTGGCCCAATCGAAACCGGGTTTATTGCTGTCCCAGCCATAATTCCTGGCGTCGCTGAAAGCCTTGGAGAACTCAGACGCGTAGACATAGAGCTTTTTGGGGACGCAGCCGACGTTGACGCAGGTGCCGCCCATGTAGCGGTCCTCGGCGATCGCCACTTTTGCGCCGAAGCCCGCAGCCATGCGCGCTGCTCGAACGCCGCCGGAGCCGGCGCCAATGACAAACAGGTCGTAGTCGAATTCAGACACAAAATACTCCAGGGATATAAGAGGGCAGACAAGTCTAACAGCCCGGCGCATTGTACTGAATGCGGTTGGCGCAACAAATCGTGGCAATACCGACACCCGGATGGCTGGCTGCCACGCCCACTAGCGGGGTTAGCGCATCGCCGGTTTTGCCCCCGCGCCCGTTCCTATATCATGTGTGATCGTAAAAAACAGGTACCCCGGGCGGGTCGGGGTTCCTCAACACGGGAAAGAACTATGACTGTAAGGAAATACTTGTTCGGGGTCTGTCTGGGACTGGCCGCTGCGTTGCTGTACACACCCACAGGCCAGGCCGCGGAAGCGGCGGTTCAGCAGGATCAGATCCTGCTCAAGAGCGGTTCGCGAATTCTGGGCACCATCACCGGTACCCGCGATGGCGTGGTTTCTATCGACACCGATTTTGCCGGCACCCTCGAAATAGAGCTGGACAAGATTGCGTCACTGCAAACCGTGAACCCTGTTGTAATCCAGCTCGCTGACGAAACAGTGGTGCCCGAGCAACCGCTGCGAATTGAAGATGAGGTGATGGTGATAAATACGGCCACCAGCCCTGAGCAGACCTATGCCCTGGACGAGCTGTTACTGGTGAATCCCGAGCCCTGGGAACTGGGAGAGGGCTACAAGTGGACCGGCGTGGCCAGCCTGGCGATGTCCCGCCAGCGGGGTAACACCGACACCGATAACCTCTTTTACAGCCTGGAGAGCATCTGGCGCAGCAAGCGGGATCGCTTCACCATACGTTACAACGGTGAAAACGATAAATCCGAAGGTGAGACTACCGTGGATAAGTGGTACGGCAGCGGCAAGTATGACTATTTCTTTGACGGCCCGGTCTATGGCGGTGTGCAGGTCTCCGCAGACCATGACAAGTTCACCGACCTGGATCTGCGTTACATGGTCGGCCCCTTCATTGGCCGCCAGTTCTATGAAGAACCTGTGTTTACGCTCTCCGCGGAAATCGGCGGCTCCTATGTGAATGAGGATTATGTTGTTGCCGACGACGATGAATATGGCGCCGCCAACTGGGCGCTGAACGCCTCCAGCGATTACCTGGGCGGGGATTCACGTCTTTACCTAAACCACCGCGGTATCCTGAGCCTCGAAGACACCTCGGACTATATTCTGAATACCACCTTCGGCCTGGCCTTTCCGCTGCTTTGGAACTTTGAGGCGTCTGCCGAAATGCAGCTCGATTATGACTCGGGCGCAGTAGAGGACGTGGATGAACTGGACCAGACCTACCGGTTTCGCATTGGCTACACCTGGTAGGTGAAATCCAGCGGGCAGGCGTGCGGTCGTAGGCGTCGAAACTTCGCGCCCCGGGGGGGCACCCGGTCCGGGGGTGTAGGCGGTTAGCTTCCGGCCGACTTTCTCACAGCCGCTGCCAGCAGGTTCAGCAACGGCCCGGTGTCCGTCAATGAGAGGCAGGCATCGGTAATACTCTGGCCGTAGGTCAGGGGCTGCCCCGCCTGCACCGCCTGGTTGCCCGCTACGAGGTGGCTTTCCAGCATTATGCCGCGAATAGCTCTCTGTCCCTGCTCGATCTGCTCGCACAGACAGGACATCACCTCCGCCTGGCGCAGGTAGTTCTTTTCGCTATTGCCGTGACTGCAGTCGACCACGATCGCGGCGGGCAGCTCGCGCTCGGCAAGTGCCACCGCGGCCTCATGCACCTGTTTTGCCTGATAATTGGGGCCGGTCCGGGAACCGCCCCGCAATATCAGGTGGCCATACGCATTGCCGGTGGATTGCAGGACCGCGGGGGTGCCCTCCTTGGTGAGAGAGGGAAACCAGTGGCTGTGCCGCGCCGATTCGATGGCATCGAGCGCCACGTTTATGGCGCCGGTGGTCCCGTTTTTGAAGCCAACGGGCATGGAAAGCCCCGAGGCCAGTTCGCGATGAATCTGGCTCTCCACGGTGCGGGCACCGATGGCGCCGAAGCTGACGAGGTCGGCATAGTACTGGCCGAAGGTCGTGTCGAGGAACTCGCTGGCCGCCGGCAGTCCCAGGCTGTTGACATCCAGCAATACCTTGCGGGCGAGGTGCAGACCCCGATTGATCCGGAAACTACCGTCCAGGTCAGGGTCATTGATCAGCCCTTTCCAGCCGACTATGGTGCGGGGCTTTTCGAAATACACCCGCAGTATCGGGAATATCGCGTCCTGCAATGGCTCGCACAGTGCCTTGAATTGCCGGGCGAAATCCAGCAGGGCCGCGGGGTCGTGTACAGAACAGGGCCCGACAATCGCCAGCAACCGCGAATCCCTGTTGGCAAGAATATTCTCTATCGTGAGACGAGCGGCGGCGATATTGTCGGCGAGTGAATCGGGTATCGGCAGTTCTTCAGCCAGCACCCAGGGGGTGATCAGTGGCCTGGCACTGCCAATACGGACATCGTCCGTAGACCGGCTCAATTGAGCATTCCGTCTTAGGAGCGCTCACCGCGTATCAGGCTGCGGAACCAGTCCGCCAGGGTTTCATGCTTGTAATCAGTGAACTCACCCGCATCCATGAACATGCCGTGGTCGGGGCAGGTTTCGTACCAGACATGGACCTGGTCCGGGTCAGAGGTCTTCACCATATCCTTGCCACAGCGCGGGCAGGCGATGTCCTCGACACTATCCCACTCCCTGCCCGCTTTTGCGTCGCCCGTATCCAGGGCGTCTCCCATCCACTTTCCCTTCAGCTTTTCAGCCTCACCGTGGTCAAACCAGAGGCCCTGGCAGTTTGTGCAGCGATCAATAGCAAGATCGCCACCGTAGGTGATCTCTGTCATGCCGTGCCCGCACTTTGGGCATTCGATACTGTGTATTTCCGGGTTGAATTCCATCCAGCATACTCCCAAGCCATGTCTGAAGCTGTAATATTGTAGCCCGCGATGCGGGGTTAACAGGCTGATTCTAGCCCAATGCCGCGTGAAATTCCCACCTCGATAGTCGCTGAGGGGCAATTAATGTCTTCTGCGGCTTTCAGCTGGGTTTAATCTTGGACCTTACTATACTTCTTTTCGATCGTAATCAGGGTTAGAGCCGCCATGTCGCGGTACCCGTGGAGGACATTTTCATGCCGTTGACCCGGATACTACTGCCACTTTTGCTGTGCGTGGCACTGCAGGGCCATGCCGAAGACAATCCGGCGCGGGGCAAGGATTTGTATACGCCCTGCGCGGCCTGCCACGGCGTTGCCGGGGAGGGCAACCAGAGCCTGAATGCCCCGCGGTTGAGCCATCTGGCCCCGGTATACATCGTGGCGCAGCTACAAAAGTTTAAAGAAGGAAGTCGCGGAGGCAGCGGCGCCACCGACAGCGCACGGCAGATGGCCGCGATGGCGGCCACGCTCTCCGACGAGCAGTCGATGTACGACACCGCAGCCTATATAGCCACCCTCGAAAGCGAGCAGTCGCCCGTTACGGTGAAGGCGGATACAGAGAAGGGGGCGAGCTACTACCGACAGTTTTGCGCCGCCTGTCATGGCCCGGCCGCGCAGGGCAATCCCGCCCTGAATTCACCGCGCCTGGCGGGAGCCGACGACTGGTATATGCTGGCTCAACTGCATGCGTTTCGCAGCGGCTCACGAGGCAGTGAGCCACAGGATCGAACCGGTAAGCAGATGCGTGCCATGGCGGGCGTTCTGCCGGATGATGAAGCGGTGGCCGCGGTGGTCGCCTATATTCGCAGCCTCGAACAGTAACTGGTCGTGAAGCAATTTTCCCTGTATCTGCCGTGGCTTCTGGTTTTAGCTGCCTGCACATACGGCCGCTGGGCGCTGGCCGGCGCAAGCGACATCGTTCTGAATGAAAATTGCCCGCCCGGCTTTCAGAACAGCGATGGCCATTGCAAGCTCCGCAACCTCTACCAGATGTACCCCTCCCTGGAAAACGCCGGAGTGGGCGGACTCAAAACCGGGCTACCTGCCTATCGCGACGGCTTTTCTCCCCAGCAGATAGACCTCGGACGTTACCTGTTTTTCGATCCCGCCCTGTCCGCAGACGGCACTGTTTCCTGTGCCAGCTGTCACCAACCCGATCGCGGTTTCGCCGATGGTCGTGGGCGCAGCGTCGGCGTAAGTGGCGAGGCAATGCGCCGCTCCGCGCCCAGTCTCTGGAACGTGGCATTCGGCCAGCGTTTCTTCTGGGATGCCCGGGCGGGAAGCCTGGAAGAGCAGATGCAGGGTCCGCTTTATGACGAGCATGAGATGGCCACCAATCCCGAGCAGCTGTTGCGAAGCCTGAACGATATACCAATGTATCGTGAGCTGTTCCGGCAGGCATGGCCGCGAGATTTCGAGAGCGCAGATGCGCAAATTCGCCTGGATCAGATCTACTCCGCCCTGACGGCCTTCCAGGCATCGCTTATCTCTCTCAACAGCCGTTACGACCAGTATGCCCATGGTTACGCCGATGCCCTGACTGAGCCCGAGAAAGAGGGCATGAATGTGTTCCGCTCCTTTGTTGCGCGCTGCGCGGAGTGTCATACGCCGCCTCTGTTCACCAACCAGCAGATCGCGGTGATCGGTACACCGGACCCCGAGGGCATGCCCTTTGACCCCGGCGCTTCGGAGTCGCTGGGCGAACCGACCCTGCGCGGCGGATTCAAGGTGCCATCGCTGCGCAATATTGCGCTGACAGCACCCTATATGCATTCCGGTAGATTCGAGACCCTGCGGGAAGCAGCGGCCTTCTACACGGGCGGGCGTGGCCACGCGGTTCCCGCTGGCGAAGAACTCAAAATCCACTGGCATATCTGGGAACCAAACCTCAGCGACGAAGAGTTGGACAGGCTGGTGGATTTCCTGCAGACACTGACTGATGAAAGCTTCAAACCGGCTGAGCCGCTCGAGTTGCCCTCTGGCATGCGGCCGGTCCACAATACAATCGCCCTGGAGGGCGTCATCCCCGAAAACGGAGTACCTAGCGATGAATAAGATCAGCATAATAACAGGCGCAGTAATCCTGCTGGCTGGGGGCTATTACCTCGGCAAGTCCGGCCAGCAACCGGCCACCGTTATCAAGGTGGACAGTCAGCCCAAAGCGGCGTTCACATCAACTGGAGTTGAGGAAATGGCTGGCGTGCAGGGTGCGACTGTGCGCAGCCTGGTTACCCCAACCAGTGGCGAGCTGATTGTTGTCAAAGATGGTGAGTCCATCCAGGATGCGGTGGTGGCGGCCAGCCCCGGAGCCGTGATCAAGGTGATGCCTGGCACCTACAAGGAAACTGTCTATATAGACAAGGACAACATCACCCTGTCCGGTGTTATTGAACAGGGAAAATATCCAATCCTGGAGGGAGAGGGCCTGCGTAACGACGCGGTACTGTATTCTGGTAACGGCGTCACCGTGGAAAACCTGTACATCACCCACTACAAAGGTAACGGGATAATGGGGCAGGCGGGCAATAATTTTATTATCCGCAACAACTTTATCGTCGACACCGGCGTGTACGGTATTTTCCCGCAGCTGGGCAAGAACGGTATCGTATCCCACAATATCGTCTCCGGAATCGAGGACGCGGCAATCTATGTTGGCATGTCCGATCACGTGGACGTGGTATTCAACCAGGTGTTCGATAGCGTCGCGGGCATCGAGATAGAAAACAGCCGCCACTCGCTGGTCGAGAGTAATTTCGTTTACAACAACACCGGCGGTATTCTCGCTTTCGTAACTCCAGGCCTGCCCATCAAGACCTGCGGTGATGTACTTATTCGCAATAATTTCATCGTGGACAACAATCACGAGAATTTCGCCATCCCCGGCTCGCTTGTCTCCAACATCCCCGCCGGCACGGGCGTGCTGGTGATGGCCTGCGATGATGTCGTAGTGGAAGGCAATATTATTACGGGTAACAACTCGGTCGGCATCACCCTTACTGATTTCTCCCTGGCGGGCAATGCGGCCAATGATCCTGATTCAGAGCCCAACCCCAACCGCCCCCGCATCCTGAATAACATCATGCAGGACAATGGTAATGACCCGGCACCGGCGGTACGCGCGGTGTTAGCGGCCATGCTGGAGACCACCGGGCCAGATATCGTGGACACAGTGGGTATGGACGACGGCTGTATTCTCAATCCCGAGCGCTATCGCACCATCGGCCTTGACAAGTACACGGAGTGTGAATTCTCCACCACTGCTAATGTGGCAAGTTATACCTTGCCCGAGCCAGTGCCCGCGCGTTCGATGGAGGACGTGGATAAAGGCAAGCTTGTCTATTACGGTGTCTGCGCTGGCTGCCACGCTTACGGTTCGCGCATGGTCGGGCCGCCTACCCAGATTATTCAGGCTCTTTACATGGACAACCCCGAAGGAATCGCCGAATACGCGGCCAACCCGGTCAAGAAGCGCGAGGATTACCCCGATATGCCTCCCCAGTCTCACCTGGATGATGAGACGCGCATGGCCGCAGCGCGTTACATGCTGAAGGTTACTAACTAGGCGAATTGACAGTCGCAGTATGGAGCCACCTTCGGGTGGCTTTTTTTTCGATTGGATTTTTGTGACAGCTCCGTTGTTTTCCATATCCGGTCTGCGCTATTCCCGGCAGCGACTTGAACGACGACCGACCGGTTTCCTGCCATTACACCGTGTATTCACTGTGCGATTTTCAGGAATTAACTGAACGGCGCTGTTTGATCACGCCAATTTTAATTTCACATCGAAAAGATAAGGCCTGGCTTTCGCGGTGTGGAAAAGTACCAACGACAAAAATGTGCGCTGCGTCACAAAAACGTTTTCCTTGTGTGCGCCAATAAATTCCTGCGTATGTCGTGGCGTCTTACCCTGTGCAATACATGGCGACAACGATGTGTTGCAAGGCAAGTGACACGGCGTCGCCTGGCTGAAGGATTCGTGCTGTATATACAGTGCTTTTGTTCAATACGACAGGGTTCTGGTCGAAGCAGAAAATGGGAGTTGCATAGCGCGCGCCGCACTTGCACTCGCGATTGTGAAAATGACTTTACGAAAATTTCCTTTCGAATACGCTGTAGTAAAACGCGTAAACTTTTCTGTTAACACATTGCTTCGATCAAAAAATAACCGTTACATTTTTTTTATTTAGGCATACACTAGCAGTGCAGTATCTGTCACCAATGTAGTGAATATAAAAAGTATTGGGAAAAGAACTGGCGAAGGTGATTAGCGTTTTTCAAAGCGTCGGCTCGATCCCGGTAATCAGTAAAGGCTTTATGCTTTGTAGAAGAAGTTCGGGAGTTGATAAAATACTTGCTGCAACGCGCAAGTGCGGTTTTTAAAAACTCCTGAAATTTTGTCACTTGTAGAAGGGGATGCAATTATGGAAGCACGTAAGGCGAGCGCAAAGAAGCGAGCGGCAACTTTGGTTTTGAAAGCCGCTCCGAAGGCGAAAAAGAAAGCCGCTCCGAAGGCGAAAAAGAAAGCCGCAACCAAGAAAAAAACCGTGGCCAAAAAAGCTGCACCCAAGAAAAAGGCAGTAGCCAAGAAGAAGGCGCCGGCCAAGAAAAAAGCCGTAGCCAAGAAGAAGGCGCCGGCCAAGAAAAAAGCCGTAGCCAAGAAAAAGGCACCGGCCAAGAAGAAAGCCGCAGCCAAGAAAAAGGCACCGGCCAAGAAAAAAGCCGCAGCCAAGAAAAAGGCACCGGCCAAGAAGAAAGCCGCAGCCAAGAAGAAGGCGCCGGCCAAGAAAAAAGCCGTAGCCAAGAAGAAGGCGCCGGCCAAGAAAAAAGCCGCAGCCAAGAAGAAGGCGCCGGCGAAGAAAAAAGCCGCAGCCAAGAAGAAGGCGCCGGCTAAGAAAAAAGCCGTAGCCAAGAAGAAGGCGCCGGCCAGGAAAAAAGCCGCAGCCAGGAAGAAGGCACCGGCCAGGAAGAAAGCTGCTGCCAGGAGAAAATAAGCGCCCGTAGATCCAGGACGGCTTATTGAAATTCAGGCTCGGCGCTCCGAAGGATTCAGGGCGCCGATGATTGGCTTTTTCGTTAGGTTACCTGGATGAGGCGCGCCGCTGTCTCGCTTCAACCCGGCTCTGCCTGCGCTGGGACGAGTCCGCGACTGTTTCAATAGTGGGGATGGCCACAAGGTAGTCGACGGGGAAGTTTATATCATCCCGGTTTGATGCCAGGTCGATTACGATTGGCTGGTCAACAGTAAGCCAGGAACCGCAGGCTTCGCCAGCATCACAGATAAGCAGATCGTTGTCCGCGTCAGTTCCCGCATAAACCTCGTAAAGCCCCGGGGTTACATTACTGAAAGCATACGAATACCGCCCTCCCTGTGCGGTCGCGCTCACCTGGGCAACAGGGTCGTCTTCGCCCTGTTTGTACAGGAGTACATAAATGACGCCGACATCCGCCGCGGCGCTGTCGCCGACGTACATGATCACCCTGATAGTGATTGTATTGACGGATGAGCGAGCGCTTATTTCCGCAGAATAGACGCCAGTCTCCAGGCCGCTGCGAGCTACCTCCACCTCGTAGAGTCCAAGCCCGCTGTCTGCCGTATTCAGCGGTGTAAGTTGCAGCCACGACTCCGATGCAATTAACTCGAGTAGCTCAAGCTCACCTCTGCCCCCATTTCTCAGCTCCAGTTCGAGAGTGTCGGTGCTGCTGGAAAAATTGAGGGTCGCGGCGGATGCGCTAAGCAAGGAACGATCCGCAGGTGCGCCGCCGCCGGATTCAAGCGCGGCGAATATGGCCCGCTGCGCGTTGATCAGGCCGTGGCCATATTCATCATCCCTGCCGGGTACACCCAGATCGTCCGTGAGATCGCCCCGGGCGAGCAGGGTGTCGATGTCCGCGGGACTCAATCCCGGGTTCACCGATTTCATCAGCGCGATCACACCCGCCACATGCGGCGCAGCCATGGACGTCCCGCTCAGGAAGGTATATCCGAAGTCGCCGTGGGTACCCAGACCCCCGGTGCTGAGTACGCCATCGGGGTAACCGTCACCGTTGAGATCCACTGCGTTGCTGCCACCGGGTGCCGTGATATCGAGAGAACTGCCGGTGTTTGAATAGCTGGCGCGTCTGCGTTGCGCGTCCACCGCGCCCACGGAGATAACACCCTCGTAAGCCGCGGGATAGGAGGGCAGGGAAGAGGCCTCGTTGCCGGCAGACGCCACCATGGTGACCCCCGCCGCGCGCACCTGCCGATAAAGTGCCTGGCTGGATTGGCTGAACGGCGCACCGCCGAGGCTGAGGTTGATGATATCCGCCCGGCGAACCGGCACAGTACCGGAATCATTGGCCAGGCCAGCGGCGAAACGAATCGCCTGGTCGACATCATAGCTGGTGCCGGCACCGCCCCGACCCAGGGCACGTAATGGCATGACGCGGGCATTGTAAGCAACACCGACCACGCCGACACCGTTGTTGCCCGCGGCGGCCACTGTGCCGCTGACATGAGTGCCATGAAAGCTTTCTGAAGAGGCGCCCTGGCCGTCACCGGGATCTTCCGGATTACGGTCTATACCATCACCGTCCCGAGCGCTGGCGACATTGCGCACGAAGTCGTAGCCGGCGACGGTTTGCCCCCTGAGGTCCGGGTGGTTTGCGAGGATGCCGGTATCGACCACGGCGACAATGACGCCCGGGTCGCCGGCGGTGGTGTCCCAGGCCGCCGGCAGGTCAATTAATGGGTAGTGCCACTGCAAGGCGTAGCCCGCGTCATTCGGAACCGCTGTGGCAGTGACGACGTAATTGGGTTCCGCAAACTCGATCTCCGGATCGTGCCGCAGCAATTTGATCGCCAGCAGCGTTTCCAGGCGGGCACGCATTCGGGAGCCGCGGGTGTGCAAGAGCTTTTCCAGCGCCGGTCCGGAGCGGGCGATGGATTCGGGGCCGCCTGCCGAAGCCCCGCGCATCCCCATGAGTCGGGCCCGACCAGGACCGCCCGCCCGTTGCGCCATTCCCATGCGCCGCAGGTGGCTGTGTCCGCTGGTGTTGCTCTCGCCGGATTCAGGCTCCATGCCGTTGCGATACTTGATGACCGATTGCCAGGGAATTATCTCGTACTCCCGCACGCTGCCGCCGGATAGCCGGGTCTGGTTACCAATGGCCAGAATGTAGTTGGTGGCGCCCTCGAATGCGAAGGCATTGACCACGTAGGTACCATCCCGCGGAATCACCAACGTCTCCACTTCACCTGATTCCACCGAGAAATCGACGATGCGACCCTGTGTGTCAAACAGGTAGAGGTCGGCGTCCGCCTGCTGGTAGTCGGCGACCAGCATGGTGACGCTTTGCCCTGCCAGCAAATCCACCCGGAAGTAGTCGTCACTGTCTCCCGTTATATCCGAGCGGCCAGGCGCACCGCTGCCCGGCTGATTGACGTAGCCGCCGAGTGTGATGGGATTGGGAATGGCCTGGGCTGTCGCCAGGGTATCGTTGGGCTGTACTATGCCTGCCGGATCATTGGTGTCACCGTCCACCGCCTGGCTGCTCGAGGCCGTTATAGTGCCGCTGATGCTAAAAAGTCCAGGTGTGGGTGTAACTGGCGGTGTAACGGGTGGCGTGGCCGGGACGGAAGAACTGCCGCCACCGCCACCGCCGCAAGCCGTAACCGTAAACACGAGGGCAACCAGGGTCGCCATACACAGGGAGTATTTGTACATGCCTGTCCCCGGACCGCTTTCCTGCCAGTGGTAGTCGCTTACGATAGCAGAGTTTCCGGGGGCACTACATGCGCAGTACGATTTTGCCCATGTGTTCGCCAGCCTGCATATAGTCGTGGGCCTGCGCCACTTCCTCCAGCGCAAAAACCCGATCCACTACCGGTTTGACCGCGCCGCTTTCCAGGTGCGGGTACACGTTTTCGAGAATCTGCTCCACCATAACCGCTTTCTGGGCAAAATTCTGGGCGCGCAGGGTTGAGCCGGTGAGTACCAGCCGTTTCATCAGCAGTGGGGCAAAATTCACCTCCGCGCGGGCGCCTCGAATGAAGGCTATATAGACGATGCGCCCTTCGGGGGCGGCCACGTTGATATTCTTCTGGATAAAATCGCCGCCCGCGATATCGAGGATAACGTCGATCCGGTCCTTGAGCCCCAACCCGGACAGAACCTGTTCAAAATCCTCGTCCCGGTAATTGATGGCCCGGGTGGCCCCCAGTTCTTCCAGGGCCCGGCACTTGTCCGCGGTACCCGCCGTGGTGTACACCTCGGCCCCCAGCGCTTTGCAAATGGCGATGCCCAGTGTACCTATGCCGCTGGCGCCCCCGTGGATCAATACCTTTTCCCCCGCCTGCAGGTGGCAGCGCTGAAACAGGTTATGCCATACCGTCAGCAACGCTTCGGGCAGGGCGGCGGCCTGTGTCGTGTCCATATTGGCCGGTATGGGAAAGCACTGGCTGGCGGGCGCCACGGTGTAATCGGCGTAACCGCCACCGTGGGTCAGGGCACAGACCCTGGTGCCAACGGGCCAGTTCTCAACGCCGGGACCCGTTGCGATAACCTCTCCCGCGACCTCCAGTCCGAGGATAGGCGAGGCGTCTTCCGGTGGCGGGTAAAGCCCCTTGCGCTGTAACAGGTCGGCTCGGTTCAGACCGGCTGCGCTCACCTTGATCAGCACCTCCCCCTGGCCGGGCGCGGGTACCGCCCCGGTTTCAATGCTGAGCGAGCGGTCATCGGCGTTAACTGAGGCATAGCGACGCTGGCTGGGTATCTTGGTCATGATCTCTCCTGCTGAGATAGCGGATTTTCCGGGGGTGGATTGCCTGGGGGGGATTATACGTCGGCTTTGCAGATCAGTTGTTCAAACAGCGCGAGTGCCTCCCGGAGATTGGCGAATATGGGGTAGTCACTGTCCATGGCCCAGGTGGTGGTCAGCATATTCAGGGTGCCCACCACCATGGTGGCAAGTATTTCCGGGGAAAAGTCCTGGCGCACGTCGCCAATTTCAAGACCTGCGGTGATCAGGCGGGTAAAACTGGTGCTTGCGGAATGGCCGATTTCACGCTGCTGCTCGGCGTTTTCGGCAAAGATGGTCGGGGCAATCAGGATCAATTGGCGGTCAATTTCGCTGAACGTGGCGAAATTTGAGGCGATATACTCAATCATGGCCTCCAGTCTCGCGCGCGTGGTGTGATGGTTGGCCATCAGCAGTTTCAGCATCGGCTCGGACTGGTTGTACAGGCGAGAGATTCCCAGGCCGCCGAGCAGTGCGTGTTTGTTGGTGTAGTGCCCGTAAAATGTGCGGCGTGCCACGTCGGCCTCAACACAAATCTGTTCGATGCTGGTCTCTTCAATGCCCTGCTGGCGAAACAGCTTGTAGGCGGCATCTTCGATACGGGCGCGTATTTCGAGCTTGCGCTTTTCCCGTCTTCCCATCGGTGCAGCGATTGTGTCCATCATGTTCTCGCCAGAGTGTTGCAATCGGATAGACATTACACTAAATTAGTATACATATGTGCAAGTTTACTCATTTGTGAGCCTTTTCGTTCCATTTGGGAGGGGCCTCAGGATGAAGGGCTTGCTCGTCTTTTTCAACCGGCATCGGAGCAGGGCATGTCAATTGTAGAAGCGTGTGAATCCAGAACCAATGTAACTCCGGAGTTTCCCATGGGATGGTTCTCCGTGTCCCGCAGTCACGAGCTGCACGTGGGCGAAGTGAAGCAGGTACAGGCTTTCGACCGCGAACTGGTGCTCTACCGCACCCGCAGCGGCCAACCGGTACTGCAGGATGCCTATTGCCCGCACCTGGGCGCCAACCTCGCCGTTGGTGGCAGGGTGGTCGGTGAATCCATTCGCTGCCCGTTTCACGGCTGGCGTTTCGGCAAGGAAGGCAAATGCGAGGAGATTCCGTACTGCGACGATATTCCGGAGCGGGCCCGTTTACGTACCTGGCACACCGAGGAAAAAAACGGCGAGGTGTATGTCTGGTTCCACCCGGAGAATACCCTGCCGCAATGGGAGCTTCCGGACCTGCCGGAGCTCGGCGATCCCAACTGGTCGGCGCCGCGCTACGCGGAATTCCTGGTACCGGCACATGTGCAGGACATCGCGGAAAACTCCTGTGACCCGGTGCATTTCCAGTATGTTCATCGGCAACCGGATGTCCCGCCCTCCGAGGTAACCGTGGAGCCCAATGGCCGCATATTGCACCTGCATTCTGATGCGAGCAATGCCGCCATTCCCAGCAAGCTGCACGCGACAGTGTTCAACCCCGGTTTTGCCCTGGTGCGAAACAGTTACGGGCCCGGCGCGGAGATGATCGTGTACAACAGCGCCCAACCCGTAAACCGCCATGAGACGAAGATGCGCTGGACGCTTACTGTGCGCCGTGAGATCGAGGACCTGGCGGGAGATGACGTCATGCAGGGCATTATCGATGGCCTCAGCGATGATTACCCGATCTGGGCCAACAAGGTGCATAAGCACCGGCCGGTATTTTGCAAGGAAGATAAAACCCTGGTCCTGTTCCGTAAATGGGTGCGCCAGTTTTACCTCACGGAAAAAGACAAGCGGGAGATTGCCTGAGCATGCAGGACTTTAACGACAAGGTAAGCGTTATCACCGGCGGCTCCAGTGGCGTCGGCCGTTCGCTCGCGTTTGCCCTGGGCAGGCTCGGTGCGAAAATAGTCGTGGGTGACGTCGATGCGGCCGCCATGGCGCAACTGCGCAATGACCTTGCGGCGGAGGGTATAGAGGCGCTCGTGGAACACTGTGACGTCACCGATCCCGCCAGCCTGAATGCCCTGGCGGACAAGGCGGGGGAGACTTTTGGCGGCATCCACCTCGTGTTCGCCAATGCGGGCATCAGCGCGGGAGAGTCGGGCGCGATGTGGGAGTACTCCCAAAAGGATTGGCAATGGTGCCTGAACGTGAATTTGTGGGGCGTGATCAACACCATCAATGCCTTCATGCCCCGGTTGGCGGCGGCCGGGCAGGAGGCTCACTTTGTGGTGACCGGCTCCGGTAACGGCGCCCTGCTGGTGTACCCCGACCAACCCATTTACACCGCCAGCAAGGCAGCGGTGCACGCCATTACTGAAAACCTGCATTACCAGGTAACAGCTGCCCAGAGTCCGGTAAAGGTGAGTGCGCTTTTTCCCGGGCCCCATGTGGTGGATACAGGTCTGTTCAACTCCGGTCGGGTTCGCCCGGAGGATCTCAGGAAGGAAGTGGAGGGTAACGCCTCCGGTATCAGTTCAGTGGACGATATGAAAAAAATGGCCGCTGAATGGGGTATAGAACTGCAGACCACCCACCCCGACGAGGTCGCGCAAATGGCGGTGGAAGGGCTGCGCAACAACGCTTTCTGGCTGCTGGCCACGACGCCCGAGACGGACGCAAAGATCCGCGCCCGGGCCGAATTGATTCTCAGTCGCCAAACTCCCGTGGCCAATATGGTGGGCGCCTGAGGCACCCACTGGCCAAGACCCTTCACCCATAAGGAAAAAATATGACCGACCAGACAGGTGCACCCCAGGGCAATCCCGGCGATATCGCCAATTGGCCCATGCTCAAGATCGTCTACCGGACTGACCCGGACAAAATAGCGGCGCTGCTGCCGCCGGGCATTGAACCCGGCGCCAACCCTCACGTGACGCTTACCATATACAATTACCCGGTGCCTGATGAGCCCGAGTACGGCATCGTCACCACGATCGATGCCAACTACAACGGTATCGAAGGTGAGTATACCCTTGGCTATGGCATCGACCAGGAGTCAGCCATCTTCATCAGCCAACAGACCAATGGCCAGCCAAAGTACCCCTGTACTACCGAGTTTTATCGTCTCGGGCCGCAGGTGACAGCCCGCTGTATCCACCACGGCTACACCTTCGTGGAATTCAAGGGCGAGTCGACCGGGCCGGTGGACCCGCTGCCTGATTTCGACCAGCACGAGTGGTGGATCAAGGTGTCACAGGCAGTCAGCATTGGTGGTCCGGCGACAGGCTACGATTTCCCGCCGCACGTGGTGCATGTCTCCAGCCGTTACGGCACAGCCTGGCGCGAGGAGGTAAAGGGCGAACTGATACTGCGCGACAGTCCCTGGGACCCATTGACCACAATGTTGCCGATGCGTGAGCAGTTGTCGGCTCACTTGTGGTGGCCGATCTTCCTCGGCCGTGAAGTCAAGCTGGCCGGTAAGCTCGATCCTGAAGGCTTCCTGCCCTTCGTTGACACCATCTCCGGTTCCCGCTGGCCGGGCAGCAACGGCGGTCCGAAGAAAGCCGGCTGATACCTCAGCGAGCTGTACTTGGCTGGGCCTGGCTGCGCGGTAACGGAACGTTCCCGCCGACAGGCTCCGGCCCACCCGCATTGGCGGTTTTCCTCGCAATTGCTCCCCGCTGACAAAAGCCGCTGATCGAGGCCAGCCGCGCTTTCGTGTGCGCAGCCCGCCAGGCGACAAAGGCACTGGCGCGCTATGCGCGAAAAACCGGGTACCCGCCACTGTGCTTTGTTAGTATTCGGAGCGATTCCCGGGCAACCGAACATTGTAGTCATTCACGGAGCCAGTCATGTTGAAGCGCAGGATAAAGCACTCTTTATATATTGGCCTGATGAAGCTGGTCGCGGGCCTCGGACCGGGTTCGAGTCACCGCGCTTTCGTCGGCCGCGGCAGCAGCCGTGAACTGTGCAATCACATACTGCGCACGGGAGCGCGGAAAGTGCTGATTGTTACTGACAAACCCTTGCGGGAACTGGGAGTCGTCGACCAGGCCATCGCTGCCCTGCTGGCATCGGATGTCGAAGTTTCGTTCTACGACGGTGTGCTCCCCGATCCCACCTTCGACCAGGTTGCCCAGGGCGTGCGGGTGGCCAGGGCCACGGGCGCGGAGGTGATTCTGGCGATCGGCGGCGGTTCCTCGATTGATGCGGCCAAAATTATTGCCGCGTCCGCCACCAGCACCGAGTCTCCCAAAGACTGGGTCGGTTTCGGCAAAGTAAAACACGAAATCCTCAAGTTGTATGTTATGCCAACCACCTCCGGCACCGGCTCGGAAGCCACCATCGGTGCCGTTATTTCAGATTCCGGGACGCACCTCAAAAGTATTATTTCCGGCGCTACCCTGTTGCCGCGTGCTACCGCGCTGGACCCGGACCTGATGGTCGGCTTGCCACCCCACATTACGGCGGCCACCGGTATGGACGCACTGACCCATGCCATCGAGGCTTATATCGGCGTGTGGGAGCGCGGTACCCGGCTGGAGGATGCCCGCATCGGGGTGAAGCTGGTATTCGATAACCTGGCCGCGGCCTATCGCGATGGCAGCAACCTCGAAGCCAGGGCGGGCATGGCCATGGGCGCCTACTACGCGGGGCTTGCAATCAACCAGGTCAATGTCGGCAACGTACACGCAATCGCCCACCAACTGGGTGGCAAGTACGGTATTCCCCACGGACTGGCCAACGCCCTGGTACTCCCCCATGTGCTGGAGTTCTGTCACGACGAGGCGAAGCCCCGATTGGCGGAACTGGCGGTGCTGACAGGTCTGGGCGCGAGCGGCGAGAATGAGAGCCAGCTGGCGCACAAATTCACCCAGGCGGTTAAGGACTTGCGCACGGAGGTGGGTATACCCGATCACTCCGGGAAACTGCAGCCGCAGGATTTTGATGCAATCGCCGAGTTGGCAATGGCCGAGGGCGACGGATACCCGGTGCCCCGTTTGCTGGATAAGGCCAGCATACTCTCCATCCTGGGCAGGATAGCCGGGTAATGAGCCCGCCCGCTATTGCACCCGGAAATTTGCGGTCGTGCGGGACTACAGTTCGCGGCTGACGATCACGATTTCAGGTTCTTCTGCATTGGCCACTGTGTGGAAGCCCAACGAGGTGCAAAGGCGCAGCATCTTGGCGTTCTGGGCCAGCACGTCACCCTCCATGATTTTCAGCCCTCGCTCCCGTGCGATCGACATCAGGCGCAGCATGAGCTGACGACCCAGTCCCTTCCTCTGCCAGTCGTCGGCAACGGTGAGCGCAAACTCGCAGGAATCCCTGTCGGGATTACTGATGTAGCGGACCACGCCTATGATCCTGGCCTGCGGCGTGTGCTCATCGAGAATCGCCACCAATGCCATTTCGCGGTCGTAGTCGATCTGGGTAAAGCGCGCCAGCATTAGCGGACTGATCTTGTCCATGTGGTTCAGGAAGCGGAAATACTTGCTCTGGGAAGAGAGATTGTCCACGAATTCGCGTTCTATCTTGGTATCCTCCGGCCGGATCGGACGTACCAGGACAGCGCCGCCATCCTCGAGTGGCCAGCTTGTTTCCAGCCCCGGCGGATAGGGATGTATAGCCATATGTCCGTAGCGCCCGGCGCTGGCCACGGGTTTTGCAATGCTGACCTTGATATCCATGGCGGTCACGGACAGATCGTCCAGCAGCAGGGGATTTATCTCCAGTGACTGGATTTCCGGCAGCTCGCAGGCTATTTCCGAGACGCGCCTGAGCACCTGTACCAGTCGGTCGATATCAGTCTCGGCAAACTTGTTGATGTGTTGCAGGTGCCCGAAAGTCCGTGTGCGAACAATGAGTTCGCGCGCCAGGTAGTTGTTCAGGGGAGGCAGGGCGATCCGGCTGTCCAGGTAAATGCCCAGTTTCGCGGTGCCGGGGCCAAAGCTGATGACCGGGCCAAAGATCGGGTCCCGCGCGATGCCGATCACCACTTCCCGCGCGTGGTGTCTGTCCTCCAGTTGCAGCTCGGCCACCTTTTCCGAGGCGTATACGGGAATGTGAAAGGCCCGCAGCAGATCCTTTGCCTCGGCGTTGCTGAGTGCAAAGCGGTTTTCGTCCAGGGCTTGCAGGATGAGCTGTCGTGCGCTGGTGATGTCCGCCGGGATGTCTTTTGTCAGTGGCGGGGGGGCCTGCAGCAGTGACTTCTGGTTGTGTCGATAGGCGGCCAGCGAACCAAAGGCGTCCACTCCGGCCTCAGGACTGCTCAGGGAGGGAATGCCGGCGGCGATGAGGGTCTTGCGGGCGTTGCTCACCAGTTTTTCTCCCAGCCAGCAGGTCAATACCGGTTTGCGGGAATCGCCTTTGGCGGCGAGCACGCCTTCTGCGCAGGCATCCGGATCGGTCATGCCCTGGGGCGAGAGCAGGACCAGGATACCGTCGACGTTCTCGTCGGCAAGCAGTATCTCGGTGGCCGCACGGTATCGTTCGCTGGGGGCATCGCCGAGGATGTCCACGGGGTTGGAGTGTGACCAGTGTGGAGGCAGGGCTGCGGTGAGCCGGTCTATCGTCGCCGGGGACAAGCGGGCGAGCGGTACATCGACATCCGCTGCGCGATCGGCCGCCATCACACCGGGCCCGCCGCCATTGGTGAGGATGGCCAGGCGGGCGCCCTCTACCCTGATGCCGGAGGCAAGCGTTTGTGCGGTGGCGAACCATTGATTCACTGTGACGACGCGCACGGCGCCGGCACGCCTGATGGCCGCGTCGAATACAAAGTCGCCGCCCACTGCGGCGCCTGTATGGTATTCCGCCGCCCGGGTGCCGTCTTCGCTGCGACCGGACTTGACCACTATCACCGGTTTCAGCCGCGCGGCTGCGCGCAGGCCGCTGAGGAAGGCCCGGGCATCGGTGACACCTTCGATATAGAGCAGGATGCTCTTGGTATGGGGGTCCAGCGCGAGGTAGTCGAGCACCTCGCCGAAACCCACATCCGCTGTCATTCCCAGTGATGCCACCGCGGAGAACCCGAAGCCCCTGGCGTCACCCCAGTCGAGCAATGCACTGCAAAAAGCGCCGGATTGCGCAACCATCGCCACCGCGCCGTCGGCCACCTTGCTTTTGGCGAAACTGGCGTTGAGCCCGACACTGGGGCGTATCACGCCCAGGCAGTTGGGACCGACCAGGGCAATTCCATATTGGCGGGCGACCTGGACGAGTTCATCCTGCAGGACCTGCCCCGCTTCGCCCATCTCGGCAAAGCCCGCGGAGATAATGATAACCGCAGCCACTCCACAGGCACCGCATTCATGAATGACCGGGGCGATATCCCGGGCGGGAATAGCTATGACGACCAGGTCTATCGGTTGGCCTATCGCGGCGATGCCAGGATAGCAGCGCAAGCCGTGTAGGGTTTCGTGGTGGGGGTTGACCGGATACAGTTGGCCGCGAAAATCGCTCGCCATCAACTTGCGGAGCAGCTGGCCGCCCACCGACAACTCCTTCCCGGACGCTCCCACAAGGGCGACGGATTGGGGTTCGAAGACTTTCTGTAAGCGGTGTGGTCTCATTACCTTTGGTCCGGAGGCTGCAGATGTTTCATAAATTGCCTGTGCCGGGGTAGACTCGGGTAATATCCCTGGCTCGCTGCTCGGGTGACAGAATCCAAAGCACTTTCAGCGGGAGAAAGACCGTGTCGCTAGCCTACATTTCCCATCCCGACTGCCTGCTGCATGACACGGGGCAGCACCACCCCGAGCGGCCCGCGCGCCTGAGCGCCATCAACGATCGCCTGATCGCCAGCGGTCTCGATATGGCGCTGCATCACTATAACGCACCGATGGTCCCGCGGGAATTGTTGGAGGCGGTGCATGATCCCGCCTACGTAGCCCGCATGCACGAGCTATCCCCGCAACAGGAAATGATCTGGCTTGAAGGCGATACCGCCATGGGCCAGCACACGCTCACCGCTGCCTTGCGGGCGGCGGGCGCTGCGGTACTGGGTGTCGACCTGGTCATGTCCGGCAAGGCGGGTAAAGTTTTCTGTGGTGTGCGACCGCCCGGGCACCACGCCGAGCGTGGCAAGGCCATGGGTTTCTGCTTTTTCAATAACATCGCTATCGCTGCCTATCACGCACTGACGGACCATTCGCTGGAGCGGGTGGCTATAGTCGACTTCGATGTGCATCACTGCAATGGCACGGAGGATATTTTCGCCGGGGATGAGCGCGTCCTGCTGTGTTCCACTTTCCAGCATCCATTCTATCCGCACACAGGTAACGACTGCAGGGCCGGAAACGTGGTCAACGTACCTCTGCCCGCGGGAGCCGACGGCGCGGTATTTCGCCAGGCAGTGGAGCAGCACTGGTTGCCGCGCCTGGAAGCCTTCGCTCCCCAGCTTATCCTTATCTCAGCCGGGTTCGACGCCCACCAGGCGGACTACATGGCGCAACTCAACCTGGTGGACAGCGACTACGCCTGGGTGACCCGACGCCTCAGCGAGCAGGCGGATGCCAGCGCTGAGGGAAGAATTGTGTCATCGCTTGAAGGCGGCTATGAACTGCATGCCCTGGCCCGCAGCGTGGAGGCGCACCTCAAGTCATTTTTCGGCGAGATCTAGTGCGCCTTTTCACTCATTCCCCCCAACTGTTGGCCTCGCGGTCGAAGTTCCCCGAGGATTTGGCCACCACGCAAAAACGCTGGCCGCTGGGCGCCTGCATTACACACCAGCTCTGCACATGCTCCACCACCGTCGCTCCCAGTGCCTGCAGGCGCTCGACTTCGGCGCCAATGTCGTCTGCCTCTATGTCCAGGTGGACGCGGCTGGCGTGATCAACTGCCTGCACTTCGATATGCAACTGCCCGGCGGGATCTCGCAGCCTGACGTATTTTTCGCCCTCCTCACCCGGGAGTTGCTCCATCGGCATACCGAGCGCCTCGCTCCAGAAATGCGCGGCACCTTGCAGGTCGCGGGTCTGGCAGTCGATTATGAAACCGGCGAGTTTACTTTTGTGCATGGCGTGAATCTCCCTGGCAATGCCCGCACGTTACACCCGCGTGTCGAGAAAACAAAGTAGAGGTAACTGCATGAGTATGGAAGGCCGTCGAATCGCCATTACCGGCCCCACTGCAGGCATCGGGCGCAGTGCCGCCCTGGAACTTGCCGGTCGCGGGGCATTGCTCACCCTGACCCGATCGCTGGCGCGGCGACTGCAAAGTACGCGCGCCCAGGCCCTGGGCCCGGGATGACGCCGCAGCGGAACAACTCTGGGCGCTCAGCGAAGATTGCGTGGGGTTCAACTACCCGGCGGAAAATTAAAGCAAGCGGGGCAAACCAAGCCCGGTTGGACCGGTCATGCGCAGTCATGTTGCGGCCCCGCTTCTCCGCGTCCCCTGAAACGCGAATCCCGAAATTATCACAGCGGTTCAGCTGGGCCGGAACCGGCGTTGGAATTTGTGACGGCGTTCACAAAGCCGGACGGGTCCTCGTTCGCGCTCCGTAGTGACTTGTGCGGCGCATACCGCGCTGTGCCCGCAAGCGCAGCTCAGGAAAGCCACTACCTGTCAGGTGGGTGCCCACCAGATGGTGACCGGGACACTCTGTTGATCCAGCACTGCCGCCACCGGGTGATGATTCTCAAGCGCGCTTTCCAGCACGGCCTTCTTGGCATCCCCGGTGATATGAATAATGATCTCGCGGCTGTGCAGCACTGCCGCCAGGGTGAGGGTGAGCCGCCGGTGGGGAGCCGTGACCGGATCGGTTGCCGCCACTTCGGCCGGGTTCTCCGGGTCCAGCAGTTCGCGGAGATTCTCCGCGCGGGGAAACCAGGACGCGGTGTGCCCGTCGCCACCCATGCCCAACACCACGGCGGAAAAAGGCTTCGGGATCGCGCCTATGGCGCGGCGTAACTCCGGCATACTGGAAGCCCCGCTGGTGGCCATCCCGGTAAAGTGTGCGGCCGCTGCGCGCTTGCGCAGCAGCCTGTCCCGAACCAGGCGCTCGTTGGAATCCGGGCTGTCAACGGCTACGCAGCGCTCGTCCACCAGGCTGAGCCAGACTTTCTCCCATTCCAGTTCGCGATCCGATAGCAATTCGAACATCCCGGTCGGCGTGCTGCCGCCGGACACTGCCAGGCTGGCTTTTTTGTATCGCTTTATGTCTGTCGCCAGGCGCGCCGCGAGGTACTGCGCCAGCGCCTCATCGAGACTGGCGGTGTTCCCGTAGCGGCGCCACTCACTCATACCAGCTGCGGCCGTCAATGGCCATCAGGGCGATGGCGTTGCTGGGGCCCATGGTGCCGGCGTTGTAGTCCTTGACCGGGGTGCCATTCTGCTCCCAGGCCTCGATGACGGTGTCTATCCAGCGCCAGGCGGTTTCCACCTCGTCGCGCCGCATGAACAGGGTCTGGTCGCCGTTGATCGCATCCAGCAACAGGCGTTCATAGGCATCGTAACTCTGGGCCTTGTTCCTGGATTCGTCGGTCAGGTGCAGCTCTACCGGTTGCAGGCTCAGTTTATTGGTCAGGCCGGGCTTCTTGTTGAGAGTATGCAGGCTGATGCTCTCCTCGGGCTGCAGGCGGATGACCAGCTTGTTGGTCAACTCGTTGGGGTCATTGGCGAACAGTGAAAAGGGCTGGCGTTTGTACTCGATGACTATTTCCGAGTAACGCCGGCTGAGGCGCTTGCCGGTACGCAGGTAGAACGGTACCCCTGCCCAGCGCCAGTTGTTGATTGTGGCCTTGATGGCGACGAAGGTTTCGGTGGCATCCGCATACTGGAAATCGGCCTCCTCAAGAAAACCTTTCACAGCCTCGCCATTGACCGCCCCGGCGGCGTAGCGCCCGCGCACCGTGCATGCGCGCGCATTGTCGGCCGTTATCGGCATAAGCGCGCGCAGCACTTTCATCTTCTCGTCGCGAATATCGGCCGCCCGCAAACTGACCGGAGGCTCCATCGCCACGATCGACAGCAACTGCAGCAGGTGGTTCTGCACCATGTCGCGCAGGGCGCCGGTCTTGGCGTAGTAGTCGCCGCGGCCCTCCACGCCGATGTCCTCCGCAACGGTAATCTGCACGTTGTCGACAAAGGTGTTGCGCCACATGGGGCTGAACAGGGGATTGCCGAAGCGCACGGCCAACAGGTTCTGCACTGTCTCTTTGCCCAGGTAGTGATCGATACGAAAGGTACTTTCCTCTGCGAACACCTGCGCCACCTCTTCATTGATCTGGCTGCAGGATTCCAGGTCGTGACCGATAGGCTTTTCCAGCACGACCCCGCTGTGCTCGTTAACCAGGCCCGCCGCCCGCAACTGCTGGCACATTTCGCCGTACAGGGATGGCAGGGTGGCGAGATAGTAAAGCCTGCCGGGTGCTCCGCTGCCGTCCAGTAGTTCCCCGAGTACCTCGTAGTCGGCAGCCTTGTCGGAGTGGATGGTGGAATAGCGCAGGCGGTCATGAAAGCTGCTCCATACTTCCTCACTCCAGTCACCCTCGGGCAGGAAGGTTTGCAGGTTACTTTTCACACTGGCGCGAAAGTCCTCATCGGAAATAGTGGCGCGGCCCGTGGCGACGATGAGGTTCAAGCGGTCTGCCAGCTGGTGGCGGTGCAGCTGGAACAGGGCCGGCAGCAGTTTGCGGGTGGACAGGTCGCCGGTACCGCCGAAAATGACCAGGTCAAGTGCTGGTTTCATGTCTGTGATTCCTCGATATGGTATTCAAGCCCCGCCAGCCACGCATTGAGCTGCTGTATGAAGCCGTGAAAGTCGGCGTGCGGCCCTTCTGAACAGGCAAAGCCATGCTCCGCATTGGCGAAGTGGTGATAAGACACGGCGACACCCTGCTCCTGCAGCTTGATCGCGTAGGCTTTGCCCTCGTCCCGCAGCGGGTCGTTCTCCGCCGTGACCAGCAGGGTTGGCGGTAGCGAGGCGGTCTTCGTCGAGCGCATCGGAAACGCGCGCTGGGCGGCGGGCGCCTGGGCCGGCAGGTCACCGAGGTAGCTGTCCCAGAACCAGCGAATAATGGCTGTCGTGAGGGTCTGGCCCGTGGCCTTCTCGACGTAGGAAGCAAAGCCTGCGCTGTAGTGGTCGGTAGCCGGGTAGATCAGCACCTGGCCAACTATTTTTTCCCTGCAGGCCGGGTCGACTTCCAGGCAGGCGCAGGTTGCGAGATTGCCGCCGGCGCTGTCGCCCGCGAGAAGCAGTCTGGAGTTGTTGGCGCCCAGTTCGGTTACGTGATCGGCAGCCCAGCCGATTGCCGCCAGGCAGTCATCCAGTGCGGCGGGGAAGGTATGCTCCGGCGCGAGGCGATAATCCACCGCGATGACGCTGCAGCCGGTAGCTGCACACAGCGCCTGGCAGAAAGGGTCGTGGGTTTCCAGGTCACCAATTACCCAGCCGCCGCCGTGGAAGAACACAATCAGCGGTTTGTTGGCGCCCAGCGCATTGCTGTAAAGCCTGGCTTTGATCGATGTCCCCGGCACGGGTATCTGCAAATTGGTCGTGGGGCCGCCGCTGGCGTGTGTGCGCCCGGCCCTGGCGTTACTGAAACGGTAGAAGGCGCGAAAGAGCCAGACTTTGACGGGTTGAAGCAGTCGGGCCAGCCAGGCTTGTATGGGGTGAAACATTCTAATGGTTCTCCTGCCGGTGCTGTCGGCTCACTAGGTGGCCCTGGGTGATCTCGATGTCACCGGGGGTTCATCGTCAAAGCCTGCGGTCTCGGGAATCTGCTCGTACCAGTCCACGCCCTGGGCATCGCGTTTGCGGGTAATCCGGCGCCGGCCGAGCAGGCAGTTCAGGTGGGCCAGCGTCTCCCCAGTGGCCAGACCCAGGGAGTTTTCCCCTATCTCCCGGTTGAACAGTGCAGGGAAACAGTCCACCGCCCGCCTTGGCTGGTCGAGGTAATCGAACAGACTCCTGAGGTCGCGGTTGTGGGCTTCTATCAATTGGCTCAGCCTGACATGCAGGCCGTAAAACGGCGCTTCGTGGGCGGGCAGCACCAGCACGTCATCGGGCAGCATTTCACGTATCCGGGCGCTGGAGCTGAGCCACTCATGCAGTGGGTCGCCGCTGGGTTCGGTGGGGAATACACTGACATTGGGGGTGATTCGCGGCAGAACCTGGTCGCCGGATATCAGCAGTTTCAGCGCGGGGCAGTACAGGGCCGCGTGTTCCGGGGAGTGTCCGCTACCCACGATGACCTGCCAGTAGCGGCCGCCGATGGTGATTGTCTCCAGGTCCACGATGCGCCTGAAGCTCTCGGGCAGGGTGGACACGGCCCGGCCGAAATTACCGAACTTGCCCTTGTAGCGCGACAGTTGATCCTCGTTGTAACCCGCAGCCTGATAAAAGCGAAGCGCCACGGCCGGCGCTTCGCGGCCGGTGTCGGACACCATCGCCCGGCACATCAAAAACTCCTCCCGCGACATCCACAGCTCGGCGCCGAAGCGCTCGGTCAGCCAGCCGGCAAGCCCCACGTGATCGGGATGCATGTGGGTGCATATTACCCGCCTGATGGGCCTGTCGCCCATAATGGAGGAGAACAGCTGCTCCCAGATTTCCCGGGCGCTACCGAGGTTGAGGCAGGTGTCCACCACGGTCCAGCCATCCCCGTCTTCCAGCAGCCAGATGTTGATGTGGTCCAGCGACATGGGCATGGGAAAGCGCACCCAGTACACCCCGTCGGCGATCTGCTCCGCTTGCCCCGGGGTGGGATTGACCTCCCGGCTCCAGGGATAGGTGAGGCCTTTGTACAGCTCTGGTGTGTCTTCCAGCATCAGGATAGCCTTCCGGCAGTGGGGATTGGGGTCATCATGGTCAGCTTTCGAGGGCCAGATGTCCAGCCGCCCCGGCTGATTCCCGGTCCGCGGGTGCTGGGTGTGCCGCGGGTGCTGCCGGAGGTGCGGGCACCCCCGGCCGGGTTGCAGCGACTATTTACCGGGAGCTGTAGCCTTGCCCGCTGGTCTGGCTGGCATCGCCCCGTCGCCGGCGCGCATCTGCAGCATCTGTTGCATCTGCTGCATCATGCGGTCGATGGTGAAACTGGCGGTGGCCTGGCGCGGTGGGAAGGCCGCGAAGGACATCAGGAATTTGCCGACTTCCTGCTGGGTGGGCACGAACAGCCACAACTGGTCGGCGAAGAAACGCGCGTAGAGCCCAGAATCGATAGACTCCTCGTAGGGGTCGCTGCGCAAGTTGACGACCCGCGGGAAGTTGAGCGCTTCTCGCGGGCCACCCCAGCCCTCCATTTGCCAGGCGAAGATAATTTTCCAGTCGTTCCAGCGCATCGCGTTGAAGTTTGCGTTGTCGTCAAAATAGTAGATGTTGTGGCGCGCACCGGGACCGGTTCCACTCAGCACGGGCGTCTGGTCGAATCCGTCGAGGTGGACCTTGAAGGTCTTGTCCCCGGCGCGATGGCCGTTTTTCAGCTTCTCGCCGATACCGGGCTCGCCGGCCGCGGCCAGTAGTGTGGGCAGCCAGTCCTGGTGGGAGAAAATATCGTTGATCACAGTGCCGGGCTTTACAGTGCCGGGCCAGCGGATCAGGGCCGGCACGCGAAAACCGCCCTCCCAGGTAGAACCCTTCTCGCCGCGAAAAGGTTCCGCGCCGCCATCGGGATAGGTGTTGGTCTGGGAGCCATTGTCGGTGCTGTAGATGACAATGGTGTTATCGGCGATCCCGAGTTTGTCCAGTTCGTCCAGCAGCAGCCCCACGTGGTAATCGTGCTCCATCATGCCATCGGCGTAGAGACCGTACCCGGACTTGCCCTGCCACTTGGGGGCAAGCCGGGTCCACACGTGCATCCGGGTGGAGTTGTACCAGATGAAAAAAGGCTTGCCGGCCGCGTGGGCCTGCTCCATAAACCGTATCGCGGAGTCCGCGAACTCCTGGTCGATGACCTCCATGCGCTTGCGGGTCAGCGGCCCGGTGTCCTGGATCTTGCCGTCAGCGTAGGAATGGATAACCCCGCGCGGGGCGAAACGTTTGCGAAATTCCGGGTCGCTGGGGTAGAAGTAGGTCTCGGGCTCTTCTTCTGCGTTGAGGTGGTAGAGATTGCCGAAGAACTCGTCGAAGCCGTGATTGGTTGGCAGGAATTTATCCTTGTCACCGAGATGGTTCTTGCCGAACTGGGCGGTGGCATAGCCCAGCGGTTTGAGCAGTTCGGCGATAGTCGGGTCCTCGGCCTGCAGGCCGATGTCCGCGCCGGGCAGGCCCACCTTCAGCAGGCCGGTGCGCAGCGGGTGCTGGCCGGTGATAAATGCGGAACGTCCCGCGGTACAGCTCTGCTCGCCGTAGTAGTCGGTGAATAGCGCGCCTTCACTGGCAATGCGGTCAATATTGGGAGTACTGCCTCCCAGCATGCCGCGGTGATAGGCGCTGATATTGGACCAGCCGATATCGTCACCCCAGATCACCAGAATATTGGGTTTGTCGGTTTTCGCCTGAACGCCAAAGGCGCCCAGACACAATACTGTAAGGAGCGCGGTACGCAGCAGTTTACGATTGCTCATGTTACCCCCGTTTCGCCGCAATCGGCTGGAAGTGAACAGGTCATGCTACAGCAGCCCTCCGCGTTATTCGATCTTTCCAGGCTGGCAATGCAAACCGCGCGCGATTTTGGATTCTCAGCAGGA
Source organism: Pseudomonadales bacterium (assembly GCA_024234815.1). Taxonomy (GTDB): domain Bacteria; phylum Pseudomonadota; class Gammaproteobacteria; order Pseudomonadales; family Halieaceae; genus JARRPM01. Next base: position 266,372 of record JACKNO010000001.1, on the reverse strand, counting down.
GAAGCGTTGGTGGCGCTCGTAGGGAGGGAGATTGCGGTACGCCAGGGTAAAGTTCGCAGCCACAGACAGGCGCGGCTCGTCCGCCTGATGGGGCGTGACCTCGTGCCACAGGAAGGAGGGGAAAAAGAGCATTACGCCGGGACGCGGAAATACCTTCGCGTGGTACTGCCAACCGCCCTGCAGCGAGGCGTTGAACCTTGGGTCGTGCAGGATCAGCGCGCCCTCATCCGGTCGCCAGTAGTCGCGTACGGACTCGTCGCTCACCAGTAACGGACGCTCCGAGGGTCGGGTATGTACGTAGTAGACCGCAGAAATATGCGACACGTGGTTGTGTGAGGGGACATAGTGACCCTTGGGGGCAACATTGGGGAACATCTGCATGGCGAGGTCGAACTCTCCCTGCCAGCCGATTTCGCGGCAGTAGTTTTTCAGGCAGGCCAGGAAGAGCCCTTCCAGCCGGGTCAGGGCGGGAACCTCTGCGGCGTATTCCATCAGGTTGTGCACGTCCGACATCTCGGCCTGGTCGGCTTTGCGAAAGCGGGGATTCCCGGCAAAGAACACTGCCAGTTCCGCGTTCATCTCATCTTCTTCCAGTTCGAACAACTTGACCGGTGTCGGAAAGAGGGCGTGTGTCGTGCCCTCCGGCACGCTGATCGGGAGTTGTCTAAAAGTTTGTTCTTCCACGTTTCGCTTCATGATATAAGGGCCCGCATTGATGGGGGCGAATATAGCAGAACACGGCTCCTGTCACGCGGGCCAGCAATGTAACTTTTACCGGAGGAGCGATAGGCAATGTTGAAAATGGTGCGGGTCATGGCGGGTATGGATGCCCAGTACGAGCGCCACCTCGAGGGCCTGAAAGCTGTTTTCAATAAGGCTTTTTCGTTCAACGCCCCCTATATAGAGAAGATCGAAGCCTTCGCGCGCGGCGATCATCCGGAAGGAGCGGAGTGCATCCTGTTGGCGGCTACCGGAGCCCGGGAAGAGGTGCTGGGCTTTACCGTCTCGTTTTACTTCAGTGACCTCAAGGCAGCCTATCTCGACTATATCGCCAGTGATCCCGACAGGTCTTCCCGGGGTATTGGCGCGGCACTGTATGAGGCCATGCGCAACGACCTGAAAAGACGCGGCGCCCGCCGCCTGTTTTTTGACTCGCTACCGGATGAGCCCGGTCCCAACGTCGACCCCGCTTTGCTGCCCAACAACAAGAAGCGCATGGCCTTCTATGAGCGACTCGGCGCCCGACCCATCGAGGGCACCCAGTACGAGCACCTGGTCACCCCCGCCAATCTCGGCGACCCGAACTGCCTGATGCATGACGGCCTGGGGCAGACTGCGCCACTCTCCCGCGCCAAACTGAAAGCGGTGATCGCCCGCATCATGCTGGCCAAGTGTTCGCTTACGCCTGAGCAGGAGCCGCTGAAAACACTGCTGGCATCCGTGCAGGATGATCCGGTGCAGATCAGGCCGCCACGCTACCCGGCGCCGTCATCGGGGCCGCTGCCCAAACTCAGGCATTCGATCGACCTGATAGAAACCGGAACCGCCAACGATATCAGCCACTCTCCCTTCAAAGGCTACTACGAGCGCCCGGCGCGGGTTGCGGCCATTGCCAAGGCGCTGGACGACCTGCCGGTCATCCGGCATGAGATCCAGGACTTCGGCCTGAAACCCATCCTTGAAATTCACGACAAACGCATGGTTAATTTTCTCAAGGAAAGCCAGACCAAAGTGCCGCCGGGGCAGATCGTCTATCCGGAAATATTTCCCATTCGTTACCCCGACCGCCTGCCGCAGAACTGGCCGATGCGCGCCGGCTACTTCTGTATCGACACATCCACGCCGATCACCAGCAATGTGTTTGCCGCAGCTACCCGCTCCGCCAACGCCGCGCTGACGGCGGCAAAACTGGTCGGTGCGGGCAAATCGGAAATGACCTATGTAGCCGGGCGCCCGCCGGGCCACCATGCGGAGCGGAAGGTGTTCGGGGGGTTCTGCTATTTCAACAACGCGGCGCTTGCCGCCAATGCCCTGTCCAAAAAAGGCCGGGTGGCGGTACTGGATGTGGACCATCATCACGGTAACGGCACCCAGGATATTTTTTACAGCCGCAAGGACGTGTTGACCGTTTCCATTCACGGTCACCCGGAATTTTCGTATCCGTTCTATGCCGGCTTCGAGGACGAGCGCGGGGAGGGCGAGGGAGAGGGATTCAACATCAACTACCCGCTGCGCCCGGGTGTCGATGACGCCGCCTACCTGACGGCACTGGAGAAGGCGCTGAAGGTCATCCGCAAGTTTGCGCCTGACTACCTGGTGGTATCCCTGGGCGTGGACATCATGCGCGGTGACCCCACGGGTGCTTTTTACGTGTCGGCTGAAGGCATGCGCAATATCGGCCGGGCGATCGGTTCCCTGCGCCTGCCCTCGGTGATCATCCAGGAAGGGGGTTACCACCTGCAGAACCTGCGCCGCGGGGTGCGCGGTTTCCTGGTCGGTTACGGGGTGGGGATGACTCCCGGTTAGGATTGGCAGGGGCCGGATGAATACGGCTTTTACCGCGGGAGTCGCCGTCAGCCGACCCCGCGATCAACACCCTGCCAGTAGGGCGCCCGCAATGCTTTTTTGTCGGGCTTGCCTACAGGCGTGAGCGGTATTGCATCGACGAAGTCGATGGTCTTGGGAGATTGCACGGAACCCTTCGCCTCCTTCACCAGTGCCTGCAACTCCTGCGCCAGCGCGGGCCCGTGCTCGATGCCGGGACGCGGCACAATCACCGCTTTCACCGCCTCGCCCCACTGCTCATCGGGAACCCCGATGACAGCTACCTGTCCGACGGCCTCATGGCTGGCGAGCACATCTTCCACTTCCCGGGGGAAGACATTGAAACCCCCGGTGACAATCATGTCCTTGGTGCGATCGACTATGTAGAGATAGCCCTCGTCATCCAGTTTGCCAACATCGCCAGTGTGCAGCCAGCCGCCGGCGAAAGCTTCGGCGGTTTGCTCCGGCATATCCTTGTAGCCTTTCATCACCAGCGGTCCGCGCACGCAAATCTCCCCCGGTTCACCCGCTGGCACCGGATTGCCCTCGGCGTCCAGCAACGCCAGATGCACCCAGGGCGTGGGGCGGCCGCAGGAGGAAAGGCGCGCGGGTTTGTTCAGATCGTGGTCTGAACGGCGCAGGTTGGCCAACACCATGGGCGCTTCGGACTGTCCGAAAAACTGGTAGAACACGGGGCCCCACTGTTCGATACCCTGGCGCAGCCGGGCCGGGTTCATGGCCGAGGCGCCGTAAAAGATCGTCTCCATACTGGACATGTCCGCCGTCGCTGCGCGCGGCGAGTCCAGCAGGTAATACAGCATCACCGGAACCAGCATGGTGCAGGTGATCCGGTGTTTCTCCACCATGCCAAAGAACTCATCCGGACTGAATCCCTGCATCACGTAGAACGCCCCGCCCTTTTGCAGCACCGGGATAAAAAACGCCGCCGCCGCATGCGACAGGGGAGTGGCCATGAGCATGCGCACCTCGGCGGGGAACTCCCATTCCGCCATCTGGATCTGGGTCATGTAGGCGGTCACCCGGTGCGTGCTCATCACGCCCTTGGGTTTGCCGGTGGTGCCGCCGGTGAAGTTGACCGAGGACACGTCGTCCGGCGATACGTCCGGCGCCACCAGGGGTTTCGGTTCGAAGCTGGCGGCCAGGGCGAGGTAGTCCTCGCCGGTCGCGGTCGGGCCGAAAGCCAGCAGCTGTTGAAGCGCGGGCACCCGCTCCTTGAGCTTTGCCGCGTAGTCGTCAAACACGCCGGGATCGTAAATCAGGGCATCGATGCCCGCCGCCTTGAGTACATAGGCGTGGTCGTCCAGCGACCCCAGCGGGTGCAGGGGCGTACCGACACAGCCGGTCAGCTGCATGGCGGCGATATTGGACAGTACTTCCGGCCGGTTGGCGGAGATGACCGCAACCCGGCTGCCCCTGCCCAGTCCCCTGGCCTGCAGCGCCTGAACCATCTGGCTGGTGCTTTCGCGCACCTCGCGGTAACTGGCGACCTTGTCTCCCAGGAAGAGACAGGGCTCATCGTTGTAACGGTTGAGTCCCTCGACCAGCAGGTGGGGCATCAGCGGGGGATGATAGAGACTGTCGGTGCTCATGTGGTATTGCTCCTCCTTGGAACGGTTGCCGTCAATGCCCGGTCCCTGGCCGCGAAGGCAAGTTAGTCGTCGGTGTAAGGCCGCCTACTGTACACGTTATTTATTCGCAGTGGTGCGGGCCGCAAGCCCCAATACTCGACCGGTATAAAATACTGTCTGCTGAGAAGCCTGACAGGCGCCTGCGCCTGAGGTGGCGGCGCGTTGGCCTGGACAAAGCGCCCGCAGTCAAGGGTGGCGGTGGTGGACTTTTCGCGCCGGCGTAGTCGCGGCAGGTAGTGTTACCAAAAAAACCCCGCTCAGAATACTGCTCGGGGTTTTCTCGGACTGAACGCCGGTGCATGAAAGTCAGAATTGGGGCAACAGCACAGATTCTATCAACCAGACAAGTCCGTTGTCGGTCTGGATACCGGCACAGTTGACAGCGGCATTGTTGACTCGTGCCCAGCCGCCGTAGCGGAAAAAGTAGACCGACTGGCCAGACAGGGTGTCGCGCCGTACTGCGGGTACGAATACGCGCGGGTCTTGCGCACCAGGACTTACGTGGTAGGTCAGGACGGTGGTCAGGACATCGACATCCGCAAGGATAGCCGCGGTGATATCGGCCGGAATTTTGGCGAATGCGTCATTGGTGGGCGCATAGACGGTGATATTTTCAGCACTGGCCAGCGCGTCTTGCAGGCCGGCTGCGAGAATGGCGTCGACCAAGACGGACAACTCCGGTGTCGCCAACGCGGCATCCACAATGTTGCCGTCGAAGGTGGTGATCGGAGTAGCTACGCAATTGGCGAGACTGGTTTGCGCGTGCGAAGCGGCCCCAAAGGTGAATGCCAGGGCAGTCGTGCTTGCGAGTATCAGTTTCTTGAGATTCATCATTTTCTCCAAAGGTGTCATTGAGTGAAAACGTGAGCCGCGCCACGCTGCGCTTTATGACCGCGCGTTGCTTGCAACTCCTACACGGTAGTTACGCCCTCGGTTGCAATACTGGATTCATTTCTTACCCAGGTTGCAGGATGAAAAAAATTAATTTAAAAACAGAAAGATAGGGATATTCAGGCAGGAATTGTCGAGTTTCTGTCGACATTGGCGGCGGGTACTGTCGATTTGGAAAAACGCATCCACAAGGTCCGCAGCCGGACGAAGATCCTTTGCGAGGAGCGCACCTCGGGCTGACTCCGCAGCGACAGCGGGGTTCGCAGACAAATTCCTTGTAGCGGTCCCTGCAACCGGGAGCCACAGCAAAGAATCAGGCGAGCAGGGAACGGCCCGGGATGGATTTAAGCAGTTGCTGTGTGTAGGCCTGTTGCGGGCGTTCGAACAGGTCATCGCCTGTTCCCTGTTCAACGACCTGGCCCTTGTACAGCACAAGGATGCGGTCGGCCAGGTGACGCACTACTGCCAGGTCATGTGACACGAACAGCATGGTCAGCCCGTATTCCCGGCCCAGCTTTTGCATCAGGTCGAGAATTTGCGCCTGGATGGTCACATCCAGGGCGGAGACCGGTTCATCGGCGACAATAAATTCGGGCCGGGTAGCCAGGGCGCGCCCGATGGCGATGCGCTGGCGCTGGCCGCCGGAAAACTCGTGGGGATATTTGCGCACAAACGCCCGGGCGAGGCCGACATCGTCCATCAACTTCAGTACGCCCTGGGCCACAGTCTTGCGGGTTTCGATACCGTGCAGCAGCAGCGGCTCCGCCAGGGTGTCGTAGACAGTCATGCGCGGGTTCAGCGAGGCGAACGGATCCTGGAATATCATCTGCATGCGGCGGCGCATGGACTTGAGGTCGCGGCCCTCCAGGGCGGTGAGATCGGTGCCGTCAAAGCGCACCTCCCCGGATGTGACCGGCACCAGTCTCAGGATGGAGCGGCCTATGGTTGATTTGCCGCTGCCCGACTCGCCCACCAGGCCGAGTACCTCGCCGCGGTTGATGTCGAAGCTGACATCGTTCACGGCCTTGACCGGCTCCTTGCCTTTACCCTGGCCGAACCAGGTACACAGGTTTCGCACCTGGATCAGCGGCTCGACCGCCGTGGTGCTGGCCTGTTTGCAGTCACTGGGGATCGCCGCCAGCAATTTCTTTGTGTAGGGGTTCTGCGCGTTGTGGAAGATGTCTTCGCGATCGCCGGTTTCAACAATCTTGCCCTGTTTCATCACCACGATCTCGTCGGCGATGTCGGCCACTACGGCAAGGTCATGACTGATGAAAATCACCCCTATATCGCGTTTGTGCTGCAACTCGGAAATCAGCTTGAGAATCTGGGCCTGGATGGTGACATCGAGGGCGGTGGTGGGTTCATCCGCGATCAGCAGCTTCGGCTCATTGATCAGCGCCATGGCGATCATTACCCGCTGGCGCATGCCACCCGAGAACTGGTGGGGAAAGTTGTCTATGGTCGATTCGGGGTCGCGCATGCCGACTTCCGCCAGCAACTCGAGCGCGCGGGCGCGAGCCTGCTCTTTCGAGACCTTGTTGTGAAAGATCAGCGGCTCCATCAGCTGTTTGCCGATAGTCATGTAGGGGTTCAGGCAGGTCATCGGGTCCTGGAAGATCATGGCGATATCGCGTCCGCGGATTGCGCGCAGCTCCTTTTCTTCCAACTGCAAAAGGTCGCGACCTTCAAACAGCGCGCGCCCGCCATCGATGCGCCCCGGCGGCATGGGTACCAGCCCCAGCAAACTGTAGCAGGCCACTGATTTGCCGGAGCCGGACTCGCCAATGATGGCGGTTATCTTGCCGAGCTCAACCTTGAAGCTGATGCCGTCCACGGCCTTGTTGGTACCGTTGCGGGTGACGAAGCTGACCGCGAGATCCTGTACATCCAAGAGAGCCATGGTCAGTCCTTCGCGCCGCGTACGTCCAGCGCGTCGCGCAGGCCGTCACCGAGAAAATTGAGGGAGAACAGGGTCAGGGTCAGGGCCAGACCGGGAAAAATCAGCAGCCACGGAAACTCTTCCATGGATTCGGCGCCATAGGAGATCAACAGGCCCCAGGAAGTCTGGGGCGGCTGGATGCCCAGCCCGAGGAAACTCAGGAATGCTTCGAGCAGCATCACGTTGGGAATGGTCAGTGTGGTGTAGACGATGATGGGCCCCAGCGCGTTCGGCACCAGGTGGCGGCGAATCAGCGTGGTGGGAGACAGGCCGAGGGAAATCGCCGCCTCGACAAATTCCTGCTGGCGCAGCGACTGGACCTGGCCGCGCATGATCCGGGCCATGGTCAACCACTCCACCGCGCCTATCGCCAGGAAAAGCAGCAGCATATTGCGCCCGAACACCACGGTCAGCAGCACGATGAAAATCATGAACGGCAGGGCGTAGAGTATATCGACCAGGCGCATCATCACCGCGTCGGCGCGGCCACCGACATAGCCTGCAATTGCGCCCCATGTGACGCCGATCAGCAGGGCCACGGCGGTGGCGACGAATCCCACCGCCAGCGAGATGCGCCCCCCGTACATGATCTGTGTCAGCAGGTCGCGACCGAAAATATCGGTACCCAGCCAATGCGCGGCGGAGGGCGGGCTGGCGCCCAGTTCCAGGTCCTGTGCCTGGTAGCTGTAGGGTGCGATCCACGGCGTGAGCAGGGCTATTACGATAAACAGCACCAGCAGTATCAGGCCGAACACCGCCAGGTGATTCTTGCGCAGGCGTCGCCAGGCGTCCTTCCACAGGGAGGTACCCTGCTCCGCCTGGTCGATATCGTTGATGGTTTGCGTGGTCATCTGGTGATCCCCGGCACTTTAGTGACTGCCAAACTGGGCCCGCAGCCTGGGATTCATCCAGGCGGCGAGCACATCTGATAGCAGGTTGAACAGCACGATGAGCACGGACAGGAACACGGTGGTGCCGAGAATCATCGTGTAGTCCCGGTTGAATGCGGCCTGCACATAAAACCGGCCCAGCCCCGGAATCTGGAAAATGGTCTCCACCACGAATGAACCGGCGATCAAGCCGGCGAACGCGGGACCGAGAAAGGCGACCACCGGAATAAGACCGCCGCGCAGACTGTGCTTGAGTACCACCTGCCACTGCGGCAGACCCTTCGCCCGGGCGGTGCGGATGTAGTCCTGCGAGAGCACCTCCAGCATACCGGCCCGGCCCAGGCGGGCGATATAGGCGGCGTAGCCCGCACCCAGCGTTATGGAGGGCAGAATCTTGTCACCGGGAATATCTCCCCAACCGGACACCGGTAGCCAGTCGAGATAGATACCAAATACCAGCACCAGCAGGGGCCCCAGCAGGAATGAGGGCATGCAGATACCGATCATGGCGAGCGACATCGGTATATAGTCCTGCGCGGTATTGGGCTTCAGCGCCGCGATCACGCCTGCCAGGCCGCCAATGCACAGTGCGACCAGCAGGGCGTACAAGCCCAGTTCAGCGGTGACGGGGAAACCCGCTGCGATCAGTTCGTTGACACTGCGGCCCGGGTACTTGAAAGAGGGGCCGAGGTTGCCGTGCGCGAGGTCGCCAAGGTAAGAGGTGTACTGCTGGAACAAGGGCAGATCGAGTTTGTACTGCGCTTCCAGTGCGGCCTTTACTTCACGGGTAACCGGCTTTTCGCTGTCGAAGGGGCCGCCCGGCGCAATACGCACCAGGAAAAAAGTCACCGTGATCACCACCAGGATAACCGGGATGGCCTGTAGCAGCCGCAAGCTGATAAATCGCCACATGGTCAGTCTTCCGCCTCGCTCGCCTGCTCGTCCGCTTCCAGCCACACATACTTCATATTTACCGAGTCCATGAGGTTTGAAGGCAGCCCCTTCACGCTGGGCTGGATGAGGTGCTTGCTGGTATAGGTATAGATGGGGATGATGGGCATCTGCTCCATGAGCAGCGTCTCCGCTTCGTAGAATATCCGGAAGCGCTCTTCTTTGGTTGTCGCCTGGGGCGCCTTGCGCAGCACGAGGTCATCGTACTCCGGGCTGGCGAAACCGGTATTGTTGTTGCCCCCGCCGGTGAGGAACAGGTCGAGGAAATTATTGGGGTCTACGTAGTCGCCGATCCAGCCGCGCCGCGCGATCTCAAAATTCATCTGGGTGATCGAATCCAGGTAGACCTTCCACTCCTGGTTGGTGAGCGTGACCTCGATGTTGAGCACGTCCTTCCACATCTGCTGCAGTGCCACCGCGATCTTGCGGTGGTCTTCGCTGGTATTGTAGGTCAGTTCCAGCCCGGGCCAGCCTTCGCCATCCGGGTAGCCCGCCTCGGCCAGCAGCTGGCGCGCCTGTTCCGGGTCGAAGCTGAACAACTTCGGCGGGTAGTAGCCCAGGGTATCCGGCGGGGTGATGCTATAGGCGGACAGGTTGGTTCCTTTCAGCACGGTTCTGTTCAGCTTGTCCCGGTCTACCGCCATCGACAGCGCCTGGCGAACCTTCAGATTGTCCGTCGGTGGCGTCGTGGTGTTCAGCAGGTAATAGTAGGTGCCGAGATAGGGTGCCTGTACGTAGGGGCTGTCAGGCATCTCCTGATAGACGGGAATTTTGCCCAGCGGAACGCTCTGGGTGTAGTGCAGTTGCCCCACCCGGAACATACGCTCCTCGCTCACAATATTTTCGGTGGGGTAGTAGACAATTCCGTTGAGCCGGACCTTGTCCCTGTCCCAGTAGGTGTCGCTTTTTTCCAGTTCGATGCGGCGGTTGAGTTGCCAGGTCTTGAGATTGAAGGCGCCGTTATTCACGATGTTTTCCACTCGCGTCCACGGTGTGTAGCGATCGGTTGCCTTGCCGAATTTCTCGAGAGTGGCGCGGTGAACCGCAAAGGTACTGTAGTGATCCATCAGCTGAAGAAAATAGGGGGTGCGCTCGTCCAGTGTCACCTGCAGTGTGAGCTTGTCCAGCGCTTTCACCCCCACCTCGGAGAAGTCGGTTATTTCACCCTTGTTGAAAGCTTGCGCGTTCTTGACGGGGTACAGCATGTACGAGTACTCGCTGCCCAATACCGGACTGAGCAGGCGCTGCCAGGACCACACGTAGTCTTCGGCGCTCATCGGGTCGCCGTTGGACCACCTGGCCTCGGGGTTGATATGGAAGGTGATCACACGCCCGTCGTCGCTGATATCCCAGCTTTGGGCTACACCAGGTTCCGGTTCCAGGGTGTACGGGTTTTTGACCGCCAGGCCCTCGAACAGCGCGCGCAGAATGTGGTTTTCCGGAACACCGGTGACGACATGTGGGTCCAGGCCCTGCGGTTCGGAGCCGTTGCCGTAGTGGAGGATGCCCTCGCGGTCGCCACTGCTGACGTTGGATTCCCCGCCGCCACAGGACGCGAGCAGGGTGACGGCTGCAAAGAGCAGCAGGGAACGAAAAATCTTTGGCTGCATTAAGTATTATGCCCATGACGGTGCGCAGATGCGCTAACTGTAAAGCAAGCGCTGCACTTTGTCACAAAACCAGCATGGAGGGGCGCTGGCGGCGCCCCGGGCGGGCGGATTAATATTAGCGAATCAGGCGGCGGACTTGTCCCGTTCGCCGACCCGGGGTCCGGTGTAGTTTGCGCGCGGCCGAATCAGGCGGCTGTTTTTGCTGAACTCGAGGAAGTGGGCGATGTAACCGTACACCCTGGACATGGCGAACATGGCCGTAAAGAAATGGGTCGGAATTCCCAGGCTGTGGAACACCGCACCCTTGTAGAATTCCACGTTGGCCCAGATTTCCTTGTCCTGCTCGGCAAACGCGCGCTGGCAGGCCTCCTCAACCGCCACCAGGGTCAGCAGCAGATTCCTGCTTTCACCCTCCTGGCAGAGTTCCATGGCCATGGGCTTGAGAATTTTCGCGCGGGGATCCACGGTACGGTATTCGCGGTGACCCATGCCCATGATCTTTTCCTTGCGGGAGAGGCAATCCCGCACATAGGCCTCAGCCTTGTCCGGGCTGCCGATCTCCATGGCCATTTCCAGTGCCGCCTGGTCGGCGCCGCCGTGGAGTTTGCCGAAGAGGGTGCCGATGGAGGCTGAAATGGACGATTGGATCGGTGCCAGGGTGCTGGCGCATACCCTGCCGGCGAAGGTGCCGCAATTAAAGCTGTGCTCCATCTGCAGTATCTGCGCCGCGTTCAGCATGCGTACCTGCTCGGGGGTGGGGGCGCTACCGTGGAACATGGTGAGGAAGTTTTCGTGGAAGAGGCGACCGGGGGTGGGGGCGAGTACCACCTTGTTCTGGCTGAGCCGGTAGTGACCGGCGATGAGGGCGGTTATCTTGGCCGCGATGAACAGGCCGTGCTCGGCGTTGAGTTCCATTTCCATGGACTGTTCCTGCGGCAATTGCAGCAGTGGCACCAGTCCCTGCAGCATCAACATGGGATGCAGGTCGCGGGGTACATGGCGCAGCAATTCGATTTCCGCGTGTGACAGGCGCGAATGCCGGCACATGAAAGCCTTGAGCCGGCTCATTTCCTGTTCCTCGTGCCAGTCCCCGAACAGCACCATCCACACCACGTGCAGGAATGGCACCCCAACCAGGTCGTTGATATCGATGCCGCGGTAACTGAGGAGCCCTTTTTCGCCCTGGACATCGGAGATGGCTGTGTCTCCAACGACTATGCCGGCGAGGTCGCTGGAAAAGACAACGTCTTCTGTGGTCATGACTGAGGCTCCATATTTGGTAATTTTTCACAGTATACGAAGCGTTATGTGATTAGTAGAATTAATTTTACTTATCATCGTATTAGATAAACTAATATGCGCTTTGAAAACAGTGAGTTACGCGCCTTTCGTGCGGTAGTGGAGGAGGGTGGGTTCAAGCGCGCTGCAGAGTCCCTGCATATCAGCCAGTCGGCGGTCAGCCAGGCGGTGGCCGGGCTTGAATCCAAACTGGAAGCCCCGCTTATCCAGCGTGGCAAGGAACTGCGCCTGAGTGACATCGGCAAGCGCCTGTTCGAGCACGCGGTAGATACCCTGCGCGAGGAGCAACAGACGCTGGAGGATATCGCTCACCTGAAGCGCGGCAATGCCGAAACGCTCAGCCTGGGACTCAGCGCCTCGATCAATCGCTTCTATGCACCGAAATTAATAAGTGCTTACTATCGCGATAACCCCCAGACCAGGCTGAAAATTGCCGAGCTGCCGGGCCGCAGTATCATTTCAGAAGTATTGTCGGGCAATGTCGAGCTGGGTCTTGGACCGTTCCAGAAACAGATGTCGGCCTTCACCACTATTCCCCTGTACAGCGACTCCCGTCACCTGGTCGTGAGCCCCCGCCACGCGGCCTATCCCGCGATGGTCAGGGGCGACGAGAAAGCCCTCAAACTCACCCCGCTGATCACCTCGGCGCTGGACAATCCGGACATGCGCCCCTCCATCCTGCGCCTGCGGGACCAGTTCAGTACCGTGTGGGAGGTCAACAGCCTGTCGCTGCGCATTCACATGGTGGCGGAGGGCATGGGGGTAACCTTTATCGACCGCAAACTGTTGCAGGAGCACCCGGCCTGCGCCGACTTCCACATCATGGATGACGTGTCCTTCGGCAGCATTGCCAAACAGGTGGGACTTTACTATCGCGCCGGCAAACATCTCAGTGTCAGCGCGGCGAGTTTCATCGCACTGTGCGAACGCTTCTGGAGCCTGTAGAGTGCTGCACGGGCGCCAGGGGAACGGTTGATATGGGGAAGTCGTTGCGTGACAGCAATGTGGAGAAACTGGGTGAGCAGGAGTACGACGTGCTCATCGTCGGTGGCGGCATCAATGGCGCGGTAGCGGCGGCTTCGCTGGCCGGAAGCGGGGCTCGGGTGGCTCTCATAGAGGCAGGTGATTTTGCCGGCGGGGTCAGCTCCAATTCATCCAACCTGGCCTGGGGCGGCATCAAATACCTGGAAACGCACGAGTACCTGCTGGTCAACAAGCTGTGCAAATCCCGCAACCGGCTGATGCGTGCCTACCCATCGACTGTGAAAGAGATCCGCTTTCTTACGACGATAGCGCGCGGCTTTCGCTTCCCGCCGTTTTTCGTTTACCTGGGCAGCGTTCTTTACTGGATCATGGGCCGCTTTGTCACCAGGGCGCCGCGTTATATCAGCGCCGCCAGCATCGAGCGGACTGAGCCGGTGATCAATACCGCCAATGCCGCCGGGGGCCTTGAGTACTCCGACTGCTACCTGTACGACAACGACGCCCGCTTTGTTTTCAATTTCATTCGCAAAAGCCTCGACTACGGCTGTATCGCGGCGAACTATGTGGCTTCCCTCGGGGCCCGCCGTGAGGGTCATGGCTGGGTGACCAGCGCCCACGACACGGTCAGCGGGGCGCGCTTTGATATCCGCTCGAAGGTTCTGATCAATGCCTGCGGGCCTTATCTCGATACGCAAAATGCCCGCTCGGGCGAGACCACGGACTATAGGCACCTGTTCTCCAAGGGCGTTCACCTGATTGTCGACCGGATCACGGACAATAAACGTGTCCTGACCTTCTTTGCCAGTGACGGCCGTCTGTTTTTCCTGATTCCCATGGGCCCCAAGACCTGCATCGGCACCACCGATACCCAGGTCGAAGACCCCGGGGTGGAAGTGACGGACGAGGACAGGGACTTTATTCTCGCCAACGCGAATGCAGTGCTGGATCTCGAGCCGCCATTGACCCGTGCCAGTATTATCGCGGAACGCGTGGGGGTCAGACCGCTGGCGATAAAGGGCGGTGGTTCGGTGGCTGACTGGGTGGCGCTGTCGCGCAAGCATGTTATCGAGGTGAATGCGCACAGCCGGCACCTCAGCATCTTTGGCGGCAAGCTCACCGATTGCCTCAACGTGGGGGATGAGGTGGCCGACCACGTGGAGCGCCTCGGCATCGAGCTGCCGGTTCGCAATCGCCGCTGGTACGGCGAACCCGGGTCTGAGTTGCGCGCCGAATTCATGTTGCAGGCAAGGCTGATGGACCTGGACCAGTTGACCGATCCCAGCTCCTCAGAACCCTTGTCAGAGCGCTTCTGGCGACGCTATGGCGAGAGTGCTTTCGGGCTGCTGGAGCGTATCCGCGAGGATGATAGCTGCGCCGAGCTACTCATCGAAAATGCCGAGTACACGCGCGGTGAAATTGAGTTGGCCGCGCGCCGTGAAATGATCGTCAAGCTGGAGGATTTCATGCGCAGACGTTCCAAAATCGAGCTGGTGGTGCGACGCGAGGCGTACCGGCAGGCTCCCGGTCTGCGGGAGGCCTGCGCTATCCTGTTCGGGGAGCGGGCCGAGGCGAAGCTGCAGGAGTACCTGGAGCGGCGCTGATCGAAGCGCCCGCTACGGGATAGTCACCAGTATTTTACCCCGGGCTCGCCCCTCTTCCGAGTAGCCCACGGCGGCCGGCACCTCCGACAGCCCGTAGCGCCGGTCAATGACGGGTGTCAGCTCGCCGGACTGGATCATGCCGGCCAGCTGCGCGAGGTCCTGTGGGTTCAGCTCGGCCATGAACAGGATGAATGACTTGTCGGAGAAGGGTGACAACAGGGCCGCCTTGAGCGGGTTCGCGAGCGGCCCGATCCAGTCGCCGCTGGGACCGCCCACCATGACCAGCTTGCCTCCGGGTACCAGCGCCCGGCTGTTCTCCCTTGGCGAGTGGTTGCCGACATTGTCGATGATCACATCGTAGGTCTCGCCGCTGGTGGTGTAGTCCTGCTTGCGGTAGTCGATGACATGATCGGCCCCCAGGGAGCGCACCATTTCGACATTCCTGTCGCTGCAGACGCCTGTCACCTCGGCACCCATTGCCTTGGCAATCTGCACCGCAAAAGTGCCGACTCCCCCGGAAGCGCCGTTGATCAGTACCTTCATGCCCGCAGTTACCTTACCCTGGTCGCGCAGGGCCTGCAGGGCTGACACGCCCGCAATGGGCACCGTCGCCGCCTGTTCAAGAGTAACGCCGGGTGGTATCGCAGCGAGCGCCCTGTCCTGGCCGATCACCACGTATTCGCCGAATGCACCTGTCCTGCCGCCAAAGACTTCGTCGCCGGGCTGGTATTTCGTGACGTTGGGGCCCACTGTTTCAACAGTGCCGGCAAAATCGGCTCCAAAGCTCTGGTTCGCAGGCGCACCGATGCCGGAGCTCAGGCGCATGAAGTACGGCGATCCTCGCATGTAGTGCCAGTCCAGCGGATTGACCGATGCGTTGTGAACCTTCACCAGCACTTCATTTGCCCCGGGCACCGGCTTGTCGATCCTGGCCAGCTTGAGAACCTCCGGCGAACCGTAGCAGGTGTAGACGATGGCCCGGATGCTTTGTGCCTGGTCGGCGGCCGCCGCCGGCGGTTCGCAGGCCGAGTTATGGCTGAGGAGCAGGCCCAGCGAAACCGCGGCAATCACCAGCAGTCCCAGCAGGGAGTTGAGAATCTTGTAGCGTAGCTTCATGGGCTTGCCTCTGTTGTTGCGAGGGCGTGTCCGCCGCGCCCTAGAACTGCGGTTCCCCTCCATGAGCGCCCAGGTAGTGGGAGCTGAGATTGGGGCGAGTGGTCAACTGGTCATTGATCTCATAGATACGCTCGTAGCGGGTATCCTTGATCAACCACTTGCCGTCCACCTTCAGGTAGCGATCCCAGTAGAGCGCGGTACCGCGAGTCCTCGCATTATGGTTGAGAATCCACATACTGTCTTCCAGGTACCAGATGGCGGTGGCCTCGGTCTCGCTGTGCATCTGGATTTCAGGGTGGTGGGCGTTGTGCTGGCCCACCGCCTCCGTGCTGAAAGCGGCGCCGATATTGTTCACGTAGTCCCGCTTGCCCTGCACCTTCCACTCGTAACTGCCGCCGATGAAGTGCACCGTGACATCGTCGTGGAACAAGGTGGCCAGTTCCTCCAGGTTCGCTGTATCTACGCAGCGAAAATAGGCGTATTTCAATTGTCTGATGGCCTCCATGTCCATCAGGCGCTGGATATCCGCGCGCAGTTCCTCTATGCCGCCCTGTGATGCCTGCAGTGGCAGACCGGGAGTAATGCCAAGGTTTTCTTTGTTCAGTACCTGCCGTTCTTTGCTCATGACGGTTGCTCGTTCAGTAAAAAGGGTTCAGGGAGTGTAGTTGCCGCCTGGGGGCATTTCACTGTGACATCTTCACAAACGGCGGCTATCGGATTGTACCGACTCCGGCCCTACACTAGAATGCGCGGCCTTTCCTGTCGTCGCATAACAACAAGCTCCCCGCCGATTGGTCCATCTATTTGAGCCGCTCCACCGCCTGTCGGTGCCGGATCGCCATAGCCTGTTGAGAATGTGACATGTTTGAGTTTCACCCCAGTAAAGTTGCAACCGTAAAGAACGATGTATTGTCCGGCCTCACTGTCGCCCTGGCATTGGTGCCGGAGGCCGTTGCCTTTGCCTTTGTAGCGGGTGTCGAGCCCCTGGTGGGTTTGTACGCCGCGTTCATGGTGGGGCTGATCACCGCCTGCATCGGCGGCCGTCCCGGCATGATCTCGGGCGCAACCGGCGCCCTGGCGGTGGTGATGGTGTCCCTGGTGGCTGACCATGGCGTTGAATACCTGTTTGCCACCGTGGTCCTGATGGGGCTGTTGCAGATCGGTGCGGGTGTCACGAAACTCGGCAAATTTATCCGTATGGTGCCGCACCCGGTGATGCTCGGTTTCGTCAACGGGCTTGCAATTGTGATTTTTCTTGCCCAGCTCAACCAGTTTGGCGTGGAGGGCGAGCCGGGCTGGCTGAGCGGTACCTTTATGGAAGGATCGATCGTCGACGTGGCCTGGCTGGGCGGCGCGCAGCTGTACATGTTGCTGGGCCTGGTTCTGCTGACCATGCTGATCATTCACTTCCTGCCGCGCCTCACCACCGCGTTGCCGTCCTCGCTGGTGGCGATTCTGACTGTCAGCCTGCTGGTGTTCGGCCTGGACCTGGATACCAGGGTAGTGGGCGATATAGCCTCCATCAAGGGCGGCTTGCCCTCGTTTCATATTCCATCGGTGCCGTGGAACTTCGAGACGCTCTCGATAATTTTTCCCTACGCGGTGGTACTGGCCGCCATCGGTCTCATCGAGTCACTGCTCACCCTGCGGCTGGTTGATGAAATTACCGAGAGCCGTGGTCATGGCAATCGAGAGTGTGTGGCGCAGGGCGTCGCCAACACCGCGACGGGCATGTTTGGCGGTATGGGCGGTTGTGCCATGATCGGGCAGAGCATGATCAATGTGAATTCCGGCGGTCGCGGTCGCCTGTCCGGTATCACGGCGGCCCTGTGCCTGCTCCTGTTCATCCTGGTGGCCTCGCCGCTGATTGAGCAGATCCCCCTGGCCGCATTGATCGGGGTGATGTTTATCGTGGTTATCGGCACCTTCGAGTGGAGTAGTTTCCGGGTCATTCGCAAAGTTCCCCGCAGTGACGCGCTGGTGCTGGTGCTGGTATCCGCGGTAACCGTGGCCACCGACCTGGCGGTCGCGGTCGTGGTGGGTGTGATCGTGTCGGCACTGGTATTCGCCTGGGAACATGCCAAGTACATTCGTGTCGAGGCGCGGGAGGACCATAAGGGTTCCACCGTATACGCCGTCACCGGCCCCCTGTTCTTTGGCTCGGTATCATCTTTTCTTGAACGCTTTGACCCGCGCCAGGATAACGACGACGTGGTAATAGATTTTGCCCGCTCGCGCGTGGCGGATCACTCGGGCCTGGAGGCTATCGATACTCTGGCCGACCGCTACCTGAATGCGGGCAAGACCCTGCACCTGGTGCATCTCAGCGATGAATGTCGCCGCCTGTTGCGGCGGGCGGGGAACCTGGTAGAGGTCAACGTGATCGAAGACCCCAGGTACTTTGTGGCGGACGATGTGCTGGGCTGAGTTGCCGCTGCCGGCGAGGCCTACTGTGCCTTTCCGGTCACGCTGTTTTCCGCGCCGGCGGACTCCGGGTCCAGGTTGCGCTCAACCGCGTCCAGGAAACCATACATATCCACCACCTTCTCGGAAAGCGGGTCGAGAGTCTTACCCTTCAGGTCACCGGTAATAATGCCCTGGCCGACCGTATCGATGAGCGCTCTTTTCAGCCCGCCCGAGTAGCTCGCCAGGGCCTCGTTGTCCTCCCGCTGCGCCAGGGTCTCCAGGGCATTGGCGAGAGCGTATATCAGCGCCGAGGAGTTGAAATGGGCCTCCTTGCCGTCGCTCGCCAGGTACCGCAGGTAGAGGTCATGGGCGGTGCCGTGTGGCGCCTCGTAGAGCATGGTGCCGTCCTTGCTCTCGATGATGGAGCTGGCCGTGGCCAGGCTGCCCCCCAGTGCGGCGGAAATATCCGAGAAAATGTCGCCGTCGAGGTTCTGTGCCGGGTACAGGGCATTCCTGGGCGGATCCGTAATCATTTTTTTCAGTTGGCTGGAAGGCCGCATGATCATGAAGGAGGGTGGTTGCGTGCCGGTTTTCGCCAGCGCGTGGCGCACGTCGGTAATCGCCGTGCTGAACACCTCATCGTATTCCATGTATTCGCGCTTCAGGCCGAAGTACACTTCCTTGCCCTTGTGCGAGGCATCCCGAAAAACCTGGCTGACCCAGTCCGTGATTGCCTGCAGGTCATTTGACATCAACAGTACGGGATCGTTTTTCTTCACTTTGCGCGCATGTTTCTCATCGCCGTCGACAATGACCTTGATGATGCCGTCCTCCTCCATCGGCATGTTGAAACTGCCGTACTGGTCGCCGCCGCCGGCGCTCATGCGCGACAGGGATACATGGTGCTTGCGGTTGGGGATGCCGAAGCGTTTCAATTCACCTACCAGCTTGTAGAGTTTTCTGCCGGTCGTGTTATCCGGTACGCCCCACAGTGCGCGCTCGGGGGGATTGGCAACGATGCGGGCCGCCTGGGCGTCGATCAGCTCATAGTGATAGTGGAGCCCGGCCTCCCTGAACTGTTCCCGGTAGTCCGCGGCATATACCGCCTCGATGGCGCTGCGCATTACCCCGTCATAGCCCGGAATTACCGTGTCTTTCAGGCCCAGGTAGGCATCCCGCTTTTCGGTAAGTGCGCGCTGGAAAAACGCGTGTGCCCAGTCTCTTACATCGTCAATGTCATTGCTGGCCAGCAGCCACGGATCGCCCTTGTTGATCGTGCGGCGGTGCAACTCCACCGGGTCGCCGCTGGCGCCGACGAAGACAAGCTTGAGGACTCCCGTGGCCTTGGACAGTGCGTTGTGGCTGTGCTTGATGCCGCCGCTGTCCATGGTCATCACTTCGATGTCGCGACCGATCCAGTCAGGCGGGTTGACCTGCAGATTGCGGAACTGGATGTCCTCGCGGGTGATATTGCCGCCGATTCCCTTGCGGATGGCGCCGTTGGGCGATTTGGTGGCGAGCTTGTCGAGCTCGGATTCCCTGATGGATGGGTGCTTTTCCAGTAGTTCATCAAGCTGCTGGCGATTTACGGTCATGCCCGCGTTCTTGATACCCACGCCATGGGTTTTGAGGGCGGTAATGGCGTCCCGCACAGCCTCACCGTTAGTGATCAGGCGGTTTTCGGCGGTGAGGTCTATTTCCACCAGCTTGATATCCAGGCGGGAGGTGACGAACTGCTCGAGAATTTTCTCGAAGGCGATCTGCGCCATTTCGTCGCCGTGCAGGATGACCAGGGGTTTTTCGACCTGAATTTTGCCGTTCATTCCATCTCCTGAAGTCCGGGTGCTTCGCCGATGCGGGCATTGCGACTGCCGACCGGGCCAGACTGAAAAAGACAGAAGATATTCTTTATCGGTGACTATTGAAAGCCCGACTTTGGTCTGGGCGGCGGCCAGCTGCCAAACCCGGCAGGCGAGCGGGCCTGCGCGGGAGTGCCGGTTTGCTCAGGACACGCCGTAATGAGCGGCGGTCTGGTCCAGTGCCTGGGCCAGTTTTTCCGCCAGAATATCGATCTCGGCGGTGCTGCAAATCAGGGGGGGTGCCATGATCATGGCGTCTCCCGTCTGGCGCACCATCAGGCCGCCCGCGTTGGCCTGGTCGCGGCAGAAGACCGCGGATTCCGAGTTCGGTGCCAGGCGCTCCCTGGAGCCCTTGTCGCGCACCAGTTCGACCGCGGCGAACATGCCCAGCCCTCTGACCTCACCGACAATCGGGTGATCCTGCAGTTCCCTCAGGCGGGCCTGGAAGTGAGGCGCCACCTCGCTGGCGGCCTGCTCGATAATGTTACCGCCCTTCAGAATGTCGAGTGTGGCGAGGCCCGCCGCACATGCCACGGGATGGCCCGAATAGGTGAGACCGTGGGCGAACTCCCCGCCGTGCGTGACCAGCACATCCGCCACCTTGTCGCCTACCATGACGCCCCCCAGGGGGATGTAACCGTTGGTGACAGCCTTGGCGAAGGTCATCAGGTCGGGCTTGAGGTCGTAGGTTTCACAGCCGAACCAGTTGCCGGTGCGACCAAAGCCGCAGATGACCTCGTCCATGATCAGCAGGATATCGCGCTCTGTGCAAATGCGACGGATTTCCGGCCAGTAGCTGGCCGGAGGCACGATTACGCCCCCGGCGCCCTGCACCGGCTCGGCGATGAATGCCGCGACCGTGTGCTCGCCCAGTTCATCTATTTTGGTTTCCAGCTCGCGCGCCACCCGGATGCCGTATTCCTCGGGGCTTTCGTCACCGCTCTCCGCGAACCAGTGCGGCTGGTTGATGTGGTGAATGTAATCCAGGCCGCGAGCCTGGCTGTGCATCGCGCTCATGCCACCCAGGGAGCCTGCGGCGATGGTGGAGCCGTGGTAGGCGTTTTTGCGGCTGATGATGTTTATTTTTTCGGGTTTGCCCAACTGGTCGTAGTAGCGTTTAACCAGTTTCAGGTTGGTATCGTTCGCCTCCGAGCCGGAATTGGTAAAAAACACGTGGTTGAACTGGGCGGGCGTTACTTCGACCAGCGCTTTTGCCAGTTCCACCGCCGGTTCATTCGAGCATTTGAAGAAATTGTTGTAGAACGGCAGACCGTCAAGCTGCGCGCTGATTGCGTCCTTTATCGCCTGCTGGCTGTAACCGAGGTTGCAGCACCACAGACCGGACATGCCGTCGAGCATCTTGTTGCCGTCGCTGTCGTAGATATAGATGTGCTCGGCGCGGGAGACGATGCGGCCGCCATGCGTGCTGTAATCCTGCAGATCGGTGAAAGGATGCAGGTGGTGGGCCTGGTCCAGTTCTTTCAGCCGTCGCGTTTTTGATTGCGTGCTCATTGCGTATGTTCCTTGATGGTAATCTCCGCCAGCCGGAGCCTTACCCACATGAGTTATAGCCTTCTGGGGGGCGGCATTGTTAAATAGTGTGGCATAGTGAGTACCCGAGGGAATTAACCCTAAAGTGGTGTTTTGGCGCCAGCGTTGCAGGTAGGAAGGCCATGAGTATGAGCGATAGCGACGACAAGCTGCAGGATTTTCTGCTGAAGCACCCGGAAACCGAGGTTGTTGAGATGATCCTGCCGGACATCAGCGGCGGCCTGCGCGGCAAATGGATTACCCGTGACAAGTTCGACAAACTGCTGAACGGTAGCCTGAAACTTCCCTTGAGCTCGCTGGTGTGTGATATCTGGGGGCGGGACGTGGAAGCCTGGGTGTTCGAGACCGGCGACGGCGATGGCTACTGCCACCCGGACCCGCGGACGCTGGTAGCGGTGCCCTGGCAGGAGCGGCCCATGGGTCAGGCGCTGGTCTCCATGCGCCAGGTAGACGGCGCGCCCTGCGGCTACGACTGCCGTTATATCCTGAGCCTATTGATGGAGCGGTTTTCCAAACTGGGCCTGACCCCGGTCGTGGCCACCGAGATGGAGTTCTACCTGCTGCTGCGTGAAGACGATAAGCTGGGCCGGCCCGGACACACCCAGGTCGACCGGGTGGGCGGCTCCCTGGCGGCGGGTAATACCTACAGCGTTGAGGTCATGACGGAGATGGCCGCGCTGATGCACGACATCAGGGACGCCTGCTCCCTGCAGGGCCTGCCGGTGGATACCCTGATCAAGGAATCCGCGCCCTCCCAGTACGAAATCAACCTGCACCACACGGCTGACGCGCTGGTTGCCGCGGACCACGCGGTGATGCTCAAACGCGCAATCAAGGCGCTGGCCCGCAAGCACGGATTGCGCGCCACTTTCATGGCAAAACCTTTCGGCCATCTCGCGGGCAACGGTATGCACGTGCATTGCAGTGTGCTGGACAGCGATGGCAACAACGCCTTCTCCGACGGCGGCGATCGCGGTAATTCCCTGCTCCGGGAGGCAGTGGCTGGCTGTCTGGCGACCATGGAGGACGCGATGCTGCTGTTTGCGCCCAACCTCAATTCCTATCGACGTTTCCAGCGCGGCACCCACGCGCCGCTGGCGCCCTGTTGGGGCTATGAAAATCGCACGGTGTCGGTAAGAATTCCGGCCGATACCGCGGCCGCTACCCGCATAGAGCACAGGGTCGCGGGGGCGGATGCCAACCCCTACCTGGTTATCGCAGCCATTCTGGGCGGTATCCTGCACGGCATCGAGCACAAGCTGCAAGCGCCGCCGCCGCAGGAGGGCAATGCCTATAACAGCGTCCCGCCCAGCCTGCCCAGGCACTGGCCGGTGGCACAGGCGCGTTTTTGCCAATCGGACTTCGTGCGTAACTACCTCGGTGCCGAGTTCCAGCATGTATACGGACTGCTCAAGCAGCAGGAACTGGATGAGTTCGACCGCCAGGTTACTCCCATGGAGTACGACGCCTGCCTCTAGTGCGACCGGTGTGTCGCAAGCGGGAGTTCGGCAAGAATGTAGCGGGAGTGTTGCGAGGGAGTGACGCGGCCAATCGGCCTGAAGCCGCCATGGCGAGTCCGCTATTCAGGTCGGCCGACCCTATATTCCGGTCTGCTTCAGAACTACACTTTAGAGGTATAGGCCAGCCGCGGATAATTCGATAGGGTCCAAGCTGGCATATAAAACGCTGCCCGACAGGGCTGTATCACCAGGGGATAGGGGAATCAATACTATGGCTGCACGCTCGTATGCCGCTGAAAAACTGCTCGCTCGTAAACATCGATTGGCCGCCGCGGTTTCCGCCGTGGTGATGGCCTCATCCATGCCGGGTTCGGCGCTGGGACAGGTGCTGGAAGAGGTTATCGTAACCGCCACCAAACGCTCCGAGTCGGTCATGGATGTGCCGCTGGCCATTACCGCCATCTCGGGCAAGATGATGGAGGCGGCCAACCTCAATGACGTCAAGGACCTTATTGCCTACACCCCGGGGGTCACCGGGAACTCCAAGGACAGCTTCATCGATTCCGTCAGCGTCAGGGGTATCCTTACCAACGACTTTGGGGTGGGCGGCGACCCGTCCATCGGCATGTACAAGAACAACCTGTACCAGGGCCGTAACGGCGCCGCGGTAACCAGTCTGTACGATATCGAGCAGGCGGAAATTTTGCGCGGCCCCCAGGGCTTCCTGTTCGGCCGGGGAGCGATATCCGGCGCGATGAACATCATTACCAACAAGCCCAGCACCGAGGGCGTCAGCGGATATGCTGAGTTAGACGGCGCGGAGCGCGATCACGTGGCCGGCGAGGGCGCGATCAACGTGCCCGTCAACGACCAACTGGCGTTTCGTCTCGCCGCTTTCCATTCCGAGGAGGACGGTTATATCAAGAACCGTTATCCCACTCTGACCAGCGACAAGTACGGCGGTCACAATACCGATGCGGTGCGCCTGTCCACCCTGTTCCAGACCGACAAGCTGACTGCCAACCTGATGGTGGAGTACGAAAACCGCAACCAGTCCGGCACCATTTATGTGCCGACGGGCAAGGGCGCGGGGTACGAGTACCAGGAATCGTTGTTCGGCAACCTGGGCTATCCCACGCCTGACGATGTGATCGATGCGGATATGAGCCTGGGTAACAGGGACAACTCGGAAGTTACCAGTTACGGCCTGCAAATCGACTACGATCTCGATTTTGCCACCTTTACGTCCCTGACCGGTTACCGCGACCACACCTTTAACTACGCCGAGGATTTCGACGGCCTGCCCATTATTCTCAACAGCTACGCGCAGGACCAGAACGGTGATTATTTCGAGCAGGAATTGCGGCTGGTATCCAACAGCGACGGACCGCTGAGCTGGTATTCAGGGGTCTCCTACTACGAGGAGCACATCGATGCCAAGCTCCGCAACGAAATGTCCGAGGATGTGTTCTGTTCGTACGCCTGGGCCTACTACGGCACTACCTGTCAGGATTTGTTTGATTACTACAAGGGCTACGCGGCTTACTACCCGGACGGTGAGGCAGTGCAGGCGTTTCTGGACTATTTTGGCACCGTCGACTGGGAGGGCAGCCCCACCGGTACCATGGAGGATACCAACCGGGCCAAGGGTAAGTATAAAGGCTATGCGGCGTATTTCGACCTGGGTTATGATTTCAACCAACACTGGGACGCTACCCTGGGAGTGCGTTACACAAGGGATGAAAAGGATTTTTCCAATTACGCCTATCCTCCCCTGAGCCCGGTGCTGGGTAATCGCGCCGCCCTGGGTTTTACCACGCCGGACGGTCCGGTCAAGGATTCCAAAACCTGGGATCACGTGACTCCCCGGGTGATACTGAACTATCACCCCTCCGCCGATACCCTGCTGTTTGGTAGTGTCACCACGGGTTACAAGTCCGGTGGTTTCAGCTCGTTCGGGCTGTCTCCAGGTGTTGAGTACGGCAAAACCGTGGCGGTACCGGGTCAATACAAACCCGCGTCCTACGGCCCGGAGAACTCCACCTCTTACGAACTGGGCTACAAGGGAACACTGTTCCAGGGCGACACGCGAGTAACGGCCAATGCGTTCTACTATCAATACAAGGATATGCAGGTCAACTATTTTGACGGGGCGCTGATCCAGGTTGATAACGTCGGCAAGATAGACGGCTGGGGTTTCGAGGGAAGCATCAGCCAGTCCCTTGGAGAACACTTCGAACTGAACTCCGCTATTGCCTGGTTTGACAGTGAGGCCAATGAGCTGGAAAAAATCTGCGACGGCTCCACCGTGTGTGAAGGCCAGGCGATTCCCTGGGCGCCCGAGTGGTCTGGCCACATGGCGCTTGTCGGTAACTACCCCGTCGGTGACGGGGAAGTGTTCGGCATGGCGGCCTATCACTTCCAGACCGACCAGGAAGCTGGCTGGGAACCGGACAGTTTTACGGTCGATGGCTATGGAGAGCTCAACCTGAGTATCGGTTACCGGTATGAGGAGTACTCGGTATCAGCCTATGTCGATAACGCGACCAACGAAGATTATTACGATGGCGGCGGCAACGGCGATTCGGTATTCCCGGCCTACCAGTACGGCCCCAGTCGACCGCGCACGGTGGGCATGAAGTTAACCATGGACTTCGACTGACCGGGAGCGGTTTTCCGGAAGGCAGATACACGAAAGGCGTGTGTCTGTCTGCCCGCCGGTTCCATCACATAAAAGCCTGTCCACCGGGGGCGCCATACCCTGTTATGGTGCCTTGCGGTACACGAGATTGCCGTTAAACCAGGTCTCAAGCACACTCGTGGAGGACACCTCATCCACTTTACCCTGCTCGGCCAGGGCGATAATGTCCCGGTCAATTATGATGAAGTCCGCTTTCTTGCCGGGTGCCAGTGAGCCGGTGAGATCGTCCTGCCTCATCATCCTGGCGCCGTTGATCGTGTAGGCGTCGATGGCGTCCAGTATGGCTATGCCCTCGCCGGGGTTGAACGCTCCAGTGCCATTGTTGCGGGTGACCGCCTTTTCGATATTCTCGAACGGCATGGGGTCGTCACTGATGACGGGTGCATCGGAACCCGCCGCCAGTACACCGCCGGCGTCCAGAATCGAGCGCGCGGGATAAGCCTGTTTTATCGCGTAGTTGGCGGGGTTGTACATATCCTGCAGCGAGTCGATCCTGTCGACAAAGGGAATCACCGTGCTGTCGTAACTGAAGTCGCGTATCGCCCAGGAGAAGGTAAACACCACGGGTATTTTCAGCGCGGCAATGCGGCGCACGTCATTTGGGTCAACCAGTTGGGCGTGGGCGATGCTGTGCCTGTTGGTGGCAGGTGTATCCGGGGTGACGGAGGCAATAAGGTCGGTGGCCACCCTCACGGCCCGGTCGCCGATAGCGTGGAAGTGCACGCTGAAATCCTCGGCAATCGCGGCCGCGAGAAAACGCCGGATGGTGGCCACCGGCTGGGATGTGACGCCCGATGAACGTCGGCATTGCACCGGGTAAAAACCGTTGGTCGCTACAAATTCAGCGATTTCACTTTGTCCCGGCGGTTCCTGTGCTCGCGCCTGCAGGGCTGTGCAGGCCTTGCTGTCCGGATCGACGTATCCCGCGAGGGACAGTTCACCGGATTGCGAATCCAGCTCGAATATCGGCTGGTAGAAGTCTTTCAATTGCGCGCCATTGGGCAGGCCCGGGGGGGTTGAAAAGGGGTTCCCCTCGAGGACGCCGTCGACAAAAAATTTCAACTGGTCTGCCTTTATGTTCTCGACAGCGGCGTATTTCTCGCGGGTGACGCGGGCCCGGGCCATGATGGCCTGCATGTCCACGACGCCGTTCTCGTTGGCGAAGTCGCCGGGCTCATAGTGCTGTGCCAGGGTTACCCGCAGGGACAGCGCATCCTGTTCGACGAGGCTGTCGTATACGGGGGCGAGTTCGGGATAAAAGGCCGCGTCCAGCAAAGAGGTGATGCCGCGACTGTTGAACCACACGGGCATCTGCCCGGCTTCGGGGATTAACGCCGGCAGGTTGATCAGTTCAGCGCGACTTACCCCGAGACGCTGGTAGGCGGTTTCATGCAGCTCGCCGTTGGGTTCGCCACCGGCATCCAGGCCGATGTAGGGCGCCAGATCGCTGAAATACACTGCCAGTGTTGCGGCGCTCAAGCCGACGCGTTCGCCATTCGAATTGCGGGCCTCATTTAATCCTGCGGAGTTCGCGGCGAAATGGTGTGAGTCGGTATTTTCGAGTAGTACCGGGTAGTCGGCGGACGCGCGATCCAGAGCGGCGCGCACCGTCCGCAAACCATCCGCCGGTGTATTGCCTTCCGAAAAATTCCAGTTCTTTACTATCAGCCACTCCCCGTCTGGAATGGCCATTCGCTGCCGGCAGGCGGCGACGAAGTCCGCCAACCCCGCCAGGTTTAGCGGCTCGCCCTGCAGGTCGCATTTCTCGATGCGGATGGTCTCCACCGGATGCACGTGGGAGTCGTGCAGTCCCGGCAGGACCCGTTTTCCCTGCAGGTCGGTGACGATTGTCTCATCTCCGATCCACTCACCGACGGCGTCCGCCCCCCCTACGAACAGGATAGTGTCACCGCTGATCGCCATCGCCGGAAAGCTGCGCTGGCCGGCATCCGCGGTGTAGATCGCGCCGTTGAGAAACACCCGCTCCGCCGCGCCCGGGGCGCCGGCGGGTGCGGCTTTGTCCTGGCAGGCGCACAGCGCGCAGGCCAGCAGGCCGGCGAGGGCCAGCCTCGAAAGCGGCTTGTTCATGGACTCAAATCCCACTGACCAACAGGGTTCCGGTTTAACCGCGGCTGCGGGCGCCCCGGGTTACTGTGGCTGCTGGTAGACGACAACACCGTCGAACCAGGTCTGGAGAACATTCGTCTGTGACACCTCGCTCAGTTTGCCCTCATTGGCGAGAGCGACGATATCCTGGTCGAGGACGATGAAATCCGCCTTCTTGCCTGCCTCCAGGGACCCTGTGATGTCTGCTTGCTGCATCAGGCGCGCACCGTTGATCGTGTAGGCGTCGATGGCGTCCAGTATGCCAATGCCTTCCTCAGCGTTCATCGGGCCCTCGCCCTCGTCCCTGCTGACCGCCTTTTCAATGTTGTGGAAAGGCCGGGGATCGGCCGTGTCTACCGGCGCGTCCGAACCGGCGGCAAGCACGCCGCCTGCGCGCAGGATTGAACGGGCCGGGTATGCCTGCCGTACGTAGTAGTTTTCCGGGTCGTACATATCGGCCAGTGAACCGATCCTGTCGATGAAGGGAATCACGGTTGCGTCATAGTAATAGTCGCGCACGGCCCAGGCGTAGGTGAAGGCGACCGGAATCCTGAGTGCACCAAGGCGCTGGACGTCATCCGGGTTTACCAATTGGGCGTGGGCAATGCTGTGCCGGTTGGTCCTGGGTTTGCCCAGAGTGACAGCGGCGATAGCATCGATGGCGGTGCGAACCGCGCGATCACCGATGGCGTGAAAATGCACGCCCAGATCGCTCGCCACGGCGGCCTGCAGAAAACGAAGCGTGGTATCCGCGCTCTGGAACATGACGCCGTTGGAGCGCAGGCACTGGGAGGGGTGGTAGCCCTGCGCCGCGGTAAAATCCGCGATTTCCGGACGGCTCAGTTTGTCGACACCCCTGGCGGCGATAGCCTTGCAGGTCTCGCTTTGTGGATCGACGTAGCCTTTGAGCACGATCTCGCCCTGTTCATCCAGACCGAAAATCGGCTGGTAATAATCGGCCAGTTGCGCCGCGTTCGGCAGGGTTGGCGGGGTGGACAGCGGGTTGCCTTCTATCACCCCGTCCACGAAATATTTCAGCTTGTCTGCCTTTACATTCTCGACGGCACTGTATTTTTCCCGCGTCGCACGCGCCTGGGTCATGATCGCGTCGACGTCCACCACCCCGTCCGGGTTCCTGTATGCATTGGGGTCATAGTACTGGGCCAGTGCGACCCGCAGGGACAACACGCCCTGATCTACCAGGCTGTCGTAGAGTGAGGCGGTGTTGGCGTCGAACGCCGCATCCAGGATAGAAGTAATCCCCAGGCTGTTGAACCGCAGGGGAATTTGTCCCGCCTCGGATACCAGCTCGGAGACATTGCCCAGAATGGCGTGGCCGGCGCCCAGCAGTTTCGGCACGTCCTCATGTACCTCGCCATTGGGTTCTCCCTGGGCATCCAGCCCGACGTAGGGCGCGAGCTCGGCGAAGGGGCCGGCGAGGGTGGCGGCGCTCAAGCCCAGGCGCTCACCCGATTGGGTCGTCGCGAGGGCCAGACCGCTACTGTTGGTGGCGTTGTGGTGGCCATCGCTACCCCCCAGCAGTATGGGGTGTTTGGCGGAAGCCCGGTCCAGCGCCTGGCGGAGGGTCTTGAGCTCGCCAACGGGCTTGTTGTTTGCCGCGAAATTCCATTGCTTGACCAATAGCCAGTCGCCGTCCGGAACCGCCAGCCGTTCCAGGCAGGCGCTGACAAAATCTGACAGCTCGGCCAGATCGACCGGCCTGTTGTCCAGGTTGCAGTCCTCAACCTCGATCACGCCAGCCGGGTGCACGTGGGCATCATGCAGGCCCGGCAGTACCCGTCTGCCCTGCAGGTCGGTAACTGCCGTGTGCTCGCCAACCCAGCCTGCCGCCGCCTCGTCATCTCCCACGAACAGGATTCTGTCACCGCTCACCGCCATCGCGGATACGGTGCGCTGATCCTTATCCGCGGTATAGATGGCGCCGTTGATGAATACACGCTCCGCTTTGGGGCTCGCAACCGCCACGTCGGGTTGCGCCTCGTCCTGGCAGCCCGGCAGGGCGCTGGCGAAAACGGTGAACAGGGCCAGAGTGAAAAGCGGCTTGCGCATAAGCTATATTCCATCGATTCAGTTAACAGTTGTCTTATAAGGCTATCGTTTCATCACTCAACAGCCCTGTGTATACCCCTAAGGGGGTGGCGTCGGATACATTGAGCCGGCCTCGCTCTGGTGATAGGGTGGGCGACGATTAACGGAGGCGATTTTTCGCCGCATATGGCCAACAACAAGGTTGCCGCTCCCGCATGAAAAAAACCGCCGCCGCAGGCCAACCGATCAACCCTCGCGAGCTGATGGCCCGGGGCTTCCGCGCCTTGTCTCGCGGCGATATCGCCGAGGCGTCAACCTGCTGCAAGTTGGTGCTGTCGCGTCAACCCGAGTTGGCGCCGGCCCATTTCCTGGTGGGCCTGATCGCGCTGGCCACCGGTGATCGCGGCACCGCGCTCTCGGCTTTTGGTTCCGTCACCAGCATCGATCCTGGTCACGCGGCCGCCTGGGCGCACCTGGCGAAACTGCTGGCGGAGGGCGGGCAGGTGAATCGTGCCGACATCGCCCTGCAAAGCGCGGTAAGCAGGGAGTCTGGAGACATCCCCGCTATCCACGATGTGATAGGCACCACCTATACCCTGTTGGGCGAGCACCGCAATGCCGATGAATGGTACCGGCGCGCGGTGCAGGCGGAACCGGGCAATCCGGCCTTGCGGATCAACTACGCCAATAACCTGATATACCTGGGTGAAACCGCCCGCGCGGGCGAGGAACTCTCCGTGGCCCTGGTGCAGGGGCGTGGCAATGCCCAGGCTCACTGGTTGTTGTCGGGCCTCGGCAAAGCGCAGGACCGCACCCATATCCGGGAGATGGAGGCGCTATTGTCACAGCGCTCCCTGCCGCCGGGGGCGCAGGCTTTCATCCACTACGCCGTCGGCAAGGAGCTGGAAGATATCGAGGACTGGGACGGCGCCTTCAGCGCGTTTGCCAGCGGCGCAAAAGCCCGCCGCGCTACCCTGCAGTTTGACGAGGCCCGGGAGGCCGCTACCTACGATACCCTGGCGGAACTGTATACCAGCGAGTGGCTGGCCTCCCGTGCGGCCGGATGTGACGACAGGTCGCCCATTTTTATTATCGGCCAGCCGCGCACCGGCACCACTCTGGTCGAGCGGATTGTCAGCGCCCATTCCCAGGTGCATTCCGCCGGCGAACTGCAGCAATTCGGTAACTGTATTCGCCGTATGACGGATTACGACCGCCTGGAGCGTTTCTCGCCGGAGCTGTTCAGGAACGCCCTGCAACTCGACCCGGCCGCGCTGGGTAAACAGTACCTGTCGCGCACCACCAAGCTGCGCGGCCAGTCCCCCCGCTTCGTCGACAAGCTGCCCTACAACTACCTGTTCCTGCCGCATATTCTCGCCGCGCTGCCCAACGCCAGGATCATTCACCTGGTGAGGGATCCGCGGGACGCCTGCTTCGCCGTGTTCAAACAGCTGTTCGCCGATGCCTATCCCCATTCCTATTCGCTGGAGGAGATGGCGCGACACTTCGCGCGGTACCACCACCTGATGGCGCTGTGGCGGGAGCGTTTCCCGGGGCGCTTTCTCGATGTGCGTTACGAGGAGGTGGTCACAGACCTGGAAGGCAATGCCCGGCGGATTCTCGATTACCTGGACTTGCCCTGGGAAGATGCCTGTGGCGAGTTCCACCGCCAGGACTCGGCGGTCACCACCGCCAGCGCGGTGCAGGTGCGGGAGCCGGCCCATACCCGCTCCGTGGGGCGCTGGCGGCACTACCAGCGGCAACTTGAGCCGGCGCTGGCGATACTTCGGGATGAAGGCGTTATTTCCGGAAACGATGCGCCTGCCGCAACCCGGCCCTCGCGGGAGATCGACTGATGAGCGATAGCCAATTTCCCTTTGCCGAAACCTCTATTTACATCGACGTTTTCAGTTACCTGGGTCTGCCCTTGAGCCGTGAGTTCGGCGGCGACGACGTCGATGCCGTGGTCATGGGCATTCCCTACGACCTCGGCACCAGCGGCCGCCCCGGCGCGCGCGGTGGTCCCAACGCGGTGCGCCAGGCCAGTGCCAACCTGCGTTGGGAAGAACAGCGCTGGCCCTGGACCTTCAACCTGGCCGAGCGCCTGAAGGCCATTGATTACGGTGATCTGCGCTACGGGTATGGTGACAGCGAGGACATGCTGGCACGGGTGGAGGAGAAGGCGGCGGCGATTACCGGCGCGGGCAAGACCCTGGTGAGTATCGGCGGCGATCACTTTGTCACCCTGCCCCTGCTGCGCGGTCATGCCAGAACCCACGGCAAGCTGGCGTTGATCCATTTCGATGCGCACACAGACACCTACGGCGATGAAGAAAAATACAGCCACGGCTGTATGTTCCACCGCGCGCCCCGGGAGGGCCTGATAGATCCCGCGCACTCGGTACAGATTGGCATTCGCACGGACTATGATCGCGGCGACCATGATTTCCTGGTAATCGATGCGCAGCAGGCCAACGAGCAGGCCGTCGCGGAGACCGTCGCCGCCATCCGCGCCCGGGTGGGCAGCATGCCGGCCTACCTGACCTTTGATATAGATTGCCTCGATCCGGCTTATGCGCCGGGTACCGGCACGCCTGTAGTGGGCGGTCTCAGCAGTTCCCGGGCGATGCACATTCTGCGGGGTCTGGCGGATCTCGATATAGTGGGTTTTGATGTCGTCGAAATCGCCCCGGCCTACGACCATGCGGATATCACCAGTCTGGCCGGCGCGTCGCTGGTACTGGAGTTTCTCTACATGCGCGCCAGCCGTGGCTAGATGTTACCCGCCCCGTCGCGCGTCGGTGTGGGCTACCTGGCCGGCCCCGGCCTGAGATACGGCAACAGCGGGTCGCCACCATTGTAATCCCCGGCGCTCATCACTGAATCGAGAAACAGGTAGAACAGCTCCGCCTGCGAGCTCACTTCCAGTTTGGAATAGGCGTGCTTGCGATGCAGCTTGACCGTTTCCATGGAGATAGAGAGTTTTTCAGCCAGGGTCTTGGTGCTGTGCCCGTGCAGTACCAGCTTGATCACCTGGGCTTCGCGGTCGGTCAGCAGGCTGCTGCCAAAGGAATTCAGGGCCGCGTCCAGCTGACCCCGCAAGTCCACTCCCGGTCGCCGGGTGCCGGCGTCCGCCCAATGGCGCTGGCAGAGCAGGTCGATAGTGGGCTGAATGTCACGCAGGGTCTCCAGTTCCGGTTTGGTGAACGTGGCGCGCGGCCGGCGTTTGCCGAGCGCGATATTGATGAAACCCTCCGGTCCGCTCTGGATCAGGTAACCACACTCATCCCGGTAACCGCAGTTGAGGTACCAGTTCTTGTAGTAATCGCTGCTTTTGAAGTCCTTCGGTGCGAGGTCCCGCAGGCGAAATACGCCAAAGTTCCTGTCCCGACTCGCAGACAGGTAGAAAGGATCCAGCAGGAAGGCCCCTTTTACGTAGACGTCCAGCGTGGAGTCGGCAGCGCCCTCGGGCACCTCGAAATATTCGATGACAGGCAGGTCGGTTCCCGGGTAGACAATGATGGTGGCATCGTCACAGTGCACCAGTTGCCTGAGCATGGCCACCAGCAGGTTCGGAAACTCAGCGCTTCCGAGCGCGGGAATCAGCCGTGCGATATGTTCACTGAACTGGGCGAGCGCCTGCATTTGGGTAGGTTCGGATAAGTTGTTTGGCCATGATAGCCTGAATTCATGCCAATCCCACAATCCGGCGCATGCGCGGGTAGCACGGTGGTGCCTTCGGCCCGCGGGTACTGCCAGTATGCAAGGCAAAAAGAAGGCCCCGAAAGGGGCCTTTACGCTCAGACGTCGAGGCGGCGCCTAGCGTGAACCGGGATCCGCCAATTGCTCCATCACCTGGTCCAGGGAGAAACTGGCCGCCTTCTGGCGCGGTGGGAACTGCTTGAATGTCGCCAGGAACTGGCCCACGTAGTCCTGCGCAGGTACCAGCAGGAAGGCGTGGTCTATCAGCCAGTCATAGTAGGTGTTGGAGGTCTGTTCGGCGCGCTCGTAAGGGTCCCGGCGCAGGTTGAAGATCAGGGGCAAGCGCAGCGGCACAAAAGGCTCCATCCAGACCCGGAGAGTACCCTGGGTCTTCTGCTCCATGAAAATCATCTTCCAGTCGTTGTAGCGCAGCGCCGTGAGGTCGCCGTCGTCGGAGAAGTAGAAAATTTCATGGCGCGGGCCTTCCTTGGTTTTACCGGTGAGCAGGGGCAGGAAGTTGTAGCCATCCAGGTGCACCTTGTAGTTGCGGCCGATGGCGCTGTAACCCTTCAGCAGCTTCTCCTTGATGTTGGGTTCGCCGGCCGCGGCCAGAAAGGTGGGGGTCCAGTCCATGTGATGCATGATTTCATTGGAAACAGAGCCCGCCTCGATCTTGCCGGGCCAGCGCACCATGGAGGGCACTCGCCAGCCGCCTTCCCAGTTGGTGTTCTTTTCACCGCGGAAGGGAGTGGAAGCGGCATCCGGCCAGGTATTGTAGTGTGGGCCGTTGTCCGTGGAGTAGAACACGATGGTATTGTCGGCGATGCCCAGGTCGTCCAGTTGCTTGAGAAACTGGCCGATGTGAGCATCATGCTCCAGCATACCCGCGGTATATTCGTCCGCCCGGGGATACTGCTTCTGGACTTCAGCCATCTTGGCGTCGCTCACGTGGGTGCGGAAATGCATGCGGGTACCGCTCCACCAGACGAAGAAAGGCTTGTCCTCTTTTACCGCCTTGGCGATGAACTTCATCGCGGCGGCGGAGGTTTCGTCATCCACCACTTCCATGCGCGCCTTGGTCAGCGGGCCCGTGTCCTCGATCTTGCCGTCCGCTGTGGAGCGGATCACGCCGCGCGGCCCGTATTTCTTGCGAAATTCAGGGTCTTTCGGGTAGTCAGGATTTTCCGGCTCCTCTTCGGCGTTGAGGTGGTAGAGGTTGCCGAAGAACTCGTCGAAACCGTGGTTGGTCGGCAGCATTTCATCCCGGTCTCCCAGGTGGTTCTTGCCAAACTGACCGGTGACGTAGCCCTGCGCCTTCAGGAGTCCGGCGATGGTGGGATCTTCTTTCCGCATCCCCAGCTTGGCTCCGGGGAGGCCCACCTTGCTCAGGCCGGTACGAAATACCGACTGCCCCATGATGAAAGAGGAGCGACCCGCGGTGCAGCTCTGCTCCCCGTAGTAATCGGTAAAGATCATGCCCTCGTTGGCGATGCGGTCGATATTGGGTGTGCGGTAGCCCATCATGCCCATGGTGTAGGCGCTGATATTGGCCCGGCCCACGTCGTCGCCCCAGATCACCAGGATATTCGGCTTGTCGGCGGCGCTGGTGACGGCAGATGCCAACGCCATCAGGCCCGCAGTCATCAGAGCCGGCAGGCGAAACGGCCGGGACCCCCCCCGTGCCTTCTCGCGTGTGCCGCGGCGGTTGATTTTTCCAGTGATCATAGGCGCTTATCCTCGGATTGTGGGTGTTTTGGTATTTTCAGGTCAGGCCGGCGGTTCATGTTCCAGTGCAATCTAGGATGTTCGCGACTATAATTCCAATGCAATATAGATCAACTATTAATACCTTTCAGTTATGAGTATCAATTTCCGGCAGCTGGCGCACGCCCATGCGCTGGCCCATCATCGAAATTTCAGGCTGGCCGCTGCGCAGTTGCATATCAGCCAGCCGGCTCTCACCCGCAGTATCCAGACCCTGGAAGCGTCGCTGGGGATACGCTTGTTTGATCGCCTGTCCTCTGGCGTGGAGCTCACCCCGGTGGGGAGCCTGTTTATGGAACACGGGCGCCGGGTGCTGCGCGAGGGCGAGGACCTGGAGCGGGCGATGGCTGACGTGATGGGCCTGGCGCGGGGTTCACTGGTCATCTCCACTGGGCCCTTTCCCGGGGATGCCCTGGTTCCCGATGCGGTGGCGGCGTTGGTTCGCTCCGCTCCGGACATTCACTGCCGCATTCGGGAAGCGGACTGGGCGGACGTGGCCTCCCACCTGCTGGAACGGCAGTCTGATGTTGCCGTGGCGGACCTCAGTACCGTGGAGGCTGATGATCGTTTCGAAACCGAGTTACTGATAGACGATCATTTTCAATTTGTCTGCCGCAGCGGGCATCCGCTGGCGGGACGGGGTCCGGTAAATAAAGCCGAATTTGACGATTATCCGCTGGTGGGCAACCGGGTGCCCGCCCGGATCGAACAGTTCCTGGCCTCGCCGGGGGAAGAGCCCGATAGCCTGGGAGCGACAGGCCCATTTCGGGTCAAGATCGACGTAGCGACCTTCGCCGCCACCAAGCGGATTGTGCTGGCGTCGGATGGCATTACCCTGGCGCCGCTGCCGCAGGTGGCCAACGAACTGCTCAATGGCAGCATGACCCTGCTGCAAACCGGCACTATCACCCCGCGTATGCACTCGGGTCTTATTTACCTTCGCGGCCGCAGCCTCAGTCCGGCCGCCCGCCAGTTTGCGGTGGAACTGCGCCGTATCAAGGCGGATATGGACCGGCGTGCCATGGGGTTGGCGGCGCGGTTCGGCATTGTCTGATACCGGTGCCCTGCCGCCGTCTGTGGACTCGTCCCGAGCGGTTCAGCGGGCGGGCGCGTCCCGCACGATCTCAATTGCGGTGACTCGCGCGAGCTTGCCGGTGGGGTTGAGTTTGCGCATCTCCGGAATCATCGCCGCCAGCTCGGCCTCGCGATTACCGGGTGACGGGTGGGTGCTGAGGAACTCGGGCGGTGCGGAGCCACCCAGGGAGCCCATTTTCTGCCACAGCGTAACCGCCGCGTCCGGGTCATAGCCGGCACGCACCGCGAGTTCCATGCCGATTTTATCGGCTTCCGATTCCGCGGTCCGGCTGTTGGGCAGTTCCAGTGCCAGCTTTGCCGCCATGGCGCCGCCGGCCATGGTCGCCATCGGCTTGTCCGAGGCCACGCCGATGGCGAGCACGCCAATGGAGGTAGCCATGGAACGGGACATGCGTTCCGCCGTGTGGTTGGCCAGGGCATGGGAGATCTCATGGCCCATGATCTGGGCAAACTCCGCGTCTGTGAGTTTCAGCTTGTCGAAAAGGCCGGTGTAGACCGCCATGCGGCCTCCGGCCATACACCAGGCATTGACCGTTTCCGGATCGTCTATGATCGCCACGCTCCACTCCCAGTTGGCGGTATTGGGGTACATGGCAATGGCCTCGGTGACCAGTCGTCCGGTAATGGTGGCAACGCGGTCGGCAATCTTTGGATCGTCGAGCAGCTTGTTTTCCTTGTCCAGGTCGCTGACCGTGCTCAGGTAGGCCTGCTTCGACTGGACAATCGCCGCATCGGGGGAAATCAGCATCAGCTGGCGGCGCCCGGTGGGGCTGGTGGCGCAGGCTGCGAGCAGGCTCAGGGCCAACAGGAGCAGGATAGTTTTATGCATAATCGACTGGGCCCTGGCGGGTGATTGGTGTCAGTTTTTTTGGACCCGGTAGTCTACTGAAGATTCCCTCGACTTGGCTACCGGATTGACGCGGGCCTGGACCCCGCTGTCGGGCCGCGCTTGCGCTGTCAGTTACTGAAGACGCGGGCGATACCGCGGCCGCGTGTGTCCGCTGCGGCCTGGACCTCGCCGTCGGCGTTGAGGATCGCCTGGACATCGCCCAGGTCACCCCAGCTATTGGCCTCCACGGTGTAGCCCATGGCCTCCAGTTCGCGTCTGGTTTTCGTGGGTATTTCGCGCCGGTCATGGCGAATCAGGCGGGCATCGGGCAGCTGGTGATGGAAGCGGGTGGCGTCCACGGCCGCCTGCAGCGGCATCCTGTAGCTGTAGATGTTGAGGATCACCTGGTAGATCGAGGTGAAAATCGTGCTGCCACCGGGCGTGCCGATCACCAGCGCTGTCTTGCCGTCCTGCAGGAATATGGTGGGGGACATCGAGGACAGCATGCGCTTGCCCGGGGCAATGGCGTTATTGTCGTTGCCGACCACGCCAAATTTGTTGGGCACGCCGACCTTGGCGCTGAAGTCATCCATTTCGTTGTTCATCAGGAAGCCGGCTGCCGCGACGACCACGCCGGAACCAAACTCCCAGTTGAGGGTGAACGTCAGTGCGACTGCATTGCCCGCAGGGTCCAGGATTGAAAAATGTGTGGTCTGGTGCGACTCCAGTCCGGGCTTTGTGTTTTTCGCGTCGGAAATGGCGCCGGGATTGAGTGTCGCTGCCCGGCGCATGAGGTACAGCGGGTCCAGCAGCTTGCCCACCGGTACTGCAACGTAATCCGCATCGCCCAGGTACTCGGCCCGGTCGGCGAAGACCCGCTTTTCGATTTCCGCGAGCAGATGCACATACTGCGGGGAGTTGTGGCCTGCCTCGCGGAACAGGGGCTCTGCAAAGTCCGTGATACCCAGCAGTTGCAGCAGCGCGAGCCCGCCCGAACTCGGCGGCGGCGCCGCCAGTACCTGTTGGCCGCGCCAGTAATATTGCAGCGGCGTGCGCCAGACCGCGCGATACTCCGCCATATCCTTTAACGAGATGATGCCGCCGCTGCCCTGTGATGCCGCGACGATCTGGCGCGCTACGGCGCCGCTGTAAAAGTCCTCCGGGTCATCGGCTATACGCTCAAGTGTGCGCGCGAGCGCGGGTTGGGTAAACGTGGATTGTTCCGCCAGCGCGCTGAAGTGTTCGGCGAAGTTGGCCCTGCCGTCGGTTTCACGGATCTTGTCCCGGGCCATGATCGCCAGGTCGGGGTGCACGTCAAACCCCTTTGCGGCCAGCGCTATGGCCGGCTCCAGCAAGGTTTTCCATGGCAGGGAGCCGTAGCGCTCATGCGCCGCCTGCAGTCCGCGCACCGTGCCGGGAACGCCGGACGCGAGGCCGCCGGTGAGTGCCCTGTCGGGAATGAAGTTACCGGCGTCATCCAGGTACATGTCGCGGTGGGCGGCCAGCGGCGCGCGTTCCCGGAAATCCAGGAATGCGGCCTCGCTGCCCATGTAGCTGAGCATGAAGCCGCCGCCGCCGATATTGCCGGCCTCCGGGTAGGTCACCGCCAATACAAAGGCAGACGCTACCGCCGCATCGACGGCGTTGCCGCCGGACCGGATAATGGCCTCGGCCGTTTCGGCGCTATACCTGTCGGGCATTGCCACCGCCGACTGGCCGGCGTGCGCGCCGGCAGCGAAGCAGACCAGGAACCCCAGGCCCAGGGTTCCTCTGTGAATGAGCTTGCTGATTCTCTGGAGACAGGGCATTGCGTTACCGGGCGACCGTCGCCACGTCGGGTCGCCGACCCATGTTATAAATCCCTGGCTCTCGAAGACCAGCGATATTTTCAGGCCGGCGTTATCCGTGCTTCAGGGACTGACGCCGCTCTCCGGCAAAACTTCGCCAGCGGCTGCCAGCGTTACCACGACGACAGGCTCAGAAAGGCAGTCCGTCATCAATGTTGTGATTGGCATCGGCGGGGGTAGCCATTTCCAGCGTGTGATGAATACCGTTGAGTTCAGCCTGGATGGAGCGGGCCACCTCGGGTGTTTCGTAAAACTGCGCATACCACCTGCGGCCGGTGCGAAATGGACCGTCGGTTTTCAGCTGCATGATTTTCAGGGCCGGCCGTTTGTGTTTCCACACTTCGAAATCGGCGCCAAAGGCGACCAGGGCGCCGGCCTGGGCTTGTTTGGCCGCCTCGCGGTCGGCAGCCGTTGCCTCGCTGGCGCTACCTTTGAACAGGCAACCGTGCCAGCATTTGACCACGCCGTCGTCCACCGGGGTATTGGCGATTAACTCGTAGATCACATTGCCGCCGAACACCTGCTTGGATAGCAGGATACCCGGGCCGGTATACCAGGTGGTGGTGTAGAGGTAAGTGTTGTAGAGCTGCATCGGGCCGCCCTGGCGCTGGATACAAATGTGATCCTTGAACTCGTTCTCGAAGTACTCACTGGGCGCGCCGTGGGTGGGCCCCAGGTGGCGAACATCGGACATGTTGTCGAGAATTTCCTGGGGGTGAATCTCCAGTTCGCCCAGGTGGTCCAGTTTCCAGTTCACCCACTGGGGATCGTCCCACTCCGGAAGGTAGGGCGCCGCGAAGTCCGGCTCGCGTCCATCGGGGTCAAACCAGGCCATGACGCAGCCCATATTATCGACCACCGGGTAGGAACGGATGGAAGCGGATTTGGGGCAGGGCCCGTCGAAGTAGGGGATATCATCGACATCGCCCTGGGCGTTATAGCGCCAGCCGTGGTACGGGCAGCGGATCGAATCGCCTTCAATCTGCTTGCCATTCTTGACGATCATGGCGCTGGTGCTGGCGGTCAGGTGGGTGCCCATGTGAGCGCAGTAGGCATCGAGCATCACCGGCTTGCCGCTTTCACCCCGGTACAGCGCCAGGTCCTGGCCAAAGAAGCGCACGGCCATCGGGCCCTGGTCCAGCTCGCTGCTCTCCGCGACGATAAACCAACCGCGCGGGAAGGTGTTGGGTCCAAGCCCGTAATCAGTTGCCTTAGCCATCGTTTGACCTCCCTCAGTGACAGGAGAGCCAGTATAGTCCTCTCCGGCACGGGAGCTATTGTCTGTCGTGCCTCCGGGACCAAGGAGTGTCGCGCGGCTTAACTATTTAACTTCCGCCAGTGAATTTGCGGCGGTTTCCTCGCCTTGCATGGTGTTGAACTGGCGGCCAAGGTACACGCCGGTGGCAACCCACAGTGCCGCGACACCGGCGCCCACCACCGCCACAGCGGCGAGCCCGAGGCCCAGACCCTGGGTCAGGGCGGTAAATGCCCAGGCGTTGAGCATATCCCCGCCCCGGTAGATGACGATATCAATGACGGGTTTGGCCTTGAACCGGACCTCCCGGTCCACCGCGGTAAAAAGCATTTCCCGGGCGGGGCGGGAGATGGCGTAATTGCCGATGCGCCGCACAACCTGTACCCCGACCGCCACCGCGACCACGGGGGTCGCAGCCAGCATCAGCATGCCCCCGAACATCAGTGCGGGTACGCTGGCCAGGGTAAATGGCAGGCCGAAGTGTTTGGCGATGCGACCGGTAGCAAAGGCGCCCACCACCACGGTGAAAATGTTGACCACCAGGTCCATGCTGGCCCAGATCTGCGAGCGGGCCTCGATGTCGTAGCTCTCCAGCAGATTCTTGAGTTCAAAATAGGCAAAGGAACCGATAAAGGTATAGAAAAAGATGAACAGGCCGATTACCAGCAGGTAGCGACTCTTCAGGAACTCGCTGAAACCTGCCAGCGCACCGCCGCCGATATTGTCAAAGGCCGCGGCATTGGCGCTCACCGCCTCGTTGTGCAAGTCGCTGCGTTTGAGCCGCTGCAGCCAGATAATGAGGGGCGGTGCGAGGGCGAGCAGGGCGGCGGCAACCAGCAGCAGCGGGTCGGTGCCGATATCGCCGACCAGCAGTGTCGCCAGCGCGGGCCCGCCTATCCCCCCGATGCTGGCGCCGGCACCGATGAAGCCGAACAGCCGGGTGGCCTGGGGGCGGGAGAAGGTGTCGGCCATGAAGCTCCAGAACACGGAGATATGGAACAGGCTGAACAGACTCACCCAGACGTAGAAGCACTTGTCCAGCAACACCCGCTCGGCCAGGGTCTGGGTGCCGAGGTAAAACAGTCCGAAGCTCAGGGCAAACAAGGCGTAGACCGAGGGCACCAGGCGGCGAATGCTCATCCTCGCCACAGCCGCGCCATACAGCGAGACTGCGAAGGTGCTGCAGATGAACGTGAAGGTCCACAGCCAGCTGACCTCGGCGTCAGTCCAGTCGCTCGCCATGGCGTCCCGGACCGGACGCAGGATGTAGTAGGAGCCCATCAGGATCAGCACCAGGCAGAATGACGCCAGGGTTGAGCGAACCTCGTTGGCTTCTATGTCGCATGCCCGCGCGAGGATGCGTTGCAGGGTATTGGTCACTGGCAGGCCTACAACTGCTCAAACACGCGCAGCATTTCGGCGCGTTGTTGCGCGTCGGGCAGGCGGCCAAAGTTGGCGCGCATGTTGTCTACCATGTGATTTACGCTGGCGGTGGCGGGGATGATGCAGGTCACGGCCGGGTGTCCGAGGATGTACTTGAGGTAAAACTGCCCCCAACTGCTGCAGTCCAGCTCCGCCGCCAGGGCGGGCAGCTCCTTGCCCCGGGATTTGCTGAACAGCGCGCCGCGCTGGTAAGGACGGTTGATCATCGTGGCGATGCCGCGCTCTGCCGCCAGGGGCAGGATTTCGCGTTCTGCCGTGCGATCCTCGATGTTGTAACTGAACTGGACGAAATCGATCGGCTCGTTGCGCATCACACTCAGAAACTCCTCATGATCGCGTCCATGAGAGGTGGTGATACCGATATAGCGCACATTGCCTTCGGCCTTCCAGGTCTTGAGCGTCTCGAGGTGGATTTTCCAGTCCTGCAGGTTGTGTACCGCGATCAGGTCGAAGCGCTTTACATTCATCCGTCGCGCGGACTCCTGCATCTGGGCGATGCCCTGGTCGCGGCCGGTGGTCCACACCTTGGTGGCTGCAAAAATCTTCGGTGGCTCCGGCATCGCGCGCAGGACGTCCCCGACGCGAAATTCCGCGTTGCCGTACATGGGAGAAGAGTCGATAACCTCGCCGCCGCCACTGAAAAAGGCCTGCATAACCTTTTGCAGCGCGGCGAGGGATTCGGCGTCATCCGGCATGTCGAAGGTGCGGGAGGTGCCCATTCCCATCACGGGCAGCATTTCCCCGGTGCTGGGTATGGGACGCTGGATCATCGGCAGTGAGGCTGCTTCCGGTGCGGCCTTCAGGCCCAGTGATCGGGCGGCCAGCAGGCCGGTGCTCAATTGCAGTAGATGGCGGCGCTTGATCATGGTGATGTCCGTGGGAAAGCGAATGTTGGCGTTGAGTGTTTCAGGCTCACTGCCGGGGGTCAAGGAGCTTCTGGGGGGTCAGCTGCTTGCGAGCAGCCACTGCCGCAGGCGATTGGAGTCACCGAAGGGCGTGAGCTTGCCGAAGGAATTGAGCAGCACGATGGAGAGCTCCTCGCCCTCGATATTGGCCTGCATCACCAGGCAGCGGCCGGCCTCCTGGATATACCCGGTCTTGCTCAGTTCGATATCCCAGGTCTCGTTCTTGAGCAGGCGGTTGGTGTTGCCATAGCTCAGGGGGCCGCGGCTGGCGAAGGGATAGACCTCTTCCTTGAGCGTGGTGGTGTCCTCGGTGATCAGTGGGTATGTCCTGGCCGCCGCGAGCATCCTGGCGAGGTCACTGGCAGTGGAGAGGTTGTTCGTTTGCAGGCCGGCGGGGTCGGCGAAGCTGCTGTTGTTCATGCCCAGCGCTTTTGCCTTCTGGTTCATCGCCGCGACAAATGCCTGCATGCCGCCCGGATAGGTGCGGCCCAGGGCAGAGGCGGCGCGGTTCTCCGAGGCCATTAATGCCAGCAGAATCAGTTCGCGGCGGGTGAGGGTGGCGCCAAATTCCAGGCGTGATCCCGTCTGGCGAACCAGGTCCCGGTCAGCCGAGGTGATCGTGAGCTTTTCTTCCAGGTCCAGCCCGGCGTCGAGCACCACCATGGCTGTCATCAGCTTGGTGATGGAGGCGATGGAGCGAACCGTGTCGACATCCTTGCCAAATATCACATTGCCGTTGCTGTCCAGCACAAGCGCGGAGGCGGAGC
This sequence comes from Pseudomonadales bacterium, assembly GCA_024234815.1. Classification (GTDB taxonomy): domain Bacteria; phylum Pseudomonadota; class Gammaproteobacteria; order Pseudomonadales; family Halieaceae; genus JARRPM01. The sequence continues at coordinate 223,156 of JACKNO010000001.1, read as the reverse complement.
GCAGATCCGGGTGATCCTGCGGTGTCGCAATCTTTGAAATATCGGCGAAAACAGTTGCTGGGATGGCGATTGTCAGTATCGCCGCCAGAGAAAGCACCCGTGCAATACGCATGGCTTTGGTGGTCCCGTGTTTTATTGAAGGTATGTTCAGTACCAGCCGCTGTTCCTGGCACCGTGTCGCAGGCGTTTAGTTTGCCCGATTCAGGATAAGTTCGCCAATCGATTACGCGGGTGACAACTCGAACAGGGTGATTTCACTGCGGGTGCCCAGGCGCAGGGTAGGGCCCCAGGTGCCGGTTCCTTCATTGACGTACAGGCAGGTATCGCCCAGTCGGTACAGGCCCTTGCGGTACTCGAAAACTTTATTGACAGCCAGGTGAAAGGGCACGATCTGTCCGGCATGGGTATGGCCGGATATTTTCAGGTCGATGCCGTGCTCATGCGCATCCGCCAATCCGTGGGGTCTGTGATAGAGCAGGATGGAGTACAGGTCCCGTCTGACAGTGAGAAACGGCAGCACTCTCGCAACCTGTTTGGGGGAGCCGTGATCGTCGATGCCGATCAACTGCAGTTCACCGGTCTCCAGGCTGCGGTTGCGCAGCACCTCCACCCCCAGGGTCTCCAGGCGCGTCACGATCTGTTCGAGGTCTTCATAGCGCTCGTGGTTGCCGATGCAATAGTAAATTGGCCCCTTGAACCTGGCCAGTGGCCTGAGCTTTTCCAGGGTGACTTCCCGCTGGTCGATAAAGTCGCCGGTGATACACAGGAACTCCGGGTTCTGTGCTATCACGCTGTCGACAACCCGGGACAGGAAGCGGCTCGTTCTGGAGCCGATATGCACGTCGGATATCTGCGCGAAGCGCACCGTTCTTTGCAGTTTTTTTGAAGTCAGCGGCACGACAACGATATCCGGCTGCCAGGCTCTCCTCAGGCCCCAGATGGCAATTACAACGGTAATGCACAGTATGCCAATGGCCACCTGTTCCGTGGGCCAGTCGGTCACTGACAATAAGATCTGCGCGGCGATGACCAGAACCAGCAACAGGGGTGACAGCCCCAGGAAAAAGTCGGCGGCCCCGCGGCAGGCATAGACCAGGCGGCCCGAGCGATTGCGCAGCACAAAACGGGCGAAAAACTGTGACAGGAACAGGGGCAGGGTAATCAGTGAATTGGCGAGCGCTGACAGGTGCAGCCAGTCACCGAGGCGCCACACGGGATAGGCGAACAGTACCGCCGACAGCAGGAGCAGGAGAAGATATATGCGCACGGGGAGGCGTTGAATGAGCGTCTCTCTCAGCGCTGTTCTAACCGGGCTCGCATTCGGCGCCGGCAGATACCCGCAGCAGCCCCCTGAACGCCCTGCTGGCGGTGGCGTCACCCGACAGCACCCGGTAAACATCACTGGCTATCGGCATTTCCACGCCGTATTTTTTCGCCAGGGCCATCACCGCGGGCGCACTCTTGGCGCCTTCGGCGACCATGAACATTTCGTCCACAATATCCTGCATGTCGCGCCCCCTGCCCAGCTCAACCCCGACATGGCGGTTGCGGCTCTGCGGGCTGGTGCAGGTGGCGATCATATCGCCCATGCCGGCGAGGCCTGAAAACGTTTCCGCGCGCCCGCCCATGGCCACTCCCAGCCGGGTGACCTCCGCCAGACCCCGGGTGATAAGGGCCGAGCGGGTATTGTCACCCGCACCCTGGCCGTCACCCATACCCACGGCGATGGCGATAATATTTTTCAGTACGCCGCCCAGTTCGCAGCCAATGACATCGTTGTTGGTATATACCCGGAACAGGCCGCTCTTGAAGATCGACTGCAGCTCGCGCACGATAATATCGTCTTCCATGGCGATCACGCTGGCCGCCGCCTGTCCGGCCATGATTTCACGCGCCAGGTTGGGGCCGGTGAGCACGCCCACGGGGTGGCCCGGCATCACCTCGGTAATGATTTCAGTCATACGCATGTGGGTGTCCAGTTCCAGGCCCTTGGTCAGGCTTATCACGGGTACCCAGGCGCGGATGTGCTGCTTGACCTCCAGTAGCACACTGCGAAAATTTTGTGAGGGAATACCCATCACCACGACGTCCGCGCCGCTGACCGCCTCGGCGATATCGTTGGTGGCTACCAGTTTCTCCGGCAGGTGAGCCCCGGGAAGGTAGGTAGAGTTGGTGTGGTGGGTGTTGATCTCCTCCACGGTATCGGGATTGCGGGCCCATAGCGTGACCGGTACGTTGCGGGTGAGCAGCGCGGCCACGGTGGTTCCCCAGGAGCCGCCGCCCAACAATCCGACCTTCAGGTTTTGCACTATCAATTCTCCACTATTGAGCGGCGGGAATGCCGCGGGTGGCCACGCCCAGGGCGCGGATTAACTCCAGGCGGCGCAATACTTCTCGTATTTCCTGCACCAGCGCCTTGCGCCCGGCGGCGACCTTTTCACCACCGCCGACGGTCAGCTTGCGGTGCTCCGCCATTTTAAAGCCATTTTTGAACAGCAGTTTGCCGATGGAAGAAGGGCTGCTGATACGCCGCTGCAGGTAGGCCTGGTGCCCGAGTGCCAGCGCCTTCGTCACGCATTGCTCTTCGGTCAGGGATTCGGAAGGATCCATCCGCGCGAGCAGTTCCGCAACCACCGAGTAGGCCTCGGCATAAGTGAGCAGGGTCACATGCGACACCAGCAGGAGCATATTGGTTTGCAACTGCAGGAATCCGGAGGCGCCCTGCTGCAGCAGTTCCTCCCAGTTTTGTGCATAGCGCGCGAGTTCGCCCCGAATCTCCTGGTGGAACTGTTCGGTGGGCGCGTAGAAAAACTCGAACTTGAACAGGTCGCGCAGCTTGTCCACCTCGTTCCAGAACACGTCTAACGCGGCCGCACCCTCGGTCTCGCTGGTCTTGAGGAGTGCCAGCTCAATAATGGCCTTGTTTACAAAGAAGTGGATGATGGTGTTGCGGTAATAGCTGGCCACCGCGTGCTGCTCCTGCTCGATGGCGTAGACCACATCGGGGCCCTCGTCGTAGCGGGTCACCATACCCTCATCGATCATGATACCGAGCAGTCCCTCCATCTGGTCGGCATAGGCGCGGTCAAAGTCGGCCGAAATACGCAGTTGGCGGGCCTCGGCCCAGGCCAGCAGAACGTCCAGGTCGCTCACCACTTCCGCCTCGGTAAGCGCGCCGGGCGCGGCGCCAAGCAGGCTCATGGTGACCAGTGAGGGAAAGGTGATGGGGGTGACATGGTTGGCTTCCACCGCCACTTCGAATGCGATCTTGGACAGGGCCAGCCTGTCGTCCGGGTGCGGCGCTTCGGGCAGCACCACGGGCTCGCCGATATCCATGTAGACCTTGCCCATGGGCCGCGCCAGGCTGCGGATATAACCGATAAACCAGCGCAGGGATTCGGCGCCCTTGCCGCGTCCGGTCTGCTCGGTAGCGTACTCCTCGACATCCCTTATCAAATCGTAGCTGATGGATATGGGGATGATATGGATATTGCGGGCGCCGGTGGCGTGGCAGGCCTCCAGTACATACTTGAGAAGCCCGTAGCGCGGCGGCATCAATTTGCCCATGCGCGACCGGGTACCTTCAAAGGCCCAGTTCATGGGAAAGCGCTTCTCCATGAGATAGCCGATGTAGTGGCGCAGGGTGATCTTGTACAGTTCATTGTCCTGGAAGCTGCGCTTGATGAAAATGGCGCCGGCGCGGTGCAGCAGGAAACCCAGTCCGGGGAAATTCATATTGGCGCCGCCAAACATATGCGGCATGGGAAAGTCGTTATCGTAGAGCACCTTGGGAACCACCATGCCGTCGAGATAGGTCTTGTGGGTCCACAGCAGCATGGCGGGATTGTCGCGTACCATCTGGCGCATTTTCTCGACGGACGCCTGGTCATATACGATTTTATCCTCGTATCCCAGGCCCAGGCAGAACTTGTTGAAGCGAGCGTAGAAATCAATCCAGAAAGTGCTGGGTCGCGATACCATCTCGGTCATGTAACCGGCCGCTTCCTGCATCAACTGAGACTTGGGTGTGCCGCTCTCACGGGCCAGCTCCGCGACAGCCTCGTTGAAGGCCGGACTGGACATCAGGCTCGCGGCGACATGGCGCGGCACCTTGTAGCGCCCGCCCTGCAATCGGCGCTCCGCGATGTCCAGCACCAGCGCAGCCTGGCGCCCCACGAACTCCGCGAAATTCCGCTGGGCATCGCTGTCATCGGTATTGTGGTGTTGCTCAAAGCGCGTACGCATGTTGGCGACGGTATCGGGCGCACCGGCGATGAGCCGCATCCGCTCGGGCGATTCGCTGAGAATTTTCCTGCCCCGGCCGGCGCTTGGATGACGTGGGTCGCCGAACAACAGGTTGCGCAGACGCGGCCCCCCGGAGTCAATGTCTTCCTGCGCGGGTAGCCAGGCGACACGCAGCGGCGCTACGAGGGTGTCAGCGGGTAAGCCCAGGGCGACGATGAGTTGGGCGCTATCTATGGCCTTGCGGTCATCGCCCAGGGCCACGCAGACCTGTGGTGCGGAGAATGCGTCGCAGCCAGGTGGTGTGGTGTGGTGTATCCACTTCGACAGCAAGTCCTGCTCAAAGCTGTTGCGCGCGTCCAGTACAAACAACACACCACAACCGGCGCGGTCAGGCCAGGGACTGCTCTGTTCGAATTTCGCTACCGGATCCATGCGGGTCAGCCTCCGGGTTTCCTGCCAGTGCCCGCCGGTTTTTTGCGTTTGGCGGCGCCCGTCCCGGTTATTGCGGATTTGGTTCGGCGCGCTTGCTGTTTACTGGCCGGCCGCCCCTTTGCCGCGGTTTTTCCGGCGCTGGATTTACCCCCCGCGACTTTTTTTGCGCGCTTCGCCTTTGCTTTCGCAGCGGGACTGATTTTGCTTTTCGCCTTCGGTTTCGCCTTCGGTTTCGCCTTCGGTTTCGCCTTCGGTTTCCCGGGAGCTTTAACCTTGGCCCTGGTTTTTATTTTCGCTTTGGTCCCGGTTTTTGCTTTAGCCCCGGTCTTCGATTTCCCCCTGGCGCCCCTGCCGGAATTCGCCGTTTCCGCCCCACGCGGGGTATCACCGGCTTCCTCCTCCGGTTGACCGAGGGTACGGGCAAACATATTGCGTACTTCGCGGACATGCTTGTCGATATCGGCCACCCGCCATGCACTGGTATCCACGGGCGGCAGCACCTCTACATCCACCGTGGCAGCTCGAAAAACGAAGTCGCCCTTGGGCGCGACGTCCCCCGCGTTGCGGATGACAATGGGTACCAGGGGCACGCCGGCCTGCATCGCCAGGTGGAACGCGCCTTTCTTGAACGGTGCCAGCCGGGGCGAGACGGTGCGCGTGCCTTCCGGCGCGAGCACCACGGACTTGCCCTGCGTTTTCATGGCGTCCACCAGGGGCGTCATTGAATCAATGGCGCTCCTGGCGTTCGCCCGGTCGATGAACACGACCCCGCCCAGTTCCAGTACCTTGCCCAGAACGGGAGTCTCTTTCTTGATCTCCTGCTTGCCTACACCTGCGATGTCACGCCGCAGGAGCTTGGCGATGATGATGACATCGGCCTTGCTCTGGTGGTTGAAGATGAAGACGGCGGGGCGGTGTGACCACAGGTGTTCCTCTCCGTGCACATTGAGGTTCATGCCAATCAGTGCGCTGGCGGTATCGGCGAACAGGGAAAACGAAAAGTTCTGGGAGTCGCGCCGGGAGCCGGTCAGCGCGAGTATTGGCAGTCCCGCCACAAAGGAACCCACCAGGCTGCTGGTGGCGGCCACCGAGCGCACGTACTGGCCGATGCCGGGTCGTCCGCGGCTGCCGAAACGGGCAACCGGCCAGCCTTTCTGCGCGGCGATCTTCTCCAGTTTCCCATTGGGGTTGAGCACCCTGGGGTAGCCAACGCGCTCCAGTAGCAGCAGGTCGTCAGCGCTGTCGGAGTAGAAAAAGCTGTGCTCCAGGTGACAGCCGTTGCGTTTTGCCAGGTCCTCGGCGGCATCCACCTTGCCCTGGCCGAAGCACAGGGGCTTTACCGCACTGCCCGTGAATTTGCCGTCTGCGACCTCGAGGTGGCTGCACAGCACGTGCTCGATTCCCAGATCTGCCGCCGCCGGTTCCACCTGGTAGGGGGTGGCCGAGGAAATGATTGCAACGGTGTGACCCCTGGCCAGGTGCGCCTCTACCAGGGCGCGCGATTCCGGGTAAATGAGCCGCGCTATCTGCTTGCTATAGAGTTTTTCGCCCACCTCTTTATAGGTGTTTTCCTCGATACCGCGCATGAACTGGGCATTGACGGCCATCATGCCGGAGAATCCCAGGTTGCCGAGGCCAAAGCTTGTCATTGCGCCCAGGATTTCCGCCAGCTGGCGCGGTGTCAGATCGCCGCGCCTGACCTGTTCCCGGATAAAGGAGGTGGCGGAGTAACCGGCAATGATGGTGCCGTCAAAGTCGAAGATGGCGGCGATGCCCGGACCTGGGGGCGCGGCCTTGATGTCGTGCAGGAGTTTCTGGAGTGTGCTCATAGGTATTCCCCGGGCTTGTCCCTAGAGCATAACCCATTATCCGGAAATAGGCGTAACAGAGGGGCGCGACCGGGCCCGCGGAGGTCGATATGCATGCGCAGGGCAAAAAAAAGCCGTCGCGCCAAAGGCGGCAACGGCGTTCCAGGGGTAAAGCTCTAATGTTTTTCTACCCAGGCATATTTTGCCGGTACGGTACCGGACACGTCCCCCAGGCCCCAAACATCTCTGACAAAATGTTTGTTCGCTTCCCCTAAGCAAGTTGGGCGGTACTATCAGACAGGCCACCCTCCCATAACCGGTGGGCCGTCTACCGCCACACCCCGAGTATTGGCGAGCCGGGGACGATGCACAAGAAATTCCCCCATGATATTTTCTTATATCATTCCATAACCACAGGTTATTTTGCTTTTCTTGCCCGCTCCTCCCGCACCGCGCGGCTACAATGATGCAGGGTTCACTCATTGAGGCAGATACCAGCATGGATTCAGGACGCAGGCGATTTCTCGGGCTCACGGTTGCGGCGGCCACCGCGCCGATGCTGGCGGCGTGCAGCGGCGAGGAATACACGGTTATACCGGACAGCCGTTTTCCCATAGGCCCCTTTGGCGCCGATTCCACCGCCGAGGAAGTCACTGCGGGGCTGGATTTAAGTGGCAGCACCGCCCTGGTCACGGGCTGCAATTCCGGTCTCGGTTTCGAGACCATGCGGGTGCTGGCCCTGCGCGGAGCACATGTGATCGGCACCGGGCGCACCCTGGACAAGGCCGCGCAGGCCTGTGCGGCGGTAACGGGCAAAACCACACCGCTGGCGTTGGAGTTGTCAGATTTTGGCTCGGCGGCAGACTGCGCCCGCGCGGTGCGCGACATGGGTGTGACCCTCGACATGCTGATCTGCAATGCGGGCATCAATACCTTCGGCGAGCTGGAACTGGTAAACGGGGTGGAGAAGATTTTCGTGGTCAACTATCTCGGGCACTTTGTGCTGGTCAACGAGCTGCTGCCGATGATGCTGGCCGCGGGCACCGGCCGCATCGTGCATGTGGGCAGTCGCTCCGGCTACCGGTCGGCGCCGGCAGTGGGTATTGATTTTGACAACCTGCGGGGTGAGGGAGTGTTTGATTCGGGCGAGGCTTATGGCCGTTCCAAGCTGGCCAACGCCCTGTTTTCATTGGCCCTCGCCGAGCGTCTGCAGGGCACCGGGGTAAGCTCCAACGTGGTGCATCCGGGCCTGGTACAAACAGATATCGCGCGCACTGCGCCAACGGCAATGCGCGTGGCCTTTGACCTGTTCGGATCGCTGATTGCAAAAACCCCTGGGGAGGGAGCCGCCACGCAGGTTTACGTGGCCACCAGCCCGTTGCTGGACGGGGTTAACGGCGCCTACTTCGAAGACTGTAACCCGGTCACGGTCGGCGGCAACCACCACATGTTCGACCGGGCCATGGCGCAGCGCCTCTGGTCAGAGGCGCAGGTGATGACGCAGTTGTCGAGCGCCTGACACGGAGCTCAGGACGATGACTTGCGGAACAGCAGGGTCATGCGGTCCGACTCGCCGATGGCCTCCATTTTCGCTTTCAGCTCCGGGTCATCCTTGCTGGTGGAGAGGGAGGGTGGCAGGCGCCATACAGTATCCTCGGGTCCCGGCTGGTCCAGCGGGTTGGCATTGATTTCGCTGGTGGCAACCAGTTCAAAACCAGCCTCCTCGAAGGCGAGAATCACATCTGCCTCCACCAGGTAACCCGTGCTGCCGGCGGTGCCGGAAGTCTCGTCGGTGGCGGGCATCCTGTGCTGTACCACGCCTACCAGGCCGTCAGGCTTGAGCATACTCCTGATCGAGGCCAGTGCCTGGCTGCGGGTGCCGGCCGCCTCCTGAAAGCGGCTGAGGTTATGCATGGCTCGAATCAGCAACACCCGGTCAATCGTGCCGGCCAGTTCATGAGGCACGGTATTGAACGTGAAGCCCTTGGCCTTGATGCCGTTATCGGTAAAGCTCTTGACCAGGTCGGGGAAATTTCCGGTGGCCGCTTTTCTCTGTGCGATCCAGTCTTCACTGGCGTTGGGGAACAGGCCCCACATGCGATCGTTGTAGTTGATGCCGTACAGGGTGCCCCTGGGCCCCAGGTAGTTGGCCAGAATTTTGGTGTACCAGCCGGAACCCGGCAAGACTTCCGCCACCGTCATGCCGGGGGCCACCTGGAAAAATGCCAGCGTTTCTGCCGGATGGCGGGCGCTGTCCCGGGCCCGGTCCTCGGCGCTGCGAGCTGCGAGTACCTGTTGCAGGGCCGCCGCATTGTCGCCGGCGTCCGTTGCCTGTACCGGCAGAGCCAGCATCAGGCTGGCCAGCAAAATCCATAAGCTGTTTCTTTTCATATCAATGTCCTCGAATGGTCGATTGCCGGGCCAGTCCCGGCGCGATTGTGCGTTTACCGATATCGGTTCAGGTGTTATGCGCCCATCGCTCGACGCTATCGCAACGTACCTTTTACCCGGTTTTGCGGTCTTCCTCGCTTGTTTCCACCAACTGGTTGCGGGGGTCATCCGTCTCCCAGAAACCGCGCAGTGACAGTAACTTGCCCGCGTCGTCCACCGCGTAGGTGAATACCCCGTGCACCTTTTGCAGCAGGGATTTGCCATCGCCCATGTCTATGGTGATGGTAAGCACCACGTGATTGGCCACTTCATTGCCGGCGGCGTAGGAGTCCAGAATATCGATGCGGATATTTGCCGGGGCGATAAAGTTGTCCCAGAACGCCTCTCGCGCCGCAGCGCCCCGGTGGCCTTTGCCCTCGGGGTCAATCATCGATTTGCCGATCGGATCCTCGATGATGGCGTCGTCCGCGTAGAGACCCAGCCATCCTTCGCGGTTCTTGGTGTGCACGTACTCGCGCGACAGCAGGGCCGCGCGGCGGGCGGGGTGTTCATTCTCAAACATCGCTGTCATTTCCGACACCACCTGATTGGATTGAGTGGGCCAGATTGTACAAGGTTTTGTCAGACTCACAAAAAGCCGTATCCTAGGCGGTTCCTTTCGTTTCCATTTTTGGTGTTTTCATGAAAACCCTGGCTGCTGTTACCTCACTGTTGCTGTCGACAGCCCTGTTGTTGATAGGCCAGGGCATGCAGCTCACTTTGCTGCCCCTGCGGGCCAGCGCCAACGGCCTCTCGGATTTCATGATTGGTATCAGCGCCTCCTGTTACTTCCTCGGCTTTATCGTCGGTTGCATTCTGGTGCCTGTCACAATCGCCCGGGTTGGGCATATCCGCAGCTTTGCCGTATTGACCGCGGTAATGACCAGCGCGATTCTCTGCATAGAAATGCTGGACGACTGGCAGTTCCTGCTGGTGCTGCGCTTCCTTACAGGGGTGGCCATCTCCGGCCTGTATACCGTTATCGAGAGTTGGCTTAACAGCCAGTCCACGGTGGAGTCCAGGGGGCGGATACTGTCGATCTATACATTCATTCTGCTGATTTCGATGGCGGCGGGCCAGGGCCTGATCAATGTCGGCCCCGTGGAGTCGTCCACACCGTTCACCCTGGCGGCGGTGTTCCTGGCGCTGGCCATCGTGCCGGTGGGACTTACCAGCCGGCTGGCGCCCGCGCCGGTGGAGGCTACACGGGTGGGCTTCAGCCTGCTCTACCGCCGCTCGCGCACCGCCTTTGCGGGCGCCCTGCTGTCCGGCCTGGTGGTGGGCAGCTTCTGGTCTCTGGGCGCGGTCTTTGCACGGTCTAACAGTGAATCCCAAAGCGATATCAGCTGGTTTATCAGCGCCGCCATTCTCGGGGGTGCGCTGTTGCAATACCCCATTGGCCTGCTGTCAGATCGGGTGGACCGGCGCAAGGTAATGCTGTTCCTGTGCGTGGGCGGGGCAGTGGCCTCTGTTGCCGTTGCCCTGAGTGCGGGACTTTCGTGGCACCTGCCAGCGGTATTCCTGTTCGGTGCGATGGTGATGCCAATCTACGCGATGGCGCTGGCGACCGCCGCCGACGTGTCGCAGGGCTCGGAGTTTGTGCAGATCGGAACTTCCGTACTGCTGTTGAATTCGGTTGGGGCTGTGTCCGCTCCACTGTTGCTGGGCAAATTGATGAGCGTTTTCGGGGCGCCAGCGCTGTTCTGGTCCTGCGCCGCTATGTGCCTGCTCTTTACCGCGTATATCTGGGTGCAGATGCGGGAAACCCGTGCGGTATCCGTCACCGAGCAGCTGCCCTTTTCCGCGGCGGCTTCAGAAGTGGCGCCGGCCAGCTTCGATCTCGACCCGCGCGGACCGGAACAGCCGGCGCTGTCCGCAGCGGATGAGTCATCCAGCGCGGGTTCGCCCCGGGAGGAAATGCGCTAGTTATCAGGCCATCGGCGCCGGTTCAGGGCGCGAGTTCCATAAACCGCGACCATTTTTGCTGGGTTCCTATCACCCAGCCGGGTGTGGCCTCGCCTTCACCGGCCGCCTGCAGGGCGGGATGTGCGCGGGTGACCTGGCGCAGTCTGTTCTCCTGGGTTGCATCCACGTCCACCAACAGGATGTGCCGGCCCTTTCGCAGTTCTTCCTGAAAACGGCGAAAGTCAACGTGCGGCTGCTGGATGCCGATCAGTCCGCCTTCCCAGGTGCAAAAACCCAGTACGACGATTGACAGGAATATCGGTGGTAGCCAGGTGAATTTATCGGTCAGGCCCGCGACCCAGAAAAGAAGCAGAATCGCCGCGGCGCCGGCAACGCCTATCGCCGCCCCGCGCGCAGTGCCGTGAACCACGTCTTTCTTCAACACGGCTTCCACCTGGTGCAAATGCTTGACGGCAAGCCCCGCGTCGTCATCGCTGAGCACGTGGATTTGCGGCTTGCTGATACCCATTGCCTCGAGGTCCCTCTCCGTTGCGGCGAGATCGTCGAGGTTATCGCTGATGAAGTAATGGCGTTTCATATGGACTTCTCCCTGAGTTTTGCCCAAACCGACATGCCGGGGAGCACGCATTCTCACGGGTCCGCCGACACGACGGTGTCTGTTAGACACCGCTTCCGGGCATTGATCGGCGTATTTGCATAGATTTTTTCGCTGTTAGCGGCAAGGCTGTTAGAAGCGCAGGTGTTATGTGCCTCAGACAGCGATCACCGGGTAGCGCGCCCCCGTGCAAATTGGCGAAAAGGCGGCTTGTCGATATATTTTCGGGCCGTGGCGGGCAATACTGGCCGCCATGTCGCTATCGCCTGCCACGCCACACCCGCCCGACCGGCTTGCGCTGCCACCTGGGGGACGCCGTTTGCTGTTCCTGGGAGCGCTGTTTCTGCTGGCACTGCTGCCGCGCCTGTACAGCTCTCAAACGCTGGGTTGGGACTGGGACTACCCCGGCAGCTTTACCCTGGTCAACTTCGACGAGGGCGGCTCCTGCCGGGCCGCCCTGGATGGCTTCGAGTACTCCCCCTTCATCGGACGCCAGACCATTGCGCTGGCTGGACTGTTGGGGGCGGGGCCGCCCGCCGGGATAGCCGGTGATGAGCGCGCGGTGAAAACCTACTGCCACAGCGCGGGCCACATACTGGTGGCCCGGGCCTATTCAGCGCTGGCCGGGGCGCTCACCGCCCCGGTGATCGCAGTGATCGGCCTGCTCCTGGTGCCGGCCCGCCCGGGTGTGGGGTGGACGGCGGGGGCGCTGCTCGCCCTGTCGGGTTTTCATATCAGCGAATCTCACAGCGGCACCGTGGACGCGCCTTCGGTCTTTTATATCTACACTTTTTTTGCGCTCATGGTGTACGCCATTATCCGCAAACGTCGGGGATTGTTGCTGATCAGCCCGGTGTTGCTGCTGCCGGCGATCTGGACCAAGTACTGGGTATTCGCCTTCTTTTCTTATGCCGCGGTGATTCCGGAGCGTATGTGGCGCTTCGTTTTTCACGGCATGAGTGCACGGCGCGTCGGCCTTTTGATTATCGCCACCGCGATTGTGGTGGGGCTGATCACCAATACAGATTTTCAAAGTACGCGACTCTACCCGCTGCTCGCGCTGTGGTACCTGCTGATTCCATGGCGCCTGATTCGCAGGCCGATGGCTGTATTCTGGCTACTGCTTCCGCCCGGGCTGTATCTGCTGTGCCAGATAGACATCATCGCCAGCTACACCACCAGCGGTATGCATAGCAGCTTCGGCAGCGGTTATGCCGCCATCGGCTGGCACAAATGGTTGCGCAACCTGGTGAACCTGCCGCTGGTGCTGTTGGTGGGGCTGGGCCTGCCCGCCTTCCTGTTTCTCCCAGCGGGAATCCGCGCCGTGGCCGGGGCGGGCCGCGCGAACAGGGGCTGGCTGTGCCTTGCGCCATTGCTGGTATTCGCCCTCTACATGGCGTTTGTCGCCCCGATCACCTATTACCGCCACTATCTGCCTCTGCTGCCGGCGGCGGCGCTGCTCTCCGCGCTCGGCCTGTTCGCCACCCGGTGGTCGCGGCGACCCTGGTTCATGGCACTGTTCCTGCTATGGCCGGCGTTACTGGCGCTGGACCTCGTGGGGGATTACCACAATGATCCGCGGGTCGCGCTGCGGCAGTGGTATCGCGAGCACCCGGATGCCCGCGTGTTCTACAGCTTTTACGTCAATCCACCTGTGGGTGGCGCCGTGAGCAGTCAGCTGTTCCGCCCGGAGTACGCCGGGGGGGATGCCACCACGCTCAGGCGGGCCAGCCATGTGGTGCTCAGTGAGAACTGGTACGACACGGCCTTCGCCAACGAACTCAACGGTCCGCTGGTCGATGACCTCACTCGCCTGGTCAAGACCACGCCGGAGCATGCGCGGTTCTACCGGGAGGCCCTGGCGGGGCGCCATCCCCACCTCGAGCAGGAGCAGCTCATTGCAGTGGACAATTTCATGCCGGAGTTGCTGCTGCACCGGCAATTTTATGGCACGTTCCAGTTGTTCGTCGGCGACCTGAGAGTTTTCCGGGTGCGCGAGTGAACGGACGCCGTCACAATCCCCGTCAACTTCTGACTGCGCCAGGGAGGCCAGCTTGGTAAAAGCGCATGCGCCGGTTCAGCCCGCCAACCTTATCGTGCTGGCTGCCGCCACCGTATTGTTTCTGTCTTACGGGTATACCGAGATGGCCGGTTCCGACCTGTGGTGGCATCTTGCCGCCGGGCGCGAACTGTTGCAGACCGGCACCCTGTGGATGGTGGATGACTGGTCGTTCACCGCCCATGGCCAGGACTGGCTCAATCACGAGTGGCTGGCGGACCTGGTGTACTACGGCTGGGCCGGCGTCTGGGGTGTGACCAGCCTGGTCTACTGGAAGTGGCTGCTGATAGTCATCACTTTTACGCTGCTGCTGGCAGTGCTGGCGCGTACCAGTGGCAGCCCGCTGGCGGCGCTGGTCTGCAGCGGCCTTGCCATTGCCAATGCCGCCCCGTTCCTGGATATCCGACCCCACCTCTACTCCTTGTTGGGGTTCAGTCTGTTGTTGTTGCTGCGCTTGCAACGCCCGGCGCGGCTGTGGGTGCTGGCACTGGTTTTTGTTCTCTGGGTAAACCTGCACGGCGGTTTTTTCTTCGGGCTGATGGCCCTGGGCATTTTGCTGTTTCCCTGGCGCGATACCAGCCTTGCCGGTATTCGGGGCGCCTGCATCGCGGGCCTGGTCTGTGCGCTGGTCTGCCTGCTCAACCCCTCGGGTTACGAGGTATTCCTGTATCCGCTGACTTACGCTTTTGATGAAACGTCGCCCTTTCGCGAGATTGGCGAATGGCTGTCGCCCTTCAGGGCGGGGGGCATAGAGTCGCCGCTGTTCTTTTACCTGGTGTGGCTGCCGCTGCTCGCCCCGGTATACCTGCTGCCAGCGGTGCGGCGCGCTGTCGATCCGCCCTGGGAGGGCATTGTGCTAACGGCCCTGACCCTGGCAATGGCAGTGACCAGCCGCCGCTTCATTCCGCTGTTCGGTATCTCCCTGGCGGTAATGCTGGCGCCTTTGCTCACCCTGTGTCTGGGCAGGCTGCGGGCGGAAAGGTTCAGCGTCGCGCTGGCCACCCTGGCCCTGTTGTACGCACTGCTGCGCCTGTTGCCGTTTCCAACGCAGTCCGGCCCGGCGTTTCACTACCTTACCGCGGAGTACAGTTATCCGGTGGACATGGTGAATTTTATGCAGGCTAACGGGATTACCGGCAATGTGTTCGCTCTTTGGAACTGGGGCGGCTACCTGCACTGGCGCACCGATGGCGGCCTGAAGGTGTATGTGGACGGCCGCGCCGACACCATCTATGACGGTGAAATCTACCGCCGTTACGTCAGCGTTCTGGTCTCGGATCCCGGCTGGCAGGACCTGGTGGAGGCAAGCGGCGCCGATTATGTGATGTGGCCCCACTATCGCGGCGATGGCCAGGCGAAGTTGCAGGAGCTGCTGGCGAGCGGCCGCTGGCGGCCTGTATACAGCGACGCCGTGGGCTGGCTGTTGGCGCGTACCAGTACCGTGCCGGCGCGCGAACTGGCGCCGTCCCCGCCGGGACTGTGGCGCGACCTGACGTCTGCCAGGCACAGCTTACTGGCCGGCGATAGTGATGGAGCCATGCGCTACGCCCAGGCAGTGCGCGAGCGGATGCCCTGGAACAAGGACGCCTGTGAAATACTGATCAGCAGCTGGCGCAAACAGGGAAGGCAGGCTCAGGCGCAGGCGGCACTGGCGGATTGCCTGGGGTATTTTCCCAGCGCCTACCTGCGTTGAGCCACAAACCGGACAGTGGTGAATGAGCCCCCCTGTGCTAGCAGTTCGCCAGTAATCTGTCGGCCAGCGCGCGCACCTGGCCGGCGTAGCCCCCGCCAAACAAGTTGAAGTGATTCAGTATGTGGTAAAGCTGGTAGAGGTCCCGGCGCACATCATAGCCCGAGTCCAGTGGCCACGTCCGCCGGTACGCCTCGTAAAAACCTCGGTCAAATCCGCCGAACAGCTCGGTCATGGCCAGGTCCGCCTCGCGGTCGCCGTAATACACAGCGGGGTCGAACACCACCGGATGGCCCCCGCTCTCGACGGCCCAGTTGCCGCCCCAAAGATCCCCGTGCAGCAGGGAGGGCCGCGGCTGGTAAACGTCAAACAGGCGCGGCAGGGCGGACTGCACTTGCTCCACCCGGTCATGGGTGGCGGCGGGCAGGCCGTTATCGCGAGCAAGCCCCAGCTGGTGGCCGATGCGCTGTTCCCGGAGGAAGGTGACCCAGTCCCGCGTCCACTGGTTGGGCTGGGGTGTTGCGCCGATGGTATTGTCGCGGTCCCAGCCGAAGCCCGCAGCGGTGTGTGCGTGCATGGCCGCCAGCTGTTTGCCCAGCTGAAACGCGGACTCAGCACGGGCCGGTTGCAGAGCCAAAAACTCCAGCGCCAGCCAGCTGCTCTGGCCGTCGACTCCCCAGGCGATCGGCTCGGGAGCCCGTACGGTGTTACTCGCCCGGATGGCGCAAAGGCCGGCCGCTTCCGCCGAGAACATTTCCAGCCGGTCAACACCGTTCAGCTTGAGGAAGACCGACCGGCTCTTTCCCTGCAGGTGCATGGCCTGATTGATGCAGCCACCCCCGACAGCGCGGGCGGATGTTACTGTGAACTGCTCGCCCAGGGCGCCGGAAATTGCCTGTTCGATAGCCTGCCACATCGCCTCGCCCCGCCGGTTCTGACTGCGCCAATAATCTCACCCGGGGCGGTTGAGTGAAACCCGGTTGCCGCTTATAATGCGCCCCCTCTCAACAGGACCATAGCTCAGTTGGTTAGAGCGCTACCTTGACATGGTAGAGGTCGGCGGTTCGAATCCGCCTGGTCCTACCACAAACAAACTTAGAGCCGCCCAACAAGGGCGGTTTTTCGTTTAAGGTCACCAATCAGGTAAGCAGGTACGGCTGCCTCTGCCTGGCCGCGCTGGCACCCCTCGATTGGCAGGCTATCCTTCCAGCATGGACAGACTACATGCAATTACAAAATACCTCCGCCAAACCTCGCCTGAAGCTTATGTGTTTGGTGTAGCGCTCGGATTCTTGCTGGGGGCCGCATTCGGTTTTCTGGTGGGCTTGGGCTGGTAGGTCTACGCAGATAGACAGCAGTTCTTTTAAGGGGTCAGAGCCCTTTAGAGGCCGATTCTGACCCACTAAGTCTCGTGGACCATAGTCGGCGCGGAGGCAAGCAGACAATCCTGTACGGTTATGCGCCTGCCAGGCCTTCGCCGCACTACGGCTGTAAGAAACGTGTAATCTTCAGCTGCTCAGTCAGAGGCAGTGCACCAATCGAGCAAAAGCATTGATCATCACTTATACACGCAAAGCGTCAAGAAATTTTACACTTTGGACTCCCCGCATAGCCTCAAAGTTTGTAAGTTATTGAATTTACTTGGGTGGCATTTTTTTTGCTTGCCTGCAGCGGTGTGTTGTTGAGGACTATAGAAAAACAATTTGGAAGCTTAAGGGAGAAGCAGATGCTGAATAAGTTAAATCTAGCCGCGGGGGCCCTTGGCATGGCCTCTATATGGATGATGATTAACTCCGCCAGCGCGGCGACCATTAATGTGACACAAGCTGAAGTGTCGGCCGGTCTCGAGTATTCGTTCGGTTACGGCCCCTACGTCAGTGAGGATAGCGCATCAGCTATGGGGACGTTGCGGCAACCAGCTATAGTTCAGCTAGGCGCTTATACAGCGGGCTACTACCCCTATAATTCGCCCAACTCTATTCGTATCGATTCGACCGCTTCTGGTTCAATGGCTTTTGCCAACCAGCCGGGTACAGCCCCGGCCATCTTTGGCACCTCCTCGGCCTCTATAGAATTCACAGACATCCAGGGCATTGGAAGTGGCTATGCTAATGCGCTCGCTAGCGAAAACTACGTGTTTTATGAGTTCGAAGTGCTCGATGGGGCCGTCGATTATTTCGTAAACTTCAATAGCGACACGACCGGCTTCTTGAAACTGAACACTAAAGCTGGAGACAGCGTTGTGGATGTTTCCGCAGGACAAGAACATCAAGGCTCGCTGGATCCAGGCATTTACACGCTTAGTACCTTTCTAACGGTTTCAGCCTCCAGCCTGGAGGGCCAGAAGTCGGGTAGCAACTCATTCGCCATGTATTTTGAAGACTCTACCCTTAACATCAATCCTGTCCCAATCCCTGCCGCCGCATGGCTCTTTGGTTCGGCTCTTCTTGGCCTGGTAGCGGTAAAGCGCAAGAGAGCGCAGGTAGGTGTCGCGATGGGGTAAAGGGGTTAAAGTGGTCACTCTGAGCCCCTGCAGTGGTCGAGTTTAAGGGGGCAGAGTGAACCTCCCCGGCAAAAACCCACTCAAGGCATCGCCAGGCAATATGCAAAGGCTTCGACACTTAACGGCGGTGGTGCTGGCGAGATATTGGTGGTGGTGCAAGAGTATCGGGCGGGATTGAAAGCATCACCGTGTTGGTCAGAGACCCCTTGGCCGATAAACGGGTTCCCTGCGTAACACGCCGGGTCACCTAAAGCGCACCTCAGTGTGCAACGCCCCCCAACGATGACGTCATTGTTGTCATTACACACCGCACTTGCGGGGCAATTGAAAGTTGCAAGGCACCCAGTTCGACTGTCGCTCACCTCGTAGATGTTGTCTTTGCTAATCCCGCCAGTCCCGTCAGCCTCAGCTGGATAAAAGTACCCCTGCACATCTATCACAACGTCATAGTCGGTAGCTCTCACCAGAACCGCTAATGTGCCGTCCAGAGGGCAAGTGTCCTCACACAGTTTCACGATACTTGTATTGCCAATGGTCTCGCCCTGCGTGAAGTTAACCGTAGAGGCTGTGCCCTTGGGGGGAATGGGCTGGCCAGCCGGATAGGCGGTTACGACACCATTGTTGGAGGGGCTGCTATTGCCAGGTGTGGCAACGAAGTAAGCGGCTATCGCCAGCGGTTCCACGCCAGGCCTGGGGTTCAAGCAGGCCCCCGCAGCTCCCTGCGCCGCCAACACCTGGGCAGAGCCATGCACTTTGAAATTACGGGATGTGTCGCCATTGATGACCCCCATGGCGGCATTGCGCGTGTCTGCAATCCGGCAGGGATCAACTGCCACGTAGATTAGATCACTCTGCGCCTGGGCAGGGCTGAAGACCGTAACTGAAAAGATTGTCACGAAGATAGTATGCAGCAGGTTTTTCATGTGAACTCCGTGTACTTATTGGCTTTTAGGTTATCTATACACTTTTGATGCTCAGTCGGAGTGCATGCGCTTACAAAGGAGCCGGGGTGTGTAGTGGCCATTCCATTGTCAAACTGACAATGCCTTTCGAGCGAGCCGCTGTGTTCAAGTCTACTCGGCCTGTGTACTGACAAACAATCTGCCCCGCGCTGGACGAGGTACGAAGATAGAGGTCAAATACAGTTGATTGACTATAGTTGATCCTGCGGTCAGGACAAATCAAATGTCGGTACTTCGAGTATCTGAAGGGAGGTAAAGGGAGGTAAAGGGAGGTAAAGGGAGGTAAAGGGAGGTAAAGGGGTCAGAGCCCTTTAAGATTTAAGGGGTCAGAGCCCTTTATCGGCCAACCCAGACTTCCTACCCGCTCGTTTTGGTCGGCCTCGTGCTGGATATCCTGTCTTGATGGATAGCGTCGCCTCGACTTCTTTGCGAAATTTGGCGTTTCCCAGTGGAGTGCCGGATTGTGTATGCATCCTGAGGGTAGTCAGCTTTTCATCCGATAGCTGCTCAGCAAAAAGCAAGCGATAGCAGGTCGCACGTTCTGTGGAGTTTTCCCCCAAGCTCTCGTATTCGGGGTGCTCCGTTATCAATCCATTTTTTTCCTGAAGCGCATTTTTCCGAAAGCTGGACCACGGGTAGTCGTTGGGCTGACAAACCATTCCAGCTCGTACGGGGTTCATCTCGATATAGCGATAGCAAGCCAGGAGATAGGATGACGTCTCAACAACACTTGCCTTGAAACGCCCCTCCCAGAGTGTGCCGGAGCGGCTGTACTTCTTGTTGATGTATGGCACGTACTGCCTTCCAAGGTATTGCATCAGTTGGCTGATCGATTGCTTCCCGGACGGGGTAGCCAGTATGTGCACATGATTGGTCATTAACACATACGCGTGGACATCAGAAGGGTAACGATCCCGGGCTTTACTAAGTAGTGACAAAAAGACTCTGTAATCTGAGTCGTCGAAGAAGATGGCCTGGCGGTTGTGTCCCCGCTGCACTATATGTGTCGCGAGTCCTGGTACAAAAAAGCGCGGCTTTCTTGGCATCACACAAATCTTCCCTGATTTGATTTGTATGGATGCTAGTCATCTGGCAATGGGAATAGAAGATCAGAAAAGGACTCTGACCTTTTAACACGGAAAACGGCTCTGACCCCTTAAGTTAAAAGGGCTCTGACCCCTTAAGTTGAAGTTAAGTTGCTACCGGGGGGTAGAGAACCGTCGCAGGCAGCCCAGTAATCCAAGGGCTGAGAAGAATAGCCATAACGCACCGGGTACAGGAACCGGGGACAGTGCGTCGCCGTCGATGACGGCCCAGGCGTAATGGAGGCTATCCTTTTCACGGGGTCGCTGCGCGCCGGAGGGCATGCCGAAGTACCACGCTTCATTGGTATTGGTGACATCCTCCTGGGCGTACCAGTAAAGCGACGACACGAGTCCGCTAAAAGGGCCAGTGTTCTGCAAACCCCAGCCGGGCTGCGGGGCGTTTCCGTCAGGATAAAAGAACGCCACATTGCCGAGTGTGTCGTAGAACATGCTGGTCATCTCGCCGTATGCGGGGTCGGTGTTGTAACCGCAATCTACCCCGTGCGGAGACACCTCTTCCGGGCAGCCATCACCCCCTACGTCGACCATGTTTGGCAGCCGCCAACCGGTGAGGCCGAGTAGTGCGCCAGTATTGAGCGTGCCGATAAAGTTCAGCGACTCGCCCCAGGTCATTTTGCCATCCGCGGAGTAGCCGCTGGTGGCGGCATAGTTTGCATCGGCCAGCCAGGTGATGCCGAGGGTGTCGTCATAGTAGGCCTGGAAGTCTTCTCCACCCGGGGTGATTGGAGCGCGACCGAAGAGTGCCGCGTGCGATGTAGCACTGAGAATGCACAATGCCAAGCTGAATAATGTTCTGGTCATGAGAGGACTGCACCGTCGAGTTTTAGATACTTTAACCTATCGCGGTTTGGAAACAATACCGGCTGGCCATAATTTTAAGAGCCGAGACCGGCCTGTGGCCAGGCCAGTTCTGCTGGCGCGATCGTGCATTAATCAAACGCCCCCGGCCTGATGCCTGCCTCTACGACTTCCCTTCTGGAGTATCCGTGTCCTCCGCCGACCCGTCCGCCGCGCCAACCATGCGCACCTCTATCGGTTTCAGTGAATCCAGATGTACATCCCGTTGCGGGAATGCAATAACCAGGTCGTGCTCGCGGAACGCATCGTCGATCCCGAAGCGGATCTTGCTCTGCACGATCTGCACACCCATCGGTGCCCGGGACTTCACCCAGAAATGAACGTCGAAGTTCAGGGAGTTGTCGCCAAAGGATTCAAAGATGACTATCGGGGCCGGCTTTTTAAGGGCCAGGGGCTCATCCCTTACCACCTCTTCGATCAGTTGCCTGACCAGCCTGGTGGGTGAGCCGTAGGCGACACCCACGGTGACCTTGGCCCTGATCAGTTCGTCCGAGAGCGTCCAGTTGACCACGTTGCTCTCCAGGAAAAAGCTGTTGGGAACCACGATGTGGCGGCCGTCGCTGGAGCGAATCTGGGTGCTGCGGGGTCCGATTCTCTGGATCTCGCCGTGACTGCCGTCTACCTCAACTATGTCTTTTGCCCTGACGGGTCGCTCCAGCATCAGGATCAGGCCGCTGATGAAATTGTTCATCACGTTCTGGCTGCCAAAACCGATGCCGATGGCCAGGGCGCCGCCGAGGAAGGCGAAGGCGGTCAACGGAAAATGCACCGCGCGCAGTGCCAACAGGGTGAAGCCGGCGAGCAGGGCATAGAAGGAAAAGGTCTGCATCGCATGTGCGGCCCCTGCGTCCAGTTTCAGCCGGACTTCAGCCAGGCGGCCGATCGCATGGGCACCCATCCGGGAAAACCACAGGCCTGCCAGGAACAGCAACAATCCCAGCGTAAGCGAGCCGACCGTGAACGGCGCATCGTCGATGGTGGTGATTTCATAGCTCCAGAACGCGCGCAGGGATTCCAGCGCGCTACCGGCGTACTGCATGAGTCCCGCGTGGCCGGAGAGTTCACGCGTGTCATCCAGGAAGCGCCGGGTCAGGCGCTGGTCCGCGGCGATCAGGCGCTCGCTGGCTGCCAGGTCGATGTTCAGGCGATTGATGGACTCTCTGATTTCCTCCAGCACCGGTCGCAGTTGGGACTCCGCCGGTACCCGGTTGAGGCTGGCATCAAGACCTTCCAGCCGGATCTGCAGATCGGCGACCTGGCTCTGCCGCATGGCCGTAGCCCGCTTCAGCTCACCAATCTGGACGGCCGCCTCAGTCGCCCAGGTATTCAGTTCTTCCGGGGTGTAGGCGCCTCGCAGCAATGAGTCCCAGTTGCGCCATGTGTCCTCCAGTGCGACCAGCCTTTCCAGTTCCGAGCTGGCCAGGGCGATCTGCCGCGCGGTAATGTCCCGGTAGGCGGTCAGCGCTTCGACCATGGTCAGCATATCTGCTGAGCCCTGGGGACTCTGGGCATAGCGCTGCTTTGCCGCCGTAAGGCGCAGCTCCGCGGTCGCCAGTTGGCGCTCCGCGCGATTTTTCTCACGCAGCAGGGCACTCTCCCGTTCAAACAGGGGGGCCAACGTGCTTGCGGCGTCTGCTTCATCGTTTGCCAATGCCGTCCGCAGCGCGGCGATCCGCTCCTCCAGAGAACCCTTGCGCGTGGCCTTCTGCTGCGCGGCGCGAACTTCAAGCGCCGCCAGGTTGACCTGTTCCCGGAGCGAGCGGGCCAGCAGCTCGGCGAGTTGGGCTTTGCGCTCCCTGCTCGCCCGGTTCTTGTCGGTCGCCTCCTGCAGCTTGGTTTTTGCCCGGCGCGCACGCTCTTCGAGATCCTGCAGCTGCTGCCTTGCCGCTTCCAGGGTGTTGCGCTTTTCACGCAGCGCTGAATCGGCAGCAGCAAGCTGGTCGTAAAGTGAGTTCAATTGGGAGATCGAGGGCTCATCCGGCGGCGCCGCAGTTTCCGGTTCGCCGGTTTGCAGTGTGAGGAATTCCGCCAGGTCGGCCTGGGCTTTTAGTTGCAGCCCAATTTGCTCCAGGCGCTCTGCCACGGCGGCCATGTGTTGGTCTTCACCTGCCTGCTCGAGTTGCAGGGCCAGGGCGGCACGCTCCGCGGCCAGCGCAGTGATACGGCGCGCGATCTCGGCCTGGTCGATCGGGTCGCTGGTCTGGGCTGGCGACTCCTCGCCCGGCAGCGCCGGGACCGAGGCATCCACGCCGGTGGCCATTGCGCCGAACAGTGCGCAGCACAGCAGGGCGGCTGCCAGCAAGCGACAGGAAACCGGCTGGCTATTCAATGCTTGCCCGCGTCAGTATGTTTGTTGCCATCGGGCAGGCGGACCGGCTGGTGCTCAAGGCGCGGCTGCAGCTTGTGTCGCGCCTGCTCGACAGCATCTGGCATATCCATGTCATGTGCTGCGGCTCCGGTGGGCGGAAGCGTTTCGCGTATCAGCCTCCTTTCGTGCGAGTTCTGTTTGGTTTCGCATTTTTCTCGATGAATTCAATAATCATGCCCGCGACATCTTTCTTCGTGGCCTCTTCTATTCCCGCGAGCCCCGGTGAGGAGTTTACCTCCATCACCAATGGACCCCGGCTGGATCTGAGCAGGTCCACACCACAAACGTTAAGGCCCATAATGTTTGCAGCCTTCACGGCGACCGCGCGCTCCTTCGGCGTCAGCTTGACCAGTGTCGCGGAACCTCCCCGATGAATATTGGAGCGGAACTCTCCCGCGGGAGCGGTCCTTTGCATTGCGGCGATGACCTTGTCGCCAACCACAAAGCAGCGGATGTCGCTGCCGCCTGCCTCTTTGATAAATTCCTGGATCAGGATGTTACTTTTTACACCCATGAAGGCCTGAATAACACTCTCGGCGGCCTTCTTGGTTTCGGCCAACACCACGCCTATGCCCTGCGTTCCCTCCAGGAGTTTTATGACCAACGGCGCCCCGCCGACTTCCCGAATCAGGCCGTCTACGTCATCGGGGGAATTGGCGAACGCTGTCACCGGGATGCCCACGCCTTTGCGAGACAGCAACTGAATAGAACGCAGTTTGTCCCTGGAGCGGGTAATGGCCACGGACTCGTTCACACAATAGGTTCCCATCATTTCGAACTGACGGGACACCGCGGTTCCGTAAAAGGTGACCGAGGCCCCGATTCTCGGGATAACGGCGTCAAATGAGCCGGGCACGAATTCCTCATCCTTGTAATGGATGGAGGGGTTCGCTGTTCCCATGTCCATAAAGCAGCGCACATGGTCTATTACACGGGTTTCATGTCCGCGCGCTTTCGCCGCTTCCACCAGGCGTTTGGTTGAATAGAGTCTTGGGTTTCGGGACAGTATCGCTATTTTCATGATTGGGCTCCGTTAATTGCCGACACGTCATCAGGCAATTGATTACTTTAGCACGGGAGCACGGGGCATGCCGGGGACACAGGCCGCGCCGTCACACGGTCGCTAAAAAGGGGCCATCGACGCACAGGCGGCGCCCGTCGGGGCTGGCGCAGGCCCCGCAGATGCCCACGCCGCACTTGGTCAGGTAATCGATGGAGCTGAAAATCTGCTCGTCCCGGCAGAACTCCCGTTGCACCGCCACAGCGGCGTGCACCATGGGCTGCGGGCCGCAGTTGTAAAAAACCAGTTGCTCTCGCTCTGCCGGGTCCATGGCCCGCAGGCGCTCCCGCAGCAATTCGGTGACTACCCCGTGGTAGCCCGCGCTGCCATCGTCGGTTGCCACGTGCACGTCGGCGATCTGCCGGCACTCGTCCAGGAAATACAGGCGCTCGGCAGTGCGGGCACCTGCGAACACCTCGGCGTTGCCGAAATCCCGCGCCACCTGGTAGACCGCCGCCAGGCCGGTGCCGCCCGCCACCGCCATGATTTTCGCGTTCTCGGGCGGGTCCACGGGTATGCCGTGGGGGCCGCGAACATAGGCGGTGGTGCCGGGCGCCAGGTCCATCAGTGCGTGGGTGAAAGTACCCACGTCTATCACGACCAGCGAAAACGGGTCGTCCGTCAGCGCGGAGAACGGTTTTTCACCGACACCCGGCAGCCACAGGAAAATAAACTCCCCCGCCTGTACGTTCACCTTGCGGTCGAATTTGAGGATGGTGATGTCTTCGCACACACGCCGGTTTTCCACCAGGGTCACCGGCTCAAAATGCATGTCGATATCGTAGCGGATATGGGATTCGGCGCGGTTGCGCGCGTGCTCCAGGTCGCTGGCCAGGGTGCGGAAGTAAGCGGCGGTTTCCTCGGTGGTGAGGCCTATCAGGGCGGAGCCCACGCCCACGATTGCTGCCCCTGCGTCGAAGTAAGCCCTTACATCATCGGCGCTGCTGACGCCGCCGCAGCCGATGATGGGAACGTCGGTAACCGCGGCGATTTCCCGCACGCATTTCAAGCCGATGGGCAGGATGCCCTTGCCCGAGATGCCGCCGTTGCCGTTGCTCAGCACCGCGTGGCCGTGAGCGGAGGTGTAGCCCGGCCCCACCGTATTGATCGCGCACAGGCCGTCGGCGCCACCGGCGATGGCCGCCGCCGCGATCTCGGCGATATTGGGGGTATTGGGAGTGAGCTTGGGAATGACAGGTATATCCACCACCGCTTTCACGGCGGCGGTAATCTGGCGCACCAGTTCCGGGTCCTGGCCCATGGCCATGCCGTAGCCGCTGGCGTGTGGGCAGGACAGGTTGAGTTCCAGGCCATCCGACACCGGCGCGAGGATTTTTGCCACCTCGACGAATTCCTCGATGCTGCCGCCGAAAATGGATGTGAGCAGGAACCTGTCCGCGGGAACTTTCAGCGCGGCCATCAGTTCCGCGGATTTTACCGCCCCGGGGTTGGTCAGGCCCACGGCGTTGACGAAGCACCCGGGTCCGTACTGGCTCAACACCGGCTCGCGGTTACCCAGTCTCGGCTGCAGGCCGATGCTCTTGGTGGTGACCACGCCCACCTCGGGCATGTGATCAAAAATATGCTGAATAATCGGGGTGGCGGTGGTGACGATACCGGAGGGTATGGTGAACGGGCCGGAGAGGGTCTTACCGAAAAAGTCTGTGTTCAAGGTCCTGGGCTCCGGCTGCGGTGAAAAGGCCGCGCAAGTATACTGGTTTGGCCCCTCTTAGACGACCTCGGTCGGCTGGCGGCGAGCTCTCAGCGGCCCGGCCAGACCGTTGCCGGCCTGGTGCCGGTGGGCGCTATTTTGCGTATTAAGCTGAGTTTCGATAGTTACAGCAGACCGGGTTTTTGTTATAAAGTTACGACATTAACCAAGAAAGTGAACGTGTTGAGAACCCTCCTCATCCTCGCGCTGCTTTTCTCCAGCCTGCATGTCCGGGCGGAGGATTTTCCCCGTCCTGCGGTGCTGGAGCCGGCTGTCCAGTTCTGGATCAAGGTCTATACTGAAATCACCACCAACCAGGGCTACATCCACGATGCCGAGAACCTGTCCGTGGTGTATGAAACGGTGGACTTGCCGGTGCATGCCAGCAGCTCGGAGCGGGGCCACATCGTGACCACCAGCAAGTTCCGGGTAGTCAAGGCATTGACCGCGATAGCCCGTGGCAAACGCAGTGATCTCACCGCCACCGAGGCGCGGGTCCTGGCGGCCTGGCCCAAAGATACCTCATCCAGGAGCTTCGCGGCGGCGGCGGACAATGTCCGTTTTCAGCTCGGCCAATCCGATCGTTTCAAGGAGGGCCTGGTTCGCTCGGGGCAGTGGAAACCCTATATTCGCAACGTTTTGAAGGCCAACAACATGCCGCTGGAGCTCGAGGTGCTGCCTCACGTCGAGTCTTCCTTCAACCCCTCTGCCTGGTCCAAGGTGGCGGCGGCGGGTATGTGGCAGTTCATGCCTGGCACGGCTCGGGATTTCATGCGTGTCGATCACATGGTTGACGAGCGAATGGACCCGTTTGTCGCCACTGAAGGTGCGGCGCGGCTGCTGCGGCGAAACTATGGCATTACCGGAACCTGGCCGCTGGCGCTCACCAGCTACAACCACGGCACCGGCGGAATGGTGCGGGCGACCAAATTTGTCGGCAGCAACGACATCGGCGCCATCGTCCAGCGTTACAAGGGCGCTGCCTTCGGCTTCGCCTCGCGCAACTTCTACACCTCGTTTCTGGCCGCGCTGGAAGTCGACCGCAACCCCGAGCGCTACTTCGGCCAGCTGCAACTGGCGCCACCCATACACTATGACACGGTCGCGGTGCCCGATTACATTCCGGCGCTGGCGCTGGCACGAACTACCGGTGTCAGCATGGAGGAGTTGAAGCGGCATAATCCGGCCCTGCTGGAACCGGTCTGGACCGGTGAGAAATATATTCCCAGTGGATACACGCTGCGGGTGCCCAGGGCGAACCTGAATCAGCCGCTCGACAAGTTGCTCGCCGCACTGCCAAGCGATTCACGTTTCAGCATGCAAAAACCGGATCGCACTCACCGCATCGTGGCGGGAGATTCACTGTCCACAATCGCCGCGCGTTACGGCACCACCGTGTCGAAGCTGATGGCTGTCAACGGCCTGCGCAATCACAATATTCGCGCCGGCAAGGAGCTGTTGCTGCCGGGGGCTGCGGGGCTGTCGCAAGTCGCGGGGCAGGCTGCCAAACCCGCGGCGGGTAACGCTGAATATATTATCAAGAGCGGCGATTCCCTGTGGAGTATCGCCCGTCGCTTCAATGTCACCCAGAAGCAGCTGGTGGCCTGGAACCGTATCTCGCCACAGGGCTATATCAAGCCGGGCCAGAAACTCAAGGTGGCCGGTTCCGGCTAGCCAGTGCCGCGCGGTACCCTGAACCTCCCGCGTCCCGGTTTTCACGCATACTCCTGTACTCGCGTGCTTACACGTCAGCGCGGTAGGCCGTGCCGGGTCAGGTTCCGCAGAAGGTCTGCCTGACCACCTGTTCCGGCTTCGGCGGCGTGGCGAAGCGCGCCAGTGCCGCATCAAACGCAAAGGGCCGCGCCAGCACCTTCAGCAGGGTGTTGAATGGCGCGAAATCGCCTTTTTCTGTCGCCGCCTGCAGGGCCTCTTCCACCAGGTGATTGCGGGGAATGAAAACCGGGTTGGCAGCGTACATGCTGGCCTGTCGTTCCCCTGCGGTGGTCGTTTCCTGTGCCAGCCGTTGTTGCCAGCGTGCCAGCCAGGGCAGTAATGCGTCCGGAATCTCGAACAGTCTGGCTACGGAGCCGTCCTCGTCGGGCAGCTTGAGACTACTTTCGTTGCCGGGGCCGGCCAGGTCCGCCAGTCTGCGAAAGGTCAGCGTGAAATCCAGTTGTTGCTCCGCCATCAGCTGCAGGAGCTCGTCGGCCAGCGTACGATCCTCCTCCAGCAACTCCGCCAGGCCCAGTTTGCGGGCGAGGCCCTTGCGATGGGCGCGGGTGAACTGCTCGGGAAAAGTATCGACGCAGTCCTGGGCTAGGGCGACCGCCTGCTCCGGGTCGTCGTGCAGAACCGGCAACAGGGCCTGGGCCAGGGCGGCCAGATTCCAGTGGGCTATTCCCGGTTGGTTGCCGTAGGCGTAGCGGCCGCCGTGGTCTATCGAGCTGTACACCTTGTCCGGGTGGAAATCGTCCATGAATGCGCAGGGACCGTAATCGATGGTTTCCCCGGACAGCAGCATATTGTCGGTATTCATCACGCCGTGGATAAATCCCAGCAGTTGCCATTGCGCCACCAGCGAGGCCTGTGCGCTGATTACCCGGCGCAGCAGGGCGAGCGGCTGGTTGTCCTCGTCCAGGGCATCGGGATAGTGGCGAGCCAGCACGTGGTCAACCAGCACCCGCAGGGCCTCGGTGTCCTGCCGGGCGGCAAAAAACTGGAAAGTGCCAATGCGGATGTGGCTCTGGGCCACCCGGCAGAGCACGGCGCCCGGCAGGAAAGACTCCCGCGCGACCTGTTCCCCGGTAGTCACCGCCCCCAGGGCACGCGTTGTTGGCAGCCCCAGGGCATGCATGCTCTCACTCACGAGGTATTCGCGCAGCACGGCTCCCAGTGGGGCACGGCCGTCGCCCCCGCGAGAGTAGGGCGTGGGACCCGAGCCCTTCAACTGAATATCGTATCGCTGGCCGTCTGCGCCGATGACTTCTCCCAGCAGGATCGCCCTGCCATCCCCCAGTTGCGGGTTGTAGCTGCCGAACTGGTGTCCGGCGTAAACCGTCGCGATCGGCTCCGCGCCCTCGGGTGTGGCGTTGCCCGCCAGCACGGCCGTGCCTTCGGCGGATTCCAGCCAGTGCGGGTCTATGCCCAATAGCGTTGCCAGGGCGTGGTTAACCCTTATCGGGCGTGGGTCGGCCACCGCGGTCGGCTGGCGGCGGGAAAAGAACCGGTCCGGCAGGCGCGCGTAGCTATTGTCGAAGGCGATGGCGTTCATCGATTCAATAGCCAGCCTGCATGTTAACCACGTTCAGCAGGTATCCGCCATCGATGTAGCGGCGCAGGTTCTCGGCGGCAATCACGGCGGTGCGTTCCCTGCTGCCAGGGCTTGAAGCGGACACGTGCGGCGTGATGATGACATTGCTCATCTGCCACAGGGGGCTGTCGGAAGGCAGGGGCTCCGGGTCGGTGACATCCAGCCCCGCGCCGTAGAGTTTGCCCGACTCCAGGGCCGCGAGCAGCGCGTCTGTCACGGTGCTGGCGCCGCGACCCACGCTGATAAAGATGGCGCCGGGTTTCATGCTTTCAAAAAACGCCTTGTCGAAAATTCCGGTGGTCTGGTCAGTCAACGGCAATGCATTCACCACCACATCCGCCTTGCTGGCGAGCAGCGGCAGTTCTTCGGGCAGGCCGACATATTCGATGAAATCAGGCCCCTCCCGCACAGAGTTGCGTGTGGCCAATACCTCCATGCCCAGGCTGTTGGCGCGCCAGGCGATCTCGGTACCGATGCCGCCCAGCCCTACCACCAGCAGGCTCTTGCCGCGCAGTTCCCCGAATTTCGGGCCTGCCGCCCTGGAGCGGTCCCAGCGATTCTCCACCTGCGCCCGCTGGTAGGTGGGGAGTCCGGTCGACAACGAAAGCAGCATGGCAATCGCGTGCTCGGCGATGGCCGGGCCGGCAAGGCGTTTGCTGTTGGTAAACACCCGCCCCTCGGTCAGCTGTGTCGGCAGGCCGGTGCAATTTTCCATGCCGGCGGAGTAATTGTGCACCCACAACAGGCTGGGCGACGCGTTTTCGAGGGCGGCGCCGGAGCAAAGGCCGATAAAGCCGTCCGCGTCCGCCAGCGTCTCGGCGCTGGGCACCATGGTGGAGGTGTCGATTACCAGGTCAATCTCGCCTGCGGCGCTGCGCAACAGCGCTTCCAGTTCCGGCATCTGCTGGGCCACGCCCGCGGGCATGCTGACGACTACCCGCCTCGGTTTCCAGGCGGGGTTGCTGCGCATGGGCGTGTCCGCACGTTGCAGGTCCAGTTCCTCGACGATGGTCTTTACCCGGGGATCGGGTGGCGCAAAGTCGGCGGCCAGGCCGTTCGTGCCAGCGAGCGCGAATGCCAGGAAAAATATGCTGCCAAGCTGTTTCATTACTTGCTCCGCTTTGGGTTTTTGCCAGCATAGGCAGCTTTGTCAGTGTTTACGAGCAAGCTGCCGTGCTGGACCATAAATAGTTGCCGCGTCGCCCCGCAAGGCGCCGCACCGTTGGTCGCCCCTATAGTAACATTGTGGAATCCGGGATATCCCTGCCGCCAAGCCTGCCCTGTTCCATTGAGCTGGCGCAAGTAAATACCGGAAATCCGTGCAGCTGTTTTTCGTATTTCCCCGCTCACGGTATGCTGTACGGCATAGCCGAACGAAGAATGCGTTTATGAGTGAACACCACCTGTCCATAGCCATAACCGGCGCCGGCGGCGCCGGCGTAATTTCCTGCGGTGAATTGCTGTTGCAGGCCTGGGCGCGCGAGGGCGGCAGGGGTCTCCTGCGCAAGGCCTATGGGCCGCAGATACGCGGCGGCGAATCGGCCGCGCTACTGAAGCTCACCGACAGTGAACGCTATACGGCCGCCGGGCATTACGACGTGGTGGTGGCCCTGGACTGGGACAATTTTTCCCGCTTCGAGGATGAAATAGGCCTGAAGCCTGAAAGCTGGGTACTGTGCGACGAGGGCCAGGAACTGCCGGCCGCTGTCGCAGCGGCAAAACCGCACCTGGTTCACCTGCCATTTGCCGAGTTGGCTGCTGCCTGCCACCCGCAGGGTCGCATCAATATGCTGGCACTGGGGGTTCTCGGCAGATTGCTGGGGCTGCCGACAGCCAGCATGGTCGAGCTCGCCCTGCAAAAGCTGGCGAACAAACCGGAGGCATACCGGGATGCCGCCACTGCCTGCATAGAGCACGGCGCCGCCAGGGAGCCGGCCTGCCGGTTGCCGGTGCCCGCCCTGGGAGCTGCGGGCAGCTGGTACCTGAGCGGCAACCAGGCTGCGGGCCTGGGCGCGCTGGAGTCCGGCATACGCTTCGTTGCCGCCTACCCCATAACACCGGCCTCCGATGTGCTGGAATGGATGGCGGGCGGCCTCGAACAGGTTGGGGGGCAATTGCTGCAGGCGGAAGACGAACTGGCCGCTATCAATATGACCATAGGCGCGGCTTTCGGTGGCGTACCGGCTTTTACCGCCACCTCGGGTCCCGGGCTTGCGCTGATGACCGAGAGTATCGGCCTGGCGATTGCCAGTGAGACCCCGGTGACTATCTTCAACGTGATGCGCGGGGGGCCCTCCACCGGAATACCCACCAAGTCGGAACAGAGCGACCTGAACATCGCGCTCTACGGCCTGCACGGGGATGCGCCGCACCTGGTACTTGCGCCGCTGGATATCGCCGATTGCGTGTTCACCACCGGTTGGGCAGTGCAGCTGGCACAGCGACTGCAGACCCCCGCGATTGTGCTGTCCGACCAGTTCATCGGCCAGTCGACGGCTATCGTCTCGGAACCCCGGCGCTGTGAGCCGTTTCCCCCGGAGCCCGCCGTGGAAGCAGAGGCGACGGATGCGGGGGGCGGCGAGTACCTGCGGTACAGGCTCACTGACGATGGCGTCTCCGGCGTCGCTTATCCCGGCGACAGGAATCGACGTTTCACCGCCGACGGTCTCGAACACAGTGAGAAGGGTACGCCCTCGGCCCGCCAGTCAGACCACCAGGCGCAGTTGGCGAAGCGCCAGAACAAGTTGACCGACTTCAATTATGGCGATGATTGGGCCGCAGTTTCCGGAGAGGGCCAGGTAGGCCTGGTCAGTTTTGGATCCAGTTCGGCCGCGGTGGCCGAGGCGGCCGAACGGTTGGCGCAGCAGGGCGTGTCTACCCGCGTAGTCAGTCTCCGGCTGCTGGCGCCGCTGCAGAGCGCTGCCCTCGCTGCCGCGCTGGAGGGTTGTTCCCTGGCCGTGGTGATAGAACAGAATCACAGCAGGCAGCTGTTCCATTACCTGCGGGGGCAAATGGATTTCCAGCAGCCGCTGCACAGCTATGCCATGGCGGGACCCGTGCCGCTGGCCCCGGAGAATATCGCGCAGGCGGTAGTGGAGGTGATGGAATCATGATGCAGGCAATTCCGCTCAAGGCCAGGGATTTCAAGTCCGATGTCAAACCGATCTGGTGCCCCGGCTGTGGGCATTTCTCGGTACTGAACGCCATCACCAAGGCCATGGCCGCCCTGGGCATAGACAAGGACGACACGGTGCTGGTTTCCGGTATCGGCTGCTCCTCGCGCCTTCCGGCCTATGTGGACAGTTACGGGTTCCACGGCGTGCACGGCCGCGGTCTCGCCATCGCCCAGGGCCTCAAGGTGGCGCGACCGGACCTCACGGTGCTCGCGCTCGGTGGCGACGGTGACGGCTTTTCCATCGGCGGCAATCATTTCATCCACGCCTGCCGTCGCAACGTCAACATGACCTACATCGCCATGGACAACGAGGTCTACGGGATGACCAAGGGCCAGGCATCTCCCACCACGCCGATGGACTGGGACCACAGCAAGCTCACCCCCCATGGCCCCGGCGTTCGCCCGTTCAAGCCCGCAGCCCTGGCGCTGGCCTCCGGCGCGCCATGGATAGGTCGGGGCTATTCTGGCAATCCCAACCAGATCGCGAAACTCATAGCCGAGGCGGTGGAGTTTCCCGGCTTCAGTTTTCTGCACGTGATGTCCCAGTGCATCACTTTCTGTCCGGAGCAGACCGACTGGAAGGCCGTCGTCAGCGAGATGGATGGGCCGCCGCTGGCCGACGCCGACGCGGCGGCGAAGCAGTTCCTGCACGAGGACGGTTTCCAGACCGGCCTGCTTTACCGCGAGGAACGCCCGACCTGGCCCCCGGTCGGGGAGACCGCGGTGGACGAAACAGCGCTGGCTTCGCTGGCGGCATCCTTCAGTGTGTAACCATGGGAGATACCGGCTTGAACAAGCAAATGGCACTTTTTCTCGCACATTCCGCGGAGCTGGAAACGGAGGCGCAGGAGCGTTACGAGGAACTGGCGGAATCCATGAGGGAGCACCGCAACATACCGGTGGCTGACTTTTTCCGCCGCATGGTTGACGAGGCCGGCCGCCACCTGGAGGAGGTGGCTGAACTCGCCGCCGACATGACCCTGCCCGATCTCAAGGCCTGGGAGTTTGACTGGCCCGATGCCGAAGCTCCGGAGACCACCAGCTACGAGGCGCTGCACTATCGCATGAGCCTGCGCCAGGCGATGCAACTCGCACTGGACAATGAACGGGCCGCCCGGGCCTATTACAGCGACTACGCGGATAACTGCGAGGACGTGGAAACCGCCGAAGTTGCCCGCAGCTTCGCCGCGGAGGAGTCGAGCCACGTGGCCGAACTTGAGCGACTCATGGCGGAACAGCCGGCAGACCACCCGCACCTGTGGGAGGAAGACGATGACCCCCATATGCCGGAGTAGCCGGACCGGATACCGCAACC
Source organism: Pseudomonadales bacterium (assembly GCA_024234815.1). Taxonomy (GTDB): domain Bacteria; phylum Pseudomonadota; class Gammaproteobacteria; order Pseudomonadales; family Halieaceae; genus JARRPM01. The sequence goes on along the minus strand of JACKNO010000001.1, from coordinate 189,603 downwards.
GCCACCGCCGTTCCCCCTCCCGCCGTGTGCTACGCTATGCCCTACCATCCCCGGTTAGCGTATCTTTGATTGCCCGCTAATCGTGTTCAACTTGAGAGGATATAAATACCGTGTCTGATAGCAGCCTCGACATCCAGCACCTGTTCTCCCTGGAGGGCAAGGTGGCCCTCGTGACCGGTGGCTCCCGGGGAATCGGCTACATGATCAGCCAGGGCCTGCTGCAGGCCGGGGCGCGGGTCTATATCTCCGCCCGCAAGGCGCAGGCCTGTAAGGACGCGGCGGCGGAGCTCGGCCAGTACGGCGAGTGTGTCGCGTTGCCCGGGGATGTCTCCGACCCCGACAGCAGGCGCCAGCTGTGCGAGCAATTAGCTGCCGCTGAGCCGCGCCTGGATATCCTGGTAAACAATGCAGGCACTGCCTGGGGTGCGGATTACGAGAGTTTCCCGGAATCGGCCTTTGACAAGGTAATGCGCGTCAACGTGACGGCGATGTTCGCCCTCACGCGCGACCTGACACCGTTGCTGGAGGCGGCTGCAACGCCGGAAGACCCCGCCCGTGTTATCAACATCGGCTCGATGGAGGGCCTGCACATTCCCACGGTCCACGGCATGGGCAACTACGCCTATACCACCAGCAAGGCGGCGGTGCACCATCTCACCCGCCACCTCGCGGTGGAACTAGGCCGCCGCCGGATTACGGTTAACGCGATAGCGCCCGGTTTCTTTCCCAGCAGGATGACGGATCACGTCTTTGAAAACCGGCGGCAGGAGATTGAGGGCAACAGCCTGCTCGGGCGCGTGGGCAAGGCCGAGGAGATGGCCGGGATCGCGGTCTACCTTAGCGGGCGGGCGGGAGCCTACACGAGCGGCGCGGTGATACCGGTGGATGGCGGTACCTCCATCAACCACCAGCATGCTGTCATTACGGATACCTGATACACCAGCGATTCCCGGCGGGCGACCCGCACCGGGAACCGTTCCTGGGTTCGCGGCGTCGATTATCCAGGGCGCCCCCGCCGGAACCTGGAGCCCGCCTGTCAGTCCGCACGAATCAGGGCGTGGTCCGCCAGGCGCAAATGCCCAGTGAGCCGCCCTTGGCGATCACTTTCTGCTGCTGCTTTTCCTTGACCAGCCTGGTCTTTCCCTTGCGGTCGCAGACCACAACCCGGTCGCCCCAGCCCGCCATGTCCACGAGTATCTGGTCGAAGTGCCGGTACTGTACATCGTGCCCTTCTCCCGGGTAGAGCCGGGTTTTGACCGTTGCATTGGAATAGGCGCGCTTCCAGCGGCCGAGGTGCGTGTCCGGCGGCGTGGTGTCATCGGCCCCGCCATAGTAAAGAAACACGGGCGCCGAAACGGCGGCGAGGTCCGGCAGGCTCTGGTTCAGGCAGTACAACTGCAGTTCGTGGTACAGCGCCTCGGGGTCCCCGACCTGCCCGCCCATATTGAAGGTTCTGGCGGCGTCGTCGAAGGCCGCGTCCTGGAACCCCGGAATACCGTGCACGGGGCTGTCCGCGGGAAACGCGAACCAGTCCATGGGGTTGTGGGTGTAAAACGTCAACGCCTGGGCCGGCACCTGGCATTCCAGCGCGGCGGGGTCGAAAAAGGTCAGGGCTGACGCCAGGTGCACTGAATCGAGGCGCCCGGGGTTTCTGGCCGCGATGGCGGCGGAGTAGGGGCCACCGCCGGATATGGCGAACAGGCTGAAGTGTGTGACACCCAGCTGTGTGAGCACTTCGCGCACATCATCGGCGTAGTCCGCGTAGCCAAGCTCGCTGTCATACGCGGTTATCCCAAAGCCGTTGCGTTCGACGGAGATAAAGCGCAGTTTCATGTTTTCGCGGGTGGTGCGCAGAAATTCCATGAGAGCGAATACCCGGCCACTGGTGCCACCGCCACCGACAAATACCACCGGGCGCCAGTCTGCTTCACCCTCGTCAATGTAGGCTATGGTTCGCCCCGAGGAGGCGGACTGCAGTGTTTTTATCTGCGGGCCCATCGGGTCGAAACCTTGTTGCATTTTGGGTTGGGCGTAGCTTGAAGATGCGGCCAGGAGCAGGAAGGTGAGGATCACGGTTCTCATTGTATCTCCGCGGGGGGAAGTGGTTTTTGTACCGCGCAAGATACCTGTCAGTGTACGACAAGTCATCCTTGCCATTTGGGGGGTGCTGGCAGTTAGTTTGGTGCTGTTGCCAGCGGGTCCGGCCGCCAGGAGTACAATTCGCCCGCTTCCCCGATACTTGCGGACGAATTGTACTCCTGACGTCCGCACCCTGGTTGCGTGCTGGCAATGAGATTGATGTTGCGTGTGGGTTATGGAATGTGGCTTCCCCGATACTTGCGAACGAATTGCACTTCTGGTGTCCGCACCCTCGTTTGAGACTCGAAATCAGAGCAATGTCTTACGCAAATGCCGCAGTAAAGGCTCTGGGCGGGAAAGCGTTTTTGTTCGCAAGTATCGGGGAAGCGGGCGAAAACGCTTTCCCGGTCAGAGCCGATAGCAGGAACGAACCCGATGTCTCGCTATCAACCGCGATCTGATTGCCAGGCTAATACCCCGAACAAAAAAACGGACCGCCAAATCACACCCAGGCATCAAACTCCTGCTGGTGGAAAAACGCATCTTTGCCGCGAAGGGTTTGTGTTGTCAGGTAGTCAGTTTCCTCTTTCAGCGCATCGGTTAATTTCCGTCGCGGTACTTCGGTGCCGCGGCTGTCCGAACCGTGCTTGCCTCCCATGGTGGACACCACCGTTGACATGCGCTCCGGGCTGTCAGTCTTATTGCGTTTGCGAAACAGGTTCCACAGGGTTTTCGGCGTTGCGTTCAGACTGCCGTGATGTCCCACCTTGTAAAAATCCACATCCTCCAGAAGCCTTAGCACAGACTGGCGATCGCTTGCCGTCTTGAGGCAATACTCCCAGTTTTCGATCTGCGCATCGCCGGCGAACAGGAATTTGCGACGCCCCACCTCGAACAGCAAAATGAGACTGGTGTTATTCATCGCGTGATCCAGGGAGCGCACAATCTGCAACAACTGCTCGCCTCGAATTCGGTCGAGCCTGGGTAGAAACCAGCGGGTTTCTATGGGCAGCCGCCCCTTCTGGCGGGTACTGCAAATATCCGCCTTGGGAAACAGGCGCTTTTGCGATGCGGCACTGCGGCCGGCGGCGGCCTGGAAGTGCCAGAACTCATCGGCGTCGCGGGAGCGCTGGCTGAGAACCTGGTCGCTCTGCTCCAGGCTGGGGGGGCCCAGTACATGGATAGTAACGCCGGGCAATACTTCCTCCAGGCCCGATGTCATTCCGTAGTGTACGTAGTGGTTGTTGCCATTGGCCATGGCGGCGAGATTCTCTACCGCGTCCTTATTGCTCAGGTTGTCATCGCCGATGAATTCGATCTGGTCGCGTACGCCACTGGCGATGGCGCCTTTGCGGCTGCGCACTTCCTGTAGCGCGCAGTCGGCTACCTTCTGCATATTCATCAGGGTGGCGGCATGTAGTCCTTTGCGGCTTGCCGGTACTGGCGCCCTTGCGTCCACCTGCGCTGTCGGGTCTTCGGTCCAGGGTTGCACCACGACCTCTGGTTGCAGCGCCATGATGATATCCCCGGCCGCTCCCGCGAACCCGCCGATGTGGTCCTTGTGGCGGTGGGTTGCCACCACGCCGTGGAGTTTGCCGCCGGTGACGCTCCTGATGTTGTCCGCGACATCGCGCAGGGAGCGCACGGGTTTGTACTTGGGCATGGCGGTGCTGCCGCAATCTATGAGGATATGACGGGTGCCGATGTCGGGGTTGTCGTCGTAATGCACCGACAGCAGGAAGCAGTCACCGAAACCTACCTGGTAGGAGCGGACGGTGGTTTTACTGGGCCTTGGGGCTGTGTCCGGCCTGTTAGCCGGGGTGTCGCAGGGTTTCATCGCTTACCACTCCTCCTCGATGTCCTTGGCAAGGTCCATGCTGCGCCGCAGGTGGATACGGGAAAACCGCTGGCGCAGCGAGGCGCCCTTGTCGAAATAGCCGTATTTCCACAGGTATCTGAGGTGGTCGGCCTGTCTCTCGCGGTTGAGGATGCTGTTGCTTATCGAGAACTTCACCCGCCCGAACTCGTCGAAGATGAGGGTGGTGCCGCCGTGCAGCGTGAGCTGGAGCGAGGCTGGCATGTCGGGTGGTTTTTCGATGCCGTACAGCGGCTGCAATTCGGCGGCGGTCAGCTGTACGCGCTGGCGGCACTCCGCCACGGTCTCGCGCAGGGGGAAGCCGTCGTCGGGGGCGATGCGATGGCAGCGGCGCAGGGAGACGATTTCGGTGTAGGCGTCGGGTGCCAGCGCGAGCCTTTCGCGGTGCTCCCAGACAAAGCGGAACATCTCATCCCTGTCGCGTCCCAGATCCTCGAAATGGACGCAGTCATAATTGAAGCCGGTGTCGTCGAACCGGTTCCACAGGCCGTCCGGGGTGGGTACGCCGGCATAGCTTGCCGCGCCGGGCGTGATCCCGAACCGGTCGAAGGACTGGCGCAGGCTGTCGCGGTACTGGTAGCGTGAATCGTCGGGGCGAATCTCGTGATCGGCGGTGAGCAGCGCACTCAGGAAGTCGCGAAAATCCAGGTGCACCGGTGGTACGTAATCCAGTGCGCGAATGGACATGGTGAGCAGGTAGGCGGCGCAATCGGCCGCTTCCTCCGCCACCCGGCCGCGGTTCAGGTAGTTCTCCGACACGGATCCCAGTCCGCGCAGGCGCTCCGAAAGTACGCGTATAAACGCGTTCAGCATGGCCGCGACCAGGATTTCACCGCGCCGGTGCGGCTCCATATAAGCCGGGTCCTTCATATAGGACCCGGCCGGTGACAGCAGCGCTGACTGGCGCAGAGCCCGCCCCCGAACCGCAGACAGTTCCTGGCCCATCTGCTCGGCGAGGCCCAGTAACACCGAATGCTTCAGCGCTTCCATGGTGACCGAGCTGCGCTTGATCAGGCCCTCGGGCGACTGGGCCAGGCCCGCTTCCGCGCCGGTCGGCCGATCCAGCAGCGCGTGGACCACATCGCGCAGGGCGAACACCGACAGCAGTGCCACGATGTCGGAGAAACCCTCGTGGAAGGCGGCCTGGTCGGGGGACGATGGCGTCATAAAGTGGTGGCGCAGGCCGTCGATGAGCGCGTGGCAGGTCTCGTGCGCTATCACGTCGTGGGACAGGCAGGTGAAAACCATGTCCTTTTCGCCGGGAAAGTAGCCGAAGGCCAGGCACTCGTCCTCGCGCGAGTAGAAGGCGTTGGCGTCCGCGAAGGCGTGCGGCGCCACTTTCAGTTGATGCCCCGGAATACCCCAGCTCACCCGTCGCCCCAGCGCGTATTCGAAGCGGCCCAGGGTGCGCATCACAATTGCGTAGACGTTCTGGGCGTGGAAGCCGGGGTTGGTCATCACTGTGCGCTTGTTGGGCCTGGAGAACGGGTCCTCGAGCGCCCCTTCCGGATTTACCGGGTAGGCGAAGGGTTCGTAGAGCGTGCCGGTGGAGGAATCGTAGTCGATGACATGCACCCGCGAGCCGCAGGGGCCGCGGGCGAGAAATTCCGCCGGCACTTCAACCTGGGTGGTCAGGATTCGATTATTGATGGTGACGGATGGGTCCTGGGCGACAATGGTCAGGCGCCGGGTGGATGACTTGCGCGGTTCGGGTTCCATACAGTTCCCCGGGGGCTTAAAGTGTCATGCTTGCCGTTACTATATAGACCGTTTTTGCCACAGCTGCCCGTTCGCGCCTCTCTGGGGGAAAGTTTCGTCCCCGGGCCTATGGGGGATTCCCGCGGCCCGGTGTCGCCTTTTCCCCTGTGATTGGCACCAAAGCCGGTGTCTTGGGGACAATGTGGCCGTACAATCAATGGCCAGTTTTTCAGCCCCACAGGAAGCAAGCCTATGCCACTGGAATTCGACAGCGCCCGTCTGCCAAATCCCAACTTCCGTCCCGAGCACGAGGAGTGGCGCACCCAGCTGCGCCGCTTTATCGACACCGAAATCATGCCCCACGCCGAGGACTGGGACGAAGCGGGACATATTCCTATCGGGTTGTGGCCCAAGGCGGCGGCGGTGGGTTTGCTGGGCCTGGGTTACCCGGAGGAGTTCGGCGGTACCCGGGAGGGTATCGATGTCTGGCACAGCTGGATCGTCAATGAAGAGCTGGCCCGCATAGGCGTTGGCGGTATCGCCGCCAGCCTGATGGTGCACGGTATCGGTCTGCCGCCGGTGATCAACTGGGGCAGCCAGGCGCTCAAGGAGATGGTGGCGCCACCCGTGCTGGCGGGACAGAAACATATTGCGCTGGGAATCACCGAGCCCGGGGGTGGCTCGGACGTGGCGCAACTGGCCACCACCGCGGTGCGCGACGGCGATCACTTTGTGGTCAATGGCTCCAAGACCTACATCACCGGCGGGATGCGCGCCAACTGGGTATCCACCGCGGTGCGCACTGGCGGCGCCGGCGCGGGCGGTGTCTCCATGCTGCTGATTCCAACCGATGCCGAAGGCTTCAGCCGCACCCAGCTCGACAAGAAGCAGGGCTGGTGGGCGTCCGATACAGCCACCCTGTATTTTGACAATGTGCGGGTGCCGGTGAGCAATCTGATCGGCGAGGAGAACAGGGGTTTCCTGGTAATCATGACCAACTTCAACGCCGAGCGCATGGCCATGGCGGCCGGCATGGAAGCCCTGGGTCGGGTCTGCCTGGAGGAGGCCGTGGCCTGGGCGCGGGAGCGCAAGACCTTCGGCAAGCGACTGGCTGATCACCAGGTAATCCGGCACAAGATCGCCCAGATGAAGCAGAAACTGAACGCAACCCAGGCTTATATCAGGATATGTTACGAATCGATCGAGGCCGGCAATGCGAATCCCGGTGATATCGCCCTGCTCAAGGTGCAGGCCAGTGAGACCATGGAGTTCTGTGCCCGGGAGGCTATGCAGATCCTCGGCGGTATCGGCTATATGCGCGGCAACAGGGTGGAGCGCATCTATCGGGAGGTGCGGGTAAACGCCATCGGCGGTGGTTCCGAGGAGATCATGCGGGACCTGGCGGCGCGGCAGTACGGGCTGTAAGTTAGCATTCACTATACATGGAGTACCAGGTAAGTAAGGATGTGTGAACGATGAGTATCAGCAAACAGGAAGCGAAGGATTTTCGGGACCAGGTCTCGGCCTGGATGAAGGAAAACAAACCGGCCGATCCCGGTTTTCTGCTGCCCCAGACATTCATGGAAGTGGGCGATGAGCGCCAGCTGGAGTTCCTGCGGGAATGGCAGCACAAGGTGTGGTCCGCCGGTTACCTGGGCATGGCCTGGCCTGAAGAGTACGGCGGCGGTGGCATGGAGCGGGGCTACCAGGCTATTGCCGATCAGGAGATGCGCCGCCACGCGGTTCCCATCTGTTTCAACGTCATCGGTCTCGGCTGGGCCGGGCCCCTGATTATCGACATGGGCACCGAGCGGGAAAAAGCGCGCTACCTGAAAGGCATCCTCAGCGCGGAGGATATCTGGTGCCAGGGTTTTTCCGAGCCGGACCACGGTTCCGACCTGGGCAACGCCCAGACTCGCGCCGTGCGCGATGGCGATGAGTATGTTCTCAACGGCCAGAAAATCTGGACCACCATGGGGAATTTCGCCCGCTACATGATCCTGCTGGCCAGGACGAATCCCGATGCCGCCCGCAAGTACGACGGCCTGTCCTATTTCCTTGCGCCCATGAATGTGCCGGGCATCGAGACCCGTCCGATACGCAAGATCACCGGAGAATATGGCTTCACCGAGACCTTCTTCACCGATGCCCGTATTCCCGCCGACTGCCTGATGGGCGAGGAGGGGCAGGGCTGGAAAATAGCCATGCAGACGCTGCAGTACGAGCGCGGCGCGGAAGCCGGCGCAGCCGGTGGCCTGATGATGGTGCGGGTGACCATAGACGATATGATCGAGGAACTGCGGGACGTGGCGCGCGATGGCGAGCCGGTGCTGAAAGACCCGGTCATGCGCGACCAACTGGTGAAGATGATCATGGAGGAGAAGTCCATCGCGCTGGGTGACCGGCGCGCACGAGTCCCGGCGCTGACATCGGATTATCCCCACTCCCTGATGCTGTCCCACAAACTGCGCACCACCGAGATGACCCGGCGCATGCGCCAGTTTGCCATCAACCTGCAGGGTGCCGCCGGCGGGCTTTACGTGGGCGATCCCGAGGCGCGCCAGGGCGGTTTCTGGCAGCGTGCCTATTTCAACAGTTTTTCCGCCACCATCGGCGGCGGCACCAGCCAGGTGCAGGCCAATATTGTCGCCGAGCATATCCTCGGCCTGCCGAAGTAGGGAGCAAAGCCATGTCAGTAATTGGAAATACCGCGCTGAGCTTCAGCGAAGAACAGGCCATGCTGCTGGATGTCGCACGGGAGTTCTGCAGGAAAAAATCCCCGATAGCGGCCGTGCGGGCGCAACTGGAAACCGGGTCGGGTTATGACCCCGCGCTGTGGGATGAGATGGTTGCCCTGGGTTGGACGGGTATCGCCCTGCCCGAGTCCTGCGGCGGCTCGGGCATGGGCATGGCCACGGTGGTGCCGGTGGTCGAGGCCATGGGCCGTGCCATGCTGGGAACGCCGTTGATCAGCACAACGCTGGCTGCGCAGTTGCTGCTGCGGGCCGGGGGTGAGGGTCCGATGGAGTCGGTGTTGGCGGATATTGCAGCGGGCGCTACCGCCACGGTCGCCCTGCTGGAGAACGCGGACTGGGGTGAAAGCAGGATTACCTGCACCCTGGACGCGGGCGGAGTACTGCAGGGCAGCAAGAAGTTCGTCGCCGATGCCACGGCTGCAAGCCTCTTTGTCGTGGTGATCGAGCACCACGGGGCGCCGGCCCTGGCGATTGTGCGGGCCGGGCAACTGTCTGGGGACGCGATCTCACCCCATACCCTGATCGACCAGACCCGGCGCAGTGCCAGCGTCAATTTCGGCGGAGTGGCGGTGGCCGAGGGCGACCTGATCACGGGCGGCGCCGTTGTCACTGCACTGCGGGACCTGTACCTGCTCGGCGCCCTGCTGACGGCGGCGGAAGCTACCGGCAGTGCGGCGAGTTGCCTGGATACGATCGTCGATTACCTGAAAACCCGCAAACAGTTCGGCAAACTCATAGGCTCATACCAGGCCCTGAAACACCCCACCGTGGACATCCTCACCGCCGTGGACAGCGGTCGCTCCTTCATCTATCACGCGGCAACGCTGCTGGGCGAGGGCCCACTGGATCGCGACGCGGAAATTGCCTGCCGCATGGCAAAAGCCCACGCCACCGAGACGCTGCTCTATGCGGGCGACCGGGCCGTGCAGTTCCATGGCGGTATGGGTTTCACCTATGAGTGTGACGCGCAACTCTACATACGTCGCGCCCAGTGGAGCCAACAGCAGTACGGTGACGCCCAGCACCACCGCAAGCGCCTGGCGAGCCTGCTGCTGGATTGATCCGGGACGGTTACGGACGCCCCGCGAAAGGGCGCGCAAAAAAAAGCCCACCGGGCAGGTGGGCTCTGATTCAAAGACTTTTCAGGCGGCTTTGCGGCGCGACCAGCCGATGCCTGCAAGCCCGAGCCCCAGCAGGGCAAGGGTCGCCGGTGCAGGTACAGCAGCGGCAGCGGTGGCGTTGATCCGCACCCCATTAAAAATTCCGGAGACGGCCCAGGAGGTGCCGCCATCGCTGGAGAAGCGGTACCCGTCATACGCCACGCCCGTCGCTGTAGGTGCGGTGTTGGGAGCGAGGCTATCCCAGAGAAGTAAGTTTTCGGTGCCCGGGCCGTCCAGCAGGAACCAGTAGGAGGTGTTTGCAGCCAGTACCGAGGAGGCGGCGGTCGTCAGAGTCACGATGCTGGGCCCAAAATTGGACGCCACATTCACCGGTGTAAACGCCGCTACCAGAGCGCCTGGGTTGCCGCCCACATCAGTATAGATGCCGCCCGAGAGGATCGAGTCAGGTGTCTCATTTGAGATTAACGCTTCCAACGAGACGAAGGTCATGGCCACGGCATCCATGGTCAGTCCCACGGCCTTGGAGCGATCAAACAGGTCGGGCCCCAATCCTAGGTTGGTACTCACAGACGTACCGCCGCTTATACCAGGCAAGTTGGACAAAATAGCTCCCGCGTTTACGGATGCGACCGGAGTGCATATCAGTAGCGCTACAAGCAGCAGCTTTATCGGTGAACAATTGCTTTTCATGGATTTTTTTCCTGTAGTTTGGAATGGTCGACAAAGCTACAGCAAATTTTGTGCCTAACTATAAAAAAACCATTAACATCAGTGATATACAATATAAACATAAATCCACTTTGGGAGTTATGTAAAGGAATCTGACTACAATCGAGGGTGGCCGGGGCGTAAAGCGACTGGAGGCACGGCGATAGTTGCAATAGCGGGAAATAAAAAAGCCCACCGGGCAGGCGGGCTGTTGCGGCGCGATTTTACTCAGCTTTTTCTGCGTGCCAGGCCGGCGAGGCCCAACAGGGCGGAACCGAACAGCCAGGCTGCTGCCGGCAGCGGCACGGCCTGTACGTCAAACGAGAAGTTGTCGTAACCGACACCGCGTTCATCGGTGATTCCGCCGATGGCGATCCGGCTGACGCCCAGGTATGCGGAAAGATCCATTGCGATCGGTTCGTCCCTGCCGATGCCGATCATGTCGACAATGCTGAAGCCGCCCGCGTGGGTGACGCTCACGTCACCGATGTCGCCGCCAGCGTTCAAGCCGACCACCACGAACATCAGATTATTCACCGGCAGGGTAAAGTCCAGGATGACTGTGCCGAAGCCCGGTGTGACATCCACTGAAATCACGCTGGGTTCCGAGGCGCCGTTGTAGGGCACCCGGGAAAAGGTGATGACGTTCCCCACCTCGGCGGAAAAAACCACACCGCGATACTGGTTGGTGACGATGGTGGCGTCGGCGAGGTCGTCGAAATCAATCATCACCGCGTGTGAAGCGCTCGCGCCGAGGCCAAATAGCCCGATTGAAGCGGTAAGCAGCAGGCGCTTCGTCAAACAGTTCATTGCAGTCACTCCCAATTACCTTATTGTTTGCAAGGCTGGCGGTCGCCATTTAATGGGCGCTCATCATTGATGTGTGAACTGCAATATTCGTACCTTTTTCAATATTATGTAGTGTTATCAAAAGCGTGTGTTCGCCGGGCTTGCGGGTCAAGGCGGCAAATGTAAAGTTTTATGACAGTGACGCCGGGCTGCCGGATGGTCGCCCGGCAGGGCCTGTCCCGGCGCATGCCGCTGGACTGCCGACGCCTTTGGGTGGCAGGATGTTGCGCCGATGAGATTCAGTACCTGGCAGCTCTTCAGGCTGGCTGATACTGCTTTTGCAGCGAATACGCCTCTGCCGGTGATCCGGTGATTTGGCGCCGAGCTGATAACGGGATATATGTAATGGCATCCATAAGTGAACTGGAAAACCAGGCGGAGTCGTTTTCCCGGAATGGGGACATGCGTTCCGCCGAGCGCGTGTGCAGGCAGATACTGGCGCGTGACGCCCAACACCTGTCATCCCTGCGTTTTCTCGCTGACCTGGCGCTGGCGGGCGGTAACTTCGCCGCCGCGGAAACGCACCTCAGGGCGCTGCTGCGGCAAGCGCCTGAAAATGCACAGCTTCAGTCCCGGCTTGGGCAGGCGCTGTACCGGCAGGGCAAGCTGCATGAGGCGGCGCGGGCCTACCAGGACTGCTGGCGTGCCAACCCGCGCAGCAAGATGGTCTACCTGACCCTGGGCTGCCTGCACCTGGAACTGGGCAATATTGACAAGGCGGTGCAGGTTTTTTCCCTTGGGGAGGGTGTGGCCCCCGATTTACTGTCACTGTGGAGGAACCCGCAAACCAACCCGGCGGTGGCACAGATGTCGAAAACCGCGTGGCAGGCATTGTGTCGGCACCACACCGATCTGCATGTGAATACAGTGGCGGCACTGGAGAGTACAGCCGTCACCGCCCGGATCAGGGACGCGGTCTGGCCGCTAGCCGATGCGCGTCCGGTGGAGTACGAGCATCCGCTACAGCGGGCCCAGGTCTTTTACATCAGGCACGACGAGTCCCCTGCCTTTTACGATCCGGGCTCACTCCCCTGGAGCGAGCAACTGGAGCGGCAATTCCCGGCCATCCGTGAGGAAATTCTGGGCGGACTGGATATCCAGGCAGACGGCAGGCCCTATCTCAGGGACAGTCACCGCCTGGAGGGGGCACAGTGGGAGCCGCTGGTAAACCGGATGAACTGGGCGTCGGTCCACCTGTACAGCGGTGGCGTGGCCAATCAGAAGGTTGTCGGCAAGTTCCCGAAAACACTGGCGGCGCTGGATCAGGTTCCTGTCGCCACCAGGCAGGGCAAGCCATCGGAGGTATTTATATCGGTGCTGGCGCCGCATACCCGGATACCCGAGCACTACGGTGTTTCCAGCGCCATACTGACGGCGCACCTGCCGATTGAGGTGCCGGCCGGTTGCGGTCTCAAAGTTCACGAGGAAACGCGTGAGCCCCGGGCCGGAAAGTTGATGGTGTTCGATGACACCTGGCAGCACAGCGCCTGGAACGAGAGCGACAGCCCGCGCGTCGTCCTGATCTTCGAGCTGTGGCACCCCGGGCTGACGGCCGCGGAAAGAGAGTCGGTGACACACAGCTTCCAGGCCCGGGAACACTGGCTGCAGCGGCGCAGGGTGGATTAGACGCCGCCACCGGACCGCGAGCGGTTGTTATCACGGGCTCGCATCGAGGCTGCGGCGGCGTGATTGCTGCCGGAATGTAGCCGCAGGGCGCGCCCGACTTGGCGATCTATTGCAACTGGCCGGCAATCCACTCATCGACAATGTCCTGCAGCGCCGCGATGGGCACCGAGCCGTTGCCCACCACCACGTCGTGGAACTGCCTGATGTCGAACGCGGGGCCCAGCGCTGTCTCCGCTTTTTCGCGCAGCGCCCGTATGCTGAGCTCGCCGATCTTGTAGGCAGTCGCCTGTCCCGGCCAGGTGATGTAGCGATCGATTTCAGATTCCACTTCCGGGAGCGTCAGTGCCGAGTTTGCCATCAGGTAGTCGATGGCCTGCTGCCGGGACCAACCGAAAGCGTGAATCCCGGTGTCCACCACCAGCCGGTTTGCGCGCCACATTTCGTAGGTGAGCCGCCCGAAGTTGCTGTACGGGTCGGTATAGAACCCGGCTTCCAGCCCCAGGCGCTCGGCATACAGCCCCCACCCCTCGCCGAACGCGGCGTGGTAGGTGGTCTTCCTGAATTCCGGCAGGTCCAGTTCCATTGCCAGCGCGGTCTGGTGATGGTGACCGGGAACCGCCTCGTGCAGTGTCAGCGCCTCGAGATTGTACAGGGGCTGTGCCGCGAGATTGGTGGTGTTGATGTAATAGACGCCGGGTGCGGAGCCATCGGTCGCCCCGGGCATGTAGTAGGCACCGCGCCCTTCAACGGGGCGGACTGCGTAGGTATTCCTGGGCAGGTGGCCGAACAGGGAGGGCATCATGCCATCCATTTGCTTGGCTATCAGCGCGGTTTTCTCCAGCAGGTCGCGGGAGTCAGCGGCATAGAAGCGCTGGTCGGTGCGCATAAAATCGAGGAACTCACTGAAGCTGCCCTCGAAGCCGAGCTTGTTGATGATCGCTTCCATCTCCGCGCGAATTCGCCGGGTCTCGCTCAATCCCAGCTCGTGAATCTCGATCGGCGTCATATTGGTGGTAGTGAAAAAGCGAAGCAGGTGGGCGTAGAATTCAGCGCCGCCGTCAAGTGATGAGATTCCGGCTTCAGCGCGGCAGGCGGGCAGGTAACTCTCCACAAAGAAGCGGTACAACTCGCCGTAGGCAGGAAGCACTTCCTTCTCGATAAGTTGCAGGGCCTGTTTGCGCAGGTCTGCCTGCACTGCGGGGGCAACTGTGTCAGGCATGGTCTTGAACGGGGCGTAGAAGGCGCTTTCCCGTGGTTGCTGCACTATGTATTTGCTGATGCTCTTTTCATAGCCGGCGATTGATCCGCAGTACTGCGTGTAGCCGCTCTCCACGGCCTGCGCGAGCAGCTCGATGTGCTCGCGATTGTAGCGCGGGAAGTCAGCCAGGCTTACAAGATAGCGCTCATAATCCGCCACTGCGTTAAAGGCCATGTTGGCGGGCGCATCGGCGAAGTAGCTGTGGTATCCCGACAGGCTGTTAAAGGGAAACAGGTGGTTCGGGTATTCATAGGACTCGCGCTCGGCCTCGCGCTCATAGCGAAAGACGGTGTAATTGAGTTTGTCCTGGTCACTGAGGGCGCTCCTGTCGATCCTGTTCAGGCGATTGAGAACAGATTCGTTGAAAGCCTGCCGGCGTGCCCTGGCCTGGTCAGAGACTTCGGCCAGCCTGCCGTTGGGCCGGTAGGAATCGGAGTCGGTTCGGAAAAAAATCTGCTCCTGTTGGGCGCGCTGCCAGTGTTCATCCAGCAGGGCTTTGAAATCGCTCGTATTCACGGAGTCCTGTGCGAGGGCAATAGAGGCGAACAGGCAGGCCGTTATGGCTGCAGATAGTCTGGTCATGATTTCCGCTCCGCTTTCCATTGATCGATTCGTCACGGTCAAGGTTAAACGATTATCGACCCGGGATGTAATCACGCCATTCAAAGCCCGAGCTGTTGCCTATATACTCGTTCCCCACTGTGATGTTCAGCATGGGAATAGACGGCTATGGCACAAGGCACGCACGACCACCAGATTGATCCCCGCAACGAAAATATCAAGATCAACATCAACGGCGAGTTGTTCAGGCGCGAGGATGCCAAGGTTTCGGTGTTTGATTCGGGATACATTCTGGGCGATGGCATCTGGGAGGGTCTGCGTTTTCACAAGGGCAAGGTTCTATTCGCCAGGGAGCATATGCGGCGCCTGTACGAAGGGGCGAAAGCCCTGGATATGGAAATGGACGTGGGTCCGGAGGCCATGCTGGAGCGCATCTACGAGACCTGCCGGGCCAATGATATGGAAACCGGTGTGCACATCCGGCTGATGGTTACGCGGGGTGTGAAGTCGACACCCTACCAGGACCCGCGCATGACGATCACCCCGCCCACCGTGGTCATCATTGCCGAGTACAAGGCGCCCGTGGAGGAAATCATCGAGCGGGGCATCCGCCTGTTTACCGTTCATGTCAGGCGCGGCTACCCCGATGTGCAGGACCCCAAGCTCAATACCCACTCCAAGCTCAACTGCATCACCGCCTGTATCCAGGCTGCGAAGGCGGGTGCGGACGAGGCGCTGATGCTCGACCCCCACGGCTTTGTCGCCACCTGCAACTCCACCCATTTCTTTATTGTTAGAGGCGATGAAGTTTGGACGTCCTCAGGTGATTACTGCCTGGACGGTATCACTCGCAGGTCCATCATCAACCTGTGCAAGGCAAACGACATTCCTGTCTTTGAGCGCAACTTCAGTCTCACCGATGTCTATGGCGCCGACGAGGCGTTTGTTACCGGCACCTTTGCCGGCGCCGCGCCGGTCGTGGAAATTGATGGGCGCAAGATCGGCAGTGGGCGCCCGGGGCCGATGCTGGCGCGCCTGCGCGGTCTTTACCTGGAAAAAATCGAACGGGAAACGGGCCGGCTATGACCATCAGGATCGGCATGTGGTCGGGGCCCCGCAATATCTCGACTGCCATGATGCGCTCTTTCGAGAATCGCGACGATACGGTGGTGGTGGATGAACCCTTCTATGCGTACTACCTGCACGCCACGGGAATGGCGCACCCGATGCGGGAACAGGTTATCGCCAGCCAGCCGACGGATTGGACTGACGTTACGGCCGCCCTGGTGCGGGACCTGGATGACGCGGACATTGTTTACCAGAAGCACATGACGCACCACATGCTGCATGAAATCGAACTCGACTGGACCGCCGCCCTGCGCAACTGCTTCCTGATCCGCGATCCCAAATACGTGGTGGCCTCCTACGCCAGGAAACGCGAATCCGTTACCCAGGACGACATTGGTATCCTGCGCCAGTATGAGTTGTACACGGAAATCACGGCCATCACCGGGCAGGACATCCCGGTTATCGACGCCACCCGGTTTCTGGCGGATCCCGAAGCCGGCTTGCACCGACTCTGCGAGCGCCTGGCCATTCCCTACAGTGACAGGATGTTGCACTGGCCCACGGGTCGCCGTGCCAGTGACGGTGTCTGGGCCGCGCACTGGTACGAGGTTGTAGAGCAATCCACCGGATTCCAGGCGTTCAGCGCCGGCGATGTCGCGCTGACGGCCGAGCAACAGTCCATTGTTGACGAGGCCAGCGACTACTACCAGGCGCTGTTGGCCGATGCCGGGCCCTAGCGGGTGTCATCGCGCCGCTTGTGCGCGGCCAGGCTCGAGGCTCGCATAAGTTAAACATCGCGGCGGCGCATACACTCGTCATCCGTAAATTCACTCCCGAAGATTGAGACAACAAATATGACGAAAATGAAAAATGATCCGCGTATCGACCCCAGGATCAAAATGCTCCTGGGCACCTTGCCGGCAATAGTATTTGACAACGTCGAAAGCCGTCAGCAGGCACTCGATGAGGCCAATACGCCGGAGGCGGTAGCCCAGCGCAAGCAGATGGAGATGATGTTCGGCCTGGTGGACAACGAGCGCGTGGCGCCTTCGGCCGGTCTCGATATCTCCACCCATGAATTCGTCTCGAACCCGGACGGCAATACCATCAAGGTGCAGTTCATCCGGCCCGCTTCCGCCGAAACCCTGCCCTGCGTGTACTACATCCACGGTGGCGGTATGCAAAGCATGAGTTGCTTCGTAGGTATGTACCGGGCCTGGGGCAAGATCATTGCCGCCCAGGGTGTGGCCGTCGCCATGGTGGATTTTCGCAATTGCCTTACCCCGTCGTCGGCGGAGGAGGTCGCGCCGTTTCCGGCGGGGCTGAATGACTGTGTGTCCGGCGTGAAGTGGCTGGCCGATAATGCAGCTACACTCAACATCGACGCCGGCCACATCATAGTGGCGGGGGAGAGCGGCGGCGGCAACCTCACCCTCGCCACGGGCTTGAAACTGAAACGGGACGGCGACCTCGGGCTCATTCGCGGTCTGTACGCCCTCTGTCCCTATATTGCCGGCGCCTGGCCGCAGGACCGCTTCCCGTCCTCCATCGAGAACAACGGACTGCTGCTCGATTTGCACAATAATCGCGGCGCGATGGCTTATGGCATCGAGGAGTTCGAGAACGGCAACCCGCTTGCCTGGCCCAGTTTCGCCTCGGATGAGGAGTTGCGAGGTCTGGTGCCCACGGTGATCAGCGTCAACGAATGCGATCCGCTGCGCGATGAGGGAATTGAGTTTTACCGGGCGTTACTTCGGGCCGGTGTGCCCGCGCGCTGTCGCCAGGTGATGGGTACTACCCATGGTATCGAGATTTTCGCCACGGCCTGCCCGGAGATCAGCCGCGAAACCGCGGCGCTCATCGCCTTGTTTTGTCGCGAGGCCTGACGTAACGGAGGTTTCATAATGCCGGCATTCCATAAGGAATTGTTCTACCGGGGCAAACTGTCACTCATGCGGCGGGTGTTCAGCAAACCCCAGCCCAAGCCATTGATGTTCTCGGGGGCGGGTTCCAGTGTGACCCTGTGCAGGACCATCGCCCAGTTCGGCCTGTGTAAAATTCTTGTCGTCACCGACAAACCGCTGCTGGAGTTGGGTATCGCGGACGGTATTGTGGCGAGCCTAAATTCAATGGGAGTCGAAACAGTGATCTATGACGGGGTAAAACCCGACCCGACCACGCAGGTGGTTGACGACGGTATTGCCCTGCTCCGGCAGTCGGGCTGCGACAGCGTGCTGGCTCTGGGCGGCGGCTCCTCGATCGACACCGCCAAGGTTGTCGCGCTTGCCGCCGCCAACGATTGCAATGCGGAGAGCTGCAAGGGACTCAACCAGTGCAAGTTACCGGCACTGCCGCTCTTTGCCATTCCAACCACCGCGGGTACCGGTTCGGAGGGAACTTTCATCGCCGTCGTATCGGACAATGTCACCCACGAGAAAAGCGGTGTTGTCGACGTGGCGCTGATACCCAGGGCGGCGGCGCTGGACCCGGAACTGATGCGGGGCCTGCCGCCGCATATCACCGCGGCCACGGGCATGGATGCCCTGACGCATGCCATCGAAGCCTATATCGGAACCTGGGGCACGCCAGATACCGATTTTTTTGCGGTAGCGGCTGTGCGACTGGTATTTGAGAACCTGCCCGAGGCCTGTCGCAATGGCGATAACCTCCAGGCCCGCGAGGCCATGGCACAGGCGAGCTACTACGGCGGGCTCGCCATTACCAACGCCATGGTTGGCTACGTGCACGCGGTGTCACACAACCTGGGCGCGAAATACGGTGTCCCCCACGGGCTGGGGAATGCGATGGTGTTGCCGCACATCCTGGAACTTATGAAGGGGGCCGCAACCGACAAACTTGCCGAGCTCGCGGTCCACAGCGGCCTCGGGGATACCTCGGAGTCCCCGGCGGCTCTCGCGCAGAAGCTTATCGACCGGGTATGGGCCCTGAATGCTGAAATTGGCATTCCGAAAACAACCGACGTTATACGCGAAGAGGATGTAGACGCGCTGGTGGACGCCGCCCTCAGCGAGGGCTCCGGCTATCCCACGCGCCGTTTCCTGGAGCGCGACGAGTGCGAGCGCGTCATCAGGGCATTGCGCGCGTAGCCTGGTCCCTGCGCTTGCAGCCCGGAAAGCTGCACAGCATTTCGAAAACCAGGTTGGCCGCGAGCAGTGCGGTGTTGCCGCTGCTGTCATAGGGCGGAGAGACCTCAACAAGATCGGCGCCCACGAGGTTCAATCCATGGCAGCCGCGTATAACCTCCAGTCCCTGGGAAGCCATCAATCCGCCCGGCTCCGGCGTTCCCGTGCCGGGTGCCACGCTCGGGTCCAGGCCATCGATGTCAAAGGTCAGGTAAGCCGGGGTCTCCGGCCCTATCCTGGCGCGAAACTCGGTCATCAGCGGCGCCAGTGACTGGTACCAGCACTCCTCGCCGGTGACCACCTGGACACCCTGCCGGCGCGCCCAGTCGAAATCGTCCGCAGAGTAGCCGGTAGCGCGCGGGCCAATCTGGATCATGCGCTTCGGGTCCACCAGGTTCTCTTCAATGGCGCGGCGGAATATGGTGCCATGGCATATTTTTTCGCCGAACATGGAGTCGTTGATGTCGGTGTGGGCGTCGACGTGCACCAGCGCGAGCGGTCCGTGCTTTTTGGCCAGCTGGCGCAGGATGGGCAGGCTGATGGTGTGGTCGCCCCCCATGGAGACGGGCTTTACCGGGTGCTCCAGCAAGCGCGCGTAGTGGTCTTCGATGATGCCGATGGACTGTTGCAGGTTGAACGCGTTGATCGCCACATCGCCGGTGTCCGCTATCTGGAAGGAATCGAAGGGCGCCGCGCCGGTCGCCATGGAGTAGGGCCTGACCAGGACGGATTCACAGCGAATCTGGCGCGGCCCATAGCGGGTGCCGTTGCGGTTGCTGGTGCCGATATCCAGCGGGACGCCAAGCAGTGCAATGTCGAGATTCTCAGCGGAGGTGGCCACTGGCAGACGAAACATCGACGCAATGCCTGCAAACCGCGGCATCTCGTTGCCGCCCAGCGGCTGGTTGTATTTGCCTGTCATGCTGCGTTCTTCCTCTGTTGCCTTTAGTTTGGCCGAGCTCAGGGCATCGGGTACCCGTCGGCGAATTCGTCCTGCGCGACTTCGATCAGCGTGGGACCCTGGCGCCGCGCGGCGCTTAACAGTTCGATCTTCAGTTGCGCGAGGTTGTTTGCGGTAGCGGCTGCACAGCCAAACGCTCTTCCCAGCGCGGGAAAGTCCGGAGTGAAGATGTCTACGCCGATGCGGGCGACATCGCTCTGCTCCATAAACCGCCTGATTTCCGCGTAGCCGCTGTTATTCCAGATCAGGAAAATCACGTTGAGCCCAAGCCCGGCGGCACTGGCCAGTTCGGCGATCGTGAACTGGGAGGCGCCGTCGCCAATCAGTCCGATTACAGGCAGGTCGGGGCGCGCCAGGCGGGCCCCGATAGCGGCGGGGATCGCGTAGCCCAGGGTGCCGAAACCGCTGGCGGAGTGGAAGTACCGCCGCGGCTTCTCCGTTTCGTAGTGAAGCCAGGCGTAGTAAGTGGGCTGGGTGGAATCGCCGGCGATCAGGACCTCGGGCAGGGCGTCGCGCACCGTGTCAAAGAACGCCTGGTAGCGCACGTTGCGGCGGTCGCGGAGGGACGAACGCAACCCTGCCGCGCGGCTGCGACCATCACCGGCTGGCAAATGCGAGGATGCGAGCGCGCCGCGAATGGCTCGCAGGGCCAGGCCGGCGTCGCTGGTGATGGCGATATGGGCCCGCACATTGCGGCTTAACTGGCGCGGATCGATATCGACGCGAATCAGCGTTCCACCTATCTCCAGCGGGCCATCGAAGAAAAAGTCGTAATCGGTCTCGCTGAACTCGGTGCCGACCGCAAGTACAACATCCGCCCGCCTGAATTCCTCGCGTATCTCTTCACAGGAGCCGGACCCCCCCACCGCCAGTGGATGGCTATAGGGGATAACACCCTTGGCATTGACGGTATTCACGACCGGCGCGCCCAGTGCCTCGGCCAGTGCGACAAGCTCCTCCGAGGCGTTGAGGCAGCCGCCTCCAATCGCCAGCAGGGGGCGTGTCGCCGTGCGCAGCGCGCTGGCCGCCCGCGCTACCATCTCCGGCGCCGGGCCGGGCGGGCTGGACAGGGCGAACGGATTGGTATCGAGGTGGTCGGCACGGGCGTTGATGACATCCAGCGGAATCTCGATGTGAACCGGCCCCGGCCGTTCACTGCCAAAAACGGAAAAGGCGCGAGCCAGCAGTTGCGGTAGTTCGTCAGGGCGCAGCAGGGTGTGACTGAAAACAGAAACACCGCTCACGGTGGCGCCCTGGTCGGGCATCTCGTGAAGGCGGCCTTCACCCAGGCCGAGCTGATAGCTGTGATTGACCGAGGATATCACCAGCATCGGTATGGAATCGGCGAGCGCCTGACCCATTGCGGTGGCGATATTGGTCATTCCCGGCCCGGAGATAATCAGGCAGACTCCGGGTTTCCCCGATGCCCTTGCGTAGCCGTCCGCCATGAACCCCGCCCCCTGCTCGTGACGGGGAGTGATATGGCGCATTCCGGTTTGCGGCAGGCCGCGGTAGAGCTCTATGGTGTGAACGCCGGGAATACCGAATACGGTATCTACACCGTAAGCCTCCAGCAATCTGACCAGTACTTCACCGCATGTCGCCATTGCGCGCTTCCTGTTCTGTTGAGCCGGCGAGGCGCGATCCTGCAAAGCGCTCAATTCGGTCAAAGGCTTTACTCATGATATGCACCGGATGGGTGAGGGACAGGCGAACGAACTGGCGGGTGGTCTCGCCGAAAGCGACACCCGGCAGGACTGAAACTTTCCCGTGTCGCAACAGGCCCTGGGCGAACTCCAGTCCGTCGGGCGCCACCTGTGATACATCCAGCATGATAAACATGCCCGCCCCCGGCCTGTTGGCGCTCAGGCCGGGTATCGCGTTAATACGCTCCAGTGCGTAGTCCCTGCGCACCCGATACTCGTCCGCGATTGCCCGCATATATTCCTCGTCATTTTGCAGTGCGAAGGCGGCGGCGTCCTGCACAAACTGGCAACAGCCAAAAATGGTCGCGGAGGCGAAGGCCAGTATGCGGCGCGCCGTGTCCTGCGATGACACCGTCCAGCCCATGCGCCACCCGGTCATTGAATGGGACTTCGAGAGGGCATCGATGACGACAACATTTTCAAGTGAGGCGGCTGCCTTCAGCAGGGAGACATGACGCCGGCCGAAGGTGATCATGGAATACACCTCATCGCAGACTATCCATACCCGGCGCTCCAGGCAGAAGGCGGCCAGTTCGCGCAATTGTTCCTCGCCGATGAAGTTGCCGCAGGGATTGCCCGGGGTGTTCAGGAACAGGACACGGGTCCTGTCGGTGAAAGCCTTTTTTACGGCGTCGACATCCAGTGAGAAATTATCGTTCGCATCCAGCGGTACGTGAACCACGTTGGCGCCGACTGCTGCCAGAAGTCCCTGGTAGCCGACATACATGGGGGTGGGAATGACTATGTCATCGCCTTCATCCAGGAAGCAGGACAGTGTCGTGAATATGGCGTTGGTCCCGCCGGGGTGAATGACTATCTGGTCGATGGCGGTGGCCCTGCCACTGGCGCGACTCTCGATGTCGGCGATAGCCTGGCGCAACGGCTTCTCCCCCGCGCCTGGGGAATAGTGCGTGCGCCCGGCTTTCAGGCTAGCGATGGCGTGATCGACGGTGATATCCAGGGTGGGCAGGTCCGGGTCGCCGATAGAGAACAGGATGATGTCCTCGCCGTTCGCTTTCAGGGCACAGGCTTCGTCGTGGACGTCCCAGACGCCTGAGGTATCCGCAGCCATGCGACCGATAGCGCGACTGAAGTTCATTGTGGCGGGCTCCTGCGCTCTGCTCAGCGATTCTTATTGTGCGGGTAACAGGCAGCGTATGCGTCTGTTCCCGGTTTGCCTGAGTCTACCGCTGTCGCATGCAAAATACACATGCCATTTGGCGGCCGCCGATGTCCTAGTTGGCGCGAGCCAGCAGGACCGCCGCCACGACCAGTATCACCAGCCCCGGGGCCAGCACGGTCAGTGGCACATTCCAGTGAAGAATACCGGCGAGGTGGCCGCTGATCTGCTGCGCCAGGTAGTAGGTGATGCCGATCAGGGCTCCCGCGGTGATCCGCTGCCCAACCGGAACGCTGCGGGTTGAGCCCAACAGAAATGGCAGCGACAGCAGCGCCATTCCCAGCAGGCCCACGGGAACGCTCAGCTGTGTCCAGAACAACACCCGCTGTGGCTCGGAGTTCATGTTGTTGTCCTCCAGGCGTTGGATGGATCGCCACAGGTCGGGGGGCGCGAGCGCGCTCGCGGGCATTATCAGTGTGCGTGTCTGTTCTTCGGTCAACAGCGCATCCCACAGCAGTGTATCCATACTCCGGGTCCGGGAATCTTCTCCCTCGAGGCGGGTTTCAAGCACGTCGTGCAGAAGCCAGGTGTTCTCCTGCAGCAGTTCCGCCCTGGACGCCTGCAGCATTTTTTCCAGTTTGCCCGCGGCGTCGAACTGGTATATCTCCACGTCCTCGAGGCTGCGGTTGGGTCGGATAAAACCGATACGAATGAACTGCCCTTTGTTTCGGGTCCAGAATTCGCGGTCCGCTCCCGCTCCCGGTTCCTCGTCCAGACTTGCCGAGGCCGGTGCTATCAGGGTTTTGGCCCGGTGTTGGGCGGCGCTGTACTCCAGCCGTGGAATTGCCAGGTTCTGCAACAGCATCACAAGCGCGATGAGCACCAGCGCCAGCCTGATAATCGGAACGGCGATCCGCAGCGGAGATACAGCGGCGGCGCGCAGGGAAACCAGCTCGAGGTTGTTGGCCATCGCGCCGAGGCCTATCAACCCGCCCAATAAAACGGTCACGGGCAGTAAATCCACAATTAACGCCGGCATGCTGTAGGCCACCACCAGCAGGGCATCCAGCAGTTCGTAACTGCCGTCCCCGACATCCTCAAGTTCCTCGGACAGCGCGAGAAACCCGAACAGGGTGAGCAGCAGCAGCAACACGGGCAGGCAGCCGCCGAGAAAATTCTTGCCCAGGTAACTGTCTATCGTTTTCAACTGCGCATTCGGCTGATAGCCGACCTCAGCGAGTGCCAGGGCAAATATGACAGGACAACCAGCAGAGCCAGTGACAGGGGCACCCACCAGATACTGTCAGTGGTTTGTCGCTCTACCCAGGTGCCACTGATGCCTATCAGATTGTAGTAGGCGGCATATATCACGAAGGCCAGCAGCAATTTGGCATAGCGTCCCTGGCGTGGCTTGCTGCGGCTGAGCGGGACCGCGAGCAGCGCCAGCAACACGGTGGTAATCGGAGTGGATAAACGCCATTGGTACTCGGCGCGGTCTTTCGGGTAGCTGGACGAAGCCAGCTCGGCGCTCGCCACGGCCTTGGCCTTGTAGGCGGGTTGCTCCGGCTGTTGATTTTTTACCTTGATAGTAAAGTTATCGATGCGGGCGTACAGATCCGGGCCATCAACCACACGCTTGAAAACGCGGGCGTTATCCAGCTCGAGGGTGTGGTAACGGGATTCGGGTCGCTCGATCAACAGGCCCGAAGCGGAGGATATGATCTGTATTTCATCGCCGGTTCTGGTGCGAATAAAGACTTCCGACAGCGCCTGCTGGGGGGAAATTTTTTCGATGAAGATTGCCCGCTCCCGATCCGCTTCGCTGGCGCCACTCTGGCCGTTGTCTCCCGGCGCAGCGGTCGAATCCGGAGCTTCCCTGCGCGTCAGGTAGAACTGGCCCGCCTTGATACGGTCGATATCCGAAGACGCTTCCGCCACGGCCAGCATTGAATAGGATTGCGCAAACGCCCAGGGCCGCGCGTAAAGTGACAGTGCCGCTATCAGCAGCGCCAGTGGAATCGCCAGGGTGAGAATCGGGCGCAGGATGCGGAACTCGCTGATACCGCTGGCCTGCATGGCAACAATCTCGGAATCGCTGTGCAGCTTGCCAAGACCCAGCATAAGGCCAAAGAACAGGCCGATAGGCAGCAGAACCTCCAGGGCGATCAGGACCTTGAGCAGCGTCAGGTGGACAACTTCATCGGTGTTGAGCAGGCCCGCATCTGCCTTGATAAGAAAGCGCGACAGTGAATAGCCCACGAAAATGACCGACAGGATCACTGAAACCATGACAGATGGAATCGCAACTTGTCGCACCAGGTGGCGGTCAATAATCAATTTGGGAATACTCCAAAACGGTCCCGTGACAATACCCGCAAGCTGTGTCCGGGGCCAGGGTGCCTGCCGCCCGGTATCTTCTCCCGATGATCGGCAGGCGCTGGCTGTGAGCAGCGTGATTGTAGTCGACTTGCGGAAGATCGAGTACCGCAATCCCCGTTATCATTGACATACACCTTGCGCCTAGTATGCTCAAAATCCGTTCACGTCGGGCGCTACAGGCAGCTGCAGGGGCGCAGCATCCAGCGCTACCCAATACCCGGACACCCTATGACCAGAAGCGCGCAGCTTGTTGTTCTTTGCCTGCTGATTTTCCTGTCGGGCCCGCGAGGCGGACTCGCGGGGCCTCTTGATTTCAGTTCGAATGACACGGTGACGGTAACCGCCGAGCGCGCCTGGGAGGCAGATGAGGATGATGTTATTCATTTCAGCGGTAGATTCGAATTGCACGCACCGGACTGGAGCCTTTTCGGAGACAGCGCCGTGGTCTATGGAAAACTGGACGATCCCGAGCGAGTGGTGGTAGAAGGCAGCCCGGCAAGAATAGCGTTTCTGCGCGCTGCCCAGTCCGATGATGATGCTGAACCGGAGCGGGTTGATGGCGAAGCGGCCTACGTGGAATATTTCAGGTCCACGGACAGGTTGATAATGCGCGGCGCGGCCAGCCTGGTCCGCAAGGACAGTACGCTGGTGAGCGAAGTGATTGAGTACGATGTCGAAGTCGACCGCTATTCAGCCAGCGGTGAAGGCGGCATCCAGGTACAGTTCAGCCCTGAAGATGACTGAGTCGACGCGTGACTAGGCTCGAGGACACTCCCGACGCGCAAGGCCCGCTGCGGCGCGTACTTGGCAACTTCGGCCTGTTGCTGCGGGGCCGGGGAATCGCCGCGGTCATGTTACTGGGCGCCACTGCGCTGACCGCGCGGGCACTTGGCCCGGCCGAGTTCGGTATGCTCGTGTTGATGCAGACCTACGTGCTGCTTATTCGCGGCCTGCTCAATTTCAAGCAGTTCCAGGCCATCATCCGCTATGGTGTGCCCGCGCACGATGCCGGCGAAATCCGCACCCTGGTGCGCCTGATCGCCGTCAGCCGGCGCCTGGACCGGCGCAGCATCCTCGTCGCCACCGCGCTGGCCCTCGGCCTGGCGCCCGTTGCCGGCCCGCTGATGGGCATGGATCGCGGCCAGGTCATCCTGCTCGCAAGCTATAGCCTGGTGCTGCTTAGCGCCGGCAACATGACGGCTATTGGCCTTCTTCGCCTGTACGACCAGTTCGGTACGCTGGGAATGATGGAGACCATCGCTCCAACCATCCGTTTTTTCGGGGTGCTGCTCGCCTGGTGGCTGGATGCCCCCTTCGGCGCCTATATCGCGATTCTGGGCGTCGCCTATGTCGCCGAGAATCTTTACCTCAGTTTCTGCGGTCGGCGCGAGTATCGTCGCCATATCGTATCGGCCTCCGCGGACGAGAAAGTCAGCAATGTCACCATGGAGGAGTTTGCCGGGCTGCGTCAATTCGTGTGGGTTACCTATTGGCAGTCCAACATGGACCTCATACCCAAACATATCTCCGTAATAGTGGCAGGGCACCTGTTGGGGGCGACGGATGCCGGGCTGTTGCGGCTGGCGCGCCAGTTCTCCAGCATGTTGGCCAAGCCGGCCACGCTCATTCGACAGGTCGTATTTCCCGACCTTACCAGGAGCTGGAATGAGGGCAGCACTGATTTCAAACTGGTCGCCTACCGGATAGCGTTGTTCGGGGGCCTCGTGGGCCTGCTGTTTGTGCTGATCGGCTATTTCTTCGGTGAGCTGTTACTGGGTGCCTTGCTAGGCAATGAATTTGTGGCGGCGGCGCCGGTGCTCACCCTGTTGCTGCTGGCGGCGACTTTTGAGCTGACTGCATCGTCATTGCGATCTGCCGCATATGCTATCGGCCATGCCAGCAAGGTCCTGCGCCTCTCTGTGCTGTCGGCGGCGATTTACTTTGTCCTGCTTACAGTGCTGACATCGCAGATGGGTCTGGTTGGGGCTGGAGTGGCTTCCTGTATCGCCGCCCTGCTGCCGCCCGTGGTTATGGCTGTCATGATTCACCGGAGCGTTCACAGCCGCGCCGCGGCGCCCGGTCAAGGGGGCGGCTGACTCGCCTTTTTTATTGCCGCTAACGCCGACCCCAGCACATTTTCGTAGGGTGTGGCGGCATCAATTTCGCAGACCGTGGCACCGTTGAAATCGAGGCGGCGCATAACCGCAATTTTGTCGCGCAACTCTGCAAGGTCGTGGTCGAGTTTGCGTGAGTGGGCGGTGTCTGCATCGATGCTCAGGCGTATCACCAGGGAGGGCCTTTGGGTGGCCATCCATTCGTACATGCGCTGCTCACCTACGGCAAGTTTGCGAACCAGCCAGTTGCTGGTGCGGCCCACGGTCAGGCCGGGGCCGTCGTAATGAAATCCCGGGATCTGCGCCTGCGGGTAACGGTCGGTAATGACCTGTACACCGCGCCTGGAGAGACGCCTTACCCGCAGCAGCTGGGCCACGCGCCACAGGGAGAACAGATACATGATAAGCGCGGTGCCGGTGCCGGGTAATTTCTTGTCCATGTCCAGGGCCCGGTTAGCTTTTTTGTGGAGATTGTCTTCCAGCCTTACGCCGATGAACGGCAGGCTTTTGATCTTGTCGCCGGTTTCGCCCGACACCAGCCCAAGATAGCGCCTCACGGTGCGGTTCCCGCGCCCCAGGTTGATCTTCAGATCACGGGTGAGCATGGTTTTGCCGGTACCGTCACAGCCTACGATGGCGAACACGCCCTTGAGTGGGGCCTGGAGCTCGCCGGTATTGGCCGTGATTTGTCGCATAGTACGCTCGTTGGATTTTGCCAGGTTCAGTCCCGGATACTGGTGTCCGCTCATGTCGTTTTCCGTGGGGTTTTCAACGCGGTTGCGTTTCGATCGTGGCGCTGACTGCGCTGAGCGCTGCATCCAGTACCTGCTCGTAGGGATCGCGGCCGTCCAGGTCCAGAATGCGCGCGCCGTTAAACTGCAATTTTGGAATGATGTTCACCTTGTCACGCAGCATCGACAGTTTATGATCGGGCTTTCGCTCATGGGCAGTGTCGGCGTCGATGTTGAGGCGGATGACCAGTGCCGGGATATGGCTGGCCATCCACTGGTACAGCTTCCGCTCCCGTGCGGCGAGTTTGCGTCCCAGCCAGCTCTCGGCATTTATCGCACCTAGCCCCGCGCCGTCAAAGTAGAAACCCGGCACCTCGGCCTGCGGGTAGCGGTCGGTGACCACCAGTACTCCGCGCTGACTGAGCTTCAGCATCCGCCTGAATTTGTGCGCCCGCCAGTGTGAAAGTATATAGATGACCAAAGTGGTAGCGGTGTCCGGGCCGCTGGATTTTTCGCTGTGGGCGCGATTTGCCTTGCGAACGAGGTAGCGGCCGATCGGAGCGCCAATCACCGGCAGACCACGTATCCACTCGGCGATATTTCCCGACGACTGACCGAGATAAAGCCACTGGACAGGCCCTTTGGCATGCATATGACAGATCAGGTCGTCGCTCAGCGTGGATTTTCCGGCGCCATCGCAACCTGTAACCGCGATTACGCTGGGTAGAAATTGCTGGGTGGGCAATATTTTTGGTGTCGGTTGCTGCACGCCGCATGGCCTGAATATAGTTATTGTTCTCCAGCTTACGCTAGTTTCGAGGCTTATACAGCTTCTATATACCAGTTTACAAACAGCAACTTTGTATTGGGCTACCCCCGCATGGGGCGGTACGACCCCGACCACGAGTCGTGGTGACGTTTGCGGGAGAACGTGCCGTGAGCGGAATGACAGCGCGCGCGCAGGCGCGCCGTGTTGGCTCGCGACAGGGTGAATGCAGGCGGCCTGCTTCCAAAGACATTGCGGCCTGTTTATAATGCCCCCGCGTTTCCCGCCCGCTCTATACAGACGGCTCCCCTTGCGATACTCGTTACACGGTCGCATATCGCATATTTAGGCTAGGTTTCTATGTATCATCAGCTAGAGCTCGCACGCACTGGCGCGGCCCTGTTCAAGGTGCGCGGCAAGTACCTGAAGTACGTTGGCATCCTCAGCGTGGTGATAGCCTACTTCAATGGCGCGATGGGTCCGTTCAACTCCGATGTCGCCAATATGGCATGGTTCATAACTTCGCTGGGCGTAGCCCTGGCTGGGGCCTGCGTGCGACTCGTCACCAGCGGCTATGCGGCACTGGGTACGTCGGGTTCCAACAAGGTTGCCGCGGTAGCGCCTGAACTGAACACGACCGGCCCCTACTCGCTGGTGCGCAATCCGCTCTACCTTGGCCGCATTCTGAATTTCACCGGTATTGCCATGCTGTCCGGCAGTTGGGTATACGGCGCTCTTGTCTTCCTGGTATCGATCCTGGTGTACGAGCGTATTTCGGTTTATGAGGAAGAGTTCCTGCGGGAGGAATTCGGAGAGGCTCACTCAAAGTGGGCTGAAACCGTCCCTTTCCTGGTGCCGCGTCTGCACGGCTGGGAAAAACCCAAATATCCGTTCTGGATTCGGCGCTGCATCAAGCGTGAGGAGAAAAAAATCATCTGGCTGGCGAGCGTTGTCGCCTTCTGCGATTTCGCGCAGCGTGGTTTCGATCCGGCAAACCTGCCAGACAACCTGTTCTGGTACTACCTGTGGGCTGGCACTATGCTGGCCTATATAATCAGCCGGGGGCTGCGCTACTTCACTGCAACCTACGACGGAATTCAATGAGTCCCGGCGCACCCCGGACATTGCCGCCACTGATCGCTATCGTCGGTTGTGATGGCTCGGGAAAATCCACAGTCAGCGAAGAGCTCCTGCAATGGGTGAGCGGCTACGGCCCGGCCGCGGCTGCGCACCTGGGCAAGCAGCAGGGCAATACCGGGCGGTCGCTCTCCAGCCTGCCCCTGGTCGGCAGGTGGCTGGGGCATTTCATCGAAAGCAAGGCGTCCACCGTGCGCAAGTTTCGCACCACTAACAAGGCGCCGCACACATTCCCCGCCATAGTTATGTACGCATTCACCCTGCGCCGGGTGCGGCGTTACAAAAGAATGCTGGCGCTGCGTGAGAAGGGCCTGATTGTCATTGCCGACCGCTATCCGCAACTGGATATTCCCAGCGCATTTGATGGCCCCGATATGTCAGTGACGGCAGCTGGAAACGCCTTTGTGCGCAAGCTGGCGCAACGCGAGCAGGCCGCCTTCGAATGGATGACCAGTTACCGGCCGGATCTGGTGATTCGGCTCAATGTCGATATCGACACGGCCTTTGCACGCAAACCGGACCATCGCCGTGAGGCGCTGGAGAGAAAAATCAACATCACGCCGCAGTTTACCTTCGGCGGTGCCAATATTGCCGAGATCGATGCCACCCAAGCATTGCCCGAGGTGCTCGCTGCAGCGAGGGCTGCGGTGGCGGCCATGATGGAAGATCACGGCTACTCCCGCTCTGAAGCACCGGGCGCCACCGGGGCGGCCTGAGCGCGCGAAACGATACTCATACCTGCTTAAGGAAAGCATGTACTATAGTGACTGGACCTCGCCGAGTTCTTTACCGGCCCCCAGACCAGGACAATCACTATCCGCCATATAGCGCTGCTGTTTCTGCTTTCGTCGGTCGCCATTTCCGGGACCCGCGCCGATAGCGAGGATACCTGGAAAGATATCAGCGATGTCGGGGTATATTCGCTGATCGGCACCGCGTTGATCCTGCCGGCGACGCGCAAGGACTGGGAAGGCCTGCGCCAGGCCACCTACAGCATTGGCTCCGCCACCGGTGCTGCCCTGCTGGGCAAGGCGCTGGTGGATGAGGAGCGCCCCAACAACAAGGATAACGACAGCTTCCCTTCCGGCCACACCGCCAATGCGTTCGCATCTGCCACCACACTCTACCGCCGCTACGGCTGGCAGACGGGAATCCCCGCCTATGCCGTTGCTACCCTCACCGGTGTTGCGCGTGAGCGCGCCAGGGAGCATCACTGGTACGATGTTGTCGCCGGCGCTGCCATCGGCGGCCTCAGTGGCTGGTTCTTTACCGATGCATTCAATGAAAAGGTACAGTTGGTGCCCTGGGTCGAGGGCGACAGTGGCGGCGTGACGGTCTCGGTGCGCTGGTAGGAAAACGCTGGCGACAGGCCCGCCCGCCTGAGCATCTTGGCGGGGCTAGGCAAGGCCGCGATTATCAAGGTAGGCCAACAGGCTGGCATACTCCTGAAGTCGCGGCACATAACCTGCCGAATCCCGGCACAGGTCTGCCAGATGTGAAAAATGGCGCCACTTCACCGCCGCCACCTCCTCGCGCTGCGGCTTCAACGCATTGATATCCAGGTCCATGTCGATCAGGTAGACATGTTGAAAAACCCTCTCGTAGAGGGTTTCCGAGCGGGTGTCTGTCTTGAGCGTGAACAGCCAGCGGGCAGTCTTTGCGGGTATGGCGATACCCAGTTCTTCCAGCGCTTCCCGCTCGATACTCGCCTCTACGGAATCATCGCTGACGATATGCCCGGCGGCGCTCACATCCCACAAACCCGGGTGCAACTCGGCAGTATCCGCCCGTTTCTGGAAGAGCAGTTCGGCCGATGAATTCATGACCCATAAATGTACCGTGCCGTGCCAGTCCCCGCTGCGATGTACCTCGTCACGTCGCTTGAAGGCATCGGTAGGCTCCCCCTCGGGGGTGTAGATGCGCAGCAGTTCATCCTTTGGCATGACAACCTCGTCTCGACCCTCGCGTTTCACGCTGTGATGCTGCTGCCGGTCGGGAAATTCACCGGTTCAAACACCCGGGCGGATGTTATCCCAACGCCGCCAGGAGTATTGCAGCCGAATCCCTTGCCCTGTGGTCCGCGGACAAAAGCGCTTGCCGGGCGGCCCGCGACAACAGCTTGACCAGCTCGGGCGCAAGCTGGCCCAGGGCCTGCGCAATTCCCCTCAGGCGCACTGTGTCCGGACCCGCGTACACCGCCTCCGCTGCGCGCTTGTCGTCTGCCGCAGCGGGGAACAGCGTGTCCCCTGGGCTATCGCGCCCCAGGAAATCAGCCGCCAGGCGCCGGTTAGCTTCCGAACAGTCCGCCAGCAGCTTTGCCCTCTGGCTGGCACGGAACAGCGCCGCGCCCGTTTCACCTGCGCCGCGCCGCGCCTGGGACAATTGCAGCAGCGGAGCATTGAAGCGTATCACTTCCCGTATCGGCAGGCCCAGTGCGTTCACCAGGCGCTTGAACTCCCGCTCATCGGGCGCGAGGGACGGGTTTATATCCTCGCCCGGCAGAACAAAGGAATCCGTCTGCTCAATATCGAGTGCCGAGAGAAAATCGGAATAAAGTGTTCCGCCGGCAAACCGGTTCCTGTCGTAGACCCTGACGGTAACGTTGTCCCTGCCGGCGAAGCCGGCGAGTTCCTGACAGATCTGGTAGTAGTCGGGCATTCTGGCTGCGACAAACTCGCTAAAGTCCAGGCACAGGTCGTGTTGTATTTCCTGGCTGTAGAAAGATTCCAGGTACCTGTCCTGCCTTCGCAGGTAAATAATCACCTGGACCCGGTCGGCGACAGCCGCCAGCTTCTCGAGTTGCGACAGGTCCAGTTCAAGCCTGTCCCTGAATGCGGGTACGAATCGCATGAATATTTCACTGGAAAGCAACACGCCCGGAAAAGTCCTGAAGCAGTCCCGGATGCCTTCGAGATATTCCTCGGGGGATTTTTCCGGCGCGCGCAAGGGGAACGGAGGTCCCTTCAGTGAGTTGGCTATATCGTGGTGGGCAAGAAGGCTCGCGGAACGCCCCAGCTCGGGGTAACAAATCCCTTGGGAGGCCAGCAGCCTGTCGTTCAGGCTGAAAAATTTTTGCAGCGCTGTAGTGCCCGTCTTGTGCATGCCCACGTGCAAATAGAGTGTTTTCCCGCCGCTGGCTTCTTTCATGTTGCGCAAATCACTCCGCGTCGGCCACCTCAATCTCTATCAGGACATCGTCAGCGGCAACCTGCTTGCCGGCCTGGGCCAGCACTTCCCTCACCGTGCCCGAGGCTTCAGCGACGATTTCATAATGCATCTTCATCGCCTCCAGTATCGCCAGCGTCTGGCCGCTCTCCACGAGATCGCCGGGGGCGACACGTACCTCCAGCAACAGGCCGTGCATCGGGGCGCTGATACAGCCGCCACCGCCGGTCTCCTGCCGGGCACCGTCGATGCGAATCAGGTCATGGTATTGCGCCGCGCGGCCTTCGACAGACAGGTACAGCTTGCCGGCATGTGGTGAGTGGAAGCGCGCCCGGTGCCGGACGCCGTCTACATCGACATGGGCGCTGCAGTCTTCCATGGACAGCAGCTCAACGAGGCAGGCTTCGCTGCTATCGAATACCTGGTAGCGGTTGCCGCCCAGGGCCATTACCGCGAGATCGTGCAACAGCTCTGCGTGCTGGTAGCGTTTGCGCGAAATCAGTGCCCCCGCGCTGGACCAGTCGCGCAATTGCCGGGCCACCAGCACGCTGTCGCTGTGCAGTGCTTCGTGCTCCAGTGCCAATTCGATTACCGCGGCTACCGCGCTGTCGGCGAAGCCCGGCGCGGGGCTTGCCATTTCGCTGTCGGTGAACTCCTCCGCTATAAAGGCCGTGGTTGCCAGCCCCGCGGCGAAACTGGCCTTTTGCAGGCAGGCCACCAGAAAGTCCCGGTTGTGGCGGGGACCGAACAGCACCATCTCCTGCAGGGCCTCGATCAGGCGCAGGCGGGCGATATCGCGGGTGGGTCCGCTGGCGATGATCTTGGCGACCATGGGGTCATAAAAAGGTGAGATATGCTGGCCGCTGGCGATACCGTCGTCCACCCGTATACCCGCGCCACGGGGCGGACACCACAGGTCTACCGGCCCCGAGGTGGGCAAAAATCCCTGGGCGGGGTCCTCGGTGTAAAGACGCACCTCGATGGCGTGCCCGCACAGGCTGATGTCATCCTGACTGAGCCCCAATGGCTCGCCCTGGGCCACCTGCAACTGCAGCGCCACCAGGTCCAGGCCGGTGATCAGCTCTGTTACCGGGTGTTCCACCTGCAGGCGGGTATTCATTTCCAGGAAGTAGAAATCGCCGCTTTCATCGAGCAGAAATTCGACGGTGCCGGCGCCGCGGTAACCGATACTCGCCGCGGCGGCCACTGCGGCGGCGCCCATGCCCGCGCGCAGGGATTCGGTCATTACCGGGCAGGGCGCTTCTTCGATGACTTTCTGGTGGCGGCGCTGCACTGAGCAATCACGCTCGCCCAGATGTATGGTATTGCCCTGGCTGTCGGCGAACACCTGTATCTCAACATGGCGGGGGCGCAGAATGGCCTTTTCCAGAATCAGTTCACCGGAACCGAAGGCGGATTCGGCCTCGGCGCGGGCCAGCTTGATGGCGTTGGCCAGTTCCTTCAGGTCCTGCACCAGGCGCATGCCGCGCCCGCCGCCGCCAGCGGCAGCCTTGACCATCAGGGGTGGCCCTATGCCGGCACCCGCCTCGAGTAGTGCAGCCTCGCTCTGGTCCTTGCCCTCGTAGCCGGGTACGCAGGGTACACCCGCCTCGATCATCCGGCGCTTGGCCTCTGCCTTGTTGCCCATCAGGTGAATTGCGTCGGCGGAGGGGCCGATAAATACCAGTCCCGCCTCCTCGCAGGCCCTGGCAAAGTCCGCGTTCTCGCTGAGAAAGCCGTATCCCGGGTGGACGGCGCCGGCGCCGCTGGCTTTGGCCGCCCGCAGAATGTTGTCCTGGACGAGGTAGGATTCATTGACCGGACTGGGCCCGATGCAGACCGCCTCGTCGGCCAGCTGCACATGGGGTGCCCGCGCGTCCGCCTCGGAGTAAACGGCGACCGTGCGGTAACCCTGGGCACGGGCGGTGCGGATAACCCGGCAGGCAATCTCACCGCGATTGGCGACCAGTATGCTGGTAAATCGACTCATCGGTTTCTCCGGTATTTGGCTATTGGCCCAGTTTAATCATTGGCCCAGTTGGGTTTGCGCTTCTCGATGAAGGCGCTTACGCCCTCGCGGCCCTCCGCGCTCAACATGCAGTCCGCGAAGCCGAGAGAGGCGAAATCCAGCGCCTGTGCGCGCGGCAACCGGGTCGTTTCAAAGACGATACGCTTGGTTGTCGCATTTGCCCCCGGGGCGCACATGGCGATCTGTGCCAGTACTTCGGCGCATTTGGCCTCCATATCCGCGCTGTCCTCGGCCAGGATATGGCCTATGCCGTACTGCACGGCTTCTGCGCCCTCAAAACGCGCGCCGGTCAGCATCAATCGCCGGGCCTGGGTCAGGCCGACGCGTTCGGTGACGAAGGGGGCGATCTGGGCCGGGGGAATCCCGAGACTGGTTTCGCTGAGCCGAAAGCGCGCGTCGCGGGTGACGATGGTCACGTCGCCGACACAGGCCAGGCCCAGGCCGCCGCCGATGGCGGCTCCCTCCACTAGTACGATTACCGCCTGGGGCTGCTCGTTGAGTTTTATCATCAAACTGCCGAAGCTGCGGTTTTCCCGGGCGACCTCGTCCCTGCTGGGTCCGCTGTCCTGGAGGCCGGACCTGAAACCCTTGATATCCCCGCCGGCGCAGAAGAAACCGCCTTTGCCGCGCAGGATGATCGTACGCAGGCCGCGGTCGTCGCGGGTGGCATCGAGTACGGCTTCCAGTTCTTCCACCATCGCAGCGGACAGGGCATTCCTGGCCTCGGGCCGGTTAAACCAGATGGTCAGCACACTGCCCTGGGGTTCCAGGATCAGCGCGGTGGTTGTTGGCAAGCTTGTCATCGTGTATCTCCAGAAGTCTCTCGTACCTACATCCGCGCAATGCCGAAGCTGTTGGGGCGCACTGTGCGGTGACGGGTCTCCCATACGGTTTCCAGCAGGAAACCCAGGGTTTTGCGGGTGTCGCGCGGGTCGATCATGCCGTCGTCCTGCATGTGGCCGGACGTGTAGAAGGCGCTGGACTGGCTGTCGAATATATTGGCGAGATACGCCTCCTGTTTAGCCAGCGTGTCTTCGTCCGGTTCCTGCCCCATGGCGGTGGCTTTGCCGCGAGCGACCATGGACATGGTTTTGGCCGCCTGCTCGCCGCCCATGACGCCGGTGCGGGCGTTGGGAAAGGTGTAGAGAAAGTCCGGGTCGTAGCCGCGCCCGCACATGCCGTAGTTGCCGGCGCCGAAACTGGCGCCTGTCATCAAAGTGATGCGCGGCACCTCCAGGTTGCGCACCGCCTGGATCATTTTCGAGCCGTGCTTGATCATGCCAGCCTGCTCGGACCTGGTGCCGACGATATACCCGGTCGTGTTCTGGAAAAAGAGCACGGGGATGTTCGCCTGGTCGCACAGTTGCAGAAAGTGGGTAGCCTTGTTGGCGCCGGCGGGGTCGATGGGGCCGTTGTTGCCCAAGATGCCGCAGGGCAGGCCAAATATATCGGCCTGCAGGCACACCGTTGCCGCGCCGTAGCGGGGTTTGAAGTCCATGAAGTCGGAGCCGTCCACGACGCGCGCCACCAGTTCCCGCATGTCATAGGGGTTGCGGTAGTCGCAGGGGATGACCCCCGCCAGTTCATCCGCGTCGTAGATGGGTTCGCTGTAACTGCGACGATTGGGCGTGGCGCAGTCCTTGTTCCATTGCAGGCGATGCAGTAATTCGCGGCACATCTGTACGGCCTGGCCGTCATTTTCCGCAAGGTATTCCGCCAGGCCCGAAACAGAGGCATGCATTTCGGCGCCGCCCAGTTCTTCCTCGGTGGCAATTTCTCCGGTGGCAGCCTTCAGCAGGGGCGGGCCCGCCAGGAAGGCGCGACCATTGCCCTTGACCGCAATCACGTAATCGCTGAGCCCCGGCATGTAGGCGCCGCCGGCGGTTGACGAGCCGTGCAGGATTGAGATTACGGGAATTCCCGCCTTGCTGAGTTTGGCGAGGTTGCCGAACAGTTCACCGCCACTCAAAAAGACCTCCACCGTGTAGTTGAGCAGGTCGCCGCCGGCGCTCTCCACCAGGTGTATGAAGGGCAGCTTCTGCTCCAGGGCAATCACCTCCGCCCGTCTGATCCGGTAGCCCCCCGCCGTGGTCAGCGAGCCGGCCTGTATGCCGCTGTCGTCGACCACAACCACACAGCGCACCCCGCTGATAAAGCCGATGCCGGCAATGATGGTGCTGCCGGGAATAGACTTCTCAGGGTCGGGGTTGTCCAGCAGGTAGCCGGCGATGTTGCCGATAGCCATGAAGGGCATGCCCGGATCCAGCAGCCTCGCCAGGCGCTCCCGCGGGGTCAATTGGCCGCGCGCTTCAAAGCGGGGCTTGCGCTTTTCGGAGATCATCGCACCGCGGCTGTTGAGCCGTTGCAGGTGCTCGATATGGGCCAGCATCTCCTCCCGGTTCTTGCGGAAGGTGTCCGAATTGGGATTTATCCTGGAGTTGAATACGGTCATGGAAGCGTCTCCGCAAGGGCGGTTGGAACCCGGATCGGGCAGGACAACAGTAGCTGTGCGTAGCCCTTCGCCTGCGGGTCGTTGCGTATGCTGGCCACGCCGCCCCCGCCCAGCACGTCGTGCAGCAGGTAATTGATGGCGTTGGATCCAGGTAGCAGGAAGCGCTCGACCTTGCCGGGGCCGGTGTCGGCCAGGAAGTGGGCGAATCGCTCGGTGACCACGGATTCGGTAAGGGCCTGGTAGATGTAGGGCAGGTACCCGGGTTTGCGCGCGATAATGCCGATATTCGCCTTGTTGCCCTTGTCGCCGCTGCGGCCCCAGGCCAGCGCGACGAGCGGCACCTCGGTGGTGGCGGAGGATTCCCCTGCCGCGGGTGCCCGGGGTCGGACAATACTGGCCGTATCCAGCGGCTGGCCGTAGTTTTCATCGCAGGCTGTTTCGCTGCCATTAAGCAGGATTCCTACACTCACCTGACTTTTGGGGATGGTGAAGGAAAACAGGCGCACGACCGGGGAGGGCTTCGGGCGGCCGCCAGCAAACCCGGACAGGCCGGGTGGGGTGGCGAGGCCGAGGCCTACGGCCTCCTTGAGCAGGATGCCGATACCCATCGCATCGGGGTGCTTGGCGGCGATTTTCATGGCCACTTCGCGGCTGTCGCCGGCTTCGGCGAAGCTCCCGTACTGGCTTTCCGCGCCGATCAACTCGATGCTGGTCTCGCTGAAATCCGCCAGGCCCACAGCCCTGAACACGTTGCGGGACGCCTCGAATACGGCCTCACCCAGAGCGCGGGCCTTGCGGGCCGCATCGATGCCGTAGAAGGTCATGTAAGTGCCGCCGCGAAACTGGTCGGCATAGGTGGCGCTGACCTTATAGGTATCCGGCGCCGGGCGCCCGGTAGCGCCGAATACCTTTACCCGGTCATCGCCAGCCTGCTCTATGCGCGCCGTGGAAAAATCGCAGATGACGTCCGGCAGCATGTAGGCCTGTGGATCGCCGATTTCGTAGAGCATCTGCTCGCTGACCGTGCCCACGTTCACCAGGCCGCCGGTGCCTTCGGGCTTGGTGCAGATAAAACTGCCGTCGGCTGAGATTTCGGCGATGGGATAGCCCATATTCGCCATGCCCGACACCTGTTCCCAGTCGGTGAAGTTGCCGCCGGTCGCCTGGGGTCCGCACTCCAGGATGTGGCCTGCCAAAGAGCCCATGGCCAACTGGTCCCACGCGTCGCGACTCCAGCCGAAGGCGTGGATGCAGGCTCCGAGAGTGACGGCGCTGTCGACGCAGCGCCCGGTCACGACTATGTCGGCACCCTGTTCCAGCGCGCGAGCGATGGGAAAGGCGCCCAGGTAGGCGTTGATGCTCTGCAGCTTGTCCGCGGCGGGGAACGATTCGCCGGAAAACATCTCTGTAATACCTGCGTCCGCCAGCTGCGCGGCAGTGGGCATGAGATCGTCTCCCACAACACAGGCGACGGTAAGCTCAAGCCCCTGCTCGGCTATCAGTTGGCGCAGCGCCTCGGCACAGGCCTGCGGATTGACCCCGCCGGCGTTGGAGATCACCCTGATTCCGCGCTCGGCGATTTTTGCCAGGTTGGGCTTCATGGCAGCGCTGACAAAGTCCAGGGCGTAGCCCCTGGTCTCGTCCTGGGCCCGGGCCCTGGCCATGATCGACATGGTGATCTCGGCCAGGTAGTCGTATACGATGTAGTCCAGTCCGGGCGAGTCCAGCAATTGCGGGGTGGCACGGGCTGCGTCACCCCAGAAACCGCTGGCGCCTCCTATTCGTACAATCCTGTCAGTCATCTGGCGGTATCCCCTGTTT
Source organism: Pseudomonadales bacterium (assembly GCA_024234815.1). Taxonomy (GTDB): domain Bacteria; phylum Pseudomonadota; class Gammaproteobacteria; order Pseudomonadales; family Halieaceae; genus JARRPM01. The sequence continues at coordinate 150,479 of JACKNO010000001.1, read as the reverse complement.
GTATCCTGAGGTCAGTAAATGCTACTGGGTCTGGCCGCACTGTTCGCGGGAAATGACGACAGGCACTCCAGAGATGGTGCCAACCGTCCCGGCGGGGTCCCGTCGCCTGGTGCCGCACGCGCCAGAGCTGGCGGGAATCGAGCATGGCAAGAATCGAGCAGTACAGGGATATTGGCACAGAGCGTTCGCGCTGTCAGTGTATGGGTGACAGCGGCGACCGAACCAGCCATGCTATTCTCATTTGCGGCCGGTTCACGGCCGGCAAGGGGAGTGACTTTAGTTGATGGCGCAGCAACAGCCCGGTGAAGGAGTCGTCTACGCCAGGGCACTGAAGGGCTTCATGGACCTGGCGGCGGCCCTCGGCGGGAGCCCGGAACTCATCGCCCGCAGCGCCGGGCTGGATATCGGCCTGCTCAAGGTGCCCGACGCGCTGCTGCCGGTGTCCACCTATTACCGGTTGCAGGAGCAATTCTCCCGGCGGACCGGCAACGCGGATTTCGGTCTGCTCAGCGGGCGCGTGTCGCACATGGAGAACGCTCACCTGTTTCTATATCTGGCATCAGCCAGCAAAACCTTGCGTGAGTGGATGAATATGCTGCCCAGTGTGGCCAGCCTGTTGGGGGATGTCGGATCGATAGTGGTCGCCCGGCATCGCGACTACTTCGCGCTGGAATGGCACCCGCTGCGCCGGCCCGACCCGGTGCGCTGCGTGGTTACCGATAGCATGTTGTCAGCCACGGCGCTGCAGATGGACGGTTACTGCCTGCTGCCGGTCAGGCCCCACAGGGTTGATCTGAGTTACCCCCGGCCGGACAACGTGGAGGTACTGCGCACGACATTCGGTGCCCCGCTTTACTTCGACCAGGCTGTCAGCGCGCTGCATTACGACTGGAAATTGCTGGATAATCCGCAGTTGCATGTGAGCACCCGATTTTATGACGCGGTGGCACAGGAGTTCTCCGCGTTCTTCAGCGATGACGCATCTGCAAGCGACCCCTTTTCCCTTGGCCTGCACACTGCAATTCGTCGCCAGCTGCCTGCGGGCAGCTGCTCTATCGACAGTATTGCCAGCGACCTCAATGTCTCCCGCAGAACTTTGCAGCGGCGCCTCAAGGACCGCGACACTAATTTCCAACAGCTTCTGCAGGGTGTTAAATCCGAGCTTGCCAGGAAGTACCTGGACGACCACAGCCTTAGTATTATCGAGATAGCCCTGCTACTCGGCTACGGCGATCCATCGTCTTTTTCCGCAGCCTTCAAAGCCTGGCGCGGCCTCACGCCCACGGAATATCGGCGTCAGTAGACCCGGGCACCGACTCTTGCGCCCTCACAGGGCATTCTGTGCTTTACATATCTTCACGCTTAACAGACCCCATCAGCCAGATGATGCGGTAACATACCGGCCTGCCAAGGGCTTGTGTTGTCTCGTCGTTCGCGGCAGGCCCGACCCGGTGTTATGCCAACTTTTCCGGATAGATATTGATGCAGAACAAATGGATACAACGCCTGCTGCCAATCATCGTATTGGCGGCGGCCGTAATAGTCGCGCAGATGATGATAAAAAGCCGGTCGGAATTGCCGCGCCATGAAACTGCGCCTGACGTCCCGGTCGTGGAGGTGATGGTTGTGGAACCCGGACCCGTGGATGTCACTGTACAATCGCGTGGAATTGTTGCGGCTAGAACGAATATTGAACTTGTCTCCGAAGTCTCTGGGAAAGTTATCTGGGTTGCGCCGGAGTTTCTGGCAGGAGGCGCGGTCAGCGCGGGTGCCACGCTGCTGCGTATAGATCCAATCGATTATGAAGTTGCGGTGTCCGTGGCGAAGGCCGCGGTTGCCAGCGCGAAGCTGTCGCTGGCGGAAGTACAGGTGGTACTCATGCGGGCCGCGATTGAGGAAGCCCAGGCCCAGGTACAGGCGTCCCAGGACAGGCTGCGCCAGGCGGAGTCCGACCTGGCAAATACCGAGATCGTGGCTCCCTTTGACGCCATCATCGACAGCAAAATGGTGGATCTGGGCCAGTATGTTCAGGCAGGTGCGCCGCTGATGCGCCTGCTGGGTACATCGAGCGTGGAAATACGGCTGCCGCTGTTGGCCTCGGATGTACCGTTCGTGCGTTACGGCGAATCTGCCGATGGCACCTGGCCGCAGGCCACACTCACCGCCAGGTTTGGCAATGTGGAGCGCAGCTGGCAGGCGCGGCTGGTGCGTATTGAGCAGCGAGTGGATGAAGAGACCCGGGTTTTCTACCTGGTGGCTGAGGTGGACGCCCCCTACGATACAAACCGCCATCCCTGGCCGTTGTCAGTGGGCCTCTTTGTGGAGGCGCAGATAGAAGGCATCGCCATTCCCATGGCAACCCGCATTCCGCGCTCAGCGCTACACGACGGTGATTCTGTCTATGTGGTGGAAGCGGGAAAGGTGCAGCGGCGCGAGGTCACCGTTGTTCGCAAAGAGCAGGACAGTATCACTATTGGCGAGGGCCTTTCCCGCGGCGACCAGGTGGTTCTGTCGCGGCTCGAGTTTATGGTGGATGGTATGCCCGTGACTGTGGGGCAATAGCGTGAGTTTCCATATCAAGGAGAGCGGAATCATCGCCTGGATGGCGGGCAACCCGGTTGCCGCCAACCTGCTGATGCTGGTCGTCATGGTCGGTGGGCTGGCATCGCTTGACGGCATTACCAAGGAAGTTTTTCCCACCTTCCCCTCGGAAACACTCACTATCACCGTGCCCTACCCGGGGAGTTCACCGGAAGAGGTGGAAGAGGGCATCGTTCGCAAGGTTGAAGAGGCGATTCAGGATATTACCGGCGTGAAGGAGATTCGCTCGGTGGCGCGTGAAGGTGTGGGGGTGATCACCGTGGAGTTGGATCCCGGAACACCCATGGCCAAAGCGTTAGGGCAGGTTAAGTCGCGGGTTGACGGCATCGCCTCTTTCCCGATCAATGCCGAAGAGCCCGTCATCGACGAAATACTCTCCCGCACCCGGGCGATGCGCCTGACGGTCTACGGTGCCCTGCAGGAGGCTCAGCTCAAGGAACTGGCGCAGCAGTTCCGGGATGAGCTATTGCTGCTTCCGGGGATTACGCAGGTTTCGGTCAGCGGCGAGCGCGATTACGAGATATCCATCGAGGTATCGGACACCGCCTTGCGACGTTACGGCCTGGCGTTCAGCGATGTGGTCAGGGCGGTGCAGACGCGCTCCCGCGACCTGCCGGGCGGCAAGCTGCGCACCGAGGCCGGATCGATCACACTGCGTTCCGTGGGGCAGGCTTACACCGGCGAGGATTTTGCAAAGCTGACCCTGATTACCCGTGCTGACGGAACCAGGATCGCTCTCGGCGATGTGGCCAGCGTAGAGGATACTTTCACGGACCAACCCGTTTTGAGCCGCCTCAACGGCAAGCCCAGCCTTACCCTGGAAGTCGACAGGGTCGGTGACCAGGACGTGCTGATGATGACGCAACAGCTGCGTGATTTTGTAGATCGCAAACAGGCAGAGCTGCCGCCGGATGTTGAGTTGACGGCCTGGTCCGACCGCAGTGTCATACTCAAAGGTCGTATCGAGCTCATGCTGAAAAGCGCCATTCAGGGCGCGATACTGGTGCTGATTACTCTTGCGCTGTTCCTGGATCTGTCGCTGGCATTCTGGGTGATGCTGGGTGTGCCATTTTCAATTCTCGGGTCCCTGCTGGCAATCAACCTGCTGGGCTTGCCTGTATCCATCAATGTGATCTCGGTATTCGGATTCATCCTGGTACTGGGGATGCTCGTGGATGACGGCATCGTAACCGCCGAAAGTGCCTACAGCCAGCTCGAGCGTGAAGGCGATGGCGTAAATAGTATAATCAGGGGCGTGCGGCGGGTTGCGACGGCAACCGTTTTTGGCGCAATTACCACGATGATCGCGTTTATACCCGCCTCGACCCTGGACGTCGGTGTCGCTCGCCTGTTTTCGCACATCGCCCCGGTGGTGATTTTCTGCCTGATGTTCTCACTGCTCGAGACCAAGTTGATTCTGCCGGCGCACTTGCGCCACATCCGTATCGGCAATAGCTCAAGAGACCCCTCCTCGATCATGGGGCGCATCTCCGCCTTACAGCGGCGTTGTGCCGGGAGCCTGCAGCATTTTGCGCAAACGCATTACCGCCGCGCGCTGGATCTGGCGGTGGAAATGCGCTACACCACGCTGGCCATATTCCTGGGCGGGCTGGTGATCTGCCTGGCGCTGCTGCCTTCGGGTATCGTTCGCTTCGTATTCTTTCCCAATGTGCCTTCCGACCAGATTAACGTCTCCCTCAAAATGCCCCAGGGCACATCCTGGCAACAAACCCATGAGTACACCTTGCGCATAGAGGAGGCGGCCAGGGCAATGGATGCTCGCTACCTGGAGGAGACGGGGGCCGGCGTGAGCGTGATCGAAGAGTTGATGTCCCTTTCCATCGAGGATACTGAATCCCAGGTGACGGTGGAACTGGTGCCCAGTACGGAACGTGATATCACCTCTGTGCAACTGGCAGGCTGGCTGCGGGAGAGCCTGGGAGAGCTTAGCGGTGTACAGTCCCTGATATTTGACGCCAACGCCGGGCCGTCTGGTTCATCCGTGGATATTGAGCTGGCAGGGACCGACCTGGATGCCCTGCGCGGAGCCGCCAGGGAACTGAAAAAAGCGCTGACTGCCTACGATGGTGTATTTGATATCCGGGACAGTTTTGACGCTGGCGCGCCTGAGCTCGATATCCAGATCACCCCGGAGGGTGATGCTCTGGGATTGGGGCAGGTGGAACTTGCCACACAGGTTCGCCAGGCCTTTTTTGGAGCCGAGATCCAGCGTATGCAACGCGGCCGCGACGAGGTGAGGGTATATGTGCGCCTGCCTGCCGCGGAGCGCGCTACCCTGGAGTCGCTGCGCTCCATGTGGATCGATGTTCCAGGGCGCGGCAAAGTACCCTTTGAGGTTGTGGGCGAAGCGCATGAGCGTATCGGTGTCAGTGTCATCAACCGCTTCAATCGCCAGCGCGTGGTTAACGTGGAAGCGGATGTCGATAAATCCCGCCTGGAACCCTCGGTGGTCAACCGGGAGATTGTGGGCCAGATATTGCCAGGAATTCTGGCGCGCTATCCCAGTGTTACATCCCGTCTCAGCGGTGAAGCGGAGGATGAGGCGGAAACCGCGGACTCGTTACGCTTGAGCGGTGTCACTATCCTGATCATGATATATGCGGCGCTGGCGATCCCCTTGCGTAGCTATGGGCAGCCGCTGATTATTATGTCGGTTATCCCGTTTGGTATCGTCGGCGCTATTCTCGGACACCTGATTCTGGGTAGCAGCGTCAGTATCCTTTCGGTGATAGGCATGATCGGCCTGATCGGCATCGTCATCAACGACAGTCTCGTATTGGTGGATCACATCAACGAGCGTCTGCGGGAAGAGGCGGAAAACTGGCGCGATGCCGTTATCGAGGGCGGAGTGCGTCGCTTCCGGCCGGTTCTGCTGACTTCGATTACGACGTTTATGGGTTTGCTGCCCATCCAGCTGGAGACAGCAATCCAGGCGCAATTCGTAAAACCGATGGCCATCTCCATCGCCTTCGGTGTGTTGTTCGCCACCTTCGTCACGCTGTTTCTGGTGCCCGTGCTGTATTTCGTGGGCCGGGACATCAGCCAACTGCTGGGCAGGGCTGCGCCCGATGCTGGGCGGGAGAAAGCGACTGCATAGCGGCAATAGTGGAATCTGACCCGACTACGACACAGTGAGTCGTCCGACTCTAGTTACCGGGTCGCTTTCCGCTAACGGTGCCTGCGCCTTTATCCGCAGTAGTTAGAATTTAGTGCATTGAGCGGACCTACGTTTGGTCGAGGCGGTAACAAAAATCCGCAGCAGCCGACCGGCGCGCTTTCCTGAAAAGCCGACACAGAAGGAGGCTTTCCTTGTCGCAATTGGACGGGTAAGCTGAGGCAGCGCACCTTCTTGTCGAGATAGCCAATGAGTACAACTCAGCCATACGATCCATCCGCCATATTTTCTCGGCCTGAGTCGCCTGGTCGTTCCGCTCCGCGTGTTTTCGTCGCACCACAGCGCTATGTTCAGGGAGAAGGGGTGCTCAATGGGACCGGTCGATATCTTTCTTTGCTGAGAGTCAAACGCGTAGCCATCCTGATGAGCGTGCGTGGCCAGGCAAGCGAGGGTAAACAGCTGATTCGAAGTCTGAAATCGGAAGGCATCGAAAGCGAAGTGCGGACGTTTGGCGGTGAATGCAGTTTGGCAGAAGTTGAGATTCACCGATCAGCCTTGCAAGGTCGCGCGGACTGCTTAATAGCGGTTGGTGGAGGAAAGTGTGTAGACGCTGGAAAATCTATCGCCTATCGGTTGGGAATTCCGGTGGTCATTATTCCAACGCTTGCTTCCAACGACGCGCCTTGTTCTGCCTTATCCGTGTTGTACGAACCATCCGGCGCTTTCTCAGGTTTTGAGTTTTTCCCGGACAGCCCCGCGCTTGTGATTGTGGATACCGCACTGATCGCGGCTGCTCCAGAGCGTTTTCTCGTTGCCGGTATGGGCGATGCGATGGCGACCTGGTACGAATCTCGGGCTTGTCTGGCAAATCCAGCCGGAGTTAACGCCCTGTCAAGCCGACCTACGCTAGCGACATCGGCACTCGGCGAAGTGTGTGCGCACACGCTATTCAACGAGGGCCTGGCTGCTGCTGACGCCGTTCGACAGCACAAGGTTGATGAGAATCTCGAGAACGTTGTGGAAGCCAATACACTGCTAAGCGGTCTTGGTTTCGAAAGTGGTGGGGTTGCCGTTGCCCATGGAGTTGCGCAAACGTGCACGATGTTTCCTGATGTAGACGCGCGATTCTTGCACGGTGAGATGGTTGCCGTTGGCACCCTGATTCAACTCGCTCTGGAATCAAATACCAATGAAGCCTTAAAGGTTGCCGAGTTTTTTGCTCGGGTTGGTCTACCCGTCAACATGCATCAGCTCTCTCTTGATATCCGGGACAGCAGCACACTGGATACGTTGATTGACGGCACACTGGCATGGCCATTCACGATAAACATGCCGTTTACTGTAGATGCCGGAACATTGAACACCGCGATTCGAAAGTTCGACGAAATTGGCAGTTCTGTAGTCGAGGAACACGGGGATGCCGCTTATCGTCGTTTACGTATGGATTAGTGCAACGGCGGCTTTGGCACTAAGCCGCCATTACGAGAATACTGGCTGGCTCCAGGATGATGACCGCTTCCGACGTATTGCTGCCATTATCCAGCTCGTTTATGCTCACTGCCGTAGAGCCTGCTAAAGACTCAGAGGGGCATTAGCAGAGGCTTCAATTTGATTCTTCGACCAAGATGCTATCATCTGTAAATACATGTTTCGGAGAAAGTAATGAAATTTTCAGGCGGATGTTATTGCGGACAGGTTCGATACGAGGCAGAAGGTGAGCCACTCATGCGTGGGCAGTGTCACTGCCGCGAATGCCAGTATATATCTGGTGGTTCGGCTAATGTGGTTATCGCTATGCCAAGAAGTGGCTTTAACTACACAAGCGGTGAACCCAAGACCTTCCAGCGCAGCGACCTGGAAAATGGCGTGGTACGAGAATTCTGCGGGAACTGTGGTACATCGCTGACTAGCAACCCACCGAGCATGGCCGACATGGTAATCATCAAGGTCGGCACCATGGATGACCCCACTGAGTTTGGCGAACCAGAGATGGCCTTCTACTGTATCGACAAGCAGAAGTTCCATTACCTGCCTGAAGGTATGCCCACCTTTGATCGGTTTCCCGGCTAGCACCGGATACCTTCTATTTGTGCGGCCATGTCTCGAAGCAGGCGATAACGGCCTGTCTGCTAAACCAGCATCGTGGTAAGTCACAGATAATTCGTATCATCGCTGCTGGCACATTAGTGACTGTCTTGAGGCAGGATACACTCAGGCAGAAGGGGCACAAGCCGATTCGAAGGGGACATTCACATGAAATCCCAGATTCCGGAAACAATAGACTTAGTCCCTATAATTCGCTGTTAGCTGTAAGAGGGAGTTCTGAGCATGAATCAAGAGGACCTTTTTAACTTATATGAAAAACTGTATTTTCATGAGCTTGAAACTAGGGAGAAAATTCTCAATAGATTACAAATACCGTTAGCGATATTAGTTTCATTCGTGAGCTTTTATGGATATATGGCAAAAGGAATTGAGCTTTCAGGCGCAGGCGGCTCATGGAATGTAGTAATATACATACTGCTACTGATTAGCCTCATCTTGTTCGCTTTATCACTTTATAATTTCATACGCGCGTTTTTTAATCATACCTACGAGCTAATACCAACTGCAGTAGAGACAGAAGACTACAGAAACCAATTAATAGAGCACTATACAGGCTACCCTACATCAGGTCAGCTGGTGGAAGATGCCTTTGATAATTATCTGTATGAATACTACGCAGAATGCGCAACCGCTAACACAAAAATAAACGACAAAAGGTCTTCGTTTATCCACAACTGTAATAAGTGGTTGGTTTCCAATTTGCCTTTTTTGTTTCTAGTCTTTCTTATATTTTCATTCTGCGGTGTAGACAAAAACCTCAAAGAAAAAGAGTACGCCGTAAAAATATTAAATCCAATCGAGCTGGAAAGTATAAATTCACCAATAGAAACTCGCTCAACTATTGAAAATGGTGAATTTAATGTAGATTTAAGTGATAGTGTTAAGGAGTTGTTAAATGACCGAAGAACAGAAGAAGAAAAGCAACAATCCGCCCCCGCCCCCGCCGCCGCCTCCGCCGAAAAGATTGCTCCGGGAAGGTGAAGGTGATTCCAAGCAAGAAAAGAGGGAAAAATAATGTCCAAAGATCAGTCAAAGCCACCACCACCGCCCCCTCCACCACCGACTCGACTGGTAAAAGATAATTCAGGTGGCAAAGGTAAGGGTAAGTAGTCATACAGCTAACAAGGCCAGCCAGAGGGACACAAAAACCGCCGCTTCGCTATGGTTTTCGTGCCCCTGCTGGCGGCGTTGAGGCTGTAGAAAAACTCTATAAAATCAGTGTTTTTTGATAATATAGGGCATCACGACGAGGATCTGTCGCATGCCTAATTACAAGAAGTACGATTACAATCAGACCGCCATGGTTGTGATCAATTTCGAAGAGCAATTACAGCCAAACACTTTTGAATACACGCTTCACCACCTGATCAATAACCATATCGACCTGTCAGCCTTCCATGACAAGTACAGGAACGACGATGGTGGCCGGTCAGCCTATGATCCAGCGATTCTCCTGAAGATCGTACTCTTCGCCTACTCCAAGGGCATTACCTCCAGCCGCGAAATACAATGGCAGTGCGAACACAATATTATTTTCAAGGCCCTGTCCTGCGACACGGTTCCTCATTTCACCGGCATTGCCAGCTTTATCAGCCGCTATCCTGATGCCATCGAATCTGTATTTGAGCAAGTGCTGCTGGTCTGTGATCAGCAGGGGCTGATTGGCGGCGAGCTTTTTGCAATTGATGGCTGCAAAATGCCATCCAACGCGGCCAAGGAGCATTCCGGCACGCTGGATGAGTTGCGCGGCAAGGCCCGGAAAATCTGTAAACAGATACGGTATTGCCTGAAGGAGCACAAAAGGCTCGATGGCCGGAGGCCCAGGGAGCGGGAACGAAAACGGCGATTGGAGCAATCAGCTGCCACCCTGGAAAAACACTTCAGGCGGATTGACGACTTCCTAAAGACGGCCAGCCCACGGATGGGCCAGGGGAAACAACGCAAGGAGGTGAAGAGTAATATCACTGACAATCAGTCGGCCAAGATGACGACCAGCAAAGGCACTATTCAGGGTTATAACGGGATCGCAGCGGTGGACCAGAAACACCAGGTTATCGTGGAAGCCCAGGCCTTTGGGGCGAGCCAGGAGCACCACACGCTGGAACCGATGCTTGAGGGTATCAAGGGGCGTTACCGACGCATCGGGGCGTGCGAGGATATTTACGCCACCGGGGCGATTGTCACCGCCGATACCGGTTTCTCCAATGAGGAAAACAACCGCTTTCTCAGGACCATGGGTATCAATGCCTACATACCCGATCACCAGTTTCGCTCGCGCGACCCCCGGTTCAGGCACCAGAAAGAGAAGCACGGCAAGCGTCATCAGGCACACGCCAAAGGCATCAAGAAAGTGATCCCTGCGGGGGAATTTACCTTCGACCTGAAGTCAAAAAGCTGTGAGTGCCCGGCCGGCAACGCGATGTGGTTGGTGAGCGACCACAAGGTATACGAAGGGCGCCGCAAACTCACCTTTGAAGGCAAGCTGACGGATTGTAGACACTGCCCGAAGAAAGCGCAGTGTATGCGAAACCCGGAGAGCGCGGACAGCCGCGCCGGGCATGGCCGGCAGGTGTCAATTACCTACGCAACAGGGCGCACCGCCACGGACTGGATGAAACGACGTGTTGACAGCCGTGAGGGCAAGGCCATTTATGGCCAGCGAATGGCGGTGGTGGAGCCGGTCTTCGGAAATATTGGAACGAATAAGCGGCTTAATCGCTTCTCGTTGCGCGGCAAGGAAAAAGTACAGGGGCAATGGCGGTTGTTCTGCCTGGTTCACAATATCGAGAAGGTGATGCGTTACGGTGCACTGACATAGTTACAGAGATATCCACAGCGCGCTGGTGAAGCGGCGCACAATGGGTGATTATGTTAAAGGGTTTGGTGGAATTATGAGCAGTGGAAGTAGCGGTGCGGGGGGAAGGTATGGGTGATCTGAAAAGAGTTTTTCTACAGGTTCGTTATAGGGCCTTCCGTGATTTCCAATAACCTGGTTTACGGGAGTGGCGGTACAAACACTATACTCTGCGATGAATTGATTGTTTACAGGAGAGTGGGATGGCATTGAAAATCATCGGCGCGGGCTTCGGTCGTACCGGTACTCTGTCACTGAAAGCGGCACTGGAGCAACTGGGTTACCCCTGCTATCACATGGCGGAGTGCTTCCCGAAAGGGCCCGGGCACTGGAAGCTCTGGGAGCAGGTTGGAAGCGGCGCACCTGACTGGGATACGATATTTGAGGGCTTTACGGCAACAGTCGACTTTCCTGCCAGCACCAGCTATGCGGCACTGGCCAGGCACTATCCCGACGCCAAAGTTGTGCTTACCGTGCGAGACCCCGAAAAGTGGTTTGCCTCAGTTCAGGGCACGATCTTTTCCAAAGAATGGATAGAGTTCCTGCCCGGCACCGAGGCGGGTGCATACATGAAGGCAACGATCAACGACTACTTCGATGGTCGGATGCACGATCATGATCACCTTGTCCGGCGATTCAATGAACATATTGCCGAAGTCAGGGCAAACATAGACCCGAAACGGCTGCTGGTTTTTGAGGTAGCGGACGGGTGGCAGCCTCTCTGCCGATTTCTGGAATTGCCCGCCCCCGAAGGTGCGTTTCCGCACATCAATGACACGGAGGCGGTACAGGGTCTTATCAGGACCATCATGGAAAAGGGGTTCCAGGCAGCGCTTGGCTACCAGGGATAGCAGTTCACAGGCAATGAAGCAGCCCACGTCCGCTATCGACCCGTTAGCGGATGCCTACAGACGCTTTGCGCCTGATGTCAGGGTAGCGCCCAAGTGCCAGCTACGGCCATCAGCTGTCTCAAAGCGCAGGCCATAATAGGCACGGCGTTACGGGGAGGTGTAACAAGCGTTCTGTTTAAGCTCTCTTGCGGCGTGACCATCCCAGACCAGCAAGTCCAATGCCGAACAGGGTGAGGGTGGCAGGGATGGGAATCCGGCCGGGGACGACCTGGCCGCGGATTTCCCCACCGGGATAGATTGCTGTATGAATATTGATGTACCAGTTCCCCGCCAGGAGCTGCGCGGCCTGCGCGACGTCTATTAAAGTCGAACCGATGCTTGGGCTGAATAGACCGCTGATAGCTCCGATATTCACTTGAACACCCGCGTTTACACCGACAGTGGCTGGCCCGTGAAAGTGCATTGCGGTCGCAGGGCCAGTCAAGCCGGTGAAAGAAATGTCCCATGAGAGTAAGCCTGAAATATCATCGAGGGTTCCCGTTGCGAAGCCAGTTGCAGTTGAGCCGCTGGCCGGTACCTCCTGAGTCTCATTGATGCTTGCCGTCCAGGGGATCAAGCCTGCCTGACAAATGTTAGCTGTTCCCACAAGCAGGAAAACAGCAGCCAGGGAAACCAGGTGCTTGGGCATACGATTATCCTCGATGTTTTAAACTGGTAAGTTGGTACAGCAAACTACATGCCAACCCAGTGTGCACGCCGCCTCCAGCGGTTGCTCCTGGCGACCAGAGACGAGTTTGTAAAGGAAACTGACACTTGATAGGTGACCGTTCTGTGTCGATAGGATCGGCGGAAGGCTAGCGAGGAGTATGGATATCCGACATGGCGGCCACACTGTTTAGTAATCAGTATCGCAGACGGCGGGGAGGGGTTGGCGCGCCCGAATCGCGGGCAATAAAAAGCCCACCGAAGTGGGCTTCAATATCAGGAGTTCCCTTTACGCCTTCTTGCGCCGTGACCATCCAAGGCCGGTTAGTCCGAGACCGAACAGGGCGAGGGTGGCCGGTGCGGGGACGGATGCTGTGTCTTCGATAAAGAACATGGGTCCGTAAAAACCGGTGGTCGCCGTTGAAAAATTGGTTGGCCTCTCAAAAATGCCATTTACCCCTGAGAAGGTAGCGTCGATATAACGAATGGAACTATCGACGACTTGAGTGACGTTTGTCGCGAGCCGGTCACCCGAATTAGAGGAATTTAATCCTCCAACAATATACCCGGTTCCGACTCCGAGATTCAGGGTGGAAATTAATACTTTTCTGTAAACACCATCCAGTGTCCCCGTGGTTCCAGCCGGGACAATGGCAGACGCCAGCAGAACCCCTGCCGAGTCCCAGATACCTACTTCGTGGGCAACACCCAATCCGTCCTGGCCTTGATCATACCAGCCCAAACCCGTAACGCTGATGGGTGAAAGCACATCAAACTGCCAACCAACACTCTGATTGCTGTTAGTGCCGCTAGTACCACTAGCTTCGTCAAAAGTGATTACAGGCGTTGCGATACTGGCGGCTGAAAATACGCTAAGCAGCAGCCCCGCCGCGATGAATTTGATAGAACGCATTTTATATTTCCTCTGGAGATTAGTGTGAGTGCTCTGAGTGAAGCAAATAGCGTGCCAACACTGCAATTGCGCGGCTTACGGCGAGTTGAGGCCGCTAACTGGCCAGATTAGTAAAAAAACCTGACACTGTTCAGGGCGCGATAGTGCGTTGATATTCGGCGGCTTGGATGGCGTATCTCTCAGCCGCCACCGGCTGTTTGCGATCAGCTCAAACTGGCAGAACTTCACCATATTCGTTTTGACATATATATAATATTTCATATATTGTAACCACGGTAACCGTAGGGGCCATATATGAATCCAGTCCAGTTTTACAAGTGCCTGGCCGACGAGACCCGTCTGCGCTGTCTGATGCTGATTGAACACGAGCAGGAACTGTGCGTCTGTGAGCTGACCGAGGCTATCGATGAAATACAGCCCAAGGTATCGCGTCACCTGGCGCAGTTGCGTCAATGTGGGCTGTTGGTGGATCGGCGCCAGGGGCAGTGGGTGTTCTATCGGGTCAGTCCCGAGCTACCGGACTGGGCGAAAACCGTATTGGCAGAGACGCTGGAGAGCAATCAGGCTTTTCTGGCGGATAACCTGAAACGGCTGGGCCGGATGGGGGATCGCCCCGCCCGCGCCATGGCCTGTTGTTGAGATCAGTCGATGGGAATTTTTGAACGCTACCTGACCCTGTGGGTCGGGCTTTGTATCCTGGCGGGAGTGCTGCTGGGCAATGTCGCACCGGCGGTATTTGAATTGGTCGCGCGCCTGGAGTATGCCCACGTCAACCTGATCGTGGCGCTGTTCATCTGGATCATGATCTACCCGATGATGGTGCAGATCGACTTCAGCGCCATCAAGGATGTGGGCAAAAAGCCCCGGGGTCTGGTCCTGACCCTGGTCGTCAACTGGTTGATAAAGCCGTTCACCATGGCGGCACTGGGGTGGCTGTTCTTTCGGGTGATATTTGCAGACTGGGTGGATCCCCAGACCGCCACTGAATACATTGCCGGTATGATACTTCTGGGCGTCGCGCCATGTACCGCGATGGTCTTTGTGTGGAGCCAGCTGACCGATGGCGACCCGAATTACACCCTGGTACAGGTGTCGGTCAACGACATAATCATGGTGTTTGCGTTTGCCCCCCTGGCGGCGTTCCTGCTTGGTGTCAGCGATATCCAGGTGCCCTGGGAAACGCTGCTGCTGTCAGTCGTGCTCTATGTCGTGCTACCCCTGCTGGCCGGAGCATATACGCGGCACAGGCTGGAAAAGGGGAGCGGGGGGCCTGCAGTGGAATCCTTCGTGCACAAACTCAAGCCGTGGTCGGTGATAGGTCTGCTGGCCACCGTGGTGCTGTTGTTCGGCTTCCAGGCGGAGACGATCATCGCCCAGCCCCAGACGATCCTGTTAATCGCCGTGCCGCTATTGCTGCAAACCTATGGCATTTTTGTCATCGCCTACGGCGCCGCCAAAGCGATGCAGCTACCCCACAATATTGCGGCCCCCGCCTGCATGATTGCCACCTCCAACTTCTTTGAATTGGCCGTTGCCGTGGCGATATCCCTGTTTGGCCTGCACTCAGGCGCCGCTCTGGCTACCGTCGTTGGTGTACTGGTGGAGGTGCCGGTCATGCTGTCACTGGTCGCCATAGCCAATCGCACCAGGCAATGGTTTCCCGCGTCAAGTAACACCGGAAGGAGCGTAGCGTGACAGTAAGAGTAGGAATTAACGGATTTGGTCGCATGGGGCGCCTGATTCTGCGGGCCGCCTGGGGGAATGGCGATATAGAGTTTGTGCAGATTAATGATCCTGCGGGTGATGCAGCGACGCTCGCGCACTTGCTTACTTTTGATTCTGTCCACGGCAGATGGGTCCGCGACGCGGTGAGCGAAGGCAGGGAGATGCTGATCGATGGCCGTCGGATTGCCTGCACGACCAATGCAGCCATCGGCGATACGGACTGGTCGGGCTGTGATGTCGTGATAGAGGCGTCGGGAAAATTCAAGAAGCAGGCCGTGTTGCAAGACTATCTCGCGCAGGGTGTAAAGCGAGTAGTCGTGACGGCCCCGGTAAAGGAAGAGGGCGTACTGGATGTTGTCATGGGGGTGAATCATCACCTCTACGACCCCGCCGTTCACCGAATCGTCAGCGCCGCCTCCTGCACCACCAATTGCCTGGCTCCAGTGGTGAAAGTGATACACGAGAGCCTTGGCATAAAACACGGCTCGATGACCACCATTCACAATATTACCAATACCCAGACGATTCTCGACGCCCCCCACAAGGACCTGCGGCGGGCCCGGGCCTGCGGCATGAGTCTGATCCCGACAACGACGGGGTCAGCCACGGCGATAACCCATATCTTCCCGGAGTTGCGGGGCAAGCTGAATGGGCATGCCATTCGTATCCCCCTGGCCAATGCTTCGTTGACTGATTGCGTTTTCGAAGTCGATCGCAAAACCAGCGTTGAGGAGGTGAATAATCTACTCAGGCAGGCTTCGGAGTCCGGCCTCAAGGGGATACTCGGCTACGAGGAGAAACCCCTGGTTTCCATCGATTACAAGACCGACCCGCGCTCCAGTATCGTCGATGCGCTCTCCACCATGGTAATCAATGACACCCAGGTCAAACTCTATCTGTGGTACGACAACGAGTGGGGATATGCGAATCGCACGGCAGAGCTGATGAACCTGGTAGCCGGGCCGGACCGCTGATAAAGCATGCCCAGCCTCTCTGGTATCCCAGCCGATGTTCGCCAGTACCTGCTGGTTACAGGAAACTACTGGGCGTTTACCCTGACAGACGGCGCGCTGCGCATGCTGGTGGTCTTGCACTTTCACCGGCTGGGTTACAGCCCGCTGGAAGTCGCCATGCTGTTCCTGTTCTACGAGATTTTCGGTGTCGTCACCAATCTTGTGGGCGGCTGGCTGGGCGCGCGTGTCGGCCTGAATGCGACCATGAATGCGGGCCTGGCAATGCAGGTGGTCGCCCTGTCTATGCTGCTGGTTCCGGACAGCTATCTGGCCGTGGCGTGGGTGATGGCAGCGCAGGCCCTGTCCGGCATCGCCAAAGACCTGAACAAGATGAGCGCGAAGAGCGCCATCCGGCTATTGGTTCCCCGCGAATCGACCGGTCGGCTGTATAAGTGGGTAGCGATCCTCACCGGCTCAAAGAACGCGCTGAAGGGGGTGGGTTTCTTTCTTGGTGGAGTGCTCCTTGCCGCCTGGGGTTTTCGGGGCGCAATTGCCGCCATGGCTGCCACACTGGCTGTGGTGTGGCTGTTCAGCATTCTCACCCTGACCAAGGACCTGGGAAAGTCCTCCGCCAAACCGAAGTTCAGTCACCTGTTTTCCAAGAGCAGGGCCGTCAATCTCCTGTCCGCGGCGCGACTCTTCCTGTTTGCCGCCCGGGACGTCTGGTTTGTGGTGGCATTGCCGGTCTACCTGTCCGCCACGTTGGGCTGGGACAATTGGGCCGTGGGCGCATTTTTGGCCAGTTGGGTCATCGGTTACGGCATTGTGCAGTCTTTGGCGCCGACCATAACCGGAGCTGGCGGTGGCGGCGCGCCGGATGGTCGGCACGCATTTCGCTGGGCGGTGGTACTGGCGCTGGTGCCGGCATGCATAGCCATTGCGATGAACCAGCAGGCGTGGCTGCCCGGCAGCTTGCTGCTGGGTCTATTGGTGTTCGGGGTGCTGTTCGCCGTGAATTCCGCCCTGCACAGTTACCTCATAGTCAGCTACGCCGATGAAATGGGCGTCTCCCTGGACGTGGGCTTTTACTACATGGCCAACGCCATGGGGCGGTTGCTGGGAACCGTGTTGTCCGGCTGGGTGTTTCAAGTGTGGGGTCTTGCGGCCTGTTTATGGATATCCAGCGTATTCATAGCGATCTCGGCGGCGGTGGCGTTGCTGTTACCGCGATACAAGAGTGTTCACGAAGAGAAGCGTGTCAGCGAGTAACCGGCGAGCGAGCAGCCGCGCCCGGCTAACGGAAGGTAAGGGAGAAGATCATGTACGCAAAGCTTTCCAGTCTGTATCAGGAAAACCCGCAGCAGGGTCGCATCATGTTGCTGATGGTGGCTATTTTTCTGGTCATCTACTTCCTGCCCGCGGGCAATACGCGGTTTGACAACGCCGTCCTGGAAGGCATTCGCCTGACTCATTGGTACGCCCAGGAACACGTTATTCTCTGCCTGCTGCCCGCCTTTATCATAGCCGGTGCAATGGCAGTCTATATCTCCGAGGGCTCCGTGTTGCGCTACCTGGGCCCGGAGGCATCGAAACCGATAGCCCTGGGTGTCGCCTCGGTATCGGGCACTCTCCTGGCTGTCTGTTCCTGCACGGTGCTTCCCCTTTTCGGGGGTATCTATAAGCGCGGCGCGGGCCTGGGCGCGGCCATTGCCTTTCTGTATTCCGGGCCGGCCATCAATATCATGGCGATTGTGGTTACCGGCAAAGTGCTTGGGGCGGAAATGGGTATTGCCAGAGCCGCGGGGGCTATCGTCTTCGCGGTTGTGATCGGCGCCATCATGCAGCTGATTTACCGTAAAGAGGAACTGGCCAGGGCGACCTCTGCGCGGGGCTTTGAGGCTGGTGAGCAGGACAAGTCGCTGGCTACGGTGGCGGCTTTTTTCAGTTTGATGATAGGTGTCCTGGTGTTCGCCAACTGGGCCGCCGCCGACAGTGCCAGCTGGATGCTGATCTATGCCTGGAAATGGCAGGTCACGGCCTTGCTCGCCATATTGCTGGGCGCGCTATTGGTTTACCGCTGGCAGTGGAGTGTCCGCCATCTGCTGATTCTGGGTGGCCTGGTGTTGGCCTGCGTCCTGGCGGCGCCTGGCACGCCGCAACTGGCTTTTATTGTGGGATGTCTGGGGCTTGTTTTACTGTCTGCCCTGCGCGAGCAGGACCGGGAGTGGGCCGTACAGACCTGGGATTTCACCCGGCAAATCATGCCCCTGTTATTGGCCGGGGTCTTTGTCGCCGGTTTTCTGCTGGGGCGTCCGGGCTATGAGGGGCTGATCCCCTCAGGCTGGGTTGGTGCCGCCGTTGGCGACAATTCACTGCCGTCCACTTTACTGGCATCGGTCGTCGGCGCCTTTATGTATTTCTCAACCCTGACCGAAGTACCGATTGTCGAGGGCCTGATGGGTTCGGGGATGGGCAAGGGACCGGCACTGGCTTTGTTGCTCGCGGGGCCCGCTTTGTCGTTGCCCAATATGCTGGTGATACGCACCATCCTCGGTAATCAGAAAACGGTAGTCTATTGTTCGCTGGTGGTGGTGATGTCGACCATCACGGGCTTTGTTTACGGAAACTATTTCTAAACCTGTTTAAACGGAGATCATTATGAAACTGACGATTTATGGAAGCGGTTGCGCCAAGTGCCAGAAACTCACAGCCAACGCCGAGGCCGCGGCCCAGGCGCTGGGGCTGGACTATGAGGTCGAGAAGGTCACGGATGTGAACGGCATTATCGATGCCGGCGTTATGCACACGCCCGCGCTGGCGGTGAATGGCGAGGTAGTCGTTGAAGGCAAGATTCCCGGGCCGGATGAGATAAAGCCGTTACTTGCATAGTCTGTTACGTTATTACCTGGCCTACACGATACTGCATGATTTCGACCGCTCTGCGCTCGATTAGGGCCTATCGCTCCTATCTGGCTCTGCGGCAGCTTTCGGCCCGTTAAGGGTCATCCACAGCCCCCTGGGGTTGTTGCCAGGAGGTCGGCTAAGTGCCAGAAGCAGACATAAACACCGATGTCATTGAACAGGGTGACGCCTCTGTTTCGGGCATGGTTACCCACAGACAATTTTCTCTTTCCCATAATAATAAGTATTGTGAACAAGTACGTAAGCCCCAGAAATTACGGCCGTCGTTGGCACCAATATCGGCGAAACCAAATAGCCTTCCATTGTGTAGTAACTATTAGTCTCCTTTGCCAAATCAATAATCTTCAATGTCATACGATCCGTTGATATCTCACATCGCCTCGCTTGATGATCCGCTGGGACAGCAACGGTGATGCAACCCGATAGGGAAAGGCTGGCCAATAGTGCGGTTAGGAGTTTTTTCAAATGCGAAATTTGGGAACAACATGAAACACAGAGACGGAAATAGTTCCGTTGAAAAGACGAAATCTGGATTTTCACAAAGGTCCCTTATGAGTCGGCTTGTGCCGGTTTCAACCGAGTATATCCGACCGCGTGACCTGCACAAAGGTGCCAAAAGCGGCCGGTCAGTAACGCTTCAAGCTGGGGCGGCCGTAAGGCCGTCCCGGCGCGAAGCGCCCTTGCAGCCTTGACTTGTTATTGGGCCTCACTAGCATCCCTTCGCGACTCTGAATCTAAATGGCTTCTGATGTACTTATCGTAGTGGGGAATACTTCCCCAGTCGAAGCTTTTGGCATTGGTAAAAACGATGTATACGTGCTTTTTCGATTCATCGGCATGAAGTAAAAACTGCGATGGTCCGGCTGCAACACCTATTTCAGGTGCATTCTTCCTGCAACTCTTATGAATTAGTTGAAGTATTCTCGGGATATTGGTTTCGCTCCAGACAAGATGGCTATCAGTAAAGTATGAGTACTCATCGTATGGAAATTGTAGATTTTGGAGAAATTTCTTAAACCTAGTTAGTGCGGCATGCTCGAAACTGCTAGCAAGCTTAGGGTAGAAGTAGAGGTAATAGCCGCCATAAATGAGCAGCACCGTGGCAAAGATAACAGCACCTATTAGTACCCCCTCAATATTCAAATGCTATCCCTTTGTTTTTTCTGTGGGCTAGTGCCCAAGTGCTATGGCCCTATAACAGCTACAACAATAGACCGGTCTATATAACACCAAAGCTATTGTTGCAAATCTCAGCTGAGAACAAATTCTTTTCAAACCAATCTCCTATCAACCCCGGGGCGCAGATAACACTACATAAGGAGCCGCACTACCGACTGGCCAAGATGTGTATCGAACGACCGCTTTGAGTCGGCTGGTTTTGCCTCGAATTAATAGACACTTTCGAATTGCCCGCTTGCACGTTTTTCGAACTCCACCGGGCTGACATTGCCTAAATACCCGTGCCGCCTTTTTCGATTGTAGAAGCATTCAATGTAGTCAAAGATATCGGCCTGCGCCTCCTCCCGTGTACGGTAGTTCATGCCCCTGACACGCTCCCGCTTCAGAATCCCGAAGAAGCTTTCCACGACGGCATTGTCGTAGCAGTTCCCCCGCGCACTCATGCTGCTTTCGACTCCATGCTTGAGCAGCAATTTCCGGAAGTCATCACTGGAATACTGCGCTCCTCGATCTGAATGATGTAACAGCGGTCGCCCATTCTCCGGCTGACGGGCACCCAGTGCCATCCTGAAGGCGTCAATCACCAGGTGGCGGCTGATCCACTTGCTCATCGACCACCCCACGATGCGGCGCGAGAACAGGTCCATGACCACGGCCAGGTACATCCACCCCTGCCGTGTCGCCACATAGGTGATATCTCCGGCCCAGCGTTCATTCGGGCGACTGGCGGAGAAGTCCTGTTTGAGTAAATTCGGTGCCGTCGGGTGCAATGGATTGCTCTGAGTGGTCACACGGAAGCGCCGTTTAGGACATCCTTTTAGGCCGGCATTTCGCATTAATCTGGCCACCTTGTGTCGCCCACATTGGTAACCCTCGTCCCGAAGATCATCGCGTATCCGAGGGCTGCCATAGGTGCCATTGCTTTCGGCGTGCAGACGACGAATCACCCGGAGGAGTTCTCGGTCAGTTTTTGCTCGGTGACTCTCTGGTCTTGCCTTCCATGCGTAGTAGCCACTGCGCGAAACCTGGAGCAACCGACACATCATGTTTACTGGGTATTGGTTGCGGCGTCGATCGATACACAGGTACCTTACTTCGACTCCCTGGCGAAGAACGCCGCCGCTTCCCTTAAAAAATCACGCTCCTGCTTGACCTTGGCCAACTCGCGCTTGAGATGTGTGAGCTCTTCATCGCGGCTCCGTCCTTGGCCGATGAAGGCAGAATCACCGTGAAGCCTGAACTGATCTCGCCATCGCCGCAGCTGCCTGGCGCTGATACCCAGTTCGTCGCAAACGTCTTTATCGACGATACCGTCTTCGCTTGACCGTCGTAAGGCTTCTCGCTTGAACTCTGGGCTGTAGCGTTTGTACTTTCTACGTCTAGTCATAAGACACCTCCCAGCACATCATCGTGCCAATTATAGGGTGTCTATTGAAACGGGGCAGGACCTGGCTTCTGCCGGTTTCAACCGAGTATATCCGACTGCACCAACTGCACAAAGATGCCGAGGCTGTGTGAAAACACCATCATCGGTATAATGGCAGCAAGCCATTGATCCGGTGATGCCCATGAGCGGATTTATCCAAAGCCAGAGCCGCACGCAAACAACCCTTCTGCCAGATTGCCTTGACGATTTCATTGATGAAGAGAACCCTGTCCGGGTCGTTGATGTATTTGTAGGCCGCCTTGAGCTGGGCAAATTGGGTTTCAAAGTCATTCCCGCTGATACTGGCCGACCTGGCTATCACCCTGCGACAATGCTAAAGCTCTATATTTACGGTTATCTGAGCAGAATTCCTTCTTCAAGGCGGTTGGAACGAGAAGCTGCGCGCAATGTCGAACTGATGTGGTTGCTTGGTCGCCTTACACCCGACTTCAAAACGATCGCTGACTTCCGCAAGGATAATGGTAAGGCCATAAAGAAAGTCTGCCGGGAGTTTGTCGATCTCTGTCGTCGTCTCGAACTATTCTCTGGCGATGTCGTCGCGATCGACGGCAGCAAGTTCAAAGCCGTAAATCACTATGACAAGAATTTTTCATCCACCAAAGTGAAGCGCCGCCTGGAACAACTGGAATCCAGCATGAAACACTACTTCAAGGAACTTGAAAGTTCAGACCGCGCTGATTCGCAGGTACCTGAGCAGAGAAAAGTCCATCTGAAAGAGAAGATCAAGTCTGTCGAACAGGAGATGGCGCGTATAAACCGTATCGGTGAACAGCTTGCAGAGAGCTCAGAGACTCAGGTTTCCCTCACTGATCCTGATGCTCGATCCATGCGGACAAAGAGTAAGAGCTCCGGCATTGTTGGCTACAACGTGCAAACTGCTGTTGATGCAGAGAATCATCTGATCGTAGCGCATGACGTGACCAATACGGGCAGTGACCGAAGTCAATTATCCCGGATGGCGAAGCAGGCCAAAGAAGCGATGGGCAAAGATACGCTGACAGCCCTGGCTGATCGAGGGTATTACAAGGGTGAAGAAATATTGGCCTGCGAGGAAGCAGGGATTACACCATATGTTCCCAAGACACAGACCTCCAATAACCAGGCTAGAGGTCTCTTTGGCAAGAGGGATTTCATCTACATTGCCGAGGATGTTGAATACCTGTGTCCGGCGGGAGAACGAGCTACACGACGAACGAAAACATCGGTTAGAGACGAAATTGTCTATCGGTACTGGTGCTCAACTTGCGGGGAGTGTCCCATCAAATCGCAATGCACAACGGGGAAGGAACGACGTATATCACGCTGGGAGCATGAAGACGTTCTCGATGTCATGCTGAACCGTCTGGACAGCAATCCCGATGTTATGGCAACGCGAAGGGCGACGGTAGAACACCCGTATGGCACCCTAAAGGCGTGGATGGGTGCGACGCACTTCACTATGAAAACAATGGAACGAGTGAGCACCGAAATGAGCTTGCAAGTACTCGCCTACAACATAAAACGTGTACTCAAGATCATGGGCGCTCAGCCTTTGATGGAAAGGATCAACGGGTATTCCGTCAACTCTGTGCTTGCCCAGTATAGTCACCTACAGGGGTTTCAGAGTGATCAAAGAAGCACCTGGGCTACCAGTGTAGGATTGTGAGAGATACTGCGGCAGAAACTGAACTCAGGGAGGTGGTGGCGATGAATCCGTGTCGGCTGTGGCGTTTTCACACACCCTCTGCCAGAAGCGGTCATAAGGCGGTCCTGATATCTCATTTCAAACTCCGCTTAGCTTCAAGGGTTGTCTCGACCAAGCTCGATCGTAAGTATTGATCGTAAGAAAGCCATCACTGCAACATAAAACCAAGGCGCAATGGAAAAAAGATACCCACCAAATCCCTGATCAAACAAGCCCCCAGCAAACAGATTTTCCACTCCGACTCCGATAGAAAATATACAGACAATTACGATCAGAACATCGTTCAAAATAGTTTGTTTAGGAAAGTAACTAGAAAAGTACTTTTTTTGCTTTCTGAACGCCCATACTACCCACGCAAATATCACGACAGCAGCCAATGAACTTCCTACGGACCAGATAATATTTTCTGGACAATCCATCGCTAAAAGCAGCACTGGTACCAGTGAAAACGCGATCGCATTAGTACCGTAAATGACAAGAGCTTCTAACCGCCACTGGTTGAGGCCCGGAAATACTTCCCGCTGCGAGCCTTTCATCACGGCCAGAACTCCTGCAAAGCCCAATACTGCGACAGCAATTTCTGTAAGAGATAACAGTGTATCGGCTGTCTGAATACTCACCCATCGTCCTCATGACTGGCCTTCGCCATTTTGTTCGTTTGAGTTGAAGCGGGGACCGCAATGAGCATGAATCGCCCCTTTTGCAGCGAGGATAGCTGAGCCGCCGGATGACCGCAATGCGTCGTTAGCTGCCCTAGAGCAGCTTTCCCCATCCTGTCTGCTCTCCACCCGGAAGCGGTCGTTCCCCGCTCACTGAATCTGCTGCCAGAAGGTCAGTTAAGAGCCAGATACAGTCATTCTGTTAATCTGGGATTCACAGCATGCTGATTCAATCGACCGGCCGTTATCACCCGTTAAGTGTCATCCACAGCCCCTGGGGTTGTTGCCAGGAGATCGGCTTGTGCCATGAAGGGACATAGTCGAGGTAGGCACTGGACCAGGCGAGAACAGCTAGTGGATCCGCCCCCACCCGGTTACGAAAATTCTTTCTGGAGCGACTGGAAAGCGTCTATTCTGGTGGTGGACGCACGTAAAGGGAGGCACAACAATGAACGAAGCTGATATCTGGCAGATAATACAAACGGGTAATGAAATTTCGGTTATGAGAACTGAGGTGATGATTACCATCACAGTTGGAGTACTAGTGATCTCATCCGTCAATCTCATTCGACTCAATATTGCCTTGCTCACAATATTGCTCGGTTCATATTTTGTTTACGGGTACGCCAATTTTCAGATGCTCGTAGCTGAAATGCATATTCTGCTAGCCGGGATGTCCCAGATCGAAAGTATGGTCCAAGCAGGTGAAGATGTTAGTTCTATGGGGGCATACCTCTCGTCTCAACTAGACGGGGCAACAGTTCCACTGTTGATTCCCACAATGAATGTCACCTACTGGATGGTCACTGTATCGACTATCGGTTATGCAATATGGCGCTACTTGCGGCAAAATTCTGCAGCTTCAGCAAACGAAGATCGGATATCAGATTAATCTACTGCTGCAAACTTCGGGCACTGGCTGATGCGTAGCCGCTTTGCTGACCTATGATTTTGCGCCGGTTCCGGTCCCAGCGTCAGCCTGGAGTTTCCGGGCAACCGCTGAGCTCTTCGGGTTACCGAATTACCTGGGGGATTGCTCGCTGGCCAGATCACACGAGGGCTGCAGCCTTCCTGCGCCGTCCTCCCAGCTCCAGCACCCACACCGTCAATGCCGGTAGCATTGTCAGGGTGACCAGGGTCGAGCCGATAATGCCGAACATCACGATGACGCCCACACCGCGGTAGAGCTCGGTGCCCGCGCCGGGTATCAGCACCAGCGGCGACAGGCCACACAGGGTGGTGATGGTGGACATGGCAATGGGGCGCAGCCGCGCTTCCACCGCTTCGGATACCGCGGCCAGGGGAGCCATTTGCTGCTTTACGTTTTGCACGGCCCGGTCGACGATCAGGATAGGGTTGTTCACCACCGTGCCCATCAGGATCAGAAAACCCAGCATGGAGATCATGTCGAAGGACTGCACAACAGGCGCCAGGCCCACCAGTGGCAGGAGGCCGCCCACGCCGTTGAGAAGCCACAGACCGACGATGCCGCCGGCGATCCCCAGGGGGATCGAGGTCATGATCAGCAGCGGGTATCCCCAGTGGTTGAAAATGGCGACCATCAGCAGGTAGATGATCAGCAGCGCTACCAGGTAGTTACCCAGCAGTGCCTCGCGGGTGGCGTCCAGTTGGTCGGCCGCGCCGGATATCGCGACATTTACGTCTGCGGGTATGCCGCCGCGTTCGCGCAGGTAGTCCACTACATCGACGCGCACGGTCGCCACTCCGGTCTCCAGCGGGACCGAACGCGGCGGTATGATGTTGAGTGTGACGGTGCGGCTGCCATTCACCCTGCGTACCACGCTGCTGCTCACAGTCTCGCGAATATCCGCTACCGCGCCCAGCGGCAGTACCTGGCCGGCACCGGTGTAGAGTGGCAACTGGCCCAGCGTATCCAGCGTGGCGTCCTGGCCCACATCGCTGTACAGGTAGATATCGATCTTGTCGTCTTCCAGGAAGAACTCGTCGACGTAGCTGCCATCGGTGAGTGCGGATACGCTGAATCCCAGCGAGTCCGCCGTCATGCCCAGCTCGGCGGTGCGCTCCCAGCGCGGCCGCACCTCGATCATGGGCTGCGCAAGGGAGAGCGAGCCGGGCTGGCTCTGAATGCGCGGGTTGTCAAAGACTTCGCCCGCCCTGCGATACGCCGCTTGTGCCACGTCGTAGATGGTGGCGAGATTGGGGCCGGAAATGTCCAGGTTGATGCTGCGAGTGCCGCCGTCGTTACTGCTGATAATGGAGCCGCGCGAAGCAAAGGGTCGCATGCCTGGATACTCACGATACTTGCGGGTAATCGCGTCCATCAGCGGTTCGATGTCCGCCGTCCTCACCGGTTCGGCGATAACGCGCAACTGCTCGGCGCCGATACGCAAGGTCAGGTACTGGATGGCCGGTACCTCGCTCTCGCCGCGATCGAACAGGGTGGGGTCGGCGTCAACGTTGGGTAGCAGCCAGGCTTCGACCTCGTTGCCGATCTTCTCCATCGCGGCGAGGTTGTAACCCGGCGGCGCGTTCAGGGCCGCGAATACTTTGGGTTCCTCGCCCTCGGGCAGATATTCCGCCGCTGGCGTCAGCAGCCAGATGATGGCCGCGCTGAGCAGGGTGGTGATTGCGATACAGGTGAATCGGCGCCGTGGCGTGGCAATCGAGCCGTGCACGAGCTTCAGGGTGATATCGCGGCTGCGGTGACGCGCTTTCGGGTTCGCATCCGCAGCGCCGCGGTCGGAGACGCCGATGCGCGCGGCGGCGGCGGGCAGAACCGTCACCGCCACCAGCATGGAGGCGAGGATGGCGGCGGAGATGGCAATCGCCACGTCGGAGTACAGCTGTCCCGCCTCCTGCTCAACAAAGGCCACCGGGAGAAAAACCAGGACGGTTGTCATCGTGGAGGCGAAGACCGCCGGCCACACTTGCCGGACACCGTTGAGGGCCGCGTTGAAGCGGTCGGCTCCGCGCCGTCGCTCCAGTTCGATGCTTTCCATCACCACGATGCTGTTGTCCAGGGTCATGCCGATAGCAAATGCGATGCCAGCCAGGGAAATGACATTAACGGTTCTGCCTGCGAGCAGCAGGCCGAGAAATGCCACGATGATACAGATTGGAATACCCATCACCCCTGTCAGGGTTGTGCCGACAGAACGCAGAAACAGGTACATCACAGCGCTGGCCAGCAGCGCCCCGAGGAACAGGTTCTGCCACACATTGCTCACCGATTCTTCAACATAGCGAACGTCATCCGAAATCGGCATGATTTGCAGGCCGGCGGGGTTTAACAGTTCGCGATTGACGGCGTCGATCTCGGTGATCATGCGGCGCTTGATCTCGATGACGTTGGAGCCCGGTTCCCGGCGCAGGGCAACAAAGATATGCGGCGCGCCATTGAATCGGGTCAGTGTGCGTTTCTCGGCGTGGCTGAGGCGTATCTCGGCGACATCGGACAGGCGGGTCACCTGGTCGCCACGGCGCACCAGAATCAGGTCGCGGATGGCTTCCATATCCTCGAACCGGCCGATGGTGCGCAGCAGATACTGGCGCTTGCCGGAGTCTATAGTGCCGCCGGAGCGGTCGCGATTGCGCTCACGTATCGCCGCTCGCAAGTCGGGCAGCGAAATACCGCGCTGGGCCAAACGGGAGGGATCAACCAGTATCTGGATCTGGCGTTCCTCGCCACCCCACAGCGCAACCTCCGACACGCCCTGCACACTCGCGAGGCGGGGTTTGACGTTGTCCTCGAAGAAATCCAGCGCCATGTCCATATCGAGCTGGCGGGGGTTGCCGGGCAGGGTCTCGGCGCTGAAGAACATGAAGTAGTTTCCGGAGAACGAGTTGGCGTAGATGCTGGGCTCGTCGACATTCTCCGGGTAGGAGGGGACCTGGCTCAGGGCGTTGTTAACCCTGATCATCATCTCGGTGATATCAGTACCGAAGGGAAACTCCAGCTCAATTTCGGCGGAGCCGCTGCGGGCGGTGGCCGTAATACGCGAAAGCGTGGGCAGGTTGCGCAGGTAATCCTCCTGCTCCACGAGAATTTCCTTCTCCACATCCTGGGGTGTGGCTCCCGGCCAACTGGTGCGCACGCCGATCACCCGCACATCGAGGTCGGGAATCATCTGTACGGGAATGCGCAGCGCCGCGAAAGTACCGAGTATGCAGACGATGAACACGATGACCGTTAACAGGGTCCCGTGTTTGATGATCGGTTCAAACATGGGTTTATCGACTCGCTTTCGGTGAGCGGACTGAGACTCGCTGGCCGTCCTGCAGTGCCTCGTTACCTTCCACCACCACAGTGGCATCGGGCTTAAGGCCCCCGCGGATTTCTACCAGGGAGTCGAAAGCGAGGCCTGTGATGACAGTGTTTTCCCGGGCTATCGGGCCATCGGCGCCGTTCTCTATAGTCCAGACCACAACGCGTCCGTCAGGGAAGCGCAGGATGCTGTCCCGGGGCACCACCAGCCCGCGGCGCCCGGTGGCCAGTTGCAGGTTGGCGCGCACCGACATTCCCGGCAGCATGCGCTGGTCGGGTTGTTCGGCACGTGCGCGCAGTAAGAACGTGCGCGCCGCGGGATCGGTGACCGGGACGACAGTCGCCACCTTGCCATTAAAGACCTGGCCCGGATCGGCGTTGAGACTGAAAGTCAGCGGCGTATCAGGACGAATATCGGCGAGGTAGTCCTCGGAAACGGAAAAGTCCAGGCGCACATCGTCGACCGCGACCAGGTCCAGGACCGCCTCCCCCGGATCCACCCACTCACCCAGTTCCGTGAGTTTGGCGCTCACCACCCCATCGAAAGGGGCGCGCAACTGGTGCCTTTTCAGTATTCCACGGCGATAACCGGACTCGGCCTGCGCCTGGTGCAGCGCCGCTTCGTCGCCGACGACCTCCGCTTCCAGGTCACGCACCACGCTCTCGGCGATACTGCGCTGCGGTGCCAGCCGCCGGGCCTCCTCCAGTCGGCGCCGCGCGTCCTTGAGGGCGGTATCCGCTTGCTCCACCTGCGCCATGGCGCTGTCAAGCTGCAGTTGTGCGAGTTCCGGGTCCAGTTCCAGCAGCAGTTCCTGCGCCTTAACCCGGCTGCCCGAATCCACGTACAGGTCGGCGACCAGGCCGCTGGTAGCCACCGACAATCGCGACGAGCGCAACGCGGTTACGGTACCGGTAATATCCAGCGAGCGATGGATGTCCCGCTCCACGGCGGGGGCCACAGCAACCGGCGTGGATTTGTCGTCATCGGCAAACAGCGCGACGGCGTGACTGTAGCAAAGCAGTACCAGCAGCAGGCTGGCCAGTGAGCCGCGCTTTACCACCATGGGTAAAACGGGGGCATGTCGCTGGAGATCGTGTCGGTAAATTCCGGCGCGCGTTTTTCCAGGAAGGAAGCCACCCCTTCCTTGCCGCTTTTCTGGCTGCAGTAGAAGACGGCCAGGGAGTCGACCCGGTGAGCCTCTACGGGGTGTGGCTGGGCCGCGTTGCGGTACATCATCTGGCGGGTCAGGGCGATGGCGACCGGGCTGTGGCGAGCGATGCGACCCGCCAGGCGGTAGGCCTCTTCAAGCAGTTTGTCAGCCGGCAGCACCGCTTTAACATAGCCGCCTGCCAGCGCATCCTGGGCGCTGAGGATATCTCCGGTGTAAACCCATTCCAGTGCCTGGGACATACCGACGATACGCGGCAGGAACCAGCTGGAGCAGGCCTCGGGGGTTATGCCGATCTTGTTGAACACGAAGCCGATACGGGCGTGTTCGGAGGCGAGACGGATGTCCATGGCGCAGGTCATGGTAGCGCCGATGCCGACGGCGGCGCCGTTGATGGCTGCGATAACCGGCTTTTTGCAGTCGTAGATCGCCAGGGTGACCCGGCCGCCGGTGTCGCGCACGCCAGCGATCATTTCCGGGTCGTCCAGCTTGTTGTGCATATCATCCATGGTGGGATTCAGTTTCTCGTCCAGTCCGAACACATTGCCCGAGGGGGTAAGGTCCATGCCTGCGCAGAATGCCCTGCCTTCCCCGGTAACCACGATTGCGCGGACCCCGTCATCGTCGCTGGCGCGGTTGAAAGCGTCGATCAACTCGTTCGCCATTTCCACGGTGAAGGCATTGAGATTCTCCGGGCGGTTCAGCGTAAGGGTGAGGATGTTATCGGCTACCTCGTAGCGCAGGGTGTTGTATGTCATAGCGGAATCCAGTTGAGTTGGGGGGTGTGGGCCGAGTCGTATTCAGTTCTTGCGCCGCAGGTGTGGCCGCGTATTCCCGCCGACGACAAACCCGGCCAGGGACGTCTGGCCGGCTACTATAACGCGGCTCGCCGGGAAATTAAATTTGTGCGAACTTTTTTGCCACCCGGTACCACACCGCGGCGCTACCGATCCAGCATACCCAGCTGCCACATCATGAAGATCCGCTGGTCCGCCACGTCTCGAATCCGCAGGTCCAGGGGTTTGCCGGCGCCGTGGCCCGCATCCCTGTCCACCCAGAGCAGCACCGGTTTTTGCTTGGGATCCGAGCCCGAGCTGGCCTGCATCAGTGCCGCCATCTTGCGTGCATGCAGCGGGTGCACCCGCTTGTCGTTCTCGCCCGCGGTAAACAGTACGGCGGGATACTTCTTGCCCGGCTCGACATTATGATAAGGCGAGTAGGCTTTCAGAAAAGGAAATTGTTGTGCGTCTTCGGAGGAGCCATACTCCGGCACCCAGTAGCGCGCCATCAGAAAATCCTGGTAGCGCAGCATGTCCAGCAGGGGTACGGCGGAGATGGCGGCGGCAAACAACTCGGGACGCTGTACCACGGCCGCGCCCGTCAGTAGACCGCCGTTGGAGCCGCCGGCGATACCCAGTTGCCCTGCGTTCGTATAACCATTAGCGATCAGCCATTCAGCCGCGGCGATGAAGTCGTCAAACACATTCTGCTTGCGTTCCAGCATGCCGGCCTCGTGCCAGGCGCTGCCGTACTCGCCGCCGCCGCGCAGGTTGGCCACCGCGTATACACCACCTTTTTCGTACCAGGGGTACATCGTGGCGGAAAAGCCCGGTGTCATTGAAACGTCGAAACCGCCGTAGCCGTAGAGAATGGTGGGATTGTTGCCGTCCAGCTTGAGCCCCTTGCGGTGGACGATGAACATGGAGACGGGCGTGCCGTCCTTCGATTTGTACCAGACCTGCTTTACCTCGATAGCGTCGGGGTCTACGGGCACTTCGGGTTGGGCCCACAGTGTCTCACTGCCGGTTTTCAGGTCCAGGTGGTAGATGCGTTGCGGCATGTTGTAGCTGGAAAATGCGAGGAAGGCCTCGTTGCGATCCTCGGCGCTACTGAGATAGGCGCTGCCAATCCCGGGCAGTGCCAGATCGCCGCGAGCCTTGCCGTCAAAGTCGAAGAGGCTGATCCGTGTGTGCGCATCGGCCAGGTAATTGACCGCGATAACATCCCTGGCGAAGGAGGTATCGCTGATCACCAGGTCCTCCCGCTCGGGGACGATGTCGCGCCATTTGGCGTAAGCGGGATCTGCCAGGTCAATTTCCGACAGGCGGCCGTTGGACGCGTCGAAGGAGTTTTGCAGGTAGAGTTTGTCGCCCTTGAACAGCGCTTCGCCCAGCCTGCCCTGCTTGCCGCTGACCGCGCTGACCAGCTTGAGTTCGCCGCTGCGCCGCCACTCTTCCAGGTTGGCAATCCACAGATCGACGCTGGCGGTGCCGGTCCAGTAGTACACCGCCATCCAGCGGCCGTCGCGGGAGACCATTGCGCCGGGGCCCCATGTTGTCTTCAGCAACTCGAGTTCCGCGGCGGACTTGTCCATGTCGCCGTAGAAGAAATCCAGGTCGCGCTGGCGAAACAGCACCGCATCCTGGCGGTGGTGAGTCCCCAGCCGGTGCAGTTTGATGATGGCGGAGTAGGGGTCATCGAGGTCTTCCAGGCGCCGATAATAAAATCCGCTATTATCGGGAAGCCAGCCGATCAGGTTTACCTTGCCGGGTATTTCATCGGCCAGCCAGTCACCGCTGCCCACATCCATGACGTACAGCACGCTGTTTTCATCGCCGGAGCTGTACATGCCAAAGGCCATCAGCCGCCCGTCGTCACTCGGCGCGGTCCAGGAGACTGTGGTGAGGCCGCTGGGGTCGATCTGTTGCGGGTCCAGCAGGAGCCGGTCCCTGCCGTTGACACTGTCGCGAACATAGCGCACTGGCTGGGGCTGGCTGCCCTCGCGCCGACTGTAGAAATAGCGCGAACCATACATGGCCGGCGGCGAGATACTGGGCACTTCCATCAGTTCACGCAGGCGCAGCTCCAGCGCCTCCCTGCCCGGCAACTTGTCCAGCACCTCGCGGGTGTAGGCGTTCTGCTGGTCGGTCCAGGCGTTGACCTGCGGTGTGAGCTCGCCCTTCTCGTCGCCCTCGAGCCAGCGGTAAGGATCCGTGATCTGGGTGCCGTGCAGGCTTTCCGTCACCGGCTGCACCCTTGTTTGCGGCACTGCTGTTTGCGGGGCCGCCGCGACCGTGGCCGGACAAATCATGGCGCTGAGCGCGGCGAGGCTGCAAAAAGTGTACAGGGCGGTGAGAAATGGCCTGGTCATCGCGAGTTGGTCCGGTTCGGTGACATAGCCGCCGAGTCTAGTACGGCCGGATCAGAAATGCACCAAACAGCGGTCGGGAGCGCAGCCCGGCAGGCGGGGATATGACCTGCTCGCCCACGCCGTCCAGAGAGTACCGCCTGCTGATTTCGCGCATGGTATCCAGGATGTTGTCTCCTGGCCCGCTGTCCTTCATGATAAAGCAACCAAAGGCCATGCCGAGGCCAGGCGAGCACTGTTATCCCCGGGCGGATTACCGGTACCTACCAACACTTGAACAGGAGGCATTAGATGGCTCTTAGCAACACGAACACCCGTTACGGAACCCTGTCCATAGGGATGCACTGGCTTATGTTTCTGTTACTGGTGGGAGTCTACGCCTGCATTGAATTGAGGGAGTTGTACCCCAAGGGCAGCGATCCCAGGAATGCCCTGAAGGCCTGGCATTTCACCCTCGGCTTGACCGTATTCGCACTGGTCTGGCTGCGTCTCGCCCTGCGGCTTTTGCAGGTGACTCCCGCCATCGTGCCAGCCGCGCCGCGATGGCAGCTTATCTTGTCGAAAATTGTGCATTTTGCTCTCTATGCGATGATGATCTGTCTGCCTCTGGCGGGGTGGGTCATCCTGAGCGGGGAGGGTAAGCCCATCCCCTTCTACGGATTCCAGCTGCCCGCCTTGATAGCCGAAAACAAGGAGCTGGCGGAAAACATCGAGGAGATTCATGCCACCGTTGGCGAGATCGGTTATTACCTGATCGGCCTGCATGCGGTGGCGGCGCTGTTTCACCACTATGTGATGGGTGACAATACGCTCAAGCGCATGTTGCCGGGGGGCTAGGGCGCGCTCTGGCGTGCCCGCGATGTAGGGGGTGAGTCTTGCGGATGCTGTATTGAGCCTGCCTCCCTCTCCAGGTCGGCGATCAGTCGGTAGGCCACCCACTACTTGATAATATTTCGCACGTAGCGCGAATTTTCCTGGC
Organism: Pseudomonadales bacterium; assembly: GCA_024234815.1. GTDB lineage: Bacteria > Pseudomonadota > Gammaproteobacteria > Pseudomonadales > Halieaceae > JARRPM01. Next base: position 117,202 of record JACKNO010000001.1, on the reverse strand, counting down.
CGAGCACCCGTTCGGAAACCAGCTCCACGTTGTTGAACCATACATTGGGGTCCAGCCCCAGACCTGTCCCTGGGTGAGTCGGAACCGTCGCAGGCCAGCAACACGACCAGTAATCCGATCAGAAAAGGCAGATGAAGAAGTCGAGAGGTCATGGTGTACCCGATCGCCTTGCTATTTGCTGTTTACAGGTGATTATGGCACTCAGTGGGCCACACATGCGCCATGTGAGGCGCAAAACGAAGGGTGCCGGGGTCCACTTTGGTCTAGAATATGTCGAATCCTTCTGCGCCATGACACCGCCCCGATAATGCGGGTGAGGCTGGATAGTCAAATGGAGATTCGAGGCCGTGAATATTTGGGTTAAAAGTGTGGCCCCGTTGCTGGTGTTGGGGCTTGGCGTCGGCGTGTTCCTTTTGCTCGACGTGTTCAAGCCCGATGCGCGCAAACAGGAGGAAGCATCCAGGCCTGTCACAGTGTTTGTCGAGACGGTCGTGCCGGTGGATATTGAGCTTGAGGTGGCCACCGAAGGAGAGGTGCGCTCCCGTATCGCTATAGACCTGGTAACCCAGGTCAGCGGGCGCATCGCGGACGTGTCCAGCGAATTCACCGAGGGCGGATCTTTCAAGCCGGGCGAGACCCTGGTTGCCATCGAGGATATCGACTACCGGCTGGCGCTCAGCCAGGCGGAAGCAAGGGTAGCCGCATCGGAAGTTGCGGTGGAACTGGCGCTGGCCGATGCGGATGTCGCCCGCAAGCAACTGCGCGATGCTCAAAACCCCTCGCCGTTGGCGCTGAAAAAGCCGCAGTTGGCCGAAGCCAAAGCCGTGCTCACCGCTGCGAAAGCGGATCTGGAGCAGGCCAGGGTCAACCTCGAACGCAGTCGTGTTTCCCTGCCCTTCGTGGGGCGGGTGAGCGCGACCTACGTTGACCTGGGCCAGTTTGTAAGCGCGGGTACGCCACTGGGTCGGGTATTTGCTACAGACCGCATAGAGTTGCGCCTGCCGATCCGACAGGATCAGCTGTCAGCCCTCGGACTGCCCATCGGCTATGTCGCCCCGGAAGGCGGTGGGCCGGAGGTTCTGCTAAGCGCTACCCTGGCCGGTCTGGAGCAGCGCTGGAAGGGCAGGCTGGTGCGCCTGGATGCATCGGTCGACAGTGACACGCGCCTGCTCTACGCCATCGCCGTGGTGGAAGACCCGTATGGCAAAAACGTGTCCGAGCACGGGATGCCCCTTGCGGTGGGCCTCTACGTTGAAGCGGTTGTACAGGGGCGCCGGATCGAACAGGCCATGCGAATTCCCAGGTCCGCCCTGCGCGCCGGGGATACGGTTTACATAGTGGGCGATAACGGATTGCTGAATATTCGCAGTGTAGGCGTGACCCACAGCTCGCCCGACTTCGCGGTGATACACGAGGGCATCAATGCCGGTGAGCAGGTGATCGTTTCCACGATACGCAATCCGCTGGAAGGAATGGCGGTGGTGGGGAGTGAGCGCCTTTCGGCGGGTGAGCCGGACGCGCAGGCAGCTGTCGGCGGGCGGGACTGAGCGTGGAGCGCATCATCGCCTGGTGGGCCAACAACCCGGTTGCGGCCAACCTGTTAATGGTCGGCATTCTGCTGGCGGGAATACTGGGATTCCTGGGTATGGAGCGGGAAGCATTTCCCATATTCGAGGCCAACCAGGTTGATATCGTGGTGCCCTGGCCAGGCGCGGCGCCCGAGGAAGTGGAAGAGCAGATCATCCTGCGCATCGAGGAATCCCTGACGGAGCTCGATAATGTGTATCGCGTGTACGCGACCGCTTCCGAGAACGCCGCACTTATCCAGGTGCAGACTTATGCCGGTGTCGACATCAACGATTTTGTCGATGACGTCAAGAATGCGGTAGACACCATCTACAGTTTTCCACGCGACATGGAGAACCCGCAGATCAAGCGCACTGTCTACCGCCAGGAAATGATGCGGGTGGCAGTCCACGGCAAGAATATGTCAGAGCAGCAACTCACGCGCCTTGCCGAAGACCTGCGCGATGAAGTGGCGCGGCTGCCCTATGTTTCTATCGTCAACCTGTTCGGTGTAAGGCCCGAGGAAGTATCGATAGAGCTGTCTGAACAGGCGATGCGCCGTTTCAACCTCACCTTTGATGACGTCGCCAATGCTATTCGGAACAGTTCAGTGAACCTGTCATCCGGCAGTATTCGTACCGAGACGGGGGATGTGCGCATGCGGGCGCGCAACCTGGCGGACACCGAGCAGGATTTCGAGCGTATTGTGGTCCGCCAGTCGCCCGACGGCGGCCTGGTGCGCGTCAGCGATATCGCCACTGTTATAGACGGCTTCGAGGATGAGGAGATACTGGCCACGCTGAATGGCGAACCCGCCGTACTGTTGCAGGTGCTCACAAGCGACGAGATGCAGGTGGTCAGGACCAGCGAGGCGGTGCATGCCTGGATGGAGGAGCGTCGTCATACGCTCCCCGCGGGAGTGGATCTCACCATGTGGTTCGACAGCGCCGACATCTACACCACGCGTATGTCCACGATCAGCAAGTCCGCCTATCTTGGTCTTTTCCTTGTGTTCCTGGTCCTGATTCTGACTCTGCGCCCGAAGGTGGCGCTGTGGGTTACCGCGGGAATCGCGGTGGCTTTTATGGGCACTTTTTCACTATTGCCGGCAAACGATGTTTCACTCAACATAATGTCGACCTTCGCCTTTCTGCTGGTACTGGGCATCGTGGTTGACGATGCCATCGTGGTCGGTGAGAGTATCCACCAGTACAGCCACGATATCGGCGGTGGCACGGAGGCGGCGGTGGCCGGCGCCTATGCCGTATCCAAGCCGGTGATATTCGCTGTGCTTACTACCATGATCGCTTTTGCCCCCTGGTTTTTTATCTCCCTGGCGGAGGCGCAGATGACCAGGCAGCTGTCCCTGGTTATCACGGTTGCCCTGAGCATTTCCCTGATTGAAGCTTTCCTTATTCTCCCCAGCCACCTGAGGAACCTGCCGCATCGGGACCAGCTCGGTCCACTGATGCAGCGCCAGAAGGCCCTGGCGGACAGCATTGTCCACTTTGCGAATACCCGCTATCGCCGTGCGGTCAACGCCTCGGTTCGCCATCGCTACCTCACCACCAGCGTATTTCTCGCGGGGCTGATTATCAGTTTTGGCGTTTTCAGCAGCGGCTGGGTCAAATCGGTGTTCTTTCCCGAAATACAGGGTACCGAGGTCTACTTGCAGGCACAGTTACCCACGGGAACACCATTTTCCCGGTCCCTTGAGATTCTCGACCAGTTTCAGGCGGCGCAGGCGGAGTTGATCAGTGAGATAGATGGTGAAGCGAAGCTCAGTGGGCAGGGTGAGCTGTTCCAGGCCTGGTATACACGGGCACGAAGAGACAGTGTGATCGCCATCTTCCAGTTGGTGCCGCCCGAAAGACGTGAAATGACAGCGAAGCAGGCCGCCGAACGGCTCAGGGTATTGGTGGGTGATGTTCCCGATGCCGACAAAATAGATGTCAACTACACCCTCGACCAGAACAGTCCCGAGTTGTCCTATGTGCTGCGGCATCGCGATCGCGACTATTTGCGCAAGGCCAGCATTGAGCTCAAGGAACAACTGCGCAGTTACGACGGTATTTTCTTTGTCAGTGACGACCTGCAGGGGCAGTCGGATGAGCTGCACATGAGACTCCTGCCGGGCGCTGAGAAGTTGGGTCTTACCCTTGGGGAGGTCTCCCGCCAGGTGCGGCAGGCCTACTACGGGGAGGAGGCCCAGCGCCTGCCACGGGAAAACGGCGACGTGAAGGTGATGGTGAAGTATCCGCGGGAGCAGAGGCAGAACCTTAACAGCCTGCAGGATTTTCGTGTTCGAACACGCGATGGCAACCAGATTCCGCTGCTTTCCGTAGTAGAGGTGGAACTGACCAATGGCATGCAGCGCATTCAGCGCCGCGATGGAGAGCGCACGGTCCGCATAAGCGCCGATACCAACGCTGAAAGGTTGAGTGACATCAGCAAGGATATGAGTGACACCTTCCTGCCCCGGTTCAAACAGCGCTATCCCGGCATGACAGTGCTTAAAGCCGGACAGGCGGAACAGGAGGAGTTTTTCCTCTCGGAGGTTGTCTCGCTTTACACCATTGCCCTGTTTTCAATGTATGCGCTCATCGCCGTGGCGTTTCGCTCATACTGGCTGCCCCTTTTGATCATGACGGCCATACCCTTTGGTTTTATGGGGGCGGTTTACGGACATTTGGTATTCGGCATATCCATGGCGATGTTTTCCTATTTCGGCATCGGCGCCGCGGCCGGCGTTGTCGTTAACGACAATCTGGTGCTGGTGGATTATATTGGCCGTCTGCGGGCGCAGGGAAAGTCCACGCTGCGTGCGGTGGAGGACGCCGCCGTGCATCGTTTTCGCCCGATACTGCTCACCACGGTCACTACTTTTGTCGGCCTCATGCCGATCATGGCCGAGCGCTCGATAGACGCGGAATTTTTAAAGCCAGCGGTGGTCGCCCTGGCCTTCGGTGTGCTGTTTGCCTTGCTGGTGACGCTGATTCTCGTGCCGGCGCTGTACTGCGTCGGCGAAGATATTCGCGCTCGTGTAACCGCGCTGAAGCAGCATATTTTTCCGGCCACGGCGGTGCAGCAACGGCGCTCGTGATTCGCAGTCGCGGCCCTGTTGCAGGCTGCGGTGCCCGGCAAATGCTGAAACTAATCAGCGCGGGCGAAACGGCTCATCGAAATTCGGCAGACAGATCATTTTCTAGTAAAAGGGGTAATCCAATGCACAAACCGTTTTTTGTAGTCGCGCTGCTGGCGCTGGCGACTTCCTCGCCGGTGTTCGCGGATGCCAATGGGGACCTGGAACAACTGGTATCGCAGTACTGGGCGGATAATCTGAAAGAATCGCCGGTATTTGCCAGCTCGCTGGGCGTTGACACCTATGCGAACGAGGTGGGTGATTACTCACTCGCCGGCATTGACCGCAGGGCGGCAACAGCGGCGAAGTTTCTTCAGCAGTTGCAGGCAATACCGGTAAGCCAGCTGAATCCCGACAGCAGGGTCGAGTACGGCATTCTGGAGCGGACTCTCATGGAGACCGTTGAAGCCAATACCATGGGTCAGCGGGTAATCAACTTTACCAACCGCTCCGGTTGGCACCAGTCGCTCGCCGGCATGGCGGACAACCTTTCCTTCGAGGATGCGGCGGATTTTGAGAGCTATAACAAGCGCCTGCAGCAGTACGCCCGGGTGAACGATGAGGCGATAGCCGTTGCGGACATGGCGATCGAGGGCCAATACACCCTGCCATGCGATGCGCTGGACGGTTACGAAGACAGTATCACCGGATTGATAACAGGGGACGTGACTGAATCGCGGTTTTATCAACCCTATGCGCGCAAGCGCCCCTCCGCGGTGAGTGCGAAAGAATTCGACGCGCTTGCCGCGCAGGCCGCGGACACCATCCGCTCGACCATCGAACCGGCGCTGGAAAAGCATGCACAGTGGTACATGAACAGCTACAAACCTGCCTGTGCCACGGCGCCAGGTGTAGCTGCCCAGCCCGGTGGCGCCGACTACTATGATTTCCGGATCCGTCAGCAGACCACAACGGCACTCAGCGCGCAGGAAATTCACGATATTGGCCTGGCCGAGGTCGCCCGTATTCGCGCCGAAATGGTAGAGGTGGCGAAATCTGCCGGCTACGACAGTCGCGAGGCGTTCATCGAGCACTTGCGGACGGACCCGCAATACTATGCCAGGACGCCCGAAGAGCTCATGGAGAAGGTCTCGCGCCAGACCAAGATTATCGACGGCAAGATGCCCGGCCTGTTCGGCAAACTCCCGCGTCTGCCCTACGGGATCAAGGAGATTCCGGCGGAGACGGCTGAGGGCACCACAACCGCGTATTACAATCCCGGCTCCCCGGATATCGGCATCGCCGGGTTTTATTACGTGAACACGTCAAAGCTGGACCAGCGGCCATTCTGGGAGATACCGGCGCTGTCTGTGCACGAGGCGGTACCGGGCCATCACCATCAGATTGCCTTGCAGCAGGAGCTGCCGCTGTCGGACTTTCGCAAGAACGGCGCGTTCTTCACCGCCTTCGTCGAGGGCTGGGGGCTGTATTCGGAACGCCTGGGGATAGAAATGGGTCTCTACGATACCCCGGCCAAGGACATGGGCCGGCTGTCCTATGAAATGTGGCGCGCATGCCGCCTGGTGGTCGATACCGGTATCCACGCCATGGGCTGGAGCAAGGCCCAGGCCATCGCTTTCATGCGCGACAATACCGCCCTGTCGGACGCCAACATTGAAGCGGAAGTGAACCGCTATATCAGCTGGCCCGGACAGGCACTGGCCTACAAGCTCGGTGAGCTGAAGATCCGTGAACTGCGCGAGTACGCAACGGCTGAGCTCGGCCCCGATTTCAGGCTGGCGGAGTTCCACGATGTGGTCCTGGGCCAGGGAGCCGTGCCGCTGGATGTGCTGGACAGCCAGGTGAAGGAGTGGGTTGCGAGCAAGAAGGGCTGAAAGAGCAGGCCGTTGGCCCGGCGTGCAAGGGCTGAATCCGGTCCTTATTGATACCAGGGAGGCCGCTCGCGGCGACCAGCAGGCAGAGTGAATTCAGAATCAGTGTGCGCATGAATAACGTCGGTATCGTTTCAGGGTAGTAACCTGCCAGGTTTTACCCGTGACCGCGACACTGGGACTAAAGCGGAGGCGGTGCAAGCCTTGCAAGCAGGTATTTCGGTCGGAGGCATGTTAACCTTGGTCGCGAAATACACTCGAAAAAGCGACGAGACGACCCCGTTACGCGGTTCCCGGGAAAGTGTCGTCGAGGCAAGCTGGAGATCGCCATGAAACGCCTGGTACCTATCGTCGTGCTGTTTGCCCTGAGTAGCGCATGCACCACTACCGACGAGATCATCATCGATAAAAAGGGTGTGGACATGAGCCGCTACGACCAGGACCTCAGTGAGTGCAAGGCTTACGCCACCGAGGTCCAAACCGGCAAAAAGGTCGCCAAGGGAGCGGCTTCCGGAGCGGTTGTGGGTGGCCTGATCGGTGCGATCACCGGCGATGCCGGCAAGGCGGCTGGCGTCGGCGCGGTTGGCGGGGGAGCCCGGGGCGCGAGCGAAGGTAACCAGGACGAGGTGAGAGTGGTAAAAAACTGCCTGCGGGGGCGCGGCTACAAAATACTCAACTGATTCTTCTATAGTGCCGCGTACGCCTTCGCGACCTCCTCGGCGATGATGGCGACGCCACGCTTCACGGCGTCGGCATCGCTGGCATAGGAGACGCGAATGCACTCGTTCCTGTGCGGCCACTCCTCGTTCAGTCCCACGAAAAAATTGTGTCCAGGTACAACCAGCACGCCGCGCTGCTTCAGGCGCTGGTAGAGCTCCTGGCTGGTGATCGGCATTCCCTCAAACCACAGCCACAGGAAGATGGCACCCTCCGGCCGGTGGATATGGTAGGGCAAATCGCCCAATTGCTCGCGGAACCACCGCACCGCCAACTGTGACCGCTCCCGGTACCAGGGCTCGATGTGATCGCGGCCCAGGGAGAGAATCTCACCGCTGTCGAACAGCGCCCTGGCCAGGGCGGGCCCCATGTTGCCACAGGCCAGGTTGACGATGGTATTGGCGTTGGTAAAGGCCCGGATGATGTCTTCGCGCGCCACCACGATGCCCGTGCGCGCGCCGGGCAGTCCCAGCTTGGACAGGCTGAGGGTGAGGATGGTGTTGTCGTTCCAGTGCGGGGTGGCCTCGGTGAAGACGATATTGGGAAATGGCAGGCCGTAGGCGCCATCGACGATCAGGGGTATGTGCCTGGCGCGGGCGATGGCGTCCAGGTGGCTCATTTCCTCGTCCGTGAGCACGTTGCCAGTGGGGTTGGTGGGGCGCGACACGCACAGGGCGCCAATATTTTTCGCATCCGCCAGGTGGGAAAAGTCCACGTGGTACTTGAACAGGTGGTCCCCCAGTAACTCTATGCTCGGGCGGGTGGCGGTGAAGAAATCCGCCGACAGCCCGATGTCGCCGTAACCGATGTACTCCGGCGCCAGCGGCAGGTGGATGGTGCGAGGCTCCTCGTCCGGCATCAACCCCGCGAACATGTTGTACAGGATAAAAAATGCCGACTGGCTGCCATTGCTGACGGCGATATTCTCGGCCCCCAGCCCCCACCCGAATTGGCGATTGAGGAAACCTGCGAGCTGGTTGCGAAAATCCCGGTCGCCCTGGGGTGACTGGTAGACCCCGAAAAGACTGTGGCGCTGGGCGGGGTCGGCCAGGATAGCCTCCAACCGCTGCCTGAAAACGGCCTCTACCACCGGCAGGCGGCCCGGATTGCCTCCGCCCATGAAAATCATGTCGGGGTTGTCGCGCAGCGCGGAACCCAGGTCGTCCATCAACTCGACGATGCCGGAGTTGCCGGCGAATTTTTCGCCGAAGGCCGATAATTTCACGTCATCCTTCTCCCCGGGAGGCCAGCGCGAATACTAACCGATAGCGGCGCCGAACGCATTGCGGCTTGTCGATGCCATGGGTCTCCTGGCAGTAAACCCTGTCATATTCCGGGTGGCCCGTGGCAGGCCCGGTCGGCTTCGTGAAAATTGTCACTGTCCATGACCGGGTGGCGGCCTTATACTTTTGGTTTTACCCATTCTGGTGTGAGATGAGCGCTGTCACCCAAAAGTACCTGAATCCGGCGGTGTTGGACGCAATCGATCCTGTAGCGTTTCAGACCCGGACGCCGTTTCCCTGGGTCAACCCCCAGTATTTTATCCGGGATGAGCGGTTTGCCGAATTGTTGGCCACCATGCCCGATATATCCCGCTTTCGTGCGTTCTTTGGCAAGCAGCGCAAGCACGGCCAGGCCAGCCATGACCGCTATGTGCTGGACTATGTAGACGGTATGGAGTTGAGCGAGCCATGGGCCCAACTGATTGCCGAACTGCGTAGTGACAGTTATCGCGAGTTTGTCTGCCGGATGCTGGCGGTGAGCGATGTGCGCTTCCGGTTTCACTGGCACTACACGCCCGACGGGGGGGAGGTCTCCCCGCATTGTGATTCCAAGGGCAAGATAGGTTCCCAGATTTTCTATCTGAATACTGTCGACGATTGGCAGTGGGACTGGGGTGGCGAGACGGTCATCCTGGATGACGGCGGCCTCATCGGTCCCGAAAACGCCCCTTCCTTTGAGGATTTCGTGGCTGAGTACCCCGCCGAGACAAAGGACAACCGCAGCATTATTTTCGGGCGTCGCGGCAACTCCTGGCACGGCGTGCGGCGTATAAACTGCCCTGAAAATTATTTTCGCAAGGTATTCATCGTGGTATTCGAGGAGTACAGGCCAATGCGCATGGCGGCAAAGAAACTCCGCCGTCTACTGACCGGCGCCGAACTGGTGACGGACAAAGAACGCCTGATGTACTGATACGGGTTAATGCAGGCTTCCAGTAAACCACCGCTGTTGATCCTGGGAGCGCCTCCAAGAGGCGGCAATCACCTGCTGCGCGGACTGCTTGACCACCACCCCCAATTGCTGTTGCCGCCGGACGAGGATTATTTCGTTCGTCACCTGTCGCGCCACCCCTTGCTGCGCTGGCGCGGCATGCTCTGCTCACCCGCGGCGGCGCCGGGATTTTATCGCCAGTTGCAAAAAGACGGTCACCTCGAGCGTATCAATGCCGGTCACGGCACGGAGGTCTTCGGGACCGAGGATTCCCTGGACCTGGAGGCCTACTACCGCTATATCAGTGAAAACCACGAGCGCGGCAGTCTCGACAGCCTTGTCTGCAATCACGTGGAGGCGCTGGCGGTCGCCCTGGGCCATGTTCCCGGCGATGGGCGCCTGCGGGTGATTTTCTGCGCCCTGCAACCCAGCAACAGCGATCTCAGTCGGGTGGGGCGGCTGCTGGCTGAAAGTTACGAGGTGCGCGGTATCTTCATGGTCCGGGACCCCCGGGCACACCTGAGTTCGAAGTTGGTGCGCAACCCAACCCTCAACCTGAGCCGCTTTTGCCAGCGCCAGAATCGATACTGGGAGGAGATTGATGCATTCGCGGAAAACGTCGGACCGGCGCTGCGACTGCGTTTTGAGGAGTTGGTGACTGACACGGAAGTTTGCATGAGACGGGTTTGTGAGTTTGCCTCAATCGCGTTCTCCCCCGCGGTACTGGAATACACCCAGGGCGGGGAAGCCAGCCGCAGTAATTCCTCCTTCGGGGCCAGCACCGGAATAGACCGGGGGACGTTGACCCGTTACCGGGATACCCTGCCCGCGGAGACGGTGGCTTACCTGGAGCGCCATTGCCTGCCGCAACTGTTCTGGCCTGAATCCGGGGCAAACGACGCTGTTACGGAAGTGGGCACTAGCACGTAGTGGACCCGCTGGCGGTTTGTGAGCGCTGCCTACAGCTTGTGCGCTTTCGGCCAGCGCCGCTTTAGGCAAATCCACTGGTCGGGATACTCCCGTATCCAATTCTCGAAATAGCCGTTGATTTGCGCTGTCAGGTCCAGCACCTGGTCCTTTTGGGGCGCATCGGGATTCCTGCTGGTGAGGGGTTCATACATCGTTATCCGGTAGCGGCCCTCTGGCAATCGCTCGGCGCGAGCCACGACCAGTGCGGCCCCCGTGCGCAGCGCGAGCCCGGCGGCGCTGGTGCTGGTGAGTGCTTCGCGGCCGAAAAACGGTACCAGTTTGCCACTGTCCAGCCGGGTATCCATGGCCATGTTGATACTGTTTCCCGCCTTCAGCTCCTTGATCAGCGGTCGCAGGCCGGCGTCTGTGGAAACCAGGCGCTCTCCAAGGAACTGGCGCAATGCGTGCATCAGTTCGGCAACCACGCTGTTGGATTCGGGGGCGTAAATGGTATTGATGGTGAGGTCGTAATACTTTGTGATCAGGGGCGCCACCTGCCACGGCCCGACGTGCGCCGTGACGAAAATCGCAGGCTTCTTGGCTTTCATCAATGCCTCCGCATCCGGATGCATCACGAAATCAATGCGCTCATCGCGCTCCGCCCAGATCTGCTCCAGCTTGATCAACTCGGCGGCCGACTCGCCCAGGCTGCGAAAAATTCCGCGTGTGGTCTGCTCCCGCCATTCTTCCGTGGAATCGGGAAAGGCAATCGCGAGGTTGGTTTTCGCCTTCTTCGCCTTGTCGCTGTAATGACCCAGCAGGCCGAAGGCAAAGGCCGAGACCCGCCGCGCGTTTTCTATCGACAGTAGCTGGATCAGCCAGAAAACGAAACGAAAGCCAGCGGCTTCAACGGCCTGCGCAATAGCGACGAGAAACGGGGCCTTGCGGGCCAACCGCTTGGGAATGAGGTAGAACTGCGGCACTGGGCTATTTCAGCGCTTGGCTGGTTCCGGTTCCGTGCCGAACACCTTGTCCCAGATCGGCGAGCTGACACCGTAACGGCCGCCTTCACCGGAAAAATGGTGTTTCAGATGGTAGTGCTTCAGATACTTCGCCACCGGGTTGCGCATCGGAAAATGGTGAGTTGAATAGTGAATGTAGTCGTATATCAGGTAGCCGATAATGAAGCCCCCGCAAAACGGCTGAATCCACGGTTGTGGGATGAACAGCCCGAACAACAGGTACAGCACCAGCATGATAGGTATTGCGCCCGCAGGTGGCATGACCAGCCGGGTTTTGTCCTTCGGATCCTCGTGGTGATTGCCGTGAAACAGAAATACCAGCCACTTGCCGAGTTTGCTCTTTGCGGGATAGTGGAACAGGTAGCGGTGCAGGCAATACTCGGCCAGGGTCCAGGTGAACGCGCCCGCCAGAACAATGCCCAACACCGGCAGTGCAGGTAACTGGTAGAGACTGAAGCTGCGCCAGATCAACCAGCCGGCGATGGGACACCACATCAACAGTGGCGTGATGGGGTGGACATGGGACAGCCGTTCGAGAATGTCGTTTTCGAACAGGCGTATGGATTCGTGTGGTTTTTCAGGCTGCATAGGAATCGATCTCGACGTCATTGCCGCTTACCTCTGGTTGTTTCGGTATCGTGTTCTTTGGCCACAGTCGCTTGGAACAGAACCAGTCGGCGGGGTGTTGGCGAATCCAGTCTTCAAACTGATCATGTACCTGCTGGATCATATCGACGGACTGGGTGTTTTCATCTGCCTCTGGGTTGCTCGGGCGTACCGGCGGGTGAAAAATAACCCGGAAGCGCGCATCCTGCAGGCGCACTACCTGTATCGGCACCAGTGCGCAGTGGTTTTTAAGAGCCAGTTTGGCGGGCAAGAGCGTGGAGGTTTTGTCGTGCCCGAAAAAGCGCACGGGTTTGCCGTCGTCAACCCGGCGGTCCATCACCATGGCCGCGCTGCGCCCCCGCTTCATAGCCCGCATCAACAGGCGGGCGCTGTTGTCGCGGGGCAGCAGTTCGCAGTTCAGGGCCTGGCGGGATTCCAGCAGCATCTCGTCCAGCAGCGGGTTGGTGGGCGGCGAGTAGAGGCTGGCGTTGGGTATGCCCAGCCGGGACATGGCTATGCAGGCGACCTCCCAGTTGCCCTGGTGGGCGCTGACGAAAATACAGGGTTTGGCCGGGTTATCGAAAGTCTCTATCCGCTCGCGGATCTCGATTAAAATGCGGTCGTGTTCGCGCATGATAGTCTCGAGATGCGGATACTCGGTGGCAACACGTCCCGCGTGGCTCCAGGCTCTGACGACCAGCTGATCCAACGCCTCGTCGTCCAGTTGCGGCAACGCTATCGCCAGGTTGGCGCGGAATATGGCGGTTTTGCGCTTCATCTTTGGCCCGACCCAGGCCCCGACCCTGGCGCCGAGGCGCGATGCTGAATCAACGGGCAAGCGCCTGGCGAGCCAGATCAGAAGCCAGACGAGGACAAAGTCCAGACGCCATAGCAGGCGCTGCAGAAACCTGTGTTCCCGCGCCAGCTTGCGTAGTGAATTGCCAACAATAAACTCAGCCAAAAGCCTTATCTACCCTGTATGTTCTGTGCCTGATTCAGGCGCAGATTATAGCGCAGGCGGCCCTGTTTTCGGGCTGGAAATAGCGGTCATAGTTCCGCTTTGCGCAGCTCCTCAAGGCCCTTTCGAAGGTCGATTTCGGGTCGCCAGCCGGTGATGTCGCTGATCGTTGTGTTGTCCACCACCCAGTTGTCATGGCGCAGTTCGCGGAGTTTGGGCGGGGTGAGCATGGGGGCCCGACCGGTCAGCCTGGCGCTGCGCACGTTGGCCCAGGCCACGCTATCCAGCAGCCAGTACGGTATCTGCCAGAGGCGCACCTTGCGGCCCCAGACGTCCGCGACGAGATCTGCCATTTCGTGCCAGTCGTAGCCATCGGCCTTGCCGTCGCAGGGAGTGAGGGTCTCATGCCGGGCTGCCTCGCAGCGCAGGCTGGCACCCAGGGCGGCGACCAGGTCCAGAACGTGGATCAGGGAGATACGCGCTCCGGCTTCGCCGGGGACCGGCGCAAAACCCCGCGCCATAGCCTGGAAAACAGGCAGCATCTCCTTGTCACCGGGTCCGTAGACCGCGGGCGGCCGCACAATCACCCAGTCGAGATCGGGGTGTCCGCACACAAGGTCCTCGCCGGCCCGTTTGCTGGCGGCATACCAGGATAATTGGGGCTCGCGCGCCGCGAGGGAGGAGAGCAGCATGAAGCGAGGAGGTTTGGCCTGGGACAGTACCTCAGCCAGTAAGGCGGCGGTACCGTTGACGTTGATTCGGTCGAAATCTTCCCTGGAGGCTCCGCGTACGGCGCCCGCAGCGTGTATTACAGCGACGCTTCCGCTTACCAGTTGGTGCAGGGCGCTAGCATTCCCGAGGTCGCCCTCGACGATGTTGATGCCCTGTCGCGCCAGGTGTCTCGCTTTGAGGTGGGACCGGGCCAGTGCGCGTACGCGATAACCCTGCTGCAACAGCTCAGAGCACAGTACCTGGCCGATAAATCCCGTGGCGCCGGTAACGGCGATGACACTGCCGCGAGGGATCAGGCTGATGCGACCCTCAGGCGGAACTCTTCAGCTACCGCATCCAGGTTTTCGGGTGCATGGGAGTTGATGAAATCGAGGCGGGCTTTGGCGCGGGACAGTTTGCCGGACGAAGTCTTGGGCAGGGAGCGCGGCGGAACGAGCTCGACGTAGCAGTCCAGGCTCATTTCCAGGCGCATCAGGGCGCTCAGGCGACGCACCAGGTTGTTGCGTTTCTTGGCGTCGGTCTCGCGGCTCTGGACCAGCATGACGCACAGTTCCTCACCTTCATGGTCGGGCACGGAAAACGCGACCGCATCACCGGGGCGCACTTCGGGCTCGTTCTCGGCGATATGCTCAAGGTCCTGCGGCCAGATATTGCGGCCGTGAATGATGATGAGGTCTTTCTTGCGACCGGTGATGGTAAGGACGCCATCGACCTGGTAGCCAATGTCACCGGTATTCAGCCAGCCGTCCTCGTCCAGGGCGTGCCTGGATTCTTCCGGGAGGTTGAAGTAGCCGGACATGACGCTGGGCCCGCGCAGGTAGATGACACCACTGTGCCAGTCGTCCAGTACGGTTTCCTCGCCATCGCGAATCTGGACCTCGAAACCGGGGAGCGGGGCGCCACAATTCACGAATTGACGGCCGCGACCGCGCCCGTCGCTCTCTTCCAGCAATACGGCACGGTGATGGTCGGCCAGGTGGTCACTGTCGATGTGATGGGTGGTAAAACCAGTCCACAGCGGCGAGAAGCTGACTCCGAGCGTACACTCGGCCATGCCGTAGCAGGCCAGGAAGGCGCGGCGGTCAAAACCACAGGGCTCCAGCAATTCTGCGAAATAGTCCAGGGTGTCGGGGCGGATCATCTCGGCGCCGATACCCGCGACCCGCCAATTGCTCAGGTCGTAATTGGCGAGGTCGTTCTGGCGTACGCGGCGCGCGCAGAGGTCGTAACCAAAAGAGGGTGCGAAGGATATGGTGGCGCGAGACTGGGTCATCAGGTCCAGCCACTGGCGCGGACGCATTGCGAACTCGCGGGTATCCAGGTAGTCGATGGAAACCTGGGCGGCCATCGGTACCAGCATGAAGCCCACCAGGCCCATGTCGTGGTAAAAGGGCAGCCAGGACATCATGCGATCGTCGTTACTCATCTCGAGACCGTGTTCGATAATGCCTTGCAGGTTCGCCAGTGCGGTTTCGTGCTTGATAACCACGCCGCGGGGAAAACGCGTGCTGCCAGAGGTGTACTGGATGTAGGAGACATCGGTCGGGCTGACTTGCGGAAGCGGCTGCTGGCTCTGCGGCAGGGCGTGGAACGCTTCAGGCATAGCCACCATGCACATGTCCAGGCCCTGGCTGGCCTCTTCGAGGAATGACAGGTAGCCCTCGGAGGCGACGCCGATGGCGGCGTCACTGGCCTCCAGCAGGCGGTGTAACTGGGCCACGTAGGCGCAATGCGCGCCCACCTTGACGGAGGCGGGCAGGGCGACGGGAATCAGGCCGGCGTACTGGCAGGCGTAGAAGAAACGCAGGAATTCGGGGTTGGTTTCGGCCACGAGGGCAACGCGGGCGCCTTTCTCCAGACCCAGTCCCGACAGCTTGCCCGCGAGTTCAATGGCGTCCCGGCGCAGCTCACGGTAGGGCAGGACGCTGTATATGGCGCCGCGGCCGGTGTAGAAGTTGGCGCCGGTCTCGCCCTGGGCGGCGTAATCGAGCGCCTCGGTCAGGGTCGCGAAATCGGCAGCGCGAAACGAGAGCGAATGATGTGTCGGCGTGGAGTTGAGTTCAGGAGATGACAATGTGATTTCCTCAAATTAGGGCAGCCTTTCCGACGCTGCATATCCAAAATAGTTCATATGCTTCATCCTCCGAATGGCCGAGGAGTGAAGGATCAGTGCCTAAAACCTTTGGGTATTGCGGGCTGGCGTTTGTGTTCTTTTCATCACCTTGCGCCCTTACTCTCCGGCAATCAGGATGACTACCAGACAAGGCATGACTTTATCATTTTCGCGCCTTCAGCTCATAGGTAATAATACCAATACGCCCTGCGTAATAGTGCATGCCCAGGCCCGCCTGGAGCCTCTGCAAGGCCCCGAATTGGTCATTATAAGCCATTGTTATCTATAGAAATAACCCGATTGCGTTCCGCGCGGGTGGTTTCGGCTGTATACTCGTGCGCTTTGCCTTGACAGGGCGTTGGACAGGGGGCGACATGGCCGATCCGGAGCACTTAGCCGTTACGCTTCAAGTGGTGACTGAGCGGGCGCAGTGGCGCCAGTTTCGCGCCCTTCCCCACCGCCTGTACGCGGCTGATCCGGCCTGGATCGCTCCGCTGGATGTCGAGCAGCGCCAGCGCTTTTCACCCGCCAACCATTTCTTTGACCACGCCCGCTGGCGAGCCTGGCTGGCCCTGCGGGACGGGGTGCCGGTAGGTCGTATTACCGCCCAGATCGACGAGTTGCACCTGCGTCAACACGCGGATGCCACCGGCTATTTTGGCATGCTGGAGGCGGAGGATGATCCCGTGGTATTCGCCGCCCTGTTAGGGGCAGCCGCGGACTGGCTGCGCAGCGAGGGCATGCAGCGGGTGCGGGGACCTATGAACCTGCACATCAACGAAGAGGTCGGTTTGCTGGTCGACGGTTTTTCCACTCCCCCCTTCGTGCTGATGGGGCATGCGCGCCCCTACTATGGGGCGGCCATAGAGGGCCAGGGCTACCGTGGCGTGAAAGATCTGCTGGCTTACCATATCAGGCCGGATTTTGAGGCGCCCAGGGTGATGACCAGGCTGGCCGGGCGCGTTTCCGAGCGGGTAAAGGTGCGCGCTGTGCGGCGCAAGCAACTGGCCGAAGACGCCGCGATCATGCTCGATATCTTCAACGACGCCTGGCACAACAACTGGGGTTTCGTGCCACTGGTGGCCGCGGAATGGGAGGATACGGTGCAAACCCTGGGAAAATTAATGCCGGACGACTACATCCAGATTGCCGAGTATGATGGCGAGCCCGTGGCCTTTATCGTGGCTCTGCCGAATCTCAACGAGGCCATCCGGGATCTCAAGGGCAAATTGCTGCCTTTTGGCTGGGCAAAACTGCTGTGGCGCCTCAAGGTGCGCCATCCGGCGACTGCACGCATCCCCCTGATGGGAGTGCGCCAGAGCTTCCAGCACTCGCGCCTGGGGCCTACCCTCGCCTTCATGGTGATCGACGCGGTGCGCAAGGCGATGCATGCCCGGGGCGTGAAGGATGTGGAGATGGGCTGGATCCTGGAGGATAACGATGGCATGTGCAATATCATTGAAACTATCGGCGGGCAGGCGTATAAGCGCTACCGCGTCTATGAAAAAGAACTGTAAATCATGCCATTAATTACCGAACAGCAGCAGATGACGGCTATCGTCCTCGCCGGCGACAGAACCAAGGCCGACTCCCTGATCAACCACACCAAGGTTGGCAGCAAGGCCATGATAGACCTGGACGGCATACCCATGGTGCGCCGGGTATTGAACGCCCTGCGGGCGTCGCGCGCGGTGAACAGGATCGCGCTGTCCGGGCCCGAGGCCAGCGAGGTGGCCAAGGATGAGCAACTGGCCAAATGGGTCGCCGACGGCGAGGTCATCTGGAACGAGCCCGGCGTCAGCCCCAGCACCAGTGCCTACCAGGCCATGCAGGCGCTCGACCCCGAAGTCTCCGTACTGCTCACGACGGCGGACCACCCCCTGCTGACCGCCGAGATCGTCGACGCGTTCGGGCGCCAGAGCGTCGCAGATGACGTTGACATCACCGTGGGCCTGGCTCCCCACGCGCTGGTGCTGGAGGCCTATCCGGGCATCAAGAAAACCGTACTGCATTTCAGCGACGGCGATTTCTGTGGCTGCAACCTGTTTGCTTTTCTCACGCCGGAGGGTCGTCGTGCGGCCCGGTTCTGGCGCCGCATAGAGCAGGAGCGGAAAAAACCCCTGGTGGTGATCGGCCTGCTGGGCTGGTGGGCGGTGATCCGTTACCGGCTGGGATTGTTGTCCCTGGAAGAAGCCCTCGCCAAACTCAGCAAGCGCCTGGGTCTGCGTATCCGGGCGGTGATCCTGCCCTACGCCAACGCCGCTATCGATGTCGATTCGGTGGCTGACCTCATGCTGGTCAAGGGCTCGCTGGCGGAAGCCGCTGCCGAGAACGCCTGAGCTCCAAAACCCCTTTCTGCAGGTTCGCCTCGCCGGCCAGATCTTGGGATGTGTGCCCTGTCAGCGGGTTTTGCGGGCCAGCGTGATCGATCTCGATTCGCCGGCGGAAAATTCATCGCTGGCACTGTGGTAGTCACGCGCCTCGATGGCGAGCCGCCAACCTTTCTCGCAACGCTCTACCCGGTAGTGGTTGTAACTTGCCGTATTTCCGCCATGCAAGCCCATCGCAGAGGCCGAGGGTATGGCAATGACCGGCACGCTGCCGTGAACCGTGGCCACTTCGTCGTAGTGGCTGCGGTGACCGTGCCCGTTCAACACCAGTTCCGCACCGTGCTGGGCAATAATTGCCTGTACTTCCGCAGCGTCCGTCAGGCGCTTGCGCCATTTTTCCTTGCCGGGCAGGGGAGAGTGATGCAGGTACACCACCCGGAACTGCCCCCTGGCGTGGGCCGTATCGAGCAGGGACGGCAGCCGGCCCAGTTGTTCCGCGCCCGCCGTGCCGGTAGCCATCAGCGGCGGTTTGGGGCATGCGGTAGTAAGGCCTATGAAGGCGATGTCGCCGCGCACCCGCAGGCTTGGAAACAATTTATCGCTGCTGTTCTCGATGCCGGTGCTGGCATCGGACGCCATGTATTCGCGCCACAACGCGAATGTGTCCCGCCAGGGGGTGGCGACCGAGGCATCGTGATTGCCGGGAATAACCGCCACCTGCGTTGGTTCACCCAGTTCCCGCAGCCAGGCGAGGGCCTGCTGAAACTCCTGGGGAAGGCCCACATGAGTGAGGTCGCCGGTGACCAGCAATTGGTCCAGTTCAAACTGGTCGAGGTCACGGTGCAGCGCCGCCAGTACCTCGCCGCGATGCTCGAAGCGGCGCCGGCGGCGCCAGGAGAGGTAGCCCAAAGCCCTTTTGTTGAGCAGTTCGCGGGCGCGCACTCCCTCCAGCGAGCTGAGGTGGGGGTCGGATATCTGTGCGAAGTGCTGCATGGGATACTCCGGCGGGTGCTCAGACCCGCTTGATAATTGCGCCCAGTTCAGCCAGCTTGCGGTCGATACTGGCGTAGCCGCGATCGAGGTGATAAACCCGGTCGATCGTGGTGTCGCCGTCGGCGGCCAGGGCCGCGATGATCAGGGATGCCGAAGCGCGCAGGTCGGTGGCCATCACCTGCGCGCCCTGCAGGCGCTCGCGGCCGGTCACAATGGCGGTATGCCCTTGCAGTTCGATGTCCGCCCCCATGCGCTGCAGCTCGGCCACGTGCATGAACCGGTTTTCAAAAATATTCTCCACCACGGTGGCCGAGCCTTCCGCCAGGGCATTCAGCGCCATGAACTGCGCCTGCATATCAGTGGGGAACGCGGGGTAGGGCGCGGTGTTGATATGCACTGCCTTGCAACGCTTGCCGCCGGTATCCAGCTGAATCCAGTCCGGCCCCAGTTCGATATGGGCGCCCGCCTGTTCCAGTTTACCCAGTACGTGGTGGAGGAACTCGGGATTGGTATCCAGCACCCGGATATTGCCCCTGGTGGCTGCCGCGGCGGTGAGGAAGGTGCCGGTCTCTATCCGGTCCGGTGGTACCCGATGGTGGGTGCCGCTGAGGTTTTCCACGCCTTCGATAGTGAGCGTACTGGAGCCGATACCCTGTATCCTGGCTCCCATGGCGATCAGCAGTGTGGCAAGGTCGCCGACCTCGGGCTCCAGCGCGCAGTTTTCGAGCACCGTGGTGCCCTCGGCCAGGCTGGCTGCCATCAGCAGGTTCTCGGTGGCGGTAACTGACGGAATATCGAAGGTGAAGTGAGCGCCGCGCAGGCGCTTCGCCTTGGCCTTGATATAACCGGCTTCTATTCGAATCTCTGCGCCCAGTGCCTGCAGGCCCGTAATGTGTTCGTTCACGGGGCGTGAACCGATGGCGCAGCCGCCCGGCAGCGACACGTCCGCCTCGCCAAAACGCGCAAGTAGCGGACCCAGCAACAGGATGGCGCCGCGCATGGTTTTAACCAGTTCGTAGGGCGCGTATACCGAATGTACCTTGCTGGTGTCGATGACGAGGCTGGTGCCGGAGCGTTCCACCTCACAGCCCAGCAGGCCGAGCAGTTTAAGCGCGGTATCGATATCCCTCACCGCGGGTATATTGCTGATCTGCAGGGGTTCGGCGCTCAACAGTGAGGCCGCGATGATGGGCAGCGCCGCGTTCTTGGCACCCGCTACGCTTACTTCACCGCGCAACGGGCCGTTGCCGGTGATGATGATCTTTTCCATTATGCCGCCTGGGCCGGCTCGAACAGGCCCGCCTCCTTGAGTCCCGCGTAGGCGCTGATGATGGCGTCGATCTGCTCGGCGCTGTGTGCCGCGCTGACGCTGTTGCGCAGCAGGAAGTTGGTAGAGGGTGAGGCGGGAGGAATAACCAGGTTGACGTAAACCCCTGCCTCCATGAGTGCTTTCCAGCAGTCGATGGTGCGCGAGCGATCCGTCATCTCGACAGCCACTACCGGGCTGGCCGTGGGCCCTACCGGCAGACCCAGCGCCTTCAGGCCCTCGTAGAGCCGTTTCGCATTGTCCCACACCTTTTGGCGTCTCTCGGGTTCGCTGCTGATGATTCGCAGGGCCTCACGGGTGGATGCGATAACGGAAGGTGACGAGGACGCGGTGAAAATATAGGCCTTGATACAGAAGCGGATCGCCTCCAGCTCGGCGTGCCGGCTGACGCAGAAGCCGCCGATCGAGCCGAGGCTCTTGCTGAACGTGCCGACGGTGAAATCCACATCGTCTTCAACGCCCGCCGCCTGCGCCGCACCGCGACCGGTGTCACCCAGCACCCCCATGGAGTGAGCTTCGTCCACCAGCAGGTAGCCGCCGTACTCGCGCTTGACCTCGGCTATTTCCTGCAGGGGTGCGACATCCCCGAGCATGGAGTAAATACCTTCGGCGATGATCAGGGTCTGCCCGGCGCGATCGCCGAGTCGGCGCATGCGCTTGGCCAGATCGTCGGGATCGTTGTGTTTGTAACGTATGATATCGGCGTCGCTCAGTTTTACCCCGGCGTAGATGCTGGCGTGGCTGTCTGCATCCAGCAAGATAACGTCTCCCGGTCCCGCCAGGGTGGAACACATTCCCATGGTGGCGGCGTAGCCCGTGGAGAAGACGATGGCGTGGCCGACGCCGTAGAACCGGGCGATTTCCTGTTCGAGCGCCTCGTGCTCGGCAAAAGAACCATTGGCCAGCCGCGAACCGGTCGTCCCGGTTCCCCACTTGGCCACCGCCGCCTGTGCTGCGGCGATACAGCGCGGATCGAAAGACAGGCCCATATAGTTGTTGGTCCCGGCAAGTATGACCTTGTGCCCCTCTACCACGCCCTCCGTGGGAGACAGGATTTGCTCGGTGACCGCACCGAAGGGGACCACGTCGCGCTCGGCGAGTTCGGCCTGGAAGTCTGCCATCGTCTGGAATTTGTCAAACAGCATGGATTAACCCCGTTGTTCTGGTAAATGAGTGGTTGCCGCGAGCGTGCGCTGCAACGCTGGTATCGAAAGCGGCTACATAACCGGCAATTATACCCACCGTAGCCTGTGGGACCGGGGAAATGCAGCGACGCGAGCAGAAAACCGGAACCAGATTATGCCAATTTTGCGGGGCGCGGTGGCGCCGCGCAACGAATAATTGGGTGGAATTGGCCCGGTTTACAGTTGTTGCGGTGACGTTACGCGGGGCCGGATACGACCCGGGAGCTCAGGGGTTGAGCTCCCCGACCTTGAGAGCCAACTCGCCGATGGTATTGACGTCGGGCAGAATGTTGAGGGGGATCGAAATATCGTAGTGATCCTCAATCTTCTCAATGAACTCCATCACCTCCAGCGAACTCAGGCCAATATCCGCCACCAGATGTGTTGATTCCGACAGTGCCACGTTCCTTCTGTTCAGTGGTTCCAGAGCGCTGTAGAGGAAATCGAGGTACTCCAGATAATCAGTCATTGCATCGCTACCATTGCGTCAACCCTTGCGCCAACTCTTGCGCAACCCCTTGCACAACACAGGGTAAGTCGCTAGATTTCAAAGGCTTGAACTATACCCATGGAAAAATGGTAATGCCAGTCATTTGGTTGATCGACGCCTACCGGGCGGGGGAGCAAAGCCAGGTCCGGGCGTTGGTCGATGCACTTGGCTGGCCCTGCGAAACCAAGCAGTTGCGTTACCGCAAGCATGTCGTCCTGCCACATGTACTGGGGCTCGCCAGCCTGCGCGGCATCACGACCGAGTCGGCGGCCATGCTGGAGCCACCCTGGCCGGACCTGGTGATTTCCTGCGGGGTGCGAAATGAGCCGGTATGTCGCTGGATTCGCAAACACTCGGGCGGTCGCACCCGCTATGTTCACGTGGGTCGTCCCTGGGGGCGGCTGTCTTCCTTCGACCTCGTGATCACCACGCCGCAATACAGGGTGCCGCATCGGACCAATGTCCTCAACAACACCCTGACCCTGCACAGTGTTACCGAGGAGCGGCTCGCGGCCGCCCGCGAGGAGTGGGCCGCGACTTTTTCCCAGCTGCCGCGGCCGCGCATTGCGGTTATTGCCGGCGGCAACAGCGGCCCTTTCACTTTCGGACCGCTGGCGGCGGCACGGCTCGCGCGGCAGGCCTCTACCCTGGCCCGCCAGAACGGCGGCTCGCTACTGGTCTCTACCAGTTCCCGCACCAGCGACGCTGCGGTCAAAGCGCTACAGGGCGGGATAGACGTGCCCCACTATTTTTATCGTTGGAAACCTTCTGATCCGGGCAATCCCTATTTCGGTATGCTCGCTGCGGCGGACCGGCTGGTCGTCACCGGCGACAGCATCGCGATGCTTTCGGAAGCCTGTGCCACCGGCAGGCAGGTCTACATGTTCGACCTTGGCGGTATGCGCGGCGAGACTGGTGTCGCCATTGATTTTCGGCTGGGTGCGACGCTCTACGCCTTTTTGATGCGCTGGCTGTGGCGCCCGCTGAGCCGCGACATCACCCTGGTGCACCGGCAACTGCGCACTACCGGTCGCGCCTTCTGGCTGGAAGAGGAGTCTGGTGCGTCGATGGTGCCCGCGCAATCGGATATGCAGCGGGCTGTCGCGGCGGTAGAGCGGTTGTTTTCCTGAGTAATGCGGAGGGTTTGCGCTCTGCAAGCCGTCACTTGGCCAGGTCGGACTTATCGGCGGCGTCCAGCAGTCGGGCATTACCGCCACCCAACTGGTAGACATAATCAGCCGCCTGCACGAGCGCCCGGTTGTGGGATATGGCCATGATGGTCAGCCTGCCCTTGAGGTCTTCCATCGTCTGGCGCACCACCTCTTCGCTCTCGGGGTCGAGCGCGCTGGTAGCCTCGTCGAGAATAAGTAGCCTGGGTTTGTTGATCAGCGCCCGCGCTATCACGATGCGTTGGCGCTGGCCGCCGGAGAGTTTACCGCCGCGTTCGCCGACCACCGTCTCCAGGCCCAGCGGCAGGCGCGAGACGAAGTCCCAGGCGCCGGCCGCGCGCAGGGCCTCCTCCGCGTCCGCGGCATTCAGGGAGGGATCCCCGAGGGTGATGTTGTGGAGAATGCTGTCGTGCAGCAAGGTGGTGTCCTGGGGTACGTAGCCAATCATGCTGCGCCACTGCTTGATGTTTATATCCGTGAGCGCAACGCCGTCCAGCAACACCTCGCCCTGCCGGGGCTGCAGCAGCGCAATGGAAAGATCGATGATGGTGGTCTTGCCGGAACCTGAAGGACCCACCAGGGTAGTGAGCGCACCGGCTTTGATGGCGAGGTTTAACCCGTCGAATACCGGGTGCTGGTCATCGTAGGAGAACACGACATCCCGAAACTGCAGGCCGTGCTCGAAGTGAGCCGGGGCGCCGCCGTCGAGCTGTTCCTCAGCCTGTTTGGCGGCATCGATGGACGCCACCAACGACCAGTAGGCGCTTTCGCCCTGGGCCAGTTTCTGGTGCTGTTTCTGGACTTTGCCGAAAAAGGAAAACGCCCGGCCCAGAGCCACTACCAGGACCATGACCATTGCCAGGTCGATCTCAAACTTTTCGATTGCGACCCACACCCCGAAACAAATAAAACCGGTAAACATCAGTTCCTGGGCGGAATCCAGGACCGCGCCGTACAGTACCTGGCGGCGCAGCGCCCTGTTCAACTGGTTGGTATCGTGGGCCAGTACCTGGTCCGCCAGGTGCTCCCGGGCCATCGCCTTGAGTGGCTTGACCGATTGCAGGGTATCCGTGAGATTTGCCATGAGCGAGCCCATGAGACGCGTCTGCCGCTTCCCTGCCTTGCGGGTAAGCCGCACCAGGAAATGGGACAGGCCGATGACGACCACGCCCGCGACAATCGCCGCCAGTGATGCCCGCCAGGATATGGCGAAAGCCACGGCGCCGTAAACCAGCGCCTGGATGAGGTAGGTAATTGCGGTAGCGCCATTCACGAAGGACGCGGAAGATCTCTGCGCCTCGGTGGCCAGGGCGTTGGTCAGCTTGCCCACCGGTTGGTGCAGGAAGTACTCCCACTTGCTGCGCAGCACAGCTCCCAGCATCTCCAGGCGCAGGTCTGTGCCCACCTGGGCGGCGGTATAGCCTACCTGGCGCTGGGCGATCAGCAGGAATAGGCTCTTGAACGCCACCCCGCACACGATGATTGCGAGCATATTGCCGAGCGTGGGAGCGATTCCCACAAATGTCAGCGCGTCCAGTACCGTCTGCTCAAACTGATTGTCACTCGTTGGGGCGACTCCAGCCAGCATGGAGGTGGCTTCCGATCCTAGAGCGATTTTGAGCATGGGTAACATCGCGGAAAGCCCGATGCCTTCTGCCACGCCGGACAGGAGCAGGGCCAGCACCATCACTACTGTCTGCGTCGGGTAGGCGCGGAAAAAATTCAGCATCAGCCCCATGGCGGTTGCTCTCCGGCGTGGGTGGTTAGCGGATCGCCCTCGGGATGTCCGGCCGTATTCATACCGCGACTACCAGTGCATCCGGCGCAGCATGATCACTGCGCAGACGAGGATCAGCAGCGTGGGAAACAGCGCCACGAAGGGGATGTTGAACCCCAGCAATTGCCCCAGCGCGAAGATGATCTGGGTGCCGAGGTAAAACAGGATTCCAACCAGGGCTCCCAGCGCGATATCCAGGCCAAAACTGCGGTTGCGACGGGCGCCCAGGTTGGCGCTGATAGGTGTTGCCAGCAGCACCATCGCGCCCACGGTCAGCGGCATCAACAGTTTTTGCCAGAAAGCGCTGAGGTATTTTTCGTTGGGCTGGCCCGTGTCGGCGCGGAACTGGCTGTAACTGTGCAGTACTGAAAGCCGCATGCTGTCACTGTCCAGGGTCAGGCTCGGCAACTCATCGGGGGACCACAGGTTCTCGATTCGCAGTTCCTTGGAGCGATGGGTTTGAAGGACGCCGTTAACCAGCTTTTTTTCCCGCACGTTCTGGAACAGCCAGGCGCGATCCTTGCTGACAAGGGCGGTCTTCGCATAAAGGGCGCGGGTGAGCTGCCCGGATTTGTTGAACTCAAACAGGTCAATATCTCCGGGAACGCCGCCCTCGTGCATTTTGTCCAGGTGAATATAGCGATTGCCGTTCTTCGACCACACACCGCCGTCGGGAATCCTTACCTGGTTGCGATAGCGCAGGGCCTGGCGTTCGGACTCCGCGGATTGCTGCAGCGGTGGCGTCACATATTCCATGCACACCCACAGCAGCAGCATCAGCACGGCGGTGGGCATGGCTACCGCGCCGAGGAGTCTCGCCCGGGAATAGCCGGTGCAGCTGATGATGGTGAGTTCATTGGAACGGTCGAGTGTGGCCAGCGCCACGATGCTGCCCAGCAGGGCGACAACGGGCGCCAGGCTGATCAGTTGCTGGGGCAGGCTGAATAGGGTGTAGCGACTCACGGCGAGGGCGTTGTATTCGAAGCGTGTGTGGTCCAGCTCCTGCACGAAGCCGATCAGACCGAACACCGCAGCCAGCACCAGCAGCACCAGTAGCCAACCTTTCACGAGGTTGGCGGCTATGTAGCGTTCGAGGATCATCGTCGTCTCATCCAGGGCTGGCTCACCAGCACCACCAGTAGCGCAAGCTCCAGCGCGTAGGCGCCCCACAGACCCGGAATTTCCCCGAGTCGCCCCTGCTCAATGGCGGTGCGCACCAGGCCGGTCATGGCAAACAGGCCGATATAGATTCCCACCGCTATCAATACGTTGCGCATGCGGGATTCGCGGGGAGCGGACCGCGCCAGGGGTACCGCCATCAGGGCTAGCAGAACGGTGGCCAGGGGTGTTGTCACCCGCCATTGGAACTCGGCGATGTCCCTGGGCTCGTCCGAGCGGGCCAGGTTGATTGTGGTCTCAGCTTTCCGCCGGTACTGTGCCTGGGCCTCCTGGTTGTCCAGCCGCACGATCAGGTTGTCGAACTTCAGGGTGACGTCCTGTGTTTTCCTCAGGTCCAGCAGGTAATTGTAACCGTTAAAGAATTCGGCCTGCATGGCTTGACCCGGATTGAGGACTGGCAGCTCGGCCGCCTCGGCGATGATGATTTCCGTGCGCCCGGCTTTTTCGTAGGTTTTCTGCAGGAACACCCCCACGTGTCGGCCGTGTTCCAGGTCGAGATCGGTGGCGATGAAAATGTAATCGCTGCCACTCATGTTGACGAACTCACCGGTCGCAATTTTTTTCAGGTCGAACTCGGCTGCCGCCCTCGACTCCAGCTCGTAGCTGGTTCGATAGGCCCAGGGGCGACCGAAGACAGAGATGATGCCGGTCAACACGGCGATAACCAGGGCCAGTTTCAGTACCGCCTCGATTATCCTCGCCCGGCTGACACCGGCGGCATACAGCGCGCTCATCTCCGAGTCCCGGTACAGGCGACCGATCGCCGACAGCACCGAGAAAAAAAATGCCGAGGGCATCAGGATTTCCATCGTGACAAGCGTATTCAGACCCACCAGCTTGAAGGCGGTCAGCATTTCTATCTGGCCGGCCGCCGCTGCCGACAGTTGCCGGGCCGCCGAGAAGCCGACGAAAACAAGCACCAGCAAGCCAAACCCAAGCACGAACGGCCGCAGGATTTCGAGACTGATGTGACGGTCGATGATCAAGGTCAAGGGATCCTGAATTGGGTGGCGGCCATTGTACCCCAAGGTCAGGCCATCTGGTCATTTTGGCCGCCTTGCCTCATAATTGCACGCTTTGTGGCAGTGTGTATTGTCAGTCACAAGTCACCTCAACCTGCCTGCGAGTACCCGCACATGTTCAACCTGAGCGATGGCGTCAAGAAGGCGTTGATTCTCATCCCGACAGAGCCCCTGCCGGCCAACACCCGGGTGGCCCTGCGCCGCAAGTACCTGGCGGAGCTGGAACTGGCCAAGGCGCACGCGGCCAACTTCCTGATTATCGGTCACCCCAAGAGCGGCAATACCTGGCTCAAGGTGATGATCTCGCGTTTGTACCAATTGCGCTACAACCTGCCGGAATCGAAGCTCATCAATACTGACGAGTTCGCGCGCAAGATCCCCGAAATACCCCGGCTGGCCGCCACCAACGGCTACTACAGTTACGAGGGCGAAGTGGGCAAATTGCTGGCGGCAGGCGCCCCTGACAACCCCCTGCGACACAAGCCGGTAATGTTCCTGGCGCGCAACCCCATCGACATTGCCGTGTCCTGGTTTCACCAGTTCACCAAGCGTCAGTCCCGCGCCAAGCAGGAGCTTATAAACCATTTCATCGATCATCCCATCGACCGCCGCAAGGTCGGAATGTGGGAATTCGTGCGCCATTCCGATATCGGTTTGCCCAGCCTCATCGAGTACGAGAATACCTGGGCGCGCAATGTGGAAGCACTTGAAAAGGGCATGCTGGTCAAGTACGAGGAGCTGCGGACCCAGCCCGTGCCGACCCTGCAGAAGATCATGCAACTGATGGGCGAGAAATTCAGCGAGGAGGAGATTCGAACCGCCGTCGAGTGGGGCTCCTTTGATAATTTACAGAAGCTCGAAACCAGCGGCACATTCAGCCAGGGCGGTATGAAACTGGTGGACGCCAATGACCCCAGCACTTTCAAGGTGCGGCGCGGGAAAATCGGCGGCTACCGCGACGACTTTCCGCCAGAGCAGGTGGCTGAGCTGGAAGCCCTGGTGCGGGACAACATCCTGCCGCAGCTCGGCTATTGCCAGGACACAGCGGAGTCCTGACTTGGCTGCCCCCCGAACCTGGGTCATTCTCAGTGACAAGCAGGGTGACAATGGTCAGGTAGAGACTATTGTCGACGCCTTGCCCTGGCCGGTGGAACACAAGTACGTGCACATGCTTCCGCAATGGGTGCTGGGCAAACCGCGCCACCGCGCCTCGCTGGCCCATATCGACCTGGAGCGCTCCGACCCCATCGAGGGCCCCTGGCCCGACCTGATATTGACGGTGGGCCGCCGCCCTTCTATGGTCGCCCTGTGGATTCGCAAACAATCGGGTAACCGCACCAGGATCGCGCTGGTGGGTAAACCGTCCGGACATATGATGGACTTCTCCCTGGTGATTGCCAGCGCCGAGAACCAGATGCCCCCCATGGCCAATTTCCTGCCCACCACCCTGCCGTTGATGCGCATCGGCGAGGAGGACGTGGCGGCCGCGGCCGAGGCCTGGCGTGACCGGTTTGCCGAGCTCGACAAGCCGCTTATCGCCATGCTGATCGGCGGCGAAACCAACCCCTTCATCATGAACCGCAAAGTAGCAGACGATCTGGTAGCCACAGCTCACTGGATTGTCGACGAACTCGGCGGTACGCCCTACGTAACAACGAGCCGACGCACAACTGCGGAAGTGGTGCAGGGCCTGCGCGAAGGCCTGCCGCCGCAGGCGGTTTTCTTTGAGTGGAAGGCCGGCGCCTCCGACAACCCCTACCGGGCTCTGCTGGGGAGTGCCGACGGCTTCATTGTTACCGGTGACAGTATTTCGATGATGGTGGAGGTTATCTACCTGCGCAAACCGCTCGCGATTTTTGACCTGCCGGTAGGTTGGCTGGGTGGCATCGACCAGGTGCGCCGTTCACTGGCGCACTGGCTTTTCAATCCACGACTTGAGTCGGCAGGCGACCGCCTGCGGCACCGGGTGGCGCAGGGTGTCTTCTACATCGACGTGTTCAAGATACTGTGTGCGACCCGCGATTTTCGCGCCTTTCACCGCCTGTTGGTGGACAATGGGCTAGCCGTGTGGGCGGGCCAGCCCTTCCGTGCCGCTGGCGCCGTGGACCTGCCGGATGACGTGGGTGATGTAGTGGCACGCATTCAGGCCCTGTTTCCGGACTGACGGGCCATTGCGTTTCAGCGTATGTGCAGAACGTTCTTCATGAAGTGGGTGCCGAAGCGACTGATGCGCTGGGCCGCGACCGCCAGCGGACTTTCGTCCAGATAATTGAGCTGGACCATGCGGCGCTCGCCCACAAAGCGGGTGTGACCGTGCCAGGAGTGATCGGTGCGACGAAATGCCAGCAGGGTGCCGCCCAGCGGCGCGACCTGCGCGGCGTAGTCCTCGATATCGTTTTTGGAGCGCAGCATGCGCAATTGCCCGTCCTTGTGATCCCAGCTTTCGTTGAAATACACCAGTACAGTGATGACCTTGCTCTTGTGATCGGTATGGATATTACCGTCTGTGCGCTCACAGAACTTACGCACCGTGACGGTGGTTGGCAGTGACACAAGGTCCATATTGAAGCGCTCACCCAGGATCGTGGCGAAGGCGGGTGCCCGCAACTCGTCCATCAGCATCTCAAAGGCGGGGCCGTACTGCAGATTATCAAGGGAGTGATTGGCGGCGGTCTCGATAGCCGGATAATCGGCGTTGACCCGGGCCAGAACCCCGGAATCCAGAAAGTTGGGCACCGCCATGAAATCAAACGGATCGGTGTGCAGCTCGGCTTCCCGGAGCGCTTGTAGATTGAGCATCGACATGGGCGCATTTTAGTAGGCGTCCGGGTCCCGGGCAAGATGATCGCGCCTGCGATCATGTTAATAGTGCGTCAAATCGATGTTAATAGTGCGGCGAATCAGGGCATGTCCGCTGGTGCGAAAACTGTCGTTTTGCGGTAATATTCCGGGCCTTTGCACCTTCCGATCCAAACCATTCCCGCGAGGATTCCCCGCAGATGGCTGAGAACGCACGCGTTGTAGTTCGCCACCTTATTATGCTGCTCTGTTTCTGGTTGCCGGCTGCGCGCCGCAAGAAGATAGAGCGCTGGTTGCGTGGTCGCGAAGAATTCAAGAAACTCGAAAAGTGTGACTGGGTCCTGATGAGCTGGGGTAAGTCGGGCCGGACCTGGCTGCGTGTGATGCTGTCGCGCGCCTACCAGCTCAAGAGCGGCGTCGATGCCCATGAATTGCTCGATTTCGATAATCTGAAAAAGCTGGATCCGCAACTCCCGGCAGTTTTTTTCACTCACAACAACTACC
Organism: Pseudomonadales bacterium; assembly: GCA_024234815.1. Taxonomy (GTDB): domain Bacteria; phylum Pseudomonadota; class Gammaproteobacteria; order Pseudomonadales; family Halieaceae; genus JARRPM01. The sequence goes on along the minus strand of JACKNO010000001.1, from coordinate 86,617 downwards.
TGCGTGACTATACCGGCAACGAGGAATCAAAGGCCCATTTCAAGGGCAAACGCGTCGTATTACTGGTTCGGGACCCTCGCGATGTGGCCGTGTCCCAGTTCTTCCAGTGGCAGTACCGCATGCGCCCCAACAAGAAATTTATCAACGACTATCCTCCTCATGGCTCCGATATAGGCCTGTGGGACTTTGTGCTCGATAAGGATGCCGGCGTTCAGCGTATCGTGGATTATACCAACGGTTGGGCGCGCGCCATTCCCGAGCTGAAAGATGTGTTGATCGTGCGCTACGAAGACATGCGCGCTGATCCTGCGGCCGTGCTGTCGAGTATCCTGGAGTTCACCGGCACCCCGGTGACGCCTGAGCAGGTGCGCGAGGCGGTAGATTTCGCGGCCTACGACAATATGAAAAAAATGGAGCAGGAGAAATTTTTCAAAGGCGGCGGCACCCGGGTCAAGCCCGGCGACATGGATAATCCTCAATCATTCAAGGTTCGCAAGGCCAAGGTGGGTGGTTACCGGGACTATTTCACCGACGAGCAGTGCGAGCAGTTGGAGGCCCTGGTGGCCCAGCTCGACCCGGTGTTCGGCTACGGGGGTGAACAGCCATGAAGCTCGCCATCCAGAGCCTTCGGCAAGGCCTGCAGACTGTCCGCAAAAAACTTTCCCGCAAGTGGTTGCACTGGCGCATGCGCGGGCAGCCCGAAGCCGAGATTCTCAAGGCCGAGCGCAAGTTGCGAGGGGTGGAACAGTTCGACAAGTTGCAGCAGGCTGACGTTGTGTTGGTCTCTTTCGGCAAGAGTGGCCGCACGTGGTTGCGGGTGATGATTTCCCATCTGTTCCGGGTGATGTACAAGCTGCCGGAGAACGCGATCCTGGGCTTCGACAATTTTCACAGGCTCAACAACGCCGTGCCCAAGCTGTTTTTTACACACGATAACTATATCAAGGACTTCACCGGCGATTTCAAGACCAAGATGCCGTTCTATAAGAAACGGGTGGTGTTGCTGGCCCGTGATCCTAGGGACGTCGCGGTGTCGCAGTTTTTCCAGTGGAAGTTTCGCATCAAGCCATCGAAGGTCACCATCAATAACTATCCCCCGCAGGGTAGTGATATCAGTCTGTTTGATTTTGTGATGGGCGACAATGGCGGTGGCATGAAGGCCGTCACTGAATACCTGAACCTGTGGGCGCGGGAGTCGGGTAATGTCGAGGCATTTCACTTGCTTCGCTACGAGGACCTGCGCAGCAATACCGCGGAGGAGTTGCGCCGGCTGCTGGATTTCATGCATGTCGATGCCACCGATGCCCACGTTGCGGCAGCGGTAGAGTACTCGTCATACGAAAACATGAAGAAGATGGAAAGCAAGAAGCAGTTCCGTCTTGCCGGCGGCCGGATGATGCCGGGGGACAAGAATAACCCGGACAGCTACAAGGTGCGTCGCGCCAAGGTTGGCGGTTATCGCGATTACTTCAGTGACGAGGAGGTCGCCGCCATCGACGCCAGACTCGCAGCTGACCTGGATCCGATATTCAATTACAGCTAGGCATATTCTGGCTGATCGGGAGACGCCAGGCAGCTGCCACTCAGTCGTCATCTCGCCTCTTTTCCAATCCACTAATCGATTATCGATGGGCTCTACTCGTCGATCGGCCTCTGCCAGCCCGGGTACCCGGATCGCTTAATGGGGCATGCACTCTCCGGATACCCGGACTGGCAGAGGCCTGGGTTCTGCTCAATGGGAAATGTGCGTATTGCCGGGTGTTGGTTGAACGTGTGATTGAATGGCTCCCGCCGACTTCAAAATCGGTCTCTCTGTAAAAAAGTGACGGAAAAAAATCGTGTCAGGCGGCCCGCACCAGGTCCAATGCGTCTGCGCGCAAATGCCCCTGCTTGATCTCGTCCCGCAACTGGGCCTCGGTCACCACACCGTCTTCCAGGCATCCCCTGACCATATCGAAGAAGAACTTCTCCTGGTTCGGGTCCGGGTGTGCATCGTACGTGCCGGCGAACTTGTACTCGCCGAAAAGTGCGCGGCGGGCGCGTCGCAACCAATGGCGCGGCGGGAATAACTGGAACGTATCAGCCGGGCGATAATCCACCTTCAGGCCGGTTTTCCAGGGTTGGGTTTTGCGCTTGGTGTTGTGCAGCAGCTTCGTCCGAGCGGTCAGGTTATCAAAATCATTCCACTCGTTTTCCAGCAGGCCGATAGTGGCGGAATCCTCCAGCTTCAGGGAAATCCAGTCCATGTAGTCGCGCTTCGAGGGCTCGAACATATCGGCGAAGTTTTCCTCGAACTTCCAGTGCCGGAGTTTGGCGCAGTCCAGCAGCATCACGCTGCTGGCGTAGGCGCCCTTGCGGCCCTTGCGGCCGGACTTTGGCCGGCACATGATAGCCTTGCCTTCCATATCGCGGTTCAGGAGCTCCCAGACATCCCCGAGCGCGAACACATCGGGGTCGATGACAACGGCCCGGCCCTGGTAATTCATCAGTTGCGGCGGGGCAAACCGCAAGGGGGTAAACGACTGCAGGTCATTGTTCAGCCAGGGGCGCATTTCGCCGTCGCGCCGGTACAGCTGACCCTCCCGTTGTGCCATACAGGGAAAGTCCTTTGTCTCGATGAACTTTACATCAAACTGGTCCGCGTGAGCCGAGTTTTTCTGTAGGGAATAGCGCCCCACTACAGCGCCCAGCTTCTGCTTGTGATTCGTGTGGATGAAAACGGTCGGCTTCAAAGTCGGTCTTCCCTTCACTTGATTGTATGGTAGTTTACCGTTGGCACATGGCCAGATAAACGCCGCGTTTTGGCAATATTTTTGGAGAGTTGGTGGCAGGATTACACGGGGAAGCGGTCGCAGTCTGGTGTTTGCTGGGGAAGAAGGCCGGCGATAATACCCAGGTGCGGGCACTCGCGGACGCACTGGGCTATGGCTATGAGGAAAAACACATTCTGGCCCGACCGTGGGAACTGCTCGTACACCTGGGGTCGGGCCCCACGCTGGCGGGTATAGACCAGGCCGCATCCAGTGAACTGCTCCCGCCCTGGCCCGACCTGGTCATCAGCGCGGGTCGCCGCAACGAACCGGTGGCCCGGTGGATAAGGCAACAGTCGGGCGGCAAGACCCGCCTTGTACACATGGGGCGTCCCTGGGCCAGTCTGGATGCCTGGGACCTGCTGGTCACGACACCCCAATACTTCCTGCCGCAGCGGGACAATATCCTGCACAACAGCTTGCCGCTGCACAGCCTTGCGCGCGAAGAACTGGTGGCCGCGGGCGACAGCCTCAAACCGCGCCTGGACACTCTGCCCCGCCCATGGATTGCGGTATTGGTCGGGGGTGACAGCGGCCGTTTCGTGCTCACCTGCGAAAAAGGCGAGCGCCTGGGCGTGTTGGCGAACCAGTTGGCAGGCGCTTGCGGCGGGTCATTGCTGGTTACCGACAGCCCGCGCACCCCGGTGGAGGCGGCGAATGCCCTGCAGGCGCGACTGACGGTGCCCCATTACTGTTACCGCTGGGGCAGCGGGGAGAGCAACCCCTACCGCGGCCTGCTGGCGCTGGCGGACGCCTTTATCGTCACGGGCGAATCCATGTCCATGCTGGGCGAGGCGGCGGCGATGGGCCGGCCGCTGTATATTTTTGACGTGGGGGACGGCGCGACGCCATGGTGGCGGTTGGCGCACAGCTACCGTTACAAGCCCTTGAGCCACCGTCTGGCGATGGCCGTCGGGCCACGGCGCATGCGGCGTGAGATAGGCAAGATCCAGGACGAACTGGTTGCCAGCGGGCGCGCCCGCTGGCTCGATACCGGGACCATTGCCGGCGCGGCATCCGGGCTGGCGGCACAGGGCCCGGGCACGGAGCCCCCGGGATCGCTGGCGAGAGAAGAACTACAGCGAACGGCGGCCGCCGTCAGGCGGCTTGTGACAGTGCGCTGAGGGGGTGCAGTGGTGCGGGAGGCAGTTGCGGTGTCCTGGCCAGAACCTCCAGGGCGTCGTGGCGCACATGGTTCTGCGCCATCTCGTTGCGCAGGAAATCCTCGCTGATTCTGCCGCTTTCCAGGCATTCCTTGAGCAGGCCGAAGAAAAAGTCTTCCTGGTTCTGGTCGGGATGCTGCTTGTAGTTGCCGAGAAAGGCGTACTCCCCAAACAGTTTGCGGCGCGCGCGCATCACCCAGGCGACAGGCGGAAACAGGCGGAAGCGCTCAGCCGGGCGCCAGTCAGTGGGCAGGCCCGTCTTCCAGGGCTGGGTCTTGCGGCGGGTGGTGTGGAGCATCTTTGTGGCGGTGGTAAATTTGTCGAAGTCGTTCCACTCGGATTCAAAAAAATCGATGGTGCTGCGGTCTTCCTCGCGCAGGCATATCCAGGGTTGGTAGTCCTGGGTGAAATCGAACATGGCCTCAAACGAGCGCTCAGCATCCCAGTGCTTGAGTTTTGCGCAATCGAGCAGCATCACGCTGCTGGCCATGCAGCGATCAACCAGCCCCTTGGGGCCTGAGCGCATTCGACACATGATCGCCTTGCCCTGCATATCGCGGTTCAGCAACTCCCAGATATCGGTAGCGGCAAAAATATCCGGGTCGATAACCACTGCCCGCCCCTCGTAGCCCATCAGTTTGGGTGGCATGAAGCGGGTGGGTGTGAAGGACTGCAGGTCATCGTTGAGCCAGGTACGCTTGACGCCGTCGCGCAGGTATTCCTGCCCTTCGTGGGCCGCGAACATGGGGTAATCCCGGCTGTCGATGATCTGCACGTCGAACTTGTCGTTATTGCTGGAATAGCGACGCAGCGCGTGTTCAGCGACGATGGCGCCGGTGATCTGCTTGTGGTTGGTCTGGATGAATACGCAGGCTTTCATAGGTTCGCGGGGTCCGTTTCACACGGTGCAATCATAGTGGAAAGGGCCCTTTTTTTCCATTTCACCAGGGCTGTTTTCAGCGTGAATAGTACTTGATACTGCGTCCCGTCACCGTGGTGTAAAGCACCCCGGCCGCCTTGGCGATGCGGTACAGGCTGTGCATGAAAGAGCCTTTCGAGAATATCAAAAAAGGCAGTAAAAACAGTGAGATAAGAAACTTTGTCAGGGCGGTGGTGAGCAGTTTCAACTTGCGTTTGCCGTTGCCGTGATAGCGGGCCATGGTCACTTGGGAGCAGCCGTTCTTGAAGCCGCGCCGAATCAGGCCGCCAGCGGTGTAACGCCCCGGGCCATGAATCCTGTGGATGACCGATTTTTCCGCCGAGGCGAAGCTGGCGCCCAGGCTGAGGGCCCGTATGAAGAAGTCCTTGTCCTCGCCGCCGCTGTTGCAAAAGGCATGGGAGAAAACCGGCCCGGTCGCGCCCACCCGCTCCAGAATGTCGCGGCCCACCAGCAGGTTGCAGGTCGATGCGCAGTCTGGCAGGCCATAGCGGCCGCCTTTCTTGTCCTGTTTGGTTTTGGTGGGGGAGCGGAAAATACCCGACTCCCTGGCCCAATCCGGCATCTGCTCGTCCAGCACCCAGCTGCCGAACACCAGGTCCGCGTTCTCCACCAGTTGGCGCTCCAGCAGCTGTACCAGCCAGTCATTGTGAGGCACGTCGTCGTCGTCGATAAAGGCGATGGACCGGGCTCCGCGCTCCAGGGCTACCGCCACGGCGCGATTGCGGGCATAGGTGATGCCCGGCTCGGGCTCGGTGTCGTAGTGGACGTTGACGGGCAGGCTGGCGCCGGTCTGGGCGCAGATGTCGCGGGTGGCGGAATTCGGGTTGTTGTCGATAATGATCAGCTCTACGCAGGCGGGGTCCCAGGGTCCCAGCTCGATATCGCGCAGGCTGAGCAGAAGTCGTTTGAGTACTTCGGCGCGGCTGTGCGTGCAGATGCAGATGGCTACCCGGTGACCGGGTGGAGGAGTGATGCTCATGAACTACTTGAATATACCGCGGCGATAGAGGCCCCAGAAGAATCCCCACAGGTGGAGAAGCGGTGCCCGCCTGACCTTATCGGGAATAACGATAGTTTCCCCGGAATGCCGTTCCAGTTTCCACGCGATATAATCCAGGCCCCCCTCGAATGTAAACAGCGCCTTAACCACTCTCAAGACTGAGAGTACTTTTCCCTGCCCCCGGCGCAATGACCAGGCCATCCGCGTCGAGCGGCGCTGGGTCTCCGCTATTTCCGAGCGGTAGTGCAATTCGCCGCCGCTATCATACACCGTAAACCCGAAGCCAAGCGAGGGGGCGTGATGCCTGGTGACGGCGGCGTAAAAGGCGCGGGCGGATTCAGCGAGTTCCATTGATCTGCCCGGTCGTTCGGAGCGAAGCTCGGTCGAGTAGCTCAGGGCGAGGGCGCGCTCCCACAGCGACGTCACCGAACCCTGCTCCGGCAGGGCCGGCAGGCTGTTGTGCAACAGGGTACGGCCCGCCTGCAGCAGCGAGTGCTGCAGCGCCGCCCGGGTTTGCGCATCGCGGCTGTAGAGAATTCGGGTGGGTTGGGCGAAGCGACCCCAGATGTAGGATTCAAACCAGGCGCCCGTGCAGCCCCGCCGGAAATCGCGCAGGGAGATCATGGTGACCTTGCTGCGCAGGGTTTTGTCCTCCAGCTTCAGCTCGGCGTAGAAGACGTTGGGCGGCAGCAGCCAGTTGGCGGCGGCGATGAATGGCCGCCCATAGGCGGCGCGGTAATTGTCGCAGATCAGGTACAGGTCGATAAGGCCGTCGTAGATATCGCCGCTGCGCAGGCAGGAGCCGTACAGCAGTGTCCCGCATATGGCGTTGTTATGGCTGGAACGCAGCTGTTCCAGCAACTGGCCCAGGGCGGGGTCGGCGCTTACGTCGGGGCCTGGAATGTCGGGATAGTTGTTCACAGGATCAGGAAGTCCAGGGGTGTGCTGGCTCGAATGTCGACCAATCCGTTCACCGCCAGAATTTCTCCGTCCAGGTTGAGCATTCCGTCCAGCTGCAGGCGGATGGCCGCGACATTGTGACTGAAATAGCCGGATTCGGGAATCGCATTGCGGTTTGGGCGCCCTCGAATGATGGAGATGAAGGTGCGGCCAAATCGGCTGCAACCCTGGCGGAACACGGTGACGCGGATGGGAGCCGGGCCCGTGCCCCAGAAAGGGCGCATGCCGAACGCGAGTCGATGCAGGGTGCTGATGGCCAGGATCAGCGTGTCGTGGGTGACGGCCGGGGCATCGTCGAGGGTGAACTCGATACTGACATGGCGGTTGAAATCCGGATCGTTGCGAAACAGGCCCCAGGCGGTGCGCAGCGTGGTAAGCGCAAGGCTGAGGTCGTCGCGCAGGCCGCGGGAATGGACCTCGCGATGGGCGTACTCAGTGCCCTGGATGATGGCTCCGCCACCGAGAAACATCCCGTACTGCGGCGGCCTGGTGGCGGTGGCTACCCTCATCAGCGCGCGCCTGGCCAGTCGGCCTTCGGTGACCCGTCCACCTTCGCACCATTGACAGAAGCGGTCCGTCGCCTTCCACAGGGAGCCTTTTATGCCGATATCACCGGCATTCATGTTGGCCGTGCCGCCGGGCAGCAGCGCGACAGTGGGCAGGGTGTGGAACAGGCCGGACTCCAGTACCTCGCCCAGGATATTGGAGGCGGTGCCGTCGCCACCGTTGATCGCCAGCAGGCCCACACCGCGGCGGGCGAGTTCCTCCAGGGCCGGCTTTACCTCCGCCGGAGTATTGGTGACCAGGTGATGAATAGCGGTACAGCGGGCAATGCGGGCACGAATACGCTCGAACTGATCCCGGTTATGTCCGCTGCCCGGATTGCTGATCAGGCCTACCGGGGGGGTGGCATTGTTCACGCAGGGGGTTCCCGCATTGTCACTGATTTGAGGTTGATTTCGGTACTGCCTATGCGGGGCGCCTTGCCGCGCAGTTGCAGCGGCAGGCCGTTGTCCCGGTCAAACAGCACGCTGACGTCCGCGTCGAGGCCCAGCAGGCTGAAGTCGGGCTTCTCCCGTTGTTCGCCCACGGGGGTGACCTGCAGTGTCACGAGGCGGGTCTGGCGGCTGCCGCTGACTGCGGGTGCGCCGCTGACCTGGTAGTCAACCTTGATCGCGGGGCCGTCGCCGCGGCTCATGCCCACCCGGTAAAAGTTGAACTCCGTGTAGACCACGACCTCCGCCGTCGGCTCTTCTGAGGTCAGGAAACGCTGGGCCAGTGCCAGCAGGGCGTAGGCATCGGTCACCACCACCCCGGCGGCGAGCGGCGGGTAAGGGATATCGTGACTGCTGCTTATGGGCCACTGGGCGGGCGGCAAGCCGGCATTGCCGGGGGGCGGGTCGCGCCGCACTCGCAGAATGTGTTCGGGCTGGAAGTCAAAGGTCTTGTAGCGCTCATTCTTGCCCTTGCTGAACCGCGACCGATACACGGCGCGCCCGCTACTGGCCACCATGTCGAGGATTAACTCCTCTGAGTTGCTGGCCACTGAACTATTGGCCGACAGGCGCCAGTTTTCGGCGTTTGCTGCATCCGGGACAATTTCCACCCGCGATCTGGCGGTGACAAAGAAAGCCTGCTGTTCGTATTCGAGCACCTGCCAGGCCGGCAGCGGGGTCGCCCCGGCGGCGATGCCAGCCATCGACAGCAGGCTGCAAAACAGGAGGGGTTGGCAGAGCAGTTGTTTCATTGGTCGTGTCCCGGGTATCGAACGGTGGCCGGCTCGTGACGCGCCGGGTAGGCCGCCATGATAAGCGCCACGGGCAGCCAGAAGAATAGCCAGATTTCCTTGGGGTGCACCAGCAGGCGGTCATAGTCCATGGCTACGGACGTCATGCCGTACAGCAGCAGCGCCAGGTATATGCGCTCACCGCGCTGGCGATACAGTTGCCAGCCCCAGTGCAGCGCCACACCGAGTATAGCCGCCAATAGCACCAGTCCCACCATGCCGCCATCGCGCAGGGTCGCCAGATAGCTGTTATGCGCGTGTGAGAATACCTTGTCGTAGGCGTGTACCCGGGGGTCCAGCAAATAACCGTGGCCAAACCACCAGTAATCCTGCATGTCCACCAGTACCTGCTCCCAGATTCCCGGTCGGAACGAGAAGTCTCCCACCCGGTGCAACCAGACCCTGGGATTGGCCGCCATCAGGGCCCAGGTTGTCGCCACGCCCAGGGCCGCTACCGCCAGCCCGCGATAACCCACCAGTATCAGCAGGCCCACACAGACCGCCGCCATCGCGGTGCGCGACTGGGTAAAGATGACGAGACTGAGAAGCGCGAGGGCGAGTCCGCTGTATACCAGCCTGTTGTTGCGCCCCTTGTCGGTGAATACGTAGTGCATGCACAGCACCAGGAATACGCCATAGGCGGAGCCGGCCTTGTTCTGGTGGTGCATCACGCCCAGCGGTTCAAGGCGGGAGACGGGGAACGGGTTGGAAGCATACCACGCGACGATGGATACCACGGCTGCAGCCGTCGCCAGCCACGTGGCGCGATGGGCGAGGCGGTCCATGCGGGTGGCCTGGGTGACCCACAAATAGCCGGTTATATAGCAAAAACTCAGGACGCAGAGACTGAGTCCCAGCGATTCGAGGGCCGCGCCCGGCTCGAAATCCGCCGTCCACAGCAGTGTGCTCATCATGTAGGCGACGTACAGCAGCAGCAAGCCCGAGAGCACGTTGTCGCGGTAGAAATCCGCCAGTTCGCGCCACAGCAGCAGGACCGCGGGCAGGACCAGTATGTAGTAAAGGCGGCGATGGCCCGACGCCATCGGCAGCAGGAAATAGCCGGCGATGAACAGGGCGTAAAAGTACACCATTCCCCGGTCCACCAGGAACCGCTGAATTACCTTGAATTCCATATATTTCAATTAGTTGCGGGCGTCGAGCGAATGCCGTTAAAAATACCACACAATCTTGAGAATGGCTCGATCATCCTATACCCTTCTCGCCACTTCATCTGCCCTGACCAGGGGAAACTGCCATGCACATGATAATCAAGCGACTGATCAAGTGGCTGGTTCGCGCGATTTCGATAATCCTTCCGCAAGCACAGGCCCATGAGCTGGAGCGCTGGCGCCGGGGTCGTGAAGAGTTCTGGAAGTATAACCGTTGCGAATACATCTTTGCATCCTATGGCAAGAGCGGTCGTACCTGGGTGCGGGTGATGATCTCCCGTTATTACCAGCTCGTCTACAAGTTGCCCGATAATATCCTGATGGGCTTTGATAACTACACCAAGCTCAACCCGGACATCCCGAAGATTTTCTTTACCCACGACAATTACCTTCGAGGCTACACCGGTAATACCGACTCGAAAAAGGATTTCTACGACAAGAAAACCGTGCTGCTGGTGCGCAATCCCATCGATGTGGCGGTTTCGCAGTTTTTCCAGTGGAAGTACCGCATGCGCCCCGAAAAGAAGGCCATGAACAAATATCCCGAGCACGAGGCGGACATTTCGGTCTACGAGTTCGTCAAGGACGAAAACCAGGGCCTTTCACACGTCATTGAGTTCATGAACAACTGGGCGCGGGAACTCCCCAGGATCAAGAACCTGCTGGTCGTGCGCTACGAGGACCTGCGGGAAAACCCCGAGCAGCAGATGGGCCGTATCGTCGAGTTCCTCGGTATGGAAGCCAACGAGGCATACCTGAAAGACACCGCGGAATTTGCGTCGGTAGAAAACCTTCGCAAGAAAGAGCAGGAAAACTATTTCTGGCGCAGCGGCAGCCGGGTGCAGGCCAAGGACGTCAACGATCCCAACACCTTCAAGGTGCGCAAGGCCAAGGTCGGTGGCTACCGGGATTACTTTGATGATGATCAAGTGGCGGAGCTCAATGCGATGGTAGATTCGCACCTGCTGCCCGTATTCGGGTATACCGCCGCCGAGAGTTCAGGGGGCTGAAAATGGACAAGTGCGTATTCATTCATACCAATGAGCGCCAGTGGCTGGGCGCACTGGTAGCCGAGTACTCATTCCGCCGCAATTCCCGCCACGCCGACCAGTTCGACGTGCGCTTTATCCACACCCGTGATTACCCCTACCTGGCGGCCCGGGAGGGGCAGAGTTTTTTGCGTGGGGGCACGACCAGGGTATGGCATATGGACGACCTGCAGTCGTTCACTCCGCTGCGGTTCCTGCCGCCCAAGCTGATGAACTGGCAGGGCCGGGCCGTGGTAACCGATCCCGATGTGTTTGCGGTCGGCGATGTATTTGAGCTGCTGGATCGAGATATGGGTGGCTGTGCGGTAATGGGCCGTCATCGCTCCGGCAAGTCAGAAAAGGGCTACCAGGTGGCGACGAGTGTGATGCTCATGGATTGCGCGAAGCTGCGGCACTGGGACGCGGAGGAACAGTTCGGCCAGTTATTCCGCTCCGAGAAGGACTACAAGGAGTGGATGGTTCTGGCCTATGAAGACCCGGCCAGTATCGGTTACATCGAGGATTACTGGAACGACTTTGACCACCTCGATGCCGACACACGCCTGCTGCACAACACCAAACGCCGCACCCAGCCCTGGAAGACCGGTCTGCCGGTAGACTTCACCCCGGCTGATAAATTCAAGGACAAGCCGCTGCTGGCGTCGCTTAATCGCCTGCGCGCCAATGTCTTTGGCGAGTACGGTCTGCTGGGCCGCTATCATGAACACCCGGACAAGCAGCAGGAAGCGTTTTTCTTTGGACTGCTGCAGGAGTGTCTGGATTGCGGGCATGTCACAGAGGAACTGGTGCGGGATGAAATCCGCAAGAATCACGTGCGCCACGATGCCTTTGAAGTACTGGCGCGCACACCGCCGTTGGCGAGCAGGGCAGCATGAAATACATAGACATCGGCAAACTTCGATCTCTGGATCGCGCGGAATTCCTCAAGATCAAACCCTACCCTTACTACAACAGCGAAGGCGTGTTGACCGAGGAGGGTTTTCAGGAACTGCTGGCCAACATGCCGCCGCTCGATCTGTTCAAGCACAATTTCGGCTACGAGCGCCGGGCCGGCCAGGCGCCGCATGATCGATACTCACTCGAGTATGAACCCGGCATGCCGGTGCCGCAGCCCTGGCAGGAGTTCATCGATGAGATGCGCGCCGACGCCTATCGCAACGAAATCGCGCGCCTGCTCGGCGCAAAAAAAGTCGAGTTCCGTTTTCACTGGCATTACACGCCCTCGGGCTGCGACGTGTCACCCCATTGCGATGCGCGCCGCGAACACGGCTCCCATCTTTTCTACTTCAATTCCAAAGACGAATGGGACCCGGCATGGGGTGGTTCCACGCTGGTGCTTGATGACGGCGGCCGCCTGAGCTACGACTCGGCGCCGGATTTCGATGAGTTCGATGCGGCCTATGAGTGTGAATCCATTGGCAATTACAGTTCGCTGATGCTGCGCACCGACCACGCCTGGCACGCAGTGCGTGCAATCAACTGCCCGGAGGGTCACATGCGCCGGATATTCATCGTGGTCGTGAACCCGGTGAGCCTGTACTGGAAACTGCGTGACCGCGTCATCGGCAAGAAAATCCAGCGCTTGTGACACGCTGGCAATACCCCGGCCGCAGGAATTACACCTGTGGCTGTGCCGCAGCGATACCCATGGCAGTTCCGATGATTTCCTGCGCGGGATACTGTCCCGCTATGTCCGGGTAGAGCGGACAGGGCTGCGCATAAGCCGTGGCCCGCACGGTAAACCAGGCCTGCGTTCACCAGCTGCGCCGCTGGGTTTCAACCTCAGCGACGGCGGCGACTGGCGACTTCTCGCGGTCAGCGGCGGTGCAGCCGTTGGCGTCGACCTCGAATACTGCGACCCCCGCCGCGATGTGCTCAGGCTTGCCCGGCGCTGCTTTTGCCCCACCGAACTGGCGCAGCTGCGGACCTGCCGGGGGGCGCAGCGCAGCGGTCGTTTTTACGATTACTGGACCCTCAAGGAGGCCCACGTAAAGGCCTTCGGTGGATCGCTGGGCCAGGAACTGGAGAACATCTCCTTTGCCCTGCACTACCCGGACGACGCATCTGCCGGCGGTGGCGTGGGCGCTATCTCCTGCCTGGCGCCGGCGCTGCCCACCCCCGCCTGGTATGGCTTGTTGCGCGCCCTGGACGATTACCGGATAGCCCTGTGTTGCCTTGCGCCCGGAGATTTCGCCGCCGGACTGCGCCTGTTCGAGTTGCCCGCCAACGGTATCCCCGTCGAACATGCGCCCGCACTGTCTGCGGTTTCCGGGCCCGCTGAAAAAACTGCCGGAGTATCTTTGTGGTAAGCAGGCAGCCCTACCCCGATTCCTACTACGCAGCTACTCGCAATCCCGACCCGGGCTATCCCGCGCTGGAAGGTGATATCGAATGCGACGTCTGTATTTGCGGGGGCGGATTCACCGGCGTCGCCACTGCGCTCAGTCTCGCCGAGCGGGGCTATTCGGTGGTGGTTTTGGAGCAGCACCGGATAGGCTGGGGGGCTTCCGGACGCAACGGTGGGCAGGTGATCGGCGGTTTCAGCGGTGAGGCGTTGATGGCAAAGCGTCTCGGCGAAAGCGCAAGAGACCTGATCTGGGATATCGGCTGGCGTGGCAACACGATTATTGCGGAAAGGGTGGAGAAATACGCCATCGACTGCGACTTCAAATACGGTTACATGGATGTCGCGCTGAAGCCCCGCCATATGCGCGCGTTCGAGGCCTATCACGCTGAGCTTCTGCGCCGCGGCTTTGGTGATGATGTGCGAGTAGTGCAGCGTGACGAGATGCGCTCGGTGCTCGGCAGCGATGCCTACATCGGTGGCCTTATCAACCGGCGCAGCGGTCACCTGCACCCGCTGAATCTCTGCCTGGGGGAGGCCCGGGCGGCCGCGGGACTGGGGGCGCGCCTGTTTGAAGGGAGCGAAGTACTGGGTATTGAGCACGGCTCCCGGCCCCTGGTCAGGACTTCCGCCGGCAGCGTGAAGGCGGCCAGCGTTGTGCTTGCGGGGAATGCCTACCAGCAGCTGGAAATCCGGCACCTGTCCGGGCAGGTGTTTCCAGCCGGCAGTTTCATTATCGCCACCGAGCCGCTGGAGCGGGACCTGGCGCAGCAGATAAACCCGCTGGATATGGCGTTCTGCGACCCCAACCACGTGCTCGATTACTTTCGGATGTCCGCTGACCGGCGCCTGCTATTCGGTGGTCGTTGTAACTACTCCGGCCGGGTGCCAAGCAGTATCCGGCGCAGTATTGAGCCGCGCATGCACCGGGTATTCCCGCAGTTACGCAATACGCGGATCGACTACGAATGGGGCGGCAATATCGGTATTGTGGTGAACCGGGTGCCGGTGATCGGTCGCCTCCGAGACAACGTGTATTACTCACTGGGGTACTCCGGTCACGGGGTAAACATGACCCATGCGGCCGGTGAAATCGTGGCCGACGCCATCGGTGGGACCCTGCAAAAAATGGATCTTTTCGAGCGCGTCGGGCATTGGCGTATTCCCTTCGGCCAGTCACTGAGCGCACAGATGGTGGCGCTGGGTATGCTGTACTACCGGCTGCTGGATCGGCTCTGATCGCCGGCCAAGTGACCGCCTCCCCGTGCGTCGGCGGTTCATAGGATAAGTATTCGGTTCCTGCTAGAATAGATAGCATCGCGACCTCATCGCCCCGCCTGACACGATTATGCTTATCGACCAGTATTACACTGCCCGTGACGGCAGGATCAGCTTCACCCGCGAGCAAGGCAGCAACTTTGCCAAGCAGGTTGCGGATGACTTCAACCCGATTCACGATGTCGATGCCAGGCGCTTCTGTATCCCGGGAGATCTGTTGTTTGCCATTGTCCTCAAGCAATACGGACTCAGCCGGCACATGGAGTTCGGGTTCACCGGCATGGTGATCGAGGGGATCGAGCTGGAGCTGCCGGAGGCGGCCGAGGTTCTATCCATCAACGACGTCGCCGGAAAGCAGTACCTGACGATCCGGCGAAGCGGCGCAAATACCCGCGATGCCGCGCTTATCGACGCGCTTACCCGCAGCTATGTGGAATTTTCCGGGCACACCTTCCCGCACATCCTGGTGCCATTGCTGGCGAGCGAGAATGTCATGATCAACCCGGAGCGGCCGGTGGTCATGTACGAGAGTATGAGCATAGACCTGGATACCCTGGATATTGCAAAACCCACGCTGGAAGTCGATCACAACGAGGTAGTGATCAACGGCAAGCGCGGCGAGGCACATCTGGCGTTCAACCTTGTGGAGGCTGGAGAAGTCGTGGGGCGTGGCAAGAAACGCATGATTCTCAGCGGTTTACGCGAGTATGAAAAGCAGGCCATGGATGACATCGTGGTCAATCTCAACCAGAGGAAACAGGACTTCCGGCCTCACTGAGGCTTGCCTGGGGAGCAGTCTGGGCTGCAGAGCGCGCCGCTTACGCTTGTCAGGTGCCAGCCGTCTCCGGTCGCTCGGGTTGCGCCCGAACCGGGTGATCAGGCAGGTGGTGCATCAGCCCTTCGTTACCAGAATGTCCTCCATAACCAGGTATTCCAGATCAGAGCCGAAGAACATTTCCAAAGCATCCGCGGGGGAACATACCATCGCCTCGCCGCGGCGGTTGAGGGAGGTGTTGAGCACAACGCCGTTGCCAGTCAACCGCTGCATCTCTTCCATCAGCGCATAGTAGACATCGTTCAGGCCGCTTTTTAGCGCCTGTGCGCGAGCGCTGCCGTCCTCGTGCACAACCTCGGGCACCCGTGTCTTCCAGTCTTCCCTGACCTCGAAGGTAAAGGTCATGAACGGGGCGGGGTGATCCGTCCTGAACATCAGCGGCGCTACCGATTCCAGCATACTCGGGCAGAACGGGCGCCAGCGCTCGCGAAACTTTATCTGCTGATTGATCCTGTCCGCCACGCCGGCGCTGCTGGGGCAGCCGAGTATCGAGCGCCCGCCCAGTGCCCGCGGTCCGAATTCCATTCTGCCCTGGAACCAGGCCACCGGATTGCCGGCGACCAGCAGGCGCGCCGTTTCCGCCGGCACATTTGCGAGCCTGCGCCAGCGCGGGCGCGCGGGGTGCTGCTCGCAGCTGGCGATGACCTCCCGGCTGCTATACGCCGGCCCCAGGTAGACATGCTCCATTTTCTCGACCTGCACCCCACGGCGTTCGCAGGCATAGGCCGCCGCTCCAATGGCGGTACCCGAATCGCCGGATGCGGGCTGCACGAACAACTGCTTCACCTCGTTGCGGGCGATGATTTTCTGGTTCAGTTTGACGTTCAGCGCGCCGCCGCCGGCAAAAGCCAGCTGGCCGGTCTCGGCGATAATGTCGCCGAGGTAGTAGTCCATCATCTGCAGCGCGAGTTTTTCAAAGAGGGCCTGCATACTGGCGGCGTAGTGGATGTAAGGGTCATCGGCGATATCGCCCTCACGCATGGGACCCAGCCAGTCGATGAGTTTGTCGCTGAAGTAGTAGGCCTTGCCATCGCGCTTGTGACGGCGCAGGCCGACCACGTTGGCGTAGTGGGTGTTGATACGCAACTCGCCATTGTCGAAGCTGGCGAGGCGTGAGAAGTCGTACCTGCCCGGATCGCCGTAGGGCGCCATGCCCATGACCTTGTATTCGCCGTCGAGCATTTCAAAGCCCAGGAACTCAGTGAGGGCACCGTACAGTCCGCCCAGTGAATCCGGGTCGATGAACTCCTTGATTTTGTGAATCCTGCGGTCTTCACCGTAGCCAAAAAAAGTGGTGGCGTACTCACCTTTGCCGTCGATGCCCATGATGGCGGTTTTCCCGCTGAAACCACTGCAGTGGTAGGCGCTGGAGGCGTGAGCCAGGTGGTGTTCCACTGAATCCAGCTCGATTTTGCGGGCGTCTATGCCCAACTGCTCCAGCAGGGTGATTATTCGGTTCCTGTAGCGGCGATAGCGCCGATTGCCATTGAGCAGCGCGTCGAGGCCCCGGTCAGGCGCGTACCAGTAGCGACGCGCGTAATGCCAGCGGTGCCGCCGCGTGATAGGGATCGGCGCAAAGGGAATAGCTACCACGTCGACGTCGCCCGCGGCAATGCCAGCCTGGCGCAGACAGAATTTCGCGGCTTCCAGGGGGAGGCGGTTTTTGGCGTGTTTGTCACGCACGAAACGTTCTTCCTCTGCGGCCGCCACCAGCTTGCCATCGACATACAATGCGGCCGAGGGGTCGTGATTAAGCGCACCCGAAAGGCCGAGCACAATCAGAGCCATGGGTGGCCCCTGTTCGGGAGACAGCCGCTCACATCAGCCTCTCAGGGTGTGTACCAGATCGGGGAGCTGTAAGCGCGCTCCTGGATGGACGTGGGGTATTTTTCCGGCGGCGGAATCTTCAGCGCCACCGCGTCATAAAGTGAATGGCGGGGGGTGGGTATCTGCAATACCCGCACGTAGTAGAACGCGGCCTGCGCAGGATCGAATTCCGGGTCTTCCCATACCGTTGCCAGTTGCGCGGCGCCGATGGTATCGCTGTAACTGGCGGCGGCCTCATCGACGGTATTGCCCACGGGCGGTAGCGAACCGTCCGCCCGCGGCAGGCGCTCGCCTGACCACGTCACGTCGAATATCTTTTCCCTGCTGCTGCCGTCGCTGTCTACCCAGCCCTTGACCACCTGCACCCGGTCAAGATTGGCGCCTTTGGGGTCTTTCATGGCGCTGATCAACAGTTTGATCCCGGTGCCGCCAACCGCCTCGCTTGCGCGCAACTCACTCCCCATGGGAACGCCGCCGGCATAGCCGATTGCGGAGAGATCCGCGGACTCGGCGTCAAGCGGGACAAAGCCCCACCCCGCGAACAGGCGCAGGCTGATGCGCGGCCCGGTAGTGGCGTAGACCTCACGCCGTTTCATGGCATCGAAGATGCCCTGCCGGGTATTTTCCGTGGCCCACACCGCCGCCATGCCGGATGCGGCCATATCCCAACCGGTTGCCTTGGTGTCCGCCACTGCGCCGCTGGTCTTGTTGCGGGGTATGGAATCGTAGGCCATCTTGCCCCAGAAGTTTTCCTCCTCTGCACTGGACAGCCCGGTATGGGCGTCGGTAGAGCCGATCAGGCCGAACTGGTAGGGATTGCCCGCGGCCTGCTGGCCCATTTGCAGCCCTCTGCCCAGCGCCGGGCGGATGAAGTCGCCCACCGCGGCGCGATAGGGCTGCCAGTCCTTCTGGAGATAGAACTCAAAGGGTTCAAAGCCGGCAAAGGGGTCTGCGGGCGAGAGGCTGGGGTGAGTCTCGGAATCGCCCTTGAGTTGGGTTATCTCCACAATGGGTTCCCAGTGCTTGCGGGTCTGGATGTAGTCGGCTGTCATGGGTTCGCCGCGCAGGGTGGTTTCGGCGAACATATAGCCCTTGGAGATGTTCGAATTGTGTGGAATGGCGATGAACTGGCTGCCCGTACTGCTGGCGGTTGCCTCCAGCCAGGCCCATAAATCCTCCGGGTACTGGCTCTGGTCGGAGCCATAGGGCATGTACTGCGCCGCCTTGTCCCTGCCGTCGGGCGTAATGACGACACGGTGCAGGTTGGCGCCGGCGGGTATCGAGCTCCATTCCCAGCCCAGCAGGGCGGTAAACCGGCCCGGTTCATTGTGAGCCTCGGCCGCATCGATGGTCTCGTTCCAACTGGTGACCACCGTTGGGCTGATATCCCCCAGGGAGCTGTTCAAGGGGGGGTTGCCGGGGTCAAGTACCGGATTCGAGCCCCAGTTTTCAAGCTTCAGGGGTAGCAGGTCCTTGAACACGACGTTGCCGTACCCGGTCATCATGGCCAGCCGCACGGTAGCCAGGGAAAACCAGCGCACCACCGCGTCCCAACCCGACAGTTCGCCAAACTCCTCGTGATGATTGACGATAGCCCGCAACACGCCCATCCCCTCGGCGTGGTCGGACACCACCAGGAAATCCAGGGGCGTGCCTATTCTGATACGCGCGTTGTGGTAGGGATGGGTGAC
The DNA here is from genome assembly GCA_024234815.1 of Pseudomonadales bacterium. Classification (GTDB taxonomy): domain Bacteria; phylum Pseudomonadota; class Gammaproteobacteria; order Pseudomonadales; family Halieaceae; genus JARRPM01. The sequence continues at coordinate 67,765 of JACKNO010000001.1, read as the reverse complement.
CGGCAGGCCGCGCGCCCAGCGAAAGGCGGTATCCGGGTCGGCGGAATCATTGAGATTCAGGAATGCGTCGAAAGAATAGGAGGTATGCAGGTGGGTGTCGCCCCACAACAACCGGGTGGGTTCACTGTCAGCGTGGCTTACAGTGGCGCTGCTCGCCAGTATCCCGGCGATGGCAGCGGGGATAATCCTGTTCATACTTTTCTTCCCTCGCAGAAACTCGAAATTCAAAGCCTATGCGCTACGGCGTTTACCCGGCGCCGCTTTCGCACCGCGCTTCGCTCCCGTTTTGGCTGTCGCCCGCTCTTTCCCCGGTGCTGCTTTGGGCTTCCCGGCAGGGCTTTTCCGTGGCGCTGCCGCGCGCTTCGGAGTCTCGCTGCCGGCGGTGGCGGCATACAGGGTATCGAAACTGTCCTGCAGGCACCGGCTATACAGGATACAGAGCTGGCGCCAGTCGCCGGGGGCGGGCAGCGCGATATGGCGGATATGGAATTCGGGATCAAAACTGCCGTCTGAAACCCAGTAGGGGTGATCCAGGCCCAGTGGTACCGTCAACAGGTGCCGCGTCAGGATGGGCAGGCGTCTGATGCGATTGGTGGTGTTCTCTACAATTTCCTTGAAACGCACTTTGCCACCTGGAGCAGTGGACTGGTCGTAAATTGCCAGGCTGGAAATATGCATCGGGGCGTTGGCGGTTTCGAGATAGAGGAACGAGGCATCAAGGCCTGAAAGTTGTCGCATGAGCTCGAGTCCTGCCTGATAGGGGTTTGGGCCACAGAGAATAGCAGGAAATTCGCCCGCTATGGGTAATGTCGACAAACTGCGCCCGGCGTGGAAATTGAAGCGTGGTCCAACTATGATTGCTGACGCTACCGCCGCCTGCCCAGGAGAATCGGAATCGGACCATGGAATTCAAGGACTACTACAAGATCATCGGTGTTGACCCCGATGCCGACGACAAGACAATCAAGGCCGCCTACCGCCGATTGGCACGGAAATACCATCCCGATGTGAGCACGGAGGCGGGCGCCGAAGAGAAGTTCAAGGAGTTGGCCGAAGCCTATGAAGTCCTGAAAGACACGGACAAGCGCGCCCAGTATGACATGGTGCGCCAGCAGGGTGGAGCCGGCCCGTTCACGCCACCCCCTGGCTGGCAGGCCGGGGACTCGAGCTTCACAGGTGGCGATTTCCAGGGTGGCTTCTCGGACTTTTTCGAGGAGATTTTCGGGCGTGCACGCCATGGTTCCAGCCAGGGGCATTCGCGCGAGCACTTTGCCCGGCGCGGAGAGGATGTCGAGTTGACCCTGGCCATCTTCCTTGAGGACGCCTACAGGGGCGAGTCCCGGACCATCAGCTATGAGGTGCCGGGCTTTGACGACCATGGGCGCCTCGTGCGGCAGCAGCGGCAGCTCAAGGTGAAGATTCCCGCCGGTGTGGTCGAGGGAGAACGCATCCGCCTGAAAGGCCAGGGTGCCCCCGGGATAGGAGATGCGCCGGCGGGTGATCTCTATCTGCAGATCAGGTTCGCCCCCCACCCCCTGTATGTGGTGGAAGGCCCCGACCTTACAGTCACGGTCCCGGTGGCTCCCTGGGAGGCGGCGCTGGGATGCAAGCTGCCGGTGCCGGCAATCGACGGGACTATCAGTGTCACGGTGCCCGCCAACAGCCAGAACGGCCTGCGCATGCGCATCAAGGGCAAGGGTCTTGGCAAGGCCGACAAGCGCGGTGATCTTTACGTGGTGCTGCGCGTGAGCATGCCGGGAACCGCCAGCGAGAAAGCGCAGGCCCTGTGGCGCCAACTTTCAGAAGAATCCGATTATGACCCGCGTGAGAAATGGGGGAGAGCAGGATGAGCGAGATTACCTATTACCTGACCCTGACAGAGCTTACCCAAAGTGTGCGGGTGAGCACCGACACGATCGTTAGTATTGTCGACTGCGGGATAGTCGAACCCCGTGGCGACCAACCCCAGCAGTGGCTGTTTGAGCCGCAGATGGTGCAGCTTGTACAGAGAGCCTGCCGCCTGCAGCGCGATCTGGAACTGGATTGGCCGGCGGTCGCGTTGGCACTGGACCTGATCGAGGACCTGCAGCGCTTGCGGGAGGAGAACCAGCGCCTGCGGCGACAGCTGGCGTGCATGATGGATATGGAAGGGGGTTAAACCGGGACCTGCATCGAAAGTTGAACCGGTGGCTGGCTCTGCGGGGCGCTAGGCGATGGCTTGTTCGGCTGTAGCTGGTACCGGGCCGGGTTTGCCGGTGATGATGATCTGGCCGTTGTCCAGTTCTTTCTCGAAACCCTCGTACTCGCGCAGATTCCTGATGGAGATTTCCCGGAAGCCACTTCTCTTCAGCATTTGCAGCATTTGTCTGCGCGTATAAAACACCATGCGCAGCATCGTGCGCCGGTGCAGCCAGCCGCCCACGCCGGGATCGTGTCGCGGTTGGCCCTGCTCGCGCAGTTTGATCTGCAGGACCGCTTTCCCTCCGGGCTTCAACACCCGGTAAAATTCCTTCAGGAAGCTTTCCACCTGTTCCGGCTTCAGGTGCTGCAGGACCACAAATGAAAATACGAGATCGAGAGATTCCGAAGCGATGAATGCCAGGTCGTTCCGGCGGTTGGCCACGAACTCGACATTCTCGGGATGATCCAGTGCCTTGCTGATTGCAATCACGCCGCGAGACACATCGACGGCGGTAACCTTGCCGACATGGGGTGCGGCCATGATAGCGATAACGCCCGGACCACAGCCAAAATCCAGCATACTGGCGTCTGCTGCGGCATGGGGGATGATCAACTGGTTCACGAGCTTTCTGCGGTAGCCCAATCCCTCCTCCGCATTGGCCGCGACCTTGTCGGCATAAGTTAGCTCGTCGGGATACTTTTTCTCCCAGTTGGGCAGAAAGTAGTGCGGGCTCAGCGCCAACAGGTAATTGGCCAGTGGCCGCTTCCAGCGCTTCGGGGTGAGCGCCATGACCACCCCGAAATATGGGCGGTCGAGGAACGCGTGGTCTTTCGAGCTGGCAAACACGAACTGCTGGAGCCGGGTGAACAGCGAAGGGCGGTAAGGGGCTGGTGCCGGCCGGGATGTCACCTGTTTCTCTGCACTGTTGGCCACGATAGGCAACTCGCGAAATAAAAGTCGCGCATTTTAGCATGCCGACACGTGCTGTCGGTAGCCTCAGCCTGTTGCGCCGGACTGCTCGCCTGCCTGTTTCGCCGCCAGTTCGGCCTGTCTTTTTGCCATCAGGTCGGCGGCGATACGCGCGCCGCGCCGTCGCAGGGGTACCTCCAGTATCCGGTAGTTGAGTTCGCTGCACACCACAATGATCGTTGTCGCGATGGCGACGAAAATCCAGAAATCATCGCTGCTGAATTTTGTGCCGGGGTGCAGGCGGTGCATGATCTCGCGGGTGGCGAAGAATGCCGGAATATGGCACAGGTAAATGGCGTAGGAGCGGGAACCCACCCACAGCAGCAGCCGTTTCACCGGGCTGTCCGGCATCAGGTAATTACCGTTGTAGGAGGCCACCAGCACCAGCAGCGCGCACAGCGGAGAAATCAGGCTCCACCGCAAGGGCACGATAAAGATACCCTTGGAGCCGGGGGACAGTGAAATGAGGCACCAGGTGACACCGCAAAGAAAGCTGAATCCCAGCAATGGTCGCGTCTTGAGAAAAACAGGTTCCACCGCGCGGTAGCTGTCGCGGACCGACCACAGTGCGATCAGGATCCCCATCATCAGGGCGTCCGTGCGCACCGCCAACCCCAGTATCGAGCGCGGCTGCACCAGCTGGTAAATAATGGCCGCCGCCAGGATGTACACCAGGTAGCGCCTGCCGAACCAGATCACGAACGGAAACAGCATGTAAAACTGCTCTTCCAGCGACAGGGTCCAATAGACAAAGCTGGCGCCGTAGGGAAACGAGCCCCAGCTGGCGGCGAAGCGGAAATTCGCCACCTGCAGTATGCCGGCAATAGTGGCCTCGAAATTGGCCCTGAAGGTGCCGAAGACGCCGCTGGAATTAAAGGTGACGCAAAGCAGCAGTATCACAGCGAGCCAGAACCAGGCCGAAGGCAGAATGCGATACACCCGTTTGATCCAGAAAAACAGGCTGGCGTTCAGCCATTCCTGTCTGGAATGGCAGGCGCTGAGGCGCGGTACCAGGTCCCTGGCGATGATAAAGCCTGATATGGCGAAGAACAGGTCGGGGCCGAAGCTGCCGCCAAAGTAGGCATAAAAAGTAGCCAGGGCAGGTGATTTCCACTCGATAAGGTTGTGATTCGCGTGGTGCACGATGATGGCGATGACGGAAACCGCGCGCAACAGATCGAGATCGGCAATAAGGTTCTTATTGGGTTTTGCGCTCAAAAGATCTCCGGACAATGCTCTTTTTCGTGGATGCGTCAACATGCCAGATCAGGCAGTTAATGAAAAGCGATTTTAGGCTGTGTCCGGAGTAGGGGGCACCGGAGCCTGTCTGCGCCTCCCCTGCGAGCCCTGGCCGGTTGCCTGCCACCTGGGGCAGCGACCCGCGCCGAGACGCCCTGGTGCCGTTCGGCGGCTGCCGCACTTTGGGTCCGCTATTTCCCCCTTGCCGCGTTGGGTGTAGCCTGTAGTTGACCGTTTGAGAGTCCGAGGTATTGCCATGCAAACGCAGTCGCATACACCAGAGTACGTGTCCATACGGCCGCGGGACCGCAGCCATGACATCAACGATGCGCTGGCACGGGACTGGTTTGGTAACCACCCTTTCAAGACCGCCTGGTTCAATGCCATGTCGATCACCTTTCCCCTGGGCGAGAAATTCTTTATCGATAGCGTGCGCCATTTCTCCCCGCGCATCGAAGATCCCAAACTCCAGGCGGAGATTCGCGGTTTTTGTGGACAGGAGGGCTTCCACCGCCGCGAACACGACCATTACAACCAGACGCTATGTCGGCTGCGCGGCTATGATCTGGCCCTCCTGGAGGGCAGGCTGGCGCGCAATATCGCCCGGGCGAAGAAATTCCTCAGTCCCATCGAACAGCTCGCCTCGACCGCGGCGCTCGAGCACATCACCGCGATCATGGCAGAGGCCGCGCTGAACCCGGATGCGCCGCTGCTGGAATCTGGCGACCCGGCCATGCAGTCCCTGTGGGACTGGCACGCCGCGGAGGAGATGGAGCACAAGGCGGTGGCATTTGATGTATATCGCGCCGTGGGCGGAAGCGAGAAACTGCGCAAGCGCGCACTGCGCCAGGCGACCTTTTTCCTGATGTTCGACATCATGATGGGACTGATCCATATGCTGCGCCGTGACCGCAAGCTCTGGCGGCTCTCCATCTGGCGAGACGGATGGAGGTTTTTGTTTGCCCCCGGTGGTGTCCTGAGGCGACTGTGGAGACCCTACCGGGACTATTTTCGTGACGGGTTCCATCCGTGGCAGCGCGATACCCGCTCTCTGCTCGATGGCTGGAAAGAGGGTCAGCGGGAATCGTCTGCGGCGGTGGCTGCGATCTAGCGACCCGGTGCCGGTCGTGAATCGCCCGCGGCGCGGCCGCCCCGGGCCAGCTGCAGGAAAACGACAGTGGCCAGGAATCCGATCGCCGGCACCAGTTGCAGCGCCACCCTGTTGATAGATGTGTTGGATACCGCCCCGACCGAATGGCGGGTGTACAGATAGAGCGCCAGAAACAGGACAAAGGCACTGCCGACAACCGCGGCAACCGGGGCAACCCGGTGCAGTGCCGGTCTGGCCAGGGTGGCCGTTGCCGGCAGCAGGGCAATCACCATATAGCTCAGCAAGTGCCAGTTATCGGCCACCAGAAAATTCCTGTAAATCGATGCCCAGCTCTCTGGCCGGTACCGCAGGTCGATGGTCGCCAGTGATTGCCCGGCAATTGCAAGATCCCGAGGCATCAGCCACAGGCACAGGAGCAGCAGCAGGAACAGGGCCGCCAGCGAAACTACACCGCGCCCGACGCCAAGCAATATCAGCAGCAAGCCGGGCGCGAAGGAGAGCAGCCAGAACAGGCCCTCGTTCTTCAGCAAGAGGCAGGAGAAGGCAAAGAATATGGCGAGTATCGCCTGGCCCGCGCTTCTGTTTCTTGTCCAGTGATAGAAGGCCGCTACCGCGGCCAGGAAGCAGGTGGCCATAAAGATGTCCGCGTAGCCGGCCAGGGCAACCTGGGTGTCCAGGTAGGGAATGGACAGCAGCATATAAGTGGGCGCGATAGCCAGCGCGTTGCTGGCGCCGATGGCACGAAGCTGCCCGAAAAATATCAGCCCCAGCGCCAGGTAGCACAGCACCCAGGGCAGGTTCATCAGGCTGTCATGCCATTCTCCGATCGCGATATTCGCCCATACCTGCAGCAGGGGTACGGTGATCGGGTAATCCGGGTGAACCGTGGTATAGACCTTGGGGTCGCCAAGCCTGAGCCACTCCTCGAATGGGACATATAACGCCACCGAGCCCGCTTCGAAAAATACCCTGGCCTGTTTCGCCCAGTGCTGCTTTCCATCCCAGGCGTAGATCGGCCGTAGCGCGACCTCCAGCCCCAGGGTCGCCAGTCGGGCAACGATCAGGGCGGCACAAATGCAGATGAGCAGTGTCGCCCACGGATTGCCCGGTGTAGCCGGCGCCGTGGTCGCGGGCTGCGCCGGATTGCCTGCTCGCCATTGATTCGGCAATAGCCAGCCGGCCAGCAGTAGCAGTGCGGCAAGCAGACCGATACTGGCAAAGGAGAAGGGGATAGAACTCGCGCTCAGTCCGCGCATAATGAGAGGGACCACGATAAGTCCCGCCAACAATCCGTAACCGGCAACCAGGTAACTGCGGCCGCTTGCTCCCTTCGGTACCAGCCGCGCGACCCAGACGCAGCCCGGTAGCCAGGTCAGTGTAAGAGCGAGTAGCAGGCGACTGGTTTCCATCATATGACTCGCAGCAGGGCACCCATGTGTTCCTGTACCAGTACTTCTACCGGCACGTTACTGTCATCCGGCAGCCTGATTTTGCTATCTGCAGCCTCGTACCGGGTGGCGAATGGGGTGACCAGGAGAATATAGTCACCGCTTGAGAGGTACTGTCTGTCGGGTAGTTCGGGCCCGCCCCTGTGCCAGTAGGTATTAAGTGGGGCGATATAGTAGGCGCTGAGCATCGAGCCGTAATCGTTTGCGCTGGCGAGGAAGATGCGCGGTGTTTTGCCCTCGATGGATTGCTTTACCCTGGCAATGAACTGCACAAACGCGGAGTCATCGGAAGCTATCAGTTTTTCCGAAGCGGACTTCCCGGCGAAGGTGCGGTAGGTCAGGGCTGCCTGCTGGCCGAGGCGCGCCTGCCAAAGCAGGTCGAGCGCAATCCAGCACACCAGGGTCAGTGCGCCGGCGACATGCCAGTTAAAGTGGCGCACACCAGCGGTGCAGAGCAGAAACACGATATAGCAAAGCAGCAGGCCCGAAAGCGCGGCGGCGAACCAGGGCACCGGCGCCACGCCCTCTCCGGGTACGGTAGTGCCGGCGTAAGCGTTGATATCCGCGGGTTGCCAGGGTCGCAGAGAGCTCCAGTCGCGCAGCAAGCGGCGCTGGTCCTCCAACAACTCGTCGATGATGGATGGTTGCCACAGGGTGATGGATTTTATGTCGACGCTGGCGTAAGGCGGTAGTGCGAAGCCTATCCCCAGTATCTGCGCCTTGCCTTTCCAGTTTTCCTCATCGTTCACCGTGACGGATACAGTGCCTCCCGAATCCGTCGGCGGCGCGAACTGGCGCACGCCCTCGAGACCGGAACGGTTGCGCCACAGCAGAAACAGCTGGGTGCCCAGCGGCACATTGCCAAACTTGATCTGTATCCTGGAGAAGTTGTCGAACTCGAAGTCGGCGGGTGCAACCGATATGAAAGCTTTGCCGTCGGCCTTGGCCTGTATTCTCAGTGTGTCTTTGGTACCTGTGATCGTGCCGCTGCCGACCACAATACTGGCGCTATCCCAGTGGATTTCCCGCTCCGCCTTTGCGTAGCAGGAGGTGAAAAGAAGCATTGCGAGGCTGGCGTAGCGCAGTGCGGACAATAGATGTAGCTGTGAAAGATTCACTACTGTAAGACCCAGGCTTTATTGGATTAAATACCTGGCCGGCCGATCGTTGGATCAGCCGGCCGGGCCGGGTTTACTTCTGTTCGGGCAGCTTTTCCAGCATCAGCGCGAAAGCTTCGGTAAAAGTGACGATAATCGTATCGCCCAGCGCGACGCCGTTCATGTTTGCGGGGTCCACATCTTCAATGACATGGAAATCGCCCTCCGGATCCTTGATTGTCACCGCGCCGGTAGCGCGGTTCATACCTTCGATGGTACACACGGCGCGAACGGCCTGGCCCACCGCGGCACCTGGAGTCATGCCTTCATCGGCGATGGCGCCAGCGTCCAGCACAACTATGGGCTCTGCCAGTTCCGCTTCCGTGGGGGCGCGCAACTCGCCACTGAGTGACGATACGTAGGTGGCGGAAACAAGGTCTCCCACCGCGAACTCGTCAAAGCGCGTCACCTCGGGGCCTGCCGTCACTGTGAGCACGCTACCGAGGGGGCCTTTGAGCGTGACCTCTCGTGTCTTGGCATCGATCTTGGTAATCAGGGCGCTGATTTTCTTGACGGAGGTGCGTTCGCCGTCACCGCGAATCTCCACGTCGAGTTCCGCGAGTGAGATTGTGGGGAATATGCCTGCCAGCGCGATGCTGAAAACCGCGAGGGCCCGGATAAATTTACCGCTTACCATTGTCTTGCTCCTTGGTAGATGAAATCGGGGAGGGGGCATTCTATGACGGGAGAGTGAAGGAGGCCAACATTTTGGGATGCACCGCGATCCCCGGTGACAGCTGTTTCAGGGAACAAGCTCTCGCGGACGCTCGCAATGGAGTCTTGAGGGCGAGTCAGCGCGATTCAGTACGAGTACCTCCACCGAATTAGGGGCAAAAAAAACCGCGCTATTGGCGCGGGTTTTTTGGCTGGACCGCTGTTAATCGGTCGAGGCTATTGCAAGTTGCTCAGGCCTTGCGGCGGCGCTGGTAGGCCAGGCCCAGCAGGCCAGCACTCATCAGCAACAGCACCCCAGGTGTCGGCATGTCGACAGGCGGTGTGCCAAGCGCTACAACAGATGACGACCAGGATGCTGAGTAAGTGCCAGCTACGCAGGATACACTCCCCTGTGCCTTGGCGCAGGCGCCGTTACTGGTCCAGTTCGCAGCGAACTCGGTGGCGTCAAAGCCGTTGCCACTGACGGTACCCTGAATCTGCAGTGCCCGGGTGTCGGTGCACAGGCTGCCAATGCAGGACAGGGCCTGGTTTGTGTCTGAAGAGATCGTGCCCCACGAGAACGTGAAGCCACCCACCTGGTACAGGGTGCCACCGGGGGTGACGGTGTCGATTGGGCCTGCGCTGGTCACGGCTTGTCCGGGAAGGACAAAACCGGCGAAGTCTCCCAGCGGCATCCCGGTCACAGTGGTGTTAGCGGAGTCGATGTCGAAAAAGGTCGCGGTGCTCACCAGGCCCGGGGGGGTGGCAAAGCCGTCCGAAAACGAAATAGAGCCAGTGATGAATGCAGCGCTCGCAGACGCAGCTCCCATCGACAGGCCAAGGGCAGCGGCGGCAGCCGCGGCGAACTTGCTGATCTTCTTGTTAATTTTCATTTCTATGCTCACCTGCAGTGGTTAATGGGAGTTAGCGCTAGTTGTATTCAAATTAGTTATGCGACTACTTCAGCGTATAGTATGCAAGTCACATGCCACAAACATAAAAACCTTTAAAAACAATTATATAAGATATTCGGTCGACTGAAGTAATATCCAGCTGACCCGAATTGTAAAAAATTTCGACAGTCATTGTGGTGAGCACCGGGAAGCCTGGGGCTGGCGGGGTGGCCATGTGTTGCGACGCCGCGCCGGTCTGTGGTCCTGGGGAGCGCTCCTGCGCGGGAGACTGCCTACAGCCTGATCCCGGAGAGGATATCGCAGACCTGTTCGATAGCTTCCACGCTGACGTCGAGGTGGGTCACCATCCTCAGCTTGCCCTGGCCAAGCTTGATGGCGAGCACGCCCTTGTCGGTCAGCCCGGCAATAAACGCGGAATCGAGAGCCGGCTCCGCGAGATCGAAGACGACGATATTCGTCTGTACCGGCGCAATACTGGCCGTATAGGGCTGGCTGGCGAGGCATTCGCCGAGACGCCTGGCCTTTGCGTGATCCTCCACCAGGCGTTCCACGTTATTTTCCAGCGCGTAGATACCGGCGGCCGCCAGCAAGCCGGCCTGCCGCCAGCCGCCGCCCAGGCGCTTGCGCACGCGCCTTGCCTCGTGGATGAAGTCGCGGCTGCCCAGCAGCAGTGAACCGACCGGGCAGCCCAGCCCTTTGCTCAGGCAGATCGAAATCGAGTCGAAGGTGGCGCCATAATCGCGGGCAGTCTGGTCGGTTTCGACCAGCGCATTGAACAGTCGTGCGCCGTCCAGGTGAAATCCCATCCGGTGCTGCCTCGCCACCTCGCCTATCGCCTCAATCCCGGAAAAGTCGAGACAGGTGCCGCCACAGCGGTTGTTGGTATTTTCCAGCGCCACCAGCCGGGTTCGGGCCGCATGAACGTCATCGGGGTTGATCGAGGCTGCAACCTCCGCGCTCGTAATCCGCCCGTCGGGGGTTCCGGCCAATCTCACCGAGGCGCCGGAATTGGCCATGATGCCGCCCCCTTCGTATACATAGATGTGCGCCTGGGAGTGGCAGATCACCTCATCACCGGGCCTGGTGTGAACATTGATCGCAATCTGGTTGGTCATGGTTCCGCTGGGGCAGAACAGGGCCGCCTCCACACCAAACAAGTCCGCCGCCTGTTCCTGAAGCCGGTTGACAGTGGGGTCGTCGCCAAGAACGTCGTCGCCGACTGCCGCGCTCATCATGGCCTCCAGCATGCCGGCACCGGGTCTGGTCACTGTATCGCTTCTCAGGTCAATCATGGTGTTCCTTCGCTCCAGGCTGCATCGCGGTAGCAAGTATAACCAGCGGGGAAGCCAGGGGAAGTGCCATGGTCGCCAGGCATGCTGTGCCTTGGAAGAACGGGCGGGGGAGTTGCACTTGGCTGTATTGCGGCAGCTCGCCGCAGCTGACAGCGCGCATGGAAGGCCGCTTTGCTGTGTTAGAATCGCCTTTGTCGAAGGTCACTAGAGCGAGAGTCGCAGGATGGGAGGCATCATGAAACACAGGCCGGACCGGGAGGATAATTTTATCTGGCTGCTGACCGCCCTTGTGTTTCTCCTGTTTTTCGGCGCCCTGTTCACCCAGCTCGAACTGAGCGGGGCGCGCCTGATCGTTAACGTCAGCCTGATATTCACCGTGATCACCGCCGTGTGGTCCCTGCACCCCGCTCAACACAAATGGTTCATTCCAAAGCTGTTCATCACCACAATCATCGTCGCCCTGATGGTTGTCGATACCATTATCGAAGGTGATGTGCTCGCCCTGGCGCAGTTGTCTACCATGTTCCTGTTCCTTTCCATCACCCTCTACATCGCGTGGGATGAGGTGATGTTCAAGGGCCAGATCACCAGGAATACGATTTTTGGCGCCATTTGCATCTATATCCTGATAGGCCTGCTGTTTGGCTTCGCCTACCTGATCGTCGCGCACTTTTCCCCGGGATCGATGAGCGGCCTCGCGGGCCGCGGTTGGCACCAGGATCTGCAGCCGATCATTTACTATTCCATGGTTACACTGACAACAACCGGTTACGGTGACATCACTCCGATGGCGCCACTCACGCGGTTTCTGGCCTATACGGAAGCGCTTATAGGTATCTTTTACACCACGGTGCTGGTTGCCAGCCTTATCGGCATGCGGCTTACGGAATACCGGCCGGACAAGCCCGGCTGAACCGGGGCTGCAGGTACCATCTGCCCGTCGTCGCCACAACACGCTGTTACTCTCGCGGCTGGCACTGGAGGAGATAATCACAGGCGCCGCCATGTTGGCGCAGGCGGGTGCCGGTGGCGGCAAATCCAGATTCATGGATATTCCGGGGATTTCGTATATTATCAATCCACATGGTTCTTCGTGGAGTGCGAATAATAATGGACACTCAGATGCAAGTCCCTGCGGACCCCTACAGCCTGCAACTGGCTGATCTGGACCCGTCAGTTCCCGAGCTCTTCCAGAAACAGTACCACCTCGACTATTTCAGGCGCCTTCGCAACGAGGACCCGGTGCATTTTGTGGAAGGAGGCGAGTTCGGCCCCTACTGGTCTATCACCAAATTCAAAGACATCGTCTTTGTCGATAGCCATCACGACCTGTTTTCCTCCTACCCGGCCATAGGTATAGGTGAGCCCAAAACGGACTTTGAACCTCCCATGTTCATCGCCATGGACCCGCCTAAACACGATGTGCAGCGCAAAGTCGTACAGCCGGCGGTTGCACCCCAACGGCTTGCCGAGATGGAGAAGCTGATACGCGGTCGGGTGGCCGAGATCCTGGACTCGCTCCCGGTGGGGGAATCCTTCAACTGGGTCGACAGGGTTTCCATTGAGCTCACAACCCGCATGCTGACAACCCTGTTTGATTTTCCCTTTGAAGATCGCAGCAAGCTCACCTACTGGTCCGATGTGGCAACATCCGGTCCCAATGTGGGCGGCATGCTGTCAGAGGAGGAGCGCGCGGCCATTCTTATGGAGTGCCTGGAATATTTCTCAAGGCTTTGGAAGGAGCGGGCGGAAGCACCACCAAAGTTTGATTTCATCTCCATGTTGTCCCACGATCCCGCCACGCGCGATATGGAGCCCATGGAGTTCCTGGGCAACCTGATGCTGCTGATTGTCGGCGGCAATGACACCACCCGTAATTCCATTAGCGGATCGGTGCTCGCATTGCACAGAAACCCCGACCAGTTTGCCAAATTGAAGTCCGATCAGTCGCTGATACCCAGCATGGTGTCGGAGGTGATACGTTGGCAAACGCCCCTGGCCCATATGCGGCGCATCGCCAGCGAAGATGTGGAGCTGGGCGGCAAGCAGATCAGGAAAGGCGACAAGGTGGTGATGTGGTACGTTTCCGGTAACCGGGACGAAGAAGTTATCGAGAACCCCGACGCGTTTATCATCGACCGGGCCAACCCCCGCAACCACATCTCGTTTGGCTTTGGTATTCATCGCTGCATGGGCAATCGACTCGCGGAGATGCAATTGCGAATCCTCTGGGAGGAGATCCTGGCGCGCTTTGAGCGTATCGAAGTGGTGGGCGAACCCGAGCGGGTGCATTCCAACTTCGTTATGGGCTACACCTCACTGCCCGTGGTGCTTCACCCCTTGTAGTGCGGGCTCTGCGTGTGCGGGGATTAAGTCGCCGTCGGCGCGTGGCCATGGCGTCCACAGCTGCGCATCATTGCTCAGTCAAAGAAAGCAACATTCTTTGTATATTTATGGATTCGATCAGGCATGGTATCCGTGAATACCTCGCGATATTGTTCAGCGGAAGGACTTCGTGGCGAAGTTGCGAAAGTACCCCTCAAGTATGGTTGACATGCCGGTTATTGCAAATTGCCCGAAATGCGGGAACAAGCGGCGCTCGATGAGCGCGGCATAAAAGTTGAGAGAAAGCAGGGGTGCGGGGTAGAAATTCATTGAGAACATGCCGGAACGGCTATTTGTCCCGGCCTCGGAAATGAATTATTTCTCCTGCTTTTGTTCCTGCTTTTGTTCCTGTTTTTGGCCCTGCTCGGGCTTGTGCTCCTGCACGACGGGTTGATCTTTCCTGGGCTCCTGCGCCTGCCCGCCACATCCACCGCAACAACTGCCACTCATATATCACCTCGATTAACTGGAAAGGGTCGAGGCGGGAGAATAACCCAGTAAATTGGTCAATTAATTGATCCAGATCACCTTTGCCACCGGGCGTCGTCGGCGCCGGGTTATGCGGTGCGCCATCGAGCCTGGGGTCAAGCGGCAGGGAGCTGCAGTAGCAAGGTTGACCAGAGCGGTGCCACGTATTACACGCCCGATGAAACCGGGCTCGGGCACGAATCGCTGGTGAGGCCCATGCAGCGGTGGAATTTTTCCAGCAAAGCCGTTGTTGCGGCTTTTGACTGCCGTGGCATAGGATTTCCCGTACCTGGTTTGGCTCGAAAGAGGAATACTGATGTCGGCCCTGATTCCAGCCGTGCTGGTAGTACAGAATGACGGTAAAGTGACGTCCCAGAATAGGGCCGCCAGGCGCTTGCTGGGAGAAAAAAAAGGCCAGTATTGCTGGGATGCAGTGGGCGGGCTCGATGGCGCCGAAGGGCTGCCGTGCCAGCGCGATTGTGCCCTGAAAGTACTCTCCGGCGGGATGGATGGTTCACGCCACTCCTCCTTCAGGTACGCCGGGCAAAGAGCGCAATTGTCCTGTGTCACGGTAGACGATACGGTGGTTTGTGCGCTGAGCCATGCGGCTGATGTAACTTCGAAAGATTGGCAGACCTTGACGCCTCGCGAGCGCGCCGTACTGGAGTTGCTCGCCCTGGGTGAAACAACTGCTTCCGCCGCCACCCAACTCTGCATCAGCGAAGCCACGGTGCGCTCACATGTCGAAAATATGCGTTGTAAGCTGGGGGCCAATACCCGCGCCGCCATGGTCGCCAGCGGATTCCGGTTGGGCTATTTGAACTGACCCCCGTCCGGGTCCGAATCCCGTGCCGGGGATGCCAAGCCAGTCCTGCCAAAAAGTACCATAAGCGTCTGGGTCAAACGACCGATGCGCCGCTGACCCCCTGCCACTACATTTGCACCCCTGGAATCGCTTTGGCGCGATATCCGTTGGAAGTCACTGCCCACTTCGCGGAAGCCGCTTCATGCCGACACTTTGCGGCCGGGCATTAATCTTGCCAGCTAATGGCTGGAGTCCGGCGTTGTCTGCGCGGCTGATGTTTGCCAAGAAATGGCGCATAACCATGCAGCGCGATGCGCTGGGCCTGAACAGGCACTCACTTCAGCAAGCGCGTGCTGGGCAATCGCCAAGAGTGTAAAACCAAACTAAAATTCCATGAGGCACGTTATGAGTAAGGAAGTAGCAGAGCAAAAACAGGTTAAACCATGCGTGTTTATCCATGTTAACCACAAACAGATTCTGGGTGCTCATGTGGGAGAGAAATCCCTGCGCTACTTCTCCACGAACAATGACAAGTTCGATGTCAGGTTTATCGAAACCAGGGATCACCCTTTCCTGTTCGCCAGGGAAGGGGATATGTTTCTGCGCAATGGCGTCAAGCGCAAGTGGCGAATGAACGATCTGCAGTCGTTCACGCCGCTCAGATTCATGCCACCGGAGTTGATGAACTACCAGGGCAGGGCGGTAGTGATAGACCCCGATGTGTTCGCTGTTGGCGACGTATGGGATTTACTGTCTCGGGACATGCAGGGCAAGGCTATTATGTGTCGCCCGCGCAGCAAAATAAGCCGTGATATCAATGGCAAGCTCGCATCCAGTGTCATGCTGCTCGATTGCGCCAAACTCAGGCACTGGAATGTTGAGCGGCAGTTCAATGAAATGTTTTCCGGACAGCGCGATTACAAGCAATGGATCACCCTGATGTATGAAGATCGCGGCACCATTGGCCTGCTGGAAGACCGCTGGAACGATCTGGATGTTCTGAACGGGGATACCCGGATGTTGCATACTACCAAACGCTGGACCCAGCCCTGGAAGGCGGGGCTGCCGATAGATTTCGTGCCAGCTGACAAACTGGATGTATTCCCTCCTCTTGGATGGTTGCTGCATCTGCGTCGCAAGCTTTTCGGTGACTACGCGTTGCTCGGACACTATAAAACCCATCCGGACAAAAACCAGGAGAATCTCTTTTTTGCACTGCTGCGGGAATGTGTAGAGGATGGTTCCGTAACAGAGGAGATGATCCGCAACGAAATGCTGCTCAATCATGTTCGCAAGGATGCGACCATCGTGCTCAATAGAGCGCCATCCGTAGCGCAGGTCCTTGCGGCGCTGCCCCGGGCCGCGTAGGGAACCCGGGCGACGTCTACTGTCGCGCGGCGCTTTCATCCGGAGCGCGATTACCGGAATGCATTGGGCGGACGCAATTCGGTCTGCGTTCGCCGCTGTGGGATGGGCGCTATAGCATTGCGTGATCCAAACGATATATTCTGGTCGGAGGAACTGTAATCGGTAAATTAGAAACGGAATGATTCCGCTATTCGAAAGATACCCTCTGCTTGGGGACACGCTGTCTTTTACGGCTCTGGGGTCATATCCAACGCCTGTCCTGGATGGGTCCAAACTGGATGTGAGTCGGCATTGCGCGGGAATCACCATCAAGCATGACGGGGTTTCCGGGACGCCCTACGGCGGCAATAAAGTCAGGAAGCTCGAGTTTCTACTGGGGGCTGCGCAGGCAGGGGGAAAAACCAGTGTCCTGACTTTTGGCGGCGCCGGCTCCAACCACGCGCTGGCAACCGCGATATACGCGCAAAAGCTCGGCCTGACGCCGCATTCGCTGCTCATACGGCAGCCCAACTCATATGCGGTACGGAACAACCTGCTGCGCTCATTGGAAACCAACGCGAAGCTGCAACACTTCGAGTCAATGCCTGGCCTGAAGGCCGGTGCGATACTGGCCATGACCTCGTTTCTGGTGCGGGGAGAAAGCCTGCCTTACCTGATAATGCCGGGGGGTAGTTCACCTGTCGGTCTGCTCGGTTATGTCAACGCGGCATTTGAACTACACGACCAGGTGCAGGCTGGCCTGCTGCGGGCGCCGGACGTCATATACATCGCCTGTGGAACCCTGGGCTCCTGCGTCGGCCTGGCGCTGGGTTGCAATATACTGGGACTGAAAACAAAAATATGCGCCGTCGCGGTGACGGACGCGGGTTTTTCGTCCGTTTCCAAAGCCAGGAAGCTGTTTGACTGCGCAAACACCCTGCTGTGTAATGCTGACAACAGTATTCCGGCACTCCGCTTTGAAGAGTGCGCCCTCGAGCTGCGGCATGATTTTTTTGGCACCGAATACGGGCTGTATACCCAGGCGGGCATGAAAGCGAAACAGCGCCTGGAAGATGCAACCGGCTTGAAAATTGAGGGCTGCTACACGGGGAAATGCGTCGCCGCCCTGCTTGAGGATTTACGGCTTGGCCGGCTTGCTGGCCAGCAGGTACTGTTCTGGAATACCTATGATGCACGCGGCGGGTCGCATTCCACGGCGCACCTGGACTACCACCGCCTGCCTGAAAAGTTTCATGGATACTTTGAGAGTGATGTTCAGCCGCTTGACCGGGCCTGACACGTCCTCCCGAGTCACCGGATCATCGAGAACTCTGGAGCCAGCCGGCATTGTCCCTGCCGCGCTTGCTCCGGGGTTCCACTCCGAATCGTCACATTGCTGGTCACGGTACGACAGGCGGCGCGATGTCTGGTGTTTATGCTGCCCCCTGCTGTCCCGCGCCAGTATCTGCATTCTTTTGCAGCGCCCGGGCATCTCGATTGCGCTTGCCTCAATATGAATATATATTCATTTTAGTGTGCGGGGTCGGAAGGCCCTGCGGTCCAGAAAAACAATCACGAGAGGCATTAGCGATGGTATCCGGGTCAACTTTCCACCGGCGCACGTTCTTTAAAACCACCTGTGCTGCGCTCGCCGCCAGCATTTCGCTGCTATGCGGCTCGCTGCAGGCGGCACCCGGGGCGGCTCCGGTTACCGCGGCCAGCCTGGGGCTTATGCAGGGATTTCCGCC
Source organism: Pseudomonadales bacterium (assembly GCA_024234815.1). Taxonomy (GTDB): domain Bacteria; phylum Pseudomonadota; class Gammaproteobacteria; order Pseudomonadales; family Halieaceae; genus JARRPM01. Next base: position 50,046 of record JACKNO010000001.1, on the reverse strand, counting down.
CGCGCCCGACAAGCGGGTTAACCGCAACAATATGTTGGAATATCCCTACAGCCGCTGGGCTTTCCAGCATATTCGCGAATTGCAGCCCACCCGGGATATCTATCGCGGCGACGGCCCCGTCTCCAGCCTGGCTGCGAGCCCGGTGGACCTCGACGAACTCAAGTTCAGCCTGCCCTCGGGCAGAACGGTTGATCTGGACACCTGGCTGGATGAATCGGTAACCGACTCCTTCCTGGTATTGCACCGTGGAGAACTGGTCTACGAGCGTTACTTCAACGGCATGGCAAGACTCTCTCAACACCAGATGTTTTCCGCTACAAAGTCCTTTATCGGCACGCTGGCGCTCCTGCTGATAGAGGAGGGCGCCATCGACCCCGCGCAAACCATGCAACACTACCTGCCGGAACTCAAAGGCAGCGCCTTCGGTGACGCCACCGTCCAGCAGGTGCTGGATATGACCACCAGCATCGAGTTCAGCGAGGAATATGCCGACCCCAATGCCGATGTCTGGAAGTATGGCTATGTATTCGGCATTTCCACCCCGCCCGCTGGCTATGAAGGCGCGGACAGCATCTATGAATACCTGCCCAGCCTGGTCAAGGCTGAACGACCGCACGGTGATGCTTTTCTCTATGTCACACCGAATACGGACGCGCTGGGCTGGCTCACCACCAGGGTCAGTGGCAAATCGATCAGCCTGCAACTGCAGGAGCGGATCTGGCAGCGGCTGGGCGTCGAACGGGACGGCTACATGTGGCTGAATACCAAAGGTGAGGAGATGGGCGGAGGGGGGCTCAATATCACGGCTGCCGACGCGGCGCGCTTTGGCCAGATGATCCTGCAAAAAGGCAAGTATAACGGCCAGCAGATACTGCCTCAGGCCATCGCCGAGCGCATTCTGCAGGCGGGCAATCGCGAACCTTTCAACCGCTATTACCAGGACCCCTGGTACGAGCAGATCGGCTACGCCTACCACGACCAGTGGTGGACGTTTAACACCCCCCACAAGCCGGTCAGCGCCATCGGCGTCTTCGGCCAGTTTATTTACATAGATCCGGTCGCAGAAATGGTCATCGTCAAGCAGTCTTCCCACCCCGAGGCAGAGAGTGAGGCCAACGAGGTAAACGGCCCGCTGATCTGGCACAGCATTGCCGAACACCTGATGCAGCGGCCCTGAAACAAAACGACCGCCAGCGGCGGTCGTCAGTTCTTACTGTATATGCCTTCCTACCAGGTGTAGCTGGCCTCTATGGCATAGCTCATCTCCTGGCCGGGGGTGCTGACAAAACTCCCAAGATCGTCCCCGGTAGCGCTGGTCCAGTACTCGGACTCGGTCAGGTTCTTGCCAATCAGGGCCACTTGCCATTCACCGTCCATCGTGCCGACCCAGGCCCTGGCATTGAGAATGCCGAAGCTGTTGACATTATAGGCTGCATAGGACAGTGGAGTTATGGCCATTTCCTCGCCGTAGATGTCATCCCGCCAGCTGTAGTTGAGTTGCACTCCTGCGCCCAGGGAACTGCTTAACTGCCATTCGTACCTGGACTGCAGGTAGGCGCTCCACTCTGGAGCGTAGGGGCGGGTATAGCCATCCAGGTCTACAGCAACATCGTTGGGATCCAGGGCGAACTCACTGGATTTGTACTCCGCGCTCAGCCAGGCGACGGAGCCCTGCAGTGACAGGCCTGGCAGTGCGTTGGGCAGCCATTCCATTTCCATCTCGGCGCCGATATGCTCGGCGTCACCGAGGTTGCCCAGGGCGGATACTACTGTGCCGGTTTCCTCGCTCAGGCGCTGGGTATAGCCCTGCACGTCCTGGTAGTCGTAATAGAAGGTGGCACCATTGAGCCTGAGTGTGTTGTCCAGCCAGGTCGACTTGAAGCCCACCTCATAGGACCAGACGGTCTCCTCGTCGTAGGGGTTTAACTCCTCGGGACTGAAGGCGAAGCCGCCCGGGAAGCCGCCTGTCTTGTAACCGCGGGTAATGCGCCCGTACAGCATCAGGTTATCGTCAGGTGACCAGTCGATACCCGCGTCTCCGGACCAGTTCTCCTGTAACTCGTAAGACTTGCGGACGTCCTCGTAGTAGTAGAAGCCGCCGACCAGGTCCTGGGTGTAACCGTCCTTGTAGGTTTTGTTCTCGTCCGAGTAGCGCAGCGAACCATGCGCGGTCCACTCACTGGTCAGGTCGTATTCCAGCTGGCCGTATACCGACCAGTACTCGTTATCCTGGGTGAATCCCCTCTCGGTCAGGCTGGGGAACACAAAGATGTTGTCCAGGGTGTTGCCGAAACGATGTTCCTTGTCTTCGTCTTCGGCATAGGCCGCGCCAGCCAACCAGTTCAGCGGCCCGTCGCTCTGGGAAACCAGGCGGAATTCCTGGGACCAGACGGACAGCTCCGCTTTGCCATCTTCTTCAAACAGCACCAGCGGTGAGCCGTCGTAATCGTATACCTGCTTGTTGTCGTAATCGAGGTAGCCGCTGATTGACGTCAGCATGGCGAAGTCGAGATCCCAGTTCACCTGGAGGTTTGCGCCGGCCCAGGAATTATCCAGTTTGTTGATGGGATTGGACAATACGACACTGCCGTCGCGCTTTTGTGATGACGCCAGAGGGCCGGCATCCCCCGGGGTCAGGGCGTAAAGACTGGTGAGGTTTGCGAGAGTCAGGCAATCCTTCTGGTTGAGTGTTCCGGCCAGGGCGCTGGCGCAGTAATCGCCGCTGCCGGAGGGGTCAAGCAATGCCCGGGAATATGCCAGGGTGGTTTCAGACTTGTCCTCGCCCCCATCGATCTTGAGCAAAAACTCCAGTTTGTCGGTGGGCTGGAACAGCAACTGGGCGCGGCCGGAGCTGAAATCGCGGTCGCCGTAGTCATCGTCGCCCGCTGTGGCCAGGGTGTCCTGCCAACCGCCGTTCTGGTCGGTCATGCCCGACAGCCGAAAAGCCAGGTTGTCGGTGATTTTCCCACCCACCGCACCCTCGGCAATGGAGCGATCCCAGCGGCCATAGCTGCCCTGGATGTAGCCATTCAAACCCTGGTCCAGGTCGGGCCGCACCGACATTACCCGGACGGCGCCACCGCTGGTGTTGCGGCCATAAAGACCGCCCTGGGGACCTTTGAGAACCTCCACGCGGGAGATATCGTACATACCTATGCCACCCATCACGTTGGAGGTGAGGTAGAACTCATCGAAGTAAATTGCCGCCGTAGGTGTGTTGTTGGCATTGAAGTCGGCCAGGCCCACACCGCGAATAACCCAGGTAGGCTGCCCGGAGCCGCGTTCGTCGAACAACTCCACGCCGCTTACCGACTGGGTAAGGTTTTCAAGATTGGTAATTGAGAGATTGCGCAACTCCTTCTCACCAAAGGCGGCTATGGCGATGGATACGTCCTGCAGGCTCTCCGTGCGCTTTTGCGCGGTTACCACGACCTCCTCCAGGGTGGCTTGTCCCTGGGCAGATACGGCGACGGCAAGCAAAGAGGCGGAGACCAGGGTGGCGGGTAGGGGAGTTCTCATAGAGGATTTCCTGGGGGGGGTGGAGGTCAAAGAGTTATTCTTCGAGCAATAGCGGCCCGAATCTATTGCCTAAAAGTGAACTTTAACTCATGTTAGCCATACTCGACAAGTTGCGCTAGCCTCGTCGACAGGTTCTCCAGAAATAACAAAGAGGGTACAGATCATTGCCACAAGTCCGTAAGCCGTCCCAGCGGCGCTCCCAGCAGCGTGTCTCGCTGATCCTTGAAGCCACTGCAGAAGTACTGCGCACCCGTGGCATCGCCGAGGTGACCACCAACAGTATCGCCGAGCAGGCCTCCATCCCGGTGAGTTCGATCTACCAGTATTTTCCCAACAAGGAAGCGATACTGGTCGCCCTGTACAGCGACTATCTGCAATCCATTGAAGAAGTGATGGATGAGTTCGAAACCCGCGCACGGCTGGAACAGCCCTGGGATGCGTTTTTCACCGAATCGCTCAAGGCAATATACCGGCAGGAGACCCGCGACCAGATCGACCGGGAACTTCAAAATGGTCTGAACCTGTTCCCTGAACTCATGGAGATAGAGAACGCGCACCGCCAGAAGTTCGCCGAAAGACTCGCCGGAATGCTGCGCAAGCTGGGCTCGAAATGGAGCACACCGAGGTTGAAGCGGTTGAGTCTGTTTGTCTACGAAATCAATACCGCCGCCTGGCGTCACCGGATAGAGAACAAGGTGATTTCCAATGAATTGCTGGAGTGGGAGACGGCCGCCATTCTCGCGGTGGTGGGCAGGTGCATGTAAGAACGAGGCCCGCGCCGTTTCAGCGCCGTAGACCAGGCGTGTGGCTGGACCGGCGCATACTGCTCAACGCCACCGCGTTCTGGGTGGATTTCTAGAACTTCCAGGCCCAGGCAGTGGTGGTGGACGAGTTTGGCGGGGTAAACCTCACCCTGCGCAATCGACCGCAATGTCGCCGTGAGTATTGTGCCGAACCCGCTGGGGAATGACACTGACGACACCCTCCAGCTCATTCCGCGCGATTCCCAGCGCACCATTGGGATGGCAGTGAGTGCCAATTTCTGAAGGACACCCGATTGAGAGCCGAAACAATAACAGGAGAAGCCAAATGGCTGGATTGAGAAGGAGTGGCGCCGCAAACCTGGCTGGCGCTTGTTGCGCGTGGAAGTTCTTCAGGCGCTGTCTCTTGCTTGTTCCGCTGATCGCGGTACTGCCGACCTGGGCGCAAACGGAAGATGATGAGCCGCATGAAATCAGTATCTTTTCGCCTGCCCCGATTATCTATGCGGAACCCTCGCCATTGATCACCAATATTCCCAACCGCGGTGCCCGCTCGCTGAACGGCAACTGGAATGTGGTTATCGACAAGTTGGGAATAGGCGAGCGAGGTATTTTTGGGGATGGCTATTACGCCAACGCCAGGCAGCAATCCGGCATGGAGTTAATCGAGTACAGCTTTGATGAACGCCAGCAACTGAAGGTTCCCGGTGACTGGAATTCACAGCAGGAACGCCTGTTCTTTTATGACGGCTCAGTGTGGTACCAGCGCGACTTCCCCGGGAGACCGGAACGCGGCCAGCGCCACTTCCTGCACTTCGGCGGCGCAAATTTCACCACCACTGTGTACCTGAATGGCCAGGTGTTGGGGCAGCACCGCGGCGGGTACACGCCTTTCAACTTCGAGGTTACGGAACAGCTGAAAGACGGAGACAACGATCTGGTGGTCAGGGTCGACAATACCCTGGACCTGTCCAGTGTTCCCACCAGGCGCACAGACTGGTGGCAGTACGGTGGCTTAACGCGCGATGTGAGTCTGGTCACCGTGCCCGACACTTTTGTGCGCCAGTTTCAGGTCTGGCTGGATGACCAGGCGAGCGGCGAGATTCAGGGCTGGGCACAGCTTGACGGCGCGGCTGCCGGAACCGAAGTCACGTTGACCATCGTCGATCTCGATGTCGCTGTGACTGCCATCACAGACGCCGACGGGAGAGTGGCATTCCGGGTCAAGGCCAAACCCCAGCTGTGGTCACCTGAAGATCCGAGGCTTTACGAAGTATCGGTCAGTGCCGGCGACGATGTCAGCAGTGACCAGGTTGGCTTTCGCACTGTGCGTCGTGCCGGCGGCAAGATTTTGCTGAATGGCAAGCCGGTATTTCTACGCGGTATCAGCATGCATGAGGAAACCGTGCTGGGACCGGGTGTTGCCACGGGGCGTGCAGATGCAGAAGCGCAGTTTGCGCTGGCGAAGCAGCTCGGTGCCAACTTCGTGCGGCTGGCCCACTATCCGCACAATGAACATACCGTCCGCCTGGCCGACGAGATGGGTTTTCTGTTGTGGTCGGAGATACCCGTCTACTGGGCCATCGACTGGCGCAACGAGGACACCCTGAAACTGGCAAACAGCATGATGGCGGAAATGGTGCAGCGTGACCTTAACCGGGCCTCCGTCGTTATCTGGTCCCTGGGAAATGAAACCCCGATAAGCGAGCGGCGCACAGCTTTCCTGGCAACCGAGGCGGCTACGGTCAAGCGCATCGATCACAGCGGTCGGCTGCTGGGGGCGGCGCTTATCGGCGATCCAGCGCGGGAGCTGCGCGAGGTCGCCAAGGATGTGATGGTCGCGCTGCTCAAGGATTCCGATGTCAGCCTGGCGGACAAGGCGCGACTGGTGACATTTATAGGCAAGGAAGTCGTGTCTGGAATGCTGCCTGATGACAGCGCCGAGCCAGATCCCGTTGCCGATAACCCTGAGCACGAAGAAAGTAGCGACGGCGAAATCCTGGTTGAGCTGGATGACCCGCTAGGAGAGATCGTCGACGTGGTGGGCTACAACGAGTACTTCGGTTGGTACTACTCGGCGGCGTTTGCCGCCAACCTGCCTGCCAGCGAGGCGGATATCCGGCGGGTCATGCTGAAGGACATCATGCCACGGATGCGCTTCAGCAACAGCTTTGGCAAGCCCATGGTTATCTCGGAGTTTGGCGCCGGCGCCAAGGCGGGGTTCCGCTCACCGGACGCGCTGCTGTGGTCCGAGGAATACCAGGCAAAGGTCTACCGCGCGCAGCTCGATATGCTGCCGCGCAGCCCGCTGATCCAGGGCATGTCACCCTGGGTTTTGAAGGATTTTCGGGCCGCGCTGCGGCCCCTGAACGGTATTCAGGAGTTCTATAACCGCAAGGGACTGGTGGATGAACAGGGTAATCGTAAACTGGCCTTTGATGTTCTCAGCGAGTTCTATCACGCCCTGCCAAGGGAGTAACGGTCGCAGAGAGCCTCAAATCGAACCTTTTTTGCAAGGGGAGCGGGTGATACGAATACTGGTGGTTTCCCACCTGCTTATGCAGACCCTGCACATTTATCTTAATTGGGGCATCGATGATGTGGTAGCCCCGGGGGATGTGCCGGTGCCACCCTACCTTCGGGACACGACACCAGTGCGGCGCGATATCGCGCGCATTACAATAATATTCATACCATGGATATGCGAGTGGGTGAGGTGCTGGCTCGCCTCGAGGCGGATGGCCTGGCCGGGGATACCATTGTCATATTGACCACCGACCACGGGGACGGCCTCCCCAGGGGCAAGCGAGAGCTGTTCGACTCCGGCATCAAGGTCCCCATGATCATACGCTGGCCTGAGAAGTGCCGGCCCGCAGGTGTGGCTCCCTCGCCAGCGCAGTTGCAGCGCTTCGTTATGGCTGTCTGGAAATTGAGGAGGCCGTTCTGCATACTCCAGCACATGGAAAACCATCGAGCGAATGACGCGAAAAATACACGGGCAACCACCAGCGGGGCACTATTGCCCGCGAACCGCAGTGCCGAATTCGGCGGCTTGCTCCGATGCTGAACTACCTGCGCACGATTGTGCGGGCGTTCGCTATCACACTGGTAGCGGTAGTCATTGCGATCGCCGCCTTTGTCGCCTTTAGAGTTGTGAGCGCCGGACAGGTAGACGATGACGCGAGGCTGGCCGCTAAGCAGCAGTACCTGTCTGGTATCGGCGCCATGGCCGCAGGAATTCGCCGCAGACCTAATGTCATTTTTATTCTGTATGATGACATGGGCTACGGCGACATCGGTGTCGGCGCTATCGGTAGTGACCTTATACATACGCCTCGCATCGACCAGCTCGCCGCACATGGTGTCATGCTGAGTGATTTTCATTCCCCTGCGTCGGTCTGCTCACCGTCTCGCGCCGGATTTCTTACCGGACGGCTCCCGCCCCATGCGGGCATGACATCTGTGCTGTTTCCAGACGGGAGCATCAAGGAGTTTATTTTCAGTACTTTGCTGAATCCCGCGGCCAACGTGAGACTGCCCGCGGAGGAGATTACCTTGGGCGATATCTTCAAGGCAGCCGGTTACCGCACTGCAATGGTTGGCAAGTGGCATCTGGGCGATCGCAGCCCGTCCCTGCCGAATGATTTCGGGTTCGATACTTTTTTTGGCGCTCTGTACAGCAATGACATGGTGCCCTTCGCCCTGTATCGGGATCAGTCCGTTGTGGTGCCCGCGCCGGTTGATCAGCGCGAACTGAGCGAGCACTACGCGATAGAGTCGACGCAATTTATCCGCGACGCGCAGGAGCAACCTTTCTTTCTGTACCTGGCGCACAACTTTCCCCACGACCCATTATCTGTCTCCGCTCAACGCAGCGGGCAGTCTGATGCGGGGCTTTATGGCGACGTACTGGAGGAACTCGACCATGGTGTTGGCCGAATTGTTGACGCACTTCGCGACACCGGCCAACTGGACAACACCCTGATCATTATCAGTTCGGATAACGGCCCCTGGTTTCTGGGTAACGCTGGCGATCATCGCGGTCGCAAGGGCAATACCTTCGAAGGTGGAACCCGGGTCCCTTTTATTGCCCACTGGCCCGATGGCTTTCCCGGAGGGAGGGTCGAAGCCGCTATGGCAATGGGTACTGACCTGCTGCCCACCGTGCTGGACCTTCTCGGCTTACCCGCGCCGCAAGACAGGGAACTGGATGGCCGCAGCATCCTCCCCGTCCTGCAAACAGGTGCAGACACTCCCCACGACTATCTCTTCTACCATGACGGCGCCGAGCTGATGGCGGTCCGGGATGCCCGCTTCAAGTACCGCGGCCCCGCCGGCGTGCACTACGGAACCGACATAATGCCGATAGCAATGTCAGTGCGTCAGAAAGAATGGCTGTTTGATCTGGAGCGTGACCCACGAGAGTCCTACGACACGGCGACCCGCCACCCGGAGCGTCTCGCGCAGCTACGCAAGGTTTTTGAGGCCCGACAAAAGGCGTTGAAAGAAAACCCCCGGGCCTGGCGGGAATAGGAATACCCAGCGCTCCAGGCCAGCAGCCATTGAGGCGGGCAGATCCGCTTGTATCGTTTTCCAGCGTGACTTATCCTGCCGGAACAGCCGGCCAGGGTTCGCTTTACCGATCCCTGGCTTTTTTTTGTAAAGGTCTGGCGCAGGGGCCCTTCCCGCGTGCAATCAGGATTTCATGGAGGAACGCGGCATGCACCGACCAACGTTGATTTTACTGGCAGCATTTCTGCTCGGCGCCTGTGACGGGGGCAATAACAATGGCAATGACAACAATACGGAAGTAAACCCCTACGAGGACTATAGCAGCGCGCAGTACGACAGCCCGGAAAACTGGCTGTGCCGGCCCGATATCATCGGGGAAGACAACGTTTGCCTACGCGATATCGACGCCACCATCGTGTTCGCCGATGGCTCTACAGCGTTGGAGCAGGCGCCTCCCTTTGATATGCGGCCGGTGGACTGCTTCTACGTCTACCCCACGGTAAGTCTCGACAGCACCGACAATTCCGACCTGGTGCCCGACCGGGAAATTGTCACCACCTTCTCGCAGGCTTCGCGCTATCGCTCCGTGTGTGAGCTCTATGCCCCCATGTATCGGCAGGCCACCGTCGCCGCCCTCCTGGCCGGCAAGTTCGCAGACAGCGAGGTCTCCGGTGTGGCCTATGGCGACGTGGTCGATGCCTTCCGCCAGTTCATAGCGAACGGGGAGGGGCGGGGTTTTATCCTGGTGGGGCACTCGCAGGGAACTGCCCACCTGATTCGCCTGATCCAGGAGGAGGTGGAAGCCGACCCCTACCTCGCCAGGCGCATGATTGCCGCTCACCTGATAGGCATACCCGTGGGCCTGCCCAACGATGCCGAGGTGGGTGCGGACTTCAAGTCCACTGCGCCCTGCACATTCGACGAGGAGATCAACTGTTTCGTCAATTACTCCTCTTTCAGGGATACCGACCCACCGGTAGTCGGCCTGTCACTGTTCGGCCTGACCAGCAGTCCGGACACGCGGGCAGCCTGTACCCACCCGGTGGACCTCGGCGCGGGGCGGCTCGACCTGGATGGCTACTTTCTCACTGGTACAGAGTTGAACCCCTATGCGGACCCGGCCGCCAATGCCGCGATCACCACGCCCTTCGTGAAGGTGCCCGGACTGGTGCAGGGCGAGTGCATTGAGGAAGACGGCAAGGGCTACCTGCAGATCACCCAGGACGCCGACCCCACCGACCCTCGGGTCGACGACATAGGAAATAATTTCCTGCCGGGCTGGGGCCTGCATTTGATCGACGTTTCCCTGGCCCAGGGTGATTTGGTGCGGCTGGCCGGCAAACAGGCGGAGATCTGGCTGGAGCAGTAGAGGTGTAAATCATGTGCCCGGCGGTATGATCTGTAAACCATGTGTCCGGAAAGGACCCGACTGAAAATGGCGCGCCTGGCAGGATTCGAACCTGCGACCAATGGCTTCGGAAGCCACTACTCTATCCGGCTGAGCTACAGGCGCATAAAAGAGATTAACGTGAGACCAGTGCCTCTGCGGTTTCACTTAACTGTCTGATTTTAAATATATTTCCCTTGCCAGCCGGCTGTCCTTCGAAGGGCGGCGCGCTATCCGGCCGGGCTACGGGCGGTGCAGGCGTCCCGCCGGACTGGGCAGCCGGTGGAACAGGGAGCGAAATAATACCCGTGTTGCCTGTTTGAGTCCACGTCCCGTGGCCATACGACTGGTATCCGCCGGGATGATCGGCCCCGGCGTTGCCCCCCTACTCCCGCGCTGATTTGTGGCACACTGGCGCCCGTCTGAACACAGGGTGGGGGAAGGCGGTTAATGGAGGGTCTGGAGCACTGGCAGTTGGCTGCCATCGGCGCGCTTTTTGTGTGGGGTGGTTTTGTCCGCTCCGGCCTGGGTTTTGGCGGTGCCGTACTCACCCTGCCTTTTCTGCTGATGATCTACAACGCGCCCCTGGTGTTCCTGCCCATAATCGCGGTGCACCTGCTTTTTTTCTCTTTTATCACCGTGGTGCTGTCGCAGCGCAGGGCCGGTGCGGGTGGCCCCGGGGGCGGGCGCGATACGGTCAACTGGCGTTTTTTGCGCTATGCCCTGTTGCTGATGATCATCCCCAAGATAATCGGTGTGGCGGGTGTCATTACCCTACCGGCAACCATTGTCAGCGGTTTCATTTTCGTGGTGGTTGCTGTCTACGCCTGCAGCTATATTCTCGACAGGCCGTTCAAGAGCAACAACAAGTGGCTCGACGCCTTCTTCATGGTGCTCGGGGGCTATGTGAGCGGTACTTCGCTGATCGCCGCGCCACTGGTGGTGCCGGTGGCCGCCAGTCGCGTGGAAAGCTTTCAGCTGCGCGACACCCTGTTCGTACTCTGGTTCGTGCTGGTCGCGCTAAAGCTGGGGGCGTTTATGTACACCGGGGTCGATCTGCAGTGGCGCCAGCAGCTGTGGCTGCTGCCCTGCGCCACGCTGGGCCATTTTATGGGACTGCGTTTTCATGAATACACCTTGCAGGCTGATACGAAGGTGTTTTTCCGGGTACTGGGCGTTGGCCTGCTGCTCGTGAGCCTGGCGGGGCTGGCGCGCTTGCTGTGAAATAATCGGCGGCAGAGTGAATCTGCCGCCCGTGACGGCTAGCCGCTGAACTCACAATATGAGTATAGAGGGGTGGGCCGGGAAATATCTGTCGCAAAAAAATGCCCGGCAGAGCCGGGCACATGGCGTTTTCGTCCGTGGGGTGCCCTCAGGGCGGTGGGAACGAGGACAAAATGTTGTCGGCCGCGGCGTTGTACTTCTCCTGGTCGGTTTGGACCTTGCCCTTGAGGCGTGACTGCACCAGGCCGCGCCACACCGACTGCTTGAGTTTGGGATCTATCATGTCGACGATAAAGGTGCCCTCGGTATAGTTATCTACCGAAACCTCGGTCTGGGTGCATCCCCAGCAGTTGTACATACTGTAGCGGTTGTAGCCGCCGTAGGGACCGTAACCCCTTCCCATACCCATACCCATGCCCATGGCTGGGGTCTCGTAGGTGCGAACATCGGTCTTTTCGTTGGTGATCAGGTTCCAGCTCACCAGCAGATCGGCACTGGCTGCATCCTTCTCCGGGAGAATTTCATAGCCCTTGGCGCGCAGCGCATGCTCCAGTGCGAGGTCAACCCGCTCGCGCTGCATATCGCTGACCGGGATAGGGTTATTGCCTGAGATCATGCCGGAATCGTCGTAAAAAGCGATCTTGCGGGCGGCGGCGAAATCATAGCCGGGTTTGAAATCAACCTGGGGAACGGGTGGGCCGCTGGCGCATGCGGTGAGCAGGGCAAGGCCGACCAGCGCGAGCGAGGATAACAGTGTGGATGGCAGGGTTCGGGTCATGGTTGTCTCCGGGGCGAATTCTCTACCTGCGGCATTGTAGACGCTGGAGACGGTGTTGTCTGCGCATAACCGGCCGGCGAGCCGTTCTGCCGGCCAGCAGCTTCGGCATTTGAGCTGCGCTCGCAGGGCCGCGCAATAGCCTGCAAGTGATCCACGTGTCGGCGCGGCGCCATCGTCCACTCGGCCAACTCGCGGTCCCGCCGCGCGCGCCACGAGCGATAGTCCACAGGCAGCGCGTCCACCAGCATGTCTTCCAGCGCGGCCATGGGCGGCAGCAGGTCGTGGTAGCGCCGGTTGAGCTCAGCCGCCCGGGGCTGGATAGCCGCGATAAAATATTTTTTGACCACCTCGGTGAGGATGTCCGCCGCCGCGGGGCGCAGCACCGGACCGCAGAGTGGGCCGCGCCGCATGCGCTCCGCCAATATCCGGTTCGCCGCCTCCAGCGCTGCCGCCTGCATCGCCAGCGCCTGCATCAGGTTGCCGCCATCGCCGGTGGCCACCTCCCCCAGCAGTATTTCGAATTCGGTATTGTCCGCGCTGAAGTCGCCGGCCAACCAGCGCCGCACCTGACTGTTTATCGCCTCCAAACTGGTGACGACGGTACTGCTGGTCATGGCCGGATAGTCTGTAGCGGGGTAGTGCGGCTGTTTCCAGAACGCCCTGTATTCACTGCTGCCCAGGGTGGCGTTGTAGATCGCGGCGCGCAACTGCCGGTGTTTGAGCGACCAGGCCTGTTCCAGTGTATCGGCGAGGGCGGGTTCGCCGCGCTCGCGCTGGTAGTCTATGCAGGGCGGGGCCAGTCGCAGGTACTCCAGGTCCAGCAGCAGTCGCTGCGAATCCCGTGCCAGGCGGCCGAGGCTGCTGTTGCGCCTGCCGATGTTGATCTGCACGGCGCAGCCACTGATGGCGAGAAAGTCCAGTACATCCAGGTTGCCGGATTGCAGCTCCAGGTGCATATCGCGGGGTGCGGGCAACCTGACCGCGGTGGGTATGGCAGCGTTGACTGGCGACACTGCCAGCGTGCGGGAGAGCCTAGCCAGGTACTGCTGGTACGCCTCATCCGGGCCGCCGCTGCCGCAGCCGGCCAGTGTGAGCAGCAGGAAGCCAGCGGCAAACACCTGCTTCCAGCGGGTAATGGCGGAATTCTGTCTCGCGGGCAGTTGTCGACACTCGGTGGCATGCATGAAGCTGTTATAACGCAAGTTCGCAGCGCTTGCTTCATCATTAAAGTTCGCCTCCAGGGTCCGCTGCCGCGTTATAACGCCGTGGCCGCGGCCCTGTCCTTACCCCAGTCGCCGGGGCATGCGATAAGCGGGGGGCACGGAGACACTCCTTTTCATGACCTGTGTCCATGCAATGCCGCGGCGATATTGTTTACACTGAGTCTTATTACGCGAATGTTGCTTGCGAAAGTATTGTGCGGGCAATAGTCGATTATCCAATGGAGTAGACAATATGTGGAAAAGAATGGCGATCTGCCTGCTGGGCTTGTGCGCGACGGCCGCGCTGGCGCAGGAGATGACCGCGACCGACATTATCCGCAAGGCAATGGACCACTACCGTGGTCTTACTTCCTATTCGGAGATGACCATGACCATCCACCGTGCCGACTGGGAGCGGTCGATGACCATACAGGCGTGGACCGAGGGCGAGAAACGCACACTGGTGCGGGTCGTTGAGCCGAAAAAGGATGCCGGCAACGGCACCCTGTCGGTGGACGGCAACATGTGGACCTACACGCCCAAGATCAACCGGGTCATCAAGATTCCTTCTTCCATGATGAGCCAGAGCTGGATGGGCAGTGACTTTTCCAACAAGGATGTGAGCAAGGACACCAATATTATCGACCAGTACGACCACAGCCTGCTGGAGCAGTACGAAAAGGACGGGCACCAGGTTTACGTTATCCAGTCCATTCCTCACGAAGATGCGGCGGTAGTGTGGGGCAAGGAGATTCTCTGGGTACGCGATGACTGGGTCCTGCTGGAGCAGCAGTTCTGGGACCAGGATGGCGCCCTGATGAAAACCCTCAAAACCCTCGAGATTGCCCCACTGGGAGGCCGCAGTGTCGCGGTGCGCATGCGCATGGCTAATCAGGACAAGCCCGAGGAGTGGACGGAGTTACATACCCTGGTCGCGGATTTCGATGTGGAGTTGCCGGCCAATTCGTTCACACTCTCCAACCTGAGAAATCCGCGGGAGTGAATGTCAGCTGGGTTTTGGCCTGGCGGAACATCTGGCGTCACCGCCGTCGCACCTGGCTCACCGTCGGTGCCATGGTGTTCTGTAATGTCCTGCTGGTTTTTTTGGTCTCACTGCAACTGGGTTCCTACCAGATGATGATCGATGGCAGCCTCGCGGCGTATACCGGCCATATCCAGGTGCAGCGCCGCGGCTACCACGATGACCAGCATATCTACCAGAGTGTACCCGCGGTTATGGAGCTGGCCTCCAGCTTGCGAAGCGTGCCCGGAGTGGGTGAGGTCGCGGCGCGGGCGGAGGCGTTTGCGCTCGCCTCCAGTGCCCAGCGCTCCTTCGGCATTTTGCTGACCGGCGTGCAACCGGGCTACGAACCTGCGGTATCGACTTTTCCCGGCAAGGTGCGCGAGGGGCGCTACCTGCAGGCGGATGACGCCCGGGAGATCGTGATAGGCGCCCTGCTGGCGCAGAACCTGAAGGCGGGCGTAGGCGACGAACTGACCTTTATCGGCAGTGGCCGCGACGGTTCTTTCGCGGCGGCGGTCGCGACCGTGGTGGGCATCCTGGATACCGGCCTGGAGGAAGTGGACCGCAGCATGGCGCAGATACCGCTGGGCTGGTTTCAGCAGGTGTTTGCGATGGGTGATGCGGGCCACAGCGTGGTGATACGAGTGCCGTCGCTCGAGCAGGTCGGGGACACCGCGGCTGGGCTGCGCGCGGCGTTGGCGGGGCGCAATGAACTGGTCGTCCTGGATTGGGAGAGACTGATGCCCGGGCTGCGTCAGGCGATAACGTCGGATATGGCCAGCGCCTGGTTCACTTACGGTGTACTGGTCCTGCTGGTCGCCTTCAGCGTGCTCAATACCCAGTTGATGTCTGTGCTCGAGCGCACCCGGGAGTTTGGGGTGATGCTCGCACTGGGGATGCGGCCCGCGCAACTGGCGCGCCTGGTGGGCATGGAAACCCTGATGCTGGCGGCGCTGGGCCTCGGCCTGGGAGTAGCGGGTGGCGGCCTGCTCGCGGCGTATCTCAGTTATGCCGGTTTCGTCTATCCCGGGGTGGAGGAGATGATGGCAAGGTTCATGCTGGGCGGCCGCATTTATCCGCAACTGAGCCCGGTATCTCTGCTGGCCGGGCCATTGACCGTTTTTTTAGGCGCGCTGCTGGCCGCGCTCTACCCGGCGCTGCGCCTGTTTCGATTGCAGCCCGTCGCTGCCATGCGGGCCCTGTGATGACTTTGCCCCTGGCCACGCTGTCCACGCTCGCATGGCGCAACCTGTGGCGCAACCACCGCCGCACCCTGATCATGCTCATCGCCATTGCGATAGGGGTGTGGGCCATGATCTTCACGGCCGCGTTGAGCCGGGGCATGACCGAGCAGATGGTTCGCAATGGCCTGCAGACGCTGCCCGGCGAGGTACAGGTGCACCATCGGGACTACCGCCGCGACCCCAGCGTGGCAAACAGTATGGCGCCGCCCGCCGGCGCGCTGCTGGAGGCGCTGGATCAGCCTCCGGTCAAGGCCTGGGCGGCGCGGGTGCGGGTGCCGGCTGTGATCAGCAGTGAGCGGGGCAGTCGCAGCGTCACCCTGCTGGGGGTGGACCCGGCGGCGGAGCAGGCACTGGGTTCGCTGCCGGAGACCATTATCGAGGGGCGTTCGCTGGACCTGGCCGATGACACGGGGATCGTTATCGGTGCCAGCCTCGCACGGCGGCTGGAGACCGGCCTGGGCAAGCGGGTTGTAATCATGTCGCAGGACCCCGACAACGACGTGGCAGAGCGCGGTGTCCGGGTGGTGGGCCTGTATCGCGCGCGCTTGCAGGGCGATGAAGACCGTTTCGTGTATGCGGGTCGCTCCCTGGTACAGGAAATGCTGGGTATAGGCGATGCGGTCTCGGAAATCGCGCTTACCGCAGACGACTATCGCGGGGTTGAGGGCTGGTATCCGCAGATTGCAGCGGCAGCGGGCCCCGAGCTGGAAGTACTGCCCTGGACCGAGCTGGATACCTTCCTGGGCAGCATTCTCGCGGTGCAGGACGGCTTCACCCTGGTGTTCATGGTGGTGGTGTTTCTCGCACTGTCGTTCGGCCTCGTCAACACCCTGGTAATGGCGGTGTTCGAGCGGGTGCGCGAAATCGGCCTGATGCAGGCGCTGGGCATGCGTCCCGGCCTCATCCTGGGGCAGGTCATGCTGGAGAGTCTTTACCTGCTCTGTCTCGGCCTGTTGCTGGGCAATCTGCTGGCGGTCGCCACCATCATGCCATTGGAAAGCGGTATCGATATTTCCAGAGTGGCCCAGGGGATGGAGATGATGGGAATGAGCACGATTTTGTACCCGGCGCTGCACCGCTTCGACATGCTGATGTCCACGGCGGTGGTCATCATTCTGGGCCTGCTGGCCAGCATCGCACCCGCCTGGCGGGCCTCGCGGCTGGATCCCGTGACCGCCTTGAACAGGGACTGAAAAGGATACCTTCGATGAGCGACATCAGCTGCCGCGATTTATGCAAGACCTTTCACCAGGGCGGTGACACGATCACGGCGCTTGATCGGGTTTGCCTGGAGATCGAGGAGGGCGAATTTGTCTGCCTGTCGGGCCCGTCCGGCTCCGGCAAGACCACCCTGCTCAACGCGCTTGGCGGCCTGGACACCCCCGACAGCGGTGAAATCGCAATCGGCGAGCACCGGCTGGACGGCATGTCCCGCGCTGAACTGGCGGATATGCGCCTGCGCCATATTGGCTTTGTATTCCAGTCCTACAACCTGATCACCGTGCTGACAGCCCGCGAAAACGTGGAGTTTATTATGCAGGTGCAGGGTGTGCCCGCGCGGGAGCGAACCCGGCTGGCATCCGGGGTGCTGGCGGAGGTGGGGCTGGCCGGGCTGGAGAACAGACGCCCGGCGGAACTGTCCGGCGGGCAACAGCAGCGCGTGGCGGTGGCCCGCGCCATTGCTACCCGGCCGGCCCTGGTGTTGGCGGACGAGCCCACCGCCAACCTCGACAGCCGCAGCGCCGCCCAGTTGATGGATCTTTTTGTGAGCCTGAACCGGGAGCGGGGTGTGACCTTTGTGATCTCCACCCACGATGCGCGTGTAATGCGCTATGCCCGGCGCCTGATCGGTATGCGCGATGGCCGGATCGTCAGCGATGAACGACAGCAACCCATCGCCATGGACATTTGAGCGGCCATGCGCATCCGCTGGGGATTGGCACTGGCGGCGCTGCCACTGGCGGTGAGCGCCGCCGTACCGGGATTCGACGGCGGTCACGCCAAGCTGCGCGGATTGGCCAGCAGTTACCCCGACGACAGCGCCTACCGGGAGTATTTCGGCGAGTATGCCGATGATGAATACGCCGATCTGCGCCTGAAATTCAGGGCCTCGCGCCAGCGCTTCAGTTTCCAGGCGGACTACCAGGCGATCGGGCAGTGGGGCGACACTCTCGATCTGCCGATAGACACGAACGACGTGTTGCTGTTGCCCCCTTCGCTGCCGAATGACGACCGGCGCTGGTGGGACCTCACCGATACCGTCAGCAACAAAAGTTCACGCGGCCTGGTGCAGCGGCTGGATCGCCTGAACGTGGGTTTTACCGGCGAGCGCGCGGTGCTGCGTATCGGGCGCCAGGCAGTGAGCTGGGGCAATGGGCTTATCTATAACCCGGTGGATTTTTTCAACCCCTTCAATCCCGCGGCGGTGGATACCGAGTACAAGCTGGGCGAGGATATGGTCTACGGCCAGTACCTGCTGGAGAGCGGCAGTGACTGGCAGGCGGTGTTTGTGCAGCGTCGGGACGAGGCGGGTAAAACCACCGGCGAACAGAGTACCAGCGCGCTGAAATACCACGGTTTCGGCACGGAGGCGGAGTACGATCTGTTGCTGGCGGAAAACTTCAATGAGTTCATCGCCGGCATCGGAGGCCTTACCAACCTGGGCGAGGCCGTGCTGCGCGGTGACATTACCTTTACCGATGCCCACGATGGCTGGGTTACCAGCGCGGTGGCCAACTGGTCCTGGTCCTGGGTCTGGGGCGGTTACAACGCCACCGTCGTACTGGAGTACTATTACAATGGCTTTGGCCTTGCCGATGACGATTACACCCCCGGGAACATTCTGTCCGACCAGGACCTGGCGCAAAGGCTGCAGCGCGGCGAGCTGTATACCATAGGCCGCCACAACGTGGCCGGCTCCCTGCTGGTGGAGCTGGCGCCACTGGTAAACCTCACCACCAATCTGTTTGCCAATGCGGAGGACGGCTCGGCGCTGGCGCAGTGGGTGCTGGAGTGGGACCTCGCCCAGAACTGGCAACTGCTGTCCGCCGCGACCGCGCCACTGGGCTCCAGGGGCACCGAGTACGGCGGTATAGAGACCGGCCTGGAGGGTCTCACCCTGGGCGTGGGGCCGTCGCTGCTGGTGCAACTGGCGTGGTACTTTTAGCCCTGCGCGCCCCCGCGCTTACGGCGAACCCCTACAAATCCAGTTCCGCCCTGGCGCGCTCATACCAGGCGCGCAGGTGGGTGCACTCCTCGGGAACCGATTCTTTTACCCAGGCCATGAAGTCGATGCCTACCAGCAGATCGATATCCGCGAATGAAAAGTTGTCGCCGGCCAGCCAGGGGCGTGTCGCCAGCTCCGCGTCCAACTTCGGCAGCGTATGCGCGAGCTGGAGCTTGCCGCGCTCCACCAGCTCCGATATCTGCGGCAGGTCCAGTGGGCCGGGCAGGGCGCGGTTGGCGAATGCCCTGGAGCGGTTGCGCAGCATTCCGGCAATGGCCGAGAACACATTCATCAGCAGGCGATGTACCCAGCTGGAAACCTGCGCCTTTTCCAGCGGCGTGGTGCCCAACAGGGGCTTTTCCGGGTGCAGCGCCTCGAGGTAGGTGCAGATGCCGATGACCTCCGTCAGCACTGTGCCGTCATCCAGTTGCAGGGCAGGAACAGAGCACTCGGGGTTTATCCGGCGGTACTCATCGGACAACTGCTCGCCGGTCGCCAGGTCAATCTGCTGGCTGTCCAGGGTAATGCCCTTGTACCGCATGAATAGCGCCAGTCGGCGCGGGTTGGGTGCGGGGTCGTAGGTGTAGAGTTTCATAGGCTTTGGTCCTGTCAAAGGGGAATGGGGTGGCGGCTTTGCCCTCCGATGGTAGTGGGAATCCCCGCGGGCTGCCAGAACCGGCTGCGAAAGCGCCAGCTTTCCAGCCATATGGACCTGTTCGCCGAGTTTCCGCCGCCGGGATAACTGGCTATAATGCGCGCCTATCCAAGAGAGGGTCGTACAGTGATAACGCGAATTGTTTGCAGTATTTTTGCCCTGGGCCTGGCTTACAGCGCCTTCGCCATTGACTTGACTGACGCGCAGCGCGCCGAAATCGAGGCGCGCATCAAGCCGGTCGGGGAAAGTTGTATGCAGGGCGACAGCAGCTGTGGTGGCGCCGCCGCCGCGGCCAGCAGCGGTCCCCGCTCTGGAGAGGAGGTCTATAACGCCGCGTGCATGGCCTGTCACGCTACCGGGGCGGCCGGAGCACCGATCTACGGTGACGCCGGCGCCTGGGCTGACCGGATCGCCAAGGGCACTGACGTGCTGCACGACAGCGGCATCAATGGTCTTGCCGGTACCGGCATGATCGCCAAGGGCGGCTGCATGAACTGCTCCGACGAGGAAGTGATCGCCGCCGTTGACTACATGGTCGAAGGCAGCCAGTAAGCCTCGCCAATCCGGCGCCGCGCGGCTGCGCGGGACTTTCCCGGGGGGATGAACCGCGTGGCCTCTGACAAAACCTATCCGGAAATTCGCGATGCGGTGGCGAGATTATGCGAGCAGTTCCCCGGTGAATACTGGCGCAGGCTCGACCGCGAGAAGGCGTATCCCACTGAATTTGTAACAGCCCTGACGGCGGCTGGCTACCTGTCTGTTCTGATTCCTGAGGAGTACGGCGGCAGCGGCCTCCCCCTCGCAGCCGCCTGCGCCGTGCTGGAAGAGATACAGCGCAGCGGTGGTAATGGCGGCGCCTGCCACGCCCAGATGTATACGATGGGAACGCTGTTGCGCCATGGCAGCGATGCGCAGAAGCGGCAATACCTGCCGGCAATCGCCGACGGCAGCCTGCGCCTGCAAGCGTTTGGCGTCACAGAGCCCTCCAGCGGCACCGATACCTCCCGTATCCGCACCAGCGCAGCGCGCGATGGCGATGACTATGTGGTCAACGGCCAGAAGGTGTTTATTTCCCGGAGCCTGCACTCCGACCTGATGGTGCTGCTGGTGCGCACCACCCCCCGGGATCAGTGTCCCAGGCACACGGACGGCATGTCGGTGCTGCTGGTGGATATGCGTGAGGCGCTGGGTAACGGCCTGACCATCAAGCCGGTCGAAACCATGATGAACCATGCGACCACGGAACTGTTTTTCGATAATCTGCGGGTGCCCGCAAAAAACCTCATCGGCCCGGAGGGCGAGGGATTCAGGTGCATACTCGACGGTATGAACGCCGAACGCATACTGATTGCCGCCGAGTGCATAGGCGATGCGCGCTGGTTTACCGCTAAATCCTCAAGCTACGCCCGCGAGCGGGTGGTGTTTGACCGGCCCATCGGCCAGAACCAGGGCGTACAGTTTCCTATCGCCCGGGCCCATATCCAGACCGAGGCGGCGGCGCTGATGGTGCAGCGGGCCGCAGACCTGTACGACGCGGGCAAGCCGGCGGGCGCCGAGGCCAATATGGCGAAGCTGCTCGCCTCCGAGGCCGCCTGGGCGGCGGCCGATACCTGTATCCAGACCCATGGCGGTTACGGTTTCGCCACGGAATACGATATTGAACGCAAGTTTCGGGAGACCCGTCTCTACCAGGTGGCGCCGATCTCCACCAATCTCATTCTCTCTTTCATCGCCACCCGGGAACTCGATCTGCCGAGGTCTTTCTGATGGGCCAACCGCTGCAGGGTTTGCTGGTGATCGCGCTGGAGCAGGCGGTGGCCGCGCCCTATTGCAGCTCGCGCCTGGCGGATGCCGGCGCCCGCGTCATCAAGGTAGAACGGGCCGAGGGTGATTTCGCGCGCGCCTACGACCATGTGGCCGACGGTGAGAGTGCTTACTTTGTCTGGCTGAACCGGGGCAAGGAATCAATTTGCCTGGATATCAAGGATCCGCGCGACCGGGACCTGTTGCAGCGCATGCTGCTGGAAGCGGACGTCTTCATCCAGAATCTCGCACCCGGCTCCGCGGCCCGCGCGGGCTTTGATTCGGCGCGGTTGCGCGAGCGCAATCCGCGGCTGATTACGGTGGATATTTCCGGCTACGGCGAATCCGGTGCCTACCGTGAGATGAAGGCCTACGATCTGCTGGTGCAGTGTGAAACGGGCCTGGCGTCGATTACCGGCGCGCCCGGGGAAGCGGGCAGGGTGGGGGTGTCGGTCTGCGATATCGCCTGCGGCATGTATGCCCACGCGGGCGTACTGGAAGCGCTTTTGGAGCGCGCCCGGACAGGCTGCGGGAAGGGGCTGGCGGTGTCGCTGTTTGACGCCATGGCCGACTGGATGACGGTCCCGCTGCTGCACCAGGACTATGCGGGCGAAGCGCCGCAGCGGCTCGGGCTCAATCACCCGAGCATCGCCCCCTACGGGGCTTACACCTGCAAAGGCGGAGAGCAGGTGGTTATCTCGATCCAGAATGGTCGAGAGTGGGAGAACTTTTGTGAGCAGGTGCTGTGGCTGCCCGACCTGGCCGAGGCGCCTGACTACCGCACAAATGTCGATCGCTGCAGCAATCGCGCGGCCCTGGACCGGGAGATCGCCGCGGTATTTTCGACTTTAAGCCGGCCCGAGCTGGTGCAGCGACTGTTGTCCGCTCGCGTCGCTTTCGGGGCCGTGAATTCGGTTGCGGACCTCGCGCGGCACCCGCAACTGCGCCGCGCCCCGGTGCTTACGCCCTCCGGCACTATCTCGACGGTTGCCCCGCCGGTAATCGCGGCGGGCGACGATACACCGCTGCGCCCCGTTCCGGCCCTCGGGGAGCACAGTGATCTCCTGCGCCGGGAGTTTGGCGGCCATGGCTGATATCGATATCAATCATTTGCGTAGCTGGATTGGCAGACAGGAGAGCCGTTGCGACCTCATAACCGCGGCACCGTTAGCCTGCCTTGGCGCGGCTCTGGACAGGCCTGCTTGTGGCAGTGTCACCGGGGCCGGCGCGGGTGAACCGCTGCCGCCCCTGTGGCACTGGCTGTACTTCCTGCCTGCCCCGCCGGCCAGCCAGTTGGATATTGATGGCCATGCCCTGCGGGGTGATTTCCTGCCACCGGTGCCTTTGCCGCGGCGTATGTGGGCTGGCAGCAATATCCGCTTCGAATCCGCGCCGCGTGTCGGCGACCCGCTGCGGCGGGTATCCACTATCGCTGATGTCAGTCACAAGCAGGGCAGCAGCGGTGAACTGGTGTTTGTGACGGTGCGGCACGAGGTGTTCAGCGCCGCTACGCTGGCGCTGACCGAAGAACAGCAACTGGTCTATCGCGACCAGTCTGGCGGCATTTCCACCCGGCCAGCACTGGCCGCCCCGGCGGCAGCGCAGTGGTCGCGGGAGCTCGTGCCGGACCCGGTATTGCTGTTTCGCTACTCGGCACTCACCTTCAACAGCCACCGCATTCACTATGACCGCGACTACGCCGTGGCAATCGAGGGCTACGCCGGGCTCGTGGTGCAGGGGCCGCTCACCGCCACGTTGCTGCTGGATACGCTGCACAGACACCTGCCGGGAAAGAGGCTGGCAAGTTTTCGCTTCCGGGGAGTAAAGCCCCTGCTGGACGGACAGCCGATTCAGTTTCAGGGCCGCCGCGATGGTGACACGGTGAGTTTGTGGGCGCTGGATTCCACGGGCGCCCTGGCCATGCAAGCCAATGCGGAGCTGGCGTAATGTGCCGTCCAGCCATCTCACCGGTGTGGAGCAAACGGGAGTTTAACCATGCATAACAGCCTGCCGATATGGCGCTCCATGTTGTTTGTCCCCGCCAACGTTCCAAGGTTTATTGAAAAAGCCCACGAGCGTGGCGCCGACGCGATTATTATCGATCTGGAGGATGCCGTCCCGTTGCCGGAGAAAGCCTCCGCGCGGCAGCGGTTGCCGACAAGCGCCCGGCAGGTGGCCGCCAACGGCGCGGATGTGGTGGTGCGGATCAATGCCTCGCTGCAACTGGCCGCAGATGATCTCGAAGCGGCGGTCTGCGCCGATGTGCAGGCGGTCTGTGTACCCAAGGTCGAGGGCGCGTCCCAGTTGCGCTGGATCAGCGACAATATTGCCGAGTTGGAGACCGAGAGGGGCCTGCCCCCCGGACACACCAGGCTGGTAGCGATGATCGAATCGACTGCTGCCCTGGCCCGCTGCCACGAAATTGCCGCCAGCACCCCGCGCCTGGTGGCCATCACTCTCGGTCCGGAGGACTTCAGCGCCAGCGCGGGGATGGAGCCGACTGCGGATAGCCTGTTGTTCCCAAACCAGCAGATTGTGTTTGCCGCCCGCAGTGCCGGCATCCTGCCGCTGGGCTTTGTCGGCTCCATTGGTCAGTACGGCGACCTGGACCGTTTTCGGGCAACCATACTGCGCTCCCGCGACCTCGGTCTGCGCGGGGGATTTTGTGTCCACCCGGATCAGGTGCGGGTGATGAATGAGGCGTTTGTGCCCTCCCGGGCCCAGGTTGAAGAGGCGCAGGCGGTGGTACGCGCCTATGAGCTGGCGCTGCGGGAAAATCGTGGGTCCGCGCAACACGGCGGCCGCATGATCGATGCGCCGGTGGTAGCGCGGGCCCGCGAAACACTGGCCAGGACCCAGCGGCGGCACCGTTAGCGGCAACCCCTGGAGGACTTTAGCGTTCCAGGTCCCTGGTGAGGCGTTCTGCGTCAGGTCCCGCTCACCACGGCAGCTTGTCGATATCGACATTGCCGCCGCTGAACACGATGGCAACACGTTTACCGGCAAAGTGCCGGGGATGGGCGAGGACCACCGCGAGGCCCACTGCCGCTGAGGGTTCGATCACCAGTTTCATGCGGGTCCATACCAGACGGGTGGCGTGGATGATGGTGGCATCATCGGCGCTCAGGATGGCGTCGACATTGGCGCGGATCAGGCTGAAATTCAACTGCCCGAGTGCGGTGCGCAGGCCATCGGCCACCGTATCAGGGGAGGTTTGGGGCTGCCACTGGCCACTGTTGAAGCTGCGCATGGCGTCGTCGGCGCCTGCGGGCTCGGCGCCGATCACCGCGGTGTCTGGCATCAGTGCCTTGCTGGCGATGGCACAACCCGCCAGCAGGCCGCCACCGCCCACCGGGGTGAGCAGGAAGTCGGGAGCCGGGTCCAGCTGCTCCGCCAGTTCCAGTGCGGCGGTGCCCTGGCCGGCGATGACATCGGGATGGTCATAGGGCGGGATGAAACTGGCGCCGGTGCGCTCGCACAGGGTCTCCAGCGTGCTCTCCCGCGCCGCCTGGGTGGATTCGCAGAATGTGATCCTGCCGCCGTAGGCGCGTACCGCCGCAACCTTGCTGGCCGGCGCGTTTTCCGGCATGACGATATAAGCCGGCACATCGAAATGACTGGCCGCCAGCGCCAGGGCGGCGGCGTGATTGCCCGAGGAGTGGGTGGCCACTCCCCTGGCCAGTTGCTCAGGTGTCAGGCACAGCACGGCGTTGTGGGCGCCCCGGGCTTTGAAGGCGCCCACCTTCTGCAGGTTTTCGCATTTGAAATGAATGTCGCAACCAGCCTCGGCGTTGATCAGTCGGCTGGACATCACCGGGGTGCGATGCACGTAGCTCGCGATGCGCCGGGCGGCCGCCCGAATGTGGTCCAGGCTTACGCGATTGTCATGCATGGTTTAACCTCAGGCAGTGTGATGCCGACCGGCGCGGGCGAGCGGCGTGGAGCGTCGCAGGGAAGTACAATATAAAGCGCACGGCAGCTACCCTCAAGCCACCAGTTCCCGGCCCGCCTGAACTGGAGTATGTTGTCAGCTGAGCGCTCACTTGCCGGGGCGTCTGCCAGCTTTTTTTGATCCGGTCAAACTATACATATCGAGGAGTAGAATATGTCGGCGGTTATTTATCCCAACACCAATCTCAAGGCCACCGAGCAGTTGCTGTTTGATCGCGGGGAAGGTGTTTATGTCTATGACAGCCAGGGCAAGCAGTACCTTGAGGGTATGGCGGGACTGTGGTGTACCGGCCTGGGCTACGGCAACCGGGAGCTGATAGATGCCATCAGCGACCAGCTGTCGCGCCTTTCCTTCACCCATATGTTCGGCGGCAAGTCACATCAGTTGGGTATAGACCTGGCCGACAAACTTGCGGCGATGGTCCCCGTGGATGATGCCAAAGTCTTTTTCGGCAACTCCGGTTCCGATGCCAACGATACCCACATCAAGCTGCTGCGCTACTATTTCAACGCAATCGGCAAGCCGCAAAAGCGCAAGATCATCACCCGTGAGCGGGCCTACCACGGGGTGACGGTGGCCGCCGGTTCCCTGACCAGTCTGCCGGCCAACCTGGCCCACTTCGACTCCCCGCTGGACGCACTGGGCATCCTGCGCACCGACCACGCCCATCACTACCGGGGCGCGCAGGGTGCAGAGAGCGAGGAGGAGTTCGTAACCCGCATCACCGCAAACCTGGAGGCCCTGATCGAGCGCGAGGGCGCAGACACCATCGCCGCCTTTATCGCAGAACCCGTCACCGGGGCCAGCGGAGTGATTGTGCCCCCGGCCGGTTACTACGAGCGGGTACAGTCCATTCTGGACAAGCACGACATCCTGTTCTGGGCCGACGAGGTCATCACCGGCTTCGGCCGCACGGGCACACTGTTCGGCTGCGAAAGCATGAATATCCGGCAGCCTGCCCAGATGACCTTTGCCAAGCAGCTGTCCTCCGCTTACTACCCCATCAGCGCGGCGGTTATTCGCGGCGATATTTACCAGGCGATGGTGGAACCCAGCGCCGAGGTTGGTGTTTTCGGCCACGGTTACACCTACTCCGGGCACCCGGTGGCCTGCGCGGCGGCCTTAAAAACGCTGGAAATCTACGAGCGGGACAAACTCTACGAGCATGCGGCCGAAATGGGCACTTACTTGCAGTCGCGTCTGGCCGGCTTCCGGGGACACGAGCGGGTAGGCGAGGTTCGCGGCGTGGGCCTTATTGGCGCCCTGGAACTGGTGGATGACAAGGCCGCCAAAACGCCCGCGGTGGACCTTGCGAAGCGGGTGACCCAACGCTGCCAGGATAACGGCCTGATCGTGCGCAACGTGGCTGGCTGTTGCCTGGCCGTATGTCCCCCCTTGATCATCACCCGGGAACAGGTTGACGAGATGGTCGACAAGCTCACGCTGTCGCTCAACGAGGCACTTTCATAGAGCGCAGTGGGCAGCGAACTGCCTAGTAGCGAATCAGGCGCCAGGCCAGCAACAGTAGCAGGGCATTGGCCAGGGCGATTGTGCTGATCAGCCAGTAGGGTCCGCCCTGGGTGATGATGGGAGAGACGATGAACGGCCCCAGGCCGCCACCGATGATAGTGGTACAGCCGTTGTAGACCCCCATCGAAGGCGCCATTTTAGCCAGCGGGACAATGCGTTGGATCATCGCCAGTTCGCAGGCGTTGTATGCCGAGATCAGGAACACGCCGGCGGAAAAGCACACCAGCACCAGCGCCAGGCTGTCCGCCTGTAACGCCACATAGATCATGATGCCGGCGCCGGCGAAACCCAGCGCCGCCAGTGGCGCGCGGATATTGAAGCGGTCGCCCAGCGCCGCCCACAGGCCGATTCCCAGCAGCGAGAAGGCATACGGCACCGCCACCAGGAAGGTTATATCCTCAAAGGCGATACCGCGATTGTGGATGAAGTAAGTGGGCAGCCAACTTGAAATTCCCAGCGCCACCACGTTGTTGATGCTGCCGATGGCGGCCAGCAGCAGGAAGCGCGGCATGGTGAACAATTCCCTCCAGGACATCTGCAGGTCCTCCTGCAGCGCTTCCCGGTCGCGCCCCGCGGCGATATAGGCCAGCTCCTGCGGACTGATGTCGGGGTGGGCGTCGGGCGTGTCGTGCACCAGCCAGGCCACCAGCGGCAGGCTGATCAGCAGGCCGAACAGGGCAATGAGTACAAAACCCGTACGCCAGCCGTAACCGTCCATCAAAGGCACCAGCATGACGGGAGATAAAATGACGGCCAGAAACAGGCCGGACACGAAGATGCTATTGGCTCGCGCCCGCTCCTCCAGCGGGAACCAGGTCTTGGTGAGCTGGCTCATCATCGGCACATGCACGCCTTCGCTTATACCCAGCAGTACCCGCGTCGCCATCAGCACCATCAGCCACTGGCTCACCCAGGCTCCGAGGGCCGTGAACAGGGACCAGAGTATGACGATGATAAAAATGCTGCGGCGGGGCCCGAGACGCTCCGCAAAAGGTGTCAGGAAAATATTGGCCAGGCCGTAGCCCGCATAGAACAATCCCATCAGCAGGGAGCCGTACTCGCGCGTCTGGGTTTCGCTCCAGCCGTATTCCGTGGCCATCAGCGGCACGGCGAAAGTGATGTTCAGCCGGTCCATATAGGCCACAAAGAACGTGACCAGCAGTACCAGCGCAAGTTGCCAGCGGCGATGCCCCGCCATGGAGAGGTTCAAGTCGGTGTCCTGACCGGGCTGCCGGTCGGCCCCCTGGAGCTGCGCTGTAAGGGCACCCTATACGCCACGCAACATCAGTTCGGGTCCGGGTTATACAGCCGGTTGATGAACTCTCCCAGCAACATCTCCCGGCTGTTCGCCGGTAGCTGGTTGAGCATGAGGTTGATGTCTTCCATTTTGTCGGGCAGGGAGCTGCCGTCACCCCCCAGCAGCTCGCCCAGGTGGTCCATCACATCCGGGCCGGAGTTGACGATAAAATCACGCAGTTCATCAGGCATGACGAACGGCTCCACACCGATTTGCGCGGCGCGTACCCGGGCGCTGACCTCGCGCAGGTCAGCGACGAATTCGTCCACATTGTGGGCATTGTGCGGACCTACCGACAGGTGCATGTTCTCGCTGCTGTTGGCGAAGCCGAACTGGGGCTGGATGAACCAGCCGCGCTCCTTCATCGCGTCGGCCAGGGGGAAAATATTGAAGTCCGTGGCGCGCAGGGCCAGCATATTGATTTGCGCCTTGCCCATCATTTCCAGGCCCTCGATGTCGTCGACGGCGGCCACGATTTTGCGCGATGCCTCCTGTGCGGACGCCACCAGCTTCAGGTAGCCGTCCCTGCCTATGTAATTGAGGATGGCCCAGCAGGCGGCGATGGGGCCGCCGCCCTTGGTGGATACCACGCCGGGATTGACGACCGCATAACCGGTCCAGTTGGCGTAGGAAAAAATCTGGTAGCGGCGGAAGGCGCGGTCCCTGTACAGGATGCAGGAGGCGCCCTTGGCCGCGTAGCCCCACTTGTGGAAGTCCATCGACAGCTGGGTTACGCCCGGTACCGACATGTCAAAGTCAGGAATGGCGTACCCCAGTTGTTTGGCGAAGGGCAGGTACATCCCGCCCACACAGCAGTCCACATGGAATCGCAGCTGATGGCGCAGCGCCACCTGGCCCAGCTCGGCAATTGGATCGATGGCGCCGTGTGCATAGGAAGGGGCTGACCCCACCATCAGAATGGTGTTGGCTGTAATTGCCGCTTCCATGAGCGCGGGAATGGCGCAGAAGTCTGCATCCACATCCACCGTGACCGCCGTCAGGTCGAAATACTGGCAGGCTTTGTGGAAGGCCGGGTGGGCCGTTTTCGGCATGAGCACTTCGGGACGGCTAATCTCCGGCCGTGCGTCCCTGTAGTAGTCGCGGGTGGTCTTCAGGGACAGCAGGATGCTCTCGGTGCCGCCGGAGGTAAAGGTGCCGGTAGCGTCAGCGCCGCCATTGACCAGGTCTACCGCCATCCCGATCACGTCCTTTTCCAGCTGCATGCAACTGGGAAATGAGGTGGGGTCGAGTCCGTTTTCCATCAGGTACAGGCTGAAGGCGTCCTTGAGCAGCTGCTGGGCCTCTTCGCCGGGATCGTAAATGTAGGCGAAGACGCGCCCTTCCTCCCAGCGGACGTCATTGGATTTGCGTGATTTCAGTTGGCTGAGAATGTTCTCGGAAGACTGGCCGTGCGCGGGGAATTTCATGGCTTTGCCCTACAATTTGGCGTTGTTTTTGTAATCCGCCGCCAGTATGGGCGCTGCCGCTTAACGCTGGCTGGCGGCCACTTTATGGCATGTAGCCTCGGGGAGGGCAAGTTTTTTTGCCCTTCCCGCCGCGTCTTCGCGGGGCTGTCGCTGCGGTATAAAGTGTGACGGGCGGGCTCGGGAATGCGGTCCTTGCGCCCGGGTTGGGCGAACTCACAGCTCGCTCAACCAAACAGGTTTTTCAATCCTGCCAGGGTTTCCTTGCCGCGTTCCTCGTTAGCCTGGGCGGTGTCCGCATCGCCGCCCTGCCATTGCAGGTCTTCCTCGGGCAACTCCGCAATAAAGCGGCTGGGCTCGCAATTTATCGTCTCGCCGAACTGGCGTCGCTTGAGGGCCAGGGTCATGGCCAGGGTCTGTTGCGCCCGCGTGATGCCCACGTACGCCAGGCGGCGCTCTTCCGCGATGTTATCCTCCTCCACGCTCACCCGGTGGGGCAGCAGGCTCTCCTCCATGCCGATGATAAACACGTGTGGGAACTCCAGGCCCTTGGAGGCGTGTAGCGTCATCAACTGCACACTGTCCGGGCCGGTCTCCTCTTCGTCCTGCTGTTCCAGCAGGTCGCGCAGCACCAGGCGGGATATGGCCTCATCCAGCGGCAGTCGTTCGCTGTTCATCACCTGCTGCAGTGAGTCCACCAGGAAATTCACATTGGCCATGCGCCGCTCGGCCACATCTTCACTGGAACTGAGCTGTAACAGCCAATCCTCGTACTCCATTTCCCGGATCATCTGGCGGATTCCGGCAACGCCGTCGTCCCCCTGGCAGCGGGCGCGGATGCTGCCCATCCAGCTGCGAAACTCCCGCAGCCGCTTGAGCCCGGCTTCCGGTACGTGGTCGCTGCCAATACGGTTGCAGGCCTGGCTCAGGCTACAGTGGCTGGCGTTGGCGAAATTGCCCAGCGCCTCCAGGGTGGACGCCCCGAGTTTGCGCCTGGGTACGTTGGCTATGCGCAGGAAAGCATTGTCATCATTTTCGTTCAGCACCAGCCGCAGGTACGCCATGATGTCCTTGACCTCGTTGCGGGCGAAAAATGACGTACCACCGCTCAGGTGGTAGGGCACCTGCTGCTGTTGCAGGGCCAGCTCAATGAGGCGTGACTGATGGTTGCCCCGGTAGAGCACCGCATAGTCGCCAAAGCGGGTGCGCTTGCGCAATTTGTGGTCGAGAATTTCCGCCACAACCTGGTCCGCCTCGAGTTGCTCGTTACCGCAGCGGATTACGCGTAGCGGCTCGCCGTAGCCCAGTTCGCTCCACAGTTGCTTTTCGAACACATGGCTGTTGTTGGCTATCAATGTGTTGGCTGCTTTGAGAATGCGTGCGGTGGAGCGGTAGTTCTGCTCCAGCATGACGATTTTCAGGCGCGGGTAGTCTTCCTGTAGTTGCGCCAGGTTCTCCGGCCGCGCGCCGCGCCAGGCGTAGATGGACTGGTCGTCATCCCCTACCACCGTCAGCTGGCCGCGCAGCCCTACCAGTTGTTTGACCAGCAGGTACTGGCTGGTGTTGGTGTCCTGGTATTCATCTACCAGCAGGTAGTGCACCTGGCTGCGCCACTTCTCGAGGATGGCTGGATGATGCTCGAACAATATAGTCGGGAGCAGGATCAGGTCGTCAAAATCCAGCGCGTTATAGGCTTTCAGGGCCCGCTTGTAGCGCAGGTAGGCCTGGGCGCAGAGCATATCCGCCGGGCTGGTGGAGCTGGCGATTGCCTGCTCCGGCAGCACCCTGTCGTTCTTCCAGTTGGAGATGCGCTGCGCAATCGTGTTCGCCTGGTCGCCATCGGACCCGTGTTCCTGGATCAGCAGATCCCTGATCAGGGTGCGGGTGTCCTCGCCATCGAAGATGGAAAAGCCCGACTTGAGGCCCAGTTCCTTGCGTTCACTGCGGATGATCTTGAGGCCGAGCTGATGAAAGGTGCTTACCGTCAGCCCCTCAGCCACCCCGGCCCCCAGAAGTTTGCCCACCCGCTCCTTCATCTCCCGGGCGGCCTTGTTGGTGAAGGTAACGGCGGCGATACGGCTGGGGCTGATGCCGCAGGTTTCCACCAGGTAGGCGATCTTCCGGGTGATCACGCTGGTCTTGCCGCTGCCGGCGCCGGCGAGTACCAGCAGCGGGCCATCGATATAACGTACCGCTTCCCGCTGGCGGGGGTTGAGTTGCGTCACGAGCGGCGAATCACCTTGCCCACGGTGCTGCCCGTAGCTGTCAATGTGCCGGCCGCGTCATAGACCCTGCCTTCCATGAAGGCGATCTTGTAGCCGCTCTTGATCACGCAGCCCTCCACTCGCAGGCGACCGGCGCGGGTCGGCTCCAGGTAGGTAGTCTTGATTTCCAGAGAGGAGACGCTCGCGATGTCGTCGGCCATGACGAAAACCGCGTGACTCATAGCGGCGTCCAGCATGGCGGTGACAAATCCGCCCTGGACTATATCCATCGAATGGCAGAAATCGCGACTGATGTCGAATTCCATGGTGCAGGTTCTGGCAGCCGAATCAATGGCCACGAAGCGGGCGCCGAGCATGCCCAGAAATGCGGGAGCGTGCGTCTGGAAGCGCTCCAGTATCTGAACTTCAGTCAAGGGAGGGTTCTCCTGTTTGTCAGCGGCACTACTGGTGCCAAATCGGGAACGGCGGGGCGGGGAGCCCGCTCAGCCATAGGTGCACAGATAGGCGGTTTCAAGCTCTACCCTGAGTTGGAACTTCTCGTTCGCGGCCACTTCAAACTGCTCTCCGTTTTCGAAGGTGCGCCAGTCACCGCTGCCGGGCAGGCGTACTGTCAGGGCGCCACTGATCACCGTCATCGTTTCTTTCTCACTGGTGCCAAACTCGTACTCCCCTACGGCCATAACCCCAACGGTCGCCGGTAGGGTTGCACTCTGGAAGGCTATGGAGGCGACTTTGCCGTCAAAATACTGGTTGATCCTGAACATATACGCACCTGCGAAAGTTGGTCGAAAGGGGTGGAATCGAGGGTGCGCATTTTCCTATGTTTCCGCAGGGCAGGGCAAAAGAAATAATCGTATGCGTGAATCGCCGGGCAGGTAGCGCGTCGGCCGGGCCGGTGTGCTGAAGTTTCACCCCGTGGATTCAGGGGGCAGGCCAGATAAAGGCGCAACAAAAAAGGCCAACAGTATGACTGTTGGCCTTTGCTCTGTTGAGGCTATCCGGGAAGCGCCGCCAGGCGCCTTCCGGAGAGGCCGGGTTTAGCGAACGCCGCTGCGCGCCATACCCTTGGGTGTGAAGAACTTGTCGTCCTTTACCCCGGTGCCCTGCTTGAACTTGCCCGGGATGGGCTTGCTATTGATGTTGTAGATGTTCTGCAACAGATCGTAAGCCCCATAGGCCGAGAAGAAGTCACTATTATTGCCGGTCATGACCGCGGGGTAGACGTACTGCAGGCGCCACAGGTTGCCCCTGCCGTCATACATATCTCCGGCAACGGCCGTCCAGGTGTCCTCGTCGAGGTAGAAGGTGCGGCGGCTGTACAGGTGACGCTGGCCTTCCTTGAGGGTGGAGTCCACTATCCAGACGCGGCGCTTCTCCCAGCGGATGAACTCGGGCTTGAAGAACTTCTCACCCAGGGCGTCTGTCACGTCGGTTTCGAACACGAACCGGTTATTGTTGGCGGGAACGTACATTTCCTTCTTGCCCACCAGCTTCCAGTTGAAGCGCTCCGGTGAGCCGTTATAGACGAAGGAGTCATCGTAAGTGGTGGTGCCCGCTACGCCCGGGTTGGGCGTATCAAAGGATACCGCCGGTGCCATGCGAACCCGACGCTGACCGACCAGGTACTGCCAGGCCTCGCGTCCCTTGCCCTCGGTGTAGTCGGCGCCCGGCTCGTGTACCAGCAGGATTTCACCGGCCCGGCGTGCGGGGGCGTTGTAGTCGATGCGCAATAGGGTGTAGGGCGTGTCGCCCACAACCTGGTCGGGCGTTTTTCGAACATGGGGTAGGCGGATACTGAGTGGGCACTGGTTGCCAGAACGGCGTTGCCGCTGGAGTCTACGTAGGTAAACGTCATAGTTCTGGTTGATATCCGCACCGTAGCGGACCATGTGGTTCCAGATGGCTTCCAGGCCCGACTGCGGCATGGGGAAGGGCACGCCAGGATAGTTACCCTCGATTTTCTGCCCGTCGGCTACCAGGTTGGCGCCGGTTGCGTTCTTCGCGGTATTGGCGTAGTACCAGTCCGGACGGGTGCTGGTGCGGTGGGTCGGGTAAACCTGCAACTCCCAGCCGTCGGCGCCGTACTTCTCGAACATGGCCTTGGTGCCTTCGGTGAGGTTATCGGCGTATTGCTGCCAATTACTGGCGTTGATGATGAGTGTGGGCTTTTCGTTCGGAAAAGGGTCGATGTAGTTGCTTGAGCCTTCGACGTAACCAGGTGGAATCGGAGCGCCTGCACCATCCCACGCTGGAATACTGCCATCAGCGTTTCCTGCCATTTCAGCGCCCATCGGTGTCAGGGTTTTGCCCAATTCGGCGGCCTGTTCCGGGGATACGGCGGCCAGAGCGCCGCTTGCTGCAATCGAGCCCACAAGAAGGGCGGCTTTTATACGGTTCTGCATGGTGAGGGATACTCCTTCGCTGATTATTTTAGTCACCTGCCCATAGGGTAGTGCAAGAGGATAAGGAAAGCCATAAGTAAAAGTTGGCCTTTCGCCGGTTGTTTACGACAGAGTCTTGAGTTCTATTTTATACGCAACAACCCACTAGCGCACCCCGCCGCGGGCCATGCCCTTGGGCGTGAAATACTTCTCGTTCTGCTCAACCCCGTTCCTGAACCTGCCGGGTATCAGTTTGCCGTTCAGGTTATATATATTCTGAAGCAGGTCATAGGCCCCGTACGCCGAGCCGTAGCCCGTCTTGCGGTCATACAGGTTGGCGCCGTAGAGGTACTGCAAGCGCCACAACTGGCCCCTGCCGTCATACATCTCGCCCGCGGCCGCCACCCAGCTGTCCTCGTCCAGATAAAAGGTCCGGCGGCTATAGAGGTGGCGCTGGCCCTCCTTCAGGGTGGAATCCACCACCCAGACCCGGTGTTTTTCCCAGCGGATGTATTCCGGCTTGAGAAACTTGTCCCCCAGGGCGTCTTCGAGCTTCGACTCGAAGACGAATTTGTAGCTCGAAGCAGGAATGATGATCTCCCGCTTGCCGACCAGGTGCCAGTTGAAGCGCTCGGGTGAACCATTGTAAATAAACGAGTCGTCATAGGTGGAGGTGCCCGCCACCCCGGGGTTGGGAGTATCGAAAGATACTGCCGGGGCCAGTCTTACCCTGCGCTGACCGGTGAGGTACTGCCAGGCCGAGCGCCCCTTGCCCTCGGTGTAATCGGCCCCGGGTTCGTGAACCAGCAGAATCTCGCCGGCCCGGCGGGCCGGGGCGTCGTAATTGATTCGCAGCATGGTCCAGGATTTTTCTCCCACCGGCTCATCGGGCGTCGTGAACATCGGGTAGACGGAGGTGGAATAGGCTGACGTGGCGAGCACGCGGTTGCCCGAGGAGTCCACGTAGTAGGTATCGTAGGTCTGGGAGGCGGGCTCGGCGTAGCGGACCATGTGGTTCCACATGACCTCCAGCCCCGATTGGGGGATAGGGAAGGGCACACCGGGGTAACTGCCCTCGATTTTTTGCCCATCGGCCACCAGCGTGGCGCCGGTGGCGTTTTTAAGGGTATTCGCGTAGAACCAGTCCGGCCGGACGGTGCCGCGGTGGGTGGGGTAGACATGCATTTCCCAGCCGTCAGCGCCGTATTTTTCGAACATTGCCTTCGTACCCACCGTGAGGAATTCGGCGTACTGCTCCCAGTTGTTAGCGTTGATGGTGTACAGGGGTTTTTCATCGGCGTAGGGATCGACGTAGTTATCGGAGCCGGGAACGAAGTTGGCGGGAACCGGGGTGCCGACCGGATCCCAGGGAGGAATACTGCCATCTTCATTCCCGGCCATTTCGGCGCCCATCGGCGTCAATGTTTTGCCCAACCTGGCTGCGTCTTCAGGTGATACAGCGGCCTGCGCGCCCTGGCCGGCCAGCAAGGTCAGCAACAGGCATTGCCTGAACGAAACGTGGTGCATGGCGGTGTCTCCTTATTGGACATTATTATTGGTGGCGTCGGGCAGATTAGAACATCGGTCGGGTAAACGCCAATTGCCGTATCCGCCGGCGTTTCCCGTGACTGCGATGCTATTGGATGGGCAGCGAAGGAGGCTCTATTTACGAGGGCAACTCGGCGCTGCGATAGGCAAGAGCCTCGCAGAGACAGTCGCGGGTGACGGCGGAGCTCTCCTCCAGGTCGGCTATTGTGCGGGCGACCCGCAGGGTGCGGTGCAGTGCCCGGCCTGAGAGCGTCATTCTCCGGGCTGCGGACTCCAGGAAGGCTCGCTCGGCCTCCCCCAAATCGCAGATTGCCGCCAGCCTGTCGGGTGGAATATGGGCATTGGCACAACCCTGTCGCCGCTCCTGCCGCTCCCGGCTCCGGCAAACCCGCGCGCGAACGGCAGCGGACGGCTCGGCGTTGCATCCAGGGTTCAGGAGGTCTGCTGGCGGCAGCCTGCGCACCGGGACGTGCAGGTCGATACGGTCCAGCAGCGGGCCCGAGATTCGCATCCGATAGCGCTGGACCTGCTCCGGCGTGCAGCGACAGGCGCGCTCCGCATCGCCGAGAAAGCCGCATGGGCAGGGGTTCATTGCCGCCACCAGCTGGAATCGGGCTGGATAACGGGTGCGATGACTGGCGCGAGAGATGGTGATCTCGCCGGACTCCAGCGGTTCCCTCAGCACCTCGAGGCAGTGGCGACTGAACTCCGCCAGCTCATCCAGAAACAGGACTCCGCCGTGTGCCAGGGAAATTTCACCGGGACGGGGCCTGCTGCCGCCTCCCGCCAGGGCGGTAGCGGTAGCGGTGTGGTGCGGCGCGCGAAAAGGGCGCCGGAAGTAATCGCCCGGGTCGACGGGCTCGATGAGGTTGCGCAGCGCCAGGAGGGTCAGTGCCTCCTGCTGGCCGGGGGCGGGCAGGATGCCCGGCAGGCGACTGGCCAGGAGCGTCTTGCCTGTTCCGGGCGGACCGAAAAATAACAGGTTGTGATAGCCGCTGGCGGCAATTTCGAGGGCTCTTCTGGCGCCCTGCTGGCCAGTGACATCCCTGAGGTCCGGGTAGGTACAGTCAGTGCTGCACAGTTTTGGCGCACTGGGGGGAATTCGGCAATTGCCGTTGAGGTGGGCACACAGGGTCAACAGGTCGGGCGCCGCTATCACCCTGCTGTCCGGGGCCAGGGCCGCCAGTGGAGCGCTGTCGGCCGGTACCACCAGTTGGCGGCCAGTGTGGCTCGCGGCCAGTGCCGCGGGAATCGCACCCGGTACCGCGCGCAGGCTGCCGTCCAGGGCGAGTTCACCCAGAAACTCGTGCTGCTGCAGCTGGTCCTGTGGAAGCTGGCCGGAGGAGGCGAGGATGCCGAGCGCGATGGGCAGGTCGAAGCGACCTCCCTCCTTGGGCAGGTCCGCCGGGGCGAGATTGACGGTAATGCGCCTGTCGGGAAAGGTGAAATGGGAGTTCAGGATGGCACAGCGAACCCTGTCCTTGCTTTCGCGCACAGCGGTTTCGGGCAGGCCCACGATGTTGAAGGCGGGCAAGCCGTTGGACAGGTGTGTCTCCACCCTGACCATAGGCGCGTCCATGCCGGCTACGGCTCTGCTGAATACCACTGACAATTCCATCGCTCATCCTTGAGCCCATGCTCCCTGCATGGTGAAGACCACTGCGCTCCGCCCCCTTGTCACCACGCCGGGTGCATGGCGCCGACTGTTGCGCTCAGACCCGTCGTCAGCGGCCTGCTGTCACCGACCAACTGTCGCTGGGCATTTGTGGCTTGTCCTACCGCTTCTTTTCTTCCCCGGACAGTACCTCCAGCTCCTTCGTCAGTTCTTCCAGTTCCGCTTCCAGCGCCGCGACCCTGGCCCTGGTGCGCTTGAGTACGTCCGTCTGGGCATCGAACTCATCGCGACTGACCACATCCAGCTTCGCCAGCGCCGACTGAGCCAGGGCGCGCACACTCTTGTCGACCTCTCCCTTGATGCCGGAGGCATTCACGAGTTCGTTGACGTGCTGGAGTACATCCCAGGGTGGTGGAGGTTTCAGGGCCATATTTGCCGCCATCGTTCGTTGTGTGCGAAGAGTTTCGATTCTAGGGGAAATCTGGGGCGGGGCACAGCTCGACACAGTGCGCCATTTTGGGTCGTCGCACCAATATGGCGCGTTTTGTGCGCACTGAAGGGCATCCCCCGGCCGCCGAATCACCTCGGAAAATTCTTTAACTCTATGTTTTAAAAAAGAAAAAATGCCATTGGCACACCGTGTGCTACTCCAAGGTACCAGAATTGGTATTGCGTTAGGAATGTGCCAGCAACAGCCACTCGTCTTGCACATTCTGAGTTTTCGAGACACACCTTGGAGATAGGAAACATGATGAACAAGAAATTACTTACCAGTGCCGTGGCTACGGCTTTTATCGCGGGGGCCGGCCTGGCCCAGGCCCAGGAAGCGGATGACAGGGACGCGACCTCCGGCAGCGGCTTTGAGATCAGTGGCAACGTCGCCCTTACCAGCGACTACCGGTTCCGGGGTATATCACAGTCAGACACCTCCGCGGCAATCCAGGGCGGCTTTGATGCGGAATTCTCCCCCGGCTTCTATATCGGAACCTGGGGCTCCAGCGTCGATTTCGACAGCAACGACGGTTATGACGGCAGCCTTGAGCTGGACTACTACGCCGGCTGGTCCAGCGCCATCGGCGACACCGACTTCGGCATCGACGTGGGCTACATCTACTACGACTACCCCGGTGACAACGGGGACGAAGGCGACTATGGCGAAGTCTATGTCTCCGGTTCATGGAAGGACCTGTCGGCGAGCGTGAACTACTCCGACGACTACTACGGCGGCACCGGCAAGTTCTACTACTACGCGGCCGACTACAGCCTGACCCTGTTTGACAGCCTCGGCGTAGGCTTCCATGTGGGTTACAACGATTTTGACGAGACCGGCTTCTTCGCCACCAACACCGACTCCTATACCGACTGGTCAGTGTCCCTGTCCTATACCTGGGCTGGTGTCGACCTCTCCGTGGCTTACGTAGACACGGACCTGGATGAAGATGACGTTTTCGGCACCGACTGGGCAGACAGCACCGCGGTTTTCACCATCAGCAAGAGCATGTAATCGCAGTCTAGCGTAGCGAGCTGGCCGGGGGACCGGTCGGCTTCACACCAGGAGAAAAATATGAAACTGATCACGGCTATTGTTAAGCCATTCAAATTGGATGACGTGCGCGAGGCGCTGTCGGAAATCGGGGTTCAGGGCATCACGGTCACCGAGGTCAAGGGCTTCGGGCGCCAGAAAGGCCACACCGAGTTGTACCGGGGAGCGGAATACGTCGTCGATTTCCTGCCCAAAGTGAAGATTGAAGTGGCGGTTGCCGACGGGGTGGTTGAACAGACCATCGAGGCGATAACCAAGGCGGCCAATACCGGCAAAATCGGCGACGGCAAGGTTTTCGTATCCGCGCTGGAGCAGGTGATCCGGATTCGCACCGGTGAAACCGGCGAAGACGCCATCTAACCCACGACACTGCTAATTAGAGAGTATTCCCATGGAAAACAACATCTTTGAATTACAGTACGCACTGGACACGTTTTACTTCCTTGTCTGCGGCGCACTGGTTATGTGGATGGCGGCGGGCTTCGCAATGCTCGAAGCCGGCCTTGTCCGCTCCAAGAACACGACAGAAATTCTGCTTAAGAACGTGGCCCTCTACGCCGTCGCGTGCACCATGTATATGGTGGTTGGCTACTCGATCATGTATCCGGAACTGGGCTCGGCATTGTTGTCGGGTATCACCGGCGACGGCGTTGCCGGCGCGGAAGAACCCGCCACCTACGCTCCCTCGGCGGATTTCTTCTTCCAGGTAGTGTTTGTAGCCACGGCCATGTCCATCGTGTCCGGCGCGGTTGCCGAGCGCATGAAGCTGTGGGCCTTCCTGCTATTTGCCGTGGTAATGACCGGCTTTATCTACCCGACCGAAGGCTCATGGACATGGGGCGGTAACCCGGTATTTGGCATGTACACCCTGGGTGACCTCGGTTTCTCTGACTTTGCCGGCTCCGGTATCGTGCATATGGCGGGTGCGGCCGCGGCCCTGGCAGGTGTAATACTGCTGGGCGCTCGCAAGGGCAAGTACAGCGCCAGTGGCCAGATCAATGCCATCCCCGGCGCCAACCTGCCATTGGCTACGTTGGGTACATTCATCCTGTGGATGGGCTGGTTCGGCTTCAACGGCGGTTCGGTGCTTGCCACCGCCAGTGTGGAAAGCGCCAACGCGGTTGCAGTGGTCTTCATGAACACCAATGCCGCGGCTGCCGGCGGCCTGATCGCGGCCCTGATTGTGGCTCGCATCATGTTCGGCAAGGCCGACCTGACCATGGCGCTTAACGGTGCCCTGGCGGGTCTGGTAGCCATCACCGCCGAGCCCTCCACCCCGACAGCGCTGCAGGCAACACTGTTTGGTGCCCTGGGCGGCGTACTGGTGGTATTCGCCATCCTCACCCTGGACAAGCTGAAGATCGATGACCCTGTCGGTGCGATCTCTGTACACGGCGTGGTCGGCTTCCTGGGCCTGATGCTGGTACCGGTTACCAACCCCCTCACCGAGGACGGCGGTTCTTCTTTCAGCGGCCAGTTGATCGGTGCGGTTACCATTTTCGCCTGGGTGTTCGTCACCAGCCTGATAGTCTGGTTTGCCATCAAACTGGTCATGGGTATCCGCGTCACCGAGGAAGAAGAGTACGAGGGTGTGGACCTGTCGGAATGTGGTATGGAAGCCTATCCGGAGTTCACCAAGAACGGCTGATACAGCTTTGCGGGCGCATCTCACGATGCGTGCTTTGGGGGCCTTCTGGCCCCCTTTTTTTCGATCCTTTATCCTCGATCCTTTTTTCGATCTTGCCATTCCACTCCGAGACACCATAATAGGTGTTCTCTAATTGCCGGAGCCCCGTTGGGATGAAACTCATTACTGCCATTATCAAACCCTTCCGGATGGACGATGTGCGCGCCGCGTTATCGGACATCGGTGTGCAGGGAATAACCACCACAGAGGTCAAGGGCTTCGGGCGCCAGAAAGGGCATACCGAACTCTACCGCGGTGCGGAATACGTGGTGGACTTCCTGCCCAAGGTGAAACTGGAGATTGCGGTGGCGGATGACCAGGTGGAACCCACTATCGAGGCCATCATCAAGGCCGCCAGCACGGGCAAGATCGGTGACGGCAAGATTTTTGTCAGCGCACTTGAGCAGGTTATCCGCATCCGCACCGGTGAGACCGGCGAGGAAGCGATCTAGTCCGCTGCAATTTCCGCGATAGCCTGTGGTAACTGCTGCAGGTTACTGATCTCCCGGCTCGGTGGCGGGCCGTTGGGCCATGTCTTTTCCCGGGCATTCATCCACACCGTATGCATGCCGACCGCGCGGGCGCCGGCGATGTCGTGTTCGGGGTCGTCGCCGACATGAACCACGTTACAGGGCTCAACCCCGGTGCGTTGCAGCGCGGCGTGGAACATATCCGGGTGCGGTTTGCCGAGGCCTATATCCTCGGCGAGGAAGGCGAAGTCAAAGTAATCGCCAGCGTCAGTTTTGTAGACGTCCGCGTTGCCGTTGGTGAGCGCCCCCAGGGTAAAGCGTGAAGACAGTGTATCCAGCACCGACAGCGCCTCGGCATAAAGCTGTACCTGCTGACGCTGTTCGAGAAACAGCGCGAAGGCCTGTTCGGCGCCGCTGCGGGATTCCTGCTCGCTATACCCTGCCGCCACCTGTAATTCGTACAGGGTCTGGATTCGGAACTTGCTCACGTGGTGACGCAGCTGCGGGTAGCGTTTCCAGATGGCTTTCTTGAATTCCCACAAGCCGTCATGATCGTAGGCCTCCACGGCCCCGGGGCGATGTTGGCGCAGCCAGTCCTGCTGCACTTTCTCCGCCCGCAACAGGGCGGGCTCAACATCCCAGAGCGTGTTGTCCAGATCGAATGTGATTACCTTGATGTCCACGTGCGCATGATTCCAGGTTGTTATGGCGCGGTTTGCCGCCTGTCAGCTCTTGTCGCGGCGTTTGGCGCGGGGATGGGCGGCGTCGTAAACCTTGGCCAGGTGCTGGAAGTCCAGGTGCGTGTAGATCTGGGTGGTCGATATGTTGGCGTGTCCCAGCAGCTCCTGAACCGCTCGCAGGTCACCGCTGGATTCCAGCATGTGGCTGGCAAAAGAATGGCGCAGCATGTGTGGGTGTACATCCTGGTGCATGCCCGCCTTGCGTCCCTGCAGCTTCAATCGGGACTGGATACTGCGCACGCTGATGCGCCGGCCCTGGCTACTGGTAAACAGGGCTGCCGCGCTGTCCTTGTCGGCGGCAACCTGGGGCCTGACTTCCAGCCAGCGCTCGATGGCGTCCAGGGCGACTGATCCAACTGGCACCGTACGGGTCTTGTTACCCTTGCCGGTGACAGTCAGCAGGCGTGAGTGAGGGTCTATGTCCCGGGCGTCGAGCGCGACCAGTTCCGCCAGGCGCAGGCCCGAGGAATAGAAGAGTTCGGCGATGGCGCGATCGCGCTTTGCGATCAGAGAGTCCTCGTTAAACGACAGGAACTTGCTGACCTGGTCGGCATCGAGGGTTTTCGGCAGCTTGCGCGGCTTGCGCGGCGCCTGCACGCTGGCGGCGGGATTGCGTGGACGGCCCTCCTCCCTGCCCAGGTAATTGAAGAAGGAGCGCGCTGCCGAGAGGCTGCGCTGGATGCTGCTGCCGGCGAGGCCGCGTCGGTGCAGCTGGCTCACCCAGTGCCGGATATCCGATTCCACCAGCTGCCCCGCGCTGTCCCTGCCCAGTTCGGCGCTGTAGTGGCGCAGGGACTGCAGGTCGCGCTGGTAACTATCCAGGGTGTGGGGAGAGAGCCGTCGTACCTCGCGCAGGTAGGTCAGGAATTTCTCCACCGATTGGTCCAGCTCGCTGGCCGGCGGGTCACTCGCGGGTGAGTGCTCTTCGTCTGCCTGCGCGGCGGAAGCGCCCCGAGAGAGAGTCCGCCTGGCCTGCCGCACCGAGCCCGTCATGTTGGGTTCAGTCTGCAGTTCGCGAAAGGCGCGGCGTCAGGCGCAGGATCACCTCGGCTATATGGGACAGGAACAGAACACCCATATCGCTGGCGTAGCGTGTGGCGTCTGAGCTGCCCACGGCGATCAGGCCCCGCAGGGTGCCATCGTTCAGTGTCATGATCGCGGCGGAGCCGCCCTGCTGAAACTGCTGGCCGCTCCCCGCGGGGTTGAACAGGTAATTGAACTCTTCCCTGCGCAGCGCGCCACATATCGGCTTGCGCCCGCTCAGCAGCGCGCCGATATGGGATTTTGCATTCTCGAGGCTGTCTACCCGACAAGCGCCCGCGCCACCGGGGTTATCGAACAGAATCATACTGGCGAACTCCACTTCGAAGTTGTCCTGCATGGAGGACATGAAAACCTCGTACAGCTCCGCTACCGATTCCGCCTCGAGTAACTTCACCACCAGCGCGCGGGTTTGTTCGAAGAGTTTGTCGTTCTCCCTGGCGTTCCTGGTGAGCGTTTTCAGGCTGTGGCGGATATCGACGTTGCGCTCGCGCAGGACGCTGATCTGCTTTTCGACCAGGGACACGGCGCTGCCCGATGCGTGGGAGACGTGCAGGTGGTCCAGCAGATCCGGATTGCGTTCCAGGAAGTCGCCATTGTCCTTGAGGAACTGGCGCACAGCCTCGTCGGTGAGTGCGTTTGAGGTGCTTTGCTCGACGGGCGCGGCGCCCGTTTTGTTCTTGCTGACTGACATCGTATCCCTTTGTCTGCCACGACAGGCGCGGCCTTATAGTTTTATGCTGCCCTCGAATACCACCTCGGCGGGTCCGGCCATAATCACGGGCTGGCCTGCACCTGCCCAGGATACCGAGAGCTTACCGCCCGGCAACTCGACTGTCACTAAATCCTCTAACCAGCCGTGCATGATGCCGTAGACCACCGCCGCGCAGGCGCCGGTACCGCAGGCCAGGGTCTCGCCCACGCCCCGCTCGAAAACCCGCAGCCTGATCGCCCGCTTCGAAACTATTTCCATGAAGCCGACATTGCAGCGCCGCGGGAAGTCCGGGTGCGCTTCTATCAGGGGGCCCAGTTCTGCAACCGGCGCGTCCTGGGTGCTAGCGACCTTGAGCACCGCATGCGGATTGCCCATCGACAGGGCGCCGATCTCCAGCGCCTGGCCTCCCACCAGCAGGGCGTAGCTGTCGGCGCGGGCAGCCGCCTTGAAGGGGATAGCCTCCGGTTCAATTTGCGGGACGCCCATGATGACTTCGACCTGCTGGCGGTTGAGCACCCGCAATTCGATAATGCCGGCGGCGGTTTCAACGCTTATGACCCGCTTGGCGGTCAATTTTTTTTCACGCACATAGCGGGCGAAACAGCGCGCCCCGTTGCCGCACTGTTCCACTTCGTTGCCATCGGCATTGTAGATGCGATAGCGAAAGTCCACCTCCGGGTCGCGCGGGGCCTCGACCACCAGCACCTGGTCGCAACCCACCCCAAAGTGCCGGTCCGCAAGCAGGCGCACATCCCGCGAACGGAGTGTGTAGCGTTGGCTGATCAGGTCGATAACTACAAAGTCATTGCCCGCGCCGTGCATCTTGGTGAATTTCAGCAGCATGTTTCTGCTCTACCGGCTGGTTTACCAGTCTTAGTGTACCCCGTCACTTTACTGTGGCAGGCATTTTTCTGTGCGCATAATGTCGGCAAGTGTTTCTCTTTCCCGCACGAGGTGTACCTGTT
The DNA here is from genome assembly GCA_024234815.1 of Pseudomonadales bacterium. Classification (GTDB taxonomy): domain Bacteria; phylum Pseudomonadota; class Gammaproteobacteria; order Pseudomonadales; family Halieaceae; genus JARRPM01. The sequence continues at coordinate 5,578 of JACKNO010000001.1, read as the reverse complement.
CACCGTCCACCATCAGTTCCGGCGCGCGGCAGCGACTGTTGTAGTTTGAGCTCATGGTGAAACCGTATGCGCCGGCCCCGAACAGCGCCAGCAGATCTCCCTGCTCCAGGCTCAATTCGCGATCCTTGCCCAGGAAATCGCCGGTTTCGCAAACGGGGCCGACCACGTCCCAGCGAGCCCTGTCAGCCCGGCTATGTCTCTCGACCGGCTGGATGTTCAGCCAGGCCTGGTACAGGGCGGGCCGGATCATGTCGTTCATTGCCGCATCCACGAGGGCGAAGTTGTGTTGCGGTGTGGGCTTCAGGTATTCAACCCGGGTTACCAGCAGGCCCGCATTCGCGGCGATAGAGCGGCCCGGTTCGAACATCAGCTTCAATTGGCGCGCGCCGAGCTCCCGCCGTATCGCGCCTATGTAGTCCCCGACCGAGGGCGGCGTCTCATCGCGGTAGCGCACACCCAGACCGCCGCCCAGATCCAGGTGCCGTATGCCGATGCCATTTCCGGCCAGGGTATCCACCAGCTCGAGCAGGCGACGCAAGGCGTCGATAAAGGGGCTGATCTGGGTCAGTTGGGAGCCGATGTGGCAGTCCAGTCCCACGACCTCTATGTTTGCCAGCGAGGCCGCCCGCCGGTAGACCCGCAGGGCTTCATCCACGGTGACGCCGAACTTGTTTTCGCGCAGGCCGGTGGAGATATAAGGGTGGGTCTGGGCATCGACATCGGGGTTCACACGCACCGACACCGGCGCCACGACCCCCAGGCCGGCCGCCACGCTATTCAGCACTTCCAGTTCAGCGGCGGATTCGAGGTTAAAGCAATGGATGCCCAGCTCGAGCGCGCGGGCCATTTCGGCGGGCTTCTTGGCCACACCTGAAAATACGATGCTGGCCGGATCACCGCCGGCGGCTACCACCCGCTCCAGTTCTCCGGCGGAAACGATGTCAAAGCCCGCGCCCAGCCGCGCGAGCACGTTCAGCACCGCCAGATTGGAGTTGGCTTTGACCGCGTAGCAGATGAGGTGCTCGCAATCCGCCAGGGCAGCCCGGTATTCGTTGAAGGCTGACTCGAGGGCCGCGCGGGAATAGATATAGCAGGGGGTGCCGTGTTCGGCGGCGATCGCGCTCACCGCGACCTTCTCGGCATACAGCTTGCCGTCCCGGTAGGGAAAGTTCTCCATGGGGGCTATCTCGTCAGTTCGTCTGGGCAGGAGCCTGCGCAGGCGGCTCGGCGGTGGCAGTCGGTGCGGTGGGCGCTGCCGGCTCGTCTGCGGTCGCGGACTCCTCGGGTGTGGTTGGCAATGTCGGCGCCGGTATATAGGGTGCGCTCTCCTCGGGCAGGTATAGAGGCCCCATCTGGCCGCAGCCACCCAACAGCAGGGCGGCGGCGAGTGCTAATGTGGCAGGGGAGTAATACATGTGCCCGGTTCCGGTCGACAAAGCGGGAGATTATACCGTTCGGTAGTAAGCGGCGCGAGCAGCCCGTATCATTGAATTTTTCGGGTCGCGGGAATGTTGTCGGAATATGGGTGATGGATTGAAAAAGCACTATGGATTGCTGCTCCTGCCGACTTGCCTGGCAGCGCTTGCACAGCCACTGGCGGCGGACGAGCCGCTGTATGTCAAAAACCTTAGTCCGGTGACGGGGTTGCTGGGCCTGCCGTCCCAGCGAGCAGCCGAGAGTGAGCAGGCGGGGGAGTTCAGCGCTGCCCTGCACAGCAGTGTCTCCAATGTCTATGTGCTCGATGGCAACAGCGAGGAGTACCTCAATCTCGATGGCGAAACCCTGCGCTTTGCGCTGGATCTGCGCTATGGCCTGGTCCCCGGGCTCGATGCGCAACTGGAAATCCCCTGGCTGGAGCAAAGCGGCGGCGACCTCGACCGGCTCATCGATGACTGGCACGACCTCTGGGGCATGTCCGATGGCGGGCGTTCGGCGGTGCCCAGGGACATTCTCGATTACAGGTATTCCTCCGCATCTGCCCCGGGTTTTTTGCTGGACAATGACACTTCGGGCCTCGGGGATATCACCTTGGCGCTGAACTACGCTTTCTTCAGTGACAGCAATTCGGTCGCCAGTGTGGCGCTGGGCTACAAGTTCGGAGTGGGTGACCAGGATGATTTCCTCGGCAGCGGCGGCGATGACGTTTTCCTGGCCCTGCGGTTTTCGGGGGCGCACCTGTCAGACCTGCCCCTGCGCTGGCACGGGCAGGTGGGTTACCTGCGGGCCGGTGACAGCGACCTGCTGGAAGGCATACAGCAGAAGGACCTGTGGTTCGCCGGCCTGAGCCTGGACTGGATTCTGAATGAGCGCTGGTCGCTGATCGCGCAGCTCGATGGCAATGCCGCCCCCACCAACAGCAGCATCACCGCTATCGGAGATGATGCCGGGATGTTGACGGGAGGTGTGCGCTGGCGTTTCTCACCGGGGTGGTCAGTGGACTTCAGCCTGGTGGAGGATATCGTGGTGGAAACCTCCGCGGACGTGATCTTCCAGGCCAGCCTGCGATATCGCGGGGACTGACGCCGGGATCAGCGCTCCAGCAAGCGCTCCAGCGCTCGTTGTGCCGCCGCCGCCACCTGTTGTGGCGCGGTGCCGCCCAGGTGGTCCCGGGCCGCCACCGAACCTTCCAGGGTCAGCACTTCGAAGACATCCGCAGATATATCCGGGCAGAATTCCTGTAGCGTGGCCAGCTCCATCTCGGCCAGGTCCAGGCCGTTGGCCACGCCGTGGGCAACCGCCTTGCCAACGACCTCGTGGGCATCGCGAAAGGGCAAACCCTTGCCTACCAGGTAATCCGCAAGGTCGGTGGCGGTGGAGAAACCGCGGCGTGCCGCCTCCCGCATCTGCTCCGCCTTTGGCCGGATCGCGGGCACCATGCCGGCGAAGGCGCGCAGGCTGTCCAGCACGGTATCGACGGTATCGAACAGCGGCTCCTTGTCTTCCTGGTTGTCCTTGTTGTAGGCCAGCGGCTGACTTTTCATCAGGGTGAGCAGGGATACCAGGTGGCCGTTTACCCTGCCAACCTTGCCGCGCACGAGCTCTGGCACATCCGGGTTTTTCTTCTGGGGCATGATGGAGGAGCCGGTACAGAAGCGGTCTGGCAATTCGATAAAGTTGAACTGGGCTGATGTCCACAACACAAGCTCTTCGGACATGCGCGACAGGTGGGTCATCAGCAGGGCCGCGAAAGCGCAGAACTCAATGGCGAAATCCCGGTCGGAGACCGAGTCCAGGGAGTTTTCCGTGGGTCTGTCGAAGCCCAGGGCGGCGGCGGTCAGCGTGCGGTCAATGGGGTAGGTGGTGCCCGCCAGCGCCGCGGCGCCCAGCGGGGACTGGTTCAGGCGAACCCGGCAGTCCCGCAGTCTACCGTAATCGCGCTCCAGCATTTCGTTCCAGGCCAGCAGGTGGTGGCCGAAAGTCACGGGTTGGGCGGTCTGCAGGTGGGTGAAGCCTGGCATGATGGTGTCGGTGTTGCGGCTTGCCAGTTCAATAGCGCCCCGCTGCAGACGGGTCAGCTCGGCGGCGATCGCGTCGATGGCGGAGCGCAGGTAGAGGCGAATATCCGTGGCGACCTGGTCGTTGCGCGAGCGCCCGGTGTGAAGCTTTTTGCCGGTGACCCCAATCAGCTGGGTCAGCCTGGCTTCGATATTCATGTGGACGTCTTCCAGTTCCACCGACCAGTCGAAATCGCCGTTGCTGATTTCCAGCTCCACCTGGGCGAGGCCGCGTTGAATGTCAGCCAGCTCTGCGGGGGTGAGTACGCCGACCGCGCCCAGCATTTCGGCGTGGGCCAGAGAGCCCGCGATATCCTCCCGGGCCATGCGCTGGTCGAAGCTGACTGATGCGGTAAAACGCTGCACAAAACTGTCGGTGGCCTCGCTGAAACGCCCACCCCACAGCTTGCTGGTATCTTGCTGTTTGCTCATTCCGTTTGATTTCCTGCCTGTATCAGCTGACACGGACACCGGGAGTTTCCGTGCTGTAAAGCCTGGAGCAAAGGCGAGTTTTGGACTTGTTCGCACCAGGTAAGGGTGCAAGTATACCAGTTATCGTGGCGTGGGAGCGGTTTATGCAGCCATCACCGGGGCAGGTGGCAAAGATCGAAGAAGGCGTGGCGGCGGACGTGGTTTTCATTCCAGACCTGTGCGCTGCGCGGCCGGTTTTTGTCATGGTGCTGCTGGTGGAGCTGATGGTGCTGGTCTACGCGCTCAGCGCCAGCGGGCTGCCCAATTTCGACTGGGAAACACTGGCTCTTTGTTCTTTGTTTGGTCAATGGGTGGTGCTGTTGAGCGCCGCTTTGCTGTGCGGCCTGCGCCAGTTGATCAGCGGGTTCAGTCTGCCACTGGCGAGTTTGTGCACCCTGCTGGTGGTGTTGGCCGTCACCGCCTTGAGCAGCGTCGCCGCCTGGCGCCTGCTTCCCATTTTCGATGATGGCAGCGGGGAGTTATGGTGGCTGCTGCGCAACCTGCTGGTGGCCGCCGTGCTGGGTGGTATCGTGCTGCGCTATTTTTACCTGCAGCAGCAGTTGCTGGTGCAGAGACAGCTGGAGCTGCAGGCGCGGCTGAATGCACTGCGCGCGCGAATCCGCCCGCATTTTCTGTTCAACACCCTCAATAGCATCGCCAGCCTGATCGTTTCGCGCCCGGAGGATGCCGAGCGTGCCGTCGAGGACCTCGCGGAACTGCTTCGGGTCAGCCTGCAGGAACACCAGCGCCCCACCGTGGTGGCGGATGAACTTCGATTGTGTGAGCTATACCTGGCGATCGAACAGCTGCGCCTGGGGGACAGGCTGCAGGTGGAGTGGGAAGTGGCCCCGGCGCTGCGGGAAGCGCCCATGCCCAGCCTGATACTGCAGCCACTGGTGGAGAACGCCGTCTACCACGGCGTTGCGCAACTCACTGGCGGTGGCAGGATTCGGGTCAGTGTCCTGCCGCAGGCGGGTGGCATCAGGGTGATCGTGGAAAACCCCGCGCCAGAGGCATCGACGCGAACAGGGGGGCACCGGATGGCTCTGGAGAATATACGCCAGCGATTGTTGGGGCTGTACGGGGCGCAGGGGCAGCTGCGGACCGAGCACGCCAACCGGCTGTTCAGGGTGGAACTGAGTTACCCGCTGCGGGAGGTGGGGTGAAAATACTCGTGGTCGACGATGAGTCACTGGCGCGGGAGCGCCTGTTGCGCCTGGTGCAGAAGTTGCAGCCCGGGGCCGACTGTCGCCAGGCCGCCAATGGCGAGCAGGCCCTGGCAATGGTGGAGCGGCACCGGCCGGACCTGCTGCTACTGGATATCCGCATGCCGGGGATGAGCGGTATTGAACTGGCCTCCCGGCTGAACTCGCAAACAGAACCGCCGGCGGTGATTTTTTGTACAGCCTATGATGAATACGCCCTGCAGGCACTTCGACACCAGGCGGTAGACTACCTGCTCAAACCGGTGCGCGAAGCCGAGCTGGCGCGGGCGCTGGCCACCGCCGGACGGGTCAACCGCGTGCAGCTGGCGTCATTGGCAGCGCTGGCGGATACGCAGCGCGCTGCCGAGGCACCGATAGCGGGATGCCGCAGCCACCTTTCCAGCCAGG